>NZ_JAEKEO010000007.1:122500-2590843 GCF_016651075.1 Bacillus sp. TH19 | reverse complement strand
TATTTCTATTGGTAGTCTGGCTGTTATATAATTACTTACTTCTCCCCATTTTCACTCTCTAATATTATGCTGTGAATAGGAATCCATGAAGGTGTCTCTACCTTATTCTCTTCATTATTCCCTTTAACTTTTTGATTATATAATTCAACAAGCACTCTCTTTTCATGAAGATTTAAAGAAACTAATTTACAATAAGCCTCCGAATGATACTGTTGCACTGTAGTTAATAACTTAGAATCTAATTCACGCCCCTCCGCATCTTTTTCATTTCGAAATACAAATGCATCTTGATTTTTCACATTTATTTTTGGAAATACTTTAAAGCTAGACACTTCTGAAATAATAGAAAATGGCGTTTTCACTACCATTGAATGCACTGAAGTCTCTATTTTTGATCCTAAACCTATACTTTCTCTCTTTGATTCAGTTTCTTCACTTTTTTTCTCTGATTCATTTGCTACTTCTACTTTCTCTAATCCAATCACTTTATTTTCTTTTGCTGGTTCAGTCTCTTCACTTTCTTTGTTTGATTCAATTGCTATTTCTTCTTTCTCTAATTCTCTTTCTTCATATTCTTTTACTGATTCAATTTTCACCTCTTCTTCCTCTAATCCAATCGCTTTATTTTCTTTTGTTAATCCAGTTTTTTCACTCTCTTTCTCTATTCCAATTACTTTATCTTCTTTTTTTGACTCTGTTTCTTTACTTTCTTTCTCTATCCCCATTGCTTTTTCTTCTTTTTTTGATTCTGTTTCTTTACTTTCTTTCTCTATCCCCATTGCTTTTTCTTCTTTTTTTGACTCTGTTTCTTTACTTTCTTTCTCTATTCCCATTGCTTTTTCTTCTTTTTTTGACTCTGTTTCTTTACTTTCTTTCTCTATTCCCATTGCTTTTTCTTCTTTTTTTGACTCTGTTTCTTTACTTTCCTTTTTTTCTCTTATTTCGCGCGAAACATCTTGAACATTCAGCATTTTCCATTTGTAAACTTTGTTCCATATTTCCTTACCAACCCATGGCTTATTCATCACCATCCCCCCATCTGATGAAATTCATAAAAATATGCTTTTTGTACGCGACCATTCCATCATTATATATGTTTTATAATAATAAAAAAGACATTGTCTTTTTATTAAAGACAATGCTTTTTTAGTCTTATACTTGTACTTGTTGTACTTGTAAAACTTTTAAAGTAAGATCTAGTACAATTTTTTCACGAAGAGTTCCAAATGGCTCGTTTAATTCTGTTGGACAAGGTGAAAAGTCTAATTCGAAAAATTGTGCGCTTACTAATTCACAATATGGTTGTTCATTATAAAAAACTGTATTTTCGAAGAAGTATTTGTCTAAACGTGGTAAATCACCATTTTTAGGATTAATAAAGTGAGATGTAGTATCTGAGGAAGAAGCTACTACAGCTTGTGATAGAAAATCAGCTGCTGTTAAATCTGCAAAACCAGAAAATGGAACATTTGCAATACGATCATATAGCACTCCATTACACTCATCATTTGCATATTCAATATTTTTACGAATATATCCTTGTACAAATAATTTTGCTCTTGTAACTCGGCGGTAATTTGTACCTGGTACTGGAGTAAATGCTACAGGAACTAACTTACATTGTGTTAAAAATACATTTTTTAACACACGTTTAATCTCAGTTGCTGGAGGATCTAATGAAATATCAGATTCTACAACAATTTGAATTGTTCTTTCTGCTAATACAACTGGTATTTTTACAATCGGTGTTCCTGGAGTAAGAATTGGTGTTGCAGCTGCATCACTTAATGGCGTTTGAGTTTGTCCATCTACCTGACATGGTACATTAATTGGGCATTGTTCGCTCATATTTTATAATCTCCTTTATACAATATTTTGGAGTTTTTTAACTCTCTATACTGTATATGTATCTCTTCTATTAATGCGTGGGTTTGTATAATAGTTACTTTCATCATTTACAAAAAAATAGCAAATTTATTGTTAGTTAAACACACATAACTTAATATATTAAGCCTTTATGATTATCTACCTATATAAAAGGAGAATTTCTGAACCCTCATCGTGGAAGTAGGAACTGATGTGTTAATTATATTCACTAGTAATAGAAGAAAAATCAATATTAGTATCACTCTACTGTTGAAAAAATAAAAACCGACTAAAAAAAGTCGGTTTTTATACCCAAATTCTTGCGGAATCCCTTCATCCTTATCATTAATATCATTGTTTTATTCTCAAATTTTTCACTAAAATTTATCAACTCTTCTTAGGAAACCAATCTTGTCGTCATTCTTTTCCCTTAATTTCATTTATTAACATCTCTTTTAATACCTTTTTATCTTTGGATAGTTTAGTTTTTGTTTGCAATTATAAAAAATAAGACTACTAAACGTTAATTTACTAGTCTTATGACGTTGTACAATCCGTACACGCTCCCGTTCATTCACTTATTATTTACAAAATAAGTATCATATGCCTTATCAAAAACATACCCTAGCTTTTCTGCTAATTTGACAGAAGTACTATTCGCTGCGTCCCAGTTTGGATACCTCCCCTTTTCTAAACAATCCAATATTAAGGTCGCACAAACTACAGTTGCCAATCCCTTTCTTCTATGATCAAGATCAGTAGCAACTTCAATTTCAATACCATCATTATAAATACTATATGATGATGCACCGCATACGACTTCTCCATTATACAAAATGCTATAACCTATACCTCGATTTACATAATCATCTATTGATCGAAATTGACTTGTAAAATCTTCAGAAACGTTGTGTAATGTTGGATTATTTGCGATATGCTCATCTATTTTTCTTAATTCATATCCTTTTGGAAGTGCAGTTATAAAAGATTGTAATTTTGAGCGATTAAACACTTCTGCATTTCTTTTAAATTTATATCGTAAAAACTTATCTATTTTTCTTTCATGGAATGTTTCTAAACGCTTTTTCCATTGATCACTATTTACGATTACTAAAATTCTTTCAGGGATGTTACGTAATAACTCTTCTGTCTCTTTTGCATTTGGATCCCCAGCGTAAAATGTGAAAATCCCTACCGTAATTTGCGCTACTGTCGGGTTTTCAAGATCGTTCACCCAGGCATTGCCCATATGTCCTTGTAAATAAGAAAGTAGAACAACATTATTAAAATCCTCGAACATAGAAACTAATTTTTTCTTGTATGTATTTTTGCCTCATATATCATTTACATTCCCGCTTTCTTTAAAATCAACTAGACTCAACATTTTCATGAGTTAACTTTTATTAGTATTCTTATACACACTTATTTATTATCTAAGTAAATGTCTATGAAACTCAACTCTCAAATATCAAATGATTATAAATTATACGTAAATTCAATTTTATTATAACATCTAATTTCATTGAAATGATTTACCAATCAAGAATTGCTATTTTCAGATTCATTTTAGTCCTCATATCTCATTTTCTATTTACAGGTAAAAACATTATTATTCACAAATAATAGATAGCATTAGGACCATACCACATAGCTATCCACTCAATTAATACATTGTTTCCCAAAACGAAAAATTTGTAATTCCTCAATATGAAAATACATACATCCCAATATTCTAATGAAAACTATTTGTTGATAAATTTTTGCATGTATACCAAATCAAGATAAATAACTGTAAGATTGATTTGTAAATAAGCTTATTAAGGGGGATTATAAAATGTCTGATTTGTATTCTCGTCTTTCAAAAAGTGATGCCGCGGTTCTTCTAGTGGATCATCAAACAGGTCTTATTTCCAGTCTAGTACGTGACTATGGTGTTGATGAATTCAAGAATAATGTTTTAGCTCTTGCGAATACCGCTAAGTTTTTTGATTTACCTGTTATTTTAACAACTAGCTTCGAAGACGGTCCTAATGGTCCACTCATGCAGCAATTAATCGAACTATTTCCAAATGCGCCTAAAATAGCGCGTCCTGGACAAATTAACGCGTGGGACAATGATGAATTTGTAAAAGCTATTGAAGCAACGGGTAAAAAACAGTTAATTATCGCAGGTGTCGTTACTGATGTTTGTGTTGCGTTCCCAGCTCTATCAGCTATAAATGCAGGGTATGAGGTATTTGTTGTAACGGATGCATCTGGAACTTTTAGTAAACAAGTTGCTGATGCCGCTCTTATGCGTATGGCTCATGGAGGGGTGCAACTAATGAACTGGTTTAGCGTTGCAGCAGAATTACAGCGTGACTGGCGAAATGATGTTGAAGGTTTCGGAGCTTTACTTGCTAAGCATCTTCCAAGTTATCAAAATATCATTGGAAGCTATATGGGGGCTCAAAGAGAGCTTAGCAAGTAAAATCTTAATATAAAATCAGAATTGGTATTGTATTTCCGTTAACTTGATGGCGATATATGGTAACAATAATGACTAATTATTCCTAATAAAATTCACTCCCAAAAAAACTTACAGCAGGTATTTACATAATTAAAAAAAGGGTGTCGTAGCAGCCCTTTTTTTAATTATTTTACTAATATTGTATAATCGCCTACTCCACCGCTATATTTATTTACACTTAAATAAATATCCCCTGCAATTGACTTCTTTCATATTTTGTTGCGTAAGCAGGGTACCTAATTTGCATGTTTATGGCAGTGACGCATTAAGGAATAACACGTATCAATTGATAGTACAAACCAGCCTATTTCCCGCTACTACGGCCTATACAGTATAGAAAACAATAAATACCTTTACTTTCATTAGTGTATCTAAAGAGAAGCTAAAAAGTTTCCGATTCCACACAATAAATAGCTAAATTCAAATGTAACAATATTTCATTTAATCATTTTTATGTAAAAACCCTCATTATAGTGTACGAGGGTTAATTACGATAAATACGTTATAACTCCTTCTTAGAAATGTAAGATTCCGTCTCACCATTTTTATATATTCTAGTTAACTTAATAATTGAATTGTACATCATACTATTGTCGTTAATAATCTCTTTTTTCATCTCTTCTATTTCGGCATTTCCAGTTCCACTCTCTATTTTTAAACAGTTTGAAATGTTGAGGTATCCATTTGATGCGAAAAGAATGATAAACGTAATATCAGGGAAGTTAATAAACAGTAATCCAAATTTCAATGGATTTCCAGTTATATCCGATAAGATTAATCGAAAATCTAACAGTTCAGGTACCGGAACGAAATTTTTAGAAACAATCGCTTCACCTACTATAGTAATTTGCTTTACTACATTCCCAAGCTCATCTACAAATTCAATACATCTAGGTGGATCAATCGTTGTTGCCTGTAAAGATAAACTTAATTCAGGATTATTAAAATCGAAGAATAGTGTACTTCCCTCATTTAAACAATGTGGACAAACATTTCCAAGTAAACTGAATTCATCTTCAATAAATTTAACTTTCGTTTTACAACTACAAACTTTCCCTATTCGAATCGCATCAATTCTTGAACAATCTACAAATATTACCTCACTGTCTTCTTGTGCAAACGACACTATACCTTTTATCTCATTAAATGAAATAAAATAGGATACAACTATTTCGTTTCCGTCTATTACGATACCTCAACCCTAGAATAAGGATGTAAACTTTTCAAAAATTCACATATACTATTTTGACAACATTGACAATCACGTTTCGGCTCACAATCCACTGATTCTCCATTCCTTTCCTATATGTTTTACCTAATAAATATAATATGAAAGGTATGTAAGAAAAGCTTGGACAATATAACTCTAATATTAGTCTAGATAAGTATACAGACATATGCCTGTCAAATTAAGAAACTCATCGTTCCTCAAATAAGTAATAAAATATATTTTTCACTATAAATGCATATAACAATTTCATCTTTCAACAAAAAAGCGTTATAATAAAGTGAAACTTCTATTAGCGGGGAGCTTTATCTCCTACTAATGGTTAGCCCTCACCAATCGGGCTCTTACGGGCAGTTATCTCCTGCCGTCCTCATCATTTGCTTCTTCACCTTGAGGCGGGAGTCTACTGCTCGTTATTGCGGGATGAATTGCAGCCTCTAAGATTACGTAATAAAGGAGATTAAAACAATGACTAAAATTAAAGTATATCAAGTAAAAGAAGAAAATATGGAAGCAGTAAAAAACATCATTGATGTTGAGGAACAAAACCCAACTGCTGAGAACTTACAAAATCTATATACATGTGTATTAGATACTGAAGATATGGCATTACCTGAATCATACGTTGAAGAAGATATCTTAATTGATTCTATGGAAGTTATGGTTAACGCTTCTCAAAGCAAGCTAAGAGACTTAGGTACATATGATGTAATCGAAGTTCAAAACAAAGGTAAGAAAACACAAATTTTATTATTAGCAGACGAAGAATACGAAATTATCGAAGGCTAATTCGACTCCGTACATAAGAAAAATCTCCTTTCAAAATTGAAAGGAGATTTTTCTTTACGCTTTTGATGTTTCACTTTTCACCTTGTTTTGTTCTTTTTTATATACCATGCGCTCATTTCCCATAAAGAAAACGAATACGAACGCTAAACTTGCGGGGACTAACGCCCACATAAATGTCTGAACGATTGAACTAGAAAGAGCTTCAATAATTTTATCTAATATTTGCGGTGGAATTTGAGATCTTGCCGATTCTGATAGAATAGCTCTTGAATCTCCTAAAGCGTTTGTATTCATGCCTCCGCTCATACCTTTAAACGATTCTTCTAATTGATCCTGGAAACCAGTTCTTTGAATCATCCCGAAGATTGTAATACCAAGTGTCATACCTAATGAACGAATGAAGTTACTCGTTGAAGTCGCAGAACCGCGTTGCTCCATACCGAAGTTATGAATAGCAGCCATACTTAGTACAGAGAATGAGAAACCAACTCCAAAACCGATAATAACCATATAAATTGTTAATAATATACGACTTGTTTCTGGCGTTAATGTACTTAATAAGAATAATCCGATTAGCATAATTACAGCAGAAATAATCATAATGTTTCGGTAGCTAAGTTTCGATGTTAAAAATCCACCTAACTGCGCTGTAACTACTGATCCTAACATCATTGGTAATAACAATAATCCTGAGTTTGTTGCCGTACCACCGTATACGCCTTGAATAAATAACGGAATGTACACAGTTGCTGACATAAATGCCGCCCCGTAACATAAGGCAATAATTGTACTCATTCCGAATAGACGTTGTTTAAACATCTCAAATGAAATGATTGGTTCTTCTACTTTTCGTTCAATAACAATAAAAGCAATTACTAAAATAGCGAAACCAGCAAATAAACTTAAAATAAAGCTAGAATCCCAATCATACTTTTGTCCGCCTAATTCTAAGGCGAACATTAAACAAACTACTGCACCAACTAAAGTAATTGCGCCAAACCAATCAATCTTTTGTTCTCTATGAACTCGTGACTCTTTATAAAATAATGTAATAAAAATAAGTGCTAAAATTCCAAGTGGTAAGTTAATATAAAACACCCAGTGCCAGCTAATATAATCCGTAATATATGCGCCAAGTAATGGCCCGAAAATACTTGATAAACCAAATACTGCTCCGAATAAACCACCCATTTTCCCGCGCTTTTCTGGAGGGAAAATATCAAAAACGATAGTAAATGCGATCGGCACTAGTGCCCCGCCGCCAATACCTTGAATGGCACGATAAATACCTAACTGTGTAATATTTTCAGCAGTTCCACAAAGTGCCGAACCAATCATAAATACGATTAAACCGAAAATAAAGAATCTCTTTCTACCATACATATCTGATAGTTTACCGAAAATCGGCATACCTGCCATTTCTGCGACCATATAGGCAGAAACGACCCATACAAAGTTTTCAAGGCCTCCTAAATCACCAACGATTGTTCCCATCGCTGTTACGACAATGGTATTATCCATTGATGCCATTAAAATCCCTAGCAATAAGCCCGCCACAACAAAACCGAGCTTATTATTCTTCTCAACCATAACCTTGCTCTCCCTCATACTACTTATATTTGTTTATGTTCTTTTACGACTGCATTACCTTTCTGATTAAAACTAGTGTGATATTCTACTACACTAATTTCACAGCCAGGGCCAATTATAACATGATTTCCTCTTACTACGTCTGCTATTGTATGTTCTAAATAAATATCATCCCCTTCAATAATTGATGTTTGAAGGCTTCCTGCATGACTTGTAAAAGGTATAAATCTCGCTTTTTTACGTACTGTAATCTTTTTCCCACCGATTTCTCTCACTTTACTTCCTTCATAACGAAGTGAGATCTCAATATTTTCAGCATTAAGCAAACCATCACTTTCAAGACCACCAGTTAGTAATAATTCCTCTACTTCTATATCTCCCATTACATTTAAAGCGCCTTTCACATCTACGAAATCACCGGATAGCTTCCCTTTAAATTCTATCATACCTCTAACTTTTATTTTATTAATTTGTCCGTCGCCTTGTACTTGGGCATTGCCATATACTTTTACATATTCCGCCTCCATATTCCCCTGTACTTCACTATCTCCATACACGACATAATTTTTCGCTTTCATATTGCCACGTACTTCACTTGTACCATACGTTTTAAAATCATTACAACTCATATGATTAGAGATTGTTCCTTCGCCGCGTATCTTTACTTTGTTATAATCTCCACCTGCTGAGCTACCTGATCCATTGACAGTAAGACTATGTTGATTTTCCATACCGATTCCTCTCTCCCTTTTAAACTTAAACTTGCTTAATTTCTTTTACATTTGCACTTTTATCAACAGTAAGAACCCCAGTATATTCAATTAGTTCAATCTCACAGTTCGGCCCTACAGTAACATTGTTTCCCCTTACTGTTTTAATGTGAGCATAATCAATATCGATATTGTCACCTTCTAGCAGTTCAGCTTCTAACTGTAAGCCAAATACTGTTTTAAATAGTCTACTAAAAGCACTCAATCTATGTTTTACTTTAATGGTTTGGCCACCAATTTCTTTCGCTCTACATGTACCATGAATATTTATATTAATTTCATCTGCGCTTAATAATCCACCAACTGTAAATTGCCCTTCTGAAGAAAAAATATCAACTTCACAATTACCATCAATCGTCGCTTGACCATTGATTTTAAATTCTTCACCAGTTACATTACCACCTATCGTCCCTTTTCCTGCAATTTTTAAAGTGGTCGCCTTTACATCTTGTGTAATTGTCCCTTTCCCATCGATTCGCATCATTTCCGCACTAACTGTACCCTCAACTTTACCTGATCCGCTAATTCTCGCATCGCTACTTTTCAAATCACCAGTAACAATTCCGTAACCATTACATTCAAATTGGTCGCACTCAACGTTTCCATTAACAGTTCCTTTTCCATTTAGTTGCACTTTATGAAACTCTCCACCGTTTGATGAACCATATCCGTTTATAATTAAATTTTCTGTACGCATTATTTCTCCTCCACTACAACAGTTTAGTTTTTAATGCTTCGGTATATTTCATAATTGCTACACGTAAAACAATCTTTGTTCCCTTTTCAAAAATTAAATCCTCAACGCTTGATACTAAGAAGCATGTAGAAATCCCTAACTTCCGAATAATAACTAAATCACAATTTTTATGTTTAATCGCTTCATAATTTTCACGTAAAACTTGTAAAACCATTTTCCCTTCTTCTAAGCTAACGTCTCCTGATTGAAGAAGTTCTTCTAACACGTATACATAAAGAATATCTGCAAATTGAAAATCTGCCGTTTTGTTCGTTTGCTCCATGAAAAATTGTAAAACAGGTTCTGATGTAATTTCTTTACGAATGAGATCTTCCTTTGCTAAAAGAATCTCTGTTACGCTTGGTGAAAACATATTTGCCAATTCATCAAGCGATAGATCCTCTTTCATCGTTTGAATTTTATCAATACGCTCTAATATCTTTTCTTTCGGAAAAAATGTTTCCTGACCTGTGAACGTTGACTTCCGTACAAACCAATCTTCCGGTATTAAATTTTTTCTCTTCCACCTATATAACTGTCCGTATGAAATACCAGTTAACTCTAATAAATCTTTTTTTGAAATTAAATTTGTAATCAACTGTATATCACTCCTTCCTAACAACAATGTAACATAACACTGTTACGCTGTAAATGAACTTTTATAACATGTAGCGTAAAAATGTGCAAAACAAACTTCATTTCCATACAAAAAAGGTTCTTACACATCTTACTAAAATGCATAAGAACCTTTATATATCAAGGCTTAAACCATATTTGATAAAAATCGATCCAACCTTGTGGATTAATCATTATATTTTGCACTTTTTCGTGTGAACTTACTTGCTGTTTGTTACGATATAAAGGAATAATATGAATTTGGCGTAACAATGTGTCTTCAATATCGTGTAACAGTGTCATCCGTTTCTCTAATTGATTCTCTATAAAATAAGACTGCAATACTTCGTTAAATTTTATATTGCTATGTTGATGAATAAAGCTGTTTTTTGTAAGAAACATATATAGTAAACTTTCTTCAATCCGTTCACTAATTGTCGCACTATCATGTATTATATCAGCCTTTTGTATCGTACTTGCTTGCAATAACTCTTTTGTTTCAAGAAAAACGACTTCAATAGTGACGCCATACTTCGCACACTCTTTTTGTATCCAATATGAATCTTCAACATGATCTTGTTCTGTAAATGTATATAGTCGCAATGTTTCATTACGGTAAGAGCTCTCTTTAATAAGCGTATATATGTCCTCATTTATATGTATAGTGCCACCCTTTGTTAGAACCAATTCTTCTGCTATTTCTCCGCGCGCTCCTTGCAATTCCTCGATAAGCGCATTGCTATGAATGATTTTATGTAGAGCTTTCCGAAACATCGTGTTTTGCATAGGTCCTTCTTTTGCGGTATTTAATGTAATGTATGTTACATTCGACTCAAGTCTAGTTAGTTCTTTATGATGCTTTTCTATATTGTTATAGTGTGCTTTCGCTAAAATATCGCACGTATTTACACTGTGCTCTACATTCCATAATTCAATTCGATCGAGAAATGGTCGCTCGCGAAAATATAAATCATTTGCTTCTAATACGAATACATCCTCATTCTTTTCACATAATCGAAACGGTCCAGTACCGATTAACCTTCCATCTCCATCTTCATTTACAATAGAACACTGTTCTGTACTTAAAGCATGTAAAAACAACTTATTATCTGTAGATAAACGAATCTGCACAATGTAGTCATCAAGAATATGTAAACTTTCAATGTGCTGTAACATCCAAGCATGCGGGTTATTTTTCTCTTTCATAAATCGTTTAAATGTATGTACAACGTCATAAGCAGTAAATTCTTTCCTGTTATGAAACTGAACACCTTTTCGTAAGTAGAAGGTCCATATATATTTCTGGTCATCATATTCCCAATAAAACGCAAGTCTTGGCTCTACACTGTTTGTATTTCCGTCTATATACACTAACGTGTCGTATATATGCTTTACCATATGACATTCCGAACGCATCGTAGCGTATACAGGATCTAATGCAATATCTAGATTCATTTGGACTTGCAAACGTAGCACATCTCTTCTCCCTTTAGATGTCCTTTCGACTTGATAACCGAATATCGAATCAATCCACGTTTGAAATTGCGTTTGAAGTGATGGAAAATACGAGCTATATCTTTCAATAAATGCACCTCCACTTTTTACGTCCCCTTGTTTCGTTATTTCTTTTCCTCTTTCTAAAATTAAAGAAAGTGGATGTTTTTGAAATAACAACTTTGAACGATTTCCTCTCCCTCGGCCTGGAAACCACATAATCCAATTAAATTCTTCTAATTTTTTTATGATTAATTTACTATTTCGCTCTGTACAAAATAATGTTTCAGATATATTTTGTATTGTTATTTCTAATTGTTCTCCCTCTGCTCTCCCATTTCCATACTGGAGCCACAGGTGCATATATTGCTCCAAAATAATCATAAAACGCCCCCTAAAAGATGAAAAATCTTCCTCTTTCATTCTACCCTTTTTCATTTCTGGCTTCCATCTTATCATTTCAATATAGAAAGGAGGAAATAAAAATGAAGTATCTTTTAAAACATTATAATAAGCCTATTCTCATTCGATTGTTCGGTGAATTGTTAGTCCGAACGACTGAAGCGATGTTAGCTATCATTTTTATCGTTCATGTTAATAAAGCGTTAAATGGTAATGTCATCGTTACAATGCTTCTTTTCGGATTACAGCCTCTCGCTGATATTGTGTTTACATTAATCGCTGGGGGTGTAACAGATAAATACGGCCGAAAGAAAATAATGTTACTCGGATTACTTTTACAAGCTTTTGCCGTAAGCGGCTTCGTTTTTGCTGAATCAGTCGCCTTTTTCGCCTTATTGTATGTAGTAAATGGTATTGGACGCTCTTTATATATACCGGCACAGCGAGCACAAATCGCTGACTTAACGAAGGAAGAACAACAGGCAGAAATATTTGCTGTTCTGCATACTACGGGAGCAATCGGCTCTGTAATTGGCCCATTAATCGGCGCCTTTTTCTATACTAGTCACCCTGAGTATATATTTATTTTGCAAGGTGTAGCCCTTACGCTATATGCTATTCTCGTTTGGACGCAGCTTCCTGAAACGGTCCCACTCAGACAAAGCGTTAATAAAACTAAAGAAGTATATTCGCCAAAACAATTTATTTCAAAGCATTACGCTGTGTTTGGACTTATGGTTTCTACGCTACCGATTAGTTTTTTCTACGCCCAAACCGAATCAAATTATCGTATATTCGCCGAAAGTGTATTTCCAAATTTTTTATTCATACTCGTATTTATCTCAACTTGTAAAGCAATCATGGAAGTTATGCTCCAAATTTTCCTTGTGAAATGGTCTGAACGATTTTCTATGCCTAAAATCATTGTTATTTCCTATACTTGCTATACGTTAGCTGCGATTGGCTACGGTTATTCCACAACAATATGGTCATTATTCTTCACATTGCTCTTTTTAGTAATTGGGCAAAGTATAGCTTTGAATCACTTACTACGATTCGTTTCACAAATCGCTCCAAGTCATAGACGCGGATTATATTTTTCTATATACGGTATACATTGGGATATTTCAAGAACTTGTGGGCCTTTTGTAGGTGCATTGTTATTAAGTAAATTAAACGGTAGTACTCTATTTTATATTTGCGCCTTCTTATTAATAATCGGTGGTATCATTCAAGCTTTTTTTGTTCAATCGTTAGAAAGAAACAAAACAAAAGAGCTGTCCCTATAGGAACAGCTCTTCATTTAACCTGCCATTTTATTAATACTATCCTCCGGTGAGAACACAGAAATATGATGTACTTTACCAGTCGATTTTGGAATTACGAATTTCAATTCAAACTGGTCATTTACTTTATAAACATAAATTTTATCATTACCATTTTCTTTAACAGACGCTGGTTTTCCTAAAGCCTTTTCGATTTCTTGTAACGTAATCGATTTGAGCTCTGAATGGTAAGAGCGTACGTCAAAGACTTGTGATCCTTTATTAAAGCCAAATGCTACATTTTTACTTGTAAAAGTTGCATACATCCCGTTTCCTGCTTGCTCAGTCTTATCTGCCTTTCCCCATGCCTTCTCTATTTCTTCAATATCTCCTGTATGAGCTGCATATGGTACGTTAGGTACTTTACCTTCTTTCGCTTGCTCAAATAAATCTTTTACATGGTTAATTGATTTTTGATTAAGCACTGTATTTTTCGTATTAGACTCCGTTGAAGGTTTTACCGATTCTTGACCTTTTGGTTTTTCCACAGGTTCATTCTCTTTTTTGGGAGCAGTCTCTTCATTCTTTTTACTCTTTTCTGACGTATCGCTCTTTTTTTCCGTACTATTTTCTGATGTTGAATTAGTTTGCTTCTTTTCCTCAGCGTTAGTACATGCGGTTAAAGCCGCTACACACGTTAAAGTTAGGAAAAATATAAGTACTTTCATATATACTTTCATCATTTTCAACCTCCCTCTTCAATATATTCACTTTTGTAACCATTCCATAACACTACTCTTTAAATTATTTTTAGTCCAAAAAGTAAGTGCTTCGCTTTCCCCGAAAGTATTCACAATATACTCCATATACGATGTTCCTAAAAAATAACCGAGTCGGTTGCATCCGAAATAAGTCCCTCCTGATAAACGGAACCATTCTTTCTCTTTTTCATCTGTCCACCCTTTAACATAATCTTGTAAAAAATGTTTCTTAATATGATCTTTATGTTCTTCATAGCAATACAACCAATCGTCACCATCATTATCATATGAATAATAGACTGATTTACTTAATCCTTTAGCTATTCTTTGCGATAAATATGTCGCGACTCCCTCACGATATAAACTAACCGCTGCATCAGTCCATTGTGCTTTAGTCCAATCCATTCCACTCTCTTGCAATACGAAATTATGATATATATGACCAATTTCATGAGCAACGATAACACGAAGATGCTCCCTTTCAGGAGATAATTTTTCTGCCGAAAGAAATATATCCCCAATAATATCTCTTTCTACAAATGCATTGGAGCCAAACCCACCTACAAATAGATGAAAAGTCAAATCTATATTAAAACCAAATTGAATGTGATACTCCTCACTAATTTCTTGAATAATAGATGGTAAAGTTTCCGAAATAATACGGATGTCTTTTAGTTTTTCAGGATATTTTTTAATTGCACTAGAAAGACGTTCTTCCGTCTTAGGACAATGATAATTAAAATACTCTTCAAATGCTTCTGGATACATATCATAATATTTGTCCAAGTCATGTAATCCTATATCATCGCTTTCCAAAAGCTTCAAAAAGCTTGGAATTGTATTGTTAATCATCTTATTCATCTCCTTGTATACACCTTCTCTCCATACTCGCTATATCCTTTTTGTAACTTGAATTAAACTGCTACAAAATCTCCTTTAAATGCAAAAAACCAGCAGAAAGTGAATACTCATTCTCTGCTGGTTTAATGTTTTGTTCCTTCTGAATCTTATTCAAATCATTTGTCATGATCAGAAATCCATTAAGATTAACTATTTATATAATTAAAAAAGCTGTCCTATTAAAGGACAGCTTCAATTATGTATTTTTATACTTCGATAGATTTACCATCTTCAACGATATGGTAAAGTAAGTGCGCTAAATGATGAATTGGACCATTTTCTTCCTCTTCTTCATTTGTCTCACCTTGGAATTCAAGATCATTTAAGTATAGTGCTAAAAATTGATAGAACAATTTCAAATCAAATCCGTAGCAAGCACTTGGTTCTTCATGATCTCCTTCATATTGTAACATTAAGTATTGCTCGTTTCCTTCTGTATCTTCAGCATCAAAGAATACGAAGAAACCAACGTTTGTATCTAAATCAAATAGATGACGAGTACCTTTTTCTGTTGCTTTCTCGAAGTCCTCTTCACTTAATTTATGTACTGTTGTTGCCTTTGCATTATCCTCTTGATGAAAATTTACTGTAAATGATTTCAATGCTGACACCTCCTGATTGTATAACAGTAGCATAACAGATTAGACAACATAATACAAAGGGACTGCTTACAAATGTAAACAGTCCCCTGTATTCATTTCCGCATTGCACGGAATATAAAGCTTACGATGAAAATCAAAACAATCGCGCCTATTAAAGCCGGAACAATCGCATATCCGCCTATAACAGGTCCGAATTTACCAAGTAACGCTGTACCAAGCCAAGAACCGACAATACCTGCAATAATATTACCGATTACACCGCCAGGTACATCCTTCCCAGTAATTAAACTTGCAAACCATCCTAATATACCACCAACGATTAAAGACCAAATCATATCATTTCCTCCTTTATAATTGACCAATAAAAATTATAATCAGAAACAATTGCTTACCATTAGTTATGTTACATTTTTCGTAAGTTATTCGTCTTATGAAAATCATTCAAATCTGCTCACCCTCTTAAGGACAATCTGGCTTCAATATTGTTCTCATAAATTCGTCTTTAAACGCTTGATAATTAAATTCAACGGCAATTTTTTGTATAGGACGATTATCAAACGTCGTTGGCTCAGCTATTTTTCTAAAATCTGCAACACTTTGACCTCTCGTTACATCATTCGTCGTACTAATCCAAACTGCTGATTTTTTATATTCAAAAATATCATCATTTATAAATGAAATGAACGGAAGTAAATCGTGAATCGGACTCCCAGCAATACCTGGATATTCTTTTTGTAAAAGTTCTCGTAATAAAAATCGATCATTGGCTTTATGAGTTTCGCCTGCCCTGTTCCTTCTTTATCAATAATATCGACCATTTCAGGGGTAATAAGAGCACGCTGCGTTACATTTAACGGATATATTGTAGCATTCTGCGCATATTTCATAACGATATTCGCGGCAATTGGATCGCCGTAAAAATTAGCTTCTGATACAGGTGTAACGTTTCCCGGAAATAGAAAAGCACCGCCCATTATATAATAAGAACATACTCGATTCATTAAATTGGGGTACAATAAAAATAATGTTGCAAGTGTTGTTAATCGTCCCGTCGCCACTATAATAATATCTTCTGGACAAGGCTCAATTAATTTAATCAATTCACAAAAATTTTCTCTGTCACAAATTCTCATTTTCGGTGGAATAATTGGACCTAAACCGTGATCCCCATGAATTTCAGGGAAAAACAAAGGTTCTTCAGCTGTCATTGGTCTACTGGCACCTTCAATAATCTTCACTTTTGTAGCATAGTATCTTTCTAAAAAATAAACATTTTCCGTAACAATTTCTCTTGATACATTTCCATACTCTGCAACGATACCGATAATATCTAATTTGCATGTTTTATTCGCATAAATTAACGTTACTGCATCATCAATACCAAAATCTCCGAAAAAGATTATTTTTTTATTAACTTTCCTCACCCCTCTCCAGCATAATCTACTATTATTATTATGCGAAAAAGACAAGGCGGTGAAACAGAGATAATTAAAAAAGCCGCCTATTTATTGGCGACTTCAATCTTTTTATAAGATAAATATGCTAGTACACTTTTGCTTGAATCATATTTCGGATTATTCCCTTTTCTCGGTTCTCTCATATGTGTTTTTTCAAACCCAGGAATGTCAGGCATTTTCTCTAAAAATTCAAGCATCTCTTCCTCAGTTCCCTCAATACGTACACGAATCATTATTACTATTCCTCAATTCTCATTTTCTCTGTACTAAGTATATCGTACATCAGAAAGACTGCAAGAAATTTATCTTTTTAATGTTGAACTTTTTTTACATACGAACAGTGCCATTTCAGTATAAAACGATTCTATTTTATTGTTTCCAAATTGAATTTTGAAAAATTCTTGCATTTCATTTGATGTTTTCATCATACACTCTGTTAACTTTACACGTTTTTGCATAGGAACATCCATCATATCGCACCACCAATCAAAATCGAACTTCTTGTCAAAAGTATGACATGACTGCATTTGCAAACCATGTTTTTCTAATAAAGTAATCCATTCTGTTTTTTTCAAAGCTCGTTCATGGCTTGGATCTCTCTTCTTTTCGATAAAGTTATAAAATGTATCAAACTCATTATTTTCTGGTGAAACGTTATCAATTAATATAAATAATCCATTATCTTCTAACGTTCGATTTACTTCAAAAATAAATTGCAAAGGATCAACAAAGTGATGTGCTGCAATTCGGCATGTAATTGTATCAAAGGAATCATCAGCAAATGGTAACCTTTCTGCATGTCCTGCTACAAATGATACATTTTCATGTCCGTTCCCTTCTATAAAACCTTTTGCTTTTTCTAACATTTTTTCTGTTAAATCAAGAGCGACTACCTCTTTGAACATTGGGGCTAACAAATTAGCAACATGTCCACCACCAGTAGCAATATCAAGAAGACGAGTATTATGACGAGTTTCAACTTGCTGAACTACATATTGTAAATCCAGTCCTTTTGCATGAATTTTACTTTTCACATACTTCTCTGCATTACTACCAAATTGTTGTTTCACAAGTTCTTCTTTACTCACTTTTATCATCTTCTTTCTATAAAGTATTATATTTAATTTATAAGTTCTCTTTATATAATTTCAAATCCTCTTTTAGTTTAATCTCGTCTCTTGTATTAGAGACCTTCTATCAAAAAAATTTAACTCTTTTATTTTTAAGCACAAAACAAAAAAGGTTATGGGGAATTATCCCACACCCCCACAAAGTATCTCTTAAATTTGAGGATCTTCTTACACGTCTAATCCCCCTGTAACTTCAAAATAACTTCTACTTCGCTATTAGTAGCCTCTCTTGCATGCAATCCATATTGGTCCATGCCAATCCATATCCACCCAGGACTATCATAAAGAATATCTATGTTGAAATGCTTCAACTTAGTAAGCTCTGACCTAATAAATTTATCCCTACTAGCGATTTCCTTATCAAGCAAGCCATATTCTTTCCCATTTTCAAATAGCGCTATCATCTTTCCTGCAAGTGGATGTATACGAACAATAAAGTGATATTCTTTTTCATTTATATTCGCTACAATCGTACTAGAATCAGGTACATCGCATCTAGAATTCGGCATATTCATATCGGTCAGCTCCTTTATTGATTTCATTAATATCGTAACAGGTTAATATTTAAATATTATTAATATAATGTAAAAAATATAAAAGCTGACTTCCCTTTAGAAATCAGCTTTTACACATTGTTTATCTTTAAACTTTTTACAAACTTTATAATGTTTCTTTCTCTTCATCATTTCCGGAAACTAAATCTCCTAAAACATCCACCGTAACTTCAACTACAAATTCACAAATCCCTGCTACAACTTCTCCAATTACTTCCTCCATCTTTCTACCCCTTGTTTTATGGAACCTATTTGTAGTATAGAAGATACTGGTTAATTTTAACTATCGGCAAAGGTGACAAAAACATTACAGATTTGTAAGCTATTTCAATGTTTTTTTGAATTTATACTTCTTCCCTTTGAAACTTTAAGTATTATTAACAACCAGATAGGTCATCATAATATAAAGTATTTAAGAATCCTAATTTAAAGGAGGCGTGTAAAATATACTACGTAAAATTAATTAAAGGTCAATCTTTCTATGCTTTTGATCAACGATTCTTAGTGTCTCATGAAGAAGAGGTTTCGGAAAAAATTTTTAATTACTTACGCCGGAATGAATTCTTCGAAGTACGTAAAGAAGAATATTCCGCCTAAAGTATGAAAAGCATCAAAAAATGACTCTCATAATTGGGATTTTTTCTTGATGCTTTTATATTATCTCCCTTTATTCAACATTACTCCTCAATTCTATTAAAATCTTATAGTATATGTCCAAGCTAATTCATCGTTACCTTCATATTTTAGTATATGAGGAGGTGACGAATATGACTCATATCATTGATTATCAAGCTACTCAACCTTTAAATAAAACAGGTGAAACAACTTTTGTAATTCCCCATTCCCCAGAAAAAGCAATTCTAGCAAGTATTAAATTAAAAATTTCCAGAAGAGATTCACGTAATAATCGAGTAGAATTAATTGCTACAGTTGGGGTTAAAGGTATAACTGAGATTTCACAAGTTTTATTCCGAATTTTCCGTGACAATACAGAAATCTTCAACGCTCAAGTAGGGATTGAATCTACAGATTCTGAGCAATTTTACGCGCAAACATTTCAAGCTATAGATCAAAATGTTAGCTGCGGGACTCACGAGTATTCATTAACTGTAGAAAACCTTACTAGTGGTGCAAGTGCAGACATTGTTGGTCCTCTGTCTTTTAGCGGCTTAGCTATTGGACAAGATCATAAGTGTTGCTAATTTAATCTATTTTGGTTTTTTGAGAAAAGTAAGACGTATTATCTGCGTTCTTACTTTTTTTATTTTCCCCACACTTACCTTCCCTTTGAATTTACTTATGAATTTTTTGTATTTTTAGTTACCCATTGTATCACTTAATTCATCATTTTTTTACAAATCAAAAAGATTGAAATCCATTAATGAAACACGTAATATAGACTCTGACTCTAAAAAAGTTCGTTAAAAATAATACATAAAATAAGGAGGTTTTATATACGAGTTTTTCATTTTAAAAGACAGAGAGGTTTTACATTATGTGGCGTAATAAAAATGTTTGGATTGTGTTAATTGGGGAGTTTATTGCTGGTCTAGGGTTATGGCTTGGTATTCTTGGTAATCTTGAATTTATGCAAAAATACGTCCCTTCTGATTTTATGAAATCCGTTATATTATTTATCGGACTGTTAGCTGGCGTTCTAGTTGGTCCAATGGCTGGTCGTGTCATTGATCAGTATGAAAAAAAGAAAGTTCTTCTTTACGCTGGCTTCGGTCGTGTTATTAGTGTTATTTTCATGTTTTTCGCCATTCAATATGAAAGTATCGCATTCATGATTGCATTTATGGTTGCACTTCAAATTTCAGCTGCATTTTATTTCCCTGCATTACAATCTGTAATTCCTCTAATCGTTCGTGAGCATGAGTTATTACAGATGAACGGTGTACATATGAATGTTGGTACAATCGCTCGTATTGCGGGTACTTCACTAGGTGGAATTCTTTTAGTTGTAATGAGTTTACAGTATATGTATGCCTTCTCAATGGCAGCATACGCTTTATTATTCCTCTCAACTTTCTTCCTACAATTTGAAGATAAAAAGTCAACTACATCAAGTAAAGAATCGGCTAAAGATAATAGCTTTATGGAAGTGTTTCGTATTTTAAAAGGAATTCCTATTGCTTTTACAGCACTTATATTAAGTATTATCCCTCTATTATTTATAGCTGGATTCAATTTAATGGTTATTAACATTAGCGAAATGCAACATGATCCAACGATTAAAGGATTTATATATACAATTGAAGGTGTCGCATTTATGTTAGGTGCCTTCGTTATTAAACGTTTATCTGACCATTTCAAACCTGAAAAATTATTATATTTCTTCGCTGTTTGTACCGCTTTTGCACACCTTTCATTGTTCTTTAGCGATATAAAATGGATGGCTCTTACATCGTTTGGTTTGTTTGGCTTTAGTGTCGGCTGTTTCTTCCCTATTATGTCGACAATTTTCCAAACGAAAGTAGAAAAAAGCTATCACGGTCGCCTCTTCTCATTCCGTAATATGTTTGAGAGAGTTATGTTCCAAATTGTCTTACTTGGAACTGGCTTCTTCTTAGATACGATTGGGTTACAATATATGGTTCTCATCTTCGGAGTCATTTCGTTGTTGATTATTTTTATTTCCTTATCTAAGCAGAAACAATTTGAAAAACAAACGTCACAATCTGCGAATTTATAAAACTAATACTTTTTAAGAATGGATCCCGTATTATACTGGGTCCATTCTTTTTGAATTTCTAGGATTAAAATCTATTTTCTTTATGTAGTTCAAATATTTAAAGGATTATCCCCTACTACTTTCGAATAAAATAAATTACAGATTTTTCAAAAAGGAGCTGTGGAAATGTCTGATGGCATCCAATTATTAATTATCCTTCTTTTTTCATTGATCATGTTTGGCGTCCTTAATTTTTTAGCCATTTCCTTATCTCAAAATAACTTTAAAAGAAGGATTGTTGCAGGTTTCCTATTTTTATTGTTAACTCCCATTATTTTTTTGACTACTACAGCATTCACCTCTATATTCGATAAAGGTGGTTTGGGAGCAGCTAACCTAGTCTTCGTTATTGTAAATGTATATATTGTAAATGGAATTGTCATTCTTCTTTCCGCTTCATTTATCCTCAAAAAACATAACATAAGATAGAGAACTAGGCATGAATCTAGCATTACACTAGATTCATGCCTTTTTATTTTGAAAATCTCACCTTTCTCCAAATTTTTATGTGAAATTTAATAATTCTTTATAAAAATTTAAACTTTATTTTTTACAATATTCCTATCGTATTCGCACGTTTATAAAAACTAATAAGAAAGGAGTACACAATGAAAAAGTTTCTATTTATTTTCCCTATATTAATCGTTCTACTTAGTGGATGTAGCAATAATGATATATACGGCTCTTGGGAAGTCATTGATAATAAAAAAGGTGAATGCCCTGTATATTATAAATTTGAAACAGTTGTAAAAGAAGAAAAGAAAGAAAAGGTTGTTCACAATTTAGTGGAAATGCAAACAACAAATAAAAAAGAGGATTTATTTAAAGGATCGTTTGTTAAAAATTCTAACGTGTATCGTATTGATTATGGTAACTCGTTTACATCGGATCAATCTTTAAAAGTTGTCGATAATAAATTAAATGTATACTTTTTTACAACTGAAAAAACATGTACATACAAAAAAACAAACAAATAATTGTCATTTATAACGTGGAAAATATTTTCTGCGTTATTTTTATTTCCCCTTACTATCCTCCCTCTAAATTTGTCAATCGTTTTAATTTTCATAAAAAAATGATAAAATGTAAACATGTGTTTTCAGAATAATTAAAAATACAGAAAGAAAACACTGTTTTTAGGAGGGGTTTTGATGACTTACACTTTAGCAACTAGAATGAAAGCATTCCAATCTTCTATATTTAGTGAATTAGGGGCCTATAAAAAAGAGAAAATTGCAGCAGGTCATAAAATGATTGATTTAAGTATCGGGAATCCTGATATGCCTCCTGCTGATTTTGTGAGAGAAGAAATGGTACATACAGCAAGTGCAAAAGAAAGTTACGGATATACATTATCTGGTATTCAAGAATTTCACGAAGCTGTAACTGAATATTACAACAACACTCATAACGTTATATTAAATGCTGAAAAAGAAGTTTTATTATTAATGGGTTCACAAGACGGACTCGTTCATTTACCTATGGTTTTTGCAAATCCGGGAGATATA
Organism: Bacillus sp. TH19; assembly: GCF_016651075.1. Classification (NCBI taxonomy): domain Bacteria; kingdom Bacillati; phylum Bacillota; class Bacilli; order Caryophanales; family Bacillaceae; genus Bacillus; species Bacillus sp. TH19. The sequence goes on along the minus strand of NZ_JAEKEO010000007.1, from coordinate 2,567,930 downwards.
ATACTAGTTCCTGATCCAGGATATACAGCTTATGAAACAGGAATTCAAATGGCCGGTGCAACATCTTACTACATGCCATTAAAAAAAGAAAATGATTTCTTACCTAACTTAGAAGTTATCCCTGAAGAAATCGCCAATAAAGCAAAGATGATGATTTTGAACTTCCCAGGAAATCCAGTTCCAGCAATGGCACATGAAGATTTCTTTAAAGATGTAATCGCATTCGCGAAAAAACATAATATTATCGTTGTCCATGATTTTGCTTATGCTGAATTTTATTTTGATGGTCAAAAGCCAATTAGCTTCTTATCTGTACCTGGTGCAAAAGAAGTTGGCGTTGAAATTAATTCTTTATCTAAAAGTTATAGTTTAGCTGGTAGCCGTATTGGTTATATGATTGGTAACGAAGAAATTGTCGGCGCGCTTACGCAATTTAAGTCTAATACAGATTACGGTGTGTTTTTACCAATTCAAAAAGCTGCATCCGCTGCATTACGACACGGCGCTGCATTTTGTGAAAAAAACCGTGAAATTTACCAAGAACGTAGAGATACTTTAGTGGACGGATTCCGCAAATTCGGTTGGAATGTCGATAAACCAGCTGGAAGTATGTTCGTTTGGGCTGAAATTCCGAAAGGATGGACTTCGCTAGAGTTCGCTTATGCACTTATGGATCGTGCAAATGTCGTTGTCACACCAGGCCATGCATTTGGTCCTCATGGCGAAGGTTTTGTACGTATTGCACTTGTTCAAGATAAAGTAGTATTACAAGAAGCAGTTGAAAACATTAAAAATAGTGGTATTTTCTCTATTGAAAAAATAGAAGAATTAGTTAAGAATTAATAATAACTCCCCTGCTTAACTTTAGCAGGGGTATTATTATTCCTGGAGGTACGATATGAATATTAAAGATACTCTTCCCCATCACTATCCATTTTTAATGATTGATAAAATTACAAACGTTAAAGAATCTCAATCGGCTACAGGATACAAACTAATCACAAATAACGAGTGGTTTATTAATAAAAATCAAAACTATATGCCTCATATGCTAATTGTAGAAGCACTCGCTCAACTTAGTGCTTTTGTAAGTACAGGTGAATCTGAAGGACTTGGTTTCCTCTCCTCTTTAGATGGGGTGGAATTTCATGAAAATGCGTATCCCGGTGATAAACTTGACTTACATTATGAATTAACACGTAACAGACGAGGTTTTGTTCTTGGGAAAGGAATTGCCTCTGTAAACGGTCAATCAATCGTTACCATTGAAAAGCTATTAATATATCAAGCTGATTAAACAGATTACATAGTAAGGGGTAGGGAAATGCGGAATGTTGTTGGTATTGATGCTGGGGGAACATTAACAAAAATTGCTTACTTTAACGAAATGAACAAATTAGTTTTTGAAAAATTTTATTCATATGAACAAGAAAGAATTAAAGAATGGCTTCATAATAATAATTCAATTACACAATTATGCATTACAGGTGGTAAAGCTACACAGTTAGAACAACTCCTTTCAAGTTCATATAAAATAGTAGAATTAAACGAGTTTGAAGCTACTTTAGCAGGAGTACGATACATACTAAAAGAAGAAAAACGTGCTATAAACAGCTTTGTATTAACAAATATCGGTACAGGTACTTCCATTCACTATGTTCACGACAAGCAATATGTTCGCGCTGGTGGAACTGGAGTTGGCGGTGGTACTATTATGGGTCTTTCAAAACTATTAACAAATATAGATCATTTTGAAGACGTGATTCCGCTTACGAAAATTGGTTCAAGAAACAGTCTAGATATTACAGTTGGAGATATTTATGGTGGGATTCTCTCCCCTCTTGATAATAACTTAACTGCTAGCAATTTCGGAAAAGCGACCATTACAGACTCAAATTATAGTAGTTCAGATATACTAGCTACCGTTCAAGGACTTGTCGGTGAAGTCGTCACAGCATTAAGTCTTCAATTCGCCGAAGCAAAAAATATTGACCATATCATTTACATCGGTTCTACTCTATGTAATAACGTACATCTTCAAAATATTATTAGTAGCTATACAGAATATCAAAACAAAATACCAGTCTTTTTACAAGACGGCGGTTATAGTGGTGCAATTGGTGCTTTACTTCATAGTTCGAAATAAAAAAGCTGACTTTTGTCAGCTTTTTTGCAATGGTACTTCAAATTCAATAATTGATTCTCCATTCTCACCAATTCGTTCCACACTAATTCTATCAATTACACAATTTAACTTCTCATGAAAACTAGGAATATCCTTCGCTATTTCAGTTGCTAACTCCGCGCTATCTTTTCTCCCAACTGTTACATGTGGTATGTATGGAATGTCTCTTTTCAAAAATCGTAATAAGGGGCCTGTATACAATTTATCATGTAGTTTTTCTATTTGTTCTTTTCCTTGCTCAATTCCTAAAAATAAATAGCCTCCTATACTAGTTACACCACTTGCAAACTTAATCTCAATTGTACCTATCCCTTTTGCTAGATTCGAAATATGTGATTTCAATTCATCATTTGAAATATTACCTTCAAAAGGAAATACAATTGTTATGTGGGGAGGAATTAAACCAAATAAAGGATCGTGTATTTCTCTAATATTTTCTATCTCATCAGTAGACATGTTAGTTAGAAAAAGTAAAATTGTACGCATTTTTATATCCCCCACTCTCCTCAATTTTTTATATTTATCATATTGCATGGTAGCTTGCACTTCAACAAGTTATTTCACTTACATAGAAAAATAAAAAACTTCTCAAATGAGAAGTTTTCATATAGCATGATTATTATTTTCTCGCCAAACTTTCCTGAATTTTATATAACAAGCAATTCTCCACGGAATAATATAAGACACCGCAACGACGTAAAATAATAAACCAATTATTTGCGGATCTAAGCCAACGATATATTGTCTTGAACTATATCTTAAAATAACAATTCCGATAAAAGTAATTAAAAAGGCAGCACTTTTTTTCGTATAAATGTTTCCGTCTTCTCTTCGCTCATAGTTTGTTAGAAATATAAGTGGGATTGCGAAAATCACCCCAATGGATGCTGCTATAGTCACTTGTACTATAGCTGGATGTACTGGACCAAAAAACAATAAAATACCCGGTGTTAAAAATAGTAATGGCCACAAAATACGTTTTCCCGTTCCCTTTATCGGCTTATACATAGAACGATAACGGCGCCAAAAAATTAGCAGTGCCACGCATAAAAAGACGGTTATTAGTGAAGAAGTATCTCCCATTGTCTTCCCTCTTTCTATAATAATCTAACAATATTTTAAACCGTTTGCTCAAATGAAACTTTACGAATAAATATACTACTAGTTATGATATATAGAATGGTTAATCCAATTGAAATCACAGTAAAATAGGGAATATCTATTAAAGATAGATCGCTTGTAAATAATAAACCTTTTATTCCTACCTCACCATAAAGCACACTGTTTGTTGTTAAAAAAAGTGTTCCACCAATCATAAGACCGATCCACTTAAATCGTTGTTTAAAAACAACTACTACTTGAAAGAAACATGCTGTCGTAACATAAAATAAAAATTGTAAAATAAACTGTTTTGCTAATAGTTCTCCAAAACTAGCATTCCCCACATTATATTTTATATCTTGTAAAAACATTACTTGAAGTAATGAAAATAGTCCGGATTGCAGTACAATATAACAAATCGCTCCGATAAAATATTGTATCCTTGTCACACCAAATGAAATGGCTAAACGAAATAAATCATCTTGTATGATGAAAGTACTCCCTATTATAAACATCATAATTGCTATAGAAGGATTATTGATAAATTCAGGTAAATAACCAATTTTCATTCCATATAAATTAACAGCATTCATAGCCCCTTTTATTAATAAAGCTGCGATCCAAAATATTAAAATTGCCTTATAATGAAAATTTATATGTAACTTCAACTGCTTCATTAACATCGTCATTTCACTTCACCACCAGTTATGTGAATAAATAGTTTTTGTAATGTAATTTCATCAACTGCTAATCCTTCTTTTTCAAGAGAGTAATAATCTTCATTAGTAAATTCTTCCCATATAACAGCAATGCCCTTATTTCCATAAACTTCTCGATTTATAACTTTTTTATTAATCGAAAACGCATCTACTTTATCTTTTTTTCCTGAAATTATATGCCCCTGCTGTAATAAATCTTCCACCGATGATTGAACAACTAGTCTTCCTTCTTTTATGATAATTACATCTTCAATAACATGGGTTACTTCTTCTACTAAATGTGTTGATAATATAATTGTTCGAGGATACTCACCGTAATCTTCTAATAGTAAACTATAAAATAACTCGCGATGTGCTGCGTCTAAACCAGTAGTTGGTTCATCAAAAATTGTAATTGGTGCCCTACTTGCTAATCCTTGAATAATTCCTACGACGGTTTGCATGCCATGTGATAGCTTATGGTATTTCTCTGTCATATTAAGCTGAAATTTATCTGCAAGTTCTGTAGCATACTTTCCATCCCAATTTTTATAAAACATGCTACACATCTTAAAGATTTCTTTTACTTTATAACTTAGATGAGCTTCTTCTTTCACTCTAACGAAACAAATATTTTGCATCGCTTTACTATTTTCAAAAACATTTTCACCAAATACAGCTACGCTTCCACTACTTGAAATAATTTGACCAGCAAGTATGTTTAATAATGTCGTTTTCCCCGCTCCGTTTCTTCCAAGCAAACCATATATTTTATGCTCTTCCAATGAAATAGTTACTTCGTTAACAGCTAATTTCTTTTTATATTTTTTAGACAAGTTTTTCGTTTCAAGTGCAATCATCCCTCTTTCCCCTCCTTCGTAATTTTGTGTATCATGTCCATCAATTCGTCTTTTGATATTTCTAGTACTTTTGCTTCTTCCCACACTTTAGGTAAATACTCAGTCATAAAAACATGCTGTCTTTTTTTTAGTACGACTTCTTTTGCTCCCTTTGTAACAAACATCCCGATCCCTCTCTTTTTATATAAAATCCCCTCATCTACTAGTAGATTTACTCCTTTTGCAGCTGTAGCCGGATTAATTTGTAACATCTTCGCAAATTGATTTGTCGACGGAACTTGTTCTTCTTCAAGTAATATGTCTTTTAAAATATCAGATTCAATTGTTTCTGCAATTTGTATGTATATTAACTTATTTTGTTCTAGAGTAGGTTTCACGATTTCACCACCTTAGGTTCATAGGTTCATTACTTATGTAATTAACCATAGCACAACGTTATATTTTTTTCCATAATTTTCATCAAAAAAAGAATCATTCGATACTGAATGACTCCCTTTAAAAAATGTCCGTATTTTCAATCGTAAAATAACCACATCTTCCTCCATATCACTTAGATTCCCGCACAGGATGTTCATTAAAAAATTGCTTTCGAAAATCTTTATTATTAACTAGCTTTTCTATTTTTTCTTGATTACCGTAAAAGAAATTCATTACGATTCCCTTATTCCATATAAGATCATCCTTTGGCAAATCATTAAATTCTTTATACAGTATGGGTAAAAGTTCTTCTCTTTTTAATGCAAAACTTTGATTTTCAATCTGAAACTCATACCCTTTCGCATTCGGTACTAAAACTGCAAGATAAATAGCATTAAAGAGAAAGTTCTTTTTCATCGTATCCTTTTCGTCAAACCAATAAGTCTCAATGATATCTTCTGTTAAGTTACCGTTCTTTTTCTCACCGTATTTCACCGCGATCTTCTCATTTTTCAAATTTATACTTTGAACTGTTTCACCACCAGGTAAGTTTGTAACAATTGCAAACACATCGGAATTATTTCCAACGTATGTCCCCGTATATTTTTTAAAAGCCCCAGGTTCAATATGTGATATTTCTTTTATTTGCTCCCCATTAGAACAAGCAGTAACAACTAATAAAATTGTTAGCATAATACCTGCTATTCTATTCATATAGTTCATTAGACACCACCAAGTTCTATTTATTATCCAATCTATACAATGTATCCTTTAAAAAACCCTTTTAAATATACGCATTTTAATCAAAATTAAAAATTTTCAATTTTTATGTTTACAATTATCCATTAATTGTATATAATTACTAACGTAAGAAAAATATTCTAAAAGGAGGTCGAAGGAAATGATGAAATTACAATTACATGCTTTAACTTTAGCGTTAACTGCATCTGTGTTTTTCGGACAATTAAATATGAATTCGACCACCCTAATGGAGAATTAAAAATCGTACTTTATTTCTTTTAATTCATAAATTCGCCACAGGAGGTCGTATACTTTCCTGTGGCTTTTTCACGCCCAGCCATAGGAGAACGACATCTTCCTGTGGCTTTTTTGTGCGATTTTTTAGTCTCATACATTATTTTTTAAAGAAAGGAGCAACATTCGATGACAATTAGCGTATTGTTTTTAAGTATTACGATTCAAAGAAATACACTTTCCAAAGCTGAAATTCTTCATAATGAGCAAATTACAAAAGCTATGAATGATGTTAAGGAGCGCCAAGTGCTTTATTGCGATCACCTGTAATTCCTTTTCGAAAGGAGGAATTCGTCTATGACTTTTCATATTTTCTTTTTTACGACAGCACTTCAGAAAAAACTTTATCTGAAGCTGAAATCTTTCGTAAACAACAATTAAAACAAACTATGGATAAAATAACGGACATTAAAAGTTCGTATTATACACAAATGTATTAAAAATATTTTTTAAAGGGGCAATTTCCTAATGAAATTCAAAGCTTTCTTTTTAACTATCACCATTCAAAAACGTAAATCTTCAAAAGCTGAAATCTTACGTGAACAACAAATTAAAATTATTATGGACGAAGTAAAAGAGCGTCAGTCCTCTTATTACAATCGCCTTTACTAAATAAATTATAAAGGGGTAATATCCTAATGAAATTTAAGGCTTTCTTTTTAACGATTACCATTCAAAAACGCAAATTTTCAAAAGATGAAATTTCTCGTGAGCAACAAATTAAAAACATTATGGATGATGTGAAAGAGCGCCAGTCCTCTTATTACAATCGTCTTTACTAAATAAATTATAAAGGGGTAATATCCTAATGAAATTCAAAGCTTTCTTTTTAACGATTACCATTCAAAAGCGTAAACTTTCAAGAGATGAAATTTCTCGTGAACAACAAATTAAAAATATTATGGATGATGTGAAAGAGCGCCAGTCCTCTTATTACAATCGTCTTTACTAAATAAATTATAAAGGGGTAAAAATCCAATGAAATTCAGAGTATTATTTTTAACGATTACCATTCAAAAAAATAAACTGTCTGAGTCTGATATGCTTCATGATCGACAAATTGAGCAGGCTATGTACAACGTAAAAGAGCGACAAAGTCATTATTGTAGTCACCTGTAATTCCTATTCGAAAGGAGGAATTCATGTATGAGGTTTCACCTTTTCTTTTTAACCATTACGATTCAAAAAGAAACTATATCTGCAAATGAAGTAAAACAAGAGGAACAGTATAAAAAGATTATAGATGAAATTCGTGATCGTAGAAGCAAGTACTACACTCGCCTATAATTGTTTGAACTTATATAAGAAATGAAAGGAGTCGATTATGATGTTAATAACGCGGTGTAAAGAAATGATTTGGATAGTTCAGAGGGATTCCACATAGTTTATAAAGTGAAACTTTAATCAGTGGGGGTTTTGTTCATCCCCCACTGATTATTAGCTCTCACCAATCGGGCGTTTACGCGCAGTTGATCTCCCACCTAACTTCTTTTTTCTTCACCTGAATTTTGAGGTGGGAGTTTTACTGCCCACAAATAGCGGGATAAAGTTTATTTAACAAAAATTCACCGCCTGATTTGATGTGTAAAAAATATACAATAATAAGTATTTCATACACTAAAAAATAAAAGATACACCCCTTTTTATTAAGCGGTGTATCTTTCTCAACATATTCTATTTCCGTTTACTTCGTTTCGTCTTAAACAATCTCACTAAGTTCGAAACAACTGTTTTTGTTACCGCATAAGCTGGTACTGCTAAAATCATCCCGATAATTCCCGCGAAATTACCTACCCCTAAAATAAGGATGATAATTGTCAACGGATGGATATTTAATTTTGAACTCATAATACGCGGTGAAATGATGTTACTTTCAAACTGTTGTACGATTGTTACTATAATAATTACGTACAGAGCTTGCATCGGAGATACGAACAGACCTATAATGACAGCTGGTGCTGCTCCGATAAATGGACCTAAGTTCGGAATTATATTTGTAAATGCTGCGATAATTCCTAAAACGAAAGCATACGGTAAACCGATGATTAAATAACCAGTAAATGTAAAGGCACCAATAAACATACAAACGAGCGCTTGACCTTGAATATATGCAGATAATGTTTCGTTCGTTTCCTTTATGATACGAAGTCCTTCTTCACGGTAAGACTCTGGTAATACACTAACAGCTTTTCCTGGAAATGCATGTCCATCTTTAAACATATAAAATAAAATGAACGGTACTGTAAAGATAACTAACGCCACGTTCGTGATAATACCAAATAAAGCCGTTGCACTCGACGTAAGTGTGTTTGGTATTTCCTTTAAGTATTCAATTGCATTTTTCTCAATTGTCTCAATGGAAACGTAGTTTTGTGTAGATAGCCATTCAAATAATCTATGATGGGATAGATCTTGTATGTATACTTTTCCCTCTTTTATGTAAGTCGGCATATTTTTCACTAAATCCATTAACTGTTGTGAGATGGTTGGAACAACTACTCCAATAGCAACTCCAGTTAATGTAATGATAAAAAGGTACAGTAGTAAGATCGCTAAACCTCTAGGTACTTTTTTATTCTCCAAAAAGACTAACAATGGGTTAAATATGAAGTATAAAAATAACGCGATTAAAATTGGGAAAAATAATGTTGATATGAAGATACCAATCGGTTGAAATAGAAACGATATTTTTGTGCAAATAAATATAATTCCTACAACCATCAGCACTTCTAATGTCCAAAAGTGCACTTTCGATTTCAAAAAACGTCCTCCTTTAAACTAGCACTTCTCTTCATTGTACCAAATTAAACTTAGATTTCACATAATATTTTCCTTTACAATATTCCAAAATCCCATTAAATACACTACAATGAGATTACAGACAAATTTGCAGGTAAAGGTGATAAATATGACACAATGCATCATTTGCAGAAAAGATACGAAAGAACTTAGTGAACAATATGTCATTCCAGAGATATTATGTGGATATTATTTCATAAACTCAATTTGTGATTCCTGTCATGAACATATGACAACAAATATTGACCGTCCTTTAATTAGACATAAATTAAGTCAATATAAGATTGAGCAAATGAAAAAACAAATCGACTCCCCTCTCTATACGAATGAACATGGTGAGGAGCTAGCAGCCGCTGAGACAGATGTAGTCGAAGTAAGTGATGAGATACTTTATTCCAATGCATTAATTATGAAACTATGTAAAAAGCACGATATTTCATTACATAATGAAATTTGGAAAGAAGAGCGCGTAACAAAAGTAGCTAGTTCTATTCAACGTGAATTGCTTTTAGATAACCGTAAATATAAAATGAGTGTATTAAAAATGGCTTATACTTTTGCTGTACAAACAATTGATGGCTACTTTGACGATCCAGATGCGATTGATATTTCTACCATTCTATTAAATGCCGATTTCATGGAATTAAAGGAAAAGAGTATCGTTCGTGACTTAAGCAAAAGCTCTTTATGGAATACATTAAATACAACGAGCGAAAACCATTACTTTATTTTACTTAGTGATAAAGACGGTCTATTCTGCTTCATTCGCCTATTTGATATTTTTGATGTTGTTGTTCATTTATCAGAAAAAAGATACAATCTTCCATCACCAATTGTCGGCGTAAATAATGTAGACCAAAAAGGATTTTTTGTGGAAAGTTTAAAACAGTATATGGATGGGCTATTTAAAGAAACCACACGTTCTATTTAATCCATATAGGAACATACGGTCTCCTTTCTTCATGAAAAGACACTGTGTTATAATGAGTGTGAAAAGAACAATACAATCACATAAAACAATTAAAACCTGTATATAAATAAAAAAGACTAGTGTGCGGCTACACACTAGTCCACGTAACTTAGCAGATTGGATTGTTCATTTATCCTATTTGTTTCGTACAAACACAACAACCCACTTTCTATAGGCATAGGTGGGTTGTTATTTTTTGAGCTTGTCAATTAAGACGACAATAAACGTTAACAATGCAATGAGAAACAGTCCACCTTGCAATAACAACGCAATTTCACTCACTTATTATCACCCCCCTCCTACTTTGGAGAAGTGATAATTGAACAACCAACCGTACCATAAGTTACCTCTTAATTTTATCATATTTTCTAATAGTTTACGATGAAAACCCGCAAGCTAGTAAGCTGCGAGTTTTTTTATTTTTCATGTAGAAAAAATCTCTTTCTGTTTAAATATAGTCTCCGTTTCTAAAATCATTTGAGGTAAGAAGACATGAATTGTATCCGTTAATACGTTAAGAGCTTCTTTCACATAACCATTTTCAAATTGATCTAATGACTCAGGTAATTCGACTTCATCTAATATGAAATACTCACCATTAGGAAGAACCATAATATCAATGATTAAATCTTCAAATGTTACTAACTCATTTCCTACATGTGTGTTTTTTATGATATTAAAATATGACCCTAAATAATGCCCAGCATCATCTCTCCATATGTATAGGTTATACGGACGATCTTCCCAATAATATGCGGTTGTATAACTACCTTTAGGAATAGTTAATTTTATTTCGTTTGCTGTCATAGTAAAAGGGTACTGTACCTCATGAAATAGTACGATTCTCTTCGGTTGTGCTTCTACTAATAAACAAACGTGATCTACAGTTGTAGAATCATAACGTATTTTTCTTTCTATAATTTCAATCCTTGATGTACGTAAACAATTCATTTTTTAGTTACCCCTTTTATCATATAGTCCGTTTTTAATTATATCCTTTACGCTCCTGATTAAGAAAGTATACCGTATTCCGCATCATAAAAACTCCTTCTATAATGGAAGGAGTTAATGAACTACTACTATTTTATTAACCACAATTCATATATGGTCTTTTATTTTTTTCAATACAAACTCCATATACACCAAACGCACGATGATATTTAGGAGCTTTACTCATGTTTTAACTTTCCCTTAACTACATCATAAAATTTCCGTTCATCGTCTACATTTAAGTGAATACGACTTACTGTTTTAGAAAATCCATATAACAACTGCGCTTTAATTGGCTCTTTTAACGTTATTTCAAAAGTTGGAGGTTCCTTTATAAATTCCATAACAGTTGCGTCAAGAACCTCTTTCTCTTCTTCTTTCGTTAAAGATTCGCCTTTATAAAACACAATGTTATCAATTTGTGTAAATGGTAAAACGATTTTCTTTCCTAATCCAATTTGAATGATCACTTTTTCTTCCACAACGATAATTGGATTTTTACGCATCGCTTGTATTTCAGCTAAAAAATAAAATATCGCATATATGTTTAAGATGAGTAAAACCCAAGCTATTACTGGATTCCATTGATGAAGTAAATAATGAAAACCGATACTTTCAATTAATGTTGCATGAATAATCATGATATAAACACCTATTGCACCGGTCTTTTTATGATATGAGTATGTGAATTCACTTTCTAATACTTTTACACGCCATGATAAAAAAGCATAATAGAGTAACTTACACTCTGTAAGAATGATATTTACTGCCTTACTTCTCTTCATATTAGCATCAAACGCTGCATCAATCGCATAAGAAAATGAAGAATACTCACTTCTATATTCTTTATATCGTTTTATTATTTTAGGAAGTACTCTTATAATTTTATATATAAGAAACAGTTCAAAACATACGAACACAATTTCTCCAGCAACTATTACATACGAAACAAATGAAAAAGCTTGTAAATAATCACTAGGAATTATAAATCTTGCGAATACATATCCAGCTATAACTACAGGAAACATATACGTTAACGAATATCTTTTCCGTATAATAAAGAAATATGTGATGACTGGAATTACAAACATAAAATCTAATAATGAACCGAGGACTACTTCTTTCGGGGCAGCTGGCACTATTGGAAGGGCATACAATAGATAGTTTGATAACATAATTAAAGATACGAGTCCAATCCAAATGCCTTTTTTCCTTCGTGAAATTGATGGATTCATTCCTTCTCTCCTCTATTCAAAAACCTCATTTAAATGGTCTTTATAAAATGAAATAGCACGTTCAAATTCTTTTATCTCATCTACTTTCACAACTGTCTCTAACAGTAATTTCATCGCTTCTTCATGTTCGTTTACGTTATATTTTGCTAATGATAAAAACACTTTCATCACGTCATTTTCCGGGAACTTCTTTATCCCTGCTTCTAATACAGTAATCGCTTTATCATATTCCCCTATACAACGATACGTACTGCCAAGACCGATATACGCACCGCAAAGGGATTCACCATCAAGTCCGTTCGCAATTGCCTGTTCATAATACGGAACCGCCTCCGTTTCAAGACCCATTACATCATGTATCCAAGCGCATTGATATAGTACTTCTGCATCCCTCGTAAAGTTTGTTAATCCTATAAGTATCTCTCTAGACTGCGCATATTTCTTTTCATTTCTAAGTTTAATAGCTTGCTTTAATAAATGTTCCATACAATCCACTCCTCACAAAATGTTCATTATGCATATATCATGTATTACACATTTACGAGCAGCTAATGGCCTATTTCATTGATTTGATTCAATTTAATATTAACTCCATTATATACTATGCGACTGCATCTCTTTCTAAAAGCTTAAATCTACATAGTAGTGATACGATTACATAAATGCTCTAACATATTGACAATTTCTTTTGCAGTTTCATCTTTCCCATTACATAACTTCACATTACCGTCTTGTCCAATAACGTGATGCACAGCACCGTGAGAATATAAAGAATGCGGTGAGTTTGCTACCATTACACTTGCTTTTGCATCTTCCATTCTTTTACTTGCTCTTTCAATAAGTTCTGCTTCATTTACGTCACTTTCAAGTTTAAAGCCAACGAGTATCGTTTCTGGATCCCAACTCTTTACTTGTTTTAATACTTTTGGCGCTTTTTGAAAATGAATAATTGGAGCGATGTCACTTGAAATCTTTCCGTTCATATTAAGAACATTTCCATCTTGATCACAAATCTTTTCGACAACCCAATCTGAGCCAGCAGCAGCCATAATAACTGCATCTACTTTTTCATGTGTAATAATACTTTTCATCTTATCTTGTAAATCAATAATCCCCTCAAATGGGTGCAATTCTAATTGGTTATTTACATCCATTGGCTTCTCAGCGAAATAGCCATGCAAATATATTACATGTGCGCCCTTTGTCATTAGCTCTTCCGCAATAATTCTTCCAATCGTACCTTTTGCTAAATTTGTATGTCCACGTACTTGATCCCATTTTTCTAGGCAGCCGCCGCTCGTAATTAATACTTTTTTCCCCTGCATAATAACCATCCCTTACTGATTTTTCGCACGAAACCACTCTGTTCCAAAGTCAACTGCATCACGCTGCCTCATAAAACGACACGTCGCATTCCCTATCTTCCCACGCGTAACTGTTCCTTTAAGCTCATATTCAACTCCGATTTCTACAAACGTATCAGAATCGTAATCCATTTCAACGAATTCTTTCCATACTCTTACACCTTCTTCTATAATAGGTGCTCCTACCTTTATTAACTCGCGTGCACCTGTACGTACCTCAGATAAATGTATAGACGTATTAGAGTCATAACCAACACCAAGTAATAATATGTATCCATCTAAATCGTATATTTTTCGTAATGGCGATTCTTCACCAAAACTTATGGAAAGTGAATGATTCGCTGTAATTTCTTCTGCGTGTTGCCCCCATGCTGCAAAACTACTGAGTGGATGATTACTGCGCAATACATTCGGATATGTACGAAAACATTCAACTACTTCTCCCATTGCCCTTGTTGGTGTTATACGTGGATCAAATGCTGGGACGTTATCCCGAATAATTTGCCACCATTCTTCTGGTACAGGTGGTCTTGACCAATGTTTTGGATCGGATAAATCCGAAGATTGCGTCGGCATAATTATCGTTCCTTCTTCTGTAACAACTTTCATTAACGCTTCTACTACGGCAACTGCACCGCCTGATATCCAACCGATTGAACTTAATGAAGAATGTACAATAACTGTCATTCCCTTTTCTATCCCTAATGCTTTTAAATCATTTGTAATTGTTTCGATTGTATTTGGAAATTGTGTATTCGCCACTATGTCATTCATTTTCACGATTGTTCCCCCATTTTGCTTTAAACTAATACATACATATATTATCATATTTTTCTTAATTTTTAACTTAATCATTTCAATTACTATACCTCTGTCGTTTTTATCATATCGGAAACAGTTAAATTATGGTGTATTTATTTAAAATTAATATAGAAAGGTGAACACAATCAAAAACTTTCAATCTAGCAATCTTAATTTATACTAATATGAAATAGCCCATCACAAATGATGAGCTATTTATTTTATTCATTCTCTAAATAACAATTAAACCTTTCTATCCCCGGGTATTTTTCACCCAAACTTTCAATCTTAAAGTTACATTTCTTGTAAAATCTGACTGCCTCTGTATCTGTCTCAGCCTCAATATATGTTAACTCATATTCCCTAATTATTTCTTTAATCATTTGAAGTGCAATTCCTTGATTACGATATTTTTCATCAACAGCTATGTGACACATTCTCGCTCTATTTGTATGAATTAGCACTATACCTATGCAACCCTTATTCCCATATTTATATAGCACTGCCTGATCATTTTTATACATTGAAACTGCTTTAAATAAGCTCGCTTCACTCGGACCGGTCGCATGCTTTAATACTTTTTTAATGGGATCTATTTCTAAATACTCAACACGTTGTAACATCCTATCTCCATCCTTTCTCATGAAAAAAGATTAGCTCTTTATTGAAAAAGAGCTAATCTCATTACGCCGTTATTTTCTCTTCTTTTTTCACAACTACAGCTACATAACTATGAAGTATCATTCCGACAATTACAAGACTCATTCCAACCCACGATAAAGAAGACGGAATTGGAGCCGATAACCAGATCAGCTCTCCTACTAATGCAAATAAAACTTCACCAGACTGTGTCGCCTCGACTGTTGCTAATTTTTGCGGATCATCTTTTACAAGATCTGTCGCAAAGAAGAATAATACCGTTGCGATTAACCCTGAACTAACTGCTACAATAAAACATTGGAAAACTTGACTACTTGACGGTAATCCGCCTGTTGATACTTCATAACCAGATAGTAAAAACCAAAATGGTAAACTTGCTAATGTCATACCGAGAACTCGTTGGAAGACATCTAATTCGCCCTTACATACTTGCATCATTTTTCTATTTCCAAGTGGATATGCAAACGCAGCAATGAGTACAGGAACCACACATAAAATGGTTTCACGAATCCCTAAAGAAGAAGCGTGTTCTACTTGCATAAGAACAACACCGAATAAAATAATGCCTGACATTACTAATTCTTTCATTGGAAGTTTTTTATGTAATGGATCTACCGCAAAAAATGGTGTTAACAAAATCCCTGCAACTATTGTAATTTGCCAAGTCGAAGCGACAAGCCACCCCGGTCCAAACGCACCCGCGAAACTAAGCGGTGCATAAAAGAGACCAAACCCTACAATACTCCATAACAACCACTCTTTCGGATTGTTTTTCATATATTGCAAGAGTTGTTTTAAATTCCCTCTATACATGACAATAAGTAGTAGCATTGGAACCATAAAGTAATACCGTAGTGATGCACTCCAAATCCAACTCCCGCCCCCTAAGTCCATCGACCGGTTTAACACAAAGGTAAAGGTAAAGAAAAACGATGCCAATATCCCTACTGCAATAGCTTTCATTATAAAACCCCTTATATAGTTTCTTTTTCTACTATATAACAAAATGAATATAATTAATATTCGAAAATTTAATCATACATGCGGTCTACTTCTATATAACTTTCGTAATCGACTAATATGAGCTTGATGGTACCGATTATGATCGGCTATATGCCATATTCCCCACCTTATAGTCGCATTTTCTCCCTTTTCATAAAAAACTTCTTGTGTTAAATCATTTTCTGTTAGTTTCATACATTCCTCATAAAACATATGTTGCACAGCTTCATAATCTTGCATTAATTCTTGTAATTTGTACTTTCTTAAACTAGGCAATTTTCCGATTTCATTTAACATTGGTCCATATTTATTTTCAAGTGCAGGCGGAACTCCCTCTCCTTTTAAACGGTACACCCAGTGTAAATCGACTACTGCTAAATGCTGAAGTAGCTGTCCAATGTTATTTTCATTATTTTCAGACCCTTTATAGGATAGTTCGTTCTTTTCAATACCTTCGACTAACCTTTGCAATCGTTTAAATGTATCAGTAACCGTTGCATACAAAATTGCCACGTTGGGGTTCATATCTTTTTCTAAATGGAGATCTTTCATGATAATATCCTTCCTTTAAAGAAACAACACCATATTTTCATCATCACTATACACACCATTCACCTTTATAGCTCTTTTTTCAATTCCATACGTTTTAAAGCCCATTGATTCATACAATTTTTTTGCTGGTTCGTTTGTAGATACAACACCTAATGTCAATTGCTCTAGTTTTATATCTCGCGCTCTTTGAATGGCATTTGTTATTAACTCACGTGCCAATCCGTTCCGCCTGTTTTGTGCATCTACATACATCGCAACGATATGACCTTTATGTTTATACGCCTCTCTCTCTTCTGTTAGTAAAGTGACAACTCCAACTAAATGATTTTCTTCATTAAATGCACCAAATGTACAACTAGTAGTAGCTGTTAAATTACTTTCCACTCGCTTAATAGGATTTTCCTGGCGAATCGCCTCTTCATAAGTTGTTACAAATGCCTCTGGATTTACTTGTAAAGCTTGTAAACGTAAGTCCCAATATTTTTCCGCATCTTCTTTCGTAAGTAATCGAATCATATTCATCCTGCCCCTTCAAGTTAACATAATATTTTTATAAGCTACTATTTAAAGATTGGTGTTCTTCTCTTAACATACTATAGCGATAACGATGAATGAACTTCCCTTTACGTAACCGATCATTTCTCATTATTCCTTCACAAACAAATCCTGCTTTTTCATAACTCTTTCTAGCTTGTAAATTATCTTCGTCTACTCGTAGCCAAATTTTTTCTAATTCGAATACAGAAAAGCCACTTTGTAACATACTGTATAGTGCTGCCATTCCATATCCTTTACCCCAATATTCTTTATTTCCAATGGCAATCCCTAGTTCAGCATTTTTATTTGTTTGATCAAAGTTTTTTAGGTCTATCCATCCAATGTGTATACCTTCCTTTGTAACGATAGCTCGTTGTTCATAACCATTCTTTCGACTTATGCATGCTTCAATCCATCTTCTCGTATCTTCACGAGTGAACGGTGGATATTGATCTGGTACAACTAAATGCTTTGTTACTTCTGTATCTAATGACCATTGATATCGATCTTCTACATCGTCTTGTGTCAATTCTCTTAATTGAACGAATGGTACATTCACTTTGCTATCCCCTTTTCATTTCCCTATAGAAAATCCTTCAAAAACTCTTCCTCCGTATTGATCTAGCGTATTTTCTATAAAACTAATTAATTCATTTTTCTCCTCTGTTTTATAAAAATGATCAAAAGCCGCTACAAAATGTTCTGCATATTGCTCGTCATACCTTCTTAACACCCTAATAAACCATTTTGAATTTCCAAGCCATTGACCATTTACTCTTAAAACATATTCATGTACTAAATCAGCTAATAAATTGGCGATGAACAATTCTTCTTCTCTCTTTGTTGCACCAATGAAGTCATCCAAAGTATCCGTAATAAAATAACGCTTCTGCTTCATCGTTTCTTCTGTCCATTTTTTTGGTCCTTTATTTAATAAATCATTCGCTTCTCTTTTAAGTATCTCTACAATTTCATCTTTTCCTTTTAGCACAATCCCTTCTGAAACTAATTGAGGTAATGAAGGTCTCCCGCGCTCACAATCACTTTTAAAAAAGGTTTTATACGTTTCAAAATTATGTACGAATACTTCAACAGGCCAGCCATTACTATAGAAAGATTCTCTATAACAAGATGACAAACTTTGGTCAAATATTACAATATCAAGGTCAGATGTTTTTGTAGCCTCTCCTCTAGCAACACTTCCCCCTAGTAAAGCAACATCACAATTCGAAAATTGTGATGTAATTATGCTTTGTGCCGCTTCCATTGGTTTCATAACCGTTCCCCTTTTCTTATTTCACTTTCTTTTTTTCAGCTCTTTCTCTCGCTTTTTTTATATACGGTTCTGCGTCTGGTGTTTTGCATGACGTTGCACCATGATCAACTTCTACTTTTCCAATTTCACGTGCAATTTCAATTGCTTGTTGCTCTAAAGCTTCATTTCGAATCCCTATCGCGATTAAAGCACTATTCATCGCTTCTTTTTTTCTATTTTTTTCATTATGTATATTTGCTTTAATTTCTTCTAGATACGGAGTGAAGAATTCATCATGTAACGTTTTATTTTTAATCGCTATATTTGCTAATAAAGACCAACCTGCTCTTCCAATCCATTCATCATCAGACTTCGTCCATTCTTCCATTCTTTCTATCGCGATTGGTGACGTACATATAGCTGTCATAAGAACGTCCATTAAACAATAGTAATCAACATCCTGAACCCATCTATTTAGTTGTTCTGACGTTAGTTTCTTCGGATCTAAAATCATCGTTGCTAAAGTCATTGCATCCATATTTTTTGTTTCCCATAATGAAATTGCTAAATCATGATCTTTTTTTATCTTCTTTTTTAACAATTTTAAATTTGCAAAACTAACTCCAAATAACGGCTCTTTCGCTCCGTGGTTTTTATACGTCTTACGAGTTTGTTCTGTCCCATACTCTTCTAGTTGCTGCATTACTTCTTCAAGTAACATATGCCCACCTCTTTTATGTTTTATGTTCACTTCATATATGTATGTACGATATATTCTACATTATTTTTTGGTTTTCCTATATTTATTTTTTAAATACGGTATGTGAAATTTTTATTGATTTTCTTTAAAACAACAAACATCCTCTTCCTTATTTTTCACACGGTTGTTCATTCACACTCTGTATACAATACTCCACAAGCGCATTCAACGGATTTATTATGTTCCTTCCTATTATATTTTCTACCCTTGTAGTAGCGTCTACCATAGATAATTGTGCAACTGAAAGCATTTCGCTTCTATCTTTCATAATTTCATATAAATATTTTTCTAATTTAACATCATGCTCTTCTTTACGCCCTTGCATAATTAACTCAAATATCCCTTCTATCACTTCTACTTTTACTTGTATGGATTTATTATTCTGCTGAGCGTATAGTCTTAAACGTTCCATCGTTCCTGAAACAGTACGGTTATTTGTAAATAGTATTGTCTGTGGCTCTTCAACCTGACAAATCATTTCAAAGAATGGCTCATCAATTTTCAATATAGGTATGTCTATTTTGAAATTCTCATCTAATAACGTGATATAATCTGTACAAGTTATTAAAAGTGTATCAACATCACTTTCAGCTATATACTTTATAATATCTTTTAAATTATTTCGTGCTTGTTCTCGTTCTATTTTTAGTCTGTGTGATAAGATTGGATCTACAAAATGGAGTATTTCTATTTCAAAAAATTGCAACGCTCGGTCAATGTATTCAATATTTGAATGATGAGCATGTAAACAAGCTAATTTTTTCATACTTATCCTCCCTTTCTAAAATAAAAAACGTGAATGAACCATTTTACATGCAGTTTCATACATTCAATTCTTGTTTCATTTTTTCAAACCTGCAAAACAGTGAAATCTTACATACTTTTTAACAAACTTTTTTGCGCTTGTAAAAAAGTTTTTTTGCATTTCCCCTCTAAAATTGCTAATATAGTAGAGTAGAACTTTTATAGAGAGTAGGAAAATTATGCACAATGGAATTCGGATGACAACTTTAGTGAAAAGGGCTCTGTTGATTTGCGTCGGGGTATTATTTACATACGAAGCTGCTTACGGATCAACACATATCGCTCTAGCAAGTACAGAGGATGAAGCGAAATCTGTTCAACTTGTAAGTGAAATTCAAACGTCCCTTGCTCCGAAAGAAGCTCCAAAGCACTATAACGGGCAAGTTAGAAAAGTCGCTTACTTAACATTTGACGATGGTCCTGGAAAATACACAGCTGAGCTTTTAGATATGTTAAAAAGTGAAAATGCAAAAGCAACATTTTTCCTAATTGGTTCAAACGTGAAAGCTTTCCCTGATCTTGTAAAACGTGAAAATACTGAAGGCCACTACGTTGGGATGCACAGTATGACTCATAACTACAAGAAGCTTTACACAGAAGGTCATTACGTTGATGAAATGAAAGAAGACCAAGGCTTAATCGCTGGCGTTCTAGGAAAATCACCAGTATTAACTCGTCCAGCTTACGGCTCAATGCCAGGATTAAATGAAGCCCTTCGCAACAAAGTTGTAGAAAATGGTTTAAAAGTTTGGGACTGGACAATTGATTCATTAGACTGGAAATACAACAAAATGCCAGTAGACGCTGCATCTGCTAAAATCGTAGAAAACGTTCTACATGGTGCTACAAACCCAACAGAAGTTATTCTAATGCACGATATTCATCCACAATCAGTTAAAGCAGTACCTGGAATTATTAAAGGGCTGAAAGAAAGAGGATATGAATTAGAAGCCTATAATGAGAACGAACACTTCCCATTAAACTTCTGGCATGATAATCGTATGTAATAAAAAGACTTGATTCCCTCTTGTAGGTTATCAAGTCTTTTTTTATCGTTTTGGGAATTTCCTTTGTTGCTCTTCAATAGAACGAATAATATTCTCCCTATCCTCTTGAGTTATACCGATAGAAAATTCGTATTCTTCTTCCTTACACCATGTGGGGTTAAGTTCCAGCGATAAGCGAATAACAATGTTAAACTCGCCTGCTTTTCCCCCCATAAATTCAAACGCTAAATTTGGTTCTATGAAATCTAGTTCGTTATATGTAGGGTTTGGTAAAGATTCAAACCATTTTATCATGTACTGTAAATCGTATGTTTGTAAAAAAGGATCCATCGTTTCAAAAACTTTATTTTCTTCTGATAGTTTCGCTGTTACTCTTAACCAATTTCTATCACACTCGTCTTTTGCATCTGCATATTGGTAATTTACAACCTCTAAATGTAATGATATTTTTTCATTTTGAAAATTCATGCATATCCCCCTTCTATCTCTGGATCTTTTGTTTTATAAATTTTTATTAATCCCGATACTTTAAATTATACTAGGTTATTTTAATCTTTTTTTAATACGGATAAATTGTTTGCATTTATTACCCTTTATACATAAAATAAATTTGATTTGCGATATAATCTGAACTAAAGTGAAGTCCATTCCTTATCCACCACATGATAATACCTACCAATGAAGCTGTTTTAATATCAACCGCAACATAATCATCAGGCAAATCCTTTTTCGTATTCTCTCTTCTCGTTTCTATTAACTCTTTTAAAAATAAAAATAGTTGCTCCTCAAATTGATTCATTTTAAATAATATAAATAAATAATTTCGATGGATATATAAATAATCAAGTAATTGTGTTAGCTTTTGTTTTTCTGATAAATCTTTTGCATGTATTAAATCAGCTATTTTATTTGAAAGTTCATTTGAAATCTCATTCGTGATTTGGTCTAGTAAATCTTGAATATCTTGATAATGTAAGTAAAAGGTTGTTCGGTTTAATCCTGCTTTTGTTGCGACTTTCTGAACCGTTAAACTTGAAATACTAGGATTCTCACACAGGAGAGAAAAAACAGCATTTTTAAACATTTCTCTTGAACGAACTGTACGAGGATCTTCTTTTTTAGGTGTAGACATTTTGAAACTCCTTTATAGATTTTCTCTTTACTTACTCGACAGTGCATACCTTCTATGTCGAGTAGTGAACATTTTCAACAAAACTGTTCATGGTCAAAGAAAATTTATTTTGTTACCATTAATTTTATCGACACAATGTCGATAAATCAAGACAACAATGAAGGAGTTTACCAATGCAAAAGGAAATATCAGAAAGAAATAAAAAAATTATATTAATTGTGCTCATTTCCGGTTGTTTTTTATCAACATTAAATCAGACGCTATTAAATGTAGCGATGAGTAATTTAATGGAAGTATTTGATGTTACAGCTGCAACCGTACAATGGCTATCAACAGGCTTTATGCTCATAAATGGCGTTCTAGTGCCAATTACTGCATTTTTAATGAAACGATTTACAACAAGGCAACTGTTTATTTGCTCGATGCTCTCTTTGTTTATCGGGACTGTTCTTTGTGCATGCGCCATGAATTTTGGCATTTTGTTAACAGGAAGAATGATTCAAGCAGTTGGAGCAGGAATTATTATGCCACTAATGATGACAGTTATTTTATATTTATACCCTAGTGAAAAACGTGGAAGTATTATGGGAACCATCGGTTTCGCCATAATTTTTGCGCCAGCCATCGCTCCAACATTATCTGGCTTTATTATTGAATATGTATCATGGAGATGGTTATTTATTGGATTCGCTCCATTTGTATTAATCGTTATTATTCTCGCGCTAAAATATTTAATGAATGTTGCTGAGACAACAAAAGCAAAATTAGATATCGTAAGTGTCATTTTATCAACGATTGGCTTTGGTTGTATTATATTTGGATTTAGTAGTGCAGGAAGTAAAGGATGGGATCATCCAGTTGTTATTACTACAATTATCATCGGAATAATTGTTACAACCCTATTCTGTTTACGTCAAATAAAGTCTAGCGATCCACTATTAAATTTATCCGTATTTAAGTATAAAATTTTCACTCTTACATCAGTCATTAACGTACTCATTACGATGATTATGTATGCTGATTTAATTCTTTTACCGATTTACTTGCAAAACGGACGAGGTTTTACTGCTTTTGAATCAGGTTTACTTCTATTACCTGGAGCTGTAATTAATGCATTCTTATCACCTATCACGGGTAAAATGTTTGATAAATATGGGGCAAAACCACTCTTTATTATAGGTTTAATATGTATCATTATATCGATGTGGGGTGTAATTGATTTGACCGAATCCACCACTTATATGTATTTAATGGTTCGTACCATTATTCTACGCATTGGACTAAGTTTCATTTCGATGCCTTTAAATACAGCAGGTTTAAACGCTTTACCAAGAGAACTGGGTTCACATGGTTCCGCAGTGAATAATACCGTACGTCAATTAGCAGGTGCTATAGGAACAGCAGTCATTATCACTGTGTATACAATTCAATCCACTTCACATACTTCACAGTTATCTAGTGAGAACGGAAGCATATCAACTATGCAAGTAACGAAATTAGCTTCTATCTTCAGCTCAAGTGATGCCTACGTATTTATGTTAGTCTTATCCTTTGTAGCTTTGATTATTGCATGTTTTATGCCTAAAAAAGTAGCACTCCAAAAATCCGAAAGTAAATCTTAAAACAAAAAATCCTACTCGTTTTCTATACGAGTAGGATTTTTTATTATTTATTTCGTTTCCCCGTCTTCAGTCGTCTTCACCTTCGTTTTATCTTTATCACGATTGTTATAGTTATATTTAGAAGGTTCTACCGGTGTAAATCCTTCTGGTGTGTAGAATCGCAATAAGTCACCGTTAACAACTTGGTCGGAGTATTTTAGTGATTTTTGAACCATTTGCTCATTTTGTTTTATTTCATCTGTAAATTCTACAGGTTTCCCAGTCGCTGTATCATAGTATTTGCCGTTAAGTGCAGTAACTGTTGGGCTTACGTAGTTACCGTTACGGAACGGAACGACTTGTTTATGCTCTGGTGATAATAAATCTGATCCGAATTGGACATAATTTTTCGTATCTGTACCTAGTAAGTGTAATAACGTTGGAAGAACGTCAATTTCTCCGCCGTATTGATGTTGTACGCCGCCTTCCATTCCTGGTACGCGAATGATTAATGGTACACGTTGTAATTGAGCATTTTCAAATGCGTTCATTTCTTTACCCATTATTTGAGACATTGCTGCACTATGATTATCTGAAATACCGTAATGATCACCGTACATAACGATAATTGAGTTATCGTATAGACCAGATTGTTTCAAGTAATCAATGAATCCTTTTACAGATTCATCTAAATAGCGTGCTGTTTGGAAGTACGTATCTACTGATGAATCACCTGTTTTAGCTGGTTCAATCGTTGCTTCCGCTTTATCAATCGGATAAGGGAAATGGTTCGATAACGTAATGAACTTCGTATAGAACGGTTGTTTCAACGTTTGTAATAACGGAATTGATTCATTAAAGAACGGTTTATCTTTTAAGCCATAGTTTACTACATCTTTTTCATTCATATCGTAGTATGACGCATCAAAGAATTTATTAAAACCAAATGATTTATAAACTTCATCACGGTTCCAGAATGTTTTGTAGTTACCGTGGAACACTGCTGATGTGTATCCTTGTTGTCCTAAAATAGCCGGTGCTGATTGATACGTGTTATGAGCTTTATTTGTAAAAACAGATCCTTGTGGTAATCCAAACATTGAGTTCTCTAACATGAACTCCGCATCAGATGTTTTCCCCTGTCCTGTTTGATGGAAGAAGTTATCAAAGTATAACGTATTCGCATCTTTTGTAAATGAGTTTAAGAATGGTGTAACCTCTTGACCATTTAGCTTGTAGTTTAGTAAAAAGTTTTGGAATGACTCTAAATGAATATAAATTACGTTCATTCCTTTTCCTTTACCGAAATACTCAGGGTTTGGACTTGCATAAGTTGATGAAAGATAGTTTCTAACTTCTGTCATATTATCTCCATCCGCTAATGCTCGTTCTGTTGATGCTTTCGCACTTTGAATACCATCATAAATCGTAAAGTTGTACGCCCCTAAATATTTCACGATATAATTGCGGTCAAATGTTCTTGTTAACAATTCAGGACGGTCAGATTCTGCCAGACCTAAGTTAACGCTAAATAATAAAATACCTGCTACAAATACTAGAGATAATTTATGCTTCGCAACACGGATTGGTTTAGGATTTACAAATTTCGTTGCGACTAAAACAATTAAAATGATTGTATCTAAGAAATATAGTGGATCATATAAGTGTAGCAATGCAAAAATACTACCACCTAAATCTCCAAAGTTATTCGATTGTGTTAATGTCGGGAACGTAATAAAGTCGCTGAAAAAGCGATAATATACTACGTTTGCGTATAAAAGTATAGACATTAGCAAATTAATAATAATTAACCAAATGTAAGCTCGTTTCCCTTTTGCGAATAGTGCGAGCCCTAAAAATAGAACTGCTGAGCTTAACGGGTTGAAAAACAGTAAGAACTTTTGGATTGTGTTCGATATCCCTAAATTAAATTCTGTCACATATGCGGCATATGTTTTTAACCAAAGTAAAATAACAGCAAATACGAAAAATCCAAAATGATTACTTAATACTCGTTTACTCTTCAATAAAAATTGTTGCATCTCTCCACCTCTTTTGATCATCCAAGGCTTATTTTATATAAGTCTGTCTCTCTATTCAATTTTTCTTCTTCAAATAGATTTTATTTGTTTAACTATATGAAGAATATTAGTAATTATAATTTGTAGCTTTTATTTATTCAACTATTTCTTTTTAAACATTTTGACCTTGGTTTCTATTTAACAAAATACATTTGTAACATTTCCTGTTTTCTCCCAGGGGCCCATCCACTAATTATGACTCCACAAACTATAATCCTTTATTTCCTCATTTGCAAACTAACCTATCTCCAATTTTGGTACATTCATGTAAACTACACTTTTTCGACTACCGTTTATCATCCTTTGTAGCTATTCCCTCTTCTTTTAACCAATTCTTTCAGTCCCATGAATATTACATTCCAACCATGCTCAGAGCCAGCATGACACCCCTTTAAAGCTTTTTCAATATCATATTTTGTCCAATCTTCTTCATGAGCAACGATAATATTTTGTGAAAATATCATTTTAAATCTTTGTTGTTTCTCTTTTATTTCAACTGTGATTTTATCTAATAATTCACTAAACTGCGGCGTTTTTAATGTAAATACTAATTTTTTTAGGACGATTCATTTCGATATATTCCCCAATTGCTCGATAATCTTTTCCGCCGCGATGATCAATAATTTCCCAACTCCCTCCTACTTCAGGAGTATTTCCCGTTACTTTATCCGTCCCTTCCAATGTAAAAAACCATTTCTTCATCATTTCAGGGTTTATCCACGCTTCAAAAATTTCTTACCATCGCTAATGTTATTTTTGAATAATTATTCATTTTAATCCTCCCCCCACTTTATATTAAAACGAATATTTGTTTACTTAAAAAACCCCCGCTCTCATAAAAGAAAGCGAGGGTTTTAATCATTTATTATTGACCTTTGTACATTGCATCAACTTGTTTTTGAAGTTCTTGACTTTCTAAGAACTCATCATACGTTGCTACCTTATCAACTACACCGTTTGGCGTTACTTCGATAATACGGTTTGCAATTGTTTGTACGAACTGATGGTCATGAGAAGTGAATAGTAATGTTCCTTTAAATGTGATTAAACCGTTGTTTAATGCTGTAATAGACTCAAGGTCTAAATGGTTCGTCGGATCATCAAGTGTTAATACGTTTGCACCGCTTAACATCATTTTAGATAACATACAACGAACTTTTTCTCCTCCAGATAAAACAGAAACATTTTTCTTTACTTCTTCACCAGAGAATAGCATACGGCCTAAGAAACCACGTAAGAAACTTTCTGACTCATCTTGTGGAGAGAACTGACGTAACCAATCAATTAAAGTGTAATCACTGTTCTCGAAGTACTCAGAGTTATCTCTTGGGAAATGAGCTTGAGATGTTGTTACACCCCATTTGAATGAACCGCTATCTGGCTCCATTTCACCCATAAGAATTTTAAATAATGTTGTCATCGCAATATCGTTACGTCCAATAAATGCAACTTTATCACCTTTATTTAAAGTGAAGTTCACATTATCTAATATTTTTTCGCCATCAATCGTTTTCGAAATACCTTCAACTGTTAATAGGTCATTTCCTACTTCACGTTCTGGTGTGAAACCAACGAACGGATAACGACGTGATGATGGTCTAATATCATCTAATGTAATTTTATCTAACAATTTTTTACGAGAAGTTGCCTGTTTCGCTTTAGATGCATTTGAGCTAAAGCGTGCAATAAAGTTTTGTAACTCTTTTACTTTTTCTTCTTTTTTCTTGTTAGAATCTTGCGTTAGTTTTAATGCTAATTGGCTTGATTCATACCAGAAGTCATAGTTACCAACGTATAATTGAATTTTACCGAAATCAAGGTCAGCCATGTGCGTACATACTTTATTTAAGAAGTGACGGTCATGGGATACAACGATAACTGTATTTTCAAAGTTCATTAAGAAGTTTTCTAACCATTGAATCGCTTTTAAGTCCAAATGGTTGGTAGGCTCATCTAGTAATAGAATGTCAGGTTGACCGAATAAAGCTTGAGCAAGTAATACTTTTACTTTCTCTGCCCCTGTTAATTCAGACATCTTTTTATCATGAATATCTTCACCAATACCTAATCCTTTTAGAAGGATTGCAGCTTCTGACTCAGCTTCCCAACCGTTTAGCTCAGCGAACTCACCTTCAAGTTCTGCAGCACGCATGCCATCTTCATCACTAAAGTCTTCTTTCATGTAAATTGCATTTTTCTCTTGCATTACTTTATAAAGACGTGTGTGACCCATCATTACTGTTTCTAGTGCAGGGAATTCTT
This sequence comes from Bacillus sp. TH19, assembly GCF_016651075.1. Lineage (NCBI taxonomy): Bacteria > Bacillati > Bacillota > Bacilli > Caryophanales > Bacillaceae > Bacillus > Bacillus sp. TH19. The sequence continues at coordinate 2,539,822 of NZ_JAEKEO010000007.1, read as the reverse complement.
CATATTCGAAGTGATTCTGTTTTAATACTGCTAGACGCTCACCTGGCGTAATATGTATGTCACCTGTTGATTGGTCAATTTCTCCAGATAAAATCTTTAGAAATGTTGATTTACCAGCACCGTTTGCTCCAATTAAACCGTAGCAATTACCTGGCGTGAATTTTATGTTAACATCTTCAAATAATTTGCGATCTGCGAAACGCAAACTAACGTTACTTACTGTAATCATTTGTGTCCTCCTACTAATACCGCTTATTTCAGCGTTTTCTCACCGATTGTCTTAAAAAATCGCATATTACGACTCAATTATTGTAGACTATAGCTATTATATAGTAGAAGCTGGATGAATAGCAACGGTTGATTAGCTTTCTACAACGAAATCGAATAGTTTTTATCCATTCCCCTAGCTATTTTTTGTATATCATCGACCTCTTTCTAATATCCCTATTCGCTTCTCATTCTGTAATACATTGAATCATTTTTTCATTTCATATTTTATATACAAAAAACCTGTAGAGAAAACATTCCCTACAGGTTTTTCTTATTTCGTATTTATTATTTTCTCTTTATAACTCTTCAATTTACTCGTCAATCCTATTAAAGCAGGTAACAATATCGGCATTACAATTAAAGCTAATAGTAAAAGAGCAACGCCAACAACGGATGCTACTTGTATAAGTGTCAATACTCCTGAAGGAATTAACGCTGCAAATGTCCCTCCTAAAATAAGTGCCGCTGATAATACGACTCCTCCTATGTGACGAGATGCATTTACAATTTTCGTTACTGAATCCCCTTCTAGCTCATTGTATCGCATCATAACGAAGATGCTATAATCCACTCCTAAAGCGACAATCATAATGAAGCTAAAGAATGGAACATTCCAGCTTAATGACTCTACGTTTAATACATGTGCACTAATTTGTTCACTTATACCAAGTGATGCAAAGTACGCTAAAATTAACGACCCAATAATAAAGATTGAGTTTAAGAATGAGCGTGTAATCACGATTAATACAAGCGAAATCCCTAATAACATAATCGTAGCAGTACGTAGGAAATCTTGCCCGGTTACTTCTTTTAAATCAACGTTTCTAGCTGTTGTCCCGCCAATTGCTTTTTTCGCATCATTTAGTTCTGTTCCCTTTAACGTACCATCTATCGTTTTATTAATTTCTTGAATGATAGGCATCGCTTCTTTTGAATACGGGTTTACGTCTAAAATAATTGTCATTTTAGCAATCTTTCTATTATGTGACATGTACGTATTCAATGCTTTTTGGAAATCTTCTCCTTCTAAAACTTCTTTCGGAATATAAAATTTCTCAGAGCTTTTCGACTCATTTAACTCTCCTAAATATTTTTGAGCGTCACCTAGACCGTTACTTACTTTTCCTAATCCCTCTGTACTTTTAGATAAACCTGATTGCAATTGCCCCATCTTTTCTTGTAAATCTTTCAGTCCAGTTAATAACTGTCCTTGCCCATCGTTTATTTTCGTTAATCCAGATTGTAAGTCAGCCGATTTGTTCGAAATTTGTTTTGAACCTGTAGCTCCTTCGTTCAATCCATTTTTCAGTTCAGCAGCTCCTTTTTGTAGTTGCGTTACTCCATTGTTCATTTCCTTTAAACCATTATCTACTTTTAATAATGATTGATTTGCTTCTTTAAATGAACTCATCACTGCTTTGTGCTGCGTCGCTAATTGATTTAATTCATTTGAAAGAACACTCAATTGCTTCTGAGCTTCTTTTGCAATTCCTAATGTTTGCTGCACATTAGGATCATTTGCTAATTCTGGTTTTGTTTGAATGAAATTGTTCATTAACGTTTCAATTTGTTCATATCCTTTTTTCGCACCATCAATCGCTTGAGAAATACTTCCGAAATATTGATCGTACGAACTTAAACCTTTTTCTAACTGAGCATAACCAGCATGAAGCTGCGAAGTTGCATTTGACAGGGCATTGATATTTCCGTTTAATGATGCTAGCCCATCCTCTATTTGCTTCGCTCCTTGTGCTCCATTGTTTATTCCATTCGATAATTGATTTAAAGCTGTTCCTAATGCTGATACGCCATTTTTCGCTTCATTTGTTCCATCAATTAACTTTTGAACATTTGCAAGACTATTTGAGTCATTACTACCCATTTTATCTTTCGCATCAGTTAATCCTTCATTAATTTCTTTTATGCCACCATTTGCATCGCCTAAGCCTGTATTCAATTCTCCGGCTTGTTTATTTATATATAATTCTTTAATCTTATCTCCAGTTGGACGCGTCGGTGAATATACTTCTGAGACTCCTTTAACTTTCGAGATTTTATCAGTAAGTTCATCTAAAGTTTGTAAAGAAGTCGCCTCATCTAACTTTTTATCCGATTGAATGACTAACGTACTTGGTGAAGAAAACCAGGCGGAAAATGCTCTTCTATTACGTTAATCCCCATTTTTGATTCATATTTATTATCCACTTCAAATAAATCATTGTAATTAAGCGTGTTAGAATATTTTAATACGAATGGAATCGATATCACGAATACGATAATTAAAGCGATAAATGGTCTTGCTACTGAATTTTTTGCAAAGAATCCCCATAAGCGACTATCCTCATGACCTTTAAATGTTTTAACTGGATAAAACATTCCTTTTCCTAAAAGCACCATGAAAAATGGATTTAAAGTAGTTAATACGAGTAGTAGTACTGCGACACCAATTGCTACCGCTGAAGTAGATTGATATAATTTAAAACTCGCTAAAGCAAGAGATGCAAAGCCAATTAGTACTGCTATCCCGCTATATAAAACAGTTTTACCTGCCGATTTAAACGTTTCTTTCGTAGCCAAAAATGCATTTTCTTGTTTACTTAATTCTTCTTTAAATCTCGTATATAATAAAATGTTATAGTCTGTTCCTACTCCAAACAGGACGACAACTACAAACACTTGCGTAAAGTTTGAAAACGGAAAATTAAATTGATCAACAAGATGGGCAATAATCCCCATTGAAATTAAATACGAAACACCAACTGTAAGAAGAGAAATAATCGGAACAACTGGTGAACGGAATACAATGATTAATACTACAAGAATGAAAATGATCGAAATAACTTCTGTCTTTTTCACGCCCTCTTGAGAGGATGTAAGAAAATCACCCGCTATTAAATCACTTCCTGTTAAGTACGTTGTAACTCCTTTCGTTTGTACTTTTTCATGAAGGATATTTACATTTTTTGGTATTTTACCATGTTTTTTATCTACCGATATTTGCGTTAAAATAGTCGTATTATCTTTAGAAACTAATTGTTTCTCCAGTTCTTTATTATCTAAATGTGAAACGACTTCCTTAATTCCTAATTGCTCTTTTTCATTTTGCAGGGCATTGATCGTTTTCGTTATTTCCTCTTTTTGCTCATTTGTTAAAGCCTTCTTACTTCCACTATTAAAGACAGCTATAATTTCATACTTTTCAGCCCCTTCTTTATCCATCTCCTTTATCATCTTGTCAGCAATACTGCTTTGTTCTGTATTAGGAATCGTGATTTGCCCTTTTTCCTTCACTAACTGATCCATATTAGGCATCGTTACGATCATTGCAATAGTAATAACTATCCATAATAGAAGAGATAAACTTCTCCAACTTTTTAGCTTGCTCATTTGAATCATCTCCTGTTATTAGAGTTTCATGGTGCATAGAGAATGAATATTCATTCCCTGTTTTTGAAAATATCATTTCGGAATGAACGTTCATTCCTATTATCCTATTAAATTATTTTTCAATTCTATTAAATCACTCCCTGCGGAATGAATATTCATTCCGTTAATTGTACAGATATATCATCTCCTGTAATCGTTTTTTATATTTATTTAGGAATGAATGTTCATTCCTGTCCTTATAAAGCTATAGAATCAAATGATTCTAATAGCATTCCAAGAGCTTTCTTCCAATTCTTTTACTAATTCTTTTGAGTATTCTAACTGCCCTGTCGCCATTACTTTTATTAATTTTTCAAGCGGTTGATATACAATAATAATTAAAGCAATTATAGGCAATGGACGAAGAAAACCTTTTTCGATTCCATCTTCAATAATATTCATAAAGAAGCCTATAAAATCGTCAAATATTTTCTTACTCTGTTCATCAAGAAAATAACTATCACAGTGCGAATTTGTAAAAAGAAAAGCATCCACATTGTTTCTCGCAAATTCAAATAAACGGTTATACGTATGACTAAACTGTTCTCGAATATTTGCTTCAACAGGAAAATCAGTTTTTATTGTTTCAGATAGCTGTAGCATGCTTTTTGAAAATAATGAGTTAACGAGTGCCTCTTTATTTTCAAAATAGCGATAAATAGTACCAGCGCCGACATTTGCTTTTTCAGCGATCATCGGAATTGTCGTACCATCGTAACCACGCTCTGCGAAAAGTTTTATAGCAGCATCAAAAATATCCTCTTGCTTATTTTTAGCCATTTTTCTCACCTCAATTTTCAGGAATGAAAATTCATTCCGTTTATAATTATAAATTACATGGATTAAAAGTCAAGTGGTTAACATTCATAATGCTTCATTAAAAGCAGCAATGTACTATGACTAATTATAGTACATTGCCATTTAAACATTAGTATGCCGCACAAAGCTTTACAAAATTAAAAGAAATCATAAATAAACGGCTTACGCACCGGCACTACATTCTCAAATGCACGTATCTCCTCTTGGCTACCGCTTATTAAGTCTATTTCATTTAATTCTAGCGGTCGCTTGTAACCAAACATAATAGTAGATAACGCATTAATATCGATTTGAATTCCATTTTCTTTTGCTGTTTCTTCTTTAACGATTGTTATTTCATTATTTTTAAGTTGAACCGTTACGTTATTCCACGGTGCAAATGAATCTGTAATATGTAAAATTACTTCTTGCTCTTCGTTGTTCCAGTTCCATTCATATTGTTTGAAAAACTGTTCTACATCTACAATTCTTCCCATGAAATATGGAGTTACTTCTGCTTTTACTCGTGGTTCTTGTAATGTGTAAAGAAGTGGTTCTGTCTCACTTAGTATCATTTCTAGATCTTTAATCATAGAATCATGTTGGCAGATGAAGTTCCAAAGACCAATTCTTGCTTCATTATGTAATGGGACAAATTCTTCTACTTTCATTTTAGAATTCTCTATTTTGTATAAAATGTAACCAGCCGCCGTTTTATTTTCATCGTAGTAAACTGCCAATGTTAAATCATGATACACCGCTTGTAGCCACCATTTACGTCCGCGAACTAACATACCAGAAAATCGTTCTGCAAATGTTTCATATAGATTCTCTACTTCTTCTGGATGATTATCTTTACTAAAACGTTTCACTGTACCATTCACTTGTTTTTTAATTATTAAATCGCTCTTTGTCATCTGACATACGATTCGATTCGCACAAAGTTCCCAGCCGTATTTACGATAAAATGAAACGGCAAATGGATGTAACATCGATACACTATATCCATCTCTTTTCATAGTTTGCAGTGAATGCTGAAGTAACTCTTTTACATATCCACTTCTTCTATATTCCGGATACGTCGCTACCCCCGCAACGCCGCCCATTTTAAACTTTTCTTTTCCTATGTAAATATGAAAAGGAATTAAGTGCAACTTTGCAGCTAACTCTTCTCCTTCCATAATACCGTATATTTGATGGCTTTCCTTCATTCTTGCAATTTTCTGCTCTATCCATTCTTCATTTGCTTTATATTGAAAAGCATATTCTGATAAACGTAATGCTTCTCTAAACTTATCTTCTTTTAATTGTATAACGTTCATATATTTCTCCTCCATTCCTCGTTTGAATTATATCATAATTCAAACTATTATAGTTCGGTAAGTGAAATTACGAGGATGTTTCAACAAAAGATATCGATTTAGGAACAATCTAACATAAAGGCTCTTTTCAACTGCTTTCTATTGGCGGCATAAGAATATTAAAAGCCTTGCGTTCTCTTGGGTTTGCGAAGCTAAGAGGTACCATTGAAAGTGATGAAACTTATGACAACGGCAACATTACGGGCATAAAAAAACCAGTTGATTGAGAGAAACTGGTTCAATAAAGGTTTTATATTGGATATTCATTCAACCAAATTAATGCTTGTTCATAATCATCGAAAAATTTTACGGATTCTTTTGTATTGGATTGTTGTAAATAATTCATTATCTCCCCTTCTTCAAGGAGAAACGCAATTGCCTTACTGTGATTCAAAATGGTTTCATTGAAGAACTTATCTTTCCATGCTTTTTGAACAGAAAAATGATCTGGCGTGTATCCTTTTCTATCCACCAACAATTTGTATTTCCGACCCTCGGAAATGAATTGCTGACAAACCTGCTCGAAGCCATTAAACCATTCATAAACATCAGCTGTATTAATCTTGCCAATTAGATGGGTAACAATTAAATCCCCTGAAACTGTTGTGCTGATATTCTGTTTACTCAACTTGGAACCATCTCCCTTAGTTACAATTATGCGTAAAAATCTCATAAAATCAATAAGGATAAAATTCTTACGCAATAAAGCAACATTATTTACGAAAAAAGCCAACATAAAAAAGCAGATACATTGCATATCTGCTTCTCATCACTTTATTTAGCTAACGTTTGCAGTTCTTCAAAAAATGTAGGATACGATACACCTACTGCTTCTGCATCTTCAATCGTTGTTTCTCCTTCAGCTATACAGCCGGCAATCGCAAGCATCATTCCAATGCGGTGATCACCGTGACTATGTACTGTAGTTCCTTTTAGCTTACATTTACCGTAAATAATCATTCCGTCGTCGGTCGCTTCAATACGAGCTCCTAGTTTCGTTAGTTCAGCAACGACTGTATCGATACGATTCGTTTCTTTCACTTTTAGCTCGTGTGCATCTTTAATGACTGTAATTCCATCTGCTTGTGTTGCCGCTAAAGCGATAATTGGGATTTCATCAATCAGTCGTGGAATGATATCTCCACCGATTTCGATTCCTTTCAGCGACGATGTTTCGATTGTAATGTTTGCAGCTGGTTCAGATGCCCCTTCGTTAATTGACTCTACAGTAAATGTAGCACCCATTTTCTCTAAAACATCTATAATACCTGTACGTGTTGGATTCATTCCCACATTTTGTAATATTAGTTTACTATTTGGAATAATTGCACCTGCTACTAAGAAAAATGCCGCTGATGATACATCACCTGGCACTTGAACATCTGTTGCGGTTAACTTCTGTCCTCCTGCTAGTTTCACTGTTTTCCCCACGCGAGTTACTGTAACGCCAAACGCCTCAAGCATTCTTTCTGTATGATCGCGGGAAATATGAGGTTCTGTAACAGTTGTTACACCTTCTGCGCGAAGGCCTGCAAGTAAAATAGCTGATTTCACTTGCGCACTTGCTACCGGTGAAGTATATTCAATCGCCTTTAAATTCCCGCCTCGTATTGTGAGCGGCGTAAACGTTCCTTCTTTTCGGCCATCAATTTTTGCACCCATTTGCTTTAGTGGATTTGTTACACGTTGCATCGGTCTCTTCGCAATTGAAGCATCACCTTGCACGCAAGAAAAGAATGGTGTGTTTGCAAGTATTCCTGACATTAATCGAATCGTTGTACCAGAATTACCAACATCTAATACAGCTTTTGGCTCTTGTAAACCTTCTAATCCTGTTCCAATTACCGTAACTTCGTCTCTATTTTGTGTAATCTCTACTCCCATTTCTTTAAAACAAGAAATAGTACTTAAACAATCCGCACCAGGAAGAAATCCTTTAATTGTTGTTTTACCTTCCGCGATTGCGCCAAACATGACAGCGCGATGGGAAATTGATTTATCTCCAGGGATTGTAATTGTGCCATTCAATCCGTTATTTACAGTTTGTACTGTTTTTTCTTTCACGTTGTCACCCTCCTCATTAAATTGTTTCATACGTTTGGTATTCTTCTTTTCCGAGCGCAATTTTTGCCTGCGTTCGATCCTCTTCTCTTTGGAAACTAATTCGTAAAACTCCGAGCAATCCTTCTCGCGCTTCTAATATTTGCAAGTTCGTAATACTAATTTCTTCTTCTGCTAGAATGCTTGTGATATGGGCTAATGCCCCTACTTTATCTAAAACGTCGACGTATAAGTCGTGATAGGCAGGAATCGCTCCTCTTTTTCGAACTGGTAAAGAGTCACGATATTCTTTCGCATCTGCAAAATAACTTTGTATTTCTCCTGCATCTCCTTTAGAAACCGTCTTATATAGCTCTTCCATTTCTGAAATCCATTCTTCTAATAGTTCCAATAAATGCCCGCGATTTTGCTTTACGATATCACTCCACATTTTCGGACTACTTGATGCAATACGTGTTATATCTTTAAATCCGCCTGCCGCTAGTTGATGAATAAGCGGATTATCACCAGCATGTTTCTCAACTTGTTTTACTAATCCTGCTGCAATTAGGTGCGGAAAATGACTAACTATTCCTGTTATATAGTCATGTTCTTTTGTATTTAATACAAGAAAATGAGAGCCTGTTCCTTTTAACCATTCTTTTAGCTCGTCTACTTGATCCGCCTGCACGTGATTCATTGGCGTTAAAATGTAAAATGCGTTTTCAAAAAGGTGTGCCTTTGCACTTTCAACTCCTGTTTTGTGAGAACCTGCCATCGGATGACCGCCGATAAATGAAACTTTCTTTGGTAATAAAGCTTCCGCTTCATTCATGATTGTCCCTTTCGTACTTCCTACATCGGTAACAATGACATCTTCTCGTAAATGAAATGATGCAAGTTTGTGTAACAACTTTTTCGTTTCTTCAACTGGAGAGGCAAATACAATTAAATTTGCCTCCTCACATGCACGCTGTAAATCTACTGCTACTTCATCAACTACATGTAATTCTTTTGCGCGCTCTACTTGCTCTTTAAATATGTCATAACCGATAATCGTTACATCGTGCTCTTTTTTAATCGCTAATGCAAGAGAGCCTCCTATTAATCCAGTACCGATTAATACTACCTTTTTACACATTTGCCTCATCTCGAGACTTACCTTTTTTATTTTCAAAGTGTTGTTTTAACACTGAAATCACTCCTTCATTTTGTTCCCTAGTTCCGATTGTAATACGGACACCATTTGGGAACGGACGAATAATAAATCCTGCGTGTGCACAAGCTTCATAAATCTCTCCCCCATTATCTACTGGTAAGAAGATGAAGTTTGTTTGCGACGGATAAAATGGAATTTCACTTTCCGTACAAAAACTCTCGTATTGTTGTAATCCCTCTGTATTAACACGTACAATTTCTTCAATAAATGCTTCATCGTTAAAAGCAATCGTCGCTGCTTTTTGCGCTAATGAAGATACGTTAAATGGCAAACGTACGACATTTAATTTCTCGATTAACTCTTCCTGTCCAATCGCATAACCAACGCGGAAAGAAGCTAATCCGTACGCTTTAGAAAACGTTCTAAGTACAAGAATGTTGTTATGTTTTTCTAGAAGCGGTAATGTCTCAGGGAAATCTTTTGCTGTTACGTATTCATAGTACGCTTCATCAATGACAATTAACGTATTTTCACTAATGCTTTCAATGAATTGAGTCAATTTTCGCTCATTCACATATGTGCCTGTCGGATTGTTCGGATTACAAATCCATACGATTTTTGTATGTTCATCAACTGCTGAAGAAATTTCATCTAGATCATATACACCGTTCTTTAAAGCAATTTCTTTCACTTCACAGCCTTCAATAATTGCATGATGACGGTACTGAGGGAATGTCGCGCCGGCAGTTACGATATTATCTCCTTTACAGAGCACTGCACGACTTATAATTTGAATGACTTCATCAAGTCCACTACCACAAAGCACTTGTTCCATTTGCACTTGTAATTTCTCTGCAATTGTTTGACGGAGTACTTCAGCACCTCCGTCAGGATATAAAGCATGTTCCTGCGACGATTTTTGTAATTCTCCTAAAACAAGAGGTGAACAGCCAAATGGATTTTCATTTGATGCTAACTTAACAAATGAATGATTCCCGTATACTTCTTTCATTTGCTCTGGTGATTTACCTGGTTTATACGGTTGTAATGATGATAGTTGATCTTTTACTCGCATGTTAAATCCACCTTTTCATTAAAATTCTTTTGCGTATTTGTTATGTTGCGAAATATTTTGTTTTAGTAATTCCATGCGATCTTTTCCGAATTGCTCGACTAGTGCACCGGCAAGTTCCCATGCAACGACAGCTTCAGCTACAACACCTGCTGCTGGTACTGCACAGCTATCAGATCTCTCAATACTCGCTTGGAACGCTTCTTTCGTATCAATATCTACGCTTGCTAACGGTTTATATAATGTAGGAATTGGCTTCATTACGCCTCTTACGACAATTGGCATACCTGTTGTCATACCGCCTTCTAAACCGCCGGCATTATTCGTATTTCTCGTGTATCCTTTTTCTTCATCCCATAAAATTTCATCGTGCACTTTACTTCCCGGCTGTCTTGCCGCTTCAAAACCAATTCCGATTTCAGCACCTTTAAACGCATTCACGCTCATAATAGCACCGGCAAGTTTTGCATCTAATTTGCGGTCGTAATGAACGTAGCTACCAACTCCAATTGGCATTCCTTCTGCAATGACTTCGACAATACCGCCTATAGAATCTCCGCTACTTTTCGCATCATCAATCACATTCATCATCTCTTGTTCTACTTCTTTATCTAAACATCGAACTGGTGAATTTTCAGTTATCGTTTGAATTTCTTCAATTGGTAAGTTTGAAATACGCTTCGCTTGTACCCCACCAATTTCAAGAACATGCCCTGCAATTTCCACGCCTAATTCTTTCAAAATTTGTTTCGCAACTGCACCAGCAGCAACACGAACTGTCGTTTCTCTTGCAGAAGAGCGCTCTAATACGTTTCTTATATCACGATGGCCGTATTTAATTGCCCCGTTTAAATCCGCATGTCCTGGACGTGGTTTTGTAATTGTGCGTTTCATATCTTTACTTTCTTTTTCCGAAATTGGCTCTGCACCCATTACTTTCGTCCAATGTTTGAAATCATCATTTTTTACAATTAACGTGATCGGCGAGCCAAGTGTCATCCCATGACGAACACCACTTACAATTTCAACTGTATCAGTTTCAATTTGCATGCGTCTTCCGCGTCCGTGCCCTTTTTGTCTTCTTAATAATTCTTTATTAATATGTTCCGCTGTTAATGTTAAACCTGCTGGTACACCTTCTAAAATAACTGTTAACTGCGGCCCATGTGATTCTCCAGCTGTAATGTATCTCATTTCTCTTGCCCCTTTACTATTTTTTTGTACAAAAAAGTCCCTACTGAGCGCTCAGTAGGGACGATGTTTATCGCGGTACCACCCTAGTTGTAGACTTCTTTCGTCTACCTCTCTTCTTCTTTAACGATCGTTTGACCGTCTTTCTCTCCAAAAGTTGGCGGGAAAGATGCTCCAAGGCTGTAATTCATGCTTACCTTTGTACTGATTCACACCGGCCATCAGCTCTCTTTAACAATGAGATAAGCACTACTGTTTCCTCTTCAGCGCATTTATGATATGGAATTAAGATAATTTATTTTTGAAACCTTTTAACTCATCCATGAATCTATGGAATTCTGGAATATCCATTTGTTGCGCAGAATCTGATAACGCAACTGCTGGGTCTGGATGAACTTCAGCCATTACTGCATCTGCTCCAATAGCAAGTGCTGCTTTCGCTGTTGGTAATAATAGATCTCTACGTCCTGTTGAATGTGTTACGTCAACGATAACTGGTAAATGTGTTTCTTTCTTTAAAATCGGTACTGCTGAAATATCTAATGTGTTACGTGTCGCTCTTTCGTATGTGCGAATACCACGCTCACATAAAATAATTTGGTCGTTTCCTTGTGCAATGATGTATTCCGCTGCATTAATGAACTCATCAATCGTTGCTGCTAAACCACGTTTTAATAATACTGGCTTATTAACTTTACCTACAGCTCGTAGTAAATCGAAGTTTTGCATGTTACGTGCTCCAACTTGAATTACATCAACGTATTCTAGCGCCATTTCAACATCGTTCGGATTTAAAATTTCACTAATAATCGCTAAGTCGAACTCATCTGCTACTTGGCGTAAAATTTGTAAACCTTCTACTCCTAAACCTTGGAAATCGTATGGAGATGTTCTCGGTTTGAAAGCACCACCGCGCATTAATTTTAAGCCTTGGTCTTTCATAGCTTGCCCTACTTGGCGAACTTGCTCTAAACTTTCTACCGCACAAGGTCCCATGATGAACGTTTGTGTTCCGTTTCCAATCAATTCACCTTTAACATTAACAATTGTATTTTCTTTTTTCTTTTTACGTGAAACTAGTAATGCTTTACGGTTATCATCTTCTTGTAATTCTAAGCTTGCTTTGAAAATCGTTTTGAAAATATGTTGAATCGTTGACGTTTCGAATGGTCCTTCGTTATGCTCTGCAAGCATATCAAGTACTTCACGCTCACGTACTGGATCAAAGCGTTTCGTACCTTGTACTTGTTTTTGCTCCCCAATCTTTTGAACGATTTCACCGCGTTTGTTTAATAGGTGTAATAATTGTAAGTTAATTTCATCTACCTGTTTACGTAATTGATCTAATTCGTGATTTGCCATTTGGAAATCCTCCTCTAATGTTTTAAAAGTATAGTAAGAGAATAAAAAATTCTCTATTTTCTGAACTGGTTAATTATACAAATTTAAAGTGGAATCGATACCTCTTCTTATTTTAAACTAATAATTACCATAAAGACACTAACTACTAGTTAATAAGCCACTTTTTTGTACAAAAAAGCCCTACTGATTCAATCAGTAGGGACGATATTTATCGCGGTACCACCCTAGTTGTAGACTTATTTCGCCTACCTCTCTTCATTGTTAACGATCATCTGACCGTCTTTCCCTTCATAAAGACAATAACTATCTTTACTACGAAAAAGATGCTCCAGGACTGTAATTCGCTCTTGTTTTTGTACTGGTTCGCACCAACCACCAGCTCTCTGTTACAGGGAAACAACAACTACTTCTTTTCCTTTCAACGCGTGACTATTTTATTTTCAAGTTGGACCACTAAAATACAAAAAGTCCCTACTGAATAAATCAGTAGGGACGATATTTATCGCGGTACCACCCTAGTTGTAGACTAACTTTCCGTCTACCTCTCTTCACTGTTAACGATCAATTGACCGCTTTTCCTTCATAAAGACAATAGTATCTTTACTACGAAAAAGATGCTCCAAGACTGTAATTCATGATTATCCCTGTACTGGTTCACACCAACCACCAGCTCTCTGTTACAGTAAGACTAACCACTACTGTGATCTCTTCATTGCACTTTGTTTATTCAAATGTTTTTGAAATTGAATAAGTATGATTCGTATTATAGAACGCTTTTCAAAACACTGTCAATAACTTTTTATATATTTTTTAAAAATTCCACTTCCGCCCTATGATTCCTCTTGTAAATTCTCCGTTACGATTCCGATGCGAATTATTTCATTTTCTATTAAATTTAATACATGTCTTTCTACTTCATACCTGGTTAATAGTTCTTTTATTTGTATGATCACACTTTCAAGTAAATCGGCTTCTTGACACGTCTGCAGTAAAGTAAAAAACACATTTGCATACAATTCTTTATACGCTTTCATACGCTCTTTCTTTTCAAGTATCTCTATAAACAACTGTTTCATTTCTTCTTGATTAGATTGTCCTTCCACACCTTGAAATTTACTCGAAATAATATTTAATCCTTTTTCTAAAACCTCATCCATGCATAAAACAATACGTAAAAGCATCATATATTCTCTCGTTGTTATTACGCCCATTTTCGGACGTTCTCTTAAAAACACACTAAGCCACGCTGTCCAAAATTTTTGTTGTTCCTTACCACTTAACGTTTTTACGTAGTAGCATAAATACTGCATAAATTTAATTTTATTCTCTTCGTTTTCTTGCATCAAAAGTGGATATAACCAATCTGTTTTTTGCTCCCAATATAATACGCATTTAATAAATACAAAGCTAAGCCATTTTAAAAATGCTTCTCTCGTATATGGATGTAGTGCATCTAAATGTTCTACTGCATACTTAATATATCGTCTTATTTCTGTAAACAAAGGTAGATTAATTTGCGTATAACATAATCCCGCCCACGCATATTTCGTAAGCTCACTTTCTTTCTTTAAATCTAAGTAAGGTAATACATTTTTCCGACACCATTGCTTCTCAATATGGTATAAAAACGTAATATCTGCTGTTAAACGCGCAAACATAAAATTCGTTCTTTCCGAAGTAACCCTTACCTGCTCCTCAAATAAAAATAAATATTCATACACGTTGCGATCGTATAAATGATCATATGCTAGCAGTTTTAGTAATACAGCGGTCATCTTCCCAACAGGATGCTGTATAGATTCATTGTAAAACTCTTGTTTTCCAATCTTAAAATCCGATTCCCCTCTCATAACTTGTGGAAGTACAGAAAAAGCAAAGCGTTTTACAATCCTTATACTATTTTCATCTAACTCTTCTAATCGATTACTAATTTCATATAGAAAACTACTAATTAACCAATGAAAAGCAGTATTTCTAATAAATTTCTGCAATAACGGAATGATTTTTTGAATTTGTTCATTCGCCAAATTCCTATTATTTCGCCATTCTCTAATACACACAAACCATACTTCATTACTAATTTCGTGCACGCCTACTAGTTGATAAGCAAACGAAATACTCCACTCTACATTCAATTTACACGCTTTTGATAACATCTCTGAAAAATGGCGTTGTTCAAAAACACCGTCTCTTGAAAATTGCCGAACTTGCTCCATTATTTCATCGTCTTTCAGCTGCAGTAATCCATCAGCTGTTACATTGCATGTAATACGTTGTTCATTTGCCTCTTTCTTTGGAACACTGTATAGATCTGAAGAAAAATGGGGGTGTTTCTGTTTCATTAGCTCGTATCCTTCCGCCGTACACTTACTATTCGAATCACACGTGAATAGTAAGTCTAATACAAGACAAGCATCAAACGCCCTCTCTTCTGCAAGATACTCTAATACATGTTGAATTACTTCTTCTTTCGTTTCCTCTAAAGCATCTGCGTAATAATTCTTTAAAAGTTGAAACACTTCATGTTTACATGTGAAATCTAACAGAACATCTACATGTAACAACCACTTCAGTTTGTCATCCGCTGTAACGAATACATTATTAATCATTGCTTCAATTGCAATTCGCTTTTGAAGTACACTATCAGTTTCTATCATTTCTGTAATATAATGATTTGCTTTTTTCTCATTGTTTTCACATAAATATGTAAGACACTCTTTTACAATTTGAATTAAAAATGTAAAATCATTTTGCTGTAACTCCTGCTCTGAAATTTCTCTATCTCTTCTTTTCAGTGCATTTTGTCTTAATGACAATAGTTGTATCTTTTCTAACCCCGTAACCATAATCGGATTTGCGTAGTAAGCGATATGTGGTCTCATTTTCTCTTTCCAAATTCGCTCCACATGAGAAAAAATAGGCATCGGTATACGACTCGATTCCTCGAGTTCAATCGACTCTTGCGTATCATTTCCCCATCTTCTTACACGCTTCAATTTAAGTTTCCCATCTAAAATAAACGTTAATAGCAACAAGCCAATTTCTTTATGCTCAGGGAAAGAACATTTTTGCAATAAATATGTGATTATTTCAATAGAGCTACTATCTTTCTCTGCTGTTTCTAATAAAAGCAATGTCCATCTTGCAAACAACAAAGGGTCCATCGTTTCTTTCGTTTCGTTTAAGTAAGTACAAATTGTTCGCCACCATAACGGGGATATTTTAGAATGATTTTTAAAAATCAATTGAAATAGTTCTTTTTGATGACTAAATAGAAATTGCTCCACTAACCATTCCGCAAGCAATTCATCTACTTCATCATAATTTGCTGTAAGCAGAAATAAATTTCTTAGTTTCCCTTCTGCTTCAAGCCATTCCACCCATTCATAATCACGAGCAAATTCAACGAAGTACCGAACGGTTTCAATTTTTTTTATTGACTGTTTTATATAGGATAATTGCTCCTGCTCTACTGATGGAGGAACGGTTACAATATCACGAATACGCATTCTTTTCGTAATATAATTATCCCCCATTAATTCCGCCCACCGCTTCACCGCTTTCACAAGCGCCTGATGATTATTTGCTTTATTCGGATACACAATCGGTCTTATCCCTAAATGCTCCCAATGATATGTATTATCACCTTGTGCGACGAAAGCATAACGCCTTGTACTCGGTGGTAAGCCTGTTGCTAAATATTTCATTACAGGATCATTATGACTATACCCAACGAATAAAACAGTGTAATTTGAGAATAAATCAACTAAAAATCGTCTCGCCCATCCTTCTGTTAAGTAAGCCCTTCCAAAATCACCATCCGTTAAAATTAAAGCTTCTTTCTCTTGTTCTACATTCCCATGTATGTAAGCCAACCCTTTAAACGCTCTCCCTGTCGGTAAAGCAGGTGCATAATAAATATTCAGCTCTCTATTCATTTCTGTAATTACAGACGTAAAATGTTGATCAAAGTTTGTCGTTACAATTCGAACATCCGTATCTAACGGAAACAGCCTTGGAATCGCATAGTGTAATGGATTTGGTTTTGATTTTTCTATATTAACAAGGTCTCTTGCAACTTGATGCACATCTTTCGTTTTCGCAATTTTACCGAGATAATAATCGTGGGGTTCTGTCATCTCACGCCTTTCGACATATAAAGCTTTCGAAATTTCATCAACTAAATCATCGAAATTCGGTAAGTTTGATTTCCCCTTCATAGAAACTCCTGCTCCAACGAATAATACTAACTTACCTTGTTCAAGGTGATCGATTAACTCATCTGGAATTTCTACTTCTGAAGTTATCCACATCCCGGATTCCCCCTTACCTAAAAATGTCATACGCTCTCATTTCACTATAACATTTTTTAATTATTTTTTTAATATTTAGATAAAATTTCAGCATGATAAAGTTTTATATAAATTAAACCGTTCCAATGTATGAACTCCTGAATTTATTGTAAAACTATGTATAAATGGGAGGTGTAAATATTGAGTGATATTACTGTAATACTTATCAAATTTATATCATGCATCATCGCTTTTAGTATCGGACTAGCTCTATTTTTCCCAGCAACGCTCGTCCAAATCATTTCTTTTAGTCTCTTCGTCACAATCGTTTCTTATATGTTTGTTGATAAAATTATTTTAAATCGAATTGGCAATTCCGCTGCCATTATGACGGATTTCTTACTTACGTATTTAAGTGTTTGGATTTTCGGTAATATTTTATTAGACAACTACATGCAAATTGCATGGGGCAGTATCCTTTCTGCCATCGTCTTTACATTATCAGAAGTAATCGTCCATCGCTTTTCTAATTCCCACACAAGGCACAGCAATGATAACATTCGAATTAATCGCCGGTTTGCATATGGCACGGAGTTTGCTGAAGAACAGAATGTGTTGGATAAAGATAAGAAGAAATAAAGCCATAATTACTGATGCAAAAAAGTAGCTGTCTCATCAGTCGAATTTTTGACGATGTGGCGCTCCTTTTTGTTTTTTGTACTATCAATACGGTGAATGAAATTATATCAACGATTTTGGAAATATATCCATCGTAACTCTAATTATATCAACGGTTCGACAAGAAATATCGATTTATCGACAACGTTTGATAGCCTATCTTCAAATAAAAAAGCTGCCCCATTAAGAGACAGCAACTTCTGTAATTACGCTTTTACTTTTAAATCTTTTAACGTAATAACATCTGCAAATGATCCAAATACAACATTATGATGTTTTACAATATCTTCAGCGCGTAATACATCTGTGTCAAATGTGCTATGTGCATCACTTACTAATGTTACTTTATACCCTTCACTAAACGCTCTTCGCGTTGTCGTATCAACACAGTACTCTGTTTGCATTCCTGAAATAATAACATGCTCAATCCCTTTTCCTTGTAACACTTCGTTTAAGTTTGTCTTATGGAATGAGTCTGGAGTCGTCTTTTCAACGACAAGCTCCCCTTCTCGCGGTGCAATCGCCGCATGTACTTTCCAACCATCTGTCCCTTTTTCTAATGGATGATCCTTAGGTCCATTATGTTGGACATAAATAACCGGAATACCATTTGAACGACATTCCCCAATGAGCTCTTGCAACGTTTCTAAAAACTTTTCCCCATTATGTACTGGGATTCCTGCTGTATACATACCCGCTTGCACATCAATAACTAGTAATGCCTTTTTCATTTCACACAGCTCCCTTTATTTTTATAAGCCCCTGCATATTTATTATAATTGTTTATATTCTACCATCCAACAATCTTCTAATTTCCCCTCATGCAGTTCATGTTTCTTTAATATCTTCACCTTTTTAAATCCGCATTTTTCATAACAGCTTATCGCACGTTCGTTATTTACTTTAGGGTCCATTGCAATTGCTTCTGCACCCACTTCTTTCATAATGTATGTAATTGCTGCTTGAACGAGTTTTGTTCCAATTCCCTTTCCCCAATAGATTGGTTCACCGATAAATTGGTCCATTCCCCATACATTTTGTGATTCTTCATATCCATATAACGCTTTCCATTCAAAATCAACGGGATACATTTGAATGTAACCAATCGGCATTTCATCAAATTCTACTAAGCATCTTTTTTCATGACCGTTTGGATGATGTATAAAATGATCAAGCACCTTTTCTACAGATTGCGGATTATCTCGTCCTTCGTAATACTGCAGGACTTCTGGGTCTGTTAGCCATTTTGAAATGATAGGTGCATCGTTTTTTATTACGTATCTAACTAATAAATTTTCTTTTTGAAATAACATGTAGCACCTCTTTATTAGCATTTTATAAACTGTTAAACTTTATTTCAAATCAACATCATTCTTATTTAATAACCCCTACTCCTCCCATGTATGGACGCAATACTTCTGGGATTATAACTGAGCCGTCTTCTTGTTGGTAGTTCTCTAAAATAGCTGCTACTGTACGCCCTATAGCTAACCCAGAACCATTTAATGTGTGCACAAATTCTGGTTTTGCACCTGGTGTACGACGGAAACGTATGCTTGCACGACGCGCTTGGAAATCTTCACAGTTTGAGCAAGAAGATATTTCACGATATCCCCCATAACTTGGTAACCAAACTTCAATGTCATATGTTTTCGCAGCTGGAAATGCTATATCAGCTGTACATAATACGATAACTCGATAAGGTAATCGTAATAATTGTAGTACTTTTTCGGCATTCGCAGTTAATTTTTCTAACTCATCGTATGATTCTTCTGGCTTGGTATACTTAACCATTTCAACTTTGCTAAATTGGTGCTGGCGAATAAGCCCTCTCGTGTCACGTCCTGCACTACCAGCTTCAGAACGGAAACATGGCGTATGAGCAGTAAAATTAATAGGTAATTCTGCACCATTTAATATTTCGTCACGATAATAGTTCGCTAATGGTACTTCCGCCGTTGGAATTAAAGAGTAATCTGTGTCTTTTAATGTAAATACATCTTCTTTAAATTTTGGGAATTGTCCGGTTCCTATTAAACTATCGCTATTTACGATAAACGGTGGAATTACTTCCGTATATCCATGTTCTTCAACATGTAAATCTAGCATAAAGTTAGCTACTGCTCGCTCTAAACGTGCTCCCAAGCCATTGTAATATACGAAGCGGCTTCCTGTTACTTTTGCTGCTCGTTCAAAATCTAGTAACCCTAATTTTTCAGCAACTTCCCAATGTGGTTTTGCTTCAAATGAAAATTCGTTTATTTCTCCCCACTTACGTAATTCAACATTATCGTCTTCTGATGCTCCAATAGGCACTGTTTCATTAGGTATATTTGGTAATGCCAATAATATAGAATTCAATTTCTCTTCTACATTACGTAACTCATCATCTAACGTTTTAATACTTTCTCCTACTTCACGCATTTCACTAATAAGTTCATTTGCATCTTGTTTTTCACGCTTTAACTTCGCAATACGCTCAGATACTCCATTACGTTTACTTTTTAATTCTTCTACTTCTACTAACAGTTCACGACGATTCTGATCTAATTCTTCAAATGTATCCAATTCAAGAAACTCTCCACCGCGATTAATCAATTTTTTCTTTACTTCTTCAAAATTAGCACGTAATACTTTTACATCTAACATGTCTTATCTCTCCTTTAATAAGTGACTAATGTCATCTTCTTCGTTCACATTAAGCTCTTAAGATAGGGAATTTTACTAAAAAAACACAAAAAACTCCCGTCCCTATAAAAGGGACGAGAGTTAACCCGCGTTGCCACCCTAGTTGAAAGCATAGAATATAAAAGCTTTCCACTTAAAAAATTAACGGTTTTTAACCGGAAACGATTACTAACTTCACATTGAAGGGTTCCACATTTCGCTCAAGGAGGGATTCACAAGCGCTTTCTATCGGTTTACACCACCCACCGACTCTCTAAAAGAAAAGATACTTGTTACTATTTCCTTTCATAGCTTTTAAACAATATAAATTTTAATTATCATTACTTTACAATAATTCTGTTTATTTTTCAAGAAAATATTGTATCTTTAAAATAAAGTGTTCCTATAATCAAACCACAAATAAACTGGAGGTTATTTACAATGTCCCATATCACTTTGAAAGCAATAACTTCTATAAACTGGCGAGAAGCGCTTACTAAAACAATTTTCAATGTAACAAAGCAAAAAACTAAAACAATTTGGAGATGAGAATTTGAAGTCAACATTAATTATTCTTCGAGGAAACTCCGCAAGTGGCAAAACAACAATCGCAAAAGAACTGCAAGAGCATTTTGGCCAAGGGACACTACTAGTCTCTCAGGATGTCGTACGTAGAGATATGTTAAAAGTGCACGACACAATGGGTAACTTATCTCATGATTTACTATTTGAAATTACGAAGTATGGAAAAGGAAAATGTGAATTTGTTATTTTAGAAGGTATACTAAACAGTCGTAGATACGGTGATATGTTAAAAGAATTAATACATTATTTTAAAGGAAACGCTTATACATATTATTTTGATTTATCACTTGAAGAAACAATTAGACGGCATAATACGAGAGAAAAAAGACTTGAATTTGGAGAAGATTTATTAAGTAAATGGTATAACCCACACGATACAATTGAGGTTAATAGAGAGACTGTTTTTACAGATGATTTCACGCAAAGAGATATATTCCATGCGATTATTACTGATGTTACGATACAAAAATAAGACTGACTCTTTTTGTCAGTCTTATTTTATTATGTTCCTTGTATTTCAGTTTTCATAACGGAACAATCTTTACATAAGTAATAATATATATTCATCTCACCGAACAGAAAATCAACTACTGAAATAAGTTCCCGTTCTTCAAGATCTTGTGTAATTGTAGCAACATATTTCATCTCTTTCGAACAAGTTGGACATCCTAAATCTTCTGGAACATCATCGTATAGAGGCGCTCCTAACAATCTACATACATATTCCGAACCGAATAAGTCAAAAGCTTCCCAGTAACTATCTTCATCAGTAGGTATATCTTCATTTTTCATATTCGTTAGCTTTACATTAGTTTTTGGTAGATTGACCGGTAGCTTATCCTCATCTTCCATTATCCAATCTTCCGTATTGTCTTGTTTTATTATTTGTACCGTTTTACCACCATTACTTAACTGAAAATATTGTGGCTCCCACACCATCGAACAATTCAAGCAAGAGATGAATGGTAATACAATCAATTCAGCATTTTTAAGTTCAGCAAGTTTCCCATCTTTCAAATCAAAACAAAAAATTTGATGCATTTTCTCACCGCATAACTTACACAATGGTAATTCACAATCTTGACCACCGAAATAATGATTATATGAATCTTTCCCTTCCATTACTCTATATCCTTTTATTCCATCCCAATGTTCGCCATATAATTCCATTGTCATATTCTATCCTCTTCTCACTTATAAAGGTAATCCTCGATACAAATCTTTTAATAACTTTCAGTACATAAAACATTTTTTATTGTTGCTAATCATCATTTTTCTCATTCTTATCAACGTTATCTTTTTGGTATGAATACGATAATAAAATAATAACAATTTACAAGAAGACTGAGTTCTGTATCCATTCTGACACTATAGGGATTTGGAACGTTATAAACCCTAGTATAAGACTAAATAAAACAATTACTATTTTATGAATATTTTTCTCCTATTTATCTAATTGTATTTTAATAGTGATAGAAGAACAATATGGTTGTCAGAAATACAAATAAGGATTATATAATTCAATAGGGTTACTTTTACTGCTCACGGTACTCAGCAGCAAAATTAAGGTTTTATCATTTACATATCCTTCAAATTTTTCTAATTAATAACATTAAGGTGAAAAATAAAAGCCAGTCTCAATAAAGAGAGCTGACTTCTATTTGGATAACCATTATTATAAAATTTTCACTTTAACAGTTTGTCTTCCCCAGTTCATAGCTTTACTTTTTGAACCCATTAAAACATCAATACGATTTCCTTTAATAGCACTACCAGTATCACCAGCAATAGCTTCTCCATAACCTTCTACCCATACTTTAGATCCTAATGGTATTACCTTCGGATCTACTGCGATAATTCTCATATTAGGATTTGCCGTTAAATCATGACCCATCGCAGTTAAAACGCGTCCACCATATGTACCATTTTCACTTGGATCAGCAGTATACGCTGTCGCTACTACCGTTAATTCACGTTTAGCAGACTGTTTGTTATTTTTAGATACTTCTTGTGTCTTTGTTGCTTCTTTTGCTTTCGCTTCTTCTTTCGCTTTTTCTATTTCTCGTGCTTGCGCTTCTTTCTTAGCCTTTGCTATTTCCTGCGCTTTTGCTTTTTCTATTTCTCGTGCTTTTGCTTCTTCCTTAGCTTTTGCTTCTTCCTTTTCTTTTTCCATTTCTCGTGCTTTTGCTTCTTCCTTAGCTTTTGCTATTTCTTGCGCTTTTGCTTCTTCCTTAGCTTTTGCTATTTCTTGTGCTTTTGCTTCTTCCTTAGCCTTTGCTATTTCTTGTGCTTTTGCTTCTTCCTTAGCTTTTGCTATTTCTTGTGCTTTTGCTTCTTCCTTAGCCTTTGCTATTTCTTGCGCTTTCGCTTCTTCTTTTTCTATTTCTTTTACTTTTGCTTCTTCTTTAGGCTTTACTATTTCTTCTGCTTTCGTTTCTTCCTTAACTTTTACTCTCTCTGTTACTTTTGCTTCTTCTTTAGGCTTTACTATTTCTTCTGCTTTCGTTTCTTCCTTAACTTTTACTCTCTCTGTTACTTTCGCTTCTTCTTTAGGCTTTACTATTTCTTCTGCTTTCGTTTCTTCCTTAACTTTTACTCTCTCTGTTACTTTCGCTTCTTCTTTAGGCTTTACTATTTCTTCTGCTTTCGTTTCTTTCTGCTCTTTTGTTGTTTCTTTTGCTATTTCTTGTACTTTTGCTTCTTTCTGCGTTTTTACTTCTTCCTTTGCTTTAACTGCTTTTTGTACTTTCGCTACTCGCTTCGTTTTCTCTTCAGCTTTCTTTTCAATTGGTGCTGTACTTGATAGGAAAGAAACATTTGCATAAGCTGTTTTTCCTTTATACTCAAATTGCAGCCATCCATCTTTTACTTGATGTGTTGATTCAATTACATCATCTTGTTTCAGTCTGCCAAGAATTTCTGATTCTGTGTTTGCTTCAGTACGTACATTTAATAGGTTTGCTGTTACATGATAAATATCTTTTGTATACTCCGAACTTACAAACAATTCTTTACCATTTAAATCAATTTTTGACCATCCTTCTTCAGTATGTATGACCTTTAACTTTTGTCCTTCTTTTACTTTTTCGACAACTTTTGATTCCGTAGTTGGCTTTTCACGTACGTTGAGTACATCCGCTGTTACGATAGTTTCTGCGATAGCAGATGTGGTAAAAGCCCCCAATCCAAGAACTGTTGCTGTTGCTGCGCCAATTATTTTTTTCATAATAGCCTCCATTACATTTTTTTGAATTCTATGAAATCCTTCCATAAAATTAGGAAATTCCACAGAGTATCAAAACATTTGTAACAGTATATTAATACCACTTAATATACTGTTTTTAAAACTTCCTACTCCAATATTATCAAATTTTCATTTCTAATTCTATACATTATAAATCTACTTATCTTCTATAAACTCTTCATGACCTTCTACTTCACACTAGATAGTTGTCGCAATTCCTGCCAAAAATAAACTTACAATTGCTAAAAATGACGTTCCAGCTATTGCACCTCTTAAGTGAAACTTATAGTCTTTATATCCTTTCATTCCCTCAGTACTAGGAATAACAACAAACCTCGGAGTAATCCAGCAAAATATAAGCCAATCGATTATTAATAAATCTACTAAATTGAAAATCATTACAATCCCAAAAGTATGTAAATAGGCTTCAATATACAATAATTCCCCATGGTGATGTAGTATATATGTAGAAACTAAAGGCGTTCCGAAGAGAATAATATTGTAAATAATTCCGAAATAAAACGTTTGCTTTTTTTCATTTATCGATTTTGGCAAAACTACTTTTTGAATATCTTTCGGATAATCATTTAACCAAAGGCGAGGATTATAATACGTAGACCCAAATATCATAATAGACAGTATAAAAGACATGGAAATACCGACAATCACCATTTGTTCAAATTGCCCCACAAATGTCCCTCCTTATTTGAAATTTTGACGTACGTAATTCACTTAATTAGACATTGTATGCATGTTATGACTTAAAAATTATCTAATACCATTAATAAATTCTTTTCATTACAATCCGCTTTTTCCTAACGTCCATTCTTATTTCTTGCAATATGCATGCAAATTTAATAAAGTGAACATCTAATTAGTGTTGTTGAATTTCGCTAATTATTACAGAGTACATATTTTTTAATTTACATAAAGAATGGATTGGTGAAACGAATGAAAATCGAACATATAGCAATTTGGGTAAATGATTTAGAATTAATGCGTACTTTCTATACAAAGTACTTTAACGGTAAAGCAAACTCTTTATATCATAATGAAGCGAAACACTTTGAATCTTATTTTATTACGTTCGAATCTGGAGCGCGCCTTGAAATTATGCGTAAGAAAGGCATAGAAAACGAGCCTAACCTAAATATAACTGGCTATGCACATATGGCTTTCTCTGTTGGTAGTGAAGAACGTGTAAATGAACTAACAAAAACGTTAAAAGAAGCTGGTTATCCTTTATTAAATGGACCACGTTTCACTGGAGATGGCTATTACGAAAGTGTAATAAGCGATCCGGAAGGCAATCAAATTGAAATTACGATTTAACTTATCTTTTTCTTTTCTGAAGAACAAATGAAAATTAGTTTGGAGGAATACTATGCAAAATCTATATTTTAATAAATTTGAAGCGACAGACTTCAATTTATATTTCCAACTCGTATCAAATAAAGAAGTGATGGCGCAAATTACTGAGCGCGCTATTCCTTTAGACGAGGCGCAAAATGACTTTAAAAAATTGTTAAAACGCAATGAAAAGCATCAACTATTCGGCTCCTATAAAGTGTATGACTCTATTACAAATGAATATATCGGCCTTGGACATGTTACGGTAAATGAGGATAATGTAAAAGAAGCTGAAATTGGGTATATGATTTTGCCAGAGCACTGGGGAAAAAGATATGGTAGTTATATTGCAAGAGAATTAATTGAAATAGCGAAGCAGACAGATGTAAATGTACTAAAGGCAATTATCGATCCGAGCAATACCCCCTCTCGGAAGATTTTACTAAACGTTGGTTTTACATCTGAAAAAGTTTGCGAGATTGATGGATTGCCTGGGGAGATTTTGAGTACATATATTTAACTATATAAAAAAGCAATGCTACATTTGAACTAACCGTAGCATTGCCTTTATTTTTTTTATTATAAAAGTCCCATTTTCACCTTAATACGAACTAAATCACTATTTCTTTATCTCGTCTACTACACTTTGAACTAAAGAGATAAGAGCTTTCTTTGTATCCTCATCTGTTACTTTTGCATCATCACTAAATTTAGTCCGCACAGATGGGATTAATAACGAGCCATTTTGAACGACAATTGTATCTAGCATACCTAGTGTAAGTAATAAAGATTCATGGGCTTTATCCCCTCCCGCAATTGATGGTGAAGCTGTTATAATAGCCACTGGCTTTTTATAAAGTTCCGCTGATGAAACAAGCCATTCTAAAGTATTCTTCAAAACTCCTGGAATACTTTTTGCATACTCTGGTGTACAAATAATAAGTGCATGTGCTTCACTTAATGTCTTTCGAAATTCTTCAACAACAACCGGTGCTCCAACTCGATCTACATCCGGATTAAAATGAGGTAGTTCCTCTATCCCATTATAAATAGTGTAATCTATACCTTCTGGAATAAATGCTGCTAAAGTTTTTAATATGTTTGTGTTGGATGATCCTTCCCTAATACTTCCTGAAATCGCTATGATTTTTTTGTGTATACTCATATGATCCCCTCCTACAAACATCATACTTATGCAGTCAGAGAAAAATCAAAAATATTGAACTATTTAACAAGCTGTACATTCATCAATTTTGACATCTTGCTTTTGATTCCCTAATAAAAATACTACTGTCTATAAATATCTTTACTTGTTAATTTATAAATAACTCGAAAGGCTTCTTGGTCCCCAGACTCCATTTTATACAGCCATTCTTTTAATTCTACTTCATCCAAAATTACGTTACCCTCTCATGATCTTTCACACTATATTCGCCCGTTTCTCACAAAAGGTTCATTTTACATAAAAATTTTTTTATTACAATAAAGATATATTATATATTTTACAGAAAGGATGATTCGTATAATGAACAAAGAAGACAAACTTTATGCTGAAAATGTATTAAAACATCTCTTCATAGGAGCACAAGTTAATGGATTGCAATTTGGTATTTCTCCAGCAACTATAAAGATTCATTTTACAAATTTTGAAGCTGCAGTTGACTATGATGGGCAATTATATGTCAACATCGAATCGAAATGGTGTTTATTTAATAATCCACCAGAAAAGTACCCTTCTAATGAGGAGGAATTTGACTATTATACTGAGGAGGAAGAATATAAGAGAATTTTTGAAGTAAGAAGACAAAAAGTTACAAACATACAACTTGCTAATGAATCTCCGCATTTATTTATAACATTTGAGAACGGACAAATCATGTTTGTAAATGGTTTTCATGATCACTATGAATGCTGGCAAGCTGGGATCCAATTTGAGGATTGGCTTGTAGTTGCTGCACCTGGAAATGAAATCGCTACTTGGACTCCCGATGAATTTACTAATAAATAAGCTGTCAGAAATCACAATATAAAAAGTATATCTTGCACAAGGGGCAACAGATTTACGTAAATCAATTGATGGACTAGCGACTGTTGTAAAAGAAGAATTTGAAATTTAAAATCACCTCGTTTTAACAGGAAAAAGTGGCATTTTTACTATTTCTAATGTTCGCTAATGCTTATTGCGTGATTTGGTTCCATTGCTACACAAACCCCAATACCTACCCTTAGCTTGATGGGCATGTATAGTGCCCCTATTAGCATCAACGAGAAGGAATAGACCTTGTAAAAAAACATTTATAATTCCACTGATACGCAGAAAAATAAAAAGAGAATAATTCAGAAATTCCCTATGAATCATTCTCTTTTTATTTTCATATTTTAACATGCTGGATATGCCTTAGAACCCAAATAACGTTCTTTTACAAGTTGACGATGATGAAGCTCATGACCAGCAATTATGTTTGCTAATGCAAGAACCGTGACTTCAGAATTGTTCGCAATTCCCCTTTGTAACCAAGCTTCTTTATCTAAACTTTTAAGCAAATGCATAGTAGATTGGCGAACAACTATTAAATTCTCAAGAAGATCTTGCATAGATTGCTTATCAAAAGCTGCTCTAAGAACATACATATCATCGTTATATCCAGGAAGTTCTGCTGTCTCGCCTCTTGCTATGGAAAGCAATCGATACGCCATAATACGTTCAGTATCCGCAATATGACCGATTACTTCTTTGATACTCCATTTATTAGGAGCATATCTAAAATGTCCCTCACTATCAGAAATATCCTTCAACAAAAGATTCGTTTCCTTCATTTGTTGCTCTAGAATATGTATGATATCTCCATCTGGTATTAAGTTTATGTACGTTGAATAATACGGGTTATATTCATTTGCCTCTGGTCTCTTTTGCATGCTTATCATCCTTTTTATTTTATCCTTATATACAAGTTATCATAAATTATTATCATATTAATCAAAAAAATTTAATTTTAAAACAAAATGTCCCCATCCTATAGGATTACATTAACAAAGCGGCTTATCCCCCAGCTTCCAAATAAACCATCTTCCATGCCCTTCCGTTTCCCCAACCGTTTCACAATATTCGTTTCCGTTAATATAATAATCAATATGAAGGTCCCGGTCCCACATGTTGTTATATAGGTGGAATACATCACGTTTTGCACCAATTTCTTTAATTTGTTTTTCTAGCGTATGTTTTACATTTTCAGGTATTTGATTTGCGACGTGTGTATGGAAAATGCAGATTACAGCATCTTCCCTTATTTGATTCGCAATGGCTGGAAGAAGTGCTACACCGTCCCCTTCAATTAATTGTACTGATTTTTCTTTTACAAGCGTTGCTGCTTGATCGAATAGTTCAAGTCTTTCTTTATGTTCTGGCCAAATAAGCGCGCGTAACCATAAATAATCTTCTTCATCATTTAAATTATTCACATGTAAATCTAGTCCGATTCTTTCCATAACAGGTGGACTTTGTTTTAAAAAGGAGGGCTTCTTCTCCCCTTTTATTTCTGATTGTAAATGAACATTTGATTGTCTATTTCCATACATTTCTTCCGTTCCATATGAATAACGATATTGATCCCAAAATAGTTGTAATCCCGCACTTGTACCAATTTCTATTAACGCCAATGGTTTGTTCACTTTATTAAATATGTAACAGAAACTTGGATATAAATAGGCACATCGTCTTACTTCATTCGTTTGAACAAGTTTCGTTTGTAATAAAGAGATAATTTCTTCTCGATATACATGGCAAAAATCTTTAAATTGGTAAAAGGCATTTTCAAAATTTATATCAGCATTTTCAACTAAACTTTGATAATAGTTTTTTAAACTGTGCTCTTTTCCTTTTAACAATAAATAATGGACTGCACCTAATAATAAGTTTGGGACTGGTTGACCAGGTTGTGCGTAGGAAGCTAACGTAAGAACTTCCTCATCTTCAGAAATTTTTATTGATAAATATTCGTATAAGTCACTAGATCCTTTACATTCATTCACAGAAAAGTTTCGAAATAAGTTTGCGACTTGTTCTTTTGTAAGCATTGGTATCCCTCCTTAATTATTTTCAGAATAATCTTATCATTTATTTGTTATTTACTCTATTTTTTCAAATTAGATGTCACGAAAATAGAATTTTACTAGTTTCCAAAGATAAAACATAAAAATAGAAGTTTTTTTGACATAACATCAAACTGGAATTCTTCTCCAAATCCCGCTTTACTACTATGCTTTTTATCCTTATGACAGAAGAATTCTATGAAATAAAACGTTAAATAGTTTAAAATTATCAGATAACACTAGATATTTTAGTCTATTAATTATTATAATAGACTATGAGATGGTTATATAATTGAGACAAAAAAGGTAAGTACCTAGGTGGGGCCTAGGCGGTGTTTTCTTTTTACGGCTTAGATATAAAAAACACCTACTCTTTTTTGCCAATATAGGGGATGGAGAGATTATCATGAGCAACATGCAGCAAAAAACAGACGTTATCTTAATTGGCGCAGGAATTATGAGCGCAACGTTAGGATCATTACTTAAAGAATTGGCACCTGAATGGGAAATTAAAGTATTTGAAAAACTCGCTAATGCCGGAGAAGAAAGTTCTAACGAATGGAATAATGCTGGTACAGGACATTCTGCGCTATGTGAGCTTAACTATACATCCGAAAAATCTGACGGGTCTATAGATATTGGTAAAGCTGTAAAAGTAAATGAGCAATTTCAACTTTCAAGACAATTTTGGGCTTATCTTGTAAAAAGAAACTTAATTCGTAATCCACAAGATTTTATTATGCCACTACCTCATATGAGTTTGGTGCAAGGGGAAAAAAATGTAGAGTTTCTAAAAAAACGTTTTGAAGCGCTTTCAAAAAACGCTCTATTCCAAGGAATGGAATTTTCTGATGCACCTGACACATTAAAAAAATGGCTTCCACTCATTATGGAAGGTCGTAATTCTAATGAACCTATGGCTGCAACGAAGATTGACTCTGGAACAGATGTTAACTTCGGTGCGTTAACGCGCATGTTATTTGATTACTTAAAAACTAAAAATGTTGAGCTAAACTACAAACATAGTGTTGAAAATATTAAACGCACGAAGAATGGTTTGTGGGAAGTAAAAGTACATGATATGAATAGTGGCAAAATTGAACATCATACTGCGAAATTCGTCTTTATCGGCGGCGGTGGCGGTAGTCTACCTCTACTTCAAAAGACTGGTATTCCTGAGTCAAAACATATTGGAGGATTCCCAGTAAGTGGACTATTTATGGTATGTAAAAACCCAAAAGTTGTAGAGCAGCATCATGCAAAAGTATACGGAAAAGCTAAAGTTGGTGCTCCACCAATGTCTGTACCTCACCTTGATACGAGATATATAGACAATAAAAAAGCTTTACTGTTTGGACCATTTGCAGGCTTCTCACCTAAATTCTTAAAAACTGGCTCAAACCTTGATTTAATTGGTTCTGTAAAACCGAATAACGTCTTAACGATGTTAGCAGCCGGTGTAAAAGAAATGGGATTAACAAAATACTTAATCCAACAAGTTATGTTATCACACGAAAAGCGTATGGAAGAATTACGTGAGTTTATTCCGAACGCTAAAAGTGAAGATTGGGATACTGTCGTGGCTGGACAACGTGTGCAAGTAATTAAAGATACTGATGCAGGTGGGAAAGGAACACTTCAATTTGGTACAGAAGTTGTTAGTGCAAATGACGGATCAATCGCTGCGTTACTTGGTGCTTCTCCAGGTGCTTCTACTGCTGTTCACGTTATGCTTGAAGTATTAGAAAAATGCTTCCCAGAACGTATACTAGAATGGGAGCCAAAGATAAAAGAAATGGTCCCTTCTTACGGCGTATCACTAACGGAAAATCCAAGACTGTTCCAAGAGCTTCACGCTTCAACAGGACGCACACTTGGGTTAAATGAAAAAGAAGCTGTTCACAATTAATGAATAGATTAAAAAAACGACAAAATAAAAACGTCCGATATATTCGGACGTTTTTATTTTCTACTAGAAATTATACTTATCAATATTATCCTTCGTAAATACAACTCGTTCAGGTAATACGATAATACCATTTCCTTCTGCCTCATAGTCATACCCTTGAATAGAGTTCGGCTCTACTTTCACTTTTCCGATTCCTTTTACTTCAAAGCTATCCCCGACTTTTAACTTCTTCCCTTTTACAACAATTTCATTTGCAACATACGTTGCGAGGGCACCTTGTTGTTTTACATCCCATAATCCAAATTGTTGTACTGTTCCTCGTTTTACATAATCACGCATAACGTTCGGTGTCGAAAATCCCGTTACGACTACTTTCTTATCCATTTTCAAATTCTCAGCTGCTTGTGCCATTGCTGGTAGTGCTGTTGCATCTGGACATATTACTGCGTTAATATCTGGATACCTTTTTAAAATAATCTCTCCTACTGATAAAGATTTTTGCGTATTATTTTCACCAGACTATTTATCCCGCATTAACGGGCAATAAGACTCCCACCTCAAAATTCGGCTGGAGCAAAGAAGTTAGGTGGGAGATCAACTGCCCGTAAACGCCCGATTGGTGAGAGCTAATAATCAGTGGGGATGAATAACCCCCCCACTGATTAAAGTTTCACTTTATCGCTTCAACTGGAATAAACAAAATAACGAGCACATATGTTTAAGCAGTGGTCAATTGTTGAAAGGGATGAAGAGCATGTCACAGCTGAACTTTGAAGACAATTTGTTAACAAAAGTTGCTTGGTACTATTATAAAGATCAATTAACCCAGCAAGAAATTGCTTCACTTCTTCACATTTCAAGAAATAAAGTCGTTCGGTTGTTAGATAAAGCACGGACGGAAGGTGTCGTCACATTTCACGTAAAAGGTACTGGTTTGCACTGTTTAAGCATCGAACGTGATCTTATGAAAAAATTCCATCTAAAAGATGCTTTCGTTATTCCAACGCCAACTGAGGATTATGCATTTTCACTCGGAAAAGCTGCCGCACAATATTTAGAAACTCAATTGCAACAAGGTGATTTACTTGGGATTGGCTGGGGAGAGACGATAAGTAAAATGCTAGAAAACATTCATTTTGATAGCTCTATGAGTCTTTCAATCGTTACTCTTACAGGAGGCGTAAATCACTATATTCCAAGAAATCAAAGCTATTTAAACTACATGCAAGGCGATCTTCATATTATTCCTACCCCTTTTCTAACATCTACAAACGAAATGACACAAATTATTCTATCTGAACCGAGCGTGAAAGATATGCTTCACGTCGCTTCACTCGCTCATACAGCAGTAGTTGGCATTGGCAGCTTATCTCAAGACGCCACAATTGTGAAAGAAGAAAAATTAACACTACGTGAAATGACTTATATACGTAGTCAACACGGGGCTGGAGATATTTTAGGGCAATTTTATAATACTGACGGAAAACAATTAGAACTTCCCCATCATAACCGTCTTATCGGCACACCACTCTCTGTTCTTCAAAATATGAAACATGTCGTTGGTGTAGCTGGCGGTACGGAAAAGATAGCTGCAATTTACGGCGCCTTAAAAGGAAAGTTCATTCATACATTAATTACCGATGAAGAAACTGCCCTCTCCTTATTAAGAAAGGAAGGTGACTCTTAATGTCTACTCTATTAGCTTACGACGCTGGTACAGGGAGCATTCGAGCAGTTCTTTTTGATTTAAACGGTAATCAACTTGCTGTTAGTCAAAAAGAATGGATTCATAAATCAGATAGTCGTTACCCTGGTTCTATGAATTTTGATGTAACGGAAAACTGGCAGCTCGTTCAACAATGTACGAAAGAGGTTCTTCAAAAAAGTAATACGTCCTCCTCTTCTATTAAAGGTATTAGTGCAACGAGTATGCGTGAAGGCTTTGTTTTATACGATAAAAACGGGCAGGAAATATGGGCTTGTGCAAATGTTGATGGTCGCGCGTCAGCGGAAGTTAGTGAACTAAAACAAATTCGTTCCGAAATTGAAGAGGATTTATATAAAAAATCCGGTCAAACTTTTTCGTTAGGTGCTTTACCTCGCTTACTTTGGATAAAAAAGCATGAACCAGACGTGTACAGAAACATTCATTCTTTCACGATGTTAAACGATTGGATTTTATATAAATTGTGCGGCGTACTACAAATTGATCCTTCAAACGGATGTACGTCCGGTATATTCGATTTACAAAATAGAGCTTGGGATAACTGGGTTGCTGAGCAATGTGGTCTTACTCTAGCCTTTTCTCCAAAAGTAAATGAAGCTGGTACAGTTATCGGGAATATCACAAAACGAAGTGCTGAGTTAACAGGATTACATGAAGGAACACCGGTCGTTGCTGGCGGCGGAGATGCACAAATGGCATCGCTTGGAACTGGAGTTGTAAAACCTGAACAAACATTTATATGCGGGGGCAGTTTTTGGCAACAAGAAGTAAATATAACAAAACCAGAAACTGATCCAAATGCGGCACTTCGCGTAAATTGCCATGTCGTTCCTAACCTATGGCAATACGAAACAATCGCTTTCTTCCCTGGCCTTGTTATGAGGTGGTTTCGAGATGCCTTTTGCCATGAAGAAAAACGGCTCGCTGAAAAACTCGGTGTAGATGCTTATGAATTACTAGAAGAACAAGCGAAAGAAGTTCCTGTAGGCTCACATGGCATAATCCCCACTTTTTCAAATGTAATGAATTATATTTCTTGGCGACATGCTGCACCATCCTTTTTAAATTTGAGCTTAGATGCTGATAAATGCGGTAAAAAAGAAATGTTCCGGGCAATAGAAGAAAATGCCGCCTTCGTTACATTCGGCAACTTGAAATTAATAGAAGCTCTCACAGGTAAATTTCCTTCTGAAGTGATTTTTGCTGGCGGTGCTGCTAAAGGAAAACTTTGGCCGCAAATTCTTTCAGACGTTCTTGGAATCCCAGTGAAAGTACCAGTTGTAAAAGAAGCGGCAGCTTTAGGAACTGCAATTGCTGCTGGGGTTGGTGCTGGCATATATTCATCTATGGCAGAGACTGCCGAACAGTTTGTACAGTGGGAAAAAATATTTGAGCCAGTCACTGAAAATCATGAACTATATAAGGAATTCTATGAAACATGGAAAACTGTGTATAACAGTCAGCTCGCTTTAGCCGATAAAGGGCTCACCTCACATATGTGGATTGCACCCGGTGCTCTGTAACACATTACATAAAGGAGTGAAATATATGTTAAAAGCGAATGAAAATGATTTCTCCTATCGCTTCGGTGATAACGGGCCTAAATATTTAATACAAGGTCCAAATATCGATCTTGGCCTAGTCGTGATTCAGCCTGGGCAAGAGTTTCAAAATCACTATCATACAACGTGCGAAGAAGTCTTCTATGCGTTAGAAGGCGAAATAGATTTCTATGTGAATAACGAGAGAGTTCCGATCAAACAAGGGGATGTCTTGCAAGTTCGACCTCATGAATCCCATTATCTTATTAACCATTCTGATAAGCCTTTTAAAGCTGTTTTTATAAAGTCACCACATTTACCAAATAAAGATACTGTACAAACTGAAAATCCAACCTTAACGAAGGAGTGATTCCTAATGACTTGGGGATTTAAAAATCGATTAAACACAATTTTACCTGACGGCAGAGCGGTTATGTTAGCGATAGATCACGGCTACTTTTTAGGGCCAATTCACGGACTTGAACAACCGTTAGAAACAGTTAAAAACTTGCTTCCTTATACAGACTCCCTCTTTTTAACTCGAGGTGTACTCAGCTCCTGTATACCTGAAAACTGCAGCACACCAATGGTTATGCGTGTATCAGGCGGGGCAACTGTAGTAGGCAAAGATTTAGCGAATGAAACAATTGTTACACCTGTGAAAGAAGCAGTAAAACAAAACGCGATTGGCGTCGGCGTTTCTGTCTTTGTTGGATCAGACTATGAAACACAAACTGTTTCAAATCTCGCAAACGTAGTCTCTGAAGCTCACGATTACGGCCTGCCAGTACTCGGTATTACCGCCGTTGCGAAAGAACTACAAAAACGTGAAGCTCGCTTTCTAGCACTCGCCTCCCGCGTATGTGTTGAAATGGGAGCTGATATTATTAAAACGTACTACTGCGAAGGATTCGAAAAAATTACGAGCACATGCCCTGTCCCAGTCGTAATCGCGGGAGGACCGAAACTAGATTCAATCGAAGACGCATTAAACATTACGTACAATGCGCTGCAAGAAGGCGCAATCGGAGTAGACATGGGCCGAAACATATGGCAATCCGAACATCCATCTGCGATGATTCAAGCAATTCATGGCATTGTAAAAAATAGATTGAATGTGAAAGAGGCGCTGGAACTATATAATGATGTGAAAAATTAATGTAAAAAGATGGACTATTTATTATAACGGGTTCAGTTAAGAAGAGTAAAACTTGTTTTGACACTCAAACTACACAAGGAAAAGGATGGCAAGTGCCATCCTTTTTGACATACATTGAACTTTTACTGTTTTCAAGTTTTTTTCTTCGACTAACGAGCCAAAAATTTTAATCAACCTTTAACTTTATAGCTTTTGTAGCAATAAAAGTTTTAATATGCTTATCTAATATCCTTGTTCCACCAAAATCATCCTCGTAAAAACCCGTTATAACAAAACCAGCTTCAACTTGACCTTGGATTTGATCTTCTAGAGTATGTGCGTATTCTATTGTTTGATTTAAATTAATATAATCTTGAACTTCATCCTCTGGTAAATAATCCAATGTTGATGAAGGTATTGAATGTTTAACATCCAAAATACCTTTTTGTTCTTGGTTGTCATCAAAAATCCATAGTAAAGGATTTGTAAATCCAGAAATAAGAATACCTTTATTCTTTAAAACCCTTGAAATCTCATTCCATACAAGATGAACATCTTTTACAAACAAATTAGAAACAGGATTTACGACAATATCAAAATATTCATCTTCAAAATCACTAAGGTCTGACATATCTCCTTGTACTGTTTTTAAAGTTAATCCATCCCGTTCCGCTACCATTTCATCTTGTTCCAATTGCTTCTTAGATATATCAGTAACTGTTACATCTGCTCCAGCAGCAGCCAGTACTGGTGCTTGTTGCCCTCCACCTGATGCTAAACAAAGTATCTTTAATCCCTCTAATGACTTTGGAAACCAGTCTCTAGGAACTGATTTTTCTGTGGTGACTGTGATTTCCCATTCACCTGATTTACTTTTTTCAATAACCTCACTACTTACAGGCTCAGTGTATCTAGAACCTTCTTCAACCTTCTTATCCCATGCATTACTGTTTTGTTGTGTAGTATCCATTATAATCATTCCTCCTAACTATCTAGTTGCATTTTAATTGTGACATTATTAACTATTTACACCCTTTTTCTATTAACCTGCCGATAGTTAATAAATGGTTTTCTATATTTATTTTAACACATAAATATCCTATTTTTCTAAATATTTAAATTAATTGATTATATTGTAAAAAATGAGAATTGTTTCAGTTATAATAAAATATGAAAACAAAATAAAGGAAAAGAGGAATGATTATGCAACGAATGCCTTTTGAACGCCCTACTGATCATTATGATGAACGTTTATCTTCTATTGATGAAAAAATTTGCTCTTTATTAAAAGAACGGAAAGAACTTTCGAATGGGAATCCGGGTTTCCCACCAGATGAAGCCATTTCTAATTGGGCAAAGCAGAACGGGTTATATCCCGATTATTTAAATTCATTATTCTCATCTATGATGGACGAAGATGAGTTTAAACCTCGCGTCGAACCGACTAAGTTTAAAAAACATATACCCGTTTTAAAAACTTATGAACATAAAGAAACTGTGTATACTGTAACCTTTATTCGTCAATATTCTAACGCTAGTGTAATTAATTTATATAAGGAATGGGATCCAAAAAACAATACACTTAATGAGAATAATACACATAGCCTTGTAGAATTATCGATAAATGATACATACGATTGCTGGGCAGAAGGATGGACTGGAACAGATGGACATACAAGTTACCAATTCGTCATTTCCCCTGCTCTTCCTGATAACCCGTCTGGTATTAGCTTTTTATTTACAGAACGTAGTATGCCTTTTTCGGACAAGCATGAACGGCTTGAATTTGAAATTAAGTTAGATTAGATTAAAATAACGGACATATTATACGGTTAATATGTCCGTTATTTTTTGTTCTCTAGATTCACTAAAACCCACTCAATCACGATAATTGCCGAATGAATACGTTCCTTCGTATCTCCTAAGAACACTTTATTAAGCAAATCATCAAAATTAGTCGGTCTACTAAGTAATGCTTGAATATACCTTAAAGCAGATCCAGCTGGAGGTGTTGGTCTGTTATTAATAGCCCATATTCCCTCTAGCAATGTCCACATTGATGTGTGAACTATGTATGAAGCTTTTAACTCATCTTTTGCTTTCAAAGCAGCCTGAATTTTAATAAGCGAACTATGTAACCAATGAGAAATGCCTTTTACTTTATCACTAGAAACAGCATAATTTTCATAATTATGTTGAGCTATTTCCTTTAACCTTCTCAACTCACCGTTACTATCAAATAAAATTTCTCCTTCTAAAAAAGAGTATAATTCCATTGGATTATTTTTAAGGTTTAATTGAATTCTATTAAAATCTGCATACTTATATTCAATTAAAATACCTTCTCTCATTTCTGAATGAAAATCCTTCTTTTGTCCATTCTCTAAAAGAACATATACGTCTATATCGGATTCGGGGTATGCGTCACCTCTTGCGATAGATCCGATGAGCATTAACCCACTCACTTCATTCCTAGCGATATATTCATTTAGAATTTTATGTACTAACTCTTTATGGCTTTCATATGTAATAAATGAAAGATTTTCTATCATTTCTATCCCCCAAGTTATCGATCTATTCTTATAAGAATAGATCGATATTTCTCAGTTTCTAAAATAAGCAAACACCTTTTGAACGATATTGAATTATATTTTTTCTCATACATTTCCATTATACACACTGCTAATTGTTACATGCCGAGCTCTATTTTATTTTCACATACTTGTAAAATCCCTAGTCAAATTGCTTACTATTAATTCTTTGTGCAATTGGGTGATCATCCTTTAGTTGCAGTAGATCCCATAAATTCCCGTATAAGTCCTTAAATACTGCAACAATTCCGTATGATTGCTCTTTCGGCTCTCTCACAAATTCTATTCCTCTTGAAATCATTTCATTATAATCTCTCCAAAAATCGTCAGTATTTAAGAAAAGAAATACTCTACCGCCTGATTGGTTACCAATAAAGGGCTCTTGCTCAGGTTTAGATGCCCTCGCTAGTAATATTGTTGTGCCGACTGAACCTGGAGGAGATACCACTACCCACCGTTTGTTTTCTTCTGGCTGATAAATATCTTCAACTAATGTGAAATTTAGTTTCTTTGTATAAAATTCTATTGCCTCATCATAGTCTTTTACTACTAATGCGATATGAACTATCGATTGAACCATTATTGTTCCTCCTAATCTTACTCACTGATCGAGTTTATATTATAACATTTCTAGTTTTAACCTGTCCGTTAATTCTTCTTACATCACAGGCGAATCATTCTCTTTATTCAATATAAATAACCATCTATCAGTAAGCAGATAGATGGTTATTTATTCGAAAGAATATAATTAAACAAATGTATTTTTACGACTGTTGATAAGCCGATTTCGATGATTTTACATAATAAACTCCGTGCTCAACCTTAATGATATGATCTGGTTTTGGCTTACCGCGGCCCGCTCTATGTCCAGCTAAGTGCTCTTCACTCGTTTCCCAGTTCTTCCATGCTTCTTCCGATTCCCAGCGAATCATAACTACAACTTCTTCGTCTCCGCGTCTTACTTTTTTAACGAGAACACTTAAGTCGATGAATCCTTCAAATTTTTCAATAATGCCTTCTCCTGTGAAACGCTCTACAACTATATTAGATGTACCTTCTTTTACTGTAAATGTCTTCGTTTCGATAAACATATATTCCACTCCCTCTTTGTAATACGAATACTAGTATTCTTCTATTATAATTGATTATGATAATTGTTTTCAATTATAAAGTTTCAAATCTTTAGAATTATGCTGACTTCTCCTCAATCACCTCATCTAAAAATTTGAAATACGGAAGCAATATTCCTATTAAAGAAGTGACACATATAATCGAGCCAATGATAAAGTATAGTACTCTCACTCCCCACATTTCACTCAGTATTCCCCCTAATAACACACCTAATGGCATTGCCGATCGTATGAAAAATAATCGCACTGAAAATACTTTTCCTATCATATTACTTGGGACAGTTTGTTGGCATATCGTCGTGTTATGAACATTGAAAAATGCAATACATATTCCAGCAATTACCTCGATTACAATCGCAATAATAATACTATTATTTAAACCTAGTGAAATGTAAGTAAGGCCCCCTACGAATAATCCTCCAAGCATAAGTAATCTACGGCTCCTATACTTCACTTTCCCAACTAATATGGAACCAACTACATAGCCAAGTGGGAATCCTGCCATAAAATAACCGTATTCAGCATACCCTGCCGATAGTTCATCTTTAATATAAGGAAGATTCGTAACCATCGTTACTCCTACTCCAAATTGAACGAATGTTAGAAAGATACCAAGCCAAACGATAACTGGTTTTGTGAAAAAGTATGTAAACCCGTGAAGAAACTCTTCTAGCCACGTTTTTCGAAGTTCTTGCTTTATCCTCTTTTCTGTAATGAAAAGTAATAATCCTCCACTTATAAATAGACAAACGCACACAAAAAATAATGTAAGCTTCATTCCAATAAAATGAATGACGATACCACCTAATACTGGCGCTAGAAACATCATAAGACGATTCATTCCATCTATATATGCATTTGCATCTTGAAGCTGCTCTTTACTTACAATGCTCGGTGTAATCGCTTGACTGGCGGGTGTATACAGCGGCGTAATGAGCCCTACTATAATTTGAACAACGTAAATGTGCCATACTTCTACACTGTTAGTAACTAGCATTACTAAA
This sequence comes from Bacillus sp. TH19, assembly GCF_016651075.1. Taxonomy (NCBI): domain Bacteria; kingdom Bacillati; phylum Bacillota; class Bacilli; order Caryophanales; family Bacillaceae; genus Bacillus; species Bacillus sp. TH19. Next base: position 2,499,199 of record NZ_JAEKEO010000007.1, on the reverse strand, counting down.
GGCAGTAAGAAAACAGAGGCCCGCATCCATTGCGAAAAAATCATAATCCACTTTCTGCTCCATTTATCAATATATGGCCCGCTTATAAGTTGCAGTATGAGTGACGGGATAAAATATAGTAACCACATGCTACTTAATGCTGTTTTTGATCCTGTTAATTCATAAACGAGAATTGAATTACATAACGTCCCGAAAGCCCCGCCTAATTCTGAAATTGCACTGCCAATCCACATAAAAAAGAATGAACGATTTTTCAATACACTATTCACTATAGCTCACCAACTTTTCTATTAAATTCCTCCCTTTATGTACATTCCCGTTGTATATTATCTATTCAAAAATGCATCTAATTCTTTCGCTAACGACTGTACTGCTTTCTTTCTCAATACATATTTTCCGTCATGAATATCTACTAACTTTGCTGAACGTAACAATTTCAAATGATGATGTACTGTCGATTTTCCTAGTTGTAATCTTTCCGTTATTTCTTGCAATGTACGTTCTTTTTCAAACAACATTTTTACAATTCGCAATCTCGCTTCATCCCCGAGCGCCTTATGTTTATGAACTAAAAAATAACTCGGTTCATACGGATCTTCCGGATGTATACTTTCATTTGCGACCGGATAATGAAACACTTTCGTATCTTCAATATCAGCTTCTATGTTCCACGGTCTGTATGTAATTTGCGGGATAAGAAGTACGTGATGCACACTTGGCTCTGGCATATATGTAACGCCACCTGTAGTCCACTCGACAAACTCTTCCGGTTTCATCTTTTTATTCATTTCATTTTTCGCTTCATAATCTCGCTTTAATATAGAGAGCAGTTGCTCCTCTTCTTTCTTAATAACACCCTCATACCATCCTGTCATAACCGCGATTAAATGACCCTTTAGTTCTTGTACATCTGCATCACATATAAAGCCAATATAAGTAGAGAAAAACTGGTGATCATGTGCCAGTTCCTTTAATTCATGTATTGCAGTTACGTCTCCATTTGCTGCTAAACGTCTTTTTCCTTGATGCATTTCTCCTAAAAACGGTAAGCACACATATTTAAAATCTACTTCCGATAACGAATTGATATTGTGAACAAACTGAGATAAATCCGTAAAATCTCCATCATACAGTAACTGTAGCAACGCTTTCCACGTATTATGCTTCTCAACAAATTGTAAATGTTCTATCATTTCATGTGATAAAGATTGTCTTATTTCTTCCCATTCGCTTTGAGATTTTTCAAGCGTGTCGATTAACCTCTTATGAGTAATTGCCGCAATGCCAAGTGCGCATTCGAAAAGTATCGAATACTTCATTTGAACGTTGTATGTTTCCCTTTTTCTACTCGTCACGTGAAAGACTTCCATTTTATCCCCTCCTTATTTGCTATGTATTAAATTCTATATTTACCGAATTATACCTTCTAATTTTTTAGAATTTTAAAACTCTCTGAAACTTTATATTGCTACAAGTTTTTAAATTTAAGCTGCAGTTAATTTTCTTGTTCAACTATGAGGCAGGTTTATTGAAGAGAAAGGAGAATTTATTACGTTTATAAAAATGATTTGGAAAGCATAAGTTTATTTCTGCAATTACTACAACGGCGCCGTATTGTTCTTTTAAAAACTTCCAAACATCAATCAGATGATAAGTAGGTACGTTTCTAATTTCTCTAACACTTGTTGTTGGTCTATCTCATAGTTAAGGAGGCTATACGAATGAGTAAAAAAGAAATATTACAAAATGGAGTCAAGCAAGTTTTTTACGAAGAAGAATGGTACCCACCGATATCAGAAGCGTTAAAGAATCTTACTGCTGCACAAGCATGTTGGCACCCAGAAGGAACGGCCAGTAATACGATTTGGGAAAATGCAAACCATTTACTAATCTTTAAAGAGCGCTTACTTTCCCGCTTACATCAGGATGACACATTTGTTGCTCCACAAAATAATGATGACACTTTTGTCCAAGGTGGACCTAATGATGATGGTGCTTGGCAACAAACAGTGAAGCGAACGCTCCAAGTACATGATGCCTTACAATCTTCATTAACATCCCTTCAAGAAGCAGAACTGGATCAACCAAGTCCGTCTCTACCAGTTTGGCAACAATATATGAATATCCTATTGCACGATGCATATCATACAGGTCAAATTATACAACTTCGTAAACTCCAAGGTTCATGGCCATCTCATCGTTCATATTTATAAGCAACGATTAAAGATGATAGATAAGCATATGATTCTTCATTTAGCAAAATAAGTACAAAAAAAGCAAATGAGATTCTAACTCTCATTTGCCTTTTTGCGTGCTGGAGAAACATCCTGCAATGAATTATTAAGCTTAATTAATATTCAACAAAGAATGTTCAATGGATAAAGTAAAACTTTAATTAGGCATTTCCGGGCCATTATCTCCCGCCTAACTTCCTCGCATTCGCCGCTTATCAATTCATCTGCGCATCGTTCAATATCCCAATTATTTCACTTAACATTTCTTCTGTAAAAGCACCTGCGCTAAAGTTCACTAATGCTCGTAATGGCATATAGTTCAGCATAGCGTCCATCATTTCAGATGCATCACTATCCCCTTCAGTCATACTACCAAACGGACTGTCTTTTAATGCTTTTTCCATAAGCCCTTTTGCGATTGGTGCTAAGATTGGGTCCGTAAATATGTCCCCAAGTAACGTATTACGATGCACTGGTTTTTGAGTTATAGTCGTTGATTGAACATACATGCTATCATGTAAAACGATCTCTTTTGAAGACTTTCCTACTAAAATCTCAAATTCACCTGTTTCAACATGCCAGTCCTTTAATTCAACATTATAATAAGCAAATGATCTTTTATTTAAAGTAAAGCTAACCGTTTTTTCTTCTCCCGGTTGCAATTCTACTTTTTCAAATCCTTTTAGCTCTTTTTCAGGACGAGTCATGCTGCTTTCAACATCTTTTATATAAAGCTGAACAATTTCTTTCCCTGCTCTACTACCAGTATTTTTCACGTTCACACTGATAGAAACAGTGTCCGTATCCGTTATCTCTTTCTTATTTATTGAAAGATTACTATACTCAAAATTTGTATAGCTTAATCCAAAACCAAATGGGAACAACGGTTCAATATTTTTCGCATCGTAGTAACGGTATCCGACGAACACACCTTCTTTGTATTCCACTTTGTCCCCTTCACCAGGGAAGTTTAAGTAAGAAGGATTATCGCTTAACACTTTCGGGAATGTTTCCGCTAATTTCCCGCTTGGATTCGCATCACCAAATAATATATCGGCAATCGCCCCGCCTAATGCTTGGCCACCTAAATAGCCTTCAAGTATTCCTTTTACTTTACCTATCCATGGCATTTCAATTGGAGCACCGTTACTTAAAACTACAACGATATTACTTTGAACTTCAGCGATAGCCTCAATTAATTGCACATGATTTTCTGGCATCTGTAAATGCTTTCGATCAAAGCCTTCAGATTCATAACGATCTGGAAGTCCAACGAAAAGGACCGCTGTATCTGCTCGCTCTGCTATTTTTTTTGCTTCATTAACCATGCTTTCATTTACATCATCACTTGCAATGTCATAGCCTTGGGCAAATAATATGTTCGTTTTTTCACCTGATACCGTTTCAATTTCTTCGAGAATACTTTCAAGATTTGTTGGATTAATATGAGAGCTTCCGCCACCTTGAAAACGTGGTTGCTTTGCAAATCCTCCAATTACTGCTACCGTTCCCTCCTTTTTCAGCGGAAGAATGGAATCTTCATTTTGCAACATAACCATACTTTCACTTGCAACTTCTCTTGCAAGCTGATGATGTGCGTCCTTACTATACACAGCGTTTTCTAATTGGTTATCATAAGCCTTAAAAATAATGTAAAGAAGACGCTCTGCTGCTTGATCAAGCTTTTCTACAGCTAGCTCACCACAGTTAACTGCATCGACAATTTTCTTCTCACCAAATCCAAAGCTTGAAGGCATTTCTAACTCCAAACCGTTCGCTAGACTTGCAACACGCTCATTTATTGCACCCCAATCAGAAACGACAAAACCTTCAAATCCCCATTCATCTTTTAAAATATCATTTAATAAATAGTTATTTTCCGAAGCGTATTCACCATTCACTTTGTTGTAAGCGCTCATTACTGTCCAAGGCTGTGCTGCCTTAATAACATCTTCAAAGCTAGCAAGATAGATTTCACGCAATGTTCTTTCATCAACAATTGCATCTACTGACATTCTGCGATGCTCCTGATTATTAGCAGCGAAATGTTTTAATGACGTTCCAACCCCTTGACTTTGTACGCCTTTAACATGGTTTACAGCCATTTGTGATGATAAATACGGGTCCTCTGAAAAATATTCAAAGTTTCTTCCGCATAGCGGCGAACGTTTAATATTTGCACCTGGTCCAAGGAGAACTCCTACATTTTCAGCCTGACATTCTTCTCCTAATGCAACTCCTACTTGTTTTATTAATTCTTTATTCCATGTACTTGCTAATCCTACTGCTGATGGGAAACAAGTCGCTGGAATACTGTTATAAATCCCTAAGTGATCTGCTCCCTCTGCCTGTTTTCTAAGGCCGTGTGGTCCATCAGTTACCATAATTGAAGGAATTCCTAATCGCTCAATCCCTTTTGTATTCCAAAAGTCTAATCCAGAACATAGACTTGCCTTTTCTTCTAATGTCATTTGTGAAATGATTTTCTTAATATCCCTTTTCATAATAGCCCTCCTAAAAAATAATTAAGTAAACGCTTTCTTAATGTTATTATAGTTATTATTTTTTAGATATTATGGTATGTTTTTTAGAATAATGGTAAAAATTTTAGCTGATTATATTTATGGTTATACCGTACTCTCTTTCGCCCTTATTTTAAAACCTTTGCTTAGGAGAGGATTTTAACTTGTACATATATAGGCTAATGTTTAAAGAATAGAGGTTAAAATAATGAATTGCTCCAAACTTGAAGATTTATATTATATTTGTAAGTTGGTCTTTGACATACATAAAACACCTATCTTTTTCATTGATAACAAAGGGGATTTGGCATTTGAAATCTCGTCCAATATTCAGCATAACCCTTTGTATTATTCAAAAGAGGCGTTATTTAATCAACTATTTAGGGGAAATCCACCATATACTTTTCCGGTACTTGAAGAGACTGCCTTTCTTGAAAATTTTTTCTCAATTAACTTACGTTTAAACGATCAACTTAGCGGGAATATCCTCGTTGGACCAGTCCTTTATTCCAGGTTATCAGAAACCTCAATTAAAGGAATCGTTAATGATCTTCAACTAAAAATAAACAAAGAGGAAATGATTCGCTATTATCAATCTCTCCCTGTTTTAAGCAATTTGCAATTTTTAAATATAAGCATGGTTCTTTATTACATGCTGTATCAACAAAAATTAGACATTGCTGATATTTTGCAAAAAAATATACTGTTAAAAAAGGATGATTTTGAAATTGAACAGCCCGCTATACATATATCGGAGCAACGTCAAAGTACACTAACTCATATCGATCCACTAGTTGAAAGGAAAATATTTGAGTGTATTAAAGAAGGAAAAAAGGATGATTTAATTAAAAATCTAAAAAAATTACCTGAATCAGGAGATCTTGGGGTGTTGTCAAAAACAAGCCACCTACGAAGCCAGAAAAATTCTGCCATCGCAGCAATTACACTTGCGACAAGGTCGGCTATAGATGGCGGACTATTTCCTGAAATTGCATATACCCTCAGTGATTTATTAATTCAAAAACTCGAAGAAATAAAAAAAAGTGAAGCCATTTCCCCATTTTTAGAGAATGCTTTACTTGAGTTCTCAGAACGAGTTAAAAACGGGAAAATGCAAAAACATTTAAAGCCTATAAACATATGTCAAAATTATATATTTACTCATCTTTACGAAGATATTACACTATCCCATCTAGCAGAAATAGTCGCATTAAATCCTAGTTATCTATCTTCCCTTTTTAAAAAAGAGGTTGGAATTTCATTAGGCGAATATATTCAGCGCGCTAAGATAGATGAGTCAAAAAGCTTAATGACCTATACAAAACATTCTATATCAGAAATCTCCACACTATTAAATTTCCATGACCAAAGTTATTTTACAAAGGTCTTTAAAAAACATACTGGTATTTCACCTAAACAATTTAAAAATGGATGCAGCAATTAATTGTCCTTCGTTCTACCAATAGATTTTTTTTGTTGCTTTACATTATTAATACATATCCTTTATAAAGCGAAAAAACATTAATTTTTAGTACATAAATTGAAATAGATTAATCCCAAACATAATTTACATTCTTCATAACTTCTGATCATAATCCAAATTTGGAAGAATAGGGGCTTTTTTATATACAAATAATAAGCCTCAAGGAGTTGTTGACATGCATTTCATATTAAATATGTTAGGGATTTTCGTTGTAATATTAATCGTTTTCCTATGTTCGCCTAATAAAAGAAAAATAAAATGGAGACCCATCGTTATTCTAATAATATTGGAGCTTTTTATTACGTGGTTTATGTTAGGCACGAAATTGGGCAGTATTATCATTAATAAAATTGCGTCATTTTTCAGTTGGCTACTATCATGTGCGAATGAAGGAATTCGATTTGTATTTCCTTCAGCTATGGAAAATCAAACAGTTGATTTCTTCTTTAGCGCCTTACTTCCTATCATTTTTGTTATCACTTTCTTTGATATTCTTTCCTATTTTGGAATCTTAACTTGGATTATTGATAAAGTTGGTGCAATCATTTCAAAGATTTCTCGTTTACCAAAGTTAGAAAGCTTCTTTTCCATTCAAATGATGTTTTTAGGAAATACGGAAGCACTTGCAGTTGTTCGTGATCAATTATCTGTGTTAAAAGAAAATCGTTTGTTGACTTTTGGAATTATGAGTATGAGTAGCGTCAGCGGATCTATTCTTGGTGCTTATCTATCAATGGTTCCAGCAACATATATTTTCAGCGCTATTCCTTTAAACTGTATTAATGCATTAATCTTGGCTAATGTTTTAAATCCTGTAGAAGTTACTAAAGAAGAGGATGTTATTTATTCACCTTCAAAAAATGAAAAAAAAGATTTCTTTTCTACTATTTCAAACAGTATGTTAGTTGGGATGAATATGGTTATTGTTATTTTAGCGATGGTAATTGGATATGTAGCTTTAACAGCATGTTTAAATGGTATTTTAAGCTTTTTTGTAACAGGTTTAACAATTCAAAAAATCTTCTCGATTATCTTTAGTCCCTTCGCTTTTTTACTCGGTTTATCAGGCAAAGATGCTATGTATGTAGCTGAATTAATGGGGATAAAAATAACAACGAATGAATTTGTTGCAATGATGGATTTAAAATCAAACCTAAAGTCTTTACAACCACATACAATTGCAGTTGCCACAACATTTCTAGCTTCTTTTGCAAACTTTAGTACAGTAGGTATGATTTATGGAACATACAATTCTTTATTTGGCGGGGAAAAATCATCAATAATCGGTAAAAATGTTTGGAAGCTTCTTGTTAGCGGAATGGCTGTTTCCTTATTAAGCGCTATGCTTGTGGGGCTTTTTGTATGGTAAATAATCTTTAAAATAAAAGACACTCACTATATGTTAAAGATATATAACTACAATTAAGTATTATAATTAAAAGCCTCTATCAAAAATTACTAAGTAACTTTTGATAGAGGCTCCTTTTATTTAGGTCGCTCTATATTCATCCAAAAAATTGAATACTACCTTATAGGGTTCCTTCTTTTTCCTCTCTACCGATAATGATGCGTTAACTGAATATGTATGAAATATACATGATTCCTCGTTAAACAAAAGAGACAGGTTATTTAATAAAAAATAATAGTTTGGAAATACTACCTGTCAGAAAATCAAATTAGAATCGAGGTAATAAATTGATAGCTCCATTTCGTTTATTCATTACCTTAATACTTTTAATTAGTTACCCAATGACAATCATTGCTAAAGAAATTAAGTATAATCACAACAGCACTACTATTCCAGAAATACAGAAAAAAGTTAATTTCACTATTTTATCTCCAAAAAAGATTCCAGATGATTGGACATTAGATACAAAAACATCTCCTTGGATAAGCCTACATTATATGGATAACAAAGATACAAAGCTAATGGTTGCTATTCACTTGAGTAGGAGAATTCCATTATCTGATAAAGACTTCACCCATGCTGAACAAATTGTGATTAACGGAAATAAAGGTTATTTTTCAGCATGGGGAAATAGTGGAACACTGGACAAGAATGGAGAACTCATTACAGGTGGTTTACTCTGTTGGACACAAGCTGGAACATATGTAAAAATGCAAAGTACAAGATTACCAAAGGAAAAAATGCTAGAAATCGCAAGGTCAATGAATTAACGTTATTTACTTGTAGAGCAATAATAAGTATTGAATAAATTAAATACAATAACTTCCTATATCGAAAATTATGTAAATAAGCTGTCCATATGGGCAGCTTATTGTATTTTTGTCTTAGCTTGTTTTTTCAAAATGCGCCGATCCTCCTTTACTACGTCTACAATTTTGACAATTTACCAAGTAAAATGGCATTGTCTTTTTTAGTTTTTTGTTTTCTTCATCCACGACCTTTTACTAAGCTAAGCATTCATTTTTTAGGTAAGTTCCTTAAACTACCTTTTATTACCAATCTAAAATTATGCATAAAAAAAGGACATTAGGAACATCGTCCCTTACTGTCCTTACTCATATATAAAACTAATTGCGTGTCTTTTATCTTCGAATCTGACCATTTCCACGAATCACATATTTTGTAGAAGTTAATGCAGGTAGCCCCATTGGTCCCCTTACGTGTAGCTTTTGTGTACTAATGCCAATTTCTGCACCGAATCCGAATTCAGATCCATCTGTAAAACGAGTCGATGCATTATGGTAGAGTGCTGCGGCATCAACAGATGTGAAAAACTTACTGACGTTTTCCTCGTTCTCTGTAATAATCGCTTCGGAATGCATGGATCCATACGTATTTATATGATGAATCGCTTCTTCTGTAGTGGAAACCACTTTAACTGCCAGTGTGAGAGATAAAAACTCTGTTTCCCAATCTTCTTCTGAAGCTAATGCAATAGAAGAATCAATTGCCAATGATTTACTATCTCCACGTAGCTCCACGCCTCTTTCCTTCAAAGAAGAAAACAGCTCGCTACCAAATTGCTGCGCCCACTTCTCATGAAGTACAATCGTTTCTATTGCATTACATACAGATGGACGCTGCGTTTTTGCGTTTATAATAATATCAAATGCCATTTGTTTATCCGCTGTTTCATCAATGAAAATATGACAATTTCCCGCACCTGTTTCAAGTACTGGAACAGATGCTTCTCTCACTACAGTATCTATTAACTGCTTGCCGCCTCTTGGGATAAGAACATCTAAGTACTCATTCAATGTAAACAACTGCTTTGCACTATCTCGCGTTGTATCTTCTATGAGCTGTACACTTTCTGGAGGCAAGCTTGTTTGTTTGAGCGCTCGGTGAATAACGCTAACGATGGCTTTGTTAGAATTGATAGCAGAAGAACTACCACGTAATATGACTGCGTTTCCTGTTTTCAAACAAATTGTAGCAGCATCTACCGTTACATTCGGTCTTGCCTCGTAAATCATTCCGACAACACCAAGTGGTACACGCATTTCCTGAATAGATAATCCATTTGGTCGTTCCCATGCACTAACACGCTCTCCAACAGGATCACGTAAATCAATTAGTTGCTTAATACCTTCAGTCATATCAATGATACGCTGTTCATTCAGCATAAGACGATCAAGGAGTGACTCAGAAAATCCTTTTGTCTTCCCTTCTTCAATATCCCGTTTGTTTTCCTCTAAAATATAAGCTGTTTCTACTATCATCTGATCAGCAATCGCAGCAAGTGCTTCGTTTTTTTGATTTGTAGATTTAAGTACAAGTTCTCTAGCAATTTCTTTCGCCTTTTTCCCCTTTGCCAACACTTCATTCATTTTTATTTCCTCCTTTTTAAGGTTAATCAGTTTTTATTTGATAACCATTTAACACCAGTATCTAAATCTTTCCTGCCCATTAAAATTTGAGTGCTCTCTTTTCTTAAAATGAAACCCAGTGATCTCTATGGATGACTTCATAACTATGCCTTTCGCCTCTTGCTTGAATATCTTGGCTTTGCATACCTTTTAAATTCCTTAGTTCCTCTGCGCTATATGTGCATTGTCCTTTTCCTATTACGCGCCCTTGTTGCGTGATTACTTCCACGACTTCACCCACTTGGAAAAATCCTGACACATTTGTAACACCAGCAGGAAGTAAACTCTTTCCATGTTGAATGATGGCAGTGGCTGCCCCCGCATCTACTTCAATTTGTCCGCTAACAAGCGAATGCAAGGCGATCCATTGCTTGTTCATCTTAATCACTTTTTGAGGAGCATTCCCGATATATGTTCCATCACCTTTGCCCTTCATAACATCTAAAAACTTCTCCTGTCCACATCCCGTTCCGATAAATACACTCACTCCAAGAGATAGTGCCGTCTTTGCAGCATCGATTTTTGATTTCATACCGCCAGTCCCAAGTTTTGAGCCAGCATCTCCTGCAAGAGAAGCAATTTCTTCCGTTACCTCAGGAAGGAAATGATATTTTTTCGCATCCGCATTTTTCTGAGGATTTTGGTCATATAAACCGTTCACATCTGTAAAAATCATGAGCATATCTGCCGAAACAAGTCCGCTTACTAAAGCTGACAGCATATCATTATCACCGAACGTTAGCTCTTCTAAAGAAATGGAATCATTTTCATTGATTATAGGAAGAGCAGAACGGTTTAGTAGCTCTCCTAAAGTAGCGTAAGCGTTACTGTATTGTTCTTTTCTAGAAAAATCACTTCTCGTTAGTAAAAGTTGTGCAGTAACGATACCATATTTACGGAATTCCTCCGTGTATGCCTGCATTAATAAACTTTGCCCGACAGCCGCAGCAGCCTGTTTCCCTTTAATTGTCACAGGTCTACTAGAATACCCTAGAGCAGAAAAACCTGCAGCGACTGCCCCAGATGTAATCAACAAAACTTCATGCCCTTCCTCTTTCAATCGTGCCAATGCAGCAACGTGATCTGAAAGTTGTTCTTTAGAGATGCCTCCGTGACTATCTGCCAAGGAACTACTCCCAATCTTTACAACAATTCGTTGTTTTTTCACTTTTTTATCCCCCAAGTCTAAAATCAAAGTTTTTATAAAGTGAAACTTTAATCAGTGGGGGTTTTGTTCATCCCCCCACTGATTATTAGTTGAACCAATCGGGCATTTATGGGCAGTTGATCTCCCACCTACCTTCTTTGCTCCACCTGAATTTTGAGGTGGGAGTTTTACTGCCCGTTAATGCGGGATAAATTTCACTTCTATTCATACAGCTTACAGCGGCTTCTATTCTTATCAGTGCTGCACCTAGCCTATTAAAGAGCAAAATAAAAATGACCGCTTCGCCCTTAATAAAATAAAAAGGACGAAACGGTCATTGTTCCGCGGTACCACCTTAATTGATATACATAGATATCCACTTGGCGCCTATAACGCAGGCGTACGCCTAAACTTTCATTTAAGACTCGGGGATAGGTTCGATACATTCTATACGAGGAATCTTTCAGCCGGTGAATTCCACTCTCTTTCGTAAGAAGACATATGTACTATTTCCCTTCAACGATTTTCCATTTGATTTTTTATATTATGCTATATATTTCGTTTTTGTGTCAAGAGGTATTTTCAAAATGAATAGAGCGACAAGCTTTAAGTATGAAATTATGTACACACTTATGAATATCACCATATCTAGAAAAAGTTGATATAACTATACCTATTCTCCAACATGCTTTTAAACGTTACCAAATAGTAAATAACATAAAATATTAAATAATTGAGAATGCACTTGTTTAGTACAGAATAAAATTGATTTCTTTATTTTTTGTATTGCAAAAAAGAACGTATTCTCTTAGAATGTTTCTTTATATTGCACTTGGATGTTATTGTTATTTTGGAATAATAATTTGAAACCGATATAATTTATGATAAAAGGAGCCAGATTGAGTTATTATGGACAAACAAATTGGATTCATCGGATGCGGAAATATGGGAATGGCTATGATTGGCGGGATGATAAACAAAAATATAGTGTCTTCAAATAAAATCATTTGTTCAGATTTAAACACTACTAATTTAAAACATGCTAGTGAAAAATATGGGCTAACTACAACAACTGACAACAATGAAGTAGCTAAAAATGCTGATATTTTAATTTTATCAATTAAACCAGACCTATACGCATCAATAATTAACGAAATAAAAGAAGTGATAAAAAACGATGTTATCGTCGTAACGATCGCTGCAGGGAAAAGCATTAAAAGTACTGAAGATGCTTTTGATAAAAAGTTGAAGGTTGTACGAGTAATGCCTAATACACCTGCTCTTGTTGGAGAAGGAATGTCTGCGCTATGTCCTAATGAAATGGTGACAGAAAAAGATTTAGAAGATGTATTAATCCTTTTCAATAGTTTTGGTCAAACGGAGATCGTAAGTGAAAAATTAATGGATGTTGTAACATCTGTAAGTGGTTCTTCGCCAGCATATGTATATATGATTATAGAAGCAATGGCAGATGCAGCTGTATTAGATGGTATGCCAAGAAATCAAGCATATAAATTCGCAGCTCAAGCTGTGTTAGGCTCTGCAAAAATGGTACTAGAAACAGGAATGCATCCAGGTGCATTGAAAGATATGGTTTGTTCCCCTGGTGGAACAACTATAGAAGCTGTAGCAACATTAGAGGAAAAAGGCTTACGAACAGCCATCATTTCAGCTATGCAGCGTTGTACGCAAAAGTCTGTTGAACTATCCGGTCAAACTAAAAAGTAACAACTGCAAAAAAGACCAGATTAGCTGAATACACAAATCTTTAAACAGCTTTACACTTTATGCACATGTGGTTTACATACTCCCCTGTTTCCACTATAAGATAAACGGACAAATTCATGAATAATTGAGTTTGTCCGTTTTGCATTTTATTATCTCAAAATAACTTCATAACTCTTATTGTTATTTGTTTTTCAGATTAAGATACTTTGGTATTACGTTTACATCATTTCCTGTCTATTGAAATATTCTCAGAGACGAAGCATGATATTCATTAAAAAAGTTGTGGTATCAAACGCTTCACATTGTTAACATAACATATTTACTGTCTCCTTTATTAATGCCTGTTTCCTAATCCTCCGCAATTACAATTTAAATCATTTAAGTTTTCTCCATATCGTACATCTACTAGTTAAACAAAAACTCCCCTTAAATCGAAAATGATTAAGGGGAGTCAGTCATATTTGATGAAGTTATAGTTCTGATTTTACTGGAATAGAAACATTGTTTTTCACTAATTTTTTGACGTCTTTAAAGCTAACAAAATTGTTATTTTGCTCATCCCATAGACGGAAACGGATTGACCGCAAGCTTGTAGCAAGAGTAATCGTTGGTACATTTTTTAAAGGAAGCGTATTATTGTGTGCCTCTTCTAGTTTATAGTTAGGTACTCTTGGACTTAAATGGTGAACATGATGATACCCAATATTACCAGTTAGAAATTGCAGGATTTTGGGAAGTTTATAAAACGAACTTCCTTCCACTGCCGCTTTCACATATTCCCACTCTTTATCTTCTTCAAAATAAGAATCCTCGAATGTGTGCTGTACGTAAAACAGCCAAATACCTATTGAACCTGCTATTAAGAATATGGAACCATGTACTAAAAGAAACGATTGCCATCCGAGTGTCCAGCAAAGTAACCCTACTAAAGCAACGATTAAAACATTCGTCAAATAGGTATTCATGCGTTCCTTCTTTCTAGCACCTTTTCTGTTAAATCTATTTTTAAGTAGGAAAACATAAATCGGACCTAACCCAAACATAACCAATGGATTGCGATATAAACGATATGCTAAACGGAGTCTAAATGGCGCTGCCAAATATTCATTCACTGTAAGTGTCCAAATATCTCCTGTACCTCGCTTATCCAAATTACCACTTGTAGCGTGATGAACGGAATGCTCATGCCCCCATTGATCAAACGGGAATAAAGTTAAAACACCCATACATGTCCCTACTATTCTATTTACACGACGGCTTTTAAAGAAAGAATGATGGGTACAATCATGAAAAATAATGAAAACCCGTGTCATAAATCCCGCGGCTAACACAGCTGGAACTAATGCTAACCAATAAGAAACGGACAAACTTTTATAAGCAAGGTACCATAAGATAATAAATGGCACTACCGTATTGATAATTTGCCAAACACTTTTTTTGCCGTTGATTTTTCAAAAGGAGCAACTTGTTTTTTTAAATTTTTAGTATTTTGTAAGGTCATTTTTTCTAATTCCTTTCCTTTATGTTGCTAATTCATATTATAACAGAAATGAATCAAAATTGTTAGTAGTAGGTATTATGTTCAGGGTATAAATTTTTTAGGGTGATAGCAAATGGACTTATTTAGTAGCTGAGGACGGTTATATGTCATCACCTATTGTGTATGCACCATCCTTTACAATGAGAGTAAGCTCATATAATGGAAGGCTTACATTTACGATCGGTTATCATACGCCGGATACATCAAAAGAAAAAGTAGACAAATTTTTAGAAAGTATGGTTAATCAACTATCGTAACTGTAATAATCATTATCAAAAATAAAAGCTCCTAACATATTAGTCATATACAATATGTTAGGAGCTTGATATTTTAAGCGTTTTTTGAATTTATGTCTTGATAACGTGCACTAAGCGATCTTGTATTTAAAAAGCTGATTTCCCGTAATCTAAAGGATAATCGGGCGTTTTACTATTCAATTACTTGTAGCAGTTGAATAAATTCTAAAGGCGGGATAAGAAAGACTTAATCGCTACTTTTAACATAACATCATTTACAGAAAGAAGGAACGATTATCTTCACTATATTTCGTCAAAGGAACAATGATATATCACCATATTCACCCTACTTTTTTATTACAGGAAGTCTATTTGTTCGGCACCCTTTTTTATAAAGAGTAGTACTTTTTATTTTCATCTAAAATTTAAATTTGCTTAACAATAAAAACAAGATTATAATAAATAAAAATTTATTGTTAAACGATAAATTTCATGTTAAATTAAATAGATAATTAATAAATGAGGTGCTTTATATGAAACAAGGATCAACACTCTTTTTAAAGACAGCTATTATTCTGATTGGAATCCCTGTTCTTGCTTTATGTATATTTTTAGTTCCTAACATAGGGAAATATGCAGCGGAATTGTTCCCGGATATTGCATTTATAAAATATCTTGTTTTAATCAATCTATATGCAACCGTGATACCTTTTTATTTTGCTCTATATCAAGCCTTTAAACTTGTAAGCTTCATTGACAAGGGTAACGCTTTCTCGAAATTATCTGTTAGGGCTTTAAAAAAGATAAAAAACTGCGCAGTAACAATCAGTATTTTATATGTGGTAGGTATGCCACTCTTCTATCTTGTAGCAGAGAGAGATGACGCACCTGGTATTATTATACTTGGCATGCTCCTAATCTTTGCTTCAATGGTTATCGCAGTCTTTGCTGCCGTTCTCCAAAGACTTTTAAAAGATGCGATAGATATAAAATCAGAAAATGATTTAACGGTCTGAGGTGAATAACATGGCAATAATAATTAATATTGATGTAATGTTAGCTAAAAGAAAAATGAGTGTAACAGAGCTTTCGGAGAAGGTTGGAATTACAATGGCTAACCTTTCTATATTAAAAAATGGAAAAGCAAAAGCAATTAGAATTACAACTTTAGATGCTATTTGTAAAGCATTAGAATGCCAACCTGGGGATATTTTAGAATATCAACCTGAAGATACCGAATAAAAAGAGTCCTTCTATTAATGAAGGACTCTTTTTATTGCTCATTACGGCGCGAAGCTAACTTGACCCGTCAAAACTAAAATAATTGCGATGATCCAAAATATAAAAAATGATGAGGACAGTACTAATGAAATAATAGCTATCCCCTTTTTCTCTGTTTTTTTCGTCATTGTGATTATTGAAAGTATAATACCTACACCTGTAAGAGCAATCGTTACATAATCTCCAACTATATTTCCCGCATTCGCTATTCTCGTCGGAGTTATAAAAACGAATAAAAAACACATAATTCCGATGAGTAAAGATATATAGCTTATTATACTGTACTTCTTTTTGGGAACTATTTCGGTTTTCATAATACCCACCCCTTTTATATAGCTATGTGTTCATATTAGCGCGAATAACCATAATTTAGTTAAAACAAAAAAACAGATACAGTGGAAACTTCCACTGTATCTGTTTTTTATTTAATATATAAACCTGCTATTTCTTCTTTAGCGTTATAAGTTATGATAAAGGTACGTTGTTCTTTACTATATTTTGCTACAAGAACAACAGTATATAAACCATCTTTTTCTTCAATCGACTTTTTTTCAATCTTTTCGAATATACCAGCTTTTTCAATTACATGTAAAGTGATAATAATGTTATTTAATTCTGATTTAAAAATATAAGAGCCTCGCTACAAATCATATTGTAGTAAGGCTCTTTAAAGTTGTTTAATTTCTAACCTTTTAAATGAGTTTGTAGACAAATATAAATAATAAATTTGTTTAAATCTTGTTCAACTAAAGCTCCCATTAGTTGAAGTGTAATTCTTCACAAATTATTGAGATTCTTCTTCTAGAAAATTAAAATCACCATCAATAAGATCCTGTAAATACTCATCAAAGCTGTTTGCAATCACTTCATATTCATCAGGGTCGTGCAAAAAACGAATTATTTGACCACATACACCTTCATCAGAAGGGTTAAAATCAATATAGAGTCTTGATGTTCCACCATTGTTCATACAGTCTGAAAAATGAATATAAGTGCCAGGGAGAAGTCCTTTTGGATTTATCTTAGAATCAACAGTATCCTCGTCATCTTGGTATTCTAAAAGATAAGAGACGTCTTCTTCTTCTTTTGAACTTTCGAGCATCTGCTGTGTAGAAAGCAAATAATATGGATACTCTTCAACATCTGAGCCTAAAATACATACCGCAACTTTGTTTTCTCCATATTTCCGCCAATATGTACCATCAATATTTTCAAGTAAAGAGATTAGTGATTCTGGACAATTTGGATATTCTGACCTTAATGTATCAATATCATCTTTTGTAGCACTGTACGCTTTATTTAGTGCCTCGAGATCATCTGTTGATAATGCTGCTCTCAAGCCGTTTAAAAATTTGTTTACCAAATCCATTATTTCGTCCTCCCAATAATAAAATATAAAATTTTTTTATTAGTCTATATACCTAACATAAATAAGATTATTCACTTTTATCGAAAGCCTCATTTCATCTTTTTGTTCAAGCAAATGTAAGCAGATAATCCCATTGTAATTATTGATAGGGTGAGTTGAGCATATTTTCCCACTTGAAATATGTCCGTAAATATCAAAATTAGGTCATTTTCACTCTACTATGATAAAACCTTCTAACTCGAATGCCATTGATGGTTCACTATTTACTTGTGTATGTAAGTTACCTTCTTCGTCTATTACTACAACTGTGTCTATTAACCCATCTGCACTTAATATATCACCTAATTTAAAGTCTTGGCCCTTTACCGTTTTGATACCTAGTTCTATATTTGGAATCATGTTCCTACCATCCTATTAGAAATTAGAAATTAGAAATTATAATTTAAAAATGGTAACTTTACACTAGTGTCTACTTCTCCTGTATACAACTCTACAAATACATTTGAAGTTTCATGCGGTATATAGATTGTTGTGACTTTCTCGTCAATATGTACGTAAGCAATTACTTCCATGTATTCATCACAGTCTTTCATAGGTACAAAGGTTAGACAAGGAGATACCCCTAAAGGTACTTCTTTCTTATCTATAAATTCCTTACACATGACAGTCTTCTCTACTTGATATGTAGTTATATGTACATTGTCTACTTCTGTTATTTTTACATTAGTCGGTATCTCTATCCCTAATAGATTACACCAACTGTTTAAGATGGACCTTTTCTCTGTACTTAATATAATGTCACCTTCACCATTTAAAACAAAAAGAGACTCCTTTTGGTCTCTCCCTACTTTTACCTGTTTCATCTCAATCATATTGCATACTCCTTTGTGAAATATTAGTTGAAGTATTGTTTCAGTAACTCACTACCTGTTTTAAGTCTTGTATAATATTGTCCATCTTTCTTCTCGAATTCACCGTTGTTAGCAAATTCTTTCTTTACACTTTCTAAGTTCGATGAATCAATAATACCAAACACATCGCCTATTTCAAAGTTACCTTCTTCATTTATACACTCTTCTAATAAGTAGTATTTGTCTTCTTCTAATGGAACTATCTTACCTTTTGTAATCGAATACAGATGTTTTGTTTCCTCTACCTGTACCGTAATAAAAATCCAACCAACTCTTACAATGGTACATGGCGTTAACCCCTCAAATGTAAGTGCAACTACTTTTGGTCTTTCTTGAATTTCCCCATCCTTGGTACCCCTTTAAATAGATTTATTTCTCCTAAAGTCTACTATTTTATAGCGTAACCATAGTCTCTCAAACATCTATCTGCCCTAATTAATACATCTCTAAGAGTTTCCTTTTCTGTATATCCTAGTTCACTAATCTTTTTTTTTGCATATTCTAGTTCACTATCAATCGTATTCCAGTATACTTTACCGTATTTCGTTACAGTTTCTACATGAATATCCTCAACATAAGCTTCGTGTCGTTCCATTACATCTTTACCGTTTTCTCTATATCCTAAATACTTATAGAATGCACCTACCCCTAGTACCACTTACCTTAGTAAAACCTGCTCTTGCACTACCTATATGGAATGGCATGTTCTACCCCTCTTTTATTTTAATATGATATTATAGCGTTCTCTTTGTTGTGAACTCATAAACTGCCCTACAAATTGTAGTTCATGCCATTTAAACTCTTTCATGGCAACATAGATGACAGTTAACTTATTGTCTACCATTCCATAATATACCCATTCTTGCTTTGCCTTTGAAAAATTATGCTTTTCTACCCTTTGTAATAAATTGAAATTTTTTTATAGAGCTAACCTGCATGGTTAGTTCTATAAGAATTAAAGAACTTTATTATTTTTCAAAGGATTTTATTATTTTTTAAACAACTTTATTATCGCTTAACATTACAGGCGTAAGATCTTTCATTTTCCCCTCTGATAATGCGGTTTTCATCTTGCTATCAAATTTTCCATGCACTTCTTTATACTTAGCTTCATTTTGTAATTACTAAATCCGCCCTATCCCTCGGAGATTCCGCTTCCCAATAATACTCCTCAGCTTTCCAATACCTACTTTGAAACTTTGAAAGATTCTTCTGCGTTTCTGGACTTTCACGTAGAAACCTTGTCTCTCTTGAACAATCCAAATACACCATATAATGAAAAAAATCTCTCCATTCTTTTCGCTGCAGAAAAACTCCTTCTACAATTATTACACCTACTAAAGGAAGCTGTATTTCTTTCATTTCACATGAGTCTGTTCCATCATGATAAAAAGGTAATTCTAATTCAATAGCGCTTTGTAACTTTTGAAAAAGGTTTCGCAGCAAGCAATCGATATCCCATTGAAAGTTGTAATACTCATACCACTCTGCAAATCCAGTATTATATCGCTTGTTACGCTCGGTTATGTGATCATCAATATGAAAAATATGAAACGGGATTCCATTTCGTTTCATATTTTCTTCTAATTTTTTAACCAACGTTGTTTTACCCGAACGACTTAGTCCGTCTATACCTAATATAAATCGCTCATCTTTATGGTCCTTAATAACCTTCATTATCTCATTTGTGCTCATTACTTTTGCCAATCTTCTTTTAATAATGAATAAACGACCGTGTCATGAGCAACATCATTTTGAATCATATATTTTCGAAGTAATCCTTCTTCTTGAAATCCGGATTTTTTTAATAAATTACGGGAAGCTTCATTTTCTATATATACGACAGCTGCAATTCTTATAAAATGCAACGTTTCAAATCCGTAAGCTAGCATTGCTTGCAGTGCTTCGGTTGCGTATCCTTGTCCCCAATATGTATCATCTAGCTCATAACCAATTTCAGCTCGTTTATGATGCTTGTTAATTAAATGAAACCCACACGTACCAATTAATTGATCCGTGCCTTTCTTCTCTATTCCCCAGCGAAATACGCTTCCCTCTTCATTACGCTTTCTAAACGTTTGAATAGTCGTTTTCGCTTGCTCAATATTTTCGAAAGAGTCCATTCCGAAATAACGAATAACGGATTCTTTTGAAAAATAATGGAACATCGCTTCTGCATCTAATAGTGTAAGTTCTCTTAATAGTAAACGTTCTGTTTCTAATTTTGGAAACCCCATCCTCTTTTTCTCCTTCTATTCTAATGAACTACAAATTTCAATATAATTACCGTCTGGATCGGCAATGTAAGCAATTGTTTGTCCCCACGGTTTTACGATTGGCTCAACTAGAACTTTAACCCCTTGTTCTTTTAATTTCTCAATCGTTCCCTTTACATCCTCTACAACAAACCCTAACTCAAAATGAGAAGATTGTAGTACACCTTCTGTAAGAGGTAGTCCCGTTAACTCCTTAACATCCTCTCGCGTATTCATCGCTAAAATTGTTGCTCCTGTTTCAAATTCGATATATGTACCGTGCTCTGCTCTTATTGGTAATCTTAAAATTTCTTTATAAAACTGAAGACATTGTTCAAACTTTTCAACATATAAAATAATGTATTTCATTTTTAAGTTCATACTTATTCCCCCTTTACCTTTACCTTCACCTCTAAAAATTCGACAAATGTTTTTAAAAACCTTGTACCTTATAGAGATGAGCACAAAAAAATGAGGCCGATTTCTCGGCCCCACAGCTTATTGGCATAAAACAGGAGATTTGGTTTGGACATAACCAGTTCTTACATTTATTATATTTTATTTTTTCTGAATTTTAAATATAATAAACACCTATTTATATTGAGAAAGTTTTTTTACTTGCATAAAATCATACCGCTTAAGAAATGCTACAAATGGAGGTGTATACATATGGAACCAATGCTTTGTCCAAGTTGTAAAACGAACCGAACTCGCTTTAATATTCTTGAGCAACAAGTAAAACCAGTAAAATTAAATCCACAAACTGGTCAAGTAGAAGAAGAATACACAAATGAAACGATGAACGCTTTTCATATGGCTTATCAAGGACCTACTTACCGCGTCCAATGTGCTGTATGCGGGCTTGTTGAAAATCCAGAACAATTTATTAAACCTGCGCAAAATCAGTCTTTCTCATAAAATCATTACTATCCCTTATAGAAATAGATTTTTCTTTAAGGGATTTTTCCTTTTAATGAGGTAGTACAAAACGTATTTCTTCCTTATTATATTTTAAACTCCATACTCTTCTGGTAATCTTTACATAAGAGAGGTGAAATAAATGATATTTAATAACAGATTAATGATTCCATCCGCATTACTACTATTAGTTTGCCACATGATCATACTCTACTTTTGGATTTTTGATTGGAAGAAGATAACAACTCCTTACGGTCTAGCTATATGGATTGTTTCTACTGTTTGCGGCTTTTTACTTTATTACCACTTTAAACATCAAAACTCTAATAAAATAGTATTAATCAGTAGTTCATTATTATTAATCGTTTCTTCATCATTTATGACTTTTTTAGGTGTTGTTACAGGTGTTATCTTTATTATCGTTAGCTCTATGCCTTAATTACATAGTTTTTATTATATAAAAAAGAATGAACAAAAAGAATTTTTTACATAACAAAAGAAGATGATTCCCATAAATCTAATACGAAATCATCTTCTTAAAAATTTCACGATTTGTTACAATATTTCCTTTTTTAACTTTTTAATTTTCCAAAATAAATTAATAAATATATATAAATATATACAAACAAAAAATCCTATCATACCTTTATATAATCCAGATTCTGATACTCCAAAAAAACATAAGTACAGCGTTGGAATTAACATTGCAAACATAATTGCAATGAACTGTAACAACTCAGTAAGTTTTTGTATCCTCGTTTCCTTGTCTGAATATATATCAGGCAATTCATTTACCTCTTCTACTTCCTTACAAAAATAATTCCATCCTGTAAAACTCATTACGCGTTTCCAACCGGAAATTTCGTATATTTCGAAATACTCTTTTTGTTTTTCTTTTGAATCTTTATAATCCAATCTAAAATCTGCTTTATATATTACATCTTTCGGCTCAGTTTTCTTAAACGTATACATTATATTATATTTTTGTAATGCCCAACCTTTTTGATGCATTTTTCTTAAAAACGCTTCTTCTTTTCTAAACTCCATCCCGCGTAAAATTTAAATACCCTTTTTGTCTCCATCTTCCATTCACTCCCCTAATATACTGTTTCCATTCCTTACAGATCTCTGCAGTCTGTTATACTCTAGCTCTAACACTTCTCTCCCAAACGGTGTTAACTCATAGCACTTCTTTCTGTCTGTAGAGGCAACTTCAACAATCAATTTCTCTTTTAATAACTTCGTAGTATTCCCATATAAAGTACCAGGACCGAGCTTTACTTCCCCATTTGTCATCTCTTCTACCATTTGCATAATTCCATAACCATGCATTGGCTTTACAAGTGACAACAATATGTAATATGTCGCCTCAGTTAATGGAATGTATTTTTGCGCTTTCGCATTCATTATAACTACCTCCGATACATCGCTTCATGATATATCGACTCGCGATACATCGTATAACGATATTGTATAATCATATTCCAAAATATGCAAGTGGAATTTTAAAATTAAATATCCATTTCTTCAGATTAAAAAATCATATCAATTTTCTGAATAATTTGTTAAAATATAGAAATATCCGCTTTTATTTTGAAAGGAATGATACATATGATAAATAAATTAAAAGAAAACATAGGATCTGTTTTTGTCGGTAAGGAAAATGTAATTGATTTCCTCCTCGTTTCACTGCTTGCTGATGGACATGTACTGCTTGAAGACGTACCTGGTACTGGAAAAACATTACTAGCAAAAACAATTTCTAAAAGCATTGGTGGTAATTTTTCTCGCGTTCAATTTACCCCTGATGTACTTCCGAGTGATGTAACAGGTATTGAATATTTCAATCCAAAAACTAGTGAATTCGAGTTAAGACTTGGACCAGTCGTGACAAACATATTACTTGCGGATGAAATTAACCGTGCGATGCCGAGAACACAATCTAGTTTGTTAGAAGCGATGGAAGAACGACAAGTAACGCTTGAAAAGCAGTCTACTCCTCTTCCGAAACCGTTCTTTGTTATTGCGACGCAAAACCCGATTGAATCACAAGGAACTTTCCCTCTTCCAGATGCACAACTTGATCGCTTTTTAATGACGATTTCAATTGGTTATCCGTCTCCTGAAGATGAATTAAAAATGATGCGCCGTTTTCGTAACAATGCACCGTTAGAAAGCGTCACATCTGTCATTTCTTTAGAAGACATTTTAGAAGCACAGAAACAAGTGAAAGAAATTTTCGTATCAGAACCGTTAGAACATTACATTATTAAGCTTGCTCACGCTACAAGAAATCATGATTACATTGCTAACGGTGTAAGCCCGCGTGCTACATTAGCTTTAGTACGTGCCGTTCAAGCATTAGCCTTTTTACGCGGGAGAGAATATTGCACGCCTGAAGATATACAATTTTTAGTTCCTTCTGTTTGGAATCACCGTATCGTCTTGTCAATGGAAGGAGCTTTACGTACGACAAAAAATGAATTAATGCAAAGGATTTTAAAAGAAGTAGACGTACCTGTGGAGATTGAACAAGCATGAATGGACAGCGCGTTGTAACTGTACCTTTATTTTTTCAGCTCCATATTATTCAATTAACTGTGCCAGGCGCTATACTATTTACGTTTTTTCTGCCGCAACGAATTATTATGTTTCTCTTTTTCTTCTACTATTTATTTGCGATTTTTATTTATAAATATGTCGCTTACATAGAGAAAAAGTTTCAAGTAATAAACGAGAAACAAACAACTCGGCTTTTCCCTGATGAATCTGGACAGTTTTTTATTCATTTAAAAAATGGGGCAAATATACCACTCGTTAATGGTGTTTGTTATTTTCATTTAGATTCTTCCCTTATACCGCATAAAGATCAAGGGATTGAACAAATATCAAAAACGTTATTTTCTTTCCCATTTTCACAACCTGCTCATTCGGCACAAAAATGGGATTTAACATTAACCGCAACGAAGCGTGGTGTCTTTCAAATTGAACAATTTGAATGTGTTTTAAAAGATCCTTTTCATCTTTTAACTGTACATTTACCTGTTTTCGATAAGTTAAAGACTGAAATTATTGTGTACCCTTCTCCTAAAGAGGTAGCCGGTTTACAAGAACTTCAGCAACTATTAACAGGTTCGTATCGAACGAATTTCTCTTTTTACAATGATGAAACATCCATTATCGGTGTTAAACGATATGAACGTGAATCTTTCCGCTCTATTCATTGGAAAGCATCTGCTAAAATGCAGGCGTTACAAGCGAAGCAATATGAACCTGTAAAAAATTATAGTTGGACAATTTGTCTTTCTTTAGCTGCTGATCGTGGGTTTGGTTGGAAAGAGAATGTAGAAGACCTTATTTCTTTTACAACATACATTTGCCAATACGCAACGAAGCATCAAATTCCGTTTGAGTTATTTATTAGCGTTTTAGCAGAAGGTGGCCCTTTGCTTTTACCATTAAACGAAGGACAAACACATTACGCCAAAGCGTTAGAAGAATTAGCACGTATTTCAGATGATAGTACGCTACTTCCGAAACAAGGATTTCTTCATTATGTAACGAGAAAAAGGGTACGCTCATCTACAATGATATACATTGGTTTGCAGAAAAAGGAGCTCCCTCTTCTATCTCAGCCTACGTTCCTCATTAATAATGAAGGGATGGTGGAAAAGCTTGAAAACTTGGCTCTATCACGTTAATGACTTTATTCTGCTCCTCCTCCTTTCGTTATTAACAGAAAGGGACGAACTAGTTGGTATTGCTATATTTTTAGTGACCGGTTATGTAGGAATATTTCTTATTCATAAATTTATGAAGAAAAAAACAACAGGTTTTGTACTACTGTTAGTTATTCAAATAATCGGTTGTTCTTTATTTCTACCTTTCTCTATTTTAGGCACAATATTATTACCACTGTTTTTCTTTATCGTACACTCTGTTGGACCGGGATATCCAGTACAAAAATCGTTAGGCGGTATTATATGGTTTGTCGTTTCAGCTATATTTTATGCTCCCTTTCCGCCATTGTGGAAATTGTTACTATTAACTTTACACATTATGATTACATTTTGGTTAACAGGTTCCAATCGTAATCAACAGCTATTACGTTTCACTTCTATTATTACGATTGGAATAATTAGCGCTTTACTTATTCCGGTATTTCCTTATATTCGGCTTCTTTTTTCTTATATCATACAAGTAGTTGCCTTAGGATTTGGTTATGCTTTAAATCCATTGTTCTCGGCAGCTGCATTAAAAGATACAGACGACTTTTGGTCGAATAAAGGAAATTTAAAAGATCCTCAAATTAAAGAGGAACTGGGGCAGCGTCCTTTTGATCCAACTCTCATAAATAGCATTACAATATTGGTCTGTACAGCCATCGCTATTTACGTCGTTTGGAAAATAGTAAAAAAACGAAAACATTTAAGTTTACCAAATATGCCTGTCTTTGAATCTACAATCATTACTGATAAAGAAGGCATTAACCAAAAACGCTTCAAACGAAATAAACCACCACATAACGAAATTCGAAAAGAAATTTTCAAACTCGAGAGTAAGCTATCTCCTCCTTTAAACCGAGAACGAGGAGAAACTGTTGAAGCTTGGCTAGAGAGAATTAATGATGAAGAAGAGGTAAATATTCAGAGTCATATTATTATAGACGCGTATAATGCAGTGCGTTATTCAAATGGTGAAAACACTGTACTTCTGCATGAATTTAAGGAAGAGGTTCATAAGCTTTATGCGTATCAGAAGAGTTTGAAGAAGAAGAGAAAATGATGTATACAAAAAGACTCCTATTAAACTAGGAGTCTTTTTGTGTAAAAGTCCACGTTGCTTTTCACAAATTATGCTTTTTTTCCTGCTTCAATTTCTAAAGATTCTTCATGCCACCAAAGTGTTTCTTCAGGATCCTCTTTAGCAATTTGATGTGCTTCTTTTTTCGATTCTACAGTAGGATAAGAACCTTTTAGTGCACGTCCTGAGGTTGTGACAAACAGTACACTAAACACAATTAATCCAATTACACTTACACCTGTTAAATAAAATGCTGGTGCCAGTGGATTACCAGTAGCATGAACTAAGTATGAACATACGAGCGGTGTTGTACCACCGAATATAGATACAGAAATATTAAAGGAGATAGAAAGCGCACGATAACGTACATCGGTGAAAAAGAGTGCTGGTAATAACGAAGGCAATGTTCCTTCATATACACTAAGGAAGAAACCTAAAATGAAAATACCCGCAAACATGGCTACAATATGTCCGTTACCAATTAATAAAAATGCTGGAATTGAACATAATGCTAAACCAAGTAAGCCAATTTGTACTACTCGTTTATTACCTACTTTATCACTTAATTTACCGAAATAAAGTGCCAGTGGAATCATAAGTGCCATCGTAATTGAAATAATTAATAAGCCCGTTGTTTCTTTGACTTTTAGTACTTGTGTTAAATAAGAAGGAATATACGAAAGGATCATATAGTTTGTAATGTTAAAGAAGGCAACAATTACTGTGCTTAATAAGAAGTCTTTTTTGTGATATTTTAATATATCCATAAATGAAAATTGTTCGTTGTCTTCAGATTCCTCTTGTGCTTTTTCCATCTCTTGAAAGATTGGAGATTCATCTAAATGACGTCGTAAATATAAACCGACCAAACCAATTGGTGCAGCAATTAAGAAAGGAATACGCCATCCCCAGCTGAGCATTTGCTCATCTGTTAATAATAACGTCAAAATGGTAACAATTACCGAGGCAGCAATGTAACCTGAGAGTGTTCCAATTTCAAGACCACTACCGAGTATACCACGCTTTTTATCTGGAGAAGATTCTGCGATATAAACCATTGCTCCTGAATATTCGCCGCCTGTAGAGAAGCCTTGAATCATTCGAGCAATTAAAAGTAGTATTGGTGCCCATACACCAATTTGTTCATAGGTTGGTAGTAATGCGATGAATAATGTAGAAAGTGCCATTAAAATAATAGTTGTACTTAAAACAATCTTTCGGCCGTATTTATCTCCTATTCTACCAAAGAAAATACCTCCGATTGGTCGAACGAGAAAGGCCGCCGCAAATGTACCAAATGTTAGTACAAGTTGCAAACCACTATTATCCACACCTGAGAAGAATAATTGACTTAATATTACCGCTAAATACGCGTATAATCCAAAGTCAAACCACTCCATTGCATTCCCAATGCCAGTAGCAATAACTGCTTTTTTCGCTTGTTTAGAATTGACAATATTAACGTCTTGAGGTTCAAAATTCAAATCATTATTTTGTTGCATATAGTAAAACAGCCCCTTATTTAATTTAACTTCTTTAAGCACACCTTCTCTTACTAGAATAAATTCAATACGAAGCACTTAAGGAAAAGCAACGTCTCCTTATCTGTTATTATTGTTTCACATAATTAATTATTTGTCCAATGAGATGCTTCCTATGTTAAGTAATTTACTATTTTAAAAAGCTGAAGAAGGCGCTATACGAGTACCTTTTTCAGCTTTTTATTTTAATACGTAAATTTATTTTTTTCACCCCTATTTTCTTCTTATTTGAATTAAAAATAAGGTACTTTTTTATAAAGTTTTTTAAACACTCGCTATAGCTGATAAGCTATGAATACAGGAGATAAACTCATAAATAAATGCATCAATTTCTTCTTTAGTAATTATATATGGAGGAAGTAAACGGATGATGTTCCCTTGTGTAACATCAACTAACATTCCTTTCTCCATTAGCTCCACCTGTAATTTCTTAACATTTTCATTCTTATCATTCAAACTAATTCCAAACATCATTCCAGCATGACGTACTTCCTGAATATAATAAGAATTTTCTTTCTGAATTTCTTGCAATTTATCATTTAGATAGTGTGATGTTTCATACGCTTCTTGCATTAAACCATCGTCAATCAATGTATTTAAAACCGTTAACCCTAAAGCCGTTCCCATTGAAGAATGAGCAAACGTTGTGCCGTGATCTCCTGGTGCAAATACATCACATAACTTTTCACCTACAATAATTCCGCCAAGCGGTATCCCGCCTCCTGCTCCCTTACCAATTTGAATAATATCCGGTGTAATATTGAAATTTTGATAAGCAAATAGTTTACCAGTTCTCCCCATACCACTTTGAACTTCATCAACGATAAGAATGACATTATATTTATCACATAAGTTTTGAACACCATGTAAATATTCACCCGATAAAGGGTATATCCCCCCGCTACCTAATACAGGCTCTAGCATAATCGCAATTGGATTTTCTTTAACAATTGTTTCTTCTAATTGCTCTATATTCTCGCGCTCTACTTCATATACTGGAATCGATGTTTTAGGGAAATTTTGATATACACTTTCTTGTCTCGTAAAATGAAGTGCCCCTAACGTACGTCCGTGGAAGCTATTCTTCAGCACTACGATTCCTTCACGTTCCTCATGCGTATTCGCTCTATATTTATCAATTAATTTCAACGTTGTTTCTGTCGCTTCCGTACCAGAGTTTGTAAAAAAGACTTTTCCATTTTTTAAAGAGCAATCAACTAATTTCTTTGCATACTCAATCGCAACTGGGTTTAAAAAATGAAATGGGAGATGCAGAGATTTCGTAACTTGTTCCATTGTCGTTTGCACGATTTTCGGGTGATTATACCCTAATACGTTCACTCCGACACCAGAAAATAAATCTACATACTCTTTACCATCCACATCATAAAGCTTGCACCCTTCTCCTCTTTCTATTGCAACCTTCGTACGACAATACGTAGGCATCATATATTCTTTATCTAATTGAAACCAATCCGACATTTTAAATTCCTCCTAGTTATTTTCCCTGTTTATTTATGTTCATTCTCTATAAAGTCATGTATAAATTCATTTTTAAGATTGTAATTTTAATAGTAATTTTCTTCCCGATATTCATTTTTCCATAATTTCTTCTATTTCAACAGGTCCACTACATACACGTTTTTTTCATCTAGCGGTCTGTTACTATTTTGAACTTTGCGTGTCATACATAATCAAGGCTATAAAATCATATTTAGTAACAATGGAAAAAAAAGATTTGGAGGCTATATCGATGTCTGAAAACTATGATAAACAGGGACAATCTTTACTAGGGAAAGGCTTTAATGAAAATGGAGAACGTAATGAACAAGCTATACTTCACTCTCAAACAGTTGGTTCACGTGGACCTATTTTAAAACAAGATAATGTACTGCACGAGGCGTTACAAGAATTTATTCACGAAAAAATTTTAGAAAGACCTGTTCATGCAAAAGGATTTGGTGCATTCGGTTATTTTCAAACGATATATCCGATGTCTGAACATACAAAACTAAGCTTTTTACAAAATTCAAATGAGAAAGTTCCTGTTATGGTTCGATTTTCATTAGCTGTTAGTACGAAAGGAACACCTGATACTTCTAGAAATGTACGGGGTTTTGCTACAAAATTTTATACAAAAGAAGGCGTATTTGATCTTTTATGTAATCACCTTCCTGTCTTTTCTGTTCGTGATCCGATGCGTTTCCCTGAAACTATTAATGCGTTATTGCCTTCACCTAAAAATAACTTAATAGACCCTGATAGATTTTGGGATTTTGTTGCTAGAGCACCCGAATCCATTCACTTTGTTGTCCGTTTATACTCTGATGCTGGTACGGCAAAAAGTCTTCGCCACATCCCAGGACATAGTGTAAATACATATGTTTGGAGAAATGCTCAAGGTTATCGAAAGTATGTAAAGTATCATTGGTATCCATTTGAAGGTGTACAATTCATTACTAGTGAGGAAGCAAATAAACTGGCCGCCGAAAATCCTGATTATAGCGGGAAAGATTTATACGATACAATTGAGGCTGGTAAAGCAGTGGAATATGGTTTATATGTCCAGCTCATGGATCCTAAAGATGAAACACACCTTTCTTATGACCCTTTAGATGATACAAAAGTATGGGATGAAAAGGAGTATCCTCTTATACCAGTAGGCAAAATGGTATTAAATAAAAATCCTGAAAACTATAAAGAACAAGTAGAAAAAGTCGCTTTCTCCCCTTCTAATTTACTAGACGGTGCAGAACTATCAGATGATAAAATGCTACAAGGTCGTGCTAACATTTATAGTGATTCTCAAAGAAGAAGAATTGGACCTGAATTTCGTAAAATAGCGATCAACCAACAGCAAGATTGGACACCTGCTAATCAAGCAACTAGCGGTGACGGAAGATACGTTGAAGGAAAACTTGAAAGAGCTTCTATAACTAAGAAAGACGACTTTGGGCAGCCTGGTGAATATTATGCGAAGTTATCACAAATCGAAAAAGAACATCTTGCCGAAAACTTAGCTAGTGATTTGAAAGTTATCTCCAATGATATAAGAAAGGTAGTTTTAGGGTATTTCCATGAAGTGTCAGCTGATTTAGCAAAGAGGATTGAGAGTGCGATGCAAAGGCTTTAATAATAAAAAACGTCATTTTCAATGATGAAAATGACGTTTTTTTATGGCGAACTTACTAGTGATTTCTACCGATTAATTTACATTTATTTACGAAAACTTTCCCATTCAAGATTTTCGTTACATCATTTTATATTATGGTATTCATTTCTCTTTTTCAGATAATCTTTTTCACATTGTAATGGTCTGTATTCCACGATTTTCCCTTGCTTCTTTTTCGTTTCGGTAACAATCCATTCCCCTTTTTCAAGGTTTAGGCGTTTCATTACATTAGTATCGTCTATTTCTTTATAAAGTAAAAATGCTTCTTGCGCCTTCACAAATAATCTAGGCTCTCCCCTATATCCACCACTATCATAAACTTTAGTTAGCGAATTATAATAAGAATCATTTTCCCTTCCGCCATACATCAAATGCGCAGCCTCTAGGTCTCTTTTACTAACTTCCAAAAAACTATTTTCATCAATCTTTAAATCAAATGTAGATATAATGTCATTCATAATGTTTTTCACATACTTTTCATCACGAATTTTACTTTCTTCCAGACAATCTGAAGATAACCTTGGTGCATTTGACTGAGAATGTACCACATGCTGTATAGATACGCACAAAATAAATACACTTAAAACATACAATAGTTTTTTCATATTTAAGTATCACCTCAAATGATTTAGATACTATATTATTTGAGGTTTAGGATATTCTTATGCTAAGAATGAGTAAGGTCCTATAAAATAGATTTTTTATAGGACCTTTCCTTTTAATATTGATTTATCAGTTTCATCGGCGAAGCAAGTACCTTACTACTTTTCACATCATATAATCCTATAGGTGTTACCCGTATAAAAGGCAAGTGCGTCGCAGAAAAGAATAAAATCGTAAATGCTGGATCATTATAGGTGTATCCTCGCTCTTGTAGTAATTCCACCATTTTTTTCTCTTTCTGTATTAATTCACTCATTTTCAAATTAGACATAATCCCGAGCAATGGTAATGCAATTTCGTGTAACACTTCATTTCTTTCCGCTATTACTATACCGCCACCTAGCTCTTTTACTCTATGAAAAGCTGTAAGCATATCTTCTTTCCTTTTTCCAATAAGAATGATGTCACCTGTACCGGAATAAGAGCTAGCAAGACCTCCTAATCCATTCGCAAAACCTTTCACAACTGTATTCACTCGCCAAGTGCCATCACGAGCAATCATCATAAGGAAACATTCATCATGCTCAATAGAAAGTTCTTCACCGTTTAAGTCGATTTCAGTTACATATGGTTTTGAAATAACATCATTTAATAATTTTATACCTGTTGTTTCAGAAAAAATCATATCTTCTTTCTTTAAAGACCAGTCTAATGATAATGGAGTTACTTTGAATTTACTCCAGTCTATATGTAATGATGCATTTTTGTTTATTCCGTCACGCTTCATCCATTTCCCCTTTGCAATTACACTTATTGGAATCGGATTTTCTTTACTTTCCAAAATATTAATATTTGCAATTCTTCCTGTCGCGATCGCGCCGTGTAAATGCTCCATATTATAATAACGAGCAATGTTATAGCTTGCCATATTATAGGCATCAATTACTGGCATTCCTTGCTTTATCGCGATTTCTATCATCCTATTCGTCATTCCGTTTTCATAAAATGACGGATGTGAACCATCTGTTGTGAACATGAATCTATCAAATTGCTTGACACCTAATTCCAGCAATTCTTTCAGTAAAACTTCTAAATCTGGACGGATAGAAGAGTTTCTAAGAGTAACGGTGTAACCTTGCATAAGGCGTGTTAATGCTTCCTGTCCTGTCATCGCTTCATGATCGCAATCAGTACCTAGTAACTTTAACTTCGCTAACGTTGATTCAGACGCACCGGGAAAATGACCTTCTACTTTTTTCTGTAAGCGCTTTGTTTCCTGTACCCAATTTAACATCTCATCATCGCCATTTAATAGTTTTGGCCATGCTGTTAACTCGCCGCCTTGAAGAACCGCTTCATGCTTTAGCCACTCTATTATTTCTTCACTATTAAATAAAGATTCACCATTTTGCAGCTCAGTTTGTCCATCAAAACGGCACCACCAATACATACTTGCTGGAATCTTTTCAAATTCATCTAATAAACGAAATGCTACTTCACGTTGTAACGTGAAAAATAAAGTTAAATTATCAT
Organism: Bacillus sp. TH19; assembly: GCF_016651075.1. Lineage (NCBI taxonomy): Bacteria > Bacillati > Bacillota > Bacilli > Caryophanales > Bacillaceae > Bacillus > Bacillus sp. TH19. Next base: position 2,466,086 of record NZ_JAEKEO010000007.1, on the reverse strand, counting down.
TAATGAAAGTCGTTGTCCCAAATTGCATCGCATAATTTGCTAAAGTCTCTGGATTATATAATTGATATGGATGTGCATGCGGTTCTATGTAACTAGGAACTACATACTTTCCATTACAATCAACGACTTCACATTCATGTATTTGCTCTGGTAATTTTTCTCCTACATATATAATTCGGTCATCATAGATCCAAATATTTGCTTGCACCCACTCGCGCATATAGGAATTTAAATATGTTGCATTCTTGAATAAAATGTGCGGGCTTCTTGTGCCATCTATTACTTCAACATGTTCTCGTAATTGTGTGTTACTCCATCTAAACTGATTTTGTCCCAATGTATTTCACTCCACATCAATTTCCTTTTATTTATTAAAACAAAAATAATTAACTAACTAAAGTATTCTCCATTCATAACTCCCCTGTATATCCCCTATACCCTTTATTATATGGAATGATTACAAAAATGACAATTTTCGAAATTTACAAACATACCTCTTTGATCCTCAATAAAAAGGATGTCTTGTAACCGACATCCTTTTTTATACTAAACTATAAGATTGAATTACACTTGTATCCGTATTTATGTTCTACATATACTTGATTGCTGCCATACCATGAATGCTAATACTGTCCTTATTTGCGAAATTAAAAAGCATCTCTTTTATTTACAACTAAAGCAGCATTCCATTCGCTTTCTTTTCATCTATTTCTTAAATTCAATTTGCATCATTTTATTAAACTGTGTAAAAACATCCATCGCACCTAAAGAGTTAATATTGACAGCTAATGTATGTTTGCCTCCCATTACTCCGCCAACAAAAGTTGTAAATCCAGGAATTGCCCCTCCGTGACCCCAAACTGAAACACCGTTTGGAAGTTTAGTCTCATATATCCCAAGGCCATATCCATCACCAACACCTTTTCCTTCTATAGGAACTGTAGTAAGCATTTCTTTTAGCTCGCGTTCTTTCAGTAACTTACCACCAAGTAAAAATGAAAAGAATTTATTTAGATCGTCCGCATTAGAAATCATATCTCCAGCTGAATTAGCTAAACTCGGATTATAATACGTCATATCTTTCAACTCACTTGTTTCATCAATTTTCATATACCCTCGGGCATGATTCTTACCTGGAATTACGGGTGAATTCCCTGGTAAAAACGTATTTGACAGATCCAAAGGCTCAATAATTCGCTTTTCAATTTCTTCCGCATAACTATTTCCAGTTATTTTTTCAATAAGCATTCCCAATATTACATATCCTGTGTTTGAATACAACCATCCCTTACCTGGTGAAAAATCTGGAGGTAGAGAAAGTCCTATTTTCACTATTTCTTCTGCTGTATACGTTTTTTTCGAATTCATAATATCAGCGTCTTTTGACTTTAAGTATTCAGCTATACCACTCGTATGATTCAAAAGTTGACGTATCGTAATTTGATTGCCATCATACCCATTTCCTTGAATGAGACCCGGTAGCCACTTTTCAATTGGATCGTCAAGTTGCACGCGATTTTCTCCTACTAATTGAAGAACAGTCGTAGCGGTAAAAGTCTTCGTCACACTCCCAATCCGAAAACGATAATCCGATTTCATTGTTTTCTTTGTATTTAAATCCGCGACGCCAGCAGTATAACTACTAATCTTTCCATTGTTAGACGTCTTCGCTAATATTCCTGGGGTTCCAAGCTGAACTGTTTCCTGCATTACTTGTTTCCAACCATTTCGGTTCTTTTGATCATGTGATTGTGACGGACTAGATAAATTTTGAACAGACTCTGCTTTCACAGTAAAACCTGGTGTGAATAGAGTAGTACCCGCTAATAAAATTGCTAAACTTGCTAACTTAATTGAATTACATTTTTTCATAAGGCTCCCTCTTCTCTATTAATATCGGATTAATTCAAGTTATACTTTAATCCTATATGATAAAACTCTCTTTTTTCTTATCCATTCCTTACGAAATACTTACGTTCAAATTTTGATACGATAAACTGAGAAAGAGCTATGCATGAAAATAAAAAGGGCATATAAAATAAGGACAGCCACTTAACTGCCCTTATTTTCATTTCACCTCGTCTTTATTATTTTTAAGATGATTCATTAATTGTGTTCGTTTCAAAGGTACATATATGTTTGTTCCAGTAACATATCTTTTTCCCAATCGAATTATCTTATAAATTTAAGGAGTTCATATTAAGATTAACAATAAAAAAGAACGTGTTTTCAATTTATCAAAACACGTTCTCTTACATACTTAAAACCCTATATCAACTTTTTATTTCATTCACTTCTTTAAACTACTAATCTTTATTCACTTTTACCATCCTGCACTAGCATTCATACCATTTCCAAGAATAGTAAGAAATAGTGGCCACAATACTGGTCCTAACGTAAGAAGTAAATTTAGAAGTATAAGTAATCTATATACCCCGGGGAAATTTTGATCTTTACGATTTACAAATACTAAAATAACTAATAATATTATGGTCGTTAAAAATAAAAGTAGAATTAGCAGCCAATACCAAACCATTAAACTGAGACTCCATGGTGTTAATAGCTCGTGTATTATACCAAATATGATTCCTAATACTCCAAAACTAAAGGTAGTAACTGTTGATTTTATAAGCACTATATTTAATGTTTTTTCGTATGTATTTTTACAATATAAATCTATTAAAGTGTATAAAGATAAATATGCCATTAATACACCTATCCAAGACAATAACCAGTCTCCGCCTCCTCTAAATAACATGAACAGCAACCAACACATCCCTACTGCAGAAAAAGCAAAGGAAATAAGTATGCTTTTCAATACCGGTTTCATTATATTTTCACACCCTTAAAAATAAATTATAAGTTTTTACTAAACTCATGTAATTTTTTATTAACATGCTACCCATTAATCGTTTAGCTCTAACGTATCCTTTTTTCATTCTATATTAATAAAACAAAGATAAACTCATGAACAATTAAAGAAGCAATACTCTACAAAGAGTTCCATATAGCTTGTATATTCTTTTTCCATTGGTAGAGATATTAAAAAATTAAGTATACATTAACATGCAATTAAATATAAGTAAATAAAATTAATTTACAGCTAATTTTATTTACTTATATAACTTTCATATTCAGATTAACTCAGCCACCATTTTATTTTCATATAATACATTCTACTATTCATATCGCCCTTTTCCATCCCGCTCTATCCACCGCATAGTCTTCTTAACATCTAACTCCGTATACGTCTTTTCACCATAACGAACAGACTCATATATTGGAATAATGTCTATCGTTCTACAAATTCTTTTCAGCCATTGTTGCATCGTTTCATAGGGCCTTCGCTGTTCGTGAAATGGTAAAGTTCTTTCCCATTCAACTAATGTTTTCCTTATCGTGTCTTTAGGTAACGGCTGTTCAAACTGATGCTTCACTTTCTTGTTCTTTTCGGTTCTATCCGTATTTTCTTTTGTTATCGATTGTTTATCCTGTTCTATTTCTGATTTCGTTACCTTTTTCCTCATTAATTTATAAAAAGCATATAGAATGACCACTGCAATAATTACATAAAAAACGACACTAATCCATGAATTTGAAAGAACAGAAAACACATCAGTCCATGAATTTTTTCGTACAAAAAGTGGAATTTCCCTATCTATTTTTGTTCTTGTATCTACAACTCCTGTTTCTTCATCTATAATTCTTTCAGGTTCATCAAACTGTTCGTCTAAACTAGTAAAATCATAATTTCTTTCTGATATTGTCTCCGTCTTACTAAAAAAACGCTCTTTTACTATGTCCTGTACATGCACAACACCTTGTGATAACGTTATCGCACTAACCGCAAAGAAAAGTATGATTAAAGCTTTTACACTCCACAACTTCACCTTCATATGCCGCTTTTTATTCACCATGACATAAGCCCTTTCTTATTCTTTAATTACAATCCATTTATTCGTTCTACTATATTCCCTAGGTGAAGTACCAAGAATTAAAGGAACTGCATCCAATTCCTTACGACGAAATCCTGCTGTGTAAAAATAAGTAGAAGATACAGGCGTATCTTGATCCGATATTGAGGCAAGTATCTTTAATACATTTTGCAAATGTTTCCGATTATCCCCGTTCTTTACATGTAACAATCCGTTACCTTTCACACTGTTAATCCATAACTCAAATGAACAATCTTGCATGAGCAGTTGTTTGCATATGCCTGCGGTTAATTCAATAAGCTCTTCAATATCATTTCGTAAAGAAACGCCACTTTTATTTTGTAAATTGAGATAAATCGCGTATTTATCAGATTGTGTTCGTTCATATTTTTTCGCAGTTATCGTCCCTGTTTTTGCTGTTGCACCCCAATGGATAGAACGAAAATCTTCATTTTCATAAGACTTCACTCCCATTACTTTCGTTTCATCATATAGCGGAGAAGACATCGCTTTTCGAAATCCGCGTGACCATTCTTGTAATTCAGGAACTTGTATTTTCGGAACGGCTGGTAAAACTAAATAGGACGGCGTATCAACTTGTTTATATGTTATATGTTTCGTTATGAATCCAAAGGGATCAGTAATAACAATTTCAACTTCTTCCCATTTCGCGATTCCTCTTTTTAAAGCTACAGCTTGCAAATCAAATGAAACTGCCTCTCCTCCTTTTATATTGAAATTCAAATAATAATTTGAACCTGTACTATGATTTTTGTTTAGTTCATCATGATTCCAAGTTAGCTTGTTTTCACATTTAAATCGAAATACGATATTAAGAATAGGAAATAACGACTTGTTTGAAATTTTTATTTTGCACATATTCGTTTCACCTATAAAAACGTTTGAATTCCCTTGACTGTATTCCCATTCAACACGAGATACTTTACGTATGTATACATGCATAGTACCTATTAAAATTACATACAAAAATACGAGAGATAATATGAGTAAATTACTTGAAAATACACATAAAATAACGGCTACAACTGACATAACTCCTATTACGAAAGGCTCCGCTAAAGGTGTATACACAAGCTGTTGATTCATCGTACATTCTCCACTGGCACACTAATCGTATGAAGAATTTCTTTCATGATTTGTTCTTTTGTCGTTTTCATCTCCCCTTCAATCGTTAACGTTAAACGATGAGCACAAACGGATGCAGCTAGTAGTTTTATATCATCTGGTGTACAGTAATCTCTTTCATTTAATATTGCTCGTGCTTGGATTGCCCGCATAAATGCCAATGTGCCTCGCGGGCTTACACCAATTTCAATTAACTCATGCTTACGGGTTGCTTCAATAATTTCAAGAAGATAATCTTGCACATCATTCCCTACTAACACTTCCCTTGCACGTTTTTGTATATTTATTATTTCTTCACTTGAAATAATAGAATGTAGCGTTTCTAATGGATCATTCGTTTGGAACCGATTCATCATTTCCTTTTCTGCTTCTCTCGTAGGGTAACCTTGTCGAATAGTAAGTAAAAATCGGTCTAATTGAGCATCAGGTAAAGGAAATGTACCCGCCGATTCAAGAGGATTTTGCGTTGCAATAACTAAAAAAGGTTCTGGTAATGAATGTGTCTGTTTCGCAATCGTAACGGTACGTTCTTCCATAACTTCAAGTAACGAAGATTGCGTTCTCGGCACAGCTCGATTAATTTCATCTACTAATACTATATTTGCAAAAATAGGCCCTAACCTCGTTTTAAAATCCGATTCCTTCACATCAAAATATTCGAGTCCAATAACATCTCCAGGCAAAGTATCAGCTGTAAATTGAATTCTTTGGAACTTAGCGTCCACACTTTTAGCCAAACTTTTCGCTAATGTTGTTTTCCCTGTCCCAGGTACATCTTCTAATAAAATATGTCCTCTTGCTATAAGAGCTATAGCTGCTAGTTCAATCGATTCATCTTTTCCTATAATGACCTTTGAAATATTGTTAGTGATTTTCTTTAATATGTTCATATATTTCACTACCACCTTTAAATGTTTTTAAAATTAAGAATATTCATTTTCCAAATTATAACACATTACGTTAGAAGTAAATATATTCCTATCTAAATAAAAAAGATGACCTCAGCCATACGCTAAAGTCATCTTTTTCTACCTAATTATTTTACTAGTTCACCGCTATAAACCTTTATATCAAGCGGAGCAGTTAAAAACTGTGATGCTTTACTAACGAAAGATGTGAAGTGTTCACTCGTATTATGACTCGCAACTGCTGCTTCATCTTTCCATACTTCTACCATCGTATAAACACTTTCTTTTTCAGTATCTTTATATAAATCGTAAGATACATTTCCACTTTCTTCTCTTGAACCATGAAGTAATGGCTGAATTTCTTCTAAAAACGATTGTTGTTTTGCTGGATCTACTTGAAATATTGCGTGAATAATAATCATGGTGTTTCCCCTCTCATATCTCACTTATTTCTGTTTTTTTATAAAATTACTTCCACTCAGCAACTTTTTCAATTGGAAGACGTACTGATGGATAACCACTGTCAGCAGCTTTTCCGATTGAAATTAACATAACTGGTACGTGACGCTCTTTGTCTAATCCGAAAGCTTCTGCGATTTGGTCTTTTTCAAACCCACCAATTGGGCAAGTATCATAGCCGTGAGCACGTGCTGCTAACATAAATTGCATCGCTACAAGACCACCGTCAATTAGTACAGTATCTTTCATTACTTCTGGTGTAACCATTGAGAAGTAACCTGAAAGTTTTTTCATTTGATCTTCTTTTACTTCAGCTGGCATAAGTCCGCGCTCTACTGCTGTACCGTAAATTTCTTCTGCGTTATCAAAGTTGTTTAAGTCACCAAATACAGCAATCATCGATGAAGATGTTTCTACTTGAGATTGATTGAATTTCGCTAGTGGCGCAAGTGTTGCTTTTGCTTCGTCACTTTCAATAACAAGGAATCTCCATGGTTGCATGTTTACTGAAGATGGTGCAAGTGTTGCTTCTGTAAGAATTTCAGTCATTTCTTCTTTGCTAATTTTCACTGAAGAATCGTACTTACGGATTGAACGGCGTCCTGTTAAAATTTCGTTAAAATCATTTGTTTTTACTGAGTTAGTCATAGTTGTATTCTCCCTTTTTTAAAGTTCTTTTATATTTTCTTGAATGCGGTCTAACATCGTTAAAAGATTGTCGCGTTCTTCTTCACTTAATCCTTTAAATGCTGAAGTAGCGAAACGCTCCTTTTCCTCTTGATACACTTGAATTTTATTTCGTCCCTCTTCTGTAAGAGAAACTAACGTAATTCTGTTATCATCTGGATTTTTACGTCTTGTAATCATTCCGTTTGCTTCCAACTGTTTTAAATGCCTCGTAATCGCGGCATTATCAATATTCACTTCTTGCTGAAGTGCTTTTTGACTAATTTCATCTACTTCATATAACTGAAGTATGAGCTCTAATCTAGACTGACTCATACCCGTACACCCTTCAAATTTTGAACTTACTTCTTTGTTTAGAAAGTGTAATTTATATAAAATTATTGCTTCTTTTGAGCATGAACTTGTCAAATTACCCCTCCTTTACATCCAATACAAAAAACATTTGATGTATCAATAGTTGATATGTCAATTAATATAATCTATATCGATTTAGAATGCAAGCATTTTGTTTTCATTTTTATTTTTTCCAAATTAAGGCGCTTTGTCGCGTTACAAAAAATGTAAATTACATTATAATAGTAATAATTCAAATGACTGGAGAGTGATTGTAATGCGGCAATACACAAATAGAAATGAGGAAATGAAAATGGAAAATGAAATGAGGATATTTATATATGACAACAATAAATATAGGGATTGTCGCGCACGTAGATGCTGGCAAGACGAGTTTGACTGAGCGTATTCTTTATGAAACGAATGTGATTAAAGAAGTTGGCCGAGTAGATAGTGGCAATACGCAAACTGACTCAATGGAATTAGAAAGACAACGCGGAATTACGATTAAAGCATCTGTCGTTTCTTTCTTTATTGATGATTTAAAAGTAAATGTTATTGATACACCTGGACATGCTGATTTTATCGCTGAAGTGGAGCGATCATTCCGTGTTTTAGACGGTGCCATTTTAGTTATCTCTGCCGTTGAAGGTGTGCAAGCACAAACGAAGATTTTAATGCGGACATTACAGAAATTAAACATACCTACTATATTATTTGTTAATAAAATAGACCGTAGTGGCGCAAATACTGAAAAAGTTGTGAAACAAATAAAAGAGCTTCTTTCAAATGAAGCATCCCCCTTCTACTCTGTAGAAAACGAAGGTACAAAGGACGCTCGGATTATTGAATATAAATCCTATGACGATTGTATGGAACGATTAGCACCATTTAACGAATCATTGCTTGAGTCATATGTAAATAACGAAATAATACCGGATGCACTATTAAGAAAAGAACTCGAAAAGCAAATACAGCAAGCAAATGTGTTTCCTATCTTTTTTGGTTCAGCAATGACAGGTATAGGAGTAACTGAATTACTTAAAAATATTTCAGCCTTAATTCCAGCTACTAAATCGGCACAAGATGAAACATTATCCGGTGTTGTTTTTAAAATTGAACGTGAATCTTCTGGCGAAAAGATTGCTTACGTAAGACTATTTTCTGGTTGTTTACACGTTAGAAAATATGTTGATATTCAGCGTAGTGAGTCTCTACTACATAAGGAAAAGATTAAAAAAATGTGCATATTTCATAATGGAAATGCAGTTCAAGCCTCTACTGTTCATAGTGGAGAGTTTTGCAAAGTATGGGGACTTACGAATATCAAAATTGGTGATATTATCGGTGAGTGGACCGATTATATAAAAGATATTCACTTTGCCGAACCGCAAATGGAAGCTGCTATTGAAGCAGTACCTAAAGAGCGAATTCATGATCTATACGCTGCACTTATGGAGCTATGCGAAGAAGATCCGCTCATTAAAGTGTGGAAAGATGATATTCATAATGAACTATATATTCGCCTTTTCGGGGAAGTACAAAAAGAAGTAATTGAAACAACACTTTTTGAGAAATATAATTTGCAGGTTACTTTCTCAAATACGCGGGTTGTATGTATTGAGAAACCAATTGGCATTGGGAATTCTGCTGAATTAATGGGAGAAAAAACGAATCCATTTTACGCGACAATCGGCTTCAAAGTTGAACGTGGTGAACTGAATTCTGGCATAACATATAAGTTAGGTGTTGAGCTTGGATCATTGCCTTTAGCATTTCATAAAGCGATTGAAGATACTGTATTTCAAACGTTAAAACAAGGTTTGTACGGATGGGAAGTTACGGACATTATCGTCACGTTAACACATACTGGTTATGCAAGCCCTGTTACAACAGCAAGTGACTTTAGAAATTTAACACCACTCGTTTTAATGGATGCTTTAAAGCACGCTGAAACATGTGCATTTGAACCAGTAAACGAGTTCGAATTAACTGTACCGGAGCACGCAATTAGTACCGCAATGTATAAGCTTGCTGCTATTCCAGCAACTTTTGCAGAGCCTACGTTGCATAATGATTCTTACCATTTAACAGGATCATTACCTGTTGCAAAAATAGAGGATTTTAAACGAATGCTCCATTCATTTACTGAAGGAGAAGGTATCTTTATAACAAAGCCAACTGGTTTCACAAAGCTGACGGCTCCCTTCCCTACTCGAAAACGTGTTGACTTTAATCCGCTAAATCGGAAAGATTATTTACTTCATGTGTTGAAGGCTTATTAAATAAAAAAGAGGTGCAAATTGCACCTCTTTTTGCATGTATTGAAACTTAAATTAATTTGTCCTAACAACTTCTTTAAGTTTTTCTATTACTTTCGCTATAGCTTCAATTGAATTTTCCGTTTCAAATCCCCCAATATTTACAGAATGATTTGCGTTCTTCACAACCTCGATTTTTAAATTCGATTGATCTAATTGCTCAATTTGACCTGCATTGTATTGATGATCTTTATCTCCAATTACTAAAAGCCCGTCGTGACGACTATGTAAGATCGAATCAAAAATCGAATCAAACGTCAATAAAGGTGTAAGTAATATCATTTTTGACTGTAAGTATTCTTCTCTCTTCATTAAATCATTCGCAATCGGGATTGTTCCGAGTGATTTTCCTAAAAACATCGAATCGTTGTATTGTCCATTTCTTAGCACTTCATTAATGATAGGATTAATATCATCCATCATTACTTTCGTTATTTCTTCCATTGGTTTTTCCATTAATTGTCCATCGTAGGAATAATGAATATGTACTACATCTATTTTATTTTCAAGCATAAGCATCGTTGCATAATAAAATAACGGCTTGTCATAATTGTAGCCTGAACCTGAGAACATAAAACAAATTGTATTAGAACCTTTTTCGATATGTGTGTAACGAATGACTTTATCATCTATATGTATCTCTTTTTTAGTCCCCTTCACCGTTTTTCCCTCCAAGCACGCTTACTTTTGTAACACGATATGTTCTGTATGAACTGATACATCCTTTACTTTATCTTTTATAAACGCTGGCTGTAAGTTATATGCATCTAACTCTTCTACCGGCACCCACTTAAATAAATATTTTCTACCTTCTTCTTCAAGAATATATTGATCCGCCCCATTTGCAGGTAATTCATGCAATTCTACTTCATAATAAAAACTAATCTCATGAAACTTTCGCTCAGAAAGTGTAAAGAAGTTTTCTACTGACCATATTAATCTCTTCACTTCAATAGGTACGCCTAGTTCTTCCGCAAGCTCTCGTTTTAACGCATCTTCACTATTTTCTAGCATTTTCACTCTTCCGCCTGGTACGTACCAATACTCTTCACCTTCATCTTGAAGGATAAGTATTTTATTATCATATTTACAAATTGCTCCGACTCGGTAATTAAAACATGTTTCTTCTACTTTAAATGTAAGATCCACAACAAACCCCTCCAATGTATCATTACAAAACTATTATTTATGTGCTGTACAAATAAGATTACTAAATTTTTCTATTTCATTCAATGGTTTTCGAACTTTCCGAAAACTACACTTACCTTTTCGTCATTACAGGTATTTATACATATGTTACAATCACAATGCATACTAGAAAAGCAATATGGGGGTACGAATGGAAACGTTATTAATCCAGCAAACTGAGAAATCAAATAAGTTTTGGAAAATCGTTGTGAAAGATAGAGACTACGTTGTGTTTTACGGAAAAATTGGCACAGCTGGTAGTGTGAAAGCGAAAGAATTTGAAACAGAAGAAGAATGCATAAAAGAAGCTAACAAACTAATCGCTTCCAAACGAAAAAAAGGATATACCGACCCTATTCTAGGGGAAGATTACATAAAAGAAAAAACGATAACAGAAGAAGAATTTTGGGAGATAATCGCTCGTGCAAAATCGAAAGGCGAAGACCAAGAAGAACAAATAGAATGGCTCACTTCTCATATCGCCAAACGTACAGTACATGAAATTGTAGCTTTTGACACACATATGCACCATATTTTAAAAGCTTCCTATACGTCTCACTTATGGGCGGCTGCTTATATAATTATGGGCGGTTGTTCGGATGATAGTTTTGATTACTTCCGCGGGTGGTTATTATATCAAGGAAAAGAAACATACGAAGCGTGTATTGAAGATCCAGAACGGTTAATTCCTGTATTAGAAAATTTGAGCGAGTATGATGTTCCAGAAATAGAAGAACTTACGCTATATTTCGGACAAGAAGTATATTTGGAGAAGACTGGGGATGAAGATGATACATACTTTACACTATACCATGTCTTATCAAATGAAGAATTTGAGGAAGTTGATATCGAGTTAGACTGGGATGAAGATGACGAAGAAGGTTTGAAAAAGATGTTTCCTAAGCTATGGGAAATGTACGGGGAAGATCCGATTGAGTGGTAGACTAATATTAGGACTCTGTTTAACCAATAGACAGAGTCCTTTTTTCATAGGATTCTTATTTAACCTCTCTTTATTTCATACCACTTATCTAACAGCACCTTTTCTCTTTCAATTGAAATACCTGCCTTTAATTCCCTATCTTTCGTTTCTCTCATCCACTCATACACGTCTGTAACAGTATCTTCTAACCTTCTAAAAGTAAGACCCTCTTTAACTGCGCTCTCTATATTAATAGAGAATCCACCTTTCCACGGATCTGTTTCACCTTCTAATGCAAAAGTTTCGGGAAGCCACAATGGCATTTCCGTCCATGGCTGTACTTTATTCTCATGCATAAACGATTCATCAACCCAAACGAATGCAGCATCGCTATTTGTAACCTTTTTACACGTATTTAATAGCTCTTCCATCGTCAATTCATCTTTCGGACCCGTTACATTAAATGTACCTACTTTATTGTTTTCTGCCATGTTTAGTCCAAAGCTTGCGACATCTTTTATATCAACGAACTGTACTGGGCGGTCTTTCCTACCAGGAACTAACATATTACTGCCCTTTGCTACGCGCTGAATCCAGTATGGAAGCCGATCTGTATAATCAAACATTCCTGAAAGAAGTCCTGCTCTTACATGTAAAACACGCCCCGGCCAATAATTCTCTGCTTCTTTTTCACATAATACTTTAAGCGCACCGTAATACTCATAAGGGGATACTTCACCATTCTCCACAGCCTTTATTTGATCACTTGATGGTTCGGGTTGTAATATATAATCTTCTTTTATGTGATACGGAATCCAATCTTTATATACGGAAAGGCTTGAGATGAATGTATAGTGCTTTATATTATCTTTAAGTACTTCTCCTACATTCCTAATGTGATGAGGAGAAAATCCACATGTATCTATGACCAAATCCCATTTTCGATTTTCTAAACTTGAAACATCATCATTTCTATCACCAATTAACTGCTCTATTTCAGGAAAAATCTCATTATTTGTTCCGCGATTAAATAATGTAACTTCATGCCCTCTATTCAAAGCCTCTTCTACGAAAGCCCTTCCTAAAAAACGTGTACCGCCCAGTATTAGAATCTTCATTCTTTTTCCCCCATTCAATCAAGCGCATGATTAAAAACCTTTTCTTTTGTTTAACGATTTTCCCTTGTAAAAAGTTACGGGTATTTTTCATTTTTTTCTATAGTTAATATAACGTCATCCAAATTTGCAACTTGTGACATAACTTTTTATCGAATTCGACAGTAATGAAGACGATAAAGAGGGGTTAAAAAATATTTCAACTAAGTCATAGTGATAAGTACACATCTACGAAAATACTTATTTATACGAGCAATGCTCCTGTCAATTTGGCAGGAGCATTGTTTTTTCAACCTCTATTTACTTTTATATACTTGAATTGAAATGATCGAAATTAAACTGAGCAACCCCATAAATAAACAAGTCGCGCCTAGAATTGTATAAGAATTTTCGTATCCTTGTAATAAAGCTAAATACGTACTTGTATCCATATGACCGCCCTGCTCTGCAACAGATTCACTTGTTGCCTTACTCCCCATTTCTGGTGCATTTATTAGTACATACACACCGATAATAGCTACTAAAGCTGAAATGATTTCTACAACATTAGACTTTGTCATCATACCCTCACCTTTCAAACAACGTCTTTTCTCCATCTAGTGAAATCTCTTTCTATCTCTTACTATACTAGCAAAAAAAAGAGATATAATTTAATCCCCTTCTCTATTACTAGAATCAACAATATGAAAATATTCATTCTGTCTATTTCCATTTCATATATAATTAAAATATCCAATATTTGATTAACAAATTATACGTACTTAGGTAGGTGATAAATATTAATAAAAACATAGTTTATCATTCAACATTTTACATTTATTCTCTCACATCGTTCTTTTATATCTTTTTGCTAAACATAGAAAATGGTCGTAGTTATTTTGGTTTCACGATGGTTGTTCCGTTGTTAGCCGTTATTTTATATCAAAAAGCGTATAAGAAACAAGAAATTTTTCATACATTTGGCATTTCACGTCCAACATTAAAATCACAAATTTTCTCCATTTTATTCCCACTACTTCTAGGTCTATGTCTCCATTTCTATTTTTATATTTATAATATAAAGTTCTTATTTAATCACTGCGATGAATTGGGATTTCTCCTACTCATTGGTCTTACAATTGCAGCTTTGTCTGCATTTTTAGAGGAAATTATTTGGCGCGGGAATCTTCATTACTATTTACGAAAAAAATATTCATTAATACAAACCGCAATAATTACAGCTTCACTTTGGTCTTTATGGCATTTACCAGTAGCACTCTTTTATAAAAACTATGAGTTATGGTTTGTAGGAATATTAAGTTATCTATCGTTATTATTTATATTATCTATAATTTTGACGTACACGAGAGAGTACGGTCGTTCTGTACTACCACCCGCAATTTTACATGGTATGTTTAATGTATTTTTTTAACAGATGGATTGCAAAAAAAGTGGGATGCCAGCCTAATGGAGTTAATTAAATTTATCTTTTTAGCAATTGCGCTCTGCATTATGTATCTTATACATCGAAAAGTTAAAAAATAGTTAACAATTAAAAAAAGTGTTTCAGTTTAATGTACCTTAATTAGCTCATTAAGTACTTCAACACCTTTCAATTATTCTATAATCGTATAGGTGTTGAAGTTTTCTAATTTTAATTGAACGACTCCGTTCTCACAGCACTTATTTCAATTATGTAGAACATAGCAAGTATAACTATTTCTCCTATTGTAACTTTTGTAAAACTTTTAAATAAGGAAATATACACTCTTTGATTAATCTCCATCTATCCTGCGCTTCCGGTATAATCTCTGAAGCAATCACCACCACCAATTCCTTCTCCGGAATACAACAAATCATATTCCCACCATCACCCATAGCACAGTATGAAAAGACCCCATCTTCTTCTCGTAACCACCATAAGTAACCGTATTGATTTGAATTCATCGCTATTGATTCTTGTACCCACGATTTTGAAAGAATTTCCTTTCCATTATGAATACCTTCATTCAAATACATCTGTCCAAACTTAGCCATATCTCTAGCAGCTAACGTAAGTCCCCATCCGCCAGTTGAAATACCATTTGGATCGTGAACCCATCCTTTCACATCTTTTCCGAATAAGTCATCGAATCCAAATGCTTTCATATTGTAGTTTGGAATTTCTCTTATGCCGATAGGCTGGAATAGATATTCGTTCGCAAACTCACGAGCACTTTTCCCTGTTACACTCGTAATAATTGCTGATAGTACATGTGCGCCTGCCGATGAATATTTAAAAGATCCAATTTCTCCACCTTTTCCTGCCCTACTTAACGTATACTTCACCCAGTCCATTTGTGTACATAGTTCTTCTAACGGTTCCTGCCAGTCTACATAAGGATATGGAGCTGTCATTGTAAGTAGATGCCGAACTGTTACTTCAGATGCCTTAAGATTATATTCAGGAAAAACTCTATTACTTTTTGATTAACACTTTTGATATATCCTTTATCTATACATATCCCAATTAACGCAGAGATTATCGTTTTTGTTACTGATGCTACATGACATGCATCATCTGGACCGTAACCATTATAATAATTTTCAAAAACAACATTACCTCTCTGCACTACTAACATACCATTAATATTTTTGTATTCTTCTTTTATAATGCAATCTAACTTTTCAGCAGTTTTCATCGTTCTTCCCCCTTAATCTATGATTAAAAAGGTTCGATAGGTACATATATATCGACTATATGTTTATTTTCCGGGTGCTGCCTTGGATCATTTCTATATACTTCGAAAGGATACGAATCTCTCGGTTTATATCCGCTATTTGGCAACCATTCACCGTACAAGAAATTCCATGCTCCTTTATATTCATCTTGGAATATTTCAAAATGACCTACCGCATACTTGCCTGAAGGTATTACCATTATTCCAATGTCGCTCGTTTCTACTGCGGACTCATCTGGAATTGTTATACATAGACTTGTTCTTAAATGATAGTCCTCAGTAAATTCATGATGATCGTGGTAAATGGTTAATACTTTCGTATCCTCAAATACATGATAGTTTTCCTCCGCTGCGTAATGAAATAATTTCTCTATCATTTTTGAAAAAACTAGCGTTAACTCTTCATATGTGCCGATATGTCTTATGTATGCGACGTGTATATCGTCCGCTGTTACAATTTCAACATTTCCTCGAACCTTCTTACATTCATTGTATTGAGAAGTTCCGCTTACGTCTTTGCAATTCTTGCTATTGTTATTTCTATAGTGAGACGGACTTACTCCGTAATAACTTTTAAATGTCCGGGAGAAAACTGCTGAATCTGTGAATCCGAAGTGATACGCAATATGTGTAATTGTCATATCCAAACGGTATGTAAGTAGATGTGTTGATCTTTCTAACTTCAAGCGATTTACATACCGTGATAATGGCTCGTCTACTATTCCCTTAAAAATCCGGTGAAAATGAAACTTTGAAAATCCTGCTACATCCGCTAGCTCTTCAATTGAAAGTGAATCATTTATGTTTGATTCTATATAATCTTGCACCTTATAAATGCGTCTTAAGTACTCATTTCTACTTTGTTTACTCTCCATATTTTTATCTCCTCACAACAAAAAGGCTAACGTTAAGCTAGCCTCCTTTTACACATTTTTTAAAAATAACACTCTACTACCGCCGTTCCCATCATAATTTGTATGTACCGATACACCCTCTACCTCATCATCCCCAGCCTCAATTCGAAAGCCAGTTTCTTGATGGAACTGTATCGGCTTTTTATTAATTGGTGACGTAATTGCTTTTACAACTTTACGGTTATTTGCACGAGCAGCATCAAAGAAATAAGAATACAATGTCGATGCGATTCCTCTTCTTCTAAACTTCGGATTTACACCTATAAAATGAACATATGCTTCATCTTTATATGTTTGTGAAAAGAATCCACATAAGAAACCTAACGTTTCGCCATCTTCTTCAATGATAAAACTCGTTTCTTGAAAGTGAACGAAAAACAACTTCGGCAACATACTAGCCATATCTCTTCCGCCCCACCAATCATTTAATACAGAATGAATCTTTACATAATCTTCCCCTTGAATGTTTCTTACTCGCATGTATTTCTCCCTCTCACTCACTTCATTTTTTCATATATTTTAATAACCGTTTCGACTAACAGAATGAATACCCAAATACCTGAAAATACAAGAACAGACTGGAATATCGATCCAATTATCATAACACCAACTGCACCTGTTATTGAAAATGATATTCCACCAAGCCCTGGATCCTGTATAAGTGCTCCAGCAGAAAAAGCAGTTATAATAGATACTATTAAATAAATAACACTCATTATTTTTAATATTTTTATAGAAAGATACGAAGTTTGTTTTTCTTCCACTTGTGATAATTCGATTTCCCCACTCGCAATTCCTTTTTGAAGACAATTTTCACACAGAAATTCTTCATTTATTTTTTTACCACCATGTATTGTACCCGTTATTTCTTTACACCTTGAACATTTTCGATTTATCATTTTGTTATCACTCCACTCCTATAAGATTATACTTATATAATTCCGCATTTACCTTAATATCCCTTTTATGTATTTTATATAAAGTTGAGGTGTTTTATGATGACTAAACTTACTTTTGGTTATAAAGAACCTACTGTTCAGTATGTATTACGGCCAAGTTGCTATGCGGTTATTTTTAATAATGCTTGCTCAAAAATAGCTATCATCGAAAAAGGAGAACATTACTTTTTACCTGGTGGCGGTATGGAAGGTACGGAAACGAAAGAAGCATGTTTACAGCGAGAATTACTAGAGGAATTAGGTTGGGCGATTGAAATTGATCGTTATATCGGTAATGCAGCACGATATTTTTATGCCGAAAAAGAGGATACATATTATTTAAACGACGGGTTCTTTTACATCGCACAAAAGATACATGAAGTTGAAGTTCATGAAGAAGACCATATTTCACAATGGCTGTCTCCATCACTTGCTATAGAACATTTACTTCACGATCATCAAAAATGGGCTGTTAAACAAGCGCTTTTATTACGAAATAAAAAAGGATCTCCTTCTATATGAAAGAGATCCTTTTTACTGTTAGCTTACTTTTTTCAAATTGAGAGCTGGCTTTTTGATTCCACCTTTTTTTACAACATATAAGCCGATAAAGATAATAAGTCCGCCAACGAGTTGCATCATATTGATTTGCTCTCCAATTGTTACAGCTGCAAAGATAACTGCGAACAATGGTACTAGATACATATAAACCATTACTTTCGTTGAACCTATTTTACTAATACCGACATACCACATTGCAAGTCCGAAGATTGTCGCAAAGACGATTGAATATGCTAGTGATCCCCAGCTAGGCGTATCTACTGGCCACGTTAATGTATTTACGTTGAATAAACAGTATATAACGAGAGGTACAATTCCAATTAAAGTAGACCATGATGTGACTCTCATTGCGGAGTATTTTGTGATAAGTGGTTGCGCTAAAATGGGATACCATCCCCACGCAATTGCTGCGACTAATCCAATTACATTCCCGAGCCACGCATACTCGTATGTAGCTCCTCCCGTATGCCCTGTTAATAAAACGAATGCTGCACCAATAAACGCTACTATTGAACCAATTTGTACTTTCATCGAAAAACGTTCTTGTTTGTGCAATACTGCTAATATCCCTGTAAATATAGGTGACATCGCAATTAATAATGAGGCGTTCGTTGCTGAAGTATATTTTACAGATAGCATAAACATCGTTTGATACATTGTCGTTCCAACGATACCGACTGCTAGTAATCGTAACCAATCTTTTCTTTCAATACGTAATGAGCGTTCCATTAAAAATGTAATAAGTAATAATACCGGTGATGCTACTAAAAATCGTAAACTATTAAATTGAATGGATGACATATATGCCACGCCATACTTTCCAATTGTATAATTTGCTCCCCATACTAATGCTACTGATACTAGGAGCCACTCCATTTGCCATCGTTTCATCCGAATCTCCCCTTCCCTATTTAGCATAGTAAAATTGGCTGGATATAACACCGTCCAATTGGCTGTTTTTTTACCCAGCCAATTTGTTATACTTGATGTATATAAGAGATGCGGAGGCGTTTGTATGGAATGGAAGCTAGATAACGACAGTAAAATCCCTATTTATCAGCAAGTTGTTGACTTTATTGAAAAACGTATTACATACGGAGAACTTCCTCCAGGTAGCTTCCTCCCTTCAGAACGGAAATTAGCGACGCAGTTAAACGTAAACCGCAGTACGGTAACGACCGCTTATAATGAACTACGTGCTATGGGAATTGTAGAAAGTACGACTGGTAAAGGTACACGTGTGAGTACACATATGTGGGGCGTTTCTCCAACATTAACGCCGAACTGGAGAGGTTTCGTAGAAGGTGGTACTTTTTTACCAAACTTACCGTTACTTCGCCATATTCGGGCAGAAGTACAACAAAATGAGAACATTATAGATTTCGCAAACGGAGAGCTCGGTTGTAATCTCTATCCTCACGATCAACTACAAACAATTTTGCGAGAACAACCGTTAACGCAGTCATTAAGTTACGATCATCCCCAGGGGTATCTCCCGCTAAGACAAGCGGTCGTAAAATATATGAAGGAATATTTAAAAGTTGAAGCGACCGAACAATCGATTATGATTACATCCGGTGCCCAACAAGCACTCCACCTTATCGTTCAATGTTTATTAAACCCAGGAGATGCAGTCGCTTTCGAAAGTCCTTCACACTGTTACTCATTACCACTATTCCAATCAGCAGGTATTCGTATTTTCCCATTACCTGTCGATGAACATGGTATTAATCCAGATGATGTGCAAGAGTTGTATAGAAAGCATCGTATTAAAATGATCTTTTTAAATCCAAATTTCCAAAACCCTACGGGAACGATGCTGCATCCAAACCGTAGAAAGAAACTGCTATCACTTTGCGCAGACTTACGAATCGCGATCGTTGAAGATGACCCGTCCAGTTTACTTACGTTAGAAAATAAACAACCTTGCCCTACTTTAAAATCGATTGATGAAAACGGAACAGTCATTTATGTACATTCTTTATCAAAAATGATTGCGCCAGGTTTACGAGTTGGCTGGCTTGTCGCCCCGCAGTCAGTAGTAGAACGTTTATCAGATGCACGACACCAAATGGAATTAGGAATGAGCATCTTCCCGCAGTGGCTTATACAACAATTTTTCGAAACTGTACCATTTCAGTCGCATATCGTACCGTTACGAAAACAACTTGCAGAAAAAAGAGACATTATCGTTCGTGCCCTAAACGAGCAACTTCACGATAAAATCTCTTTCTCAAGCCCGATCGGTGGTATATACATATGGGGAAAATTAAACGAACCGATAAACGAAAAACAACTCATTATGCAAAGCTTAAAACAAGAAATCGCCTTTATGCCGGGTAGTATTTTCGGTGCTAAAGACGGTTATATTCGTTTATCTTACGGGAAAGTGAATATTGATCAAATTGAAAAAGGTATTTCTCGTTTGCGTGAGGCTATTTTGGTTTGTGGGAAATAACATTAAATAAAGCTTTCTCGTTTGACAAAAGAAAAATCTACCATTATCATCAACTCGAACCTAGTTTTAGGAGTGATAAAATGAAGATCTACGTTGATGCAGATGCTTGTCCTGTAAAAGATGTGATTATTTATGAAGCTACGAATGCTGAAATTCCTGTTACCCTCGTTACTAGCTTTTCTCATTATTCTAATGCGGAACAGCCTGTAGGTGTGGAAACAATTTATGTTGATTCCGGAGCAGATGCTGCGGATTACCGGATTATGCAGTTAGCAAAAAAAGAAGATTTAATCGTAACGCAAGATTACGGTCTTGCTTCGCTTGCTTTAGCAAAAGGCTGTATCGTTCTACACCATAAAGGCTATAAGTATACGAATGAAAACATTGAACAATTGTTACAAACACGGTATTTAAGTGCAATGGTTCGAAAAAGCGGTAAGCGTACAAAGGGACCGAAACCATTTACAGCAGAAGATAAAGAGAAGTTTAGAGTGCTCTTTAAAAGTATAATCGCACTTTAAAAATGAACCGTCTATTTGCAAGGAAAACTTCGCAAAACAAAGAAGAGAATATCCAAATGAACATTCTCTTCTTGAGGTTTACCTGTTTAAAATGAAGGTAAATTATCTAAGTTATTTTCCTTTATTCCATCAGGTTCACTACGTATAATATCTCTACCATACTTATGAAATACGTCCACATGAGCTAACTTCCCTGATTTCGCTTCACTAAGAGCAGTAATATAATCTAACTCTCTCCCGCTACTTGTCTTAAAAGCAATTAAATCCCCATCATCATTTTTACGAACGGCAACAATTTGTTCTGCTCCTGAATTGACTTCATTGTCTACTTCAAATTGAGCTTGCTCTTCTCCTTGATGTAAGTAATCATTATAAACTTTTTCAAAGTCTTTTTTGTCCATAAATTTCACCTCCAACACATTTTATTAGTATGGTTCTGAGGTGTTGGTTTTATGTAAATTGCTCTAAACTTTAGTATTTTCAAATGAAAACATAGTCCCCTCACTATTTGATTGTAAAGTGTATTTTATATCGAACATCTTTGATATATCTTCAATATTTTTCAAACCAAGTCCCGTTCCTTTTTTATTTATATCAAACCCCATCCCGTTATCTCTAAAGGAAACAGCATCTTCATCTATAATGATTTTGAGTTTTTTAGCTTTTGAATGTTTAAGGACATTTTGAAAAATATTATCAAATAGCCTTTGAATCCATAACTCATTACTATTCCATATCAACTCTTTATCTTGTGGATTATATACTAATTCAATTTTATGAATGCTATACAAATAGCTCCATTTTTTAATCATATTTTCTATTAAATTATGTATATTCACTTCATCATTCACAATATAAGTATTTTCTAAGGTCTCTGTAGATTGAATATTAAATTCGTTAGTTAAATCACTTATATATTGTATCTGCCCATACATTGATTCAAGTACTTGTGCTTGTCCTTCGTATTCGCCTTCTAAATAATATAATTGTAATCTAACCGCTGTTAAGGGTGTATTAATATCATGCCGTAATTTATTTAATAGTTCCTTTTTTATTTGTTCCTGTTGTTGTAGTTCTAATTCTCGATAAGTCGTTCTTTCTATTAGCAAGTTTACTGATCTAATCAGTTCCCCCATTTCATCATCGCTTTTGACATCTATTATATTAGGGATTTTTTTATCACTTGCTAAATCTCGAATCGTTTGATTTAATACATTAATTTTATTTAATAATGAATTAATCGATTTTGAAAATACAAAAGCTAATACTAATAGTGATAATAAAAATATGATTAACATAGTAGGATATGCAAAGGATTCATGAAAAGGAATGTTCTTGTTTTTAGTTTTAAAGGCAACATTATAAATAACTGATACAAAGATACTAATCGACAATAATAACAATGGTACGCTAATAATAGCAGTGAATAGTAATAACTGATATTTCTTCTTTAATTTCATTTCTTCATAAAGGTATTTAATCTATACCCTTCTCCATATATGTTCTGAATTATGTTACCTGTTTTATCATCGATTTTGGTCCTAATTTTCTTTATATGTACGTTCATGATATTTTGATTTCTATCTTCGAGTTGCCATAAGTAATCAAAGAAGTGTTCTTTTGTTAGAATTCTATCCCTATTTTCATACAAATAGAAAAATATTTTACGCTCAATCGCTGTAAACACAACTTCATCACGCAAACCATTAATGAAAACCCTTTTATATTCTGCATCTATAAATAAATGTTTAATTTGCGTGAAAGTACCATATTGATTATCTAACATTTTCTGAATTCTTAACAATAATTCTCGAGGATCAAAAGGTTTTATCATGTATTCTTCTCCAATGGTAAGACCTTTTAGTTTACTATCAATATCATTCCGAGCTGATAAAAATATGATTGGAATATTTAATCCTAGATTTTTTATTTTCTTTGTAATTTGATAACCATCTTCACCTGGTAACATAACATCCATTATGACTAAATCTATTTCATGGATTACATCTAGAACATTCTTTCCTTCTTTCTCCCAATACACTTTATACTTCTCACGCTGCAAAATTTTTTGTAATAAATCTCCTATCATCAAATCATCTTCAACAATTAATATGTTATATTCTTTCATTATGTAGACCTTCCATCACTAAAATAACAATAGCTTAGTTCTTCACTACTTTATTATTAATAAAATCCATTACAAGTTTGTATATTTCATCAGGAGCGTATAAATAAATACTATGTGTACCTTCAATTTTTTTCACATCAGCTATCAATAACTTGCTAGCAAACTCCTCATAATCTCTGTTTTTTTGCTTTGTATATTTCGAGTTTTTATTTTCCCTAGCAATCGCATCTATAAATAAAATTGGTGTTTCTTTTGGGAATGATAAAGAATTAGATTTGTTACTGTTATTGTAACTTTGTAAAAGTTCTTGCTTCATATCATCATTAAAAGCTTGTTTATATGAGAGGGCTTTATAAATAGTTTTTTCCTGTTCGGTTAAAAAGGATTGCTGAATTACTTCGGGATTATAAGTAATAGAAGGAACTAATCTCTGAAAACCAATTTTCGTTAAAATATTCATCCCTTTTATTTTTAATGAATCAACCCTGCCTATTTTATGAGTTACGTACTGTTTAGGTAAACCAATATCTAACGCAATAATCCCTTTTACTTCACTTGGATATTTTTGTGCCCAATAAATAGCCTCTATTCCCGATAGAGAGTGTGGTACTAAAATGTATGGTGGTTTATTTCCACTTCTAATAAGTGCTTCTCTCGTTTGTTCTAGTATCGTATCAATATCTCTATCATCTTGAAAAACATCACTGTATCCATAACCAGCTCTCTCAATTACAGAAATCTTGTTTTCTTTCGAAAATTTACTATATAAGCCTTTCAATTCATAAACAGGAGCGGCAATTCCAGATCCGGCCATAAATACAAACGTATCCTCCCCGCTCCCCTCATTATAAACATTCACTTTTTTATTATTGAAATTAATAAATTCACCTTCATTATTTATTAATTTCGATTCCATTCTTAATTGATAGTTATGATATATAAATACAGCGCCTGTTCCAAGAAACATAATGCTACTACACACAAAAAATATAATTTTTACTATCTTCAATAATTTTTTCATATGACACCCCTTTCAGCCTATACTGAAAGGGTACAATGTAAAAATAAATTTCTAATAAATTTTCCAAAATTAATATTTTCTCTTTGTTTCTAAGTATGGATTTCTTTTAAAATTTCCAATTCAAACGCTATTTTTAATACCTACGCAAATCCTTCAAAGTCTCCAATATATCATCTGTAAAGGCAGTAGCGCCCTCTTTCTCTAAAGCTCTGAAATATAAACTTCTTAAGAAAGCTCTAATATTTTGTACTAAAATATCATGCTGGGGATGTGGGATATCTTCAACAATTGCTATACTATGTAGCCAATTGCTCCACTCTTCTTCAGTTAAAATATTTTGGTTACGCAACGACATAATTGGCGTTACTAATCTCTCATCCTCAAAGTGTATGTATACGTAGTCATTCAATCGAACCTTCTGACGAACAGCAGCTAGTATTGCATATGAAAACTCACGATTTTGTATTGTACGTGCTAAAGCATCTAGTGCATCTGCCGCATGTGCAGTAGAATGTGCCCAGCCTTTTCCTTCTACGTAACCCCTTACATCTTCTTCTAAATAGACATATTCCAGAACTTGTTCTGCCACACTATACAGCTGTTCTTCAGATAACAGTGGTTCTCTTTCATGAACAGATAAAATAAGCGGCGGAATTAATACGGAGAACGCACGTTTAAATACAGAATCTGTTCCCTTTTCACCAATTTTATAAAATAAATAATCAGGACTAATTGCTTGTAACATTAATCCTCGTAATTCTTTTTGTCTAAATACATCATTTGTAATCCATTTGTGAAGCGTACTATAAATCAAATCATCACGTAATTCAGCATCAGGTGATCCGATATAATCTAACATCCACTGTGCGTATGGATATGCGTCTACGTCTTCTGGCACAGCATAATTATTATTTTGAATTTGTTGTAATTCTTCTTTTAGTTCTAGTACTTCTGTCATTATATTTCCTGTCCCCTTTTTACGTTTTTCAACTTATTTTCGCCTTATCCCCTGTAATTTCCCTCATAAAATTAAGTCGACTTTTAATATAGTTTTAGTCCCTATCTTTCTATGAACTTGATTCAATTATATAAATTTCTCCCGAGAAATAAAAGGAAATACATTGGAACACCAAAGCTTCTCACTTTGTTTACATGCATTTCATGTAAGTTTAAGTTATAAAATAAAGTGTTTTTTTCATTTGTATTCAAACGTATTTACAATCAAAAATTAAATCATTTTAGAACTTGTTTAATAAACTCTGTTTTAGCTTTTGTGTATGCTTCTCTATCTTGGTTATATCTTTTAGCTAAATCTTGTTTCAGATTTGAATAATCATAAACTAATTGTGGATTTTCTCGTAAGCGGTTACGAAATAAAAGTTGTTGCTCCCATCGTTCAGTTCCTTTAACCATCAAATGCAGATGAGCTACACGCCTATTATTCTTCACTTTCACAAAGAACCTTCTCCAAGGTCTTTCATCTAATTCCGGGCCTACATAATGCCAATCATATATAGCCAATTTTGCTGAAATATCGAGCACTCTATCAAATGAGTCTGTTTCAGCCATTAGATCAATGATAGGTTTTGCAGGTAAACCAGGTATGGATGTACTGCCTATATGTATTACTTTGCTAATACCGAGAGGAGTAAGCAGTTCATAAAGTTGCTGTTCTTCATATCGGCCTTTATCTTGCCAATCAGGATTTGCATGAACTATCTCTACTGACTCATTCGCCCATACAGGCCAATCGTTCGGATTATCTTTTTTATCCACCCGACGCATCCCCTTTCACGAACTTTTTGCTATATAAGCGATTTTAAATTCATTTAAATACAACTACCGGATCATCAAAATTACTATTCTGAAATATAACATTTGCACATTCTTTCGGATTATGCTCATCTATATACATCTTACAAGCTGCATGATATCTGTTTATAAACATTTTCTCTGCTTCTTCATAACTTCCAAAAGCCTCAGTCTCGCGCTCTGCACCACGGTTTCTCGCAATCTCAAAATCTGTATCTACGAAAATTTTATAGTCAAATAGATACTCAATTTCTTTTTTCAATAAAAATGTTCCATCTACTATTAGCACCATAGTTTGCGGCGCCACTAGCGGCGTATTATGTACAGGCATGTCCGTTATTAAGTTATGAGAAATCGTTTCATACTGTAAATTCCCGTTAGGTCCTAAAGGTTTTAATAGCCTTTCTTTGAAAGCTGTATAATCGTGTGCATCTTCATAATATCCTCTTGCAGACTCTTTTCCTTGTGCATAACGAATCACTCTCAGGTTATGAAAATCGTCAATGCTGGTGCGTATTACTTGCACTCCCCGATTTTTCATTTCCTCTGCCAGTTCGTTTGCAAATGTTGTTTTTCCTGAAGCTGTTATACCATTTACTCCAACTCTTATTGGATGGGTTAATTTTAACGTTAAAATATGATTAGCAATTTCTTTCATGTATTGTTTTCGGAGCATGACATTCCCTCCTGCATGTTGTTTACATAATATAATTGCAGTAAATTTAAATTTATCGCTATTTGTTGGTAAATCGATATATTAAAAAAATCGTTGATATATTTTAAGTTATGATAGATATATTTTTATTGATTTATATTTTCCTTATTTCCCCTTAAAACCTCGATATAAAGCAGTCCGTAATTCTTGCTTGTATTCTTCAATTTCTGGCATATCCAGCTCCTCAGCTAGTCGGATGGCTAGTTCAATATCATATGGTACACGTACGAGTTGAATGGAAAAGCTTGCTGCTTCTTTTTCATTGTATGTTCCTTCAAAAATTAAATAGGAAGCTTGTGTAATTTCAAGTGGATTACCTACACTACCAGCATTACATAACGTTTTCCCTCTAAAATTTTGCACATACGCCTGATGAACGTCACCGTAACAAACGACATCTGGTTTTCTTTCCCCTTCTATATTCTCTGTGAGCTCACTATTTTCGAACATACTAATACGCTCTTCTCTTGTTGCATGTGGTTGAATTCTTTCATACAAACTTCTCGGTGAAGCGTGGAACATACGAATCAGTTTCCCACTCATATAAAACTCGATTGAAAATGGTAAGCTTCTTAAATAGTCATTTTGTTCTTCTGACAATTGTTTTTGATGCCATTTTAACGCTTCAAATTCAGTCGGTTTTGTAATGAAATCATCCCAGTTTCCCATTACGGTTCCTTCACATTCTTTACGAACGATTTCAATTACTTCGCTAGAATGCGGACCTTTTCCTACTAAATCTCCAAGACAAATAATACGTTCAATTCCTCTTAATTTAATATCTTTCAGTACTGATTCTAATGCCGGAATATTACCATGTATATCTGAAATTACCGCAATTTTATCCAAATGAATCCCTCCGTTATTTATTGTTTATTATATCCTCATGTTGTGATTGATACCATTTTGGAATATAAGATGAAAAATGATTATGATCTTCTATAATTCGGTTCAATCTTTCTTTCATATCCTCTACTAAATGTGGTGTAGTTCGGTTTGTCCATACGATATCCGCTGGGAATGTCATCGCTGCATATAATGAATACAGTTTCCAAAAGTGGATTGACGGATCGCCTCCGCAATAACCGTGAACTTGTCCAACCGCAAATGGTTTGCTTATTCTTGTAGTAAAAATCGCTACGTTATAAAAATCGTGTATTGGATCGCCAAAATCATATCCACTAAAATCGATAACGATAAATTCATTATTATGAATCATACTATTTGCTGGGTGGTAATCATCGTGTAAAAATGTGATAGGCCGATTTTTCAATAAGTCTTTATGATTTTCTACAAAGGTTAATACTGGCTTCAAATCCAGAAAATTCACCTCATAATCTGCTAATGCCTCTATGTACCTTTCATACTTATTCCACCTAAATATTTCCCATTTATTACTTGCACTTTCTCTTTCTATCGAGTGAATTCTCTTTAATATTTCCCCTGCTTTTCTTCCTGCATTATACTGTTCTTCCACCGATAGCTTGCTTAAGCTCTCTTCACCATTTACACCTTGGGTCCATTCAAATACTTGAACACATTTATTTAATCCCTCAAGTTTTATGAAATGAATTAACTTCGGCGTTGGAATATGTAATAACTCCAATTGTTTCATATACATATATTCTTCTTGTTTTCGTTCATACTTAGAAGAATCACACACTTTTACAAAATAAGTTTCTCGATTCTCTAGGTCAATTTTATACTTCTCTTCATGTGAAAAACCTTTTGTAATAGCTGTACATTTTACAATACGTGACCACTCTAGTTTTCTTTCTATCTCTCTTAACATTTCTTCCACAAAACTCACCTCTATTAATATACGAACAAACTACCTAACACTTCATACTCTCGTTTATTTTCCCCTTTAAACTCCACTGCAAATGGATATTCGCCATGATGCTTCAAACGTTCTAGTACTAGCCCTTCTCCAACTGGTTCACAAAACTGCACATGAACATCACCAAACGATACACTTTGACACTCAGCATTCCATTCTTCATTTTGTATGATTGAATTTGCAGTTAGCTCCATTACTTCTTTCCATTTCCGCACTGTTTCTCGAACATTTTTCACCGTATAATGAATCGTTTCAATTTCTTGTACTTTATTTTTATGTTCAGTGATCGTCCCTATTTTACGTAAATCGTTTCTTCTTTCTTCATCCGTTTCATTCCACTGTATAAAGAATGGTAATTTCGGTCCATTCTCTTCTTGCTTTACAAATAACATTTTCCATTCTAAAAGCCGGCCATCTTTTCTCATCCGCTTCCCTTCAAATGGTCCGATCGTATGTAAGCCGTGCTTACTAAATTTAACTGCTAGTTCTTCAATTGCATCTGTTCGAATTGCGATTTGTAGCATCCCTTCTCCATTTTTTAATTTCACCACTGTTTCTTGTACTAATGGATTTTCTGCTTCTTTCGCTTTTTCTTCATGCTGAACTGCTAAAAATTCTATATATGATAAATCAAAATAACATAAACTATTCCAAGTACCCCAAGTCGTATGCTCACCGCCTAATGCAGTATGAAATCCATGCTCCTGCATTTGTTTTGCCGCTTCCTCCGGTGTACAATGCACTGCGTGAACGAGATGATCAAATGCTAACATAGTCTTTCTCCCCTTTCTCTCCATCCTTTTATTGTATATTTTATTTTTCTTTCGTTCAATTCAAAAAACTTTAAAACCCAGTTGATTTATACGATTAATGTGTATTATAATAAAACAAATTTAATTATTGCTGATTGGAAAAACCAAAGGCACTTTTCTCATACGGGAAAAGTGTCTTTTTCATTTATTATTACAGGGGGATTATTTATGCAGAAATTAATTGTCTTTGCTATTATTGGATTTTTCGCTCAATTGATTGATGGCGCACTTGGTATGGCGTACGGGGTAACATCTACCTCACTATTATTAATGTTTGGTATCGCACCAGCTGTAGCTTCCGCATCAGTTCATTTAGCTGAAGTCGTTACAACCGCCGCTTCTGGTGCATCTCATATCAAATTTGGAAACGTTGATAAATATACAGTTTCCAGACTTACATTACCAGGAGCAATTGGCGCATTTATTGGGGCATGTTTTTTAAGCAATTTACCTGGTGATGTAATTAAACCGTACATTTCCATATTTTTATTTACTTTAGGGGTTTATATTTTATTACGATTCATCATTCAAAAACAAATTGTTTCTTCAAATAAGCGTATGTCTGCTAAACAACTTGTACCACTTGGCTTATTCGCTGGATTCGTCGATTCAACTGGCGGCGGTGGTTGGGGGCCGATTACGACACCTGTTCTTCTTGCAAGAGGAAATGAAGCTAGAAAAGTTATTGGATCTGTAGATACGAGTGAATTTCCTGTTTCACTCGCTGCAACCATTGGCTTTTTCATTTCACTTGGCTGGGAACAAGTAAGCTGGGTTTGGGTATTTGCCCTCATGCTTGGCGGTATTGTTGCCGCACCAATCGCCGCATGGTTAGTACGCATCGTTCCTTCTCATTTACTTGGCGTACTCGTTGGCGGACTTATTATCTTTACGAATATACGTACACTGCTTACTACATTTAAAGTAGATCCAACTATTATTTCACTTTCTTACGTTGCAGTTGGTCTTGTCGTTATTATATCTATTTTTATTGCTGTTCGTAATCATTCCAATCGTTCTAACGTATCGACAGCCGGCTATCCGAAAGATCAAAAACAAATGCTACCATAATTAATAATAATACCGCCCGATTTACTTCGAGCGGTATTTTTTATTTTTCTATTTTCCAATTGACCATCGTTTCAGTACTATTTACTCTTTTCATATGTAATTTCTCTAATACACGAATGGAGCTATAGTTATCAAAGAGTGTCTCCGCTATAATCATTTCCACTTCCCCTGTTTGAAAAGCCCATTTCATTAATTCACTAACTGCTTCTGTTGCATACCCTTTATTCCAATATTTCTCAATAAATCCGTAACCAATTTCTACCGTATGTTGCTCATTCGGTTTCCCTTTAAATCCTATATCACCTAGAACAACATCATCCTCTTTCCGAATAACATACCACGGTCCCCACGGTAATGAAGCCACATCTCGTTTCACATTTTCTATATGCCCTACAATATGTGGGCCACTATTGTATCCTTGATTATTCGCAATTTGAATCCATTCTTCTGTACACGGTACTATATATAATCTTTCCGTTTCTAATTTCATAATGATATCCCCTTTTCAATTAAACAATACCTCAATTTTATCAGAAATAAAAAGAATATTCATTCTATTTATCGGATTTATACTTATTTCTTTGAAACGAATTTAAGGAATAATCCCCTTTTAATAGTTATGTCGAATTATATTTTCTGAATTTTCTTTTAATTTTAAAGGGTTTTTCAATATTTTTTGCGAAACATTTGTATAACAATTTTTTCTTTGCTTATTGTTACATAAAAGTAGGTTCGGGTGGAGTTTTGCAAGCGTTTCCTATACAATAACCGATATTTTTTGACTTTTCCTAACAAAATCCCTTGCAATATATTCAGAAAATCATTACAATTGCCATATATTAAAAATCATAGCAATTTATAAATCCTCATCAATCCGATGAGGTAGAGGTTGCGACTTTTAAAAGTAAAATGGACGAGACACAGCGAATGTCACTGACTCCGTTTGAAAGGAAAAGTTGCCGAAGTTTATATTTCTTCTCTGGAAATATGAGCTGGGGCTGTCTCCGAAAGGAACAGAACTGTCACGTTTACAAAATTACCGTGTAAACGTGGTGTGCTATCTTAACGGAAGGGTATGATGGGGTGGTTATTTGTGAAACGTTCCGCCTAATTCCTTTGGCGGTTTTTTGTATTTTTCTCCCCCGCTCCTTCCTAACCTACAAGAAAAGGAGTGTTGAACATGAATAGCGCAACAAATCAATCTACCTCTAAAACGCAAACTACACAAGGACAAGGTGAATTAAAACGCGGATTAAAATCTCGTCACCTTACGATGATTTCTCTCGGTGGTACAATCGGTACCGGATTATTTCTTGCCAGTGGTGGTGTTATCCATTCAGCTGGTCCTGGCGGTGCATTAGTCGCATATGCCGCAATTGGAATTATGGTTTATTTTTTAATGACAAGCTTAGCAGAACTCGCAGCTTACATGCCTGTTACTGGATCTTTTAGCACTTATGCAACAAAATTTGTTGATCCATCACTTGGTTTTGCACTTGGATGGAACTATTGGTATAACTGGGCGATTACGATTGCAGCTGAACTAGCAGCCGTAACATTAATTATGAAATTTTGGTTCCCAGATACCCCTTCTCTTATTTGGAGTGGTCTTTGTTTAGCTATTATTTTTCTCTTAAACTATTTATCTGTTAAAGGTTTTGGTGAATCTGAATATTGGTTCGCACTTATTAAAGTAGTTACTATTATTATCTTTTTAATTGTCGGTTTTATGATGATTTTTGGAATTATGGGCGGCGAAGCTGTCGGTTTTAAAAACTTCACTGTTGCAGATGCACCATTTAATGGCGGCATCATGGCAATTATCGGTGTATTTATGGCAGCTGGTTTCTCATTCCAAGGAACTGAATTATTAGGAGTAGCTGCTGGTGAAACTGCTGATCCAGAACGCAATATTCCGAAAGCAATTCGTTCTATCTTTTGGCGCATTATATTATTCTATATTTTAGCAATTCTCGTTATCGGTTTATTAATTCCTTATACGACTGATAGCCTTGCAGCAAGTGATGTTACAGTAAGTCCATTTACACTAGTATTTGAAAAAGCGGGCGTTGCCTTCGCTGCTTCTGTTATGAACGCTGTTATTTTAACTGCAGTACTTTCTGCTGGTAACTCTGGAATGTATGCATCAACTCGTATGCTTTGGGATTTAGCTCGCCAAGGAAAAGCACCTAAGTTCTTAGGAAAATTAGATAGCCGTGGTGTACCTGTTAACGCATTAATCGCAACATCAGTAGTTGGTAGCGTCGCTTTCATCGCCTCTTTATTCGGTGACGGTGTTGTATACATTTGGTTATTAAATGCTTCTGGGATGTCAGGATTTATTGCTTGGGTCGGGATTGCTATTAGTCATTACCGTTTCCGTAAAGCTTATATTGCACAAGGGAAAGATTTAAAAGATTTACCATATCAAGCAAAATGGTTCCCGTTCGGTCCAATCTTTGCATTTACACTTTGTGTTATCGTTATTTTAGGTCAAAACTACGGAGCATTTACAGGAGCATCTATCGACTGGAACGGTGTACTCGTTTCTTACATCGGTTTACCACTCTTCTTAGTACTATGGTTAGGTTATAAATTTACTAAGAAAACGAAAGTCATTCCACTTGATAAATGTGAACTGAAATAGAGTATAGCAAAACGAGCAAACAAAATTGTTTGCTCGTTTTTTTAATGCAATGCTTCTCCCTTCCCTATTTCTCCTGTTTTTGCAATAATAGAGGAAATATAAATAAAGGTTGGGATTACATGAACATTCGTATTACTGATGAAGCAAAAGTTGCTATACATAGACTAGAACGTGAAGACAAAAAGATTATTCGCATTAGAGGGACAATGACAAACTCTTGCAGCATTTTTGTTGATGTTGATTTAATTTGGGATACATATAATGCGGATGATGTTGTATATGAAGATGAACAGCTTATTATACAAATGGACTCATTCACGAAAGACTACACTGGTGATACGTTAAAAGTTGATTATAAAACAACTGGTTTTAGTATTACGACTCCAAGTGAGACGTTGGTGTATGGGTTGTCGATTAAAAAATAACAATTGTTTTTAACTGACCACTGAGGTGAAAAAATGGGTAAATATGTTCCGTTAAAATTTTTATTTAACGAAGAATTAGCAGAAAAAATGGCTGATTCTATTTCTAAACACGTTCCTAATTTCTCTAAAAAAATTTTGTAGATTCCGTAACATATAAAGTTGAAAATTTAGAGTTAAAGCAACGTATAGAAGTAATAGCAGATGAATTACACAATGCATTACAAAAAGATTTTAATGAAGCAATACATATATTACTGAAAACATTGGGACCAGAAAATACAACAGAAGTCGGCACATTTACAAAGGGTTATATGTATATGCCTATCGCAAAATACGTTGAAAAATATGGGCTTAACGATTTTGACTCCTCATTCAACGCAATGTATGAAATAACAAAAAGAAATACTGCTGAATATGCCATTCGTCCTTATCTTGAAAAATACCATGAAGAAACCTTAGACATATTGCAGCAATGGTTACGTGATGAAAACAGCCACATCAGGAGATTAGTTTCAGAAGGTACTAGACCAAGACTTCCTTGGGCAAAAAAAATAGGAGCTTTGAAAGGTGACTTCAGAAATAATTTAAAGCTTCTTGAGCCATTAATGAATGACCCTTCTAAGTATGTTCAAAAATCTGTAGCCAATCACATTAATGATATTACGAAAGAAGATAACGAACTCGTTTTTCAATGGTTGCAACAATTACTCGATAAAAACCATCATGTTA
Source organism: Bacillus sp. TH19 (assembly GCF_016651075.1). Lineage (NCBI taxonomy): Bacteria > Bacillati > Bacillota > Bacilli > Caryophanales > Bacillaceae > Bacillus > Bacillus sp. TH19. The sequence goes on along the minus strand of NZ_JAEKEO010000007.1, from coordinate 2,431,781 downwards.
ATCCTTGGATTATGAAACATGGATTAAGAACGGTGATAAAAAATGGCACTTTACCAAAAGATTTTTGTTTTTAAGTATTTGTAAAGAAAGCAACAATCTATATGAAAACAGCTAATAATAAAAACGTTTATACTTCATTTGGAAGTATAAACGTTTTTTCTTTTTTAAACATTAACCCTGCCTTAAAATCTTATGAAACATTTCCGGTTTATGTTGATCAAAAGCATCTATTAATTCTTTTCCAAATATCGTTATACTCTTCTCCCAAGGATGGCCTAAATACCCCCACTTAAAGTCCTTCTGAATAAAGAAATAATAATCTCCATTTGGAAAAATCGGGATTGTCCACTCATCAAATTCATTTCTATCAAACTTTAAATGTGGATTTACCCAGTAACATTCATGTTGCCAATCAAGTGCCATTATATATTCATCCGATACTGTATTCTCTTTAAAAACTAGTAATGCTTTTTCTTCCAGGTCGTCATATACATTTAAATCTACCGATTCTCCAAAGCAATGAGAAATATCATATGTCACAAAAGGACTTGGCACCTTAAATGATGGGAATATAGAAATACTTGGTGAAAACTCAAAATCACTATATACCCTATCCCATATTTGATCGCTCTCTTTGTCTGTAAACTTCATCCAATTTTTCATTAAACAACTGCCTTCCCTTATAATTCCAAAGGATTTTCACTCGATACTCCCGAATATATAAATAACCATTCTCGCAAGGAGCTAATTTATATGAATCTATTCGAACACGAAACATAAAACCGTTCCACTTTAATAAGAGGTCCTCCCTTTTTCTTTTCTTACTATATCATTTATTAACGAAATAGGAGGACAACAATATGAAACGTGATCCATTATTTTCAGCACTATTAGAAAGTGCAAAGACTAACTTTAGCGGCTGGGATTTCTCTTTCATTTCAGAAACTGGCCGTATGAATAGCGAGCCCCTATCATGGTCATACGGTAGCACTGCTTTCCAGCTTATGCAACGTGCAAAATCAATGCTAGATATGGGGACTGGTGGCGGAGAGTTTTTATCTATGTTACAACCGTTCCCGTCAACTATTTATGCGACTGAGGGCTATGCTCCGAATGTCCCGATTGCACGAAAGAAATTAGAACCTTTAGGAGTTATAGTCGTAGAAGTGACTGATGATACTGCTTTACCATTTCAAGATGGTCAGTTTGATTTAATTGTGAATCAACATGAATCCTATTCTGCTTCTGAAGTGAAAAGAAGTCTTTCCATCAATGGAACATTTCTTACACAACAAGTCGGTGGTCTTGATTGTGCGGAACTGAATGAGCAGTTTGGCACACCGCTGAATAGCGAATTTTCAAGTTGGTCACTCGAAACGGCATGTAGTGAATTAGAACAAAATGGATTTACTATTTTAGAAGCGAAAGAAGAATTCCCTCTTCAGCGTTTTTATGATGTCGGTGCTGTTGTCTATTACTTGCAAGCAATTCCGTGGCAAATTCCTGATTTTACAGTAGAAAGCTATAACGAGGAATTATATCGCATACATGAGATTATCTTGCAAAAAGGATATTTCGATGTGAAGCAACACCGCTTTATTATTAAAGCAAATTATGAAGAGTAAAATTTGAATTAGCATTCCTTGTAAAAAGCCAAATTCCCATAAAGAATTTGGCTTTCTCTTCGTATTTTAACGTTTCTTCTCTTATTGAGAAACGAGATATTTTTCATATCGTTTTTTCGTATTATCTTCTATCAAAAGTGTAGTTTTGCAATCAATAATATTCCGATTATCATATATGAATATATGCTCTAAATTGTTGTCCTCACTTAATAATGTCGGTAAATATCTTTGCAAATTGCTAACTACACCTCTATTATCACCATCTAATATCCAATCAATTGACTTCCATTCTAATATACCTTCATGAGTGCTTACTGGCGTATCAATATGTACTCCATCTGGTAAATCAGCTAGGAATACATACATTCCCTCACTACCCAAAGGTTCGTCTTTAACTTTAAAAATAACATTCCCTTTATACGTTACACTTGGAAGCTCTATTCCTGTTTCCTCAAAGGTTTCTCTAATGACTCCTTCATATGGCGTTTCATACTCTTCTATTTTCCCTCCGACACCATTCCACATTCCCATTGTCGGCTTCTTGTTTCTATTTAGTAAAAGTATTCTATCTCCTTTTCTAATGAAGCAAATTGTGTACTTATACATACGATCATTTCCTTTCATTTACATCTTCTTTTGCAAGCAATTCATTTTCCACATGTGTTATTTGGCTTATTTTCACGTGAAAACACTCGCCTTATAACCCCTTACCACATAATATATAGTACAACTTTCATACGTAAACTCTTTACGTATGAAAGAATCCTTTTTAGAAAGGAGAATTCAAAATCGATAACATTAGTAGCGAATTTCTAAAACAATATTACGACAGCAACGTTTGGTTACATGGTACACACTGGTTCGGGGTTCCAATCTGCAAACTTCCTTCTGATCTCTTTTTATATCAAGAAATATTATACGAATTAAAGCCTGATTTAATTATTGAATGCGGAACTTTTCACGGTGGTAGTGCACTGTTTTTAGCTTCTATGTTAGATTTAATTGGAAAAGGTCACGTACTTACTATCGATATAACTCCGCAACCAAATCGGCCATCCCATAATCGAATTACGTATTTAACAGCTTCATCTGTTTCTGTACAGGCCGTCCAATCAATATTAAGTATGCGCAAACCTGATGATGTGATTTTAGTTATTTTAGATTCTGATCATAGTAAAGAACATGTATCGAAAGAACTCTTACTTTATAAATCTATTGTAACCACTGGCAGTTACATTATTGTAGAAGATACAAGTATTAACGGAAATCCTCTCCTTCCTGATTGGGGACCTGGCCCAATGGAAGCTGTGGAAGAGTTTTTAACTAAAAATAGCAATTTCATAATCGATGAATCTAAACATAAGTTTTTCATATCATTTAATCCAAAAGGTTTTTAAAGAAGATAAAGTGAAACTTTAATAAGTGGGGGTTTTGTCCATCCCCCACTTATTATTAGCCTTCACCAATCGGGCTTTTACGGGCAGTTGATCTCCCACCTAACTTCTTTGCCCCAGCTGAATTTTAAAGTGGGAGTCTTACTGCCCGCAAATAGCGGGCTAAAGTGAAACTTTAATAAGTGGGGTTTTGTGAATCCCCACTTATTTTATGATTTTCATTTTCGAAAAAGGATAGTACACAAATTCCACTTTTCCTATTATATTATCTTCTTCAATATATCCTAAACCATTTCGACTATCCTTACTTTGTTCACGATTGTCTCCCATTACAAATAACTTATTTGGTGGAATCTTTGTCTTTTGAAAATTATAAAACACTTGTGTATTGTTATATAAATCTTTTTTTATATAAGGTTCATCTTGCTTTTTGTCATTTACGTATACAGTTCCATTCGTTATGTTAATTATGTCACCAGGAAGCCCTATTACACGTTTCACATAATATTTCGACTCATCCTCTTCCTTAATAATGACGATTTCTCCATGCTGTAAGCTAGAAAAATGTACCGCAGCTTTATTTACAAATACGTAGTCTTCTTCATGTAAAGTTGGCTGCATTGATTTTCCTTCCACTTTACATAAAGTGAAAGACTGGTACGTTACTACTAGGACAAATATAAATAGTATGTACTTTCCCCAACCTCTCTTATTCTCCTCTTTCATATCCATTCCCACCTTATCAAAACACTTTTTAACTCAAAAATATATCACTGCACCTGTTCATTTGCGCAGTGATATACTACAATTTGAATTTTTTACTGTGCCTTACTCGGCTATTGTGTTACTGGGACTGGACTTACACCCGATCTCTGCGTTTTTAAATCAAAATATGCATCCAAAACCTCTTTACCAATTGCAGAATTAATACCTGATTTATCATTATTTACCCATGGCACAACAACAGAAAAAGCAACTTCCGGATCAGCATCATATGGCGCATACCCGGCGAGAGTTAAATTATAACATTTTTTTCGATAGTTGTTTTCATCTCTTCCAATATCACTTTCTCCACCGTACACTGTTTCTGCTGTCCCTGTTTTCCCAGCCGGTTTATAAGGTAATCCTTTAAAAGTTCCAGCACCGGTCCCATCTACCTCTTGGAAAACTCTTCTAAACCCTTCTTTCACATGATTTATATATGAAAGATCCATATCCACTCGATTTAACACGACTGGTTCCATCGATTGCATAACTTTCCCGACTTCCTCTGGTCTATTCGGTTGCTCTCTAATTTCTTGTACAATTTGTGGTTTCATTCGGTAACCACCATTTGCAATCGTTGACATATATTGCGCAAGTTGCAGCGGCGTATATGTATCATATTGCCCAATCGCATAATCAAGTAAAAAACCAGGTATATTATCGGTTCTACCCATTTGACCAATCGATTCATTTGGAAGGTCAATACCAGTTGGTACACCTAAACCAAATTGTCTAAAGTAATAGCGCATTTTATTGAATGTTTCTTGCCTAATATCTAACGGATTGTTTGGTACATAATCAATCCCCGCAATCTTTAACGCCGTATTAAACATGTAGACATTGGATGAAACTTGCAATGCTCTTAAATCATCAATATCTCCAAAGTCTTTCCACGATTTCTTCGGCTTCGAACTTCCTTTAAAGTACATTGGTGCATCGAAAAAATGCGTATATGGCTTAATCGCTTCTGTTTGATATCCCGCTAATACCGTAGCTCCTTTCACCGTTGATCCTAACTCGTAAGAACTTATCATCGTTCCTAAAGCGTAGTCTTCTATTTGCATCCCGCCATCTTTATTTACAATTTTCTTTCCTGCTAATGATAGAATTTGACCATTTTTCGGATTCATCATAACGACGAATGCACGATCCATCATCGGTTCAGAAGAATGAAATGCCCTTAAATTCCTTTCAAGACTTTCCTCCACTTTTTTCTGCAAATCCATATCAACTGTTAGCATTAAATTATTTCCACTTTTTCCTTTTGTCACTTTTTCAGTCCGAATAATATTTCCAGCTTTATCCGTAATATTTTTAGACTGTTCTTTCGTTCCATGTAACACATCTTCGTATTGTTTTTCGATGTAACTCTTACCAATACGATCATTTCGGTTATAATCTCGCACTAAATAATAGTCTAATTGCTCCCTTGGTAATCCCTCATTCTCAGTAGAAACACTACCAAGTACAGAACGTAGTATTTTGTCATTTGGATATTCGCGCTCCCAATCCACAGTCGTATCTACGCCTGGCAAGCTCGATAATCCTTCACTCACTACTGCATATTCATTTTGACTTACATCTTTTTTGACGATTTGTGGCGTCATTTTATATCCCGCATTCATTTTGCTTTTAATTGCTAGTACTTCTATATCCTCTTTCGAAAGCTCGTTTAATTCTTCTTGTGTAATTCTTTCTCGTCTCAACTCTTCTACTTTCTTATCTAAGTCTTTCCCTTCTATTTCCTGTTTCCTAAATTTACTCTCATCTTCTTTCGTTACTTTTGTTGCTGCGCGTTTTTCATTTAACTGCATCCAAAAATCTTTTTTATCTGTCTCTGTTAACTTGTCCATATCTTCTTGCGGCATTTCAATTAGCTTTGCTAAATTTCTTGCCACTATTAAAACCTCTTTTGAGTCCACTCCTTTCATCTTCGTATATGTAACAGTTCGTAACGGTTTATTATTTACAATAACTTTCCCTTCCCGGTCAAACATCTTCCCTCTCGGAACTGGAGTACTCACCGTTATATCTTCCTTTTTATTCACTTCATTTCGATACGTTTCTCCGTCGATGATTTGTACTTTACCTAATTGAATAATAATAGCTGAAAATAAAAGAAAAACGATAAAAAATAGTACATTTAACCGAAATGGAATATGAGTCTTTTTCTTTTTCGACTGTTTCTGTTTCTCCTTTTTCTGTCTCATTTTGCTCCCTCGCTTCATTCTATTAACATTTCTACGCATGAACCATTATGTATTAAATTTATTTATATGCTATATATAGAATTTTATATTAATTACAAAAGAAATAAAAGATTTAATTTTCAGTTTTTGATTTTATCATCCTATTTATTACCATTCCCCTTATACGCAATAACATGAATATAATTCATACAAAAAAACTGAGGTGGACATCATTCACCTCAGTTTCTTTACGAAAACAAAAACTTATTTAATCGAAGATAACCCTTTGGCAAATTCACCAATCTTATTTTGAAAAACAAAATCAAAATTGTATTCTTGCCCTGTTAACTCTTCATTTACTAAAATTGTTGTTGCGCCTACTTCTCTCTTTGCGATTTCTGGGAATGAAGCGACAGGTTGCACTTTTAATGATGTTCCCATTACAAGAAGTACATTCGTTTCATATAAACGTTTGATCGCATTTTGATATTGAGGCAGTGTATCTCCGTATAAAACAACATCTGGGTTTAGAATGAAATTACACTTCCCGCAACGCGGTACTTCATGATCAATCATATATTGTAAATCATATCCCGTTTTACACTTCGGACAATGTGCAGTTTGAAGTGTTCCATGTAAATCAATTACATGTTTACTACCACCTACTTGATGCAAACCATCAATATTTTGCGTTAAAATCGTTATGTCTTTCCCTTGTTCTTCTAGCTCCGCTAAAAAGCGATGCCCTCGATTTGGTTTATATTGATGAAACGTATTAATTTGAAAGATTTCTTTATAATGCTTCCAAAACTCTTTCGGATTTCTATTATAATAGCCTCTCGACAAATACATCTCTACATTCGCATCAGCATATAATCCATTTGCTGAACGAAAATCTGGGATACCACTTTCCGTACTTGCACCAGCACCTGTTAACACTGTAATTTTCTTCGCTTTTTCTAAAATTGAACGTACTTCTTCAAATTGCACAAAAATCACCTCTAAGTATATTCCTAAACTTATTATACCAGTTGTTTACAATAGGTGTTGTACAATTCATTTTACTTACTTCATTGCATGAATTAACCCCCAACTTTTTTGGGTGTAATTAAAGTTTCAAAGATAACTACTGTTCAATTAAGTCAACAATATACGTAGCATTCTTAGTAGCTAAAGCACTCTCACAATCAATTCTGGATTGTTTAGAGGTAGATTCAGTGAAAGGTGTGTCTAATGAGCAAATGACGATTTTTCAATTCATTTAGAAAGCAGCCAGAAGGCTGCTTTTCTTCATCGATGGGCTTAGATAGTTATGGACTACTGGGAGCCTCTTAAGTTATACTTGTATAATATAAAAAATTAACAAGGGGTAATATTAACATTATGAAAGAAAAAAACGAACTTGTTCAAAGTATTCCTCAAACAGGATTTTTTGGGCATCCAAAAGGATTATTCTCTTTATTCTTCACTGAGTTTTGGGAAAGGTTTTCTCATTACGGAATGAGAGCTATTTTACTGTATTATATGTACTATTCAGTCGCAAAAGGTGGATTAGGAATTGAACAATCTACCGCAACCTCGATAATGGCAATTTACGGTTCCTTACTGTTCATGTCTAGTATTATCGGTGGATGGATATCGGATCGTTTATTTGGTCCAAGTAAAACCGTATTCTTTGGTGGCGTTTTAATTATGATTGGCCATCTTATTTTAGCTTTACCGGGTAGTAAAAGTGCGTTATTTATCTCTATGGTCTTCTTAGTTCTAGGAACAGGGTTGTTAAAGCCTAACATATCGAACATCGTAGGAAGTTTATACAGTGAAACAGATGCGCGTCGTGACTCAGGGTTCAGTATATTCTACATGGGTATTAACTTAGGTGCCTTACTTGCACCTTTAGTTGTCGGAACATTAGGTCAGCAATATAATTTCCACCTTGGTTTTGGAGTTGCGGCAATTGGTATGGCAATTGGGTTAGGGGTATTTGTTGGAACAAAACAGAAAAACCTTGGTCTAGTCGGTACGCAAGTACCTAATCCATTATCAGATTCGGAAAGAAAAAAGACTATTAAGTATTTCAGTGTTGGTCTAGTTGTATTAACATTGCTAGGTGTGGTTACAATTCCAACTGGGTTGTTAACTATAAATCGTTTTACATTCCTGATTAGTATCTTAGGGATTGTTATTCCAACCTATTATTTCATTTATATGTATCGTAGTCCTAAAACAACAAAAGTAGAGCAATCTCGTCTTCTTGCGTATATACCACTCTTTATTGCAGCTACAATATTTTGGTCTATACAAGAACAAGGTGCTATTATCTTAGCGACATACGCGGATCAACGAACTCAATTACAGTTCAATGGAATTACATTGCATTCCGCTTGGTTCCAATCATTAAGTCCAATCTTTATCGTAACGCTTGCCCCGATTTTTGCATGGGTTTGGATAGAGTTAGGCAAGAAGCAGCCTTCAACGGCAAAAAAATTCGCTATTGGATTGCTATTTGCAGGTTTATCATTCTTAGTTATGATTATTCCGGCTTTAATCAACGGTACTCACTCTTTAGTGAATCCTATGTGGTTAGTCCTTAGCTTCTTTTTAATTGTAATTGGAGAAGTTTGTTTATCTCCTTCAGGGTTATCAATAACGACGAAGCTGGCTCCAGCTGCTTTCTCTTCGCAAACCATGAGCTTATGGTTCTTATCAACTGCGTCTGCGCAAGCAATAAATGCCCAAGTTGTTAAACTGTATAATCCTGCAACAGAAGCAATTTACTTTGGTATTATTGGTGCTATCTCCATTTTAGTTAGCATCCTGCTGTTTACATTATCATCAAAATCCAAAATTTCATGAAGGGACTTCAATAACGGTCTCTTATTGAAATGAACAAATACAAGTTTCTATGTGAAGAGTAGCCAAATGGGTTACTCTTTTTTGTAAAAGTTAGATAAATATCGCATTCTTACCGTACTTATATTTAAATTTATCAGTTTTGAAAAATCATAGTACAATTAACAATTCTGATGATTATCTCTTACCCAGTTATACTTTACTAATGGAAAAAAATTCACTCTGTTTGTTTTACATAAAAATGGTGTGATATTTTTATCACACCATTTTAAAATCATTACTTTGTATGTCTTTGAGTTTATCAGAACTTAACTTTTTATCCATTCATATAGACGAAAATTCTACATCATTAAGAAACTATTTAAAAAGTTCCCTTTTATTTGGAACAATTCCATATTTGTTAGAATACTCCCATTGCAACCTTTCCCTTTATATTCTATACTGCATCTTCAATTACAAAATACAAACACACAAAGAGGGCTGCATCAGTCCTCTTTAATCTACTATTATTTAATGCGTCGTACCCCCAATTTCCACAATATCCACCTCAACTTCCATCGCTACCTCAATTGCCAATTCTATACCTTTACTAATAGTAGAAAGTGACATACTCGGTTGACTTGGATAGTTGCTCGCTTGTTCTGGTAAGAACGGAATATGAACAAATCCGCCTTTTATTTTCTTATCATTCTTCTCTAGTTCGTGCATGAGTCCATAGAATAAATGATTACAAACGAATGTACCTGCAGTTTGTGAAACAGATGACGGTATACCTTCTTCGCGAAGTTTTTTCACGATTGCTTTCATCGGAAGTGTAGACCAATACGCAATAGGGCCTTCTTCTACAACCGGCATATCCACCGGCTGATTCCCTTCATTATCAGCAATTCTCGCATCATCAATATTAATTGCTACACGCTCTATCGTAATATCTGGTCTGCCCCCAGCTTGTCCAATACATATAATCATTTCAGGCGACAACTCTTCTATATACTCTTTTAATACTCTTATTGATTTATGAAATACGGTTGGAACTTGTTTACTAATAATCTTGTACTCTCCGATTGTTTTTTCATGCAAACTTTTTGCGACTTCCCAAGCTGGGTTGATACTTTCTCCCCCGAACGGATCAAATCCTGTTACTAATACTGTTTTCATAGTTTCACTCTCCTAATTAGAAACGATATACAAGGCCGTACATAATAAACATATTTATAATAAAAATGGAAAGAGCAATTGGTACTTGTGCTTTAATGACTGCATTTTTATCTTTCAATTCTAAAAGCATCGCAGGTACGATATTAAAGTTTGCTGCCATTGGAGTAAGCAACGTTCCGCAATATCCAGCAAACATACCGAGTGCTGCCATAATTGCTGGGTTTCCTCCGTGCATTTGCACAATTAAAGGTAAGCCGATTCCACCAGTGATTACTGCAAACGCTGCGAATGCATTCCCCATTACGACTGTAAATAGCATCATTCCTAAACAATAGGCCATAACAGCAACGAATGGATACTCTGTCGGTAACACTTGTCCGACTAGATCCGAAACGACTTGTCCTACGCCAGACTTCGCAAAAATACCGCCAAGTGCTGCTAACATTTGTGGTAAAATAACTGCCCAACCGACAGCCTGTAGTAACCTACTTCCTTCTTGAACAGGCGTTGTTATTTTCGCTTTTGTAATACGCATCGCCGCAATGAATGCAAGTAATGCCCCTAACGCTAATGCAACTAATGTTACTTTATCAGGATCAACAAGTGCAACATTTCCCCATTTGATTTTTCCTAACGTTAACGTTCCGATAATTGTAAAAATAGGTATTAATATTGCAGGCATAAAAATTTTATTTTTTAATTTCTCAGCATGTTTCACACGTTCTTGTACTGGTACTTCTTTCTCCTCGGATTTTGTTACTTTATTTAATGAAGCCAAAACAACCATAACAAGCACAATACAGCCAACATAAAACGAAGGGATTACATTTCCGAATAAAAATGTAACTGCAAACAATGCCCAAAATAAACTAGAACCGAATCGGTTTGGATGCTCACGATCAAATGCAATACGAACAGCGATAAATGCAACGATTATACCTAATACATAATAAATTGTATCCATTGTTATGATGTTCATCTTATATAGCCTCCTTCTCTTGTTTTTCTTCTGCTTTCATTGTTTTCTCTATATACTTATCAAACCTTCTAAACCTGATCCAGCTCACAATAAGGGCAGATATCGCAGTTGGAATTCCCCAAAGCGCCATATCCCATACACCGACATGCATACCTACTGAATCGAAGAATCCTTTCATTAATAAAATGGCTCCAGTTGCGATGAAAATATCTTCTCCGAAAAACCAAGCTGTATTTTCCGCAGCTGCTGCATTTGCTTTAATCTTTTCTCTCAATTTTTCAGGGAGTTTACCGTATTTACCTTGCGCAGCCCCTTCTGCCATCGGCGCAACAAGCGGTCTTACCGTTTGCGCATGACCACCAATATTTAGTCCAAGTGCTGCTGATGATTCTCTTATCGTAAAATATGACATTAATACTCTTCCAGTTGTTGCTCCTTTTGATTTCGTTATAAGTGCTTCTGCTCTTTCTTTTAAACCATAACGCTCTAAAATTCCGATTACCGGTAAAGTTAATATGATTGGCATAGACATATATCTGTTTTCTATGAAAAATTTACCGAACATGCTAATTACATCATAAAAACTTAAGCCTGAAACCATACCAGTAACAATACCCGCAACCATAACTACTAACAGTGTATTTAGCCTAAATAAAAACCCAACCGCAACAAGTAAAATCCCAATTAATTTCACCAATTTTAACACTTCCTCTCATTTTTAATCCCGCTAATTAAAGTTTCACTTTATTTGGTGCGCATATAGAAATACCATTAAATTCGAATGTTCTGTATATTTTTTCCGCAAATTGGACTGCTTTCTCTCCGTCCCCGTGTAAACATATCGTTTGCGCTTGAACTGCTACTTTCCCCCCATTAACCGATTCTACATACCCTTCTTTCACCATTTGAAGTACTTGTTTTATTGCTTCATCTTCATTTTTTATAAGAGCATTTTCTTCTGTACGGCTCGTTAAAGTTCCATCCTGCTTATACGTACGATCGGCAAAAGCTTCTTGTACGAGAGTTATATTATATTTTTCTGTTGCCCTTATAAATGCCTCACTATTTGCTAATCCGTAAAGTAATAATCCAGGGTTAATATGATAAATTGCCTTTGCAATTGCATCCGCAATTTCCGAATCAGTTGCCGCCATATTATATAAGGCACCGTGCGGTTTTACATGTTGCATTTTCCCTCCAGCAGCTTTAACAAATCCTTCTAATGCGCCAATTTGATATAAAACATAATCGTATACTTCACTTGCTGAAACATGCATGTTCCTTCTTCCAAATCCAATTAAATCAGGAAATCCAGGGTGTGCCCCTATTGCTACATTTTGCTGCAGGGCTTTTTCAACCGTTTGCCTCATAACGGACGGATCACCAGCATGAAAACCACAAGCAACGTTTATAGAGGAAACGAACGGAAGAATTTCATCATCATTCCCCATTTTATAAGCTCCAAAACTTTCTCCTAAATCACAGTTTAAATCGATCGTAGTCACGATGTTTTCCTCCTAATCTCAGCTTCGTAAAGCGATGAATTTCTTTAATAGACTCATACTTGTTTCCTGTTCTATATACAATTGTGCAGCTTCTTCCATAGTTATTTTTTCAAAAGTTACATAGTCTCCTGGTTTCAGCTGCGCTAGAAGAGGTAAATCTACTGAAATTACATTTCCAATTCTCGGATAACCACCTGTCGTTTGTCTATCCGCCATTAATATAATAGGCTGTCCACCATTTGGTACTTGAATTGTTCCGAATGTAACTGGGCTCGATAAAATTTCTATCTCTTCAACTCTATTTAAAACATCTCCGTCAAGCCTATATCCCATGCGATCAGCATAATTGGACACTTTATACTCTTTCGAAAAAAACGACTTTATACTTTCTTCTGTAAATTGATCATATTCAAAGTCTGTTATGACGCGAAGAATAGGATGCTTCTTATATTTTGGTAAAGCATTGTTACAAATTGCCCACTTCGTTTTTATACGCTTTTCTTCTTGTAAATTTTGAATGAAACGGCTTGCAACTTCTGCCCCTGTACCAATTTGAAAATAATCTCCTTTTTTCAGCATTCTCCCTTCAATACCGCCAAGAGCAGCACGTATGTAAGTACTTTTACTTCCCATCGTATGATCAATATTTATACCGCCCGCAAAAGTCACATATGCTCTGCAACCGCTTTTCGCTTTTCCGAGGCAAAGCATGCTTCCTTCTTCAGCTAATATAGGGCGCCATAATGGAATGCGTTCTCCATTTAATAACGGTTCCATATCCGCACCGCCAATCGCAAGCAAAGTCGTTTTCTTTATTAACAATTTAGGTCCCATTATTGTAATTTCGAGTCCAGCCTCATTCTCCTCATTACCTACTAATATATTAATCATCCTGAGCGCACTTTTATCCATAGCACCGCCAACAGGTACACCGTATTGTTGATAGTGAAATCGCCCTAAATCTTGGACTGTTGTAAACATTCCTGCATGCAAAATCTCTACATCCATTCTTTAGCCCCCTCAAGCGATACGTACTCTTCCTTTGTTATTGGTATAAATCGTAAATACATACCACTTTGAATATATGTTGGTGTTTCTTCTTTTGGATTAAACAGAGAAATAGGTGTTCGGCCGATAATATTCCAGCCTCCTGGTGTTTCAAGCGGATAAATACCCGTTTGATTTCCGCCAATCCCTACTGAACCAGGAGCGATTTGTAACCGTGGTGTTTCTTTTCTAGGTGTTTCTAGTTCTTTTGATAATCCCCCTAAATAAGGGAAGCCAGGCGTAAAGCCTAACATGTACACGAAATATGTTGTTTCACTATGTATTCGAATAACATCCTCTACTTGTAATCTTTGATAATGCGCAACCTCTTCTAAATCTGGTCCATATTCTCCCCCGTAACACACTGGTATAGAAATATGTTTCACATCTCGGTTCACTTCTTCTTTATATGAATCACACAGCTCCCGTATATACTGGCAAACATAATCATATGGTCTTATATTTCTATCATTTTTCATCCATACTTCGTACAAATTGTAGTACACCGCTAATGAAGTAAACGACGGAACGCATTCAACCATTCCTGCAAATGGATGCCGCCTTAGCGCTTGAAATAACCGTTGCACTTTTTCATATATATCCATCCCAATTTCTTCACCAAATGTAACAATAATTGCTTGATCCCCTAACGCAGAAAATTTCATCCCACTCCCTCTTTCTATGCCAAAAAGCCGAGTTCTTTCGAAATGCGGTATGCTGTTTCTTTCACTTTCGCAGTAAAATATGAAATGTTACTTTCGCTATACTCAATTGCTAATCCCGAAATACTAATGCCGGCTACAACCGTTCCATCACTTGCAAAAATTGGAGCTGCTATAGCCGCTGTATGATTTTCTAATTCAGAATAACTAATTGTATATCCAGCTTGTTTTGCCATATGTAACACTTCTAGTAAATGCTCCTTATTCACGATCGTTCCATCTGCAAACTGCTTTAAATCCGTTTCCTCTACGTACTTCCTTTTCTCTTCCTCAGAAAAATACGATAGTAAAATTCTCGGACATGCACCCGCATACAGTGGTGCCCTTCTTCCAACCGCCGTATAAACACGTACTGGCTGAACTCCTTCCATCTTCTCAACGTAAATTGCGTCATTACCATCTTGAATAATTAAATTTACTGCTTGCCCTAAACTATCCCTAAGCTCTTTCATATAAGGAATCGCAATATTTCTTACGGATAACCTTTGTGAAACAAGTTGACCAAATCGTAAAAAAACGACTCCGAGACGATACTTTCCCTTTTCTGTTTTTTGTAAAAAGTCCATTTCTTCTAACGAACCAATTAAACGATAAACAGATGTTTTCGGCATATTCGTAAGCTGAACCATCTCTGTCAAACTTAGCTCTTCATGCTCATAAAACAACTCTAAAATATCCATTGTCTTAACTGCCGTTTTATTTATACTCATCCTATCTCCTTCTCGTTCCGAATTTCGGAACTTCAATTCCATTTTTCGAAACAAACATATAATTTAAAATTATAAAATATTCTTTCAATTCTATCAATATATTTTTCGCGTATATTATCCGATATATTTTGTCAGTCATTTAAAAAAACGTAAATAATTAAATATATTTGTAAATTTTTATATCTAATTATTATTTATTTAATCTATATCGTTTATTTAATTTGGTAATGTACAACAAAATGTGAGGAGTGTTTCTTTTGAAAAGACTGCTAGTGATTCCTGCAATTATGCTATCTTTTTGTATAGGGGATAATGTAACATTTGCGACAAATGAAGATACTAATTTAAGCTCTCAAATTGAACAACGTCTCATAACTAACAACAACGTTGCCTTTTTTGGATCAAGCACCTATAGTTTCAATTATTTTGGAGGAGATAACTTAAACGTTCTTGTGCAAAATATAGGTGATTCTCCTTTTCGTTACACTCTATATAACGCTAAAAATTCTTGGATGATTGACGGAACTTTAAAACCTGGGGAACAAGCGATAAGCGAATTCAATATTCACTGGACTGATTGGCTTCCTGACGGTGAATATGCAATTGTTTTTAGAAATAACGATGGTTCACTTTCCAAAGTTCACATTGCTACAAAATCGTTAGATTAAAAATTTCAATAATAAAGTATGTAAGTGTAGATTTGAAATAAAGTGTTATCAATTTACATTAATAACACTGATATAGAAAAAAATATAAAGAGCATGTTTTGAACAATCTTTGTTCAAAACATGCTCTTCTAATAGCTATTCAAATTATTCTTTTTTTAAACATGATTGATTATTTGTTTCCCTCGTTCAACTAACAAGCCTATTAATTGAACGTTAATTGTTTTTCAAGATTGTTCTTTTAGCTTTTTTAATAATTCTACTAGTTGATTTTATGTCAGTATCCTTTGCCCATTCTTCACACAGGTTGATTACCCAATCCGGTTTGGTTTTACTTGCATCATTTAACCAGTTTCCAACTGAATCTTGGACATATTTTGAAGGATCTGATTTAAGTAAATTAAGAATAGGAAGTGCTTTATCAGGTTCTTGTTTTAATGTTTCAATATGTTTACTCCATACCCCCCGAGGACGAATAGATTCTACAGAGAACCTGCGAATATTCTCATCTTCACTTTTTGCCCATTCTACTAACAACTCCACACTTTTTTCTATATTTTGTGAAAGGTCTTCTCTAATAGACATCCAAGCAATTTCTCGAACACCAAAATGATGATCCGCTGCAAAAGGTCGAATGTACGTTAATTTATCTTTTAATGTGTTATTTGTTTTTTTATTCATAAACGCTGCCCAACATCGTACACTATCTGAAATATGATTAGATAATTTTAACAGTAAGTCTTCCTTTTTCCTTTCACTCTCTTCGCGTATAACTTTATCCAATAAAGTTCCTATTATTCGAATGACTTTCATTCCAGTTTCAACGTTCTGTTTTTCCAATTCAGCTACTATAAACTCCAAACTATCCTTGAGTCCTATTGAAGGTAAGACATTTTTAAGTAGTTCAATATGATTTATAGCTAGCCATTCTGTTAGATTAACACTTTCTAATTTCCCTTGCTGTAGTAATTGTAAGACCTCTTTAGGAATTTCGTTTACTTTCTTGGCTCCTTTCCTGCTTAAGATAGCTTCTGCTTCTTTCACTATCATTTAATTCCCTCCTCACAATACTATTTTCAAATAAACAGAGGCCATTTTGAAAAATAATAATCAAAATGGCCTCTGTCCTTCTTAAATGAACATTCAGTTTCACAAAAAAATTTGATTCAAACGCACTTGGATTTCTTTAATCAAAAAGAATAAAACGGTGCAACTTTTTTATAAACAGTACGACTTTATTTCAAACCGACAGGAAGAATATTTCTCCCATACTTTCGCTTTACTTTATAATGCTCTCACTTGTTTCAACGGCCAGAAAACAGCTTGTCCTTTTCCGACAATTTCATCTTCTGAAATAAATCCAAACATACGACCGTCTTTAGAAACTTCACGATTATCTCCTAAAACAAACACTTGGCCTTCTGGCACTTTCGTTTTCCCTGTGATTTGTTCTAACGTAAAATCAGGAGTTAATACACGACCAGACGCCTTTTCTTTAAATTCTTTTAAATACGGTTCTTCCATCGCTTTTCCGTTTACATATAAAACATCATCTTTATACTCAACTGTATCACCCGGTAAACCAATTACTCGTTTTACTAAATCGTACCCTTCTTTTCCGTGGAAGACGATAACGTCAAAACGGTCTAATCCACTTATACTATAACCAATCTTATTCACGAGAACTCGTTCGTTATTTTCTAAAGTGGGCATCATCGATTCCCCTTGTACTAATGAAGGTGTAAATAAAACACCGCGAATAATAGCGATTAATACAAGGGTAAATCCTATCGTTTTAGCCCATGAGAATAATTCTTTCTTCGTATTTTCCTTCATCGTTTCTCCTCTTTCTTAAGTGTTTATTTTATTATTTGAACTAATTCTTGTACTAAATTAGGATCAATTTCAGAAAGACATGACTTACCTTCTCTAACCGCTGTACCTACATGCGCCTGCGTAATTCCAGTTTCATCTAGCAATTGTTTTACATTCTTTTTCTTTACTCCGCTTCCGACAACAAGCTGTATATTCCCTTCACTTTCCTTTTGCATTGCTGCAAGAACCGGAATATTATCTACTACATTTCCTTGTCCGCCTGAAGTTAAAACGTGAGTAACTTTATTGAATTTCTTCAAAACTTTCATCGCTTCTACTGGATTTTCTGTATCATCTATCGCACGGTGATACGTTACATTTATTCCATCTACAACAGATAATAAATCTACTAATTTCTCTTCATCAACTTCATTTTGTTCATTTAACACACCTAATACAACACCAGCAGCTCCAAGATTTTGAGCAACTACAATATCTGCTTTCATCATTTCAATTTCTTCTTCCGTATATGTAAAAGACTTCGCATGCGGACGAATCATAACATGAACTGGTATTTGCACTGCTTCTACTGCTTTTTTTATAAAAGCATAGCTCGGTGTTAAACCACCTTCTGTATATGATGAAATGAGTTCAATTCGATTTCCACCAGCCTTTTCAATTCGCTTCACATCTTCTAAACAAGTTGCAATAACCTCTAGCATGAGATAACCTCTTTTCGTACTTTTTTCTTATTATACAGTAGGTGAAATAAGAAACATAGCATTCCACTATAAAACTATAAAAAGAAGAATGAAAAGAAAGATTTATTGAATTGATAATAAATATCATATATGTTATGTTTCCCTTAAAATTATAAATTCTTATATCCTTATAAAAGGAAAGAAATATATGATTCTTACAAAAAAACGGTTCGTTATCTCTAGTTCATTTATTGTAATTGCATCACTTTGCGCGATTACTTTATTAACAAAACAAAATACAAAACTAGATTCCTCAACTTCAAGTATAGAAACAGAAACGATTACCCTTTCATCAAGCAATAAAGAAGAAACTCAAACCTTTCGTTCATCTTCATTTAATAACTCAACTGTATTCAGAGGCGATACTGGTACAGGCTTTGACTTTAGTGGCCAAGGTGACTTACATATTACAATTAAAAATACTAGTACAAACAGTTTTACCTATTCAATTAAATTCAAAGAAGATCGTTTAGTCAAACACACGTTACAGCCAAATGAAAGTGAATCCTTTCCTTTACGTTCACTCATCGCCAATCCTTTACCAGGTGAGTATTCATTATTTGCACATAATCAAGACGGTTCTGAAAGTAGTATGAATCTTGAAGTGCAGCCACAATAGAACAAAATAAAAAGGCTATCCTCTTATCAAAAGAATAGCCTTTTTATTTTGTAAAACGAGAATTCCCTCTTCTTTGAACAATGACATAATACATGGAATTATATCAACGATTCAACATAGAATACCGATTCACCGACAACGAAAAGCCTGTTCCTGAACGGAACAGACTTTATATTTCTTCATTACGACCGAAACGCCGCATCCGCCAGCATAGACAGTGTTGCATCATCCATCGGCGGATTGTGTAGTCCTGCTCTTACGTTTAAATAATAACGATGAAGCGGATTTTTTTCTGATAAACTTTTCGCCCCGACAATACGCATTGCTTTATCTACAATAGATATTGCCGCGTTCGTTACAACATATTTTGCAGCTGCTAGTTCGGCTTGCAATGATAATTTATCTTCTGCCTCATCGTATTTTTTCGCAATTTGATATAAAAAGACACGAGCTTGCATAAGCTCAAGTTCTAATTCTCCAACTAACCTTCTAACATTCGGTAATAAACTTATAGAATGATTTAAACTGTTTGGCTTGTATGATACCGCAAACTGAACTGCATAATTTCTTGCTGATTGTGCAATTCCTAAATAACATGCTGGTATATGTAGCAACCAGCCAATACCCTTAGCTTTAACTTTTGAACCCTTTATATCAGTGAAAAAGCGATCTGGTATCTCTACATTTTGTAAAACGAGATCATGGCTCGCAGTTCCTCGCATTGCGATGCTATCCCACGTTTCTTCAATTGTCACGCCTTGCGTATTCTTTGGAATGACAAACTCTCCGATATCTTCCTGGCCTTCAATACTTGCTGAAATGATAAAATAATCAAGTACTGGTGCCATTGTCGTAAACGTTTTTCTTCCATTTATAATCCACTTCTCACCTTTTTTGACAGCTAACGTCTCTGGTTTCCCGCCGCGCGTAGGACTACCTGTATTCGGCTCTGTCGCTGCTCGATTAAAAAGCGCACCATTACGTACTTCTTCACAAAACCAAGTGAACATTTCCTCATTCCAAGAACGATTTTCAGCTAATTCCTTTACAATGCCAAGGTGCCATCCAATCGATAATGCGGTAGCACCGCAGCCTTCTGCTATTTTCTCTTGAAATAAAACGAAGTCATATAAAGAAATCGCATTGCCTCCCAATTCTTTTGGCAACGTTAATTTCGTATATCCGATATCTTTCAAATTATTAATATTTTCATACGGAAATGATCCTAATTCACTTAGTTGATGCTCCCTTTCCATGAACTTCGGAATCAATTTATTTATTTGTTCAATAACTAAAGATTGTTCTTCTGTTTCAACAAATGAGAGTGCCATACATAATCTCCTTTATGTCCGATTCATAAACCGTTCATTTTGTCATTATGATTATATGAAGTTACTTCTCTATTGTTTCACTATTCCGATAAAAATACAATGCTTTTGAACAATAAGAAAAGTTCCTATAAAAAAGATAGGTTCTTTTCTTATATTAATCCCCTTTCAATGCCTTTAATGGCAAAGAGGTTACATATCCAATATACGAGCATAATTCTTTAAAAAAGAAAGGGATTTCTGTATCTAACGTTTTATACGCTGACGTTGGAGTTGGTGATGCATACGCTTCAATTTTAATATGTTTTGCAATTTTCATTGCACGTTTCATATGAAGTGGATCACTCACAATCGTATATGTGCGTATTCCGTTCTCTATTCCAACTTGCTTTGCGTTCTTTAAATTGTCCTCTGTGAAAAGGGATTTTGTTTCAATTAGAATATCCTCTTCTTTCACACCATGTTTCAGTGCATACACTCTAGCAGTACGCGCTTCCTCAAGCTCTGCCTCAAACTTTGTACCACCTGTGAAAATAATCTTTTTAATATTACCGTTCTTATATAAGGAAATTGCATGATTAATTCTTTCTTTAAATACAGGAGATGGTTTTCCGTTCCATGAAGCTGCTCCCAGCACGATACCAGCATCTGTCTTCACACCATCATCTGTTTTAAAGCGATAACTCCAAATATCGTAAGCTGCATAACTTACATATAAAATAATAGAACAAATCATAAGCAAGAATACTTGCAAGATTCTTCTTTTCTTACTTTTCTTATTTTCTTTCATTTATAACTGCCTCCGTACATCATCCATACTTCTATATAAAAACGTATATATCAAATCATTTTGTTTGAATTTGTTTAAAAGAAGGAATTTTTCTTATCATATATATGCATTAAAGGGTTTTCATTTAAAATTGAGGATTATCAATTCATTTTTCGTTTGCGGTTTTCATTACATTTATGTAATTTATAAGTTTATTACCATACAACTACATTGTAACGAATTTTTTATCATAATGGAATGATGAAACAAAAGAAGTAACTATTTTGTAAGAAAAAAGGTATATTTTTCAACTAGACGATCAATACACCTTTCTTAATATGAATTATCGTTTTTCTTTATACGATTCTAATTTTTCTAATAACCGTTCCTTTACAGCTGGCCATTCACTTGCAATTACACTGTATACAACTGCATCTCTAACATGTCCACTCGGTAATTTTCTTTCGTTTCTAAGTACACCCTCTTTTACTGCGCCGAGTCTTTCAATTGCTCTTTGTGCTTTTTCATTTCGTGCATCCGTCTTAATTTGTACCCTCCGCATATGCAACTTTTCAAAAGCATATTGTAATAACATGTACTTACATTCCGTATTCATACTCGTACGTTGCACACTTGGGTCATACCACGTTTTCCCTAATTCCACCGTCTTATCTTCAACTGAAATGTTATATAAGCGTGTACTCCCTACTATTTCATTTGTCTTTTGATCAACAACAACAAATGGCAAATCCTTCCCTGCCCCATAAGCTTTTATCGCCTTTTGAACATATTGCTGCATATCTTGAACAGTATCCATTTTAGAGATTAAATACGCCCAAATATCTCGATTTCCTTCCACGATTGAAAACATTTTTTCGACATCATTGCTATCCATTAACCGTAACTTTGCTCTTTCGTGAATAATTTCCATTTGTAAGCCCCCTTTGTTGTAACTATATCATACTCTTTTACCGTTATATCGTTATATAAGAACGTGAAATTATTTTTATATCAAGGAATAAAATATATCTTTAAAATAAAAAGTGCGATGCCTTTTATTCAAGCATCGCACTCATAAATTGAATTGAAATTTACTTCTTTTCCATTACTGCAAAATAATTATTTTCGCTATCTGCAAAATTAAATATTCTACCTGAAGGCATATTTACAATTTCTCCGACTGTAACGTTTTTGTTTACTAAATCACTATATAAACGATCGAATTCTTTTGAGAAGAACATTAAAGAAGGTGTGCCAAGATTTAACTCCGGCTGCATTTTAGCAATTAGCTCCTTATTATGGAGAATAATACTTGTTTCAGCTTCTTTAGTTGGAGCAATTTCAATCCATCGCATTCCTTGACCGTTATCTTCCTCTGAAATGACAATAAATCCTACTTTTTCTGTCCAGAATTCCTTCACTTCATCTTGGTTATTTACATACAACATGATTTGACCAACATTATTAATCATTTATTTTAACGCTCCTTTATAAACAATTTTTATTAAACTCCATACACTTACACCTAATTATCACCGAAAATAAAGTTGCGGTGCAAAAATCTATTTCAGCGACTCCAATCGCTCGTTCAAACGATCCCAAGTTTCGGTGATACCTTGTAGCATGCCCATGTCCATAACAGTCTTAAGAGCTTCTTCGGAAACATATTCAGCACGGTTTATTAGCTTTGTCTTTCCACCTAAATCGATGAATTCCAATGTCATCTCGGTTGACGGCATAGAATCATTTACATTGCCTTCAGCATCCGAAAAGTAATCGGTGTAGACAATTTTCTCTGGCTCAATAATCTCTTTATAAACTCCTTTGCCCCATGATTCCATACCAAAAAATTGCCCCAGGTTCTGATCGACACACTTCATACAGTAGTGCCAAACGCCTCCCGGACGGAAGTCGACAGTGCATGCTGGAATTTCCCAGCCCCTTGGTCCCCACCAGTGTTTCAAATGCTCTGGTTCTTTAAACATACTGAATACTAAATCGCGCGGCGCATCGAAAACGCGCTCCAGTACTAATACCCGATCGTTCTCTACTCTCGATACCATTGTATTATTTGACATTTTAATTCCTCCTTAAATATGAACTGATTTTATGACTTTTCCTTGTTTTGCAATTCCTTCAAATACTCATCTAAATTATCGAATCTCTCTTCCATCACACGCTTAAATGACTGCACCCAACAATCAAGTGCTTGGAAAGGCTCAGGTCGGAGCTTGTAAATCCGGCGATTAGCTTCAGCCTGCACTTCCACAATTCCAGTATCACTTAGCACTTTTAAGTGTTTTGAAGTTTGTGGTTGCCTTAATCCTAGCTGGTCGGCAATTTCCCCAACAGTTAGAGGACCGTCACGCAACAGTTCAACGATATTCATACGATTCGGTTCAGATAAGGCACTCAGCGTCGCCATGTTCACGCCCGGAATTTTCCCCGACATATCACTCACCTCGTTAAGTGATGGTCTCCGGTTATAACACATCAATATCATCACTAATATTATTTTCCTGTTGAATCGATCATAACCAAAGAGGAATATTCCCGTCAAGGAATATTCGAAAACTAAAGTAATACCACATCGTTACTTAATAATAAGAATGGATTAAAAACATTTCACAAACCTATGTTTTACGATAAAGTGGTGCTTTAGTCAGTGGGTTTTGGAACGATTTTCGCGAAGGCTTTGTTTTTATTTGGTCCAAGAAAGCTTTAACACTTTTAATACTATTTAACGCTACAGTATTTTTTTTCACCTTTTTATTTGATAGTTTAGGCGTTTTATTGGCAAAAAATATGGGTATACGTGCTAGTTTGTTTGGAATCTTTATAAGTATCATTGGGTTAGGCCCTTTAGTCGGAGCTATAACCATTGGAAAATAGGGAAATACAATAAACAAAATAAATATCTTAAACGGTTCGGCTTTATATCGAGCAATTTATTTTTATGGTAATCATTTGGGTTTTTATTGGTATATTTATCGCTTCTATCTCTGTATGCTATAGTTACTTACTTCAAATCTAAACCCCTGCAAGATTAATGGAAAAAGTAATTAGTACCGCAAATACAATGGTCCACGGCGCTATGGTTATTTCACCTACATTAGGTTCACTTTTAGCCCTATGGATAAAGTTTTTCTACTCGCAGGAGTTTTAATCACAAGTATTGGTATGATTATTTACTTAGCTCATACGTTATTTATGAAAAAACAGCTGGAGTTACTATAGAACATAATTAAAGTTATGCCATTTTCTGATTTGAATAATCGGAAAATGGCATAACTTCAGAAACTTAAGGCTACATTTTTAAAGCAACAAATAAGCAATCGGCGTAATAATAAGCAACGTTAAAATCGTTCTTTGCACATATAAAATAATAAGTTCAGATACTTTTAACGGAATATCTGTCGATAATATACAAGGGATTGATGCGGAGAAAAACAAAATGGATGAAACGGACACAACCGCAATAACAAACTTTGTAACAAGCGGTGCACTTACAACTAAAAGAGAAGGTAAAAACATTTCTGCAATACCAACTGATGCTGCTTTTGCAGCTAGTTCCGCTTCTGGAAGCTGTAAAGCCCATGTAAATGGATAAAAAATATAACTAATCCAATCAAATATTGGCGTAAACTTTGCTAAGACGATTCCAATTAGCCCTACTGACATAATCGATGGTAAAATTCCCATTGTCATTATAAATCCGTCTTTTAAATTCACTGCGATATTTTTCATAATACTTGGCGCAGATTTCGATACTTCTAATGCATCTTCCCAAGCTCGCTCTAACATTTTCTCTTTATAAACGGGCTCTGGGAATCCTTCTTTCGTAATATATGTATCTGGTTTTCTACTAAGAGGCGGGATTCTTACGGTGATAGCGGTCACGATGAATGTTACAACAAGAGTAGTCCAAAAGTAAACATTCCATAAATGCATAATGTCTAATGTTTTTGCGATGATGATCATAAATGTAGCGGATACTGTAGAAAAACCTGTAGCGATAATTGCTGCTTCTTTCGTCGTATACTTTCCTTCTTTGTACACTCGATTCGTAATAAGAAGTGCAAGCGAATAACTCCCCACAAAGGAAGCCACCGCATCGATTGCTGAGCGCCCAGGTGTTTTCCATAACGGTCTCATAATCGGACGACAAAACGTGCCGATAAACTCAAGCAATCCGTATCCGACTAATAACGCTAAAAAGGCCGAGCCGATTGGAACGAGTAAACTTACTGATATAACTAACTTCTCATACAAAAACGGTCCAACATCTGGCGCAAAGAACCAAGCTGGTCCTACTTTCAAACAATATAATATGCCAAAAACAACACCTACTACTTTTAAAATAGAAAAACAAATGTCTACGATAGATGCATTCCACTTCTTCGTATAAAATGGATAAATTGCACCAATTACCATAACAAGCAGTGCATAATAAGGTACTACCGAAGGAACCGTAGCTCTTATCCACGATACGATATGATCAATCATAATAGACGAAGCACCGTTTATCGTAACAGGAACAAAAAACATAAACACACCAACTAGACTAGCAAGTATAAACCGAAGTATAATCCCCTTCTCTCGCCCTGTCTTAATTACATTACTTTTTAACTCAATTTCATTCAAAATTAGACACCTCCTATTATCTAAATATTCTGTATAATAACGTCGGATTCCTTCTTTTAATTCGAATATTTAATCATGTAAAAAAGCCTATTTTGAAATATACAATCAAAATAAGCTTTTTCTATTACCTCTTATAATCATCCACAATTACTTGAATTACACGATAAGATTCTTCTGCCACTATCTTATTACTAGTCTTATTCGCATCATATGTAATTAACGCCTTCCAAAGCGCCCATCCTCTCGCTCTATTCCACGTTTCTTCATCCATGCGCAATACTTCTTTAAATACGTTTCTACTATTCTTATCAAAAAATGTCCATGCCATCGCTGCATCACAAGCCGGATCTCCTACTCCTAAAATACCAAAATCAATTACGGCACAAAGTTTTCCATCCTTAACGAGTAAGTTTCCTGGTGCAACATCTCCATGAATCCAAACTGGTTTGTGGTCCCATGTTGAACGAAGTGCTACATTCCAAAGATGCTTTAATAATGTCTCATCAAAAACATCCTTATTATTTTCAATAGCCACTCTCGCTTCTTCATCGTATACAGATATAAGCCCGCCTCGGTAAAAATTATGTTCTCCAGCTATTGGCCCGTTACTCGCATCAATTGATTGTAGCTCTATTAAAAATGCTCCTAAGTCCGCCGCAAATTCATCTAAGTCACGAACATTTTCTTTCGTGACTGTCTCTCCCTCGATCCACTTATTAATAGACCAAGGCCATGGATACTCTTCAGTCGGATTCCCTTTCGCAATTGGTGCAGAAATTTGTAAAGAAAGTCCCTTACTTAATATAGGTAACCAAGTGTTTTCTTTCTCTACTTGCGGTGCATATGCTACATCACTTGGTAATCTGACACTCATCTCATCCCCTAAGTGAAACGTCCTATTATCATGCCCACTAAACTTTACAGGTTTCACTTCTAAATGGGCCCATTCGGGAAACTGTTGTTGTATTAACTTCTTAACTAAACTTACGTTAATTAGATTCATTCACTTTCTCCTTTTCTTTTGAAACTTACTAAGTCCATCCGTACTACCGATATATTCAAAACCACATCGCTTATAAAAACCATTCAACGTTTGGTTATGCCCAACACAATCTAACTTCAAATACTCTTTATCACTTTGCACATTCTCTTCTATCCAATGCAAAATCCATTCTCCTATTCCATTCCCCTTATACTTCCGTTTCACCGCAAATCTATGAATATATAATGAATCAGAAGCTTCCTCTTTACCAAAAATATGTTCATCCCATTCATTTTGTTTAGGAGAAGCTGTAACCGTACCAACTATTTCATCTTCTTTCATAACAACATATGTATATTTCTCTCTTATACATTCTAGTATTTCAGCCGTAGCTTCCTCTCCTAAAAGATACTGCCACTGATCCACTTCTTTATATTGTAGCCATTGTGCTACTTCTTTTAATAAAATGATAATACTATCACTTTGATCTTCAGTAGCAATTCGAATTGTATATTCTTTACTTATATTTCTCTCCATATTGCCGTTCCCCTTTCAAATTGCTACCATACTGACATACGAGTCCTTCCATCATTTTCATCTGTAATATATTCTACATAAAATCCTTGATTCAGTGCGTTTTCATATATCATTTCAATCTCTTCTTGGTTTTTTGCATAAATTTGTATGTAATCACCATCCGCTACTAATACGACTACTTCACACTTACTCTTCTTAAATTCTTCATATGTTTCAATTTCTCCTAGTACTTTCCCTTTTGGATATGCTTTTAAGTCTACAAATAAAAGATAATATATGTTATCTTTTATTAGCTTTTTTAATTCTGATCCTTCCATGATCTCGTTATCTTCTGAAAATAATTCTGGACCTAATTCATTCCCTATTATTGTATAAGCTTCCTCCCTTCCCATGACTTGCCAATCAAATGCAGTAATATCAATTGGCTTTAACACTTTCCAAAGTAAATTATCATATCCATCTAGAATATCTACTGTAATCCCTCTTTTCATATGTCTGCTCCTAGCTTATTTATTTTTGTTTCATACATTATATATCAAATTTAATTACTATATTTTGTCGATACCTATGCACATCATAAAAAACCGCTCCACTACTAGTGAAACGGTTTCCTTCTGCTTACATTTACATATCTTATTCAATTGTTGCACCGCGTTTTAAAATAATTTCTAATATGTTCAGCACATCAGCCATTCATTTTGAACACTCACTTCGACTTCACAAAATAATATAAAAACCACACCGCATGATTTTGTTCATCTGCAGCTATTCTGCGCAATAACTCTTTCATAGATGCATCTGCTGCTTCATCTGAAATTTCCAAGTAAAAATCTACGGTCTTTTGCTCATCTTGTATAGCGAACTCTAATCCCTGTAAGTACGTATTAGGGCAATTTTCCGTAATCTGTGGTTTCGGCTGTCTGCCAGTTAAATTCGTATAGATTTGTACAAAATGATGAAAATGCCTTATTTCATCATTACGAATTTCAAGAATTTGTTTTTGTTCTACTTGATTTGGAGCCATGTTAGCTAATTTTGCATAGCAGCTTATAGCGCTATACTCTCCGTTTATAGCTTTTTCAATATCACTAATTAGCTTATCATTCTGTCTATACCAATTATCATAATTCGAATTATACATCGTATCCCCTCCGTTATTTCACATAACATTTTATGCATTTTGAAATAGTAGGAGCATGTATACAAAAAAGAACCGCAAATCCAAACTCTTCGATTACCTTTAAAATATTGAAGAACCTATCTATCACTGCTTTATTTTCTTATAGAGTAATAATGAGTTCACAAAAAAAAACGGTTCACTATTAGTGAACCGTTTTTTATCTATTACACGTATCATTCCATTTTATTTATACACAATTTTAAAATACGAATAAATAGTTAACACATAATATCCAACATAAATTATACAATATGCACCACTACTAATTAAAATAGGAGTAATGATGTTATATATAGGCATGTTGTTTATTATTGGTATCGCAAATAAGCTATGAACAAGTCCGACTATTAGAGGTGAAATAAAACTAAAGCTAACTTGCTTCGAAATTGACTTTCTTACCTCTTTTTTCGTAACACCTATTTTACGAAGAGTTTCATAATATCTCTGATTAGCATACGCTTCAGATAATTGTTTATAATATATAATTGAACCTGTCGCCAATACAAATATAACCCCTAAAAAACTTCCAATAAATAACGCAACTCCATACAGTTGCATAAAATCTCCATTTGTTTCAGATTGCCCTACATAATACCCTGCTGCGACTGTACTAATTGCAGTTAAAGCTGTAGCGCTTAATATAGCAATTATTGCAAGTAACTTAGCGTTTCCTTTTACTCGGTATAGTAATTGCGAAATGTTTATTATATTTATACCGCTATAAAATATTTCTCTTTTACTTCTAATTTTCTTTAAAACAATAACTGTATAAGAAGTGAATAGAAAATATGTCCCAAAAACAACTAAAAACAAAATAAAAACTGGAATCATTATAGGATTTATAATAGGGTTCATAGGATCAATGGGATTCCGCACAATATTTACTACTTCACGGAAGAAGCCTGCTAGTATATATCCTAATCCCATTAAAATAAGACCTATATACGCCCTAGGTACAGAACCTTTTGGCATCCGTTCTCCTTGATGATTAGCTTGAAACATTTCAATCAATGGAAATTTATAAATAATGCGAGAGTTTTTCCATGCTGTATATAATAAAATAGATAAAAAGACGATGAACGTGTCTATTATCGCTTTTATAGATAACTCGAAATGAATAGGTACATTTAATTTCATTAAACTCATTAGCAGTTCTAAAAATAACTTAAAACTCATACTGCCAATCAGTATGCCAACTACTAAAGCAACGCCTCCCATTATCATAGTCTCACAAAATAACATCGTACCAATTTGTTTTTTAGTTATTCCTAGTAAAGAATATAATCCTACCTCTTTTTTTCGTTTCCTTATAAAAAAATTAGTAGAATAAATAATAAATATAGCTATAAAAATAATGAGAATCACTTTTGAAGATTGAAGAACACTATTAATCATCACATTATTAACCATTTCTTTTTTTATTTGAGTACTATATCGAAGTGATGCAAATATAAAATAGATAAGCATACTTGAAGCTAACGATACAAAATAGAGTATATACTCTTTAAAATTACGCCGTATGTTACGTTGAACTATATTAAATAAATTCATTTATCTTAACCTCCAGGAAATGATTGATGCAAAATATTACAAAGGGCAATGCTAGATAAGGTCACCAGCCATCCCTCCAGAAATGGAAGACATTACATCAATGATTTGTTGAAAAAAAGAGTGAATACTCGCAGGAGTATTTACTCTTTTTTGAAAACACCTTACTAAAAAATTACCCTGTTCACTTATTCATACCGCAGACACTCAATCGGATCCAATTTAGCCGCTTTATTAGCCGGCAGTATGCCAAAGACAATACCAATTGACATCGATATTCCAACTGAGAGTAATCCAAGACTTACAGAAATAACTAGTGGCCATTCACCTATTGACGAAGCGATCCAAGCAAAAAACATACCTAATCCAAAACCAATCGCCCCGCCTAATGACGTTAAAATACATGCTTCGATGAGAAATTGTGTTAATATTTTTCCTCTCGTTGCACCGAGCGCTTTTCGAATACCTATTTCACGTGTACGCTCTGTAACGGATACAAGCATGATATTCATCACACCAATACCACCTACGATTAAGGAAATTCCAGCAATACTAGCAAATACTATTTTCATCGTTCGTGTTGACTCTTCTATTTTTTGACCATATGCTTTCGTATCCTCGACTGTAAAAGAATGCTCAAATTCTGGGGATTTCAATTCATCCAATACAGATATAGCTTGTTTTTCTACAGCCTCTCGCTCACTTGGAGAAGTTAACTTAATTTTCACTGTATCGTATTCCTCAATCCCTGCAATTAAAGGTGCATTGTCGATAGATGTATATCCTTCATACAATTTAAATTGACGTTGAAAACCGTCTTCATATTTGTACACCCCAACAACCTTATATGGTTTTCCTTTTATATCTATATACAAATCATCTTTCCAATTATCAAATAGTGTTTTAAATAAATCTTCAGCTACAATTACAACAGGAATTGGCTTTTTTAGTTCATCCGGTGTTAACTCTCGCCCATGTACCATTTTCATTTTAGAGTCCTGCATAAAGTTTCCTGTTCCCCCATTTAAACTAAAGGAAACATTTTTTGATCCCGTATATACTTTTACGTCCATATGCACATTGGGATACACATCTTTTACACCTCGTATCACTTGCAATTGCTTTACCATATGTGGTGTAATTTTTGCTTTTTCTGTCGGAGAATCCGGGTTGAAGTATTCTATTTTAAGTTCATCCATATGCTGATTCTCTGCAAGTTCCTTTTGCATCTTTGCAGTCTGTCCATCTCCCATTGAAATAATTGTAATAATTGCACTGATTCCAATAATAATGCCTAGCATTGTTAATATAGATCGCATTTTATGCGCAAAAATAGAAGATATGGCCATGCGTATATTTTCATTCGTATTCAAATTTATTCTCTCCAATCTTGTACGATATTGCCGTCATGAATTACAATTTGACGTACTGCTGCTTCTCCGATTTCACGATCGTGAGTAATCATAATAATCGTTGAACCTTGTTTATTTAATTCGTAAAAGAGCTCCATAATTTGTTCACTCGTTTTCGTATCAAGTGCACCAGTTGGTTCATCGGCTAAAATAAATTTCGGATTATTTACAATCGCACGCGCTACAGCAACACGCTGTTTTTGAGCACCTGATAGCTCACTTGGAAGATGGGTAGCACGGTCAGCTAACCCAACTTTCGTTAAAGCAGCTAACGAACGCTCACGTCTTTCTTTTTTATCAACTCCTGCATAAATAAGAGGTAATTCTACATTTTGAAGTGCTGTAAGCCTTGGTAGTAACATGAAATTTTGAAATACAAAGCCGATTTTTTTATTACGAACGTGTGCAAGTTCTGTTTCAGACATGGTTGAAATATTTTGACCAGCTAGCTCATACGTACCTGCCGTTGGTTTATCTAAACAACCGATAATGTTCATTAAGGTTGACTTACCAGAACCAGATGGTCCCATAATGGAAGTGAATTCCCCCTGGTTCAGTATTATATCGATTCCATGTAATATTTGGACGGACTCTGTACCGTTTTGAAAAGATTTCGTGATGCCTTTTAAATGAATCATTTTGTGTTAACCTCCATACCATCTTTTACATTTTTCATAGGTTCAGAGATAATTTGTACACCTTTTTTCACTCCAGAAACTTTTGCTTCATGATTCGTTTCAAATTCAACCGTAACCACTTGTTCTTTCACTTTTCCATCTTTTACAACGAAGACAACATCTTTGTCACCTTTTTTCACCATACTGCTTTTCGGAACGATTGTACCTGTTGCTTCACCTGTTTTGTTTGTCACGTTTACGTGGAAACCGTTTTGTAATCCTTCACTATCGTTCAATGTAACAGTGAATGGATAGCTGGAAACTGTTTTGTTTTCATCCATATTTTTTAATGGTGTGGATCCGATTTCTGTAACTTTTCCTGTCCACGTCTTACTAGATACAGTTTTTGATGAAACTGTTACTTCTTGCCCAATCTTCACACTCGCAAGCTCATATTCAGACAGTTGGCCTTTTACTTTAAATGGACCAGCGTGACGAAGCGTAATTCCGCTCATACCAGCATCATTATTTTTGACAATGTCATCAATTACACCATCAGCCGGGCTCGT
This sequence comes from Bacillus sp. TH19, assembly GCF_016651075.1. Taxonomy (NCBI): domain Bacteria; kingdom Bacillati; phylum Bacillota; class Bacilli; order Caryophanales; family Bacillaceae; genus Bacillus; species Bacillus sp. TH19. The sequence goes on along the minus strand of NZ_JAEKEO010000007.1, from coordinate 2,399,388 downwards.
TACAGAAAGTGTGTTCACTTTCTCTTTTGCTGATTTAATTATTTCATCAGCTTTTTCTACTTCAAACTTTTTCATTTCAAGTTGCGATTCTAATTGTTGCACTTCGATTTCTGATGCTTTTAACGCTTCCTCAGGAAGACCAGCGTTTTTATCTTTTTTTAGTTTCTGCTTCGCTGAATCCATTTGTTTCTGATGCAATGTTACACCTTGTTTAGTAATAGGGTCATTATATTTAAAAAGAAGCTGTCCTTTTTTACTTCATCACCTTTTTTAGCAGCTAATTCATTCGTACCTTTTGTTGGATCGAATGAAATTGCTTCTATACCATTTGGGATAACTTCGCCACCTAATTTTTGCTCATTCTCTATTTATTTTTCTGTCACTTCATATATTTTATAAGTTTTAACTGGTTCAGATTCTCCTGCAAATGTCATATAAGACCCGACCCCTAAACCAATTGTAATTACACCAACGATGACTAGTTTTTTTGCTTTCTTCATAATATCCTCACTTTTTCATGTGTTTTATTTTTAGAAACTGTATGTCCTCTTCTTTAATAGTTTTTGATATATAAAGCCCCGTACATACTATGTACAATATAAAAAGCCCCACTTTTTCATTACCAGTTCCTCCTTGACCTAACATACGTATAGGGTAGAAAAAACTAGTTAAATAAAAAGTGGGGTAAACATTAAATTTTTATTAAATTCTTGAACTCTCTTCTTTTGGCAATCTTACTTCAAATATTGTTCTAATTATATTACTTTCTGCTGAAATCGTTCCATTATGCTGTTCAACAATATTTTTAGCAATAAATAACCCAAGGCCCGTACCGCCCTGCTGCCCTGTTCTTGCTTTATCACCTGTATAAAGCATGTCAAAAAGATAAGGCAAATCTTCTTCTGGAATGCTATCTCCGTAATTAATAATTTGTACGATAACCTCTCCATTATCAATATATCCATTCATATCAACAAATTGTCCATTATCTCCGTATCTAACTGCATTTGTTACAAGATTTTCAAATACTCGAGCTAACAAATTCCCGTCACCGTAAATATATAAATGAGGATTAACATTCAACCTAGCTTCTAAATGATGTTTCTCCAATAATGGATACAATTCCTCATCTAACTGTATAAGCAACTCACTTATATTAATTGTTTTTTTATCTAACTTTAGCACGCCATAATTCATTCGCGTAATTTCAAATAACTCATCAATTAAACTTTCAAGTCGCTGCGATTTCGCAAATGCAATCATAGAAAAACGTTTAATCTGCTCCTTTGACAAATTCTCATCTTTAAGAATTAAATCTAAATAACCTAAAACTGATGTTAAAGGCGTTCTTAAATCATGTGCTAAGTTAACAATGAGCTGATCTTTACTACTTTCTGCAAAATCACCTCTCTCAACCGCCTCTTTTAATTTTTCACTCGCTATATTAATTTCACGCGCAATCTCGCCAAATTCATCATTTGAAGTAATATGAACTTTCTTTGTAAAATCACCGTTAGCAAGATGGTGAATACCGTTAGAAATTTCATTAAAATATTTTAAGTATGGTTTTGTTAAAAAGAAAAAGAATACAACAGATAGTGGGATAAAACACATTAAAAAGAATTTAATATCTACGATTGGTCTAAATTGGGCTAAGTAATCTTCGTAATGTACCATCGTTCTATAATAAAGCTGTAATACTTTATAGATTATATATGTTCCGCCAGCTGCTAACACCATGCTTAGCGCAAACAAAGCAATCATTTTAAAACGAAAACTTCTCATCATGTTAGCCATTGAAAGTATAACCTACCCCCCATACCGTTTTTATTAACTTATTCTTTCTTGTATCCTCCCCAATTTTTTTTCGTAAAGTACGAATATGTACCGCAACTGTACTTCCCCCATCATAATAATCATCCGCCCACACTTGCTGAAGGATATTTTCCACACTGTACACTTTTTTCGGATGGCTCACTAATAAATATAAAATATCAAACTCTTTTGGGGTTAATTCAATTTGTTCTCCGTATACATTTAGCTTTCGTTGCTCAAGATTAATAACCACTCCACCTACTTCTAAAACGGATTTGTTCTCCTCTACTTTCGGTTGATTTAACGTAAGAAATCGACGTAGTTGTGCATTTACACGCGCAACTAATTCAATTGGGGCAAAAGGCTTTGTCATATAATCATCCGCACCTAGTACAAGACCTGTCACCTTATCAAAATCAGATGTTTTCGCGCTTAGAAAAATGATTGGCATATTATACTTCACACGAATTTGTCGCGTTACTTCATAACCATCCATTTTTGGCATCATAATATCTAAAATAACTAAATCAATTGGTTGCGATTGAATAATAAGAACAGCTTCTTCTCCATCAGTAGCTTTCACAACATGATAACCTTCTTTCTCTAAATGTATCCCAATTAATTCAGCAATTTCCACCTCATCATCCGCTATTAAAATTGAAATCTGCTTCATTTTGCTCTTCCCCTCATTCCTTTTTCATACGTCCAATTTTAAAATAGTCTATTTTGTTTATATCATCTTAAAAGAACATTATTATGAGATTCTTACTTTTTAGAGATAACTTCGAGTACTATATTTCTTCTGCATTTTTTTTGCATGTCTATGTTTTGTTAACTTTGCAACACCCTCTACGATTTCACATTTTATGGTAGAAAATGTAGAAAAACTAACAAAACTAAAGTATATCAGAGATAATAATTATATAGTACAACAGATTTTACAGTAGGATCCCTTCATATCAAGCCTAGCTAAGTGACAGTTAGCTTCACAAATAACTAACTTCCTTTCATTATATCAATATATTTTGTACCCTTACTTGTATTTCAACATAAAAACCGCTCCACTACTAGTGAAACGGTTTTTCCTTTACTTATTTTTATGCATTCACTTCAGTTTTTTGCTCCTTTACTACACTACGTTTGAAAGCTGTTCCAAGTATAATAACCACGCTTACTACACCAATCCAAACGAGTACAGTAAGAGGAGTATTCCAAGCTAATCCTTTTCCAAAGAAGAATATTTCTCTAAGCCCTTCAATCATAAATCGCATTGGCAACCATGCGTACACCCAATCTTGATAAAATGGTGACATCATTTCAGGCGCTAATGCTAATAGCGGTGCCCCAAAGAAAAGTAATAGAGCGAATATACCTATACCCTTTAGTCCAACTAATGAAAGCACCGCAGAAATCATTAAGAAGAAACAAAAAGAAGTAATGGATAAGAACAGAGCCGTATCCGTGAAATTCGGGATATTTAATCCTACCATTCCATCAGCTATCCATGTAAGACCAAATCCAATTACAAGTGTAGCAATTGCTCCTGTTACTATTTGTTTTAGTTTTAATACAAAGTTTTCTTTTCTTGTACCTACTGGCATTTTACTTATCGCAATAAAGATAATTGCTGCGCTCGCTAAACTTGCAATCCATAACGGCTGGAATAAAGACATTGGCGAGTTACCGTTCGCACTATTTTTTCCGATTTCATTCACATTTGTTACTTTCTTTGTAATAGGTGTTACTACATTTGAAACTTGATCCGTTGTTAATGTAGTCCCTTTTGCTTTAAATCCTTCCAATAGTTGTGTACGAACGTTATTGTTCATATTATCAACTACGCCATTTAACATTTGCCCTGCCATAGTTGAAGCCGCCGTATTCATTCCTTGATTTATATATATTTCGACTTCAGGCGAAGATGGCTGTGGTGTTCGTAATGATGCTTGTTTTACGCTAAAGTCTTTCGGAATGACTAATGCTGCATAATACTCTTGATTATTTAAGCCTTTTTGAACTGCTTCTTTATTTTGCACTTCTACCCACTTTACCGCAGGTTCTTCCTCTGATTTTGATGTCTTTTTCATATTATCAACAATTGTTTGCCCCATATTCATCTTCGGTTGATTCGGAATTTCTACTCCTTGATCCTCATTTACAATTGCGATTGGTAAGTTTTTCGGCTTAGGTTGAACGGTTGGAAATAATGTTAATGAAAAAATAAAAACAACAAGTAGTGCAATAACTGGAGATAACAATAAAAGTTTGTTTTTAAACATTTTCTTTTCTCCTCCTTTAATTTGATTTATAATAACCAACAACGTGTTGTTTATTTATATTTGAATTATATGTTCGAGTTGAACCTTATACAATAATCAAAAATCGTGAATGTGTCGGTTATAAGACACATCCTTGAAATGTGTTGGCTAAAATTAAGGAGGGACATACTTTGCGCGATAGTAATTTAGATTTACGTGTTATTCGTACGAAAACTGCCATACGAAATGCATTAGTGGAATTAATTGAGGAAAAAGGTTTTGACGCCATTACAGTGAAAGATATTACTACGAAGGCAAACATAAATCGTGGTACATTTTATACACATTACCAAGATAAATTTGATTTAATGACAAAATGCCAAGAAGAAATTATGTATGAATTTTCTAGCATTGCTAAACAGAGATTACCGGAAGTTATTGCTGATCTTGGATCAAGCCCTTCCCCCACAATGCCATTTATACTTATCGCTTCTATTCTTGAATTTCTAAATGAAAATAGTGATTTTATGAAAGCTGTACTAAGCCCAAAAGGAGATTTATCTTTCCAAACGAAACTGAAAGACTTTATGTGGAAAACACTATTTGAAGATACGAATGGGCCTCTCATTAATAAGGAGGATTTACTTGTCCCAAGCCAATACTTAGCTTCTTATATGGCATCTGCTCATATAGGTGTCATTCAACAATGGTTAAATAATGGACAAAAAGAAACACCTGAGGAGATTGCTCGTATTTTATCAACAATCGCAGTTCATGGACCTTTTTATGCGGCTGGTTTAAAAAAATAAGTCAGCTATATAATAAAAGATCATCTACTATAATAGCGGATGATCTTTTATTTCATTACAACACTTCAATATACCCTTCAGTCCCATGTACCCGAATTCGTTGCCCATCTTTTATTCGTTTCGTAGCATTCTCTACACCGACGACTGCTGGTAATCCATATTCACGTGCAATAACTGCTCCGTGTGTCATGAGCCCACCAACTTCGGTGACTAACCCTTTTATAGACACAAACAATGGTGTCCATCCAGGGTCAGTAAAGGCAGTAACTAATATATCTCCATCTTCTAAATTCGCATCTTCCATATTTAAAATAACGCGTGCTCTCCCCTCAATCACTCCTGAAGAAACAGGCAAACCTACAATCGCGTCAGCCGGAAGATTTTCTCGTTTATATTTACCTGTAATGATTTCTCCATCAGACGTCATTACACGTGGAGGCGTTAGTTTTTCATATAATTTGTAATCATTTTTTTGTTTATGAATAAGCTCGTAATCTAGTTTATTCGTAAGGACAACTTCGTGAAGTTCTTCAAAAGTTAGATAGTATATATCATCGACTACATGAATGACACCGCTCTGCACAAGTTGTTCAGCTTCTTTCAATAATGCCTTCTTATATATGAAATAACGATTAATCATGCCGTATTTTGGATATTCACGATAACCAATACAATTACGGATGTTACGAATCATTCGCTTCGTCTCTTCTACTTTTTGTTTACCATCCGGCAAATGCTGCAATCGATCTACTAACTCTTCTTCTTTTTTCAAAGCTTCCTGCAGTCCTTCTTCAAATTTCCGTTTACTAGCACCATCTTCAAAATCTCTTATATTATTTAAAATCATCGGGATAATGGTTGTTGGCTTTTCACTCCAGCGCGTTTTCGTAATGTCGATTTCTCCGCTGCATCTCATTCCGTATTTATTTAGAAAAGTTAGAATGGCATCTCGAGCTTTTTCTCCGCCTTTAAATTGAACTAATTCATCTAAAAAGTTATCATTTTCTACATGTTGTAAATACGCAATAACTTCTGGATATGGCCGAATCACATCAGCAACATCGAGTAATGCTAGCCCCATTTCAGACGTAATATTGTTTTGTACTGATTGAGAAAGTGTGTCTGCTGCATTCTTTTCGCCTAGCCATTGCTCCATTTTTTCATTGATCCATGTTGAAGCATCCATACCTGCCATAATGACAGCCATACTTTGCGGATGAAATAATATTTTCTTTAATTGCTGCATATCTTCCAAAATAAAATCAAGTACATCCACCCCTGATTTCGTTTGCATGTTTCGTTTTAACTCTTCGATTGATGCTTGATTCATCTTTATTAAATCCGTAACGATCGCTGGATTGTTTTCAATTTTTGGTTGTGAACTTGCAGGTGGTTCACTTTTACCAACACTCTTTTCTTTTTCATCATCTGGTAACAATGTAATAAAATCATCTCGCTCGACTACAGTCGTTAATGCATCTTTAATAAGCGGTTCCGAATTCCCTATCATATTTAATAAAAGTTCTCTACTAGTAGGCGAAGCCAATCTTTGTGCAACATCAACAAACAACCTTCCTCCAGCTTGAAACCTCTGTCCAAAAGATGTTAACTGGAATAAAGACATTCCTAATGGCTTCAAGGGATCGGTCATCATTTGCTGGTGACCAACCGATACATACACATGATTTTCCCCATCATTTACTTCTGGTATTGGATATAAAGTCGTGATTGGGCGACTTTGGACAATATAAAATGTATCATCCACTAAACACCATTCAATATCTTGCGGACAACCAAAATTAGCTTCAATCTGTCTTCCGATCTGTGCTAGTTGTAATATTTGTGGTTCAGACAATGTTTGAAGCTTTTGCTGAACCGAATCAATCTGTTTCGTCTCTGTTCCGCCCTCTTTTAAAGCATAAATAGCTAATTTTTTAGTCGCTATCATCATTCCGGTAATTTTGCCTTCTTTTACTTTATAATTATCAGCACATACTAAGCCAGAGACTAAAGCCTCACCGAGTCCAAAACTTGCATCGATTGATAGCACCTTCCTATTAGAAGTAATCGGATCAGCAGTAAATAAAATGCCCGAAGCCTCCGGAAAAACCATCCTTTGAACGACAACACATATAGAAACTTGACTATGTTCAAAGCCATTTTGCATGCGGTACATAACTGCTCGCTCTGTAAATAAAGAAGCCCAGCACTTTCTTACATGCTGCAAAATCGCTTCTTCTCCGATGATATTTAAATACGTATCTTGTTGACCAGCAAACGAGGCATACGGCAAATCTTCAGCCGTAGCACTAGAACGCACTGCATAAGCATGTTCATTTCCAAAACGAGAGATATAATAAGCCGCTGCTTCCACTACATCAGAAGGAATTTCTACTGCCATAATGGTTTCTCTAATCTTCTTACTAATTTCAGCAATTTGAGCCCGGTCTTCAATTTTTAACATTGCTAATTGACTCAACAAAGCTTGAAACGCTTCATTTTGTTCGATGGCCTTTTCATACCCTACCGTTGTAACACAAAAACCTTCTGGCACTTGTATTCCTTGAATGTTTGATAATGCCCCTAAATTCAATCCTTTTCCGCCAACGAGCGAAAGCTGCGTTTTTTCTATTTCCTGAAAATCGAGAACGAAAGAACTCATGTAACATCTCTCCTTACTATGCGTGTGTTCTTGATTGTAGCAGTAGTAAATAAGAATAAACAGTCTATTTCGAACGTGATTTACATGATATAATTAAGTTAGGAAGAGATGATTTTTTATTTCTCCCCCTCTAATTCACTTCAATTACATCAACAAACTTAAACATCCTTTGATTATGAAAAGCATCGGTACAAGTAATCGTCTTATTTAATGGATTTATATCAGCTACTGTTATGTAATTTTTATATAGATAGCCATCTTTATAATATGTAAGTAAAACCTCTTCTTCACCTAAAAATGAACATAGCAGCTTATTTCCAATCATTTCCTTTGCATCTTGCGTCAAGATTGGACGCGGGACTTTCGTTTGCTCCTGTATCATTTCTTTAATACAGACGAACTGCTCTGGCATACTGGCAAACGGTTGCCACTTTACCATACCTCTTCCTTTTGGCATATTAGCATTCTTCACGATTTATGTCCTCCTAATAATGTGTTTCTATATCTTGCTGTTGCGACGCTTGTGTAGGAAATGCCACGTAAAATACTGTTCTTACCAAATCGTGTTCGAATTTCGTCCATAACCTTCGTTAATCGCATTTCTTTTTCCCTTTGTATAATGTTATCGAAAAGTGAAATTTGCTCTTCTCCTTCATTTATTAAATTTGTTAATGAAATACTTATCGATCGAATCGGCTCCCCTGTATGCCGCTCGTATAAAAAATATGTACAAACATTGTAAATATCCATCGTTAAATTTGTTGCTCTGTTTAACGTATGTGCTTTTTTTATTCCTCCTCCGTATTCCCTACTATACCCAACTGAAAAATGAATCGTTTGCGCGTATTTCTTTTCTCGTCTCAATCTGTAACAAACTTCTTCTATATGCTCTAATAAAATAACGATGAACTCCTCAATTGAATAATCACGAAATAATATTTGGCTTTTCGCTATAGATGTTGTCGCTGGAACATATTTCTCTGCTATTCTGCTGAAATCAATCCCGTTACTATGCAAGTGTAATTCTTCTCCTATTACACCAAATGATTGTTTTAAATAATTCAATGGGTACTCTGCTAAATCCCCAATCGTATGTATACCTTTTCGATTTAATTTCATTTCCGTTTTATACGATATACCCCAAAATTTACTGAGTGGTCTAATACTCCATAACTTCTCGGGTATATCGTCATATGTCCAATACGCTATTCCATCTTTATTCTTTTTCGCCTCAATATCCATCGCTACTTTACTCAATAATAAATTCGGACCAATACCAATCGTACTTTCGATCCGTGTACGTTCATATATTTCTCTCTTGAACTTTAATGCGAATTCGCATGTCCCATAGTAAATAAAGCCAAAGCCAATCCATTAAATATAAAATAACAAAGACAATTCCTATTATTTTATGTTTTTAAACTCTCTTACCTTACTCATTTCCATTTCATTAAAAAAGTCGATTCTCCAGCAACGGTACTTATTATTTAAAACTTGAAACGTTATAGCTATATGATGGCTACAACTCTTTAAATATGAAACGAAACTTAAATATACCTATAAAAATTGACATTGATTTAAAGAATGAAAAACTACAACACGATATTTATATTAATCAAAATTCCGTTCTGTTATTTAACATGGGGTATCACCACATCACTATCAAACTAAGGTTTTGTACTATCTATAAAGCGAAAAAAAGCCATCCTTTCTGTATATTTCTACAAAAAGAATAGCGCTTTTTTCATTATATAGATACATTCCATAATGTATCTTCATTGTTAAATGACGGTTAAACAAGTTTTGTTACATATTTCAACCATAGCCCACCATCTTCAAGTTTTTCTACTTCTTTTAAGAAGAAATCTACTGGATGCTGGTTTCTATTTTGATTACAGAAAGAAAGCCTTTATTAAAACATATGGTTGCTAATTTAATTGCGATCTTCCTTGCACCCAAGCAGCAATATCATTTATAACATACTCAGGTATATTAGCAGGACTATAATATTCATCCGGCTTACTTATTTCCCCATCCCCCTCTGTAAAGAAATGATTTAACTTTGGATATAGTCGATAATCAACGTTATCTCGTTCTTTTAATTGTTCTTTCCAAAGAGGAATTTCGATTTTTGATTGAACTTGATAGTCTCTTTCTCCTTGAATAATAAGAAGCGGTGTCTTTTGTTCTTTTGACATTTCTGCTGCTTTAATTTTCCGGATAGAATCCCAAAATACTGCTGATCCTAAGTAAAAATCTTTTGGGGGATTCTGACTAGAGAAATTGGGATCATTTAATAATTCAAATTGCGATTTGTAGAATTTATATTCCTCTAGGTTCATTGCTCCAATAGAAAAAAGGTACTCAAATTGATCTAAAACAACGTCTTGGATCGTACGAGCTGGCCCTCCCATTACAATTGCCCCAGCAATATTTTGATTTTGGTCTTTTTCAATCATTTTCGGAAGCATCATTCCACCTTGACTATGACCCAGAATATAAATTTGATTCTTATCTATTAGAGGCTCATTTTTAAGAAATTGAGTTACAAGAAGAGCATCATCTGTTGTCTCTTTATCAACTGTATAAAAGGGACTGAATTGTGTTTTCAACCCATGTTCATATGTTCGTTTATTATAGCGAAGGACAGCAATTCCCTTCGATGCAAGACCTTCAGCTAAATCGCGAAATGGTTTTAAAGCAAACGCTGTTTCATCCTGATCAGTTGCTCCAGATCCTTGAACAAGAATAACCGCTGGGAAAGGACCCTTTCCTTTTGGAACAGACAATGTTCCTGGTAATGGAAATGCACCACTTCCAACTACTACTTCTTTATCAACAAATGATTCAGGCTTACTATATGATGGACGCTCTGCAACAGGACTAAACGACATGCTGAGTTGAAAATCGTCTATTTTTCCAGATGGATCTAGTTTTATTAGTAAAGGTACAGTCATTTGTTCAAAAACTAATTGAATCTCCACATTTGTATGAACAGGATTTGTCTCTTTTTGTGTAACCTCTCCAATTTCTATAAAAGAACCTGCTTGTAATTGAACTGGCAGTCCCTCCCAATAGCTCTTCAACCATTCTTTGGATATTATTTTCTGTAATGACCTTGAGGTTAAATCAAATGCAGATTTATAATCTTCACTATTCATATGGCGAATAAATGAAAGAGTAGTAGATATAATAGGATTTTCATCATCACTATTGTCTACTTTTTTTATAGTTGTGTTTGCTTCCTTTAATTTCGAAATAAATTGGTGGTTAAACAGATAATTATATGTATCAGGATATAAGCTTGTTTTCAATACTTCCGTATTCCGTCCCTCATACAAACTTGAAGAACTCGTAAAATTTTCAGGTGAAATTACTTCCTCCGCATATGATACTGAGGGAATTGTTATTGTACAAATTGCACTGACAAGTAATAACTTATTACTTATTCTTCTTTTCTTACCCATAATTATTGATTCTCCTTTCAAAATTAAAAATTTCTAATACAGTATGCCAGCTATAAGGAAAATAAAAATTATCAAAGAGATTAATAATCTATTTTACGATCCCCCTCTCAAGTTAAAAAGCTATCATTAACAAGCTTCAATAAAAAATGCCTTCCCCCTCTTTTTTTATCGTTGGATTTTCCAATGACCTAGAAGCACAGCACTAAATTACATGTAACTGCCCCATGGGATTCTCTATTCCAAAAGAAAAAAGCACCCCACTAGATGCTTTCTTTAATTGTTCTCACTATCATTTATTTAGATAATTCTCTTATTACTGTAAGATAAATTTATTCTAGTTCCTAAATCCCACTTATTTCTTAATTCACTCATACCAATATAAAACCAAATAACCTACCATCAAAAAATAAAGAAAACAGGTTATTTGGCTATTCATTCCGTAAGCTTAATGCTCAAGTTAATCTTTTTTCACACGGTTAAACTTTATTAAGAAAACCTTAAGGAATTTCCCTCTATATTTATAAGAATTTTTTTCTATACTGAATCATGTAAATGAACAAGAGGAGAAACGATCATGAAGAAATTTGTAATTTGCATACTAGGAATAGGCCTCCCTATATACTTACTACCTTTCATATTACGCGGAGATTTAGACAGATTTAATCCGATTGCTGAAGAAAAAAATGTATACGCTATTGCGGAGGAATATGGCGTTCCAGATTACCATCATAAAGGAAGAGCTATGTACTCGCTAAAAGGTGTTGATGAATTAAGGAATGAGAAGGAATATAAAGTAGGAACGAACACTCCTAATGATTTTATAAGAAAAACTTACTTAAAAATTCATGTGAAAGGTAAGTATGTCTATTCCTACGACATTATTTCTGAAAAGGACATTCCGGAGAAAATAAGGGGACAATTGGAGATAGCAAATAAATAAAAGAGCCAATTCGTACGAGTTGGCTCTTTATTATCTCTCCCACCTACCGTTAGGCTATCTTCCTACACATGCTTGAGATGGGAGAATCCTTTCGGTAAATTTATTACATTCGCTATCATTGTTTTAATAACCATTCTTCAATTACTTTCACTGTTTCATCTCGTTGTGCTTTTGACGTAATTAAGCTCGCATTATCACCTTTTTGCTCACCATACATGCCAAAATGAGCATGGTTTCCGCCTTTTATCATGTGCATAGTTGTATTCTTTGACATTAACTTTTTACTGTTCTCTATTTTTTCTACAGTTGCTAAAGCATCTACTTCTCCATAAATTGATAACATTGGAATCGATTTGGTAGAAAAATCATCTGCAGGATACGAACCTAAGAAAATGATCCCGTCTACCTTGTCTTCATGTTGAAAAGCATACTTAGAAATCATAGCTCCTCCCATTGAATGCCCCGCAACATACCATTTTTGAACTTCAGGATACTGTTCAATTACACTGTCTACTGCATTGATTCCAAGTATCGCTAAATTTAATGGTAACTTAGGCATTACTACAACATGCCCCTCTTTTGCAAGAGCTTTTCCTAAGTAACTGTAAGCCTCAGCTTCTACTTTAGCTCCTTGATAAAAAATAACCCCTATTTTAGCATCTTTCTCTCCAAATACTATATTACCTTCATCTTTTTTATCATCTACTAACGACAAAGCCTCTTTCGTTGGTTTATAAGTAAACTGAGACCAAGTCAAAAACGTAATACTTCCTATAAGTAAAATACCTAGTAAAGAGTAAAGAACAATTTTCATCCACTTCTTCACATATATGCCCTCCCTAAGATGTGTATATTTTATACTTTAAATGATTATTTATATAATTGTCGAATAATCTTAACTAATAAATTTAGAAAAAATAATACGAGCCCTCAAATGCCGTTTTAAAATGAGTTCAATATATTCATCATAAAACACAGGCTTCATACACAAAGTAAAATTTCATAAAGAAAAAGTCGATTTCTTTATCGTATAGGAAATCGACTTTTGGCTTAGTTATTGATTTAGTAATAAAAAACACCTTGTTAAGATAACCACGTTCACTATAGACGTTGATCTTTCTGGAAGTTTAGACGAAAATGATCTTCATCATTATATACCCCAAATTCATACCCTTGCTCTTTATAAAATTTAATAATTTCAGGAAGAGCTTGTAATGTTTGCGCCTTTTCATGCATTAAAACAACTTCTACTTCTTCTGTTGTCTGTTTCTTTACATTTTCGATAATCTGAGTTGGATTATCTTTTAACTTCCAATCATTTGAGTCTATTGTCCAATCCCAAACTTTTATTGCTGCTTCTACAATTTGATTACGAATTTCCTCACCCTTTAATCCTGGTGCAGATCCATATGGTGGACGGACTAGTTTAGGAGTTGTACCCGTAATATTATGGATAAGATCTAACGTTTCTTTCATCTCTGGTACAAATTGTCCTTTTTTGTATAACTTATCACTATTATGTGTCATACTATGTGCACCAATATAATGTCCATCTTTTACTGCTCGTTTTACATTTTCCTGAAAACCTGTATTTTGTAAATTACTACCTTGCATAAAAAATGTCGAAGCAACATTTTGCTCTTTTAGTACATCTAAAAATTTCCCAGTCAATTCGCTAGGACCGTCATCAAATGTTAAATACACAACTTTTCCTACCGGTTTTCCATCAGGTCTTTTCTGTTTTGTCGGTTGTGTTTCCTTTTTCTTTTCTTGTTGTTGCGTATTAACTTGTTTCATACTTTCATTAGCTACTCCCTTCGCTGGGATAGAGTGCCATTTTCCAATTAAAAAGAAAGTGAAAAAGGTCGTTGCTAAAACAACTCCTAGAGATATTATTACCTTAGTTAATCGACTTGTTTTTTCCTTACTTTGTGATTCTTTCATTATTTTTCGATCCTTTCCCTATTAATTTTCATATTCATTATTTATAAGGCTGAGCCTTTACTCGACTGAATCATTCGTTTCAACCGGTATCTACAATAAATAGATTAATAGAGACGGATAAAGATAAAATGCAGATAATGTCGATTTTGTTTAAAAATGATAAAAACGTGTAGAACGAAAATTCTACACGTTTTTATTTAAGTAGAAGAAAAATAACACTCCATCTTCTGTATTCGAAACACCATATTCCGCACCATGCAGCTCTAATATATTTTTTGAAATAGCAAGGCCCAATCCTGTTCCACCTTTGGAGCGTTGACGAGACGTATCTCCTCGATAAAAACGATCCCATATTTTCTCTAAATGTTCTAGTTCAATATGTGCTCCTTTATTTTCTACACATACTTTTACACGTTCATTTTCTTCTATTGTAGAAATAATAATATTCTCATGTTCCGGTGTGTAACGAATCGCATTCGTAATAAAGTTAGTAACCACCTGTTCTATTCGATGTGGATTTGCAACTACCTCAATTTTAGAAAGTTGTTTATGCACATGTAATTGCTTAGCTGTTATATCCGAGGTTAATTGCTCACATATATAATCAATCATCTCATCAATATGGAAAACATCCATTTCCATTTTATACGTACCAGACTCGAACTTTGCTAACTCCAGCATATCAATAATGAGCATATCCATTTTATCTACTTCTTTTGACATTGCTTTAAAGTAATAATCCTTTTTATTACTAGCAACACCATCCTCCAAAATTGAAATACAACTTTTCATAATACTTAAAGGTGTTTTTAACTCATGTGAAACACCCGCGATAAATTCTTTACGTGTATTTTCTAATTGCTTTTCTTTCTCTATATCTTGCTGCAATTGATTAATATACGAATGCAAAGCCTTAGAAAGTGTATTAATATTTTTTGATAAATCACCTATTTCATCCTTTGTAGTAATAGGTATCGTCTCTGAGAAATCTAAACCAGCGATTTTTTTTGTAGTATCATTTATTTGTAATAGTGGTTTGGCGATTTTATTTGAATAATAGAACGATATCAAAACGATTAAAATCAATACAAATATAATTAAATATACATAATAATCCTTTATCATTTGCACAGCTTCATCAACTGGCTGTAATGATGTCATAGCAAATATATAATTCACCTTACCATCTGCATCTATTGTTAGTTTGATTAATAGTTTATATTTAATATCATTTTCTTCATAATCCACTATTTCTGTAGAAGTAATATTATTTGGTTTTTGATTTAATATTAAATCAACCTGAAATTGTTTTATTCTATCTATTAACACACGATTTCCATAAATAGAGTTAGTTCCTACAGTACCCTCCGGTAACTGCACGTTCTTAATACTTCCTGCTAAATATAACTGTGAATTTTCTTTTGAAGATGCGACTTTTGGGCCATATAACTTCTCTGACAACTGCTTGTTCTCCAAACCAATATTCTTCTCTTTTATTGTTAACATCGCAGGGACTACTGCATCACCTTCCTGCACTCCATCGATAATAATATGATTCCCCTGTTCTAAACTATCTTTTATCCTTTGTATATCTTCTAAATTAACAAAACTATACAACGGTATCTGAATTAAACGTTCAGAAAAGGTGTTATTTCCGTTAGGATCTAACTGAATTTCTAAAGAAAAATCATTTGCATATTTTATATTCCCTACACTATTTAACGTTGTAATCCATGTCGCATTATCTTGGTAGAAATTTTGTTCCAACTCTTGAATCCTTTTCGCGTCATCTCCAGCTTTTATATATGCCTTTTCAAAGGATTGAATATTCGTTTTAATATCATTAACTTTTCGATTCGAATAATATTGCTTAAAAAATATGGTTTGTCCAATAAAAATAGTCACTAAAATAAGTGTGCATAATGCCGTTGTTAATATAAATAACTTTAATACAATTCCTTTTTTCATACCTGCCCCTCAAATTTATAACCAGTTCTAACAACGGTTACAATACAAGTCGCTTTTTGCCCTAATTTATGACGCAAATTACGGATATGACTATTAACAGTACGATCATCCCCAGCGAATTCATAACCCCAAATTTTATTGATTAGTTGTTCTCTTGAAATTACAATCCCTTGATTTTGCATGAAATACGTTAATATTTCAAATTCTGTATGCGTCAGATTTATTTCTTTCTCATCTATATTTACTGTACGAGAAGGGAAATGTACATGAATACCACTACTAGTTAATGTGTCTTCAATAGATACATTAACAGTAGAAGTATATCGGCTTTCAATTAATCGTTTTGCTCTTGCCAATAAAATAGGAGGACTATATGGTTTTGTAACATAATCATCTGCTCCCAGTTCAAATCCGAGTAAGGTATCATCTTCATCCACCCGAGCCGTTAGCATAATAATAGGTACATTAGATTTCTTACGAATTCGCCGGCAGACCGCCCAACCATCTAATTCCGGTAACATAATGTCTAAAATAATTAAATGTACCTCATGTTCTTCAAATATAGATAATGCTTCTTTCCCATCAATCGCCTCTAAGACGTTATATCCTTCGTTTAGTAGGTAATCCTTCATTATTTCACGTAAAATATCTTCATCTTCTACAATTAAAATTGTTCTTTGCATATTTCATCTTCCCCATGATTAATTTTATTTTTATAAAGAAATAGTTCATTTTATATTTTAACCAATTAGAAATCTTTCACTATTTCTGTCACTACTAAATGTAACATAGTTATATCAAGATAATAGCATACTGATATAAAGATAAAATGCAGAGATAGCCTTACTATTGAAATTCCATTATAATTTTGTAATTGGAATGAATTTGAATCACATAAAGAACCAGAAGAAATAATATGATTTGGGAGGTATCACGATGAGCCTTTTAATTAGAAAGTTAGAAACAAATGATTTAGACAATCACCCGGAGATTGATGACAGTTTTATAGTGAATGCTCGGTTAATTCTTTCTCTTTCAAAAGTAAATAGACGCATAGAATATACAGTAGAAGACGTTCCGAGTTATGAAAAAAGTTATTTACAAAATGATAATGAAGAACTGGCGTACAATGAATATATAAATAAGCCCAATCAAGTAATTTACATAGCACTGTTACATAACCAAATCATCGGATTAATAGTATTGAAAAAGAATTGGAATCACTATGCTTACATAGAAGATATAACGGTGGATAAAAAACATCGTACACTCGGGGTTGGTAAAAGATTAGTTGATCAAGCAAAGCAATGGGCAAAAGAAGCCAACATGCCCGGTATCATGCTTGAAACGCAAAATAATAATGTCGCAGCATGTAAGTTCTATGAAAAATGTGGATTTGTAATAGGTGGATTTGATTTTCTTATTTATAAAAGTTTGGATATGACAAGTGATGAAGTTGCAATTTATTGGTATTTGCATTTCAAATGAAAATAGTTTACAACATTAAACAAACTCAAAATAAAAACCCCAATCTCTCTAAATTAAAATCGAGAAATTGGGGTTTAGTCACTTAACAATAGTTTTTATTTAAAACAGATAACTAATTAATAATCCTGCTGATAATAAGAAGCCAAAAATCGTATTTGTCATCGCTGTTGATTTCATTGCGATGCGCATATACCCGGGATCCTTTGCTCCTTTTTGGAAACTTTGAATTGCAGAGATTGGCTTTTTCAAACCTAGGAACATAACTAATGCCCAAGGGCTTATATAACCCATCAATACAATCACGGCAATCCATAAATAAGCAATGAAAAAGGCTACAGCTAGTGTTACTACTGCTTTCTCTCTCCCAAGGAGGATTACCAATGTCTTTCTTCCACCTTTAATATCTTCTTCGATATCTCGGATGTTATTCGACATGTTGATTGCACCTACTAAAATTCCAATTGGAATGGAAATCAATACACTTTCAATCGTTATAGTATTCGTTTGAATAAAGAAAGAAATGAGTACAAAACATGTCCCCATTAACAATCCAGAAACTAATTCTCCAAACGGAGTGTACGCAATTGGTAAGGGACCACCTGTATATAAATAGCCAACCGCCATCCCGATTAAACCAATAACGACTAACCACCAGCTGCTATTCATACAAATATAAATTCCAATAAATGCTGCTACTACATACAATAAAAGCGCAACTGTTAAAACATTTTTTGGTTTCAATCCATGACGGACAATTCCACCACCGATGCCAACTGAATCAGCGGTATCTAATCCACGTTTGAAATCATAGTACTCATTAAATAAATTCGTTGCTATTTGCAACGCTAAACATGCAACCATCATCGCAATAAATAAAAGCCAATGAATTTCTGCAATGTAAAGTGATGCCACTGTCCCTAAAATTACAGGAGAAAACGTCGCCGTTAATGTATGTGGGCGCGTCATCTTCCATATTAATTTAGCGGAACTAATTTCTTTTTCATTCCCCATAACTCTGTTCAATCTCCCTACATTTTAAGTATAAAATCACTAGAAGTATCTTTCTATCTATTTCCTGCTTCACATCTATTATATCAAAAAAAGAATTAGCGATAGAACTTTAATGCTCTTGCTTGCACCATAACTTTGCATCAAAATATCGTTTTTTCTAATATGGGGTGGTACCCCACATCCATCAAGCTAAGATTTTAAAGCACCCCCTAAATGGATTTTTTTCACAGAACCGAAGTTCATTTTTATGATTTTTGGGGAAGAGTGTGCTTCTTAACTTGATACCGCAAAAAAACAAACAGGAATGACTATTAAGTCATTCCTGTTCCTTAAAGAAACCTTCTATGGTACTAGCAACTGCCTTGAATGCTTCACCTTTGACACTGGAAATTGATAATCCCTCAATTATATTTTTCCACTGTGAATTTACACTATCCTTGTTATCATCCCAATTTTCAGTAATATGCTTATAAGCTTTAAAAGGTTTATCACGACTTGATGAAACATATCTTAAAGCATCTATCAACTCTACAAACTCCAAAACACTTCAGGCCCTTCTTTTAGAACTGGAGTTACCTCTTCGTTGCGAGATAAAACTTCCATTTAGGTGGTGCTATTAAACTTTAAAAGCTAAAACAAGCATAACCCCGTTCTAAATTTAGGACGGGGTTAAAATATAGTTGTTTAATTTCCGATATAAGATACTTCACTGTACTCAAAAATATAACAATAAAGTCGATTAAAAATCTAAGGTTTATTCAGCAATAACGACCGATTGCTGAAGATTAAGAAAATGATTATGATTGCTGCTTATAGCTTGTTGAACTAACGCACCCGTTACTTTAAGTGAATTGATTTACAATCTTACTGGGAATTTACCTAAAAAAGCTGAATTAACTTAATAAAAAAAGGACTCCCTTTTTTGGGAATCCAATTCATTCAGTGTCACTTTGGTTAAATTCTAATCTTCTCGGGTCGCAACACTGTCATTAGCTTCATCGGCACCTTCGCCGACTTTGTTACCCATCGCTCCTCCTACAACGGCTCCTGCAACGGTACCAAGTGGACCAAGAACAGAACCTACAGCAGCTCCAGCGACAGCACCGACACCAGTTCCTACCGCTTCGCCAGCATCATTATCGACACGGTTACGTTCGTTTTTATCAGCCATTCATCTCACTCCTTATTTAGAATAGGCAAGTGCATTCCAGCACAATACCTTACATATTTTGACCTATAAGGACAGATTTATGCGAAGTTTCTTAACATATAAAAGGGTGAAGGAATTGTTGTTGAATTTTACGAAGCCTTTTATAATTTTTGTAATCCATTAATAATTGTATCTATATTCCATTTCATCATTTTCAAATACGTATCTCCATCCTCACCCGTTTTACCTAGTGAGTCTGTAAAAATTGTCCCTCCAATTGGCACGTTTGTTTCTTTTGAAACAGTTTCCATGCTACGTCGATCTACACTTGTTTCTACAAATAAAGCTGGAACTTTGTTTGTTTGAATTACACTTACAACATCTCTAATTTGATCTGGCGTACCTTGGTTTTCTGAGTTAATTTCCCAAATGTATCCCGTCTTAATGTCATACGCTTTTCCAAAGTATTTAAAAGCACCTTCACTAGAGATTAAGAAACGT
This sequence comes from Bacillus sp. TH19, assembly GCF_016651075.1. NCBI lineage: Bacteria > Bacillati > Bacillota > Bacilli > Caryophanales > Bacillaceae > Bacillus > Bacillus sp. TH19. The sequence continues at coordinate 2,379,375 of NZ_JAEKEO010000007.1, read as the reverse complement.
TTTTCCTCAGGAATTTGATGAATTCTATTCACTGTCTCATCGTGTAACTTTTGAAGTTCTGCTACATACTTTTCGGCATTTTTAGTATAGAACTCTTTATTTTTAGGGTCTTCTTTAATTAATGCCTTTTTCACATTTTCAGCATATAAAATACCATTTTTAATATTCATCCATGCATGCGGATCTGGTTCTTTTTCTAATCCCTTAGTTTCTAAATAAATAGCCTCTACACCTTCACTTACTTTATAAACCGGTGCATCTTTTTCTGATTTGTTTGCAGTTTTCAATAGTTTTTTAAACCATGCTCCGCCCTCTTCTAGGTTTAATCCATTGTAAAACACCATATCTGCATCTGTCATTTTCATAACATCTTTTGGTAATGGATCATATTCATGCGGGTTAGCTCCAATCGGAACAAGACTATGAATCTCAACTTTATCTCCACCAATTTGCTTCACCATATCATATATAATGGAGTATGTAGTTACAACTTTTAATTTTCCATTGCCCTCTTCTTTTCCATTGGTGTTACTCGAACACGCTGTTAATGCAAATACGAAAATACAAAGTATCGATAATAAAACATTTTTGAATTTCATCTTTATCCTCCAATCAATTATGACAACTCTGCTCTATTTTTTCTAATTTTGATAGCTCTCCAAAACAAACCTTGTGACGGTGAAAAAAAGAATGCCAATGCGAACAAGAATGTTGCGACAAGAACAATTGTTGCACCTGAAGCAAGATTATAAGAGAAACTAAAATATAGCCCTACTACAGATGAAAGTGCACCAATACCTGCGGCTAAATAAATCATGACCCATAAACGATTTGTTAATAAATACGCTGTAGCCGCTGGTATAATAAGCATAGCGACAACTAGAATAATTCCTACAGTTTGAAGTGATGCTACTGTAACCATTGTAAGTAGTATCATTAAGCCATAATGAATCCATTTGTTCGGTAATCCGTAACTTTGCGCCATCGTTGGATCAAAAGTGGATACGAGTAATTCTTTGTAAAATAGCATCACAAGCCCGATAATAACCACTCCGATAATAAGTGTCATCCACATATCAGAAGAACGAACTGATAGGACATTCCCGAATAAAATATGATACAAATCAGAACTACTCTTCATAAAGGTAATTAAAATAATCCCTACAGCGAAAACAGAAGTGAACATAATCCCTATCGCCATATCATGTTTAATTCTACTATTTTGACTTACAAATCCAATTCCAACTGCAGTAATAACACCTGTTAAAACCGCCCCTATGAAATAGTTCATACCGATCATATAAGAAAGTGCTACTCCAGGAAGAACGGCATGTGAGATCGCATCACCCATTAATGCCATACCTCGTAAAATAATAAAACATCCTATTACCCCACAAATCACTCCTACCATAACGGAAGTTAAAAGCGCCTTCTGCAGAAAACTGTACTGCGTTAATGCATCTATAAATTCTACAATCTTCATGATGAATGTACCTCCGCTGCATTATTAAACAATATTCCTTGATTCACATATGCTTTTGACATAACAGTTGGTTCTAATACTTGTCGTACTTCCCCGTAATGAATTAAGCTTTTATTCAGTAATAGTAATTTATCAAAATAGGACTCTGCTTTACTTAAATCGTGATGTACAACAACAATCGTTTTCCCTTCTATACGTAGCTCTCTAAGAATTTTAATAATTGTCTCTTCACTTGTTACATCAATTCCAACAAATGGTTCATCTAAGAAAAATATCTCTGCCTTTTGTGCTAAAGCTCTCGCCAAAAAGACACGTTGTTGTTGTCCGCCTGAAAGCTCACCAATTTGACGATTTTTAAACTCTTCCATTCCGACCTTTTTTAAACATTCAAACGCCCAATCCCGATGCTCTTTCTTCGGCCTTTTCATCATCCCTAAAGATGGATACGTTCCAATTAGTACGACATCTATTACTGTGATCGGGAAATCCCAATCTATATCACTTCTTTGCGGTACATATGCAACATGTTTTCTAGCGCTTCGAATATCCTCTCCAAGAATCCGAACATATCCCTTATCACTTGGGATTAAATCTAAAACAGCTTTCATTAAAGTAGATTTCCCCGCACCGTTTGGACCGATAATTCCAACGAGTTTTCCTTTTTCAATTTCAAAAGAAACGTTTTGAACTACTTGATTCCCTTGATAGGATACAAACAAATCTTTGACGATTATAGCCTCACTCATTTTTTGTGTATTCCCCCTTCTTTTTTTCGTTAATATAATTATTTTGCACAAAGGCAACTTTCGGACAAAAAAATATAATATGAATGTAAATCCATACCTAAGTTTCCCTGGGGAAACTTTTTTATATGAGTCAAATTATATAAGCCAGACGCAAATTTGTAAACTACTTTTTGCTAATTTATGAATATATAATAAAAATCATTATCACTATGAAACAAAATACATGATCCATTCTATGCTCTTTTGGAAAAGATATTACTGTAAAAAATAGTAGTGTATAAAAGAAAGAACCAACTCATACGAGTAGGCCCTTTTTCTTTAAGGATATGTAATACGCTCTACAGCAAAAAACTATGATTACGTTCAAATCACTTCCAAACAACACCTCGCCTCTCGTATTCCATTCTATATTCAACAGCAGCTGCAATTTTGGGACTTGCAAACCTTTCCGTGATCCAAAGACCTAAATCAATCCCTGAAGTAACTCCTCTTGCAGTAATAATATCGCCTTGATCCACAATTCTGTAATGAAGAAGTTCTGCCCCATATTGACTAATTTCACTCTGCGCCAAATGATGCATTGTTGCCTTTTTATCATTCAATATACCGGATGCAGCTAGTAACATACCTCCAGTACAAACTCCCGCAACAATCGTTCCTTCATTGTGCATCTCTCTAATCATTTTGGTCAAAGTTCCAATCTCTGCTTGCTTTCTCGCCCCATGTTCAGCTTTATGATTCCAGCCACCTCCGGGTACAATTAACAAATCTGGACGATTATCCATTCGTAAAAAATCATGTAGTTTAACCGTAACTCCAAACGAAGTAGTAACCTCTTGTTTTGGTTCACTAGAAACTAATTCAACCGTAAACGGAGCCCCTTCTTCTATCGCTCTTTTCAATACCTCAAAAGGTGCAAAGGAGACAAGCTCTCCGAATCCGTCAAACAATACAATTTGTATTTTCATTTTTAGAACACCTCATATGCTTTGTTTTATAAATCCCAAAAGAGAAGAAATGTTATCTACAAATTAAAACAATGAAGACAACCTTTCTCCCCTTACTCTATAAACTTTCAAATGTTCCTCTAATTCTCTCCCGTCACCAAATAGACTCATCGTCTTTTTAACGAAGTTCCAATTTAAACTACCGGATAACCATAGCAACGAAGAAAGTCTTTTATAATCATTTGAAGTTAAAATGTTATTAGCTTTATACCCTTCTAAAAATGCTCTAGCAACTTCCGGACATACTTTATGCGACTGTATTCCTTTCGTTCGAGAGTACCATTTTATTAAAAAGGCTAACCCTTCAATACGGTCAACATAACTAATAGATTCAAAATCTACAATTCCTTTTACCTGTTGACTTGAGCCCCATAAAACATTCAAAGGATTTAAGTCTGTTTGTACAATAAACTCTAATTCACTCGTATATGCGCAGTCTATATGATATTTAGCAAGATCTATATACTCCCGCAATTCCTTACATGTGCTTGTCTTGCTTTCTAACATATTAATAAACTGGGCATACCCATCCAAATGAGATTTCTTCTGAAAAATCGCGCTTTGAAATGCACTAGAAATATCATGAACCTTTCTTGCTTCCTTTCCAAATGCTTCTGCGATAGCTTCCGTACAGAGTGTAATATGTTCTCCTTCAATCCAATTAGACAATATAAATCGGTATTGTTCATCATTCCAAGCGACTAATGTAAATGACTCTCCTGACCTATTTTTATTAATTTGCATAAAAAGGACTCCATGCTCGCATAAATAATACGTAAAACGTACTTGCTCTATCAGTTGTTCGTTTGATAACGCCCCAAAAGCTGGATTGATTGTTCGCTTGCTATTGATAAACCGTGCGGAATATCGCTTTCCATTCACCATAATTTTATAGTGTAAATCTGTATTCCAGCTATTTTTATGTAGCTCTTCTTCCACTGCTAGTGAATGGATTTCTTTAAAATAATTTATTAATACGTCTTTTATTATGTGTTTCACCCTTTTTTCCTTTCATGTGAAAAAATTTTTATTACACGCTATTTTTTATGATTACTATCTCGATTACTCTAAAAACCAAAATTCTATTCATTATTAATAGTATTATATATATAAATTTAATAGAGGTGGACTACTATTCTAACTATATCATTCTTACATAATATTCTACATTCGTTGAGATAGTTGTTGTAAACCAATGCAGTAGTGACTATGTATAGAAAAAGAGCCAATCCCCTATACAATAGAAGATTGGCTCTTTCCTTTATTTACTCCCCTGTTTCAGAAAATCGTTTTATACGCTCTCCTATTTCATCGCGAACACGTTGAAATTCAGACCATTCTTTTCCTGCCGGGTCATCAAATTCCCAGTGAACACGATTTACGTGCGGAGGTGTCGAAGGGCAAACAGAATCCGCATGACTACAAAGGGTAACAACTAAATCAGCGTTATTTAAAATATTTACATCAATTATATCTGATGTTTGATCTGTTATGTCGATATTTACTTCTTTCATCGCTTTAATAGCATTTGTATTTACTCCGTGTGCTTGGATTCCTGCAGAATATACATTCCACTTATCTCCTAAATATTGTTTGCCCCATGCTTCTGCCATTTGGCTTCGGCATGAATTTCCTGTGCATAAGAAATAGATTGTCTTTTTGTTTTCCATGTTGTTTTCCGCCTTTATTTTTAAATTATACTGGTTGATCATTAAAATATTTACGCTTAAACCAAAAAGCGACGTTTACAAGTGCAATCATTACAGGTACTTCAACTAACGGCCCGATAACAGCTGCAAATGCTGCGCCTGAATGAATACCAAACACACCAACTGCTACAGCAATTGCTAACTCGAAGTTATTGCTACCTGCTGTAAATGCTAACGTTGTAGTCACCGGATAGTTTGCACCAATTTTTCTTCCCATAAAGAAAGAAACAAAAAACATTACAATAAAATAGATTAATAACGGAATTGCTATTCTTACTACATCTAATGGTACGCTAACAATCATTTCCCCTTTTAAAGAGAACATAACGATGATTGTAAATAGTAATGCAAGTAATGTAAGTGGACTAATCTTCGGTATAAACACCTTTTCATACCACTGTCTTCCTTTTAACTTAACGAGTACAAAACGTGTCAACATACCTGCTATAAAAGGAATTCCCAAATAGATAAATACTGATTTCGCTACTTCTCCCATTGTAATATCGACAATAGCCCCTTCAATCCCTAACCATTCTGGAATGACTGTTACAAACACGTATGCATAAACAGAGAAGAATAACATTTGGAATACGGAGTTAAAAGCCACTAAACCTGCTGCATACTCTTTATCCCCATCTGCAAGGTCGTTCCAAACAATTACCATTGCAATGCAGCGTGCTAAACCAATCATAATGAGTCCGACCATGTATTCTGGCTTATCTGGAAGAAAAATAATTGCTAAAACAAACATAAGTACAGGACCAATAATCCAGTTTTGCACTAAAGATAAAACCAATACTTTTACATCTTTAAATACCCGGCCCATTTCCTCGTAACGAACTTTCGCCAACGGTGGATACATCATGACAATTAAACCAACAGCGAGCGGGATGGACGTCGTTCCAACTTGTAATGTATTTAGTCCGTCTACTACACTAGGAAACACAAACCCTAAACCAATCCCAACAGCCATAGCTAGAAAAATCCATAGTGTTAAATATCGATCTAGAAAAGATAAACGTTTCATTTTATTTTCCATCTCCTATTAACAACAAGAATTTTTATCTACTACGTTAGAAGTCGTGCAACAAGAAGGCTCTTCAATTTTATGAACATCACTATGTGCTTTTGTATAAAAGAATTCCCACTCGTTACCATCAGGATCCGTTACCCAAAACTTATCTTGAACTGCATAGCAACAAGTTGTATCCATCTCATCACGCGCAAAGAAACCTTCTTTTTCTAATCTTTCTTTATGTAATGTAATTTCTTCAGCTGTATCCACTTGAAAACCAAAATGATTTACCTGATTTCCTTTAACTTCATCTCGCACGTTCAGCGTGAAATTAAGTCCTGGCGTCTCTAATAAAAATTTTGCATAATCCATTTTCACCTTAACTGGTGACACACCAAATACCTTTCCATAAAATTCAACAGACTTCTCTAAATCCGTAACATTTATACCAACGTGAACATATCTCATAGCTTATTCCTCCTCTTTATATGTTATTAATCAATTTTTTTTGATTAATGGTGCAAAATTTTAACAACAGCTACCTTTGCCTGTTTTTCTAAAGATACAGCATAATTCTTCTGATAATAAATTATTTACTTCCGCATCATTTAAATCATAATAACTCCACGTACCTTTTGTTTCTTTTACAATTAAACCTGCATCTAATAAGATCTTTAAATGATATGACAACTTAGATTGCGTCATTTCAAAAATCTCTGTTAGATCACATACACAAGTCTGGCCTCGCTGGCAAAGTTCATACATAATCTCTAAACGCTTCTGATCCGCTAATGCTTTGAATTTTTTCTCATAGAGCTGAAAATCTTGCGCCACTGTAGTTCACTCTCCCTTCATCAACTTTTTTTGATATTTATAGTATATACGCTGTTTAGTTCTTTATGCAACTTATTAATCAATTTTTTTTGATTAAAATAACTCAACTTCCTCTCATCATATCCATGTCACCATTAAAAAAGGTCATAGCCTTTCCAAAAATGAAAAACTACGGTTCTTTTTACAACTTAATAGTTACAATATTTCCGAGGAACGGAGTCTCTATAACTGTTTTAAATTTTAATTTGACCATTATAGAGTAGTGCCCCATCACCATCAAGCTAAGAAAAACAAATACCCCCAAATGAAAAAAATCGATATAACGCTTCGGCAAATAAAGATAACTCTTGTTTTTGGTGCATATTCATAAAAAGCACGTCACCTTTTCTCATTAACATAAGAGAATAGTAATGTGCTTTTAATTTCAAAAATAGTCTAAATCCTTAAGTTGATGGTTGTAGGGCGGGACCCCAATAAGAACGGTATCTAATATCTAAGGTTGTATGAGAGGTGTTAGTTCCATTCCAAAGGCCTCAGCCGACGATTAACTCAAGTACCGATTTCGGATGACCCCCATGTGATGAAGTTCGTGTCCTGCGATGCCGTATGCGAGGGCGCGCACCGTAATGCTTAGGTTGTTGGCTGTGCCCTTGCGGGTCCACGCCTCCGCCGGTAGCCCGCGCAGCAATGTGATCGTTGATTGCCGTACGGCCCGGTAGTCTTCGGCCAATTGCTCGGTTGTCCAACTTCCGAAAGGAGGCATGAACAATTCCTGATCAAAACCAGTCAGAGACGTCTGGTCCCCTCTTGCGAACCGGAGCAGGCGGTAGGTCATGACGCGTTCCGAGTCTGCAATGTGGCCCACGACTTCTTTCAGCGTCCATTTTCCTTCAGCATACCGATACGCGTACTGGCTTTCGGTCAACGATGCCAGGAGCTCGGTCATTTGTTTTTCCTGGGCGAGCAGAATATCGATGATGTTACCGTCCGGTACCAAACGGATATATTCGCCGGAGTTCCCGGCGTATTCTTCTTCTGACGGTCTTTGATTCATGCGTAGTCACCTCTTATATGTAGATATAGAAAATTATAGCACTCGTCTATGTCTAATAAATTCTCGAAATGATAGAACTTTCCTTCTAATAATTGAGGATAAGCAACTATTTAGTTTGTCGGTCGCCACACTATCCTGATTCGTTAGCACAATAAGCAATGTTAATCAATAATGCATAAAAATTATCTGTTATACAATATTTCGAAGTTATTAATATATAAAGGTAACACCTTCTTTTTTAATTTAAAGATGGATTTTCAATTATATTTTGAAATGAATCGGAGTAAAACACACTAGTCTAACTACTTTTTTATAAACATCGTAACATTATTTCCCCCCATATTGCCATCAATTTGAGAAATGTATTCTTCTCAAAAATGAAAATCGACCTAAGATCCTATGGACAACTATGAAAGGATGAAATTTTCGTTTTGGGGATATTTCAGAAGTATAGCTTGATAGGTATCGGGTGGGACCCCATACAGTACTATTTTATTTCAAAGACACAACGATCTTACTACACACTGTTTATTTATCCCACACTCTCATCTGCTAGTATTACTATTTTTTATTACTAATGTTGCCGTTTCACTCGGATGGCTAAGAGGAAAATGATGGCCATATGGAACAAAATCAACCTTACCAAGATGCGATGGAGCAGAATAGTCTCTGTCATAATCCCCCCAAATAATGTGAAGATTATACTTTGTTACTTCATTAAAATCACCTTGATCGTGTTTCAGTAGTAAACTGTTAAGCTGAACCGTAGTATTTAAAATTCTAGGAGAAGTAAAACTGTTACTTATTTTTTCAATATAATTTCCAGGGATACTCTCCATACTTTCAAACAAACCATTACTTAATAAATAACGCCCTATCAAATTAGTAGTTGCCAATTTTAATGTCCATTTGTTCATAAATTGGGGAACATTTAGCGATTTAGCATTTTTTTTAGCAACAGGTGGCTGAAGTAAAGTGATTGAATACTTCTTATCTATATACTTTTGTACCAATGCTTCCAGAAGAATAAACGCACCGAATGAATGGCCAATTAGATGTGCACCATTAGTAGCTTTCTCCAATAACTTTTTCACTACATTCAAATAGATATCTAGAAGATTTTTCTCTTGTTTAAAAGGAGAACGTCCCAAACCTGGAAGATCCAAGATCCATACAGGTTGACCAGTTTTTTCATGAAGCTCTTGTGCTAAAGGAAATAAATCCTCTCCATCACTCAATAAACCATGTAATAAAATAAACGGTTTACCCTCTCCTTGTAATTGGTAAAGGGTAGTGTTATCGCATAATGTTCGTTTAAATAAATGATTATGCTGGCCATTTTGATACATCATTCGATAATCCAGATCAGCTACTACGGCAGGGAAAAATTTCATTACACTCGTCTTCTTAAACCAATCTCCTCCCATAATTTTTTTCGTTGAAACATTTGAAAATTTTCGTTTTGTGATAAAATTCAGTCCATCAGAAGGAATTTTTGTTATTTTACTTACTCCACTATTCATAATTGCTTTCATAAGTGGCATTGGGACAGAGATTTTTGGTGCCCTCATATTCATACTTTCCGACATAATACTTAATAATTCAGCAATGTTCTGATCGTGCTGTTTGTCTTCAACAAGTGTATATGTTTGAATAGTCGGTTGCTTCAATCTGAAAACTTGCACAATAAACTTCGCAAGCTCATCGTTTGAAATAAGTGGTAACCTATATCCCTTACCTCCAGGAATCACTGGCATGAGCCCTCTTCGCATACTCATCACAAGCAAACCTAATCCTGCTATCTGCTCTGTACTCCCTGTTTTACTACTACCAACTACAGTTGGCGGATTAATTACAGAAAGCGGATAACCTACTGCTGATGCCTGGTGACGGATATAAAGATCTGCTAAAAATTTTGTTCTCTCATATGGATTTTTCATTTTCAAATAATTGTTTCCTTCTTTAAACACATCAATTGCAATCTTGCTATTTTTATCATCAAAGGGACTCATATAACCTACAACATGAATAAATTGTTGCAAGCCCTTCAATTGATGAATACTTTTAGCTAATTCACTAATATGTTTGGCGCCATTTAAAAATACGGAAGCTGCCTCTTTACTTGTCACTTGAATATCCATGGGGCCTCCTGCGTGAATAATCACATCCGTTTTCAATATCCTCTCCTTATCTTCAGCACTTAGACCTAAATCTATTTTCGTCAAATCACCTTCAATAAAGTGCATAACTGCCTTTTTTAAGATGCCTCTTTCTTGAAAAATGCGTGTTGCTTTACTTTTCGACCTCACTAAAAGAAGAATTTTAACATCCTCTTTAGCTAATTCTTTCACTAATTGCTTTCCAATAAAGCCTGTTCCACCAATTAAAAATACTGTTCTCATATAAAATCTCCTTTTTAGTACTATTCAGTACTAATTTGATGTAAAAAAAAGCTTCTTTTATCGAAGCAAGTTAAATAAATAATCTGCTGTTTTCGTGATTACAGTTGCATCCTTCAATGTTTCTGAAATAAATAACGCTCCTTCAAGATTTGTAATAAAAAGTGATGCTACCTCATCAATATTAATCGTATTTCTGAATTCTCCATTCTCTACCCCTTGTTTAAGTAATAGAGAAACTTTCTTTTGTAATTCTGTAAAAAAAAGACCTATTTTTTCTTTTATTTGCGTGGCCTGTGTAGGACTTTGAATATAAAGAGTAATAAATGGACAGCTCCCCTTATACTCTCTCGACTGAACTCCTTGTGATAATTGCTTTAAAAACAGTTGGATACGATCTTCAACTAAAAATTGGTTCTGAGAAAGTACGTCATCAATTGCAGATTGATACATTTCAATCCAATAATCAACGACCCCTTCTAATAATACTTCCTTATTAGAAAAGTGATAATACACATTAGACTTTGAAACTTTGCTTACACGTACTAATTCATCCATACTTGTATAAGCAAACCCTTTTTCTAAAAATAATGTTGCAGCTACTTCAATCACACGTTTTTGATTCATTAATTTTACCTTTGTCATAACTAGAACTATATAGTACTAATTTAAATGTTGCAAGTATTTATGTTAATTTAGAAAAAAGTTTGATTAAAAAAGTTCCACTAACATTGATTTTACTGCAAAAAAATCTTATTTTGAATAAAGTTGAACTGAACCCCGAAATTGTTAATTCACTATCGTCTAATAGGGGTCACCATACATACCCATCAACTTAAGAAAAAGAAATGCCCCCAAAACGAAAAAATGAGCGGCTTCTCAAAATAGCTATCTGTAGAGAAAGAAAATTTTAATTTAGGGGGATATGAAAATATTAGCTTGATGGGTATGAAGTAGTGCCCCTATAAACAAAATCCTCCAGAAACATCTAAAATTTGCCCTGTTACCCAGCGGCTATCAGAAGAAGCAAGGAATGCGACTGCATCTGCAATATCTTCAACTTGCCCTATTCGTCCGAACACAGATGAATTCGTAGCAAAATTTCGTATTTCCGGATTATCTAGCAATTTCGCATTTATATCTGTCTTCGTATATCCAGGCATAATTGTATTCACTGTTATACCCCTTTCTCCAAGATGTTTAGCTAGAGGAAGTGTCATCGTATTTAGTGCACCTTTACTTAAACCGTATGCAATGGACCCTGTAAAACCAAGTCTTACTTCAGCTGATGAAATGTTAATAACTCGCCCCTCCGCTCGTAATAACGGTAATGTTTGCTGAATTAAGAAGAACGGTGCTTTAATATTTACAGACATAATTTCATCAAAAACTTCTTCTGTCGTATTTTCAATTGTTCCTTGTGTACCTATCCCTGCATTGTTTACTAAAATATCAATCTCTGATGTACCAACTCTTATTTGTAATTCATTCTTCAATTGTTCTACTATCTTTTTGACACCATCAATTGAATTGAAATCCGCTTCAATTAAGAATGCCTTTCCTCCATTAGATTCAATCTCACTAATTGTTTCATCTGCAGCTGCTTTATTTCGGCCATAGTGAATTGCAACTAATGCACCGTCGTTTGCCAATCTCATCGCAATCGCACGACCAATACCGCGACTCGCCCCTGTTACTAACGCTACTTTCCCATCAAGATTCTTCATTTTTTCCACCCTTCCTAAATTTCCGTTTGATAAAGTGAAACTTTAATCAGCCCTCACCAATCGGGCGTTTACGGGCAGTTAATGTGAGATAAATTCTATACTTATATTTTCATGCAAAAACCAATCATTTTAAATATAGATTTATAGGTAATTTAGTTCGTTTACTTATGATATTATAGTTATAATTTGTAATTTACTTTAGAAAATATAACAAGGAGGCTACACAATGCAAAACGCAGTAAAACTGGATGAAATCGATCATAAAATTATGAACTTGTTATATGAAAATGCGAGAATTTCCGTTTCAGAAATAGGACGGATCATATCCATGACGCAGCCTGCTGTAAAAGAACGCATTAACAAGCTTGAAGATCAAGGGGTTATAGCTGCTTACCGAACGAAATTTGAGCCTTCCAAAATTAATAAAAACATCCAAGCATTTATTATGTTCAAAACGAGTCAATGCTCTGATTTCATCCAATATTGTAATGCCGCTCCTGAAGTAACAGATTTATATCGAATTAGCGGGGAATTTAATTATATGATGAAAGTCATGAGCGATTCGATGGATTCTCTCGCTGCATTTTTAGACTCTTTAATGCAATTTGGATTATCATCTCCTTTAATTGTTTTAAAGAGTGAATTTGAAGAGAAATTGTCGTTCTGATAAGAGGGTACTAAGGTAGAAATATGAAGTGTATGTGGAAAAATTCTTTTATAATATAATAAAACCAGCCATAGGCTGGTTCTTTTTTCATTCAATTTCCTACTAAAAAATCCCGAGTATAATTCTCCTTCTTCCCTATCCTTGATTCTTCCGCGCCTCCCTAAACTCCTCCTTCACCTTCTCTAACAAACCTTCTTCTATAATTAATCGATACGCTGTATTTGCTAGTGCTTTTGCCGATGTGATTAGCGCTTTATCTCCAAGTTCTGAACGTGCTGCTTCTCTAAATTCATTCGTATGCGCAATTAAATCGTCTGGACCGATTTTGATGTACGGATGAATTGTCGGTACGACTTGGCTTACGTTTCCTGCATCTGTTGAGCCAATTCCTACTCTTTCTTTACGGTTTACATCTTCACCTAGTAGTTCTAACTCTTCCGCTACGACGTCATTAAATGTTTTTGTTACGAGTAGTTCATCGATTTCATTTTGGAATTGATGAATTTTCACTTTTGTGCCTGTTGCTAACGCTGCCCCTTGTGCGATGTTTCTTACTTTCTCTGTTACTTCCGCACATCTTTTTCTCGTTGCTGCGCGGATGAAGAACCTTGCTGCGGCGTAGTCAGGAATAATATTAGGTGCTTTTCCGCCCTCAGTAATAACACCATGAATTCTCACATCTGACGGAAGTTGTTGGCGAAGTGCATTAATACCGTTATAAAGCTGGATAATCGCATCTAATGCGTTAATTCCTTCTTCTGGTGAGGCCGCTGCATGAGCTGTTTTTCCGTAAAAATGAAAATCAAGTGGATCGACCGCTAGTGATGGACTCGTTGGAGCTGTTTTTCCGCTCGGATGAATCATAAGCGCCGCATCAATGTTTTTAAATAAGCCAGCTTTCACATAACTCGATTTTGCGCTACCATTTGGCCCGCCCTCTTCTGCTGGTGTTCCGAACACGACAACTTCTCCGCCGATTTCCTCAAGCGTTTCTGATAACGCGATCGCTGCTGCAACGCTAATTGTTCCGATTAAATTGTGACCACACGCATGACCGAGTCCTGGTAAAGCGTCATACTCAGCTAAAAATGCGATAACTGGCCCTTGTTTCCCGGAACTTTTCCGCGCGATAAATCCTGTTTCATGACCAGCTATATTGTGCTGCAACTGAAATCCTGCGCTTCCTAACAACAAACTTAACGTTCTTGATGCGTAAAATTCTTGGTTACCAATCTCCGGATTCGCATGAATATTATGACTTGTTTCTATGTACTTTTCCTTATTTCTTTCTATACTCTCTTCAATTGTTTTTCTTTGTGACGTTACTCCTGTCGCTCCCATTTTTCTTCCTCCTTTTATTTTCACGTAAAAAAGCCTCTTTCTAAAAGATAGAAAGAGGCTTCTGTATATACAGTCAAAATGAGCTTCTTTCTTATCTTTCAAGTTACCTTGCTGGAATTGGCACAGTATTCATAAAGAATCCGCTGCCGAGGTGTCATAGGGCCAGTCCCTCAACCTCTCGTGATAAGAATTTTCATAAAATCATATTAAATTATTTTCATTCTAAGTTCATTCCAGGCAAAAGTCAAGGAATTCCTATCTGAATTTACCGAATATCTAAAAAACCTTTTAATACGCCAATTGTTTCAGGTGCTTGTAATCTTGCACATATGTACGGAAATTCCATACTACCTTCAAACATCATTTGAGATGTAAGAGGTGCTCCTGCCCAAAAGATTTCATCATCGATTACGATAAACGGGAATGCTTTATTTTGTCTTTGTAACTTTACATTTTTTAACGGAACTGGTCCATCACTATACACTGTTATTTGCGCATTTGTACGCATTAACGCTTGCCAGACTCGCTTATCTACTTGCCTTGTACTTGGAAGTGAAATGATAATTTTTCGTTTTGCAGCTAAAATATCTTTCAATAACCCTTTCGGTTCTTCAAGATTCATTTCCATAAACCAGCGTAAACGTTTCGAGATTTTTCGCTCCCACAATTGTCTTGATGTCGTGCGATCATACACATCTCCGTGACGTTCTATATGAGCTGTTAATTGCGATAACGCTTGTTTTCTCGAAAGGTTTTTACGCATATAATGGCAATCTGATAATTGAATGAACTTCCCTCTCGCTCTCGTTACTGCAACGTTGACGAGGCGATGATTTTTATGGTCAAAGAATAACACGCCAGGTCGTTCTTGCGGATAACTATCAACCGTATCAAATATCATCATATCTCTTTCAGAACCTTGGAATTTATGAACCGTCGCCGCTAAAACTGGTATGTTTTGATATTTCGTTCTCTGCAACATTTCTCTAATGCACGTTGATAAAAAGCGGGACTGTGCCCTGTAAGGCGTAACTACACCGATAGATTGAACACCGTCTAACAATCCAATTAACATCATTTGCATCGCTACTAAACCAGACATAATATTAAAACGAGAACCGGAAGCAGCGTCTTTTAAAGAAAAGGCTCCCATTAAGCTCGTATCAAATAAAACACTCGCCTCATTTGCGAACGGTTGCAGTTTCGCAAGTTCTTTACGCTCTGAAACAGATGGATGATCGTACACTCTATTTTTATAAATAAATGAATTCGTAAACTTCGATATATCCGTATGCATACGTCTTTGCTCCTGCAGCATAAAAAGGTTCGGATGTGCTTCTGATTTATTTACAGAATCAACAATCCCTGCATGATAAAACATATCTTCACCGAGCCATTTTCGAACGAGTTCATGGTTCGCCATCGCAATCGGAGGTAACTGTAAAAAGTCACCACAAACGACAATACGTTTCCCAAGTGAAGCAGCTAATGCGATTTGCGGAACATAAGCCATACTTACTTCATCTACGACAACTAAATCAAATGTACGCTCATAAATAAGTGAATCAATTGCACATTTCGATAAAGTCGCACCGATTACTTTCGCATTTTCAATGTATTCTTTTTCTACTTCTTTAATTTTCGCTTTTTGCTTTCGAAGATCACTTTCAATCTCTTGTATACGCTTCCTATCAGCAGAAGTCGCTTTATATGATAAAATCTTTTCACGAAGATCTTGTCGTGTCTCTTCTAAATAGAGTCTTTCTTCTCCCCAAGATCCATTCGTCGTTTCAACTAACTTCGATGCAAGTAACGTTTCATGATTTCGTATATGTTCATGTTGACTATAACCGTAACGAACAATTTCGCCAGGCGTCCATTTCTTTTTCTTCTCAATTTGCTTCGTTACTTCACTCATTAATACGTCTACTGCCGCATTACTATGAGCTAACACAAGTACCGATTTTCCTTTTTGATAATGAGCCGAAATAATACGTGATAAATTGTATGACTTCCCTGTTCCCGGTGGTCCCCACACGTACGTTGTTGGATTGTAAAAAGAACGATACGCCAATTCATTTTTCGTATTTTTCATCTTTTCAATATGTTTCGGACTGCTCGTCCCATCAACAAGACGCTTTATACGATTACGTTTTAGCTTATCTTTATGTGCCTCTTTCAATCGCTCTTGTAGTTGTTCTAACAATTGCCACGGTTCACTGTATAAAACCGCTTCTCGTATTTCACCTTGTATATAATCATTTAATTTCAGTTCTATTTCTAATCCATGTACAGATAATACTTCCCCTGTCGCTTCCTCACCATCGAACTCAATTCGAATTGGTGAACCTTCAGGTAAGCTTACTTCCGAAATAAGCTGAAATACGTATACTGTACTTTCATAATCTGTATATAAAAAACGACCGTTCATGATAGAAATTTTACTACCACCTATCGTTTTCCAATGTTTAATTTCATATGCTAACGCATAATGCCACTCTTTCATTGTTTCCGATAATGAAGGAGTTTGAGTAGTTGTATTCATCGTATAATCTCCTTCCTTCTCCCCAAACATACTTTCTCACTATACCATATAACACGCTAAAATTTGTAAGGTTTTTATCTTGCTTATTTTCTTAATTTTCAATAATATATTGTATATAATTTTCAGAAAGAAGGAGTGCACATGCCAGTTAGAAGAATCGAACACGTCGGACTTATGGTCACAAATTTAGAAACATCTATTTCATTTTATGAAAAAGTAGTTGGCTTACAACTTATTAAGCGCATGGGACATCCAAACCCAAACTTAAAGCTCGCATTTTTAGGCGTAGAAGAATCAAAAGAAACGATACTTGAACTCATTGAAGGCTACAACTCTTCTCTTCCGGCAGAAGGAAAAGTACATCACATTTGCTTTAAAGTGGATTCATTAGAGGATGAAATTGAAAGAATACAGAAACACAAAGTAACCTTTTTACTAGGAGAAGAAATTGAAACATTACCAGATGGAACACGTTACATATTCTTCGCTGGTCCTGACGGAGAGTGGATTGAGTTTTTTGAGACGGAGAGATAAAGTAAAACTTTAAAATAGAAAAGGAGCCGGAATTCCGGCCCTTGTTTTTAACTAGTAACAATAAAACATATCTTCAATCCGAAGGCTTACCTATATTAAAAACAATCATTTTATTAGGAGTAAAGAATGATAAATACAATCTATATTATTGTCTTTTGGATACTTATACTCTTTCCAATCCTGTATGTAATTAAGATAAAGCATTGAAATTTAAAAGTAGCTGCCGTATTTTTTGGAAGAATTTTATTAAGTATTATCTTTTTCATAAATGGAATAGTGTTAGGTCTGCAACGGGAGTGGGTAGAGCCTCCCTATGAAACAGAATGGGATTTCTTTATAAAGTCTTTATTACACGGTAAAACTGATGCACTTATACACTTGTTACTTCTAATTATTATCATTACTTTGGATTTAGTAATTATATTTTATTATGTTAATAAAAAGAAATAGGATGTTCTCTTCTATTTCTTTTCTTAATGTGGTGCTACCCCAAATATAAGTATTGAGTCAATGTATTCATCTCAAAGCGTAAAAAAAGACACAATGGAAAGTGTCTTTTTTACGTTGACATGCTATGAAAGAAGATGTAGTGATTAATCATAGTTTGTTGGATTCTTCTTGGTTGATATTAGTATAACATTATCATTAGTGATTTTAAATACAATTATTCATATATGAGAATTTAGTTACATTGAGCTTGTAGCTATGTTTTTTCTTCTTATATATGGTGCATAACTTGAAATTGTATAATGTCCTTCCATAAATCCTCCCTCATTGAAGTAGAAGGAACATCTATACTAGGAAACAAAAAAGGAACATTTTAATAATAGAACTAGATTTTATAGTAAAATAGATACCATGGTATGAATGTACGTTTTAGATATGAGCCCAATGAACCATATGCTTATAGAATTGAGAAAGACCTTAAAACAAATAAGTTATATATATTAAGATAGTAATACTTCAAGCAGTATAGTTGGAAACGTCAGGAACTTAAATGTTTTAAGATTCAAACTATATAAAAGATAAAGTATACGACTAAGGAAAAGAAGGTTTTGTAGTGTGCTGCACATTCAAGAATTAATTCTTACGTAGGGAGTGCTTATATGCAAAGTTTGAAACATGTAATATTGCTAGTATTATGTTTCTTATGTCTAAGTGGTTGTAACCAAGAAAATGGCGCTGAGGTACAAGAATATATAAAAGAAAAACACGGTATTGATGTTGTTGTAACAGATTGGAGCTCTATAAATGAAAATAACGGTGGTAATACATACCATACTGTGCAAGAAAAAAATAACAAATATCTAAAATTCCGAGTAAAGGTACAAGGTCTCCTCTATTCAAATCCAGTAGGTGATGAATACCAATATGGAAAAAAAACATATGAGGAATATAAGAAATTCAAACCAACTCTAGAAGAAATGAAAAAATTAGGCTACGTGGAATCTGAAACGGAAAATGCTCTTCAATATATTTTAGATAATAAAGATCCAGATGAAGGAAAACCAACTAATGAATTATTATTAACTTTGCAAATGAGTAACGAGATTGACTTTAGCCAATTGGATTCAGTTGAAATAGATCGTTTATATGCTCTATTTCAACTCATTCAGGAGAATAATAAAAAGATAACAGAACTAGAGATTAAGGATCAAAACGGTGAATCTTTAGACGGACCTTTTAAAAATGTACAAAAAATAATAACAAAAGAAGAACTGTTACAAACAATGAAATCTACGATGTCAGATGCCATAAACAAATATTGGGGAAATTGGATTAGAACGCACACCAAAGTAGAAGAAAGATTACATGAAATGCAAAACGATCGATTTGCATTTCAAAGTATTACTTATTCAAGTTCAGATGATGAGGATAGTCGAAAATATTTAGTGACTTTAGTTATTAATACCACCAATAATATATTTGAAAACAATCCCCCTTTAATTGAGGATTTAATCAAAGTAACCACAATCCTTAAAGAAGAACTATATAATAAAAACTTTAACATCTATTTAACCAATAAGACAGGGACAATAAATGAAAATTGGTTATCGTCAAAAGAAATCAAAGAAGCAAATAATATCGAAGATTTTGTAAAAGAAAGAGATCCTGCCAATTAAATTTAAAGTCCTTTTCATGTTTGTTATTTAATGTGAATGCACAATATTTCGAAGTCTCAACCCAGACTAAAAATCACATGTATTTTTGAAAGAAAACTGCTTATATTTTCGTTTTGAAGTATTTACTTTTCATAGCTTGATGGTGATGGGGTAGCGCCCTCAAGCTATGATTTTTAATTCCCCCCAGAACGAAAACATTAAGCATCATTGACTACTGATAATGATGCTTAATGTAGATCACACAGTTAGATAGCGATATACAGCTCTTCTTTTATGGTACACTTCAATAAAAGGGGGGACGAGGTTTGAAAAAGTGGATTAAAATCACATCAAGCTTAGTTATTGCTATAGCAGTTGGTATTTTTACTGGTTACAAAGTTGGTACGTATGCAGGTTCAGACGTTAAGGACAAGCAGACTGAGAGAATTAAAGGGGACGAGGTAATACTTGACCTCAATTCTGATCATCATATAATCAATGCAATGCACAAAATGACTCATCAAAAAGTACTATCTCACGAAAAGCAAGGATTTATTAAAATGACTCCAGAAAACATCGAAAAAGTACGTCGAGCAATTGATGAAAGTAATAGTGGAACCTTACAACATAAAGAACAGTACCTCAAGATTTTGGTTCGCTGGTATGAAGGCGATTTCTCTCAATCGGTTGAGGAGCATAATTTATTATGGGAATGGGACAATAACAGCACTGGTAAAGCATACAAATTAGCGACACCGGAACAAGAAGAAGCATACATTCTAGAACAAGCGAAGTCTGAAAAACAATAAAGGTGTATTGTCACATCGGTATCAAACTAATAAAAAGAGATGCCCCTAAAATAAAAAAACACGCTACTCTTTCTGTAGATTGATAGGAAAGGATAGCGATGAGATATTCCCTCTATTTGTCCCGTATCGATACGCGAGAAACAATATTATTTATTATACGCCAAAGCAATAACAAAAACGGACCTGTTATCAGGTCTCTTCTCGCATTTTACTGTTATATTCCTTTAAAAATAACTTAATTCATACAACTTCCGTTACTCCTAGTTACTAAATAATAGTTATGTTCATAATCTTGCAACATGTATAGATGGGTATATATGTTATAATCAACTTAGCAAATTACAAATAAATTTGCATTTCCTGTGCCCCTTACCTCCCAGTAAGGGGCGTACCTTTTTATAAATAACTATTTCAGTACAACTTTTTTCGCAGTACTTTCACGTCAATTTCACAAATGTAAGAACTCTCATATGTTAGACTTAGTACAACCTTTTCCAAGGAACTATATACCGATACACGAATCCCTATTTATATAGGGATTTTTTTATAAAGGAAGAATTCAAAAAAGAAGGGATTATCCCCTCTTTTTTACGATTGCTCCGACTGGTGGAATTACGTGTCCTTTATTATTTACTATAACCATGATTCAGTTTAGTTAACTTTTCATTGATGTGAAAAATTCTTACTCTAATATCTTTAACACCGAATGTTTGAAGTCTATTCTTGTGCATTTCTCCATATTTTTCAGCATCTTGTTTTTCTTCAAATACATAGATGCCTCCAGCTTCTTTCGTTTCTTGATTCTCCGTCCATATTTTCCAATGGAATCCTTCTTCTTCATTAATACTTTTTGCTAAATCCCAAAATGCTTTTTCCATTTCTTCTCCAAAAGGACCTTCAAACGGAAAGTCAACTTGTAATAAATATGCCATTTTCACTCACTCCTATGTTCAATATTTTTCAATTCGAATGATGGTAATATCTTAAATGAGTACTGCTATTATTCCTGCACTCATTTGAAATTTCACCCGCATTTTCACAACCCCCCACTGATTATTAGCCTTCACCAATCGGGCTTTTACGGGCAGCCCGACTCCCACCTAACTCCCTCGCATTCGCCGAATTTTGAGGTAGGAGTCTTACTGCCCGTTAATGCGGGATAAAATAATTAAAAAATGATAGCAACTTGAACGCATACAGTTTAACGGCTTTAGGTTATGTTTTAAAAAAACAGCCATTCCTTAGTGAAACGGCTGTTTTCGTAATTCAATAAAAGCTCCCAGATTGCGGTAGATATTTTTAAATATTATTTTGTTTTTTTGACTTGATTATAATAAAAGATGGACTTCGCGATTCGTTTATTAAATCTGGCATTTTCTCTATCCCTGCCAAAGTTGATTGTGGTTCGATTATTTTATCCAGAGAAAGCCCGTGTTCAATTAAAGTATTTATTAATGTGGCAACAGTTCTATGATAAATAACCACACTATCGTCAACAAACCAGTTGTGTACTCTGATTCCTTCTTCTTGATAATTATCTAATGCCCAGTGTGATTTATTACCATCCTCAGTTTTTATCCAATGGTTGCTTCCTTTGCGAGCTGTTGCTATTGGATGTTCTGTTGAAAAGATAAATTCACCACTGCTTTTTAATAGTGCATTAATCTTTTGAATCATTGCCGAGTAATCTTCAATGTAATGTATAGAGAGGGAACTTATAATCAGGTCGAACTTTTGATTGGCTAGTCCCATATCCTCCATAGGAAGACACATAAATTCTATGTTATCATCCTGATTTAACTTTTTAGCACGTTCAATCATATTTTTGGATATGTCTACACCTATTACGTTTTTTGCACCATTTTCTATACAATACTTTGAAAAATGACCATCACCGCAACCCAAGTCTAATACCGATTTTCCTTTCAAACACAGAATTAATGATTTGATTGCTGGCTGTTCTATGAAGTCATTAGCATTTATTCCACTTTCACGCAACGCTGTGTAGTTTTTGAAGAAATTCGGATTATCGTAAACATTTTGTTTCACTTACATCACTCCTCTGATAAGGTTTTCATAGATTAAGCTGACTTCTGTTTCCAAATTATCATACTAACCATAAAAATTTTGTCATCCTTTTATTATAGTAATGTTTTTTAGGAAGATATCTCGAACTCAATACTTTCACAATCCTGCCCGTTTGCTGAATAATCTGCTGTAAATATTATACCGTATTAAGAAAATTAACCTTTATTTTAATTAAAAGCAACAATCTTTACGAAAAGAGCCTTACAAAAAGATACCCAAGAATTAACAAAGATATTGTTTCGTCTGTTTAATCACTTACAGAAAAACGGACAAAAATCCCATAGATATGAGAGGGAAACAGTCTTTGATATCTTAGGCGTCCTATATAACTTTTCTATGTCTCACAATCATGTAGCGTAATCAAAAAAATTGAAGTCTGATAGGGTTTATTTGTATGCAAATTTTTAAAGAACTTGCACTGGATCTTTAGAAAAAAGAAAAAATCTTACATGAAATTAAACTTATATAATGTTAGCTTGATCGGCATAGAGCACCACCCACATTATAATTATGATTTTGATTTAAATAATGCGTTCTGAGACACTACTCTTCTTCTAAAATAGCGTAATAATATTCATCCCACCATTCATTTCCATGGGGTATACACTTCCTGAAATATCCTTCTCTTCTCATTCCAATTTTCTCCATCAATCGATATGATGGGGTATTTTGTGGCTGACATGTAGCTATAATTCTATGTAATTTCATTTCCTTAAACCCATATTTTAATGTAGCTTGCGCTGCTTCAGAAGCATATCCTTTATTGAAATATTTAGGATTGAATACCCACCCAATCTCATAAGTATGCTCACCAAAATATTTATGAAAAACAATATGACCAATCAGAATATTTTCATCTACCAGTATCACAGGAAAGTTCTCTGCATTTTCACCCATATTTCTATTTACAAAGTTTCTTGTGTCTTCTTCAGTAAAAACTCCTTCGGGTATGTATTTCATAACATTGCTATCTGATGTATACTCATGGACAGCTTGCCAATCTTTGAACTCAAAATTTCGTATTAATAATCTTTCTGCTCTTATAAACATTTACTTTTCTCCTCTCAAAAAATCGTTTCTTTATTTCAAATCCACATTCAATCCTTAAACTAAAAAGAACTTGTAGGAATCTCTGCAAGTTCTTTTTAGTTTAAGGTGAATATATGGGACAAACAAACTATCTTACAGATTCATCATAGAAACTACAGGAATAGTACTTTGACAAATATATCATATAACAAATATTAACATTTTTACATTTCAAAAATTATGTTAATTAAGGGCAAAAATAGCTTTTTCTTAACTATTCTTAATTTCGTTTAATACTAACTTCATTTTACTTAAATAAAATGCTCGATCTGATTTTTTTGCAACTTCTTGTGAATGAGTAACAACAATTACGCATTTACCTTCTTTATGTTCGAGTTCCTGAAACAGGTCAATAAATCCAACTTTATTTTCACACCTAAGTAAATATTCATTTACAGCTCCATTTACATAAAAATGTTATATTGCTTTTCTTACTAATTCATTCATAAATGAATCTTTTCTTAACCCATTTTCAAATCATATCCCCCCAGATTTGTGCGAAGGTTTTGTTGCGTTTAAATGAAAGTCTACTTCTCCCTGATGTTTCCCCTTTTTATTAAGTCAAATCTACCATGTTGTGTATATAAAGCATAAAAACTATTGGATTTTGAATCAACATATACGTCCCTTTTATTTAAAAATAAAAAAAACCCATATTCAATAAAAAATACAGGGTTTTTATAAAGCAGTTTATTTTGTTTACAGTTATACTTAGTCGAAAGAAGTTCGTGAATTAAATATTACTTATCTAATTAAGAAGAATTTAGATTCCGGCCCAAACATCTTTTCCATATCGCCCTTCTTCTTGCACACGATCCAGCCAATTCCTTGCTTCTTGTTCACTGACTTCATGAATTTCTTGATAGGCTTGACAAAGGGTGTCTTCTACGTCAGGAGCCATTTTACTTCCATCACCACATATATAAAGATGCGCCCCATTATCTAATAACGAAATTAAATTGATTCTATCTTGTTTTATTAAATGCTGTACATATGTTTTAGGATATCCTTCTAGGCGAGAAAAAGCTGTGTGTAAAGAGATTAATCCATCTCTTTCATCATTTTCTAGTTCTGTACGATAGAGATAATCCTTTTCAGGATGACGACAACCAAAATATAGATGTGCTTGTCCTAAGTTAATACCTTTTTGCTTTTGAACACGACGCGCTTGCAAGAATCCACGGAATGGTGCAATTCCAGTACCTGGTCCAACCATGATAATTGGTGTTTCTGGATTTTCAGGTAATTGAAAGTTTGATTGTGGCGTTCGAATGAAACAGATAATCTCATCTTTATTATGACGCTGAGCTAAATAATTAGAAGCGACTCCTTCATATGTCCCTACCCCAATCCAAGCAGGTGCATTAACAACACCAACCGTAATGCTCAGACGATCCTGTGCAACGAGTGGAGAGCTTGAAATGGAATAGTAACGCGGTTTGAGCGCAGGAAGAAGTTCTAAAAAGTGTTCAAATCGGATTTCACAAGCCTCATACTTTTCAAGAAGATCCAACATTGACATACGTTTCTTTAATATTTGTTCATGATAAACTCCCTCTTCCAATAATGATTCCAATTCCTTTTTATGAGGAGGGCATGCTGTGAATGTCACCATTTCTCGTATTTGTGCTCGAGTGGCTGCTTCTTGAACTTCTACACTATAACTAAGAAGGTCAAATAAACTAACAGGACTGTCTAAAGGTATGTGATTTACACTTCGTCCACTTGCACTCAATATGACTTGATCCTTCCCATTTAATCCAAAGCGTTTTAAAATTCGGTTGACATTTTTCTCACTATTAATTGGCAGCACCCCAAGGTGGTCACCTTCTTGATACGTAGCGCCTTCTGGCAAGGATATCTCAATATGTCGCGTGCTTCTTTCACTGCTAGATGATTGAAGTTCACGATTTTCTAGTATAGATGCATAAACTGCTTCATATGTTCGCGCAAGAGGAGATCCTCCAAGACGACTAACAAATTGTAAACTTAATGTACTGCGTTCTTTCTCAATGTTTTTGTTAAGTTCCAATCCAAATGCCTTCATCGCATCAGACCACATACTTTGTTTCCATTGCTCGAGCTGTTCCTCGAAATCACCACTTGCATCCGCTTCTCCACGTGTAGAAAATCGTGTTGCTCCTTTTTGAGCCATTTGCTCATCAATGTATCTTGGAATTCGCTGATAGGTACTAACCCAATTATGATCTCCACAACCAAAAACTGCGTATTGAACACCTTTTAGCTCATCCGGTTTTAATTCCTCCAACCACTGCACAAACTGTCCTGCATTACTTGGTGGTTTTCCATTATAAGAAGAAGTTACAATAAGAACCGCCCCTTCTTTTGGCAGACTTCCAATTCGATCGTTAAGAGCTACCACTTCCGTTTGAACACCTTCTAAACTAGCTGTATCTGCTAGTTCTCTTGCAATACCTTCTGCTACCCCTGTATCCGATCCATACAGAACAAGAAGCGAAAGGTTATCGGCTCCTATAATAGAAGGAGTCTTCAGAACTTGCTGTTCGATTTCATGGTTTTTCAGTTTCTCCTCTATAGGCGCAAGAACAGTAGTATGGCTAATAGTTTGATTTCGGGGTAGAATCCTAATTTTAAAATCACCAGGCTTTAGCGTTAATGTTTGTTTTACGTCCAACTGATAGTCTTGATAATCAATTAATTCAAAATGTTGAAGAAGCATTCCCATTACGAGTGTGGCTTCATGAAGTGCAAACTGCATACCGATACATGCTCGTTGACCATTTCCAAATGGCTTATAAGCATGATGAGGAACCTTATCCAGCTCTTCAAATCGTTCAGGTTGGAATTCTTCCACATTGTCTCCCCATGCATCTTTATCCCTATGTAGTTGTGGAATAAGAACAGAAATACGATCTTCTCCTTTCTTAATTGGATATTTCCCACCAATCACTGTATCTTCTTTTGCATAGAGACTGAATGCTGGAGCAGTAGGCCATAGACGTAACGATTCATTTAAAATCATCCGGATATACTTAAGTTTCATAACTTGTTGGTATGTTGGAGTGGAATCTGTTAAAACCTGATCTACTTCTTCATAGGCTTTTTTCAATTTATCCGGATTCTTTAATAAAAAATAGATTGCAAAAGATAACAATCCACTTGTTGTTTCATGCCCAGCTATTAAAAAAGTGATAATTTGGAAACGAATATTTTCATCATCTAATTTTTCACCAGTGTCTGGATCCTGCACATTTAACATACGGGAAAGTAAATCATTTTCTTCCTGATTTCCACTACTTTTACGTTCAGCAATAATATTATCCACTAAAGAAAACATAGATTGAATATCATGCTGAAATTGACGTTTCGTTCTCCACATGAGTTTGTCTTCTATATCCAGCCGCTGTAATTGGTGCATCGCCTCATCTAGAGCACGGCTCATGCTAGTAATAAAAGGATGAGGGGTCTCACGATAAAAGCTATTAAATCGATAATTAAAACCACATAAACCAATTGTATCCAATGTAAGGCGAGTCATATCCTCCGGTACATCTACGCTTTCATTCGGATTAAGCCGTGCCCATTTTTGAACGAGTTGTACGGCAATATCGACCATCATAGCATGATAATCTTTCATTGCTCGTTGGCTGAATGTAGGCATCAAAATATTATGCGCTTTTTTCCAGTTAGGCTCATGAGTCTCGCTTGTAAATAATCCGTCTCCAGCAAAGGCGCGAACTTTCGCTAAAGCACCCTCTATACTTTTATCAAATCGTGTTTCGTCACAAACTTCTGCTACCAGTTCATGTCCAGAAACGACAATGATGGTATCACTTAAAGTTTGAATTTGAAAAATGGGACCATACTCTTCCGCTATCTTGATAAAAGATAAGGTGGGTTTATCTTTATCGATTAATGGGAGATTCCCCAGCAATCCATATGTTTTCGGTTGAGGAATGGCAGATACTTTTTTATCCATTAAAAACACCCTTTCAAAAAACATGAAATAAAATATCCCATTCAATAAAACGAAGATAGCAATGAATCGCCTGGGATAAAGATATGTAATTGATTACCTTATTTTATCTTTTCCCTAACTATTCACGATTATGATATTGCTTATAAGGTTGGTAATCTAAGTTGTTTGTTGTTATTACATTTATAACTTGCAGAAAAAATACTAAATGAAAATGAAGTGTATTATGATAATGTTTATCATAAATTGAGAGCTAAAGATTGTAGTATTAGGAAAACCAGTAGCTTCTAATGTCAATTCAAACAAATACGATAAATAAGTATACTGTGTTGCTAATGAAAAAGGATCTGATATGAATATCAGATCCTTTTTACTATATATAATTATTTCACTGGTTCTTTTCCAAATTTAAATACCAGCGCCTTAGCAGCAGAAATTCGCATTTCTTCATAGTCTAACTAAACAGTAAAAACTTGTAGGAATCATGATCTAAAGTTTTATTTTTCTCTACCGATTTAACCTCTCGACAGCTTCCGCGCTTGTATCTACACGTTTCACGAAAAAAACTAATAGTAGTGCAACAACATTCATGCCAAGCGCTACATAGAATGAATATTGAATTCCGGATAATAAAGCCTTCTGAGTTAACATTGCCTTCGTAGCCTCTGTGAATGTTGTTGGATCTACATCAGCCATTAGACTTTCAGCTTTTGTTTTTGTTACAGAATTCATAATCGTAACAAGAATAGCAGTACCAATCGAACCGGACACTTGTTGAGCTGTATTATTAACAGCTGTACCATGCGGATTTAAGCGCGTTGGCAACTGATTAAGGCCATTTGTCATAAGCGGCATCATCACCATCGCCATCCCAAACATCCGCAGTGTATAAATAAGAATAATATGTGTGTGACTAGAGTCGAGTTGCAGGTTTGCGAGCATATAAGTTGAAACAGCTGTAATGGAAAGTCCTACTATACCAAGAATCCGAGGGCCATATTTATCAAATAGTTTACCTGTAATGGGTGACATAACCCCCATTATTACCGCACCTGGGAGCATCATCAGCCCAGAGCTCAGTGGAGAAATACCACGGACGTTTTGTACATAAGCTGGTGTTAAAATCATACCCGAAAACATGGCCACTGCGTTAACAATTGCAATTACAGACGCAAGTGCAAACATTGGGTACTTGTAAACACGTAAATCCAATAACGGCTCATTCATTTTTAATTGACGGATAATGAAAGTAATTAGTGCAATAGCGCCTATGATTAAGGTTGTTAAGACAACTTTATTCGTCCAACCGTCGGAGCTTGCAGCACTGAATCCATATAACAAACCGCCAAAACCGACAGAAGATAATAGTAATGAGAGATAATCAAGTTTTGCATTTTTGTTTTGTCTCATGACGTTCTCAGATTTCCAAATCCCTAACAGTAAACTAATGATTGCTAACGGTAAAATCATTTCAAAAAGCAAACGCCAGTCATAATACTCTACAATATAACCTGATAGTGTCGGTCCAATTGCTGGAGCTGTAATCATAACTAATCCAAAAATCCCCATTGCCGTTCCCCTTTTTTCTCTTGGAAAGCTTACTAGCATAATATTCATTAACAAAGGCCCCATGACTGAAGAACCTGCTGCTTGAACCATCCGGCCAGTAAGTAATAAACTAAAGTTCGGTGCTAAAGCCGCTAAGGCCGTACCAAGAATAAAAATCACCATAGATGTAATAAATAAGCTCCTATTGGAGAAGCGGGTTATTAAAAATGCTGATGCCGGAATTAATATACCACTTACAAGCATATACCCTGTAGAAAGCCACTGGATCGTTGAATAATCTTTAATGTCTAAATCCTTCATTATTGATGGCAAGGCTACATTTAAAAGCGAGTTGTTTAGAAATGAAACAAATGCCCCAATAAAAAGGATTACAAGCATTAAATATGGTGGTTTTCTTTTATGTAATGTTTCACTCATATATTTATTTGCCCCTTCATTATAAATTTCATTGATTAGTTTAAATCGTTTGCATATCTGCACAAGAATACATTATCCTTGCAGTATTTTGCCAAACTCTTCGAATGGATATTCTCTTTTTAGCAATTCTATTTGCTCAACATAACATTTTAAAATCTTTTTTATTGATCAAACCTTTATAAACATTTAAATAAGATTTTGAATGAATATTTAAACACGTTTGTTAACCGAAATTAAATTAGGCTGAAATAAACAAAAGGAGCAACTGAGAATACCCTTCTAAAATAAAGTGAAACTTTAATCAGTGGGACTTTTACAGGCAGTCCCCCCAAACTTCTTTGCTTTCGCTGAATTTTGAGGTGGCGGTGTCTTACTGCCCACAAATAGCGGGATAAATCAACAAGACCACACACCCATTCCTTTAAATACGGGCTTGTAAATCTAGTTATGTAACCATCCATAAAAAGGAATATTACATAGGCTAAGTCTAACATTACATTTTTAAAGTGAGGGGAATAAGCTTATGCACCAATATTGGTATTTGAATTCAAATGGAAACGGGGAGCAATATAATAACCAAATTTCAATGTCATCATTACATTCACAACCTCAAATAACTAAAGCTCAGGGAATGGATGGTCTGAAGGTTCCTGAGAATTTGAGTTGTCAAGTCTATCCATTTGGTTGGGATTCACCAGCCAATTATACGGGTTTCACTCCCGAGCCCCCTCCCTTCCCTTTAGGTCAGCCAATCCATTATGCAGGGATGATGCCCCAAGGACATCCTGCTAATTGGGCTCCATTACCAGGCCATGCAGGTTTTAATTTTCAAAAACCTCCCATCCCCTGGCCCCAACCATTCAATCATACAGGGATGTTCGCACAAGGTCATATTGCCGCTTTACTATCACCGCCAGCCAAAGCTTTTAATTTTAATACCAATAATAACTGGGGTGTTTTTGGAAATTCTCCAGGATGGGGAGGACAGATAAATCCCATGGGATGGGGGAATAACGGGCAGCCAGGAATGCTTGGAAACTTACTGACAGCAGGAAAAGGCACCATGAATGGAATCGGAATGCTTAGTAGTCTAATCGGTATGGGGAAGTTCTTCTTTTAGTTAATTAGAACGGGAGGATAGGTCCTTAGCTTTTTATTTAGTACGTAGAAAAATATAATTAACTTCCGTTAACGATAATTATGTAAATAAGCTGCCCATATGGGCAGCTTATTGGATTTTTTCAAATACGTGATATTTTATTTGTCGATATTTTTTTAATCTTCATTATTGATTTCTATTGTACCTGTTCTAGCACTAACCTTTAAAATATTTAATAGATTCTCAGGTGTCTTGATTTCCAATTCATATTCAAATTTAGATTGTGCTAAGTTGTCATCTTCTAATTCGAATTCTTTTTTCACATTAATAATTTCTCCATTTGTATGAGCTAAAGAAATTTCACGAACTTGTTTCTCTGTGTAGTTTTCATTCTTTTTCGCATAATTGTAGCCCATACCATAATATCCACCAACAATAGCAATACCGCTTACTAAAATAGCAATTACACTTATAATTATTTTCTTTTTATGTTTTAACATTTTCATCCACTCCTTAATGATTAATCATCTATTCCAAATCTTGCTTCAAGTGCATTTTCTGCTTGCTCTAATTGATCTTCAAGTATATCTTGTTCTCTTTCTTGTATTTGATATTGTTCAACAGTTATCGTTCCAGCGTGAAAATCTGCTTCTAGCTGATCATCAGATAGATCTATCTTGTCATCTAATTGGTCAATTTCTTTTTTTGCTGCTAAGTACGTATTTAAGTTATCTTCTTTTGCTCCAACTGGTTTCGTATTATTTGCCTTTTCTACAATAGATGTGACTTCGTTTTTGAAATCTTGTGTTTGCTTAGTATCATTCATAGCAGGCCCTGTTTTGTGTGGTTCTTGTTGTAGTTGAGCACCTTCTTTTTGTGATTTATCGTTTTCTACTTTCAGTTGTTGTACTTCTGTATCTTTATCAGCTTGAGTCGAACAAGCTGTTAAGAATAAACAAGACATTGCTCCAATCATCATCCATTTTCCCATTATGTTCTCCTCCCTTTACATGTGCACCTGATCCATGTCTTTATATTACTGAACAAACATTAAAGGAAGATTAATGCGCAAAAAAATAAAATGATATAATTAAATAGTTTCTAATCTTTCTTTAATGTTTCGGAATTATAGTGATACATATAAATAAGAAGAAAAGGAGAATGTTAATGCGGGTTCTTATTGTCGAAGATGAAAAAGACTTACAAAATATATTAGTAAAACGATTAAATGCAGAATATTATAGTGTCGATGGATGTGGGAATGGAGAAGATGCTTTGGATTATATAAGCATGGCTACCTACGATTTGATTGTGCTTGACATTATGATTCCCGGAATAGATGGTTTACAAGTATTACAAAGATTACGTGCGGACAATAATACAACTCCTGTCTTGCTTCTAACAGCTAAAGATACAATTGATGATCGCGTAACAGGACTCGACTTAGGTGCGGACGATTATTTAGTAAAGCCCTTTGTTTTTGATGAGCTGTTAGCAAGAATTCGAGTGTTGATGCGAAGAAAAACAGGAAATACATCTAATGTGTTTGAAATCGCTGACCTAGTGGTGGATTGCAATATGCATAAAGTAACAAGAGGAGATCAAGTTATCAATCTTTCCAGTAAAGAATTTGCTATTTTAGAATATATGATTCGTAATAAAGAAGTTGTGTTGACACGAGATAAAATTGAGCAACATGTGTGGAATTACGACTATGAAGGTGGCTCGAATATTATTGATGTTTACGTCCGCTATCTTCGCAAAAAAATTGATAGCCAGTTTGAAACGAAGTTAATTCATACAGTACGAGGAACTGGTTACGTATTGCGGGTAGAATCATGAAAAGACTATCCATAAAAATGAGAGTGACCCTATGGTATACGGGGCTAGTTGTAATTATTATGGCACTCGTGTTAGCTTTTATTTTAACTTCTTCAGATAAAGTTTTGCTTTTTAATATGAAAAATCAATTGAAGAGCACAGTAAAAGAAAGTGTTGAAGATATCGAATATAAGCATGGGCAGTTAAAGATTGACGATGAATTTGAAGCCTTAGAAGATGGAGTAAATATCATCATTTATAGTAAACAAGGTGAGCTGCTGGCAGGACATAATCCAACAACCTTTAATAAAAAGGTATCGCTTAAATCCGATGAAATACAAACCATTAAAGACGGTAATAAGGAATGGATAGTATATGATTTTCTCCATAATGTAGGCGGCGATGAGCAAGTCTGGGTTCGTGGAATAATGACCATGAATCAATTATCATCGACCATGAATACGCTTATTGTGGTAACACTCATCTCATTTCCATTACTTATTCTCATTGCAGCAGCGGGAGGATATTTTATTACGCAAAGAGCGTTTCGACCTGTGCAACAAATGAGTGATTCAGCCAGTAAAATTGGTGATGGTAAAGACCTTTCGAAGAGAATTAATTTACAAGGTTCATCGAAAGACGAAATGTATCATTTAGCACAAACCTTTGACAAAATGTTTGAGCGATTGGAGACATCATTCGAAAGTGAAAAACAATTTACATCTGACGCATCTCATGAATTAAGAACACCAACATCTGTTATTATTTCGCAATGCGAATACGCTTTATCGCAGAGGAATAATCCGAAAGAAATGGAAGAATCGTTAGAAGTAATTTTAAGGCAATCGCGTAAAATGTCCGCTTTAATCTCGCAACTCTTATTATTAGCACGAGTTGACCAAGAAAAGCATAATACTTTTCAATTTGAATGTATCAATATGAGTGAATTAACGGAAATCGTTGTAGAAGAGCTTTCATTAATGGTTCAAGAAGCTTCGATTAATATAACAACACATATAGAGGAAGACCTGTTTATTAAAGCAGATCAAACATTGATGATGCGTTTATTAATGAATTTACTAACGAATGCGATTGCTTATAGCAAAGCGAACGGCACTGTGAATATGCAACTGTTCCGGGATGAAACCAACATAATAGGTAAAGTCTCCGATAATGGCATAGGCATCAGCGAGCAACATATTGCGAAAATATGGGACCGCTTCTATCGAGTTGACGCAGCACGAACATCTTCAAACAATGGAAACACAGGTTTAGGATTGTCGATGGTAAAATGGATTATAGAACTACACGGAGGAGAAATTACCGTTGAAAGTGAATTAGGAGAAGGCAGTACTTTTACATTTAAACTACCTATTGAAAACCGAGCATAATGTATGCTCGGTTTTAGCTTTAGAATAAAGATTGATTAAAAAGCTCTCTTCAGTCATTATTTAAAAGTAAATACAAAAACTCCATTTTGAAAAAAAGCGATCAAAATGGAGTTACTCTTTTTAGCTATATATGAGATTTTATAAAACTATCTACTTAAATCTATTTTCCAAGTATACCATTCAACAATCTGAAATATTCTAATCAACACAATCACTCATTTAACTAAAAAAATTGGTTAATTGCATAATGCTCTTCTGACTTTCCTTGCAAAAATTAGTGGATCATCAACGTCTTCGATATTAACGTAAATTAAATTTGGATCATCACATAACCACTCATTGTGTATAGACGAAACAATTATTCCTTGTTTAATAATCGTAGCAACAAATTCAGTGACTTCCTTTTGTAAGAGTGCTACCCGCCCTAGACATAATGCCCGTCCAGTTTTATTATCTCGTGATTCGAATGAGAAGGAAGTTGTTACTCTAAAACGTTTCCCCAAGATTGTTGCTTGCATTTCATCTCGATTTATTGTTGCCACGCATTTTCCACCGGCGAATCCTTCTTGGCCGCCGATAATTCTTGCAAACTGTTGACAAATTAATTCATCATTAATCGCCATGCCTTTAATCATCCCCCCTTTTACTGTTAGGTTATGAATGAATACATCGGTCTGAAACGGTAATGAATCTATTCTATTACAAAAAAGATAATGGCAATCAACGAAAACTGTTAGCTCAATTATTCTTGATTATTTGAATTAACTCGGCTATATATGTTAAGACATTTTTAGAGAGCATAAAAAAGACACCCTAAGGTGCCATCCTCCGACTTGAGAATCATATCTATGTATGGAGAAATTTAGAAAAGAGAAACTTCTAACTATAACTTATAGAGCTCTTATACCATGAATTACTTACATACATATTTCCTTATTTACCCGAAGAAGAATCCCGTTATATTACTTTCTGATCAGTCTCGTTAAAGCCATCCCAATAAATCCAGCACCCATCCCTATTAGCCATCCAGCATGAGTATCACCTAATATAGATCCCACTCCTCCGCCAAGAAACATGCAGCCAACGAATACTAATCCTCCAATTCCCCAATTCGGCCGTTCCATAATTCAATCACATCCCTTCAATAAAACATATGCGATTAACTAGCCTAACTTTCTTGCATGAGATAGTTAATTATTTTGCTAGAGATGGTATCGTTATTCTGCATAGGTTCAGCCACTTTTAGTGAATTCAAAAAAAGCGTGATTGACCGATTTGAAAGGATTTAACCTTGTCATTAGAGGATACATAAAAACCTGACAATTAATCAAAATAGATCATGCACT
This sequence comes from Bacillus sp. TH19, assembly GCF_016651075.1. NCBI lineage: Bacteria > Bacillati > Bacillota > Bacilli > Caryophanales > Bacillaceae > Bacillus > Bacillus sp. TH19. The sequence goes on along the minus strand of NZ_JAEKEO010000007.1, from coordinate 2,344,625 downwards.
ATGAAATAAAGTGAAACTTTAATCAGCTCCCAACAAACTTCTGTACCCACCTAAATTTTGAGCTGGGAGTTTTACTTTCCACAAATAGTAAGAAGCTAAATATATAATGAAGCCCCAGAAATCCAAAGGTCTCTGGGGCTTCATTATATATTTAGCTCTTTTTGCTTTTTGTTTTGTTTATGTCTATGCAGCAATTTTCGACTTATGAGAGAAATCAGTAATAAGATCAGTATTAGTACGAAAAGTTGCATAAATGATAAATCAAAATATTTAGCACCTGTAACTATTAAAAGTGTAGAAATCGTACCTTTTACAATGAAAAAAATAATAATCCATAATCCGCCTTTTTTCCAGTTCATTTTTATTTTACCCTTTCCTACGCTTAAATTCTTAAATGGGACACCTTAATAGAAATCTATTATATTAATAAAAAAGTAAACTTTTTCACAAAAATCATGTCCAATTACATGCGACGATTTCATAATAAATGAAAATGATATTCAGTGTCAATTTTATTGACTATTTGAATATCTATTTATCATCTCAATCTCTTTCTACTTCGTTTCTTATAGGCAATGAACTCTTGTTTTCAAATAAAAAACACCTCCATTGAATCTGCACACTAAATATGCGAATTCAAGAGGTGTTTTTTCATGTACCATCAGATAAGATTTCCTGCTTTATTTATTTCTTGATACGTAGCTATTTTCTAGTACACAATAACTGGATCATTAGTGTTCAAACTATCATATACAGTTTTTGCAACATTAGGAAGAAGGTTTACACACCCGCCTGATCCCCCTGTTAAATAAGCATTATTTGCCCAGTCTTTTCGCCAGCCGGCATCATGGAACCCTTGACCGCTATTTGTGAATGGAACCCAGTAATCTACTTTAACTGCATAATCAGCTTTACCTACTGCGCTGCCTTTGAGCGTGTATGGTGTTCGTTTATATAAGACGTACCACACACCTGGTGATGTATCTTCACTCGTGCTATGTTTACCAGTTACTACATTTGTTGTAACTACTAATTTTCCATCTTTGTAAATCCAAATTTGTTGATCCGCAATTGAAACTTCCGCATACGTGTCTCCGATACCATTATTCGATGTTGTTTCATAACCGATACCTTCCTTCTCCCAACCATTTCCGTGAATATTAGAAGCAGAAAGCGATTTTTCGCCTTTCTCAAAGGCTTGTTGAACTTGTTTTGTTTCTTTTTCCACATCTAGTGCCCAGCCGTAGCCTTGTCCTTTTACTTGTATAACCGAACCGGAATGAGTTTTAAATGTGAAATCTTTATTTAATGTTGATTTAGCGTTATTAATTTCAGCAATCTTATTTTTAATGTCGCTCGAATCGATTGTAACTTTCATATCCTTTGACATAGAGGCATTTTGAATTAAATCTTTCGCTTTTAAAGGATACACTTCATTCTGCACTTTATACTCAACAGACTGCCCAAGAAGATTCTGTAGTGCTTTCTCCTCTTTTTTGACAATCGGATCGTCTTCTTTAATAGGCTGTATGTATGTAGACTTCAGATGAATTTCACTTTTATACTTCTGCTTGTCGTAATCTTTCAGTAGACTAGTAACGTCATACTGTTTTCCATCAACGCTCTTCGAAATAACAACTTTTCCTTGTTCCAGCTTCGCCATAGCATCTTGAGGCGCTTGTAATTTTTCATTCATAGAGATGAGCTTTTCTTCTACAAGTTTTTTCATCGTTTCACTACGATACTGATCCGCCTTTTCCGGTAGCACTGAATAATTTTTTTCCTTTGAGGAAGGGAAAAATGTCCACTGGCTTTTTAATAGTTTCTTAACTTGAGGAAAATCTTTTTCCGTAAGTTCCGTTTTTGTATCTTTTTCATCTAAAATTTGTTGTTGATCAACATAGACTTTGTTTTCTAGTCCAGATGTTTTTAATTTCTGTATTGCCTGATCAGCGTTCAGACCACCGACTTTTGTGTCATTAATCGTAACATTTGAATTGAAGTGAGTTGCCTGATAATAACTCATTCCTCCAATGAGAAGTACAATTACACCAACACCCGCTGCAATAAGCTTCCAATTTGTAAAACGTTTGCTTGATCTTACTCGTTTTCTCTCAACTTCTTCAACTGATTCATTTATTGGATTATTGTTCATCAATCTTTCCCCCGTATACATTAACGTCAATCGATTTTAAACTAAAACCATTGACTAGTGTACCTTATTTTTCCTAAAATTTCATTATTTTTAAAAAGATTTTATCGCATTTAATTGATCAAATTTAGACTTTTTAATAGAAAGACACACAGAATAATCCCTTACAAGTAGTGAATCATTACAATAAATCTGAAAAAGTTAAGTACCATATACTTTTATTCAACTAACTTTTCTCCCGTAACAATCTCAAACAAAGTGGCTGCATTTTTCCCTTCTAATTGAGCATAGCGATTATCCCCCGCCATAACTTCTACTTTATCTTTATTAGGACTTATCCAAATTTGATACAACACAGCTTTCGCCTCTATTTTCGGATTTTTAAATTGAAAAACAAAGTGATAATCAGCTGAACGAGACATTTCCACTTTTTTATTTTCAAAATGAATATCATTTAATATTTTCTTTACTTGCAACACTTGATTATCGTCTGTAACTACTTTCAAATCCTCATAATTATCATCACCAACACGTTTTTGCACTTCGATTCTTTGATCTTTCCTTTGGTTCAGTTATCATTTCACTTAAAATACAAATATAATCCGTAACCTAAAAAAATTATTAATATTATAGAAATACTGAGTATTGTGTATATGACCCCTCTTAATGTTGTACTCATATAATCACCCATCTCACGCTTCAACAATTCCATTATATAACAAATAATTCGTTGGAAGTTTAAAACATGTTTTAAACTAAATTAAGCGAAGTAAGGGATGCCATTTGACTTCACTTACTTCGCCTTTAAAGAATAATTAGTGAGTAGCTTACACATCAAGCTTATTAAGTAACCTTTCACTATTTTTTACACAATTGTAATTATAGTGTTTTTTGACATTTGATCATTATAAATTTAAATGGAGGTTTACTTTCCATATTTTTATGCGGCTCCACAATCTCCGTAGTTTCTATCAGTCCATATTTTCCAAAGTCTTGTTTTACCGAGTCAACATCATAAAAATACATTTTTACCCCTTCCATTATTTCAAAGTAGTCTTTACCAAGTTGTTTCCCCTTCCCAAACATTGGGGCATCTTTTGAAATAGTAGTAAAAATCATATATCCGTTTGGCTTTAACTGACTATAACAATCTTTAATAAACTTCTCTCTCTCATCCTTATTCAATAAATGAATAAGTGCATAACAAAATATACCATCATAAAGTTTGTTATCAAAAGGCATATCCGTTACTGAACCATGGAAGAAATCAGCATTAAGTTCATTTTCCCTCGCCAATTCAATCGCTGTTTTTGAAATTTCAATACCTGTTACTTGTATTTCGTTATCAATAAAAACCTTTGCATTTCTACCGTACCCAATACCAGGAATCAATATATCCTTCACTTTCTTTTCAAGGAAAAAGTCCTTCGTCAAAATTGCAGAGTCTGAAGGTTCAAATCCCCACATCATTTGATTTTCTATAAAACTTGCTTCCCAAAATTCTGTCATACATCAATCTCCTTTATATATCGTTGTTTACCGTTGAATGTTGAAAAATCATCGCATATTCACGAAATTGTAACAAATTTCAACATTAATTCAAAACAAAAAGCATTGGATATCCAATGCTTTTTCACACTTACGCAAATAAAGACGTATTCGCATATAAAGCTGGTGAGCCACCTGAATGTACGAATAAAATGTTGTCCTCTTTATTAAATTTACCTTTTCTAATTAAATCGATTAGTCCCGCTACTGCTTTACCTGTATAAACTGGGTCAAGTAAAATACCTTCAGTTTTTGCAAGTAACTGTACTGCTTCAACCATTTCTGGCGTTGGTAAAGCGTATCCTGGTCCTACATATTCATCAAAGCATGTAACTGCTTCGCGTGAAATAGAGTTTGGGATACCAACGTGAGCTGAAGTTTCATCTACAAGTTTTGCTACTTTCTCTTCTTGCTCCGCTTTTCCTCTACTTACGTTAATTCCGATTACAGGAATTTTGCTTTGCGTTCCAGAAAAGCCAGTAATTAAACCAGCATGCATACCAGCGCTACCACTTACACAAACAACTGAACTGAAATCAATTCCTTGCTCAAATGACTGAGCCATAATTTCTTGCGCACAAGCAATATATCCCATTGCGCCAGTAGGGTTCGATCCACCAACTGGAATGACATATGGTGTATTTCCTTTTTCACTTACTTCCTTCGCTACTTTATGCATCTCTTCCATAAGGTCTGTTCCGTTTGGCACAACAATTACGTTTTCAGCACCTAATAAATGATATAAGAAATAGTTTCCGTTAAAGTCTGGCTTTTCTTCTGGCTCAAGCCCTTCCTCTAACACAAGAATACATTTCATTTTTTCTTTTACCGCAGCTGCAAGTGTTAGACGACAATGGTTTGACTGAATACCACCAGCTGTAATTAATGTATCTGCACCTTTTGCCTGTGCATCTGCAACTAGAAACTCTAACTTTCTCGTCTTATTACCACCAGCTGTTAAACCAAGTAAATCATCTCGTTTAAAATAAATAGTCGGCCCACCAAGTGCTTCAGAAAAATTGTTTAACTTTTCAATTGGTGTATATGATTCTGTATATTTTTTCTCGGGAATTTAGCTAAATTCATCAATAACGCTCCTTTTATACTCTTTCACTGTAAATGTAACCATACTATTATTACATGGAAAAATGATGAAGTCACCTTTCTGGATTAAAAATGTAGGGAATTTCGTTTCGGTGCATGAAATTGCATTAACGATTTTAACTTCAATACAGTACATGAAATTTATATCAGCGATTCTCAAATTATATCGACCGATACTTAAAATATATCGACTTGCCGATAAAAAACGACAAAATAAAAAGAGCCCACTCATTAAGAAGTAGGCCCTTACCAATCACTTATTTACCGAAAAACGAAGAAGCTGCGTTAATCCTGGCTCTAAATTCATTTCGCCTTTATGGCGTACGTATACAATTTTGTTCCCATCAAATTTTGGAGGATTCGCTTTATTGTACGTGTACCACTCATTCGTTCCTTCTACATTGTACTCCATATACTCTGTTGCACCAACGATTACGTTTTTACTATCATCAGCCGTTACATCTGGTGCCATTTGTGCAATTTTTGCATCACTAATTAATAAGTTCTTTATACCTTTATCACGTTTATAATCGTAAGCCGTTACGACAACATCGTTACCATATGCTTTCACTTGCAACCCTTGTTTAAAAGAAGATCCATCCGGAGCATGAATCTCGCCGCCATTTGGACCAGCTGACCTCCAGCCTGTTTCAATACCTCCTGTATTTACAACTGTAAATCCTTTTTCATCTCCGCCTGCAATTTTCTTTTTACCAGCCCAGTCTGGTAAATTTAAATCCCAGTGCGTATGGCTCGTGAAAAAGACAACTTGCGAGTAATCTTTTAATATATCGTACAATTTATCCACGTTTAAATAGTCATTTAAATACGGTGATTGTCTTGAACCAGATACAGAATCAGGTAAAACGTGGTGAGAAAAAATAAAAATCGGCTTATTTTTATCTTTTTGACTGTAGTCTTCTAAATTTTGTTTTAGCCAACCTAATTGTTCCTCACTTAAGTACACTTGATCTGACATTTTTGAATCATGGTACCTCATATATTTTTCTGTCCCTAAAAATAATAGTGGATAACCATCTAATTCTTTTTTATGGTACACCTTTTCTTGTCCACTAAATTTCAAATATCGATTAAATAGCGATTCTTCTGCTACACCGTTTGGCCATGTACTTTGAGATAACTTTCCATCAGCTGTCCATTTCCCAGCGTAAAACTCATGGTTCCCAATAGCCAACCATACATTTTCCGGATGCTTATTTTTGTTTAACACACGCTTCACATCATCATATTGTGACTGCTGTCCTTCTGGCGTTATATCCCCATTCATAATAAGTGCTCTAGATAGCGGCGTCACTTTGTTCATATCTTTTAATACGTGATCAAAATCCGATAAATCCCCTTGAATGTCACTAATAACGTTAAAAGTTGTAGCTGATTTTCGAACTTGCTCTTTCCCTTCCGCATGCATCGAAAGTGTCGGTAATAAAGCTGCCATAACAGCCAATGAAGCTACTGTCTTTTTCATACAAATTCTCTCCCTAATAATAGAATGTATAATCTGACATGTTCTGCTTTCTCTTAGGTGCTTGTCCAATTCATATTATAGAGAGGGATTGTAAAGATTGATGAAGTAAAAAATTAAGTGTTTTTTAAGAGGGTTTTTCTTTTTTACACTATTCATTTAACAATAGGCGCCAATTTTTCTATTTACCTATTAATATTAAATGAGTGTAAAATCACACGATTAATCTCGTAGTTTGATATGTTGTGTTTTAATCTATTTTACATAATCTCAATAAAATAATTTACCCTTTCAAATTTTCTTCATTTAATCCGAACAGCTCTTGTAAAATAAAACGTCCATCTTTTCTTATCAGTACGTCATCAAACCAAATTTCACCCCCGCCATACTCCGGTCTTTGAATGTTTACTAAATCCCAATGTATCGCTGATTTATTCCCATTATCTGCACCTTGTAACGAATCTCCAATCGCTAGATGATAACTACCATTTATTTTTTCATCAAATAACGTATTATTCATCGGGTGTAATATATAAGGATTAAAAGCTAGTGCAAATTCTCCAATATACCTTGCTCCCTCATCCGTATTAAGAATTTGATTTATTCGCTCTGTATCGTTTGCGTGTACCTCTATTATTTTTCCATGCTTAATATGTAACTTTATATTTTGAAACGCATAACCTTGTTGAACAGATACCGTGTTAAATGTTATTACTCCATTTACTGAATTTTTAACAGGTGCTGTATACACTTCACCATCAGGTATATTATCCGTTCCATCTCCTTTTAAAACGCCAATTCCTTCAATTGAAAACTTCAAATCCGTACCTTCTCCAATAATCCTAACTTGCTTTGTCTTTTCCATTAATTTTTTTAACGGATCCATTGCTTTCGACATTTTATTGTAATCTAACGTACATACATCATAATAAAATTTTTCATAGGCCTCAGTGCTCATATTCGCTTCTTGCGCAGACGCCGCATTCGGGATTCTTGTTGTCACCCATCTTGTTTTATACACTGCTTCACTATGAGCTTTTCCAAATACCTTTTGATATAATTTCATTTTTTCTGATGGTACATCTGCTAATTCATATGCATTTCTAGGACTACGGAGATTAATATATACTTGCATCTTACTTAAGCGATAACATTCCCAATCTGCAAATAACTTAAATTGTTCTTCAGACCCTGACAAAATCAATTGCCTCGTAACAGAAACATCGCGCATTGATACATGCGCATATCCACCTGCTTTTTCTACGGACTTAATAATTTCACGAACGACTGCGTGATCTATTTCTGTAACACTTTGGATCAACACTTGATCACCAGGCTGTACTTTCGTAGAATGATTGACTAGTATATCTGCTAATTTCGATAATCCTTGCTTCACTACACCGCTCACCCTTTCATTTCCTTTTCAAAAACTGAAAAAAGAGAACTACTCTTTTAAGCATTTCTCTTTTCATCCAAACGATAAATATAAAATAAATCATTAAAAATATACTATATAAATTCCATAACGTGGGTATTGCAGCTACACTTAAATAAAGAGTTCCTGGTAACAAGCAATCATAAAAGTCTTTTTGTTTAAAAGCGATGTTTTTTTGCCATCGGTTCTATATATGTATTTAATATCCACATTAATACTTTCCATACCTTTTGTTGGCTAGGTGGTAGATGATCGTTATATACATAACTGTATTCAATTTGCTGTGTTGCACCACGATTTCGTTTGAACTCTCCAGCCCCAGCACTACAATGACAAATTAAATCTTTTTCGATAGAATCCATTGTAATAAGGAGGGAAAGTATACGGTATAAACCTTGTTGCTGGTCAGAGTTTGTATTATAGCCAAGGATCGGCGTTGTCATAACTCCATCCCGAATAAAATAAGCAATAACACCATCAATTGTATCCCCTTTTTTTATGGCCTTTATCTCAAATAAACGATGCTGAAGAGCATTCCATAAATAAGCGGGTGTAAACATTGGGTTATGGGCGGAATATTTTTCAATATATAGTTGGTTGTATAGCTGGGAAATTTGTAAAATATCCTCCTTTGTTAATTCTTCATTCGTAATGATTTCATAATTGCTTTTCTCTAATAAGCTTTTATCGTTTAATAAGTCTTTTCGTTTTTTTCGATTCATTTTTTTATAGTGTTTCGGATCAAATAAGTATATAGAACGAGACATAATTTTCTTGTAACCTACTGTAGATAGTGCTTCTGTCGTTACGGGATATAATTCATTATTTAAAGAGCGAAATAGAATTGTATGCTCTGGAAATTCCTCAACAAATAGATTCGTAATTTGTTCGATTTGTCGTTCGTTGATAGAGTGATAAAGATTTGTTGAAAGCATCCAATTATTTACGACAATTACTTTATTAATATTCGTTCGTCGTAACCAACTTCCCATAAGATGAATTGGATAGGTTAATAGCTTCTCTAGCCATGGTTTTTTCAACTCCCATAGCTCTTCTAACGCATAAGATACGTAATGTGTATAAGGAGAACATACATATGAATTTTCGAACTCTGCGTTATTAAGAGTAACTGGCAAGATGAGATCATCGATTTCTAATAGAAAGAGCTCCGTGTTAACATTTTCAATAAATGCTGTAACGCCCTTTTGAAAAAGAGGCAGGAAACTATCTCGCACATATGCCCCATCTTTTTTTGATTCCCAATCAATGCTATGTAAGGAATGAACATCATGTAACTGAATCATTTATGTTCACCACGTCTTACAAGGCTTTCTATTCTTTTTAATTTTTCATCATATACTTGAATATCGTAATGCGAAAAGAAGAACTGTGGTATCGCACACTTTTTAGTAGCCCACAGTGTATGTAATTCTTGCATTACCTTTGATTGACATAATTCGAGGTCTTCAGGTAGTGCTTTAAGTTTAATTTCAATTTTTTCTACGCTGTGTTGTATCACTTTAAATTCTTGAATGTCACTAGATGCAAACAAAATTGCTCTTCTAATGAAATCTGGAAAAATAAATATTTCGCTATTATCCAATTCACTTATTCCAATAAATATATCGTCACATCGACCGTCAATTCGTTCTAATGCTAAAAAAGGTGAGCCACAGCTGCACGGCGTTTTTTTCGCAATTAATATGTCATTGAGACGATAGCGTATAATAGGCTGTGTTTTCCTCATGAAATCAGTAATAATAGGAACGAATATCCCATTCTCTTGATCTAAGTATTCTTTTTCAATATGAACGAGGTCTTCATTAATGTGTAACGTCCCCTCCTTGCAGGTGGTAGCAAGAAAACCTTCTGTACATTGGTAAACTTGGTGTACTGTTTGCTTAAAAGTTGCACGAATAAAGTCTCTATCAATATCTTCAAGCACTTCTGCTACAGAGATAATTTTTTGGGGACAAATCGTAATCAGTCCTTCTTGCTGCCAGTAAGCGATTTTCCGTAACATAGACGGAGGTGCAATTAAAATAGATGGCTGTATTTCATTTAATCGCGTGATATGCTGCTGAAACGAATCTAGTAAATCAAAAAAATGAAATGAGATTCGCTCATTTTTTGTCGCTTCGTATAAATTGCTATTTGCACGTAAGAAAAAAGCAATCGTGTGTTTATGTAAAATGCTAGATGGAAGCACCTTTCCAATAATCGAGCCAGCCCACAACGTTTGTTCTTCCTCAGAAACGAGAAAAACCCCACGATTTCCACTAGTACCTGATGATAAACCAACAGTTATATTACGAATGGTTGGTGAGAAATTCCGGGTCTTTTCTGCTTCAATTGCTACATGAAACGCTTCTTCCTTTGAAATATGAACTGTATTTAATGTATCAAAATGTTCCATCATTACTTCTTTATCAATAATGGGGAGTGCAGCCAAATTCCCCTTTTGAATTTCATTTAAAAACGGCGTATATAATTGGCGATAAAAAGGAGACGCCTCTATCGTGAACAAAAGCTGCTTTTCTATTTGTTGTTTATGAAACTGTTCCAACTGTTTACGATTTGAAAATCTCGAGACATATTTTGTTTTCAAGTATTGCTTGAGAATTCGTAGTTTATTCATAGTACACCCCTGCTTTAATTTTATCCCATGTATGTTCACAATGAGTTGGTACAATTTCAATCTCAGGTGATGTTTGTGATAAATGGTGTAACTTCTCAATATTCTTTCGATAAGATTTTGGATCGCTAGTTAAAAGATTGGCAATCTTACTAGGAAATACAAGGTTTTGATAAGTTTTACTTAGCCACACTGCGTCTGCACAAAGAAAGACAATTTTATTACTCTGTAAATGAACGAATAGACCAAATTGTCCCGTTGCATGTCCTGTTAAGTCAACAGCAAATAATGAGCCATCATCAAATACATCATACCCCTCTTCAAACTTTCCATATGTAGAAGGTAAGTTAAGGGATGGAGTTTGATCAATGAATGACATTCTTTTCTCTAAATCTATCGGCAGTGTATCTTTTAGACACCCTTTTAATAGAGCACCAAATTTACTTCTCTTTTTAATATCCTCATAAGCTTTTGCGAAGGTTAGTATTTTCGCTTTTGGAAAGTCAGGTAAACCAGCTGTATGATCGCCATGGAAATGAGAAAGAATAATATATTTAATTTCTTCTGGCTGAATACCATCAAGAAAAAGTTGCTGTTTAATAGATTGCTCTTCCGTGAAATGAACAGGCGTAAGTTTTGCATATACAGAGTAAGGGAATTTTTTTGTCGCCTCTTTAAAATGTCCCGCATATCCAGTATCAAATAAAATATATCCTAATACTGGATGCTGGAGTAACCCTACTGTAGCAGGAAAGCATATTTGTTTCCAACTGCCCTTGGAATATGCAATTTTTTCTGGATGTGTGCAATATCCTGTATCATATAGCTTTAAAGATTTGATTTTCATTGTATTTTCCACCAGTCTACAAATTTTGTAATTCCTTCTTCTATACTGATCTTTGGAGCATATCCTAGTTCTTCTTTAGCTTTATCAATATTTAATGTCTGGCTTTTTGAAAGGACACTAACAGTATATTTTGTGAGAATAGGTTCTTTTCCGAATAAAATAGTTTTTGAGATTCCTTCTAGTATAGCAGCTAGTGAAAAAGCAGTTTTGTAGGAATTTTTTTTATATTTTACTTCCTTATCAAGACGCTTCATTACATTTTCTATGACCTCATATAAATTTACACGCTCGTCATTTGTTATATTGTACTTTTGACCTAATGTATGTTTTGGGGAATGCATACAAAGAAGTAAAGCATCTACAACATTCTCAACATACGTAATATCAACAAGAACATTTTCAGTACCAATCCTCGGTAAAGCACCCTTTTCACATACTTTAATAAGACGCGGAAGAATAGCGTTATCTCCTGGTCCGAATAAAGCGCGCGGACGTATTGTGATAACTGGTAAACCATGCATGAAAGCTTGATCAATAGATTGTTCGGCCATGTGCTTCGTTGTTGCATAATGATTTACAAATGTATCAGGAAGTTTCGCGTTTTCTACTACATTTTGTCGCTCATCATAATAGAAATAAATACTTGGTGTTGATACGTGGATAAGGCGTTTTATACCGTACTTTTGACATCCCTCGATAATATGTTTCGTTCCTAACACATTCGCATTATAAAAATCTTCATATTTGCCCCAAGGGGAAGAAAGTGCGCCGCTATGAAAGATATAATCCTTATCTTTACAAACTTGTAGCACACGATCCCTGTCTTCAAGAGGACAATGAACAAACTCGATTCCATTTTGTTCTAATACCTTACCGATTGTTTTATTTCTTCCCGCTGCCGTTACTTCATAGCCCATATTTTTCAGTCGAAAGGCGAGTTTTTGTCCTAGAAAGCCCGTTCCACCAGTTACTAGCATTTTCATAAATCTTCACCATCCCACGATATGTCATATGTTGTTTGCTCTAAAATAGTCCGTTCCTGTTTATAACTTTCACGCCATAATTTATACATGCTAAAAAACTGATAAAAAAATGGTTTCCAATCATTGTGACGATAAACGATATCTGGATAAGAGCATAGAACTTTTAACCATCGCTTACGTTTTTGTTTACTTTTTAAATAAGGAAATCCATATAGAAGCATCGCTAACCGAATTGCGCACTCAGAGTTTGGTCTTGGAATGAGTGTATTGTTTACTGTTTCATGAAAGAAAACCTGCAATATTTCCTCATCGAATAAATGTAATCCACTTGTAGTACGTGGATTACATTCAATCGGAATCGCATCCCCATCCTCTGTAACGATAAAATCAAAAGCAATTTGTCCTGAGAAATTCAGCTCTTTTACAATATGCGTAACAAACTGATCAATTTTAGGATGATTCATATGCTTAAATGCAATGGTAGCGCCTAAGCCTGCCGTGAATTCCGTTTTATACGTAGAGTGAGCTAACACTTCCCCAGATTGTGCAATACTGTAGGAACAGTGCTGCGTTCCTCGTATAAACTCTTGCATAATATAATTCGACTTATCTATCATGCTTTCTTTTAGAGCATCCTCTTTTGTAATAAATTCCACTTTATCAGAAAAACGGGAGAAAATCGGCTTTCGTACAAAAGGAGTATTAGCTGGTGTTTTGTGCATCATTGAACTTATCGCTTCTTCATTATTTATTCTATATGTTGCAGGTACTTGCCACCCTAAATTCGCTACGAACTGAATAAATTCCCACTTATTATGCAGTAATGAAAGTTTTTGAAAATCATCTACTAATACATGGCAAAATGCGCTTAACTCTTCTCTATATTTAGATATATAAAACACTTCTTCACAAGTAGGAATAAGCAAATCCACATTGTGACGTTGAATAATGGATAGTAGCGCACGGATACTTTCATTTGTTTTCCACTTTGGAGAAGGAATTTCATAAAAATAATCCGTACTCTTTGAAACTTTACTTAATGGATAAGGAATACTATCTGCAATAATAACGGTATGTCCAGCGTTATGAAACAGTCTGCATAAATGCAGAGTTGCTGGTGCACGTGCCCCTGTAATTAATACTGTTTTCTTAGTATTCAAGAAGGATGCCCCCGATTGAAAGTCCTGCAGAAGTACCTAATAATAGTATTTTATTTCCACGTTGCACTTTCTTTTGCTTAATCGCTTCGAAAAGAGCGACTGGAATAGATGCGGAAATCATATTACCGTAGTCTTCAAAAATGGTCATAAAGCGCTCTTCATCAACCCCTAATTTTTTACGAATGAGTCTCATAGCTGGCCCACTTGCTTGGTGAGGAACAATTAAATCAATATCGGCCAGGGAATAACCAGTATCCATAAGTAGCTTGTCGATAAACTTCAACAAATACTTAGAAGATAGTTTAAAAATGGCTCTTCCATTCATATCGAACAAGAAGTCTTCTTTTCGTTCCTCACTATACTCCCTAGGATGAATCATCGTTCCACCGCCACGAATTTCTGATAAATGCGCACCAGAGCTATATGTTTCCATATGGGAAGCAATAATAGAAGATGTATGATCACCTTTTGTTATGACAACAGCTGCCGCACCGTCACCGAATAAAATGCTGCTTTCATTTTGTCCCCAATTTAATCCAACAGAAGAAATTTCAGAAGAAATAATAACAACATTTTTGTATCTCCCGCATTCCATTGCGTAAGAAATTGTATCAAGTGCTGTTATGAAACTTAGACATGTTGAATTGATATCAAAACATGGAATACCAGAATGCTGTAGCCCAAGCTGTTCTTGAATAAGTGGTGCTGTAGAAGGTATTGCCTGTTGAATCGTTCCGCTTCCGCAAATAATACAATCGATATCATCCCAAGTTAACTTAGCATCTTCTACAGCTTTTTTTGCAGCTTCCGCCCCCATATAAGAAGACGTTTCCCCATCAACAAAATATCTTGTTTTTACCCCAGCTTTTTTTAATGTCCAGCCTTCTGGCACATGTAGCATGCGATCTATTTCAAAAGATTCTACCTTTCTTTTCGGAAGATATGTGCCAATTCCTTTTATACTAATATATCTTTTCATTCTCTATCGCCTCTTAATCTTTTTATAAATTTAAAAATCCTTTACATCTAAACATTGCTGTGGATACATACAGAAAGTCTTTTTATAAAATTCTGCTATCTCCTTATGTACTTCTAATCCTATTTTTCTTCAAAAAAGAGCAAGCTCTCTACTTGAGAACTTGCTCTTTTTGCATGAAATTCTTCAAATACATACTCTAGAAAAAACTTTTATATCAATTTAATTATATTATAACAATTATCAAAAAATATTTAATGGTATTTTTTGTGAATAAAAGTGAAAATGTGGTACAAACTTACGCGAGAGGATAGTTTATTGAGCAGCAAATATACACATACGGAACGAACATACATGTAATTTTAACATCTTCTATTTCCCCTTTTGTTTTCACAAAAGTTACTGTAATTTAAAACCTAAAGTATGTATCTCCATATCTTTTATACCTATTTACTATTCTATTGAGATTGAAATATGATAAATCAAACCGAGGTAGTAAATTCAAATAAAAAATCTACTACTTTTGCAGAAGAAACCTTCATTAAATTCAGATGTAATCATATTTGAATAGTAAAAGAACGCTATTTTTTTAATAAGAATCTCGTTTTTTTACGCTTGATTGCAATTAATATTTTTCAGTTAATAGATGTGTAGCGATATACCTATCAGTAATCTTTGTATTAACAATTATGCGTAACTTCTAGCTCATTATTAGCATAAATTGTTCCGTAAGTAGCACAAAGTAACATTCCACCACAAACCTCACTACTCACTTGAAAGTTTATGTTATCTTCAAATGTATCTATACTATTAGGTCTAATTGTATCTACAAGTTTTTTGAAATCAAGAACCGGTAAATATTTCGTTATGATTTCATAGCTTAATAAATTATCTTCATTATTATATGCATTATATTTCTGAATTTCTCTATAAATCGGACTTGGACTATACGGATCATATTGCAATTGTCCATTTTCATCTTCGAATTTTTTTATTTCTTCTTTTACTATATAATCTGAATAATCTTCACTACTTTCATCTTCATCACCAAATTCCCAAAATGGATATTCTACATCACATAAATGCGTTATAATCCACATTAGAAATTGCTCATTTATAAATCCAACATTGGTTTCTAACTCTTTGAATCTATTACCATAATATTTTTTAGCTTTTTCTACCTTTTCTTCTTGAGTCATATTATCCGTCGCCCCTGTTATATCGCATCCATCTAAATCTATAAAAATTCTATTGAATTTACCTAAAATGCCCAAATCAACAGTTTTACTCCAGTAGCCTTCACCATCTTTATCGATTATTATCATAATATCCTCCATTCTGTTTTGTTCGTTGCATAAGAAAAAGTGACTCTTTCTTAATAAGAATCACTTCCATTATTATATAACTTTTCCCTCATTAATCCTCAATTTCAATTCCAGCTTGTTTAAATGGTTCTAATACTTTTGGGTAACACATTGAAATATATTCCACTGTTTTTAGATTTTTTAAATTTTGAAATCCTTCAACAGATATTACATCAAATAAACTGTCTTCACCATCCCAATCTGGCTTTAAGATATGATAAATTTCATTTCCTCCATCAAAGCAAAGGGATTCCATCTTTTCCAAATCACTTGTTTCCAAAATTAACTCTTCTAAAAAATCTCTAATTTCAACAATTGGCCCAGCTCCTGAATACCATTCGAAATTATTCGTATACTTTTCTATTAAGTCTTTTAATTCTTTTAAAAATAATGGCTCTTTATCTAATAAAGCATCAATTACTACTAATTTAAAATTAAAATCCTGAAATATCTCACTCTTCCCCATTTTAAATTCCTCCAATGTTATAATATCCTTACCCAAATTATTATAAGTAAAACATATCCAATTGCAGCTACTTTATTTCTTTCAATATCATATTAAAAAGGGATATGCTTAATTGCATGACCACAATCGAGAAAATATACATTAAAAATATTTTCTTACTAATTATATTCTTTATATACTTACCTTCGCTTCTCTAGCATCCTGTTTCTTAATTAAGTCTAAGTAAAAATGCGAGACAGTTGTGTTGTAATAAGGGGAAATGAATATGAATGACAGATTAAATGTAAACATACCTATAAATGCTGTTAATAAAAACCAACCAATAAAAGATAACCAAAGAACAAATAACTTGAACTTATGCCCTTTCATTATTCTTTTACTCTCCCTTAGTGCTTCACTTGCTGTATAATCCGGATTCTCTATTAAAATATAATATGCCATTGAATAAGAAAAATATTTAATAATACCTGGAACAATTAATAACAGGCTCCATAAAAATAGAAAAATAGCCTGCAACACTCCTAATTTCATTGATTTAAACAAATTGTTCTTCCTAAACCCCACAAATACATCGTCCACCTTAGCATCTTCATTTTTACCTAAGCGTAAGGTGAAAACAGAATACCCATAATTAAAGATACCTTGTATGACACTGTAAATTAAGAAACAAATCAGTCCTATAAAAAAATAACTTAGAATAAGTAAAACTAGTGCTGTTGGATCTACTTGTGGTTGCCCACCAATTGAATAAATAAAGAAAACATCCAAACCAATTACCCCAATAAACAGGCCAAATATTAAATATATAAAACTAGCAATCGCTGATACACTTAAAGTTGGTACAAAATAGTATAACGCCGATACCCCTATACTTACTCCCCATTTCCCATCTAACGAATTAAGTGCTGCTTTCTTTAAATTTCTTATCAAACTTGCACCCTCCTTTTTTCCATATTTTAGTCAATAAAAATTTTACAAATAAAAGAACTTGTAACAAGCCCCACTACAAGTTCTTTTAGCTTATCAAAACAAAATATACTTTCTACATAATCGGGGGTAATTTCTAAAATATGGTTTATTAAAATCATTATATAACATAATCGCGAATTTTCGTTGAACATTCTGTTTTTTTGACAAATACACCCCACATTCTTCCTTATGTTCATCTAGATGTAGTAACTCATGTAACAATATATCTATCATTATCTTTCTCAATAAATCCCATCCTCTTGTTTTCCACAAAAAAAGACACAGAGATTTCTCCCCATGCCTACTAATCCTCTACTTCTTCACCGCATGTACATAATGCACCGTCTCAAAAGCTTCTAAATAATCGTTTCGTCCTTCAAAATATAATGTATGAATATCCTTTGGTGCTAAGTGCTCATAAATGAGTAAGCCCGCCTTCTCTAATAGTGCTTGCATTTCGGTATAAGAAAAACATGATTTCATCGGTTCTCCGCCTATCTCAGCCATCTTTATCATATTTTCAACTCGATTGGATAATCCTTTTTCCGTAAATAAATTTTCATCAGGATAATCGAAAACGATAGAACTTCCTGCTGGAACTATCTCGAATAAATATTCTATTAAACTGGAAAGTTCCTCTTTCATTAAATAATACGTAACACCTAATAGGCTAAAGAAAGTCTTTTTATTTTCAAATCCTTCATTTACTAATTTTTGCTCCGAGAAATCTTTAGTAAAATCCATTGAAACAAAATGAAGATTGCTTGGGATTTCAAGCTCTGCTTCTTTCACTCTTTGTATTTTAAACTCTTGCGTAGAAGGATGATCCACTTCAAATATTTCTATTTTATTTTCTAATTCTCGGTGTCTAAAACTAAACGTGTCTAAGCCTGCACCGAGTATGACGTATTGCTTCGCGCCTAATGTAATTTCATGTAATAGCACTCTTTCACAATATGCTGCACGTGCCAAAGGTGTTGGTGATAACTGAACTTGTGTAATCCATTTTAAAATTTCTTTCGGATTGTCTTGAAACTGCTGTGCAATGTCTTTATTGAAAAAATGTATCCCTTGAACCATGTTCATTTCAATATTGTTACGCTCTTTTTGTAAAATTAAATCTTTAGCTACATAATCATCAAAGATTTTAGGACTATCAAATTCACTATGATACGCCCTTCCAAAAGCTGATACTAACGACGTTACACTTGCTTCACCTTTGTTCATGCACATACACTCCTTCATTTTCACAACAAAAATAGGGTTCCCCTGGCCAGGAGAACCCTATTATACACGTTATTTTTATATTGGTAAATTATAGCATAAATAAGTTTTTTTGTCAAGTTTCCAGCCTACTAACACTCCGACACTTTGTATATTCTCCGGCAGGAACACCGAAATTATATACATAATTTTCCGAATTATTTATTCATTCTTTTTTGAGCAGTGTTAGTATCTTGAGATACCGGTATGTGTTCGGTAGCTCTAGATAAACCTGTTTTTGGCATATTAACATAGATTGCTTCAGAAGCACCTTTTTCTATTTGATAGGTTTCGTGAAAAACACCGACACTCCCATTATCTTTAATCTTATTATTGTACGATTTCCAAGCATATGAATGATTTTTTCCGTGAGCATAGTTTACTAATTCGTCGAATCCCTTCCAGTATTGAATTAGGATTACTTTTCTCCAACTAAATAAGAATTCTGTATGTAAGAAACCCCATTGTGGATTTTGATACAATTCTTTAATCATAGGTCCCATAGCATTAAAAACTGGTATCCACTTCCAAAATTTTAATAGGTTATTAATACGCATACCAATAATAAAAACAACAAATTCTTGATCCTTGCTATTGGCTATATGCCTGCCGTTAAAAATTTTAGCTCCCACTTTAATCCCCCTTTTTTACTGAACATAAATAATGTGCAGCTCCCAAATAAACCATAACACTTTTCCATGAATTTTCCAATTGATTCAACATAGATTATGAAAGGCTGTACTTAACAATAAAGGGTATATGTTTCCTACCTTTTTATTATTAACAGCTATTTTTAATATTTGTTCTAAACCTCCTTTTCACCAGGAACATTTCCATAATATATTTCAATAACGATAGCATTGTCGCCCCCTTTCTAAACAGAATATTTTTTAGTTCATTTGAGTTAGGACAACACCACACTCCTTCGTATTTTTTGCAAGACTAGCTTTCAACCTTGAGGGAACACCCAAAAGCTAATCAACTCCCCTACTCTATGAAATAAATAAGCGAATTTAAAAATTACATAATCATAGATTATTATGCAAATACTTCCTCTAGGCGCCGAACATGGTATATAATAATAAAATAATCTACTTCTATATGCTCAATTTTACACAAAACAGCTCATGTATATGAAAGAAAAGAGGTACAAAAATATGAAAACAAAACAAACAATTGCTGCGTCTACACTAGCTCTAGCGATGATTGCTGGCGCAAACTCTGCTCATGCGGAAGTAACTGATGCTACTCCCCAGCAAAGTACTGGAGATCGATTAGCTGAAATTAAGCAACATAAACAAGAGTTAGATGCGAAATTGCAGCAGCACAAAGAAAATGTGGATCAAACATTAAATGAACTTAACCAAGTTAAGGAAAATGTTGATACAAAGGTAAATGAACTACATGAACGTAAACAAGTTGCAGATGAAAAAATTGGCGAGATTAAACAACATAAACAAGAGTTAGATGCAAAACTTCAGCAAGACAAACAAATCGCCGAAGATAAAATCGCTGAAATTAAAGAGCATAAAAAGCAAGTAGATGAAAAAGTTGCTGAAATTAAAGAGCATAAGCAAACTGTTGATGAAAAGGTTAATGAGATTAAAGAACATAAACAAACTGTTGATGAAAAAGTGAATGAAATTAAGCAGCATAAAGAAAATATCGATGCAAAGGTTAATGAGCTTAAGGAAGTAAAAAAACAGGTAGATGACAAATTAGCTGAGTTAAAGAAAGCGAAACAAACTGCTGAGGACAAACTTGCTGAAATTAAGGAAAATAAACCGAATACAGGTAACACATTAGAAGAACTTAAGAAAATTAAAGGCAATTTAGATAGTCTTTCATCTAACTTAGAACTAGCTAAACAAGATGTGAAAAACAAATTAGCTGAGTTACAAGAAGCTAGACAAGATTTACTAAATAAAATAAACGAAATGAAACAAGCGAAACAAACTGTTTCAGACGATTTAACAAAGAAAAAACAAGACTTAGATATTAAAATAAACGATTTTAAACATACTGAGAAAAAATTGATGACAAATTAGCTGAGTTACATACAACAAAGCAAAATGTAGATAACAAAATTAATGAAGTATCACAATCGAAACAAACGCAAACAGACAATAACAATACTACTGTTCCAGCTAACAACAATGCTAGAGAACTTCCTAACGCTGGTAGTGAGCAATCAAATAATATGACTTTAGGCATGTTATCTGTATTAGGCGGCATTTTATTAGTAACACGAAATAAAATTAAAACGTTCTTCTCAAAATAAAGCTATTATAACTATTTTAAAATAATCATACAAAGGCCAACTGCACATATATGTACGGTTGGCCTTTTTTCTTTATATTAACTGCCCATCTCTAAGCGTCAATATACGATCACATACATCAAGCATTCTTTCATCATGCGTAATCATAATTGCTGCTTTTTGACTTTCTTTCACTTCACGTTTCATCATTTCCACGACTTCACGTGCGCGTTTTGAGTCTAAGCTTGCCGTTGGTTCATCCGCTAATATTAAATCTGGGTTGTTCATGAAAGCACGAGTGATTGCTACCCTTTGTTTTTCCCCGCCCGATAGTTGATTTGGATAATGAGTTTTTCTTTCAGATAATCCAAATGCTGCTAGCAAGTGATCCGCACGCTTTTCCGATTCTTGTTTGTTGTCTTTTTTTAACTTTGCAATGTAAAGCAATTGTTCTTTTACATTTAAATATGGAACAAGATTTGCGAACTGGAAAATGAAGCCGATTTTTTTCAAACGAATGTCTGTCATTTCCTTTTCTGATAACTTCGTAATATTTTGCTCACGAATGTAAATATCCCCTTTTGACGGTGATAATAAAGCACCCGCGATTGATAATAACGTACTTTTCCCTGATCCAGAAGGACCGACGATTCCGATAAATTCTCCAGCTTTCACATCAAGCGACATCGGATGAAGGGCTGTTACTTCTGTATTCCCTTCTCCGTACACTTTACTTACTTTGTCTAATTTTAATAATGAAGTCATTACATCCCGCCTCCAATTGCTTCTAATGCATCAACTTTTAATACTTGGTATAACGAAATAAGTGTTCCTAAAATACTAATGACGATAAAGATTGCTGCATATTGTGCAATCATCGGTGTTGTTAATAAGAACGGCATACCCGCTGGTAAAATTTGTTCTAATCCTTGTACAAGAACAATACTGATTATCATCGCAACGACTGATAAGAATAACGCCTGCACGACTAAACTATTTGCTAAATAAGAATTTTTCGTACCGATTGCTTTTAGTACACCTAATTGCTGTGTTTTTTGCAACGTAATTACGTAGAAGAATACACCGATTAGTAACGCAGCGATAACAAGTAAGAACGCAATGATCATCGTTAATGTTCCTTGCTCTTCTTTAAATCCTGGAATACTTTGCAGTACTTCTTTTTTGTCGATAACATGTGCATTTTTAATTTCTTTATCTGTATTCAGTGCAATTGCACTATAATCTTTTTGGTTTGGTTGTGAAATAGCGCCCCATACGTCTTCATTTACATACACGACTGGTGTATGGCTAAACATTTGGTCTTTCGTAAATCCAACGATTGTAAATTCTTTCTTTGAAACAGGGTCGATAATTGTATCTCCAATATCGATTCCTTTTTCTTTAATTGATTCATCAGCAACCATTTCGTTATTTGCTGTACCTAATTTCTCACCTTTTACAATTTTCGGTTCTAAAAATGAATCACGTTCACTTGAGAAAATAGCAACATCCACTTTTTTCGAACTATCTTTCTTTTCATACGTTGAAACTTTCACACGAAACGGAACGGCCTCTTTCTCACCTACTTGATTTACTACGTTATCTACATCGTCTTTCTTAATTTGTGAACGGAGTAATTTATTTTCCGCATCATCTGCTAAAACGAACTTATTTGCCTCCATATTTTGAATCGATGAAGCATTATCATATGATAGTCCATTTGCTAATCCTGAAATAACAAGAACTAAAAATGATAGTAACACCATAATCAGTCCGATTAATCCATATCTTAATTTTGATTGTTTTAATTCACGCAGAGCTAAAAACATTTCGCTCGCTCCTTCCTCTTTCTTTCTATGCACTTATCATAAAAAAGAAATATGAACGGAATATGAACAGAAGATTACAGAGTGTAAGATTTAATTTTCAGAAAGTATTGAAAACAATTAAAATCCTTGATACAATTCAGTCAAATAATCTTGACCGAGTAATTTTATTTAAGGAGTTGATCATGTTGAAGCCCATGTTAACACTAACTACTTATAGCCAACTAAAAGCAATAAGCGATCCACTACGTGTCGAAATGATGATGCGTCTATGCGAACGTCCTTATACAGGACAACTGCTATCTGAGAAATTCGGCATTTCAAGGGCGAAAATTCATTATCATTTAAAAGAATTAGAGAAGAATGGCCTTATAGAAATCGTATATACAGAAGAAAAGAATGGCATCGTTCAAAAGTTTTATCAATCTGTCGCTAAAGGATTTACCCCTGCCGCGGACCTATTACCTCATTTAGAAATATTAAGCGAATCAGGTCGCCAAATCTTTTTACAAATGACTGAAAGAACGAAAAGCCATATTCTCGCTGCACCAGAAGAATCTTTTACATTACGAAATGCAAGTGAAGACCCAGCTGAGTGGAATTACGTTTCATCCTGCTGGGAATTTGATGCTACGCCAGAACAATTTCAAGTGTGGGTGAAAAAGTTTCATGAATTAATGGCTGAATTAAATGATATCGCAAAAGATGCAGATAAAAATCCAAATAGTAAACCTTATTATATTTCTACTACTGCACTTCAAATCGCTGAGAGAACAATGCAGCAATTTGTTAAAGAAGAAGAAAAATCGTAATACGATTTTTTTACCGAGACGGTCAAATTTATTTTACCGAATAAATTTATTATAAAGGAGTAGATAAAGTGGACGTATTAAAAAACCGGAATTTCCTCTTATTATTTTTAGGGAGAATTTTTACAAACATAGGAGATAGCTTGTATTATGTAGCAGCGATGTGGCTCGTATATAAGCTGAGTGGTAATCCTTTTTATTCTGGATTAGCAGGTTTTCTTACATTATTACCTTCTGCACTTCAATTTCTTACTGGTCCATTCGTTGATAGATGGTCGATAAAAAGCACCCTCGTAATCACACAAGTCCTGCAATGCATTCTTATATTAATCATTCCTATTACACACTACTTCGACCTATTAACCGTTCAACTACTACTCATCATTATGCCTATCGTAGCCTTTATCGAACAATTCGCCTATCCAGCACAATCAAAAGCTTTACCACTTCTACTGCATAAAACACAATTATTAAAAGGGAACTCACTCTTCTCATTTGCGTATCAAGGCATCGATTTAATTTTTACGACTCTTTCTGGAATATTAGTAGCACTACTTGGCGCAATTACTTTATATGTGGTCGACTCCTTAACATTCGCGATTACTGCCCTCTTGTTCTTTTCATTGAAAATGCCAAAGCAAGCTGAAACAAACACATCACTGTCAACTAAGCAATATTTCTCTGATTTAAAAGAAGGCTTTTCCATCGTCTTTCGTTCATTAATGGGCGTCTTCTTAATCGGTTCAGTTGTCGCTAATTTTTCAATCGGTATGATGATGGCAATACTCCCTTCTTTCACTGATTCTTTAGGAGGGGTGAAATTATATGGTTTCTTTTTAGCCGCTATATCCGGCGGTAGTTTAATTGGAGCACTATTCAGTTCATGGGTTGGTAAACATAACGTTGGCCGTGTCTCCATTATTAGCTTTGCGACTAGCGCTTTCTTTTGGTTTCTCTCTACGCTTGTACCGTTTCAATGGTTATCCATTTTTTTATTCGGCTTAGCTTGGATACCAATTGGTGCGACCAACATATTATTTGCGACAATTGGTCAAATTGTAATTCCAAACCAGTATCTTGGGCGCATCAACTCAGTCACACGAAGCATAGGTACAATCGCTATGCCGCTTGGTTCTTTAATTGGCGGATACACTGCGAATGTATTTAGTAGCCAACTCATTTTCGCGCTCGCTAGCATCGGTATTTTATTTATTTCTCTCGTATGGCTACTTCATCCGAAATTACGGGCTTTGCCGAAAGCTGATGAAATTACAGCGGATACTTTTGAGCTTCGGTTTAAGGAAGAACGTGGGAAAGGTGCGGCTTTATAACAAAAAAGAAGACAATTTCCATTGTGAAATTGTCTTCTTTTTTGTTTATTTCGGAAGCTCCACCCGAACAGTGGTCCCTTCCCCTTTCGTACTATATACCGAAACGGTTCCATTATGCAGTTCAACAATTTTCTGTACGATAGATAATCCTAAGCCGCTTCCTTCTACGTTTCTTGCCCTTGCTGTGTCTACTTTGTAAAAACGATCAAATATACGATCCATTTCTTCTTGTTCCATACCAATTCCGTTATCTGATATAGAAATGACAATACCGGATTCTAATTCTTCTACAACAAATTCAATCGTCCCGCCATCGTTTGAAAACTTAATGCTATTCGTAAAAATATTACTCCATACTTGATGGAGTAGGTTTTCATCACCTTCTATAAATATGTCCGGTACATCAAATTCAACAGCTATATCTTTTTCACGCCATTTCCATTCGAGCATAAAAATGACGTCTTTAATTTGCTTCTGCAGATTGAATTCTTTTATCTGTAAAACCTTCTCTTCTTTATCTAATGAAGCAAGCGTAAGTAACTGTTTACATAAACTAGACATCCGCTTACTTTCACCCTCAATAATTTTCAAGTAACGTTTTCTTTCCTCTTCACTCATATTCTCCGATTGTAATGTTTTCGAAAAACCTTGTATCGAAGAAAGTGGAGATTGGAATTCATGAGAAACGTTAGAAACGAACTCTTGTCTCATTTGGTCTAATTCTTTAATGCTCTTTGTCATCTTTTGAAAATTAGTTGCTAGTGTACCAATTTCATCTTTTCGATTTTCATCTAATTCGATATCATATTCACCACTTGCAATCTTTTGAGTCGCTTTCGTAAATGTTCGAATAGGACGAACAATATACCCTGCTGCAATCGCTATAAAAATGATACTTAATACAACGATGAAACCGAGTAATACCGCTAGAAAAATTCTCATTTCGCCGAATTGTTGCTGAATGTCAGGGCGAATGAATAAAGCGTACTGTTTATCATCGTGTTTTAGCGGTACACCGACACTATTAATTAATTCATTATCGAAAAATCCTGTAATAAAGAGGCGCGTTGGATATGTGGAAACGCCATTAAACGTCTCACCTTGCAATACTTTATGAACGGTATCATCACTAATTGTTATCTTACGAAACGCATTCCCAATACGCTTTCCATGATTTTCGTCATCTACAATATAAATTTCATACCCTAACTTCGCAATAGACTGTAAGTATGCCTCTTTATTCTCTTCACTTTGCTTTTCATATAATGATTTCACTTCTTTAGCATACATTAAAATCTTTTCACTATTGTACGGTTTTAACTTCACTTGATAATATACGTTCGTTAATAAAAAACCGATAATACTACTAAGAAGCATAATACCGACTGTCATAAAAACAAATCTAGAATATAGTGATTTCATTTTATTTCAACTCCAACTTATAACCGAGTCCGCGTACTGTCGTAATTTGAAAATCATCTGTTCGTTTTGAAAAACGATCTCTCAATCGCTTCACATGAACGTCAACTGTTCGTTCATCTCCTTCAAAATCCATTCCCCATACTAATTCAATTAATTCTTCTCTTGAAAAGGTTCTTCCAGGATAACTAGCAAGTTGTGATAATAATTCAAATTCCTTTAATGGAAGCAAAATCGTCTGACCGTTACACTTCACTTCAAACCCTTTTCGGTCAATTATCGTCCCATGTAATGTAATAATATCAGCACTAAGCATTTGATAACGGCGCAATAAAGCTTTCATACGGAAAATTACTTCAGCTGGTTCAAATGGTTTTACAATATAATCGTCCGTACCAGAAATGAATCCTTTTTCTTTATCGACTAGCTGATCTTTTGCAGTTAATAAAATAACAGGTATATCATGATACTTCCGGATTTCTTCGCATAACGTATAGCCATCAACAAACGGCATCATAATGTCTACTATCGCAAGATGAATATTTTCTTTCTCTAAAACGCCTTGCGCTACCTTTCCATCTTCCGCTTCAAAAACTTTAAAGCCCTCTTTTTGTAAATGGTAATGCAATAACTCTCTAATATGTTTATCATCATCAGCTAATAAAATATGTATCATCTTCATTAAACCCTCTCTTGTTCATCCTTCTACATTCTTACATTAAGAAACAATTGTACTTTTTGCAAGAAAAAGAAAAACAAACTGCTATTAGTTTTTTTGAATAAGAGTTGATACATAATACGCTACAAGCCAACATTTTAAGATAAATAAAAAGAATCTATTTTGAAAAAAATTATTCAAAATAGATTCTTTCGTTTTAGTATTAAGATTATTTTAATAAAAACAATTTCTACTCTTACTAAGCTTTAGAAATATCAACAAATCCTTCTCCGAACACATCACGAACATCGTGTATAGCGATGAACGCAGCCGGATCCGTAGTTTGAACAATCCGTTTTAGCTTCACTACTTCTTGCTTATTAATAACAATATAAAGAATTTCCTTCGGCGTTTTCGTATAATAGCCATGACCTGAATACACGGTAACCCCTCTGCCCATTAAGGTAGTTACCTTCCCGGCAATTTCATTCGGGTTATCAGAAATAATCGTAATGGCTTTCTTCGGATTTAAACCTTCAATTACAAACTCCATCACTTTCGTTGCTACATATAGCATAATAATTGTTATCATCAGTTTTTCTGCACCAATGATGAAATAAGATGAAAACGCAACAATTAAATCGAAGAACAGTAAACCATAGCTAATGCTCCATCCTAAATATTTATGCGTCATCCTTGCTAAGATGGTAGTACCTGCTGTTGTTCCGCCAACACGAATAATAAGACCAATCCCGCACCCAATAAATATTCCTCCGAAAATGGCATTTACAAGCATTTCATCCGAAGCAATCGTCCAACCTTCTGTCAAATGAAGGAATAGCGAGTTCGTAACTACAGCGATAATCGTATAAATTGTTGTAATCTTATTCAAAAATTTATAACCAGCTATTAACAAAATCGCATTTAAAATTAAGTTAACTAAGCCTGGTGACCATTCAAATAAATAATACGTAATAATCGTGATACCAGTTACTCCACCCTCACCAAACTCGTTCGGGATAACAAACAAATTCACACCTAACGCAAAAAGAAATGCACCAATAATAATAAAAATAATGTCTGTCGTTCTTTTTTCATACAGTACCTCACTTCTTATGTAAATATTTATTCTGTCATAAACTCTCACCATTATATCGTGGAATATTCAAATCGAACAGTGGTTTATTTTTATTTTAATATAGGGTAATAAATCAACTTCATCCTATATCCACATGTAATTTAAAAAGGGTAACAACTTTATTTATCCTTTTCGGCAAGAAGACTCCATCTGAATTGTGTTAGGGGTGAAACCCAACAATTCAGGTGGTGATGAATTGCCGTCAGAAGGTAGACTGAACTCTTTTGTTTCCTTCATAACAATTTTTTGAGGACGAATATTTGTTTCTTTTTGTCTTACGATATGTCGTAGATAAAGAGGGAATATATCGTAAGACAACGAAATTGGATAATAATAATCATTCGGTCACTTGAGCCAAAAGGAATTACTGTAGAAGAATGGAATTACGCTGAAGAACATGTTCATATTTTGTTCCGTTTCGTTCCAAATATTGATTTGTCAAAAATATTTTTAATGAACTCTCTAAGAAAGGTGGTGAAAACGATGGTTAAAAAGAAAGCAGTGAAAGTATTACGTAAACAAAAGAAAAGAGAAAACATACAACGATTCACGCAGAAACAGAATATCGGACGGGCTTGCCTCACAGCTAAAGAATTTCGTTTACTGCAACGCATGTCACATAGTTCAAAAGCATTGCGAAATGTTGGATTGTACACGATTAAACAAAGTTATTTGAACCATAATAAAATGGCTACTGTAAAAGAAGTGGACAATGCCATGCAGGCTGATATGAACTACTGGGGCATTCAATCAAACTCTGTTCAAGCGATTCGTAGAGCCTTATTTACAGAAGTGAAGAGCTTTTTTAAAGCATGGGAACAGTGGAAGAAAAATCCTGAAACCTTCACAGGTCGTCCTAAGTTTCCAAATTATTCTCGTTCAACGGACAAACGAATTATTGAAATCTATCAAGTTCCAAAAGTGGATGATAACGGGTATTGGATGATTCCGATGAATGTTGCATTCAGGAAAAAATTCGGTTCCATTAAAATACGTATGCCAAAGAACTTAAGAAATAAAAAAATCTCCTACATTGAGATTGTACCGAAGCAAAAAGGTCGGTTCTTTGAGGTGCATTACACATATGAAATGCACGTTTCTCAAATGAAGAAACAACCCACGACTATTAGTAAAGCTTTGAGTTGCGATTTAGGTGTAGATAGATTATTAAGTTGCGTAACAAATACAGGTGATACATTCCTAATTGATGGAAAAAAATTAAAATCCGTTAACCAATACTTCCACAAAAAGATACGTAATTTGCAGCAGAAAAATATAGAAAATGGAATTTCAAAACGCGTTGTAACGAATAGAATGGCCGCACTTTGGCATAAACGAGAAAGACAAGTAAACGGTTATATTTCACAAACTGTAGGCTTGTTGTTCAAAAAAGTGAAAGCATTCGATATAGATACTATTGTCGTAGGGTATAACACGGGTTGGAAACAAAAATCTGATATGGGAAAAAAGAATAATCAAAAGTTTGTTCAAATTCCATTTCATAAACTGATTGCAGCGATTGAGAATAAATGTATAAAAGAAGGCATCCGTTTTTTGAAACAAGAAGAAAGCTATACTTCAAAAGCTAGTTTTCTGGATAAAGATCCGATTCCAGTTTGGTCTAAGGATGATAGGGCGCATTATCGCTTTAGTGGCAGACGAATCACTCGTGGCCTGTACCAAAGTAAAGCAGGAACATGTATCCATGCTGAAATTAATGGTGCGTTGAATACATTGGAAAAATCAAGAGTTGTAGAATTGGATGACAACCTCAAAGTGAAAACGCCGATTCTATTAGAAGTGCAAAAACGTAAGGCTGTTGCTTCGCGCATAGCTTAGTGGGTGCGTCAACCATCCATGTGTACTCGACTTGTCGGGGCTTGTAGCACACGCCGGAGTCATCTGAGTGGTGGCTTCTTCCACAAGGAAGAACTGCTCTTTTTCGAAAGGGTGGTGCAAGTGGGAAAACAATCGTTCGTTGCCGGTACCAACCAAAAACTTACTTGGGGTGTTACCGTAAGGTGGCATGAATGTTAGAGCGTCAACTGTCTAGCGATAGACGACAAGACCTAGCGTTCTAACTCAAGCCCCAACTGAAACGCTTCATCTCAGTGGGGGTAGTTGACTATGTACTACAAATAAAGTTGTGATTTCACATGCAATTGTTGCTAAAAAAATGAATATGAATACTCACTCGCACAAACTTCGAATACAAAGCAAATAGGCGAAGCTATATAATAGACTTCGCATCAAACATTTGATCACAGAGATTTATATTCATACATTACAGAAATAAATTTACTTATCTTTCTCCATATATTCTTTAATCTTTCGTTCTTCCCACTCTTTTCCGAATATCCCAAATGGAAAAGTTGTCAAACCGTGTATAACGATACCGATTCCCCAACCTCCAAGTGGATATAAAAACCATAATTTGCTTGAATCAGAGCTTATATTTATAAAAAAAAGCATTAAGTTCACTAGTATATAGACCGTTAAATGAATGTAAAAAGCTTTTAAATTCTCCATCCTTTTTTTAGCTCGTAAATAAACCTCATCTCGCTCCATCCTTAAACACCTCTTTCATTATTGTATTTTTTAAACTCGCTCCGATTTAAACATCATATTCTAATCTAAAATCCCTTATTCTCAAAAAAACACAAAATAAAAAATACCCATCAAATTGTCATACACATGATAATTTGATGGGTACTGCGTGATACATTTGTTATTTACAGAAGTCTAATTAAGACCAAATCCAAACATCATCATTATTTTCAACGTTGCTCTTTACCTCATAAACCTTTTCAATATGATCCGTTGTGTTGTAGTTAATAGAAATTCCGCCCCAACCTACATACTTCATATCAATTTTCACTTTCTCACCCATATTAAATACTTGTCCCTTCGTTAAGAAAACATCAATAATAGATTTCTTTCCATTTACTGATGGATACTGAACAATGACATATTTAGTGGAATCGTCTCCCTCATCGTTCATCGTTCCTACTTTTGATACTTCCCCAATCACATAATCAGGAGAACCGTCTTCTTTCATGTGCATACCTAATTTATTTGACGTATTTTCAACTGTATTTGCAATCATATATTCCGTAAAATTACGCATCATAGATCCAGTAGCTTTAACCTCATCCCCTACTTTCACATTTGAAAGGGAATCTATATACACACTAACAGGTTCCTCATATTGCTTAGATTTTACGACAATTACACCGTTATCTACTTCTACTACTCGCCCTTCTAACGTCGAGAGATTCGATTTAATAGAAGCAGCACTCGCTTTTGACAGTTCTAATCCTGGTAAATTCGTTCCTGATAATGCTGCGATCCCTAAAGCACCTGCTAAAATTATTTTTTTCATACCCATATGTAACCTCTCCATTCATGATGATTATATTTTTTGATTGGATACGACCAACCTGTAACTATTATAGTTACGGGTTATAGAAAATAGCAACCCTCTTTCTCATGCAATGTTTCATACTGTAATTCTCAAATGCAATTCAACACTAAGACTGAATTCTTGAATACCAGCAGGTAAACGGATTGATGATGAAGAAACTAATGTCATGCATCATATTTTTTCAATGCTACAGTTTGTATAATCGTAGTCCATTACATTATGTAGGAGCGGAGTTAAAATGTTAATAAAACCAAAGAGATTACAGGCAGGAGATATTGTGGCAACAGTAAGTCCTTCGTGGGGAGGAGCAGGTGATTCTGAGATAAGATGGCGATATGAACAAGGAGTAAAAAGATTAGAAGAAGTTTTCGGTCTTACGGTTGTCCCAATGCCAAATAGTTTAAAAGGTAGCGAATTCATTTATAACACCCCACAGGCTCGTGCGGAAGATTTAATGACAGCTTTTAAAGATACGCGCGTGAAAGCCATTATTGCGAATATTGGCGGTGAAGATAGCATTCGCTTACTTCCTTATATAGATTTTAATGTGATACGTGAAAACCCGAAAATTTTTATGGGCTACTCTGACGTTACCGTTTCACATTTGTTTTGTCATAAAGCAGGAATCTCCTCTTTTTACGGTCCAGCAATTTTAACCGATTTTGCCGAAAATGTAGAGATGGATCCATATACAATTGAAATGGTAAATCGAACTCTCTTTTCAAATGAGAATATTGGCGAGATTCAACCAGCTCATGAATGGACGAGTGAGCGTTTAGAATGGATAGAGATAAATAAAGATAAAAGGCGTACAATGCAACAAAACAACGGATATGAGCTACTTCAAGGCTCTATCACTGTACAAGGGCGTTTAATTGGTGGTTGTATAGAAGTACTGGAATTTGCAAAAGGAACGGAACTTTGGCCTGAGAAAAAACATTGGGAGAATAGTATCCTTTTCTTTGAAACCTCTGAAGATCATCCAGAACCAAGTTATATAAAGTATTGGTTACGAAATTACGCAGCGCAAGGCATTCTGCAAAAAGCAAAGGGCATTATTTTTGGTAAACCAAAAGACGAAACATATTATGAAGAATATAAACACGAACTACTGAAAGTTATGAAAGAACATAACTTAGAAGATTTGCCGATTCTTTATAATTTAAATTTTGGCCATACCGAACCAAAGTTTATTTTACCTTACGGTGCGATGGCAGAAATTGATTGTGAAAATGGGTCTTTCTCTATTTTAGAGAGTGGCGTGGAATAAAGGAAAACTTTAAATAAGTATAGCCATTTTCCTGATCCTACAGAAAAAATAGCGTGTTTTTTCATTTTAGAGAGTATTTTATTTTGGTTAGCTTGATAGCGACATGAAAGGACCCCAATAAATAAAATCACTCCTATGAGATATGACTGTGAATTGATACTTTTTAAAAGTATATAATTGGAGGGAGATTACGTTTATGGAAGTAACATTTACAGTAAGTAAATGGGATGAAAAACTAATCGATGATACTAGAAAAGATTTCCCTATTAATATTGCCCATGTTGAATATGATATTGATGGTGAATTAAAAGGAAAAGCTTTTGTTGAATACTTATTATATTATTTAGACTCAAATATAAATGATGGTCACTTGGCTACTGCTAAAATTTCTGGATTTTTACACTTTGAAGGAATTTATAAGGGGCAACAAGGGACATTTACAGCTATAGAGCAAGGAATATTCGATAAAGGAAATCTAGATTCCCCAGGAACAATTATTAAAGCTACCGGTAACTTAGAAAGTCTGAGAGGATCCTATCATTATCAGTTTACAGGTCAAACTAGTAAACTAATTTTAGAGTTTGAATTTTAGCTAAATACCTTATAATTTAGTGGAAAGGACATTTCTTGTAATACTGGGAATGTCCTTTTTATTGACGAGCTTATTCAACTATTCTTCTATTAGTTAAGAGAGAACAGAGTATATTACATAACGTCTTATTATCAGTATTCAATGATACATAAAATTTTCGTTATGGGGGGAATTAAAAATCTAAGCCCGAGTGACATGGCCCCCCACCTATTCATTACTTTTTCTACTAACTAAAGAATAATCCCCGAAAAACTTCCCTTCAACACTTCCTTTTCCAGTTGATTCCTACATATAAACATCGCAATAATTTTTGTGCGATGTTTTTCATCGGGTTCAAATTGTTCAATAGTTACGTCACAACGAATTGTATCACCGCTAAAAACAGGGCGTAAAAATTCAAAATCCATCTTGCGAGCTAGTACGTTATAGTCACCGCCAATTTTTGTAGGCAGCGTTGATGTTAACAGCCCTTGTACAACAAATCTCCCCTGCTCATCTGGTGTAACATGATGAACACCTTCATCTTTAGATACTTCTGTAAATAAAACAACATCTTCTTTTGTAAACGTTCGTTCGAAGGTGATTTTTTCGCCTACTTGCAATTTCATCGATACCCCTCCTCAAAAACACTTTTAACATAAGAAAAACCGAAACTATAATCATTTCGGTTTTTCAATCTAAAGAAGTCTATATTTATTTTAACGAATGAACAAACAACCCACTGCGCAGTTTTGGTTCAAACCACGTTGATTTTGGCGGCATAATTTCTCCAGCGTCTGCGATTGATAATAAAGCTTCCATTGATGTCGGATATAATGAAAACGCTGCTTTATATTCACCGCTATTTACAAGGCGTTCTAGTTCTTCTAATCCGCGGATTCCTCCGACAAAATCAATGCGTGAATCAGATCGTGGATCATGTATTTCAAGTACTTGGCTTAATAAATGATCTT
This sequence comes from Bacillus sp. TH19, assembly GCF_016651075.1. Classification (NCBI taxonomy): domain Bacteria; kingdom Bacillati; phylum Bacillota; class Bacilli; order Caryophanales; family Bacillaceae; genus Bacillus; species Bacillus sp. TH19. The sequence continues at coordinate 2,310,560 of NZ_JAEKEO010000007.1, read as the reverse complement.
GCAGAATAGATACATCTAAACCTTTAACGAGATCATTCGCATCAAACGTTTCCTCTTTCACAGTGAGCTTATACCACTTCTCGTTTACATACATGCCAAATGATTTTGGTTCATTTGGTTTATACGGAGAACCATTTGCTTCTTCTACATAAAAGTACTGCGTAATTTGCTTTAAAAACTGCTCGACTGATAAACCATTTAAATCTTTCACAACCCGGTTATAGTCCCAAATTGATAATTCATCATGAGGGAATAAAACAGATAGGAAGAAATTGAATTCCTCTTCTCCTGTGTAATTCGGATATTGCTCTCTTCGCATTAGCCCAACTTTTGCCGCTGATGCTGAGCGATGATGTCCATCTGCAATGTAAAGATTGGGAATGTCTTCAAATGCATTTACTAAAGTCTTAATTACTTCTTCATCTGCAATCTTCCACGCAACATGCCTAACGCCATCTTCTGCTGTAAATGTAAAGATTGGCGCATGTTCTTCTTTCCAGTTTGCAATGAAACGTTTCACTTCTTCTTTTGTACGATACGTTAAAAAAATTGGCCCCGTATTTGCGTCACACACATCTACGTGGCGAATACGATCAAGTTCTTTTTCATGACGCGTTCTTTCATGTTTTTTAATTGTATCATCTTCATACTCGTCAATCGATGTACAAACGACAAGGCCTGACTGCGTTCTTCCTTGCATCGTCAGTTCATAAATGTAAAGCGCTGGCTCCTCATCTTGAACGAACACTTCTTCTTGTATAAATTGCTTTAAATTTTCACCCGCTTTTTCATATACGCGATCATCGTACGGTGAAAGTGCCGGGTCTAAATCAATTTCTGCTTTATCAACGTGTAAGAAAGAATATGGATTCCCTTTTACAACTTCTCTTGCCTCTTCACTATTTAATACGTCATACGGTAAAGCTGCTACTTGTGCTGCTTTACCTTCTACTGGACGAATAGCACGAAACGGTCGGATTTTTGCCAAGTTTCTCTCTCCTTTACACAATCATTCGAACAGCTACAACACCTGTGATTTTGCTTATATTTTCCACAATATTCTCTTTCATTATATCATCAATTCCGTTATCAATATCAATCATTGTGTACGCCCAAGAATGTTTACTACGATTAATCATATCCGCAATATTAATATGATGTTCTGCTAAGCATCCTGTAATTTGTCCTACCATGTTCGGAACGTTTTGATGCATAATTGTAATTCGTTTTTTTCCAATGTACGGAAGTTCTACGTTTGGATAGTTTACTGAATTACGAATATTACCTGTCTCTAAATATTCACGTAATTGACGTGCAGCCATTACTGCACAATTTTCTTCAGATTCAGACGTAGATGCACCGAGGTGAGGCGTTGCTGTTACATTTTTCATCTTTATCACATTTTCATTCGGGAAATCTGTTACGTAATGCGTAATAATATCTTCTTCTAACGCTTTTTGAAGAGCTGTTTCATCTACAAGTTCTCCTCTAGAGAAATTGAATAGATGCATTCCTTTTTTCATCGTCTCTATAGCGTGTTCACCAATAATCCCCTTCGTTTGGTTCGTAAGAGGAATATGAAGTGTAATATAATCACACGTTGCAAAGATTTCATCTAGGCTAAACGCTCTTTGTACTTGCGTAGAAAGACGCCATGCTGTTTCAACTGATATATACGGGTCGTAGCCAACAACGTCCATCCCTAAAGATAACGCATCGTTCGCAACTAAAGCACCGATTGCGCCAAGACCGATAACCCCTAAACGTTTCCCTGCAATTTCTGATCCAACGAATTGCTTCTTCCCTGCTTCAACAAGCTGTGGTACTTCTTCTCCATCCAACTCTTTCGTCCAGCTCACTCCATTTATAATATTACGGGAAGACATAATAAGGCTTGCGATAATAAGTTCCTTCACTGCATTCGCATTAGCCCCTGGCGTATTAAATACTACAATCCCTTTTTCCGTACAACGCTCAACAGGAATATTATTTACACCGGCACCAGCTCTTGCAATCGCCTTTAAATCTTCTGAAAACTCTTCTTGATGTAAAGAATAGCTGCGAAGTAAAATACCATCTGGATGACCTACTTTGTCTCCAATTTCATAGCGATTCCCATCAAAAATTTGCAAACCCTTTTCGGCAATTTGATTTAACGTCTGAACACGAAACATATCCCCATCTCCCTATCTATTTTCAAGCTCAAATTCCTTCATATAGTCTACTAATTCTTGTACACCTTGGGTTGGCATCGCATTGTAAACACTAGCGCGCATACCGCCGACTGAACGATGTCCCTTTAGCGTAACGAAACCGCGCTCTTTCGATTTTTGTAAAAACTGATTGTTAAGCTCTTCTGACGGTGTTGTAAACGGAATATTCATAAGTGATCGATACGTAGGGTCAACTGGTGAAGTAAACAATTTAGATTCATCTAAAAAATTGTAAAGAAGTGAAGATTTCATTCTATTTTGTTCTTCAATCGCAGATACCCCGCCTTGTTCTTTCAACCACTCTAGTACAAGTTTTGCTACATAAATACTAAAGGTTGGCGGTGTATTATATAGGGAGTTATTTTTACTGTAAGTTTCATAGTTTAACATCGTAGGACAAGCACTATTTGCACTGCCAATTAAATCTCTTTTTATAATTACAATCGTTAAACCCGCTGGCCCTAAATTCTTTTGCGCACCCGCATATATGAGACCAAACTTCGTAACATCATATTGTTCTGATAAAACATTTGAGGACATATCCGCAACGAGCGGCACTCTTTCTAAATGTGGAATATCCACATATTTTGTCCCCTCAATTGTATTGTTCGTTGTAATATGTACATAATCTAGTTCTTCATCATTTGGTAAATCATCCATTTTAGGAATCGTAGTAAACTTCTCTTTTTCAGAAGAAGCAATCACTTGTACTTCTCCTACTTTTCCGGCTTCTTGCAGCGCCTTTTTAGACCATGAACCTGTCAGTACGTACCCAGCTTTTTTATACGTACTCATTAAATTTAACGGTATCATAGAAAATTGTAATGACGCACCGCCCTGTAAAAATAAAACTTCATACTCATCAGGAATGTTCATTAATTCACGAAGTAAGCTACTTGCTTCATCAATAATACTTTGGAAATAAGAAGATCTATGGCTCATTTCCATAACAGACATGCCTGTCCCATTATAATTTACAAGCTCCTTTTGCACTTTCTTTAAAACTGGCAAAGGGAGTATAGATGGTCCTGCTGAAAAATTATACACTCTCTCCATCACCCAGATAACCTCCCTATTTCTCATTTTTATTATTTTTTAAACTTTCTGAATTATAACCTATATACAATACACGGTCAATTTGTTTTCCGTTATTACGGTGCAAGACGCAATGGAATCGCTTGCATGTGCCCCCTGCTTTTTATAAACATACAAAAAAGTGTTAAGTACATAATCGTACTTAACACTCTAGTAATTAAGTATAATAGCTACTTACTCGTAAAGAACCGATCGAAAATTTGATAAATAGCTGAAAGACCAAAGAGCCAATAAATAGTATCCACAAGCGCCGGCATAGAACCAAACCATTTCTCAACTACATTATAATCTAACGCCACAAACAACCAATTCAAACTGCCAAGAATCACCAAAATTACTGTAAGGTATGACAAAAATTTCATTATGATTGCCCCCTAGGTGATAAGATGGTGAAAGGCCTTTCACTAAAATATATGTAATAGATTCTAAAACTTACCTATTTTATAAAATTTATTTTCGATACCAGCCATTAATAACTGTCTCTGCTTCTTTACTATGTATTTGATATGAATGATTACTATCATTAGATCCGATAAACCAAATTGAAAAACCTTTAAAATATGGCTTCGCTTCTAATACATCTCGGTAAGCACGCCACCCGTTAAGTTGTACATCTTTCGAAAACACATTCGTAACATCTGGGTTCCACGGGCTTTGTAGTCCAAGTTCACGTGCTGGCACATTAAATCCACCAAAATAAACTGGCTTTCCAGTTGTTTTATGTAATGTCTCAAGTTGCTGAATGACATTTTGGCCACGATTGTATACTGTCGTCGCAAATAAGCTTTGTTTTACTTCTTCGTATGATGGATTTCTTTTTCCTGAAACTTCAAACCAACTATCAATACTTACAATGTCCACCTTTTTTAAATACGGGCGATTTATTTTCTCTTTAAATTTCGCCTCAAAAGAAGGATCCCAACTTGCAGTTAACCACCAGTTCATTTGATACAAAACATTTCCTTTATACTGCTGGCGAACAAAATTAATCGTATCATTCCAATATCCTTCTGCATATTCCATATTCACGAAATTAGAAGCGATTTTCAGCCCATAAATATTGTACTTACTTGTAATGGAATTAAAAATATCTTGTAAAACAACCGTTTTCCAATTCCAGAAGAAATCGTTAATATTACTAGGGTTCCACTCTGTTTCTCCAATATTTCCTTGCTGAATAAACGGAAACGGCTCCAATATAACTTGTATATTACGCTTTAATAATTCTTGAATTAAAATAATAGCTTGTTTCTTTTGCGCCTGATTAATTACCATATTAGCCGAATTCACATCCGGAATATCTACTTGAATAGGTACATTCACCGTATTTAAATTCAAGCGCTCTACATCTGCTAACACTTTCGCTACATTACCTACTTCCCATACCGTTACGTTTCCTGATTTTATTTTTCCAGATTGAACAGTATTTACATCCGCCTGTATATTTCCCTGGAAACAAAAAGAAAACAACATGATACACACTCCTAAAATACTTACTAAACTCTTACTTTTCTTCACAAGTTTCCCCCTATTATTTTTTGCATACTTGCTTATTTTATACAACATTTCACATATATTCCATACAAAAAAGAGTTTGATTTTCATCCATAAAAATGCTATTCATCGCTTATCCATACTAACCTCCTAAAAATAGTAAGGTAAATAAAAAAGGAGCGTATTTCCGCTCCTTTTTTATCTTTTCACGATTGAAGTTATTGAATTTTTTCTGATAATCTAACCACATCTATCTTTTCGTATAAATAAATTTTTATACTCATAAATGTATCAAAAAATTTTTATCTATATTCGCTTTTTGTTTGTATTACTTTTACATTTACTTCATTCGTATTACTTTCATATCTTTGAATATTCATGATTACACCTCCATTATATTTGTATATAACATCCGCCTAATTATGATATTTGGTAAAATTCACTATTCGAGACGTAATTATTGCAGTAATCAAGATAATAAGAGCAGTTATCAAGCCAGATTCTCCAATCCAAATCTCAGTTTGATATCCTGTACTTGCACGTGCGAAAGGTCCTTGAATAATGGCATTCCAAGTAGTATGGATGATAACCGAAGGCCAAACGCTACCTGTGATAAGTCGTAAATAAGCTGTAATATAACTGAATGGCACAATACAAAAATAGATGCCAAGTACTGAAAGAAGGACAGATGTTCCCTCTACATATAGACCAGCAATAACAATTGGAACATGCCACGTTGCCCAAATCAATCCACTAATAAGGATGGGCCGTGAAAACTCTGCATCGACTAGCCTTGTGAGCATATAACCTCGCCAACCCATTTCTTCTCCCAAAACTGGGATTAAGTTAAGCAAACTTCCTAAAATGCCGCTCAATACTACTAGATAAATGAAACTGAATGGTGCCGTTAGATACTGAAGCCCAAGTATATTGTAGATTGGTTCTAACATACCACCTTCGGGATGCTGAAACCCCGCAATCCCGCTCAACCAGGCGATAGAATAAGTAATTCCACAAATAATCATAGGTATTAGCAGAGCAAAACCAATCCCCTTCCATATCTTTAAGTTACCGAGACTAAAAGATACATCTTTAAACCCTTCTTTCAGTATTATGCGAGTCAAAATAGAAGAAAATGCTGGGGTAAACATATATACCACAATAAGCGGCATACTTTTAGTAATTATTACTACTACATTTAGGATAATAGAAGTAATGATTAAGATACTCAGAAAGAGTTGCAGTCCTATTTTAGCACGTTGGATTTTATCTTTATTGTGGAACGATTTTGCGTGTAATATCATTGTAATCCGCCCTTCCCCTTTAATTCACTTGTTTATCGAATTTACTTCTTGTCATTTCCACAGACACAACTTAGAATAAAAATATTTTGGCATACAGATTAATTCATCTTTAAAATCCCTCCCAAATTTATAATCTAGTCTTACTTGCGACTCATCAATGTAATTATTATTTATAAGTTGTCATAGCCGATAGTACAAAAGTGTAATGATTAGTCTATGACCTGTGTCAATTAACCTTATGACAATATGTAACTAGAAAATATGATATGGGATAGATAACAATTGAATTAAGGCAATTGATTCGTGCAAGTACATGAATCAATCTCGCTTTTAAAAACAATTCAATTGAGGTGGAAAAAAATGAATAAGAAAAGAATAATTGCAATGGTTAGTACAGCTTTATTAGTCACAGGATGTGGAGAAGTAGGAAACGCTCAAACAGTAGCAGTCGAAAATTCAGGTCAATCAATCCAAAAAAATATAGTTAAATCAATACAATCACAGGCTTACCCATTAAAAACGATAGAACCGTCAAAATCATTTGAGGATTTAAAACCACTTAAGAAAATGATTGGGAGTGCACAATATGTAGGATTAGGAGAGAATACTCATGGAAGCTCTGAAATTTTCACTATGAAGTTTCGACTTGTGAAATATTTAGTTACTGAGATGGGTTTTACAAATTTCACAATGGAAGAAGATTGGGGAAACAGCTTAAAGCTAAATGAATATATCCAAACAGGAAAAGGAAACCCTAGGGAATTTTTAAACTTGTTATATCCTACTGATGAAATTATAGCCATGATTGAGTGGATGAAAGATTATAATGCCGATCCATCCAATAGAAAAAAGATCCAATTTATTGGGCTCGACTTAAAGGAATTGGACCAAGGTTGCTTTAATAAAGTAATTGATTATGTAAGGCTGCATCGACCAGATTTGCTGGCAGAAGTAGAAGAAAATTATAAAGAATTGTCGGCTTTTAATGGAAGTACACAGGAATATATGGACCTTGCTCCTGAAATAAAAGAAAAGTTCAAAGCAAACGCTGAGAGAGTAGCTCGATTACTAAAAGATGAGAATAAACAAACCAACACAGAAATAGTTTCACCCGAGTACATCTGGGCGAAAGCAACGGCAAGTGCAATAGAGAAATTTACCACAATGCTAATTCCTAACGACTATCCAAGTATGTTAAAGCTACATGAGCAATACTTGGCCGATCATGCAATGTGGGCACAAGAGACATTGGGTGGGAAAACGATGGTATGGGGACACAATATTCATATTGCTAAAGGAATTATCGATGAGAAATTATACCCTTATGTTGCGGGGCAATTTTTGAAGGAACGTTTAGACACTAATTATGTCACAATTGGTAGTACAACTACGGAGGGGAATTTCACCTTATACAGCGAATATGATCCTTCTACTGGAGGTAAGATTACAACGGGTACGATTCCACAAAATGTAAATAGTTTTAACTATACCCTCGGAAAAGTACCATATAACATGTTTTTATTGGATAACCGTCACCTTAAAGGACAAGCAGAGAAATGGGTTAAAACAAAAAGACCATTACTAAGTATAGGGGGACAAATATTCCCAAACGAATCGGCATACTTTGATAAATCATTGCTTGAGCAATTTGATATTATTTTTCACATTCGAAAAACAAGTCCATCTCATATTAAATAAAAGTACAAAACAATCCCGTTCTTGCATCTGCAAGAACGGGATTGTTTTATGGAGATTAATATAAGCATCTTTTTTAACCAGAAGTAGGTTACTCTCCCCTTTTTAGCATCATTTAGAGATGTCATATGACACTTTTACACTAGTGAGAATGACAAAAAAAGCAATATAATTCGTTTATTACATAGATAGGAGCGATGAGCTTTATGAAATCAAAATTCATCCAGAATGGTTATTTTTTATTACTAACTTTCATTACAGGTTTGTTTTATTTTTGTTTTTATCTAATAGCTCTGCTATTCAGTTTCACCCTTTCATTTACGGTAGTTGGGATTCCATTAGTTATACGCGTACTACAAACTACCACACCCTTTATCCAATTCGAGCGCATACAAACGAAAATTTATACTGATATTTCGACAGAATCTTACGATAGAAGTGTAACGACGGATACATCGGACTGGGCGCAAGTAAAATTAGGACTTACGGATCGCCACACCTGGTCTGCTGTCTTTTGGTTAATGCAGAAATTTGTGATTGGCATTTTCAGTCTCATTAGTGCAATCTTTTTTTATGTAATGCCACTTATGTTCCTGTTAGCACCACTATTGTATCGATACATCGATATGAATATTATTTTCATACAGATAGATACTTTTCCCAAGTCACTCCTTGTAATGTCTATCGGTATAGTGTTTACCGCCATAAGTATTAAAATAGTAGATGGTTTAACGAAAAAATTTGGAGGTTATACACGCAGTATGATTCAGCAACTAAATCGATAGAAGTTTGTAGTCTACGAATAGTAGGCAGCTTAAACTTAAAAATATAACAATGTAAGAAGGATTATTCTATAATATAGGAAATGAGAAAGAAGGCTACTTAGGGGGTAAATAAATTGTTTGATATGGTTAAATATTGGTTTTGGTATGATTGGATTATGTTAGGAATCCGTCTACTTGTTAGTGTGTCTACCCTCCTAGCAACATTAAATTTCCAGGATGGTTTAACATTACCACTTTGGATTATTATTATTTGGGAAATTATTGCCTTCTCTATTCCATGGGTAGCCTTACTATTCAATTATAAATATTACTTATTCACAGAAATATTGCTATATGGTGGACTATGTATATTCTTAACCTCTTTATTTCCAGAAGCTTACAATATCTTTCTTATATCGGTATTTCTTATCGCAGCAAATAGTAAGCATTTGTCCTATTATTGGACAGCTCCAACAACAGTTTTTATAACAACTGGAATTTTCTATGCGGTTGCGCCAAGTAATAGCTATTGGGTTATGGTCACCTATTATGGATTCGCTTATGTAATGGGATTCGCCTTTCATTTATTAATCGTCAATCATAAGCAAAATGAAGCAATTCGTAAACAAAACGCAGTACTTGAGCAATATATGTCTCAGATTGAACGCATAACACTGGCAGAGGAACGAAACAGACTATCGGGTGAGCTTCATGATACAGTTGGTCACGCTTATACTTCTATTATTATGGGGATGGAAACGTTGCGTACCGAACTTGCTACTGAGATGGGTATACAGAGGCTAGATTCTCTGCTTGAAATGGGACGTAAAAGTATTGAGGACGTGAGAGGTTACCTACATCAAATGGATTCTCCGTGTCAATCCCCTTCCTTGATTCAATCTCTACAAAATCTTGGAGCCGAATTTCAGGTGCACGCTCAGGTAAATGTAAGTTTTAGGACATTCGGAGAGGAATATCAACTATCTCGGCAAGCGAAGATCGCATTCATTCGTTGCTTACAAGAGTCCCTTACGAATGCAGTACGTCATGGCCAGGGGACTGAAATTATAGTTTCATTGCAGTTTGAACAACAATATACGAGGTTAGAAGTTCAAGATAATGGAAAAGGAAATATAGAATGGCAAGAAGGCTTCGGTATGAATGCGATGAAAGAACGTGCAATGAATTTGCAAGGTCAATTGTCTGTATATACAAAGCCAGAGGAAGGAATGCTTGTTACATGTACCATACCGCGACAAACTGAAATAAAAGATGGACTTATTCGTTTGTTAATTGTAGATGATCAGCCATTTGTTCGGGAAAGTTTGAGGACACTACTCGATAGATATGAAGATTTAAATGTAGTCGGTTTGGCTGAGGATGGCAATCAAGCCATCGATTTGTGTGGGCGCCTTCAACCCCATGTTATACTTATGGATTTAGATATGCAGCACATGGATGGAGTCGAAGCAACCAAAAAGATTAAGGAACAATGGCCACATATCCGCGTATTGATTTTTACAACTTTTCAAGATACCGAACAGGCGTTGGAATCGCTTCGCAACGGTGCGGATGGTTTTTTACTCAAATCTATTGAAACGTTGGAGCTAGCTAATACGATCCGACTTATTCACAAAGGTGGGACACTGATTGATCAGGGAATGTCTCACAAAATATTTGAGAAGTTTGATGAGCAAAAAGAGACACCACAATCAAAAGCAACCGCCTATGAGCTAACAGCTAGGGAGATAGAAATATTGCAGCTAGTAGCAAAAGGACTTCGATACACTACCATAGCATCAAGGTTATATTTATCAAATGGTACGGTCAGAAACTATGCTTCCACAGCTTATACAAAGTTAGGAGTTCGTAACAAAGAAGAAGCTGTTCAAAAGGCTCTAGAAATTGGAATTATTGAATAACAAAATGTTATGCGGTGTATAAAAATGAGCAACAAAAAAACAGAACGCTTTGTGTGGTTTCTTTTGTAACAGAGTAAATAAGGTCCGTTATCGTATAAGTAAATGTTAAAACACTTACTGTTTTGTCATAATAAAATCATTGAATCTTATTCTCTAAAATACAATAGCCTACTATCAATTTAACTGATAGTAGGCTTTTAAAATTATTTAAGAACTTGGTTATGTTCTAATTTAACAGTTTTCATCAGTGGAAATATTATCACTTCGGCTGTAAAGTTAATACTTCCCCTTCAATTCCATCTGTATTTAAAGTAGTCGTATGATACTCACCGTTCACCCAATCATCTATTTGATCATGATACCAATCGCTTCTAAAATGTCCTGACTGTCCCGGCCCTACGATATGATAACCGTTTGACATATCTTTCGTATCAATAACAAATCTCCAAGATGCCCCGTGATTGACAATACCGTTATCTCCGTAACTCGCTGCTTGAACGGTAACTTGACTTCCACCTATTGGAACTGGTTTCTCACGATTAAATGCGAGTAATGCTAATATACTAGATGATCTCGAAATTGGATGTGTAAAAGCAAGTTGATGGTAATCGCCCCACTTCCACTCCGCAACATTCGGTCCATATTCCTTCTGTAATTTCTTCATTACATTTTCGTACGATGTATGCACAACTTTTGTGAAGCCTCCGTACTTCGTAAACCAAGCGCTATTTTCTCCTGCTACTTCTTTTCGAATCAATTCATCAACTACTTGTGACTTCCCTTCAAATAACTCCATCACATCTTTCGGTATTTCTTTTGAAAATAGCGTATTCGGAATCTCTTTCATTAACAAATGGAATATTAATGGTGCAGCTTCATCTTTACTATCGTAAAAATTCCACTTTGTTAATTGTTTTACGCCTTCTTTCTCTACTTCATTTAAAGATGCTTTATTTAACTCTTTTAAAAATATAGGAGCAAATTCTTTCCCGTATAAATTTTTTTGATCCATCTGTAACTCTTCTAAATCTTTTACCGTATACTTATCCTTCTCTTGCAAAAACTCTTGAATACGCATTTGCCTGTAGGGTTGCGCCCACGTATTACTGATATGGTACGGATAATTATCATCAACAATTTTATTATTTGCAGTTGAAATAAACCCTTGTTTTGGATTTATTACTTTCGGTAGCTGATCAAACGGAATATACCCTTCCCATTCATATTCATCTGTCCATCCTGGCACTGGCAAACTACCATCACCTTTTTTACGCACTGGTATATTTCCATTCGCTTTGTAAGCAATGGTTCCGTCATTTGATGCAAACACAAAGTTTTGAGTTGGTGTATGAAAATCTTGAAGAGCAGTTTCAAACTCATTCCAGTCTTTCGCTTTATTCATATTTAATACAGCCTTTAATTCAGCTGATGGCTCTAAAGCAGTCCATTTCAAAGCGAATACTGTTTTCGTTTTCTCTTTCCCTTTATCTGCAAACTCTGAAATTACTGGACCATGCCTCGTAACCGTCACGTTATACGGAATTGTTTTCCCGCCTTTTACTTTAATAGATTCATCAACAACCGTAGCTTTTTCCCACTTATCGTTATACAAAAATTCATTTTCATTATTAGGATTTCGCTTCTCAATATATAAATCTTGCACATCAGGACCAGTATTCGTAACGCCCCATGCTATTTTGGCATTGTGACCTAATATAACACCTGGTACTCCTGCGAAAATAACGCCACTCACATTTAAATCTTTCATTTCAAGTTGCGATTGATACCAAATAGAAGGCGTCGCAAGAGATAAATGAGGATCATCTGCTAAAATTGGCTTACCAGACGCACTCTTCTCACCGCTTATGACCCAGTTATTACTACCGTTAAACTCAGGCGGAATGATCGTTTTTGCAAAACTTTGTGCTACGTCCACATTTGTATTTTTCAGTTCAGCTAGCAATCTAGGCGCATCTTTCGGATATGTAGGAAATAGCTCATTTGCTTGCTCTTTCGGTAAATTTTTCAGCGCCCAATATCGAAATGCCTGTCCGTGCCAATGTCCGCCTAAATCAAACGCCATATACTTTCCAATCGTTAAAGAATCCACGATTGACCATTCGGCAGGTTCATAGCCTAGTAAAGTAAACTCAACCGGCAATTTCTTTTCCTCTTTTGCCTCACGTATAAAAGCGTTCACTCCATCAGCAAATGACTGCAGGGCATATTTCGCTTCCCCATCATATTGACTAACAGATGCTTCTGCCGCCCGCCGTAAACCGAGCGTTCGAAACAATTTATCTCGATCAACAGCTGCTTCCCCTACAACTTCACTTAACATACCAGAAGCTTGTCTTCTACTTAAATCCATTTGAAACAAACGATCTTGCGCTTGTACGTATCCTTGCGAAAAATATAAATCATGCGCATTTTCCGCTTTAATATGTGGTACACCTTTACTATCTCGTTTCACCGCAACAGCATGTTGTAAATCCTCAAGTTTTATCGTTCCATCTATCTTTGGCATAGAACTCAACGTATATATGTTCAAAAAAATCGCTGTACAAATAACTAATAAAAGAACGATACTACTAGACCAAATAAAAATTCTTTTTCCCCTATTTCGTTTCTTTTTTATGACGACTTCCATACAATCCCTCCTCTCTCAATCTATTCGCTTCTATTGTGAAAGAACCTTTTAGAAAAGAAGAAATCATTACTTGCTCATGCTATGGATCATACAAACTGAATACTTCTCTCTTACGCACTATTTCCTTTCCTTTATTGAAGCTTACTCGTCCTTTCTTACACCAATCCCTCAAAATCCCCTTCACATAAGCGAACGTCCCCTTAGTATTTTCAAACGCAATTTTAAGTGCCTCTAGTACTTTATCTCCTGAAACTCTTTGCATCCATCCCTTTAATTCCTTCACTATATATGGAGATAAACTACTAATATTTTGTTCGTAAAACTTGTAAACTTCACTATGCGGAGTGACCTCCTCTACTCTTTCTACCTCTTCCTTCTCTTGAATAATTACTTGTTGTGAATTACTATCAATCTCTTCCTCTGGCATACCAAAATACTGAAGTAATAATGGAATCTTGCATTCTTCTTCAAGACATTTACGCAAAAACTTATGTAGGAACTCTTTACTTTTCACCATTTTCAGCTCACGTAATACACATTTCTCTATGTTCGTATTAAAAATAGGATTATAGTGTAACCAATTTATAATGAATAACTCTTTCGTTTCCGCATCATATAAAATCTTCCCGTATTCCACAAACCGGTTCAATAACTTCTCAACAGTCTCCATACTGTAACCAGTTTCAAGCTCTGCCAAACGCTTTGGCAATATGTAAATACCACATTGCTTCGTTTTCGTACCAGTTAACAAATATATGTAAAAATAACGCTCTTCTGGCGTTAAATCTAATATGAATTCATCTTGCCAAAAGTTCACCTGCACATTACGGTACACCGCCATCAGTTTCCCTCCACTCTTTGCTAGCAAATAGGAAAATTCCAATCCTTCAATATAAATATAAGAATGAGGTAACGGTTTTGGCATTCGAATTTCAATTTTTTTTACTACTACTACACCGATTTTATTTTTTCGCGCTTTTTTGTTCTTGTAGTTGTTTTTGTTTTTGTTTTTGTTTTTGTTTTTGTTTTTGTTTTTGTTTTTTCTTAGTGATTTATTACTTGGTAGGTGCTTATAAGGGGCTTTGAAGGGGCTTATATAGTATTTTCATTCCTCTCTTATCCGATTCCTAATTACAAATGTCTCCAACAATCTTCATATATTGCAGACAACCATTATGATTCACCTGCTCATATTTACACGAAAATAAAAAGCACTTGTTGCCTTCGTAGACAATTCAGTGCTTAAAGTTAAAAGCTTATAAATAAAAGTGTCTATAATCGACATAGTTGATTGAAATACAATTCTGTTACATTTATTTTAGTAACGATAATATGATACATACCGAATTATCTACAACTGAACGTTCTGGGCGAGATTTCATTAACACCGTTAATCCAATTAATGAAGTAACTAGCGTTTGTGCCAATGCTTTAGCATTCACATCACTTTGCAGTTCTCCAGACTGAATTCCTTTAGTAATTAATTCTTGAAATATAACTGAAAGATACATTTGATGTTCTCTAGTCAGCACTTCAAATTTTTCATTATGAGGGGCAATCTCAACCATTGTGTTAATACAAAAACAGCCTTTATTTGATTCTTTTTTATATTCCTCTTCCACCATATTTTCAAAAAATATACGAATGGCCTCTTTTACAGATTGTTCTTTTTGAAGTTTTGTTCGAATGCTAGCTGCGTGTAAATTCGTGTATCTCCGTAATGCAGCTTCAAATAGCCCTTCTTTATCACCAAATGCTGCATATAAACTCGGTCTTTGTATTTCCATTTTAGCAATTAGATCACTTAATGAAGTAGCAGCGTATCCTTTCTCCCAAAAAAGTTGCATAGCAGCATCCAAAGCTTTTTCTTTATCAAATTCACGTAGTCGAGCCATTTAACCCATCCTCTTTTTTCACCTGTTTTCTAAATTATAAATCACGTTTTTATGTACTAATCAGTATATTATATATCGTATTAAATTATAAATGATATGTCAAAAGAAACTGAATTTAATTTACAATTCACTTGACATAGCAACTTATCCCTGATTATATTTGACTTACAAAATAACATATCGTTCGGTACATTATTTTAAAAACAAAAGGAGATGATATTATGGATGCTAAAGAAAAAATGACAACTGCTCTTACACAGAATAATGATCAGTTCCAATCACCTATCAATACAATCATGCCCCGCTATATAACTCTATTATTTTCAATAGCTTGCGGGATGGCTGTGGCGAATATATACTTCGCTCATCCTCTACTTGATTCTTTATCAAATGCGTTTAAGATCAACCATTCAACTATTGGTGTCGTTATTACGATTACTCAAGTTTGTTATGCACTCGGATTACTTTTATTAGTTCCACTTGGTGATTTGTTAAACAAAAAAAGACTTATCATTGTTCAAATGCTTTTATCCGTTTTCGCTTTAATTGTGGTCGGAGTCGCTCCTTCCAGTACCGTACTTTTTATAGGTATGGCCTTAGTCGGAATTCTTGCGACTGTTACGCAGACACTCGTCGCATACGCATCCATTTTAGCTATCCCAAAAGACCGTGGGCGAATAGTAGGTTTCGTCACGAGTGGTGTCGTAATAGGAATTCTGCTTGCACGTACATTTGCCGGAACATTAACAGATCTAGCGGGATGGCGTTCCGTTTATCTCACCTCTGCTGTACTTATGCTCTTCGTAATTGGTTTGTTATATCGTAATTTACCTAGTCTTGAACATAAAAAAACAGCTATGACCTATCGTAAATTATTACGTTCTGTTCTCTTATTATTTGTAGAAGAAAGGATCTTACGTATTCGCGGAATATTAGCATTGCTTATTTTTACTTCATTCAGTATTTTATGGACCTCATTAGTTTTACCTCTAAGTGTTGCACCATATAATCTATCACATACAGCTATCGGAGCATTTGGTCTTGCTGGAGTTGCTGGTGCATTAGCTGCCACTAAAGCCGGACAACTTGCTGATCGCGGATTCGGAGAGAGAACTACTGGCATAGCCTTATCCTTATTATTACTTTCATGGCTCCTAATTAAATTAATGAACCATTCTCTATTCCTACTAGTTATCGGTGTTATCCTTTTAGATTTAGCTGTGCAAGCTGTACATGTCACCAATCAAAGTATGCTTTTCACAGTGCGTCCAGAAGCGAGAAGTCGCCTCACTGCCAGTTACATGATTTTTTATTCTATCGGCAGTGCAACAGGTGCAATTCTTTCCACAAACATTTATGCAAGCTACGGATGGAACGGAGTTTGTACATTAGGTGCATCCGTTAGTGCTTGCGCTCTTTTATTCTGGGCAATGACCTTACGACGATCGTCATAAATAAAGGCTGTTTTCTCAAAGATTGTTACTGTTAAAACTAAAAGGCAGATTTAATCTACAAAACGTGTAGAATACTTTGCTATAATCAACCCAGGATATATAATTATGGTTAATCGAAAGGAGGGATAATAATGAAACAAGTAGCTCTCCATCAATTGCACAAAGAGCATAATAAACGAATAGCAGAATTTCATAAAAAACACGAAATTGAAATTCAACGTGGTGAAAATGGGAACGGTTTGTTAGCTAAATGGGAAAGATTTTTTTATAACAAGGTAATTTTCCCTCTAAAGAATGTGAAATAATACCTACCTATTAAATGAATTGTCATCCTTGTACAGTTCATTTTTGTATCGTATTTTAAGTCAAATACGCATTACTCTTTTTTTCTTATTCAACTAAACTACTCCATTAGTTAAATAACAATAAACCATTGAATCTACCTAAAAAGCATCTGATTAATGATGCTTTTTATCTTTTCTTAATGCTTCAACTGGGAAACATTTAGATTTTTGGCAAGCTGAAATAAGTATTTGCTCTATCCAAATAATACGTACAAACGCCTTGAAATCGTTCCATCCATCTTTTCAAGCGGCGATGAAAGTTATTAACGTGTTGTATGTGGAATATCCCTTTTTTACTCGTTGATAGAGAGCAACAATCTATACGAAAACAGCCTAAATAAAAGGAGAATAATTTATTAGTGCATTTTTTAATATACTTTTTTTACAAAACTATAAAATTGCGAAAAATACGATTCAGGATTCTCCAGAACGAACAAAATCCGCTATGAATAATCTTCTAAACACTGTGAGGATTTCATATGCGCCACTACATGAAAAGGCAGTCGAGACTGCAAAAGAAGTTGGTATAGTTGAAGTAAAACGTAACAAGAAAAAGCAGTTTTCTAAATGCTTACGAAAATATGCATTTAGAACTTGATAGAGAAAGACTCGGTTTCAAACGTAAATATGTAAGATGTAAAAAAACAAAAAGGGGTATCAATCTTTCTTGATTGATACCCCTTTTTACTTTGGTTACTGAACTAGCTCCGTAGAAAACATTCATTTAATTCTGGACAACTTATATGTTAAAAATTTCTTCATTCAATTTATAAACCCTATCTCTTTTCTCATCATTTTTGATAAAAGTAAGCTTTCCTTCTGTAACAAACCCTTCTAATATTAAGCATACTTGTCCAAAGGCTTTAGGCTTATTCGTTGTAAATC
Organism: Bacillus sp. TH19; assembly: GCF_016651075.1. Taxonomy (NCBI): domain Bacteria; kingdom Bacillati; phylum Bacillota; class Bacilli; order Caryophanales; family Bacillaceae; genus Bacillus; species Bacillus sp. TH19. The sequence continues at coordinate 2,292,845 of NZ_JAEKEO010000007.1, read as the reverse complement.
TCTCATCTGATATTTTACCAGATCGTATTAATTGTTCGCATAGCTCAATTGCACTTATTTCTTCAGAATTAAATAATCCCAAAATATCTTTTTGCAAGGGCGATAAAGGTGCTGGGATCTCAGCTACCTCCACTTTTTCTTTTTCTTCTTCAAATAAATCTTCAAATGAAATTTGATTCATTACATCTTTTCCTTTCTGATAATGAATTTGCTTAACATGAACTGAATCTTATATGTACTAGAACTTTTAAATTTAGTTATTGTTATGTAGTCCTTACCTCTTTACATAAATTTTATAACTCATGTGCATCATTTTAAGTAGTATGTTTCAATTATACCAAATATACGTTCTATCATCTATTGAATTCGTTATTGCAGAAATGAAAGCAATAGTGAACATCATCTGATTTGTTAGTTGCACAAAACATGTAACAAATCTATACTCATCTTTTAGTTTGTCAGCCACTTCTATAAAAGTAAGACTAGAGCCACCTAACCCATGTAAACAAAAGATAACCGGATTTTTCTTATTACCCCATTCTGTGATGTGTACTTTCTTATGTCGATTATTAACAAAATATCTCTTCACCCTATTCAGCTCCTAAAATATTTTCCCTACACCAACTATTTCATCTTAACAAAATTTGTAAGATGCTAACAAATAAAAAACACTACCAATCGCAGTGTTTGGGCTACCTCCACATGTCTATCAAGCTAAGAAAAGCTAACATCCAAAACAAAAAAGATGGCGAGGTTAATATTGTAGCATCTGGAAAGTAGGCAGTCTCTAAAGCCTAGTTAAGCAGATACAGTAAGCAAGTATTCTATGTTACGAATGAAAAAGAATCTGATATGAATATCAGATCCTTTTTCACTGCTTCTTTTATAAATTTAATTTCTTGATACATATATCTTTTCACACGATAACTGGTTCATACGTGCTCAAATTATCATACACCGTTTTCGCAATACTCTTCTAAAGTTAATCCTTTTTCTTTTAGATAAACAGCAACTTCTTTTCCTACATAACGATAGTGCCATGGCTCATACTTAATGCCAGTAATATTCTCTTTATCTTTTGGATAGCGGAGAATAAACCCATACTCTGCAGCATTCTTATCTAACCATTTGAATGCATCAGTCGTTTCAAATTTTGCATTTAAATCTTCTACAGTATTCTGCCATTCAACTGAAATAATATCTAATGCTAATCCAGTGTGATGTTCACTTGCACCAGGATACTGAAGATATTCCAATGCCTTAGCACTAGCCTCTTTATCCGACAAACCTTGAGATTTATAGCTTTTAACTGAAGCATCATAATAAGTTTGTTGTAATTTTATAGCTCGATAACCTGATCTTAAATAAAGATTGATTCCCTCTTTTTTTGCAGCTGTTACCATATCCTGATAGGAAGTTGCAATTCTGCTATCGATTTTCATATTTGGCTTAGCATTTTGAGTGATACTTGTTAATTCAATCCCTAGTTCCTTTGATAACATATGTTCTCTATTTACAAGAATAATTCTCCAATCATTAAGATCAGAGATAGGTAAAACATCTTTTTTATTCGCATTTATCTCATTTTTATTTTTATCGTTATTATTAGTAGTTTCCTGAGATGTTTGTTTTCCACTACAAGCAGCAAGGCTCCATCCCAATGTCAATACCAATGCTAAAATTATAAATTTTTTAATTGTATCTCATTCCCTTTTTGTTTATTAGTCTTTATACCAATTTCCCAACACATCTCTAGGAATATCCTTGAAATCCTTCAAAGAAACGGGACCTACAAATTTTTTAATCCCATGATTTTTAGAATTTTCATCCGAATAATCTTTTAAAAATTGAATTTTAAATTGTTTCTTACCATCAGCATAGTCGGTTACTGTCGGTACGAGTGCCGCTTGTCGTATACCAAAAGTTTTATCTTCATACTTAACAAATTGTATATAAGATAATCCTCCAACCAATGTTTCTAATTTTTCTTGAGCAGAAATAAGATTTCCAAGAGAATAATAGATTAGCGTTTGATGTCCATCTTTATTTTGTTTCCACTCAATTGGTTGAATTACATGCGGATGATTTCCAATTACTACATCTACACCTAAATCTGTTAAATATTGAGCAACTTCTTTTTGTTGTTTTGAAGGTGTAGAGGTATATTCAACTCCCCAATGCACCATAACAATCACCATATCAGAACTACTCTTTGCCTTTTCCACATCATTTTGTATCGCTTTTTTATCAATTAAATTTAATGCCCAAGACTTATCAGCTGGAATTTTAATTCCATTCGTACCATATGTATAATTAAGTAATGCAAAACGAATCCCATTTTTTGTAATCGTTTTTATTTCATTGCGCTCGTTTTGACTCTCATTAATGCCTACCGGGATAACATCCGGATATTTCTTCCAGTATTCTCTTGTATTCGCAACACCTTTAATACCCATATCCATAGCGTGATTTGTCGCTTGAGTCACTATATTGAATCCAGTATCCACTAAAGATTGACCTACTTCTTCAGGTGTATTGAAAGTAGGATATCCCTGTACTTTTAAATTATTTCCTGCAATCGGGGTCTCCTGGTTCACTATAGCAAGATCACTTGATTTAACAGCTTTTTTGATATTTTCATAAATATAGTTATAATCATATGAACCGTCTTTTTGTTTGCCATCTTTAATTACTGCGTCATGGTATAAATTATCACCCGTTGCTATTAAATTCACAACCGATTTTACTTTTTTATCTTCCGTAAAATTAGGAGATTGTTGAATAGGACTTTTATCTACCCAATTTGGTGCTTTTAAGGATTTATCTATATTTGATTGAGCCGGTGGTAATGAAGCTTTAGATGTCTTAACATCCGTATTACCACACGCGGTTAAAAGCACTAAAAAAATAAGACATAATAAAAAAATTCTTTTACTTCTCTGTAAATTATGTAACATGTAATCCTCTTTTCTGTTTTACTACTTATAACCAGTTCTAACAAATAACTTTTTAAAACAACGTATTTTGGTTTTACACTTAATTATGGAAGGACACTCTGTTACATCTGCTTCGGAATATACGGATATTTTTTTCCACTTTCTAACAATCTATCGATTCCATCAGAATTGATAGATTGCTAGAAAAACATTATCCACCAGGATGTCGACTAGGTTCCAATCAACATCCTCCAGATATTGAACTTGATATACCTGTTCCAATTGTAGTAGCTGGTTAATCTAAACAAGAGAGGAGAATAGTTCATATAGCCTCCTCTCTTGCTTTACGTTTGTGAGTGGCTCCAAAAAGAGGAAATCGCTGCCGTCCCCTCTTTAGATAGTGCGAAATCTGTGTAACTAATTTCTTTAAGTTGAGCGACAATCATTATACTGATAACAACGAGTAAGACCCAAGAACTTATTTTATCAATATACGAAAAAAGTAGCAATATTTTCTGCGATCCATATAAAGAAGCCCATTAGGAGAAATGAAAAAGGAAGTGGCATTTTATATGTGTTGTTTCGCACTGTGAATTGTACATAAGTTTTAGCAAAAACAATAAATAAAGGCTCTGTTGCAAAGTTTTCTACATGAAGCTACAGTCTAGAAAACAGGATTTAGAAGAATTGGGCATGTCTTTTCGTTCTTCCCAGAAAATATATTTTCCTTCACTGATCAAGTGTAAAAAAACAAGCCATCCAATTCATAGAGGATGAATTGGATGGCTTGTTCTGTATCAAAAAGAAAATCTGTTATTTGATTACTTCAATTTCCCCTCAAAAACAATTTTTCTACCGCATGGTTCAACTTCTGTTTTGCCGTTTTTCTTCACTTCATGAAAGATTGGTTCTTCCATGCGACGAGACGGTGCATAGCCTTCTTGTTCCATACGTGCTAAGCAGTCTGTAATTGTTTCGTTTTCGAGTACTTCAAATTTCTTTTTATTAGGTTGTTTTGTCATGCCCTAACCTACTTTCTATTTTTCTTGATGCGAATTGATTCTTCATGTAGACCATATATACCATTGCGAGAATTCCCATTATAATCATAACCGCAATAAAAAAGCTTGTATACTGTATTTTTTCTATAAATACGCCTCCTAATACAGGTCCCATAATACTGCCTATACTAAAGGCGATTCCGGATAATATATTACCCGCTGGTAGTAAGTGTCTCGGTAATAAATCTGTCATAAATCCAAGCCCTAGTGAGAAGCACGAGCCAATGACCATACCTGCTATAAGCATACATGCAAAGACGATCCAGTAATATTGATCAAATACTGCTGCAAGTAGGAAAATGCCCGTACTTACACTGAACGTCCACGTTAAAATACGGTCTCTCCCGTATTTATCACTTAATATACCGAGCGGGATTTGTGTAATAATGCCCCCAACTGCGAATGCTGGTAATAAGAAGGAAACTTCCGATACAGACCATCCTTTGCGAAGTGCGTATACTGGTAAGTTACTATTTAACATCGCTTCAAGTACGCCGTATGCGAGCGGACCAATTAGCGCAATCCAAGCTAATCCAACGACTTGTTTATAACGGGAAAAGGATGATTTACTTTCAGTTTTTGCCTCATCTTGTGCTGGAAATGCATTTTTCGTTGGTAGTAGTAAAAGCCATCCTATTAAGCAAAGTATAGTAGATACGATAAATGGTGTTGCAAGACCGTACTGAACAGTGCTTGCTAAATACGGGCCAACTGCGAAACCAATTCCGAAGAATACACCGTATATCGATACTTGTCTACCTATTTTACTCGGGTCTGATGTTGTCGTAATCCATGTTTGTGTTCCGACATGAAGCATATGATCTCCGACTCCAACTAGAAATCTAAGAACGAACCATACCCAAAATGAAAAAGTTTGTGTAAAAAAGAATAATGAAATAATAACGAGAAACCCACCAATAACGATAATTGGCTTCATTCCAAACTTTTGCATCGGTTTTTCAAGAAACGGTGAAATAACTAATATCCCAATATATAATGCCGTCGCATGAATACCGTTAATACTTGAACTAACCCCTTCTTGTTCAAAAATCATTGCAATGGCAGGTAAAAGCATCCCTTGTGACAAACCTGAGATTGCTACAATTCCAACCATAATCCAAAAAGTAAAACGCATCGACATCCCTTTCCCTCTCCTTCTCACGCTTTCCACTTTTCATTATAAACTGTTTCTTCAAATGCGTGTACGAATATTCATAATAAAAAAGAAGCTAAAAGAATGAACCTTTTAGCTTCTTATCCTTCCCATACTTGCGCTTTCACATTGTAATGAAAATGCTTAAAATATGGATTTTCATAAAATGAAGGCCCAAATAAAATCGGATGTGTATGGACCATTGATTGCTGCACTTGCAAAGGAACTACAGCTGGTGAAACTTGCATATACATCGGATTTATAATCATTTTTATATATTGATGATCATTATATGGAGAATGATATATTAAAAACGGATTATGCATTGACTCTCTCCCCTTATACATACAAATGCTATAGTATATGCAAGTTTTATATTTCGGGAATTATTTATTGTCTAACCAATCCTCAACATGTTTTATAAATACATCTAAACAATCTATAAACGGTGAGTGTCCGCAATCTTCTAATATCTTCAACTCTGCATTTGGCAAATGTTTTGCTAATTCCTCACCGACTACTTGCGGTACGACGTAATCTCTGTCACCTTGTATGACGAGTGTTGGAGCTTTAATATGATGGATTTGCTTATTTCCCTCTACAACCCCGTTATGTTCATCCGAAATATTAAATGTAATGAGCGCATAATTCACATCTACGAAATTACGTTGCGTTAACATATCATCTAAATACTTTTCATAACGATCCGGTTCAGGTTGATTATGTGTATATATTAATAGATTCCATACTGTACGGTAATATAATTTATTCATATTTTTTATCGCATCTAGCACTGGAGCAATTTGTACTGGATCTTGCGCGATTTCTTCTTTCGTCTTTACTAAACTTGATACGATCGGTTGCCCGTTAATATCTTTTTTAAAAATTGGATATCCCTTCATTCCCACTGATTCTACTAAAATCAACTTTTCGACAAATGTTGGATGATTCGCTGTAAATTGCATCGCAACACCACCGCCCATTGACCAGCCCATTAATGAAAATTTTTCTAGTTTTAATTGATCGATAAATAGTTTTACATCTCTTGCAAAGTCTTGTAATGAATCTATCGATTGATTATATGTTGATTGGCCAAATCCTCTTAAATCAAGAGCGTAAATATGGTATTGATCTTGCAACTTTTCAATAACTAAATCCCAGTGTTGTGACGATGTCATGTTCCCGTGAATGAGTACAAGAATTTCTGTATTTTGCCTTCCAACTTCCTGATACGCAATCGTTTCTCCGTTCGATAGTGAAACAAACTCCATTGTTGCAGGCTTAATCATCACAAGTTCCCCCATTCTATTTAATAGAAAGAAAATTCTTTACTTAATTAAAGAATACCATGTAGAATGTACGTTCTCAATACAAAATCTATACGAAATTTCCACATAAAACAACATGTCTATTACTAGACAAGTAAAATAAAAAGGTATATAGTTAGCTAGGTAACTAATTTGAAAGGATCAAAATACATGGACGAAAAACAACATTTTTTCCACATTGTCAGTCAAACTTCTCGTAAGTTTACGAAGAAATTTAATGAACGTGTATCTCCAACAGGATTATTTAGTGCGCAATGGGCTGTTATTTTCCGCATTAATCAAACTGGATCTTGTACCCAAACAGAATTATGTCAATATTTAAATGTTGAATCACCAACGATGACTCGTACGTTAACACGTATGGAAACGATGGGCTGGATTATTCGTACTGAAGGAAAAGATCGCCGTGAAAAGTTGATTTCATTATCTGATACTGCACTAAAAATGATTCCAGTATGGCAAGAAGAAGTTGATTCCTTTGAAGAAAAGACGCTAGAAGGTATTAAAGAAGAAGACTTACATGAAGCTTTTCAATTGTTACAACAAATTATCAAAAATTTAGATCATTAATATGGAGGGATGACGATGCAAAGTGAAAAACTTTGGACGAAGGATTTCCTCGGAACTTGTTTTAGTAGTCTGTTTCTCTTTTTAACATTTTACATGCTTATGACTACTCTGCCTGTCTATGTTATAGACAGCCTAAAAGGAAAACCTGAGGAAATTGGTTTAGTTGCAACTGTTTTTCTTATTTCATCTGTTTTATGTAGACCATTCACAGGAAAATGGCTCGATGATTTAGGAAGAAAGAAAATATTATTTATTTCACTTTCACTATTTTTAGCCGCTACTGTTATGTATTTCGGTACGCAAAGTTTATTTTTATTACTTGCCCTTCGCTTCTTACATGGTATTGGATTCGGAATGGCAACAACAGCAACTGGAACAATTGTAACTGATGTAGCACCAGCTCATAGACGTGGCGAAGCACTTGCTTATTACGGCGTATTTATGAGTCTACCGATGGTAATTGGTCCTTTTTTAGGTTTAACAATTATTTCTCATTTTTCATTTACTGTACTATTTATCGTTTGTTCAGTATTTTCATTACTCGCATTTTTATTAGGATTACTAGTCAATATTCCGCATGAAGCACCAGTAAACAAACAAAAACGAGAAAAAATGAAATGGAAAGACTTAATTGAACCATCTTCTATTCCAATCGCTCTAACAGGATTTGTTTTAGCCTTTTCTTATAGTGGCATTTTATCCTTTATTCCTATTTATGCGAAAGAACTCGGTTTAAGCGAAATTGCAAGTTACTTCTTTATTTTATACGCACTTGTTGTGGTCATTTCTCGTCCATTTACAGGGAAAATATTTGATCGTTTCGGTGAAAATGTACTTATCTATCCCGCTATTATTATTTTCACAATTGGGATGTTCATTTTAAGCCAAGCGCAAACTTCATTTTGGTTCCTTGGCGCAGGTATGTTAATCGGTTTAGGATACGGAACATTAATTCCAAGTTTCCAAACGATTGCAATTTCTGCCGCTCCAAACCATCGACGTGGTTCTGCGACAGCTACTTACTACTCGTTCTTTGATAGTGGCATTGGCTTCGGTTCTTTCATTTTAGGTATAGTCGCTGCCAAATCAAGTTATCATAATATGTATTTTATCGCAGCTATTATCGTTGCGTTCACTTTACTTCTATATTATGGATTACACGGACGAAAACAAAAATTCAAGAAACAAAGTACAGACGGACAAATATCTGCTTAACGTTCATAAGGAAAGTAAACTTACCCGTTTACTTTCCTTATTTTGTATTTATTTTAAGACGAGCGTATACTTATAATAGAAACTAAAGGAGGTACCTATATGAATGTAAAGAAATCTCCCCTGCTATTACTGTTACTAGTATTACTATTCGTAGTTACAGGGCTTGGGTTTACTTTTTTTAAAAATAATAAAACGACCCCCACTAAAGCAAATGTCACAAAAGAAAACTGGTTGGACGATCCTTACTTACGCTGGTCGTATACACATATGAAAGAATTCACTTTAATAAATGAAGTAAAAAACAATCCTGATCAAGTTGCTCCCTTCCCTACCGCGTTACAAAACTTAGACGATTTTGCTGTGGAGCGTAGATTTGGAAATACGACTCCTCTAAAAAAACTTTTAGACGAAAACAAAACAGATGCTTTTGTCGTTGTACATAATGGTCAACTTGTTTATGAACGATATTTCAATGGATATAACGAGAGTGAACCTCATGGAATGGCATCATTAGCAAAGGTGTTTACTGGTGCAATCATACAATCTCTCGCTGAAGAAAATCTTATTGATGTAGAGAAAACAGCTGACACTTACATACAAGAATTAAAAAATACACCGTTTGGAAAAGCAACACTTCAGCAATTACTGGACATGCAAGTTTCCGCTGAATACCCTACTCACGGATATATGCAGCTAGGACTAGAAAATCAAGATGCACAACTATATTTAGCTAGTAATATTTTACCCCGAGGTAAAAATTACGAGGGGCCTATGAAAATTTATGATATGTTACTAGAAGCAGAAGAAACTGCACCACCTGGTTCAGCTTTTTCTTACAATAACGGATCAACTGAAACACTCGCTTGGATTATCCGAACGATTACAGGGAAATCGTTAGCTGAAAATGTAAGCGAACGAATTTGGTCTCACATTGGTATGGAAGAAGACGCTTATTACGTTACAGATGAAACAAAAGTAGAACAAGCAAGCGCTGGCTTAAATGCAACTGCTAGAGATATGGCGAGGTTCGGACAATTACTATTAAATAATGGTCAATATAGCGGAAAACAAATCGTCCCTTCTTCTATTACAGAAAGTGTGAAAAATGTACAAGAAGGTGCGCTCGCAATTGGTCATGGTGCTTCCATTTCTTATCATAATCAATGGTGGATTCCGCACAATGAACAAGGTGCTTTCGAAGTGTTAGGCAGTTACGGACAAACTCTTTACATTGATCCGAAAGCAAGTATGGTAATCGTCCACTTCTCTTCTAACGCTGCGCCTAGTAATGAAATTCATTCGGTTTATTCCGATATGTATATTGATATTGCACATCATTTGGAGAAGCTTCCACAGTAGTGGAGGCTTTTTTTATTTACCCAAATCCTATTCCAGTTAGTACTTGGTTAGTAGGAGTTGCCGAAAGAATTACTATTTAAGCCACGCCTAAACCCCATTTATATTGATAATATTTTAGTAATTTGAAAACACTAGTGCTTAGGAAAGGAGGGATTACGAATGTCTGTGAAAAAGCTATTAACTGGATTAATCATTTCACTTGCGATGATTGTAGTTATGACTACTTTAGGTTCACTCCGTGTATTTGCCGAATCCGACGTTGTGAGACAGCCTATTGAGGTTGAATTGAATGATGATTACTTTAATCCGAGTATCATCACTGTTCCGGTTGGGAAAACGACGACGTTGCTATTGAAAAACAAAGGAAATAGAGAACATACCTTTACGGTGAAAAAACTCGGAATTGACGCCGAAGTCCCGTCAGGAAAAGAAATAACAATTACCGTAAAACCTGAAACTCCCGGTACATATGAACTAATATGTCGGTTCCACTACTTGAAAGGAATGGATGGAAAAGTAATAGTCAAATAACAAGCGGTACCGGCCCTTACTTTTTTATAAAGTGAAACTTAAATTCGCGGGGGTGTCCCTCCCCCGCAGATTATGAGCTCTCACTAATCAGTTTTTTACTGGTAGCATAAAATCGTTACGCTGTCGTAGCGTACGAAATTTGTGTTTTGTTGGTGCTACCCCATCGCTATCAAAGTTAAGAAACACATTCTTCCCCAAAATGATAAAAATGAACTTCGGTGCTATAAAAAACACAAAATTTCCATTTAAAGAGTACTTTAAAGTCTTAGCTTGATGGCAATGGAGTATTAAAATAGATTAATTTGATGGGCATGTACACAGACCCCAATTATAGTAGGGGCCCGCCAACCAATTGACATAAAACCCACGCTAAGCAAATTGGCTTTAGTTTGTATTAATTTAAAGAGATTCTATGATTTTATAGTAAGTGGACTACCAGCACTTTTTAAAAAAATCATACTAAACACATTTTGATAAAAGAGCCGATTTTTCCAATTTTCTTGTAAATTGTGTTGCATAAATAAATGCTCATTTCTCTTGGTGTTTCGATTTTTCTTCAACAGGAATTTGCATATTCATAATTATCTGTCCTTCTGGGTAAAACAGATTCAATCCGTGTAAATCTGATTCAATTACATCACATGATCTAAACTGTAAACCATTTCTCTTTATATAGTCTTTAATGTTTGTATATATTTGACGTCGTGCTTCATCCATATGCCCTTCTGTACATACGTAATCAACACAAAGATAATTACCTGCAGGTATACTAAGAATATCAACGTGCTCGATCTCTTTATCATTCAAAACAGGATAATAAACTGAAAGTCCCAAATCATCATTGAAGAAATTCTTAATTGGACACATTGTTATAAATTGTTCTTGAAAAAGTTCACCTTGCTTAAAAATAGAACGGAATTTATCAAAAAAGGATTTTACACTATTAAAATTTTCTCCTTTGATGTGATAATATTTTCTTTCTTCAAAATAGACACTCTGAATTTTATTGAAATTTCTGCTTCTATTTTGAAGGAGATCTAGGAGCCTAGTAATTTTCTTTTGCACTTCCATAAATCGATGAATTTCAGTTTCAATTTCATTTTTTTGTTCTGTAAGATATTCATATTGTTTATTATATTTCTCTTATTTATTACTAAATCAATTTCTCCAATTGAAAAACCCATATCTTTACAAAAGAAGATTTGGCTAATTCTTTGTAGGTCTTCATTTCCATACAATCTATAGTTATTTTTACCTACCTTTGGCTGAACTAATCCTTTTTCTTCATAGAATCGAAGTGTTTCTTTCGTAGTATTAAAAATCTTAATTACATCACTTTTAGTTAACTTATAGCTATCCATCTAATTATATTGCCTCCTATAAGGAATAATATTCATACTATAAACTATGTGGTTACCTCATAGTCAATAAATAAAAAAATTCAAAATCAAAACTGGCTGTTTTTAGTGATGAAGGAGTACATGTCTGGTTCTGTTGCAAAGTTTCTTAACAGCTAAAAAGTTGGTATGATAGCTGTTCTTGCAGAGTTTGAGCGTGATATTATTCGTGGAAAGCCTCTTCGTAAAGATAATGCGTAAATACAAACAAAACCAGCAAAACACCTTTTCTGTGTCGTACTGGTTTTGTTGAAGTCCATCTTGAATTGTAGCTAGTTCAACGTGATTGCAAATTCCGAGTTCGGCGCGCCAGCAAATACAACCGATCCGTTTTTCGGCAATTTTACTTTGTTATTGCCGCTCACAACGGTAAAATTGACGCATACTCCCTTCTCATCATACACCGCGAATGAACTCTTCAATGACAACGTCACGCTCATCGTTTTCCCTGCTGTCGCTTGTGGGATCGTAAACCATTTCGCATGCCCATTTGCTTGTAGCGTAACTTTGGATGATTGGCCTGCATCAAGCGGTTTTACGTTGGATCCACTTACATATAACAATCCGGCCATCTCCATATATTCACTGCCGCCTTCTGTATAGAAATGAGTTTCCGTCGTATCACGGCCATTCATCACGGGGATCTGGAGCTGATGCGCCGCGGTGTTCGGACCTGTAATTTTTCTGCCGTCCCAATAGCCCTCCAGGTCTTCCTTGCGAGTAATTTGTGTGGTAATAAGTTTCGGTTGAACGAGATATTCAATAGAACTAAATTTCTCGTTCACGAGATAGAACTTGACGCCTTCCCGCTTCGCCCATGCGGCAGCGGTTTTCTTCGATAGCACGTTGTCTTCTAGTTTCTCGGCTAAATAGTGAGTCATCACATTTTGCCCTAAGCCTGGCGTCGATTTATATGTGCTCTCCTTCAAATAAGTGCTTCCATTCTTCTCAGTGACGAAGTTGAGCTTGGAAGTACCCTTCTCATTAATAAAGCTTCCATTCGCAGTATATACATATTTTTCTTCTCGATTAGATGGTAAGAACAGTTCTCCATTCTTCGTAATTTCTATTTTGAAATGACTTTCGCTATTGCCGTAAAAGCCCGCTTTCTTCGTCACGTCTTGAGGCATCTTGGCCTTGACCGGCTTGCCAAAGGATTTGTTTGGCTTGATGTCCTTAATTGTGCCCTTCTCTTTAAGCGCGGCGAGCAGTAATTCAGTTGCCAGTAGTTGATTTGTAGAGCTTTGGCCGCCGGATGACAACACAGCCACTGCCATCTTCTGTTCCGGAAGCACGACCAGTATAGCATGTTGCAGTGTTGTATCGCCGCCCTTAGCCATGCTTTTTATCCCATATTCACTGAATGGGTATAGTTTCACACTATCCCAGCCAAGACCATAGTTGAAAATATTACCTCCATCCCCCGGCCACATTCCTTTTTTATATTCCTCTTGCTCCATCGCCTTGACTGCCTTATCAGAGAGGATCCCTTTTCCCTGTCCCATAAATAATTGTGAGAATCGTACCATATCTTCTGCCGTGGAAGAGATCCCTCCCGAACCAATCACATTCACCGATTCAATGGGAAGCTTCCCTTGGTACGCCGGAAAATAGAGTCCAGCCCGCTTATCGTCTTCCCATTTGTCCTGCGGCGTTTTCGTATGATTCAGCTGTAAGGGTTCTGTAAACCGTTGATGTATAAATTCGGTAAAGCTCATACCGCTGACTCTTTCCACCAAAATCTCGGCCAGCGTAAAGCCGTCGTTGCAGTATACCGAGAACGCGCCAGGATCCGCCTTCAAGCTTTGGTTGGACAATTGCCGCATCAAGACATCATGGGCATAGGTATCATTATCGTTAAATAAAAATGCATTACTTAACGTGGAACCTTGCAAGCCGGAGGAGTGGTTTAACAGCATACGTGGCGTAATGCGTTTGTACCGCTCGTCTTTCATCTTGAAATCAGGAACAAAGTGGACGACAGGAGCATCCAAATCGACTTTTCCTTCGTCGACCAATTTCATTACAGCCGCTGTTGCATACATTTTACTGACTGAACCAATCCCATATAGAGTATCTTTGTTCAGCCGCTGTTTTCCTTCCATATCGTTCTTGCCTGTCTGACCCGACAAAATAAGTTTACCATTATCAATTAGCGCATACTGCACGCTAGTCGTCCCATAGGACTTCGTGAGTAGCGCAGCCTTCTCTGCCGCAATCTTCTCCAGTTCTTGGTTAGCAACTTCTTGGTTAGCTACAACCGGAGTCTTACTGCTTGAAGATGCTATCGCCCCTGTTGGTAGGATCATCGTTAGCGCTAATGTAGCGGCTAACACCCCAGATAGTTTATTTTTCATGAGAGAATTGCCTCCTTAGATAAGTAATCGAATTCATCACTTATTTGTTTAACTATAAAAAATATGACAAAATTTATCCGTTTTTCTTTTTTGCCTACTTGCTAAATTCAGCAAGTAAAATATTTTTAAAAGGATTAGGACTGTCAGCTCTACCCAAACTATTCCAATTGACGACCAACGTATGCTTGCCTCCAAGTTTACCTCCAACAAGAGTAGTAAACCCTAGTATGCCACCTGTGTGTCCCCATATCGAGACATCGTTTGGAAGCTTAGTTTCATAGATTCCAAGACCATATCCATCGATTCCTTCTTTTCCTGTAGGAACTGTAGTAAGCATTTGTTTTAGTTGCTGTTCTTTCAGTAATTTACCCCCGAGCAAGTAAGAGAAGAATTTATTTAAGTCGTCAGCAGTAGAAATCATATCTCCAGCTGAGCTACCTGCACTTGGGTTATAATAAGTAACGTCTTTTAGCTCACTTACTCCGTCTGGTTGGACATATCCACGGGCATGCTTGGTGCCTGGAATAACGCTTGAATTGCCAGGTAGGAATGTATTCGGCAATTCAAGCGGTTCAATAATCCGACTTTCAATCTCTTCCGCATAGCTGTTTCCGGTTACTTTTTCAATAAGAATACCTAGTAATACATATCCTGTGTTTGAATAAGACCAGCCCTTTCCTGGGGCAAAGTCTGGGGGCAGAGAAATCCCCATCTTCACTAACTCTTCAGCCGTATACGATTTTTTTGTATCCGTAAAGTCAGCGTCTTTTGACCTTGAGTATTCAGCGATACCACTTGTATGGTTCAATATCTGCCGGATAGTAATCTGGTTACCATCATATCCGTTTCCTTGAATGACACCAGGCAACCATTTTTCGATGTAGTCGTCTAGATTCAAGCGGTTCTCTCCGACTAATTGAAGTACAACCGTTGCTGTGAACGTCTTCGTTACACTGCCAATGCGAAAGCGAAAATCTGTTTTCATTGGTTTCTTGGTTCTCAGATCCGCTATCCCAGCGGCATAACTCCACGTTTTTCCACCCTCAGAAGTTTTAGCAAGTATCCCCGGGTATCCAAGTTGCAATGTATCCCGCATTGCTTGCTTGACGGAATTACGATCTCGTTGAGTATTTGTTTGTAACGAACTAGATACATTTTGAGTGGGCTCTGCTTTTACAATTGAGGTTGGCGTTGTGTATAACAGGGAACTTCCAGCTATTAAAAGAGCCAGACTTGCAAATGTAATTTGACTACGTGTTTTCATAAGGCATTCCTCTCCTCTATTCATATTGTATAGGTGGTTGCTTGATATTTCATACTCACCACACAGCTATCATCTCTACCGATGACAAAAAGTCAACATTGAATTCGTAATCATCTTCATAATGATTATTTTTACAAGCTCCATTCTGTCCTAATAAACGGTAAATCCCTCTTTTTGCATGTATGTTAACCTCAGAAATTATTTCTTTTCCATAAAACACTCTTATTAACTGGTTTGTTTTTCATATATAAGTTATATCTGTTCCTCCTTTCATGCTTCTTTATATTTTCATCATACACAATGAAATTCTCTTTTTCCTTACCTATTCCTTACAAATCCCTTACGTTCAAAATAGCTTCTGTGTCTCAAATGTGCCAATTAATTCTCATCAAGAAGAAACGAGAATTAAGCGAATATAAAGCGATTTATATCATAAAAGATTATTTTCTACTTATTTATGAATCTCTACAAAAAGACACCAAAGAATTAACAAAGATATTGTTTCGTCTGTTTGATCTCTTACAGAAAAACAGACGAAAATCCCATAGGTATGAGAAGAAAACCGTCTTTGATATCTTAGGCGTCGTATATAACCTTTCTATGCCTCACAAGCATGTAGCGTAATCCAAAAAATTAAAACCCAATAGGGTTTATCTGGTATAAAAATATTTAAAGAACTTACACTGGATCTTTAGAAAAAAGAAAAAAGCCCATCAAGCTAAGGTTTTGAAGTACCCCCTAAATGAAAATTTTCTTTCTCTACAGTTAGTTTTTTTGAGAAGTCAGCTCATTTTTTTGTTTTTGGGGTGTTTACTTTTCTTAAGTTGATGGATGTGGTCTCACCATACCATTTCGGGAAAATTGTACGTTTAGACACAATCCGGACATATTTTAAGCGTTTTCTGTACGTTAAGAGATATCTGTCCAGAAAATCTTATGTTTATGAACAGAGGATAAAACTCAATAATAGAATATTAATATTCAATTTTTATATAAAAAAATAAGCTCCGAAGAGCTTATTTTAATAATAATAATAATAATATCAACGCAATTATCAATGATATTATTGAAAATACAATCATAAATAATGAAGCTCAGTCATGAGCTATCGCCCTGTTACCGTCATTGCTGCTGTGTAAATTGTATCTACAGAACCGTCAGCACTTACAATTTCAACTTTATAACGGTATGTTCCATTGTCGTAAATGTTTTCTCCATATCCTGTGAAAGTTGAAATTTCATCATTTGCTCCAGCTGGAACCCATTGATTTTGCCAATGGAAGAAAGTATCATATTCTCCCCAGTTGTCTCCATATTTCTTTTCGATGCTGACATTATAATGAATGTCCTCAGCTCGGTTATTTGTAATTCTTGCAATTACGTTTCCACCAAAAGTGTATTCCGTAGCGTGAACTTGAACTGTAACACCATTCACCGTTTCGCTAGGACCACAGATGTAATGACAATCTTCACTTGCTTGTGCTTCAGGTGTGTTAATGTTCATAACCGTCAAACCGCCTAAAGCTAAAGCTACTGTTAATGCAATTGTAGCTAATTTTTTCATGATAATTCCTCCTATTAACCGTTATAAGTGAATGTTTTTGTTTTTACGTATTCATTGCCAGCATAAAAAGATTTCTATGTCTCATTTTTATCACCCTTCAGCTTATATAATTCGACAAATGGTGATAATTTCCTGCAAATAAAATAAAAAAGCACTCCCGCAGGAATACTTATTCAAATTCAATTTCTGTTTTATTGTCTGATGTGAAGTATCTTATGGTTGTTTTGCCGTATTCTTGCAAGCCACTCTGCGCAACGGCGTCTTTTAACTTTGTTCTCGTTCTGTAGCCGAAATTTTCCCGTAGGCCTTCGTCTGCATTTGACAATGCTGTTTTGTCAACGAAAACATATAAGACATACAAGTTATTTTCTTTTTTTAATTCAACCGCTGTAACAGTACCGCCGAAATATTCTTTAATTTCTTTGGTTCTACGTTCAAAACTTTTCATCATTCGTGTTTGCTCATCTTTTGGTTGTTCTGTTTTCGCAGTTGTTTGTTGTGCTTTTGGCTTCTCTTTTTGAACCACTTCTTTTTCGCCGCAAGCCGCTAACATTGCAACCGATAAACCAACTGCTAATACTGATTTCTTCATCATTTTAATCCTCCCAATATAAACACCTAAATATTAGTATACTATGAAATTTATTGCTGAATATGAAAAAGATGCCCATTAAGGGGTACCGCCACATCGCTATCAAGCTAATATTTTTAACTACCCCCATAACGAAAATTTTATACATCGTTGACTATTGATAATGATACGTTATGTAGACCTCACAGATAGATATGGGCATACAGTTCTTCTTTTATGGTACACTTCAATAAAAGGGGGGTAAGAGGTTTGAAAAAGTGGATTAAAATCACATCAACCTTAGTTATTGCTATAGCAGTTGGTATTTTTACTGGCTACAAAGTCGGTACGTATGCAGGTTCAGACGTTAAGGAAAAGCAGACTGAGAGAATTAAAGGGGAAGAGGTAATACTTGACCTCAACTCTGATCGTCATATAATCAATGCAATGCACAAAATGACTCATCAAAAAGTATTATCCCACGAAAAGCAAGGATTTATCAAAATGACTCCAGAAAACATCGAAAAAGTACGTCAAGCGATTGATGAAAGTAATAGTGGAACCTTACAACATAAAGAACAGTACCTTAAGATTTTGGTTCGTTGGTATGAAGGCGATTTCTCTCAATCGGTTGAGGAGCATAATTTATTATGGGAATGGGACAATAGCAGCACTGGTAAAGCATACGAATTAGCGACACCGGAACAAGAAGAAGCATACATTTTAGAACAAGCGAAATCTGAAAAACAATAAAGGGGTATCGTCACCTCGCTATCAAACTAATAAAAAGAAATGCCCCCTAAAATGAAAAAATACGCTATTCTTTCTGTAGAATCATAGGAAAGGATGGCGTTTCTGTATATTGTTACAAAAAGAATAGCGTTTTTTCGCTTTATAAATACAATTTCTTTTTCAGTAAAAAATGTGGGTGGTACCCCTCTAATACCCCAGAAGGAAAAGAAGAGTTTGAATTCTTTAACGTACAGGGGGTTCCATATATCATTGTAAAAGATCATGAGAATAACACTCAAAAATCAATTCTTGGATTCAGCACTCAATCATTAGAAGAGGCTATTTTATAATAATCATCCCCCAAAAAAAGAAACGAACAAAAATGTTCGTTTCTTTTTTTTGTGTTTAATGCTCAAGAAAACTTATAACCGCATAAGTATATAGAACGACTAGAGCAAAGGCACATATTCCCATAATTATAATCGCTAGTGCGCTTTTCTCTTGTCTAAACCCTATAATTCCAAGAATAAATGCACTCCACATTGTTACCTTAAGCATTGTAGAAAGGTTGGAAATTGAATATCCACTCAACCAGGTAGAGAAACTTACAATTACGGAAAAAGAGAACAAAGTTAGAACAATAGATAATATATTAATGTGCTTCCCATACTTCAGTTGCATTTCGCTACCCCCTTTTCTTTTCATTAGTGAATAATAGGTAGATGACTATATTTTTATTTTATTCTAAATTTTCTTGAAAATCCACAACGAAAAGAAGAGGTTGTCCCAAAAGTCGCTGAATAGTTACTTTTGGGCAACCTCTTTTCTTTATTTTTTACTTTCCTCTAGTTTAGAGATACTTGCTTCTTTTTCAGGTAACGTATCAACAAAATCCTTTTGAGATTTTAATAGGTCAGATTATTGTATCCAAGCCTTAAGATCATCTAAAGATTTACGGGCTTCTTTTTCACTTCTTCTACAAATTCCCATGTCTCTCCGTTATCTTTTGATTGATAAAGTGCACTACTATCGCCATTGTAGTCTCCATCTGCCCCTTGTCCCACTAACATATTAAAAACCCCATCTTTCTCATATGGCATACTAGGAGAATCAAAAGGACTTATTGTGGACTGTGTATGATCTAATTTGACTTCATGCGGCGGATATTCTACCTTTTTGAAAGATACCCCCCCATCATCTGTGCGATATAACTCTCCCTCATTACCAGAAGGTCTAACTGCTCCTAAAAACCCAAGTTTATCATTTATAAAAGTGATTCCTGATACACTACCAATCCCCCTATTAAATGGGTCTGGATTGATAACCTCCCATGTTTCCCCTTCATCACTAGTCTTGCTTAATGAATAAAAGGCGCTCCCTAATGCTTTATCTGTCATATTTAGTTTATAACCAACTTCTTTTGATAGGAAAAACTGTTCTTTTTCATTCTTTAAATCTTGTTGTTTCTTCTCTTTAAGCCTATCTTCATTTGGAGGCGTCTTTGATTTACTCCAACTTGCGTCACATATTAAGTTATATCTAGCAGGTACTAGCTCTTTCTCTTTTCCAGGGACAAATATAGATACAGTATATCCAATGATTTCAGAAGCTGCTTCTTTAAGACTCTGCCCCTTACCATCCTCAGTAATATTAATAATCCCCTCTGTATTGGATCCCCAATTTCTTTTTCCATAATAAATCAACCCATACTTACTTTCATTCCACTTTCTAACCGTTTGCTTAACTGGAATCGCCTTAACCGTTTTAATTAAAGGTTCTACTAATTTATCATCATCATAATCAGGCTTTGCATACCCGTCTCGTATTATAGTAATATCTTCTGATTTCTTCTTATTATAAGAGATTAAATAAGTTTCTTCTTTCCCATCAACATTTTTCCCATAAACAAATGTATCAAACTCTGTGATTGTTCCATCTGAATGAAATGTAAGATCAAAATCAGTTGCCATATACAATTTCTTTGGCAAAGGATGTTTTTTATTTATATCTTCAAAAATACCTTCTACTCCAGATTCATATATATTATTATGTTTAAGTTTAACTGACCTTTCATGTTTTAACCTTTCTATAAACCATGCCAATTTGCCATTGTAATTTATTGCACTTTGATAAATCTGCATCCCATAAAATGATGTAATTGCAACAATAATGATAATAGAAATGGATCTCCATGCTATTGAATTAGTTAATTTTTTAGATTCATATTCTCTATTTTTTATCACCCGCATTGTAGTAAATGTAATCATGGATATAAAAAGTACTATACATAATAACAAAATATAAATATTATAATTCATCCTTCCGTACTTACAGTATAAGGCTAACTCATAACAAAAAATGCCGTATACAATTATTAGTATTGGATTTGTTACTAATGACAGAAGTAACTTTTTTGCATTTTCCCTAAATATAGAAATCACTCCTAATTACATGAATTACTGATATTAAGTATACTTTATTGTAAAGTAACAAAAAAGCTATTTAATCTTGCCGCCAAAAATACAATAGACATCTGTCTATGTAAATGGCAGTTGTCTATTAAAGCCGTTTAAAAATCTAGTTGTTTCATAGACAATGGATTTTTGAGTGAATACTAAAGTTGCTTCATTTGGGAGCCAAATAATGAAAATGAACCCTCATAATAAACATAACAAATAGAGTATTTGCATTTAAACTCTATAAAACTCAAATGTATTTTTTTCTAGACATATTGCTTCATCGGAATTTTTGATAATAATATCAAAACATTGACTGTATGGATGCATAAACACTTCGTACTGAATCCGACGTTCTGCATGAGACCGCCTTAAATAATTGATATCGGCTCTCCTTTCAGCAATATCGCGGCTAGACCTTCTCATTAATTCTGTTTCACCATCTGCATAGAAGTAAATTTTTAAATCAAATAAATTGGGATTAATAAATGCGACACTCATTCCTTCTACAATCATTAGTTGAATAACCTAAGGCTGCTTCGGTAGCCATTTTTTTGTACCAACTGGCAGTTTAGTTTTCAATATGTGAAAAGGGATTTCTAAGTGATTAATTGAATATATATTTATTGTTTACTAATTTTTGAGAGGCTCCATTATGGGAGATAAACTTTACTGTATTGCTATCAAGTTCTTAATGAAGAAAGACTAAGAGCTTCGCACGGTTCTGTAATAACTTATAGTAATGCTGTGACAGGATCTCCTATTAGTGAGATAGGGTATTTTTTAATTTATTTATCATAATAACGTACCACGAAATTGCAACTCTCGTCCTCAAGAATTATTTCTTTTGGGTGAAAGTTTTTTTATTATATAAGTTTCATTCTGTCATAATTTAAAGTTTTCGAGAGGAGAAATGATATGAATTCTATTTTATTAGATGTTCCGTTACAAATAGAAACAGACAGACTAATTCTTCGAGCACCACTTCAAGCTGGTGACGGGAATGTCGTACACCAAGCTATTAAGGAGTCAATTAATGAGTTAAAACAATGGTTGCTTTTATTCCAGTCAATTCCTACTGTTGAAGAAACTGAAATTATCCTGAGAAATGCCCATATAGATTTTTTAAAAAGAGAAAGCTTTCGCTATCTTATCTATCTTAAGGGTACTAATGATTTTATTGGAACTGCTAGCCTTCACAGAATTAATTGGAAAATTTCTAAATGTGAAATTGGATACTGGATTAATACGCAATTTAGTGGCAATGGATATATGACAGAGGTAGTAAGTGAATTAACAAACCTTGGATTTCAGTTACTCAAATTTAGAAGGATTGAAATACGCTGTGAATCTACTAACACTAAAAGTCGTACGATCCCTGAAAAACTAGGTTTTGAGCTTGAAGGGATATTACGTAATGAAGATCTTTCAGCTGACGGTAAAAAACTAACTGATACCTGCATCTATGCAAAGGTAAATTAGATTGAAATTTTAATACTCAATTGCGTCTGTGTACATAGTTTATTCCCCTTCTAATCCATTATTGTGATTTGTTTAGAACTATAGTACATCAATATGTTTAAAATGAAATGTACTGAAATGGGTATATTCTATTGTTACAATCATTTTATAAATAAATTACTTCATGAAGTTATAAAATTAGGACCGTACATATTAGACATATCTAAAATGTACGGTCCTTTTGTTTACTAGTGGTTCACTTATCTAACCTAAAGATAAGTATGTGATCCTTTTACAATTTGAATTTCTTTTTAAGCTTCTTATATTTTCTATATGAACGTCGAACAATGTTTAACATGAAATACGGTATTTTAACAGGGAAAGGCAATTTATAAATAAATGGCAAGTAAAATGTAAAATATGCCTTTTCTAAGTCTCTCCACTTACTATCTTCTTTTGTTTTTAAGAAATCAGATACATCGACTACATATCCCCTTCCATTTTCCATCATCACATTTTTTCCGTGAACATCACAAGGAGTTAATCCTTGCTCCCTTGCATACTCTATAGCTTCATTGATATCAAGGATTACCTGCTTAGGAATTTTAATCCCCTTATGGATAGCATCGTATAAGGTAATTTCTTTTAAACGTTTCAATACTATGAAATTTTCTCCTTTATATATAAGATTCGAATAAGAAGGATGATTTCCGATTCTTCGGTATACTTCTGACTCTTTTTCAATTCCTTCTCCTTCTCGCGCGTAAACTTTCACTACCCAATCTTTGTATTCTTTGTGCATAAATACTGCGGCATAATTACCTGTCCCTAAACACTTCCAAAGTCTAGGAATATCTTTAACTACTATAGGCTCGAATTCATCCTCACTTCTTATGCTTACCTCTTTTAATAATTCGTCCTTTATCAATCTCACAAAACTATTTATACTCATCATTCCCACTCCGGTTTTGCTACAAGGGGTACTACCCCATACCCATCAAGTTAAAAAGTACATTCTTCCCTAATACGAAAAAATGAGCAGACTTCACTAAGTAACTAACTGTAGCGAAATAAATTTTTCATTTAGGGGGTACTTCAAAATCTTAAAATGGATATTCTACGCAAATATATATTATTGATACAATAAGTTATGTTAACTTCACATAATTATATTATACAAAAACTCAGCAAATACCGTTACGAAAAGTTTACAAGTCATATCTACTCTCTCTAAATAGTTTATTGCGAATCTATTTTAAGGAGAATTCTTACATCACAATTTCATAAATCTAAGGTTTCAAACTATTCATTACGAAAAAAAGACCGTATCACTACGGTCCTTTTCTCGCTCTTATGCAAACACTATGACTGTGTAACTTTATTAGAAACAAGTAGTTTTTCAATACATATAGGTAACATATCTAATAACGTTTCAAATGCGTAATTTACGTCCAGACGCTCCGTCCATTGATGTGCATCTTTTCCTACTGGTCCCATATTTAATACTGGAACGTCAAACTCTTCTAATTCCTCTAGTGGAATCGAATAACCTTTATCCCATAATGGCATATTGTCTACAAGAGAACTCATTGAATCCAATGGGTTTTGTAAGCCCACATAGCTTAAATCTGAAATTCCTCCAAAATAATTTTGGTTTTCAAATGTAATGCTATGATTATAGTGGGCATACTTTTCCATTTCTACAACTACCTCTTTAATTAAAGGATTGTCGCGTGAACTCACAGCTGGATAGTATGGCGGCGCAAAGAAAAGTACAATCATTGGAGCCTTTTCTTTACATAAGATAGATAATTTGTCTACTAAATCAATAGTTACTGCACGATCATCTTTATCTTCTCTATTTTTTATAATATCGGATTGAATTTCATCTATTTTTTCTCTTCCATGTTGTTCAATTGCATAAGCGATAAGCTCTTCATACGTTAATACATTTACTTTAAGATTCGGCGGTATGAACGGATTATACTTAGAAAAATGATACGCTCGCTCCTCATACGATTCTTCGATTTTCTCTGCTACTTTCGTTACTTTTTGGCGTAACAATGAAACTACATCTGTCATCGTTTTTTCTAGTAAAAACAAATTAAATAATGTGACAGCACGATGAGGAATTTGTACAGAATAATCCTCCTTTAAATCTCTTTGAAGCAAGTTAGTTGGTGGTGGACTCGCTTCCCCTTCTACAATATCACAAAGGTCCGTATTCAACTCTAATTCCGCTGTTAATAATGCAGCCATATAGCTCCCATTTAATCCTGCAAAAGGTTCGCCTACATGTGTCTCTTTTCCATAGCAAAGGAAACCAGGTAACACCTTACCAATAGAACCAGTATAAATGTACTTATTTTGGTCACCAGGATGTCTTGAAAACATAGGCTCTGAATTTAGGACCGTTCTATACTCTAAGTCATGTTCTTTTGCTAAGTCTAATAATCTTGGAACAGCAGCTCTCATCCCTACAGAGTTCACTTCTTCATCTGGAACAGCCAATAAAAGAACATTCCCATCAAATCTTCCTTCACAAGCTTGCTCAACCATCGCCATTTGTAAAGTTAGACCACATTTCATATCCATTGTTCCTCTACCAAAGAGCCAATCTCCTTGTTCTATATCTTCACGTACATGATCTGGTAGCTCATCTTTATGAGAATAAAACATAGATGTTAATTTTTTAGGGTTAAATGCATCTTCTTTCCACACTCCATAATCCTGTACATCTACAACATCAAAGTGACTAACAAGAATTACAGTATTTTTCGTACTATCACTTTTCTTTACTAGGGCTGTAACAAAATATCGTCCATCCCCCGTCGGATTTTTTTGTAAATGATGCGGATTTTGTTTGAAATACTGTAAGTCAGATAATTGTTCTACAACAAAGTCTGGCAATATAACTTCAGCTTCTGAACCTGTAATACTAGGAATTTCAACAAGATTGCTTAATAATTGAACCAATTGTTCTTTAGATTGCCACTTTGACATATAAATCCCCCTATTTTTCCGCATTATGAAATTCATTTCCAATATATGAATAAAAAATGACGACAGCTATCAAAATTATAATTTTGCCGTTTGGCAAGCTTATGGTTCTTTTCATTTGCGGCAAACATATGCTTCCAGGATTTGAAGAATATGTTTAATATCACTTTTAAATAAAGTCACGGTGTTTATTTAAAAGACGCGATGTTTTGTCCCTTTAGATCTGTTTATCTAAAGAGAGGTTTTTATAGTGAAAAGAAAATCTGAACTGAAAGACGGATTAAGAAACTGCTGAGTAGCAATAAAGTTACTCCACTAAAGGGCAAGATTGTTGAGGAACGTTTCCAGGCAATTAGATTATTCAAGTTTGAATAGATCATTGAGATTGTGAAGGTTTTTTACTTAAACTAACGGGGCAGTAATACTCAATTAAAAATAATGGTAAAGTTAGTGAAAAGAAGAAGGATTAAAAATCGTATAGATTCATTGTAATACATTTTAAGTTTTTGTGTGGCGAGGTATTTGAGAAGTAAGAATGATTTCATCAAAAAAACATTGAAGCTCCAACGGGGTTTTATATGACTATTTTTCCAGACCCAATTTAACATCATAACAATTATAAATAAACAATCTATACTTTTGGTTAGATTTTTTATATAGTTTGATTGACAGCATCAGGGCTAGTCATAGCAATCTACTCGATACATTGTACGAGCTTGAATCAAAAATTGAACCAAGAAGTCGTTATGGATTTATACATGGGGAACTCGGCCCTGATCATGTATTAATTAATGACAAACTAGAACCTTATTTGATTGATATCGAAGGAACCGAGTTCTTTGATATTGAGCATGAGCACAGTTTTTTGCAGTTTCGATTTGGGGATTATTATCGATATTTAAAGAATGATACTCCCGACCCCAACAGGATGTTATTCTATCGATCCCATCATCATATATCCTTAACTTCAGGCGGGTTGAGATTGCTTCACAGAGGATTTCCGAATCAACAATTTGCAAAAGATCTAACCAATCACCATTCTCGTTGTGCACTGCGTTTTATTGAAGGTTGAACTTATGTCATTAAAAATCTAAAGATAGATAGGAGTTAAATACAATGATAAAAGGTTTCGGAGGAATATTTTGGAGAACTAAAAATCTTGATGTTATAAAAAAATGGTACAGTGAAGTGTTGAAGATTGAAATAGAAAATTGGAACGGGACTGTGATTAAACCCGAATTAGGAACTGAGACTATCTTTTCTTTCTTCACTGAAAATGACAATTATTTTCCAACAGAACAACAAGTGATGTTGAATTTCCAAGTACATAATCTAAACGAGACTATTCAGCATCTTGAACATATTGGTGTACCTCTTGAAAAGAAAGAAGAGATTAGTGAATTTGGAAAGTTTATTTGGATTAAAGATCCTGAAGGTCGATTGATCGAACTGTGGGAGAAATAGCCGGTTACAATCATTTACTATTAAGCTAACGAGTGCTTTAGTTCAATAAAAAAAGTTGATTCCTTTGAAGTGCACCTTCGTTTATTAGACACAGTCTAACAATCGGAGGTGCACTTTTTTAATCTAAATTAATACTTTTAATAAAATCAAAATGATTTTCATCAGCTAATTTATCGATATAACCTGTTATATACAGATTTGCTTTAGATACTTCTGTATTCTTAAACTCAGAATAAAAATCAGGAGAAAATGATACTTCTAAAACAATACTATCCCCAGGTTTAATATTTAACTTATTACCTTTAGCTAACACTCTAAATGGATTTGTTGTTTGGCCAGAAACAGTAGGTGATTTAGGAAATGAAAACATAACATTATTTTGCACAATAATATAATCGGTATTATTAGTCATTTTTATTTTATAAGATATTTCAGTGTTCATATTAAGATTTTTAGAAATTAATTCATACACTATTCCATTTTCAACATCTGCTTGTTTAAAAGTAATATTTTTTTACTAGAACAAGCACTCAAAACAAAAAACAAAACCAATATGATTATTCCACATTCTTTTTTCATTAATCTATTACCACCTATCAGTAAACACTATATTCTCTTTGGATTGTCATAACATTTGAAACGTACGTAACACTAGTAATACTCTAAAAGCTAGAATTAGAACCGATTATGACAGTAGCGTCCAGTTCCTTGTTTCTAGCAACTTTTGTGCTAAGCCCAGCACCAGCAAAGATTTCAAAGGCCTGGGGTGCCTGAACTTCGCTCGTCTCTATCAAAAGATGTCCATCCAAAGCTAACCAGAGTAAAGCTTCTTCAGCTACTCTTCGCAGAATGTTAAGACCATCTTCTCCTCCGTCAAGCGTTACATGTGGTTCATATAGGCGTGCCTCCCGGGGGAGAAACTTTATTATTTCAGTAGGAACGTAAGGTACGTTCGCAACTAGGATATTTACATGGCCCTTAAGTGAGGCTGGTAGAGCTTTATACAAGTCACCTTCAAAAGCATGACCGCCAAAATTCGTTACATTGCGGCTAGCGCATTGTACTGCGATAGGGTCAATGTCAACAGAATACAATTCAACTCGTCCCAAAGCTGCTGCCAGTGCTGCGCCCACCGCACCTGATCCACAACATAGGTCAACAATGATATCGCTAGAACGTGACAGAGCCTCTGTTTGATGAACAAGGAACTCGGTACGTTTACGCGGTACAAAAACGCCTCGATCCACTTCTATTCGTAGACCACAAAACTCCGTGTATCCAACAACGTATTCCAGAGGTAAACCGTTGACTCGCATTTCTACCATTTTCATAAGGTCCTCTGGAGTTAGTGCCTCTGACATAAGTAACCGGGTCTCATCTTCTGCAAAAACACAACCGGCACTTCGAAGCTTGCTAACTATATATTTTTCCATTTTCATATCCAAAAATAAATTTGTTTTATTCTCTATATTATCTCACCACTTTTGATAAATTTTGTTTGTAATTCAGAATTCGTTAAAAATAGCTAATATCCTTTTTCAATAACCTGATTCTTACATAAACTGTCATTTGATGGACATATTCGTCTATGACCATCTCTTTCCCTTGTATATAGAGCATTCTTTTCAATTTCTGTTTTCGTCAAATCTAATTAACAGAGATATAAACGAAAACACATATTTTTACACTATTTCGATTTATATATACAAACTATAAATTTAACGTTTTGGGCTATTTGCTTTGCTTAAGTTGATTTGCATAGATACTACCCCTCTTTGAAATATTTCAGTTCAAAATGAAATAACATTTCAACATAGACTATCAATCTACCTAGACATTATGACAACCACCTTAGATATCTGAATTTTCTATATATTAAAGGTTATCACCCAAACAACCTCGAACATTGTAATAAACATACATAAGGAGGTTGATCTATTTTGTTTCGTTCATTTACAAATGGCTGTGTTGCCCTTGTGCAGCGTTTCTTGCCAGAACCGTTTATTTTATCATGTTTATTAACTGTTTTCGTTATCTTCTTCGGTATGTTTGCAACGAGCCAAACACCTGTAGAAATGATTAATCACTGGGGTAATGGAATTTGGGGACTTCTCGCCTTTTCTATGCAAATGGCTCTTGTACTCGTGACAGGATCTGCATTAGCAAACGCTCCTCTTATTAAAAAAGGATTAACGAGAGCAGCGAAACTACCGAAAACAAATGGACAAGGTATTATTGCTATTTCAATCGTAAGTTTACTAGGAGCATACGTAAACTGGGGATTTGGTATTGTTGTATCGGTTTTATATGCAAAAGAAGTGGCCAGACAGTTAGAAGGATTAGATTATAGGTTAGCAATTGCTTCTTCCTACTCTGGATTTCTCATTTGGCATGCAGGCCTTTCTGCTTCTATCCCTCTTACGTTAGCAACTGGCGGCGAAACGTTAATTAAAACGACAGCTGGAAGTATTAAAGAAGCGATTCCAATAACAGAAACGTTATTCTCACCATACGCACTCGTGCCAGTTATTATTTTTCTCGTTACGATGCCTCTCATTAACCGGGCCATGCATCCAGATGAAAAACATACGATAACTGTAGATCCTAGCGTATTCCATGAAGAAGCTGCCGCTCAAGAAGTAGGGAACAATACGTTCGCTGAAAAAATGGAAAATAGTATGATTATTACACTTTGCATCGGATTATTAGGTCTTATTTATATTTTTAACTATTTTAGTACGAAAGGCTTTAACCTTACACTTGATATCGTTATTTTTATGTTATTAATTGCCGGTCTTATTTTCCACCGTACTCCGATTCAATATATTCGCGCTTTCTCTGACTCAACTAAGAGTGCTTCAGGTATTTTACTTCAATTTCCGTTCTATGCTGGAATTATGGGGATGATGATTGGAGTAAATAGTGAAGGTCTTTCGCTTGGAGGAGCTATTTCTACTTTCTTTATTAGTATTTCAAATGAAACCACATTCCCGCTCTTTACATTTTTAAGTGCTGGCATTGTAAATATTTTCGTTCCATCTGGAGGCGGTCAATGGGCAGTGCAAGCACCAATTATGATTCCAGCTGGCGCTGAACTTGGTGTACCTGCCGCGAAAACAGCGATGGCAATTGCATGGGGCGATGCTTGGACAAATTTAATTCAACCTTTCTGGGCATTACCGGCATTAGCGATAGCTGGTTTAAGCGCGCGTGATATTATGGGATTTTGTGTTGTTAACTTACTATATGCAGGATTTATCATTAGTCTATGTTTCTTATTTATTTAAACGAAAAGCTAGTTTTATACTAGCTTTTTTATATAATAAATCATTCGTTATCTATACAGCTTATTACCTTCCTCCACTCTACCTCTGCATGATTTAATGCTTCATATGTAAACAAATCTTCACATACTTTTTCAATCATATGAGGATTGTTCTTAAGGAAATTCCACTGCAATACTTCAGGGAGAACATACGTTCCGTATTCTTCACTTCCCTTTATTACCTCATCAACTTCTCTTTCACAAATCCCTCTTATTAAATAATCATTTCTTAATTGTATTTGAATTTGTTGAAACGTTTCGCTGTATTTCTTCAATTGGACTAAACAATTAATATACGTACGCAAAAGTTCGTCATCACAATTGCAACACTTTATAATACGATCGATTTCATTCATAATGTACGAGCCGCTTCTTCTATTTGTAACAGCCATTTTTCACGCTTCGTTACTTTACTCGTTTTCACAGATTGAAAAGCAGAACGTTTTATATCGCGAATACCACAAAAACGTAAAACCCCTCTTTTCATCATAATCCAATCCGCTGATCGATATAATAGGGCCACGTACCATAACGGTGAGTCTAACGTATTAATAACCCATGCTTTCTTTCCTTTAAATAAGCCTTTCGGTAATGACCCCTCATATTTATAAGCAAATCCAGCTACAAAAATACGATCGATAAATCCTTTTAAAATAGCAGGCATGCCCCACCACCATATCGGATATATGAAAAGAAGAATATCCGCTTTCTGCACTAATTCTCTATATCGCTTCGTCTCTTCTTCATTTAGTAAATCACGTCTTTTCTTCTCTTCATTAAATACAAGCACTGGATCAAATTGTTCTTTATATAAATCAAGTAGCGTAACAGAATGATTTGTTTCCTCAAGTCCTTTTTGCACATGCTCTAAAATTGCCCCATTAAAGCTTGAAGTATTAGGGTGAGCATATATAATTAGTACGTTCACTACAAAACAACTCCCTCTTTAGTTAAAGTTTCCCCTTCTTTAACATCGTCTCTACAATTTGCACATTTTTCGAACTTTGTAACAAACGATTTAATACTGTTAGTAACTCTTCTCTTTCTAAACCTTTCAATTGCTCTTTAACTGTACTCTCACCAGCACCTTGAATTTCATACACAACTGCCGCCATATGTTTACAATAATTTTCATAAGGACACTCGCAGCTACTTTCTGCAAAATCTTCAAGATCAATAATCACTTCATAATTCCCTGCATTTCCAGTAACGAAAGCAAATACTTTCTTGTCGTGTATTTCAACATCTTCTACATGTCCCTCTTCATAATATTCATATCCTCTATCTATAATGTACTTTGGAATCCATTTCATTATATCTTTTAATAAGTATGCATACATCACAACACCTCTTCCTCTAATTCCCTTTTGACTTCCAAAATCCTGCATGTTATTCTAATAACTGTCAAGTAGCGAGTCTACGTGACAAAACGACTGACACCTATTCGGCGGAGGTGTCTCTTTTCATTTGCAGCCGATATGAAGTGCCTCTTTCAGGCACATTCAATCTTTGACACTACACACTCAACACCATTCCCTTGTATCAGGCTGCTTTAGCAGTCTTTTACTCTACATACTTCAAAAAAAAGAGAGCTCAGCTCCCTTTTCCCGCTTTATAAAATACCCCTTTTTCAGCATAGCGATATTCATCATCAGCTAAAGTAATTTTCCCATCCAGTTTGAGTTCATCTAATAGTCTTGATAAATAAAATTGATGTAACATTTTTTTAGTGAATTTTCCTTCATGATGCGAAACGATATGTTCTTGAATATCTAACAATGATATTGGCTTATCTTGCTCTATCATATATTCATAAACTGTACTACGCAGTTTTACGTATTTTTCGAGTGTCACAGTACTTCGCAACCCCTTTCTTCTTATTATATGTTTTCGTAATCGGTTTTTTTGCAACAAAAAAACCTCTCCGATAAGAAGAAGTTACGTATATCTTCGTCTTATCTCCCAGAACAAATATGTTCTGCTGGAATTAGCACCTGCATCGCGGTTGCTGGGTTTCATCGGGCCAGTCCCTCCACCTCTCTGGATAAGAAAATATTCACTTTAAATTTAACTATACGTAATTTTATTATAATTGTCAAATAAATATAAAAAATTATATTTTCTTCTTTATTGTTCATACTACAAAAAGATGTACAAAAGGAGGCTACTACTTTGAAAAAGAATGCTCGTGGATACGTACAAGATTCTTTTCATTCCTTACAAGAAGCGAAACATTGTTTAGAAGATGCATTACAGACTGTTGAAGAAGATTTTAATCGCGCACGTATTGAACAATCCCTTTACGCTGTAGAGCAAGCTCTTCAACGTTGCGATTACACCGTTCACATTTTAGAACAAGAATGAAAACTTCCCATCAAAAGATGGGAAGTTTGTTTCAAATGGCATACTTCATCATTATTACCGTTATTATTAAAAAATATACAGAATTAACAATTTCTAAAATCCCTACTTTTAATATAGAAATCTTTTTGCCATACAACATAATGGCCCGAATTACACTTGGTACAAATATGAGTGAACACCATGGATTTATAGCAAATACAATTACCGTTAATACAATATGGTATCCCCAAGATATAAAACGATACTTCGGATTATTTTTTTCACGAATCATCGTTTTTACATAAAACGTACTTCCTAAAAAATATAGAAATGAAATAAGCGCAATGAATAATGCTGTTTTATCTATGAATTTCACGGAGAAATAATAACTGATTAAACCACCTATACAAAACACTATAATCGCACAAACATCATTTAGTAATGCTCGTTCATTTTTTTGACGAGCGTAATACATATTTACAATAAACAATGGAATCATTAATACTGCGAATAAAAGAATTCGCCATTCATATAATAAAGAAATCATCCCAAATACAAATGCAATGATAAAATAAACAATTGCAGCGTGTAGAAATTCTTTTTTTCGTCTTTGCCTTATGTACATGAGAAATGGATACGTAGCTAGATAGATAAAGAACCAGGCTAAAAACAATGGGATATGATAAAAAGTAGGTTTACCAAGTAATACACTTAATAGAAATGGTATGACAAGCATCGCCCATGCTCCATGTTGCTTCGGAATAACTAACTTCATTAACTATACACCTCCCTCTTGAAAATAGTTCTCACCTACTATTATACAAATAAATTCATATAATAACGGACATATATTGAATCTATTTTTTGACAATAAAAAATGCTCCTTACAATATGTAAGAAGCATGAAAGAGGCAAACGAATATGTAAGTCGCGACCCTACCTTATATGAGTATGCTTTTCTATGTCACGTTATGCTCATCTAATATACCGTATTTCTTTTTAAATCTTGTGAGGATCGTAATCCATGACGTACTAAATAGCAGAAGGAAAATAACATTCGATATCGCGTGACTCAGATCAAAGTAAAAACTTGCGACATAGTAAGCAATAACTGTTTCCCACGTTGCTTCCTGTATAAAACCAAGAAGACCCCAAAAATTCATAATCCAGCCAAATAGAAATCCAACGGCAAATCCGTACAACAGTCTTCCCCACAGTTTTTTCATTAAAAATGTATTACGTAATAGTCCAGCTATAAACCCGATCATGCCCCAAGAGAACATTTGCCACGGCGTCCACGGACCTTGTCCTAAAAAAATATTAGATACAATAGCCGCCGTTGCCCCAATCATAAAGCCAGTTTCACTCCCAAAAACAATTGCAGAAACGATAATGACAAAAGAAGTCGGTTGTACACTTGGTAAAATAGAAAATGGTACCCGGCTAACCGCTGCAATCGCCGCTAACACAGCAACGATAACAATTTCACGTGAAACAAACGCCTTCCTTTCAAAACGAATATAGAAAGGTAACATAATGACAGCTAATAAAAACAAACTACTTACCATGTAATACCCGTCCATAATAAAAGTCGTAAAGAGTAGTGTACATATTACAACGGCAAAAATAAATATTATAAATGCAACATATCGTTTGGACACGCTTCGTACACATCCTCCCACGTTAATGCAAACGGCAACTCTCTACGGATGAATCGATTAATAGATGTTGTATAAAAGAAGTTACCACTAAAGAACTCTTTCGGTGCATCATTCATAATGACTTTCCCGTCAAATAACATCATACATTGATCAACGTATTTCGCTGCAAACTCAATATCGTGCGTTGCCATTACAATAGTTGTACCTTCTTTTTGCAACTGTTTAAATAGCTCTCCAACTCTTTCCTTTTTCCATGGATCTAGTCCGATACGATAAACTTAACTAAATCTATACAATTCAATCAAATTTACACGAGTTAGTGCTTCATCGTGTTCTCGCAACCCCGAAGGGACGAGGGGTATAACACTCCACACGAGGCAGTATCGTTACCTCCTATTATCAAGCATTTATTTTACCCATCTTGATAAATTTATCGCAGCATTTACATCCCTATCGTGATGGCTATTGCACCTAACACAACACCACTCACGTATTTTTAAACTCCACTGTCCTTCTGGTTGAACTGAATGGTCGTATTTTACTCCGCAACATGAACAAATCTTGCTTGAGGCGAACCATTTATCAGCTTTTACATATGCAATGCCATACTTCTCGCACTTGTATGACAAACATTGAAAGAAGAAGTTTAATTTTTGAAAGGAAAATGCTTTCGATAGTTTTTTGTTTTTTAACAGGTTTGAGATAGGTAAGTCTTCCACAACAATTCTCATTGGTTTGGTTTTCACCAATTTAGCTGTTGCTTGATGGATATGGTTATTTCGGATATTCGTAATTTTCCTAGATAACCGCAGGTGCTCAGTTTTCGCTTTTTCATATCCGGCAGATTGAATTTTTACACCTTTTTTAAATCTCCTAGACATATCTCTTTGTGCTGACTTTTTCCTTTTCAAAAGTTTTTTAACCTTGGCATCTTTGTTTATATTTCGTTCTTTCATACCATTAGAAGCTACAAACAGCTCTTTTAAACCAACATCCACACCAATCGACTCATTGGTTAGTGCTTGTAATTCAAAGTCTTCTTGGAATCCTACACTAATCCACCAGTGACGACCATCAAAGGTAACTCTTGGATTTGATGGTTTTTTGTTTCTTGGTAGTTGTTGGCTTGTTTTCACTTCTCCAATGGACTGAATATCAACTACTTTCTTTCCTATAATCAGTCTTTCATAATTGGCATAAAATCCTTGGATTAAATCTTTTTTGGATTTATAAGAAGTGTGATAACCATTTTTGTACTTTTTGAACGAATGTTTTCTCGCCGTATCAAAATCTTTTGAAGCCTGTTTGGGCACTTGTGCATTAATGTCTTTTAACCACTCATATCTCTTTCGCTTCTTGATCTTTGTAAATCGTTTCTGTAAAGCTAACTGTGAAACAGATTTTCCAAATAGCTTATAGTATCTATCACTCATTCTTTTACAATAGTTATAAGCAAATCTTGCAGCACCAGCATGGTTTCTAAGCACTTTTTCTTGTTCAGGCGTTGGAATTAGTCTGACTTTCTTCGCCAATATCATCAGAATTTAACTCCTTTAATGAAAGATTTGTTCTTCTGAATAGTAGCGTGTTCCACCAGCATTCTCCTTAGATTACTCGGATGCAAACCTGTTAATTCTGATACTTGACTAACTCGTGAAAATTTCATTATTATTCTCACCTCATTGAACCAAACATAGAACATACGTTCGATATTTTCAATGAAGTTTGATAGATTCAATAAAATTTATCTTGTTCAACTAAGGGCGCAATTCCTTAGCCAGTTCTCTTATGAACTTCTCATGTTTTCACATGAGCGCAGACTATATGTTTATCTCTTTAGGGATAGAGGATTTTTCCACCACCATAGGCTTGTGGTGTACTCTCGTCAGTTATACGAGATAGTCGTTGAACGTTCATCTTATCCATTTTGACTTAGATGATTCGAGGCGGAAGACCCATTGTTCTAGTGTTTAGGATTTAACCTTGCACGATCTGATTGATTTTTTCTGCTTTCGCAACATTCACGCTCGCTATTTCTAGCCACGTTGTAGTTCAATCAGCTTTAGGGATTGCCCGCAGTTAACCCTCACTACTAGCCAATCACTTGACTAGCAGGGCTTACTGATATATTTAATTAACTTTGGTTATAATTGGTTAAATAAATCGTAACAGTTAGTTACCCTTTGTCGGTTCATCAAGCAATAATAAAGTCGGCTTTGATAATAACGTTGTACATAATGCGAGTAATTGTTGTTCCCCGCCGCTACAATCATGCGGATGACGTTCTTTAAGCGAATATAACCAAAACTGTTTTAGCATATTTTCTGCTATTTCTTTTCCTTGTTCTCCGTATAATTCACTTGCACGTTCATACACTTCTTCCCACACTGTATCAAATGTAAAATGATAGTATGGGTGCTGCGATACATATCCTATACTTTTAAATCGTTCTTTCGAATCAATTTTATGTATCACTTTTCCACTCCACTTTACTTTCCCTCTTCTAGCTTTTTGTAATCCTGCTAAAATCGTTAACAGTGTAGACTTCCCGGTTCCGTTTTTCCCAACTAGAGCTGTCCATTTTCCTTTTTCGATGTTCACTGTTAAATCTCGTAAAATAAGGGGACTATTTTTCTCATATTGAAAAGATATATGTTCTGCACTTAAGATCACTTCTTGCTTTTCACACTGTTCTACTTGCCCATCCCTATATGATATCGCTGAAAAATCATTCATTTTCATTTGCGCTTCTCGCACTGTAAATGGAATCTCTTTCACATTCCACTCTAAAAACAATCTTGGAATTTGCGGGATAAATGGACGGAACTTTTCAACTTCCCACATGTTAGCTATAACCGTTTTAGGACTACCATCATAAACGATTCGGCCGTTATTCATACAAATAACGCGTGTTGCAAGTGGTATCACTTCATCCAGACGATGTTCACTTAAAACGATCGTAATTCCAAGTTCTTCATTAATACGTTTTAATAATCCTAAAAACTCTTTTGCAGCAATCGGATCTAGCTGCGCTGTCGGTTCATCCAGTAATAATAACTTCGGCTGCATGACTAATACTGCTGCTAAATTTACTAGTTGTTTTTGACCACCAGATAAAGTATGAACAGATTGATGTAACAAATCTTGAAATCCTAAAAAGCTAATAAGTTCCGCTATTCTTTTTTGAATAATATGTGATGGTAACCCGATATTTTCTAAAGAAAATGCTAATTCTTGAATCACTGTATCCATTACGAGCTGATTTTCTGGGTTTTGAAATACCATACCAATGTCTTGTGCAGATAATAAATCAGGTACTTCCTCTAATAAAACGTCATCATAAAATATCTCTCCTGAACGCGTGCCAATTGGCAGTAATTCCTTTTTAAAATGTTTTAATAAAGTTGTCTTCCCAGAACCTGAACCGCCAGCAAGTACTATAAATTCTCCTTTTTGAACAGAAAGAGAAATATGCTGTAACGCTTCTTCATTTTCATCAGCATATATAAATGATAAATTCTTTATTTGTGCATGCGCCACCATATCGATTCCCTTCCTTCCATCATAATCGGTAAACTAATAAACATCATAAATAGGAAAAACATCATTCCATCGTATTGCTGGAACAGTATTGATTCCACTTTCGGATAGATAATCAATTTCCCACCGCCATAATAACTAAATATAAATGAAGTTATTAATAGAAAAACTAAATAACTTAGCGTATACAAATCACGTCTTTCCATTCTATATCGAATATATGTCGTACGCTTCGTTACACCAAACCCACGAGCTTGCATAGAATCTGCCGTTTGAAGTGCATCTTCTAACGAACAAACTAATAACACTTGCAGTAATTTCATTCCATTTTTTATACGCTCAATGAGTGAACCTGAATCTAATTGCACACCTTTCGTTTTTTGGACGAGTGTAATTTTCTTTAACCGCCTAATAAACAAAGGAACAAACCTCACTGTAATCATCGTTAACAATGCTACTTTCGGTGAAATTCTCGAAAATAAATATAAAAATTTATGACTCGAAATAATATCGTTATAAGAAGCAAACGTAAACATAATCGCAACTAATAATAACCCCATAACAAGCCCAAACATAACTGCCTCAAGCTTAATCCGGCTATCTCCTAACCAAAATAACGTAGTCGCCCCTCTATGCGTTAATAAAGAATTAAATAAAATTACCATTAGAAAGAATACGATAGTACTTGGCAGCATATTTCTTATTTTCTCGCCATTTCCTTGTACTATATTTAAGATTACTATTAGTATAATCGCTCCAATTAAAAAAAGAGGATGAAGACACATCATACATAGTATCATCACCCCAATATAATAGAAAAAATTAACAAAAGGATGTAAAGAAGAAAAGCTTATTTTCATAGTCCTTTACCGAAGATCCTTTCCTATTTTAATACAAACACCCACTCAATTGTATCGCCTGGTTTTACTTTAACTACACCAGCACTATAGTTTGGAAAAGCACCGTTCACACGATATTTCCAGCCACTAGTAGTAGTAATATCTTTCTCGTATAAATCATTAATACCTTTTACATAAATATCACCTTTAGAGCCCATTGCATCAACCTCTAGTCCTGTGCCCGTTAGCACACTGTAAACTGTGTCGCCTTCTTGTACATCAACCTTTTTCGCACCTAATAAGTATCCTTCATGACCTTTTACGGAGATAGTAACTTGTTTCGATTGTGGTTTCGGTACTAGTACTGGATCTGGTTTTGGTGGTTCAGGAGTTGGTACTACCGGAGTCGGTATCGTTTTCTCCTCTTTATTCGGATCTTCCTTTTGCTCCTGTTTCGGTGTTTCTTTCGGCTGATTAACAACCTTCGCCTCTTCTTTTACTTCTGGCGCTTTCTGTTGCTGGGGTTTCTCTTCTTGTACTTTTTGTTGCTCTGGTTGTTTATTTACAGCAGGCTGTTCCTTTGGTTTCTCTTCTTTCTTTACTTCAGGTTGTTCCTGCGCTTTTTCTTCTTTCGGTTTCTCTTCTACTTTTTGTTCTTGTTTATCTTTCTGCTCTTCTTGTTGTTTCTGTTCCGGTTCAGCTTGCTTCTCTTCCGGTTTCGGTACATCTTTTTGTTCTTCCTGTTTCGCCACTTCTTTTTGCTCTTCTTGCTTCGGTTCTGCCTTCTTCTCAGGTTTTACAGCCGTTTCTTCACATCCGGCTAATAATCCCAATGAAAGAACTAAAGAAATGAACCATTTCATCTTACTCATGCTGTCCCTCACCTTTCATATTAAAGTGAAACTTTAATGAGTGGAGATTTTGTTCATCCCCACTCATTATTAGCCCTCACTTTTATAATAAAATTAGGAGCAAATGATTGCTCCTAATTTTTGTTAAGCTGCTTTACGTCTCCATAATACATATGCAGAAGCGATACATAATACACCCATACCTACTTGTGTAGCTGCACTATGAGAAGATGCTCCTGTTTGTGGTAATTGATTCTTATTCTTGTTTGTTTCTTTATTAACTCGTTCGTTATCTACAACAACTTTTAGATTTTCATCTTTTGGTTGTTTTTGTAACTCTTCTTGTTGTTTCGGCTGTTCTACAACTTCTTTTTCTTCTACAGTTGTCTCTGGCTCTACAATTGGTTTCGTATCAATTTCATTCTCTACTACATTTGACCAATCATAAATCGATTTTCCAAGATCTTTAAACTGAAGTAAAGCTAAAAATGCTTGCTCTGTAGCCATTCCGCTACCTTTTTGATCACTTGGTAACCATTTAAACTCACCATTTGGAAGCTGGTATGACATTAAATTTTGTACTGCTTTATTAAGACGATCGTGATCTACATCTTTAACTAGCGATAGTCCAATAATTGCTTGTGCAGTACTATTAGAATTCTCTTGTCCATCAGCGGTAAAACCACCATTACCTAGCTGCTGCTTGTATAAATAATCAACAGCTTTTTGAATAGCTGGCTTTACATCTGCTTGATCTTGATAAGGAGCTAATGCTGCTAATACCATACTTGTTACATCAACGTTACTAGCACTTTCTTTACTACTTGAACTATCATATGTCCAGCCACCGTCTGTATGCTGCGCTTGTAAAAGTGCTTGTACTAAAGCAGCTCGATTCCATTTTGCTTCGGCCGGAATCTCATATTTCTTTGTATCTAATGCAAGTAATGTAAATGCGTATCCTGTAACGGAATTCACTTTATCTGATTCAAATAAATTTTGTACTAAATTTTGTCCCTCTACCTTTGTAGGATCAACATTCATTGCATTCATCATAATAATCGTTCTAGCTAAATCTGTTGCTGAAAAACGGTTTAAACGCTTCTTAACCTTTTCAGCTACTGGCTTAACATAGTTTATTTTCGTTTCAAGCGGAACATTTACACCTGAACGAGCAAGTCCAATCGCAACCCAATCACTACCAATTCCATCTTGTAACATCTTTTCTGACGTTTTAGAAATCGCTTCGTTTAATTGTGCTGCTGGAATTTCGACTTTCTCTTGCTTTGGTTGTTCTGTTACTTTATCTTCTGGTTTACCATCTGGCTTTTCTGTTTTCGGTTCTTCTAGCTTACCATCTGGCTTTTCTGTTTTCGGTTCTTCTGGTTTACCATCTGGCTTTTCTGTTTTCGGTTCTTCTGGTTTACCATCTGGCTTTTCTGTTTTCGGTTCTTCTGGTTTACCATCTGGCTTTTCTGTTTTCGGTTCTTCTGGTTTACCATCTGGCTTTTCTGTTTTCGGTTCCTCTGGTTTTGGCTCTTCTACAGTTTTACAAGTGCCAAATTTATCTAACGTTTGTTGCAACGTTTGTTGACTCATATTGCTCCAGTCTGCAACGTAACGAAATGCAACAACATCCCCAGACTCTAATTTATAACTATCCGCCCCAACTTCTGCAGATTTATCGTTTACATCATACAACCAACCGCTTGTTGCTCCGGCCATTAATCCATCGATACCCTTTATATACGTTCCAAATGACATACTTTCAGATGTTACTTTGTCACCCATAACTTTTTGTAGCAAACTAAAAGCTGTTTCTCCATCTTCAATGGAAACTTCTTTCGGACATAACATAATTCCTTTTTGTGATTCACCGATAATTGCAAGTTTCGCTGTCTTTCCTTCAGCAAACGTAATATGTACTGTATTCGCAAAAGAAACAAATACAAGTGCCACTGCCATTAATGATGTAAGCAGCCATTTCTTTAACATTGCCATCCCAAAATCCCCTCCCTTTACTAACATTCACACAAAAAAAGACCCTTTAAGGGTATGCGGTTGACACTCTCTTTTTGTAAGTGTCGAACAAAAATGTACAACACCTCCTACCCGCATTATTCGCGGCTATATTTGTATAGGAAAAATAATTTTGTTTATGAACGTACCATTGTGATAACATTCACTTTTCTAGGCACAACTTACTTCCATTTAAGTTATCGTAAAACGATAAACCTATACATTCTGTTAATTTTAAATTTCTGTATTATTTTACTATTGACAAAGGATTTTGTCCATGCTTTATCGGATTTATTTTCTAAGAATAGTAACTTACTAACCTTTAACGATGCAAACTCTTTTCACTAATAATGACGCCATCTTCATCCGCATACACATATTCATTTGGCTTCCATTCTACTTGTCCAAATTGCAATGAAATACCACGCTCTCCTCTTCCTTCTTTTATACTTCTATTTGGCATCGTCCCTAACGCTAAAATACCAATATCTATATTCTTTAGTTCACTAGAATCACGAACATATCCATTCACAATAATCCCCGCTAGCTTTCTTTCCTCCGCAATAGCTGCCAAATTATCACCAAGTAACGCACAATTCGTAGACGCTCCGCCATCAACAACTAATACCGTTCCTTCTGGTAATGTTTGCAATCCCTCTTTCACTAGTACATTATCATCCTTCACTTTTACCGTTGCGATTTTCCCATAGAATTGTTTTTTCTTCCCGAAAGACCGAAAAGACTGGCGACATATTTGTAATTCCTTTTCAAATTCATCACATAGATCCGTAGTTTTCCACATCTCTTTCCCTCTTTTCTTTTCCTTTTATATTACATATTCTTGGATTTTTTTCGTTTCCCTGTCTAATGTTGCAAGAATTTGTATGTGCAGAAAAAGGATAGAAAAACTATTGCCTTAAGAAGCCACCTTTATTATAATCTATTTCACGGATAAATTTCAGAATATTAAAAATTAACCAGGTGAAAAAGGAGGGGTTTTATGCAATTACAGACCGAGGTAAAAAAACAGCCGAGTAAACGAAAGTTTAAAATGCCTGACGCGTACGTACTACTATTTTTTATCGCCTTACTTTGTGCCATTGCTACATATTTCGTTCCTGCTGGAGAATTTAAAAGAGTTACAAACGGTACTGTTACAACTACAATACCAGGAAGTTATCATTCTGTTCCACAATCGCCGGTAGGGTTTGTTTCTTTTTTTACCGCTATTGAAAAAGGAATGACACTTGCTGCTCCGATCATCTTTTTAATTTTATTTACAGGTGGAGCCATTGCAATTCTTGAAAAAACAGGTGCTCTTGACG
This sequence comes from Bacillus sp. TH19, assembly GCF_016651075.1. NCBI lineage: Bacteria > Bacillati > Bacillota > Bacilli > Caryophanales > Bacillaceae > Bacillus > Bacillus sp. TH19. The sequence continues at coordinate 2,250,523 of NZ_JAEKEO010000007.1, read as the reverse complement.
GTTTAATCTATCATGTAATTAACAAATTTCGGAATCAGCAATTACTTTTCATTTGCATTGTCGCCGCACTCTTTTCTATTCTCGGAACGACTGGTATTATCGTGAACTCAGTTATCGGCTTTATCCCCATTGGCATCATCGTTGCACGCACATTAAAATGGGACGCTATCGTCGGCGTAGCAATTATTTATTTAGGCACTTATGCTGGTTTTAATGCTACTATTTTATCTCCCTCACCTTTAGGCATTTCACAAAAAATCGCAGAACTCCCGATGTTTTCAGGAATTGGTTTACGTACGGCAATTTATATCTCTTTTTTAATTGCTACCGTTTTGTATATTAATTGGTATGTAAAACGCTTAAAAAAATCGAATAAAGGAAGCATACTCGGAGATAACTGGTTTCCAAGTAATGCTCTTTCAAGTGAGAAAGAAACAGAGAAAACAGAAGTTCCTTGGACAATACGTCATAAATTAATTTTACTCGTTTCGGCTTTATCATTAATTGCATTTTTAATAGGCGCTTTTCGTCTACATTGGACGGACGCAGAAATGACCGCTACTTTTATATTCATAGCAATTACAGCGGGAATAATAGGTGGTATGAAAGCAAACGATATCGCTTCTACTTTTCTAGCAGGCTGCCAAAATCTCATATACGGTGCTTTGATCGTCGGAATGGCTCGTTGTATTTCAGTCATTTTAGAACAAGGCAAATTACTTGATACAATCGTTAATCAACTCGCACAGTCTCTCGAAGGACATAGCCCTGTATTTGGCGTTCTCGGCATGTATGTAAGTAGTGCCGCATTACATTTCCTCATTTCATCCGGGACAGGAGAATCTGTTATTTTCATTCCGATATTAGCTCCATTAGCCGATTTCATGCATATTACACGCCAAGTTACAGTACAGGCTGTTATGCTTGGAGAAGGTGTAGTGAACTGCCTCAATCCAACTTCTGGTGTTTTAATGGGCGTTCTCGCAGCGAGCGGCATTTCTTATGGAAAATGGATTCGCTTCATGGCTCCACTTGCATTCATTTGGTTTATCATTGGACTTATTTTTCTTATTGTTGGCGTGAATATTGAGTGGGGACCGTATTAAAAGACTCATATTATACTTAACTTAATAAAATATCTATCCTATTCTCCAATCCTATAAAAATCACTTATTCTAGTATAGATATAAACAGGGATTGATCATAGTGATCAATCCCTTCTCTCAAAGCAAAATACCTTTAAATATTTTAATTCCAAATTTTATTTACCCATTCAGGATGATCAATAAAAGGATTGCGATTATGTTGATATTTTGTAAAAATCACTTCATTACGCTTTCGCTCTAAATCATCTACCGGGTCTTGTTCATTCCATTTTAGTAAAACGGATAGTTTACCCATGTATGGATCTTTATTGTTATTCACCTTCTCATTTAATTCTAAGTCTATTTCGCCGTTGTCTCCTTCATAACGAACAGCCATGTAAAATAGCATTCTAGCGATATCTCCTTTTACACTATCACGAGGTTCCCAAGAATCACTATCATACTTACATTCTGTCGCTTCTGAATGATTCACACCACCATTATCAAAATCCAGATTTCCACGTGAGCTATTTACAGATACATCCGTCGCTCTTAAATGATGCAAATCTGTTCCAGCTCCTGCAGTCGTTCCAAAATCACCGTGTGATTTTGCCCAAACATGCTCTCGGTTCCAATTATCAACTCCTGAACCATTCGTAAGTTTCCCTTGCGAACGCCCAGTATATAAGAGTAGCACATTGTTTTTATTATTTGGATCTTCATCAGTATCTCTTAGTGCTTCCCAAACCGCACTGTATGATAACTTTGTATGATCATCAATAATATTATGAAGTTCCTTCTTTAATTCTAAACCCATTTTTCCTATTGTATTATTATAATATGTATCGTCATAGCTTTTTACAATAATCTCTTGTGGTGATGCAGAAGCTACTTCACCGTGTATGATATCTGTGAATGATAGAGATGCAGTACCTAAAATAAAAAATGAAGATAGTGTAACCATAGCAAGCCTTGTATTTCTAAACTTCATATACCCATTTCCCCTTTAAAATATAATTTGAAGCTATTAACTAAAAAATGCTTTCTAGCCCCCAAAAACTTTTAGAAAGCCATACCCATCCTTTTCTTTTTATTTAATACAAAACTCTATTGAGTCTGTATTATTTCCACACTTTTTGTTTATCTACTTTTCACAAGGAATATCCTTCTCTAGTAAAGATTATTAAAATATTCTTTACAATTAAAAAGTAGTTTAATGTTAACTTATAAATTTCAATTTTTTTATGCAATTATGCATATTTGATAAATCGTTCGACTTTTCTTTTTTCTATAACTGTCTTTATTTTTTGTGTAAAACCCTTCTTCCTCTGTAGAATAAGTACAAAAATAGATTGGATACCATGTAAGGCACCAATCTATTTTAATTAAAGAAACTTTGGTAATTCTGAGTTCACAACACATTGTGAAGTAATGATAACATTTTTATATTGAGACAGAACTACTACTATTTATTTGGTATCGAATCTATATACTTTTTAACTACTTCATATACATATTCTTGATTTGCCGCCGCTGTATTTGGATTGTATTTTCCGCCGTTTGTTTTATTGTTAGATAATACTCGAATCCCTAAAAATGGTACGTCATAAGCTTTTGCGATTTGCGCTGCTGCTGCACCTTCCATTTCTTCTACAGATGTACCGTATTTTGTATGGAACCATTTAATTCTATCAACTTCATTATTCCAAACGTCTGCTGAACCTATAGTACCTTCGACCACTTTACCTTTTGTATATTTATCTTTTACTGCATTAGCTGCTGCAAGTAAATCCTTATCTCCCTCGTAGTATCGGATTTTCTCAGCATTTGGATCTTCCCCTGCACTCCCTTCAGAAGCCATCAGGTCCATAGATATCCATTTTTCCGGTTCAATTCCTTGGTTCTCATTCATATTTGTTGTTTTTAGTGAACCTATATTCGCGACTTGTTTTCCTAACACAATATCAAATACGTTTAAATTAGGATCATGTCCACCTGATGTTCCTTGGTTAATAATCGCTATAGGCTTATATTTTTCAATAGCCACTGCTGTAGCGGCTGCTGTATTTTCCATTCCTTTACCTGTTTTCGCAACGATTACAGGATAATTGTCTACAGTTCCTTTATAAAATACGAAACTCCCAGATTTTTCTTCTTCCACATTTTTTAACCTTTTTGCAAATTTTTCAGCTTCTATTGGCATTGGGCCTTGAATTAAGATAGGGTTTTGAGTGCTTTTTGCCTCTGCTGCTTGTTTTGGACTAGCATTACATCCTGCAAGTATTGAGAATGATAATGCGATAGTAGTTGCTAGGGCACCATATTTTTTTAACAGATTTTTCTTCATAAATAATCTCTCCTCTTTCTCTTGTTGTTTTCTATACTCGATGTTTTGGTCCAAAGAAAAAAGCTCTAGAAATTGTAGAAAAATCTCTACTTTCTAGAACTACGGTAGTCAAAGTTAATTAAGCAAAAGATGAGGCCAATGCTAAATTATAGAACGGTAGCGGCTCAATACAGAAAGCGACCGAATACTTTAACCCGTAGTCCAGTTCTTTCATTGGGAACTAGGTAGAAACGCTCGGACCATATTACCGAGTATATACGAGTGATGTTATTTAAAATTATTATATTGGTAATATAACAAACTTTTAGTGTATACGCAATCTAAAAGTGAACATTTTTAATAAAAATAATAAAAATGTTCGTTTTTACAACTTAAATAGTTAGGATTCATCATTCCTAAATGGATAACGACGCTAAAAAACTCACAACCCATATACTAAACTAGATTAACCTACAACAACCGATCTTTTACAGACAATTACTCTACCTTTTCAGCGTTTGAGGCATTTACTACTACATAATTCGGTATTGTCGCAACGAGTTGTATTAAATGTTGATACATACTAATTTGCATCATTTCATTCGCCTTTTCAGCATTTCCAAGCATTTGATACGCCTGCGCAATTAGATCTTCCTTTGGAAAGTTAGGACGTATCGTTTCGCCAAGTAATTGAAGCTCCTCATTTGGTCTATTGAGTATAAGATAGCAAGTTGCTTTAAACGATACCGCCTCTTTCACAAGAGAAACATCTTCACTTTCTCCCTGCACTCGGCTAAAGAGATACATTGCTCTTCTAAAATTTCAATTCTTCTATCCATATCCTCTGTTAACATGTGGTGATTAATAAAAAGTAGCCCCATTTGAATTAATAATGGAAAACAAGAATAATATTTTTTTGTCACTTCCCTGCACTCCATCATTACTTCATCAAACGGTTCTTCACTAAAAGCTTCCGCTAGTCTATGATATAAATTTTTAATATCTTCCTGTTCCATTTGCAGTGTATAACAGATTAATTCATCTATACTTATGTTAAAGTACGATGCTAACAGTGGCAAAAATGTAATATCCGGATAACTCTGCCCAGTCTCCCATTTGGAAACAGATGCTTTCGTAATACCGATATACGCCGCTAACTCTTCCTATGTAATTCCTTTTTCTTTTCTCTTATCCGCAATGATTTTATGAATATGAATTTCTCTCACTGTATCACCTCATACTTTTATTATATGTACTTTATTTCACACAAAATATAGATTTAAAGTCGACTTTCGTTAATAAAATCAACTGTTAGGAAACATCTCTCTAAAATAAAAGGCAGGAACATATTTGATATGTTCCTGCCTTTTTATTGTGGGGTACCGATACATAGCCATCTAGCTAAGATTTTGAAGTGCTTCAAAATCAAAAATTTCATCTCACCACAGTTTTCTATGAGAATCCAGTGAACAGCTTATTTACATAATTTTCGAAAGCGGAAGTTAAAAATTCTTAGTTTCTTGCTCAATTAAAGCCACCCGTTAGTTAAACAACAGAAGGTTTCTTAGTCAAGAACCGCTCCAATCGTATTACGGTATTAAATTACATATCATAAGGTTCGAGCTTCAAAATAAATTCTTCAACATCCTTGCCTCTTGCGTTGGAAAAACCTTTATCTTCAGAGATGATTTTAAACCTGCATTTTTCCAATACCCTAATGGAGGCGAGGTTATCTTTAGCGGCACGAGCATAGAGCGGGCGTACCTTAATATACTCCAGAAACTCTGACAACGCTTTAGTTGCAATACCATGACCCCAATATTCCTTCCCAATCCAGTAGCTTACTTCGGGTTCGCCGAACTGTTCAAAGTTCGAGACGTGTCCAGTGACAATGCCATTGAATAATATAGTCTTAATTGTAATAGTCTCGTCAGCAATATTTTTTTTCCAATGGTCAAAAAATGCGTCCTTATCAGTGGGGTCTTTAGCTGTAAAAGCAGCCATATAGTTCGCCGTTGAATCTAGTTGTTGTTCGAAAAAGATAGGTAGATCTTTCTCTGTGATATCTCGTAGCTTCACTTCGCTTTTGCTAATGGATTCCATATAATTCACAAGCTCCTTAACATATTTTTTAATATTAATTCTTCCAAATTTAGAGAAATTCCTTCTTCAACTAATCTGCCCTTTAGTTGAAGAAGGAACAATGCATATTGTATACATGATCAGTTAACATAACGTCTCATTATCGGTAGCAAGGAAAAAGGAGAACCCTGCTCTCACAAGGGAACCTTCTTTTTTAGTTCTATGAATCTATACATTTTTTTATACATTCCTATCCTGGCACGGTTTTAGGGCTCTTGTTTGTTACTAGATTAGCCAAAAAACTGTATAAAATCTTGCATGCTCTTAGCGTGGGGTTTTTCCAAAATACTGGCATCCCCCAATATGTGCTTTCTTATGGGTATTTCTTGAACCCTCATTAAAACACTTTCCCGTCCTTTGTCTATCTTTAAAAGTAACTCTGCTTGTTTATTTAAAGTCCTTGAAACGAGGCATTGTACTCCTCCTAAAGCCAAACAAATGATTAAAATTACACATCCATATTATACTGATTAAACTAAAAATTCAATCTCTTTTTATTTCATTCATTATGTAAATAAAAAAGGATAATCCGCCCTCATAATGGACTAATTATCCTATAAATCTTTATCTAAATTTAATAAAATTAGAACTTCTTTTCCTATGTATACTTATTTCGTTATTTCACCAAACTGCGCTCTCGTCACTTTCGCCAAGTCATCAACTTTAAGCTCAATTTGTACTCCAATTTTCCCGCCACTTACAATGATCGTTTCAAGCGATTGAGCACTCGCATCAATACATGTAGAAAATAACTTCTTCATTCCTACTGGTGAACAACCGCCGCGAATATACCCTGAAACTTTCGTAATATCTTTAACAGGAATCATTTCTATCTTCTTTTCACCGACCGCCTTTGCGGCTGCTTTTAAATTTAGTTCCTCATCTACTGGGATAATGAACACATGATAATCCTTACTATTCCCTTGAGCGACAAGTGTTTTATATACTTCTCTCACTTCTCGTCCAATTTTCTCTGCTACGGATACTCCATCAATTTTCCCATCGTCCGGATCATATGACATCATCGAATATTCAATTTTTTCTTTATCTAATATTCGCATCGCATTAGTTTTATCTTTTTTCATAGCGGTCTCCTTAAAAAGTTATTTCATATTATTAAGTTTTCTTTTATTATACACTCTTTTCAATTTCTCCTACATAACTTCACGCATTCTTCAAAACTGAAAATATTGATATTTCCAAATTCATCTGATATAATTTGGAAAAACTTATGTTAAGGAGAGATTTTTAATGCGAACTTTTAATACTTCTTTCCAACTTCATCATCATACGTAACGCCGTGTATCCGAAGAAAAATTTTTCTTCGTGGGTACAGGGCTTTTCCTGTTGACCCACGAAGCGTTCATAAAGCTATGTGGGTATTTTTATACCCGCATAGCTTTTTTTAATTTAAAAGAGGAGTGATTATGGTGGAAATGAAAAATGTAAAAGGGACAAAAGACTATTTACCAGAGGAACAAGTACTACGAAATAAAATTAAAAGAGCTTGTGAAGATACGTTTGAACGTTATGGCTGTAAACCGTTAGAGACACCAACGTTAAATATGTATGAGCTTATGTCTTACAAGTACGGTGGTGGCGATGAAATTTTAAAAGAAATATATACACTTAAGGATCAAGGAAAACGCGATCTTGCCTTACGTTATGATTTAACAATTCCATTCGCAAAAGTCGTGGCGATGAATCCGAACATCCGCCTACCCTTTAAACGCTATGAAATTGGGAAAGTATTTCGAGATGGGCCAATTAAACAAGGAAGATTCCGTGAGTTCATTCAATGTGACGTTGATATAGTCGGTGTAGAATCAGTCATGGCGGAAGCTGAACTCATGAGCATGGCGTTTGAGCTGTTCCGAACGTTAAACTTAGAAGTAACGATCCAATATAATAACCGAAAATTGTTAAACGGTATTCTCCAGTCTATTAACATCCCTACTGAACTAACGAGTGACGTAATTTTATCATTGGATAAAATCGAAAAGATTGGGATTGATGGTGTACGAAAAGATGTATTGGAGCGCGGGATTACTGTAGAAATGGCCGATACAATATGTAATACTGTTTTATCTTGCCTAAAGCTCCCTATAGCCGACTTTAAAGACACTTTCAATAATACACTTGTCGCCGATGGAGTAAAGGAACTACAACAACTACAGCAATACTTACTCGCTCTCGGAATAAATGAAAATACGATATTCAATCCGTTTTTAGCAAGAGGACTCACAATGTATACAGGCACTGTGTATGAAATCTTTCTAAAAAATGGCACGATTACATCTAGCATCGGTAGCGGTGGTCGATACGATAATATTATCGGAGCATTCCGTGGTGATAATATGAACTATCCAACAGTCGGTATTTCATTCGGATTAGATGTCATTTATACAGCTCTATCACAGAAAGCAACAACATCATCTACAGCAGATCTTTTTATCATTCCACTCGGGACAGAATTACAATGTTTACAAATTGCCCAGCAATTGCGTTCTACTACTTCCTTAAAAATCGAACTTGAACTAGCCGGACGTAAATTGAAACGTGCCCTTAATTATGCAAATAAAGAAAATATCCCGTATGTGCTAATAATTGGTGAAGAGGAACTATCTACAGAAACAGTTGTATTGCGTAATATGAAGGAAGGTACTGAAGTGAAGATTCCCCTCTCTTCCTTGGAAAATAACACATTTAATAACTATATATAATAAGCGCCACCCTCATTTGGGTGGTTTTTCTAGTGCATAAATAAAGAGTCATTCAGTTTACATAATATAATTATCGATTTCTACAAATGTAATTTTCAACCATATAACAAAAGAGGGCAGATATGCATCTCCCTCTTTTGTCTAACTCTTTTTATTATTATTCTTGTTCTTGCTCGTCCATAATCTTCTCGAACGCCGCAGATACTTTTTCAAATTCCTCGTCATTCTCTATGTATGAGAATTCATTATCTTCTTCTACTTTTAAAAAGAAGATATCAATGTCTTCCTCAGTTTCTGTTTGAATGTCTTCTACAAAGGCAACCGCAATATATTCTGCACCTTCGACATCCATCGCTCCAAGCACTTCAACTTCCTGTTCTTCATTATTCTCATCGGTAAGACTAAAAATTTCGCCTACTTCAATTGCTTCCATATTCATTCTCCTCCTATCATACTCTAAAAAATAAAACGTTCAAATTGCACACTTACTAACATATCTTTCCATAAAAAAGTTGAATTCATACAGAAAGAACAACAAATTCTTGCTGATTCAGCAAAAGTATTCAACTATAAGGATATCATTTATGAATAGGAATGAACATATTTTAAATGAGATAATTGGATTAATTAATTTAAAATCCTTCTTTAGATTTCCGAAAGACCTCCATGTTCCATAATGATTCTTTCATATAGGCAGCTGGAATGCCACCTTTCAATCTGTAAGTAAATACTAAAATAGCACCTCCTATCCTGATTCCTTTCCGTACGTTTTTAGGATGAGAGATAAATCCTTCTATATAAACTAAAGAGACTTATGCAGCAATTCCAATACATCTTTCATCGCAAAAGGACCGTCTTTTTTTACATGCTCAGCGAATTCAGAAACGAGACATAATGTTTTCACACTTTCGATTGGATGCTCTCCTGACGCACTTTCAGCAGAAAGCATAACAGCATTCGTCCCGTCCAGTACAGCTTGAAATACATCTGTCACCTCAGCTCTTGTAGGAATAGAATGATCTACCATAGATTGAAGCATTTGTGTCGCTGTAATGACATATGTATTCGTTCGATTGCACTCACGAATCATCATTTTTTGCAAAAGCGGAATAAATTGATACGGCAATTCCACACCTAAATCTCCCCTTGCGATCATAATGCCATCCGCTTCTTTGCATATGTCTTGAAAATTCTCGATTGCTTCCATCGTTTCTATTTTTGCAATTAAATTAGGAGATGTTTCTTTATGTTCATGTATAAAACTTCGTATTTCCTTTATATGACTAGGTTTTCGAACGAAAGAACACGCAATAAAATCAACTTCCTCTTCTAAAAGAAATTGAATATCTTTTTTATCTTTCTCCGTAATAGCTGGCAAACTAACAATTGTACCTGGTAAGTTCACCCCTTTATGAGAGGAAATATTGCCACCTGTTTTTATTCTCGTTTCTATTTTTTCCGAACTTATCTTTTCAACGATTAACTCAACTTCTCCATCATTAATAAGAATTCTACTTCCAACTTTCACGTCATTCGCAATCCCCACATAATCAACACTTGCTCCTTCTTTATTCCCTTGAACTGGATTGGTATGTAAAGTAAATAACTCCCCTGCTTCAAGTGTAATTTGTTCCTCTTTCATTTCACCCAATCTTATTTTAGGACCTTGTACATCCCCTAGAATTTTAATAGAATCGTCTAACGATTTTACTAAACGAATGATGTCTTTATGACTTTCATGCGTACCATGTGATAAATTTAACCGAACAATTTTCATACCATTGTTTATTAACTGCGCTAACGTTTCTTCATTATTACTCGCTGGCCCAATTGTACAAACTCGATCAATTGTCATGTCCCCACCATCCTTTTTTAAATGTTTCCCATAAAATAAAGAGAAGATTCTTTTTATAGGAAAGACCGTGTAACTAAGGGTGCAAAGAGGTTTTATATGAAGAGAATATTTTGCTGAAGAAATAGCTTTAATTTAACTTTTTGTGCCCAACATTTTGACTCAATCGTTATTGTTAGTTTCGTTGCAATGGGGTACTACTAATAATAAATCTTGTTTACATACGAACGTTAGATTTGGATATCGAAAACGACCTATGGAGGAACCACAATGACTACTCTTCGAAAAAAAATAATGGGACTAACATTAGCGGGAACGGTAGCACTATTTACATTAGCAACAGGAATCATAATGAACGATAATGAGGTAAAAGCTGAGGTAAAAAAAGCAGGAAAGCAACCTAAAAATGTGATTTTCATGGTTATAGATGGGACAAGTTCTTCTGCTACAACATTAGCCCGCTGGTATAAAGGTTCACCTCTTGCACTAGATCAAATTGTATCCGGAGGTGTTCGTACGTATTCCGCAGAATCAGCTATTACGGACTCTGCACCAGCAGCCACAGCTTTAGCGACAGGAAATAAATCAAATTCAGGCTACGTGGGCGTATTACCTTCTGTTGTGAATTCACCTGGCTTAGAACCAGTGAAAGAAGAATGCAAGTTTCGTCCAGTTGCCAACGTCTTAGAAGGCGCAAAACGTTCCGGCCGCGCGACAGGAATCATTGCTACATCAGAAATTCAACATGCTACTCCTGCTAGTTTCTCTGCCCACCACGTTAACCGTAAAGATTTCGAAGTACTTGGTGAACAGCAAGTTTATCAAAATATAGAAGTTGTATTAGGTGGTGGAAAAGCAGCACTTCAGCCTACGACAAGCAACGGAATTCGTAAAGACAACGAAGATTTAGTAAAAGTGATTCAAGACAAAGGGTATGACTTTGTCGAAACAAAAGATGCGTTATTAAACTCCAAATCAAAGAAAATCTGGGGTTCTTTCTCTAATACTGCCCTTGCGTTCGATATGGATCGTAGAATAACCAATCCTAAGCAGCCAACTCTTTCCCAGATGACGAGAAAAGCAATTCAAACATTATCAAAAGATAAAGATGGTTTCTTCTTATTCGTAGAAGGCAGTAAGGCAGATTGGGCAGCACATGCAAATGACCCAATCGGGATGATTAGCGATGTATTGGCATTTGATGATGCAGTTACAGAAGCATTAGAATTTGCGAAGAAAGACGGTAACACTATGGTCATTGCTTTAGCGGATCATGGTAATAGCGGTATTTCCATTGGTAACAGCAATACCACAAAAGGCTATGATACTACACCAGTATCAGCTTACATTGCCCCACTGAAAAAGGCGAAAATGACACTTGAAGGTGCTACAAATAAACTAAAAGATGATTTATCTAATATAAAAGAGATCGCTGCACTTTACGGTTTAGACGACCTAACTGATAATGAAAAAGAGCTGTTAAAAGCTGCACAAAAGAAAACTGATGTAGGTCCAATCCTTACTAAATTATTGGCCAACCGTGCGAACATCGGTTTTACAACTGGTGGTCATACGGGTGAAGATGTATTCTTATACTCTTACGGTCCTCAAAAGCCATACGGTTTAGTCCAAAATACAGACATTGCGAAAATAATGGCTAAAGCAATGGGCTTTCAATTAGAAGAATTATCTAAGAAATTATTCTTAGATGCTGAAACATCCTTTAAACAAATTGGTGCAACTGTAACGATTGACAAAAAAGATGTACGAAACCCGGTGCTTGTAGTAAAACGCAATAATACGGAAGCCAAATTGTTTGTTAATAAAAACATTATCTATATTGGTGGGAAAGATTATGAATTAGGAGGCATCGTTGTAGAAAGCAACGAGAAGTTCTATGTACCTGAAAAAGCACTTCAACTATTCACAAAGCATTCTCGCTAAATTTAAAAACAGACATAAAAAAACGCTATCCTTTCTATAGAAAGGGTAGCGTTTTTTTCGTTATATGGATACAAATTTATCTTATTAAATCCATTCAACAATAGTATCCATAGTTTGTCTTGTTTTATTAAATTTTGGTTCTCCTTTACGGTATCCAAATGCAACCATAACTGATACCTCAAGATTATCATCTTTTAAAATTCCTTCTTGACGAAGTAAAGAATCTACTTTTTCTTTATCGAATCCTTCCATTGGACAAGAATCAATACCGATTTGAGCTGCACTAGTCATCATATTAGCTAAAGCAATATAAGATTGCTTCGATGACCAATCAAATACAGCACGTTCGGAGTCTAACAATTTAAAATCCGATTCTTGGAATTTTTTGAAGAATTCATATCTCATCTGTTGAGCTTCTTCAGGCAATCCAATAATATCTTTCATCATGTGCTGAATATACTCTGCATCATAGTGCATATCTTTGATGGTTCTTGAAAGAACAATGACAAAATGACTTGCTGTTGAAAGCTGCCCACCTGCTCCCCATGAATATGGTAATAGTTTTTCTCTTAATTCTTTATTTTGTACCACAATAAATTTCCAAGGCTCATATCCAAAAGAAGAAGGAGATAATCTTCCTGTTTCTAAAATAAATTTAAAATCATCTTCTGAAATTTTCTTCATAGGATCAAATTCTTTACATGCATGTCTAAAGTTAAAAGCCTCAATAATTTTTTGTTTTGTATTTTGTTTTGTGTTAGTCATAAAAGATCCCCTTTTCATTAAATTATTATTTAACCAAATTATATTTTTAAAGTAACAATGATACAAGTACGCACATTTATGTGCTATAGTATCAAAAAAGATACTATTGTTAAGGGAGAGTCTTTTTATGATTAGTTCAAAAGAAGATGATGTAAATTATCCATTTTTAAATAAATATTCTTGTCCAGTAGAAGCTATGGTCGAGGTTATTGGCGGAAAATGGAAAGGTGTTATTCTTTATCATTTATTAGATGGTAAGAAACGATTTAATGAATTAAAAAGATTAAAACCTAATATCACCCAAAGAATGTTAACACTTCAACTTAGAGAACTTGAAGCAGATGGCATCGTACATCGGGAGGTATATCGTGAAGTACCTCCTAAAGTAGAATATTCGCTAACCGAACTAGGCGAGTCGCTACGTCCAATTATCCTTTTAATGATGGAATGGGCGACTAATAATATGGAGCAGGTTTTGGAAAGTAGAAATAACACTAAATAGTATTTAAAACCTGTAATTAGCCATTACAAACAACTCAAAAAAGATTGCCTCTTAGTATACAGGCGATTTTTTTTGAGTAAAAGGATTATTTTATTTAACTTTTTGTCAATATGTTGCGTTATTTATAAATTATTGCTTACTTTTGTAAAACATAATATTTTTCTATTAAACTATTCATCTTAATTGGTTATTATGTGTTTGAGAGCAAATCTCAATTAAAAACCATAAGGAGTGTTTATCTTGAAAAAATTCTTAGCTATCCCTGTAATTGCTGCATCTCTTATCGGCTTAGGTCAAACTTCAACATTCGCGGCAACCGAAGAAACAAAGGTAAGTCCTGCAAGTACTGAGTCTAATCAAGTGCAACTTCCACCAGTTCAATATGCTTTAGAGGCTAATGAAGAGTTCGCTTTTTACGGTTCATGAATTTACAAATTTAACCATGAAGGCAGGAAGGATCTAAGAGTTTTCCTTAAAAATATTGGTAATGAAACTTTCAGTTATGATTTATATAATTCTAAAGGTGGATGGTTATCAAACGGAAAGTTAACACCTGGACAACAAACTATTAATGAATTTAGTACTGAGTGGTCTGATTGGCTTCCTAATGGTAAATACCAGATTGTATTTAAAAATAACAGTGGTGCATTTTCTAAAGTCAAAATTGCTGCAAGAGCACTAGACGAGTTTGAAAAATAGTACTTTTGCAATAATATTACCGATTGGAGCAGTTAGCTTTTGCTAGCTGCTCTTTTATTCTTTTCGTATTGTTGCTGCCATAAAGTATGGAGGACCATTCTTTCCATATTTCATTACCTCGTCAATATCCTGCAATTGTTGGATACCTTCCTCATCGTTACGATCACCAGGAATAATAATTGATGTGCAATATAATGGTGTAACTGACTCCTCATCATATGGCGACTCTTCAGTGAGATAAAACTGAGCTACCATTGGAAGTTCTTCTCTTTTACAGATTTCAAGAATCTGCTGCATTAACGGTGCAATTTCTTCATCATAAACTTCCTCTTTATCGTACATATCAATCCATTCCCCTTTTCTACAAAATGAAATTTTTGTAGAAAATAATGAACTTTAAAAACTACTAAATTGCAAATATAAATACAAGGGAGCGTTTTATATGACTTCCTATCAAAAAATATCTTTAATAGTTATCACTCTTTTTTATCATTGTGATGTTCCTTTTAAATGAAAGCTTTATTTCTTAACACCCAACGAGAATGTACAACAAACTAAAAAGGCCTACTCACACGAGTAGGCTTTTGAAACTATGAAAGCTTCGTTAATAATTGATTTAAATCTTTTTTCGTTTTCGTCGTTAATGACTTCATTTTATTAATATCGATCTTTTCTTTCTCCGCTCCTACAATTAACGGATACATACTTTGGCCAATTGTTTTATATTCAGTCGGATGCGATGCTTCTAACTCTTTTTCAATTACATCCCACTTCTCATTAATTTGTTTTCCAAGTTTATTAACTGTTTCTAATTTAGGATTTGCAGCTAATTGCTTGTCTAAGCTTTCAATTAATGTAACGACTTCTTTTACATTTGTTTTCACAGCTACGCTTTTCTTCGGATCTTTCGTTGTCTTTCCACTTGACGTTTGGTCTGTCGTTTTCCCGCTAGTTGATTGATCTGTTGTTTTCCCGCTAGTAGTTTGATCATTCGTTTTTCCTGTCGTTTCTTTTTCTTTTGTTGTTTTGCCGTTACTTTCTGTTCCTGATGATTCCTTTGTATTTTTTGCATCCTTATCTGTTTTTTCATTCGAAGAAGTATTTGTGTCTTTTTCAGTGTCTTTCGTTGTTTTTGACGCTTCATCTGCACTTGTCGTTTTCGATTGCTCTTCATTTTGTGCAGTTGCCTGATCCTTCTTTGCTGCATCTTTATCTGTGGAGGTACTACAAGCTGCCATTGTAAGCATTGTACCAATTGCTACTGATGCGATAGCGACCTTTTTCATTTTCATATAAATCCCCCTATGTTTATATAATTTATCCCGCATTAACGGGCAGTAAGACCCCCACCTCAGAAGTCGGATGGTGCAAGGAAGTTAGGTGCGAGATCATGGTGAAGGCTAATAATCAGTGGGGGATAAACACCCCCTCACTGATTAAAGTTTCACTTTATCCTCCTCTTTACGATTCTATTTCCCCTTAAAAAATCCCTTTTCATACGAATCACCATCTTTCCGACAGTAATCTTCATAATAATACGTACAAAAAACGATAAATTCATTTTAATATTCGAGTTTTTTCTACTACATTTTCCTCCTCTGTAGCAAAAGAAAAGAGTATGTTGTCACATGAAGATTTACAATCTACAAATGACAACATACTCCCCTATCAATTTTTTATCTTTCTTGACATTTTATTTATACAAAAAACAAAATAATTACTAATTTTTTTATTTCTCAACACTTGTTAACATAATATTTTTATGAATAACCACCGTTCGAATGAATGACTTGCCCAGTAACCCACTTCGCTTCTTCACTTACTAAAAAAGCAATTAAGCGTGCCGCATCCACCGGTTCTCCAACTCTTCCTTGCGGGAATTTCCATACTAAATGATGCTGTAATTCCTCTGTAATCCATCCTGTATTCGTTGGTCCTGGATCAACAGCATTGACTGTAATCCCCTTCTCCATAGCAACTGGTGCAACTGACTTTGTAAATGCTTCTATTGCTCCTTTCGTTGCTACGTATGCTAGTTCATCTGGCATCGGGCCTAATGACTGCCCAGAAGTAAGATTTATAATACTTCCACTCGTTTTAAGTGAAAAATGTTTAATAAATAATGAACTTAATAGCATAGGAGCACGAACATTGACCGTATAATGTTTATCTAACTGTTCTACATCTAACTCTTCAATTTTCGTAGGAGTAGAATACGCCGCATTATTAATAAGAATAGATGGATCCCCTAAACGTTCTGATACCATATACAATACACGATTAGGCGAATAAGACTGCGATAAGTTGATTTCTGCCATTTCACATCGAACGCCGTAACTTTCAATTTCCTTTTTCAACAAAAAGGGCTCTTGATCATTCATTCCCCATGGCATCGCTTTATCGTACCGAGGCCAGTACGTGAAAAAAATGTCTATCCCATTTTGAGCAAGCACCTTGCATACAGCTGCACCAATTCCATTCAGACGAGTTGCCCCTGTTACAATTGCTATTTTCTTCACCTTTTCTCCTCCATCTATGGATAAATCCCCTGCACGAATACAGAGGATCTACCTTTTTAATTAATATTTGACAATATACGCTCAGCGCCTAATTTTAAAATTTTAATAAAGATATAATTTACAATCGTAAACATTACAAATAAAACGATAAACATAATCCAAAGTCCTACTTGAAGGAAGAAGTATAATACACTTACACCCGCTACAATAACTAAAGCTATTAAAATATTAGCTAAAAAATTCCACAAAGTTGTATATCGACTTTTAAATAATTTCTGTTCTGTATCCCAATGAATATCTGCAGTTTGTGCATCCCAGCGTGTACCGATTAAATTAATTAACAATAAACCGTTCGCACTTAGTAAGAACCAAAGTATCATGAAGACTGGCGAAATACCTGCTACAAATGCCATTGTAATACCGAATACTCCTAAAATGACTACATTAATTAACCAGGCCGTTATCGCTTTCGCAAAAAAGATATCCGAAGCCTTTACTGGTAAGTAACGATTCACAAACCAAGAGCTTCCATCTCGTGAGAATGACGTTGTTGCAATAACGTTACTCCCCATTAAAAATAAGGATGCACAAAGGCCAACACCAATTGCGAAACCTGCTGATTCTGGATTATCAATATATTCCGTAATCCATTTTAAATTTCCATCTTGTACAAACAAAACAAAAAACAGCATAATTGGCATAACGAAAGTTTGCACAATACAGTTTAAGAAAAATTGTGGTGTACGGAATAACGTTTTAAATTCTTTTTTCACATATGCTTTTAAATGAGAACTTTGTACTGTTGATTTCTGTAAACCTTCTGCTGAAATTACCTCTTTCTTTGCTGTACTCGTTGAAAGTCCAATAACCCCTTTTAAATATGTACGCTCTGCAATGTAATAAAACAAACCGAAAAATGCGATAGAAATAAGAATGTATATTAGTACGTATAATATTCCCTTCCACGATGCATTTTCTACTAATCCCATTGCACCAAAATATGTAGTTGGAAAATAATTTGTCATTTGTATGAAAAGGGAGGATTGATTATTTGTAAGATAATTCGCAACTGAATCTCCAGCTCCAGATACTGCACTTTTATTTCTCCATTGCATAAATACATTGATTCCGACGATAAATAGTATACTTACGATTCCAATAAATATACTTCCTCGATCTTTATTTTTCGCTATATTCGTATACCTCATAATAATTGTCATAATTAACGAAGCTAAAACTAGCGGAATGATCGGGAAGAATAAGTAAATGACAATCATATAAATGTAATATGTAATGAAAGCACCACTCTTTAAACCGTAAGTAATAAAGATAGGCAATAAAATAAACGAGCTCATTACGTATTGTGTAATTAACACTGTAAAGAACTTTGCCGAAATAATTTGCGCTGGTTTTAACGGTAACGGTAGCAACATTTCAACATCATTACTATAGTAAAACACTGTTAAAATGTTCATAATACTCATCAAAAATACCCATATACTAGCAACTGCTAATCCCATCGCAATAACAATCCCTGGATCCTGTCCGAGGTGTATCATTCCTTCATATATTCCATGGGTCATCGAACCGAATATTAAAAAACCTACAAATAAAATGGCTGCAAATGAAAATAAATACGCCCATCTTTTCTTTTTATCTGTTATGAAATCTGCATAATTTAATTTCAATAATACTTTCGTTAACGTCCAAATTTTACTCATTGCCCGTCATCTCCAAGAACATTTTTTCAAGTGATTCATTGGATTCAAAATGATCTCTCATTTCATTTAAATTCCCTTTAAACTGAAGATTTCCCTTATTAATAATCGCGACGCGGTCACATATTTTTTCAGCTACTTCTAATACGTGTGTCGAGAAAAATACAATCTTCCCTTTATCAGCATGTTCTCTCATCATTTCTTTTAAAATATATGCAGATTTCGGATCAAGACCTGTTAACGGTTCATCTAAAATCCACACATCTGGTTCATGTACGAGCACACCGATAATAACAATCTTTTGTCTCATACCGTGTGAATAACTTTGAATTTGATCAGATAAAGCATTGTACAGATCAAACTTCTTCGCTAATGACTCTATTCGTTCTTGTCTTACTTCCTTCGGTACTTCATACATATCAGCCATAAAGTTTAAATATTCAATCCCTTTTAATCGTAAAAACATATCCGGGCTATCTGGAACATAGCCAAATGTTTTCTTCGCTTCCATCGGATTTTTCATAATATCTTTACCGTTGATTGTAATGGTTCCTTTGTCCACCCCATGAATACCAGTAATCATCTTAATTGTCGTTGATTTACCCGCACCATTCGGTCCTAAAAACCCAAAGATTTCTCCGCTCGGTACAGATAAACTTAAATCTTTTACTGCATAGGTAGATCCATTATAACTTTTTGACACATTCAAAATTTCGATCATTACATCCAATCCTTTCCTTAATTACCAATTAACTATATTAACATTATAGCATACTTATATTTATAGATTTTTACATTTTTCAGTTTTTTTAACCTTTAAAATAAATATAAACTCCTAATCCAACAATTAAAACAACAGCTAGTATTATATAAATCATCGTAAGTCGTTTAATATTTCCTTTTGTCGCTTTACTATAATTCGCATCACCATTTCGCCCAATTAACACCGTTCCAATTACAGTAATAACTACAAGTAATATAACGATCATTATCCCAGTTAACATTTCGTCCTCCCCCTCCTTACATCCATTTTACGATATTTCCCTTTTTATTTTACAGAATATTTAACCTTTTTTACTATTATTATGAAATAAATCGCAAAACTATTATTACTATGAATTTCCATATGTGATATATTTATAACATATAGTGATTTATCCCGCATTAACTGGCAGTAAGACTCCCACCTCAAATTTCGGCTGGAGCAAAGAAGTTAGGTAGGAGCCCTGCTGCCCGTAAACGCCCGATTGGTGAAGGCTAATAATCAGTGGGGGATGAACACCCCCCACTGATTAAAGTTTCACTTTATTTCTAACATCGAAAGGAGAATCTATCATGAAAACGACTTGGATTAAATATTTAGGATTTCTCGGTTTCTTTGGGTTTCTCGGATTTTTTTATGAAAAAGGATTGTTTACTCTGTTCTGTTTCTTCTCCTTTTTCACGACGTATAGAACGGTTCAACACGATGAACTGTTTGAACAAATCGTCAATAAATCTTGCCGCAACGCCTTTATCGTTACGTTATTAACTACCGCTATCATTATCTTTATTGAAATGCTATTTCCAAGCCCTACACTACAAGAGATTGATATCGCTCTTATTTTCAGCACACTCATTCTTACGTTCGGTTTCTCTATGTTCTTTTACGATAAACCAGTTGATGAAATGGAAGATGCACCATGGCGTTCGTAACGAAGATAAAAGAATATCGTGCCAAAGTACATATGACGCAGGAAGATTTAGCGAAAAAAGTTGGTGTACGTCGTGAAACGATTAGCCATCTCGAGAAAGGAAAATATAATCCTTCCTTACAGCTTGCTCATGATATAGCGAGAGCACTTCATAGTACGATTGATGAGGTTTTTATTTTTGAGGATTAATAAAGGGCACCAAGTTTAATATATAATACTGAATCTAAAGTAATTAAAGATATACTAGACGACGCATGTTGTTTAACAATGTAGTTTTAAGGTGTATCAACACTTTGCTTGATACGCCTATTTTTTATGGTTTTTATCACTACATTCATCAAAGCGACCAGTATGTTGCAACGAAAATACCGTACTTTTTCCAGAACCACATAAAAAATACCAGTATTCTTTCCATGAAGAATACCGGTACTTCTCATTTATCCCACTATTTACGGGCAATACGACCCCCACTGATTAAAGTTTCACTTTATCACCCATACAAAACAGCATGAAATACACCTAACAGTAAGTATTGATCCTCTATATAATCCTCATCATATACATCCATCTCGATATAATACATATCTTCCTCAAGACGAATATTCCAATCTGCGATTACATAGCCGTTTCGTAATAATTTTCCAAGCCCAATTGAAGTTTTGTGAACAACATATTCTTCTGTCTTATATGTAAAAGTAAATAAGAAATTTGCATCTAATAACTTTCCGTCACATACAAGTATTTCATGCTCTGCATCATTATTATCGATGTACGTTACTAAAATCCTTCTTTGACGCTGCCTACTTACATCCTTTGCAATGACGCGAATATTGTTCTTACTATCCTTTATTTCATAAATGATATTACTACCGACTTTCGGAATGAAGTCTAGCACTTTCATCAACGTATTTTTATAATAGCCCCGTACTGCGCCTACTCCTTCGCTTCCATTGTAAACCTCTATCGAAGTCGTATCCGCTTTACTATCACACAGTCGTTTATAAGAAAGCTGCATCATTCGCTCTCCTCTTAAGTACTGATCAAACGTCACAAGATATCCTATCGCGCGCAGTTCCTTATTTAGCTCATATAAATAGCGTTGAACGCTCTCTACTAATGTTGTAGTTGATATACGCTCTTGAAGTTCAAATTGCTGCCAACTGGAAAAAACTCTCCACTGATCTTCCTCTTCATATACGAATCCGAGAATTACTTCCTCACGGTCACTCGTTTCATAATTCAATTGTTCTTTCTGCCCATGTTGCACTTGTTCCATCCACTGTCCTAAATAAATGCCAAGCTCTGCAACCTTCATGCATGACTTCTGAAAAAATACGCTGTCACTCACGCGAATCGTTAAATCCCCTTCAATAAAGCCATTTGCATAAGCGGCATACCGTGGCTCATCCTTCTGCGGGATAGCCTTGTCTAACTCAAATAAAAACATTAACATCCTTCACTCACCTCTAGTTGTTACACAGCTCATACATGACATCGCATCACTCTGAGAAACTATATATATATAAATATTTAATTATCGCATTATAAAACGTGAATGACCTTAGTATAGTAGCGCTATTTTTGCTTCGCGAACTCCCTCATAATAGAATAACTATCCTTTTATTATTTTTTTCTTGACTTAGAGTTCACTCTAATTATTATAATCAACTCATAGTTCATTCACAATAAAATCAATTGGATAAAATTCAGGAGGGATCGGAAAAGCTAAAATCAAAAGTGGCTGATATTAACGCAGACCTGAATGTTGTCATTCGAACCTTTGATTTATCTGTTAATACATTTGTACATTAAGGTACTAATTAAATAAAAACCTACGATTTCCTGTACGTTAAGAAGTCAGTGATTCTTGCCTTATTTTACTTTCTCTTAATAGTCGTAAAGCTTCTATAATTTATTTAGTACATATAAAAAAGACGGAATCATAAAATCAGCAAATTAGAAAATAAAACAGGATGGGAGTCAGTTATTATGGAGCAATCAAATAAAGCGTTTAGCCAGGCATTAGTAAAATCGTTAAGAGGGGAACGAGGACATCTTCCCATCAAGAATGCTTTGTCGGATATAGACGTGGCGCTTGCGGGAAAACGCAGAGAGGAACTGCCTTATTCTATTTATCAATTAGTGAAACACATGACCTATTGGCAAGATTTTCTCTTATTATCCGCTCAGGGGAAGAAGCCTGCATTGCCTGCCCATGTAAAAGAGAGCTGGCCTGAAGAAGAATGCCCTGGCAGTGAGGAAGAGTGGCAACAGATTATTCAGTATTTTCTTCAAGGGATTGAACAGGCATGCACGATCGCCCAAACTGTTCAATTGGACAAAACATTGGAGGAATGGCCTGGTGAAACCCCTGGCGGTGTTCTACGGAATATTGCATCTCATAACTCCTACCATTTAGGAGAAATTGTGCTGATTCGCAGATTATTTAGTGCTTGGCCACCGCCAACAGGCGGATATCCGGTCTAAACAAGGAAAGGGGTCCACCCCATGCCCATTAACTTAAGATTTTAAATTACACCCAAAACGAAATTTTTACCACTTTACAGTTATTTATGAGAATTAAATTCATTTTTTTCATTACTGGGGAACAAACATTTTTTAAACTTGATGGAGATAGGGTATAAAAATACAAATTTCATCTCCGAAAAAAATAAAAAAACGATTGCTTGGATCCTAAGAGGCAATCGTTTTTTTTAGCTGTTTGTAATGACCAATTACAAACAGCTAAATATATTATTTAGTGTTATTTCTGTTTTCTTTCAGTAAAATTATTTTGACTTGGTACCATCTTTTTTTGTTCCATATCATAGTATATGAACTTATATGAACGATTTTTCAAATATATCTACCGTAACTTAATATATATCAACTAATCGAAAAATCTTAACTCTATTAAAATGAAGCTACCTTTTCTTCCGCCACTTCCGCAATTTCTAAAATTTGTAGCAGGTTCTCCACTTCATAGGTCGGCTTAACGCCTGCCGTATTTTCTTTCAGACTCGGATTATACCAACACGTATCAATACCGTAATCTTCTCCGCCTTTCATATCAGAAGTTAGCGAATCTCCAACCATTAGTACACTTGATTTATCCGTAATCCCAAACTTCTCAAAAGCATAATCAAAAATCTCACGCGCTGGTTTTTGATGGCCGACTTCTTCAGAAATAATAATATGATCAAAGAAGTTACATAAAGGGGAATTTCCAATTCTAGATTGTTGCACTTTTGTATATCCATTCGTAATGATACCTAACTTGCAATCTTGAAGGTTCTCACATAATTGCACTGCACCATCTATAAGATGTACTTCTTTTCCTAAGTTTTCAAGGTATACGTCACTAAAATGCTGCGCGTCTACTTCTAGAGTATGAAGAGCAAATAATTGTCTAAATCGATCTACCGCTAATTCACTTAGCGTAATCATTTTATTCTCTAAATCTCTCCATAATCCATTACTAATCTCTTTATAACTTGCAAGATAATCATTATACCCTGTAGGCATGCCAAATTGTACAAACGCGTTATGTAATGCGTTTCTTTCTGTTTCAGGGAAATCTAATAATGTATCGTCTACGTCGAATAGTATTACTTTGTATTTCATGATGTTCGCCTCAATTCCTATTTTCTCATAGCTTAATTATAGCAACAATAATAAAAGGAGGCTAATCCAATCAGCCTCCCTCCTCATTATTTATCCCGCATTAACGGGCAGTCCGATTGGTGAAGGCTAATAATCAGTGGGGATGCCCCCCCCACTGATTAAAGTTTCACTTTATCCTCTAGCAATAACACTTTCATTTCCTCTAACGATTCTTTCGTAAAGCCAAGAGCTTTTTCAGCGTATGCTTCGACTGATCCGTATTGCTTTTTAACTTCATCAATCGCAGCTTGTAAATATTCAGCACGAGCTTCAAACATCGCACCTAATATTGCTCTACTTTCGTCGTTCTGTAATTTCGCACCTAACAAGGCCATCATTTTTTCATTTAACTTTTCACGGAAACCGTTACTTAGTAAGTAGTCTTCCATTACTGTTTTTTCCGGTACACCTAGTAAAAGTAATAATAATGCTGAGCCAAATCCTGTACGGTCTTTTCCAGCTGTACAGTGGTTTACTAACGGTAAGTTTTCCGGGTTTTGTGCTAAGTTTAAGAAGCTCACGAATGCTTCATTACCACTTACGAAATCTTGATTCATTTTCACAAGATACTCGCCTGGTTTCCCTAACATAGAAAGGTCACCAACTTGGAAAAATTCATTTATATTCAAGTCTTTCGCCAAGTCTTGCATAACTGGTAAGCACACTTGACGAGCACCTGTAACACTTGGGTTCGGCTTATGCTTCACTTCAAAATCTGTACGGTAATCACAAATTAACTTTAAACCCGACTTCTGTAAATACTCGATATCCCATTCTGTTAATCCTGCTAATTCTTCAGAACGATACAATTTACCCCATTTTACTTTACGGCCTTCAGTCGTTTCATATCCTCCCATATCACGGAAGTTAAACGCACCTTGTAATGGTAATCTACGCTCAGCTACTGTGACTGCTTGTCCATTACTTCCTACTAACCTAAAATATGGACGCTCATTTTCACTCGGGTTTTCAATTGTACATGCTGAATCCCCACTTACTGTTACAAGTAATTCTCCATTTTCTTCAATATGATCTGGTGAAGTACTCCAATAAATACGAACTTCTTCTATATTATTTTCCCACTTTATATGTAACGTATTATCTTCATTTCGTTCTACAGTTGCTTGTAGCCAATTTCTTTGTTGCTTCATACTTTCACCAACGCTTTCTTCGTATAGTCTAATCCTTCTCTATTGTATTATAGGAACGCTTACTTTGTCGTTTCGATTTTTCTTTTTATCTTACAAACATGCAAAAAGTTCTTTTACTTGTTCATAAGTTGTACACGGATTCCCGCTAAATGAGTTCGAGAGAGTAAGCCATCCATCCTTCTAAAACCTTCTCACATATCGCTCAGTAGAGCTCAGCTGCTGACATCCGTTCTTTTCAAAGACATCCTTCATCCACTCGTTTTGTACATTTGTCTCGCCAATATAATAAGATGCGCCTATTTCTTTTAAGACAAACATTGCCCCTGTAAAGAATGCTGCTTCATACCCTTTATTTCGCATATTTGGAGCGACTGCGAAATACATAAGTTTTCCTTCTTCTAACGTACCTCTTTCAATATGCGGGATTACAATTCCTATTGGCTCTTCATCGATACTTGCTGTTAAACAATGTTCTTTCCATTGCCCACCTATTTCTTGTAGCATCGTATTTACAAATTGATCATAATCGATTTGTTCTCCCGTCACTTCATTCCACAGTGAATAAAAAGCGGCTTCGCCTATCTCTTCAATAAGCTTAAAATCAATTTCACTTTCTATATCTTCTACTTCATATATATCCTTAAATACAATCATGTTTTCAGTAATATATTCAAATGAATACGTTTCGAAACACTTCTTATACACATCATAATTTGGGCTTTTTGAAGAAATTTCAAATTGCAATTCTTCTATTCCATCTTTTTCAGCTTCAGCAACGCAATATTGCATTATCTCTTCTAATTGCTCTTCTGTAAAAACCTCTGCATCATTTTCTTTTATCATGATAGAAGAAGCATTTCTTCTTATTTTAAAATGTTTTTCTAACTGTTCTATAGTCATCATATACTTCCCTCATCTATGTCATACTCGAATTTCTACTTGTTCTCCTTGCATGAGCAGGATTGTCCTTGAATATATAGAATACTAGAAAACATCGCATCTTTAAAGTGCGGAGGAGGTTCTCCATTGGATATTACAGCGCTGCAACAACAGTTAGAGCTTATACAACAAAATGACTATACGCAACTGCAACATATAGATATTAATGAGTTAACGCTCAATATGCTTCAGTATATCGGAACAACTGATAGTTACGTTCGTTACCAACTTATATATAAATGTTTTGCACATTTCATTCATCATGAATTCCTTATGGATGATCAGTTGAAATTACTTCTACAAACTTGTTTAAGTGATGAGTATTTATATTGTGACATTCACTCCCCACTTACAGATGGGGTTTTCACACGTTCTTATACTGTTTCGTTACTTGCATTAATACTCCAATTCGCTAACTCGCACTACTTTTTTACAGAGGAGGATATCGAAGAAATAAAAAACAAACTCATTACATACACAAACTTAGAAATGGATTTTCGAGGCTATATTGAAAATAAAGGATGGGCTCATTGTCTTGCCCACGTATCTGATGCCTTTTCTGAAATTGTTCACAATTCCTATACGACCTTTGAATGGTACGAGGAATTAATTCATTGTTTATTAAATAAAATTTTCATTCCATCGGATCTTTTTCATAATAATGAAGATGAACGAATTGTTACACCGTTACTATCTATGCTATATCATGACTTCCCGCAAGATGAGTTAATTTCAATTATTTATAAAAAAATAAAAAGGCTTCCTCAAATTAGAAAACGCCTTTCCCTTAATGAGTATTGTATTTTATGCGCAAACATTAAAATCTTTTTACGCACATTATTTTTTAGAACAAAAGATGATCATAACTTAGCATTTACAGCACGTAAAACAGAAAAAATGTTAAAAGAACTGCCTAATTATTATTAAATATAAGGAGAAGAATTATGGGCTATATTGAAGACATGAGAAATCTAGTAGGAAATCATCCACTCATTTTAATCGGATCACACGCCATTATATTAAATGAGAAAAATGAAATATTATTGCAGCTCCGTACAGATTTTAATCGCTGGGGCATTATTGGTGGCGCCTTAGAATATAACGAAACGTTAGAAGACGCTTTACAACGAGAAGTATATGAAGAAACTGGACTTATCATTAAAAATCCAGAACTATTCCGTACATACTCAGGACCTGATTTCTTTCAAATCTATCCAAACGGCGATCAAGTACATGGTGTACTCGCTGTTTATATTTGCCGAGAATTCCACGGTGAGCTTGTATGCAATCAAACGGAATCGAAAGAACTGCGCTTCTTTTCACTTGATGAATTACCTAGTAATCTCCCTCCTGTTATTGATAGGATTATTACAGATTACCAGCAAAAACAAGGGAACGCTTAACGTTCCCTCTCAAATCCAATCCGTTTTTTTATTTCCGCTAAATTCACCTTCGCAATAGCTCGTGCC
Organism: Bacillus sp. TH19; assembly: GCF_016651075.1. Classification (NCBI taxonomy): domain Bacteria; kingdom Bacillati; phylum Bacillota; class Bacilli; order Caryophanales; family Bacillaceae; genus Bacillus; species Bacillus sp. TH19. The sequence goes on along the minus strand of NZ_JAEKEO010000007.1, from coordinate 2,223,332 downwards.
TTTTCCGCACCTTTTTCTAACGCCTCATATAATAAATAAGGCTCATTCATATACTTAACGTATTTTTCGCGAGAATCCGCTAACTCACTGTCTACAACGCGGAATAACTCTTTTTTCACATCTCCCCAACCAATTCCGGTCTCATACTTTTCACGCATCGACTGAATTTCATCCTCTTCCGCAAACTCTTTATAAATCATAAATAACGTTTCAAGTTCTTTCGGTTCATTTGGAAGTGACGAATCGGTTTTGATTTTAAAAATGAGCTTTCGGAGTTTTTCTTTCTCTACAAATAATGGGATAACATTCCCGTAACTTTTACTCATCTTTCTTCCATCAAGACCAGGTAAAATCGCTCCTTCTTCTTGTATCACATACTCAGGAAGTGTAAATGTCATGCCAAATGTATGATTAAAATACGTCGCAATATCACGCGCAATTTCAATATGCTGAATTTGGTCTTTTCCAACTGGTACATGAGTAGCTTGAAATAATAATATATCAGCCGCCATTAAAATCGGATACGTATATAATCCCATATTCACACCTGCATCAATTTCTAATCCCGCTTCTTTATTTTGCTCTACCTTCGCCTTATACGCATGGGCACGGTTCATAAGACCTTTCGGAGTTAGACAAGCTAATATCCAAGCTAATTCTAAAATTTCCGGCACTTCCGTTTGTCGATAAAAAATAACATCTTCGCTAAGTCCAAGTGATAACCAAGTAGCTGCTACCTCTTTCGTATAACTACTGAACTTCTCTGGATCATGCACTGCATTTAACGCATGATAATCAGCTATAAAGTACAATGCTTTTCCTTCATTATTTTTTGACATTTGCAATGCAGGTTTAATTGCACCAATATAATTTCCTAAATGCGGATAACCTGTCGGCTTAATTCCTGTTAACATAATTTTCTCGCTCATCCTAACTCCTCCTTTCTCAAAATAAAAAGAGCCCCTCATCCTTAAAAAAAGGACGAGAAACTCCCGCGGTACCACCTTTATTAGCTATCATTATAGCTCACTTCAACTTCTTAACGTGAAGTAACCGTCTTTACCTACTCATTTCAGTAAGAAGCTCCAGAGCCCATTCCATATTCATCTCTTACTGATTCCCACCACATATCAGCTCTCTGAAAAGTTTTGAATATGTACTCTTCTCTTTCATTGCTTTTTCGTTTTTTACAGTTTATCACATTCCCTTTCCAATTAAACCCTAATTTTCTGTTTTATATAGCAGGAATTTCCACCTTAATTGTCTAATAATATATAGGTTTGCAGAAATACTCGAAACAACTTTGGAGGTTTTTTTATGGTAAAATATATATCCATTTTAGGTTCAACAGGATCCATTGGAACATCTGCATTAGATGTCGTTTCCGCTCATCCTGAACATTTTAAAATCGTCGGTTTAACCGCAAATTATAATATCAATCTTCTCGAAAAACAAATCGAATCTTTTCAGCCTCGTATTGTAAGCGTAGCGACAAAAGAATTAGCGGACACATTACGTTCTCGTATTTCAACAAATACAAAAATTACATATGGAACTGATGGCTTAATTGAAGTATCTACCCATCCTGATACAAATCTTGTATTAAGTTCAGTTGTCGGTGTTTCAGGTTTACTCCCAACAATTGAAGCATTAAAGGCGAAGAAAGATATCGCTATCGCTAACAAAGAAACTTTAGTTGCAGCTGGACATATCGTCACCGAACTAGCGAAACAAAACGGATGCCGCCTAATTCCAGTTGATAGTGAACATTCAGCCATTTTCCAATGTTTAAATGGGGAAAATAATAAGGAAATCGAAAAATTAATTGTTACAGCTTCTGGCGGCGCTTTTCGTGATAAAACACGTGAAGAAATGAAAACATTACAAGCGAAGGATGCTTTAAAACACCCAAACTGGTTAATGGGCGCAAAACTAACGATAGATTCTGCCACGTTAATGAATAAAGGGTTTGAAGTGATAGAAGCTAAGTGGCTATTCGATATTCCTTATGAAAAAATTGATGTTATGATTCATAAAGAAAGTATCATTCACTCTTTAGTGGAATTTATTGATGGATCAGTCATGGCACAGCTCGGTGCTCCTGATATGAGAATGCCGATTCAATATGCGTTTCACTACCCTACTCGACTACCTTCATCCTATGAAAAATTAAATTTATTAGAAATTGGTAGTTTGCATTTTGAAAAACCAAATTTAGAGAAGTTCCCCTGTCTACAATATGCATTTGAATGTGGAAAAATTGGCGGTACAACTCCAGCCGTATTAAATGCAGCAAATGAAATTGCAAATGCACTATTTCTTAAAAATGAAATTGCATTTTTCGATATTGAGAAAACAATTTACAAAACCGTTGAGGCTCATCATAACGTAAAAGATCCTTCTTTAGATGCTATATTAGAAGCTGATCAATGGGCACGCCAATATGCAAATGAATTGTTAATGAAAAAGAGCTAAAACAGATTTATCTGTTTTAGCTCTTTTTTACGTATTCAACTTAACAAATCTATAACTATGCGTAACTAACACTTTTAATATCGCATATCCTGGAATTGCCAAAATAATCCCCATAATTCCAAATAAATTTCCAGCAGTTAAAATAATAAAAATGATAGTAATTGGATGAATGTCTAACTTTTTGCCCATTACTTGTGGTGAAATAAATTTCCCCTCTGCTAATTGTACAACCATCATGACAATAATTACTTTTAAAATCATTGCTGGCGAGTCAATAAAAGCGATAATTAACGCTGGCGTTATAGCGATAATTGGCCCTACATACGGAACAATGTTTACAATCATCGCCAAAATAGCAAGTAATACAGCGTATTTAATGCCGATTATTAGATAACCAATGAATAGCATAATACCGATAAATAAACTAACAATAATTTGTCCTCTAATATACGAACTAATCGCATAATGCATATCATCTAGTATTCTCTTCGCAGCTGGTTGTCTTTGCTCAGATATAAACTTTAAAAAATGATTCGGTAATTGCTCACCATCTTTTAAAAGATAGAACAAAATAAATGGAACCATTACAAATGTTAAAACAACTTCAGTAATTGTACTTAAAAATCCAGTTACATTTCCTGTTACTGATGATAGTGATTTTGTAAAGTTCATTGTAGAATCTTTTACGATATTAGCAAAATCAATATTTAAACTTTCCTGCATTCTACCAATTACATTACTTTCTCCAAATTTACGTGCTGCCCTTTCGATTTCATGCCCGAAATATGGCAAGTTATCTATTAAAGCATTTACTTGATCTTTAATAATTGGAATAACCGTGACCGCAAGAAAAACAAATAATCCAAGAACAATTATATATATCGAGGCAATTGACACAATTCTCGACACACCTTTTCTTTCTAAAAGAGAAACGAATGGATGCAATATATAAAATAGTACTCCCGCTAATAATACTGGGAAAAAGATTGTTTTTAAAAATACGACGAACGGTGTAAAGACGAATGATATTTTTGTAAGTAATAATATATTTACAAACAGCAACGCGAATCCAAGTAGTACAGCTAAATAATTTTGTTCTTTAAAAAACTTTTTCAACTTATCTCTTTTTCTTATATTTACTTTCTCCAAGTGTACCACCTCTCTAATTAGGAAAAGCCCTAAAAGGGCTTTATAAAACAATCAGTAATAGCCTTTATTTTCTTGCAGCTTTTACTACAAATGATACAATAAGAATTAACACAATTGCACCTAATAATGCTGGCACGACATGAATCCCACCAAATGATGGCCCAAAAGATCCAAATAATCTACTACCTAACCAAGCTCCTAGTAAACCAGCAATTATATTTCCAAACATACCAGCTGGAAAATTTTTACCCGTTATAGAACTAGCAATTATACCTATAATAGCACCAACTATTAATGTAATAATCCATCCCATTTTTAGTCCCTCATTTCTATTATAGTTTGTATTATCAAATACAAGAGTAGCTAAACTCTTATATAAGATTACGTATTTATCTACGCTAACCATATCCTACTATAGAAATATACCTACGAACATTTTATGTATGGAGATACATATATTATATGCAAAAAAGAAAAAAATTGTCAAACTTACCCACAAATCAATTATATTAATATATCATATTTAAAGGAGGCGTTATTATCTATGATTCATAAATTACTTCCCACTTCTTATGAAGTAGCAACATCCATTTTAAAGGTTCAAATTCCAGCTTATAAAATTGAAGCAGACTTTTTAAACAGTACTGCAATACCTCGTTTATATGATACTGTAAACGATATTCAAAATTGTGATGAAACATTCTATGGATATTTCTCTGAAAATAAACTCGTCGGCTTTATTTCTTTTATACAAGAAGAAGAACTAATCGATATCCACAGATTAGTTGTATCGCCCGATTTTTTTCAAAAAGGAATCGCAACGAAACTGCTACTTTATATATTTAACATGTTCTCGTCTTCAATGACATACATTGTACAAACAGGTAAAGCCAATACTCCAGCTCTCGCATTATATAAAAAACACAGCTTCATTGAAGTAACAGATACAACACTACCTGATGGCATGATTCTTACGCAACTTAAAAGACAGAAAACACAAAAAAGTTTGACTTAATTATTTATTTATGTTATTTTTTACTTTATACAACCTTTTGCTGAGTCCAAATTTTGGAGCGGGGGAACCATTTTTGTAGCTATGCTACTTGGGGCGAATCTTTTTCAAGTAGGGAAACTCTCACTTCCCGAGTCCGACAGCTAACCTCGTAAGCGTAATGGGAGAGGAAGGTGCTTTTTGCCTATGTTACACACTTTGCCTCCTTAGTTATAAATATGGAATCGATATCAATCAGAAAACTATATTTATAGAAAAGGAGACTGGTACAATGTTACGTTTATCAGATCACGCAATAAAAATGATGGAGCAAAGACTTCGACTCGAACAACACCGCACATATCAAGCAAATAAAGTTGTAGATAACTTACATCACAAATACTTTTTTCAGCATATTTTTCAACCGAAGAGATAAAGAAAATGTTTATTTAATATTAAAAAACACAAGGTGTGTCTGTAAAGACATTCCTTGTGTTTTTTATATTCCCTATACTTTTTATAATATCCTCAACACATTTAAACTTGCTGTAATCGTGCCTGCTATAGTGGTCACATGCCCAACACCTAATGGACCATTTTGTAATATTAACGTTGAATTTGCGCTCGCTACATTCACAAGAAGTGTATTTGAAATAGCTGGTTCGATTACTACAGTTGATGTCGTTACATTTTGTATAAAACTCCCTGTTACTTGAGTTCCATTTAATAGCAATCTGACAGATACTGTCTCATTCCCACCACTTGCATCCCCTTGGAAATAGTAGCTTACTAAATATATTCCTGGTGTGGATACTGTGACAGTTGTAGCACTAGTTAAAGATACACCAGTTCCATATACAGTAGATCCTGAATTAATTGGAATTTTGGCATTTGCTGCAATTGTACTTGTTGATGTAGAAAAGAAATACCCACCACCTGTTGATATAGCAGATAATCCAGTTGCTTCGGTTGAGACGGTTAGGCCAGTCGCACCTGTTGAGCCAGTCGATCCGCTCACTCCTTGTGGACCTTGCACTCCTTGAATTCCTTGAGAACCTGTTACTCCAGTTGCCCCGGTTGCTCAGGTTGCTCCCGTGGCACCTTGTGGACCTTGAATACCTTGAGGACCTTGTGGACCCATTGCCCCTCTAGGACCGGTGATGCCTGGAGGACCGACTGGACCTTCATGGCCTCCAGTTGGTCCAGTCGGTCCACTGTTACCAGCTGGTCCAATTGCTCCCACAAGCGGAAGAGGCAGTGCCACTCCGAATTTTTTGCACTTTCTATGATGACGCACAACAATCCCCCTTCCCCAAAATAATTACACTTTTTATATGAAATGCATTTTTATATGAAAAGTACATCTTTGACCTCATTTTTGTGAACTACTCGCCACTTAGCAAAGCTTGAAGTGGGAGCTTCTCAGTTCCACGACGAAAGTACCCTTTCGTCTCCCTGAGCGTTACTTCGGGGTGTTCCACCCCTAGATGTCCAACGCTTGGACGCTCTTTTGGTACGGTTGATATTTTACGCAGGAACCGAATGGCTTGGTTTTCGCACTCTATTTTCTTCCTGCAACCTCATATATCAAGTTATCAAAGAACTTCATATAGCTAGTTTATCAAAAGTTTTTGGCTATGCCAAACCGAAATTCATCTCCCACCTACCGTTGGGCTACGCCCTTCACACGCTTGAGGAAGGAGAATTCTTTCGGGGAATTCGTTAAAAATAAAGAAGCCTATCATTTCATTTATTTGAAATGATAGGCTTCTTTTTATAAAGCATTTTACTTCCTCGCCTTAATAATAAAAGTAGTTGGCACCATTCTAGCTTTATATAAAGAATAATATTTCGTAGAAGGTGTAGCTACTTCTTCATCAAATACACGAGACGGTTCAGGCTCTTCTATTCTCTCAATTGTAAATCCCACTCTATTTAAACTCATTTATGTATGTACTTATTTTTCTCTTATATAATGTCGCTTGTACATTTTCTCCTTTAAATGTTTCAAACGTAATAGGAGTTTCCTCATGATAAGAAGACTTAAAAGCAATTTCTTCTGTACCATACTGTAAATTTGAATATACCGGATGCTCCCAACTAAAAACAAAGCTTCCTCCTGGCTTTACATATGAATGAATCAGTTCCAACGTTTTTCCTAAATCTGAAGTCCAACCTAATGCATAAATGGAATATACAATATCAAAATACCCTTTCGGAATATCCACTTCCTCTTCCATTGCTTCCTCATATTCATTTTGTTCAAACATTTCAATTGCCTTCTCGTTAATGTTCAAGTAACTACCTCCGAAGTGAATGAATTCATCTATTCCCTATCATCATTTTAATATGTAAAAATTGTAATTTCTATAAAAATAAGATTGCTTCGTATTAAGCTCTTTCTCCTGTCTACATTTCATCATATATTTGGATATCCAATTCGTAATGATTTTATCAACACCGCTTTGTAAAGAACATAAATACCTACTGTAAAATACTGATTCTCAACAATAAGTAAACTTTTCAACCTCCCTTAAATTGGATATATAACCTATTTTAATTTACATATTATGGTACAATAAAAAAAGTGCTAGCTAAACATTTACGTTCCACACTAGCAGTCTAGCAATACCAAGATCAAAAATCACTTGAAATTGGGGGATGTTATGAAAAAGAAATTAATTGTTCTTCTATTCATCGGAATCATTTTATCCGGATGTTCAACTATAGTAGAAAATTCTTTAGAAACCGGAAGCGGTAGTATTGAATTATTAACACCAACGATTACAACAAAAGATAATGAATTAGAAATTAAGACTGAAGGTATTGATGAAAATAAAGTAACTTTTATTTATGTTGCCAATAAAAAAGTATTGGAACAAAAAATAAATAATGGTGAATCCTACAAACTTAACATTAAAGATATCGAGCACGCTCATAGGACAGACTACAAGCCAAAAGTTCAACTTTTGCAAACGAAAGATGATAACGAAGATGGAGACATGGCAACCTTTAAACAAGTTAGATATACAGTTAAAAAAAGTAGTTTTATAGTTATTTCATTTAAATATAACAACCGGAAATATACTTTTAACAGAGGGTAAATATAAGAGGTGCTAGCATGAAAGGCAGATGGATTTATTGGTGGATTGGTAACATATTTTGGATTATAACTTTCGGGATATTGGCAGCTATCATTTGGCTAAGAGTGGTTGATGGGACCGGCGTTACTCAAACACCTGAGCTGAAATTAATAACATTTATCGTTTTATTAATTGCATTTATATTACCACTAATTATTCAAGTTGTATGGTTAATTGTTAATCTGAGAAAAAGCAGAAAAAAGAGAGGAATCTTTTTCAATATAGATTCCTCTCTTTTTTCTATGGGGATTATGCCGTGCTTTTAAAGCTGCACTACTCCCTTTTCTTTACGATGCATGTTCATCTTTCTTCTTCTTCAACAATGCTCTCTTTTTCATCGCCTTCGTTAAATATCCACCTTTAAACGAACGGATTTCATAAGAAGACATAAACGCTTTCGGTGCAATTTCATTAATAATTTCTAACAGTTCTTTTTCTCTAGAACGCTTTGCAACGATATCTAAGCGATAACGTATAGAATTTATTCCTTCACCTTCAAATACTGTAACGCCAAATCCAAAATGGCGTAATTCATTTACTAATTCATTACAACGGTCTAGCAAACTAACTTGATACGTAATATATCCAATTGCTAATTTATTTTCTATATAACCGCCTAATAATAGTCCCGCACTAAAGCCGATGACATAGGCAACAATGTTCATCCAATTTGATAAATCTTGAAACACAATACCTAAACTGACAATATAAATTGCTCCTTCTAACAATCCTACACCTGCAGCGGATCTTGTTTGATTCTTTACAAGCAAAATCGTACGGATTGTTAAAGTTGGAACGTAAATAATTTGAAGCACAAAAATAAGTAAAGCTTGTAACATTGGTATCCACCTCTTTCGCAAATTCTTTTGTCATGATAACATACATAAGCTTTAGAAATCGATGGGTTTTTTAATTTTTTTTAATTTTTTTTCATACTATTGAAATGCCCCAAAAATAAGCGTATTATGTTTGGCATAAATTCGATAAGTACCAGTAAATCATTCGTATTATATCATTTATTTTTAAACGCAAAAAAGGAACCTGATTAGGTCCCTTTCATCAGAGTTCTATGTTTTTCGAAGCATTTTCCTTTTGCTTCTCTTCTTCTTTTACTAGCTGCATATTTGCATAGGCTAAATTCGCAATCATTAAAAAGTGTCCACCCAATATTCCAGTACCGAATGCCCACATTTCCATTTCATGCTCAATTTCAAACATAATGATAGCCCCTAATATTGCGGCTGCAAATCGGTTTAGGACTCCTAATCCAGGAGCCTTTTCTTTCATCACGATACTTCTTCCTAATTTCTCCACTCTGCGAGCTAATAGCCAAAGACAATATGCGCTAACTGCTAAACCGATACCGAACCCTGTCACTTGTTTCCCAAACGGAGTAACCGCCCACATTAGTAGTAAACCACTAAAGATCGTATACAATTGTAATCGATATACACGTAAGGCTACTTGAATCAAAATATCCGCTCCTAATTTCACATTTTATTATGTGTCAGAAGAAAAGCAGCAACTTACACAGTTGCTGCTTTCTCTTGTTCTTGTTCCATTTTTTGAATTTCAACACGTTTAATTTGATAAGCATCTTTTTCTAATACTTTAAATTCATAGCCTTCTGCTTCAACGTATTGTCCTTCTTCGATTTCATGATTTTGCATCATAATCCATCCACCGATTGTATCCACATCGTCTTCTTCAATGTGTAATCCAAACAAATCTTTTACTTCTGAGATAAGCACTTTTCCATCAACAATTTTATGATACTCGTTCACATGTTGAATTGGTGGTGCTTCATCTTCATCATATTCATCACGAATTTCGCCGACGATTTCCTCCAATATATCTTCAAGCGTTACAATTCCAGCTGTTCCTCCGTACTCATCATATAAAACAGCCATTGGAATTCGCTTCTTCTGCATTTGCAGTAATAAATCATGAATTGGAGTCGTTTCCATAACTTCAATAATCGGACGCATATACGTGCGAATCGATGATAAATCTTCTTGATCGTTGTTCATATATCGAATAAAGAAATCTTTTACGTTGACCATACCGATAATATCATCTTTATCTTCTCCAAAAATCGGATAACGTGTGTATCGTTCATTTTGGATTACTTTCATGTGTTCTTCTACTGAATCTTCAAGATAGAAACCAACGATTTCTGTACGCGGTACCATGATTTCTTTCGCAATGCGATTATCAAATTCAAAGATATTATTTACATACTTGTATTCAGCTTGATTAATTTCGCCACTTTCATAGCTATCCGAAAGAATAAGACGTAATTCTTCTTCTGTATGAGCTACTTCATGTTCAGAAGCTGGTTTCAAACCGAATAAACCAGTTATAACACGAGCTGAACCGTTCAATACCCAAATAAATGGATACATGATTTTATAGAACATCATTAACGGAGTTGCCAATAACAACGTTACTTTTTCAGCCTTTTGAATTGCCAGCGTTTTCGGAGCTAATTCCCCTACTACAACGTGTAAATATGTCATTAGCATAAAAGCAAGACCAAAAGTTAATACTGATGAAATAGAAGGATTTATGTTCCATTTCTCAAATAACGGGTGTAATAACTTTTCGATTGTCGGTTCACCTAACCAACCTAATCCCATAGCTGTAACTGTAATACCTAATTGACAAGCAGATAAATATTCATCTAAATTTGTTGTTACCTTTTTCGCTGCTAAAGCACCGCGTTTCCCTTCCGCAACAAGCTGATCAATACGACTTGAACGTACTTTTACAATCGCAAACTCTGCTGCTACGAAAAATCCAGTAAATGCGATTAAAATCGCAACCATGACTAAATTAAATATTTCCAATGAATCCCCTTAGTTAAAAAACTAAGGTGTCCACCTCCTGTATACTATAATGTTTTCTTATTTGTTCGTTAGAAAACATAGCCCGATACAAAAATTAAAGAGGTCGGATTTCACTTATTCTATAATAATAGAGCAAGTGTCTGTATTAAAGCTGTCGTTTGACCAGATAAAGATTTCGATATTTTTTCACGTTGTGAATCAGTCAATTCATCTAAAAGCGGCTTTAACTCCGTTAACTCTGCTTCTAATCGATGAATATGGTCTGTCACTTCATTCACTTGTTTCGAAACGTGTTCATTGATACCGAGCAGCTTCTTCTCCTCGATTTTCTCTTTAATCTCACAAAGCGGCATATGCATTTCTTTGCACTTCTCAATAAATTGTAATGTCTCAAATGCTGTTTCGTCGTAATAGCGATAATTAGATTGAGATCGCTCCGCTTTTAAGATACCTAGATTCGTATAATAATCAATCGTTCGTTTCGACACGTGAGCCATGAGAGCCAACTGTCCGATTCGATACACCTTCCCAACGATCTTCCCCCCTTGTTTATATTACTATTATCATACAATACATAAACTGTACAGTCAAACGTGATGGTTATCATTCACAAATTTCACAAATTTCACAAATTTCTAAATTTCATCCTTTATTAATAAAAACAATTAATCTATAACTATACAGCTTTTTCCTTTCAACCTTTCTTATTTAACAGCATACCTTACTAATAACGATTGCTTGTATAGGAGGAGATTAATATTAAAAAAACTATCATTTCTCATTTTTATAATGAAGAATACCTACTTCCATGGTGGCTTATGCATCATACAAAAATATTTGATCACGGCATATTAATTAATAGAGGTTCTACTGATCGTTCCGTAGAGATTTGTAAATTATTCGCACCCCACTGGGAAGTGCGAGATTCCAGATTTCTTGAGTTTGATCCAACAAATACTGATATTGAAGTGATGGGAATTGAAAGAGAAATTTCAGGTTGGAAAATCGTTTTAAATACTACTGAATTCTTTTGTTGTAATAATACAGAAGAGTTTTTCTCATCTCTTCATGCACTAGGACAAAATATGTATGCGATTAGAATGATTTTAATGATAGATAGCCATAAGTACAATTATTCAAAGCCAAGATACTCTATCCCATTAGTAGAACAACGATACCACGGCGTCTTCCCTTATAACCCAAAACTCGGATGTGCCTGGAGATTTATTCACAATCATCTAGATGGTGCATATTTACCTGGTAGACATTATTCGCGGCACGGGAATATAGTTTATGACTATCCTTCATTTATTTTAAAATTTTATTTTAGCCCTTGGAATGAACAGTCAAAGGCAAGAAAATTACAAATTACACCTACCCTTTCAAAAATAGGTGTTCAAATGGGACTCCAAACACATTACGGTCAATCTCCTGAAGAACTGGAAACACGTTTTTTAGAGCTTAGTAACGTAACTCAAGACCTCCGTAATAATCCTGAATATCAAGAATTATTTCCAAAGTTTAAACCATAATGTTTTTTGCATGGTCATCACCTCACACCATTTCATCCGCTTAATCAAAAACAATCTCATTTGCATAAAATATGAATACTGTATATATTATAAATTTTTATTTTAGGAGGAAAAAATGAAAGCTGTTATTCTTGCAGGTGGATACGGTACAAGAATTGGGGAAGAAACACATTTAAAACCAAAACCTATGATTGAGATTGGAACAAAACCTATTCTATGGCACATTATGAGTTTGTTTAGCCATTATGGGATCACTGAGTTTATTATTTGCTTAGGCTATAAAGGATATGCAATTAAAGAGTTTTTTCTAAATTACAACTTACACATGTCAGATTTCACAATACATTTAAGCGATAACACAATTACTAGCCATTCTCATCCTATAGAACCATGGAAAGTTACATTAATTGATACTGGTCTAAATACCGAAACAGGTGGACGAGTTAAAAAGATAAAAAATTATGTTGGAGACGAACCTTTCTGTCTCACTTATGGTGATGGATTAAGTAATGTAAATATAAAAGAACTCATTGCATTTCATAAAAAACACAACAAAATGGCTACTGTTACTGCCGTACAACCACCAGGCAGATTTGGTTCTCTCGTATTAGATAAACAGTCTGTAACATCCTTTCAAGAGAAGCCACTCGGGGATGGCGGATGGGTTAACGGTGGATTTTTCGTTTTAAATCCTGATATTTTCAATTACATTAGTGGAGATAAGTCTGTTTTTGAAACAGACACTTTAGTTCAGTTAGTAAACAAAAACGAATTGGCCTCATATCAACATACTGGTTTTTGGCATCCAATGGATACATTGCGCGATAAAAATAAATTAGTCGAGCTATGGGAAAGTAATAACGCTCCGTGGAAGGTTTGGTAATATGGCTTCATCATCTTTTTGGAATAAGAAAAAAGTATTTATTACTGGACATACTGGCTTTAAAGGCTCATGGCTTACCCTTTTTTTAACTTCATTAGGTGCAGAAGTAGTTGGCTATTCTTCTCACCCCCCATCCATCCCTAACCTTTTTGAACAATGTAACGTATCAAAAGAGTGCATAACAATTAAAGGCGATATTACAGATTACGATTCTTTATTCCATGCCCTGAAACAGCATAACCCTGACATACTATTTCATTTAGCAGCTCAGCCAATCGTCACCACTTCATACAAAAATCCTATCGAAACATTTAAAACGAATGTTTTAGGTACTGTTCACGTATTAGAAGCAGCAAAACATATAGAAAGTATACGTGGCATCATTAATGTTACAAGTGATAAATGCTATGAAAATGAAGGGAGCGGTAACCGGGCATTCGCGGAAACTGATCGACTAGGAGGTTTCGACCCTTATAGTGCTAGTAAAGCTTGTGCTGAACTAGTTGCAGCATCATATCAAAAATCTTTTTTTCACACGAACACCCTTTCACTCGCCTCAGTAAGAGCAGGCAATGTCATCGGTGGTGGTGATTGGGCAGAAAATCGCTTATTCCCAGATATCATTCGTGCATATTCACAAGACCGTCCTTTAAGTATTCGAAACAAAAATGCTATCCGACCGTGGCAACATGTTTTGGATCCTTTACATGGATATATCCTTTTAGCTGAGAAACTTTGGAAGTATAAAGAGTATGCAGAAGCATGGAATTTCGGACCAATTAACGAGGCTAACAGAACCGTCCATGATGTCATTCAATCTGTAATAAAATTATGGAATAAACCATTAACAATACTTTCTCCCACTATAAATACTCCTTATGAATCACCTATTTTAACACTCGATAGTACAAAAGCAGTAAATAAACTGGACTGGACTCCTAAGCTATCCACAGAAAATGCTATCGCTTGGACCGTTGAATGGTACGAAAAATATGCATCCGGTGAAAATATAGAATCATTCACACGACAACAAATCGATGCATTCAAAAATTTATAAGGAGGCTATAAAATGGAACAAAAAAAATGCCGTTTTTGCCACTCATTGTTAAAAGATACTTTTATAGATTTAGGTGTTTCCCCTCTCGCTAACTCATTTGTAGCTCCAGAAAACTCATATAAAATGGAACCTTTTTATCCACTGCATACATTTGTTTGTAACTCTTGTTTACTTGTACAATTAGATGAATTTGAATCTCCGCACAACATTTTTCATGACTATTTATACTTCAGCTCTTACTCCTCCAGTTGGCTACTTCACGCCAAACAATATGTTGAAATGGCAATTAAGCGTTTCAACTTAACAAACCATTCGAAAGTAATTGAAATCGCAAGTAACGACGGATACTTATTACAATACTTTCAAAAAGAACAAATCGAAACTTTAGGAATTGAGCCAGCAAAAAATGTGGCGGAAATCGCTATCAAAAAAGGAATCCCTACTGAAGTGAATTTTTTCAGCAATGACTTAGCAAAAAAATTACCGCAAGCAGATTTAATCGTCGCAAATAACGTATTAGCACACGTACCGAACTTGCATGATTTTGTTGCCGGTTTAAAAACGTTATTAAAACAAGATGGCACGATAACAATTGAATTCCCGCACTTATTAAACCTCATATCCTTTAAACAGTTTGATACTATTTACCATGAGCACTTCTCCTATTTCTCACTTATAAGTCTTCAAAAAGTTTTAGCTTATCATCATTTACAAATTGTCGATGTAGAAGAACTTTCAACACACGGTGGTTCCTTGCGTGTTTTTGTAAACCATCATAGTGACTCATCCACTATTCATTCTAGTGTTACAAACTTAATCCAAAAAGAAGTAGATTACGGGCTAGATACATTAGATTGCTATCTCCTTTTTTCTAAACGCATCGAACAATTGAAAATAAATATTTTAAAGTTTTGTATCGAAGCAAAAGCTTTAAACAAACAAATTATCGGTTACGGTGCTCCAGCTAAAGGAAACACCCTTTTAAATTATTGCGGGATAGGCAAAGAATTTCTAGCTTATACAGTAGATAAAAACCCTCACAAACAAAACCTCCTTCTACCAGGAACCCGCATACCAATAAAATCTCCAGAAGAAATTAAACGTACAAAACCTGATTACATTCTCATACTCCCTTGGAATTTGAAAGATGAAATTATGAAAGAATGCCCTTTCATTCGTGAATGGGGGGGCAAATTTTTAGTAACAATTCCAGAAGTTGAGGTACTTGAGCCATGAAAAAAATCCTTGTAACAGGCGGTAGTGGATGGATTGGTAAATATGTTGTAAATTCTCTTATACAAAAGGGCTATGAGGTGCACGCCACTTACAATACAAATAAGCCTTCTCACCTTTCTTGCCATTGGCATAAAGTAAACTTACTTTGCGATGAAGAAGTAAAAAAACTCATTTACGACATTAAACCTAGTCATCTCATTCATTTAGCTTGGGAAGCAGTGCCGCCAGCGTGTTATGTATCTATTAATAATTACTATTGGCTTACGTGCAGTATCTCATTGATTCAACACTTCACATCATGCGGTGGAAAGCGAGTCATTGTTGCAGGTACTGGCGCAGAGTATGAATGGTTTAACGGCGTACTATTTGAAGATTCACCGCTTCTTTCCTATAAAACACCGTATTCATTATGTAAAAATGCACTACACTCTTGGCTACAATCATACGCTGAGCAAACCGGCCTCAGCATGTGTTGGGGCCGCATCTTTCATATGTATGGCCCTCACGAACAAGGGAATCGGCTCGTTTCTAACATTATCACTTCCTTATTAAAAAATGAGGAAGCACTATGTACACATGGAAAACAATCAAGAGATTTCCTCCATGTGAGCGACGTCGCTGATGCTCTCTTAACAGTATTAGAACATGGCGTTACAGGCACAATCAATATCGCTTCTGGTCAATCTGTACAAATTAAAAAATTAGCTTCTATCATTGCTAAAAAGTTAGGAAAAGAACATTTAATTAAACTAGGTGCGATTCCTTTCTCTAAAGATGAACCTTTATTCGTCGGCATTAATGTAGAGCGTTTAAAAACTGAAGTAAACTGGAAACCAACATACGATCTAAATACTGGGATCGAAGAAACAATTTTATGGTGGGAATCATTTATAAAAAAGCATAACGATACGCACCACTAAAACGCAGATCCTTTGCTCCTCCCGCTAGTTCTCTATACCATGCTTCTAATTTTTCAGGTGTAATAATATGATGCGTTCCCATTCCCCCATGCTTACTAGCTTCAGAAAGAGTCGGACCAATTTGTAATTTTCTCTTTCTCATCGCATCGTTCCACGGACTAAATCCAAACCATAATATGCAAGCAAGAGGCGGATAAATCATAGATTCATGCGCGGATAAATGTCTTCCAACCGTATAACTTCCGTGTTCATGATTATGAATAAATCTACCTCTTCTCCATAACGCCCAATCTTCTGGTAAATAACCGTGAAATCGCTGTTTCATTAAAGGTATTCCAAAGTTAAGGTCCGGATAATTATAGTTAAGATTATCGACCATAATAAGCCCTTCCAGCCAATACATCCTCCCTCCCAATTCATTTAGTGATTTCCAAAACTGATTCTTATCCTGCACACAAAGAAACTCAGTCGTATTTAAAATCATTTTCCAACCTTCTACTTCTTGTTCCGCCCTCATCACTTCATGATCTGTCGCTATTGCATCAAACTCTGGATTTGTAGAATCTCGCACTTCCCAATGCGGTGCGAATTTTTTACAAATTTCAACCGAACGATCTGTAGAACCTTTATTAATTAAAATACCATGATCAAACAGTTTCGTATGATGCACAAGCCACCACGGCAATAAATACTCTTCGTTATAAAAATGGGAAATAACGGTTGTAGTAATGTAAATCTCCTCCTCTTTCTCTATTAATCTACTTTTTCATCCTACTCTTAATATACTTATCAGTTATGTAATTGGTTTCTTTTATTTTAAAAATATGTTTTTCTACCATATACTATGCTTTCTTAGACAACCACCATTTTCTAAAGAATCAACTCCGTACAATAACCATCCCAATAAACTGAAAATTGAGTTATAATATCATTATAAAATTATGAAGGAGGAATGCGCTCATGTACTACAACACTTCATTCGAAAACGACCAACCTGTAGGCCGTCTATAAACTAAGACGGGCATTCATATAATAAAGTGAAACTTTAATCAGTGGGGGGCTTTATTCCCCACTGATTATTGGTTGAACCAATCGGGCATATACGGGCAGTTGATCCCCCGCCTAACTTCTTTGCTTTCGCTGAACTTTGAGGTAGGGGTCTTACTGCCCGTTAATGCGGGACACATACACTTTGCCTCGTCTTAGGGAACTCATAATACCCTAAAAATAGACGGAGGTAGTTTACATGAAACAAACAATTTTAGGAGCTATATGTTTATCACTAGCAGCAAGTATTTGGGGCGGTATGTACGTCGTTAGTAAATACGTACTCGACTTTATTCCTCCACTTACACTCGTTTGGCTACGCTTTATTATCGCTTTTGTTGTTTTATATGCGATTTTGAAAACAACTGAAAAAAAGCAAAAGAAAAAAGTACCCATACACAAAAAAGATTGGCTATTATTCGCTTGGATTGGATTCATCGGGTATTTCATTTCGATCACATGTCAATTTATCGGAACAAAATTATCCGATGCTCATACAGGCTCCTTAGTGACATCAGCTACACCTGCATTTATGGTTATATTTGCAGCGTTCATTTTAAAAGAGAAACTAACTGCTCGTAGACTTTTATCAACTATAATAGCGACAATCGGTGTCATTATCGTTATCGGATGGGATATTGAAATCGGCTCCTATTTTATCGGTACAATCATTTTAGTTGGAGCCGCTATTACGTGGGCTTTACTATCCATTTATGTAAAAATCGCTTCCGCTCGATTTTCATCTTTAATTATTACAACGCACGCAATATTCTTTTCACTCTTTTTCATTACACCGTGCATGGTATGGGAACTCCAATCAAGTCCTATTGAACATATAAACATGTACGTATTATTAGGCGTACTCTATTTAGGAATCGTCTCAACCGCAGGTGCATTTTTTCTTTGGAATAAAGGGTTAGAATTAATGGATGCTAGCATCGGTTCATTATTTTTCTTCTTTCAGCCTATCGTTGGTTCGCTACTTGGCTGGCTCCTGTTAAATGAGACGTTAAACAGTAACTTTTTCATTGGTGGTATCCTTATTATATGCAGTGTTATAATTACTACTTTTGAAAAGCAAAAATAGTATAAAAAAAACAGGCAGAGACTTAGTCTCTGCCTGTTCGCATAATTGGGTCTTGATCATGGAATCCTATACAAATTGGTATACTGCTTTGTACTCCACTACATGCACTTATAAAACTACACACTGTTCTTGCGATTAAATATAGAGTAATACCTACAGCCTTTTCATCTGAATCAAAGCCATTTTCACCATAAATATCAGCTAACTCTCCTAAAGATGGTCCTTTTATTTCATCCGTCCAATCACTGGCCCAATCATCATCCTCTACTTCAAGAAACATGTAATCGTCACAAACATAGAACTGACTATCCCACTCATTATCAAGATCATACTCAAAATAAATTGCCTTCGCTTCTTCACTTTCAGCAATTTCTAACGCTTCTTTCAAACCTATCCTCATACTTTCCTTGTATGAATCTAATGGAATCAATTTAATGCGCTCCGCATCCTCACTTGACGCTAGTGTGCGACAAATATCATAATACTTCAATTCTATTTGAGATACTGATAACAAAAATACATCTTCCTGCATTTCCTCTAAATGCTGAAAAATATCCACACTATTACAACTCCCTACACTTTACGCACTCCAATGTGCTGGACGAGACAACACTTTCGGTAATTTCGTATGTTTGTCCCCTTTCGCCGCATTAATTTGAACTTGCGTAAGAAAAATACTATTCGTAAAATCTGCCCCTCTAATATCTGCATCACGCAAATCTGCTCCAATGAGATCAGCTCCGCGTAAGTCTGTACCATTAAGGTTAGCCGCAATTAAATACGCCCCTCTTAAATTGGCTCCTTGTAAATCTCTCTTTTTTAAATTCGCTCCCATAAGGTCTGCACCTCGGTGACTGATTCGTTTTTTACGTGCATCATTCATTTCTTTCCAAACTAATTCACTCGTCTCTAAAAGGAGAATGTTCACTTCTGCACGGTGTAATGGCACATTTACTTCCATTAACTCATCTGGACTTAAATTAGAAAGACGCTCAGTCTCTTCAATTGCTTCCTTCAGCTCTTTATGAATTGTCTGCGTCGCCTTTAATAGAATAGCCTCATTCAAATACCAAAGTATTTCATGAAGTTGATGCATTACCGGAAAAGCATCATACATTTTTCTCGCATGCTGAGCATCTTTCCGCCAATCAATTCCTTTAAACGTAACTTGAGAAATCTTTTGTCCAGCACCGAAACATTCAAATACTGTACAACCTTTATAGCCTTTTCCTCTAAGATCTCTATGTATACTACATTTATAATCTGATTGTAAATTTGTACAAGGTTTACCACCATCTTTATTCACCGCGAAATCTACTGATGCTGCAAACGGTAATGCCACACAACATAATCCAAAACATTTTTCACAATCCGCTTTTAAACTATTGTAATTTACATCCTCTTCTACACGAAAATAGTCGTTATTATTAGTCAAAATATATACCCCCTGTCGTCTTTTGACTATTTCATAATATTCCAACTGCACTAAATAATCAATTTAAAAACAAATGGACCTATTTCATTGCAAACAACAACATAATCCATCTATTTCTTTTCATTTAAAAAGGACACCCATTACAATAGTAATTATAATTAAATTACGAACTTTCAAATAATAAGGAGGATTACGATGGCATTAGAAATGAAAACAAACTGTCAAATTTGCGATCATTCCCTTCAGTCCGATTCTGAAGCATACATATGCGTGTATGAATGTACATTTTGTGCACCATGTACAGAGGAAAGACAAAACGTTTGCCCGAATTGTGGCGGCGAACTAGTACGTAGGCCGAAGAAGAAATAGAAAAAAGCAAAGCGATATCGCTTTGCTTTTTTCTGTTTTTGGGGTATATAGAAATTCTACCAATCATAAATTAAACGTTTAAAAACTTAACACAAACAGGCTCTGGTACAACAACATCAGATTGTAACAGTGTTAACTTCCCTGTCGTTTCATTTCTTGAAAATAGCACAAGATTATGTGACTTTTCATTTGTAGCAATAAGAAATTTTCCAGTAGGATCTAACACAAAGTCCCTCGGCCAATTTCCTTCTGTAGATGTATGTTCCACAAATGTAAGCTGACCTGAATTTTGATCCACACTGAAAACAGCAATACTATTATGACCACGATTCGCTACATATACAAAACGGCCATCAGAAGAAATATGAATAGCACTTCCTTGACTATTTCCATCAATCTCTTCTGGAACAGTAGAAATATACTGCAACTCTGTAAAAGACCCTTCTTCCGGATGATATGTTAACACAATGACTTCCGAACTAAGTTCAGTCATCACATAAGCGTACTTTCCGTCCGGGTGAAAAGTAATATGCCTTGGACCGCTTCCTGGGTTCACAGACAAGCTATTCACTTCTTTTAATGTACTATCTTTTATTCCATACGTAATTATTTTATCAATCCCTAAATCAACACCTACCACATATTTTTCATCAGGAGTATACCCCGCGTAATGTGCATGTGGTTTTTCTTGTCTTTCTTTATTTGGACCTGAACCTTCATGTGCCATAATAGATGAAGTAGGATTTACAATTCCATTTTCTTCATCTACTTCAAAAGACTCAATCGTTCCTTTATGGTAATTTGCTGTAACTACCGTATGGTTTCCACTATCCACACTAATATGACAAGGAGAAGCCCCTACTACTACTTGTCTATTTTGTTCCTCTAGCTCTCCAGTATGACTATTAATCGAATAAGCAGCTACACCACCAGCTTCTCCTTCCTTTACAACAGAATAGAGATATTGATTACTTTTGCTAATCGTTACATATGTAGGGTTATCCAGCTTAGCCGCAAGTGTTACATTACTAACTTTTTGCGCTTCCGTATTTAAAGTAAAAGTATATATTCCTTCACTATTTTCTTTCGTGTAAGTTCCAACATATCCAATAAACCCTTTGTTATCCGTCATTTTCATAACCCTCTCCCTATAGTTTTTGTTCATCACACTTCTTACTAAGCAACCTAAAACTATTATTCATTGAAAGAGTACCTCTTTATACGCTACCATATTTTTCTGCCAAATAGCCTCTAAACCCACTTTTTCTGAAAAGCTGCTATACTTTCATATTCTTCTTCCAAGTGACGGGCCAAACGAATATAGATCGGTGTTAAATCTTTATATTTCTCCACACTTTCCATGTTTGGCTCATGATAAAAATTGGCACCTACCATATTAGAAACTACATGTAATGTATCTACTTCACCTAAGCTATATAAACCGAGGATTGCCGCTCCTAGGCAAGAACTTTCGAAACTTTCAGGAACGTATACGTCTTGATGAAAAATATCCGCCATCATCTGTCTCCAAAGTTCTGACCTTGCAAAACCACCTGTCGCTTGAATTTTTTTCGGTTCGCCAATTAGTTCTTTTAACGCAAGAAGAACTGTATACAAGTTATAAATGATCCCCTCTAAAACAGCACGTATAAGATGCTCTTTCTTATGATGTAGTCCAAGCCCAAAGAAAGATCCCCGCGCATTCGCATTCCATAAAGGAGCTCTTTCGCCTGCTAAATATGGATGCAATAATAAACCGTCAGATCCAGGATTCACTTTTGCCGCTATTTCCGTAAGCACTTCATATGGATCTTTTCCTAAACGCTTCCCATGCTCAACTTCTAACGTACATAATTGGTCGCGAACCCACCTAAAAATCATACCACCATTATTAACCGGTCCACCAATTACCCAAAGGTCCTCAGTTAACGCATAACAAAAAGTCCTACCTTTCGGATCCGTTACAGGATGATTTGTGACAACTCGCACTGCACCGCTCGTACCAATTGTAATAGCAACTACTCCAGGTTCTATTGCATTTACACCTAAATTCGATAGTACCCCATCACTCGCACCGATTATAAAAGGAGTAGCAACAAGTACATTCATCTCTCTTGCAAGTTCTTCATTTATCCCTATTAAACTGTGCGTCGTTGGAACAACTGTAGATAACTTTTCATCGGTAATTCCTGCAACACGAAGAGCTTCCTCATCCCATTTTAAAGATTTCAAATTGAACATTCCTGTTGCTGATGCAATAGAATAATCAATTACATATTCCTTAAATAACTTATAGAAAACATACTCTTTAATAGAGATGAATTTATAGCTTTTTGCAAACAACTCATCATGTTCATTCTTAAGCCAAACTAATTTCGAAAGTGGTGACATAGGATGGATTGGTGTTCCAGTACGAAGGTAAATTTCATGACCATTCATATCATTCTTTATTTTTTCTGCCCAGCTGGCGCTTCTATTATCTACCCAAGTGATACATCTCGTTAACGGCTTCCCTGCTTCGTCTACAGCAATGACACTATGCATTGCCGAACTAAAAGAAACACAAAGAATATCAACTGGCTGCACATTACTTGATTGTATAGTTTCTTTAATCGTATGTATGACCGCTTGAAAAATCTCTTCTGGATCTTGTTCTGCTGTTTCTGGTGCGGGAGAATATAAAGGATATTCAATCCCATGACTTGCAATAACTGATCCATCAATCGAAAACAAAACTGATTTTGTACTAGTTGTCCCAATATCTACACCAATCATATATTTCGAGCTCACTATGTAACCCCTTTCAAATTATTCCTATAACAAAAGAGCACCATGATGTATACAAAAAAGACGCTCCCTTATGAGAGCTACGTTTTAATAAGCTTCTCTCTCATAAGGAGGTCCTTTTCATAACTATAGTGCTATTTTGAAAAGTGAAATCTTCATTTCATTATAACTTAGGCGCTTTCGCCCAATCCGCAGCAAACTTTTTAATACCTTGATCTGTTAGTGGATGCATAGCAAGTTGTTCAATGACTTTATAAGGAATTGTTGCAATGTGAGCACCTGCCATCGCTACACGAGTGACATGGTCTGGGTGTCTGACAGAAGCCGCAATAATTTGTGTATCTAATTGATGAACATCGAATAATTCAGCAATTTTAGCAACTAATAATACGCCATCTTCAGAAATATCATCTAAGCGACCTAAAAATGGAGAAACGTACGTTGCACCTGCTCGGGCAGCTAAAAGAGCTTGGTTCACAGTGAAAATAAGTGTAACGTTCGTTTTCACACCTTTTTCTGTAAGATAGCGACAAGCTTCTAATCCTGCTAATGTCATCGGAAGTTTTATCGTGATGTTTTTATCACCACCGTTAATTTTAATTAGTTCTTCTGCTTGGGAGATCATTTCTTCAGCTGCAACAACATCTGGAGTTACTTCTGCCGAAACAGATTCAACGTTAGGTACTGCCTGACAAATTTCTGCAATACGGTCTTCAAACTTAATGCCCTCTTTCGCTACTAAAGAAGGATTCGTTGTAACGCCAGCTAAAACCCCTAGTTTATATGCCTTTTTTATGTCCTCAAGATTTGCAGTATCGATAAAAAACTTCATGATTCATTCCCTCCATTTTTTAAACGCTAACGAGTTATAATTTTAAAATGTTTATTTCTTTTCTACTGCATGTCCGCCAAATTCATTGCGCAGAGCTGCTACAACTTTTCCTGTAAACGTATCATTGTCTAATGAGCGGTAGCGCATTAATAAAGACATCGCGATAACAGGAGTTGCTGTTTGAAGGTCTAATGCTGTTTCTACTGTCCATTTCCCTTCACCAGAAGAATGCATAACGCCCTTAATTTCATCCAGTTTTGCATCTTTAGAAAATGCATTTTCAGTTAATTCCATTAACCAAGAGCGAATGACTGAACCGTTGTTCCATACTTTTGATACTTTTTCATAATCGTAGTCAAATTCACTCTTCTCTAAAACCTCAAATCCTTCACCAATAGCAGCCATCATTCCGTATTCAATTCCGTTGTGAATCATTTTTAAAAAGTGACCACTACCAGCTTTGCCAGCATATAAGTATCCATTTTCTACAGCTGTATCTCGGAAGATAGGTTCAACGATGTCCCAAGCTTCTTGGTCTCCTCCGATCATGTAACAAGCACCATTTCGAGCACCTTCCATTCCGCCAGAAGTTCCTGCATCCATAAAGTGAATGCCATCTGTCTTTAGTTGCTCATATCGGCGAATAGACTCTTTATAATGTGAATTCCCAGCTTCAATTAAAATATCTCCTTTTGATAACAACGGTGTAACCTCATTAATAACAGAATCAACAACAGCGTGCGGAACCATTACCCAAAGAATTCTTGGTGATTCCAATGATTGAACGAGTTCGCTTAAACTAGATACACCTGTAGCACCATACTCTTTCATTTCTTCCACCGCACTCGTATTTAAATCGAATGCAGCTACTTCATGTTTATGATCCATTAAATTCTTCCCTAAATTTAATCCCATTTTACCTAAACCAATTAATCCTACTCTCATAATATAATTCCTCCTTGAATTACCTTTCATCATAAATACATGTTAATAAAATGATGAATATCTTTTTTCATATTGCTTTACTTATAAGAATGTACTTATTTTTTCAATCCTTCATCTAACCACCATTTAAATTCACTTTCTTGTAATAGAGCATGAGCAGTATCCGGACCATACGAGCCAGACTCATATTCATGAAGAGGTAACAAATTTTCTTCGAATGCTTCAAGTATTGGCTGCACCCACTCCCACGACAACTCAACTTCTCTCCAATGTGCAAAGAATGTAGAATCTCCGCATACAGCATCATAGATAAGCCTTTCGTAGGCTTCAGGTATTCCCACCCCTGTTTGCTCACAAGTAAAATGAATACGGATCGGTTCAAGCTCTCCATTGTTCAATGGATTTTTACTATTTAATTGGAGTGAAACATTTTCATTTGGGCTAATTTCAATGATTAACAAATTAGGCTCTGCATTTGGATTACTATCTTGATATTGCTGTTTTAATGTATTTTTAAACTCAATTACAATACGAGTAGACTTTTCTTTCATTCTTTTTCCTGTTCGTATATAAAAGGGAACGTCAGTCCAAAATGGGTTATCGATCCATAGGCGAGCCGCAACAAATGTATCTGTTTGAGAAGAAGGATTTACTCCTGGCTCCTCCCTATACGCTACAACTTGTTGTCCTTTTATCTCCCCTGAAGCATATTGCCCGCGAACGATATGGTTCTGAACGTCTTCTTTTTTCACTTTACGAAGAGTCTCCATCACTTTTCGTTTTTCCTCACGAATTTCACATGCATTAATTTTTTCCGGCAAATTCATAGCAGTCATCATTAATATTTGCAACATATGATTTTGAACCATATCGCGAATGGCTCCTGCATGATCATAATATCCTGCCCTTTCTTCTACCCCAACCGTTTCACTAGCTGTTATTTGTACATTCGCAATATGTTCTTTATTCCAAATTGATTGGAGAACAGGATTTGCAAATTCAAGTGCTTCAATATTTTGAATCATCGGTTTACCTAAATAATGATCAATACGGTATATTTCGTCTTCTTCAAACGTTCGGCTAAGCTTATCATTCAGCTCTCGGGCAGATTTAAGGTCATGACCAAACGGTTTTTCAATCATCAGGCGCTTCCATCCATCCGTTTTATCAAGTCCACTTTCTTTAATATTTAAAGCAATTGTCTCAAAGAAGTCCGGAGTAACTGAAAGGTAGAACATTCTATTCCCTTGTATATTTTGTTCTTCTTCCCTTTCACGAACTACTTGTAATAACCTTTTATAATCTTCTGGCTTATTCACATCTAACGGACAATAACGAAAATACTCTAAAAAATCTTCTATTTTCGGAGTACCTTCTTCTCTGCGACGAGAAAAAGTTTCTATGGATTCTTTTATTCTTTTTTGAAAATCTAAATGAGATACTTCACGCCTTCCA
The DNA here is from genome assembly GCF_016651075.1 of Bacillus sp. TH19. NCBI lineage: Bacteria > Bacillati > Bacillota > Bacilli > Caryophanales > Bacillaceae > Bacillus > Bacillus sp. TH19. Next base: position 2,197,140 of record NZ_JAEKEO010000007.1, on the reverse strand, counting down.
AGCCCAATAACGGATATTCGCTTTGGAAGCTTTTGATCTCTATATAAGTTATATAGCGCGGGGTAAATTTTTCTTTTAGCTAAATCCCCTGTTGCTCCAAATAAAACAAAGGTCATTGATTCCAATTTCAGTCCCCCCTCGTGATGTATAGTCATTGTCACTATAGTAAAAATGCATTGTACAGAAGCTACTATTATTGTTGATCCAATCTTATTTCTTAACTTCTAATTTTTTATAGTTGTCGCTTTCTAATTGTCCCCAATATTAATAGTGGCAATTCAAAGCATTTTTACCACATTCTACTTACCTACCGTTACTTATATAAAATAACTTAATTATTAAAAGTAATTAAGTTATTTTATGTGTATCATATTAACTACATAGATTATAATCGTCAAGCAAAGTGTTTCGAATTGAAGATTTTTTATTTCATAATATCTTTAAATGGTTGTTTACTAGGAAAACGTTGACCCTTAGAATCCACGCTACATTCTCTTTGTACTTTTTAGGGATATCATCTCCCTGTCCATTTCCTTAAATAAATAATAAAAAGGCAAAAACGAACAGGAATATGTTCATTTTTGCCTTTTTATTTAACCTTTAAAATTACTTCTATTATTGATTTAAATGATTTTTAACTGCTCTTATAACCAATTCATGATCTACTTCTGGTGGTAATCCTGAGACTGTTATCATCCCAATAACCCCTACGTTTTTTATTTGGATAGGAAAGCATCCACCAAACGCAGCATATTCCGAGCCATCTAAACGGTATTTTTCATGATATGGAACTCCGCTTATCTCACTTTCTATCTGCATATAATACGAGCTATGATTATGCAGGGAAACGACCCGTTTTTTACGCTCAATCCATTTCGTATTTTCCTCAGTTGTCCCTGTCATCTTGAAATGAAATAATTGCACACCATTTTTTGCTATATCAACAGCAATCAATTTCCCCTCTCGCTTTGCTGTTTCAACGATAAATAAACCTAATTGCAAGGCATCTTCATTTGTAAAAGAGGAAAATTGAAGTGTTTCCTCCTCTATTAATATTTGTTTACTTATTTCACTCAAATTTGAAGTACTCATATCTTTAACCTCCCTAATCGTTTTATAAAGCATAGGCATTCTTTGGAACCACCAGGCCCTATAGTACCGTAAAGCTTGTTTTCTTCTTATTGGTGCTATTATGAATTATATTTAACACTTTAAAAATGTATGTACTTTAAAGTGCTATAGGTACTAAACATTTAGTACAAGAATTGTCTACTTCCTTGATTAATTAAAATATATTAAGGTGTTTGCATTTTTACAGTGCTACAATGTCCTTGCGAAAAGATACTATATTTTACTCGTGTGAATACCGAAAAAGCCAAATTAATACACGCGAATTCATTACAAGAAATACAAAAAAGCAAAGCGCCCACGCTTTGCTTCCTACAAAATCCCTTTTAACTTTTCACAAATTAACTTCGCTAAATATTCATAACCTTGTGGTCCGAAGTGTAAACCGTCTTTTTCATCATCTTCTACAAATCTCTTATAATCCTTTTCTTGAATCATTTCAGCGTACAAATTGAGAAAATGACTTCCTGTTTCTTTCGCCACTTCCTCAACCACGTCTGCATATTGACCGAGTACTTCATTCGTTCTATTATGTTGCCTTGCTTCATCAACTGGTGCAGGACTAATAAGTAATACTTTTTCTGGTGAGATCGTATTTACAATTCCCTCTAAATTTTCTTTGTACGACTGTAATGGAACTGGATCAAATAATACCGAATCATTCGTACCGATAAAAACTGTTACAAAGTCTGGTTCATGCGATAATACATCCTCTTCAATCCTTTGTAGTGCATCGAGCGTATTATCACCCGGAACACCTGCATTAACCACTTTCCAATTTGGAAACATCTCTTGCAAACGTGGTGTTAACCTCGGCGTTCCATCAAAAAATGTTTCATCAGCTGTAATACTATCGCCAAAGCATACTAACGTTTTCATTAATCTAGCACTCCTTTTACGTATGAAACAGCTTTCCTTCTATCGCTTTCACATATCTTTCCGCAGAACGTTCAACTGCCTCATTTGCATTTTCTTTTACTACTCGGTGAAAGGCGTTATATAGACGATTAAATTGTAACGGCTTCACTCGATTCGCCATCTCTTCCACTTTCCTTGCTGGTAGTGGAATTAAGTTCGGATAACTATACATGAAACTCACCCACTGTTGGTCCGCTACAACTTGAATAATATCACCTGTTAATACTATACCTTTCCCATCATTTCCTTCTTCCCAATGTAATACAGAACCGCCACTAAAATGCCCTCCGAGACGATGCACAGTAATTCCATCTGCTAATTGTAAAGACTCACCAGTCCAATAAATAATACGACTACTCGGGCGCATAACCCACTCTTTATCGTCTTCATGTATATAAATTGGTACATCGAACGTTTCTGCCCATTCTACTTGCGTTGAATAATAATGCGGATGCGACAGTGCAATCGCATCTAATCCGCCCCACTCTTTTATCTTCTCAATCGTCGTTTCATCTAAATAAGTAATACAATCCCACAGCAAACGATATGACTCTGTTTTTACTACAAATGCCGTCTGACCGATCGCAAATTCTGGTTTTGTCGTAATACTATAAAGCCCATTTTCTTCTTCTATAATTTCATTTTTATATGTATCACTCGTTTGCAAGTTTTCTAAAGTTGTCCATGACTGCCCTTTCGGATTAACATATTGTCTCTCCTCATCACAAATAACACAACTTACCGGTTCTTCCACACTCGCTGCATACTGTACTCCACACGTTGTACAAACGAAATTATTCATAGTTATTCCCCTATCCCTTTAATTTTTTATTAAGCTGATATTTGTTGATCGTTTTCTGCTTTTTTATTTTCAAGTGATACGCTTATAAGAGTAATAAAGTAGACAACTGTAACCGCCATAGGAATTACAATAAATCCTTTTTCCGCAAAAAGAATCCCACATACTGACGTTACTAATACAGTTCCTATTGATAAAAAACCATAACTTTTACTTTCATAAATCCATACATATGGTAAAAAATGAACACCTATTAACATCGCTACTACAAAAGGTAACCACTCCGGAAATTGAAAATATGCAAGTAATACAAACGGGATATTCAATACATTTATCCCACCAATTACTCCAGCTAAAGTCCCTAGCGGGTTTCCTTTCGCAAACATGTCAATTTTTAATATAGCAGCTATCATTAAGCCGAAAGGAAACACACAGCCCATACCAATTAAATATACCCACACAACTTGCTTTTCTGAAAGAAGAACACCCGTTATGCTCGCTACAATCCAAAATAAAAGACCAGCTATTATAACAGGAAATCCCTTCTTCGTTTTTTGTGCTAAATCTCTTTTTGCTTCTGAAATGTTCATTTCACTATCTCCCCCTCCCAATATTTGTGCTATCAAGTCGTCTCAATTTCGCCCATCCAATAACGCCAAGCTCCTAAGTAATCTTCTAAATCTTTTGGGTGGTGTCTTATACACGTATCTATACGTAAATATAAGCCTATGACTATTTCCTCATATAAATTTCGTTCTTTTTTATGAAATACACATTGTTTTATCACATAATCAATCGTTTCTTTTGTTACATCTTCTGGAGTTGAACAGAACGCGTAAATTAAATCATATATAGGATCTCCTAGTACTGGTAATGGATCAATTACTCCATACAGCTCATTCTCTTGGAATATAAAATTATGAAATCCGAAATCACCATGTAATAAAAATGGCTGATTTATTCCAGTCCCCCTATTTGGACTATTCGCTAGTTTAAGAACAATTCTATACTCTTCCTCACTTATGTAACGTCTTACATTTTCATAAGCTTCCATCACATTTGCCGTTTAAAATTCATTCCAAGATTGAACCGGACTTTCTTTCCATCCCCAGCCTTCTGCCCCTGGAACCATTTTATACTTATTGATAACTTCTTTTACAAGTGTACGAAGCGTACTTCGTTTATATCCTTGTTTACACGAAGTATTACCTTCAAGGAAAGAATACACGAAATATGTATGTAAAGGTTCCTTATACAAAAGCTTTGAAAATAAACTATTCTCCTCATAAAATGAGAGAAAATTAGCTTCTTCACGTATTACTTCCGCTTCATTCAGCTTTACTACATATTTTTCGTCCAACAAATATACAGTACTTGTCGTTCCTCCGTTCAACGATTTTACGCTATTTGGATCATGTGAAATAACTTTCTCCTTAACTAGTTGTGTAGCAATTATTGAAATGTCCATTCTCTCACCCTTTAATTCCGAAGATTCCCTCAATTAAAAGACAACTTTACTATTATTTGACAAACGAATAGGAAACCCCTTCCAAAATCTTAATATAACAAAAAATCATTTACTTTTATATTTCAAAAATAAGGAAATACTAACAACAACGTTACATACATATAGGAGGACAATATGAAACCTGAATTTTTAAAAGCTATACATGAAGCGATTGGAAATGTTGAGCATATTCATATAGAAGAAAGTGGTGCAGATAGTTTACTCATTCATCACGATGATGCACAGCAATTAAAACAAGTTGCTGAAACGTTAGAAAACAATAATTTCCGCTCTACTATTAGAACAGCTGGGGATGCTTCGTATATTGAAGTGTTGAACAGGTAAGAAGAAGTCCAGGTTATATACTGGGCTTCATTCTTTTATATTGAAATTTCAAACTCTTTTACATACACCGCTGTTCCAGCAATATCAATTTGTAAGTTATCATTTTCTACATCTTTCGTTACATAAACCATTACACGACCATCTTTATTTATTTCCTGTCCTTGCTCAACGATTAACTCCAGTTCATGGTCAAAATCTTTCTCCAAATACGTCGCATAATACGCTCCCATTACACCTGAAGCTGTTCCTGTCACTGGATCTTCAATCGTTCCAGAATAAGGTGATGAAAAATGACGACCGTGCATTTTTGCTTCTGCATCATATGTCTCTAAGCAAAGTGGATGAATCGCAGCCTTTGGCATTTCTTTTAGCACAGATGGAAATTCATTATTATTAGGTTTCATTCTTTCACATGCATCAATTTTTTTAATAGGTACAATTAAAGTCCAAATACCAGTATTTCCATATACAATCGGTAAATTTTCATCTAAATCATTCACTTCAAGACCAATACTGTGAGCTAATGCCTCTTTGGAACCTGCAAAACTTTGAAACTTAGGTATTGCTTGTCTCATTTTAATAAAAGTTTCCCCATTTTCATTCGCACCTATTTGTATTGGTAAAACCCCCGCCTTCGTTTCAATCGTTAAATTATGTTTCCCTCCCAATATTCCTCTTTTATGAAGTGCATATATTGTCCCTACTGTCGCATGACCACATAAATCATTTTCATGCCCAGGTGTAAAATAGCGAATTCTTATATCTGCTACTTCTGAAGAAAGAACGAAAGCTGTTTCGTTAAATCCAACCTTTTCAGCAATACGCTGCATTTTCTCTTCCGTTAATCCATCCGCCTCTAGTACAACACCTGCTGGATTTCCCATATTTGGTTTATTCGTAAATGCGTCGTAATGAAATACGTTTATGTTCTTCATTTACCTATCTCCTTACCCTTTTTAAATAATTTATAATAACTCTCTATCTCCGTTTTCACCGAACAATTATTTCTCCAAAATATCCTCTGCATCTTTTCATTTGAAGTATGTGTGCTTCCGATGTAATAAGTAGCCCCCATTTCCTTTAACATATGTAAAGATTGAAGATGCAGTTGGGAAGCAATTCCTTTCCCGCGATAATAAGGCATTACCCCAAAGTAAAATAATCGTCCTTCACTTTCTGTTCCAGGCTCTATATGCGGTATGGACAAACCAATCGGCTCATTTTTATCATAAAAAACAATGCATGACTTTTCCCAACCTTTACCTAACTCTGTTTGCACTGAATGCAAATGTTCATCGACATTCAGAATTGACGGTCGATTTCCTGATTCCAACATACATTGCTCCCAAATGCATGTGAATTCTCTTTCCGATAATGTCCCTTCTTCTATCGAACGATATGTATATTGTTTTTCAAGCGCCTCTATATTGTTCAACTCTCTACACACTTCTATCTTTGCCGCGTACAAATCAAAGCCCTCATCAAGTAATACTTTTACACTTGCGTTATAACTACTAAACCTTTTGTTTAATACAATACTCGCTCTTTTTAACTCCCAGTTAAAACAAACTTCTTCAAATCTACTTACCTTTTCTTTGTAAGTTTGTGCGCTATAAAAAACATCTTCTTCTATTTCTTCAATCGTTACTGCATTTGGTAAACCATTTAATACTTTTCTCGAAGGACCAAATAAATTTTGGACAACTGTAAGATCGTACTTCACCACTTTATTTCACCTACACCCGGCTCAATAAACTTCCCTGAAACCTTCTCATTTGAATCTATTACCCAATCATATATATTTTGTGCTCCTTCAGCCGGAGTCATATTCGCATCAAAGGCACCAATGTCAGTCTTTAATTTTCCAGGGTGAATTGCGGTTACACGAATTCCTTTATTCTCAAACTCTTGTTGTAAGCAGAGCGTTAACATATTTTGTGCGGCTTTTGCGATCCGATATGAATATGAGAACTTACCTTGTGGAAACTCTTTGTTCGCCATTTTATGCAATGAACCTAAACGAGAGGATACATTTATTATTCTTGGTTGATTCGACTTAGTTAAAGCCACATATGTACCTTTTACAGCTCGAATAACTCCTAAGCAATGAACATTAAATAGTTCCATTAACTCTTCAGAATTTGTACGTAAAATCTCGGTTTCCTTACCAGTAATTCCAGCGTTATTTATAACTAGATCAATATACTTTGTATATTCCTCCAGCTGGTTCTTAATTTGCTCCGTACTCTCATCAATCGATAAGTCTGCTAATATAGGAAAACATCTAGAACTAAACATTTTCTTCAATTGCGTTACCGCAACCTCAGTTCTAACTAGCGGATAAACAATATGTCCATTTTCATGAAACACTTTCACTAGCTGTAACCCTAATCCACGATTTCCACCTGTAATAAGTACCCTCATATATCCATCTCCTTATTTTTATAATAAATAAGAAAATCTGCCCACTTACCATTCCCCATAGAAAATGCCTCTCTCGTACATTCAAATGAAAAACCAGCTCTTTCTGCAAGACGAATAGATGGCTCATTATCGATATGTATATGTAATTCGATTCTATGAAATTGAAGGCCATTAAAAAATAACGGCAGCGCAGCTATTACACTTTCTGCTCCGTATCCATTTTTCCAATGTTGATTATGAATAGAGTAACCCATCATCGCCCATTGATAGTCCATACGTAAAATTTTTATAAGTTCTAGCTTTCCAATATTGGCGCCATCTTCTTTCTGAAAAATACCTAGCACATACATTTCATCCCGTCGTGCCGCCTCATCAAATCCTCTTATCCATTCCGTAAACCATTCTTTCGTTGAAGACGACATGTCATGATAGCCATCATCGTATTTATATTGAGATGGTAACCTCTTATTGAATCCATCTAACCAACTTTCATAATCCTCTTTTTGAAATGGACGGATAATCAGTCTCTCTGTCTCTACTTGTAATAGTGGCAGCTTCATTTATATCTCTTCCTTTAATTATTAATTGAATATTCTTTATTATCTTACACAAAATACAAAATCTAGTAAATTATTATGTTTTTTATAAACAAGAATCCAGTTATGCTTTTTACATAACTGGATTCTTCATTATTTAATAACCTTTTATTTTACAAGAAAAACATCCCTTAATTCCCTCTTCAACACTTTCCCTAAAGCGTTTTTCGGTAATTCGTCCATAAATACAACTTCTGGTATTTTATAGCTTGCTAGTTTTTCTTTACAATGCTGAATAATCTCTTCTTCTGTTAAAGACGTTTGAATATCCTTTACAATGTAAGCTGTTGGAACCTCCCCCCAAAAGTCATTTGGAATCCCAACTACTGCAACTTCTAAAACGCCATTTATTTCATGAATTACATCTTCTACTTGATCTGGATATACGTTGTCACCACCGCGTACGATAACATCTTTATATCTTCCCATAATATGTAGAAATCCATCATCATCTATCATACCGGCATCACCCATGTTAAACCAATTATCTTTTACTACCTTCTTTGTTGCCTCTTCATTATTCCAATATCCTTTAAACATGTACGGGCTTTTCACGTGAATCTCTCCAACTTTATTTGTTGTTAGTTCATCACCTGTTTCTGGATGAACAATTTTCAACTCAACATGCTTAAGTGTTTTCCCTACAGAAGACATTTTTTCTTTTCCCATATTTGGATGCCAAGAAGTTACTACCCAACCTTCTGTACTCCCATAACCTTGCACCATATAAATGCCTTTTTCCATATATTTTCGAATGAGTGTTTCTGGCACTTTTGTACCACCACTTTGCGCTACTTTAAAGGCCGAAATGTTGCGCTCTTTATTATCTAATTCATCAAGCATGTAACTATAAACAGCTGGGAACGCAAGCATCGTAGTAATTTTCTCTTCTTCAATCTTATCCCAAATAAGAGTAGGATTCGAATCAGCTAAAAAGACCATCGTAACGCCATGATAAATACAATTTAAAATAGAAAGCACGCCACTCATATGAAACAATGGGTGCACTGATAAAAAGCGTTCACCTGCTGGAATTTCTCTTTGCCCCGCAATTTCAGTAAAATAATGGTGTAAGTTTTTATGACCAATTACACATGCTTTTGCCTGTCCAGTCGTTCCTGAAGTAAATAAGTAAATGGCATCATCATCTTCATGAACTTCCACATTCGGCTCTGTTATTGGCTGTTCCTTTAATTTTAATTCAAATGAGCCAAATCCTTCTTTTGTCGTCTCAATTACATAAGGAATTTCTTTAACTGCATTAATCTTTAATACAACTTCACTAAATTCATCATCAATAACTAATACTTTTAATCTCGCTTCTTTTACAATCGATTCTAATTCATAAGCTGTAAGCTGATGATTAAGCGGAATAAATATCGCTCCAATTTTTAAGCTTGCCATCATAACGCTTGGAAACGGATGATTATTTTTGCATAGAATTCCTATACGATCCCCTCTTTTCACACCGGTATGTAACAAATAATGTGCAAGCTGATTTACTCGTTCATTATACTGCTGAAACGAATACCTTTTCTCTCCACCGATAAGCGCTTCCAAATTTGGTGACTGCATTGCTCTTTTTTGTAATAATTGTCGCATCGTTCTCAAGTAAAACTCCCCTTTATATATGTTAGGGTTTTTATTTTACCAGATTAATTATTAATTTACTAAAGATTAAACTTGGTGAATTTAAATGAAGTGAATCTTTAGTCGATGTGGGGTGTTCATCCGACTGATTATTAGTCCACACCTTACGGGCTGTTAATGCGGGATAAACAAAAATAGCCATCTACTTAACAAGTAAATGGCTATTTCTCCTTATATATTAGAAAACTCCTTATTCATCACATATTTCACATACTCAGGTGCACTTTTGTCAATCTCTTCATCACTGATTTCATATTCCGCACCATATAAATAAAATGATGGTATAAATTCCATTCCTGTATATAAGCTCGTAGCGTGGAATGGTTTCGTTAATTCATCCATTGTAATTCCGCTATTTTTATAGTCTATTTCTAACCCACCTATAGAAATAGCTACACCTAATTCTTTCCCCTTCACTTTATCCCCTTTTGATCCGTAGGCAAATCCATATGTTAATACATCATCGAACCATTTTTTTAATAATGGTGGTGAGCTATACCAGTAGAGTGGAAATTGGAATATATATCGGTCGTGCTCTACTAACAGCTTTTGTTCTTCTTCAATATTAAATTCCCAATTTGGTGCCACTTTATATAATTCATGCACCGTTATTTCATCTGGACATTTCTCAAGTTCTTCTACCCATCTTTTATTAATTCGAGACTTTTCAATATCAGGATGTGCTACAATTACAAGTGTTTTCATATATTTTCTTCCCCCTTATAAATAATTCAAACGCTTTAGTATTAGTATGAATGAGTCACATATAATTGAAAAGTACGTACTTTAAAGTGCTATAGGAACCTTAAAGTACCTTTGGAGGTGTTATATGAATCAAAATGATAATTGCCCAATCGCAACGACACTCGACGTGATCGGTGGAAAATGGAAAATTCATATTTTATGTGTTTTGGTGGATGAAAAAATGCGAACAAATGAAATAAAACGAGAAATTCCAAACATTACACAAAAAGTTCTCACACAGCAACTTCGGCAACTTGAGGCTGATGGGATTATCCATCGTACTGTATATCAAGAAGTACCACCAAAGGTTGAGTACACAATAAGCGAACATGGAAAATCTTTAATGCAAATTATGGATGAACTATTTGAATGGGGAAAAGACCATCAGATCAAAAGATTAAATGACTAAAAAAAACTACCAAATTCTTTACATACTAGTGGGAATGGCACATCACTATCAAGCTAACAAAAAGACCCTAATAAAAAAACTTTCATTTTTATAATCCATTTAAACTTTAGCTTGATAGTGATACGGCAAGACCCTAATAAAGAAATGTATTAAACAAATTAAAAACAACAACACATACGACTAATGTTAATAAGAAAATTATAGTCGCTGAATTGCTTACTTAATTTTGAAATCTAAACAGTTACCCTTTAAGCCAAGCTTAATAATATCGCTTTTGTACGATTATCTGTTACTTCATAATAAATTTCTAATCCTTTCCGAGTACCTGTAACGACCTTTGTAGCTTTTAGTTTAGATAAATGTTGACTAATTGTACTTTGAGGCATTTGTAATGTTTCATACATTGTCGTTACGTTAATAGGACCTTTTGCAAGCATTATCTTTACTAATGATAAACGGACAGGATGCGCCAACACCTTTAATACTTCAGTGATTTCTTCATACATTTCTTTCATATTTTTTCTCCCCTTTTATATAACTATTAATGATATCCATATATATAATTCGAAAGGATATACGATTTTATGTCCGTCATTTTAAAAAAATGTTAAAAAATATCTTCAGATGGAAGGAATCTCCCCTCCGTTCAATATTCTATAGATTTTTCTTTCACTAAATATTATGTGGTAGGAGCTTTCCTTACTGAGACCCTCTGCCATTGTTCCCTTGCTGGTGCCCATTATTCCCTTGCGATCCTCTACCGTTGTTTTCTTGCTGATGCCCATTATTCCCTTGCGATTCTCTTCCGTTGTTCCCTTGACCATTCCCATTATTCCCTTGCGATTCTCTTCCGTTATTCTCTTGCTGATGCCCATTATTCCCTTGTGATCCTCTACCGTTGTTTTCTTGCTGGTGTCCATTATTTTCTTTTTGTGGACCTCTACCGTTGTTTTCTTGCTGATGTCCATTATTCCCTTGCGATTCTCTTCCGTTGTTCCCTTGCTGGTTTCCATTATTCCCTTGGGACCCTCTGCCGTTGTTTCCTTGCCCATTTCCATTACTTCCTTGTGACTCTCTGCCGTTGTTTCCTTGCCCATTTCCATTATTTCCTTGTGACCCTCTTCCGTTGTTTCCTTGCCCATTCCCATTATTTCCTTGGGACCCTCTGCCGTTGTTTCCTTGCCCATTTCCATTATTTCCTTGTGACCCTCTGCCGTTGTTTCCTTGCCCATTTCCATTATTTCCTTGTGATCCTCTTCCGTTGTTCTCTTGCTGATTCCCATTATTTTCTTTTATTTGCTTCGGTTGTTGTTCATTAGATTGCTTTTGTTCTATATGCTCTTTCTTCTCGTTGCTTTCTTCTTTTACAGGAGATGCGTCCGATGATGCATCAGAAGATGACTTTTGTTGTTCTTGATTAGACGGAGGTGCAGGTGGAGTAAGCGATTTTTGCTTCTCATTCTCTTGTTTTATATAAACGCCCGTTCCAACCCCTGCTTTCTTGGCATCCCCCCGCATTTGCATCGTACTGCTTTGATATTCAACTGTAATATGTTTTATCTCATACTCTTTCTTTAATTCCTGCATAACCTTTTCCAACTGTGGTTCTAGCGACTTGTCCTTTGCAACAGCTGTTAGCATAACTTGCTTATCATTCGTTAAGTACTTATCCTCTTGACTCTGCTTTATAATAGTGCGTATCACATCTTGCAGATGCTTATTTTCCCACCCTTTCATTTCTTTTAAAATACGCCTTCCGTCATCATTACAAGCCCGCAAATCTATAACACGAAGATCTTCCGTTACGCTCGCCTCTAAACTTGGATTTATATCAACTGAGACATAAGCAAACACTTTTTCTTCTGGTTGATTGTAGAAAAACAGCAATACGCATAGAAAACCAGCAACAATTACTGTTGTAGGCTTTAAGAAAGGTGGCATTGAAAAACGCGGTGCTCTTTGCTCTTGTTCGTTAAACGAGATTTCCTCTCCAATCATGTAAGAGTGTACTTTTCTTTTAAACGTAATAAACTCTCCATTTGGAGTTAAAACAACTACGTTATGTTTCTTTATATCCATCACAATTCCTTTATTCATCATGCTTCTCCCCTCTTATATAATCCAGAATATATGTATAGTTGTTTGCAAAGATAATACACATCGCAATAATGTATTTTCGATGTCGCTCCAACGTTTTACGACTTACCCTAACACGTGGTTCAATATGTTTAAGGGGTAACTTTTTCTTTCGGAACAGCTCTTCCATCATTTTCTCGTCTTTTATAATAATCTTTACAATTTCTATTAAGTGCTCACGCGTATCACGATGCTTAGGGGATTCCTTAGCAAGCTCTGAAAATGTGATTTTAAACTCAGCTAGCACACTTTGAAAATGAAGAATTTCCTCCTTACGGTTACTATTTTCCATCTCTTTCATATACTCCGTAAGCGATACTTGTATTTCTAATATTTCCTCTTGCTTATCTTCTTTTAAAAAGACAAGATTATGCTTAGACTCCTTGCGTATATAGTCAATTACATCTCTTTTTATAAGAAGATCAGCAAACGCTAGAAAAGATTTTCCTTTTTTATATGAATACTGTTCAATTGCTTCGTTAAATGCAAATAATCCAATGCTATATTCATCATCCTGCTCTGTAATGTACCTGCGGCAGACAGACGATATTGATTTTCTAATAAACGGCTGATACTGTACGATAAAAGCTTCCTTATCTCCACCGTTGTTTTGTATGTTAAATACGATATCTTCTATTTTCGTTTTTTTTAAGATTTTCATTACTAAACTCAACACTAGTAATCTCCCTGCCTCCTTCTGCTTCAAATAGCAAAATGGTCACTAAACAAGTGACCATTTAACCACATTTTCTTAGTACTTTTCTTTGGGCTTGTCTACTTGCTATTGCTCATATTTTTCGAGGCCGATTTTTTTATATGACTATTTTTTCCACTTGTACTAAAGTGAAGTCTGTATTTTGTATTACTTTCTTGTTTTCTTTTGCAATACCACTTGCTCTTTTCTATTTTAGCTGCAATCTTTGAATAACTCTTCGCTATATTTTTGGTAATTTTAGCTTTTTCTTTCATTTATTTTCTTCTACTTATATATATTCGAAGGAATAAATAATTTTATGGGGGTCAAAAAAATATTTTTTATAAAATAGTTATTTTTTTAAAAATAAAAACCATCAATTGGAAGAAACTCGTTATAACTCCTCCTTATGGTAATTCCTTTGTAAACTTTTTATTTAAATGTATAATTGTATTAAAAGTCTAAAATTTCAGAATCAGAGGGCGGCGTCATGAAAAGTTTTGGTACGTTAGTAATCTCTACCGTCATTTCAGCAGGCTTAGTGTATTATAATATCGATTCCTTTTATAATAAATTTACATCCGGGAATACATATTACTGGGTAAACGGTATCCTAGCTGCTGGATTCCTTATATCCTTAATTATCAACATAAAAGATATCATCAAGAAAAACTACACAACTTCTGAATCAAATTAAGGAGCCTATTATGGTTCCTTTTTCTATGCAAAATAAAAAAGCAGCTGTTAAGCTACTTTGAATTCTTCTTATCCCCAAATGAAATGATATATATATTCTCCCGTTACACGTTCATTAATTCCAGCGATCCTAGCGAATCTCATTAAGTCCGCCCCTTGAAGAAAATACACCGAGATCGTAACTGGTACTTGTGACCACATGAATTGATAAAGCTCATTCACTCTCTGATTCGTCGAAATGATTAAATCATTTACAGGTCCATGATTCCATGCAGAGGTTTGAACTGAAGTGAACGGAAGGTCTTTCCCATTAACCACTATTCTTACCACACTTTGAGTTATGTCCACAACAATCCCCTCCACCATTACAAAATTTAAACCTGTTTCTATACTCATATTCTTGATTAATAATAAATGTTTAAGGCAACCCCTATTTTCATTTCTACTCAAGAACAATTTATTTGATAAAATAAAAAAGCAGCGGATTCGCTGCTTTAAAATCTACATAACTCCCTTTTCTTTTGCTCTCTCATAAAGAACCGTGCGGCTTACACCTGTAACTACACATATCTTCTTTACTGTAAGCTTGTTTTCCTTTCGGTTTGCAAGCAGATCTAAAGCATGTTCCATATTAGGATAATCATCATCGTACTTCTTAGGGCGCCCTTTATAAACACCACGCTCTTTAGCTAGTTCAATACCTTCTCGTTGCCGCATTCGAATTAGGTCACGTTCTAACTGATTAACACCAGCCATTACAGTGAGTCGGAAAGTGCTGTATGGATTATCGCTTGTAGTATCAAGCCAATTGTCTTTTAACGACTTAATAGAAGCGCCTTTTTCTTTAATTGTTTCTATGATACATTTCATTCGCTAGATTGATAAGCATTTCAAATGCCATCCCACGGTTTCCGAGTCCCATTGTTATTCCTCGCTTTCTATTAAAAGGATTATTTTGTTAAAAAATTGATTCTAATTTATAACCTCTATCTTTTTCCTTCATTTCCCATTAAAATTGAGTAAAACTATTTTGAAAACATAGGAGAAAGCTATGAAGCACAACCTCAATCTATGGTCCTTTATATGCTCTTTGATTTGCGTTGGACTATTCCGTTTATATTTTGAAATTCCACTTGAATTATTCAAATTTTTCACGGATTCATTACACATTCACCCTTTATTTATATTACTAGTTTTAACAATAGGAACTTTTTTGCTGGCATTATAGGATTTTCTAAGATAAATAATTGGATTGCGATGCTTAGGAGTGTAGCAACAGTCTTACTAACATTGTTATTATCAGTGTTTTTAACACTAACTTTGATTGTGGGTTATGCATTAAGTTAAACGTAGTTTTTTATGAGTAAAACTCAATATTCCGTCAATAATATAGATGACATTAGATTTTTCTCCTTGTTCCCCCTTGGAGATGAGCAGTTAGTTTTTGCTAACTGCTCTTATATTTATAACAAAGATAAGATTCTTTAGAATGATTCTTCTTTATTTCTCAATATAAGGAGCCTTGAATTTTCATTAAAACTCCTGTAGTATATGAACAAAGAGTAAGGTAAGAGTTACTCTTTGCCATTTTAGGAAAGGTTCTGTTGGAAACAACAGGACCTTTTTTCGTAAAGAGATGGTTTTGTTTAATTTCTCACCACTAACCACAAAAAATATCTTATAATCGTTATATAATAAATTAAAATAATGGATTAGGAGTAGATCAAATGCCAGTTACACTAGAACTTATTCTTTTCATTCTTCTAGCAATTAGCGCTATTGGCTATTTAGTAAAAGAATTTCAAAAAACTAGGAAAAGAACACTTGGAATTTCACTAGAATTCTTGGTTCTTTTCTGGTCAATATGGAGAATATCGACTATCATAATCTGATTTGTAAAACATGAATTCCTTCGAATAAAAATCAATATTATGTCCATAATGTTGATAGGCTGTATGCCAAAATCCATTTAGTTTTCTCTGTATCTCCTTGTATTGAGCAGTTAGTTTTTGCTAGCTGCTCTTTTATTTATGAAAAAAGATAAAAATTTTTATAATGATTCTTCTTTATTTCTCAATATAAGGAGCCTTGGATTTTCATTAAAACTCCTGTAGTATATGAACAAAGAGTAAGGTAAGAGTTACTCTTTGCCATTTTAGGAAAGGTTCTGTTGGAAACAGCAGAACCTTTTTTCGTGATTTAAAGGTACTAAGACAAAATGAAATATTTACCATGAAGGTAATTGTTAAATATTTTACGCTTATACAGTATAATGGGATAGTTATTGTGTATTGGCATTAAGAGGAGCGTCCTGATTAAGCGCTTCTCTTTTTTTATAAAATAGCTCCAAATTACTTGGACACATTTACCAGTTTATTCAACACAAATATCATGTTAAAATCCCTTGTGAATACGACATAACTCAACTTGGTGAAGCCCTGTAATATTTCCTGTAGGGCTTCTTTTTTTACAAGCAGTTATTTCATTAAGCTGACTACCTTGTTGTGCAAAATAACGATTTTGTTCACTTTTTTGATACATTTATAAAACATTCATATGTTATCTTCAGTAAGTTCTATTTCCTTTATAATATTGTGTGAAGTATACCAACGAACGAAGCCTAAAAAACTCTAATGAAGTGATGAAAAAAACCTAATTTCTCTACAAAACATTGAGAAATTAGGCTTTTTAATAGAAAAAGTAGCATTCATAAACAATGAATACAGTTTAACTCTTCAATTCTATTTTCACAGATTCATATATTCTTCTAAAGTCAGTTTTTCCTTATATATATTTTCAGCAATATCTCCTACATAGCGAATATGCCAAGGTTCATATGCATAACCCGTAATACTTTCCTTCCCCTTAGGATAACGAATGATAAACCCTGCACGATGCGCGTTTTCTTTCAGCCATTTTCCTTCCTTCGTATTCGCAAAGGATAGCTCTAGTTCATTGTTCGCACTTTTAGAAGAAACATCCATCGTTAACCCTGTTTGATGTTCACTATGCCCTGGCTTTGCAGAGAAGCGATCCGTATGCTCTTGCCCTTTCTTTTTAACATTGTTGGCATACAGACCTTTTTGATACTCATAGGAACGAAATCCTGAAACAGCATTCAACTGGATCCCATCTTGCTTAGCTAAAAGGAATAGTTTTTCTAACGCTTCCGCTGCTTCTTTACGAAGATGACTCTTTTCTACCGTTCCACTAAATGAGAACGGTACATTTGGTACAACTAAATCCTCTGGCATATAGTCTTCGGGTAAACCATATTCCTTATTTACTACAGCCTGTATACTAGCAAAGGAACTTGCTATCTTATTTGAAGTCCCATTTTGCTTACTATTTTTTTCTTTATTTATGGAGTTTTCACTAGTTTCATGGTTTGTCTTATATGGTTCTTTACCAATAGATATATTGGTGTAAATGATAAAGATACCTAGCATTACTACTATACAAGTTAAGGTTCCTACTAATTTAAGTCTCATCATTCATTTCCTTCCTGCAACTCCTACTGTTACTCATTCATCATACTTCAACCATATCAAATCCATATTAATTCCTTGTGAACTTTTCTTCATAACGCATTCCTTAATAGATTGATAGTATATCTTCCCGTTCTTTTGATACCCTTAAAATATCAGCTCTATTTATAGATGTAGAAAAATAATCTAAAGATTTGTATAATAAGATAAGAAGTGTAGCATTCTGTTATAGAAAGGTCTTGGTATAATGCTAGGCATTGATGTCAAAAAAACAAAAGAGGAGTTAATTATTTCATGGCAATTTGCGGAGGTCACGATTCCATTACGTGATGTGATTGAGGTTACCGAAGATGCTACCTATGCGGGTGTTGAAGAACCAAGTGCAATCCGTATCGGAACAGCATATGGGACAACTGATCGTATATTAATTAAAACTGTAAAACAAAATTATGTATTATTTACTACGAATAAAGTGTCGATTTTAAACGCAATTCACGCGTAACAATGAGTAGATAAACGCGCTTAAACAAAGTTCAAGTGAAATAAAAAGGTGCAAAGTCATAGAATTGACTTCGCACCTTTTTCTATATTTGTGAGGGTAGCATGTAATTGATGCCGCAGAAATTGGGATGCAAAATTGCATCTTTAATTCAGATATATTAATAATAAAGATGAACTGCTCAACATTTTTCTTTTAAGTTAGTATTTCAAACCCTAGCTACCTAAAGAACTCAAGTAAACGTATCTTAAATCCTTTTAAGTGGCACAAAAAGCGTCTATGTAGGCGCTTTTTGTATAAGAAAACACCTTATATGCATAAGGTGTTTTCTTATTTCATCTATCTAGAACTTCTCTATTTGAACTGTAAAATGTGGCTTGAATTTTACTTCGATTGTTTTGTTTTCTACGCCGCCTTGGACATATAATGAGTCATTACGGGTATAGATTCGTTTCGCCGAATGTATCTTGGTTTCAAATATGCATTTATTTTTGTAATACAATTGTAATTCAACAGTTTCCTCGTAATAACACATAATCATTACTAATTCAAATCCTAATTTATCTATTTTATTATATCTATATGCACCTGCACCAGGAATAAAATAATCTTCTGGTTCACTCTCGAATATTTCTAATAATTCGTATTCATCATATTGAATATTCATTTTAACAACTCCTTTCGTGAATGGGCTCAATCTACTTTATTTATAATATTCACGATTTATTAGGTACAACGGAAACAACATCGCCACTATCATTCAATACGACTCTAACATCTTTCCCATCGTATTGCCATAGACCAGGTTTATTTCCTGGTTTTTTAGTATCATGCTTAATTGTTTCTTCTACTACGCTTGGTGTTACACCTCGCGGATCAACTTTTTTTAATTCCTCCATATATTCTTTTGATCCGAATGTGTAACCATTCCTTTCAGCTCTTTCACGTGCACGCTTCGTAAGTTCTGCCCGAACCTGAATTGTATCAGGTGCCATTCTTTCAAGCGCATGTTCAGTATACTTACGCCCATCAATGACCCCTCCGCCTCTTGGCATACTCCATCCAATCTCTTCAGTTACCTTTGATACTTTTCCTAAATCCTTCGCTTTTTGTTCTAACTCACCATATTTACCGAATACACGTCCAATAACTTTAGGAGCCCCACCAAAAACAGTAGAAACGGTTCCCCATACATAGTCATTTTTGTCATACTCTCTATCAGCGAAATATTCTTTGCCGTTAATGAGTTGTAGCCCTTGTTTGATTTGCCCAATAACTGGAATGAAATCAAGTGACATCGATCCAAGTTCATTTGTACGCTTCTGTTCTGCCAAAAACTCTTCCATTTTTTCAGGTGGTACACCAAAATCTTTGAGGCGAGTAGATAAACCATCCATGTTTCCAACATTTTTAGCCATATTAGACGTATCTATTTTATAGCCTGAAATCTTATTAGCAGAGTCCATAATGTTATTGGCAGCATCTAATCCAGACATGATATCTGTATGCAAGGTTGGGAATGCTTGTTGAGCTTCTGCAACATGCGTTGAGACACTATTAATTAGTCCATCAGCCATTACCGCTTGTTTATGAAGTGATGCCCCAGCTTTTTGTATGGTGCTTGGAGCAACGGACTTGTAAACAGTGTGGCCATGTCATTCAAAGTAAAGCTAAACTACGTCTAGGTCTCTGCCCTAGCTGTTACGAACACCAAGTAATTATGAATCAATTAAATGTAGAATTTAAGAATTTTAAATCCACATGTATTATGGAAATGTACGCCGATTATGTAGATTCAAAAAGATGGATTTCATTAAGTGATGCAACGAAATTAACGATTAAACACCGAGCAGCTGCTGACTGTTTTGCTGTCCTGGAATTATTACAACAACTCAAAAATAAGCAAATAGATTAAAATACTGTAACTAGGACTAAATTATTAACATAAAAATAAGCACATCTAGTAAAAAAACAGATGTGCTTATTTTTTAATTTTTATGCATTTTTACGTTTTAGGAAAATCACTCCACCAACAATTAACAATAATGCACCTGCAGCCATAGAGATCCAGCTTGTAAGGTCAGCGCCTGTTTGCGGTAACCATCCAATTTTAGATTGAATTTCTTTCTTAGGTTGTGGTTGCTCTTTTACTTGCTCTTTAGGTTGCTCTGATGTTGGAGTATTTTTATCTTGATTCGGCTGTTCTGGTTTTGGTTGTTCCGGTTTTACCTCTTTAAATTTCACCGTTTGACCCTTATCTTCGATGTCAACATGAATAGCAACCAAAACATTATCTTGATACAATTCTTCAAACACTACCACTTCTTTACCTTGTAATGCAGATGCATTAAATGTGAAATCGAGTGTGATAGAACCATTTTTTTCTTTTGCAGTAAACTTAGATTCTACTGTTACTTCTTTATCATCAACTAATAATGGTTTTTTTGTTGCTTTATCCATTAGTTTGCCTTTTACAACGTACTCTTTACCCACGATTAAGTCTTTGTATTCCACTTTATCTTGGATTGTTACAGATTTAGAAGCGTCTAACTCTTTAGAACCATCAGCTTTGTTTGTAGCTGTTGTTTTAATGGAAGGCTCTACAAATCGAACTGTTTGACCTACATCGTTAATGTCAGCGTGAGTTGCAATTACTTGACCTTCATGCAATAAGTCTTCAAACACAACTACTTCTCTTCCTTGCTGTTCAGCACCAACGAAAGTAAAGTCTAATGTTACAAAACCATTCTTTTCTTTTGCAATGAACTTAGTCTCTGCTGTTATTTCTTTACCATCAATTAATAATGGTTTGTTAATAGCTTTGTTCATTAATTTACCTTTTACAGTGTACTCTTTACCAACAACTAAGTTAGTATACTCTACTTTATCTTGAATAGTGATAGAATCCTTTGAATGAATCTCTTTTCCACCATCAGCTTTGTTTGTAGCAGTTGTTTTTACTGATGGCTTAACGAACTTAACTGTTTGACCTTTATCATTGATATCAGCATGTGTAGTAACAACTTTTCCGTCTTTCAGTAACTCTTCGAATACTACTACTTCTTTTTCTTCTAAACCAGTTGCATCAAAAGTGAAATCTAGTGTAATAGAACCATTTGCTTCTTTTGGTGTAAACTTAGTTTCAGCAGTTACTTCTTTACCATTTACAACTAATGGTTTATTAGTCTCTTTATCCATTAATTTACCTTTTAAAGTGTACTCTTTACCTACTTGTAGGTCTTTGTATTCCACTTTATCTTGGATTGTTACAGACTTAGAAGTGTGCATTTCTTTTGTACCATCGGTTTTATCAGTAGCTGTTGTTTTTACTGATGGAATCTTTTCATCTTTGACAATATGTTTAATGATTTGACCATTCTCTTTGATCTCAAAAGAGAATATTTCTTCATTCAATACATAACCTTTTGGTGCAACAGTTTCTTTATATGTGTATTTTCCAAATGGTAACTTTTCAAACTTCGCGATACCTTTATCGTCTGTTTTCCCTTTAACTACTTCTTTTCCTGCTTCATTATAAATAGTAAACTCTGCATTCGGAAGCTTATTGTTTCCATCAGCTACATCAACTTTTGTAATTTCTAGATCACCTTTGATAAGATGATTAACTGCTAATAACTCAATAATTTTTCCGTGTTCCTTTATTTCGAACACAATTGGTTCTGTAATAAGAACGTAACCATTTGGAGAAGCCTTTTCTACAAATGAATATTTACCATACGCTAAATCTTTGACGTTAACTTCACCATTTTTATCTGTCTTATATTCCCCAATTACTTTCCCGCTTGCATCTTTTAGCTCGAATACTGCACCTTCTAATTTTTTACTGATATCTTCATTATCTACTTTTAGTAATTTCACACTACCTTTCACTTCTGTATTTTCCACTGTAAAAGTAAGTGTTTTATTGTGCTCTTTAATTTCAAAAGGATACTTTGTTTTATTTCCAATATATCCATTAGGTGTTTTTGTCTCTAAGAAATAATATTTACCATACGTAAGACCATCAACATTTGCAATTCCATTTTCTTTTGTTACTACTTTTTTCACTTCTTTTCCATCTTCAGTAAAGACCGTGAATTCAACATTAGGCAACATCTTACCTGAATCACTAAGTTTTTTTATTTCGATGTTACCTTTTACTTTGTTGTTTACTACTTGAACAGCTCCTATTTCCCCTGTCTTAACTTCAATAGTTTGTGGTTTATCACCTGAAACATAACCTGTTGGTGCTTTAATTTCTTTTACTGTGTAGGTACCAATTGGTAGGTTATTTAATTCTGCAGTACCATCAGCACCCGTCGTGATTTTTCCAACTGATTCATTATTTGCATTAAAGACTTCAAATACTGCACCAGCTAATATTTCTCCATTTTCCCCAACCTTTTTAATTTTTAAAGAACCAGCAGCTTCCCAATTTACTGCAAGGTCACTACTAAGCTTTTCCTCATTTCTTTCTAGTAGCACTGTAGCATTCTGAACAGTATCAGTACCGCGATAAGCAATTGCTTGAACTTTAGTTACATTTGCAGCAACACTTAGATTAAATTCACCCGTTTTTGTATCTTTAGGAATTTGGATACGGAATTTTTCCCCAAGTGAAAGCTGATCTTTCACTTCTCCATTTTCACTAACAATTTTAACTCCATTAGGTGCATTTTTCGCTACTACTTTATAAGAACCACTCTTAGCATTTGTTTGTACTGTGTATAGGTTTGTTTCAAAAAACTCACCCTTTAATTCTGCCTTTTGCTTTTCAGCAGGAATCACATTCATAAAAATATCTTGAGTATCTTCACTTGTATTTGCAGCATTAATAATTGTCTTAGCCGCTTTTTCAACATTTTTATTTTCATGCTTTAATTCATTTACATCAAGTTGACCTAATGCATTCCAAACCGCAAGCTGAGTTGCATAATGTGCTTCATTCTTATTAGCTACCCCCAGTTGTTCTATACTTTTTTGTGGGAAACCATTTAATAGAACCCTATATACTACATTATCTGTTTTCCCCATTTCAGGAAGATCTTCACCATTTGGTGATTTTAAGCCAAGAGTTAAACAATAAGCAATTTGACCGCTTGAATTTTTAATAATTTCAGTTCGAATGTACTTACCTAAACTGTTGCTATAACTCCAGTTCATTGAATACTTTTCATGCGTCATAACCTCCGCATTTGCCTTCGGTAGAAACACATTAAAGAATAATGCTAGTACTGATAATAATGCAAAAACTCTTTTAACAACTCTTCTCCCCAATTTTAAAACCTCCCTAGATAAAATGAACCCGATGTATTATTCAAATATTTAAAATAATCACAACGAAGATATTTCATATTATAAGACATAAAGTTACAAATATTATATTATTTTTACAAATTATTTATTTTCTCAACAACCACTATAAATTATAATATTAAAACATTACATTTCGCAAAAGTAACAATATTAGGATACCTTAACAAAATAAGAAACTTGGTAAAATACTAGAATAACGGTAGTTGGAGTACGGAAACGATTCTTCGCATGAAGGACCACTCCAAAGATATTTTAATATGTAAACAGATATTTTCAGATTGAATATATGTATTAATAATGAAATTTTATTGCATTTACACCTGCAATGTTTATATAAAAGATAGTAAATTATGTTTTTATAGGATTTTTTCTATTAGTTTACTGGAAATTTGCATTATTATGTGACAATAAATATCATTGTATTTAATATAAAATGATATAAAAAAAGGGGTACGTAAATAATTATTAGAACTTTCAATCAATTAATTATACTAAAATTAGTATTAAGAATATTAGTAAAAAGTAACAACGTTATTACGAAGTTCGGATATTGGTCTAAGTACCCTAGCATCTCAATGGTAACCTCTTGAATACTTTTACGTTTTTAAATAAATTAAAATAACAAAAAAATAATAATTTTTAATTTTTTCTTTGTAATTTAATAAGTTGCATGTTAATATGGCGAAGGTTATAAAATGGATTTCGCCATACACAATGTTTTTTCGGAATATTCACTCCAGAGAAACGTAACTATTTCAGTAATTTGCTTCATCTTTTACCTATACAAGGGCTACTTTCAATTTTTTTTGTTCATAAGTAAAAGTAACTTTTTATTTCTATCTTCCTCATCGATTTTAATATAAATGGTAAAAAAGCACTTTTTCAAGTGCCCTTCCTTTTCTTTTTTAAAGATAGAAAATCTAATAAAATCAAACACCTAGATTAAACACATACATAATCCTACTTACAAACTCTCAGAGAGGTATAAACTATGGGAATTCCTACACTATTATTAAATACATTTATTATTATTATTTGTATCCTTAGTTACCAAGTATTTTGGCTAGAACATAAAGAAAAAATGGCATGTAATAATATATTAATTTCTGTACTTTCCTCCATTGCAATTATTTTTTGTATGACTTTTCCTTTTCATTTACACGCTGGGTTCATTTATGATTTACGTTTTATTCCCATTATATTAGTTTTTCTATATGGAAATACAAAGAGCATTATTTGTATTGGAGTTTTATATCTTTCTTATAGATTTTACTTAGGTGGAAGCGGAGTCTTCCCATCATTTATTATCTTTACTATTATTTCTGTTATTACAATCATGTTTCGTTACTTGTCACCTACTTATTTCAAGGAAAAGAAGATATTATTAAGTATTCTACTTATTTTGATATGTACAACTTCCCTTTCTATCTGCGGTATTGTAACGCAAATAAATACAGGTGGTAAAATTGACTCTACTCTCATTGAATTTTTATTCAATTATATAATCATAAATATTTTCACAGTATTATTATCAGTTTATTTAATAGAAGGAATGATCGAGAAATATAAAATAAAAGAAAGAATGCAAAGAGCAGAAAAATTTTATATAGCTAGCGAACTAGCTGCATCGATCGCGCATGAAATTCATAATCCACTGACCACGGTACGTGGATTCACTCAATTACTAAATGAAGATGAGAGTGCTAAGATGTCTCAAGATAAGTACTTAGAAATTATGTTACTTGAAATGCAGCAAATACAATCTACTATTAATAACTATTTATCTTTAACCAAACCACAAAACATTATAAAAGAGGAACTAGATATTAATTACATATTAAATCAAGTGAAAGATAATATTTCACCACTCGCTCTTTCATATAATGTTGAAATAAAACAGCATATTACAACAGATTCCCTTTACATAAATGCTAATACTGAAAAATTAAAAATATGTCTAACCAACATCATACAAAATGGAATTGAGGCTATGAAAAATGGTGGCGTATTACAAATAAATATACAAAAAATAAAAGATAATATTGTAATTGATATTATTGATACAGGAATAGGAATGTCTTCCCAACAAATAAAACGTATTGCCTTGCCATTTTATTCAACAACAGAAAAAGGTACTGGGCTTGGTACTATGATTGCGTACAGTATTATTAAAGAATTAAACGGAGATATAGAGGTAGAAAGTGAACTAGGAAAAGGAACACACTTTTCTATCACTATCCCCTGCTAATATAATAGAAGATGTATTTAAATGATATTATTTTGTAGCTAATATAACCATATAAAAAGAAGACGTAACTATTCGTCCTTTTTTTATATGGTTTTGGTGCAAAAATGTTAGTTAGAAACATAGAGTAGCAATTTCACAATTTATTCACAAGTACCGTTAAGCGCAAGTTTACGTTAAGTATGCTATTTGCATAATAATGTTTTCAAGAAAAAAGTAGCTGTACTTTTGTGCAGCTACTTTTTTATGCAATAAATCAGTAATAGATATTCGAGCTGCAATAAATGCCCCCTTTATACTTTGAAATGTAATTTGCAAACTACAATTTATCATATTATTTTCATCTAATTAGGCACAGAAACATTTTTGCAAAATCTTACTACTTTTAGGAAAAACGTTTTTAGGGTACATTTTAAAATAGCTCTTTTTCTTTGAAATGTTTCTGTGCTTAATATTTAAAATATCTTATGTCAAAATTTCCCGCAACAAATATGTTAAATGATTCATAATTATATATAATATGGAATATTAAAGTTAAATATTCCGTATTATACTCTATTAAATATAGCGTATTTAATTTATTAGTAATTAATTTATTAGTCTAAGTATGAATTATAAAGTATATTTGTTTAAAATTGTCACAATATAATATTATATTCGACGTTTTTAATTACTCGTGAAACATTTGCAAATGTTTTAACCGTTATGTATAAGGTAAATATCCCCTCTAAATATAAGATTTACTTAATTTAGATTCTTTCTCTCATAGTCGTAATGTCGAAAAAAGTCGAATTTTTATATTTTTTCTTTACTTTCTAGTTGTAAACGTTTTATTTTCATGTTACCATCTTAATCAAACATTAGATGGTAATAAAACTTAAAGTATTTCTTTCCCTTAGAGACATATAAACGTTCGGTAATACCATGAAAATAAGGCCAAAGAAATATGAGTTACCTGATAAAAGATTTAATAGGATTTTTACCACTTTAATTTTCTGTTAATTCAGAATGTAACACTTTAACATTTTGTCCCTAAACAAAATTTAAATTTTAGTGTAGTAAACTCAAAAAGCTAAATCACCCACCCAAATTAATAAATGATATATCCTGTTATATCTAGCGATCAGTCATGAGAAATAGATTTCTTCCTAAGAAAACTTAGCCCATTAATAAAAAGTGTCTAAATTTCTATCTTTATTACCATCTATTGTTGATAACATATTTACCAACTATAAAAAAGAGCCTATTGAAGGTTCTTTTTATTATAATCATTGGTGTTGAATCTTTATTCCCTCACCTTATATAGCTTTCTTTTATTAACACTTGAAGACTTATTGAGGTACGGTTCTGATTTTAATTTTTTTTATTTTTAAGCGACTAATTTCCGAATGATGGGCCATCCACAGTTTTATATCTAATAAAGAAAGAATTATATCTGTTTCAAGTGATATTTTGCTTACCTCCTTCTCTCTTATGGGTTATGTAGATAATATATCTCTTGAACCTGGAGCCTTTAGAACACATAATAGATACCCTAAAAAATGGACTTTATTTTATCTTTATCTTATCTTTACCTTATCTTTAAATTTTTCTATTAAACTTAGCATTTAGAAAAAAATTTTCGAGTCTAAAAAAGCTAGAAAATAGAGAATTATTGAATTTTTTAATAACCAGCCACCATTGAAAATAGGGTTTCTTGTAAAAGGAGGAGTAATATTTGAAGAATAAGAGAAAAGTACAAACTATTATATTATTCTTTATTAGTATTTTAGGGTTAGGAACAATAATCGGGATACTATATTTTAATGACAAAACCAATACTCAAAAAAATAAAGCGTTTGCTACCGAGGAACGTTTATTGCAATATGAGCCCATCATGAAAAAAGAATTAGAAAAATATAATTTGGGAGAAAAAACAGCAATTTTACTAGGAATTATGTACCACGAGAGTAGGGGTGAGGGCAACGATCCTATGCAATCTTCCGAATCACTTGGATTAAAGCCAAATGAAATCCAAGAGATAAACTTGAGCATTAAACAAGGGGTAAAACACTTTGTTCAAATGTATAGATATGGAGAAGAAAAAGGTGTTAGCATGGATACAATTATTCAAAGCTATAATATGGGGCCGGGCTATATTGATTTTATTGCCAATCAAGAAGCTAAACAACACTCGGAAGATACAGCTAAACAGTTTTCTAAGTTGAAAGTTGATCAGAATCCAGCTACATACACTTGTGGTGGAAATAAACAAAATTTTAGATATCCATATTGTTACGGTGATTTCACATATACAACAAAAGTGAATGAAAAAGCAAAGCTTATTGAAAAACGCCTCCAAAAAAATTAAAATTGTATATATTTGTTTGAAGGAGTTTTCCATTTACTTTTATATGGTTTTTCATCAACTTTTATCCCCTCTTACCATCTAAATGTATATATACAACTATCGTATCATATTTCAATTTAAATACGGCTCTAGTTACATATTTCGCAAGAAATCTATCCAGAATATAAATAAAATCACCATTTTACATGAAATAGTATCCACTTAGCGAATTCATTAGGCATAAAAATAAATGTTGATTCAATAAAAAGAGAGTACCCTCGCTATTGGTGCTCTCAATGTGAATTGGGGTTTATCCTGAGCATTGAATAGGACACGAAGAACTCGTCCTGTTACATAATATTATGCTTGTCCATATTATAAATGTGCAATAAAAAAAGCACCCTCGCCCAGGCGCCAAGAGATACATATACGTTGAGGTAACTAACACGTTAGAAAAGGCCCTTCCATATCATTGTATGATTATCAATTATCTTTATACCTAGCAGACTCATTAAATACGTTTAATGTATCATTTCTATTAGTTTAACCATACCTAATGCCATCCAATTCATGGTTAGTATTCTAAATAGACCAACGATGTATTATAATCCTTTATATACCCAAGGAGGTTTACTATGCTTAATTTTCATAAAACATTCCCCATCTTAGGATTCTTTTGGTTTTTATATAGTTTTATCGGCATCATCTTTTTATTACTATTCCTTAACGTGTAGTAACGACGCGTATAAATATATGTTTAATGTGTGATTTCTATTATCGGCTTTGTTAACTAACACTTAAATTATTTTAACAGCCTTTTGTTTAATTCCCACAAAGCTGTTTTGTTACTATCCCATTTTAAAAGCGTTACGGCTTCCTCAAAGCACAACCATTTATACTTGAAGTGTTCTTTAGATAATTTAATATTTTTTGTAGGAACTTTAACTCCAAAAGAAAATTCTTTTATTACATAAACATCTTCTCCCCAAAGAAATTCACCAACTACATCCTCTACTGGTAGTGAAGACACAGAATCTAGTTTTATATATGGACATTCTCTTATAATACCAGCCTCTTCAAACGCTTCCCGTTTTGCTGATTCAATAGGAGTCTCACCATCTTCTCCACCACCAGCTATTCCTTGCCAATAACCATAATCACTTCGATTAAAAATGCCATATTGAATGGAATCATCAGTTTTTATATAAGGAAATATCAATACTTGATACGGTGCTCTCATTGCTTAACCTCCTCTCGAAAAAATATGAACAATTTATTCACTAACTTGCTATTTTAGTAAATAAAGAGCCAACATCAAAATTCTACATTAATAATGCAGGTTTATGGTATCGGCTCTCCATTTTTTAAGAATTTTATTTTTCATAAATAGGTTTACTCTTAACGTGATAAAACCTGCTTATTTCTTATTTAATTTGCTTAGCGTGTTTTTTTCGAAATGCTGGCGGTATCACATGTTGACTAACCAGTCCAAATAGTCCCTAAAACGGTCGTTTAAGGAACTTTATTTATATCTATCAAAACTGACTGAAATATGTTTAAAATTCAGTTCAAAAACTCATGACCAAAAACAAATTTTTATATCAAACATCAAATACCGTTTATGGAACACTCTTAATGTACGGAAAACCAAGTTTTTAAATAAAAAGTTCCTTAGCGTACGAAATTCGCGTTATGTTGGCGGGACCCCATCGCCATCAAGTTAAGGTTTTGAAGTACCCCCTAAACGAAAAAATTCTTTCTCTATAGGTGCACCATATCAAAAAAGAAAATTGTAAGTTTAGACACATTTTAGATACAAAATAACCGATTCCTTATACGTTAAGGGACCGGTTATTTATTTTCCTACTTTTTTAGGGAGGTTTTTCTTGTAATGGTCTTAAATGATTGATTTAAGGTTATAAACTTAAATCATAAATAAAAGATAGAGTAAAAACTATATAAGAAATAAATGTAACGAAAACAAGAAAACATATAAACTGAGCATTAGATACATATTGTTCTATTCTTTTTTTCATTTTAATTAGTATTATTTTTCAGATGTGAAGTATCAATTTGAATTTCACCTTTCCAAGATCCAATTACTTTTCCAATTCTATTTATATTTACATCTAAAGTAAGGGGCTGTTTAAAATCGTCTTTTCCCCCAGAAACTATAACAAATGTAGCAACACCTTCGGGTTTATCATTATCACGAATACCTACATCATTTAATTTTTTACCTGCTGCCATAAGTTCAAAAGGAAGACGGTCATCTGAATCATGGATAAATGATAGTCTCCCTTCATGTTTAATCTCAGGGTTTTCCTCTTGTTGCCCATTAATTTTACCATCATTTTCGAGCTCTAATCCTGATGTATCAAATTCAAATGGTACTAAACTTCCGTCAGCTTTTTCCATTCTATAATGAACTGATATACGTGAATCTGCGATATATAATTCTTTGAAATGTACAGTAATACTTTGATCTGTAATTTTTTCATCAATAGGAATATATTTACCATTCTTCATCATATCTTGTGTGACACCATTTTCATCTTGTATTCCTTCATTTACAACTTTATCATTTGTAATTGCATCAGAAAAATATGAGGCAGCATTTGTAGCCGCTACTTGTACTTGTGGAATCATTGCTGTTGTGAACAGTGCTGCTGCAGCTACTGCTGTATACATGAAACGTTTTGATTTTTTACTCATGTTTGTAAAGAGTCCCTTCTTCTGTTGTTTTTTGTGATTTATATTAGAAACATTGTCTAGCTTGGAACGACTTTCAAATGTTTTCCATGCTTGTTCTATATCAATTTTGATTTCTTGTGGTGAATTTGCAGATTCTTCATCTAGCATTACGTTTTCCCATTGATTTAATTTACTGATTTCTACTAATAAATCTTGGCATGCTTCACATGTATCTAGGTGCTTTGTGAATTCCTTTCTTATATCATGAGAAAGTTCTCCATCAATATATGTTTGAATAAATCCGATATCATAACATTTCATTTGTTATGCCTCCTCCATTTGTTTATAAATCTTGCGAAATTTCATTTTGGCTCGGACCAATAATGTTCCAATAGAAGATATTTCAATTTGAAGTATTTCTGCAATTTCTTTATATTGAAAACCAGAGAATTTCATTAGTAAAAGGGTTCGTTCTCGATCATTCATTTTATTTAGTATCGTTTGTACCTTTGTAATTTCTTCTTTTCTTATCCAATCATCGTCTAATGATGAAACATTTTGTACTTCATGGTATTGTATTTCTTTATCAATCTTCGCTTGTTGCCTTTTTTCAGATCGCAAATGGTTATAAGCTACATAAGTAGAAGATTTAATCAACCATCCAGGTATGTTTTCAATTACTTTCCAGTCGCTACGATATAATTGTAAAAACACTTCTTGTGCTAACTCTTCAGCGATAGATTGATCTTTAACAATCCATATAATCTGTTTCACAGCATAAGCATAGTACTGCTTAAATAAATCTTCAAAAGGCATATCAGAAGCATGACTTTCTTCATTTTCTATGGTTAACATGTTAGTTTAAACCTCACTTTCAATTTGATGCCTGTATTATAGAGAAACCAGAAAAACCGATTTTGTGACAGTTTTTCTGGTTATTTTTTATTATGTACTAAAAAAAGCATTCATCTGATTAAAAGATAAATGCCAAAAGGGAAATGAAAACATAAAACTATAACTCTTGCAGTAGTTTTCTATTAACGGGGTACCGCCACATCGCTATCAAGCTAATAAAAAGAAATGCAACAACAAAAAATTGCATGATAAACATAAAAAATAAGTCAGATACCGATTTGATGAGACCCCATAAAGAAAAGACACCCTAAGGTGCCTTCCTCCGACTTGAACCACTTTAATTTAATAATATGTATTGGACATTAAGTAAACACGTCCTATAAAACAGAATCATTTATTTTCAACAGATTGTTAGTGTACAAATACAAGAGAATCGAGATCGTTTGTTTGGCTAGATTAAAGCAACGCCACACCTATATGGTTGAGATGTGTTACGCCTTCTAATCGGAGAATCAGCTTTATAGAACGTGTCCACAATTTATATTTTACTACATGTAATATTTATTTTATGTAATTTTTACAAATATGTATAATTACATAAAATTTACGAGAAAAAGAGAGTATACTTTGATATTGTGTAATAAAGATAAGGCCCACCTACGGAAATAGGTGGGTTTTTTGTTGGGCATTACTATCTCATTGCACAAAAGGGAATTTGCATTAAAATAATATCATATTCTTAGAGTTCTTATATTGAGAAAAAAGACACTCTTATGAGTGCCCCTTTTTTTAGTAACCGAATCCGCCCCAACAACTACATCCTATAATGATTAACAGGATGAATAGAACGATCAGTAAAGCAAATCCGCCACCTAACTGTTAACGCTTAAAGTTACCTTTAGCCCTCCAAGACTCGCTACGAGCGAATGGCTAGTTCTTACTCGACGGGAATCCCACCCGTTATATGATACGACCTAGGCTTGGCCGCACACCTGCCTCGTTAGTTAATATGAAAATGAAACCCAATGTCTTTCAGGCGAAAGTATAATCTTCGTTTGGAAATATACAACTGTTTGGACATAAAAAAGACCATCGAAATGATGGTCTTGCAGACTGTAGACAAATGCATAAAATAACGGATGAACATTTCTCTGAACACTTACTTTACTTCTTTCATAAATAGTCTAACGTTTTCAGCGATTTCTTTGAATTTGGTATGGTGTAAATAATGTGATCCATCCATGGTTACTACTTTTCCATGTACCGAGTCTTTGATCTGCCCTTCATGCAGAGGTATCCATCCTGCTACATCTTCACTATTCGCTTGTACAAAGAGAAGAAGTGGAAGATATTTAGGGAAGATTAAACCTTGAGCCCCTTTAAAATTAGACGAAATATGGTCCATCTCATTCAAGGTTGTGTCATTATACATGTTTTTATTCGAAATCATTTTCATTTGCTCTACGGTTTTTTCATCAAATGCCAGTCCAGCATAGGGGTCAGCACTGATTTTCATAGCCAATCTTAAGAGGCCTGATTTTTTGAGATATGCAAACGTTTTTAATGGGAAATTGATATCCATACCCGGTTGTGTTGCAACACTGCTATCGATTCCGACAAATGCAGTCACCTCGTTTGGATATTTGTTCACATAATCAATTCCATAAATACCTGTAATGGAGTGGCCCATGAGCATGTATCTGTTAATATTAAGCTGCTGTAGAGCTTCATGAACTTCACTTACCATATTCTCCGTGGTTCGCTCTTTTACAGTTTCATCACTTAATCCATAACCGAAAGGCTCTACCGCAACAACTTTGTAAAATGGAGATAATTCATCGATAAGAAGCTTAAAATCAAGCCCTGGAGTAGCTGTTCCATAACCAGGCAGGAGCACGATCGTTTCCTCGCCCTCGCCTTGAATTAACACATTCATGTTTTTCCCGTCTACAGATACGTGCTGCCCGTAGGGCACTATTCGTTTTTGCTCCGAATGACTACTCATCACATTTACGATATAAACAATACCTAAAAAAAGTACAATGGCTAGAACGATTGCTCCTATGATTTTAAGTAAGATGTTTCGCACTTTCTTTATTTTCATTCCGCTCAGCGTTTTCTTTTCCTCTTGTTGTGTCACTGTCATCTTCTCCTGTCCTGATCTGTTTGCCTTCCTTCATGTGCCTGTAATGAAAACTTAACCAATGAAGATGTACTCACCATGACGACAATATGAACTGAATATGAACTGCCAAAAAAAATGCTACGGCTCTATATGCAAGTAAGCTTGCATATGAGTCGTAGCATAGAGAATGAATCTAACTAATCTGTTGGTGTAGTGATTGGCAAGGTGACAATGAAGGTCGTTCCTTGACCAGGTTCACTTTTCACTCGGATGTCACCTTGATGAAGCGACACGATCTGTTTAACGATAGCGAGTCCCATACCACTTCCGTCATACTTACGACTGTGGGAACGATCGGCCTTAAAAAAACGATCGAATATACGCTTCTGGTCGTCAAGGTGAATACCAATACCAGTGTCGGATATTAGGATTGTCACGTTTTTGATATCTTGTTTGATGCTTACGTTAATCACGCCGGCATCCTCGGAAAATTTGATGCTATTTCTGAGGATATTCGTCCATACCTGATTTAACAGGTCATGATCAGCCGTTACTTTAACTGTCTGTAAATCAAGCTCGAAATGTATATCGCGAGCAGACCATTGTGGCTGGAGCGCCACGATTATCCGTCGGATTTGTTCATCGAGGCTGAGTGTGACGAGCCGCAGTTGCTTTGACTGCGATTCAAGAAAACTCAGCTTTAGCAGGTTATCGCTCATTTTGGACATCCTTTTCGCTTCAGCGATGATAATATCAAGATAACGGCTTCGTTCGTATTCTGAAAGGTCAACTTGCTTAAGCACTAGAGCATAACCGGATATCGAAGTGAGCGGAGACTGAACCTCGTGCGACACGTTCGTTACGAATTCCCTGCGCATCTGCTCAAGTTGCTGCAGATCGTGCATCATTTCTTCGAAGCTGCGAGCCAAAGTACCCAGCTCACTCGTTTGCTTAATATTCAACTTGACGTTGAAATCTCCAGATGCTATCCGCTTGGTCGCTTTTGTCAGCTTTTTTATCGGTCTTACCAGGAATACAGAGGCAACTAGAATCAATAAGCTTCCTGCAATCAACGAACATGTTGCAAAGACCAATGCCCACTTTGTGACAAAAGAGGCTGAAGGAGGAGCGAGCGCTTCCAAAAATATCGCTTTCGTTCCCATTTCTGTTTTCAATGGCAACCCTAAGAGGACCGTGGCAATACCATTAGGAGTGTCCTGAACAACACCTCCATCTAATACTTTCTTTAGTTGCTCCATCGTCACAGGCGCAGGTTTGTGTCCGTGAATTTTACCGTAAGACTTGAACTGACCCGTTGCTTCGTAAATTCGAATATAATAAGAATCGAGCTGCTTCATTTCACTTACGAACAAGTCCGCTTCACGTAACGGAAAGGTCTTGTAAATCCGGACGATGTCTTGGCCAAAGTTACGTGAGTTGATTTGAGCGTTTTCGTTCAATTTATCTTCGAATATCCAAGTTGACACAAAAAAAGAAATGATCGTGCCCCCGATGATGGAGACTAAAAATGTCAGGACAACACGTATATATAAGGATCTGATCATTCATAAACCTCAAGCCGATACCCAAGCCCGCGCACCGTTTCGATCCGAAAATCGGGTGTTGTCGCGAACCGTTCACGCAGCCGTTTAATATGTACGTCTACCGTTCGATCATCTCCGGCGTAATCGATACCCCAAATCTGATCGATCAACTGCACGCGCGTATAGACTTGTCCGGGTGTTCCAGCGAGCTTATACAGCAATTCGAACTCCTTTAGCGGCAACTTAAGCGACTCCGTCCCGTTCATCACCTTATAGGTCTGTCGATCAAGGATGACGTTCCCGAAATGGATCTTCTGCGTGGAGCCAATCTTGTATCGTTTGAGTAGTGCCCTAACACGAACCGTCAACTCTAACGGATCGAATGGTTTGGTTAAATAATCGTCCGTCCCAAGTTCGAAACCTTTCACTTTCTCCCATGTTTCTCCTCTCGCAGTCAGCATAAGTAAAGGTAGATCAGGATTGGCTCTTCGGAGCTCCTTGCTTAACGTCCAACCATCCATAATCGGCATCATAATGTCAAGTACGACAAGATCGACATTCGTTGAGATGTAGACGGCCAGTGCTTCCTTGCCGTCCGCTGCTTCAGCTGTTGCGAATCCGTCGTTGCGTAGAAATAAACAGACGAGTTCGCGAATGTTCGCATCGTCGTCAGCAACTAGTATAGTAGGCATCGGTTCCCTCTTTTCCCTGTTTTCCACCGCATTATTTCAAGCAATCATTATACTATAAATTAACACGTATGTTGATTAACCAAAGTAATACAGTTTCTTGATTTATCGACCTGTAGAATTCAAGTGTTTCTTTCAAACTAATTTGCCACTCAATTGACAAGGCTTCACAAAGAAACAGGCATGTGAAACCTGCAAATGACAAGCGTTTATTTTGTCTTTTGGCCTTGTGCATGAAGAAATTTCAGCAAAGCATAGGCAATTATAGCTGTGAATAACTGATTGAACAACGCATTGGATGTTGTGCCAAACAATACGGGAACGTTCAAATTCAGCTAAATCCAGCGGAAAAATGATTCAATTGCCCAGCGCGATTTGTACATGGCGGCGATTCCTTCGGACAGACAGATTGACAGAACATACATTCCCCAAACTACTCCAGTAATTACACCATCTGAAATAACACGTCCCATACCCACTAATTATTTTTCATCAAATGCGTATGGCGTATCAACTTTGATTGCACATTCGTTCCAAATCATTACTTGTTAATTTAAGTGAATTCCATCATAAAGATTTATATAGGTTTAGTAATTAGTCAAAGTTATTAGGGTGTTCTGTCATATAATTTATATATTACTATATAATTACCTCCTGATTTTTGTATATTATAGTTCTACATCGACACATAATATATAACTTTTTCTCATTGCTTATTGAACTAATCTACTCCGTTCAAGAAGAACCCTATCAGTTTAAATAACTCAGATTTTGGCAAAATTAAATTGATTCAAATGATACCCACCTTTTAGTAATCTCAGAAAATTTCTTAGTCGCGAGTGAGGTTGGTTTTCTTATAGCTAATCCAATAGTTCGATAGCTATCACTTTCAAGTGGAATGGCTGCAAAAGAAATTTTTGATGTCGGTATAATCATTTCTGGCAATATACTAATTCCTAGATTATTCTCCACCATGGAGATCACTGAGTATTCATTCATATTTTCGAATCGAATATTGGGGCTAACTTTATTCTCCCTAAATATTTTTTGAATATCATCATAACACTGATATGTTGGCATAATAAAAGGTACATTTTCTATTTGTTGCATTGATACTTGGTTTTCCTTACATAATGGGGATTGGTTAGATACAACACATAAAAGTCGATCCCTCTTCAATTGTACGATTTCAAAGGATTTTTCAAATGATTCAAAGTAAGTATCATTATTAATAAATCCACAATCTAATCTCCCGTTTTGTAACCAATTCTCAACCTCAGCATAGTTTCCTTCCAGTAATTCGATTTCAATATTTGGAAACTTTTCCTCCATTTTTTTAAGAATACCAGGAATCCAGTTTTTAGAAATACTCGAAAAAACCCCCACTCTTACTGTTCCTTTTTGGAACCCATTGATAGCGGCTACTTCCTGCTTCAGCATGTTGTTATAGTATAAAATTTTCCGAACGGTAATTAAAAGCTCCTCTGCATTTTTGGTCAATGTTAAAGTAGAGTGATTACGAATAAATAAAGGAAAGGAAAACTCTTTTTCCAAACTGCTAATTGCATGACTTACAGCAGATTGGGTGAAACCTAAAACTTCTGCAGCTTTTGTAAAACTATTGAGTTCTGCCACTTTGTTAAATATTTCATATTTTGTTAAAGTCACTATGGTCCTCCTCATGAATTTTATTCATGTCTCCATTATATTTCTTCGTTTTATTTAATGCCATTACCAACATACAATAAGTGCATGCTCTATTATATGACCCTTGACAAGGGATGTATTTTTTATGAAAGGATGAAGTGAAATGCAAAAAATTTTAGTTACAGGTGCTGCAGGTAAGATTGGCCAAGATGTTACAAGATTCCTAGATAAGCAAGGGAATTACCAGTTACGGCTAGCAGATATTAACTTATCTGCTTTAGAAACTTTTAAAGATACAAATCATGAAATCATATATTTAGATGTTTCTGATTTAGCTGCTTGTCAAGAATTTACGAAAGGTATAGATATAGTTATACACTTGGCAGGTAATCCTTCGCCAAATGCTGATTTTTATGGCTCCTTATTAGAAAATCATATAAAGGGAACCTATAATATTTTTAGAGCTGCTAGTGATAATAATGTATCCAAAGTGATAGTTGCTTCCAGTGCTCAAACAATTGAAGGCTATCCTTTGGATTATCAACCACATGCTTATTCACCCACGAGACCCAAAAATATGTACGGGGTAAGTAAGTGTTTTGCAGAGGCTGTTGCTTCTTATTTTGCTTATGAAGAAGGGTTACAAAGTCTTGCTATTCGTATAGGTGCATATGATGATTATAATCCATATGGTAAACCACTAACAGCTAGAGATATGAGTGCATACTTAAGCCCAGAAGATTTTATGGACCTTCTCTTAAAGTCGATGACGGCAAAGAACTTACCTCCATTTTCAATTTTACATGGTGTATCTAACAACAGGTTTAAACGAATTGATATTGAAGGAACAAGAAAGTTAGTTGGTTATAGCCCAAGTTCTGATGCTTTTGTACTAAGTGGTATTAAGTTTTTTGATTCTTGATAAAGGCATATCTAGAAAAGAGATTATATTATTGTTATTTAGCTTTTATTTGTTCTATTTTCAATAGCTACAGTTTCTATAATCATAAATATTCCAATTTTCCCGGATAGAGCACACTATTCTTCTGTCTCATTTGTGGAACAACTCTATTGTCACCACTAGTTCCTCAGATGTTCTTTTCCTTTTCAACATAATGGGGTAGCACCATCAAAACGCGAATTTCGTACGCTAAGCAAAATTTCATAAGAAAAAGCCGATTTCCGGTACTCTAAGAGAATAATTGGCTTTTTACTGTTAAGTTGTTTGTAGTGATTGTAGGGAGTCTAATGATGCAATTTCTTTTATACTAAATCGGTATTTTCCTAGAATATTAATGTGTTCCCATTCTAATGGAGAAATATATTTCAATAATTCTTCATTAAGATGGGAATCAAATAACTCAACTTTCGCACCTATAAAATAAGCGGGGAGATTTAGCTATATTGAATTTAGAGTCTATCAATTGTGTACTGTACAACTTGAGTAAATGAAAAACACCTCGATCCTTGGTATAGTGAGATTACCTAGAAATCACTACCACAGAAGAGGTGCCTTAACTACAATAGCTCAAAATAACCAATATCATCAACTACCAAAAGAACTTAATTCTATTTTTTCCGAGCTTGAAATGAAGATCCAGCTAAGGATGCATTCTATCGCTTCTTATAAACGGTGCCAATGTTCAATTGGCGCCCTTTCCTGCTGCTGTTTAGTATGAATGCGATTAAAAAAGTAACTCGACTTACGAAAAAAAACGCTCCAAAGTGTTGATTGCGCTTATCATCGTAACCGCAGTAAAAAAGTTGAATTTCTAGCACACTATTTTGAAAACTCGGTTAACTATTCCAACTTTGAAGTATTTCCTGTTTTTAATCAATGAGAATGGGCCAAAATTTAAAGTATATGGTGACACTATTTGTACTTCTTTCTGTAATCTCTACTCATCGAATAAATTTAGAGCTATCACTCATGCCTTCAGTTGAACACCCCGATGACTGAACTAAGATAAGTTATGGATGAAGCGCCCGTGCCATCGCATCAAAATAATTTTGACTGGCACGCTGACTCACTTCGGCTTCAGGCACAAGCACTTCAAAGCAATGGAAGCAGCCGGGGTAGAGATGAAATTCAACATCTACTCCTGCTTGTGCAAGTCGTGTTACATATTCAATAATTTCATCTCGGAATAAATCGAGTTGACCTACACATGTATAAGTTGGCGGTAGTCCCGCTAAGTTGTCTGCTCTCGAAGGTACGGCATAGGGAGATGGTTCGTTAGTATCGTTCTTCTTTCCCAAGTACATATTCCAAGCCGTTAAATTGTTTGATCTATTCCATGTTGCATTGTCTTCTATAATCTCATAGCTTGATGGTGTTATGTTGTGGCTATCAAGCATCGGATACAGCGGCATCTGAAAAATAATAGATGGACCTCCTTTATCACGAGCCATTAACGCAAGCGCTGCTGTTAGTCCACCACCTCCACTTGCACCGGCGATCGCAACTCGATTCACATCAATTCCAAGCGAGTCTGCCTCATTTGTCATCCAAACCAAGCATGCATAACAATCTTCAATAGCCGCTGGATAAGGATGTTCGGGTGCAAGTCGATAATCGACAGACACAACAACGCATTCAGCAGTCTGAACAAATCGTTCACACAAAACATCGTCCATATCAGGGTGGCCCATTACGTATCCACCACCGTGAATCCACAGCATAGCTGGAAGTTTATCAAGATTTTTCTCAACGGGTTCGTAAATTTTAACTAACATATCGCCGGCTGCGCCAGGAATCATTCGCTTGGTCATGTTTACAAGCTCTGATTTTTCCAAATGTGGATTCGACAAGAGACTTCGACTCGCCTCTAAATCCTCCTCTAATTGAAAGCCTGGAAATTGCGAGAAAGCCTGTTTTAATTCTGGTAATACTCGACTGTCAATTTTCATATAAATTCCTCCAATTAAATAATGAAACTTGATGCAATCCTTATGGAATAATTAACGGAATAGATGT
Organism: Bacillus sp. TH19; assembly: GCF_016651075.1. Lineage (NCBI taxonomy): Bacteria > Bacillati > Bacillota > Bacilli > Caryophanales > Bacillaceae > Bacillus > Bacillus sp. TH19. Next base: position 2,156,686 of record NZ_JAEKEO010000007.1, on the reverse strand, counting down.
GTCTCCTGTTCTCCTTCAGCTTCCCATTTGGCAATTTCCTCTCTTACACGAGGGGCAACTTCTGTTCCAAGCAATTCTATGGCACGCATGACTTGATCATGTGGCATGGTACTTAATGGTACATACATCATAAAGCGTGTAATCCCTACATGCTTACGAAGATGAATGATTTTTTCGGCGACTGTATCTGGATCACCAACATACAACGCCCCTTCAAAACTTCGTGCAGCATCAAAGCTGGAACGATCATAATAAGGCCACCCCCGCTCTTTACCAAGTTTATTCATGCCTGCCTGAGTGGAAGGGAAAAATGTATCTGCTGCCGATTCCGTATTCTCTCCAACAAATCCAATTGAATGAGATCCCACCTGAAGCTTTGATACATCATGACCAGCGTGAGCCGCTGCTTTCTTATATAGCTGTACAATTCGTGCAAAGTGCATTGGGCTACCACCAATAATCGCCAGCATAAGTGGTAATCCCAGAAAACCAGCACGGATAGCAGATTCCTGATTCCCACCGCTACCAACCCATATCGGTAAAGGATCTTGAACAGGTCTTGGATATACACCTAAATTATTGATTGCTGGTCTATGTCCGCCTTCCCAAGTCACTTTTTCGGACTGACGTATTTTGAGCAGTAGGTCCAAATGTTCTTCAAACAGTTCTTCATAGTCTTTCAAGTTATAGCCAAACAATGGAAAAGATTCGATAAAGGAGCCACGACCCGCCATAATCTCTGCGCGTCCATTTGAAATGCCATCCAGTGTAGAAAAATCCTGAAAAACGCGCACAGGATCAGCTGAAGAAAGCACGGTTACTGCACTCGCGAGCCGTATCTTTTTCGTTTGTGGTGCCGCCGCTGATAGAACCATCGCTGGAGAGGATGCTGCATAATCCTTCCTATGATGCTCACCAACACCAAACACATCAAGTCCTACTTGATCAGCAAGAACGATTTCTTCAACAACTTCACGTAATCGCTGTGCGTGACTTATCACTTCACCACTATGAACATCTGGTTTCGTTTCTACAAAAGACGTAATACCTATTTCCATTTGTTATCTCTCCTAGTCCAATTAGATTTAAGTCAAAAAAATTAATCATTTCCTTTATGGTAGTAACGTGTTTCTCATATTGGCTAACACACGTTTATTTCATAAAATCTTAACTCGTCTGGTCATAGCCCAAAAAAGAAGAGCTAAAGCACTGACAGAGGCTCCGAGTAAGGAAACCCCTCCCCAGCCAAAGTGTACGTATATTTGAGTCGACGCAATTGAACCACCAGCACTGCCGATAGAATAAAACACCATATATCCAGCAGTAAGTCGACTCCGTGCTTCTGTATGCAATGGAAGGATCATGGTTTGATTCGTGACATGTATTGCTTGTACGGCCAAATCAAGTAAAACTATCCCTATCACTAATGCGATTAATGACTGCTCTATATAGCTGATGAACAACCATGAAATCAATAATAGAGCTAAAGCAATGCCTGTCGTTCGTTGTCCGTAACCTTGATCGGCCAATTTCCCTGCCCGTGCCGCAGCCAAGGCTCCAGCCACACCTACAAGACCGAATGCGCCAATTGCACTATGAGATAGAGCAATTGGCGGTGTACTAAGTGGCAGTACTAGTGAAGTCCACAAAATGCTGAAATCAGCAAAAATCAGCATGGCTAGAACGGAGCGAACGCGTAACGTTCGTTCTTGAATAAACAAAGCAAGCACCGATCTAATCAACTGAGGGTAGGATAGCGATTTTACCTCGCGCTCAACATTGGGCAACATCTTTATAAACATAAAAACCATCAAAAGCATGAGCGCTGCAGAAAATAGATATACAGAACGCCATCCCGCAACATCTGTTAATATACCAGCAAAAGTACGTGCGAGAAGTATGCCAATAACTATCCCACTTGTTACAATGCCAACGACACGTCCTCTTTCTGTAGGGGAAGCGATGGTCGCTGCAAACGCCACGAGAGTCTGTGTCACAACTGCAAGCAGACCCACCAAAGCCATACCTGCGAAAAGTACCATGCTGGAAGAAGCAGTACCAACTATAACCAGAGCTGTTGTAGATAATAGCATCTGACCGACAATTAGACGTCGCTGGTTTAGCGAATCTCCAAGCGGTACGAGTAGTAGTAATCCCAATCCATAAAAAATTTGTGTAATGGTAATAACAACACCAATAATGGAATGGTTAATACCAAACTCATTAGATAGTTGATCAAGCAACGGCTGTGCAAAGTAAATATTGGCAACAGACATTCCACAGGCAGTCGCAAACAATAATGCCAAAGCGTGAGACATGGATGGCTGTTGATTCAAATTAGGTTTTGTTACGGAAGATTTATGACTTATCTTAGTGTAGAGTGGATCATCTTCTATATTTGTCTCTGTTTTGCACATCCCTTAACCTCCAATCACATTAGATTTTTAATCATAACATACCGTTCAGTACAATATGATTACTGGTAAATATAACTTAGCCTCATTCATGATGTCAACGATTTTTTTGCACTAAAGTTAATATTACATTAAATGAATGGAGCTTGATTTGACAGGAAGAATGGCTAATTATATAATAATTACATACTGTTCGGTAACAAAAACAACAATTGTAATTACCTACACACCTATCCTAAAACAATTAATAAAATCAAAGTTTGAGGAGGAGAATTCTTAATGGCAAGAACCCGTGAATTTGATGAGGATCAAGTTTTAGATGCAGCAATGCAGTTATTTTGGGAGAAGGGATATGAGGCTACCTCATTAAGTGATCTTACTTCTAGAATGGGCATTCAACGCCCTAGTATTTATTCGACTTTTGGAGATAAGAAAGAATTGTTTGAAGCCGCACTTCGCAGGTATACAATGTCTCGGGCCTCTGATATAAGAAATAGGCTTCAAAGTCACTCCTCTGTAAAAGAGGCATTTTCTATCTTCTTTGCCGATGTCGTCAATGAAGAATACGCAGTGGATCTTAGTAAAGGTTGTTTTTGTATCAATACAATGGTTGAACTAGCACCTCATGATGAGAGATTTGAAATTTTGACCAGAGAACATCAAATGTACCTCGCCGTCATTTTTCAGGAGACGATCGAACGAGGAATTCAATCAGGTGAGCTGGAAGTCAACACAGATGCAAAGTCTTTGGCACAGGCACTGATTGTATCGTTAATCGGTCTAACGGTTATGATGAAATCTCGCCCCCAACGTTCATTTGTGGACAATGTAATAGCAGCGACGCTCACATTACTTAAGTGACATGATTGTATTTAAAAGTACGAAAACCATACCTTTATAGGGGTAACGTCAAATCTCCATCAAGCTACAATTTTATAGTACCCCCAGAACGAAATTTTGTGCTAACTTGTAACAAAAATGCTCATTTTTTCATTTCGGGGTAATTCTGAATTCTTAAGTTGATGGGTATGGGGGAGCACCACAGGCCCATCGACTCAAAATCTCATACCACCAGCCTACAGTAATTTCCTTTCGTTTTATTTTATCTGAACATAGTGTGTAGCAGACTATGAATATTATACTTATGTAAAAAAGGCTAACAATTCAAGATTGTTAGCCTTAATCGCGCCTTTTAAAAGAATAACTCAATACAACAAATGACTGATTCTTCAACTTGCAATATATTCTCCTTTAATTACAAAAAACGAACCTCGAATTGTTCCAGCAAGTTTAGACTTCTGTCTAGCAAACTTAAACTTCTCTACTAACTCCGTTGGTATCTCCATTCCCTCAGAAAGCTTAAATCCAACAGCCCGCTTCTTTGGGTTATCCAACGTATACATGACGTTGACTGCAAGACCATCCTCATAGAAGACATAGGCAAATTTAATATTTTCCACTTGAAAACACGATGTTTCTAAAGGTTTTGCCGCAAACTCAATATCACGTTCTTCTTTCAAAATGCGGTTCACATAATCAAGAGTCTTCTCGCTTTCACTAGCTGGCACAACCGTAAATTCATGCTTGTATTTATTCATAAAGTAACGTGCTTCATGGGCACGTAAACCAGCAAGTGCTTCTGCTACAGGTGAAGACTCCATGCCAGCTGTAGTTACGTTTTTAAAATCAACTATATCGGACAATTCCATCTCTCCTTTTAACACTTTACTTCCTAACAACTGGAATCCATATTTCACCAAATACTAAGCCGTTTCGCTGCCCCATCTCAACTGTTGTATTTGGCCCACCAACATAGGCAAAATCTTTTACTTCTGCTAATGCTTGACCAAATGCAATACCAGTAAGCTTATTACTTAGCTCCTCAGCTGTATTGCCTTCCCCTTTAACTACTAGGTATTCTCCCCTCGGAAACTGGATAACTCTAGATTCTTCTTGTATCGTTGCCTCTGTCATGACACCAGCGTAATACATCATCTTGTTATTCACCGCTTCACTCACAGAAAAAATGTAATCATTTGTAGCTAAAGCTTTTAAAGTGTCCAACCTTCCATCTTGTTCGATGGCCAGCCAAAAGTCTGCCTTTTCCTTGTTTATGCCCGCAAAGTCTGTATAGTGGCTCTTAAGTTCAGTTCCAATACCTAACACGATAAAGCTATCTTTTTCTTCTATTGTATAATTTTTCATATTTAAAACCTTCCTCACTTTTAAATTAATCAAACGATTTATCTTTTCACTTGATGAGTTTATAATATCTTTAAATCATGTCAAAAAATGATACTGTTTAGGAGACCACCATGAAAAAAGTTGAACGGATTAATACGATCATGCGCTATATTAACAACCGCTCCCACTTTACAATTTCTGAAATCATACGAGAATTTAACATCTCACGATCGACAGCAATTAGAGACATTAGAGAAATTGAAGCCATGGGGATGCCGCTCGTCGCTGAAGTTGGAAGGGATGGGGGATATTTTGTCATGCATAACTCTATCCTGCCCGTTGTTCGCTTTACTGATAATGAGGTCAAAGCTCTTTTTATTGCCTTTATGGCCACAAGAAATCAACAACTTCCCTATCTAAAGAGTCGTCAGTCTTTAGCCGAAAAACTACTAGGACTCATCTCAGAAATCCAGCAGGATGACCTTGTTCTTTTAAATCAAATCTTTCTTTTTGAAGGGACTAACCCTCATAATCCTGACCTACTTGAGCTTTCTGACCTCCCCCATCCTATGTTAGAAAAACTCATCCAAATCCTTCTTTTAGATAGCCATTTATTGATTACCGTAAAAGAAGAGGAGGAAACCAAGTCTTATCCAATTTATCTACTACACCTTTATCAAGAAAAAAGCCATTGGATAATTGAAGGCTTTGACATAAAAGAAGAAAAAAAGAAGATGTTTCTTGTCGATCATCTCATTAATGCCGAACCCTATACGACGAAAAAGAGGTTAAGTAAGAAAAAGATTTTAGAAAAACTAAGTAAGAAGGACGAAGCACTCAACCTTGTACTTGAACTTGGTCCAAAAGCGATTGCCCAGTTCAAAAAATACCATCCTTTAAAAATTTCTATTTCCTATACAAATCCTTACCAATCCACAGCCATTCTAAAAACTTTTATCAATGTTAACAATCCCGATGAATTAACAGAAATAACGAATTGGATACTTTTCCTAGGTAAAGATATCAAAATTAGGGAAGTTCCTGAAGAAGTGTTAGAAGGTTTAAAAGAGAGATTATGTTTATACTGCCCATAAGCAGTGGCCAGTTAAACCCAAAATAATATTGAGTTTGACTAGATGCCAGTTACCTCTATTTAAATACCTAGTAAAAACATTTTATTCGCTACCTACTTTAAACGCTCTTCTAAGAATAACGCCAACACAAAAAAAGACATGAACTAATCTTTGTTCATGTCTTTTTATATTAGAGTTTAACCCTCATAAAACAGCTTGTTTAAAATTCGAATATGGACTTATCTTATCCATAATCTCTTTCATTCTTTTTTCATATCCCACTATTTTAGCACTTGAACTAACAATAGCGAATTAGAATAATGACTTAATACTTGCTAGGACAGTAAGTATACCTACAACAATAACAAATACATTGCTCATTTTCCCTTTGTATTTAGCTAGTACTGGTACTTTACTAATCGCATACATCGGTAATAGACATAAGATAGCAGCAACTAATGGACCGCTCAGAGAATCAATAATTCCAAGAATACTTGGATTTGTATAAGCGACAAACCAGCATGTTAATACAACAAAAGTAAGGATCATTGTCTTAATTGTTTTTTCTTCAATAACTTTTCCACGTGTTTTACCGAACTTCATAATCACGTCACGCATTACCTCAAATGCTCCTATATAATGGCCAAGGAAAGACTTTGTAATAGCCACAAAAGCAATGATTGGAGCTGCAATAGTGATTACAGGCGAATTAAGCTCATTAGCAAGATATGAAAGGATTGATAAGTTTTGCTCTTTTGCCATTTTTAAATCCTCTGGAGTCAAACTCAGTGTACTACTCCAAACGAAGAACATAACTACAACGAATGTCATGATATAACAAACTTTTTGTATTTGTGCACATTTAGCATCAGTAGCTTCTATTCCATACGTAGCCTTCTGTTTCACAACAAATGATGAAATCATAGGTGAATGATTAAATGAGAATACGATGATTGGTAAAATCATTAATATCGTTCCAAAATATCCTGTTCCTGTTGAAGCAGTAGAAACACTTGAAAAGCTAAGCATTGACGTATTCCACTGTGGAATTAAAGATATTGCGATGAAAAGTAGAGAAGCTATGAAAGGATATACGAGCATACTCATGATTTTCACAGTAATATCTTGACCAAAATTTAGTATAGCAATAAGGCCGAGCACTAATACAAGAGATAAAATGGCCCTTGGAGGCTCCGGCATGTGCAATTGATGCACGATAAAACTACTTGCGGTATTTGTAAGCGCAACCGAATACATCAATACGATTGTATAAATTGAGCCGAAATATACGATGTTAAAAATGATACTTGCCTTATTTCCGAAATACTCTCTTATTGTGCCTGTAATCCCCTCATCAGCAGAATTAGAAGTGTAAATCATTTTAGCAAGTGCCCTATGTGAGTAATACATAACTGGATATGCAAGCAATGTAATTAGTAGTAATGATAATAAACCACCTGAACCTGCATTAATCGGTAAAAAGAGCACCCCTGCTCCAATTGCTGTTCCAAAAAGGCTCAATGCCCAGGTAGTATCTTGTTTATGCCACTTTTTAGGATCTAGATATTTCTCATTTTTCACTGCAGTATTTTCAGCTTGAAATTCTATTTTTTTTGCAGTATTCCCATTCATATAATAAATCCCCCTTGTATCCTATTTTTACGTCTCTTTTTAGGCTTAAGAATATAGACCATTCTTAAAAAATGAACCGCTTACTTGATGCACCATATTGTAAACGATTCCACCTAAAGCTGTCTCTCTTAATGTGCGAGGCATTTATCCTCCAACCCTATACTTACCATTGATGATATTGTTTACACCAGCTAATACGATATCCGCTGCTGCTAAACTATTTTGAAGAAATCCCCCTTCTGGTCACACACCTTTCTGTAATTAATCGTTTCAGTCTGTCCAATTTTAAAATGTTTGATATTTTCTTCGTAGGTAATCGGTTACCTCTCGACGCCCTCATTATAACGTTTATATTTGCGAGTCTAATATTTTTTTATTTTTAGAAAGACAGAATAAACAGAATTATGAATAGATAATAAATTACAATTGGTATGTAGCAATTGTGTCTATTTTTTGAAGCTGTATTAGTTAATAGAAAAATAAACATAATACAGAGTTCCTTTCGTTAACACATTGATTATATTAGGAACTCGTTATAAAGATACTTATATTTCCCTTTGCTTTCACATCTTATCTTTGACATGAAGCTGTTGTAATAAATAATACACATTGATGTAAAGGAATAAATTTAGAAAACATAAAATTATTCTCATGAATTTTTATTACATATAACGAATTAACATTCATTTTTCAGAAAAGAAGAACTTTTCCAAAGGAGCCTACGCACCTTATATAATGGTTATCATGTTAAGCCTGTTAAAAGAATTACACCATAAGTTTCCATTTACTATATGTAATATTTATTAAGTGTAGTTTTTTCTAAATATGCATAATTACATACTTAGAAAAAGAGAGTATACTTTCGAATTGTGTAATAAAGATATAGCCCACCTACGGAAACAGGTGGGCTTTTCATGTATAAAAATTGCATTTATTATATGGCAATTAGAATTGAGATCAAAATATTACCTCTTCCCTTTTAACTCCTCTCAGTCTGCTTTTTCTCAACGTCTGAGCCTACTTACGTACCAACTACATAACCAGTAAGAATACTAACAATTATAGCAATAACTAAGATTAATGTGATTTAAATCCATTTTCCCATATATATATTATTCCAGAAGATTTAGTTGCCATTAACTGGTGGTGTTACCCTAACTGACGTTTAAATGCTTTGCCGGCGAAGAAGTAAGCGATAACCATAATGCCCACACACCAAGCAAGTGCAATCCAAATATCGTTGCCGACAGCCCCTTCATATAAGAGGGCACGAATCGCATTCACGATTGAAGTCACAGGCTGGTTTTCAGCGAACGCACGAACAATTTTTGGCATAGTTTCGGTAGGAACAAAGGCCGAACTAATAAAGGGCAGAAAAATTAGTGGGTACGAGTAGGCTGTCGCCCCTTCCATAGACTTCGCTGTCAACCCAGGAATGATAGCCAGCCATGTCAGCGCCAGCGTAAACATCCCGAGTATTCCAGCTACTGCGAGCCAATCCAGAATATTAGCACTGGAACGGAAGCCCATTAAGAGCGCAACAAGAATAACCACCACGATAGTAAGCACATTAGCAACAAGTGATGTTAATACGTGAGCCCATAATACCGACGAACGCTTGATAGGCATAGTAATGAAACGTGCCATCAGCCCGCTCTTTACATCCGTAAACAACCGTACGGAAGTGTAAGCGACACCGGATGCGATAGCCATCAGCAAGATTCCCGGCAATAAATAATTGACGTAGTTATCCGTTCCTGTCTTTATGGCGCCGCCAAATACGTAGACAAACAACAGCATCATCATAATCGGCGTAATCGCTACCGTAATAATTGTATCTGGACTGCGCATGATGTTGCGCATTAAGCGCCCTAATAATACCCCTGTTTTGCTCTTCATTTACATCTCCTCCTTTTTGCCAATGATCGCAAGGAAAATTTCTTCCAATGTCGGCTGCTTTTCGATATACTCCACTTTTGTTGGCGGGAACATCTCTTTAAGTTCTGTAAGAGTACCAGTCTTAATAATTTTTCCGCCATGCAAGATAGCGATACGGTCCGCCAGTTGTTCGGCTTCCTCGAGGTACTGGGTCGTGAGCAAGATGGTTGTGCCGCCGCCGGCAAGTTCCTTGACGGTATCCCACACTTCAATCCGCGCTTCGGGGTCAAGCCCTGTCGTCGGTTCATCGAGAAAAATGACTGCTGGCGTCCCAATCAAGCTCATGGCGATATCAAGCCGGCGCTTCATCCCACCTGAATACTGGTCTGCCCTCTGGTTGGCTGCATCAGTCAGGCTAAATCTTGCAAGCAAATTATCAGCGACTTGAGCAGGACTAGAAACTCCACGCAAATTGGCAATCATTATCAAGTTTTCTCTCCCCGTGAGCATACCGTCTAAAGCTGCAAACTGCCCTGTCAGACTGATACTTTGACGAACATGATCCGGTTGACGCTGAACGTCAAAACCACAAATACCTACTTCGCCGCCATCTTGCTTCATCAGCGTCGAGAGGATATTGACTATCGTCGTCTTGCCCGCTCCATTTGAGCCCAGCAGTGCGAAAATTTCGCCACGCTGCACTTCAAAATCTACCCCTTTTAACACTTCCTTATCTTTAAAGGATTTTTTTAATCCTTTTACAGAAATCGCTGTATTGGTCATACTTTTTTCCTCCTTAAAAAATGTTTTGTAAAGATAGACTGCCTACACCCTCTATTTAGTATTACTGATAATCTGTATTACTTAGTACTGATTTAAAAATATAACTGAATAGCAATGGCGTCAATTCACATTTGTAACCAGCTAATCAGTCGGTATTACCTGTTGCATTTATTTTTTTCTCAATTGCTTCATGATACTTTCGTTCAAATCTTCACGATACTTGGAAACATAAGTTTTAGCATTTGCCACTAGTTCGTCAGCAAAGGATGCCACGTCCTCCCCAGTGATTTCTAGCACTTGTCTGCCTTCCGCCGCACCGGCTTCAAACAAATCGATTAGTTCATACTGTATGTGTAGCATATCCATCCCGTTACCAGCTGAGAAATTCCACATGTAGTTTTGAATTTTCTTAAACACAAACTGATAGTCCTCTGGCAGAGCTCCAACCCGTGCCATCATCATTTTGTACTCTTTTTTATCACCAATTAATTTTTTGAACATTTCCAACATATTATTTTTCCTCCTTTTTTATAAAGCAGAACAAGAAACTCCCAAAATATCGGCCGAATATTTAATCTTATGAGGCTAGTTTGACTTCAAGACGTTAATTTTTGATGATACAAAATCCCATTTTCTCCAAAACAATTCAAGCTCCTGACGGCCATCCTCATTTAGTGAATAAAACTTGCGAGGCGGCCCCATGTCTGACGGTTTCTTTTCAATATTCACAAGTTTTTTCTTCTCTAATCGCACAAGGATGGTATAGACCGTTCCTTCCACGACTTCAGTAAACCCAAGATCATTCAGGTGGCGGGTAATCTCATAGCCATAAGTTTCACGGCGGCTAATGATTTCCAGAACACATCCTTCCAACGAACCTTTCAGCATTTCAGTTAAATTTTCCATATTCTTATCCTCCTTTACCCCCTATTCTGTCTGACTTATATTCAGTATCACAGAGTACTAAGGCTAATTTTTACTGAATAGCTTTTGAGAAGCCTCACTATTCAGTATTACTTATTACATCTACATTGTATGACTGAGTAGATGGAATGTCAACTCGATTTTTAAATTTTTTCTTAAATCCGCTTTTGCCTATTGGATACTGAATATATTTTTAAAAACTACACTATTCAGTATTACTCATTACCACTACATTGTATGACTATGTAGATGGAATGTCAACTCGATTTTTAAATTTTTTCTTAAATCCGCTTTTGCCTATTGGATACTGAATATATTTTTAAAACCTACGCTATTTAGTATTACTCATTACCACTACATTGTATGACTATGTAGATGGAATGTCAACTCGATTTTTAAATTTTTTCTTAAATCCGCTATTATCTATTGGATACTGCCTATTTTCTTCTTAAGAAACCTCACCACATACCTATCCAGCTAAGAAAAGGAAATACCCAAAACAAAAATTCCGCATTTTTATTTTGGGCGTTATAATATTCCGAAGTTAATGAATGTAGATAGCTCTCCTTATTAAAAAGACGGATCATCTTTTTGTTCTTCTACTAATGCACCTGTGCATCTAATACATGAGCTTGTGAATACATACAAACTCTTTATAAAGTCAACTCTACATATAGGACATCCTTTTTGTTACGATAACATCATATTCATATCTTCTGCTGCGGTTGTAATTAGTTTTAAACCGAATGTCTCTTGTAATACATCAAGCACACCAGGTGAAATAAATTCAGGTGCCTTTGGACCAATGCGAATATCTTGAATACCAAGACTAAATAGCCCAAGTAAAATGGCAACCGCTTTTTGTTCAAACCATGATAGAACAATACTCACTGGCAATTCATTCACTTCACATTGAAAAGCATCAGCTAAAGCGGCCGCTATTTTCACTGTAGAAATTGAATTATTGCATTGTCCTAAATCAATGTAACGCGGAATCTCCGTACCAGGTACAACACCATAACTCACATCATTAAAACGGAATTTCCCGCAAGAAGTTGTTAAAATAACCGTTTCTGGCGGAAGCGACGTTGCTAATTCACGATAATATTCTCCGCCTTTTCCCGGAGCATCACAACCTGCGATGACAAAGAAACGCTTAATCTTTCCTTCTTTTACTGCATTAATAATTTCCGGAGCTAATGATAATACTGTATTATGATGAAACCCTGTTACTAACTGCTCATCCGACTCCATATGTACTTCTGGAAGTTCAAGCGCTTTTTGAATCAATGGTGCAAAATCATCATTTTCAATTTTTTGTACACCCTCTAAACCTGCAATATCATATGAAAAGAATCGATCAGAGTATGATCCTTTAATTGGCATAACACAGTTCGTTGTAGCTAATATGGCACCTGTAAATTTTTCGAAAAGGCGTCGTTGATCATACCATGCCTTACCGATGTTTCCTTTTAAATGTTTATATTTTTTCAGTTGTGGATATCCGTGTGCTGGTAGCATTTCAGAATGCGTATAAATATTAATTTCTTTTCCTTCTGTTTGCTTTAATAACTCTTCTAATGCAAATAAATTATGACCAGTAACTACAATTGCCTTACCTTCTACATGGTTCTGCGTAATTTGAACAGGCTCCGGAACACCAAAGTGATTCGTATGTGCCTCATCTAATAACTCCATTACTCGTAAAGCCGATTTCCCTACTTTCATAGCCATATCAATATGTTCTTGTTCATTAAAGTTAGAATTTGTTAATGTCATATATAGCGCTTCTTGAGTTGTAGCATCTACAAATGCATCTGTATACCCTAGCTGAGCAGCATGAGTACGATAAGCAGCAATTCCTTTTAATCCAAACACAATCGTATCTTGTAAACTTGCAATTGTTTCATTCTTACCACAAACACCCATCACTTTACATCCGCCTGTTGGCGTTTGTTCACATTGATAACAAAACATATCATCCCACCCTCTCCCAATCATTCCTTACAAATCAAGCATAATACCCATTAGGAAAAAAGGATGTGATATGAATCACAATAATATATATAAATTTGTGGCAGTTCATATTGTTGACATAATATTTTTATTGGCGCTAAAAAATGGACACCTTTGTTAATGCTTTCAAATAGCTAGATGATTGATTTAGAGAACTATTAGCAACTAATAAGCATACAAAAACGCTATTCTTTCTATCATTCAACAGAAAGAATAGCGTTTTTTCATTTTGAAGAACTATCAATTTTTTGATTAAAGATTTTATGGAAATCGCTTTATTTACATTACATTTACACTACCTTAACATTTTTTACATTATTTATATGATATATTTATATAGAACTACTTAAGAAATTTCATGTACATTGTTATCTTTATAATCTCTTAACTGATTGATAAGAGATTATGTTACATTTTCATACCAGGGGTGAATTAGGATGACTGAAACTTTAAAGACACTTATAATGCTTGATGTTACTTACGTTGTTATAGCAATTATGACGGTACTGGTATTTGTATACTTGGAATTAAAATCTCAGTAACTTATGCAGGCATAATTGATAGCTTCGCATTTAAATATAGTTAGAAGAAAGCGAGGAGAAAATTATTTCTCCTCGCTTTTATATTCCCACAGTTTCTTATTTCAACAAATCCAATGTATGTAAAAGTAATCCTCTGTCCCCTACTTCTCCATGACCAGGCACTACTAAGTTCATATTTCCATATCGGTTCAACACATTCTCAATCGATGTGGACCATTCATTTACATATGCATCAGCAACATTCCCTAAATCTTTAGCTTCCGCAGATTTCACTAAACAGCCTCCAGCTAAAATGTTGTATTGCGGTAACCATACGACAATATTATCTTCTGTATGCCCTTTCCCTGGATAGAACGTTTCTACTTTTATATTTCCAAACTTCATATTCGTAATTGTTTGTAAGTCTCCAAGTGGCTCTTCATATCCATTTTTCTTTGCTAGTTCCGCAGTTAATGCTGTACTATGCGCTTTAATGCCTCTTTCTTTCAACGTTTTAATTCCGCCAATTCGATCAGCATGCGCATGTGTAATAATAACATCCGTTACGCGCTTCTTAAATTTCTTTTCTACCATCTCTATTAGTTCCTTCGTTAACTTATCATCCCAAGAAGAATCGACAAGCACTAACCCTTTAGAAGTGTTAAGAACTAGACCGTTCGAAGGAACTGCTACTCCATTAAAATAACCTAACTCAGTATGAACCCATACATTTTTGTTTAACTGAGAAATTGAAATAGTTCCTGTCTCATTCTTTATTACTTTTTGCTCTAGCTTTTGTTCCGCTTTCACAGAAGAAATTGTGCTAACAAATTGAATTGTTCCTAGTAAACTAACACATACCCCTAATTTTAATAATGTATTCTTTTTCATTTTTATCAATCCTTTCTTTCAAATTAAATGGTTATTACCTATATTAGACAATTCGTCTCAAATGTTTGTTCCATCTTTTTTTACATATTTTTCATACCATTAATAAAAAGCGCACAAAATTTTGTGCGCTTTTTAACTTTCCTTTTACCATTCACGTTTTTTATTAATAATCATTTTTTCTTCAAACGCCTTCTCTAAATCAATTTCTAACTTGTTTGCTAAATCACATACATTCCAAATTACATCAAACATTTCTAAACCAATCTCTCTTTTCGAATCTTGTATTTTATCACGCTTTAATATAACTTCCGCTAATTCACCTAATTCCGCCATCACATACATCGTACGCTCTTCAATTGTTGTATCTTGAAATCCTTTTTCTTTACTGAAACTCGATACATATTGCTGGAATTCCGAAATATTCATATATAATCTCCCTTCATCGTAAATATCTCATTTTTAATAAACTTAAAATCAAAATTGTATTTTGTTAAATTATAACATTCATACTATAATTTATTTATAGCCCATTAACGGAGGTGTTTTCAATGACTCTCTTCGCTTCCCCATCATTATTCATACTAGCAATCATTTCATTTGCACTAGCTTATTTCATCGGAGTAAAACAATACACTTGGCTCTTATCAGGTTTCAATGAACGCCGTGTGTCAGATAAATTTAAGTTATCGAAGATAGTTGGTCTTTATAATTTAACCGCTGGTGTTATCGCCACAATTGGTAGTGTCTTCACTACCCCTAATGCAAAAATCGTATTTCCTATCATTATAATTGGCCACGTTATAATAGCTGCTTATGTAAATACACGTATGGTGCAGTGAAAAAAGATCACCCAAATGGATGATCTTTTTTATAATTTATCAACATATTGCTTCGCTTCTAGTAAGGAAAACCCAAAAGCCTCTCTCACTCTCTTAACTGCCGTAACTGTTTTTCCTTCTTCCATAAGCTGCCGCAACTCTTTATTAATTTCGGGTTCTCTATCTATAATTCCCATTTCTTTCGAAATTAATTGTAATCTATCTTCCATCCTCTTTAGACGCGTATCTGTTTTTTTTTCGATTTTATTTAATTTTTCAGCGAGATACATAAATCCAAAGGCCGCTATCGGTATGACAATCCAAAATTCCAAGACTGTTCCTCCTCACTAGCATTGTTTTATTTAAGTAACTTATGTAAATTTTACCACAAGACACATTTAATGTATAATAGTAATATACAACATTGTTGATAAAATGAAACTTTAATCAGTGGGGGTTTTGTTCGTCCCCCACTGATTATTAGTCTTCACCAATCGGGCGTTTACGGGCAGCCCGACTCCCACCTAACTTCTTTGCCCCAGTTGAATTTTGAGGTGGGAGTTTTACTGCCCGTTAATGCGGGATAAAACCTTTTATTTTAGGGGGACACTTTATGAAAAGATTTTTTAAGACGTTACTACAATTTGTAGTTCTTTCAATTGCACTACATTTGTTATTTGATATAGTTGGTTGGCTTATTTTCAATGCACCAATTAAAAACAAACAAATCTTTATTTCCTTTATAACAGCCTCATGGCTTATGTACATGTACAGAGATAAATTTTTTAAAGCATTTACTTCGAATTAACTTAAACTATGAAAACACTTCATCGATAAAAAATGAAGTGTTTTCCTTTTCTCTCTATTTACTACTGTATAATAAAGTTAATATTCTGTTTTTAAAAGAAAGGAGTCACTATGAACTTAAAAAGTAACAATATATATGAGAAAATGAACCAATATTCTATTGCAGGGTTAAGCTTTGCCATTATACGTGACGGTAAACTTGATGAAGCTACTGCTTTCGGAACACTTGAATCTGGAACAACTAGAACTGTCACTACGAATTCCATATTCAATTCTTGTTCTATTAGCAAATTCATCACTTCAATGCTTGGACTAACGTTATCAGATCAAGGAATCGTATATTTAGATGAAGACGTAAATGATAGACTCACATCTTGGAACATCCCTACCAATTTATTTACTTCACAGAAAAAAGTCACGCTGCGAAACTTATTAAGTCACCAATCTGGAATCATTGATCCCCCCAATAGTTTTGAACATTATAAGCTAGTGCAAGGAATACCTAAAATCCCTGAACTTCTTGCTGGTAAAACATTATATTGCCCAGTACCTATAGAAGTAACTTATGCACCAGAAAGCCAATTCCACTACTCTGACGCAAATTTTTGTATTATCGAACAACTACTTGAAGATATTACTGGAAAATCATTCAACCTTTTACTTGAAGAATATATCTTTCAACCACTTCAACTGAAGAATAGTACGGTATTCCCTACTGAAGATATAAATAAATTAGATACATTTGCTTGTGGACATAATAAAGATGGCACCGTTACAAATGAGAAGTATCCATTTTATCCATTCGCAGCTGCTTCAGGCATTTGGACAACACCAACTGACTTATCAACTTTAATTATTGAAATCATTCAGTCCTTACAGGGAAATAGCAAACTGGAACTTTCTCAAAAAACAGTACAAGATATGATTTCTCCTCAAGGATGCACCAAATGGACTGGGTTAGGTGTTTTTCTAGAGTATTCTAATGAAGACTTACAAATTCATTCACTTGGCTGGGGTGTTGGATTTCAATGTATGATGATATGTAATCCACACCGAGGTAATGGCGCTGTTATTATGACGAACTCGGATTTAGGTGTTCATCAAAAGGATGGGATTATTGGTGAGATTTTAAAAATGTTATCCTTATAATTAACGAAATAAAACAAAGAAAGAAGCTGATTCTCCCAGCTTCTTTCTTTATATAACATTTTTCACCACAATTTTAATATGTTCTGGTGCGATAATTTCCGTTATACTTTCTTGGAAATCTTCATGCAGCAGTTCTTCAATATGCTCTAACTGCACTTCGACATGTGTGCATTCTAAATTATGTATGTTTAATAGTGCATAATGATCTTTCTTCTTAATTACTAAATATTGATTTTCTTCTGTTATGAGTACAGAACCTAATCGTATTCCTAGTAGACGTTGATCATCAAACTTCACAATTTTTTCCCCTTTCCAACTGCGAATGTAATTACTATACAAAAAACCTAATTTAAGGAAAATATTCTTATATAGACTATATCATAATTTACTAAAATATAAATATCATATTTTCTTTCAATAGAAATCCCCGTTTTTTTATATATTTCGATACAAAAAACTTTCTCAACAAAAAATTATAATTTTCAGTTTTTTATTTCATGAAAATCTATTATACTAAAGCTAATAAACGTTTGAAATGTTTGACCTCTCCTAATTCATGTACATATGGATGATCAGTAGCTGTTGCTACTGATCTATTTTTTGATTTCAGAAAGCAAATACACCGCATCCTTTCCTACACCACAAATAAGCGCAGAACCCCTTTGAGATTGCCACGGCAGCCCAATATAATACAATCCTCTTACTGGACTCATTCCCTTTGTATGATTAGGAAATCCATTCATATTCACTGCCTTTTCTATTTCAATCCATTTATAATCTTGAACAAAACCAGTTGACCATATAATACTTTGTGCACTATACGTGCCACCATTCTGAAACATAATATTATTTCCTGATGCACTTACCACTTTTCCCTGTAGTTTTATTGCTCCACTACGAATAAGTTCCTTACCTTCAAAACCAAAAATGGGATCCTTTCGCTTCTGAAACCACCTTCCTCTCTTTGTATGTATTTCGGCATACAATAAACCCATTTTTTCTAACCAATTAAAAATGCTTTTTCTAAAAAGATATAACGGTAAAAAGGTTAACGGATGACTTATAGCCATTGTAATTTCATGAGTTTTTGCAAGTTCTACTGCTATTTGCATGCCTGAATTCCCACCACCTACTACAAGTACTTTTCCCTTTGGAATTTGTAATGGTGATTTATATTGTGATGAATGTATTTGAAAAATATGTGATGAAAGATGTTGTGAAAATGAGGGGATGAATGGTTGCTGAAAACCACCTGATGCGATAATAACTTTTTTCGATTGTAAAATTTCTGTAGGAGTGTGTAATTCAAATATTTCTTTCTCTTTTCTTATTTTTAAAACTTGAGTCTGTAATTGTACCGGCAATTGAAAATACCTTGCATATTCTTCTAAATAAATTGCAATTTCATCTTTACATGGAAATCCACTCCCTTCTCCTTTTAATATCATACCTGGTAAACTACTATATTCCCTTGGTGTGAAGAGCTGCAAAGAATCATAGCGGTCTCTCCAAGAATCGCCAATTCGGTTTCCCGCCTCAAGTAATAAGAAACTATATACTTCCTGCTTCAAGTAGTATCCCATTGTTAATCCAGCTTGACCAGCTCCAACGATAATTATATCTTTCATTCCAATTCCTCCTTATCACAAATACATGAATACATGTTCATATGTTCATACGTTTCCATAATCATAACATTTTATTTTTTTATAATTCAATATCTATCCAAAATAAAAAAGAGCAGTTCACTATAAAGTAAACTCCCCTTAATATGTATCAGCTCGTTACTCATTAATATTTCAATTGTCCCCAAAGGATCTAACGGCCCATACACACTATCACCTAAATTTATTATCATTTCGAATATCTTTTAATACCGCCTTTAAAGCGTGACTATTCCCATGAATATCTGAAATCATCGCTATTTTTCTCTTCATTGTAACCCCTACTTTGATAAATTATTTATAACACCTCAATTTCTAAACCCTTTCCTCATAAAATGTAATTCTATTTGAGAACGGATCAATCACAGTTAATTCAATTGTATCCCAAGGTGTTCTCTCTATATCAGGTTTTGAATACGCATAATCTTTACTTGATAAAATAGCATAATAACTTTTTAAATCCTCTATTTTCACACGAATTGCACCGCCTGGTGAAGCATCCCCATGATGTTCAGAAAGATGTATTACAGTATCATTTAACGAAATTTGCATATATAATGGCATATTTTCCTCATACCGATGTTCCCAATCCAGTTTAAACCCTAAAAAATTCAAGTAAAATAACTGAGCCTTTTCAATATCAAAAATTCTAAATATAGGTGTAATCATTTATAATACCCTCCTATTTATAAACATCCGCCGCCAATTCCCGCAAAACATCTACATTCATCACTTCAAAACAACCATTGCTTTTCTTTATAATTTCTTTATCACAAAAAACATTTAATGTACGTAATAAATGACGATAACTCGTCCCTAACAATTCAGCTATTTCCGTTAAATTCCCACTAAACACAATTCTATTTCCGTGCTGAACCGCCCGTTCCCCTGCTGCTAACATGTAACTCGCAAGTCGATTTTCAAGTGGATACAGTAAATTAATTGTACTATTTTTTGAAAGTCGATTTAATTTATGGGCTAAAGAACCGCAAATACATCTCAAAAATTTCGCATCATGAAATAATTGGTTTCTCACTTTCCCTAAAGGTAGCCCAACACAATACGAATCTGCCATCACTTGTACGTTTGAAGCAGTCTTTTGAGAGTGAATTAACTCTACATCTCCTAGCAACTGCAAACTATCATAAAAACATAATAATACCGATTTCCCGTTACTTAATGTGTTAAACGCTTTCGCTTTTCCTTCAACAAAGAAATATAAATAATCTATCTCTTCGTTTTCTCTGCAAATGAACTCATTCTTTTTAAAAAATATAAGTTCCATATATGGTTTCATATCACTACTAAAAAATGAATCAATATTATTTTGTTTCATATACTCTGCTAATTTATTAGAATTACATACTTTCTTCATAGTCCCCCACCTTTACAACTCATCCCAATTGTAAACAAAATTTTCTTCTTTCACTATGACATATGTCATAGTAATACACAATTTCAGCATGATACAGTCATTACAAATATGAAATATAAAAAGGGGATATTACATTGTATAACTTTCTTTCTGTCTTTATTGGTGTGCTTATTGCCATTATGCTCCCATTGAATGGGATATTATCTGAGTTAATTGGCAAGTACACAGCGAGCGTTGTCATTCACCTTGTCGGTTTAATTGCAGTTATTTTCGTTTTAATCCTTAACAAAAATAAACTCCATTTTGATAAAGGTATTCCACTTTTTTTATATAGCGCTGGAGCAATTGGAGTATTCACTGTTCTTTTTAATAATATAAGTTTCTCTGCTCTTGGTGCCTCTATTACGATTGCATTAAGCTTACTTGGTCAATCCATCGCTTCCATAGTTATTGATCATTTCGGTTTATTAGGAATGAAAGTTTCGAAGTTTGATAAGAAAAAATTAATTGGATTAGTATTCATCTCTTCTGGAATTATAGTCATGACAATTTATTAATGGAGGTAAGAAAATGTTATATATTTGTATCGCTATTTTAGCTGGTGTTTCTATCGTTGTTGCTAGAATTATTAACGCGAATTTAGCAAAGGAAATTGGAAATTGGGAAGGCACATTTTTCAATTATATTACTGGATTATTTTTCTCCATGTTATTTTTAATTTTCAGTTCAGATTCGTTGTATATTTCTAGTCATACGTTACAATCCATACCTATCGCTGTATACTTAGGCGGATTAGTAGGCGTTATCGTCATCTCATTATCAAACTATATTACTCCTAAAATATCAGCATTTTATTTAACGTTACTCATCTTTATCGGACAATTGTTTACGGGGACTATCATCGATTTCTTCCTGTCACACGAACTATCAACCGGAAAAATTATCGGTGGAATTCTCGTATTAACAGGGCTCACTTACAATTTACTCATTGATCGCCCTATAAAAACCGTGAAGCATAATCACGTTCAACTATAATACTTTACGCTTACCTATCATATATTAGTAGAAAAGCTCTTCACATGAAGTAATAGAGAGGAGAATATTCTATTAAGAAAATCATTTTACTGCTAGGTAGCGCATTGATTATTTTTGGAACCGTATGGTTTTTAAACTCTGGAAAATCTATTCAAGATCTCTATACAGCAAGTAAACCAAAGAAAAAAGCTACTATTATTTCAACTCAAAGAGACCCAAATGCACCTCCTGTTTTTTTAGGAAAACAGGAAATAAAAGATATACATGTAGAGTCGCTTAAGACAAAAAAATCTATCTTCCTTACAAAAACAGATGAATTAAAAACATTCATTAACAGTATGGATACAGCAAAAAAAGGCGATTTAACGCTAGATGAAGAAGGTTCTGATTTAGTAGATTGTAACATGTGGATTACTTTCCAAGATGGAACTTATAAACAATATTTACTTTGGATAGTAGATAACAACAGTAGTGAAATTATGATTGCCCATCAAAACAATCTTGATGACTTAGATCTTACTTATTATCAATTAAATGAAGCCAATTCAAAAAAAGTATATAATTTATTTAAAAAAATTATATAAAAAAGAAAGTCATGGGCACATTAGCTCATGACTTTCTCTTTTATATATATTCAGGGAACACTTTACAGCTCTTTTCCTGCTCTATATCATGTCCAAAGAAAACAATTGGGTTCTCTTTCCTAACAACTTCTTTTAAACGTTTAATTGAAGATAAAGCTAATTCTGGATCAAATCCTGCGAACGGCACTTCATCTTCAAAATTTTCTTTCGTATACGATGCATCGATCGTTAATAACACTGGGCCAGAGTTCTCTGTCTCAATGAATAGTGACTGATGCCCCGGAGTATGTCCTGGTGTATACAATAATTGAACTCCTGGTACGACTTCATAATCCCCTTCAATGATCTTGTATTCCAAATTCGGCAATACACATTCTTTCATATATTCTTCACTATGTTGTGCCGCCTCATATTCAGCTCGCTGCACAATAATCGGTGTATTTGTAAAAGCACCATTTCCTCCTGCATGATCAAAATGTAAGTGAGAACTAATAATATACAGAAGGTCTTCTGGCTCATACCCTGCACGCTTTAAAATATTTACGATTCTATCTTCTTCAGTCATTTTCGGTAAAATCTGCCCTTCAACAAATGTACCGTTAAAAAGGCCTTCATTATTAACCGCACTTTCTGGCATGCCTGTATCTACTAAAATAGGCCCCTCTTCTGTCTCCAAAAGATAACACCATACAGGTAAGCTCAATAAATCCCCCGGAGTGAGCGTACTATTAACAGACGAATGATCCAGCATACAACGACCAGCTGGTACGAAATAAAGCTTCTTTACCGTCATTATGTATCCACCTTTACATTTAGTTTTGAATAAAACAATACAGTAAAGAATTCCTCTTGTTAGAAATAAACTCCTTCTCACTTTTCATTGTTTCAGCTATTATTTTTGAGTCATTCACAAATTCTCCTTACATCGTTAATTACTATTCGTTACCTCCTAAAAATCGAGAGTAATAAAACAACTGTTTGTATTCTGAAATAAAGTTCGAAGTAAGAAAGTACTTTAAGCAATACAGAAACAAACGCTAGTATACGAATGGAAAGGATACACACTTAAACGAATGTTACATATAAAATAACCGACTACCTACATGTTGAGAAAAGGAGTCGGTTATTTTTCTTATTTATTATTGCTCTTTATGTGTGGCGAGCTGAGTTTATAAAAGATAATATGCTATTGTTTTTTTACTGTAATATTTCCGTTATGTGTGTTTAATTTAATTACATTTTCTCCCTTTCCAATAACCGTATTCCCGTTATATTTATCCAGGATATTCGCGTTGCCATTGTCGACAGAAACATTAAATTGCACATTAATTGGTTCTTTTTCGGTTTCAATATTAATTTTTCCATTGTGAGCCGTAAAATTGAGATTTCGATCCAGTTCATTCGTTTTCAGAGTAAGACTTCCATTTTTAGTTTGCCCCTCTATTTCACCTTCAACATGGTCTAGCATTATTCGTCCGTTGCTCGATTTCACATGAATATTTTGTGCCAATATATCTTTGAAATCCATAATTCCATTGTTTGTTTCCGCGATAATTTTTGGCGAATTGATTTCTCTTAATCCAACACGTCCATTGTTTGTATTTGCATTCAAATGCGTTGTGTTTAATTTTTTTATAGAAACGAAACCATTACTATTAGAAACTTTTAATGAATCATATTGTTTTTCGGGTAGATACACATTTAATGTTAATGGCGCCAATACTTCAGAAATATTAAAATTGAACCAGCTCTGTTGTTTTTCTTCGTAAGAAATAAGAAGCGTCGAATCTTTCTCATCCGTAGCTAATGTTCTTTTTATGTTAGGATTAACTTCGCCATCTAATTTTACTTTAATGTTACTATCTGTTGTAGGATTGATGTTAACACGAACGTTATTCGTATCGATAATGACGCTTGACACATTATTATTAATGACCTTTTCTTCTGAAATTGGTACTGCAGCAATTAAACGATAAGTGAATAAACTTCCGATAATACCAATAATGAAAATAATACCTGCAATAATTGAAAGACTTTTTTTATTTATCATGCTTCAAACCACCTTTTACTAGTGCTATATTGAACTTTAAATAACGAACAAATCCATTCTTTGCTAGCTTCGTCAAAAATAACATAGCAATAACAATGAAATATCCAAGTCCACAAAGTGCTAAACAAACGAAAAGATTAAATAACAAGAATGTATTTGGATGTATAATAGTATCAACTAAAACAAGTAATGGTGCACCTAAAAATGAGATACCTAGAACCCATCCTGAAAAAATCAATGCCGCTAATGTAATTGCAGGTCCAAGTACGATTAACAAATTGAAAAAACCTAATCCAATTACTGCCCAAATTGCCCGAAAAACATTTCCTGTTGTTGCACTTGTTGTTACTTTCTCAATATGATAATCTGCTAATAACTCTTTGGCGATTTGAGCTGGAGAACCTAATGAAGCTACAATTTCTTCTTCACTTTTCCCTTCCTCTAATCCGAAAGTAAAATGTTCTTCATAATCTTTTAAAATATCTGCACGCTCTTTTTCAGATAATCTTTTTAGAGATGCATTTAATTGTTGTAAAAATTTATTTTTCGTCATTACGTACACCTTCTTTTATTAATTGATTGACACCTTGTGAGAACTCATTCCATTCCTCCAAAAGTTGGTACAAATACGTTCTACCTTTATCCGTCAGTGTATAATACTTCCTTGAAGGCCCTTCTGAAGACTCCTGTAAATACGTTGTAAAATATTCTTCTTTAGTTAATCTACGAAGTAGAGGATAAACAGACCCTTCTGATATTTCAATTTGATTGGAAATACTTCGAACTAATTCATACCCATAACGGTCTTGCTGATCAAGTAAGACAAGAACACAAAGTTCTAAAACTCCTTTTTTAAATTGTACATTCAATATTCATTCACCCTATTCTAATTGACATCTACTACTGTTTATTATTTAGTACTGTTTTATAATAAGTAACTACAAGTATAATATAACACTCGGTATTGTTCATTGCAAGGTACACTGGAAAAATAAGTATACCTTTCATCCGACGCTTATAAAATCAAAACGATGACTGGTCCTCTCCAGTTACAAAGTACTAAATGCGGCTGAAACAGGCCTTTTAGAAAATGGAAAGGACTCAACTTTTTACATAATGACACTTTACCTACTATAATAAAAGAGAAAAACTCTTACTTTAATGGAGGGAATAGAAATGAAAGCAATTGGTTTACATGAATACTTACCTATTGAAGAAGAAAACAGTTTAATTGATATTGAAGTTGAAAGACCTATTGCCACAGGAAGAGATATACTTGTAAAAATTAACGCTATTTCCGTTAATCCAGTTGATACAAAAGTTCGATCTCCGAAAGATAAAAAAGAAGATATAGCAAAAATACTCGGCTGGGATGCTAGTGGTGTTGTCGTGCAAACTGGCGATGGTTGTACGTTATTTAAAGAAGGCGATGAAGTGTTTTACGCTGGAAGCATTACAAGGCAAGGTACATACAGTGAATACCATCTAGTTGATGAAAGAATCGTTGGTAAAAAACCAAAAACGTTAAGTGATGCTGAATCTGCAGCAATTCCTTTAACAGCTATTACAGCATGGGAAGGTTTATTCGAGCGTTTAGGAATTGATTATAATAAGAAAGATACAAATACATTCAAAAACATTTTAATTATTGGCGGAGCTGGTGGTGTTGGCTCGATTGCTATTCAATTAGCAAAATGGGCTGGACTGAATGTAATCACAACTGCATCCCGCAATGAAACGATACACTGGGTCGAAAAATTCGGTGCCGATTATATCGTTAACCATCACCAACCTTTAAAAGATCAAATATTAGAGTTTGGGCTAAAAGATGTAGATTATATTTTCTGCTTAAACAATACAGATCAACATTGGCAAGCAATATGTGACCTCATTAAACCACAAGGAAAAATTTGCTCTATCGTAGAAAATGAGCACCCTCTTGAAATGGGGATTTTGAAAAGTAAAAGTGCTACATTCGTTTGGGAGTTTATGTTCACAAAAGCGATGTATGAAACTGGTGATATGATTACGCAGCACGAACTATTAAATAAAGTGAGTGAGCTATTAGATGAAGGTATCCTTCATACAACTTTAAACGACACGTTAACACCAATAAATGCAGAAAACCTTAAAAGAGCACATGCATTGCTTGAGAGTGGACGTACAATTGGGAAGATTGTATTAGAGAAATTTTAATAACAAAAAGTCCGATTTCTAAATAAGAAATCGGACTTTTTTATTACCTTTATTTACTTGAAATCTCTTGATCATTTTGAACGTCTAACGGAGCTCGCTTCCCTATTCCGAAAGCATAGAAACTAATTGTTACGATAGCTAAGAAAACAATACCTACAATTAGTGAAATACGTGTATCATCGTTAAACCACATTCCGATTAATACCATAATTAAAAAGGCAATTGTTAAATAGTTTGTAACAGGAGCAAATGGCATTTTGAATGGATGATCTTTCATCTCTGCTCCCTTTTCTTTTCTAAAACGAATTTGACTAATTAAAATGACAAACCATGGCACCATACCTGGAAGTACACTCGCACTATATACATATACGAATAAGTTTTTCGGTGCAATATAACTTAAAACAACACCAACCGCTAAACCGACAATTACACCAACTGTACCGAATAAAGGTACACCGTTATTCGAGATCTTCGTAAAGTATTTCGGTGCTTGTCCATTTACACCTAGTGTATAAAGCATACGTCCAGCACTATAAATACCACTGTTACAACCAGACATTGCGGCTGTAATAACAACGAAGTTAATAAGTCCCGCAGCTGCCGTAATACCAACTTTCGCAAAAGTTGCTACGAACGGACTACCAATTGAACTTAATTGATCCCAAGGATAAACAGTTACAATAACGAAAATAGCACCAATATAGAAAATTAAAATACGCCAAATTGTACTTTGAATTGCTCTAGTAAGTGTCTTCTTCGGATCTTTCGCTTCACCAGCAGTAATCCCGATTAATTCCACACCTTGATACGCCCCAACTACAAGTGATAATGCAAAGAAGAATCCTGAAAAACCACCTGTGAAGAAACCGCCGTTTGCCCAAAGATTAGATATGCCGATTGCTTCTCCTCCATTCCCAATTCCGAAGAAAATGAGGCCGAATCCGGCAATAATCATTAATAAAATCGTAACGATTTTAATCATCGCAAACCAAAATTCAAATTCACCAAATGACTTAACCGAAATTAAGTTAGCCGCACCAAGAATAACCATCGCGATAATACCAGGTATCCAAGCCGGTAAATCCGGGAACCAATATTTCATATACGCTCCAACTGCGATAATCTCTGACATCCCAACAATAACCCACTGGAACCAGTTACTCCACGCTGTCATATAACCAGCTAACGGATGAATATATTTGTGACCAAATGTCGCAAATGAACCTGTGCTTGGCTCCATATACAACATTTCTCCCATGGCACGCATAATGAAGAAGATGAAAACACCTGCGATTGCATATGCAAGCATTACTGACGGACCTGTCCATTTAATCGTGCTGGCTGACCCCATAAACAAACCAACACCAATTGTTCCGCCTAAAGCAATCATTTGAATATGACGTGCTTCTAAACCTCGTTTCAATTCTTTGTTTGCCACTTCATTTCCCCCTCTTAGATGATTCATAGCCGCATTTAAAGTAAGATGGTGTACCCTAATTCCTGTTTGGCCCTGAAAATGATGAAACAAACGTCATTTTAGACTAACTTTAAAGCTATCCTAAAATCTCATTTTGCCTCTTATAAAATTTCCAAAACCCCTCATCTTCCTATTTTCTATAAAATTTAAAATTGCTCACTTCATATTAATTCATTTATCTGAAAAGTTCAATTATTTTTTCAGTAAATTATTATATATTAGTTTGATTAATTTTTAACTAAATTAACAATAAAATACATCTATTCAATATGATTCCGGTATGAATGTTATTACAATATAAATAACCGAGGAGAAAATATCCGCCTCGGTTTCATACTGTATATACTTCACTCTTTATAGTTTGTACTGTAATTGCTTACACATGCGATTAACGTATCACGCAGAAATTTAATATATTAGTAGAACTACAAAGTCACTAACTTCTACTTTTCTTAATTATCCCATTATCACAGCTGAAAATTCTCTTTCCCATCTCCTACTTTAAGAAAAATATAACCGCACTTAAAACAATCAACAATACACCGGAAAGAGGAAAACTCTTCTCCTCAGCTTTTATCTTTTCCTTAATAATACCTTTAATTTTTGTCTTTATATCCTCTGGGCATTTTCTAAATAAAATATTAGTTGTATGTAATGGTCTATTCAATATTCGAATTTTAACAGGAGATTCTGATAAATATATATTATTTTTATCCAATGTAAATTCTATGTTCGCTTCGGTTAACCCGTCTTTCACTAATATATTCACTCGGCTAGAAGGTAGATTAAATACCGTATAATCGTTAAAAGCGAGCCCTCTAATCTCGAAATGTGAGTATATAAGAATAAAAGTTATCAGCAACAAACATAGTATCAATATGGTTTTTGTTAACGAAAGTTTCTCTAATACGTAGGAAGATGTTGTCATATAAGCGCAAAAGAATGCCATTAAATTACAAAGATAGTGGTTTACAATGAAAGTTTTTCGTATAACTACTGTAAGTCCGGAAATGATTAGTAGAGCGCATGCTAAATTCATTAACATATCTTCACCCTCCCCAATAACTATAACTATAACTATACAACTTTGTTATATTTTAATATTAATTACATATTCATACCTATAGTTATGTTCATAAAATATAAAAGAGTCTCATTAAAAAATGAGACTCTTTTACAATTTCATATTTAAATCATTTTTGAAGTTTGTTTACCTAAAATAAACACTTTAGTAAATACCATCATGATAACTACTATAGCCAGAAAATAAAGCGGCATCACCATTAACGAGCCCGTATGAAGCTGACTCATTCCCCAAATTGTCATCGTTACAATTACATAGTAGCCTAAGCTAAACAATGCTCCAGCTGTACCAATGACATCTTGAAAATCTACTAATGCTAAACTTAAACAGTTAGGCAATGCTACCCCAATTCCTAATAGCAATATAAACATCGCTACTAAAAATCCAATCATATATATTATGTTTGGATTTGATCCAAATGAATTAATAACAGTTAAGAAGATAGCTCCTCCTGTCATTACAAGACAACCGATATATATAATTTTCTCTGGTTTATAAGTAGCAAGTAACCGCTTTGAAACTTTCGCTCCAATAATAGAAGCGGAAGCAACAACAATTCCTAGAAGTCCATACATACTAGGCGATAACTGAAAGTATTCAATAAAGATAAACGGCGCTTCTGCATAATAGCTAAATAAAACACCATTCGCTCCTCCAATTAATAACCCATATGTTACTACTTTCGGATTTGTAATTAACCTCTTCAAGACTGAAAACACATTTATTTTATTCGTTACGGAGTCCGCCTTTGTTTCGGGAAGAGAAACAAACGTATACAGAAAAATCCCGATACTCATAACTACTAAACTTAAAAATACGATTTTAAATCCAAACATCTGATCAAGAAAGCCACCAATTAACGGTCCTATCGCTGGTGTAAAAGCAATGACTGCCGAGATTTGAGCAAACATAACATGCCTCTTATGTCCTTCTACACTTTCACGAAGAATCGTTTGTGTAACAACAGAGCCAGCACTTGCTCCAAACGCTTGAATAAAACGACTTAGCAATAAAACTTCAAGGGAATTTGCAATAAAGCATAAGAAACTCCCAGCGCCATATACAACAATTCCAAATAACATTGCCGGGCGACGGCCAATTATATCCGATAACCACCCAATAAAAAATACACCTAAAGCAAATCCAGCAAAATACACACTAAGTGTTAACTGCACCTCATTATTACTTACGTGTAACGCCTTTGAAATATCAGGTAAAGACGGTGTGTAAATCGTTTCACTAATTTGCGGAAATGCGACTAGAATGATCATTAACAAAAGTGATGGTACTGAGACTTTTTTCATTTTTAATACCCTCCTATAACTTTGAAAATCTCAGAAATGAATAGACTTTCCTTAGCTACGGAACAGGAGGGGCCATTATAGAAATTCGATCATACAACAACAAAGAAAACACCTCAATTACGCATGTTAATACATATAGGAGGGTAATATTAACATTGATTTTAATATATGCTTTTTCAATTATATTACATATTACATTTCTTTTTCTAGTGTTGAGCCTTGGAGGATTTGTTAGAAGGATAACTTGATACCATCACCTTTTTATGGAATAATTAGGAATAGTTCGAATTAATGGATCTAATTATCAAACGATAGACTAGCATTTTTTAATGTCGCAAAGCTTACAAACAGGAGGACTTTTGTAATGATTGAAATTTTAAGGACCATAGTAAACTTCCTAATTTCTCTATTCTCAGGAGAATTACCAATTGTATATTATGTGTGGATTATTACCCTATTCCTAATTCAAATAATCCAATCTACTCTAAACTATAAACTATTTAACAAGAAAGATAATTTCAGCACTTATATATCAGAAGGATTACTTGCTTTTATTATTTTATTGTTTGGAGGTATGTTAGTATCTAAGTTACTTGCTTACATAATAGACGACTCTACTATTAGTATGACAAATTTAACACATTATTTTATTTCTCTTATTATATTAACTATATTTGTCGTCATAAGCTGTCTTAAAGATTTTATAGAAACATCTATCAAAAATAAAAATGTGTCTCTTTTTAGCTTTTTAGTAGTTTCCTTAATAACAAGTATACTTTCATTCAAGTTTTTATCACCTTTAATCGAAGGTTCTTTTTCTCTTTCTAAATCTTTTATAACCACTTTAATCATTCTTGTAACTATATCAATTCCTCTATTAATTTCCTTAGAGGAAAAATATGCAGATAAAAAAGAAACGGAAAATTTATAGCTTCTCATTTACATAAAAGACAGGGGAAGCTCCCCTCTTTCTTTTATATCGTCCTATTTCACAAGATTAAATCATCCCTTTTAATATCAACCCCAAAACTGACATTACTATTGCACTTATAATAATTCGCAAAATCCAAGTTATGTTTGTACTTATTTTTTCCAATTGCTTATTGATTGTTGCTATGTCTTTCTCATTAATAGTGGTACGCGTTTCTAAATTACGAATGTCTCTCATAATTTCTTTTTGCTCCGCCTTGAGACTGTCAATTTTAGCGTAAACATCTTCCATATATTCACACCATCTGTTCATCTCAATAGAAAAAACTATATATATATATTATGAGACAACCCTCTTACCTGTGAATACATTCCGTATATCCGCACACCAAATTATTTGTACAATCTAATTGAATTACTTACACGTTTCCATTCTCCTATATATAAGTCTTCGTTTAGATAATATGTGGTATAA
This sequence comes from Bacillus sp. TH19, assembly GCF_016651075.1. Taxonomy (NCBI): domain Bacteria; kingdom Bacillati; phylum Bacillota; class Bacilli; order Caryophanales; family Bacillaceae; genus Bacillus; species Bacillus sp. TH19. Next base: position 2,125,419 of record NZ_JAEKEO010000007.1, on the reverse strand, counting down.
AAAGAAATCTCATTATTCCACTTTAATAATGTATTCTAAGTACTCTTTATATGCCGTTTCATAAAGACCTGTAGCATATTTAAAGCCTTTTTTATTTTTTTAACAACAAACAAGATGCAATCCAACATGCGGTAGCACCTACGATAATTACTATTATTTAAATCACCATTCTCACATTTAAAACTCAATATAGTCAGTATTCTCTTCTTAAAAATCATCTTTTTTAGCTACTTAATGTATACTAATATTAATATGAACTAGCTGTATTGATAAACTCTCTAGTACAAGAAATATACTAGCTGAAGCAGATCTATATCCGATATTTTTCCCATGAACATTAATGCTGATTTCCACTAAATGTGTTTGAATAGCATTGTTTTCAAAAATTTCATCCTCAACTTTTACAATATCAGCTTTACTATCCACTTCTTTAAAGGTTTTCAATAATTTTGTTTCTAATAGACTAAAATCAAAATTTTCATCTTTTATTACAGCAAATTTAATCTTCATATCGATTTCCCCATTTTTAACAAACTAAAATCATTTAATCAATATAAATATATATCAATCTATTAAATAATTCAAAATATACGCTTCTTATATACTATTACTAAATATCATTTCTAAAAGGATTAAGTGCAAAAAAGAAAGAAAGAAAGTAAATAAAGAAAAAAATTAGTACTCTCACAATTAAGTAAACTCTAATTTTTTCTTCTATCTACTTATTATTTAAGGTTAATAGTGATATAACCAGACTAAAAAATTTGACTTAAATTCATTGATGAATGGAGAGGTTTATATGAAATTAAAAGACAAAGTAGCAATCATAACTGGTGGTGCAAGTGGAATTGGTGAATCCACTGTTCGCCTTTTTATTGAAGAAGGTGCAAAAGTAGTTATTGCTGACTTTTCTGAACGTGGAAAAGGCCTATCAGATGAATTGAATGCACATGGATATAATACATTATTTATTAAAACTGATGTAACAAAAGAAGCAGATATTAAACAGCTAATCCATGAGACAGTAAGTAAATACGGTAAATTAGATATTATGTATGCCAATGCCGGCGTTGCTGATGATGCACCGGCAAACGAACTGTCCTATGAAAAATGGAAAAGAACCATTGATATTAACTTGTCTGGGGTATTCCTTTCTGATAAATATTCGATTGAACAATTTCTTAAACAAGGTACAGGCGGTGTCATCGTTAACGCTGGTTCGATTCATAGTTTTGTTTCATTACCTACCCCAACAGCATACTCCTCTGCAAAAGGTGGTGTGAAACTATTAACTCAAAATTTATGTACTGCCTACGCTAAATATGGAATACGTATTAATGCGGTGTGCCCTGGCTATATTGACACCCCTTTACTTGGTAGTGTTAATCCTCAACAGAAAGAATATTTAGCTTCACTTCATCCACAAGGCAGACTTGGAACACCAAAAGAAATAGCCAAAGCTGTCTTATTTTTAGCAAGTGATGATGCTAGCTTTGTTAATGGTACAACACTTCTTGTTGATGGAGGCTATACTGCACGCTAATTTTAAAATTTGAAGTACGGCTCTAAGAAATATATAGTCTTTAATAGAAAAAGCGCCATCACAAGTGACGGCGCTTTTTCTATGTAAGAGCTACTAGAAGGTACCCTTCTAGCCTACTCCCATTTATAAGTCCAAAACTGTTCAAGTTGCAGCCATTTTAATGTTGCTGCATCTTTGTTTTTTATTTTTGCATGCGTTTCTTCTAGCATCGCTTCCGTTTGTGAACGATGCGCGCCTAGTGCAGCTAATTTATGTTCAAATACTTCACTAATATTATTTACAACATCCGGTTCACCGAGTACTACTTCGCGATTTCTCGTAATCGCAACCGCATGAATGGCTGGACGTTCTTCTTTTGGCATACGTGATACAGCGCGAACTACAGCGCGGCCAAATGCATCATGATCCGGATGTACGCCGTGTTCTGGATAAAATGTAATAATTCGAGATGGATTTACTTCTTGAATTATCGCTTCGATTTTATCGGCAACAAAATCAACATCTTCAAATTCTAACGTTTTATCATGGAAACCGAGCATTCTTAAATCTTGAATCCCCATCGCTTCACATGCATCTTTTAATTCTTTTTCACGTATATTTGGAATCGTTTCACGGTTAGCGAATACGTTTTTCCCCATGTTACGTCCCATTTGTCCAAGAGTACCACATGCGTACGTTACAGGTACTCCTTGATCTGTTAATAAGCGAATTGTTCCTCCCGCAGCAAATGCTTCATCATCTGGATGCGGAAATACAACAAGTACATGTCTCTCCATAAGTTTCCCTCCTTCTTACTTAAATGGCGTTAAGCTTAGCTCAAGCGCTACCGCTAAGCGGCCTTGGTTATCATGCCCTGCTAGTAATAAACGCTCTTTATCGTCTACTTCCCAGTGCGTAATGCCTTCTGCATATACCCAGCCATGATCCATTTTCAAACCAACTCGGTATGGGTTTGTTCCAGTTATTTTCCCACGCTCAAAGCGAATAATTGCATTTCGAATGAATGCTCCTACTGTCATCATCTTTTCATTAAAGTGTGACGCATACGCTCCGTTTGTCGTTTCTAAATGAATATATACATCTTTATTTACAAAACGTTCGATTTCATTTTGAATAAGAGAACTATCTTTTACTATTTCCATCGGAATTCACCTCTTTAAACCATTTTACGCAAAAATAATGTAAATTGCTATCTCTATATTAGAGGACAACGCCCACTTTTCCTAATAATTTGCACTGTGTTTTTTTATTTTTTTATATCATATGTAGAATTGATGTTTTTTCCTTCACTTTGTTAAATAGTTTTCTTTCTTTTTTGAATTTGCTACAATATAAATTACGCAGAGGGATGCATTTTTACAATTGAATACATACTTTAAAGAAGGTGACATGATTGGAACAATCAGCACATGAAGTAGCAAATTGGCAATATTATTTTACAATTGCCGTATTTTTAGTCACGTACGGTTTTATTATTTCTGAGAAATTGAATCGTGCTGTAATCGCACTATTCGGTGCTGCTATTATGATTATTTTTGGAATTGTAGATTTACATACTGCTTTCACATCGCATATTCAATGGGAAACGATTACCCTTTTAATTGGGATGATGATTCTCGTACATATTACGAGTCAATCAGGCGTATTTGAATTTGTAGCCATAAAAGCAGCAAAAGCAGCTGGCGGAAAACCAATCCGCATTTTATTATTACTATCCCTATTAACTGCTGTCGGTTCTGCATTTTTGGACAACGTAACAACCGTATTATTAATCGTACCTGTTACACTATCCATTACACGTATTTTAAAAGTAAATCCTGTTCCTTATTTAATTTCAGAAGTACTATTTTCAAATATAGGCGGAACAGCAACATTAATTGGTGACCCACCGAACATTATGATTGGATCAGCTAATAAGCATTTAGACTTTAATGCCTTTTTACTAAACTTAGCTCCAATCGTAATCATTATTTCTATCGTTACACTTGGCATTATTTACTTCATGTATCGCAACAAACTAAAAACAACGCCTGAGCAAATCGAAAAGCTAATGGCATTAAATGAAAAAGATTATATTAAAGATCAGAGCCTCCTTTTAAAATCCATTACGATTTTAGGACTAACTATTTTAGGCTTTGTACTTCATTCTATTATTCATGTAGACGCTGCCGTTATTGCGATGACAGGTGCTACACTTCTTATGTTAATCGGTGTGAAAGAACATGATATTGAAGATGTATTTGCCCACGTTGAATGGGTAACAATTTTCTTCTTCGCTGGACTATTCGTTCTCGTTGGCGGATTAATTGATATCGGACTTATTTCTTCACTCGCAAAAGAAGTACTCGACGTAACAAATGGCGATATCGGTTTCGCTGCTATACTTATCTTATGGGTATCTGGCATCGCATCTGCGACAATTGATAACATCCCATTTGTCGCAACGATGATTCCACTTATTCAAGATTTAGCTACAGGACTCGGACTATCTGTCGATTCTCCGCAAATTGAAGTACTATGGTGGGCGTTATCACTTGGAGCTTGCCTAGGAGGCAACGGAACATTAATTGGAGCATCAGCAAACGTAGTCGTTGCTGGTATTGCAAAACGTGAAGGACATGGGTTCTCTTATATGGACTTCTTAAAAATCGGTTTCCCCTTAACGATCATTGCGCTATTGTTATCACATGCTTACATTTATTTACGTTATTTAATGTAGAAGTTGTATTGCATGAAATTATGTCGTCAAATACAAAATGTATGCAGCACTATGCTGCATACATTTTTTTCATCACCAAAATATACCTATAATTGCTAAACCACCTAAAATCATACCGCCAATTTGTCCGATGATTGCTGGTGATAATTGAACACCTTTCCTCACTTCAACAACCGGCCTTTCGTGCCTTAGTTGCTGCACTTCACTTTGAAGTTGATGTACACTTCCATGTAATTCTTTAATTAGTTCTTTTAATTCAGCGACCTCTTCATTTACTGGCTTACTTTTTTCTAAGTTCATCTCGCATAACTCCTTATAAATTCAATCAGTTCACAGTAAATTTTCGCCAATTATCGTTATATCTCCTGCATACTACATATATAATATGGAATGTACCTTTATTAACAAGACCCTTTTAAGAACAAATTTAGATATTTTAGAAAGACAACTTTCATTAGTTCTTTATATATATAAAGGACTAATATATTCAACAATTCTATTCTTTATAGTTTCTTTTTCATACAAAAAGCTTCACTAAAATTTAGCAGGTGTACCTTGATGAAAATACATTTGCCATCTTCCTTCTCTAAATTTCCATATCGAACTACGTAACGAGTGTTGATTATTCATTTCATTGAATATTTGATAAGTAGTTAATGCTACATCTTTGGATAATGGATGTACTTCAAAATCACTCAAAGTCATTTTTACCACACCAATTCCATTTTTATCGATATCCTCATTTTTATATAAAACTTTACCAGAACTCCCAAACTCAAAAAAATCAGCGGCAAGTATCTTTTTAAGCTCCTTTTGAGATGTGCGAACCCCTGGTTTAAGTAATTGTTCCTCTAGCTGATATAAACACTCTCTTAATGAAGATAAACCTTCCATTAGTACACTCCTCCGCTCATCATTACCCAAATATTACAACTTTTCACTCTACACTACACAATTATTCTGTATGTTTTTGCTAGTTCTGCAGCTCTATCCATTCATCACGCAATATCCCCATAATCATACGATCAAAACACTTTCCATCTCTTTGAACTGCTTCCCTCATACATCCTTCCATCTGAAATCCCATCTTTTTATACAGTACAATGGCTGCTTTATTATAAGAAATAACATCGAGACCGACGCGGTGTAGATTCATTTCATAGAACGCATACTTTAAAACAAGATGCACTGCTTCTCTCCCAAACCCTTTTCCTCTATCATTTGCCTCTCCTATACCAATTGCTAATAGACCTGTTCTGTTATTCCACTCTATGCCGTGAATTGCAACAAAACCAATTAAGCGATCATCTTGAACTGTTCTTAACATGAAAGAAACACTATTCGATCTCCGTCCCTTTAATAGCCCATCACTCGCTATTTCATGTAACGATTGCGGGAATGCCAAGTCTGTATCTACATTTCTTAAGTACTCACTATCCTCTTGCCACATAGCCATTACTTCAGCATCTGCTTCTCTAATAGCTGATAATTTAATAGTTTTATTTTGAAAAAGATTCATCGTCATCTAAAACTCCCCTTTTTTAAAATAGCGGGGACAATTATTCTGGCCTATTATCCCCTTGTCCTTTGAACTGTTGTTTTAACGGGATACTTACAATAAGCGCTGACATTGGCACATCTCCCTTGCATTGAATTAACTTCATTGTATAATTTTTCATTTATTCTAACAATAACAACGATAAAAAGACCCTCCAAATTTAGAGGGCCTTTCCTAATAGCAAAACTGTATTATTTCGTAAACATTTTCTCCGCTTCATCCATCGCCATTTTGTTACCTAAAGCAGAATAGTCAAGCCATGGTTGGTCATTAATAATGTATACGTGCTTACCTTTAACAGCTTTTAAGTCTTTCCAAATTGGTGTTTCTTGCAGTTGTTTAAATGCTGCTTTCGCTTTATCGTCTCTGTTTACGACAACGAAAATAGCATCCGCATCAAAGTCAGGTAATACTTCTTGTGAAATTACTTCGAAAGGACGGTTTCCATCAATTTTCTCTACACCATTTGCAGGTTGTAATCCTAAGTCTTGGAATAGAATTGGTCCCATCGGTCTTTTCGTACTAAATACACGTAATTCTTTTGCAGTAACGCGAATTGCCATTACTTTTTCGTTATTACCTAACTCTTTATCTATTAAACTTTTTACTCGTTTTGATTGTTCTTCATAGTCTTGAATATATTTATCTGCTTCTTTCTCACGGTTTACAAGTTTACCTACTTCTTTTAAATGATCTCTCCACGTACCTTCATCTAAATTAAAAGTATGTGTTTTTGCAATTTTTTCGTATTTCGCTAAATCTTTACCAGCATATTTTTCATCAACATAAATTTCAGATGGCTTTAATTGAAGTAACGCTTCCATATTCGGATCTGTTACAACGCCAAGTTTCTTCGTATCTTTCAACTGTTCTTTCACGTGAGGTAAGAAATCTTTTAAATCTCCACCAATTACAGAACCTACCGGTGTAATTCCTAATGCAAGTAAGTTATTCGTTAAATGAATAGACATAGAAGCAATTTTTGGATCATTACTTTTTTCAGTTTTTTTAGTTGCCTCTTCACTAGATTTCGTTTGACCACATGCTGATAATACTAAAATAAACATAATGCTAAATAAAATAGTAAGTTTCTTTTTCATATGTTCTCCTCTTTGAAGTATTTATTTTGTTTTTGTAAGTAAATAAAGAAAATATGGCGCACCTAAAGCCGCTACTACTACGCCAGCTGGAATAGAGTTTGGCTCAAATAAAGATCGCCCTATCGTATCCGCGAGTACTAAAATAATCATTCCAATTATGCCAGCTAACGGAATGAAATGTTGATATGTACTACCTACTAACTTTCTTGCGATATGCGGAGAAACTAAGCCGATAAAGCCAATTCCCCCTGCCATTGATACACTTGCACAAGACAATCCTACCGCTGTAGCTAAAAGCAGTAACCGTTCTTTTTGAACAGATACACCAAGTCCTGCTGCTACACTATCACCTAGTGACAGTGCATTTAACGTTTTGGATTTCAGCCATGCGTACGGAGTTAGTATCAAAATCCAAGGTAATAATGCTAGGACATGAATCCAATCTCTTCCCCATACGTTACCAACTAACCACCTAGAAGCGAATGTATACGTCTCATCATTTAACTTGAGCGAGAAAAATAACGAAAGTGCACTAAAACCAGCTGAAACTGCAATACCAACAAGAATAAGTCTAATGGGAAGTAAACCTTTCGACCGATCACTCGCAAGCAAAACAATAAGAAATGCAGCTAACACTCCTCCGCCAAATGTAAATAACGGTATTAAAATCGATGCACTCTCGTTAATAGAATGAAAGAAAGTAACAAATACAATAAGCCCGAAAGATGCACCCGAGTGTAATCCGAGAATACCAGGATCTGCGAGAGCATTCCGAGATAATCCTTGCAAAATCGCACCGGAAACTCCAAGGCCAATACCAGCTAACATTGTGATTATAATTCTTGGCATACGATAATCGTATAGCACGGTTGCACTCTCAAAATCACCATAGCCAAAAAGCGTTTGAATTACTTTGAGCGGTGCGATGCTCAGCGTTCCCGTATTTAAGCTAATCAAAACTATAGCAATACTTATACATCCGAAAATTGTAGTTACAGTAATAGCTTTCTTTTTATCCGTGCTAAAAAGATTCTTCACTTATAGCTCACTCCCAACTTTACGTGCTATATAGAGGAAGAATGGAACTCCAACAAGAGCTACCATAATTCCTATCGCAAGTTCTTTAGGAGGATTTACTGTTCTTGCTCCTAAATCAGCTAAAACTAATAAAATAGCTCCTAATAATGCTGACATAGGAATAATAAGTTGATAATTAACACCTACTAATTTTCTAGCAATGTGCGGGATGACCAATCCTACAAATCCAATGGAACCAACAGCTGAAACAGAAACACCTGCTAGAATCACTACCATAATCATCCCGAGTATTCTCGTTCGGTTCGTTTTTACACCTAAATTTGTAGCGACATCATCCCCCATGGATATGAGTGAAATAGATCGCCCTAGCGCTGTCGCAAAAACAATTGTTATGAGAATAATAGGCACTAAAAATTTCAAGTGTTCCCACTTAACTCCCGCAACACCACCAGCATACCAAAACGCTAAATCTTGGCTTAAGTCATAATAAATCGCGACACCTGAACTTAACGAATGTAAAAGCGCGGCCATAACTGCCCCTGCAATCGTTAACCTCATCGGCGTTAGCCCGCCTGATGTTGCTGATCCAATAATAAAAATGAGTACTGTACTTAAAACTGCTCCAATAAAGGAGACAATCATTAAATAGGAATACGGCATATGCGGGAAAAAAGCAAAGCTAAGTGCTACTACAAACATCGCACCTGCATTTATTCCAAGTACACCTGCATCAGCTAAAGGATTTCGTGTTACCCCTTGTATAACAGCTCCAGCGACTGCAAAAGCAGCTCCTACAACTGCTGCGCCAATTACCCTTGGGAGCCTTAATTCATAAATAATTTGATGCTGTGTTAATTTCGGATTATAATCAAAAACCGCTGCCCACACAGTTTGCAAATGGATATCCTTTGCACCAAATGCAACGGCTAAAAATATAGCTCCAATTAAACATATAATTGTTAAGCTCATGAAACATATGAACTTAATATGTATCCAGCGATTATTGCCAGCATGTACAGTAGACTTATGTAACATGTTTCATTTCATCCTTTATATTCAGTTCTTTTTTACAATTATTTTTTATTTATAATCATTATTGATAATAATTATCATTTTCATTTAGATATTATATCCCCACTTTTTTTAAATAGCAAACTATTTTTTTACTTTGTTAAACTATCAAAATACTTATTACAATTCCCTTCTAAAACTTCCAAATACATGCAAAATGATGTACTGTTTTATTTTAAAATTTGTAGTATACTAAATTATTATTTTGATTTTTCAAATAATAATCCTGAAGGTGAAAACATGTTTTATGTAAAACAACTACTCTATTTTACTTATGAACAAGCATTATCCTGTTTGTTCCCTGTCGTTATTTTTTTAACACTTGCTCTTTCAAAAATCATTTCGATTCCAGGGCTGTACCGATATGATTTCATACTCATCGTATGTCTTCTTATGCAGTGGATTATGTACAAAACAGGTCTTGAAACAAAAGATGAACTAAAAGTAATTACTGTCTTCCACCTCATCGGCCTTTTACTAGAAATATATAAAGTACATTTCGGTTCATGGAGTTATCCTGAAGAGGCGTATTCAAAAGTTTTCGGAGTTCCGCTTTACAGCGGTTTTATGTATGCGAGTGTCGCAAGTTACATATGCCAAGCGTGGAGAAGATTGCATTTACAAATGCATCATTGGCCGAAAGCTATTTTTGCAATACCTCTAGGAGCAATGATTTACTTTAATTTTTTTACACATCATTTTCTATATGACTTTAGATGGGTATTAACTTTAATTTTATTCATTGTTTTCTTTCGCACATTTGTGGAATTTTCATTACGAGGCGTTACATATAAAATGCCGCTCGTACTCTCATTTTTCCTTATTGGATTCTTTATTTGGATTGCAGAAAACATCGCTACCTTCTTCGGAGCATGGCAATATCCAAATCAACGGGAAACATGGAGCCTCGTTCACTTAAGCAAAATTAGCTCATGGTTTTTACTCGTTGTTATTAGCATTATGATTGTTACACAACTCAAACATTTGAAGCAGTCGAAAAGATAATGCTGATTATGTAAAAACAGTTAGCCCATCACTCATTAGAGAGTGATGGGCCTTTTTTAAACCCTCCTCATCAAAGGCATTATAGGTTCATCATAATTTACGAGAGCATAAGCAGTTGCACATTATGAACTAGTACTAGCAGAAGAGGTTGCTGCAGATGAAGCGGCAATCGTTGCCATCATAGCTGCCTGTTGTGCTTGTATGAGGACTTCTATCATAGTTTGTAAACCTGTGTTGGTAGCTTTACTCTCCTCACCTTTCTGACTTACAAACAGTTGAATAGCAATAAGAATATTCGTATCTGTATGCCAACGGAATAATTTCTCCCCCTGCAATTTTTCAATCAACGCTTTAATAGAATGAATCTCTTTTTCTCCATCCTCAAGTAACGCTAGTAGCCCGATAGCTGGATAATGCATCTGTTTCACTTTTACCTTTTCTTGTTTTAACAACTTCCATATGTTTGTGCATTTTGCAACTAACATTTCTTCACGGACATCCTTCTTTAGTGAGAGGATATGACTTAAAAACTGAAGATCATTCCCTTTACGCAAACCAGCTTTCGCTAGTTTCTGATAAAGACGTTCTACTCGGTCCATAAGTGTTTCTACATTCTCTGATTGTCCTGCTAGTAAAACCGCGAGTGGATAATCATTTGTACCTGTAAGAAAAAGATGATCCTCTTTCATCCGTTTATATACTTGCATCGAACGCTGAATGTGCGTGCCATGCTGTTCATTTTCTTCTGTTAAAAGCACAGCTGCTGCGAGATAAGTAAATATACTCCGGCTAAAGCCACCAGCGACCAATTGTTCATATAAATCTAAAAACCTCTGAAAAGCTTCCTTGTAATCTGTAAAGTGAATATCTAATGTTGCGGACACCACAAAGCGATGATAAGACTTTAAGTATGAAAACATCCCTACCTGATTCTTAATATAACTACTAATTTCTAAAAAACGTCCGAGATCAAACAGTTTATCACTACCTGCATACATAGCAGCAATCATCATACCTGTTCGAGAATCACTCGTTTTCCATTTTAGTTCTCCCTTTAACTGTGCATATGTATGTGTGTATTGCTCCAACTTTTGTTCCAATGTAATCATAGTATTCCCCCATTTTCTAGTTCCTCTCTTTTATTATACGTATATTCCATATTTAGGAATACCCTATTTCATACAGATTTTGCAACCTTATACTTTCTTCTGTATTATTTTCAATATTTTTCTATTAAGTAATACAAAAAAAATAATAACTACCATAAAATTTAGGATGTTTCTTTATCCTAATTGGTTGGTTGGTTTTCTTTCCTTCTTCATCAGCATCACGATGATTAGCGTTCATAATCCTTAATCCTTCAAGAAGTTCAACAACAAAAAAGGATAGATAATAAATTATCTACCCTTTTTTGTCTATATATTATTTAACTTTACCCAAAACTAAAGAGCCTTAATAATACGTTCCATCGCCTTCATTTGCCCAATATGGTCTGCTTCATGATAAAGCATCATACCGTATAGCTCTCCTACTGTTTCCAATCCTAGGAATGGCTCTGGAAGTTTATTTTCAAATGCTTCTGCTGGAATTTCTTGAATGCGCTTCGCTTGTTCTTTTAATTGAGCCGTTAACACTTCTAATGATGGCCCTTCTGTTTTCCATTTAGATGGTCTTGAACCATATCCAAACATACCTGGATATTCAGTTGGTAATTGTTTGAATTCTTTTCCAAACATGAAAACTTCTGCCGCCGTTAACACGTGACCGATATGCCAGCGAATTGTATTGTTAAAGCCCTCCGGCTGCGTATCCGCAGTTTTGTCATCTAACGTTTCCATAAATTGAAGTAATGCCCCACGCGTTATTTCAAATTGTTTTAAACCAATTATTCTATTCATTTTATCGTCTCCTTTTTTATGTACAATTTATTATGAACTAAGGATGTTAAACTTATTAAAGTTTCACCTTGTTTAATCTATCAGAAACAATTAAGAAAAACATCTAATATGCTTAACGCACTTCGAAAATATGTTTTTTTAAAAGGTACACCCCCGTAAATATAGAATTACTTACAGCGCAAATATTTTAGTAAACAAAAGAGGAGTGTAATTACATGGTAGATGTTTTAAAACAACAATATAATCTTATTAGTTCTACAAGGGAAAATCTATTTACATTTTTGGAAGAAATTCCACAAGAAAAATTGCACAGTACGGTTCCTAATTTCGGAAGCGGTAGCATTATGAAGACGCATATTCATGTAGCCGATTGCTATCGATACTGGCTTGGATCATTCGCATTTAAACAAAAACGAGCAGAATTTTCATTTGCTAGCGATTATGAAATTGAGCATGCAGATGTCGCGAAAGTCCGTGCTAGATTTAAGTTAGTAGATGAGACTGTACAACGTTTTTTAGATGAATACAATGACCGGTGGCTCGAAAATATAGCAAATGAAGTGAAATGGCAAAAAGAACCTTGGAGCACAACTCCGCTATGGCTTTTAACTCATGCGGAAACACATGAATTTCATCATAAAGGCCAAATTGTATCAATGACTCGTCACCTTGGATATACTCCTCCTGACACAGACCTTAGTTAATTCAATTGTTCTAACAAATGAATTACTATAACTGTCGTTAGCATTGTTTATGTATACGGAAAGGCTCTTCATTCTTTTTGATGTTGTTTATAGTTTTGCAAATTTTTTTACGGCACAAACTTTTATTATATTTTAATTATGTTTGTGTCGTGTTCTTATTAATTAGTTTCATATCCATAAAAAATATATTAATATGTTTCCTTTTATTATTTCAGTTACCTAATCAATAAGAGGTTCTTTCTTTTTATTATGACTTTATACACGATAAATACGAAAATTCCGAAAATAAAAGTTGGAAATGCTGGTAACACTTTATCATTTGGCACGTACACACTCCAAAAAGAATTAAGAAGCGCATGAAAAATTAGACACATAAAAATACTTTTAGTTGCGTTAAAAATTGTAGTTAATAAGAAAGATACGGCAATTGTCGTAATTATAAAGGCTATAAAATCCCTTTGAGTTTGATTCGTGCCTGGAATAAACCATAACGGCCAGTGCCAAATAGCCCATATAACACTCACAATAACCGTACTAAAAAATGCCGATTTTTTTTTCTGAAGGGCAGGTTGTAAAAATCCTCTCCATCCAATTTCTTCAAGACCACCACCAACGATCATTGTTGGAAAACTAAGTAATGCCACGTATAATGGTTTTTGCATCGTTGCTCCACCAAATATCGTTGGAAGATAACAGCTAATAAAAGCTAGAACAACGATTAGAACATACCATACAAAGTGATGCCTAGGATTAACAATATTTTTAATAAACACTCTGAACTCTTCTTTTGATCCATATTTTTTCTTTAAACTAATTGCAACGATTGCCGGCATGATTCCCCCGAAAACAAATAATATCATCGCTAGCGGTGTACCAAATGTCGTAATGTTTAATTTTATTAAGCTAATTAATAGCCCCCATAGTACCCATGTAAATATAAAAGTTCGTATTACATATCGTTTAATCTCATTCCCCATTTACTTGCCTCCTTTATTTTAATTAGAGCATAAATTTAGAGATATGAAAATCACTTATGCTAAATTATTCCAAAACATTAAAGGAACCTCCCTACTCTATCAGGCTTTTCTGGATAGGCCGACTCCTACCTACTTTGCTTCGATCAAGGTTCGAAGTTGGAGTCTCACTATCCGTTAATACGGGATAAACAAACAAAAGAAGGAGCATGTTTTGAGAACCAATCAAAACATGCTCTTGTAAAGTGACAATAACGTTATTTAATTCTTGTTTAACTACGGTGCAAATTAGTGGGAAAGGCTTATTTTCCACTAAAAATATTTATAAAAAATTCATGTTCATTTAAAAGTGGAATGAAAAGCAATAATAATAGTATTATCAAAAAACTTGTTGATACATTTTGTTGTGTATAAAACTTTTATTATTTGTTTTAGGTATACCATACCATTATAAAATTCATGTAACATCAAAGTAAGATACATACTTTTCAAACAATACACAAAATAAAACTCTTCTTCAATGTATATCAAAAATATTTATATACTCTATCACCAACCTTAAGGAGAAATTTATAATGAGATTAGAGAGTGAAAGAATTTATTTAAGGCCCCTTTGCGAGCTAGATGCGCCCATTATATTAGAAAGTACAATGGATGAAGAAATAAGATATATGACTGGAACCAAGCCTACTTTTTCATTGGAGCAAATTAAAGCACATATAGATAATATAAATAATGATTCAAATCGCTATGATTTCGCTATTTGTTTAAACAGCACTGACGAAATGATTGGAGAGTTATCGATTTTTGATATCGATGAGGAGAACCAAAGAGCTGGATTCAGAATATCTATGCTTTCTATTTCATTAACAGGGAAAGGCTACGGAACTGAAGCTATGAAAATAGTTTTAAGATTTGTTTTTGAACAACTCACATTCAATCGTTTACAGTTAGAAGTATTTAGCCATAATTTACGTGGAATTAGAGCTTATGAAAAGGTTGGGTTTGTAAAAGAAGGAACCTTACGTCAATCCTTATTTTATAATTATACGTACTCGGATGAAATTATTATGGCAATACTTAAAAATGATTATAAAAATATGCTATAAAGAACCGATACTTGTTTCATCCAAGTATCGGTTCTCTCTATACAAAAGTGCCATTTTTTCTTACATATAAAACAAATATTTCTCCACTTAATTCATTGCAAAAGACTCCCTCGTTACCTCAATAAATTGCTGTAACGGCGATGTCATCCATTTATCTTTATGCCAAGCGATTTGCGTATAGATCGGAGTGATTGTATTCTTTAAGACTAATTCCTTTATCGTTCCCTCTCGTATATCTTTTTCTACTACTATTGCTGGCAAAACTGCTATACCTAAATCTGCAATAACGCATTGTTTAATTGCCTCGACACTAACAAATTCAATCTTATTTGCTGGGTATACATCTTCCGCACGGAATAACTCTTCAAATAAAGTCCGATACGAGCAACCTAGTTCTGTTAGTAAAAGTGTTTCACTCTCTAAATCTTTTGTAGAAACGGAAGGTTGTTCAAGTAAACGATGCCCTGGCGCCGCTACTACTTTTAATTCTTCTTTCATAAGTGGCTCCACATGTAAAATATCCTCTGTTTTACATTCGTCCAAAATAAATACAAGATCTACTTTCCCCTCCATCAATTGTTCCTTCGCATCTTTATTTGAATGTGCAGGTTTAAATATAAGCTTTATTTGGGGAAATTGTGCTTTAAACCTTTTTAATATGGCAGGAAGCCTGTATGTACATTGACTTTCTTGTGCACCAATTATTAACGTACCTGCCATTTCCTCATCATCTTTCACAGCCATTTTCGCTTCGTTACTAAGCGCAATCATCTTATCAGCATATAGTTGAAACTTCTTTCCTGCTTCAGTTAAGAAAAGACGTTTTCCTAACCTCTCAAATAATGGCGTACCGAGCTCAGCCTCCAAAGTTTTAATTTGCGCTGTCACGCTCGACTGAGCGAAGTTTAATTTCTTCGCAGTTTGTGTAAAATTCAAACTTTCTGCTGCTGCTTTAAATGTAATTAATTGTTTTATCTCCATTTATCATCCCTCTTTTCAATCGGTATTTCCGATTGATTTTATCGAAATAATCCTCTTTGTCTATTGATATTTGTATTGTATGATAAAGAACATCGACAAACAATATAAATGGAGGTATTCCATATGAAAGCACTTTGTTTCGAAACATTTGGAGACGCTAATGTACTACAATATAAAGAAATACCTGATCCAATCATAAATCCAAATGAAATTCTTATTCGCATGCAAGCAATCGGTTTAAATTTCGCTGATATTTATAGACGCCGCGGCGATTATCATCTCGCTGGCAACCCACCTTATATATTAGGTTATGAAGGGGCTGGTATTGTTGAAAAAGTAGGAGCTGACGTTACGAATATCCATCCTGGAGACCGCATTGCATTTGCTGACGTTCCATTCTCAAATGCAGAATTAGTTGCCGTTCCATCTGAAAAAGCAATTACACTTCCAGATTCTATTTCTTTTGAAACAGCCGCTTCTGTCTTATTACAAGGATTAACAGCACATTATTTAACGAAAGATAGCTATCAAATAAAACAGGGTGATATAGCTTTAGTACATGCCGCAGCTGGTGGTGTTGGTCAACTTCTCATCCAAATGATTAAACTACAGGGCGGAAAAGTAATCGGCCTCACGTCATCAAATGAAAAAGCAAAGATAGCCACGTTAGCTGGTGCTGATCACGTATTTTTATATACTGAAGCATGGCATACAAAGGTAGTCGAAATAACAAACGGTGATGGAGTAAATGTTGTATATGAATCAGTAGGTTCTACATTAGAGGAAAGTTTTAACGCAACTAAAACTGGTGGTACTGTCGTATTTTATGGAATGGCCGGTGGTAATCCTGCACCAGTTGATCCACGTATGCTTATGGATACTTCAAAAACTTTAACTGGCGGAGACCTTTGGAACGTGCTTACTACTTCTGAAGAACGCAAGCAGCGCTCTACTCAATTATTTGATTGGATCGCTACTGGAAAATTAAACATTGCGAGCCCTACTACATTCTCTTTACAAGATGGTGCTCTTGCACATGAATTATTAGAAAGCCGAAAAAGCACAGGGAAGATTTTATTAATCCCATAATTCACAAAATAAAGAAGGAAGCTAGATTTTACTAACTTCCTTTTCTTATATCTATTTGAGATAGGATTATATTTCCACACTTTCTGTTCCTTTTGCAACATAACTCATATCTCCAACCGACTCGACGACATATTCCCCGTCTTTATATAAAATTTTCGTTACACTTGCATTCTCCACTCCAAGCTTTGTTTTACTACGATCTATCATTTCTATTAATGCAGTTATCAAAAGCCCATGAACGACAACTAAAACGTTGCCGCCTCCATTTGTAGCAGCTTCTTCACTAATTTTATCAATCTCTGCTTTTATACGAGTAGAAAATAATTCCCAATCTTCCGCCTGTTTCGTAGGATCTGCTGCTCTAATAAGATCAATAACTTCTTGAATAGAAAACTTCATAAGTTCTTCTGGTGATGCAACGCCTGCAGCTTTTCCAACCACATCCCACATATTTTCAAGTTTTTCACCTTCAAAAATACCGAAATTTAATTCTCGCAAATCTTTTCTTTTCTCAAGTTTCAATTTTGATTGCTCACTATATTTTAATACTAAATTAGCAGTTTCAATCGCGCGGCCGCTATCACTACTGTACGCATTCGTAAAATGAATATCTTTTAATCCCGTTCCTAAATTTGTGGCTACTTCCACACCTTTTTCTACTAATGGAGAGTCTGCCCAACCTTGCGCGCGATGGTTCGTATTTAATATTGTTTTACCGTGTCTTGTAACATATAACGTAACTACATTCTCATTGCTATCTGTTTCTCGATTCTTCATTCTATTCTCTCCCTTTACATTTCTATATCAATTTTACCACTTCAATTATTCATTGAGCAAAATATACGTAAGTGCATTTGCTTAATAAGAAAAGCTATCTTTCTGTATATCCCTACAAAAAGATAGCATCTTTTATGATTACATT
Organism: Bacillus sp. TH19; assembly: GCF_016651075.1. Classification (NCBI taxonomy): domain Bacteria; kingdom Bacillati; phylum Bacillota; class Bacilli; order Caryophanales; family Bacillaceae; genus Bacillus; species Bacillus sp. TH19. The sequence continues at coordinate 2,107,708 of NZ_JAEKEO010000007.1, read as the reverse complement.
TCTTAACCGATACTCCTACTCAGCAAAAGCACTCGAATATTGTACAATTCCTTCTACACCTTCAAGAGCATTTTCTGTTAATTCCATTACCATAAACACTTCTTCAGGCACTTCAAATGGTGCTTTTATATTCCACTCACTTGCTTTTTTAAATCCGAATTTCGGATAGTACTCTGGATGCCCTAATACTACAACTGACCCGTATCCTAATTCTTTCGCTTTTTCTAAAGCAGCCGTGATAAGCTTTCCACCAATTCCTTTCTTCTGATGGCTTGGTGCTACTGAAACTGGTGCAAGTGCTAATGATTCTACAGAAGTTGCACCTTGTTCTATCTTTATTTTTGATAACAGAATGTGCCCAACAATTTCTTCATCTACCGCAACGATTGATAATTCGGGAATAAACGCGTCACATTTTCTAATACGACTCACAAGTTCATGTTCTGTTTTATCACTGAATTCTTCATTTAAAAATGCTGCTTTTACAACTTCTTCAGTTTTACTATAATCATTTTGTTGTTCTTGTCTAATCGTTACCATTCTATATTATCCTCTATTCTTCCTTATTTCTTTTTGGATTTTACGAAGCGCTTTTTTCGATCCGCGCTCTATATCATGCTGCATTTTTCTTTCTGTATAATCGGCAAATAGTGTATTTAAATCGTATCCTTCCGGGTATAATTCCTTCGCTGCTACTTCTAAGTTCATACGTTTTATATTCACTTCAATAAATTCACCGTTATAATATACAACGACATTATAGAAATTATCTTTTTCCTTATATACAATTCCGAAATCATCATGATCTAACAAATTCACACGGTCGCCAATTTTATATTCATAGTCATTTCCTCTTTTTTCTTGTACGAATTTCGGTTTTCTAATTTTACTTTCATTCACTTTTTCTATAGCGTATTCTTTATTTCCCATATACTCTTTCGCTCTTTGCAGTACATGTTCTTTTACGTTCATTTTATTCGCAATCCAAAGTGCATTACTTTCGCCTGATTTACCGATAACTAATTTATAAAGTGGCTCTAGTGTTTCACTATTAAATTGCATTGCCGCGTTCATAAAATCACCATGCATTTCTGAAAAGCGCTTAATTTCACCGTAATGCGTACTCGCAATTGTAATACATCCCGCAAGGTAAAATTCTTCTAAAATAGATATCGCAAGCGCCGCACCTTCATTCGGTTCTGTACCGCTTCCTATTTCGTCAAATAGTAGTAACGTATTATTATTTGACATCCTCATAATTTCAGACAGATTTTTCATATGAGATGAAAATGTGCTTAGTGCGTTTTCAATACTTTGATTATCACCAATATCTACAAACACATTTTCAAAAATAGCAATTTCCGTTTCTTTATCTCCAGCGATGTGCAGGCCTGACATTGTCGCTAATGTTAACAATCCGATTGTTTTTAGCACAATTGTTTTCCCGCCCGCATTTGGTCCTGTAATAATTAAACTTCGGTAGTTTTGACCGATTTCAAAGTTTAATGGTACTACTTTCCCACTTAAAAGCGGATGCTTACAATTCACTAAATGAATGTAGCCATGATCATTTAATTTCGGCTCTATTCCATCGATTGATTTACTAAACTTCGCTTTCGCAAATACCATATCATATTGGCTAATCAATTCCATGTTAATTTTTATATGATAAATGTTTTCTAATACCATTCCTGATAATGTCGCTAAAATTTGATACTCTTCCATCGCTTCTTCTGCTTTCAAACTTGCTAGTTCCGCATTTAACTTTGTAACCGTATGTGGTTCTATAAATACAGTAGAACCTTTTGCAGATGCTTCAACAATACTTCCCGCAACTTGATTTTTATAAGAAGATTTAATTGGAATCGTATACCTATCGTCCTTCTTACTAATAAAGAATTCCTGAATATATTTCTTATTTGCACTACTATTTAAAAACTTCGTTAAACGTTCTTTTATTTTTCCATCTACAGAATCAATGTTATTTCGAATTCGTTTTAACTCTTTACTAGCCGCTGCATCAATGCTATTTCCTTTAATTGAAAAGTTAATTTCCTCTTCAATACTTTTAAATTCAGTCATTGAATTTGCATACGAAGATAATACTGGCGCAAAGAATTCTTTATCTAACATAAATTTTTTAATCTTTCTACATCCACGTAAAAAGTCTGAAACACTCACTAACTCTGCTGGATCTAAAATCATCCCTTTTTCTAATTTTTGAATTGTACTAGCAATATTAGAAATTCCGAAGAAAGGAACGTGCCCTTCTGCATCTACTATAGCTCGTGCTTCTGTCGTTTCATTTAAGCGATTTCTCACTACTTTTATACTCGTACTCGGCTCTAATTTATTTAATAATTCCTTACCTAATCCACTTACACAATAAGATTTCACTATTTCCATTAATTCGTTATACTGTAACTTTTCAAAAGTCATCGTATTCATTTTGTTTCTCCTCACTATGATTGATTTCTATCATCAATGAAGATACCTACTCATTAGATTCCAATGAATTCTACATTATTCAATCACCATTTTTATACATTAAAAACATATACAAAAAAGCTGCGGGGATACCGCAGCTTTTACATTTACAAGGCAAGTGTAATAACATATGAGGAAATAAGCCATAAAAAAACAGATGGCAATCCCCTTATTACACGCTTTATAAAGTATTGTAGGTATCTTCATAGGTTTCGAAATAAATCCATGACAAAATTAGGGGTATGATGTACATAAAAATCCCCTGGTCTTATCCGATTTATTTCATTAAATTTTTCCTATTTAGTACCTACCGCACTCACAAAAAGCACCTCTCATTAATTTATATTTTATGTTCATTGAAATCTAATTTATTGAAATCATCATACTATATGTTTTATAAGAAGTAAAGGTGTCATACTTTAATAACTATGCAGAATGTAAAAAAGAAGAAGAAAACTTATATTTCAGTCTACCTCTTCTTTTTCATCACCAATTTACTGTTGAACATATATGGAAACTGAGCCTCCACTTACATGGAACTGCCCCCATCCGTCCTTATTAATTGTTATAGTATTTGTTTGATTACCCGTAATATCGTACCATACTTCCCCAGCGTTATTCTTTCCAACATCCATCCACTTTGATCCTCCTGGTCCGTCCGAGAGTAATGTCGCTAAACCAGAATTAGCATGTACACCATCACCTTCTCTTGTCCAGCCAATCACATCTGGATGGTCTAAATAATCACGCTGCGTACCATATGCAAAGTTTTTTCGTGCCGTCAAAATCGGATCAATTTTATCTTTTAACGCTGGAATTTCATAACTACTCTTTCCGCTTGTCCCATAGTAATCACCATAAAAAACTGAAGGATAGCCCTCTGCACGTGTTAAAATAAATGCATATGCCAACGGTTTAAACCACGGACTTACTACAGATTCCAATGACTGTCCAGGTTGAGAATCATGATTCTCAACGAGAGTAACTGCGAGTGCAGGGTGATTTTGCATTACTGTTCCATTTAAAATAGTTCTCATATCATAATTCCCATTTCCTTTTGAAGCATAATGAAAATTGTAATGAAGCGGTGCATCAAATACAGATTGATTATAATTGACTTTCGCTAAATAATTGTTTAAAGCCTGAACATCATTTTGCCAATATTCAGCTACTGTAAACATTTCTTTCCCCGTTTGCTGTCTGGCATGATTTACCCAATCGCGTAAATATTCATGATCAATATGTTTAACAGCGTCCAAACGAAAGCCATCTAAATTTAATTCATTCGCATACCATGTTCCCCAATTTTTCATCTCATTCGCAACATCAGGATGATCAAAATCAAGATCTGCATACATCAAATAATCATAATTTCCATTTTCGCTAGACACTTCCCAATCCCACGCTTTATCTACACCCCTAAATTTATAAATTCGATTTAATTTCCTTCCTTCATCCCAATCCGTTCCGTCAAAATGATACCATTTCCATTTGAAATTAGAATAAGCATCTCCGCGACCTGGAAAATTAAACCCCGTCCATGCACTAATTTGATAATCACCTGATACTTCAATATTTCGATTGTTACGGTCTACCTCAACAGCTGTTACGGTTTCAGTATAATCAGCCCCACCTTTATGATTCATAACTACATCACCGTATACGTCGATGTTTTGCTTATGTAATGCGTCAATTGCAGATTTCAACTGTGCTTTCGTCCCATATTTCGTCCGCACCGTTCCTTTTTGATTGAACTCCCCTAAATCATATAAATCATAGGCCCCATACCCTACATCATTTTGCGAAGTCCCTTTATATGCAGGTGGTATCCATACAGATGTGATTCCTTTATGAGCTAAACTTTCAGCATCGGAACGCAAACGATTCCAATGATTCCCATCATTCGGAGCGTACCACTCAAAATACTGCATTAATGTTCCATTGTTCACTGTTGCTGCTTCTGCCTTATTTCCCTCATATATATTAGGAAAAAGCAAAATAAACAATAAACAGACTACCGTAATCCTTTTCAACATATTTACACCATCCCCTTCAAGAAAACGTTTGCATAATTCGTTAAAGTTATTATAATATTCGTTCTACAGTTAGTAAAGTAACAATCTTTTAATCTCTCACATTATTTTTCAAAATATGAATTCAACTATTCCACAAGTACCCCCACATAGTTTAAATTTCACATCTTATTCAAGATTGTTTACAATTTACCTATAAAATCATAACGGAGGGATTTTCATGACAAACTTTCAAAAACAATTTTTCGCAAGATTAAATATAGAAGAAAAACACAAAGTTTCATTTGAAGATTTACCTAACATTATGTATGCAATGGCACAAACTGTCCCTTTTGAAAACTTAAATATTCTCGAAAACAACTTTAAAGAAATATCAAAAAAAATCTAAAAGAAAAAATTTTAATAAACAACCGTGGCGGCCTTTGTTATGAATTGAATCCGGCTATGTATTACTTCCTTAAAGACTCTAAATTCGATGTCCATCTCGTTTCAGGAACAGTTTATAACGCTGCAAATTCTATATGGGCTGTAGATTCAGGGCATATCGCAACTGTTTTACAACATCATAATAAACTTTACTTAATTGAAGTAGGTTTCGGATCATATTTACCCCTTTCCCCTGTTCCTTTCTCAGGTGAGATCGTTCATTCTGTAACAGGCGACTATCGTATTCGTAAAGAAACGACTGAAAAAGGTAATTATATTTTAGAAATGCGTAAAAGCAATGAGTTTCTAGATCAATCTTCTACTGATGATTGGACAGTAGGTTATGCATTTTACTTGGAAGAAGTGGATGAAACGAAAGCAAATGCAGCACAAAAAATTATTGTTGAACATGAAGGTTCACCATTTAACAAAGTACCTCTTGTTGTAAAACTTACTCATGACGGGCACGCATCATTAACAAAAGATAGCCTTACAGTAACGAAAAATAGAAATAAAACAAAAGAAACAATTACAAAAGAGCAATATACAAACCTCCTTCATTCAACGTTCGGCATTACATTATAACTTTTAAAGCCTCGCCATTCTCGGCAAGGCTTTTCATTTTCCAGCAGGGATTTTTTGCAATTTGTTGTATTTCATAGTTATATAGGAATATAACTACATATTTAGAAAGGAAATGATTATGACTGAACTTAAAGATCGACTACAAGTAGCTGATAAAGAAAAATGGGATTTAACGGATATTTATCATACAATTGAAGATTGGGAAAGCGATTTTCATAAAATTGAAGTATTAACGAATGAATTACACAAGTTTAATGGAAATATTCACGATGGCAATAGTTTATTAGCTTATTTAACAAAGAGTGAAGAAATATCTAGCATAATATCTTTAATGTTCGCTTATGCACGATTACAATCTGATCTTGATACACGCGATACTGACGCTCAATCCCTTGTCGATAAAGTATCACAATTACACGTGAAAGTAAGTGCGGCTAAATCTTTCTTTTCCCCATTCTTACTTAGTGTAGATGAAAACACATTACATTCTTACATAGAAGAAACAGAAGGCTTACACTATTATAAAGAAGACTTATTTGAGCTATACCGTTATAAAAAACACGTTTTGAATAAAGACCAAGAAGAGATTTTATCACAAATGGGTGAAGCACTCTCCTCCCCGCAGCATACATTTAGCATGTTAAATAATGCAGATATAATTTTTGGTGAAGTGACTACTGATGATGGGGAAAAAGTAAACTTAACACGTGGAATGTATTCAAAGCTAATAGAAGATGAGAATCGTGAGAAACGTGAAGAAGCCTATAAAGCTTATTACAAACCATACGTTCAATTAAAGAATTCTATCGCTTCTACTTTGTCCGCAGCTATTAAAAACAATGTTACTGTCTCAAAGCTACGAAAATATCCATCAGCTTTAGAAAAATCATTATTTGGCGACATGGTTCCGAAAGAAGTATATGAAAATTTAATTGAGACAACGAAAAAAAACATTCAATCATTACATACGTATAATGAACTTAGAAAAGAAAAATTAAATGTAGATGAACTACGACAATACGACTTGAGTGTTGATTTAGTAAAAGGTGTAAAACAAGACATTCCATACGACGAAGCGTTTGATATAATGATCGCGTCACTAGCTCCTTTAGGTAAAGAATATATCGAAACATTAAAAAACTTTAAAGATAAACGCTATATAGACGTGAGAGAAACACCAGGAAAACGTTCTGGCGCTTATAACTTTGGTGTATACGGTGTTCATCCTTTCATTCTTTTAAATCATCATGATGATTTAAATAGCCTTTTCACTCTTACTCATGAATGTGGACACGGCATGCATACACATTACTCACACGGATACCAGCCAAGAATTTCTGCACACTATACTATCTTTGTTGCAGAAGTCGCTTCTACAGTAAATGAAGTGCTATTAATTCATTATTTATTAAAAGAAGCAAAAGAAACGAACGTACGTAATCATTTAATTAACTACTTTATCGATAGCTTTAAAGGTACTTTCTTTACACAAATCATGTTTGCAGAATTTGAAAAAATCACACATGAAATGGCCGAACAAGGTAAACCATTAAATGCCCAAGTCTTTAGCGAAGTTTATGAAAACTTATTTAGAGAGTATAATGGCGACTCTCTCGTATTTGACGAAGAAGTAAAATACGGCTGGGCTAGAATACCGCATTTCTATCGTCCATTTTACGTGTACAAATATGCAACTGGATTCGCTTCTGCAATCCAAATTGCTGATAAGTTATTGAGCGGCGATCCAAATGCTCAGAAAAACTATATTGAATTCCTTAAAGGCGGAAGTTCTGACTATCCATTAAACTTACTGAAAAAAGCTGGCGTTGATTTAACTACACCAGAACCGATTGAAAGTGCATTAAATCGATTCACCCAACTTGTTGAAGAGTTTTCAGCATTATAGAAAAAAGCATGCAGATTATAGAATCTGCATGCTTTTTTCATTTCGGTTACTTTATGCTAAATGTTGCTGTGTCACACAGTGAATCATACCACCATACGCAAACAGTTCATTTACATAAACACCGACAATTCTTCTTCCTGGAAACTGCCCTTCAATGATTTGAAGTCCTAACTTATCATGTTCATCACCATATATAGGAACTAATACAACTTCATTTCCAATATAAAAGTTCAAATACGAGCCCTTACAGTCTGCTTCTTTTACAACACTTCTTGTTACCGGTACTGGTATGAGCTGAAATGGCTTTCCATCTATAGTTCTTGCTTGTCGCAATTCTTGATAATGCCTTTCGTACGCCTCCAAAAGGTAGGATTCACTCTCCCCAAAAGGATCATATTCATAAAGAATTGTATTTTCATTTACAAAACGCGCTGCCCCATCAATATGGTAATCTGTATCTTCATCATAATTATCCTCTCCGCGAATACCAGTTATCCATATAAAATTCGTTACTCCCAAATACTTCGTTAACTCTATTTCAATCTCTTCCTGATTTAGTGTAGGATTTCGATTTTCATTTATAATAGAAGTTTTTGCCGCCATTAAGGTGCCATTTCCATTTATCTCTATTCCTCCACCTTCTATACAGACACTAGATTTAACTTTTGGAATGCTATACATTCCACTTATTTTTTCCGGAATAACAGCATCATTTTCATACGGATATTTATCCCCCCAACCATTAAATACCCAGTGTGTTAAACAGAGATTGCCTTCCTTATCTTTTACAAAGATCGGTCCATTATCTCTTATCCAAACATCATCCGTTTCTTCAATTAAAAAATCAATTTTATCCATATCTACATTCGCTTCAGTTAACTTCGATTGTACATGTACTTTTTCTTCCTCATCAAATACAACAATATGCACATTCTCTCCGTAATGAAGCTCCTTTGCCATCGTTGCCCAAATATCATCTAGCTTAGATCTGTAACCTTCGCCTCTATGAGCCTTATCATGAGGCCATTGGAGCCATGTCCCCTCATGATTTTCCCACTCAGCAGGCATATAAAACAAACTATTTTCTATATTTCTCATACGTGTTCACCCCTTCTTCGAATGTAAGTTCAGTCTAAACTTTGACATCATGTTAAGGTCAACAGAAATATATTAACTACTTCATAAACCGATTCTTTATTTTCCCTTGTGATACACTACTTCTCCTTGTAAAACCGTCACTAAAACTTTCGCATTCGGAATCTTATCGGCACTCATTTTAGTAATATCTTCATTTAGTAATACCATATCGGCTGATTTACCTACTTCAATTGAACCAGTAATATTATCAAGACCTAATGCTTTGGCGGGCTTAATTGTATATGCATCAATAGCTGCGTATACATCAGACAAGCCCTTTTCATCAATACTTAGTGCATTCGAAATCGTCACAAGTGGATTTAGTTCATTTACATCCCAATCACTACTAAGTGATACGTTTGCTCCTGTTTTCCAAATGCGTCCTAACGGCATAATTCGTTTCATCTGTTGATTTGTAAAATACGCACTTGCCCAGCTTTGTTTAGGATCTTCTGCAAAATCATGACCTACTTGGAAATCAGCGCTAATACCTAACTTAGCAAAACGATTTATATCACTATCTTCTACCATTTCCACATGTGTAAGCGTATAAGGTTGATTCGCCCCTTCTTTTTTCGCTGCTTCAATTGCATTTAAACTTTCTCTTACTCCGCCATCTCCAATTGTGTGGATGAGTGCACCGTAACCAATTTTATTGAGTTCACTCAACCACCACTTCATTTTTTCTTCTGGAATATAGTTCAAACCGTACGGTGTTCCTTTAAACCACTCAAATTTATATTTTTCTAGTATTTTAGCTGTGCTGTTAATGCTAATTCCATCACTATACATCTTCACTTGATTAATAAGCATTCTAGATGATACATCATCACGCTTAATTTTTTTGAAATACTCCATTTGCTCTGCTTCATTTAAGTTCGGATATACCCACGGACGAAGTACTACTCGCGACGTTAACTTTTTCTCATCATTAACTTTATTCCAAACATCTAACCAGCCTCGTTTCCAATAAAGACGTCCATCGCCGACTGTAGTAATACCATTCTTCGCAACCTCATCTAAACCGTCTAACAAACCTTCATAATTTTTTTCAAAGAGATTGGGCTGGGAATTCCATGCTTTTTCCATCACGATATCCCCTGCTGTATCATACAGAAGCCCGAAAGGTTCTCCTGTTTCTGGATCCCGGATGATTCTTCCGCCTTGCGGATCTTTCGTCTCTTTATTTATTCCTGCTGATTCCAATGCCTTTGAGTTAACCCATACAGAATGAGAAGTTCTTTCCATAATTAATACAGGGTTATTAGGAAATAACTCATCAAGAACTTGTAATGGCGTTTGTTGTTCTGATTTTTCGTCCATATCTTTTAACAGCTCTTCCAAACTAAATCCTGTTCCGCTTATCCATTCGCCATCTTTCACATCTTTTTTACAAGCCTTTAAATACGAGCGTTGTTCTTGCAGCGCAGCATCCGGTGAAACACTACAATTCCCTGCTGCTGGTGATTTCGCCTCAAATATATGATTGTGATTGTCCACAAAACCAGGAAGAATAAAACGCCCTTGTAAATCCACCACTTTCGTATCTTCATTTATAAATCCTTCTACATCTTTGTTTGAACCAACAAATGTAATTTTCCCTTCTTTAACGGCTACAGCCTCTACAATGTCTTGCTTGTCATTTGAAGTATAGATTGTACCATTTTTAAACACTACATTTTTTGGCAACTGATTTGGTAGAACGAAGCTACCATTCTCACCTTCTCCTACTCCAGGAGTACACGCTGAAACCCATGTCATACTTAGAATCAGACAAATAATCATGATTGTTCTTTTCATATTCTTTCTCCTTTTTATTATGATGAATTACTTACATAAATAGAATAAGGATTGACATAATGTTAATGTCAATCCTTATTCTCAGTCTATTTTCATAACTAAAAAACAAATTTGTGTCACATACTCCTCTACTAAACAATCACATTCAGGTCCCTTTATGTAGACCTCATATGGTGAACCATCTATTACATAACCATTTCTTTCAATCCATTTTTCTAACGCAATATAAGCGTAGCCTATATAGTCATAACTTCCATAATGCATAGTAGTAACGATTTGATGTGGATTTAATTTTTTTATTTCATATTCTTGTACTACATCTTTATTGTTCCCATGCATGACCGGAATCCTTAATTCAACATCACTTTCATTTGGAATATACTCTTCATCATAAAAGACCGTAGAGGGCGAACCAACCATTTGTAAGTTATGCTTTTGTACTTTTTCATATAAGTCATAAAAATAATCATCCATATCATCTATATTTATTTGCAGTCTTTGAGCAATTACTGTTATTTCATTTCTCATTCCAATAAATATATCGTAATTTCTATGACAAGCAGTATTTAAAGCATGATTCATATTTACCATTTCATTCATTTCTGAAATAACCTGTAAATTTTGTTTCACCTCATGAGACAACTCTATAATTTGTGATTGCATATGTTTAATAAATGAATCTTGATCTGATGATTGAAGAATTATTTTAATTTTCGGTAAAGGGAACTTGTACTCCCTTAGCTTTTTAATTTTCAACGCTATTTCAAGCTGTCCTTGCTCATAATATCTATATCCATTTACCGGATTCACATATGCTGGTTTCAATATTTCCTCTTTATCATAATGCCTTAACATTCGTGTACTCATTTTACAAATCCGTGAAAATTCAGTAATTGTATACATATAAATACCCCTTGAACACATTTTCTTATATATAAGCTTATTTATTAAAACCAATCAAATATTTTTCTGATTGAAGAACCTTCATTCTGATCGTTCAGCCTTTTCATTTTTGAAGGTAACAAATGACTAGGACAATACCACGTTAAACAATTCATGGCGCCTCCCATTGTCGATATTTCTCCTACATGACTTTGAATAACTTGTTTCTCAGTATGCTGTTGAATATATCGTAAAACTTCCTCATCTTTAGCTAATCCAAACTTAGGAACGTAAAGCGTATCACATGTTTCTAACATATTTATATATAAACCTTTTGCTGACGCTATCTCTTCATCGTATTGACCCTTCTCTGTATATGACGAAGGAACAACTATAAATTCAGCCTCTGGCATTTGCTCTTGAATAATCTCTTGAACCTTATATCTAAATTCATGATCCCCTAAAAAATCACTAATAAACATTGTATGTTCATCAATAAATTTAACCATCCCGTCTGCGTGTGCAAGTACATCTCCCTCTTCAGCAGGAATAATAATAACCCGACTCACATCTAAATCCCATTCCAGTTGCTCTATAATTTCTTCTTCCGTCCAATCATAATTATCATCAAATATGCGTTCCGTTAATATAACGGTATCTTTTTTATTCCAAATAAGATTTCCACCGTCTAATATCAATGGAGATGTCACATATTCAAAGTCGTTCTTTTTCAACCATTTATTAAATTGTTGATCTAAATATCGTCCTTGATCTTTCGGTAAGTAATTTGGTTGATATTTGAATTTAACTAGATGATTTGTTACAACTGGCGCAACATCTCTTAGCCAAATATCATCATACTCAAAAAAGTTTGTATGAAAGTTTTGCTCTTCAACAGATAAAGATATAAGTTGATCGGTAAATGCTTTATTTTCATTTAAGTATTCATTAAAATAAATAATGTCTTCATAAAATGGTCGATAATATTCATTCGATTCATCTGGTATTGCAGTAAAAATAATGCCACTATGTTTTTGTTCCATATTACTTACCTCGCTTTTTAATAATGATTGAATAACTGTTTTCAATAAGCCAACTATTCCCCAATTCATTTCTCTTTTCATTACAATTTTTGAAACGTGCACATCTCATGAATGGATTATAGCACGGAGAAATATTATATATTTATATAAAAAATATAAAGACGTCGTTAAGCCATAAACTGACTCTTGACAAGATTTTTAAATTTTAATCGCCGTACACAATGACGGATTAGATGATTTTTTTATCAAGATTCAAATCCATTACTTCTAACAGGGCGTTTTGATTATATAAATTCACTAAATGTGTTTCTACCCCTATGCAAATCCCTTCTAGCGGAAGATCGTTTGGATCCTGACCAAATGGATCCTCAATTTCAACCCCTATTGCTTCAATCCCTATAAATGCAAAACTTATGAACGTAGTTGCAAGTACTGTAAACCATCCAAGACTATCAACAAGACCAATCGATAAAGTCCCGCAAAATATGAGCAGTAAAATTTTAATATGAGCAAAATATGCAAAAGGAATAGGCGTTGTTTTGATCCGATCACATCCACCCACAGCCGTAAGCAGAGTATTCAAATCAGCTTCCATATTAATTATTGCATTTGGGTGAATTTGACCCGTTTTCAAACCTTTTGATAGTATAGTTTTTAACATAAAAACTATACTAATCGGTAAATGAATAGACTCAGCCAACATTTCTTTTTCCTTCTCAGAACAAATATCAAACAATGCTTTTATTTCGGATAAATCTTTTTCATCTCTCAAATGTCCTTTCGCTATCTTTGGAAAAGCAATTAACAAATGTAAAAATTTTAATTTTTCCTGATCCGTCTTTTTCCCTTCAGACTCCCAATAACACAAAAAACTAACTGCCAAATTTCTAGTACAAGCACCAACCGTGCCAAATAACTTTCTACCTTCCCAATACCTATCATAGGCAGTGTTAGTACGAAAAACTAACAGTAGCCCTAAAGCTCCTCCAACAATTACCCAAGGAGTTTGATTAATTTTTATTTCTACATAATAATAATTAATCACAGTTACTATCGTTGAAATACATATATATAATAAAATTTGCGGGAAAATATCTCTTATAACTGTTCCCTTTAATGTAAATATTTGATGTAAACTATTTTGATTATTGTAATGAACCATATTTACAAAAACCTCTTTCCTTATTAACCTTTTATTCTTTTAAATTATGAAAGTATACAATTAAATAGTAGAATCATAAACCCTATTATTATAAAACTGGTTAAGATTATTTCTTTCAATACTATTACTCCTTTTTATCAAAAGATAAAACATCTTTTTTGATTTAAACAACAAACGTTCACTCTTCTAAATCACGACGCATTATTTTAGAATTTGCAATGAATAAAGCACTAATTAATACAAGAATCGCGCAAGCATATATCAATGAATCCATTGGATTATCATGGTCTATAATAATTAGACGAACAACAGCCGTAATACCTATATATATAAAATATCGTAATGGAAAATGAAAGTTCATTTGAAAATACTTTATAATCATTACAATGAATTCAAAATATAAAAAGAATACGACAATGCTATCAATTAAATGATAACTAGATTCCTCACTATTTAATTTAAGTTCTTGTATAAATTGAATGACTTCTTTCATAAGAAACACACTTAAAACAATTCCCAAACAGATCAAAGCTACATTTATAATGTACTGTAGAACGATAGGGAAAAACGAAAATACTCTTTTTAAATTCTTTACCACAAACATTTTTCTCCTTTTCCATATAAAACAATAATGACAATATACTTATATTTAATTATCGTTACATTAAAATTATACATTTTATTCTTGTTACAGATGTTAAAACAAGACAAAATAAGTAAAGATAGCTTTTCACCTATTTTGTCTATAAAGCAACATAACGAAACTATAATCGATTACTTCAATTGAATCGGTTGTTGCTGTGTCACACAATGGATCATTCCGCCATTTTTATAAAGCTCTCTCACATCAATTCCCACTACTTTACGATCCGGGTATAATTTCTGAATCGTATCGTTTGCGATTTTGTCATTTGGATCATTATAGTTAGGCACCAATATAACTGTATTCCCAACATAATAATTGATATACGACCCCTTATAATCTAGAGTTTTTCCACCTTCTAAAGTAACTTTATCTTTACTAAGCGGTAAGTATTCGTACTTATATTTCTGTCCTGAAGCATTTTTTGCATCTAACAATTTATCCATATCTTTGTTTGACAAGCCCCATTCAGCCAAGTCATCTTCTGCCATCGTTACGATTGTAGATTTATCATGGAATTTAGCAAATCCATCAATATGAAAATCAGTAATATCTAAATTAGGCACTCCATCTAACCAAATAAAGTTTGTCACCCCAAGGTCACTTATATATTTTCCAATTTCCGCTTCTGATAAATCAGGATTTCTATTTTTATTCGTTACTGCGCTTCGAGTTAATAAAGCAGTCCCATTGCTGTCTAATTCAATTGCGCCACCTTCAAGGACAAATTTCCCCCAATCAATTCTTTCAATCCCTAATTGTTTACTAACATTCTCACGTATACGGGCATCATTTTTATATGGAGTTTTCTTTCCCCAACCATTAAATGCTGGATCTAATATTTTCAGATTTTTATTATTATCATAAACAAAAATCGGTCCACTATCTCTTGCCCACACATCATCAGTAGGAGCGATAAAGAAATCAACTTTATCCATATTCAGCCCTTTATCTATTAAAAGCTTATTGATTCGCTCTTTCTCTTCCTCATCATATGCAACAATGTGGACTTTTTCACCCTCAGTTAAAGCACTTGCCATCTTAATCCAAATAGGTTCAACTTCTTGTTTATACTCTTGACCATATGTGTATTCATGAGGCCATTGTAGCCATGTACCTTCATGTTTATCTTTTTCATCCGGCATCGTATATTTTCCAGCGTTTTTCTGTACCTCTACTTTTTTATCCTCTTTCTCTTTCCCTTTAGCATTTTCATTATTCCCTTCAAAAGAACATCCACTAATAATCGTTGTAGATAATGTAGCTATTAAACAAAACTTTACTATTTTTTTCATTTTTCAACCTCCTGTTCATGTCTACAATACTGTAAGGCTTAACATAGTGTGAAGCTCAAGCTTTTTCATCAATGTAAAAATTACCAATTATTCTTCCGCATGATAATCACATAATTTCAATACAAATAGATGACATTCACAAAATACGCTTCCTATATTTAACATCCATATCATTTAACTTCCTTCATAAATTTATTCTAATACTAATCCCCTCTCATACATGCTTGTTCACTAAATAAAAAAATCGGTATTGATAATTTTATATCAATACCGATTTTTAAATAATTATTTTCCTTCTATTAAATCATTCGCTAATTTCCTAAACTCTTGATTAAATGTATCATTCATACCATTTTGTACGTTAGAGAATAATATTACAAACGTTCTTTTATCCCAGTTAAAATTATTAAAAGTGTTCCAGCCAGCTAATACACCGTGGTTATGATAATAATCTGGGTAAATATAGAAGCTAAATCCATATTTTCTCGCAGGTGATACTGTAAACATATCTGATAAGCTTTGTTTAGAAATCAGCTTTCCATCCATAATAGCCTCATCTAATCTTTTCATATCTTCAACGGTCGTATACATTTCACCACAACCATACAGCCAGTTCATTTTTAAGCGGGGTGCAGCTATTAACTCATTATCTTTTTTCGTGTAACCTTCTGCTAAGAAAATATCTTCAGGGAGAGTTGCACCCATACCAGATTCATTCATTTCAACAGGAGTAAAAATGTTTTCTTTCACATATTCAGCAAGCGGTTTATTCGATATCTTTTCTACAATATACGCAAGCACCATATAATTATAATCTGTATATTTCCATCCTGTCCCTGCAGAAAATTGCAACTTTTGCGCTCCAATCCACGTTACTAACTTTAAACGTGATGCCGCATCAACACTACCTTGTCCCTGATCTGGTAACCCGGACGTATGTGTTAACAAATTTCGTAACGTAATGTTTTTATCTGCTGGAAACGATGGAATATACTTATTTACATTGTCTTCAATATTCAATTTCCCTTTTTCTCTTAGCTGTAATATAGATATTGCAACTACTGTTTTCGTTATGGAACCGATGCGATATTTTGTTCTTGGCGTTGTTAAAACTTTATCTTTTACATTCGCATACCCGTAGCCTTTTCGTAAAACCACATTATTTTTATCCGTTACGAGAACTGTCCCGTTAAATCCTTTATCTTTTAAATATTGATCGAGTTTCGTTGCTGCACTATCATAACGTTTTTGCTGATTCGCATCAACTTTCGGTTGAACATTTCCAACTTTATCCTCAAAATTTGAAAATGCCTTCAAACTGTATTTCTTTTCTTTATTTGCATGTATAAGTGCAGCGACACTCCCACAAAAAATAGCAAAAACAAAGAAAGCGATTAACCATTTCTTAAACATATGGGAACCCTCTTTTATCTAGTTTCACTTTATACTTTTCCATTCTATTCTATATCTTTTAGTTTTTAAATATCTTATAATCTATCTACTCTATTATTCCTCATAGTAAACTAGATTCCTTTTTCTAACGTTCAAATTTTAACTACTCTCTATTGTAGTTCTTTTTTACAAAATTTCCACCTTACAATCGGATACATCCAACTTTAATTTTAATTTTTTATGTAACATTCGTTACACATTAACAAGAATGGAGGCGTTAATTTGAAAAAGACCGCTAAGCGCAATCGTTTAGATGATATGATGTTTCATTATCGAGTAACAAAAAACAATATAGTTTCAATTGAATATTACGGAAAACAGATTATAATTTTAAAAGGAAATGATGCTGAAAAATTTTCAAACAAAATAAATCGGGCAAGTAACGAAAAAGAAAAACAGCTTATTATGGCTAAAATTACAGGTAATTTCAAAAGAGGAAATGAGCGTTAATGAAAACGAATCTCATTTATAACTTGATTATACAACATATTAAAAAAGAAATGTCACTCCCACGACATTTCTTTAGATTTTCTTCATAAAAGATTTACATTTTTAATATTCGTTTACTTTTACATAAACTCACTGCTGAAACGCTTAGTAATGCAGCTATCCCCATCCATGCATATGTGTAGCCTTTTCCATCTACTATATAACCAAACAAAGCAGGCGCAAAGATAATAGCAATTTGATTAAGCGTAAGCGCAAAGCTCACTGTTACGCCTACCAATTCCTCACTTGCAGACTCAGCAACTTCAACCATAAAAAGACTAAACCAACCGATCGCAAAGAACCCTAGCAGTCCGCTCATCACAAACAATGCCTCAAGTGTCATTGTGTTTATACTCATTACAACAACTAAAATTAAGCAAAAAGAAATACATACAGTTATTAATAAAGGTGTACGACGATCACCTTTGTAATATGTATCACTTATTGTAGCTAATATAATTCGCCCAATCATTCCTGCAACTAGCATAACTGAAAATACTTTCCCTGCTACAATAGGTGTTATCGATTTTTCAATGACTAAAAATTTTATAAAATGTCCGACTAATATCATTTGTAAAGAAATCATGCAAATACCTGTAATAAAAATTGGATACAGCTCTTTTTTACATATTACCTTTTTTAACTGCATCCAAAAAGAAATACTTACATTTTCTTGGCTCGTGTGTTCTCGTACGTACGATTCCTTATAAAATATGAAAAACAATAACCCGCCTATTATACATATAGTTGCAATTACATTTATCGTATAAGCTAAACTAAATTTAATTGTAAGCAAAGGGATCGTTACTCCTGCTAATGCCCCGCCAATAGGTATACCAGCTTGCCGTATTCCCATAGCTAATCCGCGCATTTCTTTCGGAAACCATTTCAAGATTACTTTACTTCCCCCTGGCTGAGATACGCTATAAAAAGTTCCTATTAAAAGAAGGACAAATAATAACCCAATAAAGCCCCTTGCCATATGAGCAAGTAAAAGTGCCCCGCCAAGTAATACAGTGCTCGCTCCAATTAATATTCTTTCATTATATCGATCAAGTAACCTTCCGGCAAAAAGCATACAAAACAGCGGACCAATATTTACAGCACTTATTAACAACCCAACCTGCATATTCGAAAGTGCATATTTCTCTTTCCAAAATAACGCAAGTACCCCTAATCCATATGTTATAAGTGTTGTACTTGCCTGTGCTACCGTTGCCAAAGTTAACATGATCCATTTATTAGAACTACTGTACTTTTCAATTTTTTCTTCACTTATCAACGTTATCTCCCCCATATCCCTTTCATTGTATGAAGGTTCTGATATCATGTAAAATAAGTGTTAATAATAGAATCCATCAAAAAAATTGATACCTTTTTCGGGGTGATAATAAATGGACATAAAAGATTTAACGGTTTTTTACGAAGTTGCGACAGTAGGAAATATATCTCATGCTGCTAAAAACTTAAACTATGTACAATCAGGTGTAACGATGCGTATAAAACAACTAGAAATTGAGTTAGGTGTGCCTTTATTTTATCGAAATGGAAAAGGCGTTACTTTAACTTCTAACGGAGAAATTTTATTAACATATGCAAAACAAATCATTCATTTAATCGATCAATCCATTCAAGCTGTCCAAAGTAACGGAACCGAGCCAAAAATCGGGTGTACAGAATCGACAACAGCCGTTCGTCTCCCGCCTATATTAACGACCTATTATGAAAAGTATCCAGAAGTTGAATTGATTCTAGAAACAAATACGACAGACCAATTAACTCAGCTCGTTTTAGAGCGAAAACTAGACGGGGCTCTTATCGCTGGAAATATTCAGCATACTGAACTTCATACACTTTCATTTCGAGAAGAAGAACTCGTTCTCATTAGCAAGACTCCTCTATCTTCCTTTAAAACAATAGAAGAACTGAATTTACTCGCTTTTAGTCAAGGTTGTTATTACAGAAAACTATTAGAAAACTGGCTTCAAGAAGAAGGGATTTCACCTAAAAGAATACTAGAGTTCGGAACAATTGAAGCAATACTTGCATGTGTAAAATCAGGTATGGGTACGGCTATTATGCTGAAATCTATTATTCCAGATTACGAACATGGTTTATCTTTAAATACATTACCAAATCACTTTAGAAAGGTTCCTACTACTTTTATTATTCGAAAAGATATTTTCCACTCAGCTGCCTTGCAAAAATTTATGGAGATGATCAACAATGCGTGAAAAAAAAATACGCGGAATGAAACGAAAAACAAAAACTCTTATAAAAAGAATTGAAGACTCTACTAAAGCATTTCCGTCTACTTTCTATAACGATGAATACTGGCATATGCCTTTACCAGGCTCTCAAGCTTTTATCGATTCTAGTACAACACCTAGGAAAGTAAAGCGATTGTGCATTCAAACCCTGTTAAATCAAGCGAATCAATTAATGACAATGAAACCGAACGATACAAATACATATCGAGTCGTTGTTATGATCAAAATAGCAAGCTTATGGAACTCACAAATCATCATATTTAAAAACGATGACTACTTTCAAAATTTTTTCAATAGAGATAATGAATTTCAAAAATGGATTCCCCTCTCCAATGCTTCCGACTCCGGGCATGAATGGAAAATATCAATTTCTAACAGCATCCAAACATTGCATTTCCAAGAGATAATTCATGATGAAGATGGATTTTATGATGAAGGAGAACTTTTGTTTATAGGAGGTTTTCATATGGTAATCCCTAAATATCCTGAAGTCCCACATCTTACGAAAAAACAAATTGAAGAAATAACCGAAATCGCTTTCCTAAAAGAATCAACACGACAACAGTGTGATGCAATTTTCGTTTTCGGTGGTTCCCATCCTGGTAATTGGCAAACTCCTTTACATGCTTATCAACAAGGTTTAGGTGCACAAATTATCGTCACAGGTGGTACTAGTTTACATGGAATGAAACATCCAAACTGGAATTAAGGAATAATGTAAAAAAAACTGCTTATTTAAACAGTTTTTTCACATTATTTCTTATTATATTTTAGACAATACATTTTCTTGGAAAGTACGTTCTTCTTGATCTTCATATCCTGTTGAAACAACTTCTTGAATATCATCATGGTTAAATAAATAAGTGAAATCTGGATTCATATAGCCTTCTGGATAAGGACATCCCATATAGTCGAACTTTCTTATCTCATCTGTTTCCACTTGTTGTTTACGTCCAAAAATCATGAGTTTCTTTGTACCTTCTTTTAAAATTACAATAGAGCCTATAGGGAGCAGTTGTGAATTCATTGTCTTTTCTCCTTTCTTGTAAGTTTAGGTTTCTTTTGGGAATGTGGTGTATTTACATGTCCCGAAGCAGCCGTGGATTGTCTCCTTTCCTTCCTTGACAGTTTAGGCTTCTTTTGAGAATGTAATTTGTTTAAATGTCCTGAAGCAATAGATTGTTTTTTGAAGTCAAAGTAAAAATACAAATGTGTACTTAGAGCTAAGAAAACAACGGAAAACAATGAGGCGAGAATGATTAATACGATAGCCATAGCCTTTTGACTCAAAATACCAATAATAACTTGACCAACCATATAACCTAAACTTGAAAAAAGTACAATTTTAGGGATTTTTACTTCTTGATTAGTTGTCCCTCTTAAGCGGTCTGTAAAATATTGAATCCAAAATAATACAGATTTATAACCAATTAAACTATATGCAATAAGTGATAAAATTAAAAATAAAGGAGACTCTATTTCTACGAATTCGTAAGCTAACTTTTGCACAGCTATAAAACTACAAAATGAAATACTTAATGCAACAAATCCAGAGTATAGTAAATGTTGCAATTGCGGCTGCCTAGGCTTATAAATAGAAACCCAAATTCCCCACAGATTACATATCACATAAAATGGTAAAGCTATGTAAGAGTATATATTGTACGGTGGAAATATGAATAGAATGATAAGTAGCATAAAATTCATAAAAAACCACACAAAAGCCCCTACAATATTTCTTATATCAAATGGTATTAATATTCGTATACAATCATCTATGCTGTTGCCATTATATTTGTCCATTATACACCTCATAAAAAATTAAAAGATTTTATCTAATACAGTTCCAATTCCTGATTTAACTCTATCTTTTACTGAATCTTGTTTACCATCATTATTCCAATCACCTTTGTTAAATTTAATCCCATCAGTTAACACACTTAAAAATACAGAAGCACCAAATCCAATACCAGCCCCAACTACAGTTCCAATTGGTCCCCCAATTGCTGTACCTATTGCAGCACCAGTCCAGGCACTAGCAGCAGTAGAGCCAACCCCAATTGCTGCATCACCAATGATATCACCAGCTATCTTAGTTTTTGACGCTTTATTTTCAATATTTTCCTTTGTATCATTAATTACATCCCATCCTATAGCTGCATAGCCTAAAGCATTTGTTTTTAATTTCAATGAATCTTTCAGAATTTCTTTTGGTGATAAAACATGTCTTTTTACATCGTCTATTTGCTTTACTTCAGCTAAAGGTAATTTTGTACGCCTTATCACATTAAGTCCATTTTTATCCTTTAGTACGGTGCGATTTTGAAATCTTACCATTTCTTTTCCTTTGTTATTTTTGTAGGGTGTTACACGCAAACCTTTATTATGTAAAGCTGCCAACTTGTAAGCTGCTGCACCTTCAGTTACAGTACCAAGTAAAGTAAATAAAGATCCCGTAGGGTTATCTTTCCAATCATCAATATCGCCACCCATCGGTGCAAACCAATTAATATCAATTGCTTCTTCCCCAAATGAAACTTCTTGTTGATCAACCTTCTCAAAACGATCAGCAATTTTTCTTAATGCATCACTTTGTTCTTTTAAAACTGTCGTTATAGTAGCTAACACTGAGCCTGCGTATTGGGATTGATTCAACACAGCATCTCTTCCAGATACCTGGAATGGAATATCAAATAACTGCTGATTGATACGTTGATATGTTTCAAACAGCTCATGAGCTGTTTGTTCTATATTAGAAGACAATTTCCTTAAATGGTCAGGAGTAACCTTAATTTCGCCACTCACCTTGTTTCACCGCCTAATGATTTAAGATAAAGTACCATTTTCTTTATCTCTTCAGTAATTGTAAAGGTGTCAAGACAAATAAAATTCGTTTGTGTTTGCTCATTATCTAAAACTTTTTGGATTAGCCAATATTGATTTTGACTATATAAAAACTGAATACAGTCTGTAGACCATGAGTCTTTTATATAATAATGAACTTGAACAGTATTTAACTCTTCACGATTATGTATAATGTTTGCTAACTCTAAGGAAGCTTCATCATCTAAGTAAAGTTTCAAGTAATCTACTAATTGCTTGTTTGATTGATTTAAAATGTTTTCCTTATATGCAGAAGAAGGGATTTTAAATGTATAATTTGGACGAGAGAAAGTATTTTTAGGCTGTAATGCTTGATATATAAATTGCCAAGCTACCTCTGGTGTCCCGCATTCTTTAAATGTACATTGTTTTTCACCGTTAGCATCTGTTATTACATTTTGTATAACTTTTTTCACTAAAATAGAAAATGTTTTTTTCTAAAGCGCTGTTTTTACTTATCTGTACTTCAATAACAAATCCTGTAGTTAAACAAATACGAAAATATTCTAAAAGTTGTTTGTCACATAATGTTTCATCTTCTTTTATTATGAGTAGCTCTTCGTTTGTCCAATTCTCGTACATTACATCCAATTCTTTGTCTATTTCCTCATCTGACCAATTTTCAAAGGGGTTCTCAATTCCAATCATCGTTTCATGGTCAAATATACCAGTTAATACATATACTTCTTTATTTGATAAAATAAGAGGTTCAATAGTCAAGTAGTCCCACTCCCTAGTGTAATATGTAATCTCTAAGAAATATAATACAATAAAAAAATGATTCAATCTAGTAATTACCAACGTTTAAAACTAAAAACTAAAAAAATTCTAACAACAAAAAAAGAAAGAGAATTAATACATATTTTTATAATAATAATGTCTTTTCACTTCATAATTTTTATTTTGTCAGCTAAAAAAAATAGAAGTATTGTCCCATATAAGACAATACTTCTATTTTCACTTAAAAATCACATAATAAAATTCCCATTACCTCGTCCAATACTATATCTGGATTTACTACCGCTTTTTCCGAACACCATCCTATAAAGCCATCTGGTCTAATTAATACAGCACCTCCATTCTCTATACCATATAATTTGCTAAAAATATCTTCTGGAGCAATAAAGTCTCCACTTAAGCCAACACGATACCCTTTTATATTTATTCCTAATTTAGCTGAAACAGTATGTGCTGCTTCAGCCCAAGAACTATTTTCTACTCTTGTAAGTAATACAAAACTGTTACCGAATAAGTCTAATATAGAAACTTCCTTCCCTTCATACGTTCCCCATAAATGTGGCGCTCGCGTTCCAGGTCTTCCGTTCAACTCTATGCTATCCATTCTATGTGGAGTGACTGAATTATCTATAATCGCCTCTGAACAATACTGATATCCAACTGTAACAGCTAAACCATCTATATTATTCAAACTGCCTTCCTCTCTATTCGCAGCACGAAACAGTAAACTACTTGCATAAGCGGTCGTTAATTTTGCAACAGGATATCTCTCGTCATGATACGTTTCTAACAATTTTGGATTTGCTTTCCCTTTTATAACAGCCGCTAATTTCCAAGCTAAATTATGTGCATCTTGTATTCCTGTATTTGAACCGAATCCTCCTGTTGGCGGCATAATATGCGCTGAGTCACCAACTAAAAAGATGCGATTGTCCTGAAATTTTACCGCTGTACTTTCACTCGCTTCCCACGGCAAAACACTTACTATTTCTGGCTTAATATCCGTACTTCCAATTGCAGTTTGAATAATTTGTTTACAGCGTTCTATAGAGAAATCCTCTGGTCGCTCCCCTTTTACTGGATCATAAGCTACATGATAAATCCATTTACTTTCGTTATCGACTGGAATAAGCGCACCAATTACTTCTGGATGAAGTATCATAGTAAAACCGAATGCGTCTCCTTTAATAAATTCACTCAAATCCGCTTCAAAATATATGTTCATATAATAACCACCGATTGTACCACGGCCCTCAGTTAGAATACCTAGCTGTTCACGTATTTTACTTTTCGCTCCATCTGCTGCAATTACATAATCACAATGAATCATGCTATCTTCTTTCGTGTCACGATTTCGAATAGTTGCTATTACTCCGTTCTCATTTTGTTCATAAGAAACCAGTTCATGATAAAAAGATAGCTCTCCGCCTAATTTTTTCGCGCATTGTAACATCATCTCTTCTAAAGTAATTTGATAACAAGCAGTTTGTTTTGATGGGCTAATCTCTTCCACTTTACGAAATGAATTTTCGTTATTTTCATACTGCGCCGCCCTTATTTGTTCCAACTCTTCATGCTTTACCTCAGCTATTGTTTGAACTGCAATTCTCCCGTGACAATTCTCTAATGCTTTACCAGCTAATCTACTTCCTTTTTCTAGACCCAGTTCTCGGAATAATTCCATTGTGCGAAATGTAATTCCACCCGCTTTCGGATGAATCGCAGTAGACGGATGCCTTTCAATAAGTACATAATCAATGTTATGTTTCGCAAGAAATAATGCAGACGATAATCCTGATAATCCCCCTCCAACAATTAAAACTGGTACATGTTTCGATTCCATACATTTTCCCTCCACATATATTCTTCTGAGCTCAGTGACATAAATATAATCAAAAAACCAACAAAAATATAGACTTATATTTCATTTTGAATTATCATATAGATAGATTACGCCCCAAATTACTTTTATCCTTTCATACATCTACAAGTCACTTAATTTGTGTGTGTATGAAAGGATAAAAAAGAAGGCTCTACTTTACTTTGAACTATTCTCTGATATAGACATCAAAAATAATAACAATAAAATAAGCGGTCGTAACCTTGTAAATTATACAAGGTTACGACCGCTTATTTTATTGTTAAATGGCTACCCTTTATCCTCGGCAGACAACGCATTGTTAAATCATTTCCTACCTTTTGAATTCATTAATTACTATAGAAAATATATATATATATCCTTCTATTCCTTATAATAAATACTCCATAATTTTCAATACGTAAAAATGGATTCGTCTCGATTTTCTTTCTCAATATTGCAGCTCATACAACATTCATGTAGCATTACCGTATCGATGTAATGGTTCATCATCTTAAACCTTTCGACTAATTATTGGAGGTATAGTGATTGAAATGAATAAACAAGAACAATTAAATGTTATTAAAGAAGATTTTATTAATTGTCAAAAAGTATTAGTGGTAATTGGTGACGAAACACGTCAAGCTATTTTGTTAGTTCTAATGAAAACAGAATGTCAAACTGGATTACGTGTTGGCGAAATCACTAAACAAACACACCTTTCTCGACCAGCAGTATCACATCACCTTAAGATTTTACGAGAAGCTGGTATTATTTTAATGCGTAAAGAAGGTACAAAGAACTTTTATTATATTGACATACGTACAAAATTAGGATTATTAAAAAATCTTGTATTAGATATTGAGAAGCTACTGCAAAACTTTTATTGAAATTTGGAGGTATAAGAAATGAGAGCAATGGTGATTGATAAGTATGGGAAAGTTCCAATGCGCATGACTGAGATGCCCACCCCTGAAATAAATGAGTATGAGGTGCTCGCAGAAATTCATGCAGCTAGCATTAACCCAATTGATTTTAAAATACGCGATGGAAAAGTGAAGTTGTTACTTAAATATAAAATGCCCCTTATTCTTGGTAATGACTTTTCTGGTGTCATTGTAAAAGTCGGAACAAAGGTGACTCAATTTAAAGTTGGTGATGAAATATATGCACGTCCAAGAAAAGATAAGATCGGTACTTTTGCGGAATATATAGCCATTCATGAAGATGATATAGCCTTAAAACCGAAAAATTTAACTTTTGAGGAAGCGGCGTCGATTCCACTCGTTGGCTTAACATCATATCAAGCATTACATGACATCATGCAATTACAAAAAGGACAAAAGATTTTGATTC
The DNA here is from genome assembly GCF_016651075.1 of Bacillus sp. TH19. NCBI lineage: Bacteria > Bacillati > Bacillota > Bacilli > Caryophanales > Bacillaceae > Bacillus > Bacillus sp. TH19. Next base: position 2,081,263 of record NZ_JAEKEO010000007.1, on the reverse strand, counting down.
ACGCTGGATCCGGCGGTGTTGGTACTTTCGCAATTCAGTTAGCAAAAATAATGGGTGCCACTGTTGCAACAACTGCTAGTGAAGCTGGTGAAAATTTAGTAAAGTCTCTTGGCGCAGATGAAATTATTAATTACAAAAAAGAAAAGTTTGAAGATATACTGAAAAATTATGATGCGGTATTTGATACACTTGGCGGTACAACACTTGAAAAATCATTCGATATTATAAAAAGCGAAGGGAACATTGTTTCCGTTTCAGGAATGCCGAATGCTCGCTTCGGTAAAGAATTTGGTTCAGGATTTTTCAAAACACTCTTATTTTCATTAGCAAGCAAAAAACTTACTGCACTTGAAAAAAGCATAATGCTCAATATTCGTTTTTGTTTATGAAACCAAGCGGAGATCAATTACGTATAATTGCAAAGTATATTGAATCTGGACAAATCAAACCTATAATCGATCGCATTTTCCCTTTTGAAGATACTCAAAAAGCAATGGAATATTCAGAGTCTGGAAGAGCAAAAGGAAAGATAATTGTAAAAATCAAATAATAATAAAACTCCATTTTTTTAAAATGGAGTTTTATTATTTGCTGTTAAATAGACATAGTGCAATGAAGTCCTTACAATAGATTTCAAGGGGAAATATCATATTATACTTTTAGCTAATTTTACAAAGAATACATACGTACAAATACATAATAAAAAAATAAACAAGGAGGAGATAAAATGACTAAAAATAATGAAGCAGGTTGGAATTTAGATAATAGTTATACGACTTTACCACAATCATTTTATACAGAAATCCCCCCAACTCCTGTACACTCACCGGAGTTAATTAAACTAAATAATTCTTTAGCAATATCTCTTGGCTTTAATCCTGAGGAACTAAAAAAGGACGCTGAAATCGCCATTTTAGCTGGTAATACTATTCCAGAAGGAGCTCATCCACTAGCTCAAGCGTATGCTGGGCACCAATTTGGTCATTTCAACATGTTAGGAGATGGTCGTGCCCTTTTAATTGGAGAACAAATTACTCCTTCAGGCGAACGGTTTGATATTCAATTGAAAGGTTCCGGTCCAACTCCATATTCACGCCGCGGTGATGGTCGTGCTGCACTCGGTCCAATGCTACGTGAGTATATTATTAGTGAAGCGATGTACGCGCTTGATATTCCAACTACTCGCAGTTTAGCAGTAGTCTCAACTGGCGAACCAATCTATCGCGAAACGAAGTTACCTGGAGCTATTTTAACTAGAGTTGCAAGCAGTCATATACGCGTTGGAACATTCCAATACGCCGCAGCTCGAGGCTCAATCGAAGATCTCAAAGCTTTAGCTGATTATACGATAAAAAGACATTATCCAGAGGTTGAATCTACTGAAAATCCATATGTCGCACTACTACAAGAAGTCATTAAGAGACAAGCAAGCCTTATCGTAAAATGGCAACTCGTTGGCTTCATTCACGGCGTAATGAACACTGACAATATAACGATTAGCGGTGAAACGATTGATTACGGTCCATGTGCCTTTATGGATAGTTATAATCAAGGAACAGTATTTAGCTCTATTGACACACAAGGCCGTTATGCATACGGAAATCAACCATATATGGCTGCATGGGATCTCGCACGTTTAGCTGAATCTTTAATACCGATACTACATGAAGATGAAGAAGAAGCACTAAAAATTGCACAAGATGAAATTTCAAAGTTTAGCGTGCAGTACGAAAACAATTGGTTCCTCGGAATAAAGAAGAAATTAGGACTATTTAGCAATGAAGAGCAAGATCAATCACTTATTGAGAAACTTTTAAAAGCAATGGAAAAATATAAAGCAGATTATACAAATACATTCCGTGCATTAACTGTCAATATATTAGAAAATGCACCTTTATTTGAAAGTCCTGAATTTAAAGAATGGTACGAGCTATGGCAATCTCGGTTAGAAAGACAAAAAGAATCGAAAGATGATGCATACAAATTAATGAAAAATAACAACCCAGTAATCATCCCTCGCAACCACAGAGTAGAAGAAGCACTAGAAGCAGCTGTTAAAGATGGAGACTATAGCGTAATGGAGAAACTTCTTCAAGCTTTAGCAAATCCTTATGAATATTCTCAAGAACAAGCGGATTACTGCATGCCTCCAGCGCCGTCGAATCGCCCTTATCGTACTTTTTGTGGGACGTGATTGTTTCATATGTAAAAAAGTGTGTTCATACAAATTGTGTGAACACACTTTTTTTATACACTTCCCTTTTAAACAGATAGACTGAAGCATTTTATAGTTATCCTTACTATATTCCACACTCCCCTCCCTTAAACTAAAGAACAAAACTGACTTTATTCCAATTTGTTTAATAATAAATCCACTAAACAAATATTGAGAAATATAAAACCCCATTTCTAAATATTATTATTTTTGATAATATACTTTATAAGAATATTCAAAAAGTGAGGGGATTTCATGAACGTTCAACTACAAGGTAATGAACAAATTACAAAACTATTTAATGATTGGTATTTAGCTATGCTAAAGCAAGATGTTTCACAGGCAACGAATTTAAAGCATGAAATTGAGGAAAAGGAACTAAACTTTGAAGAAGATGAAAACTTAGCATTATATCATTCATTACTAGACTTTCGATTTAAAGTTTTAGCAGATAGTTTAAGCATTTCAAAACATAGTTTTGATAAGATAGATTCTTATGCAATCTCATCTAACCATTCACTTTCTTACTACTATCATTTATTTAAAGCTATTCATGCTACTTTAACAACAAGTTATAATTTAGCAAGTGAACATTATGAAAAGGCTGGAACACTACTGCTAAATGCCATTGATGATCTAGAAAAAGGTGAATTTAATTATCGAATGGCTATTTTCCATTATCACTTTTACCAGCCAATTGAAGCTATTGAATATGCAACCAAAGCGAAAGAATTCTTCATAAAAGCTGTAGGGTATGAAAAGAACGTCGCCTCTTGTGAAAGCGTATTAGGTGCAGCATTTGTATATTTAAAACAATACGAGCAAGCAGAGGAAAAATATAATTCAGCAATCAATATTTTACAGAAACAGGATGAAGAATCATTACTATTAAGAGTGCGTAATAACTTAGGATGGCTATATGCTAACCAAAACTTATCGACATTAGCTATTCGTCATCTATCTGAAGTGACAACAAAAATGCCGACACATTTTAAAGCAATTTTCTTACAAGCAAGAGAACATTCTAAACTTGGTGAAATAAATATCGCTTCAGAATTTATTAAAAAAGGATTGAAAATTTGTACAGAACTTAAGAATGAAGAATATATGCTTCACTTTAAAATTTTAGAGTCCCTTAACAATAACGAGTCAACTGAAGACTTAGAAAAAATTATTCTTGAAGGAATTACGTATTTCGACAAAGAATCTTTATATAACTACACTCAAGAATATTCAGAAAAGTTAGCTATTAAACTTTACGATGAAAATAATCATATAAAAGCAAGTGAGTATTTTCATAAAGCGTTACAAGCAAAAGAAAAAACATTTGAGAAAGGGGCATTAAAATGATAAAAAAATTAGTTCTATCGTTTTAGGGTTATCTGTTCTAAGTATTGTATCTATCGGTCTCAATAGTTCATTTACATATCAAGCAGGCCATGCGGATTTCCCGGCACCACAAAGACCTGACTTTGTTCAATCCGTTGAGGTAAGTAAAGACTACAACACAACAACAGCTGAAAAAGCACTTTAAAAAATGAAAGACCTTCAATTAAGAAGGTCTCTTTAAATGCACTTATTTAGTTAATATAATCCAATATTTTTTCATAGCCAAACGGTAACACCCATGATACTAAACAGCCTATCATAATTGAAACACTTAATAAAAAAAATTTCCGAAATGATATATCATTCCTCTTGTCCCCCGTAAAACAAGCCTTTGTTATAACAAAAACAGTCATCATTATGATAATCGCTGAAAAGATGGCTACTAAAAACACTTCCATTTTGTTTCCCACTATAAAATATCCTAACTTTAATTTTACCATTAAATGAGTATAACAAAGACAAACTATTTCTTAATATACGGTTTTCTATATGCCTCCGACGGGATTCGAACCCGCACTCCTTTCATAAGCATAGGCTAAGGGGAACACGCTTCCCTACGGAATTTCACCGACAGGAGTTTCACCTGTCTCAGCTTATTTGCTTTTCGGTGCTTCTGAAACCTTCGCCTTGCGACCCGGTTCTACACTGTTTTCCGGCGCTCTTCCCTTCTAGAGCTACGGAGGCAGTTTTTCTTTCAAGTAAAAGATATTTCTACAAAAATAGAAATATCCCTTTGTTTCATATGAAATCACTCTATTTCCTTCATCAACCCTGCAATCCCCCTGCTCCCTTCACTCCCAACTTTCTCAAGTTCTTCTATAACTAATTCTCTTCTCTCCACAGAATGATTTTGACTTAACTTCGCTTTCCCTTCTATTTTATTTATCTTTATTCTGAACCCAACTATTCCCCTACTTAATCCTTCCATATAATTCGGATCTACATTATTCAGTGAGTACGTGCTCTTTGGATTTTCATATTTATGTACTAAATCTTGAAGAGAATCTATTAATTCCTGTTCATCTTCAACAATTTCTAACTCCCCATATACATGCACCGCAACATAGTTCCATGTTGGTACTGCTTTATTTGTTTCATACCATGACGGAGAGATGTAACTATGTGGCCCTTGAAAAATAGCTAACACTTGTTGATTTCCACTATCTTTCCACTGCTCATTTGGACGTGCAAAATGCCCGGATAAAGTAAGTGTTTCCCTATTTAACAATAACGGTAAATGCGTTGCGTACGGTGCTCCGTTATGTTGAGAAAATAAAGTTGCAAAGCTATTTTGTTCAATCATTTCGTACTTCGTCTCTTCATCTTGTATAGTGAAATGTTTTGGTATGTACATAAGCTCCCTCTTTTCTTATCTTCTTATTTCCCATTATATTTACGAGATTTATTATTGGGCAGGGACAGATGATAATTGTTTTATAAGGTCAGTGCATATAGTAAAACCTTTGTTTCAAAAATAATAGGTGGCATTATATGATTTCTGCCACCTTAGTCAATTTTTTTATTTATACAAACTCCCTTATTCAACGATCCTTCATAGCTTTTTCTAATACATATTCAATAAATTCCGTTTTACCTAAGCTATAATTTAAGCGATTTTCCGCCGTTTCTGCTAATTCTTTCTTTAGCTTTCCATATTCAATAACAACGTTTGGATTTCCACGAAGATACTCACGAAACGCTACATGTCTTCTTAACTCTTCACTATTCTTATCGCATACATATAAATGATGTTCCATCCAAATTGTATTCTTCCCGTCCCTCGGAACATATTGACCCTTTCTCCCAAAAGCCTCTCTCCCCTTAAAACTCCACTCTTCTTGATGAAAATAACCTACCTGTTCAAGTCTCTTTATTACTTTTGGAAAAACATCATAATCTTCTATTACAACATCGACATCTAATATCGGTTTAGAAGCAAGGCCTTTAACAGATGTACTCCCAACGTGCTCTATAGAAAAAATGAGTTCTCCCATTACGTTATTAATCAACGTCTGTAATTTACAAAATTCACTTTCCCATTGTGTATTATATTTCTCAACAGTAATAAATTGTTTCAATTGACCACCCTTCTCAAATCACTTTTATAACCTCTGAATATGCGTATCCTTAAAATCAGTTTCATACTTCAATCCATACCCAAGCATTCGATCCATTCCAATATGTGCTGTCCATATTAAACCAATCATTAAAATCGTATCCATCTTTAAATAGACCCCTATTAAAACAAGTAATATTGATATGATATATGTGTGAAATAGATTATAAATTTGTGCACCAACACGTTTGTTAATAGCGTACGCCACCATTGCTAAATCAGGTGCAAAAAGTAATACGATAAATAATAACCAACTAAATCCACATAATGCATATATATAAATCGCAGCTAATAAGACGACCAATCCTTCAAAGTGTATAATTCGTTTCTCAAAAATTTATCATTCCTTATCTGCTAGCTTGAAAATTTTATTCGGATTTAAAATATTTTGCGGATCAAGAGCTTTCTTTATTTTCTCCATTACCAATAATGCCGCACCATGTTCTTCTTCTTGATACTTCTGCTTTCCTATTCCAACGCCATGCTCTCCTGTACAAGTTCCGCCACGCTTAAGAGCATACAGTACAATACTTTCATTTATTTCGTCCGCTTTTTTCACTTCATCTTTATCATTTGGATCAATCATTAAGAGCACGTGAAAATTCCCGTCTCCTACATGGCCAAGAATACCACCAACAAGGCCCACCTTATCTAACGTCTCTTTCGCATTTTGAATCGCGCCAGCTAACTCTGAAATTGGCACACATACATCTGTACTCATTAGCTTTTTACCAGGGTAACTATGAACGTAAGAATAAGCTAAGTTATGTCTTGCATCCCATAATTTATTTCTTGCCGCAGTTTCAGTTTCAAAAGCAACTTCTTTACATTTATGATCAAAAACAATTTCCTTCGTAAACTCGATATCTTGCGTTAATCCCGCTTCATTTCCGTGAAACTCTAAAAACAGTGTTGGTTCTTCTCTGTAATTCGTTTCGTTATAATGATTTACTTGTTTCATAGATAGTTCATCAACAAGCTCTATTCTCGCAATTGGAATACCAGCTTGTAGTATGTTAATAACAGCTTCTACTGCATCATTTATAGTTGGAAACGATGCTCTCGCAGCCATAACATGTTCTGGTATGCCGTATACTTTTAATGTTAGCTCTGTAAAGCATCCAAGCGTACCCTCTGATCCTACGAAAATACCATTTAAATGATAACCTGATGATGACTTCGCCGCTAAATTGCCAGTATGTATCACTTGCCCATCAGCAAGCACCACTTCTAAATCACGAACTTGATCACGCATTACGCCATACTTAACCGCTGTCGTTCCGCTCGCATTCGTAGCAGCCATGCCTCCTAACGTTGCATCTGCACCTGGATCTACACTAAAAAACAAACCGTACTTTTTCAATTCTTTATTGAGCTGAGAACGAGTCACTCCTGGTTGTACTTTCACAAGAAAATCTTTCTCTCTTATTTCAAGTATTTTGTTCATTAATGAAAAATCAACTGTAATCCCCTTTTCATAAGGAATTATATGACCTTCTAAACTAGAACCTACTCCAAATGGAATGACAGGTTTTTTATGCTCACTCGCTACTTTCATTATTGCTCTAACCTCTTCCATTGTTTTTGGAAAAACAACTACATCAGGTAAACTACTATTATGGTAAGATTCATCTTTACTATGTAACTCTCTTACTGTCTTATTAACCACTACTTGATCTTCAGGAAGTACATCCTTTAATTCATTTACTAATCGCTCAATTGTTATTTCCATTACGCACTCTCCTTTTATATTATTTACTCTGCATTAATTATACCATCTTTATACATAATAATCAGAATAGTTAGATTCCTGAGGTTTTATATAAAAAAAGAACTTGCAGTATTCCCTACAAGTTCTTTTTTAAAACTATATTTTAGACGATTTTTTCAATAAAATCATAAACCAAACTAAAGTAAATGCCATCATAGAATGAGAGAACCCTACAATATAAGTTAACCCTTTAAAGTCCGCTCCATTTAGTTGAAGAAGTCCTCTCGCTGCTAGCGAACCTAACATTAAAGTTAATGCGATATTATGTAAAATAAACCAGTTATTAAATCCTTTCACTTCATGAAACGCGAATACTTTCGCCAATCCTAAAGCAATTAAAAAGAAGAAAAAGCCAAGTACTAACGTATGCGTATGCAAAAGATTTAATAAAGTAGAGCCTAAAATCCCTTTATATTTCCCATACTCCCTAGCAAATATTCCTGACAATAAACCGATAATCAAATAAGTAAACGATGCATTATATAATTTCTTCATTATGTACCTCCTTGAGTAGAATGTGTAGTGTGTCATATTTAGTAATAATGATAGTTATATAGTAAAAACTCCTAGTTTCCTAGGAGTCATTGTATAAGTATCTCACTCTTTACAATCAATCCTAATTATAAAATATCCTTTTATACAAAACAATCGAACTTTATGTGAACAGTAACTCTCAATTAAAATAACTTGCACTTTTATTTCGCACAATCCATACTAATTGTTATAACTTTTAAAGGTGGTGCAATAGATTGATAGTTCTTGAAACTGAAAGACTCACTCTTCGCTGGCTCGATGTAAAAGATGCTCCGTTTATTCTTGAATTAGTAAATGATCCTGCATGGATTCAATTTATTGGTGATAAAGGCATTAAAAACTTAGAAGATGCAAAAAAATACATCTTAAATGGACCCGTCGATATGTACAATAAAATGGGCTTTGGTCTTTACTTAGTTGAACGAAAAGAAGATTTCACTCCACTTGGTATGTGCGGCCTTATTAAAAGAGATTCATTAGAAGATGTTGATATCGGCTTTGCTTTTTTAGAAAAATTCCGTTCAAAAGGGTACGGCTATGAATCAGCTGCTGCAGTAATCGAATACGGTGTACAAAAGCTCGGACTGAAACGAATTGTAGCAATTACTTCTATAGATAATGTTGCTTCAGGCACGCTGTTAGAAAAAGTAGGATTGCGATTCGAAAAAATAATTTCAGACTCAGAAGAAGATCTAAAATTATTCGGGTATAACGCATAACAAAAAAGGGTCGCCATTCATGGCGACCCTTTTTTTCACTTCACTTCTACCGTATAATTCCCTGTTCCACCACCATACTGGTATACATGTAAATAGTACTTCCCTGGATACGTATAGTAACTACCTACTAATTTATTTCCTTGTTGCTGTGCATACGTAACATAATTATTTAAATCTGCTTCTGAATAAAGAACCCAGTTTACTCCGATATTATTTTCCTTCGTTACATTAATTTGAAGGTTTTTCGCAGTTTCTATATTTATTTCAAAGTAATCACTCGTATCACCGTTTCCTAAACTAGCACGTAAAACTTGATTTAACTGCAGTTTATTTGCCGTTTGGAATGAATTATTTGGCTCTTTTTCTACACTGTTATCTTCTTTCTTTTGAACCGTTACACTTGTTGTAGCAGTATTAGTTAACCCTTTATCGTCTGTTACTGTTAATTTAGCTGTATACGTCCCTTCTTTTGTATAAACGTGAGTTGGATTTTGTTCATTACTTACAGTACCATCACCAAGCTCCCATTTATAAGAAATAATTTTCCCATCTTCATCTTTTGATCCATCGCTTTTAAACGAGATCGCTTCATTCGTATGTCCGCTATACGGACCATTTATAACCGCGACCGGCGCTCTATTCACTGCACCTTCTTCTGTATTAATACCGTGGAACACAACATCATATTCAAATTGCCCTGATGCATTCACACGATAATTCACAAAGTATGCTGTTACAGTTTTATAGCCTGTCCATTCTTTTGCACTTAAACGTTTTAACGTATCATTAACGTTTTGCGTAATTGTTTTCCAGTCTTCATTTTCTCCTTTTGCAGCAGTACCTGTATACGTTCCTTGCAGTGTAAATGTATTAAAGAATTGTGATTTATTTTTCTTTACTGATACATTACTTAATTTTGCTTCCGCTGTAATTTCTGCGGCAATATCTGAAACTGGTTTCGGTGCATGAGTTGCTAAATAATCATCTGACACTAACGGAACATTATATTTCTCACGGTTGTCTACTAACATTTGCATATAGTCTTGATACTCTTTATTTAAATTCGCATCTTTACTTAAAGCAGAGCGATATGCATCATATGCTGTTACATCATTTTCCCTAATAAGATCATGAACTTTATCAAACATATCGTATCTCTTATTGTACATATACGATTGTAAAGCAAAGGAATAATTATAGAAATCCCACGTTCCATACTTTGCATTTAACGTTCGCTCTGCGGTATAACGTTCTGCTGGATTCGAAGATAGTCCTCCTATAATACTCTTTCTTGGAACGACGTTGTCCGTTCTCGTTGCACCTGCAAAAAACTCAGCATCCCCTTCTTCAAACCAAGATAATCTCTCATTCTCATACATCTTACCTTGTCCCCAAAGTCCTGGCACTTCATATCTACCTTGTAAATAATGCGTGAATTCATGTCGGAACAATTCTTCTAAACTATAAATACTTTCTTCTGGCGTACGTTCATAAGTAAAGAACGTACCTGTTCCTTCTATATAAAGACCGCCGTTATTCGTTTCATACCCGTACAATTGACGATTAAATTGATATTCAGCCGGGCTATTATAAATAACCATCGTTAATACATCATCTGGATTTCCTTTTTCTAACGGTTGGTCACTTTCAACCGTACGATGGAATTGTGCCTTCACTTCTTTTGCTGCCCAATATAAACGTTTAACTTTCTCCTCAGTCACTTTATCTCCCGCTTTTAAAACAATTGCACCATCATCAAACGTATACGTTTTCGGCAAATACTTTTTCTTCCCATCTTCTCGTATTTGATCTAAATTAACAACGTTACCGTTTGCATCTTTCCCGCCATAATTCGTCGTAATTTGCTCAGCTGCTACGAAATATTGCTCACCTAAATAAGGATAGATTTTCATCGCATCTGTTACAACTTGTAATCCTTTTGTCCCTGTACTATGGAATGTGCCGAGTCTACCTGTATAATAAATGCCATTATTAATAAGCCATCCGTTTTTCTCTGTAATCGTTCCCATTAACGCAAATCTACTTAACTCATTAATATAACTATCTATTTTTTGGTACCATACTGTATCTTTCGGTGCTTTTCTCGTATCGTACAAATACGATTGAATATCGTAATCAACACCTTGCATAATATCGTAAATCGCATTTCCAGCTGAAAGATTATCTACCAATGTAGAAAAATTATCATTATATTGCTTAAAAATCTTTGCAGCCGATGTTATCGTTTCCACATCACTCGAAGCATTTCCCATTAATTTCCCATATGATGATACAACTTTATTTTGTTCTAACGTACCGAGTTTGAAATTTGGATTGTTCGCAATCGTTTTTAATGCAGGTAAGCACTTGTCATGATAGCTACGTTCATTTAATTTACTTAATTCTGTATTATAAAACCCTAAATAAAACCCTGATCGCAAAACTTCCACTAATGTCTCAATCCCTTTTGAATCGTCTTGCGTATAAGCCTGTCCTTGCTGCTTCAATTTATCAATAATTGCCTGCATCCTACTATCATTTTGATAGAATGCAAGACTGTCCTTATTAAACTGAAATAGCCCCGTAATTTGCTCCCAATCGATTGTTACAAGTAAATCTACTAATTGTTGATTGCTTAATTGATTTAATTCAGCAATTGTATAAGTTTTTGCTACAGCTAATTGCTTACTTTCCTTTTTTACTTCAGGCGGTCTTTGCGATAAATCAGCAAATTGTAGCCTTTTCTCAAAAGACTTGCTTTCTAATACTTTCGATGAATGAGCTAATTCTTCCACGGGCAGTTGTACACCAACCGGCTCCATTTTTAGCACATTTCGATATGAAACTTGCTCTCCCTTAGTATCTTCCGCCAATATGCTTCCTTGAAAACTCCCTAACATTAAACTAGCAAAACTTACCCCTACTAAAACTTTTTTTGAATAGCCTTTCATGCTCTCCCCTACCTTACATTTTTTAGTGTCCCGCTCCATTATTTTACTATTCTGACTATTTATTCTGTATTGAGAAAAAAGAAGGGAACGTTCACACATGTATCCATTCAAAGCGAAATTAACACTTGACTTCACATGTGATTTATGTCAAAAAAGGATAGATAATAGCGAAATTCCTGCTACATCTATCCTCTATTTCAACACTATGATTTTAACTTTATAAACGTAATTTCCGGCAATGTTTGCATATGCTGAATAAATGCATTCTTTTCTTCTGACGATATATTTTTCAATTGCATTCCTACCTTATAAACTATTTCTGTATCTTGCTGTAAGGCTTCAACTTCATATGAAATTAATGGAATACCTTTCACTCGTAGCGTCTCTACTATTTGTTGTACCGCTTCGTGTTTATTTATACACATTTGCACCGTTATATTTTGCGGAAATAAAAATTGCACCTTAAAAATACGACTTACAATCTCTAAACCAATCAAAACGAGAATCATCGCTCCAATCCCTACAACATACATACCTGCTCCAATTGCTAGCCCTATTCCTGCTGTAGCCCATAAACCAGCCGCTGTCGTTAATCCTTTCACTGCCTGCTTTTGAATAATGATTGTACCTGCACCTAAAAATCCAACTCCACTAACAACTTGCGCTGCAATCCGGCTCGGATCAAGAGCCATATGTTCTTCAAACACAATATCCGAAAAAGCATATTTCGAAACGACCATTATTAAAGCACTCCCTACGGCTACTAGGAAATGTGTTTTTAATCCCGCTTCTTTTGAGCGAATTTCCCTTTCAATTCCAATTATTGCTCCTAATAAACCGGCAACACCGATTCGTATAATAAAATCAATATGTAAGCTCACGGGCATTTCCCCTTTCATTCATTATAGATAGATAAAACAAAAATTATCACAAACATCCGTTTATCGATATAAAAGCATTTCATTAAAATATACTTAATATCTCAACTTATTTATGTTAATATTTAAAATATTAACATAAATAAAACAACCTACTTCTCATACAAAAAAACTTTAAAGTTCAACGTCTAACTTATTTTCAGTTAAAAATGGTATATGAGTTGCATGAAATGAGGTTGAGAAAATCAGGAAACGCTTTCATTTTATATCATAATTTTTGTGAAATAAAACATAAATAAAAGGAGTTTACTAACAATGAACGTCTCTTTACTTACACCTACTACTGATTTACAAGAAGAATACTTAGATTTTTATAACGAATGGAAAGATAGCGGTGAAACGATGATTCCATGGGTTATTTCAAAAAATCCTTCTAATTTCACGGCAATGATTCAAGAATTACACGACGCACATAACGGAATAAATATTCCTGAAACTTGGATACCAGATTCTACTTATTGGCTTGTTACAAATGAAAATAAAATTGTAGGAGCTGTTAATATTCGTCATAGTTTGACGGAGCATTTATTTAATGCTGGAGGCCATATCGGTTATGGTATTCGCCCTTCTGAAAGAAGAAAAGGTTATGCTACAAAGTTACTAGAGTTATCATTAGAAAAAACGAAAGAATTAAACATCACGAAAGCACTTGTCGTTTGCGACGAAGTGAATACTGCTTCAGAGAAAACGATTTTACATAACGGCGGTCTCCGTGATGATGATTTCACTGAAGAAGATGGGAATGTTGTGAGAAGGTATTGGATTGAGCTCTAAATAATCAAAAACAAGCCAGAAAGTGATTAAACACTTTCTGGCTCCTTTTTCCTTTTATACTGCTTCTATTTCAAACTGCACTGTAATACCACTTGGATCTACTACAGTAAATCCATTTGTAGTTTCATTTATTTCATGTTGTTTTTCTATTAATCTTTCTTTCACTTCATCTAACGCTTCTTTATGCGGTAGTACTATCGTATACACTTTTAGTCCAGTTGCATGTGCTGGTGGATGTGGATTATTTACCCCGTTCCACGTATTTGCACCAATATGGTGATGATACCCTCCTGCCGAAATAAATAAGCAATCATCTTCACGCTGTTGTACTTCAAAACCTACTGTATCTACATAAAACTCATGTGACTTTTCTACATCAGCTATTCGTAAATGGACGTGCCCAACGACAGTGTCAGCAGGTAATCCATCAAACTCATAATTAACGAGCGTTGCCAGTTCTTTTAAATCTAGTGGCGTACTTCCCCCTGGCCCTTCTCCCCATTGACCTCGAGGGCGATCTGCATAAATCTCGATACCATTCCCCTCTAAATCTTGTAAATAAAACGCCTCACTATACGTATGATCACTTGCACTATTAAATCTTGAAATTGGCAAAATTTCATTTGAATATGTATAACGTCCTTCTTGCTCAGCCGGACTATCAATTACCTTTTTATTGCGAATAACACCAAATAGTGCCGAAGCAAAAGCTTCACGAGTCGGAACTAAAAAGGCAACGTGATATATACCCGTCGTACGCGGTTCTTGTAGCGCTGCATCTTCCAACTGCTCAAGAACAAGTAACGTATTCTTACCACCTTTTCCTGTTAAATATGCTTTATTCCCGTCTTCCTTACTTACCTCTAACCCTACTACATTCTCATAAAAAGCAATTTGACGCTCTAAATCTTTTACTTTAAATTCGACATGACCAATACGTGTTTTCGGATGAATTTGTACCATGAATAACTTCCTCTCCTAATCCTTTATTTCAAAACAAACTAACATCGCCGTTACTATGAAGGATACAACTAAAAACACACTATGTAAATAAGAAAAATCAGAATTCATAGTTTTTTAAGGAAGGCCATTAATGACAAAAATCCATCTCCTCTGAAATTCAGAAGAGATGGATTTAATTATAGAAACTATAAATATTTTACTTTCTTATCCTTTAACTACATATTTATTTCATCTTATGTACTTCAGCAACTAACTTTCCGCCCTGAATGCCCATATAAAGCTTAACAGGAGCATCATTCGTATTTTCAAATACTAAGTCTAAATATGGATAAGCAATTGTTGCATCTCTTCCCTGAGGGACATAACCTACTGTTTTAGAATGTGTAGTTCTCTCTACCATTTTCAAACCAGCTTGATCTGCTGCATTGTATAGCGTTGATGATGTTTGACAAACGCCACCACCATAACCATCTACTAATTTACCATCGACAATTTCTTTACCTAATTGATATCCTTTATCTGGCGTTGTATCACCGATTAATGCATTGAAAGAGAAACTGTCTCCTTTTGCTAATACAACTCCATTTATGCTCGCTGCCGACAAACGAATATTCTCAATACGGCCACCTGCTGATCCACCTAAATTCGTTTCATATCTACCAATTACCGTGCCACTTCCTTGCGCATCACTTAATGTTGCGGTAGGCTTTTTCTCAACGATAGGTAACTGATATGAAGAATCCCACATACCAACGTTTAATAATTTATCTACTAATTCTTTTTCCATTAATTCAAAAGAAGGCTTTCCTTCTTGCCATGATCCATCAGATGCTATACGTGAAGGGACCATCTTTTTGTCAACACTTTTCCCGACTTCACCTGCAACCTTCGTTACGGATTTTTTGAATTTCGCCTCATCTTCAAAATAACCTAAACTCGATAAGTCTATTTTTTTCACTTCAGTACCAGTACGCCCATCCACTAAGCTAATTGAATCCTGCACATCAGCCTTAGCCTCTACAACATTCCCACCAAAATCACTTACTAATGCCACATCACTTACTTTTGTACCACAACCACTTACTACAGCTACGCATAGCACCCCTACTAATATACCCTTTATTTTTCGGAACAATATACTCTCTCCTTTTCCCCAACATTATTTCTTATGTATTATTTCATTTTTATGTATCTTTTGTTACAATCATTTTACAATATATTTAGAAAATGTTACAAGTTGTTTTTTACTCTATTAAAATTACTCTTTTCTTTTGTAAATGTCTATACATATTTATATAAATTTTCGAGTTTGATAAAATTGTAACTTTTATGCAACCTATCTCCATCCAGTATATACCATTCAACAGATGAAATACAAATGTAACACCCTTTCATTTCACCTCTCTATTCACCTGCATGCTTCAGAAACCGCAATACCGCTTTCTCATATGTGATCATTATTAACAACTTAAACCGAGCTTTTATCGGTAAAAACAATCATTCACTTCAGGTATATAGGTATTTGCCGTGCCACTACTCCGCTTTTGCACATACATTATGATGAATTTAACCTATTATAAAGAAATGGAGGATGTTTTTATGTATCCCTACAATCCTTATGATCCATATAACCAATATGGTTACCAACCTCAGTATGATTTACAGGCACAATACCAACAATATATAGATCAAACAGAACAAGTTAATCCATATGATCAAAATCGACAATTTCAACTTCCAATCTCTTTCCCTGGTACTGGAAACCGTCAATTAGAAAGACGAGTAAATGAGCTTGAGCAAAGAGTACGTCAACTAGAAAACACAGTTGAGCGTCATACGCGTAGATTAAACCGCTTAAATCAGCGTTTACGTACAGTAGAAAATAGGCTAAATATTCCATTTTCAGCATTAGAAGACGGATTTTAATTTCGAAAATAACAAATATATAAGGAAGGGGCTCCCCCTTCCTTATATAAATTGACGAAAGTTTTTTCCATCTCTATACTGATAAGAGTTAATGAAATGAAACAAGGTGATAAATATGGATTTTGAAATAAATTTTCTTTCCTTTTATGTAGTACAAGTAGAAGGAAAAGGTGAAGCAGTTGATAAGCGCTATAAACATTTTCAAACATTAGACGCTGAAGAGTATGAAGATAGCTCTTTAAAAGAATTTTTGAATGGTGAATTATTAAAAATTTCAAAGCGAAAAGTAGAACGTCACGCAAAAACAGAACAAGCCCCAACGAAGATCGGTCGCTTTATTGTAGAAGAAGGGCATGAACTCGATTCAAACCCTCATTACAACTTATTTAATCGTATTCGCTTTGCAGAAACAAAAGAAAACTTCAAAGATATGAGCGAACCTCTCGTTTATACATACCTTGACACAAGCGCTGTACGTGGTGGTGTGTTTTTAATCGCTCAAGCAAAACTACGCAAATACTTTGATGATCCATTCGTATTCGTAATGAAATGTGACTTCGAACCAAAGGTTGCTTCCATTTCTGATGAATCAACACTTATTCGTAACGTTGAAATGGCCATCACAACAAAGAATATGAAATCTATCCAGTACCCATACATGCCTGAAGAAGGTATGGTGGAGCCTGGCGAACTAAAAATACACCAAGCATCACACGCCCGCTACTTTGAAGACTTCTTAAAATTCGTCGAATACGAACGCTCTATGCCTGAAATTATGAAAACACAAGTAATGGACATGGTATACGACCAAATTGAAGATGTATTTGAAGAAGGTACTGAAGAACGTGAACAGTTCGACCAAGCGATGGAAGTATGGGCTGCCAGTCCGAAACGCGAAATTATGGAACAATTTTCAACAGAAGAAGTAATGGAAGCTACCGCTCAAATCGTCGAGCACGCCCCTGAAGTGGAATTAAAGCTAAAAGCAGATCATATCTCTGTGAAGGCTTTGCTTGCTGATTTCGGAGACCTAATACATATTGCAAAGGTAAACGACCGATATGTATTAATGATTGAGGCTGATACACTTACGTTTGAGAAAGGCTTCTCTCCAATTGAGTTTTTGAAGCCGGATGAATTACAAGACGTAATTGAGCGGATTGAGAATAAACAGCAGTATTCTTATGATCCGAATGGGATCGAATAAATGCTTCCATATACCTATTTTTACTGAGCTCTATTAACAAGCGCTCTTTTATTTGGGACATAGTTGACATTTATACTAAAAACCGATTCTACTAAGAATCGGTTTTTCTTCTTTATAACAAATATGCTTATTTTCAAAAAATATTTTTGGTCCAAGATGACATTTCTTGTAGAATCAAGCAGATTCCTTCCTTGTTGTACAAGCGTATTTCCA
The DNA here is from genome assembly GCF_016651075.1 of Bacillus sp. TH19. Lineage (NCBI taxonomy): Bacteria > Bacillati > Bacillota > Bacilli > Caryophanales > Bacillaceae > Bacillus > Bacillus sp. TH19. The sequence continues at coordinate 2,063,547 of NZ_JAEKEO010000007.1, read as the reverse complement.
TGAGAGACATCTACTTCAATATTCCTAGTTGACCAAGTCCTTCTATAAGTTTTTGGTGTTTTTCCTTTTAGTCATTATGTATGTTGTTAAAATGAAAATTTCACTTTACTACCTCAAATTTATTGTACTCGTAAAAAGATAATTGAAAACGATATTCCGGATGCTCTCTCACCCAATCGTAGGCTTCTTCTAAAATATCCATTTTATTTTGCACGTCATTAAGTTCACTACATTCGTTCCTTTTCTGTTTACATAGAGGACAGAACCCACCCACTATCTCGGCATTCATCGCACGAATCGTTTTACTTTCTAAGTCAACTACTAGACGAAGAATAAGAGAATGCTCCGCTTTTGTAGTCACCATCATTTCAGCAATTCCATCCTCATTCCAAAAGACACCATTTAATTCCATCTGTACGGTGACATCTTTGATTTCCAAGTCTATCACTATCACACCTCCCTTGTATAAGACTCTTACCTTACTCTTCGATTTTAATCTTTAATACACCACGAGCTAAAGATATATTAAGCTTTTTCCAATTCTTCTTCTTTGCTATGAAAGGAAGTGTAATTAGTGCAAATAGTGTGGTAAATATTATCAAAAAAACTAAAACGGTTAAAATGTTAAAGATTACTTCCATTAAACTACACTCTTTTCTATGTATATCCGTACTAAAAACAACAAAATATTCCATTAATAATACAGGACAAGCCGTGAATTCTCCAACTAAACTTCAGCAACTTAATCCTGAAGTCTAGTTGTACATATGAATAAAATAAATTTTATTACTAACTTTCTTCTACTACTTTCTCCATCTCAGCCAAATACCTAAGCTGCCGCTCCGCTTTTCTCACCGCAGTAGGAAAGTGTTTTTTCAGAAGTTCTACTGCTGATTCACTTATATAATATCTTTCCGTTATACTTTCCCACGTGTCACTACTTTCAAATGCATTCCATACAAAAGGACGCTCTGTATTTTTTCTCAGTTCTTTAAACACCCATTTCCGCATCCTTTTTTTCGCTTTTTCTGTTAGTTTTCCGTTCTTTACAAGTTCAAGCTCACCATGTCTCTTGTATCGCTTGTTAATATCTCTCTCGTCATATACTTTCAGAAAGATATTTGCTGTATTCTCAGCATCTGCTAAAGCCCGGTGCTGCTTCCCTTCCCACGTTAAGCGGAGCTGATCCACTGCAAATTGTAAACTTGGTGTATGCTCAAATAATTCTTCATACGCCTGAAAAACAAATTTTTGCACATCAAATCTGCTCTCTTTTTCCATACATGGGCATTCTACACCGTATAATGTACAATCTTGAGATAGAAAACGGTAATCTTCTTTTCCCCATGAAACAAATATTGAATCTTCTCCGATGAACTGAATAAATTTCTCTATAATTTGAGGGAAATTCCCTACACCTATTAAATCTTTCTTTGTAATTCCAGTTAATTTTGTTGTATGACGAGTTAATGGGGCACTTGGTTTTACTAACTCTGAAAATTCTCCAATAACCTTCATTGTACTCACATCTATTTTTACAGCTCCAATATCAACTATTTCTGACGGATCTTCTGATTTATACGGCCTAAAATTCCTTTCAATATCAAACACAATGAAGTGTGTAGCGTTTTTCAATTTATTTACCTCTTTCTAAATTCCTTTTCACACACATACTTTATTTTCAGTATTTATTTATTAATGCACTTTATGCATGAAAAACTTCGCATAAAAATCAAAAATTCAGTCTTATTATTACATGTACATAGGAGGATATTCAATAAAAACGCAAAAAAAAAGAAGGGCAAGCCCTTCTTTTTTTCATAATTACTTCTTGTTTACGTTTGTAGCTTGAGGTCCACGGTTACCTTGTTCTACTTCGAAAGTAACTTCTTGACCTTCTTCTAAAGATTTGAAGCCGTCGCCTTGGATAGCTGAGAAATGAACGAATACGTCTTCTCCGCCTTCAACCTCGATGAAACCGAAACCTTTTTCTGCGTTAAACCATTTTACTTTACCGTTTTGCATTTAAAAAATCCTCCTACAATGTACCTATATGTACATATTCATTTTCAACCACTTTACAATAATACATCATATATTAAAAAACTGCAACCCCAGAGGAGATTTAACATTGCTATCCTCCTCGGAAGTTACAGCTCATTTAAATCTCTATATTATTAAAAGTAAAATGGTTTAAAGTAACTATATCATATCAATATAATAAAAGTAAAGTTTTTTTAAAGTTATACAGCTTTTTTTTTCCACTGCATCGTTTTTAATTCACCTGATCCAGCTACAACATAGCCTTCTTTTTCATTAACAATGCGCCAACCATGCCCTTTAACCGAATCACATACTGTAACAATTCCTTCTTCAAGAAGCACACGGCAAACAGTGCTAATTCCCGCCTTATTTTGCGTTGACGTTGTATATAACACATGTTGATCCACACTTAAATCTAAATAACTACTCGCTTTTTGTTCACTTTGACATGTATGCCAACCTATTTTATCACTTTCGATACTCTCATCTATTCTGCAAAAAGAAATATTTCCGCTAATCCCCTTGCACGATCCACTTGCCGCTACTAAATAGGAATTATGTATAGTCAACGCAGAAATCATCTGATTCATCGCTATTTTAATCCTTTTTAATTTACGTGTCTCTAAATCAAAAAGCCAAACACCACCATATTTAGTATGTATTTTCGTACCGATAAATAAGTAATGTTTATATAAAAATAATGATCGAATAGATGGTGCCTCACTACCGTAATTAAGAAATGGCTGAATAATCTCCCATGTGGAACCAAAATCATTAGAATGATATAGTGTTTTATCTCCATGAGCAATTACTGTTCCATTCTCATTACTACATACATTCCAGCTCGTTGCTTTCGTTGGAAAGCGCTGGATCGTCCACGTTTCTCCACCATTCATACTACGAATAAAAACTCCTTCGTCCCCTACTCCGTAAACTACGTTACCTTCACTATGTAAATCTCGAATTCGTTTTTGGAAACCAGTTAAAGCCTGTTTCCATTCTCCATCTTTTTCAATGAATAAACCATTATATGTAGTAGCTAACAAAAGCTTTCCATCTCTTAACTTTGTAATAGCAGTTGCACTTAACATTGTTTCCACGTTGACACTCCCGTTCCTAGAACTTCTCGGCAAAAGCAATTGCAAAATCACTGCATTTTTCAACGTCTTCTTTATCTTCTGGAGCTAATTCAATTTTCAATCCTTCTTGTACAAGTTCTGCCCCACATTTTACAAGACGTTCTTCAAATATCGTTACCGCTTCACAAAACAGTTCATACGCCGTATCACCTGATCCAAAAACAGCCACTTTTTTACCCGTCAAATCTATATTTTCTAACTCATCATGGAAATCTTCCGCTTCAAATGGTAATTCACCATCACCCCACGTATAAGATCCTAAAATGATTCCATCATAAGCTAATAATTCTTCAGCATCCATACCTTCCATCTCTTGTAATACTACTTCATGATCAAAGGCATCTAAACTTACTTTAATTAAATCAGCAATACTCTCTGTATTCCCTGACATACTTGCATACGCTATTAAAATTTTCGCCACTTTGGCATCCCCCTCTTACAATAAATGATTCTCATTCTCATTATATTAATAATGAGAATCAATTTCAATTATATTTTTTGCTATTTTATTTTATTCCATAAAAAAAAGAACAGATGACTATACAATCATCTGTTCTTTTTTATTACTTTTTAAAAATACCAAAGGGTTTTCCAACTGGTAATACAACTTTTCCGAAGTGTGTATTTAACACAGCTGCTGCTGAACCATAGAAAGATAATAATGAAATACATAGTTCAGAATACGCTGCTAAATTATGCATTGCGTGCGGCATAACACCTAAAGTACTTAATGAAAGACCGATAAATAAGAAATCAATAAGGACGAAAATCATAAATAATACTTTATGTGTTTCCATTGCACCAATTGTCATAAAGATCGTGAAAATCAAGTATCCGATAAAGGCTACACCGAGCTGTTTTGAATCTGCAGTTTGGGCTAATTTTTCACCAAATACTCCAAGTTGAATTAACCAAGTCATTCCAACACCTAACCAAAATAGGCCGTACGCACCAAATGCTGTTGTACCGAACGTATTGTTGTGCTTTGCATCGTGAATGCATGCAAAGATTTGTGCAAATCCTCCTAAAAAGATTGCCCATGGTAATACAAGTGAAACGCCATCTGTTAAGCCTAACTTTTGAGATGATGCTACAAGTGTTACCATCGCTAATCCAAATAGACCGATTCCAGATGGATCTGCTGTTGTCATTTTCACATGATGTGTAGTAGTTTGATTGCTCATATAAACCTCCTGATTATAAACATACTCGAATACAATACTTAAATCAGAAGGCTATGTCAATGGTTTTTTTTGTATGTTGTCAGACCTTATATTCCATAATAATCAAATACACATTTGGCCACATCATAAGGTTTTACATTTAAATTTGGCAACTCATTTACCGGCATCCATAAAGGAATATAACTCCCTCTATCTTTCAGCTCGAACTCCTCGCCTTTACCACTTCCGAAAACTCCACCTATAATATGGGCATTATAATAATACTCCGTACCTTTATACTCCACCTTTGCAATCCGATGCTCCACTTGTATATGTACCCCTAATTCTTCATAAACCTCTCGCTTCGTTGCTTCTTCAGGCGTTTCTCCTTCTTCAATTCCCCCGCCTGGAAAAACAAAATACAGCTCACCTTCTCGAACACGTTTTATAAGAGCGATTTTACCACCTTGTATAATTATAGCTGCACCGCGATTTCTTCTCACTTTATTACCTCAACACCAATCGCAACTGTTCCCCATTCTTTTTCTTGTTCTTTTGTATATATTCCGTATGTACTTTCTAACATTTCTTTTATACTAAGTTCTTCACAATCAAATAATTTTTTATCAATTTGTTCGTACATTGCTTTAAAGCTTTCGTATCGTTTTATCTCCGTTACTTTTACAGCCATCGTTTCTGCTGTCGTAAGGTTCGTAAATACAATTTCATCGTCTTGTTTTATAAGTTGACGTTTTCTATCGTATAAGCGTACTTCATATACTTTTTTTCCTAATTGAATCGACTGAAAAGGTTTATTATATAATCCCATTTCGTATCTCATACATTTCACTCCCTTTTATTCATCTTGCCTACTAACATTTTTGCACATTACCATTTCATACAACATAGTTCGCCTTACTTCACCTTGCATATAATGTTCCATATCCATTACTTTCTTTAGAGAGGATGCTAAAATTGGTATGTTATATTTAAATCAAAAACCTGAATATAATAAATATGATATCGGTGATTATACTTACAGTAAAGTAGGCCCTATTATTTTTTCTTGGAATGATGAAACAAAATTAAAAATAGGTAAGTTTTGTTCATTAGGAGAAGAAGTCGTTTTCGTACTTGGCGGTGAACATCGTGCTGATTGGATAACAACTTATCCATTTAATGTCCTCTTCGAAGAAGGAGCACACATTACTGGTCATCCTTCTTCAAAAGGTGATATCGTAGTCGGCAATGATGTATGGATTGGTTATCAATCCTGCATTTTATCTGGTGTTACAATTGGTAACGGGGCCATTATCGGGGCCAAGAGTGTTGTTACAAAAGACGTACCTCCATATGCAATCGTCGCTGGTAATCCTGCCAAACTAGTTCGATATCGTTTCCCGCAAGAAATCATTGAAAAACTAGAAAACCTTGCATGGTGGGACTGGGACATTTCCGTTATAAAAGGAGCTATTCCATTTCTACTCTCCAACAAAGTCAACGAATTTTTCACTTCTCCCGAAGAAGAAGCTACTTGATCTAAACAAAAAGGGCATCCTATTCTTTCAGGATGCTCTTTTTGTGTTTATTTTTTATTTATTCGCAACTGATTACACGGAGAACAGTGAAATGGAATTTTGTCTAAACAATTAAAGTTTGTTTCACAAATTTGTTCTATCGTTGGAACAAATGGAATGACAACTATGTTACTATCTATTATTTGTGTAACAGGTGGCAATACTGTGCCTACTTGATGTTCGAAGCGAATACTCGCTTGATTAATATAATTTCCTGAACCACTTGGTGCACTCTGAACTGTTACTTGGAACGAAACTGTCCGTGCTTCACCTGGATTTAAACTTCCTATAAGAAACCCTGATACTGGGCTTACATTTGGCACTGGCGTATTGTCAACAGTTACACTTCCAGGAACAAATCGAAAACTACTATCTAACATATCTTGAAAACGAATATTTTGTATCGCTGTATCCCCCGTATTCGTAATAACTGTCGTAAACGTAATAACATCGCCTATCGTTGCTGATTGAAGATCTGCCGTTTTTACGACTGTTGTTGAAACATTTTGAGGAATAAACGGGATAACAACTGTATTACTATCGCCTTCAACTACTACTGGCGGCTCATTAGGATTTACGGTTGCAAGCCCATTCGCTGTAGCTGTATTTGTTACTAAGTTATTTATTTGCCCTCCTGTTATTACAACTTGGAAATTAATAATTGCTGCATCATTCGGCTGAAAATCACCTAAAAGGATACCAGTATTCGGATTGGCAAATGGAAAAGGTACATCATTTACCGTTACCGTGCCATTTATAAATAACGTATTTGGGTCAATGATGTCTGTTAAAATAATATTCGTCACAGGAACTGTACTATCATTTATAACAGCAATTCCGTAAGTGACAACATCTCCTACCATTGCTACTTCAAAGTTTGCTCCTTTTGCAACAAATAAGATTGCAGTATTTACCGTTACAATAACTGTATTACTCGTGTCCATCACTGTAACTGGCGGTTCCCCTGGTACTAAAATATATTCTGCCGATGCCCCAGCAACGTTCACCACTGTACCACCATCTGGAAAACTTGTAATTGTAGCTTCATATGTTACAATCGCCGTCTCACCGACTGGAATGTCTAAAATCGTAAATCCAACCTGCGGATTTACTCCTGGACGTGCTACCCCATTTACCGTTACACTATTTGGTACAAAAGCCGCTTCCGGAGATAACACATCAATAAATTGAACATTCATTGCATCAGCCGTACCAGTATTTAATATGCGAACACGGTACGTTACCGTTTCTCCTACTCCAACAATTGAATGATCTACTTCTTTCAGCATATCTAAACTGCCTCTATTTACTGGTGTGACTGTCGTATTACTTGAATTCGTAATTGTAAACGGTGGTTCTCCTGGAATCAATTCGAAATCACCAGTTACTCTCGCTGTATTCATAATGCTACTAGAAGGCGGAATTACGATTACATTTACTTCAAATGTGATTAGTATGCTATCTCCTACTGCAAGATCCGGTAATGAAAAGCCTACAAAAGGATCTAAACCTACTTGTGGAATCCCATTTATCTGTACACTCCCTGGAACGAATTCTAAACTAGGTGATGGAACGTCAATAAATTGCACATTTGTCGCTGTTACCGTTCCTGTATTTGTAACTTGCACACTATACGTTAACGTATCTCCTAATCGTGTCGCCTGTTTGTTGACAGTTTTTATAACATTGAATCGCCCTCTATTTACCCTTGTTATTGTCGTATTACTCGGCTCTGTTACTACAACTGGTGGTTCTCCTGGTACTAAAGTAAAACTTCCTGTTATATTTGCAACATTCGTTATCGTTCCTGAAGATGGAATATTTGTCACTGTCGCTTGGAACGTCACTATAGTCGTATTGCCAACAAGTATATCGCCAATTCCAAACCCTGTAATCGGATTCAAACCAGGTTGTGGAGTTCCATTTACCGTTACACTATTTGGTACAAATGACGCTCCTGCTGAAATCGTATCAATAAACTGAACATCGTTAGCTGTTACTGTTCCTGTATTCGTTATTTGCACTGTATACGTTAATACATCTCCAACTAAGGTAGCAGCTCTATTGACTTGTTTAATAACATTAAAGCGTCCTCTATTTACAGTTGTGAGCGTTGTGTTACTTGGCTGATTTACTATAACTGGTGGTTCTCCTGGTACTAATATAAAGCTTCCAGTAACATTTGCCGTATTGGCAATTGTTCCGTTTGATGGAACACTAACAACGGTTACTTGGAACGTGACTTCTACACTTCCCCCTGAATTTATATCTGGAAGTGGGAATCCATTATTAGGATTGAACCCAGGTTGTATCACACCACCTATCGTTACACTATTCGGCACGAATGCTATAGAGGAAGGTAATACATCACTATATTGAATATTCGTCGCTGTCACTGTCCCTGTATTTTGAACTACTGTCGTATATGTGATTGTATCGCCTACTGCAACAATTGGCTCACTTACTGATTTTAAAACATTCAAACCAGGTTCATTTATTTCGGTTAATGTCGTGTTACTTGTCGTTGTTTCAGTAATAGGCGGCTCTGTTTCACTTACAGCAAATGTAGCCGTAACATCTACAAAGTTAACAACTGTTCCACCTTCTGGTATGCTCGTTACCATCTCTTGATATGTGACAAGTACAAAATCATCTACAGGTATATCTGGAACTGTAAAACCGATAAAAGGATCTAATCCTGGTGCTGGTACCCCGTTTATGCTCACACTTCCTGGTACAAATGCTACACCCGCGGAAGTAGTATCTATAAATTGAACATTCGTCGCTGCCACTGTTCCAAAATTAAAAATCAATACATCATACGTTAAAATTTCTCCTACAGTCGCTACTTCTTTATCTACTAGTTTTAACGGAAAAATAAACGCTATATTAATTGTCGTAACGACTAAATTTGTTAATATCGTTTCCGTAATCGGTGGTTCCTGCGGATTTGGTTGTGAAGTAAATGTAACGTCTGCATCATTTAATATGACTTCATTATCTGGAATTTCTGTAATCGTCACTCGGAACGTTACCTCAATACTTCCACCATTAATTAATAATGGAGTAACTGTAAATCCTATTTCTGGATTTAAACCAAGTTGCTGCACCCCACCTATCGTTACACTATCTTCTACAAATGTCGTTCCTTCTGGTATGACATCTTGGAAGAACACATCTGTAACAGGTATAATTCCTACGTTTGAAATTAGCACGGTATACGTTAATACATCCCCAACCGCTCCAGTTGCAACGTCAACTGTTTTTGTTGCTGTTACTTCACCAGGAGGAGGTAACGGTATCGTAACTACTGTCGTATTACTTGTATTCGTCGTTGTTACAGGGGGCTGTAAAGGATTTAATAAAAAAGTGGCCGTAGCAGCTGCCGTGTTTAGTACGGCTCCACGCGTGGATGGCGCAACTACTGTTACTTGGAACGCTACAGTCAATGATGTGCCAGCAGCTATATTAGGAAGCGTAAAACCTATATTTGGATCAAATCCAGGTTGAGGAGTTCCATTTATCGTTACACTATTTGCTACAAATGTTGTTTCTGGAGCAATTGGATCAATGAAAGAGACATTCGTTGCTGTTACCGTTCCATTATTTCTAATGACAACAGAATACGTGTAAATTTCTCCAAGTGCCGCTTGTTGTACAGATGAAGATTTTTGTATATTTAACTGTGCTGTGTTTACTTGCGTCACGACGAAATTGCTATTCGTAACAGTCGTTATTGGAGGATTAGCTGGATTTATAAGAAAACTTGCAGTAACGTTTGATTGGTTTCTAATATTTCCACCACTCGGGACACTCGTCACTATAACTTGAAACGTAACTGTAACGGTTTGCCCAACTGGAATATTCGGAACTGGAAAACCTACCACAGGGTCTGCACCTTGCTGAACAACTCCATTTATCGTGACACTATTCGCTACAAACGCAGTTCCAACAGGAATCGGATCTTGAAAAATAATATTTGTTGCAGGAACAGTTCCTGTATTTTGAATAAGAATCGTATACGTTAACGTATCTCCTACACCTGCTTGCGGTGTGTTTACACTCTTTATTACATTAATTGATCCTACATTCACTCGCGTCACAACAATATTACTAATCGTTACAATTGTAATTGGTGGTTGGAGAGGACTTACTTGGAAATCCGCAGTTACATTCGCATTATTCGGAAGAACTCTATTTGGTGGTACACTCGTGATCGTCACTTGAAAAGTAACTGTTACCATCCCTCCTACTGGAATATTAGCAAGTGGAAATCCAGTTGTTGAGTTTAAACCGGGTTGAGATATCCCGTTTATTGTTACACTATTTGCTACAAACGTTGTTCCAGATGGAATTGGATCAAGGAATGATACATTTGTTGCTGCTACTGTTCCACTATTTTGTATACGAACTGTATACGTTAACGTATCTCCTACACCGGCTTCACTAGCACTTACGCTCTTCATTACATTTAGCCCTGAAGAATTCACAACTGTCATAACAGTATTACTTGGTACTGTTACAGTAATCGGTGGCTCTGTTGGATTTACAAGGAAATCTCCAGTTACATTCGCATTATTTACGACATTATTTCCTTGGGGAATTTCATCAATTAATACTTCAAACGTAACAATTACACTCGCGCCAGTAGGCAAATTATTTAATGGGAATCCAAGTTCTGGATCTGCCCCTTCTTGTAAAACACCATTAACAAATACACTGTTTTCAATAAATAATGTCCCTTGTGGAATTGAATCTTGGAAAAATACATTTGTAGCTGGTACACTACCTGAATTTATGACTTCGATTGTATATACTAAAACATCCCCTACCGTTGCAACATCCGTATTCACTGCTTTCACAACTTCAAAATTCCCTGATTGTACAGTTGTACTCACAATGTTACTAGGAACATTGATTGTTACTGGCGGTTCGCTCGGATTCACTTGAAAACTTGCTGTTACATTTGCTTGATTTAAAATATCTTCATTTTCTGGATCCTGTACAATTAATACGTCAAATGTGACTACAACGGTTTGAGCCGCAGGAATATTTGGAAGAGAAAATCCTGTATTCGGATTCAATCCACTTTGCGGTACTCCATTAATCGTTACAGTATTTGCAACAAATGAAACAGCGGAAGAAATAGTGTCTTGGAAAAACACATTTGTTAACGGAACGTTTCCTGTATTTTGGACGGCAATCGTGTATGTTAAAGTGTCCCCTACTGCCGCTTGCGTTGTATTCACTTCCTTTATTACATTTAAACCACCTGTATTAACTTGTGTTACAACTGTATTCGTTTGTCTATTAATCGTTACTGGCGGCTGATTCGGAATAACGACGAAATTAGCCGATACATTTCCACGATTCGCAATCGTCCCTCCTGATGGCGTAGATGTGACTCGTACTTGAAAAGTCACTGTCCTACTTCCACCTGGAGATATATTCGCTACTGTAAACCCAGTCGCAGGATTTGCTCCAGGCTGTGAAACCCCATCTACAGTCACACTATTTGGAATAAAAGTCGTTCCAATTGGGATCGGATCTTGAAAAATAACATTTGTCGCAAGTACATTTCCTGTATTTTCAATTGTAACGGTGTACGTAAGAACGTCATTAACTGTCGCAAAAGCTCTATCCACTGTTTTTCTCGTTCTTATATCAGCTATATTAATAGTAGTAAATACAGTATTACTTGTCGCTTGACCTGAAATTGGTTGTTGGCCAGGCACTGGAGTAAAGTTAAATGTTACACTTGCACGGTTCGGAACTGGATTTACAAGAGGATTAGATGTTACTCGAACTTGAAAGCGCACTACAGTCGTTTGTGAAGCATTAATACTTCCAAGATTAATACTACTTGATGGATTCGCTCCTGGACGTGCTACTCCATTTACCGTAACACTATTTGCGACAAATGTTGTTCCTGCAGGGATACTATCAACAAAAATAACATTGTTTGCAGCAACATTCCCATTATTCGTGACATTAACTGTGTACGTTAATACGTCATTAAGCGTTGCCGTCTGTAGGTCTACAGATTTTTGCATACTTATAGTTGCTTGATTCACTGTCGTTTGTACTGTATTTGAAGAAGACGTACTTGTAATAGGGGGACTACCGACAAAAGGACGGAATTGATATGACACCATTGCACGATTTGGAATAGGGTTTGGGTTCGGGAACGATGTTATTCGAACTTGAAATGTAACAATTCTTTGCGTGTTATTTGGGATTGTACCTAAATTAATTCCATTCGCTGGATTCGCACTCGGTTGTGTTACTCCACCTACCGTTACACTACCTGCTACAAATGTCGTTCCGTTCGGAATACTATCTTGTAATACAACGTTTTCTGCACTTCCTGTTCCTGTGTTCGGGACCGTAATCGTATAGGTGAGAGTATCCCCTACCCCTGCAACTGTTCTATTAACCGATTTAACAGGATTAATGATTGGACCTGTCGCATCAATTTGAACACCAAAACCAGCTGCAGCGTATCCATCTCCATTTGTGACAAAGCGAACAGTTGCTGACGTCTGATTGTTTACTAAAGAAGATGAGGCGTCTACATTCGTAATATCCCACCCTTGTCTTCGGACTGCTAAAGCGATTCCTAACGGCTGATTCAAATCTCCAAATGTGCCGCTCGTATCTAGATTGCCACTATCATTACAAATTTGTGATTGAAAGAAATTATTCGCGGGGTTTCTCGGTCCGAATAATGCGACTGTAGCATTTGCATTCGGTCCAAAGCGAAGCTGATCTCCAACAATATTAGAATCACCTTCTTGAGCAGTTACGAGCACTCTTCCTGTAACAGCTCCTGTTGCTGGAGTAGCAAATCCTGAAATAGTAGCATCAACTGGCGGGGATGAAGCATCGATAATTTCTTGACCTGCATATACTGACAAATTCCGAAGTGGTAAACTTGCATTTTGATAAACCACCTCAAGCGTCCAGCCAGCTGAACGACTGATTGTTGGATCAGCTGAAGTTCTTGCAGCTGGCACGGCACCTGTTGTATATGTGCCTGCCCCACCTGCACTTACAAGATTCGTTACATTAGCAGAGCGAGCATAATAAAACTGGTTTCCTACCGAACCTTGCTGCGCGGTAGCAGGGTCTGGCGTAACTGAAAATGTTCCTGCTGGTGTTGTAAATGTAATATTATCATTTAAAAATGGTAATACATCTTCCGTATCAGTCCGGAAAGTACCAGCCCAAACCAACTCTGCATACAAAATACTACTCCCTGCCGGAAGGTTTAAAATTGCACTTGAAGAATTCAATTGCCAGTCATCCGTTGTTCCTGCTGGGAATCCTGGTACTTGTAACGACGTATTTACTGTCGTAAATACAGCAAGTGTACCAAAAATATTACCTGGCGCAGGCGATGTAGGACTAAGTCCCAACGTATTCCCAGTGAACGTGACGGCACCAGTTACTGTTGTTGTAAAGCGATTCAAAAAAGGCACGTAATCATCTCATTTCATTTATAGTAAAAAGTGCTCTATACTATAAAATGTAGACAAACTATAGAGTGTACGTTGTCCAAAAAAATTCCGCACATACGAGAGGAGTTTATAAAACTATGCGCTACGTTATCGTAACAGGAACTTCACAAGGTTTAGGTGAGGCAATCGCCGCACAATTGTTAGAAGAAAACACAACCATCATCTCTATTTCTAGAAGAGAAAATAAAGAGCTTGCAAAACTCGCAGAGCAAAACGACAGCAATTGTATTTTCCATTCCATAGATCTTCAAGATGTACATAATTTAGAAACTAATTTTAACGAAGTCTTTTCATCTATTCAAAAAGACAATGTCTCATCGATTCATTTAATTAATAATGCAGGAACACTTGCACCAATGAAACCTATTGAAAAGTCAGAAAGTGAACAATTCATTACGAACGTTCACATTAATTTACTTGCACCTATGATTCTTACATCTACTTTCATGAAACATACGAAAAACTGGAAAATAGATAAACGAGTTATAAATATTTCGTCTGGAGCAGGGAAAAACCCTTATTTTGGATGGGGCGCTTATTGTACAACGAAAGCCGGTGTAAATATGTTTACGCAGTGCGTAGCTACTGAAGAAGTAGAAAAAGAATACCCTGTAAAAATCGTTTCTTTTGCACCAGGTGTTGTTGATACAAATATGCAAACACAAATTCGTGAAACAAATAAGGAAGACTTTATTAACTTAGATCGATTCACCGCATTAAAAAAAGAAGGAAAGCTACTGTCACCTGAATATGTTGCGAAAGCTATTCGTAACTTACTAGAAACTGAGAATTTCCCGCAGGGTGAAGTAATTCGAATTGATGAATAACAAAGAGGCACGCTATAATAGCGTGCCTTTTCATTCTATTTCTCTAAAAATATGAGTACAGACTCCATCATCTTCTCATAACCAATCTCTTGATAAATTTTATTTGATGTTGGATTTGCCAGGTCCGTATATAATGTCGTTGTTTTGTAACCCTCATCTAACATACGTTGACTAAGTGCAGCGACACAACTAGATGCGTACCCTTTTCTCCGAGCTTCTTTCGGTGTATATACGAAATTAACTGTTATATTGTTTGTAGTCGGTCTCGTTTTTGCAGCTACAGAAACAATCTTCTCGTCTACTTCTAAACCAAATAGACGATGATTAGTAATTAATGTATGAGCAGTTTGTTTCGCTTCTTCTTTCGTAGTAGGAAGCTTCACATCTTCGCAAAATTGATATATCCACTGCTCTATTAATGTTAGCTCATCACTACTTACTTCTCGAAAGATTCCATCTCCGTTCCACTTTTTCTTTACTTGTTTTAATTCATATATACCTTGCTCCATTGCAACATTAGTTTTCTTATTCTCTAACACTGCAATCTCTTCCGCTAATTTCTGTACGATTTTTTTATTACCAATCAATCCAGGAATATTTGGATATACTTTCGTTAACTCTTTTGCAAGTTCCTTAATAGCTACTGCCGAAATCTCAGACGTAGCAACAATTATTTGTTTCTTTTCTTCTGTTTGAAGAAATACAGCTGCAATTTCTTCCTCTTGTTTTGCTACTCCTATAAATATCGGTTCTTGGACCATTTGTAATACACCTAATATGAGATTATTTTCCTGCTCATTCTTCTCTAAAAATGGTGTAACCTCTTCTGTAAAATTAAGAATCTCTTCATATACATGTAATTGAATCATCGACAATCTCTTCTCTCTATTTATAGTTTCATTAAGTATTGGCGATTAATTCATTAAATCCTTCTTTTACGATTTAATAATGTTCGAAGCTAACGTATTCAAATCATTTTCAGCTTGTAAAATTCTTTGTTTTTCCTTTTCAAATACCTCTTCTTCTTTTTGAAATGACTCTTTTCGATTTTTAATCATACGCTCCATCTCTTTTTTACTCGGTCCACCATATACATTTCTTTTTTGAATAAAAGCTTCTGGTGATATAATTTCTTTCCACTCTTCTTCTAATAAATTCACTTTCAAATTTTCTTGTAAGTATACATTTATGTCTTTGAAATTTAATTCATGTAATTCTTTCTTCTGCTGCATAGACATATTCGCAATCGCACTTGCTGCATGATGTGCATGCCGAAATGGTATTTCATAGTTTTTTGTTAAAACATCTGCGAAATCTGTAATCGTAATCGCGTGTTTATATGAACGACTTTTTAACGTTTCCTTTTCTACTTTCATCGTTCGGATAACTGCGTTCATCATACAAAAAACACGAATCGCCTTTTCGATTCCTTTATATAAATACGGCTGCAAGTCATCCTCCGTATCGACAATATCGCCAAATGGTGTATTATGAATCATTTGAAATACAGTAAATGCTTCCCCTAAAGCACTACTCGTAATAGCACGGGCATGTTCTATTGAAACAGGATTTCGTTTTTGCGGCATAATACTACTTATTTGCACATATGGCTTCGCTACAGTAATCCCATCATATTCTTTCGTCGCTAATAGTAAAAAATCATGAATCCATCTACTCGTATTCGTCATAATAACCATTAGTAACGAGCTAACTTCTAATAAATAATCTGCTCCAGCAACAGCATCATATGAGTTCTCAATTACATTTGTAAACCCAAGTAACTGTGCCACTCGTTTTCTCTTAATTGGGAAGCTTGTTGTAGAAAGGGCAGCTGCCCCCATTGGAGAATGATTTAAAAGATGATACGCTTTTTTCATTCTTTCTAAATCCCGTTGCATCGTATCATAAATTGCCAAAACATAATGACCAAATGTTGTCGGCTGCGCCGGTTGTGTATGTGTATACGCGGGCATAATTGTTTCCATATGTTCATCGGCGAGCTCCAGCATACTTTCTTGCAGCAATAAATGATGTTCCATTAACCGCAATACAAATTGCCGTAAACTCATGCGATACATCGTTACACCCATATCATTTCTACTTCTACCGATATGCATATTACTTACAAATTCACACTTTGCTTCTTGAGAAAGCAAATGTTCAACTAAGAAAAAAAGATCTTCATGTTGCTCTGTATATAACAACTTCTCCTTTGGAATCCTCTCTACTTTTTTAAGTGCGATTAATATAACTTTCGCTTCTTCTCTTTTCATTAACTTCTCTTCAGTTAACATAGTAATATGTGCCCTATGCACTTGAAACATATCTTTTAATAAATAATTACGCTGAAAATTAAATACGTGCTGTAATATACAATCTACATATGTTTTCCCAGGGAAATCAGCGCCTTCATTCTTAATAAACTCTTCTTTACTCTGTTTCATCACCTTTTCCCCTTTCGCCTAAGTGTTACTACCCATCATACCCAAGGATGGTGAAAAAGTGCTTGTACATAAAAATAAACTCGGCGCTCATAGCACCGAGTTTATTTAATAAAAGTCGCATCATACTTATCACTTTGCAACACTTGAAAGTGTAGATTTGCTAAATGTTTACGTATTTCAGCACTGTCATCTTCATTTAAATTATTTGCCAAGAAAACAATTTCTGTACAGTTTCCGCGTTTATCCATTGCATAAACTGCTTTCGTTACCGTCCATGGTGTATAACCATTCTTTTGTCCAGCATGCCTGAATGTTTTACGATATTTCTTTGCGCTCATATCTGTTTCAACGATATTCGCCCACACTTTTTCTTCCGCTTCTGTAAGACCACCTTGATGATTTGCCTTTTGAAGCAGTACCATATAATGGTTAGCGGAAGCAGCCGGCAATCTATCCGACCAAATTTTGTCGTAACGTTCCTCTAAATACAGAGGAATTTCCTTCTGTAATAATGGTCCCTTCTTTTTTAAGCGTTCATGAATAATCATAGCATATTCACGATATTGCTCTTGAGACATTTCTTTTAACTTTTTCTCTATTTTATATTTTGGAACATGTAATTCTTTATGCAAATATCCCGGAATGTATAAAGATGAAACAATCGGAAATAGCGGTTGATGTGCAGGAAGTGCTAAACTTTGTAAATTCCGATTAATATTGTCTAATCCTAATACCTCCATTAAATATTCAGTATTTGCATTAGAACTAAACTTAACCATTCCTTTTGCAACTTCTTCTAAAGAAACCGCTCCTTCAGTTATCTTTTCTTTTTTTTGCAAATAATTTTGCCATCTATCTTGTGCACCACCATCTGTACCCGGCACATAATAACGATTCACATCATTAATTGAAACGAAACTAGACGGATCGATTTTCCCCTCTGTAACTTGTTTCGTATATTCAAGCGCCACAATTAACTTCATCGTACTAGCAACTGGCAATACAACATCCGGATTTACAGAATACACGACTTTATCATTTCTTTTTATTAAAAGTGCACTATTCTTTTCATCTTTATGTTCTTCAATAAAGGATGCTATATACTGCGCATCATCATTATTTGAACTCCACACTTTTTTCACTAAAAAGTTACCTGATATCAGCAAAACAAAAATACCCACAATCACTGCGCATACTATAGTTTTTTTCAAGTAAAATTCCTCTCCTATTGTGTAACTCTTCTCTATTTATCTCTTAAAAACAAAATAATGGAGATGATTGTTTAAATAATCATCTCCATTATTTTAACTTGTATGCTACTATTATGTCTACGTCATAATTTTCACAAAATCCTCTAGAAACTTTTTATAATGTAAAGACCAGCCAATTTTAACCCAATTTTTCAACGCTTTTGCTTCAGGTTGCGGGCGAAAATCAGCGATACTTTCCCCTTTCGCAACTCCAACCGTATCTACATCAACACGACGATACACGTAATCTAAAATAGATGGATTTGCCGCTACCATCATCGTTACTACATCATGCACTGGGCTCCCTGTTATTTTAGGATTCAGATTTTTATAAGCTTTATAATAATAATTGAAAATCGGTTCTATTAATTTCTTGAAATTCGTTTTAGAATGTTTCGTAATGTATTTCACCATCTCCGGTGTAATAATCGCTTCTGATGTAACGTTAAGCGGTATTAATGTCACATTTTTTGCATTTTGCATAACTAATTGTGATGCAATTGGGTCACCATGAAAATTGGCTTCCGCGACTGGTGTAACATTTCCGGGCATTAAAAAAGCTCCGCCCATTATATAATATTCTTTCACATACTTCATCATTGGTTTTTCTAAAATAAATGCCGTCGCTAATGTTGTTGATCTGCCGGCATCAACAATGATTAGTTCTCCTTTATATTTTTCAATGATATCGAAAAATGCACAAAAAGGTTTAATATTGGGAGAAAAAGTTTTAGGAGGCTTAATAGGTCCCAAACCGTCTACCCCATGAATTTCCGGATAATATGTTACAAAATCCCCAGATAAAGGAATTTTCGCTCCATTAATAACAGGTATATCTTCCCGGCCCGCCATTTGCAATAAATACGCCGCATTACTCGTCGCCTTTTCCTGTGTTACATTCCCATATCCTGTTACTACTCCAACAATATCAATATCAGGATGCAATAATCCATACATAATTGCTAAAGAGTCATCAATTCCTGGGTCTCCTAAAAATAATATTTTTTTCATAGACCTCAACTCCATCCCATCAATTGTTATTACTTTATGAATACATGACGGAATACAGAATGAAAAAGATAAATTTTGTATAAACAAAAAACGTAGGAACTTCATATTAGAAGTTCCTACGTTTTTCTATATTTTCATGCTACTTTTTTCATCGTAACCATACTACCAATTATATAAGAAATAAATGCAAAGCAAATCGGGAAAACAACTGTATGTATACCGAATGGATTAGGGTAGCAAAGGTGAATAAACATATAGGAACCTACTCCAACTAAAATAGATGCGAGAGCTCCAGTTGCATTTCCTTTTTTCCAATATAAACCTAACACAATCGGCCAAATGAACGCTGCTTCTAAACCACCGAAAGAAAATAAATTTAACCAAATTAAAAAGTCTGGTGGCTTAATAGCGGCAGCATATACGAGTAATCCTACGATACCAGTAATCAATAGGCTACCTTTCTTTATCGTACTATCCGCGGCATCTTTATTTATGTAGTTCACATATATATCTTTAATAATTGACGAACTTACAAGTAATAATAATGAGTTCACAGTAGACATTATCGCTGCCATTGGTGCAGCTAAGAAAACTCCAGCTAACCAAGGTGGCAACACTTCCATCGCGAGTAGCGGCATTACTTTATCTGGTACCGTTATGCCTGGAAGGACTACTCTTGCAAACACACCTGTTAAATGCATACCAATCATAATTGTACCGACGACAACCGTTCCAATGATTAATGCTTGGTGCATAGCTTTTGAATTTTTATAAGACATAGCACGCACACTAATTTGCGGTAATCCAACGACACCAATCCCAATTAAAATCCAAAATGATGTGACATATGATTTCGTTAAACTTCCATCCGCTCCGAACGGTGTTATTAGATTTGGATTAATTTGAATAAGTTCCTGCATAATCTTTTCAACTCCGCCACCAGCAATGACAGTAGCAATTAAAATGATTGTTGTTCCGACTAACATAATGATTCCTAATAACGTATCTGATAAAGCGACTGCACGAAATCCACCAATTAACACATACACAAGTACAGAAAATGTAAATAAAAATAGTGCCGTTGTGTAGGAAAGTCCTGTTAGCGACTCAATTAATCGTCCGCCGCCAACCCACTGGGCTACTGTTGCTGAGAACAAAAAGATTATAATACATAACGCAGAAAGAACAACTACCGCTTTATTATTGTATCTGCCCTTTAAATAATCAATAAGCGTAATTGCTTCCATCTTTCTAGCGATAATTGCAAACTTTTTACCAATAACCGTTAAAACGATATATCCTGTTACAACTTGAATCGCTGATAACAGCACCCATCCAAGCCCCATATTGTAAGCAATACCAGGCCCGCCGATAAAGCTACTTGCACTACCGTACGTAGCAATCATCGTCATAGCTAATAATAAGCCACCAAGTTCACGCCCACCAAGAAAATATTCTTGTAAAAATTTATTATTAGCGGTTGCTTGTACACGTCTTGATGCATATACACCAATTAAAAACACAACGATAAAAGAAATTATCATTGGGATTATTACATACCAATTCATCTATCATTCCTCACTTTTTTCTTCCTCATCGAGTGAAATATCTTGAAATAAAAAACGAACAACTAAAATAAGCAAAATAACCATTACGATAAATCCAACGATACAGCTATAAAAAAACCATGCTGGAAAACCTAATACATATGTATATTCACTCGGATCCTTACTTCCAAGCCCATAGGCAAATCCATACCATATTATAAAATTAATAATAGCTAATCCAAGACCAATTAACGCTTCTCTATGGGCAACTCGAAAGCGCGGATCATCATGATAATTCTTCATTTTCCCCCTCCTCTCACGATGTATAATTGTACCACTGTTTTTCTAGTTTTTCCTACTAGAAAACAAAAACGCGCAGGATTTTTTGTAATTATATAGAATACAATGTTTCATTACATATTTTTTACAATTGTAACGAAAATGAAATTTGAATTTTCAGCATTTTTTATTTATGATTTTAAGTAGAGGCTTTTCATCTAGTTCCCACATCCTTGATTTCGGAATAAACGCCGTCTCGTACTGCGTTTAAATTATATTTTCAAGGGGGTTATACAATGAGTCAACTAGCTGTAAATCTTCATGAAAAGGTAGAGAAATTTCTTCAAGGCACAAAGAAACTATATGTGAACGGAGCGTTCATTGAAAGCGCTTCCGGAAAAACATTTAAAACGCCTAACCCAGCAACTGGTGAAACACTCGCTATCGTTGCTGAAGCTGGTCGCGAAGACATTCATAAAGCTGTGGTAGCTGCTCGAATGGCTTTCGATGAAGGTCCTTGGTCACGCATGAGCACTGCTGAACGCAGCCGTCTTATGTACAAGCTCGCTGATTTAATGGAAGAGCATAAAGAAGAGCTCGCACAGCTCGAAACGTTAGATAACGGAAAGCCAATCCGTGAAACAATGGCGGCAGACATACCACTTGCAATTGAGCATATGCGCTATTATGCTGGCTGGGCGACGAAAATTGTTGGTCAAACAATTCCTGTTTCCGGTGATTACTTTAACTATACACGCCATGAGGCTGTCGGTGTCGTCGGTCAAATTATCCCTTGGAACTTCCCACTTCTTATGGCAATGTGGAAAATGGGAGCTGCGCTTGCTACAGGATGTACAATCGTTTTAAAACCTGCAGAACAAACTCCACTATCCGCTCTATACTTAGCTGAATTAATTGAAGAAGCTGGATTCCCGAAAGGTGTTATTAATATCGTTCCTGGATTCGGTGAATCAGCTGGACAAGCACTTGTTAATCATCCACTCGTTGATAAAATTGCATTTACTGGTTCTACTCCAGTCGGTAAACAAATTATGCGACAAGCATCTGAATCATTGAAACGTGTTACTTTAGAGCTTGGCGGTAAATCACCGAACATTATTTTACCAGACGCCGACTTATCTCGCGCGATTCCTGGTGCACTTTCTGGTGTTATGTTTAACCAAGGACAAGTATGCTCTGCTGGATCACGCTTATTTATTCCAAAGAAAATGTATGATAATGTCATGGCTGATCTCGTCCTCTATTCTAAAAAACTAAATCAAGGTGTCGGTCTTAACCCTGAAACAACAATCGGTCCTCTCGTTTCCGAAGAACAACAAAAACGTGTAATGAGCTACATTGAAAAAGGGATTGAAGAAGGCGCTGAAGTACTTTGCGGAGGAAGTAATCCATTCGATCAAGGCTACTTCGTTTCTCCTACAGTATTCGCTGACGTAAATGACGAAATGACGATCGCAAAAGAAGAAATTTTCGGTCCAGTTATTTCTGCAATACCTTTTAACGATATTGATGAAGTAATTGAACGTGCAAATAAATCACAATTCGGCTTAGCGGCTGGTGTGTGGACAGAAAATGTTAAAACAGCACACTATGTTGCAAGTAAAGTACGTGCTGGTACTGTATGGGTAAACTGTTATAACGTCTTTGATGCAGCATCTCCATTTGGAGGATTTAAACAATCCGGTCTTGGCCGCGAAATGGGATCTTACGCGCTGAACAACTATACAGAAGTGAAGAGCGTTTGGATTAACTTAAATTAACGAGAAGGAACCTGACCTACTCGGTCAGGTTCTTTTCATTATGTATTCATTTACACTTGCAACCCACCGCTCACATTTAATACCTCTCCTGTAATGTAAGACGCATACTCTGATGCTAAAAAGGCAGCTGCGTTTGCAATATCTTCCGGCGTTCCGATTCTTCCAACTGGAATCGCTCCAACCATTTTCTCTTTTACTTTATCCGGTATTGTTTTTGTCATATCAGTATCCATAAACCCTGGACAAATCGCATTACACGTAATACCAAAACTTCCAACCTCTTTCGCTGCTGTTTTTGTTAAGCCTACAACCCCTGCTTTTGTAGCCGCATAATTTGCTTGTCCAATGTTTCCTTCCCTACTAATAGAAGAAATATTAATAATCCGTCCATACTGTTGTTGTCTCATATAAAGAAGTGCTGGCTGCATACAATAAAAAACGCCAGTTAAGTTCACTTGTAATACTTGTTCCCAAGCAGACTTCTCCATCTTATGTAACATTGCATCTTTTGTAATCCCAGCGTTATTCACTAAAATATGTAATGTACCAAATTTTTGCACCGCATATTCAATTAACGACTTCGCTTCATTTTGATTACTCACATCACATCGATATAAACTCACATCATACCCTTCATCTGATAATTCACGTGTCGTTTCTTGTAGCTTCTCTTCATTTACATCACTAATTAATACTTTGGCCCCTAGTTTTGCAAAAACTCGTGCGATTTCTTTTCCAATCCCCTGCGCAGCACCCGTTACAACAGCTGTTTTCCCATTCAACAATTCCATCTCTATCCCCCATTTCTATTAGTTATATTGTATATTTCGGCTCTATGCTTTCCAAATCCTCTTTGTATAAAAAAGTCTATTTGTGTCAAACTAACTTTGCAACGCCGCATAAAACACAAGGAGATTGTGTCGAATGAAAAAAAAAAATGTAAATCGAAACAAAGCTGCCGATGGCATTGATGTTGAGTTCGCTCGCGAACTCGCTGACCACAATGACTTAGAAGCAAACGCACGTGCAAATGCCGCTGATGCACGTCAAAAACGCCAATCAACAGAAAAATAAGGAACTACAACGTTCCTTATTCTTTTCAACAGGGACCTACTACCCATCAAAATAAACCGAGAATATCTCTCGGTTTATTTTCTATATTTCTTTACGTAGTGCGCTAAAGCAAGTAACGGATATATATGCCCATAACTATGATAGCGAATATAAAAGCCCCCCGGTAACCCTGTACCAGTAGGATATTTTTCATTCATAGTAGACTGCGCGAGCAAATATGAAATTCCTTTTCGAATAATCGGTGTTTCTTGATCGTAGTAAGAAATGAGTGCATCAAGTGCCCACGCTGTTTGTGACGGCGTACTAAAAGGTAAAGAAATAAATTTTTTCTCTACACTACTTTGACAGGATTCTCCCCACCCTCCGTCTTCATGCTGCAAATGTTCGAGCCATGAAGCTGCTTTTTTCAACGCTGGATGAGTAGAAGGCACTCCTAATGCACGTAAGCCTGTCATCGTTGCCCATGTCCCATATATATAACATATCCCCCATTTTCCATACCATGATCCATTCTGTTCCTGTACATCCATTAACCATTTGATAGCTTTCTTTTTTTGCTCTTCAAGCAACTCATTCGGTGCATACGTTCCGAATAATTCTAACACCCTACCTGTAATATCTGGTGTGGACGGATCGGTTATCATATCACTCGCATTTTCAATCGGCAAATTCGATAGTAACTTGCTCGTTACCCCTCGTTCAAAAGCTCCCCAGCCTCCATCATTGTTTTGCAATCCTTTCACCCATTCCACGCCTCTTCCCCACGCATCATCTACTCTATCATTCCCTCTACTTCGCGCTAACGCTCTAAGGGCAGCTGTAGTATCGTCTATATCAGGGATCGTCGTATTAACATCTGAAAATCCCCAACCGCCAGCTACAAGTGATGATGCATGTACGCTCCAATCTACCTTTTTAGTTTGTTGTTTTTGCAATAAATACTCCGTCGCCCTTTGAATCATCTTATTTTCATTTGTAACTTTAGCTTCTTGCAATGAATAGCTAAGTAAAGCGGTATCCCATACGGTAGAAGGAGAATTTTGCAAATGACTTCCTCTGTCCATCTTCCATATATAAGATTTTAATCCTGTCACAGCTTTCTCAATAATTGGAGACTTAATAGAGTGCCCTAATGCAAGCAAAGCATAAATCATATAAAACGTAGCACTGGCGTAACTATATAATGTTCCATTTTCATCTATACGCTCCTTCATAAAGCGCTCTACTTCTTCGTATCCTTTATGATGTAACGATAATGGATAAGATATTACCTTTTTCACATCACCTAAAAACGATTGAAACAGCGGAGACCGCTCCTCTCGAAACCATTGCCCACCCCCGCCTGCAATATGATTTAAATTTGGCAATAACTTTTTCTCTACACGGAATCTCTTATTCATACAAATCATCATCGGAATTAAATGTATACGCGCTGAGCTGCTTAGCCCAAATATACTGAGGGGGGAGTCATCTTGTAAAAATAAGATTGGCGTTGGAAAGTGAAAAAGCGCAGGAAATTCATATTCTCCATGAATCGCTAATAAAAATTTCGTCATAAAATGAGCACGAGAAACTCCCCCGTGTTCCTTAATAAACATTTCAGCTCGCCTCATATTCATAGCTTCTTTCGAATATCTTTCCGAAGCAAGTAAAGCAGCATATGCTTGAATCGTCGCGGATAAATTCCCTCCCTTTTCATCTTCGTATAATTTCCAAGTCCCTTCATTTGTTTGAAGAGATACTAACCTTTTCACAAACGGTTCTATTTCGTCATTTCGCCCTAATAATTTGAGTAAAAAAATCATGTGACAATCCGTTAGCAAAGCTCCTTCAAAACAAAATTGCCACGTTCCGTCTTGCCTTTGCATCGTTTGAAGTGCAGTCGTTCTCCGCTCTATCTCCTCATACACTTTGTCATATAGTAGCACACCGCTCACCCACCCTTTCTAAGTCCGTATACGATATTCGAAAACTCATCTAAATATGTATGAAAACAAAGAAAAGCAGAACGTGCATTACACACATTCTGCTTACAAACAATACCCAACCCCGACAACAATTCCTAATAGTGCACCAACAACAACTTGATACGGTGTATGTCCAACGAGCTCATTTAACTTTTTATATTCTGTTTGTCTACCATGAAAAAAATCATTCAATATTTTCGCTTGCTTACTTACCGCAAGCCTTACTCCTGAAGCATCGTACATAACAATAATGGCAAAAATAGCGGCAACCGCAAATATTGGACTCTCCACACCTTCCACCACTCCGACACCTGTAGCAAGTGCAGTAACAGTCGAAGCATGCGAACTTGGCATTCCACCTGAAGCAAAGAACTTAGCAAAATCAAACTCGCCTGTTTTTATTAATTTAAAAACGACTTTCGTTAACTGTGCTAAAAACCAAGAAATTATAGCTGCTATAAGTGGATCATTATGTAAAATTGTTTCCATGTTTTTCAGCTCCTCACTGACTATAATGGAATTTCTATATAATATAAGTATAAAGAAAAATGCGTAGAAAATACTACGCATTATGATACTTTTGCTGATTTATTTTTAATAAATTTTGGTTGCTTCTGTAGTAGAAACTTTGTTTTCGCCATTGAAAAGACAAATAAAGCAATCCATATACAGAAAAACGCAATCATATGAGTAGATGTGAAATGTTCACCAAAAACGAACACACCTAAAATTAAACTAATAGTCGGCGCGATGTATTGTAAAAATCCTATCATATAGAGCGGAATAAGTTGTGCTCCTTTAGCAAAATAAAAGAGTGGTAACGCTGTAACAATACCTGCCCCTATTAAAAGAAACGTTGATATTGCCGAAATAGAACCGAACGAACCAAAGCCATGAACTCCTGTCATAAACAAATATATAAGTGCAAATGGCGTCACTAACATCGTTTCCATCGTAAGCCCAATTGTTGCATCATAATTTAATAATTTTTTCGTTAATCCATATAATCCAAATGAAAAAGCAAGTGAAAGAGAAACCCATGGAATTGATCCGAAACGTATCGTTAAAATAACAACGCCCAATCCAGCTAAACCAACCGCAACATATTGCCAAAAATTAAGCTTCTCTTTTAAAACAACTGTACCAAGTAAAATACTTATAAGTGGATTAATATAATACCCAAGACTTGCTTCGATTACATGGTTATGATTTACGGCCCATATGTATACAAACCAGTTTCCACTAATAAGTACCGAAGCAATTGTTAATGACATTAATAATTTAGGTCGTTTAAAAAGGGCCACTAACTCCCCACCAAACTGACGAAACCTCTTCGTTACTCCTAAAACTAACAACATAAAAACAAATGCCCAAACGATGCGATGCGCTAATATTTCATCTGCCGGTACTTCCTCCACCCATTTCCAATAAATCGGAAGGACTCCCCACATCGTATACGCACCTGCTGCATATATAATCCCCTGCTTTTGCTCTGCTGTTTGACTCCCCATCTTCCTTTTTCTCCTCTTCTCTTTTTTTCTTCATTATAAAGTCTCACATACTTACTTTACCAATATTCAATCTGCATTTCTTTCGACATTCCTCTTGCAAATCCTTTATATGTATAAAAACACTCCTACTGTTATAATAACGAGCACTGGAATACCGAAGACAAATTTACCTTTATGTGTCTTATGATGAAACATATACATACCAATCCAAGCTCCAACCGCTCCTCCAGCTACAGCTGATAAAAACAACGTACTTTCTGGCGTTCTCCACTGTTTTTTCTTTGCTTTTCGCTTATCAATCCCCATCATACTAAATGCTATAACGTTAATAATAATAAAGTATATCCATTTCATCTTATTCTCTCCCTTAAAAAATTCGCTTTATTGTAACACGAAAAAACCACGCAGGCGAGTAGCCTGCATGGTTTTATAATTCAGTCTCTTGATTTTCTTGTTCTTTCTGTTCTTCCATTTGTTGTTCAGCGATTTCCGCTGAAATCATTCCATAATAAATTTCTGGATATAATCCAAATATTTGATATACACTACCTAAAAACGGCATCGGAATCCCTCATTTCTAAAGTTGTATTGTCATTCTTAAGGATTCCCTTTTCACTCATTATACATTCGTTTTTGGCACTTCTTCTTCATCGGGAACATGTAATATATTTTGCCATTTTTTATAAGGCGCACTATTTGGATCCACATACCCTTTCGCATACGAACGATCCCACAATTGTTTCATAAACATCTCTTTCTCTTTCTTTGCAACCATATCTGCACCTGTTCCGTAATAGTTTTGGAAATACAGCTCAATTTCATCAAGGAATAACCTTAACAAATCGTCAGATGTTTCTTCTAACGTCGGGTCATATTTTGCCTCACGGTCATACATTAAAATCATATCTAAAATATTATGAACATGCTCTTTACGGAGCCATCTTATATCTTGAGCGCCTAATACAAATGCATGTGTATATAAATGTCCACCTTGTATCATTGCCTTTTCTTGTTCTTCTTCAAATCGTGACAAGATGTTTTCATAAATAAACGGATTATGAAGCAATGCTCTGTGCAACTTATAACTTTCACTTGAAATATTTTTCCCCATCGACTGGATTAAAAAGCTACGGCCGACACCATTATATTGATACACGAATTGTCCATCAACAGCAACTAAGCTAATCCAGCGATACATATACGCGTATAGAAGAGCACGATTACATTTGTCGTAATCTAACTTCGTTTGCGTTGCATTCAAGTCTGGCATAAAGGCTGGTAAGTGCCAATATTTATCTAAATGCGGCGTCAAACTAGATTTTTTACTATTTAATTTGTTCACGCGGCGATAATACGATTGAAAATAATCACCTTTATCGTTCATAAAACCATTCGCAATATGTCCAGATGAAAGCTTAGGAAAATCTTGTAGCGATAATCCGTAATGAGCACGATAACAAATCACTTCAAATGGTGAAAACGCCTCGTTTACCGTATCTTTTTCTTTAAACATTTCTTGCAATAACTCTTCTTGCAATTCTTGTTTTAAAGATGGATGTACGCCCCAATATTGTAATTCTCTATGATGAGAAACTTTCGGAACGAACGGACTTGCTAAATGGAAAAGATCTTCAATTTTTTCACGAACGTATTCATCACGATCACGCTTCTTGAAATCTGCTTCTTTTCGCAATGCTTCAACGATATTAAGCTCTAATTTGTCACGATAGCGCACTTGAAGTTCGTCATAACAATAACTCAATATATGTTCACGATAGAAGTCTTCCACCTTTTTCGACTGAATTTCTTCGGCTTTCGCATCACGACAATATTCCCCGTACAAGCTCATATAAATTTCGGACGATATATCTTTCGGTAATACACCTAAATTTAAATGTTGCTGCATATCTTGCCAAATCTTTTCTTGCAATTTCTCTTCAGCTAATACGTACACATTCGTCGGGTTCGTTTTCCCCTCAAATTCCTTGCTTCGCTTTTGGATTTCAAACAATAAATTTTCACGTGTTTCGTATAAATTATCAAAGAATCTTTCCCAATATTGAATCATTTTATCAACTGCTTGGTATAGCGATTGATACACGAGTTCTAACAACATTTCTTTACGATACTCACTTAATTTGTGTACGTACTGCGTTACAATATCTTCAAATTCTTTTTTAAACAAACGCTGCTGATTATTAATCATTTTTCCAAACCAGCCTTGTTGCTGCGCAATTTCAACGCGGCGAACAGCCGTTACAGTTCCATCAATATTACTCACATTAAATTTCTTATCGTAGTTTTGAATTAAATTACGCTTTTGTTCATTATTTTCATGTAGTCGATTCATCTTCTCTACTAACTGCTTACGAATTTCATACAGCATAAAACGTGCTGCAACTGGATGAACTGGATCCGTTTTCTTTAAAAACCATGTATTTAATTGATAAGACTGTCCTTCTGAGCCACTCGGTGTAAAGCGGTCTGATTCGATCATGTCATATAAAAGGGTAGTAACATGCTCATGTACACGACTCGGAATGGCATAAGCATATAAACGAACCGCATGATCAACTCTCGCTACTTCCCCCTTCATTTGTTCCATCATTTTAAGCTTCGCAGCCGATATTTTGCACTCATGCTGCAGGCGGTTTAATTCCTCATCTTTTTGCACTGTACGGTGTACGTAACTCTCTACAGCATCTAAAAACAATTTTGATTTTGCAACACCGAGCTTACCACCCTCTGCCCCTTCACGTGTTTCATGGTACATTTGTCTATAAAAAATATGAGCTTGTTCTGGCCGAGTAGCAAGATGCTCTAAGTCTTCTAAATAACTTTTCCCGCGCTCTGGCTTTTCACGCTGCATACCGCGTTTTACATCTTGATCGTATCTTTGCTTTTTTTCTTGAAACAGTTGATCTAAATGAAGCCAAGATTCATCTAAACCTTGCACCGCCCATTTTAAAGCACAGTATTTCAAAACGTGCTCATACGGATAAATAAGTTTTGCCGTTCCTGCTCCGCAATATCTCCCTTTCCCACTCGATTCTGCCAATTGCTGAATTTGATTATCTTCTTGAGCAAAATGATTTGCAGACATTGGACTAAATAACTGTAAATAAATCGTATTTGCCATTTGCTCCATATAATCCGATAAATTGTGCAAATGGTGCCCATGTAAATTTTCATAATCATATAAGAAACAATAATTGTATGGTAAATGATGCTGCTTTATCGTATGGTTTGTTCTTCCATCTTCATCCACTTGATCAGGACGATATTCTAATTCAATCGTTACGCCGCCTCGTTTTGATAATTCACCAGTCGATCCAAGCGTAATAGCGTGCAACTCTTTTAACGATGCATAACCATTCGCTTGCACAGTTTCAAACTCTTTCGCACTAACCGTTCTCGTCTTAACTAAAACATCTGGCATTAAAAACGCACCGCGAATTAAAATGTTATGATGCTGCAATTTCTTCCGGAGCATCTCACGCAAATATAATGCGATTTGTAAAAACATCCCTGAACCTGTTCCGCCGGCTAGTGATGTTACAATAATGACACGTACACCATATTCGGTTTGATCACTTGTAACTGGAAAAATCTTCTCGATTTCTTGCCAAAACGATGTGAGTTTATCTTCTTTCATCGCAGCACGTAACGCTAACCGTGAAATGACGCGTAACTGTCCAGCCCCTTCTGTTAACGGTTTATCAAGTATAGTCGGGTCCATCGGAAACCACTCTGGAATCGTTGGATCTCCCGCAATATACTCTCTCGGTGTTTTACTCGAGCTCGTTTGCGTCTTAAACTTCCGAATATGATCAAATTTACTCAATGTATTCACATCTGTATCAAATACATGCATCGCTACCTTTTTACGACGCTCCTCAGGTAATCTTTCATATATTTGATGTGTGACAGTACTACCGATTCCACCTAAACCAATTAAAATTGTTGGAACTTGTAATGTCATGTGAACCACCTTCCTATTCTTGCTTGTTTGAAAAGAAGAATAAAGAGAGCCGGGCCTCCTCCGCCCCTCTTACACCCTATCTACTATTCACATTCGTACCGGTAAATCTCCTTACCATATCCTCTATCAATTACTAAAAGTTCATTTGGATACAACGTCTTATGCACCATTCCTACCTCTTCCTCTGTTATAAACATCCCATCAATAATCATCCCAACCACTTGCGATTCTTTTGCTACAAATATAGATTTCGATCCTTTTTTCGCTATTAATGTTACAGATTGCACCGTCTTTCTTTCTGCTCGGAATGGAATGCCAAAATAGTGCTTCCACCATTTATTTTTAAGTAACTCTGGTTCAGATTGATAAAGCCAATCTTTCGCTACTTCTTGATCCCATTCGTAATACAGTAATGCTTTCCTATGAAATCTCGGACGAACAATCCATCCTAAAATAATAATCCCTACTATTAAAAGTAATAAAGTAATAGGAATTACAAATTTAAAAACGAGCGCATACTTCTCAAAAAACGGCGCATTTTCAATGTGCAGTACAATCTTTTCCTTTACTTCTTGTAATTTTGAATCATTGATCGTGATGGTAGCCTCTACGGTGCCGGTATCTGTAAAATTGAATGTGTCGGAGTAATAAGGTCGAGGATAAACATAAACTTGACTACCATGCTGTTTTAATTCATAGTTGATCGATTGATTCGATGTGACACCAGTAGATTTTAATAGTTTCTTTACAGCCTCTTCTGTCATCGGTTTACCATTTAACTGGGGCTGTAAAATAAATGGTTTACTATTTTCTAAATTTGTTACCTTTTCTTCATAATCTTTCGTAACAGCTTGAAGTGTTAATTTTGGTTTTTCAGCTGGTTCAATCTTGAATTCTTTCGTCTGTCTATAAAATCCCTTTATATTCATATGGACTTTCCCGCGTACTAACTCTTTACCAACCTTTGTCTCGTAATAAAACACATGTCTTTTATCATCCCACTTCATCGGATACTGCTTTCCGTCTATTTCTACTTCTGCTTCGAAATAAGAAGTTTGAATTGGTAATTCAGTAGGTTTCGCTTCAATAACAGCTGTCACACCTTCATACATTTTCTCAACATTTTGTCTATCTTTATCATCTTTGTCGTACGTAGAAACAGTATAATTAAGCGCTGGTTCAACAAGTACTTGTAATCCCTCTTTTTCAATGTCCTGATCCACTTCTATCGTATATGTCCCTGGCTTAATCACTTCCTGATTCGCTGTACTTACATGCACTATATTTCCGAATAATTTAGCTTCTCCTGGTGCATGTATAGAAAAAGAAGACTGCAATTGTAACGGTTTGGAAAGTTGCATAACTTTATAATTAGACAAAGAAGGTGATTGTCGTACAAGCGTCATACGCTTTAATGGAAACGGTGTTGTAATCTCTACTTTTTTCCCTACTATTTTCGTTTTGACAATCGACTCAACAGAAGAAAATGGATCACGATTTGCAACTAATGCTGCCACTTGATTCACACTTTGTACAATACCATCCTCACCGCTAGACGGCATGACAACTCCATTCATTTCTTTTTTCCAAATCTCTTTAAACGTATTTAACTGCAGCTTCTCTTGCTGCCCTAAATCCTCTTCCATCGTGATTAAGACTGGGTGTAAAGAGATCTTTTTAGAATCCATCTCTTTCTTAAACTGTGCTAACTTCTGTGTAATTTGTTCTTTTCCGCCAATCTTATCTTTCTCCAAATCATTAAATGCCCCGTCAGTTAATACAATAAGCCAAAATTCACGTTTCCCATCTATATCTGCTTCCTTTTTTATAGATTGCATCGCCGTTTCTACTGCGCTAAATGGAGTATTTAAATATGTTTTCCACGCCCCAATCCCCTCAATTTCTGTTTGCCTTTGATCCTTTGTTAATGAAATGTTTAATGGAGCATCCGGCTTACTCATTGGAACGTAAGAAAATTTATCTTTCTCATCTAATAGCGCAACTAAACTTTGCAAGGCGTAATTGGCATACTTCCAGCGATCGTTATTTCTCATGCTGCCCGAATCATCATATACAAGTGAAACGACCCTTTCCTTTGCCTCCTCTCCTTTTGCAAAAACTGAAAAAGGTAAACATATAAATAGAAACAGCATGAACGTGGCACAAATTCGAATTTTCATGATGAGGCTTCGCCACCTTTGTAGACAAATTCCTATGTTTAAATTTATGAGAGGAAACAAGATATATGACTTGTATTTTAGGACAACAGTTCAAAGCAATTACATTATGTAAACAAAAATGAACTACTCCCATATTTTATTTCGAATTTTTTCCTTATTATATATCTGAAATAATACATAGATTTCATACTTTTCCCGCTATAAATTCCACCATTAAAGTTTGATTTTCTTTTCAATACAAGAAATAAAGAGCACGCTATAATTAGCGCACTCTTTACTTCTTCACATATACTTCAACAATCGGATTTTCCTTTTGATCTGCATGTAAACGTATATTCTCTTCACCCGTATTATAAATGCTAGCTACCAGCATAACTGTTAACAAATTAGGGATTTTCCCGTCACTCCCATATTTTCGTTCAAGAGCTTCTGTATACTCGAAATCCAAATCCCCCTGCACATATGTATACACTTCAAAACCATCTTCCAAATTACATACGACCGTATCAATAATATCCGCTCCTACTTGTTTCTTCATTTCACCTCGCAGTGCTTCTATTAATTCCTCCCAAGGAACTTCGTACGTCTGAAATTGGTCTGTAGATTTCATTTCTCTTCCTCCTCGTTATGTATCCTGTTCGTATATTTCCCCTTTCGTATAACAATTATGATAGATAGGTCATTCGTACAAGCCGCACTTGTCCTGCTTACATATCGTATTACGGTAATACGGAAGGAGGAAAGAACATGCATAGACAAAAATGTTATAATACATGCCAACGTTATTTCGGAAAAGTTGTTCGAATTGAAGATCGTGATGGTCATATCCATTTAGGAAAAATAATAGACGTGACAAATGATTCTGTTTGGATTGAGCCAGTACAGCAGCGTTCATCTTTTGATACAGGATTTGGATACCATGGCGCATATTTAAATGGCGGATGTGATATTTGCGGCGGTCTTAGCAGATGTGATAACTGTGGATTTGGATGTGGTGGTGGATTCGATGGTGGATTCGGTAGTGGATTCGGTGGCTGCGGATGTGGTCGTCGTGGTTGCGGCGGTTGTGGCTTTGGCGGTGGCTGGGGCCTTGAACTCGGATTTGGCTTTATTTTTGGAATTACTTTGGCTGCATTATTTTTCATCTAACATAGTAAAGAGTTGACTATCTTTAGCCAACTCTTTTTCTATTTTTCACATATAAAAATCCGATGCCCTAAAATATGTTGATACATAAGCAGTACTTGTTCGTGTTGCACCCACGCCTCATACAATTCTTCCGGAATAAACGGTGATACATTCCACTCTGGCTCTTCCACATGTCCTGCAACTGTTTCTGCAATAGTTCCGCCACCGGCAATTGTAATTCTTTTAAAATTTGCTGCTTTAAATAAATGAATCCACTCATTCTCAGTTAATAATTCTTTCATACCGTATAACTGTCCAATCTTTTCCTCCTCTTTCTTCTCAATATGTTTTTCGGTAATCATTTCAATGACAACAAGCTTTCCATCCTTTTGTAATACACGATAACATTCCGAAATAACCTTTTCTTTATTTGTAAAAGCGAGTATAGATTCTCCAAGTACAAGCTCAAAAGAATCATTTAAACACGGTAACCCTTCTACATCGCCTTGAATCAATTGTATATTTAAACCATCAAACAACCATCTATCTTTCGCTTTTTGAATCATAATTTCATTCTTTTCAACCGCTGTCACTTTATAACCCAATTCTTTTGTCATATACGCCGCTGTTTTCCCAGTACCGCAACCTATCTCAAGAACATTTGCTCCGTGTCTAAGTGGCAATTGAGATAGCAATTGCTTCGTTAACGTAAAACCACCAGGATGAGCACTCCCTATTCCGTAATAAGCTAGAAAATCAATGTATGTGTTTCGTTTCATGAGATTCTCCTTTGAGTTTTCTATAATACATATATTCATCCATAAAAAAATAGTGCACAGAAAAACAAGCATTTTCAAGTGCTATAATACCGCAACTTGAAAATGCTTGTTTCTTTTATTATTTCTCTTCTACATACGCCCATTTGAAACTATATTCCGGACTAATATTATGTTTCACAATTCCCTTTACATTTGGTTGCATAACATATGCTTTAGCACTTTGATATAAAGGTACAAGCGCTACATCTTCTTCAAGTAACAATTTCTCTGCCTTCCCTAACTCTGCCCAACGTTTTTTTGCATCAGCCATCCATTCTGTCTTACTTTTATCAATAATGTCATCATATTTTGAATTTGAGTAGCTCATTTGGTTCTGAGAATTCTTTGTTTCAAACATATCAAGGTACGTCATCGGATCCGCATAATCTGGATTCCAGCCGCCATATGAGAAATCATAATCTTGATCTGATTCTAATTTTAGTTTTTGCTTAAATGGTTGAAGTTTAATATTTACTGTTACACCTTTTAGATTCTTTTCAATTTGATCTTTCACGTACTCCCCAACTTTTTTCGCATTACCAGTATCATAATTTAATAATTCAATTGTCACTTGATCTTTTCCAAGTTCTTTTTTCGCTTCTTCCCAAGCTGCTGCTGCCTTTTTGGAATCTTGTTTTAAACCATTCTTGAATGTTTCTGCGAAATCTTTACCGTCTGGTCCACTTGCTAAACCTTTTGCTACTAAGTAATCAACTGGTTTTGAACCATCATTTAAAATTACATTAGTTAAACCCTTCTTATCAACCGATAATGCAATTGCTTCACGTAATTTTTTGCTCTTTAACGGTGTATCTTGCCCACCACGTTTTTGATTTAGACGTAAGTAAAACGTACTTGTTTCCGAATATGCTCCAAACTCATCTTTTTTATTTCTATACTTATCAACGAATTCTCCAGATAAAAGTGCAAAATCAATTGCACCTGTATCATATAAATTCACCCTAGTAGCTGCTTCTTTTACTACACTATAATTAATTTCATCTAATTTCACTGTCTTTTTATCCCAATACTGATCATTTTTCTTCAACTTCCAACCTTGCTCATGCTTCCAATCAGTAAGCACAAATGGACCGTTATAAACTGTTGTATCGGACTCTAAACCGTATTTCTTCCCTTTTTCTTTTACAAACTTTTCATTTAACGGATAGTATGATGCAAATGCCATTAAGTTCAAGAAATATGGTACCGGTCTGTCTAATTCAACTTCAAGCGTATAATCATCAACTGCTTTTACACCTAACGTAGAAACTTCTGCTTTCCCTTGATTAATTGCTTCTGCATTTTTAAGATAGTAAGCAATAAATGCATACTCAGCAGCTGTTTGTGGATCTACTAGACGTTGCCATGCAAATACGAAATCTTTCGCAGTTACAGGATCACCGTTTGACCATTTTGCATCTTTACGTAATTTGAATGTATATTTTTTACCATCCTCGCTTTTTGTACTAGATTCTGCTACAGCTGGGATTGGCTTATTATCTTTATCAAGGCGATATAAACCTTCCATTGTATTCCCCAAAATTTGCGAGCCAAGTGTATCTGTATTTTTTGAAGTATCCATCGTCGGAATTTCATTCGTTTCTGTACGATTTAACACTTGCTTTGCCGCATATTTAATATCGGATTTCTTCTCTTCCCCACCATTATTAGACGTCGTAGTCGTTTTCTTTTCCCCACCGGAAGACCCAGAACATGCTGTTAACGCCATACTCATCGCTAATACTGGCGCTACAACCGCCGTGAACTTTTTCATCTTTTTCTTCATTCTTGTACCCTCCCCAATTATATGTACGCTACTAACTTTTAGAGATTTCTACCAACTTTATTTATCAGAAAATTCTTATTAATTAATATTCTACTATTTTTTTCAGTTTTGTAAAGTATTTTTAAGAATATTCTAAAAGTTTATTTTTTTATGATAGTAACTTGTTATTTTACTATTACTACTATATGAATTATCCCCCATCTACTATATGTAAACATACCTCCTCTTATTCTTCTCTATTACTAAGTTCTATATTTTTCTCATCAATATGAACTCTCTGCTATCATTTATCTATCCAATTGTTGAACTCCTTTCTAATTTCCATGTGCCTTATTCTCCTATTCATACAAAAAAAGCATTTCAAAAGCAGCTTAGCCACTTTTAAAATGCCTCTATATTATTTTTTCCCGCCATCCTCAGTTACATACGCCCACTTAAAGCTATATTCTGGACTGATGTTATGTTTAACGACGCCTTTTACATTCGGTTTCATTACATATGATCTTCCTGTTTGATATAAAGGAACTAATCCTGCATCTTCTTCAAGGAATAATTTTTCTGCTTTTCCTAACGCTTCCCAACGCTTCTTCGGATCAGATAATAATTCATTACCTGCTTTTTGCACCATTTCATCGTATTTCGGATTCGAATAACTCATTTGGTTATATGGGCTCTTCGATTCAAACATATCAATAAATGTCATTGGATCCGCATAATCTGGGCTCCAGCCTGCATAAGAGATTTCATAATCTTGCGCTGACTCTAATTTTAATTTTTGTTTGAACGGCTGAATTTTCGTATTAATCGTTACACCTTTTAAATTTTTCTCAATTTGATCTTTAACATAATCAGCAATCTTTTTCGCAGTTCCATCATCATAGCTTAGTAATTCAATTGTAACTTGATCTTTTCCAAGTTCCTTTTTCGCTTCTTCCCATGCAGCTGCTGCTTTTTTCGTATCTTGTTTCAGACCATTTTTAAACGTATCTTGGTAATCTTTACCGTCAGGTCCTGTCGCAAGCCCTTTTGGAACCAATTGATCTGTTGCTTTTGATCCATTATTTAAAATAACGTTTGCTAAGCCCTTTTTATCAACTGATAACGCAATTGCTTCACGCAGTTTTTTGCTCTTTAACGGTGTATCCTGTCCGTTACGCTTTTGATTTAAACGTAAGAAGAATGTACTTGATTCTGCATACTCACCGTACTCATCTTTATTCGATTTATATTTATCTACAAACTCTCCTGATAGTAGTGTGAAATCAATTGATCCTGTATCATATAAATTTACTTTTGTAGCCACTTCTTTTACAACGCTGTAATTAATTTCTTCTAATTTCACAGTCTTATTATCCCAATATTTATCATTTTTCTTCAGCTGCCATCCTTGTTCATGTTTCCATGAAGACATAACGAATGGTCCGTTATACACCGTTGTATCTGCTTCTAAACCAAACTTATCTCCTTTTTCTTTTACAAACTTTTCATTTAATGGATAGTATGACGGGAATGCTAATAAGTTTAAGAAATATGGTACTGGTTTTTCTAATTCTACTTCAAGTGTATAATCATCTACCGCTTTTGCACCTAATTCCGTTGCAGGTTTTTCACCTTTATTAATTGCCTCTGCATTTTTAATATAGTAGGCAATAAACGCATATTCTGCCGCTGTGTTTTTATCAAGTAAGCGCTGCCATCCATATACGAAATCTTTCGCTGTTACAGGCTCTCCATTTGACCATTTTGCATCTTTACGCAGTTTAAACGTATATTTTTTACCATCTTCGCTTTTCGTACTTGATTCTGCAGCAGCCGGAATAGGCTTATTATCTTTATCAAGACGATATAATCCTTCCATTGTGTTTCCTAAAATTTGTGCCCCTAACGTATCAGTAGATTTAGAAGTGTCCATCGTCGGAATTTCTTGATTTTCCGTACGATTTAATACTTGCTTCGCTGCATATTTAATATCAGCTTTTTTTTCTTCCCCACTATTAGATGTAGTAGTCGTTTTCTTCTCCCCACCTGATCCAGAGCACGCTGTCAATGCAACACTCATTGCTAAAACTGGTACTACAACCGCTGTTAACTTTTTCATCTTTTTTCTCTTCATTTTTATACCCTCCCCAATTATATGTACAATACCAACCCTTGAGAAACCCCTTGCTAAGGATTTGCTTTTCAGAAAATTATAACTAATATTATTCTACTCTATTTTCCGTGTTTGTAAATAGTTTTATTTTAAATATTCAGATTTTTCCCTCGTAATTTAGTATGATTTATCCCTCATCTACTGTATTTACATACTATACCCCTTATTCTTCTCTATTTAACTGAGCTAAAAAAAAGCATTCCAAAGTAGCTAAGCTACTTTGGAATGCCTTTTTAACTCTATTATTTTTCAGTCACGTATGCCCACTTAAAGCTAAATTCTGGACTGATATTATGTTTTACTACACCTTTTACATTTGGTTGTAAAACATAAGAATCTCCACGTTGATATAAAGGTACAATCGCTACATCTTCTTCAAGTAATGTTTTTTCAGCTTTTCCTAACTCTTCCCAACGTTTCTTCGCATCGCTCATTAATTCCGTTCCAGCTTTTTTCACCATGCCGTCATATTTAGGGTCAGAGAAGCTCATTTGGTTATGAGAATGTCCAGTCTCAAACATATCTAAGAACGTCATTGGATCTGCATAATCTGGATTCCAACCACCGTATGAAATATCATATTGTTGCTCAGATTCTAATTTTAGTTTTTGCTTAAATGGTTGAAGTTTAATGTTAACTGTTACACCTTTTAAGTTCTTCTCAATTTGGTCCTTAATATATTCTCCAACTTTTTTCGCATTACCAGTATCATAGTTTAAGAATTCAATTGTAACTTGGTCTTTACCTAGCTCTTTTTTCGCTTCTTCCCAAGCTGCAGCAGCTTTTTTAGCATCTGGTTTCAAACCATTTTTAAACGTTTCTTGGAAGTCTTTACCGTCTGGTCCAGTTGCTAAACCTTTTGGTACTAAGAAGTCAGCTTCTTTTGATCCATCATTTAAAATTACGTTTGCTAAATTCTTTTTATCAACTGATAGTGCAATTGCTTCACGTAACTTTTTACTCTTTAATGGTGTATCTTGTCCATCACGTTTTTGGTTCATACGAATGAAATACGTACTCACTTGTGAATATGTTCCGAATTCATCTTTCTTATTTCTGTATTTATCTACGAACTCTCCAGTTAATAAAGCAAAGTCAACTTGACCGCTATCATATAAATTGATAAGAGTTGCTGGTTCTTTAACAACACTGAAGTTAACTTCTTCAAGTTTTACAGTCTTTTTATCCCAATATTGATCATTTTTCTTTAATTGCCATCCTTGTTCATGCTTCCAATCTTTAAGAACGAACGGTCCATTATAAACTGTTGTATCAGACTCTATACCGAACTTCTCCCCTTTTTCTTTTACGAATTTTTCATTTAATGGGTAGTACGATGGGAATGCTACTAAGTTTAAGAAGTACGGTACCGCTTGCTCTAATTCAACTTCAAGCGTAAGATCATCTACCGCTTTCACTCCTAATTCAGCTACAGGTTTTTCACCTTTATTAACCACTTCTGCATTTTTAATTGGGAATGCGATAAATGCATACTCAGCAGCTGTTTTTGGATCTAATAGACGTTGCCAAGCATATACGAAATCTTTCGCCGTTACTGGATCTCCATTTGACCATTTTGCATCTTTACGCAGTTTAAATGTATATTTTTTACCATCTTCACTTTTCGTGCTAGATTCTGCTGCAGCTGGAATAGGCTTATTATCTTTATCCAGACGATATAATCCTTCCATCGTATTCCCTAGCATTTGTGAAGATACTGTATCTGTTGATTTAGAAGAATCCATCGTTGGAATCTCTTGGTTTACTGTTCGATTCAACACTTGTTTTGCCGCTAATTTTCCCTCTGACTTGCTATCTCCACTTGAGTTTGTGCTTGTCTTTTTATCTCCGCCTGATGTAGAACACGCTGTTAATGCCATGCTCATTGCTAAAACCGGTACTACAACTGCTGTTAGTTTTTTCATTTTTTTCTTTTTC
This sequence comes from Bacillus sp. TH19, assembly GCF_016651075.1. Lineage (NCBI taxonomy): Bacteria > Bacillati > Bacillota > Bacilli > Caryophanales > Bacillaceae > Bacillus > Bacillus sp. TH19. The sequence continues at coordinate 2,022,430 of NZ_JAEKEO010000007.1, read as the reverse complement.
ATTTTTGTACCCTCCCTAATTCTAAACGATAGCTATTTAAGAATTTTCTGATAATTCTGTTTTTCTTTATATATTTATCAGACGATTCTTACTACTTCTTATTCTACTAATTTTTTAAAATTTGTAAAGTGTTATTATTGAAAATTATTAAAAAATTATTTTCTTACAGTAATATTCATAAAAATTCCATATAGTTTTTTAACATCATTTATTATCGTTACATATACACTAATTTAATAGTGTTAATGATACTTTCCAATAAATAGACTGTAAATTGTCGTTAATAAATAATGTATATTCTAGAGATCTCTTTCCTACAAAAACAAAAAAAGCCCACTTTCTCAGTGGACTTTCTAATTTACAACGGTAAATCCCTCTTCCTAAACACTACAATTGCTACTATGAAGATACAAAGTGCTCCAGCAGTTAAGCCTATACTTACTGGCCATATATTATATGTTCCTTCAGCAATTTCTTTCGGACGAAACAATGTAAATAAAGATATATTTCTCATCCACTCTAACTTATCACTTAATTTCCCTACCATATCTAATACGAAAAATAAGATTGTTAAACTGGCTGAGTAGCTAAGTGCCTTTCTTTCATCATTACATATACAAGAAAAGAAAAATGAATAGGCACTAACTACTAAAAATATAAGCCCTCCAACTAAATTTATTTTCAAAAATAATTCTTTATTTAAGTTATTATCTTTTAAAAACCAATCTGCACCTAATATACCAGCTACATAAGTGACAATTACAATTATTAGTAGCCCCAATATGAGAACAGTAGCTTGTGTAATTGCAATTTGCACCCTGGATACAGGTGTTGCTAATAAATATGCCATCGCCCCTTTATCTACATGACGAGCAATTAGATGCGTTGCAACCGTGACACAAAAAATTGTTAAAATGATAATAAACAATAGACTATAATATTCACCAGCTAAAAAATCCATTACATTTTGAATCGGACTTTCCATTCCAACAATTTTTTTCACACTATCAGGCATGGCACTTATTAATTCATTTAAACCTTTGGCTGAAACCATCGATGGGAATATCCAAATTAATAACCATAAATAAAGAGCTGCACCAGTAGCATAGCTGAATATACTTTTTTTCGTTTCTTTCAAACTAGCTAAAAATAGTTGTTTATTCATGCTTTACCCCTTCTTTCTTCTCGTAATAATGCATAAATAAATGTTCTAAATCCGTCGCTCTCGTTTGAAGTGCAGTTACATTATAGTTTGAAAGTATTTGTAAAACAGTTTGATAGTTTCCTTGCACAATAATTGACGCCTCTCTACCTTTCATTCCTTCAAATTGCAAATCACATTGTTTAAGAGATTCGATTTCTTCTTGAGATGATACTGTTACATCTATCACCTGTCTTCTCATGCCTTGTAAATTATGAATGTTTTCAACGGTTACAAGACAACCATCTTTAATAATAGCTACTCTGTCACAAGTTCTCTCAATTTCAGTGAAAATATGTGATGACATAAGGATTGTTTTTCCTCTTTGCTTTTCCTCTAATATTAAATCTATAAATACTTGTTGCATAAGTGGATCGAGTCCTGATGTCGGTTCATCTAAAATTAACACTTCTGGATCATGCATAAATGCCGCAACTATACCTACTTTTTGTTTCATTCCTTTAGACATTTTTCGAATTGGTGTTTTCACATCGAACTGCAAACGTTCTATCAATTTATCTCGTCTTTTTATATTTTTTAACCCACGCATTCCTTGCATCAAATTTAAAAATTCTAATCCATTCATTCCTTCAATAAAAGAAATTTCTCCTGGTAAATAGCCAACTTCTCTTTGAATTTTCGCAGCATCTTCCCAACAATCTAATCCGAAAATTGTCGCTTTACCAGCCGTCGGTTTTATAAATCCCATTAAATTACGAATCGTTGTTGATTTCCCAGCACCATTTGGTCCTAAGTAGCCAAAAACTTCTCCTTCTTTCACTTCAAATGTAATATCAAACAAGCCTTTTCCATTTGAAAACTGTTTTGTAACATTTTGAACTGAAATCATAAACCCACCTCATTTTTTGAAATATTTAACATGTGATATTTCAAAATTATTGTACTCCTCATCTTTCATATTCGCAACAACTTTTTGAAATATTTATATGTCCATATTTCAAAAATATTGTTTTCAATTATTTTTTCTTGTATATTTTAAATGAGGTGATTGTATTGAACGGCTTTGAAAAAGTGAAAGAAAAGAAAAAAGTGCCATTAAAGATGCGGCCTTTACATTATTTTCAGAACGTGGCTTTAATGAAGTGAAAATAGAACATATTGCAAAAAAAGCAAACGTTTCTCAAGTGACAATTTATAATCATTTCGGAAGTAAAGATGCGTTATTTAGGGAGCTTATACAAGAATTTATAATATCTGAATTTCAATATTATAAAAAACTTGCAGAAGAAAAATTACCTTTTCATGAGATGATGCAAAAAATGATTGTAAGAAAAATGAATACTGGGGGTTATTTCAGCCGGATATGTTACTACAAATGATGCAAAGAGATGATGAGCTCCGAAAGTTTATTTATAGTTATCAAAACGAAAAAATCTTGCCTTGGTATTTAGAAATACTAGAACAAGCACAGCAAAAAAATGAAATTAACCCTCACCTTACTAAAGAAATGATGTTACTATACATTCAAATGTTCACTAAACTAGGTGATGATTTCGGGGCTCAGCTTCTTGAAGGAGATCGCGAAAAACATATAGAAGATATCGTTACGATGTTCTTTTATGGACTGTCCGTCCCAGAAAAATAATGTTTCTAAAGAACAAATACCATCACAAAAAAGCCCTTTGGATATTTAAATCTCAAGGGCTTTTTGGTGTTAAAAAAATTATTAATACTAATTTTCTCTTAACGAAGTTAAATGCTGCTTTATAGATAATACCTTATTATAGATTAACTCTTTTAGCATAACAGGCTGAATTGAGATAATCGTTTCTCCGAAATTCAGAAAATAGTTCGAGATAAAATCAACTTCTTGTTTATTAAAATAGCCTGTTATAATGTAATTTTCGTTTTCTTTTTGTATCTTCATGGAAGGATAATTCTCTTTATCAAAAATGTCTTTTCCTTTTTGATTAACAACGACAATAAAATCAGTTGCATCAGGCCTTCTATGAAAATTAGTAAGATAACTTAACAATTCTTCAAGATTTTTTGAATTCGTATTGCTTGTTTCCACAATAGAAAGAATTTTATCACATCTAATTATTTGAACATGATTTGTCTCAAAATTAAAGATTTTAGCATACCACTGGCCAAATTTAGATTCTATTCGAATAAATTGGGCGACCAATACTTTCTCCTCATCTTTTTTTAAATATGTTAAATGATAAACTCGCTCAGCAAAAATCCCCTGTAAAAGTTCTTTTAAGAACGGACTAAAGTTACTATGATTTGTTACTTCAAAGGAAAGCGTTCGTTCCATGATTGAAATATTTTTACTCACATTATCAGGTAATACATGTTTAAATTTATTTTCAAGCGCAATACTTTCTATATTAAATGGCTTTGTTTTGTATCCATTTAATGTAAGCATCGAAAAGTATAACGCATACATTTCATCCACACTAAAATATATTGGTGATAACACACTATTTTCTATAATTTTATAACTCCCATTTCTACCTAGTTCAGAATATATTGGTACACCTATTTCTTCTAATGATTGAATATCTCGCAACGCGGTACTTTTAGAAATATCATATCTAACCATTAAATCTTTTAAATTAAAATATCTTTTATTATTTAAGAAAATAAGCATATCATTTATTCGTTCAGTTTTTTTCATATTTCCCTCCATAAAAGGTGTCATGTATTGAAACCTTTTTAGTCTATATTATAATTATTAACTAATAAAGGAGTTATATATTTATGACATTAGAAATAGCTATTTTTCTTTCAATGAATGGGCAAGCAAAGGAGGCAATTAATTTTTATACACGTAATTTAGAGGCCAAGAAGTTAATGATTGTTACGTATGAAGAACTGGCCAAAAGAGATAGTTCTTTTGAAATTACAAGTGAAAATAAAGATCATATTGCCCACTCTGTTTTACAAATTGGGAATACAAAGCTAATGATAGCCGAAGATACAATGAACCCTACTGAACGTTATAGCGTTGGAAATAACATGTCACTTTGCATTCAAAGTGCTGATTTAGAAGAAATACAAAGATTTTATAATAATTTAATTTCCGATAAGCATGTGAAAATAATCTCTCCACTAGAAAAAAATATATTTAGTGAAGCATATGGTATTATTGAAGATCCTTACGGCATACAAATCCAATTAATGTATGACAAACGACTAAACTAAATAATGAGTCATATTCGCATATTCCTAATAAAAAAAGACACGAAATTCGTGTCTTTTTTATTTTACCGCAATGACTCTACCCGTTTCACTACTTTCAGTCGCCAATTTAATCAATTTAATAACGTCTAAACCTTCTTGAGCAGTTACAGGTAGTTTTTCACCATTTAATATGCTATCTCGCACGCCTTTATAATACATGTCATAGCAGCCGACTTCCGTTGGAATACGCTCTAAGCTTTCTTCTGTTTCTAAAGTAGCAAAATTCTCTTCAGAGTCTGCTCCATAACCATTATCCCCTGGCTTCATTCCAGTCTTTAATTGTTCTTCCTGTGAATCCATACCATACTTCACGATAGAACCTTTATCTCCATGCAGTGTAAAATGTGGTCCAGCTTGCTTTACGTAACTGCTACTATGTAAAATAACGCGCTTCACTCCATAGTGAAGTACAACATGGAAGTAATCATCCACTTCTGCACCTGGTCGTTGTTTTATTACATCTGCGCTTATCGCATCTGGTTTCCCAAATAATGATAATGCTTGGTCAATTAAATGCGATCCTAAATCATATAATATACCTGATCCTGGTAAGTTCTTTTCTCTCCAGCGATCGCGTACATGTGGGCGGAAACGATCGAAATGCGCTTCATATGCGTATACATTCCCTATTCTTTTTTCTTGTAATAATTTCTTTATCGTTAAGAAATCATTATCCAAACGGCGATTATGATACACACTTAAAACGACATTATGTCGGTTCGCTAATGAAATAAGTTCTTCTCCTTCTTCAATTGAAACAACGAATGGTTTTTCCACAACAACATGCTTACCGTGTACAATTGCTTCTTTTACATATGGAAAATGGGTTGTATTCGGCGAAGTAATGACCACTAAGTCAATATCAGCTCGATTTACTAATTCATCAATTGTACCAACAACTTCAGCATTTGGTAATGCTTGTTTCACTACTTCTTCTTTTGATGATAAAATAGCACGAATATCGTATTCTTCTATCGTTTGTAATAACGGGATGTGAAATGTTGTACTAGAAAATCCAAATCCTACAATCCCTACACCTATTTTTTTCATGTTGCCCCTCCATTTGTCCCGCTTTAACGAGCAGTAAGATTCCTAACTCAAAATTCAGCGAAAGCAAAGAAATTAGGTGAGGAATCAACTGCTCGTAAAAGCCCGATTGGTTCAACTAATAATCAGTGGGGATAAAGAAAATCCCCACTGATTAAAGTTTCACTTTATGAGAACGATTTCATTTCATCATTATAACAAGATTATTTTTATATACATAATGATTTGCTTAGAAAAAAGCATCTTACTATCATTCATAGCAAGATGCTCCCTTTATCCCGCATTAACGCGCAGGAAGACTCCCACCTCAAAATAAGGCGAATGCGAGGGAGGTTAGGCGGGAGACCAACTGCCCGTAAAAGCCCGATTGGTGAAGGCTAATAATCAGTGGGGGATGGAAAAAACCCCACTAATTAAAGTTTCACTTTATTCCGTTCTTTTCTTTGTCCACGTTTCAATTACTTCACCAGTATCATTAACATCTAGTACTAAACTACCATTACTATACCGGTCTTTATTGCGAAACGCTTTCGGATCAATTTCTTCTACAATGTGTTTCTCTGTCTTCATGTAAACTAATTCATCATCTCGAACAATTTCAATACCGACAATGCGGTACGGATTACGTTTTAACTCTTTAAAAATTACAAGGCCTCGCTTCGCCCTCGTTGATTTCTCAATTTCCGATGCCTTTATACGTTTCACAGCACCTCGCTGCGTAACGAGAATAAGTTGATCTTTTTCACCATTTAACGGTTTACCAGAAGCAACATAGTCATCTTCTTTTAAATTAATTGCTTTCACACCAGCTGCTCTGACACCAACTGGACTTACTTCTTCTTCATTGAATACAAGTGCATATGCACCATGTGTTGCAAGAACAATATCACTTGTCCCATCTGTCGCAAATATATCAACAACTTCATCATCTTTTTTCAAGTTTACAGCAACGAATGCCCGTGAATAACGCTGCACTTTATATTGGTTTAATTCTGTTTTCTTAATCATACCGTTTCGTGTAACAAATACGATAAATCGTTTTTCTTCTTCAAAATTCGGTACGACTGTTGCCCAAATTAACGATTCATCTCGCTCGAGTGAAACAAGATTCGCAACGTGTTGACCTAAATCTTTCCAACGAATTTCTGGCATTTCATACACAGGAAGATAAATATAATTTCCTTTGTTCGTAAATAAAAGAACGGTTTCTGTCGTGTTTGTATCGAAACGCTCAAGTAAGATGTCACCCTCTTTCATACCGAAGTATTTCCCGTTCGATGCATTATGCGAACGCCAACCTGTTCGTTTCACATAGCCTTCTTTCGTTACAGTAACGATGACATCTTCTTGCGGAATCATAACTTCCACATCGATTTTAATTTCTTCAATTTCCTCTTCAATTATCGCACGGCGATTATCACTATATGTTTTCTTTACTCTCTTCAAATCTGTTTTAATAACTTGAAAAAGTCTTTTTTCACTTTGTAAAATTGACTGTAACTCTATAATTTTCTTACTAAGTTCCGCTGCTTCTTGCTCTAGCGCTGTAATATCTGTATTTGTTAAACGATATAATTGCAGTGAAACAATTGCTTCTGACTGCGCCTCTGTAAATCCAAATTTCGCACTTAAATTATCTTTCGCATTACGCTTATCTTTAGACCCACGGATTGTTTCAATCACTTCATCTAAAATTGATAATGCTTTCTTTAAACCTTCTACAATATGCTGACGATTTTCTGCTTTTCTTAATTCATATTGTGAGCGTCTTGTAACAACTTCTTTCTGATGTCCAATATATGCATCCAAAATCTTAGGTAATGTCATAAGTGTCGGACGACGATTATTTATCGCTACCATATTAAAGTTGTATGGAATTTGTAAATCTGTATTTTTATATAAATAATTTAAAATACCTTCAGCATTCGCTTCTTTTTTAATTCTACAACGATACGAAGACCTGTACGATCTGTCTCATCACGTACTTCAGCAATTCCATCTAGCTTTTTATCTATACGTAATTCATCCATTTTCTTAACAAGATTCGCTTTATTTACTTCGTACGGAATTTCTGTAATAACGATTTGTTGCTTCCCGCCACGAATCGTTTCAACCTCTGCTTTTCCGCGAATAATAATTTTACCTTTACCTGTTTCATACGCTTTTTTAATGCCATCTATCCCTTGTATAATACCACCTGTAGGGAAATCTGGTCCTTTAATAACTGTTAACAAGTCCTCCACAGAACTATTCGGTTGATCGATACGCATAATTGTAGCATCAATTACTTCTCCAAGATGATGCGGTGGAATTTCTGTTGCATAACCAGCGGAAATCCCTGTAGATCCGTTCACTAATAAGTTCGGGAACATTGCCGGTAATACAATAGGTTCTTCACTCGTATCATCAAAGTTTGACACGAATTCTACTGTTTCTTTATCAAGATCACGTAATAACTCAGATGCGATTGGTGATAAACGTGCTTCCGTATAACGCATTGCCGCTGCTGGATCCCCATCAACACTACCGTTATTTCCGTGCATTTCAACTAAAACATTACGTACTTTCCAAGTTTGACTTAAACGGACCATCGCCTCATATACAGAGGAATCACCATGTGGATGATAATTACCGATAACATTACCTACTGTTTTAGCTGATTTACGAAACGCTTTATCATGTACGTTTCCTTCTACATACATAGAATATAAAATACGTCTTTGTACCGGTTTTAAACCGTCACGCGCATCTGGAAGCGCGCGGTCTTGAATAATATATTTACTATAACGTGCAAAGCGGTCACCTAACACGTCTTCAAGCGGGAGGTCATGAAACTTCTCTGCCTGCATGTTATTCCACCTCCGTCTCCATAATCATTTCATTTTCTAAAATATTTCCTTCTTCTTGCATACCAAATTGTACATTACGCTCAATCCATTTACGGCGAGGTTCTACTTTATCCCCCATCAATGTCGTAACTCGGCGCTCGGCTCTTGATGCATCGTCAATTTTCACACGGATTAACGTACGTGTTTCAGGGTTCATCGTTGTTTCCCATAATTGATCGGCATTCATTTCGCCAAGTCCTTTATAGCGCTGCAACATGTAGCCTTTACCGACCTTTTTCGTTACATCACCTAATTCTTCATCAGACCATGCATATTCAATTACTTCACTTTTCCCTTTTCCTTTACTTACTTTATATAAAGGTGGAAGTGCGATAAATACTTTACCAGCTTCAATAAGTGGTTTCATATAACGGTAGAAGAACGTCAGTAGTAACACTTGAATATGTGCTCCATCCGTATCTGCATCGGTCATAATAACAACTTTATCGTAGTTAATATCTTCAACAGCGAACTCATTCCCTACGCCTCCGCCAATTGCGTAAATAATCGTATTGATCTCTTCGTTCTTAAAAATATCAGCAAGCTTTGCTTTTTCCGTGTTAATTACTTTACCACGTAATGGTAGTACCGCTTGGAAACGACGATCTCGCCCTTGCTTTGCTGAACCACCAGCCGAGTCACCCTCTACTAAATACAATTCGTTTTTTTGAGGATTACGTGATTGTGCAGGTGTTAACTTCCCGCTTAAAGTACCTTCTGATTTTTTCTTCTTCTTACCAGTACGCGCTTCTTCTCTCGCTTTACGAGCAGCCTCACGTGCTTGTGCTGCTTTAATTGCCTTTCTCACAAGAAGTGTAGCTACATCCGGGTTTTCTTCTAAAAAGTAAGCTAAATGCTCAGATACAATTGCATCAATTGAAGAACGAGCTTCACTTGTACCTAGTTTCCCTTTCGTTTGCCCTTCAAACTGGAGTACGTCTTCTGGTACACGTACAGAAACAATCGAAGCTAATCCTTCTCGAATATCTGTACCCTCTAAATTTTTGTCTTTTTCTTTTAATAAAGAAACTTTACGAGCATACTCATTGAACACACGTGTCATTGCTGTTTTAAATCCAGCTTCGTGTGTACCACCGTCTTTTGTACGTACATTATTTACAAACGAAAGAATGTTTTCTGAGTAACCATCATTAAACTGAAAGGCTAACTCTGCTTCAATTCCATTTTGCTCACCCGAGAAATATACAACTGGATGAATCGAATCTTTCTCTTCGTTTAAGTATGAAACGAAAGCCTCAATTCCTGTTTCATAATGAAACACATCTTCTAAATCATTACGCTCATCTTTTATCGAGATTTTCATTCCTTTTAATAAGAATGCAGATTCACGTAATCTCTCACATAATGTTTCATAATTATAATTTGTTGTGCTGAAAATAGTTGTATCTGGTTTGAAGTGCATCGTTGTACCAGACTCTTTCGTTTTCCCGATTTTCTCTAACGTCGTTGCAGGAGTACCACCATTTTCAAAGCGTTGTTCATAAATGCTACCATCTCGCTTAATCGTTACTACTAGCCATTCTGATAAGGCGTTTACAACTGATGCCCCAACACCGTGTAAACCACCACTCGTTTTATAGCCTCCTTGGCCAAACTTACCACCAGCATGAAGTACTGTTAAAATAACTTCAGGTGTCGGCTTTCCAAGCTTATGCATTCCCGTAGGCATTCCTCGCCCTTTATCAATTACGCTAATACTATTATCTTTATGTATTACGACAGAAATTTCGTCGCCAAATCCCGCTAATGCTTCATCAACGGAGTTATCTACTATTTCATATACTAAATGATGCAATCCACGGCTATCCGTACTCCCGATATACATACCCGGGCGTTTTCGAACGGCTTCAAGTCCTTCTAACACTTGAATTGCATCTTCATTATATTGGAACTGATGCTTCGCCAAACTCCTTGCCCCTTTCCTAATCAAATCAGAACATATGTTTCTATTATAGAATAACGCCTCGACTATAGTTTTGGCAAGTTATCTTATCTCTTTTATATACTATTTTCAATAGAAAAATCCTTGTTTTTTTTCACAAGGATTCCTCTAGGCTACTATTTCAGAAAAATAATCGTTTGTCAACGAGAAATGGATATGTATTCCAACATTATACATTCCAAACCTTTATCATGATCCAAATGATCAATATCCAAAATGGGATAACAAGTAACAATCCCCAAAAACAGCCTTTAAAAAATCTCATGATGAACACCTCGTTCATCCGCCCTACTTATGTAAAAAGCGAGGGCTGAATCAATCTTTCTATCTTTAAAATCTATACTATTTTGTCATTACATGCTCTACTTTAATGCAACGATCCATTATTACTGTGTAGCCTTTTTCTTGTAAAAGTTTATATGTATCTTCATCTTGTACTCCTAATTGTGCCCAGAAAACATCTGCATCAATCTCTACAAACTCTTTCGCAACATCCTTTAAAAATTCTGAGCGACGAAACACATTTACAATATCAACATGTTCTTTAATATCCGTCAGTGAAGAAACCGCCTTTTCTCCGAGTACTTCATCTACTGTTGGATTTACTGGAATAATGCGGTACCCAGCATCTTGCATTGCTTTTGAAACCATATACGATGTGCGTTCTGGCTTATCTGATAATCCAACAACTGCAATCGTTTTACTTTTCTTTAATACTTCACCAATTTCCGTACGAGTTGGGTTTTCAATTATCATAATTTATCCCTCCTATTTCTTTAGTATATCCGATAAAGAAAGTCTCTTTCAACATGAAAGAGACTTTCTTTTATTCCGATTATTGATTCTTTGTAGCTGAATTATCTGCTAATGTAGCTGTTTTCGTCATTTTTTGGCCATTGCGATAGAATGTAACTTCTACTTTCTCGCCTACTTTTTTCTTTTCATATAAATATTTACGGAATTGAAGTGAATTCTCTACTTTTTGATCATCTAACGCTACTACTATATCATATTGCTCTAAACCAGCTTTTTCCGCTGGTGATATTGGATAGATTTTACCTAATACAACGCCGTTTGTTACTTCTTTTGGCACTTTTAATTGATTTACTGCATAAGCTTGCACATCTTCTAATGAAACGACACCGACTCCTAGTGCTGGACGTTTCACCACTCCTTCTTTTTCAAGGGATTCAATAACTGGCTTTGCAATATTAATTGGAATAGCAAATCCAATTCCTTCAACTTCTTGTTGTGCAATTTTACTTGAATTAATCCCAATTATTTCACCGTTTTGGTTAAATAACGCACCACCACTATTACCTGGGTTAATCGCTGCATCTGTTTGAATAACTTGAGCATTCCAATCTGCACGCTTATCGCCATCAATATCTACTGGAATTTCACGTTCTTTGCTACTAATAATACCTTCTGTTACACTTCCATCAAACCCAAGTGGGTTACCGATTGCAATCGCTTTTTCACCCGCACGAAGTTTACTTGAATCACCTAAAGTGGCAACTTTATTTACATTAGATCCATCAATTTCTACAACCGCTAAATCTAACCAAGGGTCTTTCCCTACAAGCTTTGCATCTACCTTTTTACCATCACTTAGTTTTACAGCAAGTTTATTTGCTCCATCTACTACATGGTTGTTCGTTACAATATACGCTTTATTTCCTGCTTTTTTATAAATAACACCTGATCCTGAGCCAGCTTGTTGCTCTTGGCCTGTCGGTTGCATTGCAAATGGATCAACACTTTGTTGCATATTAATAACACCTACAACAACATCCTTCGCGCCTTCGATCATTCCCGGTAAATCAGTTTCATTTTTCGCTTTATTTACAACTGGAACTACAGTTCCTTCTACTTGTTTATTAGAATTGAATGACGAAACAGCTGCATTATTATTTTGCACCCATGGCATGTACGGTGCTGCAAAACTAATCGAAACCGCCCCGACTACAGCTCCAACTAAACCTGTGAAAAAATATCCTTTTTTACTACCTGATTTTTTCACTTCTCTCGTTTCACTATGCTCTTCATTCAAATTCGGTCCGTCGTAATATCCCATGTTTTATTTCCCCTCCCTGGTGAATTCGTACTTTCAGTATAGTCACATTTTGTGTCCTTCTTGTGAACTCATCGTGAAATCCAATTAAAAAAATACTCCTATCTACCATTGTAGACAAAAAAAGTATTTTTTGTACATTCCACCTACAAAGGAGAGTGTAAATTTGCTATATCCCAAAGCCGAGATGCATAGTAACTTAAAGGTTATTCTTCGAATTTGTAACCTACTCGAATAACAGTGCCGATATGCTTCGCCTTATCTCCTAGCTTATTTCGCAGTTTTTTAATATGTGTATCAACCGTTCGGTCATCACCGTAGTAATCATATCCCCATAACTGATCTAATAAATGTTGACGTGACAACACAATTCCTTTGTTCTCCATTAAATAAACAAGAAGTTCAAACTCCTTATGTGTCAATATAATTTCTTCACCATCTACTAAAACTGTTCTAGATAGTCGATTCACTTCTATTCCAGCTAAAGACATATTATTTTCTTCTGATACTCCTACCGCTCCATCCGCACGTTTCAATAACGTCTTCGCGCGAGCTACTAACACTTTCGGGCTAAATGGTTTCGTTACATACTCATCTGCACCTAATTCAAAACCTAGTAATGTATCATCCTCATCCGAACGTGCTGTTAGCATAATAATTGGTACTGCTGATTCTTTTCTAATTCGTCTACAAACAGACCATCCATCTATTTCTGGTAACATAATATCTAACATAATTAAATCAATTTCATGCTCTGCAAATAATTCTAACGCTTTTTTCCCGTCTTCTGCTTCGATTACTTCAAAGCCTTCATTACGAAAATAATCACTAACAATTTCACGTAATCTTCTTTCATCTTCAACAAGTAATACTGTTTTATTCATATAATCTATCCCGCCTTTTTACTCTTTCAATCGAATAATACGTTGATTGGAGCTTCCGCGAAATGGAAGTGTTAAATCTTTTTTCTCGATTTCAAATCTTCCATCGACTAAAACATCCCCATACTGTAACAACTCTATCATATCATTATTTCGAGAACTCTGTATCTCTTCTAACGTATAACCTGTATACATCCATAGATTTTTTTTCAAATCTTTCACAGCTTTTGCTACTTTTTTCACTTCGGCAGCTTGGAAGAATGGATCTCCACCTGAAAATGTTACATCTGTTAATGAATTACTTTCAATCTCTTTCACAATTTCTTCTACCGTCATTTCAGTTCCATTGCAAACATTCCAAGATTTCGGGTTATGGCACCCGAAACAACGATGCGGACAGCCCGCAAAAAACACGACTGTCCGCAACCCTTCTCCATCTACTACACTATCATGAATGATATTCATAACTTTCATTTATGCTTCACCCGATCCATCTCTTCACTACGTTTCGCACTATTCCACTTCGACATATCTCCTACAAGATAGCCCGTTATACGGCGAATTCTTTCTATATTAGCCTCATCTTCATTTCCACAGCTTGGACATTCATTCCCAATAACTCCGTGATAACTACAGCACTTACAACGATCAACAGGATGATTTATTGAACCGTACCCAACGCCATTCTCTGCCATCGCTTGCACAATTTGCTTTAATGCCTTTTTGTTATGCATAGCTGCTCCGTCTAGTTCAATATACGTAATATGTCCCCCGTTACATAGGGCATGGAAAGGTCCTTCTAAACGAATTTTATTTATCGCTTGAATGTTATAATAAACTGGAATATGGAATGAATTCGTATAGTAATTATGGTTCGTTATACCGCTAATCTCACCAAATTCTTCTCTATCTTTTTTCACAAACTTACCTGATAAACCTTCTGCAGGCGTTGCAATTACAGAGAAATTGAGTTGATGTTCTTCCATCGCCTTATCCATTCTCTCTCTCATAAAGGAAATAATTTCATATCCAAGCTTCCACGATTCTTCATTTTCTCCATGATGCTTTCCAGTTAACGCTACTAAACATTCTGCAAGACCGATAAAACCAAGACTTAACGTCCCTTGTTTTAAAATCGGTGCCACAGCATCTTCAGGTTGTAACGTCTCTCCACCACGCCATACACCTTGTGAATATAAGAACTGAAAATCTCTTGCTCTCTTTGTACATTGATAAGCAAATCTCTCTAATAATTGCTTAACGCCTAAATCTAAATAATAACTTAGCGCTTCAAAAAACGCTTCTTTTGAACCACTAATTAGCGCTAATTTCACTAAATTAATAGAAGTAAACGATAAATTCCCTCTTCCAATTGCTGTTTCTTCCCCATGTATATTAGACATAACACGAGTACGGCACCCCATATAACATACTTCACTTTCAGGTCGACCATCATAATGCACAGCATTAAACGGAGCATCTAAAAACGAAAAGTTAGGGAATAATCGCTCAGCGGTCGTTTCTAACGCTAATTCAAATAAATCATAGTTCGGATCACACTCTTCAAAGTTCACGCCTTTTTTCATTTTGAAAATTTGAATAGGAAAAATCGGTGTTTCCCCTTTACCAAGTCCAGCTTGCGTCGCTTTTAAAAGTTGCTTAATTAAAAGTCTTCCCTCTTTCGATGTGTCTGTTCCGTAGTTAATAGAAATAAATGGTACTTGTCCCCCGCCCCTACTATGCATACTATTTGAATTATGAACGAAAGCCTCACACGCCTGATACGTATCATTTTCTGTCTCTTTCCATGCAAATTCCTCTATTTGTTCTTTCGTAAGCGGATATGACTGTAGTCGTTTTTTATGTCTCTTTACTGTTTTTCTCACATATGGAGCTAAATCAATATCAAAGAGTGCAAACGATTGACCACCGTGTTGCATATTTTGATTCGCCTGAAAAATAATTGAAGAAAGCGCCAACGCACTTTTAATGTCTTGCGGTTGTCTCATATGTCCATGTCCAGTATGAAAACCGTTAGCTAGCATTTGCGCTAACGGAATTTGCGAACAAGTCGTCGTTCCTGTTGCATAAAAATCTAAATCATGTGGATATAATATATTTTGATTTATCGCTTTTTTCACTTGATCTGATAATAATTTTTCTACTGCATAATACTTTGCGCTCTCAGATGCGAACGTTCCCATTACTCCCATTGGAGATCGACCATCTACATTTGCATTTTCCTGCATTAAATCTTGTTCATTACCGTGGATAATTGTCTCAAATACTTTCATTAATTCTTCTCCACGTACATTTTGTTTCAACATTCATAACCCTCCACCAACATGTTGTTTTCTTTTGATTAAAATCATACAACATATAGTTCTTCTGTTCCTGTGAAAAATGTAACATTCCTGTGAAAGTTTTTTTAAAAATTAATGACTTTTTCATTTATAAAAAAGAAATGTGCTCTTTACAAATGTATGGTACAATAAATGGGAAAAACTCTTTTTACCCTTTATCAACACATTTGTATAAAGGAGACTGAACTCATGGTTATTACATATCTTTTATTTATCGTTGCCTATCTACTCGGTTCGATTCCATTTGCATTAGTCGTTGGAAAAATTGGTTATGGAATCGACATTCGTGAGCATGGAAGCGGTAATCTAGGCGGAACAAATACATTCCGTACATTAGGGAAAAAAGCAGGTTTTATCGTAACAATTGCTGACATTTTAAAAGGTACATTAGCAACAGGTCTACCGATTATTTTCGGGTCAGATATTCACCCACTATGGTTTGGATTAGCCGCTGTTCTTGGACATGTCTATCCGATCTTCGCAAAATTCCGCGGGGGGAAAGCAGTTGCAACTTCTGCTGGGGTGCTATTATGCTATTCACCAGTTGTTTTTGCAATATTAGCTGTTGTCTTTTTCAGCCTTTTATTTACAACAAGATACGTATCACTTTCTTCTATGATAACAGCTGTCGTTGCTGTTATTGCATCCATTGTTAGCGGGGATAAAATCTTCATTATTGCGATGTGTTTATTAGCAGGTATGGTTATTTATAAACACCGTGCAAATATCGGACGAATTATAAATAAAACTGAACCAAAAGCAAACTTTTCAAAAAAGCAAAAATAAGATCGTAACCCACATAACGCAAAAAGAAAACGTGAAGCATATTAATAGCGTCTTTTTGCGTTATTTTTTATACTAAAAGAAAAAGCAACATAATTTGGAGGAACTATACATGAATCTTTCCGTAACAAAAGAAGCAGCACAATGGTATAAAAACGAATTAAACTTACAATCGGGTGAAACAATACGCCTTTTCGTACAATACGGCGGTTGCAGTACTGTGCAAAAAGGACTTTCTTTAGGTATTCGTAAAGATGACCCTGCGCACCCTGCTGTTCAAACTCAAGAAGAAGGTATTAACTTCTTTATTGAAGGCGATGATGAGTGGTTCTTCGATGGACATAATTTATTAGTTACACTTAACGACGGTGATGATTTCCCTCAATTTAATTATGAAAAATAAAAAAGCGTGGCTTCTGCCACGCTTTTTTTATCCCACTATTTGCGGGTAGTAAGACCCCCACTGATTAAAGTTTCACTTTATTTCTTTTTAATTTCCTCATATTTCGCATACCACTCAGGATATAATTTTTTAAATGATACAGGGCGGAAACCTTCTTTTTTCGCACAAATATTCGTCGTGCTTGCAGTAATACAAAGTTCGCCATCACTATTATAAATTTCATATCCATATACAACGCGGAGCGGGCTCACAGTATCAACCCACGTTTTCACAATAGCTTTTTCGCCGTAACGCATCGCTTTACGATATGAAATTTGCAAGTCTAATACAGGAGAAATAATTCCCTCTTTCTCCATTTCAACATATGAAAATCCTAATTCTTGTATAAGTTTAGTGCGCCCAAGTTCCAGCCACACTAAATAGTTTGAATGGTAAACAACACCCATCTGGTCTGTTTCCGCATAGCGGATTTCAACTTCATGTTCTGCTACAAACATTTCTATTCGCCTTCTTTCACTTCTGCTACCTTGCATACATTTAATCATAATACAGTGGAATCAAAAATAAAATAAAAACAGTGAATCTTTTACCGAAAGGGGCAAGCACATGATCCAAATTGTAACTGTTCGTAGCGGTGATAGTGTTTATGGTTTAGCATCAAAGTACGGATCTACACCTGAAGAAATTGTAAAAGACAATGGACTAAATCCAGCTGAAACACTCGTTGTTGGTCAGGCACTTATCGTTAATACAAAAGGCAATAATTATTATGTACAGCCAGGTGACAGCCTTTATCGAATTTCTCAAACGTATAACGTCCCTCTCGCCAGTTTAGCTAAAGTTAATAACCTTTCATTAAAATCTATTCTCCATGTCGGACAGCAATTATATATACCGAAAGGAACAAAACGAGCAGTAGAATCCATTGCTTATTTACAGCCTTCAACAATACCGATAAAAGAAAGTTTAGTAAATGCTACACGTGCTATTAATCCATTTTTAACATATTTAGCCTACTTCAGCTTTGAAGCAAAAAGAGACGGCACTTTAAAAGAACCGACGGAAACAGCGAAAATCGCTAATATTGCAACGCAAGGTAACACCATCCCTATGCTCGTTATTACAAATATTGAAAATGGAAATTTCAGTGCCGATCTGACCTCGGTTATTTTACGCGATGCAACAATTCAAAACAAGTTTATTACTAACATTTTGCAAACAGCTGAAAAATATGGCATGCGAGACATTCATTTCGATTTCGAGAGTGTGGCACCTGAAGATCGCGAAGCGTATAATCGTTTTTTACGAAATGTGAAAACACGCTTACCTAGCGGGTACACATTAAGTACAACACTTGTACCGAAAACGAGCTCAAATCAAAAAGGGAAATTTTTTGAGGCTCACGATTATAAAGCACAAGGACAAATTGTAGATTTCGTCGTCATTATGACATACGACTGGGGTTGGCAAGGTGGACCACCGATGGCGATTTCCCCAATTGGTCCTGTAAAAGAAGTACTTCAATATGCAAAATCTCAAATGCCTCCACAAAAAATTATGATGGGGCAAAATTTATATGGATTTGATTGGAAACTTCCTTTCAAACAAGGGAATCCACCCGCAAAAGCAGTTAGCTCTGTCGCAGCTGTTGCACTTGCTCGTAAATACAATGTTCCAATCCGCTATGATTTCACAGCCCAAGCTCCACATTTTAATTACTTTGATGAAAACGGCGTACAACACGAGGTTTGGTTTGAAGATTCGAGGTCTATTCAAAGTAAATTCAATTTAATGAAAGAACAAGGCATTGGCGGTATTAGTTACTGGAAGATTGGTCTACCATTCCCACAAAATTGGCGTTTACTCGTTGAAAACTTTACAATTACGAAAAAAGGCTGACGAAAGTCAGCTTTTTAAATATTTTTTTACAATATTATCCAAACACACAAAAAGGAGAATGATGACATTCTCCTTTTTTTAACCGTTATCAACAATTGGTTGTTTGCCAGTTTGGTCTTGCATTTGCTTCCCTTTATTGCCACCAGCTTTTTTCGATTGTGTTCCAATTTGATTTGGTGCAAAGTCTTTTGAATTCTTTTTCGGATTACCCATTACTATCGCCTCCTTAACACTAGTATCGTACTAGTGTTAAGAATTATTCAGCCTGCTTAAAAAGTTTCATTTCATAACGTTTTTCAATTCGTTTTTCAATTCGATCCATTGCATCACGATCGCTTAATAATTGTTGTTTATTTTCATTTACAAGTTCTTCAAACGATCTACGGCGACTTCTTCTCATGTTGCTCACCCTTTCTTCTACGCTTTCTTATTACATAGTATGAGCAAATGAAAAACTCTTTAATCAGATTTGCAAGAAAATTTTATGTTTTGATAAAAAATCCCATGCGCATATATTGCACATGGGATTTTTTACACCATCGTATTTAAATATTTTTTAATTTCTTCATCCGCATTTACTTTATTTGCTCTATATTCATCCAGCGCTCGTAATACAGAATCGTATTCTGCTACAATGTAGCTCTCTAGCTTCAAAATGTCCTCTACACTGTCAATCATAATTCTCGTGTTGCCAATCTCACTTTTCAATGCTGCCTCGTATGTTAAGCTCGTACAAATTTCTCTTACATCGTCTTCCATTTTTTCTGTTAACACATATTTCTTTCGCCCTTTGACCTTTAACCTTATAATTGGGTAAAAGGCTTTTATATCTAAATAACTCCCAACATTCATACAACGAATCCACTCAATATCACGTTTATTTCGTACAAGCATTTCTTTTACTGCTTCAAATACCGCTGTTTCATCAAGTACTTCCTTATTCGCTTTTCTTTTTCCTTCTTCTTCAACCGCTGCACATTTTTGATAAACAGCCGCACACGTAATACAGTCGTCAAATGCATTATGAGAACTTAACCGAATTCCAAGCATTCGTTTTAACGTTTCAAGTTTATGATTAGGCGCATGCTTCATATATTTTTTCGCTAAAAATACAGTATCAATAACGTTATTTTTAGGCTCAGGTAGTCCAAGCATATTTACATTACTTTTTAAAAAACGCATATCAAAAGATGCATTATGAGCGACAATAACATTTGTATGTAAAAATGCTAAAAATAAAGGTAATACTTCTTCAATCGTCGGTGCATCTGAAACACGATAATTTGTAATACCTGTTAAACTTGTTATTCGGTCCGGAATTGAACGCTCTGGATTCACATAAGAAACAAATTGATCTACTAGTTCATGATTATGATATTTCACTGCTGCGACTTGAATAATTTTATCATTATAAGGGTTAAATCCTGTTGTTTCAAAATCAATTACAACATAATCTAACGGTAAGGATATATTCCCCACTCCAAACACTCCTTTACCTCTAAACGTTTATATTTCTTTTATCATAACATGCTGCTATCACTACGTGAAAAAGAAAAGGCAGAAATGGTAACTTTCCACCTCTACCTTTTCACCGTTATTTTAATTTAGCAATCCGTTTCTCCATCTCTTTTTGCGTCATCGGTCCAATGAACTTATCTTGAATGACACCTTCTGTATCAATAAAATAAGAAGTTGGAATGGTAATTACTTTATACGCTGTTGTCACATCAATGTTCTTGTCCAATAAAATAGGAAAAGTAATTCCTTTTTCTTTAGCGAAGTTCCTTACCTTTTCTTCTCCCCCTCCTTTTTCTGAAGGAGTATAGTTTATAGCTAAAATTTCTACGTTTTCTTTATGTTCTTTATAAAAGGCCTCCATATCAGGCATTTCTTGCTGACAAGGCCCACACCACGTTGCCCAAAAGTTTAAAATAACTTTCTTTCCTTTTAAATTGGATAACTTTACATTCGTTCCATCTATCTTTGCTAATTCAAAATCTGGTGCGCTCTTTCCAATTTCAATACCGTTCCTTGCGAAAATCTCTTTCATAGCAGCTTCACTTTTGGCAGGCTTTTCTTGCATTACTTGATCCTCTTTACCAAACTGTTCATAAGCTGCATATCCCGCTAAACAAAGTAACACTACAATAATGGTAAGCTTCCGCCACATATTATATCACCCTTACGTGTTTATCTTCTTATTACATAATCACCAAAATACTATATACCTTATTTTAGCTTATACGGACAAGCTTGGAAATATTCACATTCGAAATAGTTAGAATATTTATAGTCTAGATGAAATATTTCCCTTTTTATCACATAATTAGTTCATCACCGAAAGTTGGGGGTGACAAAATCAACGCCCGTTTCCAAGCGAAGACGTAGGAAGAAATGACTATCATTTCTATAACCAAAACCACGTCTTTTGATTAGTTTAATTTCATTATTTGTGCCTTCCATAATGCCATTTGAAAGTGGTGAAAGAATCGTATCAAGTAATGCTTTTTCACGTGCAATCAAGGTTTTAACGATTTTTGAAACAACACCACATTGCACGATAAATCCTCTTTCTTCCTCGGTTAAATTACGCGGACGACGTGCAAGGCAACGATCGATAAAACGTACTTTGTGATGCTTTTTCGCTTCATTTAAATAACGTCTGCGTCTACGTAATGCTTCAGTGAAAAACTGGATTAAATGAAAGCGATCCAGTACGTGAACCGCTTCTTGAAAAACGGATTGAATTGCATTCGCCACGGCTGGTGCAAAATCACTAACCACCGCTTTGATGTTTCCTGTTACCTTCGATAAGACCGAGGCAATCGCCAAAATACGTCCAGTTTCTGCATTTAACACGCTTGTCGCATAAGAATGCCCTTTACGTATCGCAAACTCATCTACACAAATGTGTTGCGCCTCTTCTTCAACAAGTTGTTCGGGCGCATAGAAATAAAACCAGCGTTCTAATGTCGTATAAGGAACACCATATTCTCGTGCCACATCTGACAAGGTGCGCCAATGACAACGACACACAATTTTACGGCGAAATGAAGCCGTGGAAGAACGAATTAACCCAAGTCCATAATCATATGTAAATGTAAAGCCGCAGCACGTACAACGGTGGCGAGGAACGGCAAGTTCAATTCAGAGTTGTACCAATATGCCAAGCAAAGCCATGGCGCAAACGACGAATCGCGGATTCATGACGATGTGTTTTTCCAAAACAAATCGGACAAAGAACAGATTGTGGTGGGGCTTGAACGGGAAAAACAGCTGGTTCTTTCTCGGAAGGCAAAGCAATTGTAAAAAAACATGGTAATGGCAAAATCATTTTGATAAACTTAGAGTACAAAGTGAAAACTCCTCTCGTGGTTTGTCTCGACAACAATTACGATACGGGAGTTTTCACTTTGTTTACAGTCTTTTATGGAAAAAAATTCAACTTCCCTTAATTCAACCCCAAGTTATGGTGATGAACCATATAATTAGAAATAAATACAAAACTTGCGAGGATATATATTTTACAATTACTTATCAACCGATACGATAAACTTAACTAAATCTATACAATTCAATCAAATTCACACAAGTTAGTGCTTCAAAGTGTTCTCGCAACCCCGAAGGGACGAGGGGTATAACACTCCACACGAGGCAGTATCGTTACCTCATATTACCAAGCATTTATTTTACCCATCTTGATAGATTTATCGAAGCATTTAAATCCCTATCGTGATGGCTATTGCACCCAACACAGTCCCATTCACGAATCTTTAAACTCCACTGTCCTTCTGGTTGAACTGAATGGTCGTATTTAACGCTACAACATGAGCAAATCTTGCTTGAGGCGAACCATTTATCAGCTTTTACATACTCAATGCCATACTTCTCGCACTTGTATGATAAACATTGAAAGAAGAAGTTTAATTTTTGAAATGAAAATGCTTTCGATAGTTTTTTGTTTTTTAACAGGTTTGAGATAGATAAGTCTTCCACAACAATCCTCATTGGTTTGGTTTTCACCAATTTAGCTGTTGCTTGATGGATATGGTTATTTCGGATATTCATAATTTTCCTAGATAACCGCAGGTGCTCAGTTTTAGCTTTTTCATATCCGGCAGATTGAAATTTCACACCTTTTTTAAATCTCCTAGACATATCTCTTTGCGCTGACTTTTTCCTTTTCAAAAGTTTTTTAACCTTAGCATCTTTGTTTATATTTCGTTCTTTCGTACCATTAGAAGCTACAAACAACTCTTTTAAACCAACGTCCACACCAATCGACTCATTGGTTAGTTCTTGTGGTTCGAATTCTTCTTTGAACCCTACACTAATCCACCAGTGACGACCATCAAATGTAACTCTTGGATTTGATGGTTTTTTATTTCTTGGTAGTTGTTGGCTTGTTTTCACTTCTCCAATAGACTGAATATCAACTACTTTCTTTCCTATAATCAGTCTTTCATAATTGGCATAAAATCCTTGAATTAAATCTTTTTTGGATTTATAAGAAGTGTGATAACCATTTTTGTACTTTTTGAACGAATTTCTTCTCGCCTTATCAAAATCTTTTGAAGCCTGTTTTGGAACTTGTGCGTTGATGTCATTTAACCACTCATATCTCTTTCGCTTCTTGATCTTTGTAAATCGTTTCTGTAAAGCTAACTGTGAAACAGATTTTCCGAATAGCTTATAGTATCTATCACTGATTCTTTTACAATAGTTATAAGCAAATCTTGAAGCCCCAGCATGATTTCTAAGCACTTTTTCTTGTTCAGGCGTTGGAATCAGTCTGACTTTCTTCGCCAATATCATCAGAAGTCAACTCCTTAATCATCTGATTAATTTTTTCTGCTTTCGCAACATTCACGCTCACCATTTCTAGCCACGTTGTAGTTCAATCAGCTTTAGGGATTGCCCGCAGTTAACCCTCACTACTAGCCAATCACTTGACTAGCAGGGCTTACTGATATATTTAATTAGCTTTGGTTATAATTGGTTAAATAAATCGTAACAGTTAGTTACCCTATTAGTAAAGAACTTCGCTATATACGAATATGTTTAGTTGTTTTAGTAATCGTTCTTTTATTTTTCAACGGTGAAAGAGTTGTTGAAATTTCTACAAATCATGATGCCGTAGAAAACGTTTCAACCAGTAATATGACACAGATTGCTGAAAATACATTTGCTATTCAAGAATATAATCCATCACTAAGTAGCGAACGTACGGTCAAAATTTTCAAATATAATCCGGATACAAATCACCTTACTCTAGTCAAAGAGTTTAGCACTAACGATACTGAGTCTTATACGTATCAACTTAATAAGAGTGAATAAAGATAAGAGCGCTATGTAGCTCTTATCTTTTTATTAGTATCTCTTTAAACAATGACTTACACGTTAATAATTCTCTAGGATCCCCGCATTCCACCATAATTCCATTCTTCATGACAACAACCCGATCTGCTATCATCGCCCTCTCGACATCATGTGTCGTCACAATTCTCGTTACATTCCCCCCTAGCCCTTTAAGCATATTCCAAACCACTTCTTGATTGCTCAGATCTAATCCCGCAGTCGGTTCATCTAGAATAATGAGGTTCGGATTTGATACAATCGCTCGCAATAACGCAAGACGCTTTCTCGCTCCTCCCGAAAACTCTTCACCGCTTTTATGTAGTACAGTCTGAATCCCTTTAGATAAACTCCTAATAATTGACTTCGCATTTACAAGTTCAATATTTTTTTCTAACTGTTTTTCTAAGACACCTTCCCCAAAATACATATTCTCTTTTACTGTCGTTCGAAAAAAACGAGGTTCCTGCCATATAGTAGTCATACGAGCTTTATTACCGTAATAAGCAATACTACCATTAGATGGTTTATATAAACCCATGATTAATTTTAAAAGCGTCGTTTTTCCTGCACCACTTTCCCCCACAATAATAACGAGTTCGCCAGGATTAATTTGCAAATGTATATTTTTAATTCTACATCTCTCTTCACCGTTCTCTTGAAATGAAACATTTGTTAATCTCATTCCCATCGCTCTCTCTACATTTCTGTATTCAGCCGGTATATCTAAAAAGCCAAAAACTCGATTTGTTGAAGCAATAGCAACTTGTGTCATCATCAATAAATCACTCGCATAACGAACTGGGAAAAATAACATCTCAATTGTAGCTAATACCGCCACAAGCGAACCGACTTCCATATCCCCTTTTATTATTTTTTTTGCTCCTATAATAAGAACAACTATATATGCTCCTGTTTCTATTACTGTTCCAACTATCCCAATACAATGTTGTATCATCGTCTTCCTTACTTCTGTTTTATAAGATTGTGCCGTCACTCCTTTAAACAAATGAATTGCCCATTTTTCTTTTTGTAAACTACGTAAATCTTGTATACCTTTTACAAACTGTGACATCATCTCTACAACACTTGATTGATTTTTTTGAGCAATACTTGCAATATTTCTTACTTTTCCCCCCATAAGCATTGGAACAATTGCACTTAAAAATAAAAACGGGGTTATCCACCATATGAACTGTACATCGATATGTTGTAGAGCTATGAACGCACCAATAAATTGTGCAATGGCGTGGATGTATTCTATTAATATAGATCCATATAACCTTACCCAATTCGGAATATCAGAAACGACTAATGTTTCTAACTCCCCTTGTTTTACCTTCTCACTTTCTTCAAACGGTAATAAGAAAAAATGACGTAATACATCTATACGCTTCTCTCGTAATATTCGCTGACTTACTTTTGAGCTTACATAATCAAAGAACAGATTGTTCACCCACATCAAAAAGCGACTCCCCGCAAACAAAGCAATATATACATACGTACCTTTTAACTCCCGCTGAATAATGTTATCTACAATTATCCCCATAAATAGCGGACGGGATAAATTTAAAATGGCAGCTACTATTCCGCTACAAATCGCACTAATTAGCAATAGCTTTTCTTGCAACAGCGGCAACATTATTCTTCTATACTCATTCATTGTCATTCTCCCAATTTTGCATAATAAAAGGAAAGGGATGAAACCAAATGGTTTCATCCCTTTCCCTCTGTACATAAAGCAAGGAAGCTAACAAATGTTAGCTTCCTTATCATTCATTTCAATTATTTAGTTTGATACTTTAGACTCTTCGATTTTCGAACGAAGAACCATTTGCAAGATACCACCGTGACGGTAGTAGTCAATTTCAACTTCACTATCGAAACGAGCTACTACTTCAAATTGCTTCTCTTTTCCTTCTGCATCGATTGCAACTACTTTTACAAGATCGCGTGGTCTAACCGTTTTGTCAATTTGAATTTCAAATGACTCGTCACCAACAAGACCTAATGTTTCAGCACTGTCGCCATCTTTAAATTGTAATGGTAATACGCCCATTAACACTAAGTTACTGCGGTGAATACGCTCGAAGCTTTCTGCGATTACTGCTTTAATACCTAATAAGTTTGTACCTTTCGCAGCCCAGTCACGAGAACTTCCCATACCGTAGTCTTTACCAGCAACAACTAGAAGGCCTGTGCCATCTTCTTTATACTTCATAGCAGCATCATAGATAGATGTTACTTCACCAGTTGGCCAATATGTTGTATATCCGCCTTCTGTTCCTGGTGCGATTTGGTTTTTAATACGGATGTTTGCAAATGTACCACGCATCATAACTTCATGGTTACCACGACGAGAACCGTAAGAGTTAAAGTCGACTGGTTGTACGCCGTTTTCTAGTAAATAACGTCCAGCTGGCGTGTGCTTACCAATTGAACCTGCTGGTGAAATGTGGTCTGTTGTTACAGAATCACCAAATTTACCAACTATGCGTAAACCTGATAACGTTTCAACTTCACCCGGCTCTTTAGATAATCCTTCGAAGAACGGTGGGTTTTGAATGTATGTTGAATCATTATCCCAAGTATATAAAGCTTCATTTGAAGTTTGGATTTCATTCCAGCGCTCATTGCTGTTAAATACTTGCGCATATTCTTTTTTGAACAATTCAGATGTAACAACACTTTGAACTACATCTTCAATTTCTTTAGCTGCTGGCCAAATATCATTAAAGTAAACAGCATTACCATTTACATCTTTACCGATTTCATCATTTTTTAGGTCAATATCAACAGTACCTGCAAGTGCATATGCCACAACAAGTGGTGGTGATGCTAAGTAGTTTGCTTTTACAAGTGGATGAATACGACCTTCAAAGTTACGGTTACCAGATAAAACAGATGTTACTAATAAATCATTTGCTGCGATTGCTTCTTCTAATTCCTCTGCTAATGGACCAGAGTTACCGATACAAGTCGTACAGCCGTAACCAACTGTTTGGAAACCTAATTGATCTAAATACGTTGTTAAACCAGACTTATCTAAGTACTCTGTAACAACTTTAGATCCTGGTGCTAACGATGTTTTTACGTAACCAGGTACTTTAAGTCCTTTTTCAATTGCTTTCTTCGCAACTAACCCTGCTCCAATTAACACGTACGGATTTGACGTATTTGTACAGCTTGTAATTGCAGCGATTGCAATTCCACCTGTTTTCATCGTTATTTCTTGATCTTTCAATGTAACTTTCACTTCTTTATCAAACTCTTGCTCATTGAATCCAAGTCCTTGTGTTCCAACTGGTGCTACAACAGCTTTATGGAACTCCTCTTTCATATTTGAAAGCGGGATTAAATCTTGCGGACGTTTCGGTCCAGAAAGGTTAGATTCGATTGTATTTAAATCAATTTCAACAAGATCAGTATAGATTGGATCTTTACTATCTGCTGTATAGAATAAACCGTTTGCTTTACAATATTCTTCAACAATGCGAATTTGCTCTTCATCTCTACCTGTTAAACGTAAGTATTCTAATGAAATATCGTCGATTGGGAAGAATCCACAAGTTGCACCGTATTCTGGTGCCATATTTGAAATTGTTGCACGGTCAGCTAAAGGCATACTCTTTAGTCCACTACCGAAGAACTCAACAAATTTACCAACTACACCTTTTTGACGTAACACTTGTGTTACTTTTAATGCAACATCAGTTGCTGTTGTACCACTTGGAAGTGTACCAGTTAATTTCACACCGATTACTTCAGGTACTGGGAAATATGAAGGCTGTCCAAGCATTCCTGCCTCTGCTTCAATACCACCAACGCCCCATCCAAGAACACCAATACCATTAATCATTGTTGTATGTGAGTCAGTTCCAACTAATGAATCTGGGTATGCAACTAAGTCACCTTCAGCATTTTTCACCGCATGAACAACCGGTGCTAAATATTCAAGATTTACTTGGTGTACAATACCTGTTGCTGGTGGAACTGCACGGTAGTTATCAAATGATTTCTGTGCCCAGCTTAAAAATTTATAACGTTCTTCATTACGTTTAAACTCTAAGTCCATGTTGAATGCAAGCGAGTCCGCTGTACCCGCTCTATCAACCTGTACAGAGTGGTCAATTACAAGGTCTACAGTAATTTCTGGATTAATTTTATCAGGATCTCCGCCCATATCTGCCATTGCTTTACGAAGCGAAGCCAAATCTACAACAGCTGGAACACCTGTGAAGTCTTGTAAGATTACGCGAGATGGTTTAAACGGAACATCGATATCTTGAACATCTTTCGTTCCCCATTTCGCTAAATTTGTAACATGTTCTTCTGTAATTACGCGTCCGTCTACTTGACGAAGTACAGATTCAAGTAAAACTTTCACGGAATATGGTAATTGAGATACGTTGCCAACCCCTGCGTTTTCAAGCGCTTTCAATTGATAATAATGATACGTCTTTCCATCTAGTTCAAAAGTTGCACGTGATTGAAATGGATTATGTTTGACCATTATGTTTCCCCCTGTTAAACGTGACTAATTTGTCTGAATATAAAATGTAGACAAACTTTTCAATACCTTACGATAATATCTTATTACAACTTTCTAAATAAGTAAATAATAAGAAACTTATGGATTATCATAAGTTTTCTTTATCTTTCTAAATTTGAATAGTGTCCATGCTCTTTATTAATACTATTACTATAAAGTAAAGCACTCTTTCAGCGTTTTACTTTACGTTCATATATGCTATGAACGACTCATGGTTCGTCTATAAAAAACATTATAGAGGTGAGAAAAATGGGTAAAAGAAAAGCCAATCATATTATTTCAGGAATGAATGCTGCATCCGCCCAAGGGCAAGGAACTGGCTATAATGAAGAGTTCGCAAATGAACCTTTAACTCCGGCAGAGCGACAAAATAATAAGAAACGAAAAAAGAATCAGTAACGAAAAATCCCAAAAGGTATACCTTTTGGGATTTTCTCTAATGTTTATAACGTAACAACTCCGAAACTGTTACAAATCGATAACCCTGCTTTTTCAGTTCAGGTAAAATTTTTGCTAATGCCGCCACTGTTTGACTACGATCACTTCCTCCATCGTGCAACAGTACAATATCTCCACTTTTAGCATTTTTCACAACATGATTTACTATGGATTCTGTACCTGGATTCGCCCAATCACGAGGGTCTTGATGCCATGACCATAGAACAATTTGATACCCAGCTTTTTTTGCCGTAGTAAATACAGCATCATTAATATATCCACCTGGTGGACGGAACAATAAAGGTTCTTTCACCCATTTTTCAAAATATTTCTTTCCATTTAAAATATCATGTTCTAATTTTTCATCTGATGAATTACTAGCATACAAATGATTCATCGTATGATTTCCGATTTCATGCCCTTCTTTCAACACTTGCTTTACTAAGTACGGATTACGCTGAACTCGAAAGCCAATCATAAAAAAAGTCGCTTCCGCTTTATATTGACGTAATAACTCTAATACTTGCGGTGTATAAGTTGGGTCCGGTCCATCATCAAATGTAATTGCAATAATTTTTTCATTATTTGGCACTTCCCATGTTACATAGCCAGTTGGCTCTAGCTCTTTTCTTAACAACATTTTAGCTTCCACTTTGTCCACTTGAAATATATGTACTGCACAAATTAAAGAAAAAATTGATAGAATAATTTTTCGTTTCAGCATAGTAGCACTAAAAGTAATGAGGTTGTTGAATTCACAACAACCTTTTTCACTTTTCTATTTGATCTACATTTCGCATAATATTTTGGAGATTACTTTCATATTGCTCAAGTTGTGGACGCTGCGTTTCTGATGCTACTTCAAGTGCATTTTGAATCTGTTCGTACGCCTCTTGCACTTCTTGGCGTAACTCTTTTAAATCATGGCCGTAATTCGGGTCATTTTTCACAATATTATTGAATATATTTTCCGCTTGAACAACCCCTTGCTGCGCAGCCTGAAAAGCCTGTTGCTTATCTTTATGATATGGCATAACACTTTCCCCTTCCTATATGAGTTAGTCCTACTTATCTTTACCCGTTTCTCAAAAAACATTCTCGTATAAATTCGCAAACTTCTCTCATTCTAAATAGGGAGAGGAGGTGTAAAATACAATGGGTAAAAACAATAATCAATCTAATCGTCAAAATGAGAAAAAAGGGCAATCTTCTGGACAGCCCGAACCTTTAAGTGGATCTCACAAAGTTAAAAATCGTAATCATTCACGTCAAAAAAATCATGCACATCATGATATGTAAAGCAAAAGTATTCACACACACTGTATCTTTCACATAAAATGTTTATATTTTTCTATTTGTTCTTCACCTCTATTTCATTCATGCATAACATAGTATGAATTGAGATTTTACGGAGGGTGTCTTTCATGGGCAAGAAAAAGAAGGATTGTCTTTTTCATGTTGATGGTTTCGAAGAATGGATGGATCAATTTTGTTCTGATTCTTGTAGTAACTTTAGTTTTCCAAATCAAATTCATATTGACCTTTGTGAAACAGGGCAAGAATACATTTTGGAAACAGATGTACCAAATGCAACTGCACAAAATGTACTCATTAAAAAGATGGAGACAGGCCTAAACATTTGTATACTTTATAAAAACACTTCTTTACAGCGGATTGTCCCTTTACCTACTAATATCATTTATAACAAGATGCTAGCCTGTTTAGAGAATGGATATTTAGCCATTCATATTTCCAAAAACGAAGTTGCCAATAAGCATGAAGAGAAAGTCTTTTTTCGAATTAACGATTGATATAAATATAAGCCCGAGCAACATTTTAGTTTGCTCGGGCTCATGTTATTTCGCATGTATTTCTATTTTAGAATTTCTAATATATCTTTTTTTCATTAAACCTTTTGTCACTAAAAGAACTGGGAACGCTATGCTTGAAAATATAGCTAATGTTAAAAATACTATAAAGCCATTTTGATATCCATAATGATCGAGAAGTATCCCGCCAAACCAAGGACCAATTACTACTCCAATTCCTGAAAAGCCCATAGCTCCAAAATATGTCCCTTTCAAATGTGAAACAGCTATCTCATCAATAAATACATCTGTCATTGAAAACATTAATACTTCTCCGAATGTAAAAATAATTGTACATATAGCAGCCCCTAACATAGATTCTACTAGTCCAAATCCAAACAATCCCCCGCTCACAAATAACGTTCCAACCATAATAGATGCTAACGGCGTATATTTTTTACACATTTGAATAACAGGGTATTGAATAACTACTACTGTAATCGCATTTAAAGTTAGCATATATGAGAACAACTTTACTCCATCTTGAAATATATGTGCGTTTGCAAAATATTGAGATAGTGTCGTCGTTAAATGTGAAAAACCACTATTACTCAAAATAATCCCGACTAAAGCAACTAAAAATACTATGTCTTTTCGCAAAATCCGAACCGCACTTAACATTGTGACCGGATTTTCTGTAGTTACTTTCTTTTTATCAAGTGGATATTTCTTAAATTGAAACGCTAATATAACTGTATATAAAATGTACACTCCAGCGGCTACTAAAAAAGGAATCGTTGATTTTGCACTTCCAATCTGTAATCCAACAAGTGGACCCATCGCTACTCCAACATTTATTGCACCGTAACGCAAATTATATACGAGTAAACGATACTCTGGTTTCGTTAAATCTGATAATAAAGCTCTTGATGTCGGTTCAAAAAAAGAACGACATAATCCATTCAAAGCGTTTAATAGAAAGAAACTCAAAACATGATCTACAACTGAAAATCCTATAAATACAAACACCCAAACGATCATGGACCATATTATAATCATCTTTCGACCAAATCGATCCGATAAATTGCCTCCAATAAAACTAGCAAACACTCCGATAAGCGCACTCGTTCCAATGATAGCACCGGTCATTCCAGCCGATACGTCTTTAACAGTCGTTAAATAAATCGCTAAAAAAGGAATGCTCATTGAAGTTGCAAACCTAGCAAATAATGTCCCTATAATGATACTCATTCCAAGTGGATGAATATGCTGTAACTTCCCCTTCATCTTTAAACCTACTCTCCCTTTTCTTACATAAAAAAAGAAAGCAAAGGATCTGCTTTCTTTTTCCTTTTTCTACACTTGAGATGTTTATACCCGAGCTGTTCTCGTTATTTCCATATCAATTCCGTATGTAAACTGTAGTTCTTTACAAACATCTTTAATTAAAATAGCTACATTATACTTTTCATTAAATTCTAAAACAATGCTTTCTACTTCTTCATATGTATACTTATATTCGCCAGTAATTACACTTTTTAAATCAAAGCATTCATTAATACAAAGCTGGACGAGTAATTGTTCATACTTCTCTATGACATCTTCTTTTTTCCAAAGTAACTCCTTTACATATAACCGATCAAATTTCACACTTTCTCGATTACATTCCGTTAAAATCCGGGTCATCTCATTTAATTCTCGATATAATTCGGAAATATTTCTGCTTAAACTAAGCAACTTATCTACGCCGTTTTCATATGGCATTTTCATTCCCCCCCGCATTTTCTTCTTATTATAGCAAGAAAATTCTAAAAAAAGTTTCTTTATTCTGAAATATTAGGAAACTAATTTCAATTGCTTTACAATGAAACTAGCTAACACGAAAGGGGAAAGAAAATTGGAGAAAAAATTATATTACATCGACGCTTATAAGAAAGACTTTACTACTAAAGTTATAAAACAAGAGCATGATACAGAAGGAAACTTATATGTTGTCTTAAATGAAACTGCATTTTATCCAACAGGCGGCGGACAACCACATGACACTGGAACTTTAAATGGTATTCCGGTAAGTAACGTTGAAGAAGTAAATGGAGAAATTCGTCATTTCATAATAGAACAATTACATACGGAAGAAGTAGAGGGTAAAATAGATTGGCAACGTCGTTTTGACCAT
This sequence comes from Bacillus sp. TH19, assembly GCF_016651075.1. NCBI lineage: Bacteria > Bacillati > Bacillota > Bacilli > Caryophanales > Bacillaceae > Bacillus > Bacillus sp. TH19. The sequence continues at coordinate 1,989,389 of NZ_JAEKEO010000007.1, read as the reverse complement.
ATGCAACAACATACGGCTCAGCACATTTTATCCGCTGCTTTTTGGGATCACTTTAACATACCGACAATCGGGTTCCATCTTGGAAAAGAAACTATAACCATTGATTTAGAAACTGCCAATCTTTCTACAGAAACTGTTGAGAAGGCCGCACAAATTGCTAATCAAATTGTTTTTGAAAACCACCCTATTCGTATTAAATGGATGAACTTAGAAGAGGCCAAAGCATTACCCCTTCGCAAAGAACCAACTATGACAGAAAATATACGCGTTGTTATTATCGCAAATTATGATTACAACGGCTGTGGCGGAACGCATCCGAAACACACTGGTGAAGTAGGCCCTATTCAAGTACTAGGATGGGAGCGCAATAAAGGTGGTATACGCTTAACATTTATTGCTGGTTGGCGTTCTCTTAAATTAATGGGACAACATCAACAAATATTAACAGATGTTTCTAAGCAATTGAACAGTAGCGAAACTGATATTCCAGTAAAAGTAGCACAACTTCTTACCTCTCAAAAAGAAAACGAAAAGGCAGTACAAGCAATGAATGAAAAACTATTATTTGTAGAAGCAAATGAACTATTGCAACAACCTGCAGAAATATACGCTGGAATACTTATTTCTAAAGTATTTACAAATCGTTCCATGCAAGAAATCGTAAAACTGTCTGCTATTATTACAGAACAACAAGAACACGCAATTACATATTTCGTTATTGAAAATGAGGAGAAATTACAATGTATTCTCGCTTGTGGTAAAGCAGTGACACTCGATATGAATGCTCTTTTAAAAGATTCCCTTCCTACAATTGAAGGCAAAGGCGGAGGCAATAAAAAGAGTGCTCGTGGTGGTGGAAAAGCGATTATGAGTGGGGATGGGTTTTTAAATCAACTTGTTTCTTCTTTACAGTCAGCAGTGTAGATTATTTTATAAAGTGGATGTCATTGAACTGTGTGACATCCACTTCTCTTTTCTGCTTCGTGCACAGTAGTACAGTAAATGAAATTATATGAACGATTCTATAAGAAATATCGATTTCCCAACAAAATACGACAATAAACACAACTTATAGAGTAAGAGGAGGCTGTTATTTTAGAACAGCCTCCTCTTATGTTTACAAACCAATATTTTGTTTTAACCCTTGATAACTTCCTGCGTTCAAGAACTTTTCAGATGCAAGTTTAATGAACTTCTCAGAAAAACCATATCTACTCAATTCTTCTATCGCTACCATTTGTACATCATGAATTGGATTAAGATCAAATTCATTAGAAGGTAGCGTAATTTCACCTTCAATCCTTTCAAGCAGAAACGTAATATGTAATAAAGATGGACTAGCATCTGGTTTATCACAAACATAGAGTAGCTTCTTAATTTTAACTTCTAATCCTGTTTCTTCTCTCATTTCTCGAATCATCGCTGCTTCTAACGTTTCACCATTCTCTACCCTTCCCCCAGGTAAAGACCAATTGCGATTAGCAACTTTTTGCTTTACTAGCAATACTTTTTCATCTTCAATTAAAATTCCCGTAACACGAACTTGCATTACACTTTCCATATGTAATCTCCTCTTCCCGTTATATTTACAAATTAATCCTTCCACAAAAAGAACATATGTTTTATAATTAAAGAAAATTATGGAAGAAAGAAGTTGTTACATCTATGCGTCCACCTTTAACAAAGTCTATATCACTTGAAGATTTCCAAAACTTTTATTGGTTAAAAGCAGAACTCCAAACATTTTGTCGTGAGCATGGTTTGTCAGCTAGTGGCTCTAAGATTGAAATAACCGAGCGTATCTCACATTATTTACATACTGGTAAAATATTAAAAAACAGCTCTAGTCAAAAGGTGAGTAAAGCTTCCCTCTCTTATAAAGAACTTTCTCTTCAAACGATTATTACTAACAATCACCGCTGTAGCGAAGATGTTCGTTCTTTTTTCAAAGAAAAAATCGGAGCAAACTTCCGCTTTACAGTAGCTCTTCAAAAATTTTTTAAAGAGAATGTTGGAAAAACATATGAAGACGCGATAACGTTTTGGTATGAAGAAAACGAACGAAAAAAAGATCCTACATACAAAACAACTATCAGCGCGCAGTTTGAATACAATCGTTTCACTCGCGACTTTTTCGAAGATCCAAATAACAAAGGGAAATCAAAAGCTGATGCTATCGCTGCTTGGAATGAAATAAAAGCAAAACCTGGTAGTAATGCTTATATTCCTCAAAAAGTAGAAAACTAGTCCCTTTCTAGTTTTCTACTTTCTCAAATAATAGCGCAAGCCCTATTCCACCACCAATTCCTAACGTCGTAATTCCATATTTCATATGCTCTCTTTGTGCTTGATAAAACAAACGTGTCACAAGCATAGCTCCAGATGCACCGTACGGATGACCGAGCGCAATTGCTCCACCATTTACATTTAATTTTTCAAAAGGAATTTGTAACTCCTTTGCACAAGCAACAATTTTTGAAGCAAATGCTTCATTTATTTCAAAATAATCGATGTCCTCTACTTTCATATTCATTTCGTTTAATAATTTGTTCACCGCAAATATCGGACCAGTCCCTGGAAGATTGGGATCCACGCCAACTACAGCACTACGAACGAAACGAAGTACAGGCTTGTATCCTAATTTTCGGGCTTGCCCCTCTTCCATTACAAGAACAGCACATGCTCCATCATTTACACCGCACGAATTACCTGCCGTTACCGTTCCATTTTGTAAAAATACAGGTTTCGTTCTCTTAATCATTCTTTCATAATTCATTTCTCGCTTTATAGATTCATCTAATAATCCATTAAAATAATGAGGTAATATCTCTTCTTCTATATATCCTTTTTCTAATGCTTGCAGTGTCCTTTTATAACTAAGACAAGCGTATTCGTCTTGCATTTCTCGTGTTATATTATAGCGCTCTGCAACATATTCAGCCGCCACTCCCATATTAGGATCACCAATTGTTTCTGGTGAAAATCGCGCTCTATTTTGAAAAGGTGATGTACTTGTACTCTCTACTCCTCCTGCAATATAATAATTACCTGCGCCGCCTTGAATGAAATGACATGCGGTGCGAATCGCTTCCAATCCAGCGCCGCATTGCCTATCAATCGTTACACCAGGAATATGATAACCAAGTCCTGCCGCTAAAGCAGATAATCTTGCAACATTACCTCCCGGTCCAACAACATTCCCTAATATGACATCATCTATTTCTCTCTCAATTCCTTTACTTAAAAACGTAAGAAGCGGCGTTACTAATTGCTGAACTTCATAATCTTTCAACATCCCATTTTTCTTACCAATAGGTGTTCTTTTCGCTTCTACAATAACCGCTCTATTCATATATCTTCTCCCGGTTTTCAATCATATTTTTTGCTGCATTGCGAGCTATTTTCCCACTATTTGTATAAGGTATTTCATCAACAAAGTACCATTCTTTCGGTATTTTAAAAGATGATAATCGTTGTAAGCAAAAACTCTTTAATTGTTGCTTTGTAGCACTTCCTTTTACGATAGCGACAGGCTTTTCACCCCAGTAACTATCTTCTACACCAACCACAACTATTTCTTCAACAGCTGGATGTGTCTGTAATACCCTTTCTATTTCTTCTGGGAAAATATTGATTCCTCCAAATAAAATCATATTCTTCTCTCTACCAACAATATATATAAAGCCTTCTTCATCTTGGTAGCCCACATCCTGCACTGTCATCCAGCCACCTTCGGACAATTGCGGGATTATAGCTCCATCCGATACATAGCCCATAAAAAATTGATCACTTTTCACATACACAGTTCCTATCTCACCTGTTTGTACTTCTTCTCCTGCTTCATTACATATTCGAACTTGTACATTATGACAAGGTTTCCCTACTGAATTCGGTTTTCTTTCACTCTCTTCATCAACAAATGCCGTTACAAAGCTTAGCTCAGACGCACCATAAAACTCATATCTTTTTGCATAAGGAAACACATTCTTCATCTTCTCTTTTGCTTCAGCTTCCCATTTCGCTCCTGACGAAATAATTTTCATTTCACTTTCAATTACTTTATTTTCTTTATACAAAGACTCAAGCATTGTAGGAACTGTATACATTACAGAAATATTCTCTATCCTTATACTAGATAGCACTTGAACTGGTACAAACTTTCTCATTATGTGTACCGTTTGCCCTAAAAACAATGCACTTATTGCCCCGTATAAGAAAAGAGAATGAACAAGCGTCCCAGCTATTAAAATAGAATCTTTCTTTTTCATATGAAAGTCATGTACATTACAATCAAAACTATGAACCCACGACTGTTGTGCACGTAAAAATGCTTTTGCCTTTCCTGTTGATCCCGATGTAAATCCCATATAAAAAGGAGCGTTTTGTACATTTTCTACAGAATAGTATGTAGGAAGATAGTTCTCAATCAGTTCTTTCCATTCTTCAATCTCAATAATCCTTCCTTCTTCGCACGATATATCACTAAGCCTATACTGCTCCGCCACAATAACATCTGGTTTACTAATCACTAGTCTGTCTTTAAGCTCATCTCGTTTCCATTTTATATCTAGCGGCACACAAATCCATCCAGCCATAGCGGAACCCGCAAATATTTGTAAAAATTCCATACTATTCTCTAATAAAATTGCTATCGTTTTATTCTGCGATTCTTTTTCATTCAACCAGTTTGCTACTTTACACACTGACTCAAACCATTCTTTATATGTTAATACTCTATCATTTTCTTTAATCGCTATTTTATTTGGTTGTAAAGATGCATACTTTTTATATTCTTTTGTAATCCCCATATGAGACTTCCTTTCTTTACAAAATAATAAAAAGAAACACGCAAGTAACGTGTTTCTCCTTTTTCTTACCCTGCATTTGTAATTTTTTTATTCTTCAAAGCAGGCGTAATAATATGTTTCAATGAGCGATGTAATCTTGTCACAAGAATCGCTGCTATAGTCGCCTTTATGCAATCACCTGGTAAAAATACGGCACTTACTTTCATCGTCTGCCATATAGAAACATCCATAAAGAAAGCTTGTACAATAATACCAAATACATAAACTACGAAAATACCACCAATTATATTAATACATAATACCTTTATTATAGAAACTTCACGTAAACGCTCAATTAAATAACCAATGACAAACGCTCCAACGATATAACCAAGTAAATATCCTGCACTTGGCCCAACAAATACACCTGGTCCCCCGCGCCCACCAGCAAGTAATGGTGCTCCAACTCCAACTATAAGTAAGAAAATAAGCTGACTTAACGCACCAAGACGTGAGCCTAACAACCCACCAGCAAGCATAACACCGAGTGATTGTAATGTAATTGGAACTGGTGTAATAGCAAGAGCAATTGGAGGTATTAACCCTAACACTCCCATAATAGAACTAAATAAAGCGACGAAAACTAAGTTTTTTGTATTCATGTTTGCTTCTCCTATTTGTAAACTTAAATTAGATTTTAGATAACATATTATAGGAGTTATATTATCTTTCTATCCACTCTTTGTCAACCTTATTCACACATAAGTTTACAAATGTAAATTCAATTATTTCTCTTTATGCAAATGCTCAAGTTCTTTCCGAAGCGCCTGTTTTAAAAACTTCCCAACAGATGTTTTCGGTATTTCTTCCATAAATACAATATCATCTGGTAACCACCACTTCGCAAACTGCGGTTTTAAAAACTCATATATTTCTTCTTTTGTAACCGTACTATTTTTCTTTTGAACAACGCAGGCAACTGGGCGTTCTTGCCACTGCGGATGAGGAATTGCAACGACAGCCGCTTCAAATATAGCATCATGTGCCATTAAAGCATTTTCAAGATCCACTGAAGAAATCCATTCTCCTCCGCTTTTAATAACATCTTTCGTACGATCAACAATTTTCACGCAGCCTTCCTCATCAACTGTAACAACATCACCAGTATATAACCAACCGTCTCGGAATCCTTCGACAGTACGATCATCGTTATAATAGCTTTCAGCGATCCAAGGTGCTCGTAAACATAACTCTCCCATCTCAGTACCATCCCACTTCACTTCACCGTTTGTACCGACTACTTTCATCTCTACACCAGGGACAAGATATCCTTGTTTTGAGCGGATTTCTAATTGCTCTTCATATGATAATTCTGTTTCATAACTTTTTAAACGTGCAAGTGTTACGAGCGGGCTTGTTTCAGTCATACCATATGCATGTACGAAAGGAACATTATATTTTTGCTCAAATGCTTTAATAACGCTTTTCGGTGCAGCAGCACCACCGCATAATATTCTCGTTATACTAGATAAATCGTAACTATTATTTTCTAACTCTTGTAATACACCGAGCCAAATTGTCGGCACACCTGCTGCTATCGTTACTTTTTCAGCTTGAATCATCTCTAATAAAATTTTTGGAGTAAACATTGGTCCTGGCAGAACTTGTTTAGTTCCAAACCAAGTAGCTGCAAAAGGAAGCCCCCAAGCGTTCACATGGAACATCGGTACAATTGCCATCGCCGCATCACTTTCCGATAAAGCAGCTGTATCCGCTAAACCGAGTGCCATACAATGCAAAACCGTACTACGATGCGTATAAACAACACCTTTTGGATTCCCTGTAGTCGCTGACGTATAACACATACCAGCAGGTGTATTTTCATCAATATCTTTTACAAATTGGAAATTGGGATCGCCTTCTTCTAATAGCTTTTCATAATGATATACAGGCTCCAGTGTAGTTTTTGGAAGTTCGTCTTTATCAGTCATAATAATGTAGGCTTGTACAGTTGATAATTGTGATTGAATATTTTCAACAAGTGGTACGAGATCTTCATCAATGAGTAAAATGCGATCTTCTGCGTGCTGAATAATGTATGAAATATGTTGAGGAGATAAACGAATATTAATTGTGTGTAAAACGGAAGCAATACCAGGAATAGCAAAATATGCTTCCACATGCCGATGATGATTCCACGCTAACGTTCCTATACGCTCGCCTTCTTTAATTCCTAATTTTTTTAACGCACTAGAAAGCCTTCTCGTCCTTTCACCTAACTGCTTATACGTTAACGTCGTAACTGTATCTTGTGTCCGTGAAACAATTTCTTTCTTTGAAAACAGTTTTTCTGCTCTTTCCATCATAGAACTAATTGTTAGCGGTACATTCATCATCATATTGGTTATATCCCCCTTTAAAGCGTTTTCATTTTTTGTTTATTATAACAGACTTCCACAAATAATTACGACATTTTTCTGTATTTTCTGAATTATTTCTTTGGAAATAATTCAGAAAATACTAAGAGAAAATATATTAAAATTCCTTCTTACGATATATAAATACCGAAATGAAATAAGAAAAGATATATATGATAACGCCAAATATTGTATATAGAATTGAAACGTATACAGATGAATTTAAATTTGATATTGGAAATTGTTCTATTAGATATCCAATTACACTTTGTAATCCAAAATAAGTAGCAAGTCCCCCACATGCGCCTCCAATTGTAATAGCATCAGATTTTTCTGCTCCAAAAACATAGAGAAGCGGATAAGCTATTGCTCCGGCATTAAGAATGATGAACGTCCCTAAAGAAACACTCTTAAATATACCATCATCAATTGGTGTATCTGAAACTAAACCATGTACATAAAATATGCCATACGATAATAAAGTACCAATAATTACAACTAAAAAATAGAAAAGATAGTGACTTTGTACAATATTATTTCTAGTAACCGGTAAAGTAAGTACATATTTTTCATACCCCGACTTACTCTCATATTTAATAACTTCAAGTGCAGGAATCGCAGCAAATAAGATAATGAACGTAGCAATTAAACGGTACATTGAAGCATTACCAAAATAAAAAACAAATCCCGCTCCTAATATCGCTATTCCCATGAACATAAAGAAAGTTCGATACACTAGATAATAGTTTGTCAATAATAAACCTTTCATTTATTTTTCACTCCTCGTTAATAAAACACTTATTTCTTCTATCGAAATGGTTCTATGAGCAATCCCACTTGGTAATTTATGCACATCTGATACAAGTACATTGAAATAAGAACCATTATTCCTTTTCACCACAACTATATCTTTGTTGATTAAAGTTAGTTGTTCCTCATCAACATCTACAATGGCATAATTGTCCAAAACCTTATCCTTTTCTTCATTCAATAAAATTTCTCCATCTTTTATCACAATAAGGTGACTAGCTATTTTTTCTACATCACTCATAATATGTGAAGAAAGTAATATACCACCATTACTTTTATTCACAAAACTTTTTAATTCCTCTAATACCTCCTCCCTAGATGAAGGATCAAGACCTCCCGTCGCTTCATCTAGGATTAATAATTTTGCATTATGCGATAATGCAACAGCTATAGATAGTTTCATCGACATTCCACGGGAAAATCTACCTACTTTTTCATTAGTAGGTAAAGAGAAAGAATGAACTAATCGGTAAAAATTTTCTCTATCCCAAGATTCAAACATCTTTTCAAAAACCTTATTTAGTTGTTTTATTGTAAGATGAGCCGGTAGATTCATAGCATCAAATACGACTCCAATCTTTCCCTTAATCTTGGCATCTTTATTTATATTTTCTTCACCTAATATTTTTACTGTACCGCTATCTTTAGAAATTAATTCTAATACTGTTTTAAATGTTGTTGATTTACCTGCCCCATTGTCACCAATGAATCCCACTATTGACCCTGATGGCACATTGAATGTAACATCTTTTAAAACAACTTTGCTTCCAAATGATTTACTTAAATTTTTAATTTCTAGAATGTTTGACATCATTTCACTCCCATCTTAACTTTTAATAAAATAGATTTTCTCCTATTAAAAATTATCCACTTTATCTCTCACTTTCTTTTTTAGTTTAAAAATAATACGATTGCTATATTCTTTATTCTCTACTAAAATCCGATACATCTCCCACACTCCTACAACACGAACAAAAAGATAGACTCCAATAGCAATAAGTACAACACAGTACGGATAATACTGCACTAATTCGCCTGAAGTGATATGCTTTTTCTCAAATAAAAATGGTATCGCTCCTGCTGCAATAAAACAAAATCCAACAATCATCACTGCAGCATACCTCTTCTTAATTACTTCATATCTTTTTGTCAATTCTTTTAAAAAGTTTTGATCAAATAGTAATTCTTCTTTTTTTAATACATTGTATCGACTCTCTTCTATCGTTGCAGGTACCATCATTGCTCCAATTCCAAGGACAGCAATAATAATGACAAGAAATGTCGACATTGTTACATCTTCTTTGAATAATAAATACGGTATTGTAGATAAAATAAGCAAACTAAACCCTAACGCGATATATTTTGAAATCTTTTGTCCGTACACTATATACCCTTCTGCCATTTCCGTACTTACATAATAACCATGTTCAGTTTCATTAATTTGTTCAGCAGTTTCTTTTAATAAGTAATCAAGAGATACTTCAAATACATTTCCAATCATTATTAACTTTTCAGTTTCAGGAAATCCTTGACCGTTTTCCCATTTACTAACTGCTTGCCTTGTTGTGTTTAATTTCTCAGCTAATGCTTCTTGAGAAAGGCCCTTTTCCTTTCTTAATTTAAAAAGCTTTTCACCAAATCCCATATGTGTGTCCCCCTTTGTTTTCTTAACTAAATTGTATGCAAACATTGCCCCTATCTCTATCTTCCTGCGGTTGCACTTTGTCAACTTACGGTTGCGATTGTGTTATATAGCGGTTTTCTATACGATTTAGCTAGTTTTCTTCTATGATTGTGGTATTAAGAAAAACAATATTCCTCAATAACCAATTATAACAATTAAAGGTAATTATTGTTATATGTAAAACAAAAACCCCCTTATTCAATTAAAGGAGTTTTCAATATAAAATATTTCATTGATTCATATATCTTTTCCTAGATATACAATACCTCTTCGTATCACGATACTTACCTTTAATGAACAGATCCTTTTGAATTGTACAATCGTATTCCATATTCAAACGTTTCATTAATTTTTCAGATGCTTCATTTTCTGAATTACATCCTGCTTCAATACTATTAAGACGTAACTCATTAAAACCATAGCTAGAAAAAGCTGAAGCCGCCTCGGTAGCTAATCCTCTACCCCAATATTTTCGTGATAAGGCGTATGCAATTTCCGCTTTATGTTCAGTTACATCATATTTTATAAATCCACAAGTCCCTATGAGTTTTTGTTCCTCTCTTAATACAATTCCAAGGGGAGCTACTTTTTCTTTCTCATATTGACTCACAATTTCTTCTATATATTTTTGTGTGTCATGTAACGATTGATGAGCATCCCATACTGTATACGTTGACATTTCTTTATCTGAGGCATACTCATATATATGTAAAATATCACTCATATTAATTCCCCTTAATATAAGACGTTTCGTATACAACGCTGGATATGACCACTTCTCAACAATCATAGCGGCTTCTGCTTAAACCTTTCATAATTCCGTACCTTTAATGAAAGGATATTCCCGCAATCTGTACAAATATAAGCATCCACTGGTGAAGATGTGAACATCGTTTCCTTTTTCCGTATTTGTGCATAACCGATAAACTCACCTTCTCCTATGTTTTGAGAACCGCAATGAGAGCATGTCTGCACGTCTTTCTGTTTCATGAGAGCACCACCTTTAATCTGTTTCCACTCCCTTCGACAGTTCGCTTCCATTTCCCTTCCAAAAATCTTCTTAGTCTCTTACATTTCAACAGGAATCTCAGAACAAACATCGTATATGTACTATGAAATATATTTATTGACGGAGGAATCGTATGAGTACAATTATGACAGTCAATACAGCACAAGAAATCGAGAACGCAGAAATACATATGCTTTCTTCTAGATTAGAGGCACTACAAGAAATAAGCGGAAATCCAATGCAAGTACAAATGAAAAAGTTCGGGAGTGCCACTGCCTTTTCATCAAAAATAATTGCTGGTCCTGCTTTTAATACGGTAAAAGGCATTACATTTACAAATACAGATGAGATAGATGAAATCATCGCTTATTATCAATCACTACAAATCCCTTGCCGTTTTGAAATTACACCAGCGCAAGGTGCAACTGAATTATTTCAATACTTATCTCAAAAAGATTTTTATCAATCTAACTTCCATACCGCTTTATATAGTTTACCAAGAGAAGACTCATCGCTGCTGCCTTCTAACATTTCAGTACGCCAACTAAAAGAAAATGAATTTGATATTTTTGCAGACATATATGTACGTGGATTTAACATGCCATCCTTTACAAAATATGGTGTGCACCAAAATAACGAAATTCTCTACAATAAATCCGGCTGGCATTTTTTCATAGCCGAAGTTCAAAACACTCCTGCTAGTATAGGGGTACTTTATATAAATAAAGGTGTTGCTTCATTAGCTGCTTCTGCTACTTTGCCAGAATTTCAACGTAAAGGTTGTCATACCGCATTAATTCAAAAACGAATCGAGACCGCTGTTGCATCCAATTGCAATTTAATAGTTGGACAAGCTCGATTTGGTAGCGGCAGTCAAAATAATATGGAACGTGCCCATATGAAAATTGCTTATACAAAATCAATATGGACTGCGAAAGACATATAATTAACTTTCTTTTTCTTTCCATTACGAATATATACATTTTATGACAATTACCTTTCTATCCTGTTATTCATTTGAATATTCAAACTAAATTTGTTACGCTATTACTAGATACATCATTCAACTTGCAATATGAAAAGAGAATTCTACTCAAACTACAAGGAGGAGAAATGTATGACTAAACATGATCATGGTTTAAAAGAAAAAGTAGAAGGTGCCATTGATAAGGTAAAGGGTGAAGTAAAGGAAGTTGTCGGGAAAGTAACTGACAATAAAAAATTACAAGCCGAGGGAAAATGGGATAAGGTGAAAGGCACTGCTAAAGATACTGTCGGTAATGTAAAAGAGAAAATACATGAATATAAAGAGAAGAAATAAAAAAGAGCCACGATGTATGGTCGTGCAAGTAGTAAGTTACTAGATCTGAAAAGATTGTCAGCTACTCAAAAATGAAAATACAACCGAGAAAGTAAGAGAGTTTGTATTTTACATTTACCAATAAGATCATTTTAAAATGACAAATAGATGCCTCAAGGCATCTATTTGTCTATAAAGAACTATTTTACTTCTATTGTATAATTACCTAATCCTAATCACTCAGGTTTTTCCTTGCTAACATTTTCTAACATAATGCCTTTGCTAGAGTATAAGATTACTTTTACATCTTACTTTGTGAAATTTGGTTTTAGGTCACCTGTATACGGTTCATGCTCAACAAAGATTTTTATATCTTTTCCATTCGCATCTTTCCCTATTCTTGTATACGTAAATTTATCTTTATTTAACTCTGTAAGTTCAAGGACCGCACCATATTTATTATTTCCTAACGAAACGTGAGCTCTTATTTTATTGTCATGTACAACATCGAAGAAACCATAATCCCCACGACTTATCCCTGTATTCATATTGAAAAACTCATATTTATTTGTATTTTTATCATATTTTGCTAGACTGATTAAGTTAGAGTTGTAGTTTGTTACATTATTACCCTGTTCATCTAATACCACTGTTCCGTTCCATAGAGTACTAGATAAGATTTCATCTCCATCAACGTCTGTAACTATTTTCCCCGTCGAGCTTTCTAAATTTTTATCAAGTCGGGTAAAAGAAAGCTCTTTTTCTTGATAAGGAACATGCTCAACAAATACTTCTACATCGTTCCCTTTTGCATCTTTCCCCATTCTTTTATATGTAAATTTCTCCTTGTCTAATTGCGTTAATTCAACAACTGCTTGATAATTTTGCGTTTCAGAAATTAACACTCTTTTCTTTCCATCGTTGGTTATAAAAAAGGTACCGCTATCATTACGACTCTCTCCTGTATTTGCATTAAAAAATTCATACCTTGCAGTTTTAGCATCATATTTTGCAAGCCCGATGAAATTTTGATTTTCTTTCGTTAAATCATTATGATCTTTGTCATAGACTTTTGTCCCTTTCCAGTTTGTTTCACCAAGTATACTAGCTAGTAGCTGCCCTTTCGTTTGTTGAGTTTCTTGTATTGCATTGTATAAAAATTGTGCATACTGTTCACGCGTCACATCCATACTTGGAGCGAATTCCCCTCCTCCTACTCCTTTTGCAATATTATTTGTTTGAACAGCACTAATTGCATTTCTTGCCCATGAGTTCGTTGAAACGTCATTAAAAGTATGATCACTCTTTGCCTTTAAATGAAAAGCATTTGTAAGAACCTGTGCCATTTCTGCACGTGTTAAGGATGCCTTCGGTCTAAAGTTCCCATACTCATCACCCTTAAAAACACCCATTTCTGTTAAAGACAAGATTTCCTTTATATAGCTTGTCGAATCTTCGCTTACGTCCCCATATGGGTTCTGATAATTTTTGTTTTCTGCCATATTAAAATAACGATACATTAAAGCTGCAACTTGTTCGCGTGTTACGTTATCTCCAAAACCAAATCTTCCATCATCATAGCCGAAAATAATTTTCTCACCTGTTAATTGATGAATCGCCTCATATGACCAGTGCCCCTTTGGAACATCTTTGAATACACCAGTATGATTCGTTTGTGGTGTAACCTCCTCTGCTTTCACCTCTCCATTTTTTTCACTTAATAGGCTTCCACCTAAAACTGCTGATATGATACATGTTTTTAAAATTGTTTTATTCATAGCTTCCCAATCCCTTCCTTCATTTAACAAAGAATTACACCACTTATCTTCCAAAAGAAGATTCTATGTGAGCAATTCATGTTTTAAATTTTGATTACAGCTAATTGGTTACACCTCCAAAGTTCTTTTTCGTAGTATCCATAGCTGTTATATATAGGAATTATAAATAGCAACTATAAATTGCCCATAAATAAATTATTAAAAAAAGATAAAATTAAGATAATATATTTTTAATCTCAATCAAAAAAAACGTTATTCTTTCTCATCTAGCTTGTTAAGAAAGAATAACGTTTTTTAATTCTAGGGTCCCTTTTGGAAAAAAAGAGGTTTATTTTATATGTCCAAAAACAATTTCACGGTCTTTTCCAAACAAAACATCGAAAAAAAGCCGTGGCATATACTTATTTTATAATTGACGGAAGACGACCAGAATAGCTCTTTTTACTTCCCTTCATTCTTCTCTAACACATACAAGTCTTCTTCAATATTCGTTAATTTCTCACTTACAAGCTTTCTTGCATCTCCAATTGCTTGATTGTATGCAAATGGTCCAACTAATTTAATCATTTCCTCTATTAAACGTTCTGCTTGGAAACGTCCAATTTCATCTAAATCTTCTTCAACGAAAAATTGCTGAATTTGTGCTACAAGCTCTTCTTTTTTATCAGTCGGTATTTTTATGTTCATCATCATTCGTTACTCCTCTATATTTAAGATAATACTTTTCTTAACTCTACCATAGAAAAGCGATTTCCTGGACAAGTTTTTGTAACCCCTTCTAACTCCCTATGGCCGAGTATATTTCCTTTCTCTATGGCAAACTGCTTCATAAACATTTTACATAAAGAATATAATGAATTCATTTGTGCAGTATTTGGATCATATTTATCAAAATTTCCCGTCATACATATTCCAATTGTGTCACTATTATTATCTTTCGCATGTGCTCCAATATGTAAACCTCGCCCTTCGACTACAGTTCCATCTTCTTCAATAAAATAATTGTAACCAATCCCGCTCCATCCTCTTACCTTTTGATGAAATTCGTGAGTTTTATACACATCCCAGCCATCTTCTGACGTATGGTGGATGATCAGTTTATTTACTTTTTCTAAAGGAACTAACTCATTTTGAAATGTTAAATTTGCACATTTAATTTCCATATAAACATCCTCCTCTTACAAATCGATCATAATAACTGTTTTATCATCTGGTCTTATTCTATTTTCTCCTTCTAACCTTTCAATGATTGCTACATATTCTTTTATACTATTTTTTCTTATATATGCTACAGTTTGTTCTAACGACCACTCGGGGTGAAACAATCCGTCTGAACAAATAAAAACCCCACTTACTTCAGCTACCTGTAATTCACCATATTGTAAATAATCCATAGCTTCTTTCATCCCATTTGCAACTGAGTAGCCGTTTGACATATTTGCAAGATAGCGATTGTATTTTAACTGCTCCCGAACATCTTGAAAAACGTGTTCCTCAGGTATAGGTAATCCCTTTTCTCTATCTTCCTCTCTCTTCTTTTTTGCACGTTTACTAATTCCTTGAACCGTATCTTTCGTTAATACTCTCATCGCTCCATTTTGAAGTATTGCAACGATCATACAATCACCTAACTGTGCATATTCAAGTTTTTCGCCTTCTATTTGAACTGCTGCAATACATGTACACCAAAGATGGTCTTTTTTTCTCGTATCAACCTTGTACTCTAGCATCTTGTTTTGCAATAATTCATTCGCCTTTGCAACTTCACCTTGTAAACTATTAATCTCCCGTAACGAAGTAAAATGACTTGCAAATAAATGCGAAGCGATGTATGCTCCATTATGTCCTTCTTCATCACAAAACGGGACGAGCGGAGTTGCTCCATCACATACACCGTAAATCATTTTATCTTCATTACAAAAAAATGAATCCTCACACTCTTGTTTTAAAGGACTTTTCTGTTGATATGTTGTTATCTTCATATCTGTATCCCCTCCCAATTTATCAAACACTCGAACTATTTAGATTAATCTAATTTTCCAAAATAAACTGTTTTCCCAAAAAACTTTCAATTTCATATATAATCTTGAAATAATATGATTATTTAGTGAAGGACGGGAAAGAGATGGTCAGATTTCTTGGTGTTATTTTTGGTTCTATTATTATCGCAATTGCCTTTAATCTTTTCCTTATCCCCCATAAAATTTTAAGTAGTGGAATTGGCGGAATTGCTATTATTTTAGGGATTGTAACCCCTGTAAACACAGGTATTATTAACTTTGTATTGAACTTACCTATCCTTATTTTAGGATACATAGGTCTTGGAAAAAAAGTAATTTTTAACACGGTTGTTTCTGTAATTGTATTATCTGTTGCATTATACTATGTTCCAGTAAAAGTCGTAGCAACAGATCCACTTTTATCATCTGTATTTGGCGGTGTCATCGCCGGAGCTGGTATTGGTCTTGTCTTTAACTGCCATGGTTCAACTGGTGGATTTGATATTATCGGTATGTTGTTATCTCGTAAGCGAGATATTAAACTTGGTGGATTCCTTATTGCATTAAATACTGTTGTTGTTGTCATTGCAGGATTTTTCTTCACTTGGGATGTTGCCCTTACAAGCTTACTTTCAATTTATGTAACTGGTAAAGTAATTGATGCCGTTCATACGAAACATCGTAAAGTTACACTTATGATTGTAACAAATCAAGCAGAAGAAATGAAAAAAAAGCTTCTTTCAACTGTAGTACGTGGCATTACGTTACTTGATGGTGAAGGTGCTTATTCAAACGAGAAAAAACGTGTACTTATGACAGTCGTTTCACGTGAAGAATTAGCAAGTATGAAACTAACGATTTCGGAAATTGATCCTCATGCATTCGTTAATATTACGGAGACTGTTGAAGTATTAGGATTGTTTAGAAAAGTGTAAAAAACTAGGTGGACCTTCACCTAGTTTTTATTTTCCATAAATTCAATTCGATTTCCAAACGGATCTGACACGTAAAATCTGATTACATCTGGTCGCGCATGATCATCTATTACTTCAATACCTTGCTTTATTAACCTTTGTTTAAATTCATTAATTTTCAAAACATAAAAAGCTGGATGCGCTTTTTTAGCTGGATTAAAATTTTGCTCAACTCCGATATGAATCTCTTGATTTCCACACTTAAACCAACACCCACCACGCTTCTTTAATTCCTCTGGCTTTGGGATTTCCTCCATACCAATTTTATTACCATAAAATTCTCGTGCTTCTTCTTCACATCCTACTGGCGCCGCTACTTGTACATGATCAATTCCTTGAATATAATTTTTCATATTCCTTCCCCCTCTTCTATTCTAATGTTATAACGAAAATACATTCATGTAACTTAGAAAATATTAATAAAGCAATATAAGATTCTCTTATTACTACCCTTTTTTACCTTCCACTAAAAATAAAAAAGAAAATTTATTATATAATTTCCATTTTTTACAGAAATACACATTGCACCTATATTATAGTTAGTACTAGATTCATCTTTTTTAGATGCTAGTTGTACGGAGGAAATATTATGAGTCGTAAAAAACATTCATCTACTCAAAAAAAGCGTCACCCAAACGTATCGGAGCGCTTGCGAAACCATATACAAAATCGTTCTTTAGCAGAAATGTATGCATCTCTTTTTGAACATAACCCTGATAGTATTATTTCATTGAATTTAGAAGGAGTTATTTTACATATTAACCCCTCTGCGGAAAGAATATTAGGTTATACTTCTAACGAATTAGAGCGAAAAACAATCACTTCTATTTTAGAAGCACATATTTCTGATCAAGTGCTACAATACATAAAAAATGCTGCAGCTGACAATCAAAAAGAGTATATCGTCTCTATTTATCATAAAGACGGATATTTACTAGATGCCGTAACAAAATTAGTTCCTATTTTTGTTAAAAACCGTTTAACAGGTGTATACGCCATTATGAAACCCCTTGAAAAATCAGAAAGAATTGAGAAAGTATTACAAGAGAGTGAGAAACGATTACGCACATTAATGAATTCAATGCCTGCATTTGTTATTTTTAAGGATCATGAAGGACGCTGGCTTGAAGCGAATGACTATGCGCTTTCTTGTTTCAATTTCCATAACGTTCCTTATCATGGAAAAAGAGATAATGAACTCATTCAATATAACGAAGCATACCGCGAATCTTTTTTGCATTGTGAAGAAGTCGATGAACTAACATGGCAAAAAGGACAAATTCTTCACGGAGAGGAATTTATTATACATAGAAATGATTTCGACCTAGTTTTAAGCATTTCAAAAGTCCCACTCTTCCATCCTGATGGCTCACGCAAAGGTCTTATAGTGATGGGAAGAGACGTTACCGAACTAAAAGAAACTGAAAAGTTATTACGGAAATCCGAAAAACTTGCAGTAGTAGGACAACTGACAGCTGGAATTGCCCATGAAATTAGAAACCCGCTCACTTCATTAAAAGGATTTTTAACGTTATTACATCCAGAAATAAATGAGGAAAATAAATGGTATGTGGACGTTATGTTGAGTGAAATTTCACAAATGGAATCTATAACAAGCCAATTTATGGCGATGTCTAAACCACAAGTGTTATCTATTCATACATGCAACGTACAAACATTAATTGAAGAAGTTGTAACTTTTATTTTACCAACAGCAATTATGCATAGCGTTCATATCATCATGGATCATTTCGATTATATTTCTGACATTCAATGTGATAGTAATCAATTAAAACAAGTTTTGATTAACATATTAAAAAATGCAATCGAGGCGATGCCTGATGGTGGTAACATATTCATTCAAACAACTTCGTTAGAAAATGATTTTGTTTCAATACGCATTATGGATGAAGGTTGTGGGATTCCTGAAGAGCGCATGGCTCGTCTTGGCGAACCTTTTTATAGCTTGAAAGAAAAAGGAACTGGCCTCGGCTTAATGATGTGCTATAAAATCATTCAAGAGCATCACGGAAAATTATTCATTTCCAGTGAATTAAACATAGGAACAACTGTCGATATCCAATTACCGATTGCTACAGCTCAGCCTGTAACAAACTCTTAACTATGCTACATTAATATAGTAAAAGACATCTGTTATAAGTAGTCGAGTTATTGTGGAAAACATCTACACTAATACGTTAAAAAGCTCAAAGTCCCTATATGACTCTGAGCTTTATTTTTGTATACGATTTATTTTATTAAATCCACTCTTTTCCATGTTTACGAATAAACTGAATATCATTTTCATAATGTTCAAGATGCCCTTCATCTATCATCTTTTGGAAGTTCATATCGCCTTCTAGTGCTTTTCTTTTCATGTATTTACATAATCCTTCTAATCGTAGAAGTACCATCTCCAAATAATCCTCGGCGATGCCATCACTTTTATAGGACTCAAAAAACAATTTAACTCTTTGCTTTATGCGGTCTGCATGCTGTAATGAATTATAATAAACCGCCGCACCTGTTTCCTTATAATAAACTCTACTTAATGGGACACAAGTGTAAAGAGTATAGGCTATGTCCCAAAGTCTGGGTCCAGGACCAGCAACATCAAAATCAATAATACCTACTGGTTTTTCGTTATTAAAAATAATGTTGTATATTGCAAAATCATTGTGGCATACAACCTCTATTGTATTTGGAGTACTATCCATCGGTTTCCAATCATCTGATAACGGGAAATCACTCACAGCATCATGATAAAGACGGAGCATCTTCGCTATTTCTTTTAAAACCTCATTAGACCACATGTACTCTTTTAAAGGGTAATTACCAGCTTCTCCTTCAATAAATGATAATATCTCTCTATCTTTATCATCAATACCTAAAAACTTTGGTGCATAACTAAAACCTTTGTTTTCCAAATGATTTAATAGCTTATGAATTTTGGTACTGCCTTGCTTTAATTCTCGTCGAACAGTATCTTCCGAACGATATACGTTTGAGACATTCCCTCCCGTTAGCATTTCTTCATTTTCGTAGTTTGACATCTAATAGTTCCCCTCCATTATTCTACATTTTCTTTATATTTTAACATAACTTTCCTATTCCCTTTTAACCCCTTAAATTGCAACAAAAAAATCGAGTATAAAATCTTTATGATTTTACACTCGATTTAGTCTACTATTTATGCATGTGAAAATATTTTTTCATACCATTCTGTTGCCTTCTCTACTTCATTCATCGTTAATTGATGTCCTCTATTCTCCCAATGCATTGTTACATTAGCATCTACATTTTCTAATAGCATCTTCAATTCCTCTGACTCAGAAGGTGAACAAATTGGATCATTTGTTCCAGCAGCGATAAATACGAATTTCTCTGCTAAATTAGGTAATTCTATTCCTCTTCTAGGCACCATTGGGTGATGAAGGACTGCACCTTTTAATGCATTTTCGTAATGGAATAATAAGCTCGCCGCAATATTTGCTCCATTTGAATACCCAACAGCTACGATATTATCTCTATCAAATTCATATATTTTTGCTGCTTCATTTAAAAATTCATTTAATTCCTTCGTACGGAAAACAAGATCCTCTTCATCAAAAATACCTTCTGCTAATCGGCGGAAGAAACGAGGCATCCCATTTTCTAATACATTTCCACGAACACTTAATACAGAAGCTTCCCGATCAATTCTTTCTGCAAGCGGTAATAAATCTAATTCATTTCCTCCTGTACCATGAAGCAATAACAACACTGGTTTTGACGTATCTTTTCCTTTTTGAAAAACATGTTTCATCATATTCCTTTTCCCCTTTCAATCACTTTAATCTAGATTTCTCACTTCAAATGGTAAGAGTGTCTGTTCAATTTGTTTTCTATGTTGTTCATATCGATTCGGTAATTTTAACTCCTCACCCATCGTCTCTAAAGATTCGTCATGGGCAAAACCAGGAGGGTCTGTTGCAATTTCAAATAAGATTTCGCCGTGTTCTCTAAAATAAATTGCGTTAAAATAGTTTCGGTCTTGTACAGGGGTTACACCATATCCAAAGCGAGACACATGCTCTTTCCAGTCTAATTGATCAGTATCATCACTCGCTCTCCAAGCAATATGATGAACTGTACCAACACCCATTTGCCCACGTCCAATTGTTGATAATCTCAAATCGATAATATTTCCAATATCAGCAGAAGAACGGAACCGCATAAACTCTCCCTCTTCTCCTACTTTCTCAAGACCCATAACATGCTCTAACAATTCAGCAGTTTTTTGAGGTTGTGCAGATAAAAGAACAGCACCGCCAAATCCTTTAATTGCTACTTCTGGCGTAACTTCTCCAAAAGTCCAATTATTTAATTCGCCCTCTTCTCTTTCAACTAATTCTATATGCAAACCATGTGGATCATCAAACTCTAAATACTGTTCGCCAAATCGAGTCATCTTTGTATACAGCACACCGAATTTTTCTAATCTATTTTCCCAAAACTCCATTGCACCTTTTGGTACGACATAAGACGTAATGCCTACTTGACCGTCCCCAATAATACCTTGACGGGCACCTGCCCATGGGAAAAACGTAATAATTGTTCCAGGCTTTCCTCCTGCATTACCAAAATAAAGATGATACGTACCTGGATCATCAAAATTAACTGTTTGTTTTACTAAACGCAATCCTAATACACCTGCATAAAAATCTACATTTTCTTGTGGGTGACCCACGATTGCTGTAATGTGATGAATTCCCATCGTTTTCTTTTCCACTTTCTCCACCCCTTTTATTTCATTTTAAAAACTTTTATACATTAAAATTCATTATTCATTTTGTCCATACTGCAAAGTAAAATCCATCGTTATGATTTTATCTTTAATTCGAGATATAAACTGTGAAGTTACGCATTATCTTCTATATCACTGAATTCATCTCGAATTCGAGATAATCCCATAAAAATATTTACTCCATCTAAAATCTTTATTCGGAAATAAATTATCTCGAACTCAATATTTATTATAAGTTACTTACTTTTAGTTGTCAACAAGCACTTATTTTCATTTTAAATCAAAAGAGAGTAAATGCTAGTTAGCATTTACTCTCTTCGCTAATTATTTCGTTTCCTCTTCCAACACCGCTTCCATCTCGTTAAATTCACGATGAATTGCTTTCACTGGTTCTTTCGTTAATAAACTTACAACTATAACAGCTAATAAACTACAGAAGAATCCAGGTACCATTTCATACATAGTCGCTTTTAAACTTGGAATTTGTACCCAAGTAATAACAACTACTGCACCTACAATCATACCAGCAAGAACGCCCCATTTGTTCGTTCTCTTCCAATATAAACTTAATAAAATGGCGGGTCCGAATGCTGAACCAAATCCTGCCCAAGCATAACCAACAAGTGTTAAAATTGTATCACTTGGATGATACGCTAAAACAACTGCGATCATAGCTACTACTAATACTGACAGTCTACCGATAAATACAAGTTCTTTATCACTTGCGTTACGACGGAAAAATGTTTTATAGAAATCTTCCGTTACAGCACTTGAAATAACGAGTAATTGCGAGGAAATACTACTCATAATCGAAGCCAAAATAGCTGACAATAAAAATCCAGTAATATACGGATGGAATAAAATGTTTGAGAATGTTACAAAGACCATTTCTGGGTCTTGTAATTTCTCATTATTTTTAGCGTAATAAGCAATACCAATTAGACCAGTAAGCATTGCACCTATAATTGAAATCGTCATCCAACCGATACCGATTCTACGAGAAGTTTTTAAATCTTTAACAGAGGTAATTGCCATAAAGCGAACAATAATATGCGGTTGACCAAAATACCCAAGACCCCATGCTAAAAATGAAATAATACCAAGAATTGTAGTACCTTTAAACATATCTAAATGCGATGCATCAACTTGCTTAATCGTATTGAATGTTTCTGTTACACCACCGACATCTGTAAAAGCTACAATTGGCACTAACACAAGAGCAATAAACATAATACAACCTTGCACAAAGTCGGTCCAACTTACTGCTAAAAAGCCACCGAATAATGTATAAGCAACAACGACACCGACAGTTACAAATAAACCAATTTTATAATCAAGATTGAAAGAATTCTCAAACAAACGTCCACCTGAAACTAAACCAGCTGACGCATAAAATGTGAAAAACACTAAAATGACGATAGCGGAGACAAAACGAAGTATTTTCGTACGATCTTTAAACCGATTTTCTAAAAAATCTGGAATCGTAATTGAATCATTTGCCATTTCTGTATACGTTCGCAAACGCGGGGCAAGAATTAAATAGTTTGCATAAGCACCTATTAATAAACCTATCGCAATCCATACACTTGATAATCCTGTTGCATACATCGCACCAGGTAATCCCATTAGCATCCAACCACTCATGTCAGAAGCACCAGCTGATAAAGCTGTAACTGCTGGACCGAGTCCCCTTCCGCCTAACATATAATCTGATAAATCGGATGTCTTCTTATAAGACCAATAACCGATATACAACATACCTGCCATATAAATAGCAAGCGAAACCATAATCTCAATCTTCACCAAATCTCTCCCTTAGTTATATAAGCCATTCAAAATTTCGAAAAATGACTTTTTCTATTTTCTTGTTTTCGCTTATGGTTCCCTACCTTAACAAACATTTTTTGTTCTTTCAAGTGAACAAGCCCTTTTCACTACATGTGAAAACCTTTATAAACGCCTTTATCCCAGTGGATTACCCGGTTTTTAAAAGAAATTAAAGTAAAAATATTCAGAAAATAAAATAGCGTTTTTTCACACCTTATTTTCATTCGTTTATTAGTTGAATTTTAAAAGAAAAAAGCCATACGAATGTATGACTTTTAATTTATTAAACATAGCTTATCTTCTATTTACTAGTAGGAAACAATTCTGAAAGAGGAACTACCCGCCCCACCTCATCTTTAAACACAATATGCTCTCTCGTTAAATGGCGCGGGCTCTTTACTCCCGCTGCTGCCGCAAGTGAGAACAAACTATATCTCATACTAATAACATAGTTCATTACTCGCCATTTTTTCTCATACGGATCTAATGCTTTTTGGTAGTGTGGATTCGTAGTTGCAACCCCCGATGGGCATTGCCCTGAATTACATTGAAGTGCCATAATACAACCGCTTGCCATCATAAATCCGCGTGCTGAATTTACGGCATCTGCACCAATGGCTAAAGCAATTGCCACTTTATCTGGTGTAATTAATTTCCCTGAGGCAAACACTTTGAATTTTTCCCGAACACCGTAATGATTCGCTGTATCAATACATGTCAGTAATGCTGGAATAAGCGGTATTCCCATACTATCTGCCATTGATTTATACGTAGCACCTGATCCACCTTCTGAACCATCAATTGTAATGAAATCTGGATAAATGTTTAACTCTTTCATCGTTTTGAATAAATCTTCCAACGGTTCCTGCTGTCCAATTACAATCTTCATCCCAACTGGTTTACCACCGTTTTCTTGCAAACGTTGAATAAAATAAAGTGTATCTACTGCATTCTTTAAAAATGGAAATCGATTCGGTGAATTAATCGTTTCTCCTTCTCGTACTTTCCGAACGGAAGCGATTTTCTCATTTACCTTCTGTCCTTCTAAATGACCACCACGTATTTTTGCTCCTTGCCCAAATTTCAATTCAAACGCTTTAATATTACTTTCTTTCGCCTTCTCCATAAATTCCTTCATCGAAAAATTCCCGTCCTCGTCACGGTATCCAAATAATCCCGGACCAATTTGGGCAATGATATTTGCACCCGTATGTAAATGTTCCGGTATTACACCACCTTCCCCCGTATTAATCCATGAACCGCCAGCCATCTTCGCGCCAAATCCACTTGCCAAAATATAATTTTCGCCAATCGCACCGTAAGAAGTTGCTGATGCGCCAAACATGCCATACAGTTTCCACGGATATTTGCGGTTTTCACCGACGATAATTGCATCATCTTCTTCATATAACCAAAGATTCGTTGTATCCGCTGTCAATTTTTCTCTTCGTGAAAATAACCCTTCTTTATGAATCACATACTTTTTCCCTTCACGTTCTTTCGTTACATTCACACTTAATTCATCTGTTAATTTCGGAAATAATGTATTAGCGATATAATATCCAGATGCATCAAAATCTCGTTT
The DNA here is from genome assembly GCF_016651075.1 of Bacillus sp. TH19. NCBI lineage: Bacteria > Bacillati > Bacillota > Bacilli > Caryophanales > Bacillaceae > Bacillus > Bacillus sp. TH19. The sequence goes on along the minus strand of NZ_JAEKEO010000007.1, from coordinate 1,964,432 downwards.
TGATCCAAAACCGAGTATTTCTGAACGGTATTTTGCTAGAAACATTACACTTTGAAAATCATAACGTGAAAAGGGCTTTCCATCCGTATCATGATCAAACCAATATTGCCTAAATTCCGGTCCTATCTTTTCAAGTAAATAACGCATCCTTCCTAAGTATGGATGTAACTTTAATATAGAATGATGCGTCCGTTTTTTAATAAAAAATGTAATAATAAAAAAAATGATTAATAGTAGCATCAATAAGAGCAATATACTAATAATAACGAGTAGCGTTTCACTCATCCCGCTTCCTCCTATGAAAATCCATAATAAAAGGAGAACACCTGATGTGTTCTCCTTTTATCTTTATTCAAATTAATGTAGCAAGATGCTCTTTCGCGTCATATTCAACCAAATTTTCAGCATTTTTAATTCGCTGAACAAAATCTGGATTAGCGATTAATGGTCTTCCGAACGCCGCTACATCAATTGTTCCTTCTTGCAGTGCTTCTTCTGCCTCTTTCGGATTCAAATTACCTACTCCTACGATAGTACTATCCCAATACTTTCTTACTAATTGATGAAAATTCTTACCGTCAGCAATAACTTGCGTATAATTCATCGTTGAAGGGTGAATCATCGTTAATCCAACTTCTTTAAACATATTTACAAACGTTTCAATTGCAAGTTCAGGATGTTCCCACATATAAGTAGGATTATCACCTTTAAAGGCAGAGAAGCGAAGAAGCGTTTTATCAGCTCCAACTGCTTCAATTACAGCCTGAACAACTTCTTTCATAAACGTTAACCTTTGTTTTAAGTCACCGCCGTATTTATCAGTACGTTTATTCGCAAATTCATAAGTAAATTGGTCAATTAAATATCCGTGTGCACCGTGAATTTCTACACCATCAAATCCAGCTTCGATTGCGTTTTTTGCAGCCTGTGCATATTGATCGACAACTTCTTTTATTTCTTCTATTGTCATTGCTTCTGGTGTATCAAACGGTTTACGAAAACGCGGAACATTACCCTCCGCAGCAATAGCAGACGGTGCTTGCGGCATTTGACCACCAATTATTTCGTGATGACTCATACGTCCAACATGCCATATTTGAGCAATAATCGTTCCGCCTTCTTTATGTACTGCCTCTGTAACAGGTTTCCAAGAATCAATTTGCGCTTGTGTATAAATACCTGGTACTCCCGGATTCCCTTTTGCTCTCGGGCTAATGACAATTCCTTCTGTAATAATTAATCCAATCCCATCAGCAGCACGTTTTTGATAATACTCTACTACATCAGTACCAACTACCCCAGTCTCATTATTTGCAAAACATCTCGTCATCGGTGCCATCGCTATGCGATTACGAAGAGACCAAGATCCAATTTGAATCGGATGAAATAACTTCGTTTCTTCAATATTTTCAAAAGACCCCCAAGCGTTTATATTTGTTCCTTCATAAATACTTGCCGCTTTATTATTTGAACTTGTCATTTTTCTTCCCCCTAAAAAAATCTAACTATAATCGCATCATACTTACTTTTAGATAGTAACGTCAATTTATACGCTCTTACGTAGGAATATTCGTATAATAAAACTAACCGTTTTTAACTTTAAGGATTCTGAAATTCAGGAATCTACTGTTTATTCTAATGCCCAGTAAGTGGATGAGGAAAATACTTATTAAGTGGATGTTTTCTTTTTTCTAGTTTTATTACTATAGAATATATCGGTAATTAATTATTTAACTATTTACTAACCAAAAAGAACCTGTTTCCAATGTACTATGTTCAAACTTACACTAACGAGGTTTCAATAATTCATTTGTTTTTTAATTATACCAACGAAATTTTAGGAACTAATAAAAGACTCCTAGATAGTTGAAAGTATTTTTTCTTATTTAATTTTTAGAAAGAAGGATAACAATGAAAACAAAAGCTACCGTTTCTACACCCGAAAAAGATTTTAATATGCAAGAAGTATACTTAGACGAGATTAAAGACGATGAAGTATTAGTAAAAATTATCGCTTCGGGTATATGTCATACAGATGCAACAGTTTTAGACGGTACAATGCCAACACCAAAACCAGTTGTTTTAGGACATGAAGGTTCTGGTATCGTGGAAAAAGTGGGAAGTAATGTAACATCGGTTACACCTGGTGACCATGTTGTACTTGGATTTTCTTACTGTGGTCATTGTGAAAATTGCTTAGATGGTAATGCTGCTGCTTGCGAAAATATGATTGAATTAAACTTCTCTGGAAAAAACAAACGCCATGTAACACCTATACACGATCTTAACAATAATGACATTTCTCAATTCTTCGGCCAATCTTCATTCGCATACCATGCCGTTGTTAATGAGAATAATACTGTAAAAGTACCAAAAGATGTTGATATACGTTTGTTAGGACCACTTGGTTGTGGAATTATGACTGGTAGCGGTACGATCCTAAATTCATTACAGCCAAAACCAGGTAGTAGCCTAGTTGTATTTGGAACCGGTGCTGTTGGCCTTAGTGGCTTAATGGCAGCTAAAATTGCTGGATGTACTACAATCATTGCCATTGATATTCATGATAGTCGTTTAGAATTAGCGAAAGAATTAGGCGCTACACACACGATTAATAGCTTAAACGAAGATCCAGTTGCCAAAATTAAAGAAATTACAAACGGTGGAGCTAATTACTCATTTGAAACAACTGGCGTAAATACTGTTACACTGCAATCCATTCAATGCTTACGAGTAAAAGGTACAATGGCAACTGTTGCTGTTGGTAAAAAGGATTTAACTTTAAACGTAACAAATGAAATTGTCGTAAAAGCTATTACAATTAAAGGGGTAGTTGAAGGTGATGCAGTAGCGCAACTATTCATTCCAAAATTAATTAATTTCTATCAAAAAGGACTATTCCCATTCGATAAGTTTGTACAATTCTATTCTTTTGAAGAAATTGCTCAAGCATTTGAAGATTCTAAAACAGGAAAAACGATTAAACCTATTATCGTAATGGAGTAACATTTGTTTACTTTTTCCCGATAACTAACAAAACAAAAATATCCTGAAATGAAATAAATAAAATTAAAAAGGTTTCCTAAGTAGGAAACCTTTTTTAGTTGACCATATAAGGCTAACAATTCGTTTATCTCTTTTAAATAAAGAAAATAAACAATTATTATCTCCTCACATATGGAAAATCTCTTAACAATAGAAGTGGGAGTGGTTCAGTATTCTTCTAAAAATAATAACTTATATACCTAAAACAATGAAAGCCCTACCTCTCTTTCATCCTTACGGCTCCTCGTCCGTGCCAGTGTGAATCAGGATTGCAAAAATCAAGTAACTATTTTATCGAGTTATTTAATTAAACTTCGAACATTCGTAAAAGAAATTAAAAAATAAAAATGGATTAAATTGTAGTAATAACAAAAGAGGTTAATGCTCTAAAAGTGGTTTGAAAGAGTTGAATGTCTTTGAAATGATTGATTTTCTATAATTATATTCCCAAAAAATTCAAGATCTTTTTTGGGATGTAATACATTATCTACAATGAATCTTAACAAAAGCTTTTTATTTGATTTTCTGTGATACCTTCAATTAATCCCAGCTCACTAATCAAAAATTCATGTGCGTTATCTAACATTTTCTTTTCGCTTGCATTAAGTGCTTTTTCTTTCTGCATACGTAATAAATCACGTACAACTTCAGCACCTTCTTGTATTTTACCCGTTTTTATTTTATCAGTGTTTAATTTATACCTTTGTTTCCACGTAAGTAATCTATCTGATTCCCCATGCTGAAAAATATCTATTATGTTTGTTAATGCCTTTATATCTGTAACTGGTCGTATATTTGAACTCAATATTTTCCCCATAGGAATCATTACTTCCATATTACTAGCCGACATTTTTATAACATAATACTGTCTTTTTTCTCCTGAGATTTCCTTTTCTTCTATGGCTTTAATTATACCTGCTCCGTGCATTGGATAAACGATGTTATCGCCAATTTGAAACAAATAATCCACCTCCATATATGGTAACCTTCTCAATCTTAACACACATTTATTTTTTTAGCAAAATTTTTATAATATCACAAAATTATTTTCTATGTCAATTTATTTACACATAAAAATTCAAGCTGTACAGAAACACTAAAAAACCCGCGATTTTGTTACATTTCTACACCCATTTTCTCCAATTTTATATACCTTGTAAAACAAAAAAAACACATCACTACATATAAGTAGCGATGTATTTTTATATAATGACAAAAACGGTTGCTTCAAAACTTCACACACGATCCTTCGCTTATATACTAACCTGTTTACTAATCGTTTCTCGCGCTAAAAGAAAACTCATAATCACTTGCGCAGCTACTCTACTCGTCATATCCCTAAAATCAAGAGTTGGATCAATTTCTACTATATCCATCCCTTGAACGAGTGGCTCTTTACCAAGGAATTCAATTGCATCAAGTAAAGTTGTACTATCCATCCCACCAGGGCCAATTGCTGGACAGCCCGGCGCAAACGCTTGGTCTAGTACGTCCATATCAAGAGAAATATAAATAGAAGTCACATCTTGTTTTCTTAATACTTCAATACTTTCTGAAATAAGATCTTTTATTTTTCGCTCTCTTACATCTTTCATTGTATACACTGTCACGCCATGCTCTTTTGCATATTCATGGTACGCTCGTGCATTTGAAAAATTACGAATCCCAATTTGAACGAGCTGTTTTCCTGTAATCACATCATTTTCTAGCAAACTACGGAACGGTGTACCATTTGATGGACCACCATCATCTAAATTACGTAAATCATGATGGGCATCAAATTGAATAATACCGACCTTCCCTTTACTATTTGCAAAACCAGTTATACTCGGAAAACTAATCGAGTGGTCACCACCAAGAACGATTGGTATCATTTTCGGATTTACTTTCGTCAAGTGACCAACTGTTTTCGCAATTCGGTTATGACTCTCTTTTATATCTGTCACATGCATCGTAATATCACCACAATCATGAAGAACACTTTCTTTCATATCGTGTTCTTCTGTAATTGCGTACGTGCTATATGCATCCAACATTGAACGAATTGTTTTTGGTGCAAAACATGCTCCTGAATGGCTAATAGATGGTTTAGAAAGGGGCGCTCCAATTAAGGCAGCACCGAATATTTCCACACCTTCCTCCCAATTTTTAATCATTTCGCTCCACTTCGTCACTTCACGATCGATAAACTTTGCATTTTTCTTTAAATAGTGGCCGTGCTCCACGATTGTTCACCTCTTGTATATGCGATATTCCCATTCTTCCATACTGTATTTACATGACTTACGCCGTAATGGTACGGTACATAAGCGTAATTATAAGCATCCCATAAAACTAAATCCGCCTTACGACCAACTCTAATTTTCCCAGCTACATCGCCTCGATTAATGGCATAAGATGAGTTCACTGTTACCGCATTCCAAACTTCTTCTGGTGTCATTTTCAGTTTCAGCATCGCAATGCTCATAATAAGCTGAATGTTTTCAGTTGGACAGCTACCTGGGTTAAAGTCTGTAGCTAAAGCAACTGCAACACCTTCATCAATCATTTTGCGGCCGCGTGCGAAGCTTTCTTTATTTAAATAGAAAGTTGTTCCTGGTAATAAAGTTGCTACTGTATTAGAATTCGCAAGCATTTCAATTCCTTTATCAGAAGCGCCAACTAAATGGTCCGCTGATGCTGCACCAATTTCAGCCGCTGCTTCCGCACCACCAAGAGGGTCGATTTCATCTGCATGAATTTTCACATCAAAGCCAAGCTCTTTCGCTTTTAATAAAAATTCTTTTGATTCTTCTACAGAGAACACACCTGTTTCGCAGAAAATATCAACGAACTCAGCTAATTGCTTCTCTTTCATTTCCGGTAATAAATCTAGCATCCATTGTAAAAATTCTTTCGATCTTCCTTTATACTCTTTCGGAACTGCATGAGCACCTAAAAATGTTGAAACTAAATCAATTGAATGCTCTTTTTGTAATTGTGCAGTTGCCTCTAATTGTTTCCATTCTGTCTCATCATCCAATCCGTAACCACTCTTCGCTTCTACAGTTGTAACTCCAAAAGATAGCATACGGTCTAAATGGAATTTAGCTTTTTGAACAAGTTCTTCTTTCGACGCTTGTTTCGTTGCATTTACAGTTGAAAGAATACCTCCACCTTGTTCTAAAATTTCCAAGTACGGAACTCCTTGTAGTTTTAGCGCGATTTCATTTTCACGAGATCCACCAAATACAAGATGAGTATGCGGATCAACAAGACCAGGAGAAACCATTTTCCCGTCGCAATCAATAACCTCTTTCGCTTGTAATCCTTTAGCTTCTTCCGCTGTTCCAACGAAAGTAACTACACCATTTTCAATTCCAACCGCACCGTTTTCAATAACAGGAAGCGTATTCATCGCTTCCCGTCTTAACAAGCCATCTTCTTGATCCATTGTTAGTAATTGACCGATATTTATTAGTAAAGTGTCCAGCATGTTTCTTCCTCCTTATTTCATCATTGGGATGTTAACGCCTTTTTCTTTCGCAGTTTGAACCGCTAAGTCATAGCCAGCATCAACGTGACGAACAACACCCATACCAGGGTCAGAAGTTAATACGCGTTCAATACGTTTTGCCGCTGCTTCTGTTCCATCTGCAACGATAACCATTCCAGCGTGAAGTGAATAACCCATACCAACGCCACCACCGTGATGAACAGACACCCAGCTTGCACCGTTTACACTGTTAATTAATGCATTTAAAATTGGCCAGTCTGCTACTGCATCACTACCGTCTTTCATAGATTCTGTTTCACGGTTTGGAGATGCTACTGATCCACAATCTAAATGGTCACGGCCGATAACGATCGGTGCTGATAATTCACCATTAGCCACCATTTCATTAATAATGCGGCCAAATTTCGCACGCTCGCCATAACCAAGCCAACAAATACGTGATGGAAGACCTTGGAACTCAACTTGCTGACGTGCCATACGAATCCAATTACATAAATGCTCATTATCCGCGAACTCGCGTAAAATAACTTCGTCTGTTTTATAAATATCTTCTGGATCACCAGAAAGTGCTACCCAGCGGAATGGTCCTTTTCCTTCACAGAATAATGGACGGATAAATGCTGGAACGAATCCCGGGAAATCGAAAGCATTTTTTAATCCTTCATCGAAAGCAACTTGGCGAATGTTATTTCCGTAATCAAATGTAATCGCGCCTTTTTCTTGCATTGCAAGCATTGCTTCTACATGTTTTTTCATACTTTCTTTTGATAATTGTACGTAACGTTCTGGATCTTCTTCACGAAGCTTCGCTGCTTCTTCTACTGTGTAACCTACTGGAATATAACCGTTTAATGGATCATGGGCAGAAGTTTGATCCGTAACTAAGTCAGGGATAATATTACGGTTTACTAACTCAGGTAAAATTTCTGCTGCATTACCTAATAATCCAATTGAAATAGGCTCTTTCTTCTCTTTATATTCGTTTGCAATAGCCAATGCTTCTTCTAATGATTCTGTATACTTATCACAATATCTCTTTTCAATACGACGATCGATACTACGCTTATCTACATCAATAGCAATTACAACACCGCCGTTCATCGTTACAGCAAGCGGTTGTGCGCCACCCATGCCACCTAAACCAGCAGTAATCGTTACAGTACCTTTTAATGAACCATCGAAATGTTGACGTGCCGCTTCACCAAATGTTTCATATGTTCCTTGTAAAATCCCTTGTGTCCCAATGTAAATCCAGCTACCCGCTGTCATTTGTCCGTACATCATAAGACCTTTTTTCTCTAGTTCACGGAAGTGATCCCAGTTCGCCCACTTCGGTACTAAGTTTGAGTTCGCTAAAAGAACGCGAGGCGCATCTTCATGTGATTTAAAAATTGCTACCGGTTTTCCTGATTGAACAAGTAACGTTTCATCGTTTTCTAACGTTTTTAATGAATCAACAATTGCATGGTAGCTTTCCCAATTACGAGCTGCACGGCCAATTCCGCCATATACAACTAATTCTTCTGGTTTTTCAGCTACTTCAGGATCTAAATTGTTCATTAACATTCGAAGTGCAGCTTCTTGAACCCATCCTTTCGTTTGTAACTCAGTACCTCTTGCCGCACGAATTGTTTGTTGTACTTTTTCCATTTCAATCTCTCCCTTTTCTCGTTTTATAGTGCTGCATTTACATCCAATCTTTCCTTTATTGAATAATTCGTTTTTAACCAATGCGCGATATTTTCAATATCCGTTGAGAATATACGGTCATTTGTAATAGATGGCACTTGCTGACGACCTTGATGATAGAACGTTTTTGTAACTGTACTCATGTTTTCAATTCCGCGATATTCTGCTGCTTGCATCGCACAGATCATCTCAATTGCAAGAACGCGTCTTGCATTTTGAATAATTTGATGCGCATGACGTGAAGCTATTGTTCCCATACTTACGTGATCTTCTTGGTTAGCTGAAGACGGAATTGAATCTACACTCGCTGGATGAGCTAACGTTTTATTTTCTGAAACGAGTGAAGCCGCTGCATATTGCATAATCATGGCACCTGATTGAAGTCCTGGTTCTGGACTTAAAAATGGTGGTAAGTCATTTAATTGCGGATTTACTAGGCGTTCAATACGGCGCTCTGAAATATTTGCAAGCTCCGCCATCCCTACTTTTAAGAAGTCCATTGCAAATGCAATTGGTTGTCCGTGGAAATTACCACCAGAGATTACTTTTTCACCGCCATCAAAAATAAGTGGATTATCTGTTGCTGCATTCATTTCAATTTCTAATTTTTCTTTCACATAATTTAAAACTTGCCAAGAAGCACCGTGAACTTGCGGGATACAACGAAGTGAATATGCATCTTGTACACGAAGTTCTCCTTGTTTTGTCACAAGTTTACTATCATGAAGAATATCACGAATTCTGCTTGCCACTTCGACTTGCTCTTTATAACCACGCGCTTTATGAACATTTTCATCGAATGCATCAATAATGCCGCGTAATCCTTCCATTGTCATCGATGCAATTAATTCTGATTGATAAGCACTTGCTTCAGCTTCTATATAAGAAAGAACCCCTTGCGCTGTCATTGCCTGCGTACCATTGATTAACGCAAGACCTTCTTTTGCTTCAAGTTCAATAGGTTCAAGTCCTTCTTCTGTAAGAGCAACCATCGCATGAACTCGTTTTCCTTTGTAGAACACTTCACCTTCACCTAATAAAACGAGAGCAAGATGAGATAAAGGTGCTAAATCACCGCTCGCTCCTAGTGATCCTTGTTGCGGAACGACTGGATGAATTTTACGATTTACAAACTCAAGAAGCATGTTTACAACAAGTGGTCTAACACCCGATACTCCTTTTAACATCGTATTAGCTCGTAAAATCAACATACCGCGTGATACTTCTTCAGGGAATGGATCGCCTATTCCGCACGCATGTGACTGAATTAAGTTGTGTTGAAGTGCTTTTACATCATCTTTTTGAATAAGTACATCACTAAACTTTCCAAATCCAGTTGTAATACCGTAAACGACTTTTCCGTCCTCTACAATTTTCTCGACAACTTCGCGGCACTCTGCCACTTTTTGCATACTAGTTGGGCAAGCTGTTACACCTTCACCTTCAAGTAACAACCTCTTCATTTCTTCAACTGTCAATGTGTGTCCTGTTAACGTAATCATTCTTTTTCCTCCTTATAAAGGCAAAAGGGGACCTTATCTTTTTAAGACAGACTTCTGTCCTAAAAAATAAGGCCCCCTTCTAACTAATAGACTATGGGCAAATCATATGTGATTAATTCCTAAACCAATCGCCTCATGCTCAGATCCTTTTACAGGTGCACCAATCGTTCCATAAAGTGCAACAGCAACCCATTCGCCTTCTTTTTTTCCGTCGTATGGTGTACCGCGCACAATCGCAAAGCGAAGTCCTACTGTACGAAGAACGTCTGCTAACTGAATTTGACCTCTCGTCACTCCGTACAAAGCTTCCATAATTGCATGATAAAGTGCATGTGTTTCTCTGTAAACATCTGTTTCAATAACTCGGTTGCTCTTAGCCGCTGTTTCCATTGCTGCTACTACTTTTTGCGAATTCATAGAACCAACTTTCCCAGTACAATATTTCCAACCTTTCGGAATAGATAATACGGGACTTTCATTCTCATCCGCAAGTGCCAACAGCATGGCCATACGACCAATTCGATGTGTTCCTTGAAGAAGCATGTGACTCTCTCATTTCTTTTGAATTATTTGAATATTACTTAATTTAAGAATATATGAAAACGGTTAAATCGTCAATAGTTTAAAATATTATTCAAGCAATTTTTTATCCCTCTCATACTTGTACTTGTGTACACAATTTATTTACAGATTTTTTTCAGACGTGCTATAGTCTCACTAACAGATGCAAAGGGGCGAAATTTCAGTGGCGAAGCGAAAAGATATTCATTTTCGAATTGAAGAAAAATTACTTACAAGGTTTGAAGACGCACTCCATTACGAAGGTTTAAATAAAACAGATGTATTGACACATGCGATTCAGCAATTTTGCATAAAGGTGGAATGTGAAAAAATGAATGATGTAAAACGCCAATACAACGTAAGTAACCATTTACAAACACGTATCGATACGCATAAACATTACGAAGAAAAATAAGTGAATGTAGATGAAGTCGTCATTGAACATTTACAACTCCAAGAGGAAGAAAAAATATTAGAGGTCGGGTGTGCTAACGGAAAATTTCTTTCCCTTTTGCAAACTAATGGTCATAAAGGACATCTAACTGGTTTTGATCAATCCGAAACTATGCTTTCTGAAGCTGCTATAACGAATAATATGATTGAATGGAAACTCGGTGACGCTAGTAAACTTCCTTTCGAAGCTAATTGTTATGACCTGCTAATCGCAAGGCATATGTTATACCACATGAAAGATGTCGAAAAAACTATTCAAGGATTCCATAAGATAATTCGTCCTGGCGGCGCCCTTTTAGCTACAACAAATTCTAAAGTTTCATTACCTCGTATAGATGAAATGTGTAACAAAATGTTAGTCACATTTGATTTACCAAAAACATCACCGTCAGTAGCTCCATTTTGTTTAGAAAATGGTAAAGATCTATTACACTCTGTTTTTTCAACTGTTGAAGAAACAATTATTCATAATGCACTTGTTTTTCATCATGCCACTCCAATCGTTAACTATATTTCTAGCATGTTCCCGTCGCTGAATATACCTGATAATATGTCCCTTCACACCGAAATGAAGGAATGGCTAAAAGAAGAAATAGAAAATGATTTATCATTTCATAACGGTATATGGCGCGATCCGAAAACGTTAGTTATTTATCGATGTAAACAAGAAAAGAGCTAGCATTCGCTAGCTTTTACACGTTTTCCGGTAAAAGATTCTCCATCATTATATTGCCCTTTCCACTATAAAAATTTGTATTATGTTCATTCACTACTCCAAAATAGGAGGCAATCGCTAGTCCAAATGGCACAAATGCATGTCCTTGTGCTGTAATAATATTTGCGTGCTGTACAACTTCTGTATACACAAAATTTTCTACTGGAAAACAATCTAATTTTTGATAATCTATAGTCACTGTATAAGAGATTTCTTTTAGTAAACCTGCCCTTGCTAACGCATACGGTCCAGCACAAATCGCTGCCACTAATTTTCCTTGCTCAGAAAATTGACGAATAACTGAAAAAAGCAGTTTCGCCTCTTTCATATGTATTTCATCTCCGTCCGGAATGATAATCCCCTCATATTCTTCTACACGCACTTCACTTAATTCTATATGCGGCTGTACTTGTAAGCCTGTTTCACTTATAATCATTTCTTTTGTTAAACTCGCTGTAATGATTTCATATTTCTTTTTCAGCAATGCTGTTGCTACCGTTATTTCAAACTCTGCAAATGTCGGATATACGAATAATAATATTTTTTTCATAGCCTTTTCTCCCTTAGCCACCCTATAAAATATGCCTCTAATTCGTCCACTGATAATATATTAGTGTCCACATAAGTTACGGGAAATTGTTTATACCATTCTTTTTCAACTTCTACTAATTTAAATTGTTCCTCAAATGTACTTCGATTTCTTGTCCTATCATTATTTCTCCTATCATACAAACTCTCTTTCGAAACATCTAAATAAAAAATTGCATCCGAACGGCATTCTCTTAATTTATACAATTCACCTTTTAATTCTGTTTCTATACCCCACTCTTTCCCTATCATCTTCGGATAAAAGAGTGTATAAAATTCAATATCTTCTGGTCCACGATCAAAAATCACGACTGAGCTTTTCACATTTTGAAACTCTTTTATTTTTGCTTCAATAAACATTTTTTGATTTGTAATAAACCCCTCTTTTGAGTTCATATCTAAATGTAATTCTTTTCTTTTTCTACAATTGGATATGGATTTTCGTATATAATTGAAAGCTCATATTGCTCTAACCTTTTTGCCAATGTTGTTTTCCCACTTGCCATCGGTCCTTGGAGTGAAATTACGTATGTCATCCCTCTCATTCCCTTGTACTGTATTACATGAATAATAAACAGAATTTTGAAAACTATCAACAAGATATATATCATCTTGTTTCTTATTCTTATCTAACTTATAATAAAAAATAGAGATTATGACGGACGCAAAATAATGTAAGCTTGGAAATCCAAGCTTACATTATTTTTGCTTTCCCTTTTCTTATAAAAAGAGTATACTAGATTAGAACGTATGTTCTTAATAATTACATACAGTAAGGAGATAGAACAATGGTATACGACACAAAAGCAATTTCTTGGAATGCATCTTTAAAACAACTTCAACGCCGCTATACAAACAAACAAGTTGACCGAAAAGAATTTGAAGATATTGAACTGATGGAATTCTTCCGCGATAACGACTACATTCCTTTACCTACACATATAAGCGGCCTATCAACAACACGTTTTACTTCTTACTCTATTTTCACAACTGAAGATAAAGATCGTAAAGTTGGCACACTCATCATTGAATATGTAGAAAATGACAATGATATTTTATGTGTTGAACAACTATACTTCGTTTAAATCACAACGCTTGGTCAAAATGATCAAGCGTTCTTGCTTTCTATGAATCTCATTGCTTATAATATAAATAAAATACAAAATATTGCTTTCGTTAAAGGAGGGCATACAATTGCTTGAAGGATGGTTTAGTTGGTTTATAGTCGTTTGGACTGTTGTATTATTAGGGCTTATGTCCATTGGTGGATATTTCATGTTCAGAAAATTCCTAAAACGATTGCCGAAAGAAGACGGTATGTCCATTTTGGATTGGGAAGATCACTATATTAATAAAACAAGACACTTATGGGCTGACGAACAAAAACAATTGTTAGAAGAACTAGTAAGTCCCGTTCCGGAATTATTTCGCGATGTTGCTAAGTCAAAAATTGCTGGCAAAATCGGAGAACTAGCATTACAAGAAAATGCCTCTAAAATTACACAAGATTTAATTATTAAAGGATATATCATCGCCACACCAAAGCGTGATCATAAATTTTTAGTTAAAAAACTACAAGAAAAAAAGATTGATTATTCAAATTACAAATCTTTACTTGCAAAATAATCTTCATTTTTTATTTTCCTATTTTCGACAAGTTACATTTTATACGTCGTGGTTGGGACAGAAGGTGCTAACAATACCAATAAAAAATACAGCGTCAAAGACGCTGTATTTTTTATTTTATACATGTACAATTTTCACGTTAACTTCATATCTTTTTCATTATAAAAACCGTCTTCTTTTTCCATTTCCTTTTGTAATTTCGTAAAGGAACGGTACATTGCAATTCTCCATGAAACGATCATTGCAAACGCAAGTAAGAAGAACATGCCACTAAGTTGTCCTAAATCAAGAGATTGACTTAAGTATGTTTTAAATACAATCCGCACGACAAGTAATCCAATTAGTATAAAAACAAATGCTTTTGAACGCTTCAAATAAATCTCTTGTCCTCTAATTTCAAATTTAGATGTTTTAATAAGAAAAATAGAGAAAAACAAACCGACGCCAATTGCTTCTAACATTTCTGCTGGAGTTAATCGAAATTCAGGAAAAACAAACATCAACGCTCCCGTGCTCATAAAAAATGGGGGAAGTATAATTTTTTTCAATGTTGCAGGTTTCTTAGCTGCTTTTAAACGAATAAACATCGCACCGACAGCCATACAAACAGCAACGATACTTGATAACAGAACTATGTTCATATTTTCTCATCCTTTTTTGTGGCTATATGCAAAATATAATTTTATTATATGCTTTTCCGTTAGTATTTCCAACATTTTCACAGAATAATACTAAAAACCGGTAAAACCACCAAATAAACTTGAGAAATATACGATAATTTTCGTCATCCAGTTAAAATATAGGAAGATACCCATGACAATCATAACGTATCCTCCAATCTTCATGAATTTCATACTATTTCTTTTAATCCAAGACATTTTCGTAATAAAGAATGAAAGTACGAAAAACGGGATAGCAAATCCAAGTATGTAAGCAATCATATAAATCATTGCCGATTCTGGATTTGTTGCAGCTAATCCAATGACAGACACTAATATAGGCCCAGTACAAGGTGTCCATCCAGCAGCAAAGGCCAACCCAATTAGAACGGATCCAAAATAGCCACTCGGACGATTTTTAAACGTAAATTTACGGTCTTGCATTAAAAACTTCGGCTTAAATACACCGACAATAATAAGACCGAACACGATGATAAATATACCGCCTAACTGTCTAATTAAATCTTTATAATTTGTAAAGATGCCTCCAATAAAACTTGTACCAAATCCAATTGCAATAAAAATAATTGAAAAACCAAGTAAGAAAAACGCCGTATGTATCATACTTCTTTTGCGAAGCATTGCATTTTCTTCTTTCAATTCAGAAACCGACATACCTGTTATGTATGATAAAAATGCCGGATAAAGCGGTAAGCAACATGGGGATATAAATGATAAGAACCCAGCTCCAAACGCTAAAAAAATACTAATATCTTGCATTATTCCACTCCTCTCCTCTTCAATATTGTAGCAAAAACAATTGAAAATACTATGGACATTTCATGAATTCACTTTTCCAACATGACAATAAGAAAAACTACCCTTTCACACATTTTCTAATAAAACGTTTTCATTCCCTTCTATTATATAGAAAAATCTCAATTGAATTATGAAACTCTTTCTAATTGTTACTAACATAACAAAGGTTCCACAGTTTCTCAAATGATTAGCACATTACAATTGACTTCACACCTATTGGCCTTAAAATTTTTTTCAAATGCTGTCTTTATACAACATAAAGCTGATTTTACAATACTTTAATTATTATTAATTTCAAGATTATGCATAAATATCATACTTTTATTATTATTCTATAAAATTTTGCACTTTTCTTTCATTTGACCCTTCATTTTTAATTTTGTATACTTCCCTCTAGTTATATATGTCCGTTACGGAACAATTTCATATAGATGGGAGGAATTTTTCATGCTTCGTTATTCTCTTTTAGTTTTATTAGGAGCGTGTAGTTATGGGGTTTTAGCTATTTTTGTTAAACTTGCATATGCAGAAGGGTTTTCACTTGGAGAGGTAATTGGTAGCCAGTATTTGTTCGGTTGGATTATTTTACTTGCTATTACACTTCTATTTTCTAGACATCGTGTTCCACTAAAACAAATGTTAATTTTATTCGTCGCAGGAACGTCTGCAAGTTTTACTGGAATTTTTTATTACGCTTCTTTAAAAACTGTACCAGCTTCTATTGCAATTATACTTTTATTCCAGTTCGTTTGGGTTGGGATTATCATTGAAGCAGTCGCAACAAAAACATTACCTTCAAGAGAAAAAGTTATTTCAGTAATCTTCTTACTTGCAGGTACATTTTTATCAAGTGGGTTATTAGAAACATCAGCTGGTGATTTCGATACGACTGGAATCATTTTAGGCTTATTATCTGCTGTTACATTTGCAACATACATTTTCGTAAGCGGGAAAGTTGCCGTTGAAGTACCTTCTTTACCACGTGGTGTCCTTTTAATGGCTGGCGCTTTAACTTTAGTCATGATCGTATTCCCGCCAACATTTATTTTTAACGGGGCGATCTCTCAAGGCCTTTGGAAATACGGCTTAGGATTAGGAATCTTTAGTATCGTTATTCCATCTATTGCCTTTACAATTGGCATTCCAAAAATCGGTTCTGGATTAGCAACTATTCTTGGTGCAGCAGAACTGCCAGTTACAACAATTATGTCTGTATTCGTTTTAAAAGAAGCTGTACTATCTTCACAATGGATCGGTGTATCACTTATTTTAATCGGTATCGCAATTCCGCAAATTGCATACGCAATGCGTGGACGTTATAAAAAACAGCATACTCATAAAAAAGTTGCCGCATAAAACGAGAGAGGATTTTCATTTGAGAATCCTCTCTTTTATTATTGTATAATTAATACAAATACTTCATTTAAGAAAGAGGGCATAATAAGTGGCATCTATTCCTGATCAATTAACAGAAAAACTTATTTCCATTCGTCGGCATTTACATGAAAATCCAGAACTATCATACGAAGAATTTGAAACGACAAAAGCGATAAAAAATTGGTTAGACAAGGCCAATATCACTATTATTGATTCCAATTTAGAAACAGGAGTTATCGCTGAAATTTCTGGTAATAAAAAAGGACCGGTTGTAGCGCTTCGTGCTGATATCGATGCCCTTCCTATCCAAGAAGAAACAGACCTTCCATACACTTCAAAAATACAAGGTAAAATGCATGCTTGTGGGCATGATTTTCATACAGCTGCTATTATTGGTGCAGCCTATTTATTAAAGGAAAAAGAATCTTCTCTTAACGGAACTGTCCGCCTTATATTCCAGCCAGCTGAAGAAAGTAGTAATGGCGCTTGCAAAGTTATTGAAGCTGGGCATTTACGTGGCGTGCAAGCTATTTTCGGTATGCATAATAAACCTGATTTACCAGTAGGTACAATCGGCATTAAAGATGGGCCACTAATGGCCGGAGTTGATCGATTTGAAATTGAAATCCATGGTGTTGGTACACATGCAGCTGTGCCTGATGCCGGCGTCGATCCTATCGTTGCATCATCTCAAATCGTTATGGCACTTCAAACGATTGTAAGCCGAAATATTAGTTCTTCTCATAACGCTGTCGTAAGTGTAACAAACATTCATTCAGGGAATACGTGGAACGTTATTCCCGAAAAAGCAATATTAGAAGGAACTGTCCGTACATTCCAAGCTGAAACACGTGAAAAGATTCCGGCATTAATGAAACGTATCATTAAAGGCGTTTCTGATGCACTAGGTGTAAAAACAGAATTCCGATTTTATCCAGGTCCTCCTGCTGTTCAAAACGATAAAGTACTCACTGATTTTTCTATTCATATTGCAGAGAAAATGAATCTAAACGTTATCTCTCCTACACCATCAATGGCAGGAGAAGACTTTTCTTTTTACCAACAAGAAATACCAGGTTCATTCGTCTTTATGGGAACAAGTGGTAAAAACGAATGGCATCATCCAGCTTTTACAGTAGATGAAAAAGCATTGCCTATTAGCGCAGAGTATTTCGCCCTATTAGCCGAAGAAGCTATTCATCAATTATTACAAACAAAAAGCCGTTAAGTTACCCTTAACGGCTTTTGCTTATGCTGTTAAATCTCGTTTTATAAATACAGTATAGGAAACCCCTAAAAATACAGCTAAGTATAGAAGAAGCATACAAGAAGCAAATGGGAATGTTACTCCATCAATAAAGCTTCCACCCTTTAAAAGCCCATATAAATCTGTATTCGCTGGTAATAAATATTTCGCCCATTCATATCTTGCTGCCGGAATTAGCGCTATTCCCCCTGATAATGCAAGAAATAAAGAAATCCCGATTGCACCTCCGCTCGATCTCGTTAAAACGGAAATCATAAAGGCAAATGCAGCATACACAAGAGTTGGTAACCAAGATAAAATATAATATTTACTTGCTTCTACGAAAATATTTTGTTTTATTATATTTCCATTTTGAACGACAAATTCAGCCCAAGCTGGTTGTTGGAATTTATAAATAATCAACCCGCATAATACGGAAAAAATCATATTAAATATAAATAATAATGCCGCAAATATAACGATTGCCAAAAACTTAGATGTTAAAATTTTAAATCGGCTCGCTGGACGAATTGTTAAAAATTTATATGTTCCCCAGCTATATTCATTCGCAAAAATCGTACTCGCATATACGAGAATAAACGGAAGTAAAATTGGAAATACGATAAAACCTGTATCTCTCATAAATGAAAGCGGAGAACTACTTGCTGGCGCTGTATTCGTATCTAAATGCTTCATTTTAAGCTGGTATTCCTTTACAAGCTCGTCTCCTGACTTTTCTGTTAAAATATCCGCTTTTTTCATGCCGAGCTTTTTCTCAATTTCTACAGTGCGTTCTGTATAATCCGCTTTCCACCCTTTTGTTTCTGGCTCTAAATATTTTACCGTAACCCATCCTAATCCAATAATTAATACCGCAATAACTGCAAAAGGAATAATCGTTCGCTTTCGCTTAAATATTTTATACAGCTCGTTATAAACTAAATTAAACAATATCTTTTCCTCCTGTTAATTCTAAAAACTGCTCTTCTAGCGTTTTTCTTTCTTCATATACACGATAAACTTGAATGTTTTTCTCCATCAATGTACGAAGAATATTTGGAACTTCTTCATCTTTCACGTTTATAATTAATTCGTTTTCTTTTACTAAAACATCGTATTCTAAAACCTCTGCCGCTTTATTCGCATCATCTACACGTATATGTATTTCTTCTGTTTCTTCCTTTTTATCACTTTGAATATTTTGTGTTGCGACATATTCTCCATGCTGAATAATAATAACCCTGTCACACATTAATTCAACTTCTGAGAGTAAGTGACTAGAAACAAGGACAGCTTTTCCTTGTTCATGCGCAATTTTCTTTATGTACATCCGCATTTCATGTATACCACTAGGATCTAATCCGTTCGTCGGTTCGTCTAGTATTAATACATCTGGATTATGTATAAGTGCCTGAGCAATTCCTAAACGCTGTCTCATACCGAGTGAATATGCTTTTACTTTACGGTCAATTACTTGTCCCATTCCTAACAATTGCACTACTTCATCGATACGCTCTTCAGTCACATTCCCATTCATTCGTCCGAAATATGTTAAATTTTCATAGCCGCTTAAGAAAGGATAAAATTCTGGTGTCTCAATTACAGCACCAATTTTCGCAGCAGTTTTTTCAAATTGCTGTTTTACAGATTGACCATCAATCCATACTTCCCCTTCTGTCATACGGATCATTCCGACCATCATTCGCATTAATGTCGTTTTTCCAGCACCATTTGGTCCTAATAAGCCAACTACTTCACCTTTTTTCACTTCAAAACTAATATTTTCTACTAACGTCTTTGAACCAATTCGCTTTGTTAATCGATCAACTTTTACGATCGCTTGCTCATTTATCATTCCATACAACCTTTCTTCTTAACTCTTTTTTTCAGTTCTTCCCACTGTATCATGATTAATAACATGTGTAAAATGAAGAAAAAGCCATGATTTCTCATGCCTTTCTCCTCGTTTCATATGACTTTTCACCCTTTAACCTTTGTGTAAACCTACAACATTGCCACATTGATATTATAATGACGGTTATCATAACAACTGCTGTTATCACTACCGCATACATCGTAATCGGTGCATTGGTTATCCCTTGGATTCCTACTGCTTTCATAAAAATAATAATAAATAATTTCAAAAATAACATACCATGAATTAATCCGAAAACAAAAGCTCCTCCGTAAGTTAATAATTGCTCCTGACATAATAAACATAACATTTCTTTTCTTGTCATCTTCACTACTTCATACGATTTAAACTCCTCTCTTCTTACCTGTAAAAGAGAGGTTGTCATTTTATATGTAACGAAAATACACACAAAAACTATAAATAGAAACATAGCATAAAACCACTTTACAAACATAGGTGTATATTCCGCTTTACTTATTACAGCTTCATTAAATCGGAATGATATCATAAAAAAACAAATCATTGTATTCATAGCAATCCACATAAATTGTTTTAACCTTTTGGTAGCAAATATTTGTATATTTTTTCTCGCTAACCGAAATAAAGACATAATTTCCCCCTACCTTACTTCATAACATACGCATTCTATATTACTAGTGTATAAGAATATGACATTTTAAACATCGCACTTCAATCGGAATCTTTACTAAGCCTTTAGTCCTAGAAACCAAACATATTTACCTCTTTAGCATTGAACAAAAAAACAAAAAACGGAAATGCACTTTAGTTACATTTCCGTTTTTTGTTTAACGAGGTGAATCTTTATATAACTTAATTATCATGACTACCTTGTAACTTCATCAACTATTCAGCCTTCGCATCTTCCACTTCAATCCTTTTTTTCTCTCTTGCAATTTTCAAAAACTCTAACAACTCTGGATTGTTATTCATTTTTTTATAAGCCACTGACATTTCTGCAACAAAATTAGAATCACATAACTCTTTATATACAACTTCTGTTTTATACAATTTATTTGCGGATACAGGTATTACCGTAATCCCAATACCTGCCGCTACAAGCCCCATAACAGTTTGATACTCCGTTGCTTCTTGTACAATGTGCGGACTAAAACCTACATCACGGCAAAGCGATAAAATTGTATCATATAACGCTGGCCATACTGGTCTCGTAATAAATACGAACGGTTCATCCCTTAAATCTTCGATATGTATTTCGTCCTTTTCAGCAAGAGGATGTGCCTTCGGTAAACATAACGTACATGAAAGTTTTTGAATTGGTTCTAACTCAAGTAATTGCGTTGGTATTGGCGGACGTAAAAATCCAATATCAATTCGATTATCATGAAGTGCATGCACCTGATCCGGTGTGGACAATTCATGTAATGCTACAGAAACTCTCGGAAATTTCTTTCTATACTCTCTGACGATTGACGGTAAAATATCATATATCGCCGCACCTACAAAACCAATTGAAAGTGATCCAACTTCTCCCCTTTGAGCACTTTGTGCAACTTCTACTGCTTTTTCAATTTGTTCAAACGCTTTTTTTACTTCTTTTAAAAACATTTCTCCTGCTTCTGTTAATTCAACCTTTCTCTTCGTTCTTGAAAATAACATAACTCCCATTTCTTTTTCTAATTGCTGAATTTGTTGACTAAGCGGTGGTTGTGTCATTTGTAAACGAGCAGCTGCTCGTCCAAAGTGTAATTCCTCTGCCACTACAACAAAATATTGCAAATGCCTTAATTCCATTTTGGACACCCTTTTCACTTTCGATTAATACATCTAATATATTAATAACATATAATTTATATATTAGACAAATATTTCGAATGAACGTATAGTAGAAATTGTTAATTCTTTTTTACAATTTTTATGTAAAAAACAAAGAGGTGGTTACTGTATGAAATGGTGGAAGTTAAGCGGACAAATTTTATTATTATTTTGTTTCGCTTGGACAGGTGAATGGATTGCAAAACAGGCACACCTCCCAGTTCCAGGAAGTATAATCGGTATTTTTTTATTGTTAATCTCATTAAAATTTAATATAGTGAAAAAAGAATGGATACAAGACGGTGCAGACTTTTTATTAAAAGAACTTATTTTATTTTTCATCCCTTCTGCAGTCGCTGTCATTCGTTACAAAGATACATTATCACAGTATGGAATCGATCTCATTTTAATTATCGTGATTAGTACACTTTGTGTCACTCTCGTAACAGGACTTTTAACAGAATTGCTATTAAAGCGGAAAGGATCAACACAATGATCGGCTTTCTTTGTTTACTATTAACACTATTCACATATTGGGTATCTAAAAAAATGTATCAACGCTGGAATTGGAGTTTGCTTTCTCCCCTTCTTGTATGCCCAATCATTTTAATCGCTTTATTACTTGGATTAGATACACCATACGGAACCTACGAATCTGGTAGTCATTGGCTAACAGAATTATTAAAACCTGCAACAGTTGCTTTCGCATGGCCAATCTATAAACATTTTGATCTATTAAAAAAACACGGCACTGCTATTTTAATTAATGTCATTGTCGGTTCTTTTCTATCTGTTATTACTTCCGCACTACTAGCTAATTTTTTTCAAATTGACTCTACAATAGAACAAAGTTTAGCACCGCACATTGTAACAACACCTATTGCAATGGCTATTTCAGAAATGATTGGCGGCATGTCACAATTAACAGCAGTTTTCGTTGTATTAACTGCCTTAACTGGAGCGTTATTCGGCCCTACACTCATACGCATATGCCGTATTAAAACAGCGCTCGCAAAAGGTATAATGCTAGGTACTAGCGCGAATGGGACCGGAACATCAAAAGCATTTGAAATCGGTCCTGTAGAAGGTACAATTGCAAGTTTATCAATGCTTTTAACAGCTGGAGCTAGTTTAGTTATCGTTCCACTTTTCTTATCTTGGATACAATAAAAAAGCAAGTATTTACACACTTGCTTTTTTATTTATATATCGGTATATTAGCTCGTAATCCTCCGGAAAAGCTAACGATAATTTCCCAACTTCATGTATCCCTTTCCAATCAATCTCATGTATTAACTCATCCGGATCTTGGATTTTCATATTACCGCCTATTTTTTTAACAAAGTAATAATGAACATACACCGGAATCCCGTATGTAATACCTTCTTTTTCGTATATTTTATTTACAACCTCCACATTGTAGCCTGTTTCCTCCCAAACTTCCCTGATACAACATTCTTCTAGTGTTTCTCCCTTTTCAAGTCCTCCACTTGGGACAGACCACCTTTTTTCTTCCCCTTCTTTTCCTTGCAATACCATTAAAATTTCATTTCTTTCATTCATACAAATAGCTGCCGTACCTATCCATCTCTCCATATACATCCCTCCCCTACTAAAATTCACCTTCTTTTTTATTTCCCCTTTGAAAAAAAAGAGGAAATAAGTAAAAAGATGCCGAAAGTTTACATCAACTTCATGAGCAGTCCCTTCTTAGAAATTCAAACCGGAAGGGTGAAATTATGATTTCTAAATATGTTGTGGAATGTGTTTTTTGTGAAGAAAACCGAAAACCTCGGCAAGCCATTGTCACAGTGCCTGCTACTTCTCAGCTACTAGCCATTCAAAAAGTACGAGCTGAATGTAAACGTCGCTTCGGAAAAACTTTATTACTGCAAACAGAAATTAAAGAAGACTTACTCATTGAACAAAAAGAAAGCTGACCATAAATTGGCCAGCTTTCTTATCCGATCATATTTTCACATGAAGATTAGGGGCATCCTCTTTAAGGATCGGGATTTACCCATTATGTGCGTTCCATAATGGTCATCGAACAATATATTTCTATACAATAAACTATTGAATAGAATAGGGCAAAACTTGTTCGCATTTTTAGAAAAGGGATAGGGATATAATTCAAGTAATACTTCGAATACTCGAACTTTATACTCATTATATTAAAGCAAATCCTTTTATATGAGAAATATGAATTACTTATATAATTCATTCGTAAAATATATTAATAGTTTTCTTTACTCTACTAACAACATACATCCAGCTAATATTGGTGTCATAATCATCGAAAACCTTAGAAGCATGCGAGGTGCATAATTTGTAAACTTAGCTCCTATATATGCTCCTAACATTGTCCCCATTAAAACTTGTACTAATAATACATAATCTAAATACCCTTCCGAACTATATCCAAACCCACCTCCAATTGCGACTGGTAATATAGCGAGCATTGTCGTCCCTACAGATTGACGGATTGTTAAACCTAATAGAACCATTAATCCGAGTTGGATAAAAGGTGCTGAGCCAATACCAAATGCACCTGCTAAAATTCCAGTCACCAATCCGAGGAATATACATTTAATCAAGTTATCTTTCGAAAGTTCTTTATGCCCTTTTAAAGACGACTGTGATCTTTTTTGAAACATAATCAACCGAATAAACATAAAAATTGCAGATAAAAATAACATTCCCGCTGTAAACCAATGTAGAAGATTCGCTGGTATTAGCGAACCAAACTTCGAACCAATAAAGGAACCAATCGCTCCAAATCCCCCAACAATTCCGCCTATTACAAATACAACATTCCCTTCTCTATAATGACTTACTACCCCAGATAATGTCGTAAATGCCATGGCAGTTAGAGATGTTGCAAGAGCAACGTGAATAGGGATATGGAATACTAAAGTGAGTATCGCGATGATAAATCCAGCTCCTCCTGCTCCGACAAACCCTAATAAAACTCCCATTAATAGCATTGTTATAATAATTGCCACATATTCCCCCTCCAATATTCCAATTATCTATCACATGCGCACCTCTATACAAACAAAAAGCATCCTAAATGGATGCTCTTTCTACTTTTCTATATTAATAATATGTACTTACTCTTGATTAATCAAAATAACAGCTGGACCAGAAACAACTACTCCGGCCACTTCTATCTTTTCAAATTCCATCACTGTAATAGATATAACCCCTTCTCTTTCCATCAATTCCTTACTCAGGACATCAGTCGGTATTGATTTCACCGCCCTACCTCCTTTTCATTTTATACGAAATTACAAAAAATTACCCAATGCATCTAAATATATGCATCACCTCCACTTTCATTCCTTATTCCAGCCAAAATTCACATCCCCTTTCTATAACATATTGAAAAATAAAAAGCACTCGCCAAAGCGAATGCCTTTCCATTATTTACTCTCTATTACTTTTAACATTCTATTAATAAATGCTGCCGATTCCCCACGTGTTGCAGAACCTTTTGGCATAAACTCATTATTCTCATTCCCTTTTACGATACCTAACCCATAAACACGTTGAACCGCCTGTTTATCATACGCTAAATTTTGATCCGTAAATGGTAATGGAACTAAGTTACCTTTAATATTTTTGTATTGCAATGCACGATCAATCATAATGACAGCTTCATCACGTTTAATCGTATCATTCGGAGCAAATATATCATTTCCTCGTCCACTTATAATCCCAGCACTAGCTGCACGATTAATACCATCTACTAGCGATGGATGAGCTGTGCTTAAATCTTTGAAATTCGATTTCCCCTCTGGTAATTGCAATGATCTTGAAACTAAATTCGCAAATTCACCACGTGTTACAAGACGTTCTGGCCAGTAAGAACCCTTTCCATCTCCAACCATAATACCTCTTTTATCTAATTCACGAATATCTGCTTCATACCAACCGCCAGTTATATCATCTTTATGATTCGCATCATAATAAGCTTTCGTTCCCTGTAAAAATGGCTCCCACGCATTATTCCTTATCATAATGGCCGGACAATTCTTTCCGCTCCAAAATTGATGTTTTTTCACATTTTCTAAAGGAATATTTAATTCCCCCATTAAATAGGCTGCTAGTTTGCGAGCATTTTCCACAGCTTTATTATAATCACCATCTTGATTGACAGCAATTTCAATTGCAATTGATTCTCTGTTACCGGTTCCTTCTGATCCATCTCCAGCATGCCAACCATTTTCATTTAATGGTAGATGTTGATAAATTTCTTTATCATCTACTGTAAAATGCCAAGATGCTGAACGGTCAGTCGTTCCTGTTGCTTGACTGTATAAATATTGTGCATGGTTTCTAGCATTTGCTCCAACACTATAATTATCTGTCTCATGAATTGTAATGTATTTTGGTTTCATCGCATAACCTGGACGAATATTTTCATTACCTGTTGGTACAATCATTTCCTTTAATGGTACACCGTAAATATCCGCTGTTTTCTCTTCTATTGGTGCAGTATACATAACCGCTGCACGTTTCGTACGAGTTGGAGTTGTGCTTTGAATAAGAGATGCTTTTGTACCCTCAAATTTTGCTGAAGGTGAATAAATCCATTTCACCTCATTATCTATTTGGACTTGGAACCACTCTCCAACTTGTCCAATTGCAATAATTGTTTGCGGTTGTAACACTTTCTCGTCTTTATATGAATTAAATGGTGCGGAATATGTAGCTGTCTCTTCATTAATTACTAACTTTTCGTTTGCCAAGTGATAAACTTCCTTAACCTCTACATTTCCTTCACTACTTTGTATCCACCCAGCTCCAGATTCTGTTTGTATATAGTAAGCGTTTCCTTTTTGTTTTTCGGCTTTCACTACTTGATTAGAAAGCTGAACACCTGTCGCTTTTTGTAACTCAGCAGAATCAAATAAAGATGCTGAACCTATTATATGTACAAAAAAATCTCCTTGTACTTCATTTGTTATTCCTTTGCTCTCTCCACGTCCATCTTCATCTTTCATATGGCTTTCAATACTTTTTAATGCTTGCTCGTCTGTTGAAATTGTTACGGTCTTTTCTACTGTGTCTGCATAGGAAAAACTCGGAATCGTTACCATACTAAATACAATTGATGCAGCTAAAACATTATAAAATTCTTTTTTCATACTAATTATTTAACACGTTTATATCTTAATTCGTGTTAACTTCCCTCCCTAATCTAAAATATTTAAGGCTATCTAGCAGACTTCTAAACTAAATAACCCTTTACAATATAACAAACTCTATCTCATTCGTATAGATAGGAATGACTACTATTTGCCTAATTTTTCTATATTGGAATATAGAAAAGAAGCTATAAAAGATATAGCTTCTCCTCTCACTATTTCAATCTCGTTGTACCTTATACTCTATAACTCTACCATCTTTATCAAATTGCAAAACAAGACATTCACTATCTATAGGAATGAAACCACGTTCATTCCCAAGATAGTATAGTGTAGTAATTCCCGTTTCCAAACTGCTTGTTTTCGTAGGGGCCCCTAACAATTTTGTAATTTCCTCGTTTGATTTCCCTATCAATTTATGCTCCTGTAATAGGTCATCTACCATATGTACTCGTTTTTCTTCATAATTTAACCACCGATCCTGATTAAAATTTGAAGTGTATTTATTTATACTTAATTGTACGGTGCATACTAGCAATGGAATGAGACCTACCATCATTATAGTGAACAGTTGTTTCTTACCTTTATCACGTCTTGCCGAAACATGTAAAATAGACTTTTGAATAATAACTAATAAAATAAAAGGCCTTACTACCACCAAAATACTCATTACACTCAATGACACATGAACCATATCAATAACGAAAATAAACGCAATGTACATTAATATATGCAAACAAATATAAATGTACAACATTCCCCACAATATAGAGCTTTTACCTTTCTCCACCCAAATAACACCTACTTTATCCCGCTATTTGCGGGCAGTTAGACTCCCACCTCAAAATTCGGCTGTAAAGGGTAGAAGTCGGGTTGCCCATAAACCCCCACTAATTAAAGTTTTACTTTATTTTTCACTTCGCAACATAATTCATCTTGCCAATCATATCTCTAATCTTTTGTAGTTCTCGTGCTGTATATATTACTTTACTTGTTAAAACTTCATTTCTGAAAAACGTTACAATTTGCTCTCTATCTTTAAATCTCGGCAATTCTTCATTAGAAAGATCAATAACTTCTTTTCCACTCTCATTTTCAAAATATACAATTGGTTTTACTTTTTCCTTTACAATATCTACTTGCATTTCTTCCAAACAATTATATAAAGTTTGAGATAGCATTTTCGCTTTATACGCTGGATTCCCTTCATTTCTTACTTGCAAAGTTAATGAAGTTCCATCCGTAATAAATTCAAATGTCTCTTCTTTTTCAATTTCATGTTGATACTTACCAATTTCCTCAATCATAAATGAATATATACCCGCATTTTCTCTCGTTAAGCCATGGATTAATTTCCCGGTCCATTCTTTCGTCTCAAGTAGATAAATACCAGTTTTACATAAGATAAGGTGATGAATTCGATTATCATTTATGTCACGTTTATCTCTATATTTATTGCGTATCATAAAAACGTTCGGTATAATATGAAACTCTTCTTCTAGTATTATTCCTTGCTCAACGAAACCTCGCTTCATATAATGTAATGTTTCATGCGCATTCATTTCAGCACCATTTTTGGTATATTCTCGTAAATCCGCAATTAAATTTTGAAACATATGTATTTCACTACTATGCTTATCTTGCATTTCACTACGTTCTTTACTATGTTGAACAGCCAATTGATTTTTCATCATACGCATATTTTCAAGTTCTCTAGCTGTATTCACTTGTAAATCATTATATTTTTTCTGTTCCATATTCTTTAAAGTATCCTGTTGTTCTTTATGCCCTGTAATCGTAGCTGCAATCTCATTTTCATACGTTTCAATCGCTTGTTTCTTTTCAAACTCTACTTGCTGACTCTCTGATTCTAACTGTTTATTTTTATAAAACAGTACAAACACTACAGCTAATAATATTAAAACCCCACCTATTAGCACATACTCCATATTATTACTCCTTTATTTCATTTCCGATTATTTTTAAACATATATCAATTACATCATACTATGTTATCAATATATACTTTGTAAAAATTATATATTTTTCATAAAAGGCACCTCAGTCGAGATACCTTTTAGATTCACTTTATTGTACACCATACTGAATATAACTTGAATTATAGTATACCCATTGATTTGTCCCTAAGCAAAGCCATCCATCTTGCTTACTCCATACTCGATATGATTCACCATGATGTAACTGTCTTATAACATTCCCGTTTAATGATGGAGCATCTCGCAGATTCACATTATCGCCAGTAATAGTTGCTACATAATGTTTATACTGAATATAACTTGAATCATTATATACCCACTGATTTGTCCCTAAGCAGAGCCATCCATTTTGTTCTCCCCAAACTTCATATGATTCGCCACGATTCAATTGGCGAATTACACTAGACTGTAAAGATGGTCCACTTCGTAAATTCACATTATCTCCATTAATTACAGCAACTCCGTATACTGGAGTCGCATTATTAGGCGTGGAAACATTCCCTCCACTACTTGCTCCATTTCCTTGTAAAGCTTCTAATGAAACAGCTACTGATACGTCACAATTTCCTACACCTGAAATTTGCCCAGAATCTGTGTACTGCCAAGCTGTCCACTCTGTCCATCCACCAGCATCAGCAGGCGGTATACTAGAATATTTGGAAATCCAAAGTGGAATGTCACTTAACCCGCTAATTCCAAATTCATTAATATACCAAATTCCTGTATATAACATTACATCTTTCCCAGTAGCTTGTTTCACATAATTTACGAAACTTCTTGCCCAATTCGATATAGTCGCACCCGTTAAACTACTATTGCTAGTATCCGTTGGCGATTCTAAATCTAAAACAGGAATTAAGTCCGTCTGATTACTCTGTAATATACTCACAAAATATTTCGCTTCTGAAATTGCATCATTTTGTTCTGGATGAGCAAAATGATATGCACCAATTAATACATTCGCATTTCTCGCAGCTTGTACATTTTGAACGAAAGTGGGGTCAATATAGTTCACACCTTCCGTCGCTTTTGCGTACGCCGCTGGAATGCCAGATGACTTCACAGCATTCCAATTAATGTTTCCTTCCCAATGAGACACATCAATAAACGTAATATTTGAACTGGATCTATTTTGCATATAAAAGCTCCTATCAAATTTTGTTATTCTATATACAATATGTACAACTCTAGTTAAAGGACACGACAAACCTCTCACATATTTCGAAAATTTTATTACATTTTAATATCTGAGAGAATAGAAAAAAGACCTTGTAATTCTACAAGGCCTGTTGCAAACTCCCTTTATTTTGTAGCAAGTACATATTGTAGTAAAGTCCTTGTTTACTAAGTAACTCTTGATGCGTTCCACTTTCTACAATTTCCCCTTCATGCATAACAAATATTTGATCCGCATCTTGGATTGTAGACAATCTGTGCGCAATCGCTATCGTTGTTCTACCTTTTCGCATTTGCTGCAATGCCGTTTGGATAGCCTCCTCTGTTTCTGTATCAATATTTGCCGTCGCTTCATCTAACACTAATACTTTCGGATTGGTTGCTATCGTTCTAGCGAAAGCAATTAATTGCCTTTGACCACTAGAAAATGCAGCTCCTCTTTCGACAACTTCTGTATCATACTGCTCTGGTAATTTTTCAATAAACGTATTCGCTTGCACAAACTTTGCCGCTTCCTCTATCTCTTCATCCGTAATCTCTTCATTATACATACGAATATTTTGCTTTACATTTCCAGCAAATAAAAATGCATCTTGCAGCACAAGACCAATTTTCTTTCGAATTTCTTGTTCTTCGAACTTCTCTAAATCTACTCCATCTATTACTATATTTCCTGATTTAATATTGTAAAATCTCATTAATAAATTCATAATCGTACTCTTTCCGCTACCAGTATGCCCTACGAAAGCAACCGTTTGCCCTGACTTTACGTGAAAAGATACATTTTTTAAAACGTCACGCTTTCCATCATATGAAAAAGTAACATCTTTAAACTGAATTTCCCCGTTAGCTACTCGTGGCTGTTCACTCCCCATTTGAACAGGAGCTAAATCTTTATCATCCATTAAATGAAATACACGCGATGATGAAACAAGCGCTTGCTGAAAGAAAGATAGTTTCATCATCATCTCATTTACCGGCTGGAAGAAACGATGAATATAGTTAACGAAAGCATATAAAACCCCTACTTCAACAGGACTCTTTAAAGCATCGATTCCGAATAAACCAAGTACTAACGCAATTGCCACAATATGAACAAGATCTGTTGCTGGACGTAAAAGTAATGCATCTAATTTCAAAGTACGACGTCCAGCACTAAAATGTTTATTGTTCACTTCTTCAAATTCTTTTCTCATCCGCTTTTCTTGCCGGAACACCTGAACAATATTCATACCTTGAATGGACTCATTTAACTTTGCATTTAATATACTCAGCTGATTACGTACCTCTAAATAAAAAGCTGCACTTTTCCGTTGATACAACACCATAATTGCAAACATTACCGGAATTAATATGAGCGAAAATAGCGCTAATTTTACATCTAATAAAAACATCGCTACTAAAATCCCTACTAAAAAGACTACATTTTTCACGAATGTTGATAGTACACTAACATAAAAATCCTTAATCGCTTCTGTATCATTCGTTATGCGAGATACGAGCGTACCAATCGGCGTACGATCAAAGAAGCTTAATGACAATTTTTGAACATGTTCATACACTTCAACTCGCATATCTTGGACAATCTTAAAAGCGATATTTTGAAAGTACAATAAGTCTAAATAAGTAAATAATACTATTAATAAATGAGCAATAATATACACTACAAATAGGGTTACAAGTGCTGATTGTTCAAAGTTACCTGGCACTAAGTGTTCATCAAGAAATTGCTTAATTAAAAAAGGACCCATCATTTCAGTTACAGTTGCACCAACTAGAAATAAAAATGCTAACGCCAATAACCCTTTATAGGGCCTCATATAAGAAAGCAACCTTCTTAAATCACTCCGTTTTTTCTCAGCCATCATACGCCTCCTTTCTCTACTAATGCCTCTAACTGCTGGCTTTCGTACATTTCTTTATACCAACCATTTTCTTTCATTAATTGCTCATGTGTCCCCCGCTGCATAACCCTACCTTCATCAATAACAAGAATAAGATTTGCATGCTGAATAGCACTTAAACGATGGGCAGTAATAATCGTCGTTTTCTCTGCCCTTTCTCGTTTCAATGCAGTTAAAATAGTTTCTTCTGTTTTTGCATCTACGGCTGATAAACAATCATCTAATATTAAAATTTCAGCATTTGTTAATAATGCACGCGCAATAGAGATTCTCTGTTTTTGACCTCCTGATAGTGAAACGCCCCTTTCACCTACTACAGTGTCATACCCTTCTGGAAATTGAAATATATCATTATGAATACAAGCAATATCAGCAGCTCGGCTAATTTCTTTATATGTAGCATCGGCCTTTCCAAAAGCAATGTTCTCCCCAATACTCGCTGAAAATAAAAAGTGATCTTGCGGTACATATGAAATTGCAGAACGCACACCTTGAAGTGTTAAATCTCGAATATCCCGCTCCCCAACTTTTAATTCACCATTAAAATGATCATACTCTCGAATTAAACATTTTAATAACGTCGTCTTCCCTGCACCGGTACGCCCTACAACTCCTAACGTTTCACCTTTTCTTAAGTTAAAGTAAATATCTTTTAAGTTTAATAGTTCATTCTTTTTATAAGAAAACGAATCAACAGCAAACGAAACATCACCACTTGCTATAGCATGTATAGCATTTTCCTTATTCACTACATCTGAAGTTTGTGAAAATATTTTCTCCACACGATCATACGAAGCACGTCCACGCTCCATAATATTAAATAGCCATCCAAAAGCTAACATTGGCCATACAAGTGTCCCTAAGTACGTTGTAAATGTTACTAATTCCCCTACAGTTAATTCACCTCGTACGACTAATAATGATCCGTAACAAATTGCGATCAAAAATGAAAATCCGACAATTAGGGAAATCGTTGGATCGAATAACGAGTCAATACGTGCAACTAGCATATTTTTATGTACGACATCTTCAGATTTTTTCCGAAACGCTTGTAAATCCTCTTTCTCTTGTCCAAGTGAGCGAATTACCTTCATCCCACTCATACTTTCTTGTACTTTATCATTGATTTCAGAAAACGATTGCTGTGCCTTATGAAATCTTCTATGCAATAAAGTTCCATAATAATTTGTAGAAATAGCTACAATTGGCATCGGAATTAAACTTAATAACGTTAACTTCCAACTAATTGTAAATCCCATCGCTACGAGTACACATCCTCCAACAGCTAATGAATCAACGAGTGTTAAAACACCTGCCCCCGCAGTTTGCTGAATCGCCTGAATATCATTTGTCGCATGTGCCATCAAATCGCCTGTGCGACGTGATTGATAAAAGGATGGGCTCATCTTAGTAAAATGTTCATATAGATTCTTTCGCAGTTGACGAGCTAGTTTTAAAGAAGATCCAAAAATCATAATACGCCATAAATAACGTAATATATACATCATAATTCCTACAACTACTAATAGAATAACCCAGTTCAACAATTTTTCAGACGTTAATGTTCCACTATTAATTTCATCTACTACAATCCCTAGTACTCTTGGCGCTACAAGTTCAAGAAGCGCGACACCAAATAACATAATAATTCCGATTATGTACGCTCGTTTTTCTTGCTTAAAAAACCAAGCTAAATTAAAAAACACTTTCATATTTATCCTCCTCCCTTAAAATGAGCGATGTTTTCAGTGTAACAAAAATACAGAATATTTAAAAGTTTTAAATATGTTTTATAACCAAAAGAAAAAGGCACTCGGTAAGAGTGCCCTTTTGCGCTTATTTTGTTTGTTGCTTGTTCATCGCGCTCATCATTTGATTGATTTTCTTTTGGGAAGGTTTTTGTCCCATTTGCATCATCATCATTTTTAACATTTGTTCGTTAATTGGTGGATTTTTTTGTAAGTAATTCATCATGTATTTGCGGGCAATGAAAAATCCTAACGCCACGCCTGCTACTAGTGCTACTACGCCCACTAGAATACCTAACCACATTGGCATATCTTTTCCTCCTTCATGTTGTCTACCTTACAGTGTACTAAAACCTTTTCAATAAGACAAGATACTATTCGACATTTTTTACACATATGTTCGTACTTGTTTGAGAGGATTTAACCAACCGTACTTTTTATTTTCATAATCCATCGCTAAAAATGTTAACTCACACTTTCTAAGCACCTCAAAGAAAGTTGTTTCCATGGATACATTTCCAGAAGTATTTATTCGAATATATTGTGGTTTCACCATTATTTCTCCGTATTCGGCTCCTGTATAAAGCGTATGAGTATGATTTGTTCTTTCATATTTACCAAGAACACGCAAAGCTTGTTCTAATTTATGATGAATTTTCATTACTTGTAACGGCATCGTAATATACGTCATTTGTTTATATAATACTTTCTTCTCCGAAAGGAACCCAGATTCTGAAAATCGAGCAAATAAATCAAAAAACAAATATTCACGACCAAAGTAAGCTTTCGCAATATCCTCTTGAATTAAATACAATTCATACGTTTTCATTTTTCCCCTCCCGATCTGGACAACCTTTTCCCTACATTATATAAGAGAAGATTTGCAATGATTGTCTGACTACGGAGAGAGAAAAAACTTTTCCTGTCGAAAAAACTCAATTACATAGAAAAATCTCCCCATGCTGGAGAGATTTTTCTAAAATCATTAAAGCATTTCTTTTACTTTACGAACAACGTTCTCTACAGTAAATCCATACTCTTCCATAATCTTCTCACCAGGAGCAGAAGCACCGAATGTGTCGATACCTAGTACATCTCCATCAAGGCCTACGTAACGGTGCCATCCGAATGTAGCACCCATTTCAATTGCGAAACGTTTCGTTACTGCTTTTGGTAGTACAGATTCTTTGTACTCAGCAGTTTGAGCTTCGAAGCGATCCATAGATGGCATGCTAACAACAGCTGCATCAACGCCGTCTGCTGCTAGAGCTTTTTGCGCTTCGATTGCTAAGCTTACTTCAGATCCAGTTGCAATTAAGATTACATCAGCAGTTTCTTTCTTGCTTGCAGAAACTACATATGCACCTTTTGCTACTTTTTCATAAGTATCGTCTTTTGCACCTTCTAATGTTGGAAGATCTTGACGAGTTAACACTAATGCAGTTGGTGTTTTTGTAGATTCTAGAGCTAGTCTCCAAGCTGCAACTGATTCGTTACCGTCTGCTGGACGAATAACAGATACATTTGGCATTGCACGAAGCGCTGCTAATTGCTCAACTGGTTCATGTGTTGGACCATCTTCACCAACAGCAATACTGTCATGTGTAAATACATACGTTACAGGCAATTGCATTAATGCTGCAAGACGAATTGCTGGACGTAAGTAGTCAGAGAATACGAAGAACGTACCACCGTAAGTTTTTAAACCGCCATGAAGTGCGATACCGTTCATTGCTGCACCCATTGCGAACTCACGTACACCGTACCAAATGTTTTTTCCGCTGTAATCAGCTCTTGTAAAGTCTTTTTCGTTATTCATGTATGTTTTGTTAGAACCAGCAAGGTCAGCAGATCCACCGAAGAATGATGGTACAGACTCTGCAATTGCATTAATTACAGCACCTGAAGAATTACGTGTTGCTGCTTTTGATCCTAATTCATAAGTTGGTAAGCTTTGTTCCCAACCTTCTGGAAGAAGACCGTTCATTGCTGCTTGCAGTTCGTTTGCTAATTCTGGATATGCTTGTGCATATTCACCGAGCATCGTGTTCCACGCAGCTTGTGTCGTTTCACCAACATCTTGTACTGTTTTACGGAAGTTGTCATATACTTCTTCTGCTACATGGAAGTCTTGTTCAGCAGTCCAAGCGTATGCTTCTTTCGTTAATTTTGTTTCGTCTACACCAAGTGGAGAACCATGTGAAGCTGATTTTCCTGATTTGTTTGGAGAACCGAAACCAATTGTCGTTCTTACTTCAATTAGCGTTGGGCGTTTTTCGTCAGCTTTCGCTTCTTCAATTGCTTTTGCGATTGCTTCAATATCATTTCCATCCTCAACACGGATTACTTGCCATCCGTATGCTTTGTAACGATCTTCTACACTTTCAGAGAATGAACGATTTAAATCGCCATCTAATGAAATATCGTTTGAATCGTAAAGTACAACAAGACGACCTAATTGTAAATGAGCAGCTAATGAAGATGCTTCAGCAGAAACGCCTTCCATTAAATCTCCATCACCACAAATAGCGTATGTATGATGATCTACTACATTATACGCATCACGGTTGTATTTAGCCGCTAAATGTCTTTCAGCCATTGCCATACCTACAGCAGTTGCAATACCTTGTCCAAGTGGACCAGTTGTTGAGTCTACACCTGCTGTGTGACCATACTCAGGATGTCCTGGAGTTTTGCTTCCCCATTGACGGAAGTTCTTTAAATCATCCATTGTTAAGTCATAACCAGATAGATGAAGTAGACTGTATAGTAACATTGAGCCATGACCTGCAGATAATACGAAACGATCGCGGTTAAACCACGTTGGGTTATTTGGATTGTGTTTCATAAATTGAGTCCATAATGTATAAGCCATTGGTGCTGCACCCATTGGCATTCCTGGGTGACCAGAGTTTGCTTTTTCAATCGCATCAATGGATAATGTGCGAATCGTGTTGATAGAAAGTTGTTCGATTGAATGTGACATGCTATTCTTCCCTTCGCGTATGTTAGTAAACGTTTTATACATTTATATGATAGCTTCCCACGCAAGATTATACAACATGTATCGACAAATATGTTGATGTTTTTTT
Source organism: Bacillus sp. TH19 (assembly GCF_016651075.1). NCBI lineage: Bacteria > Bacillati > Bacillota > Bacilli > Caryophanales > Bacillaceae > Bacillus > Bacillus sp. TH19. Next base: position 1,927,877 of record NZ_JAEKEO010000007.1, on the reverse strand, counting down.
GATTTTCCATAAAAAACACATTGATTTAGGGAATGTATGGGCATTCAATATGACATACTTTTTAATTGTTTTTATTTTAAAAATAAATATAATTATCTGTATATTTATACAAATATACTAATTTCTGATATATCTCCTTTTTGATAACCTTTAAAAATACAAAAAAGCATCTGAATTAGATGCTTTTAAAACAAATTAAATAATCCGCTTACGAATAGAACTTGAAATAAAATCAATTATAATTACCATTAAAATGATACCTAATAAAATAATTCCCACACGAGACCAATTACGTGAACTAAGTGCAAAAATTAATGGCGTACCAATACCACCTGCTCCAATAACACCTAAAATCGCAGCGGATCGTACATTAATTTCAAACCTGTATAACGTATACGATAGAAAATCCGGTAACACTTGTGGTAATACGGCATACCAAAGTATTTGAAACCGATTTGCACCCGTTGCTATTAACGCTTCCGTCGGTCCCTTATCTATATTTTCAATTCCTTCCGAATATAGTTTCCCTAACATTCCGATAGAGTGTAACCCTAAAGCTAGAACTCCGGCAAAAGAGCCTGGACCAACAGCTTTTATAAATAAAAGAGCCATAACTAATTCAGGAAATGTACGAACAAAACTAAGTACAAATTTCCCAGTTCCTGAAGTTAATTTTCCACTACTCATATTCGTTGCCGCCCAAAAAGCAAATGGAACAGATAAAAAAGCAGAAATAAATGTACCTAATATCGCAATTGCCAACGTATCAATTAAACCGTGTAATAAATCTTCACCATCTGGCAAAGATACATACGACCAATCTGGGTTCAATACGCCTGTCATAATTGCTTTTGTAATTTCTCCCGCCGTATTCTTTATTCCCTCTAGCGGGACTCCTGAAAAGGCCCATACATATATAACTGTAAGTGCTATAAAAATAATCCAGCGATATATACTCGGTTTCTTCGGTTTTGGTACGATTATTGTCGTTTTACTCATTATAATTTCCCCCGCAACACTGTACTTATATAATCAATTAGCAATACAACAACAAGGGTATAAATAATAATAGAAGCAGTTTGTTGATATTGTAAAAATCCAAGTGTGCGATCATAATATAATCCAATCCCACCTGCTCCTACTAAACCTAGAACAGCTGCTGCACGTACATTCACCTCAAATGTATAAAGTACATAGGAGACGAAGTGCGCTTTCACTTGCGGAATGACCCCATAAACTATCCATTGCACCTTATTCGCTCCTACAGCTGTCATCGCTTCTAATGGACCTGGATCAATTGATTCAATTGACTCATACAATAATTTCGCTACGAGTCCAACGGAGAAACAAGTAAGAGCCAAAATACCTGGAAGTGGTCCTATTCCAAAAATCGCTACAAAAATAGCCGCTAATAATAAATCTGGTATTGTTCGTATAAAATTTAAAATCAATCGAGCTGGACTGTACAAAAATACACTAGTAAATACATTACTTGCCGCAAATAGTGCAAGTGGAATGGCTAAAATCGCCCCTAAAGTCGTTCCAATAATCGCCATACGTATTGTATCTAACATTGCTGTTGTAATAATTTGAAAATAACTCCAATCTGGTGGCACCATTTCCTTCAATAAATCCATCATATTTGGAAAACCAACTACTAGTTTTGAAAATGATGCGTCGACCTGTACACTACTACCCCACAACAGTAAAATAACTAAAATAACCGTTAACATATGTTTCAATTTACTCGGCGGCTTCGGTATCGATTTCGAATATATCGTCACTTCATTCATTTAGCTGCCACCTCTAATAATGCGCTTTTCTGAGCTACGTCCCCATAAATTTCAGCGAATTTTTCATCCGTTGCCTCTTCTACTAATCCATCAAAAACAATTTCACCAGCATGTAATCCAATAATACGAGTAGCATATTGCCTCGCTAAATCAATAGAATGTAAGTTTACAATTGTCGTAATTCCAAAATCTTCATTAATTTTCTTCAAATCATCCATTACTTGCTTTGTTGTCAGAGGATCTAACGAAGCAACAGGCTCATCTGCCAATATGATTTTCGCTTCTTGTGCCAATGCTCTAGCAATTGATACACGTTGCTGTTGTCCCCCTGATAATTCATCAGCTCGTGCATATGCTTTTTCTGAGATATTCACTCTATTCAGCGCCTGGAATGCAAGCTCCACGTCCTCTTTCGGAAACAGACCTAACGTTGTACGCAATGTAGAATGATATCCAACCCGCCCAGCTAATACATTCTTCAGTACCGTTGATCGCTTCACAAGGTTAAAGCTTTGAAAAATCATACCAATATCTCGGCGCATGCGTCGTAATCCTTTTCCTTTTGCAGCAGTAATAGACTCCCCTTCAATAATGATTTCTCCTTCTGTAATCTCATGAAGGCGATTTACCGATCTGAGAAGTGTAGATTTTCCAGCCCCGGATAGCCCAACCATTACAACAAACTCACCTTTTTGAATTTTCAAGTTTATATTATTCAATCCTTTTGTACCATTCGGATACACTTTGGAAACATTTCGAAACTCTATCACACATCTTACCTACCTTCTATGTATTATCAATAACTGAAAAACGGCAAACTAACTGAAATCACACACTTTCCAGTTAGTCGCCATTTCCATATGTATTATTGCGTTTTCACTTTCTTTCCATATTCACGAACGATATCAAATTTACTATCATCAGATTTAACGTATCCTTCATGTGAGTATACTTCTTTAATGATTTTGTGCCCTTCCTCATTCTTTCCTATTTCAATGAAAGCATCCTGTAATTTCTTGCTCCACTCTGCATCTAAATCAGAACGTACAGAAATCGTATCGTTTGGAATTTCCTCCGTAAATTTTACTATTTTCGTTTGATCGAATATATTCGGATAATCTTTTTTTACAATATTGCGAGCATCTTGGAATACAACAGCTGCATCTACATCACCATTTAAAAGAGCAATAAGTGACTGATCATGACCTTTTAATGTAACAGGTTTCACATCCTTTAGCGGATCGATTCCCTCTTTTAACAATACAGCCGCAGGCCATACATAACCCGCCGATGATGTTACATCTTGATAGCCAATTTTTTTACCTTTTAAATCTTTTACACTATTAATATTAGAATCTTTCTTAACAACAAACTCTGATTTATAAACATCTACTAAATCCTTTGTCGGAGCTCCAGTTTCATCATCTACCCCAAAACGTTGCGCCTGTAAAATTACGTTTGCAGCCTTTTTCTCATGCGCTAACACATACGCTGTTGGAGGTAAAAAGCCTACATCTACTTGCTTAGATGCCATCGCTTCTACAATTGTATTGTAATTCGTTGAAATACTAACTTTTACCGGAATGTTTAATTTATCACTTAATAGCTTTTCCAATGGTTTTGCCTTCGCCTCTAACGTATCTGCATTTTGAGAAGGAACAAATTGAACATTTAGTGTCTTCGGTACATAACCTTTTTTCGTATCTTCATTTTTACTTGCACTTGATTCCTTCGTTCCACATCCACTTAATAATCCCGCTGCTAGTACAACTGTTGTGCTCATTGCAAAAACTTTTTTCAACATGTTAATGCCCCCATTTTTCGTTGTTATAAAATAACCTTCCATAAACATGAAGAAATATATCACATATTTTTACAAATAATTGCTTATTTACAGAATCTTTACACATTCTATACATTCACATTAAAATTCTTTTCATATATTTGATATGATTAATTGAAAGATAACTATAGAAAAGGTGAATGGCGTTGAATCAAAATCAAATTGTAACTTTAAATATTTTATTAACAAGCGATGTACATGGTACTGTGTATCCAATTCACTACCAAGATAACTCCAAAGCAGAAATTGGTTTAGCTAAAATTTCTACTCTCATAAAAAAAGAACGTTCTCAAAATGCAAACGTTCTTCTGATTGATAACGGGGACTTCATTCAAGGAACACCATTTACTTATCATTACGCTACATACGAAAAAGATATGGAAAACCCAATGTCCTTATTAGCCAACTACTTAGAGTATGACATTGCAATTATCGGAAATCATGAATTTAATTACGGAATGGATATATTAAATAATGCTGTGGCTACTGCAAATTCCCCTTATCTATCAGCAAACATTTTAGATAAAAACAGAAAAGAACCTTATTTCGGGAAACCATATATAATAAAACATATTGAATCAAATATAAAAATTGCTATTTTAGGGGTGACAACGCATTACATCCCCCATTGGGAACAAGCACATCATATTAAAGATTTACAATTTGAAGATGCATTTGAAACAACAAAAAAATGGGTTTCTTACATCCGTAAACATGAAAAACCAGATTTACTAGTCGTAGCCTATCACGGGGGATTTGAACGTGATTTACAAACCGGAGTACCGACTGAAGTTTTAACAGGTGAAAACCAAGGATATGCAATGTGCCATGAAATTGAAGGCATAGATATTTTACTAACAGGCCACCAACACCGAGAAATCGCTCACACCGTGATTAATGGTGTAACAATTTTACAGACCGGATGCAATGGACACTCAGTTGGAAAAGTAACAGTAACATTCGAAAAAGCAGAACAAAAATGGTTGAAAAAAGAGAGTTATTCAGAGTTATTGCCCGTACAAGGAATTGCGGCAGACCAAGATGTTCTTTCCTTGGTTGCCAATTATGAAGAGAAAACACAAAATTGGCTTGATAAACCTATTGGAATAATTTATGGGGATATGCAAATTTCCGATGCTATGCAAACACGTTTGCAAGACCATCCTTTTATTGAATTCATAAATAAAATACAGATGGATATAGCTAATGTTTCAATTTCTTGTACAAGTTTGTTTCATAATACATCTCCAGGTTTCCCGAAACATGTAACAATGCGTGACATCGTTTCTAATTATATTTATCCAAATACATTAAAAGTAATTAGAATAACTGGAGCGGATATAAAAGATGCTCTCGAACTCTCTGCTTCTTATTTCACATTAAAAGCAGATGGAACCATCATCGTAAACCCTACCTATATAGAACCAAAACCACAACACTATAATTACGATATGTGGGAAGGGATTTCGTATGTATTAAACATTTCAAAACCAATTGGAGAGAGAGTAGAGTCTTTGCAGTATAAAGGCACTCCTCTTAATATGAATGAAGAATATGACGTTGTTATGAATAATTATCGTGCAAGCGGTGGCGGGAACTTCTTTATGTTTCAAAATAAACCAGTAGTAAAAGACATACCAACAGATATGTCTGAACTTATCGCTAACTATATATTGAAGCATAAAAGGATAGAAGCAACGAAAAATGAAAACTGGAAAGTTATTAAATAACAATTTTAACAAATAAAAAAAGATGGGCTATGCCCATCTTTTAATTTAATTTTGCATTATCCTGCTTTTTTAAAGCTTTTAATTTCGCCGGTGTAACGTCCGTGCCTTCTTCGTTAACGACTTTAATTCCTTTTAATTCGTTTAACATATTTTGACGAAATCCTTTTAAATATTGTTCACGAAGCGATTGGCGCTCACGTTGTTCTTCTTCAGTTAAGCCTTCAGCTTTTGCTTTTTTCGCTAAGAAGTTAATGCGTTCAATGAGTTCTTGACTTGGCATCTCGAATCCCCCTTCTACTCAAAACTGATTATTATCATACAATAGTTATTCCTCTTTATCAAGCAATTGCTTTGTATATTCTACATACCTTCGATGTACAGTTGCTTTTGAAACATCATGACCAAAACCACGAAGTGTTGCTGCAATTTCTTCAAAAGTTAATTCATTCCGGCGCAAACGTACAATTTCCTCAATTGGCACTTCTTTTTTCTCACGTCCTACGCTTAAATGACGATTTTTCAAATTATTTTCTGGACGAAATCCTTTCTCCACTGCTCTTTGCATGCCACGTTTAATTTTTAAATTGTGGATCTTTCTTTGATACTCTTCAACGATCCCAATTATATTTAGCACCATCGAATCAGAATCTGAAAGCTGTAATTCACCACTATGCGTGTGCGTATAAACTTTTATCCCCTCTTTATGTAAACAATGCATTAATGCAATCTTTGCATTTCCTCTACCAAGACGCGTTTCATCTTGTATAAGTAGTACATCAACTTGTTCATCTCGAATTGTATCTAGCACTTCTAATATGCCATCACGTTCAATTGTATAACCGCTAGCCTGCTCCTCAATTACCTTTGTAACATCCATTTGATAGCGCTCAGCTAAATGCAATAATTCATCTTTTTGACGCAATAATGATGTTTCCTGTTCTTCTTTTGTTGTGCTCACACGTGCATAAATAATTGCATTCATTTTGAACCCTTCTTTCTCACTATATTTTCCTTATAGTGTATCATAAATTTGCCTTTCGTTCGAACTTATGTTTGTAGAATGTTTTTTCGCATGTTATACTTAATAATAAGAAAAATGAAAGAAAACGAGGTGTTAGAAAACATGGAAAAGTTAACGAAACGCCAGCAAGACATTCTCGACTTTATTAAGCTAAAAGTACAAGAAAAAGGATATCCACCTTCCGTACGTGAAATCGGTCAAGCAGTCGGCCTTGCTTCTAGTTCTACAGTGCACGGACATTTATCACGACTAGAAGAAAAGGGATATATTCGACGCGATCCAACAAAACCACGCGCAATTGAAATTTTAGGTGACAACCGAACGGAAACACAATCTGTTATTCAAGTTCCAATCATCGGAAAAGTTACTGCCGGTTTACCGATTACAGCAGTCGAAAGTGTAGAAGATCACTTCCCACTTCCAGCTAGTATCGTTGCTGGAGCAGATCAAGTGTTTATGCTACGCATTTCTGGAGATAGCATGATTGAAGCCGGTATCTTTGATGGTGATTTAGTTGTTGTTCGCCAACAACAGTCTGCATACAACGGTGAAATTGTAGTTGCTTTAACAGAAGATAACGAAGCAACTGTTAAACGTTTCTATAAAGAAAAAGATCATTTCCGTCTACAACCGGAAAACTCTTCACTAGAACCTATTATTTTAAAACAAGTGTCAGTTATTGGAAAAGTAATTGGCGTATATCGTGATTTACATTAAAAATAATAAAAAGAAGATAATTCCCTTATTTATATAGGTAATTATCTTCTTTTTATATTTTGATAGATTTCTGTTCATTCAAAAGAATGCGTTTCATTAATTATTAACGCGTTTCAATAGTAACATCTCCAGCAGCGGTTTTACCGCTAATCTTTTTACTACCATTACCAATCGTTATATTTTTATTGTCTTCATTAAAAATTGTCACGTCTCCAGCAGCAGTTTGCCCAGTTATAACTGCATCTTGTGGTTTTTCCAATAAAGTAATATCTACATCTCCAGCAGTTGAACTTACCTCTAAATCATATTTAGAATCATGATCAATAATATCTATATCCCCACTAGCCGTTTTTGCTGTTACTTTCCCTATTACTTTTTTAAAATTCACCTCACCAGCTTTTGTAGACCCCTCCACACTCTTTGCTGTTACATGTTTCAAATCCACTTCTCCGGCGAGTGTTTCAACACTTACGCGGTCACTTTTCACATTACTTATTTCTATTTGTCCAGCGGATGAATTTACTTTTATCTCTTGATAAGAACGTTCAGGTACTAATATAGTCAATGTAGGCGTTTGAAATCCGAAATTGTAAAATGAAAAATCAAATGAAACACCTTTTTCTATTTCCCCTATGATTTTTAATGTATCACCATCTTCAGCAATACGAATCTCCTGTTTACTTACGTCTCCTTTTTGCTTTACATAAAAAGAGGAATCAGGAGATTTTTGGACAACAATATCTCCAGCATCTAACTTAACTTCTACATTTTTTAGCGTTTCGTTTTTAATTACGTCCTCTTTATCTCCTTTTTCTGCAGTTTGTACTGCTTTTTCATATGTTTGTGAAATCCCTATTACTCCAATAATGATACAAGCGATAGCTACTAATAATATCTTTTTCATCATCTACTCCCCTTTTATCATTTTGAAGTTCCAGACTACATATCGTACACATAATCTTTTAAACCACTTCGTACTATAATAAGCTACAATACATAACAACAAACCTACTCCGACAAACGTTATACTAACGAAAAGATCCAACCATATAAAAGTGCCCATAAATACTTTTACAATAACGAAAAATGGTGTCACTACACTAGCAATACCACCGACCCAAAAGAAAAATATAAAAGCTATAATTGCAACTAACGGGCCTAACACGATAATAAAATTAAACAAACTAAGTCCAACCGCTGCCATGACAGCTCTTGTCACATTTGAAGTCGACGGATCTTTTTTCATTTCATCAAATCGATACATCGCAAGTAAGTCTTTCGCAATTACTTTCGGAGAGCCAAGACCCTTTATTATTTCTGATTCAGTTTTCCCTTCTTCTACCCCAAACTGAAAGTGCTCTTCATAATCGAATAAAATATCTTGTCTCTCTTCTTCTGGTAACTTTCTAAGATGACTTGATAATTCTTTAAGAAACTGCTCTTTACTCATCCCATTCCACCCCTTCAATAATTTCTTGAACACCTTTAGCAAAATCACGCCACTCTGTTACTAATAACGTAAGTTGCATCTCCCCTTGCTCTGTTAGTTGATAATATTTACGGGGCGGTCCTTCCGTCGATTCTTTTAAATACGTTTGAAAATATCCCTCTTTCGTTAAACGACGTAATAACGGATATACAGAACCTTCCGATATTAAAAATTTATTAGAGATTTGCTGAACAAGTTCATAACCGTAACTATCTTTACGTTTCACTAGTGCCAAAACACATAGTTCTAACACACCTTTTTTAAACTGAACGTTCAAGGACAATCCCCCTTTCTCATTTTAGTACTGTTCAGTACACGATACCTGTTTTATCCATAATATACCACTTAGTATTGTTTATTGCAAGGTACTGAATTATATTTATTCCCTAAATTTAGAAAACACAAATATAAAAGCCCGAATAAGACCTTTTGTAACTGACCATTATCCGGGCTATCATTCAACTCGAATTACAATAATACAAGATTTCATTCAATCTTTCTCCTCTATGAACCCACTTCCATTTGTGACCCTAATAAATTTCGAAATACACCTTTTCTCTCTTTAGCCAATTGATTAAATTCACCTTTTTGAACAATCTCACCTTTTCCTAAAACAATAACTTGATCTGCATTGCGGATCGTAGATAACCGATGCGCAATAACAACAATAGTCATCGTTCCTTTCAACCTTTCTATTGCTGATTGAATTTTTACTTCATTTTCAGTATCTAATGCACTCGTAGCTTCATCTAATACTAAAATGGATGGTTGTCTTAAAATAGCTCGAGCTAGTACAAGTCGTTGACGTTCACCGCCTGAAAGTCTCACTCCACGATCTCCAATGAGAGTATCAAGCCCTTTTGGAAGCATTCGTACAAATTCAGCTGCCGCCGCAAAATCTAATGCAGTCCAAATTTGTTCTTCACTCGCATTCGGCTCAATCATCAATAAATTTTCTCTTATGCTTGCATTAAATAAAAAAGGATCTTGTGGCACATAACTAATAGCCCGTCTCAATGACAATAAATTTTCACTTGTAAGAGGAGTTCCATCTATTAATACTTGACCTTTCTCTGGCTGAATCAATCCCATTAAAACATCGATTAATGTGCTCTTCCCAGCTCCCGAATGTCCCACAATAGCCGTCATACTATTGATTGGTATTTTCACATTAATATTTTGAAGTGCATACAAATGCTCCTTCTTATTATATCGAAAATAAATACCCTTACATTCAATACCCTGCTCTATACAAATCGGCTTTATATGTTTTTGCTGATGTATATCCTGCATTTCAATTGCTTCATTACATTCCCCTTGTAAGTCCCATAATGACTTAAAAGCAGGAATGCTTGCAGCAAGCTGTTCTAAATTTGACTGAATTGTCATAAATCGTGGCCATAGTCTCGAAAAGATGAGTATGATTAATAGTAATTGGGTAGGTTGAGCTTTAAATATACTTACTGATAATAATATAAAAAATGCAATTAAAATAGCCATTGAAACTTTATAAAACAATTGAGAGTTCGACCTTATTCTCATATACTCCATTTGTTCATTACTCATCTTTTCTGTTATAGATTGTAACCAATCTAAACGTGATGCTTCCAAAGTATTACTCTTTATATCTTTAATTCCATTAAAATGATCTGTTATACCAGAAAGATAGTCTTGTGCTAATTTCGAGGTCTTACCGCCTAGTATTCGTGCTTTTTTTATAAAAGCACGAGAAGCTACTAAGAATAATAAGCCAAAGACCAAAACAAATATAGTTATTTGGGGAGATAATAAAAACGCAAGCCCCACCTGTATGAATGTAAACAGAATAACAGCTAACAATTGTAAAATTAAATTAACCCCATAACTTACGCGAGCTAATTCTGTAGTTAATATATTTATTAGATTTGTTTTCCTTTTCTCTAAAAAAAAACTCCACTTCGCTTTTAGAATCATATTATATGTTTCTATTCTTAATTCTCGTACAAAAGCTTGTTGCGTTCTCGCATCCCTTAGCGTTATGTTTCGTTGTAATAGATTTTGCCCTAACACTATTAGTATATATATACCTAAAATAGAAATTAGGCTTGTTGTTTTAGGGAAATCCTGCAAAAATCTATAAACAGGTGCAATAAAAGCAGCCTCCTCGCCTATATTAATTATTCCAGCCATACTTATCATAGGAATTAATAAAATAATACCTATCCCTTCAAGTAAACTTATTAAAACCATACCAAACAAATTCACATACAGAATTTTCCCTGCAGAAGAATATAATTTCTTCATAAAATATATAATATGATTCATCGATGTTCCCCCTATGACAAAGCAAGCTTCTTTGTTTTCCTCCAAAGACATAGAAACGGACGTAAAGGAAAATATAAAAAATGAAGGAATTTAGGTAACGGCAATGTTTTTGCATCAATCGGATAAGGATAGAGTTGGCTCATAATAAATAAAATTTTTTGCTGATTAGACATCAGTGAAAATAAATGCCTACTATGATAAGCAAGTACTTCTTCAGGAACAGGATCGGTATGCAAGTTTATCATTTGCTTGAAATAAAACAGCGCTTCTTGCGCTAACTGCTTTGAATGTTTTTTAGTTACTAATTCCATCATTCTTTCATCTAGTCGTACACCTAGCAATTGAGATGCCAAAATTAACGCTTGTCCTCCTAAATGAAGCATTTGATATTTTCTCATTAATTTATGAATCTCACTCCAATTAAGATCTTGATCGACAATTTTTTTTATGTCTACTAACCAACGTAGCCTGGACCAACCATGTCTGGCACCATGAGATACAAGAAATAAAAATAAGTCTTCCTTCCCTAACATATATACCGAATTACTTGTATGTGCACTTTTTCTCTTTCGCTTCCAAAGCTCTTCAAACCCAGGTTCCTTACCCGGTCCGGGATTTAATCTCCAATGAATTTCAAGTTTGATCCGCCTTGTTGGGTGGAAAAATGTTATATGGTGATGCCTCCATTTCCAATCACTTAATATCGTTTGAATATAATCATCTTTCACATACCCTTGCTCTAAAAGTAGTTTTTCTGCTTTTTCTAAATTTTGAATAGGGATGAGAACGTCCAAATCACAGGATGTTCGTAAAGAAAGATCTCCATATAAGTCCTGAGATAGTACAGGCCCTTTTAGAAAAATCGTACGAATCTCATTTTCATTACATAATTTATTTATTCTTTCTATTTCAGCACTTAAATAAAGCATTTGAAATGTATTTCTTTTATATTTTCTAGTCAAGGTTTGTACAATATGTGAAGGAATCAGCTCCTTGTCCACCTGTTTAAGTTTTTGATATATCACCGGATAAACGCGATGATGCACGGCTTGCTCAAGAAATACTTCCCAATCAATATCCGAAAACCATTCATTACTGTAAGTTTGCATTGTTTCGTCATCTTGTAACTTCAAAATTGCAAAAAGAAGTTTCAATTCCTTAGACATGAACTCTACATTAAGACCAAAATCTTTCTCCATTTTACTCTCCTTTAATAGTGTTCTCACTTAGCCTCTTTGCAAATGATCCAACGACAGTGAATTTCTCCATTCCTTCCGATCCAGTAACATAAAAAGAACCGCTCCGTAACCATGCATGCGCAATTAATTCACCATGACTATCCTTAGCAGTTCCTAAATAAAGAGTACTCTCAATGTGACGTTTTTCGAGCATTTTCATCCCAGCTATAGCTTTAACAAGGCATTGACTTTCCCAAAAAGTATAACGACTCATAATAGAAATAGCTTCAGACACCTTCTTTAGTGTATCACCGTGTGGCTGAATTTGAGCAACTGATGTTTCGTTCATGTAATCCCCTAAAGAAGGTGCAACTTTGGAAAAGGTAATACTTTTCAGTACACGCGCCCATCCTAAAAAAATAAAAGCCTCTAAAAATAAAAGCTTTGTTTCCATGTTCAGTGATAAAAATACCCTTAACCTTTTCACAATATTCATTAATCCCTTCCTAACAGTTCTCTTGAAATTGCGAATCTATCTATTAGATTGATCTTTTATTTGAATTAAACCTTCTTGAAATAAACGCTCTAAAAAGGAAAGAACTTGCTCTTCACAATCACCCCGTTCAATGTTGTACTTTGACAACAATGTACTGACAAGTTCAGTAACCATAATTGGAGTTTTTATTAGTTCCCAAATTTCTCCTCCTGTTTCTCCCAAATTATAATATTTCCCTTTTTGAACATTTAGCATTACTTTTTCCCCATCCATATCACTCACAATATTCCCTTCACTTTGCACAATCTGACACTCTAGAGAAATTCTCTCTGTATACATCATCTATTACTCCTCCATGTATAGTTTTTAATATAATTGATACAAGTTCATGCGCTGTAAACCTATTATTTGGACGTTTCAAATGAAACATATCTACCTGGTTTATCACACTTGTAGAAGTAGTGAAATGCCACTCTGTCAATTTTAATTGCGTAATTAAAAACTTACGAAACGTGTGAAAAAACAATGTACGCAGTCGTTCAAGTCCTTCAATTCGAATCAATTCAACGTTCTCACCCTCTGTTTTCGTTAACTCAATAACACCAGCAAGAGGTAATGGTTCAGAGAAAAAATGAGATTGTACAGGCACAGCATACTTTGTTTCTCGCTCAAACAATGGATTATAACTTGCCGTTCCCATTCCAAAAGCATTCAAACTTTCCGCCCATAATTTTTGTTGCGGATAAGATGGAATCACAATTGGAGTCTTATCTGACGAAACTGTCACAGCAATTACATCATCACTCAAAATTTTGTATCCTTTACTTAAAAAAGCCGCTGCAAGAGTTGATTTACCTGCTCCTGAATTACCTACAAAGGCATAAACCTTCCCATCAATATTTATTGCACTACCATGTAATGGTAATATTCCCCTTTGAATTAGTAAGGCACCCATACAAGTTCCAAGTATATAAAGACGGATCTTATCTTCACAAGCTTCCTTCATTGGTGAAACAAATATTTGCTTTCCTCCTTGTATAGAAAATATAGCAGTATCAGGAATACGAATCATAACTACGTTTTTATCAACTACAAAGTTTTGTTTTGCGCTAGCAAGTTCACTCCACTTCTGAGATAAATCAGTTAGTCGAATTACAATTTCTACATTCTCTTCTTGTTCATTAATTTGAGGTAATTCCGGCAACTTCATTTCACTCAAAACTCTTAACCCAAAAACTTTATATACATTTTTATTTGTAGTTTCCATCAACTCTCTCACTCCAAATAGCTTTCAAAATTTTTATAAAAAACCCTTATACTTTTACTGTATAAGGGAATAACAATGTGCATCCTAATTGATAAATTAGCTATGGTGAATCGTTTCATCAACATCTGGTTGGGCAGCATCAGGTATTTTAATACCCGGTCCAGCCATTGTCATATTGATATCAAGCACTTCCAGTGTAGGCATTGTCCAATCCTTTTTCATGATGTCACCTCCCTTCAAATAATTTTTTTCATAAATCGATATACTATTAAACTACGCATTAAAATTCGAAAATCCAAATCAAATGCATATTCTGGATGGGGTTCTTCTTTAATCTTAGAAATCGCAGTTCTAATAACCCCTATATCCAAGAATTCTGAAATTATAGGATCCTTACTAAGCTGCTCAAGCTCTTCAATAAATTCACTCCATTGATGAGCCATACGGTAAACACCATCAGAACCTTGAACACCCCGAGTGCGCTGGTTCAATCTTACTTCATCAGGCAAGAAATTTTTCGTTGCTCTTCGAATTAGTGCCCGATCTAAACCATTTTGAACGTATTGCTCTTCTGGAACAGCTAAACAAAATTGAACAACCCGTAAATCATTCGTTGGATCGCGATCCCATAAAGAATAACGCAATGATAATTTGGATCCGTATGCACCAGTTATGCTCCAATAATATAACTGTTCAAATTGCCTTTTTTTTATTTCATATACATCTGTTATAGAGGTTCCTGTTATATCAACATCATGCTCTAGAAGTTTATCGAACACATTCATTCTATTTGCAAATTCTGGATTAATAAACCTTGGGAAAACAATTTGATTTTTTGATGAAGATATTCGATTCAAAAACGGAAATGCCTTTTTTTTCACTACTGAAAATACTCGTGATTTCTTTACCCCAATATTTCTACTATACGAATATAGTTCTTGCAAAAATCGACGTAAATTCATCTTTTTCAAAAGCATAGCTTGATAGTCCACAGCCGGGCCCCATGACACCGTCCAGTTGCCTCTCTGTCCGTTTAAGAGTACTCCAATTCCTTGTAACCGTGCCTCCTCATAGATTCCCCTAAGCCAAAAAGTATTCTCGAAGAATTTATACGGCATCTCTAGAATTTCAAGCCACTCATCTATTTCTGATAGAGGACTTCTTCCTTCAAAATCCAAATAATGCTCCTTAATATTTCCTACATGCTGTACAGTCGATTGAATAAAAGGTCTTTCATCAGCTACTCTACTTCTATGCGTCCAATCTACAAAACCCTTTACTGGGACATAACTATATGTATGTAGACGTTTATTTGCTGCTCTTAAATCCCGTGCAGCAAAGCTAGCTACAGAACCAGAATCAAGTCCTCCACTCAAATGAGCCCCTACTTGATGATGAGTACGTAAACGTGATCTTATCGCATTTTGATACACTTCTAAAAACGCTTCTTCATACTCTTCGTTTGATTTGAGTTGAAGCCTTTCTCCAACGATTGGTGTATTGTATCTCGATAACTTCACTTTCCCATTTCTCACAATAACAGAATGGGAAGGTGGGATTTGCTCAATAGTTTTATATACCGTTGAAGAAGCATCTATCGATTCAAAATTCACCGGGATGGCTAAAAATTCAGCAAGCCACTGCTCATTCAATTTTTTCTCAACATATGGTAGAGTAAATAACGGGTTTATATTAGTGCAAAAAGCAAACTTTTCCTCACCACGATAAAAATAAAGGGTTCGGCTTCCCGAAAAATCTCTGGCTCCAAAAAGGGTTTGTTTTTTCTCATCCCAAATCATAAAGGCAAAATCGCCTACCAAATATTTTGGAGCTGCTTCCCCCCATTTCTGATAAGAGAGTAAAATCAACTCACTATCTGTCATGTTTTTTCTATCTGCATAATCCACTTGTAATTTTTCAAATAACTCATTACGATTATCAATAATAGCATCTGCTGTAATTGCCAGTTGCTTTTCGTAATTATAAAAGGGTAGTTGTTCACCAACAGATTCTGGTGTAATCCACTGTGCGTGACATCCCAGAAAGGCATTTTCTTTATGCCATATTTGAATATCATCAGCAGGGTACTTTTGTAAGTCACTCATTAACTGTGTGCCATGCTGAATAGATATAGTTTCTTCATTAAAATGAATAATACCTGTTATAGCACTCATTTTCCCCACCCCATATACAACAAGTTACCGCAAAGGTTCTTTTTTTATTTAACGCAACTTTTCTCCCTTGATTTAATTCTTTTTAAAGAACAAAAATATACATTTCAACTCCCAATCAACCACACATCCTAATCCACTTATAAACCTAGGTATAGATACATCTAAATTATCATTATATTACTTTCACGTCAATACAATAATGGAAATATACACCAAATTAACAACATTAACATTCATTATAATGAACATTAATCCACTTGTTTCTCTGTGAATTATTCCCTGTTATATAATATTTATAATAGCCTCAATAACTCTCCGTTGATCCTCATCCATCATATTAGAACCCGAAGGAAGACAAATCCCCTTTTCAAATAATCTTTTAGATACATCATTATCTTTCTGATGAGAATAATACTTACTTTCTTTAAAAAGTGGCTGCATATGTAGTGGCTTCCAAGTAGGACGTGCTTCAATATTCTCTTCTGCTAAGGTTTTCAATAATTTTTCAATAGAGATACCAGATTCCTTTTCATCAATCATCATAGTTGTAAGCCAACGATTCGAGCGAGTATTTTCTAATTCCGGCATAAAACAAAATCCAGGTATGTGAGATAATTCTTCATAATACCGATTAAATATACACCTTCTAGTCCTCACTCTATCTTCTAACACTTCTAATTGCCCTCTCCCGACACCAGCTAATATATTACTCATTCTATAATTGTAACCTATCTCACTATGCTCATAATGTAGTGCTGGATCCTTTGCTTGCGTCGCTAAAAATTTTGCTTTCACTAATGCTTCCGCATCATCTGATATAAGCATTCCACCACCTGAAGTTGTAATGATTTTATTTCCATTAAATGAATAAACCCCAAACCTCCCGAAAGTACCGCTCGCTTTTCCTTTATATGTAGAACCTAGAGATTCTGCTGCATCCTCGATTATAGGAACATCATATTGATTACAAAGCGAAAGAATTTCATCTAACTTAGCACTCTGACCATATAAATGAACAAGAATGACAGCTTTCGGTAATTTCCCTGCTTTATTAGCATCATATAATGCAAGCGCTAGCGCTTGCGGTGACATATTCCATGTTTCTGGTTCCGAGTCAATAAACACCGGTTCAGCTCCCAAATAAACAATCGGATTGGCACTCGCTACAAAAGTAAAACTTGAACAAAACACTGTATCTCCCTTTTTAACATCTAATAATCTCAAAGCCAAATGAATAGCAGCCGTGCCTGAACTAACTGCAGCCCCACCTTTCACTCCTACAAAAGATGCAAGTTCTCTTTCGAATTCATCTACATTTGGACCAAGAGGGGCAATCCAGTTTGAGTCAAAGGCATTTTGAATATATTTTTGTTCATTTCCACTCATGTGTGGTGCAGAAAGATATATTTTCTCCTTACTTTTTATCACGATTCTTCATCCCCCTCTTAATTTACTACATTAATAACTTTTGCAGGAATGCCAACAACAGTACAATTAGATGGAAAATCATTTATTACAACAGAGCCCGCTCCAACAATAGACCAATTCCCAATTTTAACACCTGGAATTATAGTAGCTGATGCTCCTATATGTGCCCCCTCTTCTATTGTGATAGAACCTGTAAGTGTAGCATGTGGTGAAATGTGAACAAAATCATCAATTATATTATCATGTTCTATTATTGAGCCCGTATTTATTATCGTATGGTTACCAATGATAGTATCAGCATTAACAACCACATTCGGCATAATTACCGTTCCGTTCCCTATATGCGCATGAGGACTTATAATTGCTGTTTTATGAATTACTGTAGCATATATGCCGATCGGTTGATTTAATATTCCGAAAATTTTCTTTCTCATTTTGTTATTCCCTATAGCAATAACAAGCTTTATATCATTAAAATTGTTGATAATTTCCCGTGCATCTTCAATTCCCCCAAAATAAAGGTTATCAATAATAGTTATACCTGTATATAGATCATCTAAATAACCGACTATCTCGTATCCTTCATTTGATAAGATGATATCCTTCACAACCTTACTATGACCACCACACCCAATTATCAAAATTTTCATTTCCCCTCCCCCTTTATCTCTATGTTCTCTCCAGTAAATCGCCCCATTGTTACATGCCCAACATGATTTATCCCTTCTGTTTTAAATACTTTTGTTATTGTAAGTACAATTATTTTCAAATCTAATAAAAAAGAACGCTTCTCTACATACCATACATCTAATTCAAACTTTTCTTCCCAAGTAATCGAATTCCTCCCATTTATTTGTGCCCATCCCGTAATTCCTGGTTTTACATCATGCCTTCTAGCCTGTTTACTAGAATATAAAGGTAGGTATTCCATCAATAATGGGCGTGGACCTACTAAACTTAAATCACCTCTTACAACATTTATAAGCTGCGGTAACTCATCTAAACTATATTTTCTAAGGATTTCCCCAAAAGTAGTCAGCCTATCTTGATCTGAAAGTAATTCCCCATTACTATCCCTCTTATCCAACATAGTTCGAAACTTATAAAGATTAAACGGTTGTCCATGTAGTCCCGGGCGCTGTTGTTTAAATAATACAGGGGACCCTAATTTCAGCCTAACTAAGATTGCTACTACAAGAATAGGAAGCAAACATACAAATAATAACAATAAAGAAATACATACATCAAAAATTCTTTTCATGTACTATCCTCCTTACTTATTTACGTTTAATACCCCTAACACGAAGGACCATTTAAAACTTTATATGCAATTAAACAAAACAAGAGGCAACTAAAGTTAGTTGCCTCTTGTTTTGTTTAATTACGTCATCTATCATTACTTCTATCTCATCAAATAGTTTAAACATAGCTAGCCTAAGTGAATATTTCCATGCGCTATCACTACTTACTTGCAAAGGATCTGTTACTCCATTAGTCCCTATAACTTTACACGTACGGATCAAAGACGCCATTAATATAATTATCCTTTTTTATATGTTCATCCCTTAACTTTATAACTACTGTGTCCACAATATTATCTTTAAAAATCAAAGTGATTGAGGATGAAATCTGAATTGCATTCAAGCCTATCATACTTTTATTTGACCTAAATATATTATTTTCTATTAACATAAACTCACTCGTAAATGTTTCATTCCAAAAATTAATTATACTGTCTGTCGATTCCGAATTAAGGTATTCAAATGCATTATTATTAAATTCTATTCTTCCCCCAATGTCCCATAAAAAAAATGCTGAGCCCCATCTTCCCCCTCTAAAATTACTATTTTTCACTTTTAGCATCGCTATCCGTTGAGAGGACTCAACAGTAAACAGATTATAAGCATCCCAACTAAATGAACATCCATTAAATTCATATTCTGCTTGAGGAGTGTTTGTAACAAATGATATTGTACCACTGTTCTCAAATTTACATCCCGTATATACTCCTGGTGGTAAATTCATAATGATTCCTTGCGGGTGTTTCGTATCTATAAAAGAAATATTATTTAATCTCCATCCATTTTTCATACCAGGTGATACGCCTGTCAAACTTGTACCCTCTACAGCCCCTCCTTTAATAACACAATCTGATATAGTTTGCGGTTCTGCTGAGAAACCAATTATTGCACCCAATTGTGAAAAAGTATGAAATAAATCTCGATCACTAAAAAATTCACATTGGTTGACTTGAATACAATATGCTTTATCTCTTCCCATTAACAATGCGCTATTATGGAAAGTACAGTTACCAATAAGCGCTTCTTTATCTCCTTGATCTATCGTGACTCGAGTAGCATACATTTGATTATTCGTAAAAGTTACTTCTCCGCTTAAAACACAACTTACTTCCCTTAAGTGATTATTGCTTATAATCACTTTCTCTACATTTTCGCCTACTACTAATGAATTGTTAGCTAATTTATTTTGAATGATATTAATATATCTACCACCGACTACAACAACGTTATATCCCTGATTATCATATATGTTATTACGCTCAATGTTTATATATTGATTTAATCGATATCCATCTTCAATATCTATTGCTCCCTGAGGTGCTGTACCTTTCATTTTGTAAATTTCACAATCTCTAATATAAATTTGTTTCGCTCCAGATACGCTTACCCCAAGCCTTCTACAATCATGTATTTTACATTTCTCAATAAATACATTTTTAGAGAATTCCGGAATTCTAACAGTTATTTTACAACCGTTTTCTGTAGGTACTGTACCTTGGTGAAGAACTATTTTCGCATAATCTGCTTCTTCTGGAACACTCACTTCTTCAAAAAACTTTACTCTCTTAGCAGCCGTTACAAAAGTATTATCAGCCCTATAAAATAACACATCATATAATTCTGTGTATATTTCTGAACCAGTTCCGCCATAGCCATCTCCATACAAACCGAAATATCCCCATTTTATAATGCTACTATGATGTAAATCTATTTTTAAATTCGATCTAATTTTATTATCATCTACTATTAGGGCACCATTGACATCACTAATCCCACCCACTTCAAATGTACCAGCAAAATCATATTCTCCAATTTGTCCCCATGTACTTTCCATTGCTATACCATCGCCAGTACAATTTAAAATTTCCATATTATCTATTGAAATATAATTCATATTACTCCCCTCAGCAGGAGTCGTATTTCCAACTTCAATTCCATACCCCCATTCATGAGTATGAGGAATCGTTGTATAATCGTGTGTATTTTTATCCCCTTCAATCCTTCCATTTGTAACTCGAGAAAATTTTTGATTTCTTTGATATCGTACGATTGCATATTTAACTAATCCATTACTTCTTATTTTTAAAGTTGATCCACCTAAATTTAAAGTCATAAAGCTTTGTGGCTCAATTGGTGTATTTTCATCAATTAAATATGTCCCCAGGGGTAACACAACTTCTATAAATCCTTGTTGGGATGCCCATAATAATGCATTATTAATCCCTTTAGAAGTATTATCAGCGTCCGTTCCATCATTTTTAACATTCCATCTCTCTAACTCAAGAAAATATGTGCCTGAAACCACATTAGCAGATTCTGTTTCTCCAACCAGTGATTTTCTGGACTTAAAACCTCCAAATGTATTGCTTTTAAGTTTACTTACTAACCTCTCAAATGTATTCTCTGTTGATACTTTTACATTCCCTTTTTTCGTTCCAATAAATAACTCACTAGTATCTATACAAAAACAAAATTCTCCCTCACTTAACACAGGAAGATTACTTTTTAAAACACATGTCACCTGAAATTTTGCCATGATTTATATATAACCTCCAACTAAGATGCAAGCTGAATTTCACCAGAAAATTCAAACTTATATCAGTAGATTGGGATAAATATTTTATATTCTGCTTACATACGTATCCCTTTAATAGAATACTATGCATTATATAAATACTATGTTAGGGCTAATGATTCATGTTTTCTAATTAAAATCAGGTTTCATTTCATACTAACCGGTTTCAACAATATTATACTTCCTTATTAATTCAAATCAGTATAATGTCCATACTTTTTTATACCTAAATAACGTTTTGTTTCTTTTTAATTTGTAAAAACATCGTACTAAAGATGTTCCTTATATATTTAAATTCTGTACTTTTATAAAAAACTAAAACGTATATTACATTTGGTACTAATAAGCAAATTACACCTTTTCCGACTAACGAAATAAAAGTACTTCCTTCTATAAAATAATTACATATACTCGTAGTAATGAAACCTGTAACTATGGTTAAAAATATATAAAATACATATGTTGTAAAATAATTCAAAACCGATTTCTTAAAAAGATTTTTATATACAATATAAGGCTGAATCCACAGTACAGTAGCAATTGTACTTATCGCCGTGCCTATGAATATACCTACCAATCCAAAAATTTTAACTAATACAATAGATAAACTTAAATTGATTAACGCTTCAACTAACGGAATATACTTATCTTGTACAAATAATCCCGCTTTATTTTTAAAAATGGCTATCGCCGTCCGCATACCTGTCAAATAAAAGTTTATTAATATCACTACAAAAACTATGTTATTTAATAAATACTTCTTATCAAGCCACCACCCTATAAACGGCTCTAAAAGGTTATATAAAAATATGGTACAAAAAGAGAATATCCAAAAATTCACTAGATAAGTCACTTTAAATATAGAATAATTTTTATCATTATTCTCAGTAGCAATTAAATTCCCCACACTCGCTTCAATACCATTTAATATAGGACTTACTAGTGCTGATAATTGATTTATTATCATTGTGTAGTTAGAATATATCCCGACCATAGCAAGACCTATAAAAGAAGAAATCAATATATTATCCGTGCCAAATACAATATATCCTCCAATATTATGCAAAAACATCGCCTTTACATTTATAATTAAATTTTCTTTCGTATCTTTATCTATAGAATACTTCTTTTTGTGTTTATATAAGGATAGTTCTTATTCACAATCCTACCGTTTACCACATTTTGAACTGTATATATGCTCAATTCTATAATTAAATACAATACATAATTTTGCGTATAAAGAAGTATAAATATTTTGAACATAGTAGTTAGCACTTGGAATACGAGATCCACCCTAGCTAATATATATCCCCTTTGATCCGCATTTATTAAAGACCTCTTATGAGCATTTAAATATGTGACTACATTTTTTGCTACAAATATTGAATAGATTATCGCGACATTTGATATAGACCCCCCATCTTTCATTAAATAGCTTAAAAACGGATATATCATCGCACTTATCGCTAGAATAATTATTGCCAAAATCTGATAGATTTTTTTATATAATTGAACAAGGGCTATAACTTTATGCTGATTATTTTCTGCCAAGGGTTTGTACAAATTGTATACTATACTTGCTCCTATACCAGCCTCAATTAACGCTAACATGGATAAAACATTAATTAATAAACCATCTATTCCTAAATACTCTATTCCTAAACTATCTAAAAAAACTTTCCTCGATATAAATCCTAGAATAACAATAACTATTTGAGAAAATATACTTATTGATATGTTCTTGATTGAATGCATCGTTCGCATGATTAATTCCCTTCATTAACTATATCTATTCAAAAAGTTTGAAATAATAAAATTATATTACCCTGGCAATAATTTCACTCTCATACTTTAAGTCACTAATTGCATTCACATTAGTTCCATTATCTACTTCACCAATATACTTATTTTTTACAGGCTGTTTTTCTGTTGCTTTCTTCAAAAACCATTCATACTCTACATCGATATGACCAATATCTAAAGTTTGATATCCATAAGAAGATAAATCATACGCTAATACCGTAGCTGTTGGACCTAGTGCAATTAATATTAATTTAGATTTTTTTTGGTTCTTTGCTATCTCTAAAATTTCTCTATACTTCGCAAAAGCATTTTTCGATGGGCATATTATCCTATCAATTGTTTTAACATTTTTAAAAAGATCGTTTCCTACCCCTAATCTACTTTGCACCCCTTCAATAACAATTACTTCTCTATCATCCCAAACATCTTTTATTTTATCAAAGCGAATTCCAGCCATACTCTTATCTTGATGGTCTATATATAACCTTGTAACTAATGCATCATAATATTCTTTATTCATACTTATACTCTTATAAATTCTGCTACGATTTAACTCTAAATATCTTTTCCAATATACTCTTGATTTTTCAGTGCACCAATTTAAATCTTTAAAAACATTCGGAATACAAACTAAATGCCCCACCTTATTACTCTTAATAATTTCATCCAGTCTATCCTTTAATTCATTTGAATACGGCTGAAAGATTAAACTTTCTCCATTTATAAGAGCGAATTCACCATCACCAAATCTACTTACTGAACAATTATTACCTATAATATAGTCAAGCGTTTCATCAAGAGTTTTCACTGTTGGGGGCTGCCTTTTCACTGTAATCATCCTGTTATATTGAATGGTTACCTTATTCTTCATTCCAATATATAAATAATATAACTTTAACAATGACTTCTTCATACCTGCCCCCTTTTTGCAAAATTGTTTATTAAAAATTTATACAATAATGGATGCAGCTTAGTCGCAAACAATAAGAACTTTACACTTTTCCCATACTCTTTTAAACTCATCGTTTTATAAAAATAATTATTCAATATACCAATAACCTTATAATATTTAACCTTATGTTCATTAAACCTTCCGCTCATTGATATTAAATTTAAAACTACCATCGAACAATTTCCTAGTTTTAATATAACTAAGCTATATAACTCCTTATAATATCGCTCCATAAATTTACACATTTCATCATAAATTAAGACTGAGTCAATTTTAAGCTCTTTTACAGCCCGATCCATCATGCTATTATCACGCTTTATATAATGATATTTAGGTTCTCCTATGAAACATACTTTTTTACACTTATGAATAACTTTATACGTAAATGCTGTATCTTCATATGACATACCTACTGGAAATTTAATATCCTCCAATAAATTTCTTTTAAATAGTTTAGTCCAAACGACTTCATCATACAATTTCCCTTCTAACATCGTCTTCATTGCAGTATTTCTATCGTGAATAATAAATGGATGGTTACTTGAAGTTACAATTCTATTACTGTAATGGATTTGACTACTACAAATAGCTATATCACATCCTTGTTCAACACACATACCATATAATAATTCATACATATCTGGTTCTATCCAATCATCACTATCCACAAACCCTATATAATCTCCCTTTGCATTTTCTAATCCGGCATTTCTCGCAGAAGATAATCCACCGTTCTCTTTATGAATTACTTTAATCCGCATATCTTTATCTGCATATCTATCACATATTTCTCCGCAAGTATCAGGAGAACCGTCATCAACAAGTACTAATTCAAAATCTTCAAACGTTTGTACCAATATAGAATCAATACATTTATGAATGTATCGTTCAACCTTGTATACCGGTACTATAATACTAATTTTAGGATTCATAATTGACTCCCTTCATTTAAATTCATCCAAAAACTCTATCAATATTTTCTATATTATTTAATTTTTCTGTCAACAAATTCGTCGTTATTTTTTCACATATTATCTTTTGATCTAAAAGATACTTAATTTTGTTATACAAATCTTCCTCATTCCATTCGACGATAAAACCATTATGCCCATTTTTTATTTGTT
Source organism: Bacillus sp. TH19 (assembly GCF_016651075.1). NCBI lineage: Bacteria > Bacillati > Bacillota > Bacilli > Caryophanales > Bacillaceae > Bacillus > Bacillus sp. TH19. Next base: position 1,902,682 of record NZ_JAEKEO010000007.1, on the reverse strand, counting down.
CATATGCCCCAGTAAAATTAGTTGTTACAATAGGTTTTTTTAAACATTTTGCCTCAGCTAAGGTGAGACAATATCCTTCATGTCTAGAAGTTTGAACATATATATCTGATTGATTTACATATGGATACGGATTTTTTGCTGATCCTAATAATAGAAAATCCTGTTTCAAATTATACTTACCTATTAACGTCTCATAATACGCTCTATTTTCCCCTTCCCCGATACAGTACCACCTTACATCGTATCCGTCTTTACGTAACATTGATAAAACTTTAATTGCAAGGTCTTGACCTTTTTCTTTTGAAAGTCTACCTACTGTTACTATCTTCATACCTTTATATCCATTATCAAATTCTATTTTTTCTTTTGCCATTTCGTTTATTAAATCCGGAAGTACAATATTAAAAAAGACACTTGTCTTATTTTTAACTATAGGAAACTTCTATTAAATGTTTTTGCGCTTCTTTAGAAACTACAAATATATTATCTAGCTCATCGTATAATTTTTCATATAATTTGGTATTAATTTGATGTTGAAAAACATCAAAATGTACCCAAGAAATCTTCTTTTCTGAAGCTACTTTATTTACTACATAATAATCAATTATGTCTGTAGGTCCTTGATATGCTATTGCAATATCATATTTATTCTTATTATGTGGAATGTCTTTAAAAATCTCTTTATAGAAAACATATCTATCCTTTAATTTTTTAGATACCACATAAGATAGTAAAAAATTTAAAGCCTTAATATATCTTTTATTTTTAAAGTACTCTTTAATCGTTTTCTTTGGTGGTTGCATAATTTTAGGTTTTATACTTTCAAACCAAGCTGCTTCTTCTATCTTTACCCAGCTTGGTAATTGTTTTAAAAATCCCCCTTTCTTCTCCAACATCAATACCGTAACGTCATATTTGTCTTTTGGTAAAACAGATAACAAAGAAAGTAGTGATTTTTCTACCCCACCTATATTCATACTACTTATCATAAATAGCACTCTCTTCATAACTATCTCCTTCTACCATCAAAATGTTTTATAGCAAAATTAAAAACATCCTCTCCAAGATGTTTTCGCACGCAATACAATTCATAACGACTAACGTTCCATATTCTTGAAATATTATAAAAAGAATAATAACAATCCCGTATGAAACAGGTTATACATTAGAATCTGCTATTCTATATAACTTTTCCAACTCATCCCTCGTATCTACCATTTCTTTTTCTATGTTTTTTCTCAGCCGTCCTTCCAACAGTTTATCACCTAATATTTGTACAATTGCATCATACATTTGCTGCTCGTCAAATTGAACTATTAATCCATTGTGGTTATGGTTTATTTGTTCACTCGCTCCTGTAAAATTTGTACTAATAATTGGATTGCTAAAGCATCTAGCTTCTGCGAGTGTTATGCAGTATCCCTCATAACGAGATGGTTGTACATATATATCACATTGCTTCATAAAAGGATATGGATTTGACATTGCCCCTAAAAATATATAGTCACTTTGAATACCGTAATTTTCTACGAGTTTTTCATACATTACTTTTTCCTTTCCATCTCCTATACAATACCACCTAACCTTATAGCCAGCTTCTTTAAGCTTAGCTAATACCGATATTGTTAAATCCTGTCCTTTTTCTACACTCAATCTACCAACAGTAAGAACCCTTACTCCATCAAAATCATCCAAAAATCCGATTCCTTCATTTGCCATCTTTACTATCATGTCAGGTGAAATAATGTTTAAAAAAGTTCCTGTCTTATTAATTAATTCTGGCATCGTTTGAGTAAGTTTTTCCCTTCCTAAATCAGAAACTACAAAAATATGCTGGAACTTTTTATATACTTTACTTACAAAGTATTTGTTAAAATATATCTTTTCAATATCGAAATGTATCCATTGAACCTTTCGTCTAGCTTCTATTTTATTTGCAACAACATAACTTATAAAATCCATAGGTCCGGCATAAGCAACTGCAATATCATAGTTGTTGTTTATAACAGTGTACTCACGCAAACAATATCTAAAAATAACACTCCTTTCTTTCATAATTTTTGATACTAAATACCAAAAAGTTGTTTGAACAGCTTTTATAACTTTTCCTTGTCTAATAAAACTGCTTATAACGACTCGTGGTGGTTTATTTAACACCTCTTTTATTTCCCCGTAATTTGTTAAATATTCTACATGTACCCCATCTGGGATAAACTCCAAAAAACCCCCTTTTTCTTCTAACATCAAAATTGTTATATCATACTTATCTTTTGGAATTTCTGCAACCATATTCAACAAAGCCTTCTCCGTACCGCCTATATTCATATTTATAACCATAAATATAATTTTCTTCTTCATATTTCCTCCGAATCACCTTATCCTACTATTTAATAGAATACAATCTTCATTGATTAAAGATTCACTTTCCCGCTCTTATTAATAAGCTTTGGATTCTTAGATTTACTCAGGTTAATATTTTTCTAATAAGGCATACACCTTCTTAAGTTCCCCTTCCGTTCCAACCTGCTCATTCTTTAAGTTCTCACACAAATATTTCTTCAGTAAATTGTCCTCTATAATTTCTTCTATCCCTTCGTACACTTCTTCCGAATTCATCTTCACTATTAAGCCATTTTCTCTATTTTTAATTTGGTTATGAACGGTTATAAAATCAGTTACTACTATAGGTTTTTGAAATATTCTAGCCTCTGCTATCGCTAATCCATATCCTTCATACCTTGACGGTTGTACATATATATCACTTTGTTTTATAAAAGGGTATGGATTCTTGTGAGTACCCAATAGTATAAAAGTATCGTGTAAATTATATTTACTTATCATCTCCTCGAGTTTATTTTGAAGATTCCCTTCTCCTATTACATACCACTTAAATTTATACCCTTTTTGCTTTAATTTATAACAAGCTTCTACGGCCAGTTCATACCCTTTTTCATACACTAACCTACCAATAGTTAATATTCGTAATCCCTCAAACTGATCACTAAACCCCTGCCCCTCATTTGCCATCGATTTAATTAGAGTCGGCGATATAATATCATATACAACCTGGATCCTTGACTCTATTTTAGGAATTTCTTGAATCAATACTTCCTTACAAACATCGGACACGGCTACTATTTCATTAAATTCCTCATAATAGTTCAAATCAAAATCTTTATTATATGCAGCTAACCTATAATCTGTATTCACCCAGGCAATTTTTTTACTTGCGTAAACCTTATTTGCCACAAAATATGTCGGCATTCCTTGACTATAAGCTATGGCAACATCATATTTTCCCTTTAAATTATCCATCCCTTTAGACACCCATCTCCAAACTATTTGAGCTGCATGTAAATTATTATTTATGTATGGATTTCTAAGAGATATCGAAGCTCCAATTCTAAGAAATAACTCTTTAAAGTATTTATGTTTAATTAAATTTTTAAATTTCTCCGCCTGCCTTTTAATAACTATCGGTACATCTAATACGTTTACCTGCTTTGGAAGTAATGGCAAATACAATCCACTAGCAGAAAACATTAACAAATCCACTTCATATTTTTCATAATCCAATAAAGAAAGTAAAGAAACTAAACTTTTTTCTGCCCCTCCACTTTGTAACGAATCTATGACGAATAAAACTTTTTTTTCATAACTATCACTACCCTAAAGTGTTTTTATTGCGCTCAAAATATTAAACATCATTTATTGATTCTAGCTTTATGAAAATAATGCATATAATTTATCAATTTCATTACGATTTCCGTATTCACCTTTAAGCGTATTTTCCGCCAGTTTTTCCCTCAGCTCTTTATCACCAATAAGTTTCTTTATTCCATTAGCTATCCCATTTATCCCCATCTCAGTTACTATTCCATCGACCCCATCCCGCACCTGACTATTAGCAGTTGAAAAATTAGTAATAAGTACTGGCTTTCCAATAATTTGCGCTTCACGAACTGTTACAGCTTTCCCCTCATACCTAGACGGTTGCACATATATATCACATGCTTTTATATATGGATAAGGATTTGTTTTTTTACCCAGTAAAAAAAATCTTTTTTCCAGATTAAGTTCAGCTAATAACTTCCTAAGTTCAGCTTCTTGTGCTCCATAACCAACTACATACCATTCAATATCATATCCCTGATCTACTAAATCTCTTAATGCATACATAGCAAGATCTATTCCTTTTGCATACGATAACCGTCCTACCGTAACAAGCTTTACTTTTTCTGATTTCACCTGTATTTCTTCGGTAATATCTTCTTGATAAGCTTGCTCACGCACGAACTCAGGAGATAGTATATTTTCTATAATTTCAACCTTTTTATTCACATTTGGTAAACTACTAAGAAATGAATCTCTACATCCTTCTGAAACAGCTACGATATTATCCATCTTGCTCCACATTTTATACTCCATGTCTGTATTAAGTTTTATATTTGAATAATCCGTATGGATCCAACCAATTTTTCTTTTCGCTCGAACTTTATCTCCAATAAAATAATGTGGCCATAAAAAACTAATTGCTACATCATACTCCTCTTCCAATTTCGGTATAAAGGGTAACGTTATTCTCCAACCATATTGAATAACAAGGTATCCAGCTTCTTCACTTTTTACATATCTACCATGTGCATCACCTAAAATTCTCCCCAAGGTTCTTGTCAATCCAATTGTAATTTGTCCTTCTTGCAATATTTGCTTGATAGATTTTCTAAAAGTAGTATATTGTTTTACTTCCTTTAACAAATTAGGCATTTTAGGCAACAAAAAAAGAAACTCTCCTTCGTGTTTAAATAACATCAAATCTACATCATATTTGCTATAATCGATTGTATTCAATAAACCGATTAAACTTCTTTCTACTCCACCAATTGCCATATCAAATGATGTAATGAGAATTTTTTCTTTTTCATTTTCTAATCCCTCACCCAATTTATTGTAAATTTTTATAATAATAGCCTTACCTTCATCATATATAAATACTTACAATTAATTATGACTCCCTATACTCTACTCCATATAATGCTAACCAATCTGGAATATTATTCTTAATATCAAAACCTAATTCCGAAATCTTATTAACTACTATTTGTGTATTCAATTTTTCTTTTAATAAAGCTCCATGAATTTCTGCAGACCATATTTCCAGTTTTTCATCTAAACTAATAAACGATATTATTCCTAAACCCATATCGACATTTTTAGTTATTGTATTTGCTACTACGCATGGTATCCCCGCACATTGTGCTTCTAATGCCACAATACCGAATCCCTCGAATAAAGATGGAAAAAGAAAAACATCAAACATCCTTATAATTCTTGGAATATCTTTTCTTACCCCCAAAAATCTAATTTTTTCATAGATACCTAAACTTTTTGCTTCTAACTCAATAGAATCCTGTAACGGACCCTCTCCTACTAAAACAAGCATAAATTTCGAATCAGACTTTAATACATCTTTGAATACCTTTAACATAAAAATATGATTTTTAGATTCAGAAAAACGACCAATATGACCTATCACCTTCGCTCCAACTGGTATGTTGAATTCTTCTCTTACTTTATTACTATCCTGTATATCTACATTAACAAATTGATTAGTATCTATTGCATTTTTCACTATCTTTACCTTTGTATTACCTATATTTTCATTAAATAAAAAGCGTGCAGCTTCAACACTGCACGCACAATAATTTGTTCCAGCATAAGCAATAAGTGTTCGTAAAAAAAACAACAAAACTTTCCCTTTCATCCCTGATCCTATCGGCCAATTATTACTATGTGAATGACAAACTCTTATTTTTATACCAGCTATTTTGGCAGCAACAGCAACAAATCCCCCTTGGTAATCAGTATGTGCATGTGCTGCCACATATTGATTACTAGACATTACCTTAACAAGCTCTTTAATGTACGAAAGGGGGCCTGCCTGTCCTAAGCTAGATATTCGATATATTTTCCCACCCAATGCAATTATTTCCTTATCATAATCACATTCTTCACTTTTATGGGAAACAAAATCAAATTGTACCTTTTCTCTATCTACATTCCTATATACATTCATTAGCAACGCCTCTGCACCACCTCGGTCCATCGCACTAACGATATGCAACACCCTTTTAGGTCGTTCTAGTTTACACATTGAAAATTACTCCCATCTAAGAATGATTTTCAAATATACATTTTATCCCCAAAAATTACTCTTATAAACTATCCCTAAAGTAATAACATGTTCATATACAAAATAAATAAAGTAACATAATATTACTGCATAGTAAATTAACTTTTGGTCCTTTTCAATAAATACCTTTATAACCCACGATATCAATATCAATTGGTATAATCCAAAATATATGGAGAATCTAGCAAAAATCCAATTTTGAGTTGAAATAATCATAAAAACTAGACCTAATAATGCCATATTTACGATATAATCACTCTTCGGAAAAAGCTCTCTTAGTTTATGCCTCCCAATAAAAGCAAGGATGAGCGGGGTTGCTTCCACAGCAACTCGAAGAATATTAGCTCCCCCTTCTTGAAAATCCTTATAATGTCCATATTGAGTATCTCCTATAGTCGCAAAGAAAGCTTCTGCAAATTGATTAAATCCTATCACAATAAGCACCGCAAGAAGGAGTAGTATAAATGTTATTGTCGACCAAGCTTTCCTTCGGACTACAAAATAAATAGGAATTAATACAAGAGCACTTTGATGAAAAGTAGATGCAAACAGAACTATTAAAAAATATTTTTTCCAATTCCCATCTAAAATATATTTTGTGGCGGTAAAAATAATTGCTGCTGTTAAATACTGCCTCACTCCATTCATTGAAACTAAGTACATACCCGATGCTATATATACATATAAACTTAACTCAATCATTCTTGAATATTTATATAAAACTGCTACTATTAATATATTTGTTATTAACGCTGTTATAAAAATTAGAACTTGGGGATTATCCGTATATACTTTTAATATCATTTGTAAAATACTAAACCCAACATCCTTACTATTTCGAATATACCCCAATTGAAATCAGTAACTTTAAAAGCATGCATATAAAAATACGTATCACCAATATTATTTCTAAAACCAGATACTAATACAAGAGAGGTAGTCGCCATTAAAATCAATAATCGATTTGGTTTTAACATCACAATTCCTGTAGTTACCGGCATAGCAAAATACCTTGCAAAAAATGCGAGTATGAGCACTATAAAAAGATTCATCCAAAGTATAGTCATTATTATTCCCTCTCATTTAACTACCAAATAAATTTCTATATATTTGCTTTCACTCTTGTTTTTACTGTTATATAACTATAAAGGATAACTCCAAATGGCAGTGCACAAAGTGTAAGCACTTTGCATGGTGACTCTTTTATAAATCTTATGTTTTTTGCTATAAAGCTACTTGATACATAATGTACAGCTTGCCTATATTTAAATAACCTATTTGTAAATGGTAGCTTCATCAGTTCCTTACGATAAAAAGCAAAACCTTTTGGATTCTGACGATACTGATTTAACATATTCATCGAAGAACCATCAGGCATATATTCAACATAGCAAAGAGCTTCATTCATCAGTAACATCTCATATTTCTGATCCAACATATAATATTTATATGCCAAACCTACATACTTCTCATTTTTAAAAATCGGATATGGATACTTCTTTGTTAGTTCTGTACGATACACTAATTTCTTATCTCCAGTTACACCATGTTTATTGTAGAGATTAAAAAGTGTAGAACGGTTAAGATGTAATGGTAACTTTGAACCAATTACCTTCTCATCTTTATATAAATCAAGAGCAATTATCCCACTTACCTGTTCATTTCCATTTTCATTCCAAAAATTAATGATTTTCTCTACGGCATCACTGGGCATTGAATCATCTGAATCAATACATACATTGAGTTCTGTATCAATCATTTCATAAGCCGTATTATGAGCACCATGCATCCCTTGATTTGGTTGCCAATAATACCGTATGTCTATGTAATCTTCAGAAACCCAAGAATGCACTAACTCTTTTGTATTATCATCAGATCCATCATCTATAATAAGCCATATAAAATCTTTACACGTTTGCTGCTTCAAGCTTTCATAACACCCCTGAAGACAATACGCTCTATTATATGTAGGGGTAAAAACCGTTAGTTTTTTCAAATTTATCACCTCGATACTGCTACATAAAATTTTTGAGTGAATCCAGTAATATTTTTTATATCGTATCCTTTTTCAGCTAACGTAAATTGTGCAATGCCCCTCGATATCTTCCTATCCGCTATACTTTGTAATTTCCCTGTCCACTCTCTTACATCTAACAAAGAGCACTGTGCAACTAAATTCAAACCCAGATCTACATCTTGCGTAATAGTGTCTGATATAATACATGGTAAACCCGCCCCTTGCGCTTCAATAAGGGTAACGGGTAACCCTTCATAAATAGACGGAAAAATAAACATATCAAATGCCTGCAACAAGCGATTGATATCATCTCGTATCCCCAAGAATTTGACTCGACCTTTTATATTCAGTTTTTCTACTTTCTTCTCAATCTCTGATCGAAGAGGACCATCTCCCACTAACAAAAGAATAGATTTCGGTCGAGTTTCTATTAATCGAACAAAAATATCTATTAGAAAAGTATGATTTTTAGGATACGCAAATCTTCCTACATGTCCAATTACAAAAGCATCCTTATGAAGTTTCAGTTCTTTTCTTACTTGTTCTCTAATTTCTGAAGAAAATGCAAACTTATCACATTCAATTCCATTCTTTAAAATTTCAGTTGTACTTACCCTATCAGCAAACAACCATTTTGCCGCTGTAATTGAACATGCTAAAAAATGTGTTGCACATGGCACAATAAATGCTCCTGCATACCATTTATATATCTTCGCTATAGTTCCGCCTTCACTACTTGTACTATGGCTATGTGAAATCCTAACCGGTATTCCCGCCTTCTTAGCAGAACGAAGTACAAATCCACTCATTTTATCCATGTGTGAATGTACAATTCTATATTCTTGATGAGAGGTGAAAAAATTATCCAGTGCTTTTATATATCCTCTATGTCCAACGTTTGTGATATATGGAATTCTATGAATTTCCCCGCCTAACTTTACTATTTCTTCATCAAACACTCCTTCTTTACATGTTAAAAAATCAAATTGAACTTTGGAACGATCTATATTGCGATATAAATTCATAATTAAAGTTTCTGCTCCGCCTCTATTCATATTTACGACTACATGTAATACTCTTAATGGAGTGCCCAATTTAAATCCTCCATTTCACCCATAAATGTTGTATAGATTTCTTGTTTCTCCTTTAACACTTCATTTACTGAATATTGATTTTTAATACTAGTACATCCATACTGCCCCATCTGAGCTAATACTTTAGGATTTATAGAAATACCCTTTATCCTGTCAGCCATTGCTTTTATATCATCGCGATCTACAATCCAACCATTTTTATTATTAATAATCAATTCCCTATGTCCCCGGTTATCAGTAGCTACAACCGGAAGTCCACAAGCCATGGCTTCCATAATATTAACTGGCAAACCTTCCCTGTAACTAGATGCAACTGCAAGATCAGACATCTGTAGTAAGGAAGCTATATCATTTCTGTAACCGAGAAAATGAACCATGTTAGTCACTCCTAGTTGAGTAGCTATTTTTTTACACTCTTCCATTAACGGTCCTTCGCCAGCAAGCAAAAGCTTCGCATGTGGCATTTCATTTTTCAATTGTGCTAATACATGGATTAAAAAGTTTTGATTTTTATTCTTATTAAATTCAGCAGCATAAAACATTAAAAAATCTTGTGATTTATAGCCACATTGTAGCTTTAATTCTCGTTTCTTAATTTCAGTTACAGGAGTAAACCTTTGTACATCTATTCCTACACCGTGAACTAGCTTAATATCTCTCACTGGAAAGCAATGTTTAACTGCTAAATCATAATCTTCTTGGTTAATTGTTATTAGACAATCCGTATGAGAAGCTAGAATTCTTTCAATTGGATAATAAAGCAACCAATTCATATACGGTGATCCTTTACAAAAGTGAAATCCATGTGCTGTATATACGACTTTCGTTCCTTGCTGCCTGGCTTTCTGAGCAGCTAAACGAGCAATTACTCCTCCCATAGGCGTATGACAATGAATGATATGATATTTATTTTGATCAATAATTGATTTTAGTTTTTTATATGCGTGGATGTTTTGTATACTAAGAGGTGACCTTTGAATAGGAATATTATATTTTCGAGTTACGTACGGAAGATGTATATTCCCATTCGCTGCAACATGTACTTCCCATCCTTGTTCTGAAAACCATTTCAAATACGGTAAATGAAAAGCCTTAAAATGATAATCTACAGTTGCACAAAACAGAACTTTTTTAGACACCATCCCACGCACCCGTCTTATATAAATTTTTTCTATTGACCTGATACAGGTATTAACAGTTTTAAAGTTTTACGCTGATTTACTAACTTTAACAATCGTTTTCTTAATTCTACTTCGTTTAAATCTGTATAACTTGAAATAAACTCTTCAATTTCTTCTATACGAACATTCATTTCTTGTCCTACGTAAATCCTCGGATGAATTTGCTTTTCATTCATTTCATCTTCTTTTAGTAATTCTTCAAAAAGTTTCTCCCCTGGGCGTATACCAGTAAATTCTATTCCTATTTCATCCACAGAATTTCCTGATAATCGAATAAGATTTTTGGCAAGGTCGACTATTTTCACTGGTTCTCCCATATCCAATACAAAAATCTCTCCACCTTTAGCTAAAGCACCAGCTTGCACTACGAGTCTTGATGCTTCCGGGATTGTCATAAAATACCGAACCATATCAGGATGAGTAACTGTAACTGGTCCACCATTTTGAATTTGCTTCTTAAATAAAGGTATAACACTCCCTCTACTTCCTAAGACATTCCCAAAGCGTACAGTAACAAACTTTGTATGACTTATTTTATCTTTATGTTGAATTACCATCTCAGCTAATTTCTTTGTTGCTCCCATAACACTCGTCGGGTTCACAGCTTTATCAGAGGAAATCATAACAAACGTTCCTACTCCATGTGCTCTCGCCGCCTCTGATACATTCATAGTTCCAATCAAATTATTTTTAACAGCCTCTTCAGGATTATTCTCCATTAGTGGTACATGTTTATGTGCAGCTGCATGATATACAACATTCGGAAGATGTTTGCTCATAATTAATTGCATCTTCTTTTCATCTTGTATATCTGCGATTTCAGGAATAAACGTGCCTTTCATATCTCCATATTTTCTGTTTAATTCCATTTCTATAGAATAAATACTGTTCTCCCCATGCCCTAGTAAAATCAACTTTTTCGGCCTAAATTTTGCAATTTGTCTACAAATTTCCGAACCAATTGAACCTCCTGCACCAGTAACTAAAATAACCTTGTCAGTTATATAATCTGAAATAATATCCACATCAAGTTCTACAGAATCACGCCCTAATAAATCCTCTACTTGAACATCCCTGAATTCGTTCACCGATACTTTACCCGTTACTAAGTCTTCTAACATCGGAAGAATTTGAGTTTTCACTTCTGTTTTTAAACATCTTTTCAAAATAACATTTTGCTCTCTTTTGTTTAATGAGGGGATTGCCAAAATAATTATTTCAATATTCAGTTTTTTAACAGTGTACTCAATTTGATTCATACCACCAATTACTGGAATACCCCAAATATCAAGATTATGTTTTTTTGCATTGTCATCGATAAATGCGACTGGCATTAATTCAGCGGCACTATTCTTCAACAACTGCCTTGCAACCATTGTCCCAGCAGATCCCGCACCAACAATTAACGTTCTTTTTTTATCACCCTTTTTTACATAATAAATATCTCTGTACATTCTCCATATAAAACGTGAACCACCAATTAATAAAATATGAATCATCCAAGTTACAACTAACAGCCGAAAATACATTTTTGGCATGATTAGTTGCTGCACAACTGCTGTAGCAATTATAGAAAATGTAACAACTTTGCATATAATGAGTAATTCTCCTATACTTGCATATTCCCAAGCTTTATTATACAACTTATATATTAAAGCAAATAAATGATGACTGACTAATAGAGTGATAGAGCTAATAATTGATGATAAAGTGATAACACTAAAGCTAGCATTTACAAAGAAATAACTAAAGAAAATAGCACTTAACACAATCATTGAATCCATTAAAAGCAATAACGATATCCTCCGTCGATACGTCATGTAACTTCCTCCTTTAATCAATTCCATACTTAACTCTTTCAAATTTAAAGTTTCTAACTATATTCTCTTTATTAAAAACACATAGTTAGAAACTTTAATAAAATAGGGGCATCTAACCCTCCCTCACATTACACTCTTGATGACTCGCATCTAAGGTTGTTTTCACAACCCACAGCATAATCGAGTGCCTCCGTTGATAGCGGTAAGGAGACATCACCACATCGTATCCCTTTAAAAAATTCTTTATAAAGAACATCCTGATATAAGGATATTAAATTCATTTTTCTAAAGTACATTTATGTTATTTATACTTTTCCATTCAAAATCGCACCTAATATCCTACTTTTCGTAAAACTTAACGCCCTTTTCATTTCAAGCGCATCTTCATTCACAGTATGATTATAACGGATCACCAATAATACACCTTCACATTTATCAGCCAATACACTCGTATCCGTTACTTCTAGTACAGGAGAAGAATCAAATAATATAATATCGTATCGTTCCAGCGCCTTTTGAATTAACATATCCATTGCATCTGAACTAAGCACTTCAGATGGATTAAATGGTACTGGTCCGCTAGTTAATACATCCAGACTTTCCATCTCTGTTTTTTTCACGGCGCCCTCTAAAGTTGTTTTTCCGTTCAATATATCAATTAATCCAATTGTATTTTCTACCCCAAACATTTCATGAATCGTTGGTGTTCGTAAATTTGCATCTATTACCAATACTTTTTCACCTTTTTGTGCTATTGAGACTGCTAAATTAACTGTAATCGTTGATTTTCCTTCACCATACCTCGGAGAAGTTATAACTATAGTTCTGCTTTTATGAATAGATGAAGATAATTGAAGGTTTGTTCGAAGCGAACGATACTGCTCCGAAATTTTCGATCTTGGAGCGGTATGTACAATTATACTTTCTCCTTTAACTTTATTTGTTTTTCGTCTATTTTTGTAAGCCACTCCGTTCCCTCCCCCAATAATACCGTATTTTTTTTACTGAATTTGTCTTTCACATTTTTTCTATTCATTTTAGATATTCCGCCCAAAACAGGGACATCTAACAATTGTTCAATTCGCCGTTCCGATTGGATTCTCTCATCAAGTGAATCCAATAAAAAAATGAATCCAATACTGAGCACCATACCTATAGCGAATGCAATTAGTATCGTCTTAAGGTGATTTATATTTATAGGCATAGAATGTTTTTGAACTGGGTCTTCTGGTAATATACTCACATTATTAAAATTCAGTATATTCGCTACTTCTTTCTTATAAACAGTGGCTGTAGTATTTGCAATTTTATGAGCAAGCACAGGATCTATATCCACTACATTTATTCTCATAATCTGGGACCCTTGCACACTTTCTGTACTTATTTGTCCACTTAATGCACCTGCAGATCTGTTAATATTCAATTCAGCAGCCACTTTTTCTAATATTACAGGCTCATTTACCATCGCTTTCAATGTATTCATCGTTTCAGCATTAGCTTGAACAATAACTCTTGCTGAAGAGGCATATAATGGTGTTTTTACATATATAGTATACATCGCTCCTGCTACTGTTGTGAGAGTTGTAAATAATAGAATGATCCAAATTCTTTTCCGTATAATAGTAAATAGATTTTTCAAATTTATTTCCTTATCCATAACTTCCCTCCTCATTTAAAACCAATGAGCTTCAACTTGAAATTGACATCGAAAACTTAAGAAAAAAACAATATTTTCATTCTTTTTAATATACAAACATTTCTAGTTAATGCCATTTTAGTTCTTTATACAGAACGAGTCAACACAAATTATTTTCACTAAATTACTTCCTGATGACACTAAAAAAAATGCGACAATATTCGTGTTTTTTCACTGTAGATAAATGACGAAAAAGCCCTAATACCGTAGTATTAGGGCTTTTTTCTCTCTTAGTATAGAGACATATATTGGTCGCGTTCCCATTGGTGAACTTGCGTGCGGAAAATATCCCACTCAATTTCTTTTGCTTCAATGAAGTGTTCAAGTAAATGATCACCTAATGCGCCACATACGATTTCATTAGATTGTAAAGTAACTAACGCTTGCGCTAATGTTGCTGGTAAGTCAACGATACCTGCTTCTTCACGCTCTTCTTTTGTCATTACGTAGATGTTACGGTCTACTGCAGCTGGTGGAGTTAATTTGTTTTTAATTCCATCAAGACCTGCTGCTAATAATGTAGCCATTACTAAATACGGGTTTGCAGCTGGGTCAACACTACGTACTTCTACGCGTGTGCTAATACCACGAGATGCAGGGATACGCACTAATGGACTACGGTTTTGTGCAGACCATGCTACGTAACATGGAGCTTCATATCCAGGTACTAAACGCTTGTAAGAGTTTACAGTTGGGTTTGCTACCGCTGTAAATGCTGGCGCATGTTTTAAAATACCTGCGATGAAGTGACGAGCATCATCACTTAATTGTAAATCACCGTTTTGATCGAAGAATACGTTCTCACCATTTTTAAATAGTGATAAGTTACAGTGCATACCTGAACCGTTCACACCGTATAATGGTTTCGGCATAAATGTTGCGTGTAAACCATGTTTACGAGCAATCGTTCTTACAACAAGCTTGAATGTTTGAATGTCATCACATGAGCGAATTGCATTTGCATATTTAAAGTCAATTTCATGTTGACCTGGCGCAACCTCATGGTGAGATGCTTCAATTTCAAAGCCCATTTCTTCAAGTTCAAGAACGATATCACGACGACAGTTTTCCCCTAGATCCATCGGCGCAAGGTCGAAGTATCCACCGTTATCGTTTAATTCTAATGTTGGATTTCCTTTTTCATCAACTTTAAATAGGAAGAATTCTGGCTCTGGTCCAAGATTGAAATCTGAGAATCCTAATGCTTCCATTTCTTTTAACACACGCTTTAAGTTGTTACGTGGGTCGCCATCAAATGGAGTACCATCAGCATTGTAAATATCACAGATTAAACGAGCTACTTTACCTTTTTCAGCTGTCCAAGGGAAAATTACCCAAGTATCTAAATCCGGATATAAATACATATCAGATTCTTCAATACGTACGAAACCTTCAATAGAAGATCCATCAAACATCATTTTGTTATCAAGAGCTTTTGTTAATTGGCTCACTGGAATTTCTACGTTTTTAATTACCCCTAAAAGGTCCGTAAATTGCAAACGGATATACTTTACATTCTCTTCTTTCGCCAAACGGAAAATATCTTCTTTTGTGTACCTAGCCATTATAAATTCCTCCTTAGTCCCTCTAAACACCTTCAGAATCAGTTATCTTTAGTGAAAAAACCTTGAAATGTCACCTTGTCGCAATGAGGTCCGATTAAATCTACCTGTATGTTGTAGTTCATCTCGAAGAATTTTGCGAAGCTCGGATTTTGAAATTTCTTTCGTTTCTTCTTTTACTTTCACTGCTTCTGTTTGATTTTCTTTCATTTGCAATACTTGTTTAATTCCGGCCATATTTAAGCCTTGATCTAACAAATCTTTAATTTCCAACAATTTATCTACATCGTTAAATGAAAATAATCTACGATTCCCTTTTGTACGGGTTGGAAAAATAAGATTATGCTCTTCATAGTAGCGAATTTGACGTGCAGATAATTGTGTTAAATCCATTACAATACCAATTGGAAACAGCGGAGCAGAACGTCTATCTTCTTTCATTGTTTCAGTTCCTCCTTCGCCTTAACTGTTTCTCATTTTATACCATGTTATGTTTAGTGTCAATAGATGTTAGCTTTTCTTACATGGTTTTTTTGTGAATTTTTTCATTTTCTTTCTAATGGCACAAATCATTACTTTCACACGAAAAAAGCTGCCGAAATCGACAGCTTTCCTTTAAGAAATTGTTAATAGTTTTTTTTCAATTAACGCATCAATCGCAGAACAAATAGCAATCTTTACATGCGAATAAGTTAACCCACCTTGCACGTAAGCAACATAAGGTGGACGAATCGGACCATCAGCCGACAGCTCAATACTTGCACCTTGAATAAACGTCCCCGCAGCCATAATTACATCATCTTCATAACCCGGCATATAGTTTGCATATGGAGTGAAATGAGAATTAATTGGAGATGCATATTGAATCGCTTGACAGAACGCAATCATACGATCTTTATCATCAAATTGAACAGACTGAATTAAATCTGTTCTTGGTGCATTCCAAGCTGGTGATGTATTCATCCCTAACTTTCCTAAAAATGCAGCTGTAAAAATCGCACCTTTTAGCGCTTGTCCCGCTACATGCGGCGCTAAGAAGAAACCTTGATACATTTCTTGCAAACTGTATAAAGATGCCCCTGCTTCCGCACCGATTCCTGGAGATGTTAGACGATATGCACACGCTTCAACATACTGCTCTTTACCAACAATGTAACCACCAGTTTTAACAATTCCACCGCCAGGATTCTTAATAAGAGAGCCTGCCATTAAGTCCGCACCAACATGACATGGCTCTTCTTCTTCAATAAATTCGCCATAGCAGTTATCTACAAATACAACAACATCAGGTTTAATCTCTTTCACAAACGCAATCATCTCTTTAATTTGTGAAACAGTAAACGACGGACGAGTAGCATATCCTTTTGAACGCTGAATACCAATCATCTTCGTATTACTATGGATCGCAGCTGCAACAGCTTCAAAGTCCACAAATCCCTCTTCAGTTAACGGAACTGCGTTATAACCAATATTATATTCTTTAAATGAGCCTACACCTTTTCCGCGTACACCAACGATTTCTTCTAACGTATCATATGGTTTTCCTGTTATGTATAGCAGTTCATCTCCTGGACGTAAAATACCGAATAGAGCTGTCGAAATTGCGTGAGTACCTGAAATAATTTGCGGACGAACAAGACCCGCTTCTGCCCCAAATACATCAGCATACACTTTTTCTAACGTGTCACGACCAATATCATCATAACCATAACCTGTCGTCGGAATAAAATGCGAATCGCTAATTTTGTGTTTACGAAAACTTTCTAATACACGAAATTGGTTACTCTCAATCACTTCATCCACATGTTTATGCACTTCTATAATTTGACTTTCTACTTCTTTTACGATTGGAGCAATTTTTTCTCCATTTTTCAAACGATCAAACATTATTTTCTCCTTCTTCCACTAAAAATCTCTTTAATTGCCCCTTAAGCGATGAATGAGCAAATATATACCCTGTACAATCATATACAAATTTATCTTCTAGAAACTCCATTTTAGTTAATATTGTTTCTGTCTTTAAAAGCGTTAATAACCTACCTTCACTCGGAGGGATTTCCACTTGATAATCATCCATTTCTTCCTTCATCTTCGTTTCTAGCGCTTCTTTTATACGCAATAAATCACTTTCTTCAAAAGCACTAGTCATTAAGAAATCACTTTTCGGAAATGGAATGAAGTTTTGATGCAATTTATCTTTTTTATTATATAACGTAATAATAGGAATACGATTAATTTCAAGGTCCGACAATAATTGTTTTACTGTCTGCTCATGCCCTACATAATTAGGATCTGCAGAATCAACAACATGTAAAATAACATCCGCTTCCCCAGCTTCTTCTAACGTAGATCGAAAAGCAGCAATTAGTGACGTAGGTAAATCTTGTATAAAACCAACCGTATCAGTCAAAAGCACTGTATAACCAGAAGGTAGCGGCATCTTTCTTGTCGTCGGATCTAGCGTTGCAAACAATAAGTTTTCTTCAAACGTATCAGCTTCCGTTAATCTATTAAACAACGTAGATTTTCCTGCATTTGTATACCCAATTAACGCAACTTGAAACACTTTATTATCTTTTCTTCTCTCACGATATCTCTTTCGATGCTCCACAACAACCGCAAGTTGTCTCTTTATTTCATCAATACGAGATCGAATATGACGACGATCTGTCTCAAGCTTCGTCTCTCCTGGTCCCCTTGTACCAATTCCACCACCAAGACGCGATAAAGCAAGACCTTGTCCCATAAGGCGCGGCATTGTATATTGCAATTGAGCTAATTCTACTTGAAGCTTACCCTCTCTCGATTTCGCACGTTGCGCAAAAATATCTAGTATTAACTGCGTTCGGTCAATCACTCTCGCATCTAATACTGAAGATAAATTCCGAATTTGACTTGGTGTTAACTCATTATTAAAAACAATAACAGCTGGTTCTAATTCTTCCGTCAACGCTGCAAGCTCTTCTAGTTTACCTTTTCCTATATAAGTCGCCGGATGAAACTTTGGGCGCTTTTGCGTCGTTGATACTAACACTTCCGCTCGCGCAGTTTTCGCTAGCGATGCAAGCTCTTTCATGGAATGCATAAATTTTTCATCATCATCTTGTGGCAATTGACAGCCAACTAATATGATTTTTTCTTTTTCTTCCATCAAATATGTTCACTCATCCTTTTCGAAATTTAAACCTTCTAATATAATAGCAGAGGAAGCACATTTCATCTAGTTAGCGGGGGAGAAAATTCATGGCATGGGAGATTTTTAGCATCATAGGCACAATCGCTTTCGCACTAAGCGGAGCCATTGTTGCAATGGAAGAGGATTATGATATTTTCGGGGTATATATTTTAGGAATGGCAACCGCATTTGGGGGCGGTGCCCTTCGTAATTTATTAATCGGTTATCCAATCGTCGCGTTTTGGCAACAAGACATGTTATTCCAAATCGCACTATTATCAATGACAATCATTTTTCTTTTTCCTAATAAATTAATTAAGCATTGGAAAAAGTGGGAAAACATCACAGATGCCATCGGCTTATCAGCGTTCGCCGTACAAGGAGCTCTATACGCCCAAAAATTAAATTTACCAATTAGCGCTACAATTGTAGCTGCTGTTTTAACTGGCATTGGCGGCGGTATTATTCGTGATCTTTTAGCACGTAGAAAACCTCTCGTCCTTCGAGCTGATGTATATGCGTTTTGGACGATTTTAGCCGGTTTTTTGATTGGCGCTAAAGTCATCGTTAGCGATTGGGCTCTATACACCTTATTCATTTTAATTGTTTGCTTCCGCATGGTTTCTATTCATTACAAATGGCATTTACCGCATAGACGCATCGATACAAAGGAGCGCTCAATGCATAAATAGCAATCTAACCTCTTTACATATCGTAAAGAGGTTTTTCTTTTCTAACGAGTTTTTCTTTACATAATGTTTATACTAATTTTTAAAGCGAGGTGAATGCAAATGACAAACCATGTTAATAAAGGAGCTCAAAAAAGCTCAGTAAACCAATTTGGACATGATCCAAATTCAGCGCACGAAAAGAGCGCTAAAATGGAACGTCTTCATAAAACTCACCAAGAAAAAGCAAAAAAAGAGTAAACGAACTTATGCATAAAAACAGACGCACAGTTTACGTACTGTGCGTCTCCTCTTCAAGCATTAAATCCATACTTGATATCCCAATTAAATCATATTTATCATACGTATCCTCTTGTAACAATCGCATAGCTTGTGTACGAATCGATTTTTCAACAATATTCCGTACGTATCGCCCATTACTAAACGATGTAATTTGCGACGAATACTTTACCGCATGTAAATGATCTCGAAATTTCCACTCCGCTTCTTTAGATAACTGATATTCACGCTCCTCATACATTCTCTTTCCAATTTCCAACAGCTGATTTACCGAGTAATCCGCAAATTCAATAATAAATGGAAAACGAGATTGTAACCCTGGATTTAATGAAAGAAAATGATTCATCTCTCTTGAATATCCAGCTAAAATTAATACAAAACCGTGCTGCTTATCTTCCATATGCTTCACAAGTGTATCAATAGCTTCCTTCCCAAAATCCTTCTCTCCCCCCCGCGCTAAAGAATACGCCTCATCAATAAACAAAATACCTCCCATGGCCTTTTTTATTAAATCTCTCGTCTTTTGCGCTGTATGACCGATATACTCCCCCACAAGATCAGCACGTTCTGCTTCAACTAAATGCCCCTTCGATAAAATATTCATCTCAAACAACAATTTCCCTATCATTCTAGCAACGGTTGTCTTCCCAGTACCGGGATTCCCCCTAAATAACATGTGAAGCACTTGCTTCTCAGATTTCAACCCCATCTCTTGCCTTTTTTTATTTACATAAATCCAAGCATAAATTTCTTTTATTATCTTTTTTATTTCATCCATCCCAACAAGCTTTCCCATCTCTTCTTCAATTCTCTGCAACATCTCATGTTTAGTAGTGGTTTCACTTGAAATTACCGTTTTATTTTCTGATGCCGGTAACGAAATTTTCTTTCGATGGTTTAATACAATATTAATTTGATTGTTATTTTTCTTACGCATCGATTGCTCCATACAATCACCTCATTTTATCCACTCACCAAATATTATTATTCCAGTCCCTCTTGCAAATGCCTATTTTCAGAAAAGTTTGCTATAATATAAGAAATAATCAAGGTGGTGGGACTATGGAAACAACGGAATTCCATGATACAATACAAGCCTTTTCTATTTTTTTATTGAATAAAGGCCGAAAGTCTTCAACCATTAAACGTTATGTTTATGACATTGAAGATTTTGGACATTGGTTAGAAAAAAACAAAAAGCTCCCTTCCAGTAATATATGGGCAACACTTTGTACAAAAGACTATGAAGATTACTTTTCAGACTTAAAAAAGAATCGACACTACTCTGAGAAAACAATGCATCGTGTATTTATTGTATTAAATAGAATGCATCATTTTCTTAACATTCCAAATCCATTGAATGATATGGAAATTACTATTCAACCAAACCGTGCATTGCGTAATGAAGATTTCATTTCATCCGATGAAGAAAAAAGATTAAAGCATATAGTCACTTCATTAGAAGGACTTTCAGAAAAACAACGTCCCGTTCGTCCATTATTAATGGATCGTAATATCGCCATTTTAAGTATATTAATCGACTACGGACTATCCTTACAAGAGCTTACAGCATTAACTATGCATCACGTTCATTTTGAAACTAATACACTTTCTATTCCAGCAACCGCAGGAGTAGAAAGAACAATCACATTAGCAATCGAAGACAAAAAACAACTGTACACATATTATAAAAGTATTCCAGAACCAGTTCGTCCTAAATACCATAGTAATGACCCGTTGTTTGTTGCATTCGATTTTAACCGCGGAACATACAGATGGGTATACGAAAACGATGCACCAAAAGCACTAACAGAAATCGCTATCCAAAAAATGATCCGACTTGAAGTAGCAAGAGCGAATTTACGTAAAGGCATTTCTGGACAACATTTCCGGAACACGTTTATTTTACGCCTAATAAAAAAACAA
This sequence comes from Bacillus sp. TH19, assembly GCF_016651075.1. NCBI lineage: Bacteria > Bacillati > Bacillota > Bacilli > Caryophanales > Bacillaceae > Bacillus > Bacillus sp. TH19. The sequence continues at coordinate 1,881,050 of NZ_JAEKEO010000007.1, read as the reverse complement.
ACCCCAGAGCCAGAAATCATAAAATTAGTTGGCTTCAAATCAAAAATTTCACTAAAGCGATATTATCAATATGCTGAAAATAAAAAAAACGCCCTATAATAAGGCGTTTTTTTTATTTTTTTCTCGAAAGAATCCATTTCACTATGACCATTTAACCACTCTCTGCATCTACTATGATGAGTTTCGTTCACACTCTTATTAGAAAGGAGAGATTTAATGTCTCGCTTTAACGACAATCAAAATAAATACTCCAATCCATGCTTTCCAACTAGCGCTGGACGAATTCCAACTACCCCAACGATTCCAATTACTAAAGCGCAAATTAGAACATTCCGTGCAATCATTAACGATTTAATAAAAATAATCCCTAAACTTTTCGCCAATCCATCTCCCAAAAACATTGAGAATCTAATAGATACATTGCACCTACTAAGCAAATTCATCTGTTCACTAGACACTACTTCCGCTCTGAAAGCACAAGGATTAGCCATCATTAAAAACTTAATAACTATATTAAAAAATCCAACCTTCGTAGCAAGTGCTGTATTTGTTGAACTTCAAATTTTAATTAATTATTTACTTTACATTACAAAGTTATTCCGAATTGATCCTTGTACACTCCAAGAACTCCTTAAATTAATTGCAGAGTTACAAACTACTCTAGTTAATTCAGCTTCGTTCGGCAGAGGACCTACTGGACCTACTGGACCTAGAGGTAACACGGGCGCTACTGGTGCTACCGGACCTAGAGGTAACACGGGCGCTACTGGTGCTACCGGACCTAGAGGTAACACGGGCGCTACTGGTGCGACCGGACCTAGAGGTAACACAGGTGCTACTGGTGCGACCGGACCTAGAGGTAACACGGGCGCTACTGGTGCTACCGGACCTAGAGGTAACACGGGTGCTACTGGTGCTACCGGACCTAGAGGTAACACGGGCGCTACTGGTTCCACTGGTCCTAGAGGTAACACGGGCGCTACTGGTGCTACCGGACCTAGAGGTAACACGGGCGCTACTGGTGCGACCGGACCTAGAGGTAACACAGGTGCTACTGGTGCGACCGGACCTAGAGGTAACACGGGCGCTACTGGTGCGACCGGACCTAGAGGTAACACGGGTGCTACTGGTGCGACCGGACCTAGAGGTAACACGGGCGCTACTGGTTCCACTGGTCCTAGAGGTAACACGGGCGCTACTGGTGCGACCGGACCTAGAGGTAACACGGGCGCTACTGGTGCGACCGGACCTAGAGGTAACACGGGCGCTACTGGTTCCACTGGTCCTAGAGGTAACACGGGCGCTACTGGTGCGACCGGACCTAGAGGTAACACGGGCGCTACTGGTGCGACCGGACCTAGAGGTAACACGGGCGCTACTGGTGCGACCGGACCTAGAGGTAACACGGGCGCTACTGGTGCGACCGGACCTAGAGGTAACACGGGCGCTACTGGCGCGACCGGACCTAGAGGTAACACGGGCGCTACTGGTGCGACCGGACCTAGAGGTAACACGGGCGTGACTGGTGCTACCGGACCTAGAGGTAACACGGGCGCTACTGGTGCTACCGGACCTAGAGGTAACACAGGTGCGACTGGTTCCACTGGACCTCAAGGTGTTCAAGGTAACACAGGTGCGACTGGTTCCACTGGACCTCAAGGTGCTCAAGGTAACACGGGTGCGACTGGTGCGACCGGACCTAGAGGTAACACGGGCGCTACTGGTGCGACCGGACCTAGAGGTAACACGGGTGCTACTGGTGCGACCGGACCTAGAGGTAACACGGGCGCTACTGGTTCCACTGGTCCTAGAGGTAACACGGGTGCTACTGGACCTCAAGGCGTTCAAGGTAACACAGGTGCGACTGGACCTCAAGGCGTTCAAGGTAACACGGGTGCTACCGGTTCCACTGGACCCCAAGGCGTTCAAGGTAACACGGGTGCTACTGGACCTCAAGGCGTTCAAGGTAACACAGGTGCTACTGGACCTCAAGGCGTTCAAGGTAACACAGGTGCCACTGGTTCCACTGGACCTCAAGGCGTTCAAGGTAACACAGGTGCTACTGGACCTCAAGGTGCGCAAGGTAACACAGGTGCTACTGGACCTCAAGGTGCGCAAGGTAACACAGGTGCTACTGGACCTCAAGGCGTTCAAGGTAACACGGGTGCTACCGGTTCCACTGGACCCCAAGGCGTTCAAGGTAACACGGGTGCTACCGGTTCCACTGGACCCCAAGGCGTTCAAGGTAACACGGGTGCTACTGGTTCCACTGGACCTCAAGGTGCTCAAGGTAACACGGGTGCTACTGGACCTCAAGGCGTTCAAGGTAACACAGGTGCTACCGGTTCCACTGGACCTCAAGGCGTTCAAGGTAACACAGGTGCTACTGGTTCCACTGGACCTCAAGGCGTTCAAGGTAACACGGGTGCTACCGGTTCCACTGGACCCCAAGGCGTTCAAGGTAACACGGGTGCTACCGGTTCCACTGGACCCCAAGGCGTTCAAGGTAACACGGGTGCTACTGGACCTCAAGGCGTTCAAGGTAACACAGGTGCTACCGGTTCCACTGGACCCCAAGGCGTTCAAGGTAACACGGGTGCTACCGGTTCCACTGGACCCCAAGGCGTTCAAGGTAACACGGGTGCTACTGGACCTCAAGGCGTTCAAGGTAACACAGGTGCTACTGGACCTCAAGGCGTTCAAGGTAACACGGGTGCTACCGGTTCCACTGGACCCCAAGGCGTTCAAGGTAACACGGGTGCTACTGGACCTCAAGGCGTTCAAGGTAACACAGGTGCTACTGGACCTCAAGGCGTTCAAGGTAACACAGGTGCCACTGGTTCCACTGGACCTCAAGGCGTTCAAGGTAACACAGGTGCTACTGGACCTCAAGGTGCGCAAGGTAACACAGGTGCTACTGGACCTCAAGGTGCGCAAGGTAACACGGGTGCTACTGGACCTCAAGGTGTTCAAGGTAACACAGGTGCTACCGGACCTCAAGGTATTCAAGGTAACACGGGTGCTACTGGACCTCAAGGCGTTCAAGGTAACACAGGTGCTACCGGACCTCAAGGTATTCAAGGTATTCAAGGTATTCAAGGTAATACAGGTGCCACTGGACCTCAAGGCGTTCAAGGTAACACGGGTGCTACTGGTATAGGAGTTACCGGACCTACTGGACCTTCTGGTGGGCCTCCTGGACCTACTGGACCTCAAGGTAACACGGGTGCTACCGGACCTCAAGGCGCTCAAGGTAACACAGGTGCTACCGGACCTCAAGGCGCTCAAGGTAACACAGGTGCTACCGGACCTCAAGGTGCTCAAGGTAACACGGGTGCTACCGGACCTCAAGGTGCTCAAGGTAACACGGGTGCTACCGGACCTCAAGGTGCTCAAGGTAACACGGGTGCGACTGGTTCCACTGGACCTCAAGGTATTCAAGGTAACACGGGTGCTACCGGATCTCAAGGTGTTCAAGGTAACACAGGTGCGACTGGACCTCAAGGCGCTCAAGGTAACACGGGTGCTACTGGACCTCAAGGTAACACAGGTGCTACCGGACCTCAAGGCACTCAAGGTAATACGGGTGCTACCGGACCTCAAGGTGCTCAAGGTAACACGGGTGCTACCGGACCTCAAGGTGCTCAAGGTAACACAGGTGCGACTGGTATAGGAGTTACCGGACCTACCGGACCTTCTGGTGGGCCTCCTGGACCTACTGGACCTCAAGGTATTCAAGGTAACACAGGTGCTACCGGACCTCAAGGTGTTCAAGGTAACACGGGTGCTACCGGACCTCAAGGTGCTCAAGGTAACACAGGTGCGACTGGTATAGGAGTTACCGGACCTACTGGACCTACTGGACCTACTGGACCTCAAGGTAACACGGGTGCGACTGGACCTCAAGGTGTTCAAGGACCAACGGGTGCGACTGGTATAGGAGTTACCGGACCTACTGGACCTAGCTTCCCAGTAGCAACAATCGTTGTAACAAACAACATCCAACAAACAGTAATCCAATTTAATAACTTTATTTTTAGTACTGCAATTAACGTAAACAATATTATCTTTAACGGCACAAATACAGTTACTGTTATTAACGCTGGTATTTATGTAATTAGCGTATCTATTTCTACAACTGCGCCAGGATGCGCTCCACTTGGAGTAGGAATTTCAATTAATGGAGCAGTTGCTACTGACAACTTCTCTTCAAATCTAATAGGCGACTCACTTTCATTTACTACAATCGAAACATTAGCTGCTGGAGCAAACATTTCTGTCCAATCTACTCTTAACGAGATTACGATCCCTGCAACAGGAAACACTAACATTCGTCTTACTGTATTTAGAATCGCTTAAATTTCACTATTTATTGTTTATGACAAATAAAAAAAGAGCGAGAAACTCGCTCTTTTTTTGTTATGTACAATAATTCATTACTACTCTAATTCAATTGAAACATTTTTTTGTGGTACAAATGTAGAAATTGCATGTTTATAAATAAGCTGTTGCTTACCTTCTGTTTCCAGCAGGACTGTAAAATTATCAAATCCTTTAATTAATCCACGAAGCTGGAAACCATTTAATAAGTACAGCGTAACGAACGTATTCTCTTTACGGAGTTGATTTAAAAACTGATCTTGAATATTGATTGATTGCTTCATGTCGAATCCTCCTCTTTTTCTCTACTTACTATTATTCGACTTTAGTTGTAGCTTTCCTTCTATGTATCGTAAAATTTCTGACGTTTTTTCACCATCAGTAACATCGAACCACGCGACATCCATCTTATTACGGAACCACGTTAATTGACGTTTTGCATAACGGCGTGAATTCGTCTTTAATTGTGATACCGCTTCTTCTAAAGATACACGATTCTCAAAATAATCATATATCTCTTTATAACCAATCGCTTGAATAGATTGACAATCTCGCACTCCTCTTTCATGTAAACCTTTTACTTCTTCTAATAAACCTTGTTCAATCATTAGGTTAACACGTAAGTTAATGCGATCGTATAGCATTTCTCGATCCATTGTCAAGCCAATTAATGAAACATCGTACAGTAACTCATTTTCTTGTTTTTCGAGCTGGTTACTCATTTTTTCACCCGTCGTGTGAAAAATTTCTAACGCCCGAATAACACGCCTTACATTATTGGCATGAATACGCTCCGCACTTTCTGGATCTACTTCTTGCAACTTTTTATGTACATATTCCACACCGTGTTCTAATGCTAACTTTTCCATCTGTTCTCGGTATGTAGCGTCCCCAGCCTCATCTGTAAACTGGTAATCGAATAGAACAGATTGTATATAGAGACCGGTTCCACCAACAATAATTGGTAATTTCCCACGCTCTGTAATTTCTCGAATGCACTTACGGACACTTTCTTGAAATTCCGCCACAGAAAATGAATCTTCCGGATCTTTTATATCAATCATATAATGTGGAATTCCGTCCATCTCATCTGTCGTCACCTTTGCAGTCCCGATATCCATCGTACGATAAATTTGCATGGAATCACCACTAATAATCTCACCATTCAACGCTTTTGCAAGATCGATACTTAATTTCGTCTTTCCGACAGCAGTTGGCCCAATGATGACAGCAACTTTTTCACGTTGCACTTCTCCCATATCATTCAACTCTCTTTATGTAATATACTCCATCTATTGATTATACCCAATCTTACCAATTTTAACGGCATGATTGCAAGTTCTTTGAATCCAGTACATGAAATTACACAAAAAAAAAGAGCATAGCTTGTCCAATTCTGCATATACATGATAAAAAATAGCTCGGAGAGGGTGCAATGACTATGAAACAAGCGACTATCGATTTTCCATTATTAATAAAAGACCTTATTTTAGCTACTGCTACAAAAGAACAAAATTGTTCACAAGAAGAATTATACTTCGCACTAAATTGTTTACTACGTTCCTTTCATTCTACTCTTCAAGAAACAACGTTACATCCAGAAAATAAAAATACAGAGTATATGCAAACTCAATTTTGCACCGCGTATAAAATTATTACAGGTAAAACAATTTACCCTTTTCAATAATTCTTATATAAAAAAAGTGGCCGCTTAGACATTTTTAAGCAGCCGTTTTTTATTTTAATAAATTATTTTATAACTTTCACTTTAACGGATTTACGACCCCAACTATCAGCAGTGCTATCTGAACCAACTAAAACATCAATACGGTTTCCTTTAATCGCGCCACCAGTATCTCCAGCAATTGCTTCTCCATATCCTTCCACCCACACTTTTGATCCGAGAGGAATTACTTTCGGATCAACAGCAATAACTTTCATATTTGGATTCGCTGTTAAATCATGCCCCATCGCAGTTAACACACGACCACCATATGTGCCATTTTCACTCGGGTGAGCTGTGTAAGCTGTCGCTTCTACTGTTATTTCACGACCAGCAGGTTCACTTGTTTCAGTAGGTTTTGCCACTGGCTTAGTTGCCGGCTTCGCTTGCGCTACTGGTTTACTTGATGCTCCACTTTTAACTGATTCTTTTCCATTAACTGCCGTATCATTTTTAGCCGGCGCTTTCTCCTTAACTGATGTATCATTTTTAACCGCCGTTTTCACCTTAGTTGGCGCTTCATCTTGAGCTGGAACTTCTTTTCTTTCAATAACAGGTGCTGTACCTGTTAAAAATGGTATGTGAACATACGCCGCTTTCCCGCCATATTCGAATTGTAACCATTCGTTTTGTACTTGATTTGTCGTTTCAATCAAGTCATCTTTTTTAAGCGTGCCAAGAATTTCTGAATCAGTATTCGCTCCAGCACGAATGTTTAATACGTTTGCTGTTACATAATAAGAACTTTTCGTAAACTCAGCACTTACAAAAGCTTCTTTACCATCTAATTTAATTTTGGACCATCCGTTTTCTGTATTTATAACATCTAATTTATTTCCACTTAACATTTTACCTACAAGTTTTGATTCTACAGTTGGGTTTTCTCTAACGTTTAATACATCTGTTGTTACAATCGTTTCCGCTTTAGCAGAACCTGCAAAAATCCCAAGACCAAAAACTGCTGCTGTTGCTATACCTAATAATTTTTTCATGAATAGCCTCCATTTGCTTTGTTTTCGTGTTCTCATTATAGCAACAGTTTTTTGTAGAATTTCGAAAATCACACAATTACAAAGCATTCGTAATAAACGATTAATGATTTGTAACATAAATTTCCATATTTAAAAATTGTATTTCTACCAAAATTAGCAATAGTTTTCATATATTTCTCACAAATTAGTATAAGAATTTTTTCCAGAAAAAATTACAGTATTACTTTTTTGTTACAAAAAAATCACTTTTCATTACATCTTTTACCAAAATCCGTCATAATCCAATTATTAAATTACTTTTTGTAACGAAAAAGGAACAACTCCTATTAGCTGTCCCTTTTTATCTTTTATTTAACTTTCTTCTTCCAAACACCTATCATAATAGCTGAAACAATCGTCCCAATTAATATAGAGAAAATGTATAGCAACGGTTTATTCACTAATGCGATAACAAACAATCCACCATGCGGTGCCGGCAATGTAATTTGGAATAACATAGATAAGGCACCCGCGATACTTGAACCAACAACACAGCTTACTATTACTCGAACCGGATCGGCAGCTGCAAATGGAATCGCACCTTCTGTAATAAACGATGCTCCCATAATATAATTTGTTAAACCAGATTTACGTTCTGCTTCTGTAAATTTTGTTTTAAAGAATGTGGTTGCGAATGCAATCGCAAGTGGCGGTACCATACCACCAGCCATAACTGCTGAGTGCACTCCAAAATTCTGTGCTTCTATTGCAGCAATACCAAATGTAAATGCCGCTTTATTAATTGGACCACCCATATCAATTGCCATCATACCGCCTAAAATAAGTCCTAATAATATAGCATTCGTACCACTCAAACCATTTAACCATCCTGTTAACATTTCATTTAATGCTACTACAGGCGGATTTACTACTTTTTGCATAACAACTCCTGTAATCAACAATCCAAAGACTGGATATAACAAAACAGGTTTAATTCCTTCTAACTGTACTGGTAATCCTGAAAATAATCTTTTCAATCCTAAAACAACATATCCAGCTAAGAAACCTGCAATTAATCCACCTAAAAATCCCGCATTCGCTTGTGCTGCTAAAAACCCACCTACAACACCAGGCATAAAACCAGGACGATCAGCAATAGAACTCGCAATAAATCCAGCTAAGATTGGTACAAGGAATAAAAACGCACCTGTTTTTCCTCCCCCAATAGACATGAACAATTCAGCTAAAGGACCTTCCGCTTTTATACCACCAAACGAAAACGCTAGTGCAATTAAAATTCCACCACCAACAACGAACGGAAGCATATTACTTACACCGCTCATTAAATGCTTATAAATTCCTAGCCCTTTTTCTTTCTCTACATTTTCTGCCTTCCCATCCTCTTTTACCCCTTTAAAGATTGGTGCATCTTGTTTTATAGCTCGATTAAGAAGGATTTCAGTTTTTCTAATCCCATCGGCGACTGGTACTTGAATGACATGCTTCCCAGCAAAACGATTCATTTCTACTTGTTTATCTGCAGCTACAATAATAGCCGTTGCGCGTTCAATGTCCTCTTTCGTTAAATCGTTTTTAACACCTGTTGATCCATTCGTTTCAACTTTAATCGCTATTCCTAACTCTGCTGCTTTTGCTTTCAAACTATCCGCAGCCATATATGTGTGAGCGATACCAGTCGGACAAGCTGTAACAGCTAATACGTATGGCTCATTCCCTTCTGGCTTTGCTACTTCAACTTCTTCGTCTTCTTTTTCATTCTCTTTTTCATCAAATAAACGGAGAAGCTCATCCTCATCCTTTGCTTCTAATAATTGCTTGCGGAACCCTTCATCCATCAATAACGTAGAGAGACGAGATAACGTTTCTAAATGAGTATTATTCGCCCCTTCACTCGCAGCAATCATAAAAAACAGATGTGCAGGCTGTCCATCAAGCGACTCATAGTTGATACCGCTTACACTTCTACCAAAACAAATCGATGGTTGTTTAACGGCATTCGTCTTCGCATGAGGTATAGCAATCCCTTCCCCTATGCCAGTTGTACTTTGTGACTCCCGCTTTAAAATAGCTTCTTTAAATTCAGCTTTACTATTTAAACGATTTGCTCCGTCTAATTTCTCAACTAATTCATCTATGACAGCTTCTTTATTTGAAGCTGTCAAGTTCATAATAACTGTATCCCTTTTTAATAGTTCTGTAATTTTCATATGTTACTTCCCCCTATCGCTTAGTTACAATTACTTGCGACAATAATTCTTCTACTTTTTCTTTTTCACATAAATCAGCTGAAAATGCTGTTGCACTCCCTGTTGCAACGCCATATTGAAATGCCTTTTCAATATCTTTTGTCTGTTCATATTTACCTACAAATCCTGCAACGAGAGAATCTCCGGCCCCAACCGAATTAATTACAACACCTTTTGGAACAGTTGCTTCATATATACCTTGTGCCGTAAATAATAAAGCCCCATCTCCAGCCATTGATACGATAACATGCTCTACACCTTGTTCAACTAATTTTCTTCCAAACGGTAAAACATTTTCTACTGTTGAAATCTCTACTCCAAATAACTCACCAAGTTCATGATGATTAGGCTTTATTAAAAATGGTTTATTTTTAATTACATGCTGCAGCGCACTTCCACTTGCATCGACTACTACACGAATACCTTTCTCAGCTCCGAGCGCTGCGATTGATTCATAAAAAGTAGTTGAGATAGACGCCGGTACACTTCCAGCTAGTACAACACAATCTCCCTGCCTCATACTTTCGATTTGTTTCATTAATTGTTCAAATTGTTCATTTGTCACATTAGGACCTTGCCCATTTAATTCTGTCTCTTCTTGCCCTTTTATTTTCACATTAATTCGGGAATCACCGTCTACTTGGACGAAGTTTGTTGTTACACCTTCCGCCTGTAATACATCTTTAATAAATCGACCGGTAAATCCACCAGTAAATCCAAGCGCTACATTTTCAACACCTAAACGATGAAGAACACGAGAAACGTTAATGCCTTTCCCTCCAGGAAATTTCATATCTTTCTCTGCTCGATTTACTGCGCCTAAATCGAAGGAATTAACTTGTACTACATAATCAATAGATGGGTTTAAAGTAACTGTATAGATCATTGTTTATCAGCCTCAATTACATTGGTTTGTCTTTTATATTTTTCTAAATCAATTTCTAAATGGTTTGTAATAATATTCGCTTCTTCAACATTGGCAATTTTCGCAAATGCAACTTCTGAGAACTTACTTTCATCAATTAAGAAATATCCTTCGTTCGCAAATGTTAATGCCATTTGTTTTAAAAGTGCCTCTTCTGGATCTGGAGTTGTAAAACCAAGCTGTTCATGTACACCATTTGCTCCTAAGAAACATTTATCAAAACGGTACTTTTGCATACTTTCCTGTGCCATAGCACCAATTAAAGCTTTCGTCCTACTCTTCATCATCCCGCCTAGTAAATACGCACGAATATTATTTTCAACTAAAGCTTCAATATGCATAAGTCCATTCGTTACGACAGTAACATCTTTATTTATTAAAAATGGAATCATTTCAAATGTTGTACTTCCTGCATCTAAATAAACGCAATCCCCTTGTTCAACAATACTAGCCGCATACTTGGCAATTTGTTGTTTTATTTGAATGTTTTTGGATGATTTTTCAATCATCGTTGGCTCCTGTCCTTTTCCTGTTAAAACAGAGGCACCACCATGAACTCTTTTTAATAACCTTTGTTTTTCTAATTGTGCTAAATCACGACGAATTGTCGATTCAGAGCTTTCTGTTCTTTCAACTAATTGTTGTAATTTAACAACCTTCTGCTCTTTTACAAGTTGCAATATCATTTGATGACGTTCAGGAGTTAACATTTTATTCACCTCTTCTTTGATTACAGTATAATGAAAACGATCACAAAAATCAACCATAAACAGTCAAAAATAATCACTATCAATCAAAACCGGTTATAAATAAAAAAAGAAACCTATTTGATACAACAATCAAATAGGTTTCTTCTCTCGCTTCACTTATAAAGAAGCTTTATAAATTGCAAGAACATCATCTTTATTTAATTTTTTAAAGTTACCGAATTCACCATAAGCCATCGCTTTATCCGCCATTAAGTCAATTTCACTTTCTCTAATAGCGTAATCAGCTAATGTTACTGGAGCTTCAATTGAAGTCCAAAATTGACGTAACGCCTCAATTCCTTCTAACCCAATTTCTCGATCCGTCTTCCCTTCTGTTTCTACATCGAATACACGAATAGCGAACTGTTTAAAACGACTTACATTTTCATCTACAACATGCTTCATCCAGTTCGGGAATAAAATTGCAAGGCCACCCCCGTGTGGTATATCATGAACCGCAGAAACTGCGTGCTCAATATTATGAGTTGCCCAGTCTCCTTTTACTCCCATCGCTAAAATGCCGTTTAACGCCATAGTACCGCAATATAAAATGGTTTCCCTATGCTCATAATTTTCTAAATCACTTAAAAGCTTAGGAGCTGTTACAATTACTGTTTTTAAAACAGATTCACAATAACGATCTTGTAGTTCTGTATTTGTTCCATGGTGGAAATATTGCTCTAATACGTGCGACATAATGTCTACCATACCGTAAATTGTTTGATCTTTCGGTACAGATGCAGTATGAACTGGATCTAAAATCGAAAACTGCGGGAAAGTAACTGGGCTACCCCAGCCATATTTTTCATTCGTTTCCCAGTTTGTAATGACAGAACCAGCATTCATTTCAGAACCTGTTGCCGCAAGCGTAAGTACCGTACCAAATGGTAATGCATCACTAGCAAATGCTTTTTTCGTTACAACATCCCATACATCTCCATCATATTTACTACCAGCAGCAATCGCCTTCGTACAGTCGATTACACTTCCTCCGCCAACCGCTAAAATAAATTCGACTCCATTGTCTTTACAAATTTGAATCCCTTTCTTTACTGTTGATAAACGAGGATTCGGTTCAACTCCTGTCAACTCAAATACTTCCGCATTTATATCCTTTAAAATAGAAATCACATTATCATAAATACCATTTCTTTTAATGCTGCCTCCCCCGTATACGAGAAGAACTTTTTACCGAACTGTGGAATTTCCGTTTTTAACTGCTCTAATTGACCTTTACCAAAAATAAGTTTTGTCGGATTACGAAATACAAAATTTTGCATATATTTTTACCATCCCTTCTATATAAAAAGCAACTATACTTTTGTATACCACAATTTTTTCATTTCACAAAAATATTTGCCTAATAAAAAAATCCCAGCCTACAGGCTGAGATTTTTTTATTGATAATAAGGTGAGATCATTAAGTAAACAATAACACCAGATAAACTTACATATAACCAAATCGGCATCGTCCAACGTACAATTTTACGGTGACGTGTTAATTGATTCGTAAAACCAAACACAAGTGCAAACAATGCAAGCGGTACAATAATTGCTGCTAGGATAATATGTGTAATTAAAATGATGAAATACACATATTTAATGAATCCCTCTCCGCCAAAATGTGTTGCTGGCGCCAAGTAATGATACGATAAATAAGAAACACAAAATAGCAACGTCGTTGTAAATGCTGCTAGGATGAAACCACGGTGCATTTTCACATTCTTCTTAATAATAGAGTATAAAGCTGCTAATAAGAATACGAACGTAAAGCTATTAAAAATTGCATTTAACATTGGTAAAATTGTTACATCAAAATGTACTTCTCCTTCATAGCCAACAGGTCCAAAGAACAAAAATAAAATAATCGCATTTACAATTACAGAAAGCGTTATCACAATAGGAGCATAGCTTTTCTGATTAGTTGATTGATCCACCAAAATGGTCACTCCTCTTCCTTCAAATATGTATACGTAACCTCACTATTTTAACATATTATTCACAGTGTAAATGTGACAATAGTTTGACACAGTAAGACAAAGCAAAGAAAAAATCCTTCTTAATAAAACTTCTTAAGAAGGATTTTATCGCTTTATTATTTAAATAGCAATGTAATTAGTTTTTGTTAAAAAACGTACTGCTATACGCTTGATATATTTCAGACACTTGATATCCCATTAATGAAATTGCTGTTAATGAAAAGAAACCAATCATAAGAAATCGAAACCACATATAAATCTCCTCCTTGTATTTAGCTTAAAAAGCAGTCGCTATATTACAAGTTGAGTGGCACTCTTCATCGTCACTTTCCTTTTTCTTTACAATTGCTGTTATAAATCGAATCATAAAGAAAATCACAAAAGGAAATTGTTCGTAATTTACCTTGGCATAGTTTGGCAACGGCTCGCGCTGCACATCGAACGGAGATGAGAAGGAATAGAACATACCTTGCTCTTCCATATATACAATTACAATTTTCATACAAAACATTATTCCTAGAAATGAAACAATATCTTGCCATTCTGTCGTATATAAAAAGTTATACAGCTCTAATACGTACTCTTCCATCGTCATCCCCCCTTCCTTTTTTACCATTTTGCTCGCCTTCATATAAAAAGTCAAGAAAAAAGTTTATATTCACTATGACAATAGTAATTACTTGTTTCTATGATTATATATGATTCTTTTATAGCAATGATTGGGTGTAACTCTCTTCTAAAACAAGAAATTAGAATCGAACAGATTCCTCATTCTTACTTTTAGGATTCAACAATGTACTATTTTTATTTCTATTAAAAATAAAATAAGAAATTATTATAAGAACAGTAACAAGCATTGTTAAAAGCGCTTGTGAACGTAAAGATTCAATTGCGAGCATGGCAACTAAAACTGCTATAATCGCAGCAATTGTAACATATGTTACATATGGAAAAAGCCACATTTTCACTTTCAAATTTTGTTGTTCCGCTTTCCCCATTTTTTTACGTATCTTGAAATGTGAAACTGCTATAACGAGATAAACGAGTAACGCAATCCCGCCAGATGCATTCACTAAAAATAAAAATACTTTATCTGGAGATATGTAACTAAAAACAACTCCAATGTAAGCAAAGAAAGTTCCAAATAAAACCGCCCGAACTGGAACACCACTACTATTCAATTTCAAAAATGCCTTTGGCGCATCTCCTCTTTCTGCCATTGAAAAAAGCATTCTTGAGTTCGTATATAAACCCGAATTTAAACAAGAAAGTACAGCTGTTAAAACGATAAAATTCATAATTTGCGCTGCCGCTGGTATCCCTATATGTTCCAGTACCGCCACAAATGGGCTTTTTAGTATGTTCGCCGAATTCCACGGAAGGAGTGTAACAACTACAGCGATCGATCCAATGAAAAATACGAGAATACGCCAAATTACACTATTTGTTGCTGTTTTGACTGCCTTTACAGGTTCGGCAGACTCTCCAGCGGCCACTGCAACAATCTCAGATCCCATAAATGAAAATATAACGACGGTGATTCCAAGTAACACCGAACTTATACCATTTGGCATAAATCCTCCTTGACCTACCAAATTCGAAGTGCCAGGTGCTTCCGTTCCTGATACAAATCCTAAAATAACAGCTAGTCCAAGACAAAGGAACAAAACAATACTTATTACTTTAATAAATGAAAACCAATATTCAAATTCTCCAAATGATTTCACCGAGAAAACATTCGTCAACGTTAATAATATCGTTAATATTAGGCTTAATAACCAGAGTGGGATTTCTGGAATCCAGTATTGAATAATACCAGCACCTGCTGTAGCTTCTATTGCAATAACAATTACCCAGAAAAACCAATATAGCCACCCAATTGTATAACCTGCCCATGGACCAATTGCCTCTCTTGCATATGTTGCAAATGAACCACTTGTCGGATTAATAGCTGCCATTTCTCCTAGCATTCTCATAACGAAAATAACTAGAAGTCCTGCTAATGCATATGAAACGATAGAACCTGGACCTGCTGAATGCACAACCGCACCACTTCCAACAAACAAACCAGCTCCTATTACGCCACCAATGGAAATCATTGTAATGTGGCGTATTTTGAGGTCTTTCTTAAGATTTTTATCCAACTCTTGTACATCCCCTTCCAAACTTAATTTTGAAATTTATGTAAGAGTATTATGTGAAAAATCTTATCCTATACTTTAAAATATATCAAAATATTCTGAATTTAACAATCGTAATTCGACCTCCTTCAAAAATTATTTCATTAGGTTTAATAATTTCCCATACACAATTGTTGAGAAAATTATAGTCACCTTACAAGAGAAAGAATTTTCAGATATCATTAAATAAACAAGATTATACATCTAGACAACTTTTTGTATAGGAGTGTTGATATGTTAAACAAGTTCAAATTCATTTGTTGTACTTTAGTAATTTTCTTACTGCTACCGCTAGCTCCCTTTCAAGCACAAGCAGCAAACAATTTAGGATCAAAATTACTCGTTGGATACTGGCATAACTTTGATAACGGTACTGGCATTATTAAATTAAGAGACGTTTCACCAAAGTGGGATGTACTCAATGTATCTTTCGGTGAAACTGGTGGTGATCGTTCCACTGTTGAATTTTCTCCTGTGTATGGTACAGATGCAGAATTCAAATCAGATATTGCTTATTTAAAAAGTAAAGGAAAGAAAGTAGTTCTTTCAATAGGTGGACAAAATGGGGTCGTTTTACTTCCTGATAATGCCGCTAAGCAACGTTTTATTAATTCTATACAATCTCTAATTGATAAATACGGTTTTGATGGAATAGATATTGACCTTGAATCAGGAATTTACTTAAACGGTAATGACACTAATTTCAAAAACCCAACGACTCCTCAAATCGTAAATCTTATTTCGGCTATTCGGACAATCTCAGATCATTATGGTCCAAATTTTCTATTAAGCATGGCTCCTGAAACAGCTTATGTTCAAGGCGGCTATAGCGCATATGGAAGCATCTGGGGTGCATATTTACCGATTATTTACGGAGTGAAAGACAAATTAACATACATTCACGTTCAACACTATAACGCTGGTAGCGGGATTGGAATGGACGGTAATAACTACAATCAAGGTACTGCAGACTACGAAGTCGCTATGGCAGATATGCTCTTACATGGTTTTCCTGTAGGTGGTAATGCAAATAACATTTTCCCGCCTCTTCGTTCGGATCAAGTCATGATAGGACTTCCTGCAGCACCAGCGGCCGCTCCAAGTGGCGGATATATTTCTCCAACTGAAATGAAAAAAGCTTTAGATTATATCATTAAAGGAATTCCTTTCGGAGGAAAGTATAAACTTTCAAGTCAGAGTGGCTATCCTGCATTCCGTGGCCTAATGTCTTGGTCTATTAATTGGGATGCAAAAAACAACTTTGAATTCTCTAATAACTATAGAACATATTTTGATAGTCTTTCCTTGCAAAAATAATAAAAAACAACAATAGGTTTTATATGACCTATTGTTGTTTTTTATTTATGTAAATTACTTTTTCACTTCTACATGATGAAGAAATTCTTTTCCATCTCTTGAATAACTATTCACAAGACTTAAAAGCAACTTCCCACCAACCAACATCGCACGTTCATCAAAATCGAATTGAGGATGATGGTGTGGATATGTTGCCCCTATTTCTTCATTACCGGCACCTGTGAAGAAAAATGCTCCTGGAACACGTTCTAAGTAGTATGCAAAATCTTCTCCGCCCATAATAGGTGGTACTTCCATGACCCTTTCTTTGCCAAGATCGTGTTCCGCGACCGTCATAAAATGACGTGTTTCAGCTACATGATTTATTAATATTGGATAGCCTCGTTTATATTGAATATTAACTTCAGCATGAAGGGACTGACAAATCCCCTCAACAACTCGTCTAAATTCCTTCTCCATATATTCTCTCACTTCAGGATCTAACGTTCGAATGGTTCCTGTAAACGTAGCAGTATCCGCAATAATATTATCGGCTTGCCCGGCATGGAATGTACCAACTGTTAAAACTGCTGATTGAAGTGGATCGACTTTTCTACTCACTAAAAGTTGCAACTGATTAATAACTTGTGTTGCAACGATAATAGCATCTACAGTATGATGTGGCATACCGCCGTGACCGCCTCGCCCTTGAATCTTCACTTCAAAAGTATCAGCTGCCGCCATCATTGCTCCAGCTTTCGTTCCAACAATTCCCAAAGGCATCTGAGAAGATAAATGTGTACCAAAAACAACATCTACTCCTTCTAAACAACCATCCTCAATCATGGCAATTGCTCCGCCAGGCTCTTTCTCTTCTGCATGTTGATGAATAAGGACTATTTTTCCTGAAAGTTGGTCTCTGTTATCACTTAATATTTTTGCAACTCCTAAAAGTGTTGCTGTATGTCCATCATGGCCACAAGCGTGCATTACACCAGGAACCTTTGATTTATATGAAACTTTCTTTTCATCTTGAATAGGTAGTGCATCAAAATCAGCACGTAGCGCCATCGTCTTCCCAGGTATTCCACCTTCAATTACGCCGATTACCCCTCTCCCCCCGACATCTGTTTTCACATCAATATGAAAACTTTTTAAAATTCCAGCTATTTTTTTCGGTGTTTCTATTTCTTGAAACGATAGCTCTGGGTATTGATGAAAATCTCTTCGCCACGAAACCATTTGATTATATAAACTTTCCAATTCTTTATGCCATGTTTCTATCATAGAAATTCCCCTTTCTTTTTAACAGTTTAAATAAAAAATACATAATATTCTGTATTTAATCAATAAAAAAAGAGAACTTTCTTTAAAAGTACTCTTAATTCTTCAAAATATTAAACTTTCTACTTCAGTCACTACTTTGCTTCAATACAAATAGTGAAAGTTCCGGTACACTCAAAAGTCTAACAGGCATTCGGGTTGTCCCAATACCACGATTTACGTATAAATGTAACAGCTTACTCTTCCCTTCTAATTCATACATACCTTCAACATGACTCTCAGCTAGTTTTGTAGTAATTAAAGGACCTACAAAAGGAATTTGAACTTGTCCTCCGTGACTATGTCCTGACATTTGAAAATCGACTGGATAACGAGATACTTTATCTACAACATCCGGCTCATGTATTAATAGCATATTGAAATCTTGTTGTCTTAAGTTTTTTAAAGTCGAGTCTATTTGTGGCTTCCCTAATAAAAAATCATCCAAACCTGATATTGTAATATACTTGCCGTTTTCCCCTTTAATTTTCTGCACTTCATTTACTAACACAGAAAAACCAGCTTCCTCCATATACTTTTTGTAAAATAAACTACCGCCCCCACCTCTATCATGATTCCCAAACACAGCATATTTTCCTAGGGGAGCTTTAATTTTCTGCAAAATAACCTTTGCTTCTTCTCTTTCCACACTATAGGATCCAAACTTATCTATTAAATCTCCTGTAAAAACTACTATATCTGGATGTAATTCATTCATCTTCTCCACCAAATTTTCTAGTTGTTTCAATGTAAAATCTGGTCCTAAATGTACATCTGAGAACTGCAATATTTTTTTATTATTAAACTCTTTAGGAATTGTAGGAGCTTCTATTTCATTCCACGTAACTGTTACTAGTCTTCTTTCTATTTCAGTCGCATAGAAATACAAACTTACTGGTATCATTAATATACTTATGAAACTAATAATAAATATCTTTACGATTGATTTTTTTCGTTCTTTTTTTACATGATGCGTATTCATGTTTTCACCTCTAAAATCACTTTAAATCCTTATTGTTACATTAATGTGACAACATGAACAATGTTCGTTATATCCAATTTCAGCCCCACTCACTTTGACAAATTTATACAGAAATCATATCATATTTTTATCATACATAGATTCTTTAAAATGTTTCTTCTATTCATTCCATCATTCTATTAAGGAGAGGTTATTCATGTCTGTATTTACACCAGAAGAAATTACGGAACTTGCTGCTAATTCTGGAAGAAAAAAAGCTCATTTATCATTGCTCCCTATGCTAATTCTCGGTTTTTTTGGTGGTGCTTTCATAGCATTAGGATATTTACTTGATATCCATGTTATCGGAACAATGCCAAAATCTTGGGGATCATTTACTAGCTTTTTAGGTGCTGCCGTATTCCCTATCGGTCTTATACTCGTTATCCTTGCAGGCGGTGAATTAGTAACTGGCAACATGATGACCGTTTCAATGGCATGGCTTCACAAAAAAATCGACTTATTTCACTTCATACGAAATTTAGTTATTGTTACGTTTAGCAACTTCATAGGTGCTATATTCGTCGCTTATTTTTTTGGTCATATCGTCGGCTTAACGGAGGGAGCTTTTTTAGCAAAAACAGTTTCTATTGCACAAGCTAAACTACAAGATACACCACTGCAAGCCTTCATTTCTGCAATCGGGTGTAATTGGCTCGTTTGTTTAGCTGTTTGGCTCAGTATGGGAAGTAAAGAATTTATCGGAAAGATTGTCGGTATTTGGTTCCCTGTTATGACTTTTGTTGCGATTGGATTTCAACACGTTGTAGCCAATATGTTTGTCATCCCAGCTGCAATTTTTTCTGGTCATTTAACTTGGGTTGAATATTTTCCAAACTTCATTTTTGTTTTCTTCGGAAATTTAGTAGGGGGTATGTTATTTGTAGCATTACCTTATTTCATATCTTATAATAAGAAACTACCTTCCAATAAAGAGCAAACTGCATTAAAGAAAAAATCTGTATCCGCTTAAATTGAATGTCTATAAATTGGTCCTAAAAATATTACAAATTTCATTTTTTTTGCGAATATATGTACGTACACTTGTTCTCGAATGTTTTATACGTTATAATAACAACTTAAATAGCATTATTTACATATGAGGTGAAAAACATGAATAAGACAGAATTAATTAAAAACGTAGCACAAAACGCTGAGATTTCTCAAAAAGAAGCTACTGTAGTTTTACAAACTGTAGTAGAATCAATCACTAACTCTTTAGCTGCTGGCGAAAAAGTACAACTTATCGGATTCGGTACATTCGAAGTTCGTGAAAGAGCTGCTCGTACAGGCCGTAACCCACAAACGGGTGAAGAAATGCAAATCGCAGCTTCTAAAGTACCTGCTTTTAAAGCTGGTAAAGAACTAAAAGAAGCTGTAAAATAATGAAAAATAGCCTTCTCATTTATGAGAAGGCTATTTTTTTCATGACATAATTAATAAAAATCTGACCATTATGCTGCTTATTTTGTTCCTTTATGCAAATAAAACCTTTGCTTTCAAAGAAAGGTTTTGCTGTAATACTCGCCTCTGTATACATATCCCTATGCTGCAAGTTCACTGCTTCTTTTTCTAACTTCTGTAGTATGTATGATGCTATCCTTTTTCCTTGATAATCTTTATGCGTAAATAAGCGATCTACGTAATGATCATCATTATAATCCCCAAATCCCACTATCACACCTTTATAATCAGCAACGTAACAAATATTCTTTTCTAAAGACTGTAGCCATCTCTCTCTATCTAGTCGCTCCGGGGCCCACGCCTGTAGCTGTAACTCGTTATAATCTTTTGCATTCACCGTATGAACCGTTTCATAGAACAATTGTAATACTTGCTCTAAATCCTTCTTCTGGAATGTTCTAATTTTAATATCTTTAAACATATGTAAAACTCCTTATCAAACTAACTCTTTTATTTCGGTTATCCGGATAATTATTTCGTGTTTATTTTCGAAACAGTTTCTTCCACTATATATGATTCTACTTCTGCTCTTTCTATATTATATCGACTTTTCCTTCTAAACGAACAATAAACAATACTCATACAAAGTATTGTTTATTGTAAAAAAGCATATTAAATTCGCTTTATAGCTGAAAGTGTTTAAGATTTCAATTTAACTCTTTGTAATCTTAATGCATTTAATACGACTGATACAGAGCTAAATGCCATTGCTGCACCTGCAACCCAAGGAGCTAAGAAACCGAGCGCCGCAATTGGAATTCCTAGGCCGTTATAAGCTAACGCCCAGAATAGATTTTGCTTAATATTTCTAATCGTCATTTTACTCATAAAAATTGCATCAGCAATACTATTTAAATCACCACGGATTAACGTAATATCCGCTGCTTCCATTGCTACATCTGTTCCTGTTCCAATTGCCATTCCAATGTCCGCTGTAGCAAGCGCAGGAGCATCATTAATTCCATCTCCAACCATAGCCACTTTCTTACCACTAGCTTGAAGGTTCTTCACTTCTTCTGCTTTTCCTTCTGGTAATACTTCTGCAATTACGTGATCAATACCAACTTGCTTAGCGATTGCCTGAGCAGTTTGTGTATTATCTCCTGTAATCATAACGACATCTAGACCCATTTTCTTAAGTCTTGCAATTGCGGCTTTTGAAGTATCCTTTACAGTATCTGCAACGGCCACTTTACCAGCATATTCTTTATTGATCGCAATAAGCATTGCTGTTTTTCCTTCTCGTTCTAGCTCTTCCATCGATTTAGAAACTTCTTCAATATCAATATCGAATTTCTTCATTAATCGACGTGTACCAATTAATAATTGTTTCCCTTCTACGACTGATTCGATACCGAATCCTGGAATCGCTTCAAACGTTTCTGAACTTGGGATATCAATTTTTTTTTCTTTAATTCCTTCTACAATCGCTTCTGCAAGTGGATGTTCAGAATTTTTTTCTGCCGCACCTACTAAACGTAGTATTTCTTCTTCATGGAATCCATCTGCTACAATTACATCTGTTAAAACAGGCTTCCCGTTTGTCACAGTACCTGTTTTATCTAGAATAACTGTATCTAATCGGTGCGTTGCTTCTAAATGCTCTCCACCTTTAAATAAAATACCATACTCAGCTGATCTTCCTGATCCCGCCATAATAGATGTAGGTGTTGCAAGACCTAATGCACACGGACAAGCGATAACAAGTACTGCTATCATTTTCTCAAGTGCTCCGCCAAAATCACCAGGTGTAACAAATATCATCCACACCGCAAATGTAATAATAGCAATTACAACTACAACAGGTACGAAAATACCTGAAATTTGATCTGCTACCCTTTGAATAGGAGCTTTTGAACCTTGAGCCTCTTCTACTACTTTAATAATTTGAGCTAATGCAGTATCTCTTCCTACCTTAGTTGCTTTAACTTTTAAAAATCCATTTTTATTCATTGTAGAGCCAATTACTACATCCCCAATTGTTTTATCAACTGGAATACTCTCGCCTGTTAACATCGATTCATCTATCGCTGATTTTCCTTCTACAATTTCCCCATCTACTGGGATTTTTTCACCAGGTTTAACATAGACAACATCACCAGCTACCACTTCTTCGATTAAAATTTTCATCTCTGTTCCATCTCGCACAACTGTGGCAGTTTTCGCTTGTAGTCCCATCAACTTTTTAATAGCTTCTGATGAACGCCCTTTTGCTCTCGCCTCAAATAATTTACCTAAAATAATTAAAGTAATAAGTACCGCACTCGTTTCAAAATATAAATCTGTCATATGTTCTGAAGAACCAATCGACCTAATACTTAAATACACACTATAGAAATAAGCTGCGGACGTTCCAAGTGCCACAAGAACATCCATGTTTGCACTTTTATTACGTAGCGCTTTATACGCTCCAATATAAAACTGTCCACCAATGATAAATTGAACAGGAGTTGCAAGAGCTAGCTGCACCCAAGGGTTCATTAGCATATCAGGTAAATAAATAAACGATGTAAATGAGAAATGACTCACCATTGCCCACAATAACGGGAATGATAAAATAAACGAAATAATAAATTTCTTCTTTTGTCGTTCAATTTCTTGTAAGCGATGATCTGTTGATCCATCTTGCTCATCTGATTTCACTTCCAATTTATATCCTAATTTCGTGATTGCACTCTTCATTTCATTTACATTAATTTCATCAGGATTAAAATCTACTGTAGCTGATTCCAAAGCGAAATTTACTGTCGCTCCGTTCACACCTTCTAACTTATTTAAACGCTTTTCTACTCTATTCGCACATGCTGCGCATGTCATCCCTGAAACAGTAAACTCAGCTTTATCACTTACAATTCCATATCCTAGCGACTCAACTTTTTCCTTAAATTGTTGTGGATTTGTTTTATGGGGATCATACATTATTTTTGTTTTTTCAAGTGCAAAATTTACATTTGCATCATGAACACCTTCTACTTTTTTCAGGCCTTTTTCAATTCTATTTGCACAGGCTGCACATGTCATGCCTGATATTTGGAGATTGGCCTCTTTTTGCTCATTCATGTCTCTCACCTCTATATACCCTTATAAGGTATAATTTTTAGCAAAATAAATCGTACTCCATATAAAGTACGATTTATTTCTATATTAAAAATTATTATTGAATTTCATAGCCTTGATCTTCAATTACAGCAACGATATCTTTTAACGTTACAACTGATGAGTCGATAGTAACTTCAACAGTTCCTTCTGCTAATTGAACTTTTACTTGTTCAACGCCGTTTAGTTCTTTCACATTACTTTCAATAGAATTTACACAATGCCCACAAGACATACCCTCAACTTTTAATGTTAACTGTTCCATTTAAAATCCTCCTCTTGTTTATTCATTGTTTATTAATCACAACTACATCTTACCATACCCCCCTAAGGTAATCAATGGTTTTGTATCATGATTTTTATTTTTTTCTAAAATCTTTATTTTTTTGCTCCAATTATGAATTTATATATCTTCTCCTATATAAACAAAAGCCAAGCTAGTCAAATACTAGCTTGGCTTTTATGCTTTTGAAAAACGTTCAAATACTGTCATTAATTCTTCAATTGCTTCGTCACCATTACCATTTTTAATAGCTCCTGAAACACAATGACTCGTATGATTTTTTAAGACACCCATTCCTACTTTTTTCATCGCTGCATTAATCGCAGAAATTTGAACTAAAATATCCACGCAATAACGATCATTTTCAATCATATTTTGAATACCACGGACTTGGCCTTCAATTCTCTTTAATCTATTTATAATTTGTTCTTTTTCTTTTTCTGATCTATGTGTTACTGATTCATGGTCCTTATGATCCATATTATCACCTTCTTAAAGTTTCTCTTCATCCAATAAAACAATTGCTTTTATGAGTATACCAATTATATCATCAAATATCTATGTAGGATACCCCATATGAGTATGTTTTCGCTTTATGATTATTCTTAACACATCATTAGCTTCTCAGTCTCAATTAATATGATACCCTTTCTTTTTTTCAAAAAAACAATAATAAGCAGGGATTGTCCATCCCCGCTTATTATTCATCCACAAATATAAAAGTCTCAATTTTCACACGTGTAAATTGAGACTTTTTTCTTCCTATATATAATTATTGCTGATCACATACTTTTGTATCATTCACTACTGAAGTTCCTTCAACGGTTACCGTATGAAAACAGTCATTTACACGAACTGTCACAACATTATCTTGCCGATCAATGATATGGTATTCATTAAAATTTTTATTCAGAGCACTGCGAATTTGTTCTCCTTCATAAATTGGAATGCCATGCGATAAAACCCAAATAAACCCAGCGATAGCAAGAATAGTTTTCATACGATCTACCTCCTTGAGAATATAGTGAACTTTTAATCCATGCTTTTTCAGCTCTACTAATCATGAATGGAATGAATCAAGCCTTTTTTGGAAATAAGTTCATTTCGTCTATTTTATGTTTATGCTAATTGTGACCGAATTGTGACAACTTTTTGTCTATTTAGACGAAAAGTTGAAACAAAACTTTCAAAAAGGACAATTCTACTTATAAAAAAAGGTTATGGAATGTTTCATCCATAACCTTTTTTCAGCCCTATTCTACAACTCATCCACCGTACTTCATGTGATTTTTGTAGAGTTATTTTATTTTTATTCATCGCCATCAAAACAAAATCTTGAAAAAACTTCCCACACGAGTTCATTTCTACTACTTACCCCAGTCTTTTCAAAAATGGATTTTAAATGATCTTGTACCGTGTATATAGATATACAAAGTTCATGGGCTAATTCCTTTGTCGACATACCTGTAAGAATTTTACGTATTACTTGCTTCTCACGTGTTGTAAAACTATACACTTCCGTAATAAGCGGAAAGATTTCTTCCGGTCTTGCTCTTTCGAATAGAACAACATAACCACCCTGAAAACTACTTGTACGTTCTAACTTACTGGCCCGAATGATTAAAAAATGTCCATAGGCTAAAGGTATACAAACTTTTTCTTCTCTATTCATACAACCTACATTATATTCGTTAGCCTTTACTTTCGAACAAACCGCACGTATTGGCCTTGGTATTTCTTTTATATTTAACTGTTCATACTTTCTAAGATTTGAAAGCCAATCGCTGCCATCTTGATTCCAATATAATAAATTAAAATCCTCACTTAATATAATCGTACCTGTCCCTATTACCTTCTCTTCTGAAAAAGGTTTAGGAAATGCCTTTTTTAAAGCCTCTCCAGCAATCGGGACTAACATTGCCAAATACTTACAATTATCTATATGAAAAGCGGGACTTGTACTCCCTCGAAATAAACTAAGATGCCCAAAACAGTTCCCCTTACTCATACAAACGCCCCTTAATTCATCTCCAAAACTTGCTGGTTTTAAAATATTTCGGTATCTAGAGCTTTTCTTTTGTTCACCATTTGTCACCATACTAAGAGAAGCAACATGAGGATAGTGTTCTGATAAATATTTAAATTTATTAAAATCATCTTCTAGAAATTCATTCATAAACAATTGTGGATGAATCTTTTCAACACTTTCATCCGTAAATGCCCCAGTAGATAAAAAAGAAATTGGGTCTATAGCTGTAAAACAAGCGGCGTCAAAATCAATGACTTTACGTATTAAGTGGAGAAATGACTCTTGAAATGTCCTTATAGAACTTATACGATTCGCTACCATTGTAATTTCTTTCGTTATTTTTTCATACATCCTCTTCCCCCCAGATTTATGGGATTGTTTCCCTTCATAATTTCATTCCATAATAAACCTATAACACACATACTTAGGAGGTTAAAAATGAATTGGAATGATACTACCGTAAATTCATATGAACAAAGAATTCCATGTAAAATCCCAGGCTACTACAACCTATATGAAATGATGAATCATTTCTTGTTTACTACACTCCCTAAAGAAAATATGAATCCAAATTTTCTAGTTATAGGTGCTGGTGGTGGACAAGAAATTCTCTCAATAGGCAAACAAAATAGCAACTTATCTTTTACAGGTGTTGATCCATCTGAAAGCATGCTACAGCTAGCTAAAAAAAGAATTGAAAGCGAAGGCATACAAAATCAAATTCACTTTGTACATGGAACTGTCCATTCATTATTAACCAATCCATTATTTGACGCTGCTACTTGTATGCTTGTTCTTCATTTCATCCCAACTATTAAGGAGAAAAAAGAGCTTCTTAATGAAATTAGTAGTCGCTTAAAACCTGGTGCTCCATTCTTTCTCTCTACAATAAATGGTGTACCCCATACAAGTATGTTTTCTGCACAATTGAATGCTTGGCGCAACCACATGATGCAAAATCAAATTCCATTAGAAGATTGGAACCGATTTGAAAATTCTTTTGAAACAGAAATATTTCCTATTTCCGAAACGAATCTACTAGCTATCATGAAGGAATGTGGATTTACTCAAATCAATCGCTTTTTCACAAGCTTTTTAATTGATGGATACGTAGCAATAAAACAATAATGAAAAAAGGTAAGCAATTGCTTACCTTTTTTCATATACGTCTTCTACACTTGACTAATAAATCTCAATCCTTTACTTAAAGAAGTCGGCACAACAGATGCATGATTCTCCCCTTCAGCTTCATAAAACATAAATCTAAACTGATCGTGTTTTACTTGGAGAAGGCGCTCTGATAATTCGTTTGCACCTAAAACCATATGCTCTCGTTCCAATGACCCAACTGTAAGGAATACTCCCGTTTCAACCTTAGCATTGTTTAATTCACTTATAAGATTCTTTTCTTTTTCAAGCACGGATTGGTTATTCCACCAAATAGATGGACTACTTATAAAATAATTTTGAAAGGCATTTACGTTTGTGAATAGTATATGTAAAGCAAATAGACCACCTAAAGAATGTCCAAATAACGTTTGCTTTCCTTTATCAATCTCAAATTCCTTTTCAATTTGTGGTTTCAATTCTTCTTCAATAAAAGTAAAGAAATTATGAGCTCCCCCTGTTTTAGGCCACGGTTTACCGTCCGGTTTTAACGGGGCATCTTTTGAAATTACGACAGGTGTAAGATCATAGCATCTTTCTTCTCCTGAAAATGCCCCTTCAATTGGATAACCAATACCTACTATAATAGCTGGTGAAACACCTGTTTTCTCTGCTCTAACTGATTGTATTTTAACCGCTTCATGGAATGTTTGAAAAAAGGCATTGCCATCTAATACGTATATAACAGGATATCCTGACTCTGGTGCTGGCTGCCTCGGCTTTGAAATATGAATTTGATATTCTTTACCTTCTAATTTTGAATACATTTTCCACTGTTCTGTATTAAATGTAATAACCTGCTGTTTTTCAATAGTAGTATTCATCTTACATCCCCCTTCTTAACTCGTTACATATATTTCTACTTTCTCTTTTTGAGATACAACGCTATCGTAACCGAAACAAACAGGAGACCCATTATACGGATCAATCATGACACGTGCATCAATATGAAATACTTCTTTTAACACTTCATTTGTAATTATTTCTTCTGGGCTACCAGTTGTAACGATTTCCCCTTCCTTCATTGCAATAATTTCATCTGAAAACCTTGCTGCATGGTTAATATCATGTAATACCATAACGACCGTACAATTATGTTCTTTATTTAACTTCTCCACAATTTGTAATACATCTAATTGATGAGACATATCAAGATATGTAGTTGGCTCATCTAATAGCAACACTTCTGTCTCTTGTGCTAAAGCCATCGCTAGCCATACCTTCTGTCGTTGACCACCTGATAGATTTGCAATTTGTCTCGTTCGAAATTCAGAAGTTTTCGTTATTTCTAATGCCCAATCAATCATTTCTTTATCTTTTGAAGTTAACTTATTTACGTTATTTCGATGTGGATAGCGTCCATAAGAAATTAACTCTTCTACTTTAAGCTCCCCTGGTGCAATTGGAGTTTGCGGAAGTAAAGCTAACTGCTTCGCAATTTCTTTCGTTGGAATTGTATTTAAATCCTGTCCTTGCAAATATACTTTACCGCTCTTTTGCTTTAAAATTCTTCCCATTGTTTTTAACAATGTCGATTTCCCGCACCCGTTTGGTCCTATAATTGTCGTTACTTTTCCTTCTTGTATTTCCACATTTAAATCGCGAAACACTGTAAGCTTTTCATAACTCGTTTCTAAATTTTTTGCACTTAAAATACTCACTTTTATTCCTCCTCTTACGCTTTCGCCTTATAAAGTAAATATAAGAAATACGGTACACCGACAATAGAAATAACGATTCCAACTGGTAACTCTACAGGTGTGAAAACTGTTTTTGCAATAAAGTCTG
This sequence comes from Bacillus sp. TH19, assembly GCF_016651075.1. NCBI lineage: Bacteria > Bacillati > Bacillota > Bacilli > Caryophanales > Bacillaceae > Bacillus > Bacillus sp. TH19. The sequence goes on along the minus strand of NZ_JAEKEO010000007.1, from coordinate 1,852,409 downwards.
AAGCAATTACAAGGAACATTCCGATTACTCCGCACGTAGGAATTATATATTTATGCTGAATACCGACGAGCCTTTTCGCTATATGCGGTGCCATTAATCCAATGAAACCAATACTTCCTGAAACAGCAACACATGCACTCACAAGTCCGATACTACTTAATAGTAAAATGGATTTCTCTCGTTCTACTGCAACACCTAAACTTGTAATACTCGTTTCTTCCAATTGAAATAAATCTAATAAATAAGCTTTCTTTTGTATAAGTGGAATTAAAATGATAAGCCACGGTAACATAGCAACAATATACTTCCAGTTTGCACTATATATGCTTCCAGACACCCAAACTGCAGCCATCTCGAAATCAGTTGACTTCATTTTGAGCGATAAATACATAGAAAACGCTCCAAATCCAGATCCAATTGCAATCCCTGTTAATAAAAGACGTTGCGAGTCTAACTTACCGTTTTTCCAAGAAAACAGATAAATTATTATAGCGGCTCCTAGCCCACCGACTAAACCAAACATCGGCATCATCATAATAGAAACCCAGTCTGTGCTCTTTAATTGTCCTTGAAAGAAAAACATAAAAATGACAATGGCTGTTCCTGCCCCGGCATTTACACCTAAAATACCTGGATCTGCCAATCCATTCCTCGTAATCCCTTGAATTACAGCACCCGCAACACCGAGGCCTAATCCTACTAATCCAGCAATTACAATGCGCGGAAGGCGAAACTCAAAAATAACTAAATCATGGTCTGGTACTGGATCTATTCTAAAGAGTGTTTTAAATACATCTGTAATCGTAATATCAAACGTACCATTCGTTAAACTAATATAAATAGCACATAATATTAAAAATATACTAATCCCCATTGTCATTCCAAAACGTTGACTTGAACTTTTAAGCATGTCTCTCTCCTCCTCTTGTACGGATTAAATAAAGGAAGAAAGGAATTCCAATTAAGGAAGTAACGACTCCAATTGGTGTTTCAAATGGATAGTTTACAAATCTACTTAAAATGTCACATAATGCTAAGAAAACTCCACCAATAACGCCTGCGCAAGGCAAAATCCACTTATAATCTACCCCAATTATAAAGCGCGTAATGTGTGGAATAATTAAACCTACAAAACCAACTTTCCCCACTAAAGCAACTGCTGTTCCTGTTAAAAAAATAACTGATAAAATTGCCATCGCTTTAACTAGTTTTGTACGCTGACCTAGATTAATAGAAACTTCTTCTCCTAAAGAAAGAATGGTAATAGATTTTGATATTAATAGTGCTAAAATTATACCAATTATCCCAAATGGTATCGTGATTTTAATGATATTAGGGTCCACTTGATCTAACTTTGCATTAAACCAAAAACTAACATTTTGAGAAATTTGGAAATATGAAGCCATCGCAGCCGATACACTACTTAAAAATGTTCCAATAACTGTCCCTATAATTGCTAATCTAACAGGGGATAAGCCATTTTGAAGGAGTGAGCCAAAACCAAACACTATACCGGCTCCTAGTGCAGAGCCAATCATTGAACATAAAACCATACCAATCGATGACATTCCCGGAAGAAAAATCATACAAAGTGTAATAACAAAGGCTGCACCATCCGTCACACCCATAATAGAAGGGGATGCAAGATAGTTTCTTGTCATCCCCTGCATAAGTGCTCCTGATATGGCTAGAAATGCTCCGACTAAAAGAGCTGCAACTACCCTTGGTAAACGTGAAGTAATAATAATATTATGATTTACATCGCTTGAATCAAAATGAAATAAAGCATTCCACACTGTTTCAGCATCAATGTTTTTCGCCCCATATAAAACAGAAAGTATAACTGTAAATAAAATCAATATGGGTGCTATACATAAAATGGTTACTGGTACCGCATTCGTTTTCTGCATATCATTCAACGCACCTTACTTATTGTATTATTTAGATAAATTTTTCACTGCTTCTTTTAAGAATGCTGTTTTACTCCAAGCTGTGCCACCTTGGGCCATTGGATCTACAACGTTTACAAATACTTTCTTTTCTTTCGCAGCATTCATACTTTGCCAAATTGGATTGCTTTCAATTTCTTCTAGCACTTTCGGGTTTTTATTTTCACTTGCCTCATATTGTAAGAAAACATAATCTGGGTTAAGTTCAGCAAGTTTTTCAAATGAAATTTTCTCTTGTGCTTTTACAGTTTTAAGTTGTTCTGGAGCAGTTAGTCCAAGATCTTTATAAATTACAGGGTTGAAGTATACTCCTTCTGGATATAGGAATAATTCATTTGCTCTTAGTCTAATTACAAGTACTTTTTTGTCTTTTAACTTATCTCCTAATTTTGCTTTTGCTTTTTCAGCGTCCGCATTGTAATCTTTAATAATTTTTTCTGCTTTATCTTTTTTACCAGTTAATTCTCCCATTAACTTTAAGTTATCTTCCCAATCTGTTGAAACGTGTGATACCGGGAACGTCGGAGCTACTTTCGTAAACTTTTCAGCTGTTTCTGCTGGGAATTTCGTACTAGATGTAATAACATCCGGTTTTAATTGAAGTAATGTTTCAAAATTAGGTTGCATTTTTTCACCCACAGATTTTGCACCCTCTAATTCTTTTTCAAGATACTTTGGTAATTTACCACCTACAGTAATTGCACCGACTGGTTTAATTCCAAGTACTGCTGCATCTTCCATTGACTCTAAACTAGCTGTCGCAATTTTATCTACTTTTGCTGGTACTGTGTATTCTTTACCTAAATATGTAATTTTTCGTTTTTCATCTTTTTTTGTTTCCGTAGCTTTTGTCTGTTGCTTTTGTTCCCCTGAAGTTTTATCCGTACTATTACATGCTGCTAAACCTACACTTAAAACTGTAACCATCCCTAATGTAAATAACTTCTTGTTCATCTTTATATATCTCCTCTCAAAACTTGTAAATAGATTATTTTTATATGAAAACTTAACTACATGAAACTTGTCCCAAACATATATTTCATTAGATTAATAATTTTATCCGGAACTCATTCTCATTCACTTCCCCTAAACTATAATTCTTTTACACTTCATCCATCGATAACCTTTTTCAATGATAATGATTATCGTTACTAAGTATATATTTAATATGCAATTATTTCAAGAATGATTTGAAAAATTTTAACAAACTGAATTAAAAAGAAGTATCCGCCTATTATTAGCGAGATACTTCCTTTTTTAGAAATTTATATGTAATTCAACTGGACAATGGTCTGATCCCATTATTTCACTGTTAATTTTCGCCTCTGTTATTTTGTCTTTCATTCTTTCCGAGACAACAAAATAATCTAAACGCCATCCAATATTTTTTGCTCTCGCTCCCATACGATACGACCACCACGAATATGCTCCTTCCTGATCAGGATAAAGGTAGCGATACGTATCAACAAATCCTTCTTCTAAAGTACGTGTAAACTTCTCCCTCTCCTCATCAGAGAATCCAGGGTTTTTACGGTTACTTTTTGGATTTTTTAAATCTATTTCTTTATGTGCGACGTTTAAATCTCCGCAAAAAACAACTGATTTCTTTTCATTTAATCGTTTAATATAGGCCCTGAAATCATCTTCCCATTTCATTCTGTAATCTAAGCGTTCTAATCCACGTTTGGAGTTTGGTGTATATAACGTTATCATATAAAAATCTTCAAATTCTAACGTAATAACTCGTCCTTCTTGATCATGCTCTTCAATCCCTAAACCATATGTAACAGAAATCGGTTCTTTTTTCGTGAAAATAGCCGTTCCTGAGTAGCCTTTTTTCACAGCATAATTCCAATATGTATAATATCCCTCGGGATTTAAATCAATTTGTCCACTTTGTAATTTAATTTCCTGTAAACAAAATATATCTGCATTAGATTCTTCTAGATATTCTAGAAATCCACCTTTTGCAATAACTGCTCGCAAACCATTTACATTCCATGAAATCAACTTCATCTATGTTCCTCCTCTTGATGTGCATTTTCAATTTTCATGCTAACACAAAATAGATACCCTATCATAGTTTCATCTTTGTAATCTTGCTCTTACATTCGTAAATACGTACATACGTACTTTATTCAGGTTATACTAATGCCAGAGGTGATGTTCTGTGCATAATGAAGAGTTCACAGTAACAAATGAGTATTGGCAAGCAATTATTCATAATGACTCCACATATGATGACAAATTCTTTTACGCTGTAAAATCAACCGGTATTTTTTGCCGACCATCATGTAAATCGAGAATACCGAATAAAAACAATGTACGTATTTTTCTTAAGGCAGAGCAAGCATTACATGAAAATTTTCGTCCGTGTAAACGTTGTAAACCAAATGGGCTAACTTTACCTAATGAAGAATGGGTAGAGCAAATTAAAGAATATATCCAAAAACATTATTGTGACGTGCTAACCCTCGACTTACTCACAGAAATATGCCATGGTAGCCCTTATCATCTACAACGCACTTTCAAGAAAATTGTAGGGATTAGTCCAATAGAATATATACAGCAATTCAGAATTAAAAAAGCGACAGAATACCTTTCACATACAAATCAATCCATTATGGAAATTAGTACTGATGTCGGGATAGAAAATCCGGAGTATTTCGCGACTTTATTTAAAAAGAAGACAGGATTTACCCCTACTGAATATCGAAAAAAGAACGGAATAAAAGAGGTATGAAATAATGAAACCATATGAAAATAAAACTATATATTGGACATTGCTTATTCATAAACATTGGCGTATGCATATTGCAGCTACTTCAAATGGATTATGCTTCATCGGATCGCAAAATGAAACTTTTGAAGAACTAAATACGTGGGCTAGCAAAAAACTGCCACAACATACATTCATCCAAAATCCAGATTATCTGCAAACATATACAAAAGAACTTATCGAGTATTTGGAAATCAAACTAGAAACCTTTACAATTCCTATCGATGTTTACGGAACTGCATTTCAATTAGCTGTTTGGAATACGGTACGTGAAATTCCTTATGGGGAGACACATTCTTATTCAGAGATTGCGGAAAGAATTCAAAAACCTAACGCTGTACGTGCAGTTGGGACTGCCGTTGGGGCAAATCCTCTGCTTATCACTATTCCTTGTCACCGCGTTATTGGGAAAAATGGTAAACTTACCGGTTTTAGAGGTGGTTTAGAAATGAAAAAAGAATTGCTCAAATTAGAAGCGCTTCGGGAGGAGCAAATATGACAGAGGATTGTAATGAAATATTGTCTTTAGTCGTTCCAAAAGAATTTAGTTTTCAAGAAAACTTACGCTATCTATCGCGTTCTAAAAATGAATGTATGTTTCATATTGAAAATAATAAAATCTATAAAGTCATTCCTGTTCAAAACATAAATCCATTAGTTGAAATTGGTTTTAATGCCGATAGTAATATTCAAATACGTTTTTTAGGAGAATCATATGTCTCTGAAAAATGGGCACACGATGCCGTATCTAACTATGTAAAAGAGTGGTTTGATTTAACTACTGATTTAGCTCCCTACTATAAATTAGCTAAACACGACCCACTCCTTCAAAAACCCATTAAAGAATTTTACGGTCTTCGTACTTTGGGAATTCCGGATTTATTTGAAGCACTATGCTGGGGGATTCTAGGTCAACAAATCAACCTCACATATGCCTATACTCTAAAAAGAAGATTAGTCGAAAATTTTGGCGATTATGTAGATTGGAACGGTAGAAAACATTGGATATTCCCATCACCTGAAGTAATAGCAAATTTAGATGTAGAAGATCTCGCAACATTAAAAATGACTACAAGAAAGTGCGAATACTTAATTGACGTCGCGCAGCTCATTACAGAAGGTAAATTATCAAAAGAATCTCTATTACAAATACAAGACGTGAAGCAAGCTGAAAAACAATTAACTAGCATTCGCGGTATAGGGCCATGGACAGCTCACTATGTTTTGATGCGTTGTTTACGATTCCCTTCAGCTTTTCCAATTGATGATGTTGGTTTGCATAATGCAATTAAATTTATAGCAGGTTCCGAAAAGAAACCGACTAAAAATGAAATAAAAGAATTTGCATCAAATTGGACAAATTGGGAGTCTTACGCGACTTTTTATTTGTGGCGGGTGCTATATTAAAATTTCCTAATAAAAAATAGATAGGGAAACCTATCTATTTTTTCACATGTGAAAACTTCACACATACTGGGTCTGGAACATTTACGTCCGTCTGTACAAGCGTTAGCTCCCCTGTCATTTCATCCCTAGCAAATAAAGTCAAAGTATTAGATCTTTCATTCGCTGCAATTAAAAATTTTTCATCCGGATCTAAAGAAAAATCACGTGGCCAATCACCTTCTGTCGATACTGTTTCAATAAAAGCGAGCTCTCCATTGTGCTCATTCACTCGGAAAACCGCGATACTATTATGTCCCCTATTTGCTGCGTAAACAAACTTGCCATCAGAAGAAATGTGAATTGCACTTCCGTAACTATCTTTTCTAAAATCTTCAGGTAATGTAGAAATGTATTGTTTTTCTTTAAAACTGCCACTCTTTGCATCATATTGAAGTACAATAATCTCTGAACTTAATTCTGTCATAACATATGCATACTGCGCACTTGGATGAAATATAAGATGCCTTGGACCACTACCATGTTTTACAGATAACCGTGTAACTTCTATTAGTTCTCCATCACTTTCTTTATATGTAATCACCTTGTCTATTCCTAAATCAACTGCTACTACATATTTTTCATCAGGAGTAAAATCTATATAATGAGCATGTGCCTTTTCTTGCCTTTCCTTATTTGGTCCTGACCCTTTATGTTCTACAATTACCGTAGCAGCATTTAAACTTCCATTATCCTTTTTCACTAAATAGGACTCTACTGTTCCTTTATGATAATTAGCTGCTACTACTATACTATTCTCCCGATTCACACTTACATAGCACGGCGATGCCCCTTCTAAAACTTGCATGCTAATCGAATTTAGATTACCGGATTTATTATGAATAGAAAAACTAGCAATTCCACCTAACCCATTATCTTTCGCAACAGAATAAAGGTACTCGTTGTTATGACTAATCGTTACATATGTCGGACTTCCTATATGAGCTGCTAATTCAATCCCTTTAAGTTCTCCGATGTTCGTATCAAGTATAAATTTATAAATCCCCTTACTCTCTGCTTTGGTATATGTCCCTATATAACCATGAAACTGATTTTCACTCATAACATTTCCCCCTTTTACAAACGTCTTGTAACAAGTTTCACTTTGTATTTTTTACTATAGAAAAGAACCAAGTAGCACTTCATTACTACTTGGTTCTCTTTTTAAGCTTGTTCTTCAAATCGTCTTGCGATTTCTACAATTACTTGAACAGCTTTTTCCATAGTATCTACCGAAACATACTCAAATTTACCGTGATAGTTTTCACCACCAGTGAAAATATTTGGCGTTGGTAATCCCATATATGATAATTGCGATCCATCTGTTCCACCGCGAATTGGATGAATATTCGGTTCAATATTTAAACTTTTCATTGCCTCATACGCAATATCAACAATTTCTCTCACCGGTTCAATTTTTTCAAGCATATTATAATACTGATCATTCATCTCTAAAACGATTGCATCTTCGCCGTACTTCTCTTGCATGTTTTTCACAATATCTTTAATGTTATTTTTACGCGCTTCAAAATGATTACGATCAAAATCTCGAATAATATAGTAAGCTTTACTTTGCTCGACATCACCATTTAAAGAGAGTAAATGATAAAACCCTTCATACCCTTCAGTATATTCTGGCGCCTCTTCTACTGGCAACTGTCTATCGAATTCCATAGCGAGTTTACTTGCGTTACGCATTTTGTTTTTCGCTGTTCCAGGATGTGTATTTGTCCCTCTAAAAGTTAATTTGGCACTTGCAGCGTTAAAACTCTCATATTCTAAACCACCTAATGGACCTCCGTCCATTGTATAAGCAAACGATGCACCAAACGCTTCTACATCAAAATGCGATGGTCCACGGCCAATTTCTTCATCCGGTGTAAATGCTACTCTTATTTTTCCATGCTTAATTTGCGGATTATGTATTAAATAATTCATTGCGACCATGATTTCTGTAAGACCAGCTTTATCATCTGCTCCAAGAAGTGTTGTACCATCAGTTGTAATAATTGTATGTCCTTTATATGATGGTAATTCCGGGAACTGTTCAGGTGTTAACACAACATTTAATTCTTCATTTAACGTAATCGCATTACCATCAAAATTTTCATGAATTTGTGGTTTTACGTTTTTCCCTGTAAAATCTGTTGCTGTGTCTAAATGAGCTAAAAAGCCGATTACAGGAACATCCTTATCTGTATTAGCAGGCAGTGTTGCCATTACGTAACCTTTTTCATCCATCGTCACTTCTGATAACCCAATCTCTTTCAACTCTTCCACTAATAACTTACCAAACTCAATTTGCCCTGGTGTTGTAGGCACTGTATGACTTTCTTCATTTGATTGTGTATCAATCTTTACATATCTCGTAAATCTTTCAATAAGTTCTTGTTTCAAATTCGTTCACTCCTTTTATAGTTCTCTCTCTATTATAATCCTTATAACGAAATATTTTAACTTTTTTGACTGTGAAAATATATATCCATTTACATTTTTAATAAATCATAAAAAGACATAACATTTGTACATTTAAATTCAAACATGTAATATACATCATTATATATTGGGAGGTTTTAAAGATGAGGCTAACTCTCTTTCGCTATTTTCTTTTTTTCCTAGGATTAATTTTTTTTGGACTTGGAAATGCTCTCGCAGTCAAAGTTAAATTCCTCGGTTTACATCCTTGGGAAGTTTTAAATATGGCTCTCTACCAACGGTTTGGGTGGACAATTGGTACTTGGAGTGTCATATGTGGATTATGTCTCGTTCTTATCTCTTTACTAGTAGATCGAAAATATATAAACGTGGGCACATTTTTAAATGCACTACTTATCGGTCCTATTATGGACTTTTTCTTACAATCAAAAATCCTTCCAAACGCTAGTGATTATTTATGGATAAACTTACTCATTTTATTTTTTGGTATTACAATTACAGGAATTGGGGGCGGCATGTACGTCGCGGCTGGCATTGGGCTGGACCACGCGATGGATTCATGCTTACCATTTCTGACAAAACTGGGTTATCTATTAGCCGTGCTCGAATCATTGTAGAATGCTTTGTACTAGTCATTGGATTCATGCTAGGAGGTCCTGTTTTTATCGTAACTTTTCTATACACTTTTATTCAAAGTCCAATATTCCAGCATTCATTTAAGGTATTTCAAAAACTCTTACATACTTTAAATAACAAAAACAAAGAACGTATTAGTGAAAATATTTAAAACTCAACTTAATGCAAAAGAGTGTGTTTTAAAAGTAATTTTTAAAACACACTCCATATACCCCATTTCATTCTTCTCTCCATAATCTCTCTACATTCATTAATTGCTCTTCTTTAAATTCTAGCTTATATATATCCGGTTTGGATGTATTCATTAAAAATTCAAGTCCATATTGATTATCAAAATAGTTCATCATTAGTGTCATTACAAGCCCATGTGTACCAATTACAATTTTATGTCCTTGAAAATTCATTAATATTTCTTTTAACACTCTCACTACTCTTCGCTGACAATCCGCATATGACTCTCCATCTGTCAGTGCATATTCTGGATTAAAAAACATCTCCTTTACAAGTGGGTACACTTCCTTATCCGATATAATTTTATTTTCATTTGAAAACTTACACTCTTTAAGATCTTCATATACTAACATTTCTTTTTCATGGAGATTCGCTGACTCTTCTATCGTTAACATAGCCCTCTTATACGGACTTGAAATGAAAGTATTAATTCCCTCTGTTTCTAATATCTCAGTTATTCTTTGAGCATCTAAAATTCCCTTCTCAGTTAATCCACGTGTTCTTTCATTTCCTTCTAATTTTGGCGATTCACCATGCCTAACCATATAGATATATGTATTCATAATTCCTCCCTTTTCTATATCCCTCTTTAAAGACATGACTATCAACCCATAAGAATATACGTTCTTATTTCATATCTTTCCAGAACAAATTATCAAATGTTAATCTTCAGATAAATTCACAAAAAAGCTTCCCCTTGATTTTATCCCATTCAAGGAAGCTTATATATATTTTCTTTTACACTATCAAAACTCGAAACGTCTTTCTCCTCTAGTTTCGCCACACCTCATTCTTCTATTTTCATCAATACAATTCTCCAACCATCCGGATCTTCTATCGTTATCCCCTTTTCTTTCCAATACGGATTTTCTGGATCTACTTCACCATACCCCATTGTATGCAGCCTTTTACTCACTTTTTTCATTTCACTATCTTCTCGCATGTAAAATACAAGTAAGTTATCTTTTGTTGGAGCTGGACATGGGCTCCCATCTATATATCTTGTAAATTCTAAATGATATTCTTCATCTGGTAGTCCAAACATGACGCCATCGTAACCTTCATGACCGTAAAATTCACCTATACGCTTTAAACCTAATCCTTTTTCATAGAATGCTATAACCTCTTCAAATTTATCTGTTGGACGTGCTATTCGAAACTTCACCCAATTTTTCATGCTTTTCCTCCCATACTAAAAACGTAATGAATGACTATATTTTATTGTATATTCTTAAAACATTTTTGAAATCCCTCATTAGTATGAAAATAGATACATACAAAGGTGTTACTTACTAGCCTATAACAATCAAAAACTCACCTAGAAAGAAAATCCCATCATTTTATATGCAAATTTGCATCTCCACTTGCAAAGTACTAAAAAACCTTTAAAATATACTGGATGACTAAATATACAATTCCCATCTAAAATCTTGATACACTAAAAATCATTAAATGTAGTGTTTTTTCATTTTCAAGAATTATTGCACTCTTGTTTTTTTCCTTATAAGCATGCTTTTTATAAGGAAATCTGATACAATCCTTAAGTAATATTATTACGTATAGATATTACGAATATAGTACATACTTAAAGAAGGTGATTTTTTGAAATTAAATAAAAATTTACAGCTATGTATATTAATCACAACATTAATATGCTATTCAATCTATTTTATGTTTTTCTTTCTGTTCCCTACTAATTTTTCAAATTTCAATGTACGCTTCGCTTCACTCATCGTTGAAGTCATTACATTTATATCGCTAATTTACTCTATATACTCTAAAAAAGTTAGTTCAAATCCTTTTTGGATATGTATTACAATTGCAATTGGTAGTTTTTTATTAGGAAAAGTAGTATATACGTATCAAGATACCTTTTTCGAACTTCCAATACATCATTTTACTATTTCTGATGTATTTTACATGTTTTTTCTATTCTTCTGCCTTATCGCTTTCTGCTATAAGATCTTAAAAGAATGCACTAAATGGGAAAGAGCTTTCTTTATTTGTGATATATGTATAGTACTTACTTCCATATTCACATTAGAATGGTATTTATTTAATCAGCCAAATTTAAATATATTCTCACTTTCACTCGGAGATATTTTCCTTTCATTTCTATATCCAATTGCAGATCTATTATTTCTTCTACTAGGTGTTAGTCTCTTTTTCCGCCCAACAATTTTTAAGTCCAAGCGGAAAATTTATATCTTTATTTTTGTATTGATTAGTTCTGCAACTTTTAACTATATTTATTTTTACTTAAATACCCATTTATCAACTGACACTATAACATTTTTACGTCTTTTATATAGAATACCTATATTGCTTATCGCAATAGCTGGGTCTATTTCAGAAGATGATAATAGCCATAAAAATTATTTCATTGTAAACCCTATACTAGGAAAAAAAGTATTAGTCGTATTTCCCTATCTTGCTGTTGCAATACTAATCGGGTTTACATTAAAAGAACAAACATCGTCTTCAACTCTCATTACAGGAAATTGTATCGCTTTTGTTTTCGTACTTATTCGCCATTCTATTGTGCGTATGCAAAACGACACCCTAACAAAACGTTTACAAGTATTTAATGCTCAACTAGAAGAAAAAGTTACTTTAAGAACTTCTGATTTAGTCCATAAATCAGAGGCCCTATCTCAGAAACAACAAAAATTCAAATCATTATATGAATATCATCCTGATCCCATTTTTACGATTGATTTAAATGGAATATTCTTAAATGTAAATAAAGCAGGAAGCATACTACTTGGAGCACCAACGAACGAGTTACTTGGTGAGACATGTTTTTCTATTATTTTAGATGCAGATAAACATAAACTGATATCTGCATTAGAAAAAGTTAAACAACAAGAATCAGCATCCTTACAACTTAGTTCTCAATATAAAGATGGCTTTACTTATTTTTTATACGTTACCATCGTTCCTATTATGATAGATGGACAAATTTCAGGAAGCTATATTATGGTAAAGGATATTACCGCACTAAAAAAACAACAAGAAGAAATAAAATATTTAGCATTCCACGATACTGTAACGAAAATTGGGAACCGATCCTTTTTCCATAGGAAGTTAAGAAAATTTATAAAAAATGCTCAAACAACACAAAGTGAGTTTGCATTATTATATTTAGATTTAGATCGCTTTAAAGTAATTAACGATACACTTGGACATTCGTCAGGTGATTACATATTAGAAGAAGTAGCAAAACGTTTCCAATCATGTCTTCCATCACATACTCATCTGTCAAGAATCGGTGGTGATGAGTTTACAATCTTAATTGAAAACTATACTGACGAAGATTCCTTATTCGAGTTATGTAACCAATTATTTGAAAGCATGGAAAAGCCGTTTGTCATACATGAGCATAAATTAACTTTATCACTGAGTATCGGTATCTCCATTTATCCACATTCCGGAATCGATACCGCTACACTTCTGAAAAACGCTAATGTTGCAATGTATGATGCAAAGGCAAAAGAGCTTAACTCTGTCTCTATTTATGACGATGTAATCGCTAAAAAAATCGAAAGACGATTACGATTAGAAAAAGATTTACCAAACGCAATACAAAATGAAGAATTGTTCCTTTTGTATCAACCTCAAGTTGATAGTGAATCTAATAAAATTATCGGTGCAGAAGCTTTAATCAGGTGGAATCATCCTGAATTAGGTGTTATTTCTCCATACGAGTTTATTCCGATTGCAGAAGAAACACTACAAATTATTCCAATAGGAAAATGGACATTACAGCAGGCTTGTGAGCAAATGAAACGTTGGCACGCACTCGGATATTCGCATTTAAAAATAGGGGTAAATTTATCTGCTAAAGAATTTGAACAAGAAGGCTTTGTAAAATCTATTTCTTCTACTTTAGCAACTACAGGCTTACCAGCAAGTTCCCTTGATCTAGAATTAACAGAACGAATTGCAATGATGGATGAGAGAGAAACATTGATAAAACTGCGTACACTAAAAAGTTTAGGGATCCACATTTCAATCGACGACTTTGGTACAGGCTATTCTTCCCTAGCCTACTTACCTTTATATCCAATCGATACGTTAAAAATCCCAAGAGAATTTATTACAATGTCTGAAACGTGTGAAGATGGAATGGAAATCATTAAAACAATCATCACATTAGCAAATACATTAGGAATGTCTGTCATTGCTGAAGGCGTAGAAACGAAAGAACACGTAAATTTCCTTCAAAAAAATAAATGTCAGTTTATTCAAGGTTACTATTACAGTAAACCTATTTATGCCAATGCATTTACTAAGCTGTTAGAAAACGGTATTCGTCCATAGTAAATCAAAATGCATATAACTCTATACGGAATGTAATCGTTATAGGTAATAATGAATTTGAACAACTATAGTAAAAAGGAAAGAAAATAATTTCTTTCCTTTTTTTATTATTTAACTACTTCATTTATTAAATCTATTAATTGATGAATTCCCTCCTCATTTGTTTTCTTAAATCCATTCATGTTTTGAATATATCTCTCCTTATTTACATACAACTTATTTACCACATCTGTAAATGTACTGGTGCTTATTCTATCTTGAAGTAATACTTCCGCATATCCTTGCCTAGAAAAATAGTCAGCATTTAAAACTTGATCCCCTCTACTGGAACCATTAGTTAACGGAATAAGCAACATCGGTTTCTTCAAAAATAACAATTCAGAAATAGCAGTAGAACCAGCCCTGGAAACTACAACACTTGCCATATTCAGTATATGTGGCAACTCTTCCCCTATATATTCAAATTGCATATAACCTTCCATTCCGATAGAAGGATCCACCTTCCCTTTACCACACATATGAACAATATTAAAACTTAATAATAATGTATCTAAACTTTTCCTTACCATATCATTTATCCACTTAGCACCTTGACTCCCACCCATTATTAACAATACCGGTTTATCTTGCTGAAATTCACAATACCTTCTTCCTCGTAATACGTTACCTCTCTCAATTTCTTCCCTTACAATTGGTCCTACATAAACCTTTTTCTCATTACTTACATTCTTCCCTGTATGAGGGAATGTTGTGCATAGTTTTGTAGCAAAAGGTAATGCTATTTTATTTGCAAGTCCTAAGGTGCTATCTGGTTCACGTATTACGATAGGTACACTATTTAACCATGCCCCTATTACTACAGGAACTGAAACAAATCCTCCTGCCGAAAAGATAACGTCAGGCTTTATTTTCTTAATTAATTTATAACTTTGTAAGCAGCCTTTTATAATTTTAAAAGGATCTTTAAAGTTCTCCCAATCCCAATATCTCCGGAGCTTCCCCGTTGAAATACTATTGTACTTAACATTTTGAACTAATAATTTTTCAATTCCATTTTGAGATCCAATATACTCAACTCCCCATCCTTTTTCCATAAATTTAGGAATCAATACCATATTAATCATTACGTGTCCGGCTGTACCGCCCCCAGTAAAGAGAATCGTTTTATTCATAACTTATATCCCACCTTTATCATTAAAAGTCTAGCTTTATAGTAATCTTTCAAATGTATATTAACTTACTATGATTTATATAAATCTTTAACTCCAGACCTATGTCTTGCAAAAGATCTTTGATGAGTTCATAAAAATCATTTCCATACTCACTACATTCATACTGAGTAAAGACTTGGATTACAGGACTAGTTCCTGTATATATTGTTTTGGGTTTTCGATTAACCTTTTCCACATATGCTCGACATGTATTTATCGCCTCATAGATGCTCAAAACATGTTCTTCTTCATCTTTCCAATCCAGCGTATCAACAATCGAAAGCGATAGCATATTTTGATTATTTATAGTCTCATAACAATTCATATATTTCTTACATCCTTTTATATTTTTCATTAAATGCAGATGTCACTACACTTCGCATACTCAAGTACATCTTTTAATGATTGCTGAAATGGGATTTCTGGAACCCAACCTAACTTTTTTATATCCTCTAATACTAAACTTTCATTTGAGCCGCTCTCACTATTCTCTGTTTCTTTTATAGTAAAATTCAACTGTGTTAATCCTTTATATTGTTCCAATACATCTAATAAAGAGCGTTTTACTCCTGATCCAATATTATATTGTTTTCCATTTATACCATCACGTAATAACACATGATACGCTTTAACTGCATCACGTACATCTAGAAAGTCTCTACTATCTTTCAAACTGTTTACTTCAATAATCGCTTTACTTCTACCCGATTCTATATCTATCATTTTTTTTGCGAGAATTGAACAAACACCATTCGATACTCCTGGACCAATTAAATTTGAGGGCTTTGCAATGATAATATTTGAATCCATTAATCCGCCCCAAGCCTCCGCAATAATGACTTGCATAGTTTTACTTAAACTATATGGATTTGAAACTTTTATGTTTTTCATACTATCTGCTTGCAATGCAGATCCTATAACTAACGTTTTACAATGCGAGGCTTCCTGCTTAATGGCTTCTAATAAATATAAAGTCCCTATTACGTTAATCTCTATATATTCCAGAGAAGCTGTCCAAGACTCATTAACTGAGTTTCTTCCTGCTAAATGCAATACATAGTCTGGTTTTATTTGTTTAATTACCTTCATTACTTCACTCTTATTTGTTAAATCACAAGTAATACCATTTTCGATTTTTTCTCTATGTGAACGATTTTGAAACATAGGAATTACATGAAAGCCCTGCTCTAAAAAATATTGGCAAGCATGACGTCCTGTGAATCCATTTGCACCAGTTATTAAAAGGCTCGCATTTCTTTTCATCGTAAAAACCCTCCTTTTTCTAACATTTGTTTCACCTCATGTTTTGTAAGTAAGTCTTGTTGAGAACTAAAACTCTTCACATCCACAAGCGGATAACTAGCATAATATTCTTGAAGTCCTTCTATAGGAATAGTCGGTAGTACCACAAAATAATTTTGATCAAAACTAATACTTGTTTTACTCTCTACCTCAGATAAAAGCATTTCACTTAATTTTTCACCAGGTCTTATCCCTACCTCTTTTATCTTCACGCTTTCTTTTTTCGAATCTTCAATCAATATTCTTGCTAAATCCGTTATTTTACATGCTGGCATTTTCATAACAAAGATTTCTCCTCCTCTTCCTTCAGATGCTGCTTTAAATAACAATCCAACAGCATCTTCAATGGTTAAGAAAAATCTAGTCATATTTGCATCAGTAATCCCTACTTTTGAAGATTGCTTAATTTGCTTTTTAAAAAGCGGTACCACACTTCCACTCGTTCCTAGAACATTTCCGCCACGAACACAAATGAATTTTGTTTTCTTCGTTTGCACATTCGCATGAACCATTAATTTTTCACCAATTGCTTTTGTCATCCCATACGTATTTGATGGATCCGCCGCTTTATCAGTTGAAACATATATAACTTTCTCAACTTGATTCTGGATAGATGCTTCAATTACATTTTGCGTACCATGTATATTTGTTTTTATAGCTTCATAAGGATAATATTCACATACTGGAACATGCTTTAAAGCTGCAAGATGAAATACATAATGTACACCTTGGCAAGCATATACTAGTTGCTCTTTATCACGAATATCTCCAATAATAAATTTCAATCTCTCTTCATTTATAAACTGTTGCTGCATTTCAAACTGAACCGTTTCATTCCTTGAAAAAACTCTAATTTCTTTCGGTGATTTTTCTAATAGTTGTTTTATAAGTTCGTGTCCCCACGAACCTGTACCACCAGTAATTAAAATTATTTTATTAAGCATTCCTTTTCCTCCTACCATACATTTCAATTCAAATTGTATTTATTAAGGTTATTGAATTATTTTCAATTGATTCAAATCATAATCGTCGTTTGTTACATTTAATTGACAAAATAAAAAAACAGAAACTATTTTTTAATAGTTTCTGTTTTTCATTTCACTTCTTAGCAATTAGATTTTCTTTATACTGTTTGAATGATAACTATATTACTGGTTTAAAAAACACCGCTCATTTATTTCTTATACTCGTAATAAAATAAAGTGAAACTTTAATTAGTGGGGATTTTGTCCATCCCCCACTGATTATTAGTTGAATCAATCGGGCTTTTACGAGCAGCCCCACCCTCACCTAACTTCTTTGCTTTAGCCGACTTTTGAGATGGGAGTCTTACTGCTCGTTAATAGCGGGATAAATGGAATGATTCATAACCAATACCACATTTAAACTCATAGAAAAGGGAGGTAATGGAATGTACCAAAGCAATTCAAACAATACGTCTAAAGAATTCTCAAAAGCACTCCCTCTCTCCCTATTCGACGTAAAAAACGAGTTACAACAAAAAAGCGATCGCATCTCTTCTGTTACCATATATAAATTAACGAAAGAAGAGCAACTTATCATCGATAAAATTAAAGCTCAGACAAAAGAACTAAATAAAAATAACGTCACAAGAACACGTGCATACTACCAATTTTACATTCAATATCCAGAAATACATTGGGCACTACTTGGGCATATCGTATCACGTAACGGTGGCTGGAATATGACAGATTTAAAGGGAGATTTATATACGAGGCTTTTATCCGAGAAAGATCAAATTACATTTTTCTCTTTTTTAGAAAGAGGAAATTGGCTCATTTTCCAAGATGTATATCCTCAATTTTTACTATATGAGCAAAGTGTAAAAAAATCAAAAAAGCTATTTCACCTTCTCACACACTTAAATGTTTCTACATTTATGGAAACAATGTGGAACTATTTTTGGAAAACAGGTAACAAAAAAACATTAGCGATCGCAACTATTGTTAATGAACAAAACTACTTAGAAAAAAGAGTTATTCAAAATGCACACTTTAAAAAGACTGTATTAAATAGTATTGGATTTAAACTCTTTGATTTTTTTCAGTTTAATCATATCCTTTTCCCATTTTACGAAAATGATAAAAAGCAAAAAGTATTACTATTTGGTGATACAATGAAACATTTCACTTCTTTGCATGAACGAATTTCACTTGGAAAACGGTTGTATTCATTGTTATTTCGGGATACACATATTTTATCTCAAATAATAAACTGGGTCCATCACCATCCACATACAGGCTCAAGAAAAGATTACTGGCCTCATTTATTTTCTAGTGTAAATGAATCTTTTTCGCGTGAGTTTTATAAACGCCGAATAAAGAAATGCCAGTTACGTAGTGACGCGTATCGTATATACAGCCCTGCACTCATCTATGCATGGCGGGATATGAAACATGAAGAAGTTGAAAATGAAGATTGGTTTAACGATTGGCAAGTTGTAAATTATTTAGTTGATAAGGAGGAAAATATAAATGGACAAATTACAGAAGACTACTGCAAAACACTCGAAAAAATTGAACTCGCAATTCTCGCAAAGAAAAATGTCCTCCTTCGAGAAGAAGAATGATTTTTTAGCATTATTAGTTACAGTCTTACTTTCTTCTATTATTGGAACTTGCTTAGATGCTTTCTTTGTGCATACACAAATATATTCCTTTCCAGTTAGACCTTTCTCATCTATATTTTCAGTTAACATAGGCTTTACGTTGTTTGTGCTACCAATTTTAACAATCATTTTCATACAAATTTCAAAAACATTATCTGCAGTTTCTAGAACTCTATTTATTATTTTAATAGGGCTTTGTGCTAGTATTTTTGAACAAGTTGCTGAGAGGTTAGGTTTATTTGTACATAACGGGAATTGGCATCATGCTTATTCTTTATTTGGATATATCATTTTCTTTTCTCTTATTTGGAAATTATATACTTGGATGCAAAAATAAAGAGACCGTTATAATAACGGTCTCTCCTTAAGCATAATCTTCAGTCACTGCTACTGAACGACTTTGAAGGCTTTTTGATCGCAAACGATATGCAACTACTTTCTTCTTATATTGCTTTACTACATCAACGTGTTCCTCGTAGCTATATACAGAAAATCTAATCTCTCTTTTTCCTTTCTTCGTCTCCATGACTATCGGTGTACCATTCCCTTGCGGCGGAAAATAATGTTTATCTAAAAATAAAGCCTCGTTAAATTCATGAATAACTTGCAGTTTCATTTCTCCTTCTATACTTTCCCCATCTACCGTTACAGTAGTATTTTCCTCATCAAGTTTTTGGTGTAACTCAAATCTACTAATAATTGATTCTACAACAGAAGTTGGCATACTAGAAACTAGTACTTTAAGAGCACCAAAAATAAATAATGTAACTATAAACCATGTTGTCATTTTAATCATCTCCATTACGCTCTAAAATGAGTAGTGTTATGCTCCTTATTACGATTCATTAATTTTCAAAATAAAAATTTCACTCCATAAGGTACTAATATACTAATAAGTATCCCTGTTACAATCATAGTTACCGAACCGATAGTTGCCTCTTTCTCTCCTTCTTTCACTAGACGGCTCACACCAATAATATGTGATGCACAGCCCATCCCCACTCCTTTTCCAATCGTACTTGTTATTCGGAAAAACTTAAGTACTGTCGGTCCGATAATAGCACCTGTTATTCCTGCAACAACTACAAAACTAGAAGTCATAGATGGAATGCCACCAATTTGATCCGCTAATGAAATGGCAATAGGCATTGTCGCTAATTGTGGTAAAGTTGTTAATATAAGTTCCTTATCTATATTTAAAATTCCACCAATCACTATATTCATACTCGTTAAAGCCACTATACCTATCACTACGCCGATTAGTATCGCTAAAAAGTTTTTCATAAGTATCTTTCGCTCTTTAAATAGAGGTATGGCTAACGCTACAATTGCAGGACTCAAAAAACCTGAAAGAATGTCTCCCCCATTTTCCTTATACTCATGATGAGAAATACCAAATATCAAAAATAAGCAAATCATAATTGCTGTAACTGTTAATACCGGTAACGTAAATGGAAACGTAAATTTTTTATATAACTTTGTCGCCAATAAATAAATTACTACAGTAATAATAATTAAGACCATTTGAATCGTGCACCTTGTCGATTTTATTTTTTTGATGTTACTAATAATTGACTTACATACCCTGAAACAATCAATGTTACTACCGTACTTGCAATTACTAAAAGGAATATAACACTCCCCTTACTTAAAAGAAAAGATCCATATTCCATTAATCCTGTTGTCGAAGGAATTAGAAATAACGGTAAAAATACTATTAACTTTTCTGCCCCTACCTCAAACCACTTTAATGGAAAAATACGAGTAGAAAGGAGTAGAAACAATATTAACATCCCTATTAAACTTCCTGGCATCGACAGATGGCATACTCCTTGAATCCACGTACCAGCTAAGCTAAACACATATAGCACGCCTACTTGAAGTAAAAGCGTCACGTACTTCATTTCTTTCCCTCATTTCCATATTACGCTTCGCTATTATGAAATCTTATTTAATGTTTCCGCAAACCTTGTAACTCCAAGCTGAATTTGTTCTACATTCGCTCTGCCAAAAGTAAATCGGATATATTCACTTTTCGAACCTAGGACGCTTCCTGGGACAAATGCTACACCATTTTGTATAGATTCACCTAGTAAATGATATTCATCAAACGTTCCTTGCACTTTGCACCATAAATGTATTCCGCCCTCAGGAACAAAAAATTCAATCTGATCCCCTAATATTTCTTCAAGCTTTCTAATTAACTCATCTCTTCTTTGTTTCAGTTGTCCACGGAGCATCGTAATATGCGTATGAAAATCCTCAGATTCTAAAAATTGGTTCGCTACCCACTGTGTAAATACACTATGACCGAAATCAACTTGCTGCTTCGCATCTGCCAATCTCTCAATTACGCGCGTGGGGCCAATTACCCAACCAATACGTAATCCTGATGCAACAATTTTTGATAATGAGCTCACATAAAGAACATTCCCATTTTGATCCATCGATTTCAATGTTGGATTCACTTCTCCATTAAAAGAAGTCAAACTATACGGATCATCTTCTACAATCGGTATACCAAATTCAGAAGATAGTTCTAAAACCTTTTTACGTCTTGCCAATGAAAGTACCGTTCCAGTTGGATTTTGATAATCCGGATTTAAAAACACCATACGAATGCGATGCTTTTTGTGCAAATCGATTAAGTCATCTGGATTCATACCATGCTGATCAACTGGTAAACGGAATATTTTTAAACCTGCTGATTTAAACATCGGAAGTGAATAACAATAGGAGGGATCCTCAATTGCAATCGCATCTCCAGGCTTTAACAAACATTGAACGATAAGATTAAGTGCTTGCTGAGCTCCAGATGTAATAAGAATAGAGCTTGAATCTGCTTCTATTTGTTTATATTGCTCGACATGTGCCGCAATGGTTTTTCGCAACATTTCATTTCCAAGCGGATGGTCATAACCGAGATTTCCCATAAATGTTTTCTCCGACAAAATTGTTCGAAATCTATCACTCGGAATTAAATCTGATGACAATTCACCACTCGCTAAATTGATTAAATCATCTTTTTGTGTTTCCGTTCGAATTTGTTGAACAAGTGGTACATTAGGTAAGAACGATCCATCCTCAACGTACCTACCCCAGTTCGGTATTCGTTTATGTGACACACCCCATATATCTGTATTCACCCGAGTGCCGCTTCCTTTTTTCCGTTCTACTACCCCAAGTGATTTCAATTCCTCATAAGCAGCTACGACCGTACTCCGGTTCACTTGTAAATTCTGTGCTAACATACGCTCGGAAGGTAATTTTCTATCAGAAGGGAATTCACCGGTAGAAATGCCTCTTTCAATGTAATCAGCAATTTGTTTATAAACTGGTATCTTATCTTCACGATTCGGTTGCCATTCCATTTAGTACCCTCCTCTCCAAGCTGGTGTCCTGAACTCATTAATAACAGTATTCACTGCAAAAATGGTATTAATCAAGCGCATGATTTAAAAATGCCTCTACCGTCACATTAAAGCTAGTAGGCTGTTCTAAATAAGGCAAGTGCCCACTATTTTTCAACTCAACGAAAGTCACGTTTCTCAGGTGTTTTTCAAATTCTCTCACATACTTTTCCGGAACAAAATAATCATTCTCTCCTCGTATTATTAATGCAGGACATGCAATGTTAGAGAGGTATGGTCTTTGATCGTAATCAACTAATTCAGCGAATAGCCTTTGAATATGCGTCGGATGAATCGTTTGTAGGGATTGATGAAATCCTCGGACAATTGCATCATTATCTTCTACTCCCATTGCTCTCAATAACGTATCAGCCCAAGTTTTCCCTTTATCCTGCAAGCTAAGTAAATCATATACTTCAAGTCGTTCTTTACGATCTGCCGGTTCTAAATAGGGAAATGCATTTACAACAATTAAGCTAGAAACAAAACGTGGATATTGAATAGCAAAATCGATACCCACTCTAGCTCCTTTTGAAAGACCACAAATTGTTACTGATTTTAGCTTTAAATGATTACATAACTCATATAAAACATTTGAATATTCTTTAAAACTAATTTCCATCCCTTCGGATTTCCCATGCCCAGGTAAATCGAGTGAGATTACGGTCCATGTCTTCTTGAAGTATTTTCTTTGATATAACCAATTATTCGAATTTCCTCCAAGACCGTGTAAAAACAATATGACAGGACCCGATCCTTCTATATTGTAAAAAATCTTTCGATTCTTATATTCAAAATACATATTCATCACCTTCAGATGTAGCATCACATATTTTTATCTTTGAATGAATATATCCAAAACGGTTCTCTTTCTAACCACTCAACTGTGCCTGAAATACCGTCTTCATACTCCCTTTCCAGCTCATCCACTTTAGTTGTAAATTGTGATGCATGTGCTCGTAATGCTTCCAATTTTTTCGGAACATATTTTTTCACTTCATTTTTAAAATCTGGAGGTCCTATTTCGTCTTCATGATTTTTCGAAAAAGCTACAGCATAAAAGGCTGGTCGTTTACTTTCCGAAATATTAGCTAAGGCCTCTACTACTGCTTCCCCTGTTGCATCGTGATCCGGATGAACTGCATACCCAGGATAGAAAGAAATAACTACAGAAGGATCCAATTCTTCAATACAGTTTTGAATCAAGCTTCTTAATTTTCCAGGCTCTTCAAATTCAAGAGTTTTATCACGATATCCCATCATACGTAAATCTTCAATCCCTAAAATATTTGTAGCTCGCTTTAACTCTTTCTCTCTAATTGTATATAAAGATTCACGAGTTGCAAAAGGTGGATTCCCCATCGCTCTCCCCATTTCACCAAGTGTTAAGCAAACATAAGTAAGAGGGGCTTTCTGCTCAGTATAAGCCAAAATTGTTCCAGCCACGCAATACGACTCATCATCCGGATGCGGGAAAACAACTAAAACGTGGCGCTCATTTTTCATCAATATATTAACTCCTTCATCATATACAAACTTTATAAAATAACGACCGCATACCAAGTAACTCCTACAAGAAGCACTAAAAGAAGAATGACATAGATAGCGGATAAGTTTTTCACATTCCTCTTTGTAGACTTACCGTAATTCTCTTCTACATTTCGTGCGACTAGTACGGTCCCAAATAGTGATACAACTACAATAATAACAACTAGTGAAATCGCAAAACTCATTGTCTTCCACCTCTCTAAGGCCAGTCTATTTTAAAGCATGAATAAAATACTACCTTTCTTCTCTTATCATAATAGAAGTTTGTAAAAAACGGACCGACCACTTTTGTGTTTTTTTGCTCATCCACTTTAAAAATAAAAAGCAACTGCTCACTTAGGACCAGTTGCTTTTTTACAAGGCTACTTATATTCATTTTCAATTAAAATTAATTCGATTTAAAAGTTTGGTCTTTTCATAATGAAACATTGATTGAGATAGCTCGAAAATTGTTCCATTTACAAGATAAACTGTATTTTCAATAAGAAGCGCTGGATCACCTTCATTTAGTTCTAAAAGCTTTGCATTTTCTTTATTTATTTTTTCACAACTAATAACTTTATCGGCAAAGCCAATATTTAATCGTAAATCCTCAATGAAATAACTGTATACAGAACTTAATGCTATTTCTTCATTCAAATAAGGAATGATATCTTTTTTGAAATAACTTACTTCAATAGAGAATGGTTTACCGTCTACAATTCTTAAACGCTTCAAAAAATATAGTCTAGTTCCAATCTCACATTGCATCCGTTCTACTATCTCTTCATTTGCCTCTATTACTTCAATCTCTAGCACTTTCGTTTCAATATTTTGTGAAACGAGATTTTTCGTTAATCCACGTAAACTTCCTAAATTAATGTAATCTGTTACAGAAGTTTCACGTAAAAACATACCACTACCTTGCACTTGAAAAATATAACCTCTATTCACAAGTTGACTAATTACTTTACGTATCGTATTACGGCTTACTTCAAATCGATTCATCAACGCTTCTTCTGTAGGTAATTTTTTCGTTTCATTAAAAAGCCCATCTCGAATGTTTTGCTCTAACACATCTGCAATTTGTTTATACTTTGCACTCATACACTTTCTCCTAAAATACTCTTTTATCTGTTATAACTCTTCTCCTCTCGTTTCGATCACATGTTTATACCAATGAAACGAAAGTTTCTTCTTACGTTTTAAGTTATCATTATGATCGACAAAAATAAAGCCATATTGCTTTTTATA
Organism: Bacillus sp. TH19; assembly: GCF_016651075.1. NCBI lineage: Bacteria > Bacillati > Bacillota > Bacilli > Caryophanales > Bacillaceae > Bacillus > Bacillus sp. TH19. Next base: position 1,827,279 of record NZ_JAEKEO010000007.1, on the reverse strand, counting down.
TCCATTTAACCAACTTAACAAATCAATAACTGACCATGCATAATAACCTTTTAAATTAATTCCCTCTTGAATTGCACACTTCATTACTTTTAAATGCTCTTCAATAAATTTAATTCGCGGAACATCTACAATTTCTCCGTCAATGATTGGATCTTCATCACCAAGTCCATTTTCCGTTACATACATCTTTATGTCACCGTAACGAGCTTTCAACATATGCAATCCATCTAAGAAACCTTCGGGAGATATTTCCCAACCCCATTTGGTATATGTTTTATCATCCATTTTTACTGTTCGATAAAAACCATCAAAAGAAGGATTACCTGGAGCAAGTGTTGAGTTTTCTCGAGAATGCTCCTCGCTCTTTATATCCATATCATATCTTTCTACTCGTATTGGCTGATAATAATTCAAGCCGATAAAATCATTTTTTCCGGCATTTTGTTTAATGATTTCTAATTCTTCAACCGTCCAATTAGGAGTCCACCCATTTTCCTTTAATTGTTGTACAACATAAGACGGATACTCACCTTTTAAAACTGGATCGTAGTACCAATACGTTTCATATTCATTCGCATGATTTGCTGCTAGTATATTTTCTTTTTGATCATCCACACTATAAGCAGGTAAGAAAACATGTGTAATCCCTATCTCCCCATACTGTTTCAGCTGCTTGTACACCGCAACTGTTTTCGCATGCGCATAAAATACATAATGAGTCGCTTGAAAATACTTTGGAACATCATTTTGTATTCCTGGTGGATGTGCACCTTTTAAATAGCCTAATCCACAAAACATTACTGTTTCATTAAAAGTAATCCAATGTTTCACTCTATCACCAAATGCCTTAAAGCAAATTTCTGCATACTTTACAAAAGCCTCTGCTGTTCGTTTATTCGTCCACCCACCATCTTTTTCTAACGGTAATGGTAGATCCCAATGATATAAAGTGGCAAACGGTACAATCCCGTACTTTAAACATTCATCAATTAAATTGTTATAAAATTCAATTCCTTTTTCATTTACCTCTCCATCTCCAGTCGGCAATATTCTCGCCCAAGAAATCGAAAAACGATACGATTCCAATCCCATCTCAGCCATTAAACGAACATCTTCCTTATATCGATGATAATGATCAACCGCTACATCACCATTTGTTCCATCGTATGTTTTGCCAGGAATTTTTGAAAACTCATCCCAATTCGTAACACCTTTTCCATCCTCATTCCATGCACCTTCTACTTGATAAGAAGCTGAAGCAGCTCCGAATAAAAAATCATGTGGAAACTTCATAATATATACCTCCGTTTCATTAGAATAAATCAAATTCATTACTACATATAAAATTTATAGGTACAAATTTTATATGTAGTAATTATAGCTTAAGTTTCGATTTTTTTCTATCATGAACGTACGATATGTAAAACTATATTTGATGTTAATTTTTAGAAAACAAAAAAGAAGCGACGTATTTCATCGCTTCTTACTATGACAATCTTTACTCTTTTACAAGTGACTTATTCGCTCTTATAACTTCTTGATAAAGTATTGGGGACCATTTTTCATTTATATAATCTTGAATTACCCAGCCAACTCTCGTAGGATTCTTTTGCTTCATATAGCTTGCAATTTCAGGATTTATGTAGGACGCATAATAATATGGACTATTCCATGCTGTACCACCAGAAGACAAGCTTGTAAAATTAATATATAGATGATTACACTCTTCACTGTTGTTAATCGTTTCATTTATAGTATCTTTAATAGATGTTACTTTCTCATCATAACTCACTTTATATTTATCTTGTACTGTTACATTTACATTTTGATTTACAGTTGTCGTAAACGTGTCATTATCTGGCCAATAAAAATTATTATATCCTCCAGATTCATTACTACCACTGTATCTTTTTAGTAGCACAATTTTCCCTCGAGCATCTCCAAGTCTTATATTCCCTTCTGTTTTTAAAAAGATAGGATCAAGAAAATAATTTTTTTCAAACGTACTACTAAATGAATCTTCTGCCCCTTTCATATCCTCATACTCTTTTTTTAAAGACATAATAATCGTTTCACTTGGATTATCTTTTAAAAATTGTTTCGCTTCATTTATAAATTCATGCAATGTTACATAAAGATATAATGGCCCATGATGAAGAACTATCGTATTATCATCTGTTAAACGCCCTCTAATATCAAAAATTCTAGCTCCGTGATCCATTTGGTAACGAAAATTATATTCTTGCGTCATTCCCCATACTTGCTTTATCGGATTTTGCAACTTGAACGTTCCACTATCATGTGTTCCTGGAATTGAAATTCGTGCTAACGGTACGTTATCGGGTATAGGTTGCATCCATTTTGACCAGTTTTCAAGCCCATTACCAGCGCTAGCAGCAACTGCTTGCTTATCATTGAAAGCAAATACAAATGTGCTAAGTATAGTACTACATATGAATAATTTCAAAATAAACTTCTTATTGCTCATTTTTATTCCTCTCTCTTTCTGTTTTATATCACACTTGTTGAATATAACATAAGCTACTTAATAAATAACATTTCATAAATATGGAATATTGCATATAAGTAAAATTTAAAAACATCCACATATTCTCATCTCAATGCATTAAAAAAATTTAATATCCCTTTTCACTAGATAAATTATAGTAAGCAACAACTCGAACTTCAATGGGCTTTCATATGCAATATTTCATATTTGGGTCCTACATGATATAAATAAAAAACTTATAATGATTATTTATTCTATACGTGCTAATATACTTATATTAAAATATAAATACATATCTTATATACTCTGAACTACATTACTCAACAGTTAAAACTTAATTTTTTATTGGGAGGATTTACAATGAAATTATTAAAAATAAAACATATAATTCCTTTATCTGCGGCAGCAATTACATTCGTATGTAATCAAGGTGTAGCTGAGGCTTCCACCATTCATACAGTAAAAAAGAATGATACACTTTGGGGTATCAGTAAACAATATGGAGTTTCAATACAATCTATTAAACAAGCAAATAATAAAGGAAAAGATCAAACTTTTATTGGTGAACAGTTACATATTCCAGGATCCATGAAATCAAATGAGGTCACTGTTCATCAAAACGACAAACCTAAGAACATCTCTGGACAAATTATTTATCAAGTACAGCCGGGAGATTCATTAGAAATTATAGCAAAGCGTTACAATGTTACCGTTCAATCTATAAAACAAATTAACAATACAGTCGGAAACAAGCTTTATACAGGACAACATTTAAAAATCAATTCAAGTATTTCAGAAAAAGAAAAAGACTTAATGGCACGCTTAGTTACTGCTGAGGCAGGTGGCGAATCATATAAAGGAAAAGTAGCGGTGGCGAAAGTTATCTTGAATCGTGTAAATGCAAATGGTTTTCCAAATACAATAACAGGTGTTATTTATGAACCTATTAAACGCGGATATGCATTTACTCCTGTTACCGATGGTAGAATTAATCAGCCTGCAAGCGCAGAAGCAAAAATGGCAGTAGAAGAGGCTATCTCTACAAATGGAATACATTCTGATTGGCTTTATTTTTATAATCCAAAAACTTCAACAAACAAATGGATTACGACACGTCAAACAGCAGCGGTAATCGGTAACCACGTCTTCGCTAAATAAAACTATAATTCTCTTCAAATTTATGCACTTAACAACTATTTCCAATGATTAGCAGACCTCTTCACTTAAAAGGTCTGTTTTTTTTATATGTAAGATTTTATTAATCATATGACATAGTGATCATTTAAATCTATTTCTTCTTTCAAATAAAAACATTTGTATTTACTCCACCACTCGGAGAAATTAAAAAAGCATCAAGTTCAAAAACTCCCTGTTTATTAATAAAAGCTATTTCTTAACTTCATAAAAGTGTTATACACTAAGAAAATAAAAAACAAACTATTCGTTAGCAGGTGAAAGAATATGTATGATGTTACAATTATCGGAGCTGGAGTAAGTAGCATCTTTATGGCTTATTCATTAGCCCAAAGTAACAAAAAGATTTTAATTCTTGATAAAGGTAAAGCGCTAAAAGATCGCCATTGTCCTTTAGACCAAGGAAAAGTGTGTAATTGTACTACATGTGATAAATATTTCGGATTTGGTGGTTTAGGAAAATCTGAAGGGAAATTTAATTATACAAATGGATTTGGTGGCGAACTTGAGCAAAAAGTAGGTAAAAAAGCTTTTATACAACTCATGGCTGAAGTAGATGAAATTCTATGTCAGTTTGGTGGAAGTTCCGTTTCAAAATATTCTACAGAAAATCTAAATCTCACTAAGAGAGCTGAAGCGTGTGGTTTACAAATGCTCACAACAGAAGTAAGGCATCTTGGCACTACACTTTCAAGTAACATTTTTCAGCAGCTCTACGAATTTTTACTTACGAAAATAAATATCCGATTTCATATAGATGTAGAGCATATCATAAGGCAGAAAGATCATTTTAGAATAGCTACAAATCAAGGGATAGTTCAATCTAAGCAACTCGTATTTGCAACAGGACGTTCCGGGGCTGATTGGTTAAAAGAAATGTGCTCTTCCCTTGAAATTGCACAGGAACAAACCCGTATAGATTTAGGTATTAGGGTAGAGATGAAAGAACATCAATTACGTTCTATATTAAAAGATACATTTGAGACGAAACTTTCTTATCAGCATGAACATTTCACGGCTACTACTTACTGTATGAATCCAAAAGGACGCATTATTCGAAAGTATGAAGAAGGTTTAGTTATGCCTGACGGTCAAAATTTTCGAGAGCAAGGAACTGGCACTTCTAACTTAAATTTCACTTTATTTATCCCGCGCTATTTTCCAACTCTCAAAGAAGCAAATGTATACGCAAGTTCAATTATTAAAAGCATTAACCAAGGACGAGATCGGATTGTTATACAGCGTTTAGAGGACTTAATAAAGAAACAACCTACAGCGGAGAACAACATGAAACATAATCGTATACAGCCTACACTACACGGAGATTATGGAGATTTGAATGAAGAAATTCCTCAATTATATATTGAAGGAATCAAAAAATTTTTATTACGTTTAGAACAATTTATCCAAGAACCTATCGATAAAGATACTTTATTATATGGAATTGATGGAAAGTTCTATGCTCCTACAATAAAAATCAATAACCACTTTGAAACAAGTATGAATGGGCTATTTTTAATTGGAGATTGTTCAGGCGTCACTCACTCATTATCTCAAGCAGCTGCAAGTGGTCTGTATGTTGGAAAATATTTATCAGGTATTTAAACTTTTTAATTAAGATGCCAGTCAAATGTTTTAAGTTTCACCAACACTTTACTTATCTAATAATAGCTTTAACGAAATTATTATCCCTCCCCCGCTGATGATTAAGCCACAAAGAATCAGGATTTTACGGGATATATTGAAAACACATGAAAAACTACATTCTATATAGAATGTAGTTTTCTACTAATTAATATAACCGTTTTCTTCAAGTTGACTTTTCTGGAATTTCAAACTTATTGAATGTCAATGGTTTAAAAACCATCTATTCATTTTCACTTTCATTTGTTCGATATTTTGTAACATCGCCGTAGTGTTTAATATGTTAGGATGTCTATAAGTATTTTTTACTACGACTATGACTTTTTCTGCTCTGTTTCAAAAAAATTAGATGTATGTTACTTCGCTTTAAAATTCTCCATTGTATGTATATGAATACTTCAAATTATTACCTTTAGAAAAATATAATCTAAATGGTTCACCACACTCTAATAGTTATAAAAACATAATATATAACCTTAGTTAAATAAACTCTATAAAGAAGGTGTAAAAATGAAGAATAAAATAAATTTACAAATGCAAAATATAAGCTTTGTTTTAATAATTGCTTTAGCAGTATGGTTAAAAACATATCTTATTACGCGATTCAGTTTTGATTTGAAAATTGAGTCTTCCACACAAGAACTTATTTTGTTTATTAGCCCTCTAGCTGCATCATTAGCATTTGTTGGATTAGCATTATTTGCAACTGGTGAAAAGCGAAATTATATAGCGCTATGTATTAATTTCTTATTAACTATAGTTCTCGTTGGAAATGTAATGTTCTATGATTTTTATAGCGATTTTGTTACGTTACCAGTGCTTGGACAAACATCTAACTTTACACAGTTAGGCGGCAGTATTAAAGAAATATTAAACTACAAAATTATACTCGCATTCGTAGACATTATTTTCTTCTTTATTTTGTTAAAGAAGAAATCGATAGTCTTTAAAACAGGACGTGTAACTCATTCTGCACGCTTGTTATATTTTCTCTTAACGATTGGTGTATTTTTTGCAAATCTACAGCTTGCAGAAAAAGAACGACCTGAATTATTAACGAGATCCTTCGACCGCGTAATGCTTGTGAAAAATTTAGGACTATACACTCATCAAGTATATGATTTAACACTACAAGTAAAAGCTGGATCCCAAAAGGCACTTGCAGATAGTAGTAAATTACAAGAAACTGAAAACTACGTAAAGGCAAACCATAGCGAGCCGAATCCTAACATGTTTGGTGCAGCTAAAGGAAAAAACGTAATTGTCGTTACTCTTGAATCCTTGCAAACCTTTTTAATAGGTGCATCCGTCAATGGTCAAGAAGTTACACCGTTCTTGAATGAATTCATAAATGAAAGCTATTACTTTGATAACTTTTTCCACCAAACTGGTCAAGGAAAAACATCAGATTCTGAATTTCTAATAGATACATCGTTGTATCCATTAAATCGAGGAGCTGTATTCTTCACGCACGGTAACAACGATTATACTGCGACTCCAGAAATTTTACGTCAGCAAGGTTATTTCACTTCTGTATTCCATGCGAATAACGCAACATTTTGGAATCGTAACATTATGTACTCTGCTCTCGGTTATGATCGTTACTATAATGAACTTGATTACAAAATTACACCCGAAACAAATTTAAATTGGGGATTAAAAGATATCGAATACTTTGATCAATCCGTAGATATATTAAAAACTGTTGATCAACCATTTTACGCTCGTTTCCTTACTTTAACAAACCATTATCCATTTACGTATGATGAAGATACAAAATTCATTGAACCATACAACTCTGGTAATGGCGTATTTGATCGCTACATCGTAACAGCACGTTACTTAGACGAATCAATTAAAAAATTTATTGAGCGTTTAAAAGCCGAGGGAATGTATGATGATTCTGTTATTGTATTATACGGTGATCATTACGGCATTTCTGAAAAACATAATCGCGCAATGGCACAGTTTTTAGAAAAAGATCAAATAACAGAATTTGATACTTTAAATTTACAACGCACACCTTTATATATTCATATCCCTGGCCAAACAGAAGGTCAAACTATCTCAAAGCCTACGGGACAAATCGATATGAAACCTACTATTCTAAATTTATTAGGGATTGATACTACTAACGATATCCGTTTTGGCCATGATATGTTTTCAGATGAATATACCGGTTTTGTTGTTTTACGTGATGGTAGCTTTATTACAGACAAGTATGCATATACAAATCATACTTTTTATAATCGAGAAACAGGTGAGGTTGTAGATTTACCAAAAAAGAAGCTCAAGAAATGATTAACCGTGCACAAAATGAATTACGAATGTCTGACAAAATTATTGAAGGCGATTTATTACGTTTCTCAGAAAGTAATAAAATTAAAACTGGAGAAGTAAAAACTAAAATTAAAGAAACTGAAAAGTAATCTATATAAAGAAAGGGAGCAACTCATTACGGTTGCTCCCTTTTCCCCTCTTATAACACATGATGCAATTTTATATAAAAAACTTGATATATTTTACTTTTATTCTACGCTTGTTTCTAAAGTTAAATCTGTATAGGCATTATCCTCACCTATATTTAAGATTACTTCACATTGACGTAATCTCAATTCAAAGAGCGTTATAGGATCATGATAAACTTCAGGGTTTGATTTCATTTTATGCAGTTTATCTTGTTTTTCTTTTATTTCTAAATGAGTGTTTTTTACAGCTTGTTCCAACGAGCCAAATGGATTTCTAAAGAACATATTAATATCCCGCTCTTGTGTGTTTTCAAATAGCTCAAACTGCAAGAAAAATTTCTTCATAATAGAAGCCGTTACATCGGTATAATCTTCATTTTCCAAATACTGTTTGTATTTGTTATATAGCATAGCTTTATTTTTAGGAAGAACTCCAAATAATTTACCGGCACTTTTCAGTAAAAATTGTGCTGGCGTAAATCGGCGTAAAATATTTACTTCTTCCATTTGTATTCTAGTTGTCATTCTATCAGTATCTCTGCGCCAGTCATCAATTACTTTAAAGTCACATTCTAACTGTATTCGATTTTCTCCAAATAAAGAATTAAGTCCTTCACTGGTTTCTGCTAAGTACAATTGACTTTGAAGGAGCTCGTTATTAGAAGTCGCAATCCAATTTTGCATAGAGCGAGCAAGATTAGGTAATACAGTTTGTTCTAGATATTGTTGCACCCTTTCATTCATCGCTGTATTTAGTTCAATATCAATGTGCCCAAAATCACTTTCTTCACTAATTAAATCGGAACAACTCTGCAATAGTTTCGGAATATGTTCTGTAAGATCATTAGTAATTTCGTTTTTCATTGTACGATATGTTTCTGTAATTAAATGAATTTTTCCTTCTCAAAAGCAGTAAGGTTATTAATACAAGCATTTAGTTTAACTAACATATCTTCATTCCAATTAATAGAATCCACTAGATTATTTTCCCTCTCGACGCGTTTATCCAAAAGATATGTAATTGTTTTTCGAATGAAAAACAATAGCTTTTCAGTACGTTCTGCATCGATATTTTTATGGTTAAAGTTAAAATGAATAAACTCAGTTAAATCGTTTAGTTGTTTACTATTTGTATATAACGAAGAATAAGGGAAAACTCTTGCATTAGGGAAATATGTATTTATTCTCACTTGCGTATCTTGTATAACTCTTTTTGCTTCTGCTTCATTGTAAATGTTATCGATTTTATTTAATAAGAAATGAACTTGTAGATTTGGTGTATGTTCTTGGATACTTAATAGAATGTCACGTTCTTTGTCAGTAAAAGGTGAATCCGTATTCAATACGAATAATAATTCATCTACAGAGTTTAAATATTCAAACACCTCATCTCTCGCGTCATTGTTCCTATTAAAGCTAGGTGTAACAACGAATGTAAGTTTATTTTTACTTAAAAACCTGCATGGTAATTTAAATTCAACACACGCTCTATCTCTATATGTTTGACGATGCACTGCCATCATGTTATGGAAATCAGAGAAATTCTCAGTTGTTGTAATTTCCGAATCTGTTATAGCGTTAATTTCTGTATAAGCGTCATTTTTAAAAACAACTACATTTGAGATTGAGTTTTCTAATATATTTTCTCCTAAAATAGAGTTAATAAATGAAGCTTTTCCGTTCCCTGAAGTTCCAGTTACTAATAGGCGATTTGTTCTTAAATCTGCAAGCTCACCAACTAACCAGCTAAATCGGTTACCCATTTCTAAATCATGTTCTTGTGCCCAGTGTGTAATAGATTCAAAAAGATGTAAACTATACTCTAAGCCATTCACATGATTAATAGAATATGACAGTAGGTCTTCTGCATCTTTTATATCCGCTGAATCTATTTTAGAAGGAAAAATCTCATCCCATGCCAATACTGCTGCAGATGGAAATACAGCATGAGATGGATTGACTACCTTTAACCAATTTGTTAACAGGTTTGGAATGATATCGTGTAATTGTCTAAGCATATATTGACCTTGAATTAATTCAAAGTATGTTTCTTCGTAAAGAGAAGAAATTTCGTCCCATATATCGGACGAATGTATTTCGATATGTATGAAAAATTCATTTATTGTGTTGAGCCATAATAAGTAATTTTGTTCATCTTTATAGCTGTGCCAAAGTGATGAAACAATTTGCGTAAATTGTACTTGATCTACATTATTTAATGTAACTAATACTTTATAAAAATAGTCTGGTGAAATATTTTTAGTAAATCCTTTATCGATATATTCTTTTAGAACCTCAAACCACGGATAAGATTCTGTTCGAATTAACTCGTTCACAGCAAGCTCTACTGCACTATCCAAATCTTGCTGTTCTTCATAAAAGGAACGGGCAATTGTTGTGACGTTTGGATAATCGGGATTTAAAGAAACCGCTTCTTTTATAACAGCGAAAGCTGAATCAAAATTATTTTGCTCGATGTAAAGAGACAGTAATTGCAGTACAATTTCAGTCATAAGTATTTTATTATCAGTAGTAATGGAAGTATACACGTTTTCAGCAACTGATAATTGGTTAAGTTCGAAGTAAGCATCCGCAATATTTTTTTGTGCCCATGGCGCTAATTCATTACTAACTTTCTCCCATTTAAAAATAGCTGCTTCAAAATCTTGATGGTGATAATAAAATTCACCTTGTGCAAAACGAATATAAGATCCATCAGAAATCTCATTTTTTTCTTCGTTTACATAAGCTTCTCCAAGTACTTGAAGAGGTGGGTGTGTTTCATTCTCCATTAGGAATGTTTCATAATACATCTTTTTTATTAATTGTTTTTCTAATCTCATCTTTTCCCCCACTATATCTCGAAAATACATTTTTTGAGATATGTCAATACTTTTTTGTATGTATGCTTTTTATCTTAACAAAGAATTCCTTTTGAAAAATTTCATTTTCCTTTCATTTTTCAAGTAAGATTGAATTTTTATGAGAAAAGTTTCAGTTTTTTTTCAATTCGCTTTCAGTTGTGAAACAACATTAAATGTTCCTAATAACCTAATAACACTATAATATTCCACATTATATTATCAGGAAAACTATATATATATTACATTATAAAAACAATCTATAACGAATATATATGCAATATTCCCTTCGCTAATAAATAAAAGAAATCATTATAATATATTTCTCACATTGTTTTCCTTTGAAATATTTCAGTAGTTACGTAATTAAATTCCATTAACCTATATAAATAACTAGTCCAAAAAAAATCTATATGCATATCATGTTATAGTAAAGAATTCAGGAAATCCTAAAAAGGAGGCATTTTCATGTTTGAAGATAAATCTAAAATAAATTACCCATATGAATTTACTGAAACTACAACAGTCCCTCTAAAAAACCCCATCAATAAAACTTTCAAAAACGGCTCTGGTACACATAACTTCCCAATTAAAAAGCATTATAAAGAGCAGGTTTTATATACTGAAAAAATTAATAATAATAAAAATAAATAACCGTATAGATCCTTATAACAATTAACCAAATAAGAATCAATATTTGGCCATGCATAGTTATGTGTTTAATAATGTAGAAATCCTTATTATACAATTTACGTACCTTTAAAAAGTGCTGATATACGGCGCTTTTTTATACATAGATAATAGAAGCACAAAAAAGGTATGGATATTTTCCACACCTTTTTTGTGCTTTGCTATTTATAAATGGAGTAGTACGTCCATGTTTATTTTACCTAATAGCACTTTAATGGCCCTTCTAGAAATCGTTGTATTGAATTTATATAATACCTTGAATATTTTGCGTCTATTTTTTCTTAAGGGATATTTATTCGGGTTACTTATTAGATTATCAATTATATTCCTTCCGATTCCTACTTTTTATAGGTCATTATTGCTCTATTATATATATATTTAAAAATTTACTAAGCGTTATTTCAAAGCTACTTAGTTTTCATAAAATATTTTTTGTTTCCGTTGGAACGAATAGGCTTTAATCTCATCTGTATCTAAATTTTCATGAAATAAATGAATAGCTATAATTTGTCTACAATCGTAGGTATGATAATAATATGTTCCGGACTCCATACACATTACGCTTGTATATATGGTATTATCTAATGTACCTTCTTCTGTTATTACTCCGCCTTTAGGAACCTCGCAATTTGATAAGATATGAAAAAGGGCTGATACTCCCTCTTCTTCGCTATCTATATCTTGAATGTTTTGTTTGCCATATGCTGCCCGCACAAACCTTGATGGTGGGGTAAAATCCCCTGGAAGTCCCATTGAACCTGAGCCCTGACCAAAAGCACTTAATGGTACATTACTCCACTCTGTTGGCGCGAATGGCTGCGATTTAAGGCCAATATATTGTCTTAAATTTTGTAAATGCCAATTAAACTCCGGACTATTCGTCATCACTCCTAGTGGGTTGTCATACATTTTTAATCCTTCATTTGTCGGCTCCAGTACAATGCACTCTCCCCATTTATCCGCTAAAATCCAATGTAGTGGTGGTGTAAGTCCTAAATCCGGTAATGGTATATCCAAAAAGGTAAGGCTATCTACAGATTTCTTTAACTCTTTGACAGAATTGAATTGTGTGAGACTCCAAGTCACAAAATCAAATGGAGCCAAATTCGTTTTGTTGTCATCTATGCTTTGACTATAAGTAGCGAATCCTGGAAAATAGAGTGTTGCACATGTCATACCTGCTTCATTTACTCCGTCCGCCATAATAATCCTTCCTTGATGATTAATTCCCATTCCGACCGTAGCATGTTTCGTATTGATGATTTCACCAGTTATATTATTCCACTGGTAATGCCGAGGAATGATTATTACTTCTTGATTCAAATCTAATGTGAAGTCCATCGTTCTTGCAAAAAGATGCTGACCGTTTTTTGTCTGTAATGTCAAACTAGTACACATAAAGAACACCCCATTTTATGGTTTTATCTACACTTTACATAATTCTGATAAATCTGTAAATTAAAAGCCCCTTTCCTTACAAAAAAATGAGAAAGCACATATAAATTACAAATAGGTTATCTCTAGTTTATAAATGAATTTTTAAAATATAGTTGCAAAAGAATTATATTAAAAAGGAGCGAATTGTTACTATCGCCCCTTTTTATTTCTCTCTATATTTTATTAAAATAACTGTAGAGAACATTGCTATTACATATTTATTTTATTTTCTTTCAACACATATAAATAATACTAGGCACTTTCAAACCGTTTCAAATAACTGGGAACGAACTTTTTCTCTTTGGACATTAACCCTACATAACCCTCTTAAACATCTTCTCCAACTCATAAGTAGAATGATGCACCAGAATCGGTCTTCCATGCGGACATGTATATGGGTTTGTTGTTGTACGAAGTTCTTCAAGTAAAGCGAATATTTGATCGTTCGTTAAGTATTGATTTGCTTTAATAGATGCTTTACAGCTCATCATGATGGCTGCTTCTTCACGTAGTTTTTTTATGTCTACTTTTTTCAGTTTTACGACTTGCTCCATCATCTCATCAATGATTTCTGTTTCTTGTCCTTTCGGGAACCACGTTGGATGCGAACGAACGATAAAGGATTGATGGCCAAATTGCTCTAAAAATAGTCCGACTTTTTTTAGTTCTTCCAGCTGCTCTTCGACACGTAAAAATTCAGTAAGAGATAAGTCAATACGGTACGGTACAAGTAGTTCTTGTACTTCTTGTGCTACTCTTCCTACTTTATCACGGAAATATTCATAATTGATACGTTCCTGCGCTGCGTGCTGATCAATCATATATAACCCATTATCATTTTGAGCGAAAATATATGTTCCGTGCATTTGTCCAATTGGATAAAGCGGTGGTAAATCATTACCGTTCATTTCAATCTCTTTTATTTCGTGAACTTCTTCTTCCAATTCCTCTAATTCAAAATCGTCATCGTTGCTAGTCCATTCCTTTTCCTCCCGAACCGTTTCCGGCTTAGAGGATGGCTGCCAGCTTTGCTCTTCTCTTACGAGTGACTGTGGTGGTTGCCATTCTTGCTTCGGCGGTTGCCACAGTTGTGCTGGTTGTTTTACAGTCGTTGTTTCTTCTTGTTTCTCATCCATTCCTGTTGGTAAAACGATGTTAGGCATAGATGATTCTCTCGGTTTTGTATGCTCAAACTTGAACTGTTCTTGCACACTTTCATCTTTTTCTTTTTTCTTCGTTGTTACACCAGCATCTGGAATGAGTTGTATTTTTTTGAATGCAGCTTGCAATGTTTCTTCGATAAGCTTTAGCAATTCTTGTTCTTTACTAAAGCGTACTTCTAATTTTGCTGGATGTACGTTGACATCAACAAGCATTGGATCCATTTCAATTGATAAGAAGCCGATTGGGTATCGTCCGATTGGCAATAACGTATGATATCCTTGCTGAATTGCTTTCATTAATACGAAATTTCGAACGTAACGGCCATTTACAATCGTTGACATATAGTTACGCGACGCTCTCGTTACTTCTGGTAATGTTACATATCCTTTAATTGTAAAGTCTAGAGATTCAGCTTCAATCGGAATAAGCTTCTTCGCAACTTGAATGCTGTAAATCGATGCAAGTACTTGTCTTACATCACCGTTTCCTGATGTATGAAGCAATTTCTTTTCATTATGAAACAGTTTTAACGATACTTCTGGGTGAGACATTGCAATACGATACACGATATCTGTAATGTTCCCAAGCTCTGTATGAATAGTTTTCATATATTTAAGACGCGCTGGTGTATTAAAAAATAAGTTTTGTACAGTAATATCTGTTCCTTTTCGGCTTGCCGTTTTCTCTTGTTTTATAATGTCTCCACCTTTAATACTAAGGTGTGTACCAGGCGCATCACCTGTGCTCGTAATTAACTCTAATTCACTCACTGAGGCAATACTCGGCAGGGCCTCTCCGCGGAAACCGAGCGTTCTTATACGAAATAAATCATTTTCATCTTTAATTTTACTCGTTGCGTGTCGTTCAAATGCAACGATACAATCTTCTTCAGCAATACCATCTCCATTATCGATGATGCGAATCTTCGATAATCCAGCTTCTTCTAAGTGGATTTCAATAGATGTACTATTCGCATCGATGGAATTTTCCACGAGTTCTTTTACAACTGAGGCAGGGCGCTCTACTACTTCTCCTGCCGCAATTAAGTTAGAGAGTTGATCATCGAGTTTGCGAATTTTCCCCATCTACTTACTCATCCTTTCTTTAACTTTTTCTGTAAACGATACAGTTCATTCATCGCTTCTAAAGGCGTCATATCGAGTAAATCAATCTTTTTAATTTGTGCAAGTACTGCCGTTTCTTTTGCATCTAGAACTGACTTGTCTTGTTTTTTCGAAGACTGTTCTCCACCAAAGAATGATAATTGCGATTCTTCCTCAGTCTCTACTTTCGTCTCTTGTATTTCTGCTGGTTCTTCTTTTACAACAACTGGTTCTGGAGCGACTTCTGGCACTTTCACTTCTACTCGTTTCGGAATAACAATTTCTTCCTGTCCTTCTAGTTGTGCTAACACTTCTTTCGCGCGAGCGATTAAGCTCTCTGGAAGCTCGGCAAGTTGAGCAACGTGAATTCCGTAACTTTTATCAGCCGCTCCATCTTGAATTTTATGAAGGAAAACTACTTTTCCATTCTCTTCAATTGCTGAAACATGTACATTCTTTAGTTGGTCTAAACTTTCTTCTAACACTGTTAATTCATGATAATGTGTAGAGAATAATGTTTTCGCACCAATTTGGTCATGAATATGTTCAATGATTGCTTGCGCAAGTGCCATACCATCATACGTAGATGTACCGCGTCCAATTTCATCGAATAAAATTAAACTTCTCTCTGATGCATTTGCAATTGCATTTTTCGCTTCTAACATTTCAACCATAAATGTACTTTGACCTGAGATTAAATCATCCGCTGCACCAATTCTCGTAAAGATTTGATCGAAGACAGGTAATACTGCTTCTGTCGCTGGTACAAAACAACCAATTTGTGACATAACAGTAACAAGTGCTAATTGTCTCATATACGTACTTTTACCAGACATGTTCGGTCCTGTAATTAAAAAGACATCCATCTTCTCCGGCATAATACAATCATTCGGTACATACAATTTCCCGTTCAATACTTTTTCAACGACAGGATGACGACCATCTTTAATAAAGATTTCGCGCTTATTTGTTAAAACAGGTTTTACAAACTGCTCTTCTTCACTAACTGTCGCAAAGCTTTGCAGTACGTCTAGTTCACTAATTACTTTCGCTAAATGCTGTAATTTCGGAATGAATACTTTGACTTCTTCGCGAAGCGCTGTAAATAAATCGTATTCTAATTGTACAATTTTCTCTTCTGCTTCTAAGATTAATGTTTCTTTTTCTTTTAATTCATCTGTTATGAAACGTTCAGCATTAGCAAGCGTTTGTTTACGCTCATAGCGCCCTTCTGGAAGTGCTCCAAGATTCGCTTTCGTTACTTCAATGTAGTAACCGAAAATACGGTTGTACCCGATTTTTAACGATTTAACTCCTGTAATATCACGCTCTCGTTTTTCAAGCTCAGCGATCCACGTTTTCCCGTTTTTACTAACGTAACGATATTGATCAAGCTTGTCATTATAACCGTCTTTAATAATATCTCCATCTTTAATAGAAAGCGGTGGGTTTTCTTGAATACTTCTTCCTAGTAATTCAGTTAAGCTCTCACATGGATCCGCACCTTGAATTAACCTTGCAGCATAAGCATTATCTAACAGACTAATCGCTTCTAAAATAGCTGGTACTTGCAGTAAAGAACGTCTTAATTGTAATAAGTCCCGTGCATTTACATTACCAAATGCAACTTTCCCTGCTAAACGCTCTAAATCATATACTTCTTTTAACTTTTCTTTTAAATCTTCACGTAAGAAGTAATCATTTACAAACGTTTCAACCATTTCTAAACGCTCTTCAACTTTTTCTTTCTGGATTAGCGGACGTTCCATCCACTGTTTTAACATACGCCCACCCATAGCCGTTTTTGTTTTGTCTAATAGCCATAATAATGAGCCTGTCTTTTCCTTCGTGCGAAGAGTCTCTGTTAACTCTAAATTGCGTTTTGAATGCACATCAATTTTCATAAATTGATTCGTGTAATAAATTTCTACTGGTTGCAAGTGATCTAACGAACGTTTTTGTGTTCTTATCACATAGTTAAATAAGCGTCCAATTGCTTTAATTAATTTTGCTTGGGAAACACTTTTCACAAGATGTTCTAATCCTTCTGGAATAGTTGTTGTATCTTCATACGAAATCGTCATTTTTAATGTTTCAGTTAACTTATTTAATTCATCTTTTGAAAATGTAGAATCTACAACAATTTCTTTTGAACCAGTCGCATACACTTCTAATAAAATATCTTCTACTGAACCAGTTAATAACGTCACTGTATTTTGTCCAGTCGTTAAGTCATTACAAGCTAGCGCATAAGATCCATCTTCGAAATGTGTTAATGCTGCTAAGAAGTTATTCTCCTTCTCGTCTATTGTACGCCCTTCCATCATCGTTCCTGGCGTAATTAGTTGTACTACTTCACGACGTACTACACCTTTAGCTGTTTTTGGGTCTTCCACTTGCTCACAAACAGCTACTTTATATCCTTTTTCAACAAGTTGTTCAATATAATTTTTAGCTGCATGATGCGGTACACCACACATCGGTATACGTTCACTACTACCACCATCTCGGCTCGTTAATGTAATTTCAAGTTCATGAGCTGCTTTAACCGCATCTTCAAAGAACATTTCATAAAAATCACCTAATCGGAAAAATAAAAAGGCATCTTGATAGTCTGCCTTAACCTTTAAGTATTGCTGTATCATAGGCGTATATTGCGTCATGTCTTTCCTCCATAATTCTTACATAATAATCTATATTCATATATGTCACACTTCACGGACATCCATATCTCCTATTCCAGGAGTCTTTCCTCATTATAGCACATTTCATAAGGAATCATGTTCATGCAGAACCACTTATGTACTGTAAAAAGCTAGGAAGAACTTCTCCCTAGCTTTCTCTTACTCTTCTTCTGCATCGACGATAAAGTTCGGATCTAATTCTTCAAACTCATCATCATCGACTTGGAAATCCTCGTCTGATTCTACGCAACCTTCAGGATTTACACTTACACAAATTTTCGTTTCCCCAACTACTTCTGTTACAAATTCACGTTCTACCGTCACAACAATTTTATTACCATTTGGCGATACAAGAGCTTCTAAACAATTTGGCGGCTGAATTACACGAGCGATAATTTCTAAATCGTCACCAGAGAAGTTTTTATCACGATACCCAATACTTACTTCATCATTGTAGTTAACACGTTCTGTTACAACTTCAGTCTTTGTGTTTCCATCAAATGAATACCAAGTGTTTACATCATAGAAACCTTCAATTTCCACATGTTTTCCATTCTTTCTCGCTTCGTACGAATGGTTAATTACCCAGCACCCTAAAATACTTGTTGGCTCATTATTCGATTCACATGTATGCGTTGACTTTGTATACTTACGTCCTTTTCCAACCACTGCTTTTGTAATAATCTCTCTAAATTCGGACATTCGTAACCCTCCTCAATCACTATTCACTTAATCATATGCGTGACAATAGCGGAATGTGTCATTCTTTTTTTTGAGAAGAATTTCCGATATAACCCACTAAAAAAAAGAGATGTCAATAAGACATCTCTTTAACAACCACAATTTCCTTTTTTACTTTCTACTGCTGCACCAGTTTCACCCTTCAACACATCGCCGCCAGTTGAAACTAATATTTCATCTGTTACATTGTTAGAAATGGTACTAGCAACTAGCTGTAGTAAGTCATTTACATACGTTTGTGAAGATTTAAACTCCTGTACAACTGGGATATTATCTAACTTATCTTGAAGTGCATCAATTTCAGCTTCTACTTTTTTCAAAGCTTCCCATTTCCCATAATGTTGCAAGTTTACTGCTTGTTTTTGCAAAGCTTTTATTTCATCAATTGCTCGCTTTACATTTTCATTTTTATGAATTTGTGCTTCTGCTCGCTTAAAGAAATCGACTTCTTCTGTTTCAGAGATCATTTTCGCTAATTCTTTCGCTTGCTCAACAATTTCATCTTTCGTATATACTTTCATCTATTATTTCACCTCAATCGGCTCCTTAACCAATTCCCCGTTAAGAGACCAAGTTTTTGCTTCCGTTATTTTTACTTTCACAAGCTGACCAATTAAAGATTTTGAAGCAACAAAGTTTACAAGTTTATTCGTACGTGTATATCCCGCAAGTACTTCAGGATTATTCTTACTTTCTCCCTCAACTAATACTTCTACAATTTGACCTATATAACGCTTATTCTTATTAACTGCATATTCATTCACTAGTGTATTTAAGCGTTGCAATCGCTCTTTCTTCACTTCCATCGGAACATTATCTTGCATTTTTGCAGCTGGTGTACCTTCACGCGGAGAATAAATAAATGTAAATGCCGTATCAAATCCTACTTCACGATATAACGACATCGTCTCTTCAAACTGCTCATCCGTTTCATTTGGGAAACCAACGATAATATCAGTCGTTAGCACTGCATTCGGAATGGTTTCTTTAATTTTTCGTACAAGCTCTAAATAGTGTTCTCGCGAATATTTACGCGCCATAATTTTAAGCATATCTGTACTACCAGATTGAACCGGTAAGTGGATATGTTCTACTAGGTTACCACCTTTTCCAAGAACATCAATTAAATGATCATCAAAATCACGTGGATGACTCGTTGTAAAACGAATACGCGCGATATCGATTTTACGAAGTTCATCCATTAAATCGCCAAGACCATATTGTATATCTTCAAAGTCTTTACCGTATGCGTTTACGTTTTGTCCAAGTAACGTAATTTCTCTATAACCGTTCGCAGCTAGATGGCGAATTTCTTTAATAATATCTTCTGGACGTCTGCTACGCTCTTTTCCGCGTGTATACGGTACAATACAATATGTACAAAACTTATCACAGCCATACATAATATTTACCCAAGCTTTAATATCACCACGACGTACTTTCGGAAGGTTTTCAATTACATCCCCTTCTTTTGACCAAACTTCAACTACCGTCTCTTTTGAGAACATTGCGTCCTTTAAGATATACGGTAATCTATGAATATTGTGTGTACCAAACACCATATCTACATGCTGATTTTTTTGCATAATTTTATTTACAACAGATTCCTCTTGAGACATACAACCACATACACCAATTATAAGATCCGGATTTCTTCGCTTTAATGATTTTAAATGACCAAGTTCACCGAACACTTTATTTTCAGCATTTTCACGAATTGCACAAGTATTTAATAAAATCACATCTGCCTCTTCAGTTGAAAAGGTTGGCTCATATCCAAGTGTTGTAAAAATCCCAGCCATTACTTCTGTATCATGCTCATTCATTTGACAGCCATATGTACGAATGTAAAACTTTCTTCCTGCGCCAAAATCGCGAAACTCTTTAGGTAGGCCAAAATCTCTTTCAATTTTAACTTCTTCTTTCCCACGCTTTTTCGCCAATTTCAAGGAAGGTGGTTGGTATACACTTTCAAAGTATTTACTATAATCTTTCTCTTCTTTTTTCGTAGAGGAATTTGCTTGTCGACTTGCTAATCGTTGTTGCTCGTTCATCGGTAATCTCCTTTCACCCTTAACTATACACACACTCTGTAGTCCATTTTAATGCGCTTAGACCCATCTCAATGATGTTAGATAGCATGAGAGATAACTTGCCCTTTGAAACTTGAGTAATCGATCTAATCATCCGTAAGAATGAAGTCTTCCCCACACAAATAGACATTCCCTTTTTTTATTTCATCTTGTCCTACCCAAAAGTATATTGCTTTATCCCTATACACATTATCATAGTATAGAGCCTTTAGCCAACTTTAACGAAGAAGGCTTCTTATCCTATATTTCATTTCACAGTTATTGAACATGCTATTTTTATACAACGATTTATATATTATTTTATCATTCTGAATTTTCTAAGTAAACAAATCTATTAATTATTTTTATTCACTCAAAAAGAAGGTTACCAAGCGGCAACCTTCTCTCCGATTATTACATAAATTCAGCAACAAGCTCATCAAACATTTTCTGATCCATATTCAAATCAGCTTGCACTAAAGGTTTTTCACTATAGTCTTTTACAAGCTCTTGGTAAGAAGGCTGCTTTGTGTTTTGATAAATTAAACCTGTTACTAACCCGTTCTTTTCCATTAATGTTTGCATAGCCATCATGCGGTTAGATGGATCATATCCTTCTACTGTACTTAGTTTCGTTAAATTCTCTTTAAACCAATCATAAGTATTTACTTTATTATAAGTAACACATGGACTAAATACATTAATTAATGAAAAGCCTTTATGGTTAATACCAGCTTCAATAATTTGCGTTAATTCTTTTAAATCACTTGAAAAGCTTTGCGCCACAAATGTCGCACCAGCTGTTAAAGCCATTTCCATAACATTTAGTGATGGTTCAATTGAACCTTGTGGTGTACTTTTCGTTTTAAATCCAGCTTCACTACGTGGTGAAGTTTGCCCTTTTGTTAATCCGTAAATTTGGTTATCCATTACGATGTACGTAATATCAATGTTACGACGAATAGAATGGATTGTATGTCCCATACCAATCGCAAAACCATCACCGTCACCACCGGATGCAATAACTGTTAAATCACGATTTGCCATTTTCACACCTTGTGCAATTGGAAGAGCACGTCCGTGAATACTATGCAAACCATATGAATTAATATACCCTGAAATACGACCGGAACAGCCGATACCAGAAATAACAGCTAGCTCATCTGGATTTAAACCAACGTTAGCTGCCGCACGCTGAATCGCAGCCTGCACCGAGAAGTCTCCGCAACCTGGGCACCAGTTTGGTTTTACACTGTTACGAAAGTCCTTAAATGTTGCCATTTAATACAACCCCTTTTTTACATTCGTTGTAAATCTCTTTCGGCAAGAATGGATTTCCATCGTATTTTAAAAGACTAGAAATTTTCTCGCCATTGCCAAGATTCATTTTCATAATGTTAGCAAGCTGACCAGTTGCATTGTTTTCTACTACTACAACACGCTTCGCTTTTTTCACAAGTGGATCGATTTCAGCTGTTGGGAACGGATGAATTAAACGTACATGGGCATGGTTTACTTTCATTCCTTCTTGTTCTAAACGCTGCATTGCCTCTTCGATCGCACCACGAGTTGAGTTAAAGCCTACTAACAAGACGTCTGCGTCATCATGCTTAGCATTTTTGTAAATAGGGGTATTAAACTGTAAATTCGCCATTTTACGGAAACGTTTGTCCATTTGATCTTTACGATTTAACGCTGATTCAGATGGTTTACCCGTTTCATCATGTTCTACACCTGTAACATGGTGAATACCATTTTTCATACCAGGTAAAACACGTGGTGAAATTCCATCTTCTGTTACTTCATAACGCTTGAAGTATGCTTTATTTTCACGTTCTGGTAATTCTACTTCTAAGTCAAGCTTACCACGACGAATTTCCACTTTATCTAACTTAAGTGGTTCTACTGTTTGCTTTCCTAAAGAAAGCTGTAAATCTGTTAAGAAAATAACAGGCACTTGATATTCTTCTGCTAAGTTAAACGCTTCTACAATATCATAGAAAGCTTCTTCAACTGTACTTGGCGCCATTACGATTTTTGGAATTTCACCATGTGTTCCGTAAATCATAGCCATTAAGTCAGACTGCTCTTGTTTTGTTGGTAAGCCCGTACTTGGACCACCGCGTTGTGTATCAATGATAACTAGCGGTGTTTCAGTAATACCTGCTAAACCAATTGCTTCCATCATTAAAGAAAGACCAGGACCAGCAGATGCTGTTAATGTACGAACACCAGCGTAGTTTGCACCGATCGCCATTGTACAAGCTGCGATTTCATCCTCAGTTTGGATTACTGTTCCGCCGACTTTCGGTAACTTTTTAATTAAATATTCCATAATTTCAGATGCAGGTGTGATTGGATATGCAGACATAAAGCGAGCGCCACCAGTTACCGCACCAAATGCGATTGCGTCGTTTCCAATCATAAACATGCGTTTCTTACCGTCAGCTTTTTCAAGCTGCATCATGTTTACTTTCTCACCAAGCAATTCTTTCATGTATTGAGAGCCGCGTTTAATTGCTTCCATATTCTTTTGAACGACTTGCTCTCCTTTACGACCAAAGATTTCTTCAACAACCTCTAAATAAGCTGTTTCGTCTAATCCTAATACCGCACTAGATGCCCCAACAGCAACCATATTTTTCATTAAAGATGTGCCTAATTCTGAAGCAATATCTGTAAACGGTATCACATATAGATTTACATCTGTATTATCAGGTATTGTCGGATTAAATTTCGCATCCGCAACTACAATTCCGCCCGGACGTAGTTCGTGGAAGTTAAAATCAATTGTTTCTTGATCAAAAGCAATTAAAATATCTAAATCATCTGAGATCGCGCGTACTTCTGTTGTACTTACACGAATTTTATTATTTGTATGGCCGCCTTTAATACGTGATGAGAAGTGGCGGTAACCGTATAGGTAATATCCTAATCGGTTTAATGCAATACAGAAGATTTCCCCTGTACTTTCAATTCCTTCACCTTGTTGGCCTCCAACTTTCCATGAAAGTTGACTAATCATCTCCTACACCCCTTTTGGCTGCATTCATTGTAGTGTATTTTTTTACAGTATTAGTTTAGCATTTTTTATGCAAATAAACTACAATGGACGCAAATTATGCCTCTTCTGTTTTCCCTGAATCTTTAGTATAATGCTATTTCGTTTACCATTCTAGTATTAGGTCTTAAAAAAATCAATAAATTCAAGTGAATTTATTTTAATTCTTCTGAATTTTTAAAACACATTCTTTAGAACGTTATACAGTCAACAAAATTTTTATACAAAAATCGCTCTACAGTTGATTCATTATACTTTTTACACAGGTGATTAATTATATTTTCATAATCCCTATATACTTCTACACCTACAACAGTTTCTAAAATCCCATCAAAATCAGAACCGAATCCTATATTTTTTTCTCCACCTAATGAACAAATATATTCCACATGCCTTAATATATCTGCTATATTCGCTTGTCTTTCATTCGTTAAAAACTGCGGTACGAAAGTAATACCAATAATGCTATTTTTCTTTATAAGGGCTCTTATTTGTTCATCGGTTAAATTGCGTGGATGCCCACAAAGTTGATAACAGTTTGAATGAGATGCAATTGGGTTTTTAGCAATTTCAATAACATCCCAAAAGCTTCTTTCATTTAAGTGAGACACATCGGTCCATAAATGTAACGTATTAAGTTCTTGTACAACTTGTCTACCAAATGTAGTTAAACCTGCTCCACGTGCCTCTAGCGCTCCATCAGCTAACAGATTGGCATAGTTCCATGTCAATCCAAAGGAACGTACACCTAAGCGATAAAACAAACGTAATTTCATCTCTTCTTTTCCAATTGCTTCGCATCCTTCTAATGTTAATAATGCTCCAATCTCGTCCTGTTTTAGCATGTTAATATCGTTTTTTGTCTGAATAAACTTCATTCCTGGTAGCGATAGAATTTCATTATGAAAAATATCTATCATTTGCAGCGCAACTTCAAAACGCTTTTCATACGCTACTGTTTCTGGTATATATATAGCAAAGCATTGTATACTTCCTTTTCTTTTCATTAATTGTTCAAATGTAATATGTAATTGTGAATCGTTTTGAAAGTCTTTTTTTCCCTTTGCACTCCATAACTGAAAGAGTACATCGCAATGTGCATCAAAAATTTTCATTTTCATTCCTCCATTACAAAAACAACCTGTTTGCATACATGCAAACAGGTTGTTTCAACTTAACGAGGTTCTACAATTAATTTTATCGCTGTACGCTCTTCACCATCAATCATAATATCTGTAAACGCTGGGATACAAATCAAGTCCAAACCGCTAGGCGCTACAAATCCTCTTGCAATTGCTACTGCCTTTACCGCTTGGTTCAATGCACCTGCACCAATAGCTTGAATTTCTGCTGTTCCGCGTTCGCGAATAACACCTGCAAGTGCACCAGCTACAGAATTAGGGACCGACGTTGCTTTAACTTTTAATATTTCCATTCCGCGTTTCCTCCTCGTTTCTATAAAAAGTAATAGCAATTATTTCACTTTAACTTATATTCACGAGGAATGGCACGTATTCCTGCTAAATTTCTGTAATTTTTCTAAAAAATTAAAATATAACGAATTCTCTAACTTTTCGTTAAAAATCAGTCAAAAAATGGCTGGTCATCATTAATTAAAATGCGCTCAATTTTCTTTGCTTTCCCTGTATTAGGATCCACATCAATTAACACTGCACTTAATTGTGTTCTACCATTCGTCACTTCAAAACGCACTGGTAAGTTCGTTAAAAACTTCTTCAATACCGCTTCGCGATCCATACCTAAAATCCCATCATATGGGCCTGTCATACCAACATCTGTAATATAAGCTGTTCCGCTTGGTAAAATACGATTATCAGCTGTAGGAACGTGTGTATGTGTACCTACTACCGCTGTAGCACGACCGTCTACATACCAACCTAACGCCTGCTTCTCACTTGTTGTTTCAGCATGAAAATCAACAAAGATAATGTTTGTACGTTTTTTTGCAATACTGATTAACTCATCCACTTTACGGAATGGACAATCAATTGGAGGAAGGAAAGTACGTCCTTGTAAGTTAATAACTGCAACTTCTGTTCCATTACAATTTACAAAGATAAGCCCTTTTCCCGGCGTTCCTTCTGGGAAGTTAGCTGGTCTTGCAAGATATTTTGCATCATCGATAAATTCAAATACTTCACGGTTATCCCAAGCGTGGTTTCCAAGCGTAACCGCTTGTGCCCCGCACTCTAAAAAGTTTCGATATATTTTTTCCGTAATTCCACGTCCACCCGCAGCATTTTCTCCATTAATAATTGTTACTGTCGGTGTATATTTCTTCTTTAATGCCGGTACGTACTGTTGAATCATGTCTCTACCAGGAGATCCTACTACATCCCCAACAAATAATATTCTCATATGTCTTACCCTTTCTATGTACTACATTTTTTATTACCATACTATAACCTTAAAGCTATTTCCTTACAACAGTTACAATTTATCTATTATAAGTTTCTTTCACTTGCATACTGCTCATAAATAATTTTCTTTATTTTACCCAATTCCAACACAAAAAAATAAAGTGGTGTTTCACCACTTTATTTTGCGTATTCCACTGCACGTGTTTCACGAATAACAGTTACTTTAATATGTCCTGGATAATCCAGTTCATTTTCAATACGTTTTCGAATATCACGAGCTAAACGATGAGCTTCTAAATCATCAATTGTATCTGGTTTTACCAGAATACGAACTTCACGTCCTGCTTGAATTGCGAAAGATTTTTCTACGCCTTCATAAGACTCTGAAATTTCTTCTAACTTTTCAAGACGACGAATGTAATTCTCAAGCGTTTCACTACGAGCTCCCGGTCTTGCAGCTGATAATGCATCTGCTGCAGCAACTAGAACTGCAATGATAGAAGTTGGTTCTGTGTCACCATGGTGAGATGCGATACTGTTTATTACAACAGGATGCTCTTTATATTTCGTTGCGAGTTCAACACCAATTTCAACGTGGCTACCTTCTACTTCATGATCGATTGCTTTTCCGATATCATGTAATAGACCAGCACGTCTTGCTAGTTTTTCATCCTCACCAAGCTCCGCTGCCATAAGTCCAGTTAAGTATGCAACTTCCATAGAGTGTTTTAAGACGTTTTGTCCGTAACTTGTACGGTATTTTAAACGACCTAAAATTTTAATTAAATCTGGATGTAAGCCATGAACACCCACTTCAAACGTTGTTTGCTCTCCGACTTCACGAATATACTCGTCCACTTCACGTCTTGATTTTTCGACCATCTCTTCAATACGCGCTGGGTGAATACGTCCGTCCTGTACTAGTTTATCAAGAGCGATACGAGCTGTTTCACGACGAATCGGGTCAAATCCAGATAGAATTACAGCTTCTGGTGTATCATCGATAATAAGGTCAATACCTGTTAACGTTTCTAACGTACGAATGTTACGACCTTCACGTCCGATAATACGTCCCTTCATTTCGTCATTTGGAAGATTTACAACCGAAACGGTTGTTTCAGCAACATGATCAGCTGCACATCTTTGCATTGCAAGAGATAAAATCTCTTTTGCCTTCTTATCCGCTTCTTCTTTCGCGCGAACTTCACTTTCTTTTACCATAACGGCAATTTCATGAGAAACTTCACTTTCCACTTTACCAAGAATAATTGCTTTCGCTTGTTCGCGGGTCAGATTGGAAATGCGCTCTAATTCTGTTTGTTGCTTTTGAACTAACTCTCCCACTTTGCTTTCCAACTCTTCAATCTGTTGTTGTTTCGCTACAAGAGATTCCTCTTTCTTTTCTAACTGTCGCTCGCGGTTATCGAGCGTTTCGTCTTTACGATCAAGGTTCTCTTCTTTTTGCATTAAACGATTTTCTTGTTTTTGTAATTCGCTTCTACGGTCACGAATTTCTAATTCAGCTTCTGTACGAAGTGTATGAATTTCATCCTTTGCTTCTAAAAGCGCTTCTTTCTTAAGTGCTTCAGCATCACGATTCGCTTCGTCTAGAATACGTTTTGCTTCATTAGCTGCACCATTAATCTTCGCTTCAGCAATAGACTTTCGAACAAAAAAGCCAACAACTGCACCGACTGTTGCAAGCAAAATGGAGATGAGTATCCAAACTGTACTACTACTCATGATTTCACCTCCCCTTGCTATGAATGAAAAAAGACTGTCGGCATGTACATTGAATTACAACGTACAGCAAAGACCGTCGTCCCGCTTTTTTAAGGGACTTTCTTCATTTCACAATTAAAATGTCATATTATTATTTCGGCAAGATTTAAGTCTTACTCCGAATATTACTTCTCTTCTTGAGAAGAGTATATCGTATATAAGAAAAAATATACATTCTCATTGTATCTATCGCAATTTTCATTGTCAAGCGTTGTCTACTTTTACTTTCTTTACCTTAAGCCCTGAATCTTATATGGATTTAAAAAACAGACAGCATATTATCCTGGAAAACCTTAGAAAATCCCAATTCATTCACTTAAAATATATGAATATTCCCCTTTACACATAGCCTTTTGGATAGAATAAATATTTTATCTCCAGCTATATATAACGCTTTCATAGTGGATTAAAAAATAAAAGACACGGGACCGTGTCTTTTATTTTTTAATCTTGACGAGTTGAATCTTCCGTGTCTTCAACACCAGAGTTTTCACCAATTCCGTGATGTTCACGAACAAAGAAGGCAATTTCTTCTCTTAAATCCGTATTCTCTTTTAAGAATTGCTTCGAATTTTCACGACCTTGTCCTAAGCGTTCTTCATTATAAGAGTACCAAGCACCGCTCTTTTGAACGATATCAAGTTCAGAAGCCATATCTAAGATTTCACCTTCTCTTGAAATACCTTCTCCGTACATAATATCAACTTCAGCAACACGGAATGGCGGTGCTACTTTATTTTTAACTACTTTTACTTTCGTTTTATTACCAACAATATCGTTACCTTGCTTTAACTGCTCAGCACGACGTACTTCAAGACGGACAGTTGAATAGAATTTCAACGCACGACCACCTGGAGTTGTTTCTGGGTTCCCGAACATAACCCCAACTTTTTCACGAATTTGGTTGATAAAGATTGCGATTGTTTTTGATTTGTTGATTGCACCTGAAAGTTTACGAAGTGCTTGTGACATTAAACGTGCTTGTAAACCAACGTGAGAGTCACCCATGTCCCCTTCGATCTCAGCTTTCGGTACAAGAGCTGCCACAGAGTCAATTACGATAATATCAACCGCTCCACTTCGTACAAGTGCTTCTGCGATTTCTAGTCCTTGCTCCCCTGTATCAGGCTGTGATAATAGTAATTCATCTATGTTAACACCTAATTTTTGTGCATATACAGGATCCATTGCATGCTCCGCATCAATGAACGCTGCTTGTCCACCTTGACGCTGTACTTCCGCGATTGCGTGTAATGAAACTGTTGTTTTACCTGAACTTTCAGGTCCATAAATTTCAATAACACGGCCACGTGGGTATCCGCCTACCCCTAGTGCCACATCAAGTGCTAAAGAACCACTTGAAATTGTAGAAATTCTACGCTCCGCTTGTTCTCCTAATTTCATAATTGAACCTTTACCGAATTGCTTCTCTATTTGTTTTAACGCCATATCTAATGCCGCTTGACGATCGCTCATTCAAAATTCCTCCTTAACTAAATTGCTAATCTTATTATACCTATTTTCAATTCAATTTGCCAACAAAAATCGAACATTTATTCGATTTTTTTATTTTATATCGAATAAAACTAGGTTTTCCAACAAAAAAAACTAGAAGAAATTTATATCTCTTCTAGCTTTTTAAATAAATGATAAAATCCATATTTTGTAGAGCGTTCTCTAATTTGTTGACGACTTCCACTTAAATTAAGCGAGAAGACTACAGCTGGTTCATCTTTAATCACCAATCCAATAAATACTGTTCCTGGTTCTTTATGCTCTGAAGCATCCGGTCCTGCCACCCCAGTGAAACTAATTCCGATATCTGCTTTTAACAGTTCCTTTACATTTTCAGCAAGATAGCGAGCACACTGTTTACTAACCGCGCCATCAGTACGTAACACTTCTTCAGGTACATGTAAAATTTGTTGCTTCACATCATTTTGATAACAAATGACACCGCCTTTAAATACAGACGAAACACCAGCATTTTCTGTTACTTGATTTCCAAAAAGACCACCTGTTAAACTTTCTGCACACGCTAAAGTTAACCCTTTTTCCTTCAATAGCCTTATTGCCTTGTAATGAAGGAAATCTTGGTCATATCCGTAGAAAAATTCTCCTACTCTTTCTAAAATCAAATCTTCCACATGCTGAATCAGTTTCTCCGCCTCATCAGCATCATGATGTTTGGCAGTTAAACGTAATGTCACTTCTCCATCATTTGCAAGTGGTGCAATGGTTGGGTTCGTTTGTCCATCAATTAAATCTTGAACTTTCACCTCTAATTGAGATTCCCCAATACCAAAAAAACGAAGAACACGAGAATAAATATTTTCCCCCGTTGTAAACTTACATAAAAAAGGCTCTACGTAACTTATATACATCGGCTTCATTTCTTTTGGTGGTCCTGGTAATAAAATATACACTTTTCCATTCGTATTTAATCCCATACCAGGCGCCATACCGTGATTATTCGCAAATACAGTCGATCCATTTAAAACGAGCGCCTGCTTTTTATTATTCTCCGTAAATTCACGGCCTGTACGCTTAAAATAATCGCTTATCGATGTTAATGCCTTTTCATCATACACAAGCTCTTCATCTAAACTAGACGCTATTGTTTCTTTCGTTAAATCATCTTTTGTCGGTCCTAATCCACCTGTAAAAATGAGCATATCAGCTCGTTCTTCAGCCAATTCAATTGCCTTCTGTAATCGCTTGTTATTATCCCCAACAACAGTATGGTAGTACACGTTAATTCCGATTGAAGCTAACTTTTCAGATAAAAACTGGGCATTTGTATTTGCAATTTGTCCAAGTAATAATTCCGTTCCAACCGCAATAATTTCAGCATTCATCCCAATTCCCCCATAAACTTCTATTTTGAGTTTACAAAAGCATCTTTATTTTTCCAGAAATAATCCCATCCTGAAATAACGGTAAAGAATAATGCAATCCATATGAAAATATCTGCAACTGGAATATGAAGTAGATTTAACGGTACATCATGTAATAAGTATGCTGCAATTGCAATAATTTGTGTCCATGTCTTAATTTTCCCTAGCTGATTTGCTGCAACTACTTCCCCTGTCCCAGCAAGTACAAGGCGTAAACCTGTTACTGCAAACTCACGGCTTATAATTACAATAACGATCCAAGCAGGTACATATTGCATTTCTACCAATGTGATAAGTGCTGCCGAAACAAGTAATTTATCTGCTAACGGGTCAAGGAATTTCCCTAAATTCGTTACAAGATTATACTTTCTTGCATAATGTCCATCAATCCAATCTGTAGCCGAAGCAATAATAAAGATAAGTGCCCCTACTAAATGTTGAATTGGTAACTCTACATCACCAATTATAAATGAGCCCCACTCAAAGGGCGCTAACATAATTACCATAAAAATTGGAATTAAGAAGATTCTAGATATTGTAATTTTATTTGGTAAATTCACAGCTATTCCTCCATCATGTCAAAAACATTTGTTCATTGAAAAAAGTCATCGAAGCGATGACTGTTATTGCGCAGCTTGCCCTATCCCTTGGTTTTTTATCACCAATCTTTGGTGATATTCTTTTGCTGGATCTAATGGGAAAGTAACCACTTGGCCATTCAGTTTAATTTCAACATTCGGTGCACTTCCAATATTAAGCCGCACTTCTTTTACTGTTGATAAATCACGTTTTTCTGTTTGACCACTTTGTACTGTAGTGTTTAGAATTTCGTTACCCGCATCATCTTTAACATCTACATAGCTTGCACCCTTCGCTGAAATTTCCAGTTCTAATGTTTTATTATTATGAATTTCCAAAGTAGATACCTTACCACTCGTTCCAACTACCTTCACTTCTTGTTGTCCAGTTGGTTGCGCTGGTTGCTCTTCTTTCTTTGGTTCTTCTTTTTTTGGTTCTTCTTTTTTTGGTTCTTCCGCTTTCGCTTCATCTTTCTTCGTATCTAACGGAGAATTTTTTGCTTTTTGAACCTCAATTTTCTCACTTTGAGCATTTTGAACTTGCCTATCATCTTTTCCAGTTAACGCTTGAATAACAAACCAGACTACCACTCCAAATGCGATTACTAACAACGCAATCAAAATTTTGGGCATATGATCCGCAATTGGCCATGATGAAGATTTTTGCATTGTTTCTTGTGTTTTTTGTCCAGTTGATACTTGTGGAACTTCACGTTTTTCAGACTGTGGTATCGTACTCTGATATTCCACAAGCAGTTCCTCTCCATTTAATCCAACAGCATCTGCATATTGTTTAATGAATGCACGCGCATAAAAAGCTCCTGGCAACACATCATAATTGCCTTCTTCAATCGCTACTAAATGGCGTTTTTGAATTTTTGTAATCTCATGCAGCTGATCAATAGATAAGCCTTTCGCTTCTCTTGCTTCTGTCAGCTTTTGTCCTAATTCCGTCACTACTAACAC
This sequence comes from Bacillus sp. TH19, assembly GCF_016651075.1. NCBI lineage: Bacteria > Bacillati > Bacillota > Bacilli > Caryophanales > Bacillaceae > Bacillus > Bacillus sp. TH19. The sequence continues at coordinate 1,795,047 of NZ_JAEKEO010000007.1, read as the reverse complement.
CTCAATATTTCTTTAAAAGTCGAACATAGAGAAATTGTTTTGCGTACCTTGCTCAATTTCATCTACTAAATTATATTGAATTTCTTCATCATAATCGTTACGCAATTCGATAATATAATCAAAATCATCCAATGTGTATTCTGACTGACTCACAAACACATCCGGATGTTCCACAACTTTCGTTGCAGGCAATCTCATGATTTCACGAACGAGCTGCCAGTGTCTTTCATTTGCACGCTTTGTCGACACAATTCCATCTAGTATGAAAATATTATCGTCGCTATACTCATCTTCAATCAATTGGCTACGAACAGTTTGCTTAATGAGAGTAGATGATACGAATAACCATCTCTTATTTGCACAAACACTTGCGGCAACAATAGATTCTGTTTTTCCGACACGAGGCATTCCTCGTATCCCAATTAATTTATGACCTTCTTTTTTCATTATCTCCGCCATAAAGTCTACAAGCAATCCTAATTCATCACGCACAAATCGAAATGTTTTCTTATCATCTGCATCTCGTTGTATGTACCTACCATGTCTAACTGCTAGCTTATCTCTAAGCTTTGGCGGACGATATTTCGTTACCGTTATATTATCCATCGTATTTAAAATTGATTCAAGTCTAGAGATTTGCTCTTGATTATCACACATAAGCAAAAGTCCACGTCGTGCATTATCTACACCATTAATTGTGACAATATTGATGCCAAGCATACCGATTAACGAAGAAACGTCACCAAGTAAGCCAGGTCGGTTTTTATGTATTTCATATTCAAAATACCATTCAATCATCCAAGATCACTCCCCTACGCTTACTTTACACCTACGTACTATATTATATGATTTCACCTTAATAGGGAAGCTAAATGTATAATCTATTCCTCCTAATTACTATACAAAAAAAGTAGAGAGGAGAAGCTCCTCTCTACTTTTACTTATGTTGTACAAACTTCACCATTAAATTTGCAATTGTATGTTGCTCTTGTTCATCAGCAACTTTCCAAAGCTCAGACAATAATTTTTCTTGATCGTTGCGCGCTTCTACTTCATTTGCTAAATAATCACCAACACGAAATGCCATATCTGATACGGCACCACCATCAAGCCCTTTTCCCCCCGCTTGTTCTAAACGTTCTCCTAAAAAGCTCTTCCACTGATCAAAATTATCTAACACTGACATGTTTAAGCACCTCACTATTTTAGTAATAGAATCATGCTTAATTTGTACAATTTCTTGTTTTTTATGTAAGAATTTTTAGCAATGCCAACCGCCATTCACTCCGATAATTTGCCCCGTAATATAAGAAGCTCCTGGCGAAACGAGGAATGATACTGTTTTTGCTACCTCTTCGGGTAGTCCTATTCTACCTAATGGAATATCTTCAGCAATTTCATTTTTATCATCTTCTGAAAATACATTTAACATTTCTGTTTCGATCGCACCTGGCGCTACCGCATTAACGCGCAATCCACTTAGAGAAACTTCTTTCGCTAAAGCCTTCACATATGAATTTTGTGCACCTTTCACCATTGAGTACAGCACCTCACAAGACGCTCCTATTTGCCCCCAAATGGATGAAATAACAACAACATTACCACTTCTCCGCCCGATCATCGGTGGAAGCGCCATCGATAAAAGTCTATATACACTCTTCACTTGAAGCTCCACCATATAATCTAATTCTTCATTCGTAACATCCGTTACTAATCCAAATATACTCTTTCCAGCTGCGTATACAATAACATCAATAGGATGTTCGATTTGTCCCCACAATTTCTCTGCTCCATCGATAGAAGCTAAATTTGCTTGCACAGGAATCACTGCATCAAACTCCTTTTGTAACCCCCTTATCTTCTCTTCGCTTTTATTGTAATGAATATAGACTGTATAACCATCCTCGATTAACTGCTTCGAAATAGCAGAGCCAATCCCTCCGCTTCCTCCAGTTACTAATGCATACTTTTTCATAAATTCCCTCTCTTATCTTTTTATATATAAATAATACCCTCATCTTATCATTTGGCAATAACCAAACGTTAGATGAGGGATATAGATACTGCGTTTTTTATTCACATATTACTTCATTTTTTTGGTAACACTTGGCAGACACTCATTTTCTCTTCAATTAATAATGTTTTTGCTGCTTGTTGTAGGTCTTGAACAGTTAATCCTTCTAACACTGTAAGAGCATCAAATAAACTAGATTCATTAAACGCATATCGTGTAAACTGATTTGCAATATATTCAGGTGAATTCAACGATCGTAAAAATCCGCCAATTTTCTTTTTCTTCACCCGTTCCAGCGCATTCTCATCTAACTGATCATAATTCGTTTGTAGTAAAATACCTTTTAATCGCTCTGCCAATTCATCAGGGTGCTTCGTATCTCCACCAACCATTGCAAAACCGAAGTTATTTTCTTCTGTATAGTCATACGAGAACGAATCATCAATAAGACCTTCATTATATAAAGATTCGTAATGAACTGACCCTTTTCCAAATAAATAATCTAAAAGTAATGTAAGTGCAATTTCTTGTTTTAACAGAGCTTGCCCTTTTTCTTTTAAATTCGTTGCCTTAATACCAACTAAACATTTTGGAGTTTGAACAGGCATTGAAATAATCTTTTTCTTTTCATTTACTTCTTCTGGCTCCTCTTCAAAAGAGCGAACGATTTCTGGTTGATTTTCGTAATCTTTTTTCGCTTGATTTTCACGAACTAAATCCATTGTTTTTTCAGGATCAATCGCTCCAACAACAAATAATAACATGTTGCTCGGATGGTAAAAAGTCTCATAACATTCATACAGTAGGTCTTTTGTAATTTTACTAATAGACTCAATCGTCCCTGCAATATCAATTTTAATTGGATGTTTCACAAACAAACTATCGATTAACCCAAAGTATAAACGCCAGTCTGGGTTATCTTGGTACATTTGAATTTCTTGACCGATAATACCTTTTTCTTTTTCAACCGTTTTTTCAGAGAAATACGGTTCTTGTACAAAGTCTAACAACGTATTTAAATTTCTCTCCACATTTGATGTACAGGAAAAGAGATAAGCGGTTCTTGTAAAAGATGTAAAAGCGTTCGCTGAAGCACCTTGTTTACTAAACAATTGAAACGCGTCATGGTCCTCTTTTTCAAACAATTTATGCTCAAGGAAATGAGCAATTCCATCTGGTACACGAGTCATGTCTTCTTTTCCAAGCGGTACAAATGTATTATCAACAGAACCGTACTTCGTCGTAAATGTTGCAAATGTTTTGTTGAAGCCTTGTTTCGGTAAGATATATACGTCTAATCCATTCGGAAGTTTTTCATAATATAGCGTCTCTTTTAATTGCTCATACACAATTTTCTCCATTTATTCTCCCTCCGTTCCATGTAAAAAGTAAATTGTATCTAGTTCAATATTATTAGCAACTTTCACAATCTCTTCTTTCGTCACGCTTTCTATGCCCGTTAGCCATTCTTCAACTGGACGCGTACGCTCTGAAATCACCCCGTGATAAAGCATTTCAACAAAACCACGTGGTGTATCAATTGCCTCTAAGATTTGATTTTGAATTACACTTTTCGTTTGCTGAATCTCTTCCTCTGAAAAATCACCGCTTTGCATTGCTTTCATCTGTTCTTTAATAATTTCAACAGCTTTTTCAAAGTTCTTCGCTTCAATTCCAGACATAACGAAGAGCAAACCTTTATGACTTTCAAATCTCGATGCTGCATAGTACGCTAAACTATTTTTTTCACGGACATTTACGAATAACTTCGAATGAGAAAACCCTCCAAATAATCCGTTAAACAATTGTAATGCAAAATAATCTTCATCTTTATACGTAATGAATGTGCGATAGCCGATATTTAATTTACTTTGCTTTAGTTCTTGTTTTTCAACAATTTCTTTTTCTTCATTATTTCGTTTATGAAGAAGTACATTTCTCTCTTTCATAGCGCGAGGTGAGATCGAAAAATACTTATTTACAAGCTTCACAGCATCTTCTGAAATATCACCAATGATATATAAATCCATTTCATCTTCAGCTAACACTTTTTGATAATATTGATACAAACTTTCATTTGTAATAGAAGTAACACTTTCTTTTTTTCCATTTGCACTTAAGCGATATGGTTCTACTTTGCACATTTCTGCAATTAAACGCTCATTTGCATAACGCATTTTATCATCATAAGTAGCTTCAATTCGTTGCAAGAGTGCTCGTTTCTCACTTTCTACAATAGAAGATAGAAAACCGTCCCCTTCTGTTGCTGGATGTAAAACAATATCAGATAACATAGAAAGTGCTTTTTCAAATAACGGTGGTGCATCGCGTAAATATGTTTCATTTGCAATGTCTACATAAATAGAGATGATATGGTCTTCCCCTTTTTTACTTACATCTACCGCTAAAGAAGATCCATATAATTCTTCTAAATATTGACGAAGACGAATTACAGAAGGCAGTTTTTCTGTCGCACTTTGCAATACGTACGGCAATAGGGCACGCTCTGTCACCGTCTCCTCATTTAAAGGTGCTTTAAAACGAAATACAAAGGTATTTGTTTTAAATTTATCAGTCGGAATAATATGTACTCGCAAGCCACCTAATTCATGCAGTTGCTGTTCCATTAGTTTCATTAATAGCCCTCCTTTACGTATGTAGGAATATTCCTCTTCAATATACAGTTTTTAGAAATAAAAAATCAACTTTTCTTCCTTATTATGCTTACATTTGAGTCTTTCTAAAAACTTTAATATGTAAGGAACATAGTAAAATTCCGTATTAAATATATTCTATGTAAAAAAGCCCGCACTAATGTGCGAGCTTTTTTTATACTTTCTAAATAATCATCGTTTTCCTTTTTCATAAGGCGTTCCTAATGCTTTCGGAGCTTCAGATCGGCCTACAAAACCAACAAGTGCTAATATTGTAAATACATACGGTAATATCGTTAAGAATACACTTGGAATTTCTTTTAATATAGGAATTGTACCACCTGTTATCCCAAGTGATTGAGCAAATCCGAAGAACAATGCTGCTCCAAGAGCACCAAGTGGATTCCATTTACCAAAGATCATAGCTGCTAGTGCTAAGAAACCTTGTCCAGTAATTGTAGCACCTGAGAAGTTACCAGAAATCGACATTGCGAAGACCGCACCACCCACTCCTGCAAACATTCCAGATATACAAACTGCAATATAACGCATTTTATATACATTAATCCCCATCGTATCTGCTGCCATTGGATGTTCACCAACAGCACGTAGACGAAGACCGAACGGTGTTTTATAAATAATGTACCAAACAACAAATGCTAAAATAATGGCAATATACGATGTTAACGGTACGTTTGAGAAAAATATTTTTCCGATAACTGGAATATCTGATAGACCTGGGACATCGATTTTTTCAATACGGTATTGAATAAAATCTGTCTGCCCTTTATCAAAAATCTTCTTAATCGCAAATACTGTTAAACCAAGAGATAAGAAGTTAATCGCTACACCACTTACAACCTGATCAGCACGGAACGTAATAGATGCTACCGCGTGAAGTAATGCAAATAATCCACCACCAATTGCCGCAAATAGTAATGCAATCCATGGAGTCATCGTTCCCCAAGTATCACCCATTAATAAGGTTGTAACAATTCCAACAAATGCACCAAATAGCATTAGTCCTTCTAACGCAATATTTACAACACCTGATCGTTCACTAAATACACCACCTAATGCTGTAAAAATTAAAGGTGCTGATGTATATAACGTACCTGTCACAAGAATGGCTAATATATCTAAAAAGCTCATTTATTTCCCCTCCTTGCTCATGCGTGTAAGCGCCCATCTTAAAACATAACTACATGCAACAAAGAAGATAATACATGCAATAATTACGTTAATAAGTTCTGATGGTACATCTGCCTCAAAGTTCATTTGAGGGGAAGCACTTTTCAAACCACCAAATAACAATGCTGAAAGGATAATACCAAATGGATTATTTCCTCCAAGAAGCGCTACGGCAATTCCGTCAAATCCAATCCCTGTAAATGAAGACATTGCTGTCATGCTTTGGAATGTTCCTAACCCTTCCATTGCTCCACCAATCCCAGCAAATGCACCAGCAATTGTCATGGAGAATACTACATTACGAGAAACCTTCATACCTGCATATTGAGAAGCATGTTGATTAAATCCTACTGACTTTAATTCATAACCTAGAGTTGTTCGATCTAATAAGAACCACATTAAGATTGCTACTAAAATTGCAACAATAATTCCCCAGTGAAGACGTGAACCATCAGTTATTGCAGCTAACCAATCTGAAGATAAAGATGCACTCGCTTTAATATCGTATGTTTTATCATTGCCCTCATGTAAAAAGCGTTTAATTATGTCATACGTTACATATAACGCGATATAGTTCATCATTATTGTTACAATAACTTCATTAACCTTAAACTTCCCTTTTAAATAACCAGGAATAAAGCCCCATATTCCACCCACCATTGCTGCAAATAAAATAGATAATGGAATATGAAGAAACGCTGGTAGTGAGACCGCATAACCGAACCAAACTGCCGCAAGCCAACCAACTAATAGTTGACCCTCTACCCCGATATTAAATAAACCTGTACGAAATGCAAACGCCACCGATAATCCAGCAAGAATAAGTGGTATCATAGTGCGAAGTGTCTCACCAATCGCACTAGCACTGCCGAACATACCTGTCCAAAGCGCACTATAACCAACAATTGGATCATAGCCACTAACCAGCATTACAATCGCTCCAACAATTAAACCAAAAATAACGGATAGTACTGGGACTAAAATATTTATCGTTCGCTCTGTTAAAAGTTTTTTAGCCATTTGTACCCACCTGCTCTTTCTCTGTTCCTCCAGCCATTAGCAAACCAAGCTGTTGTTCATTTGTGCCTTTCGCATTCACAATTGCTACAATTTCCCCTTCATAGATAACCGCAACCCGATCACTCACATTTAAAATTTCTTCTAATTCTAAAGATAAAAGAAGAACCGCTTTCCCATTATCTCTCTGCTCGATTAATTTTTTATGAATAAATTCAATTGCACCTACATCTAAACCACGTGTTGGCTGTGCTGCAATTAATAAATCCGGATTACGATCTACTTCACGTGCAATAATAGCTTTCTGCTGATTCCCACCAGATAGAGCACGCGCTAATGTTTGTTCGCTAGGTGTACGTACATCGAACTGTTCAATAAGTGCCTTCGCTTTCCCTGTGATTTTGCTAAAGTTTAAAATCCCCTTCTTTGAAAATGGATTTTTATAGTACGTTTGCAAAACTATATTGTCTCTAACAGAAAAATCAAGAACTAGTCCGTGCTTATGACGATCTTCTGGAATATGACCAATTCCTTCTTCTGTAATTCTTCGAACAGGCCAATTCGTTATTTCTTTCCCTTTAATTGCAATAGAACCTGACTCAACTTTTCGTAAACCAGTAATTGCTTCTATTAATTCGCTTTGTCCATTTCCATCGATTCCTGCAATACCAACAATTTCCCCCGCACGAACAGTTAAGTCAAGGCCTTTTACAGCAGGCAGTTGGCGTGCATCGTGAACAACAAGATTTGCAATAGAAAGTACCTCTTCTTTGGGCGTAGCGTCTATTTTTTCTGTTTTAAAATTCACTTGACGTCCGACCATTAATTCTGCAAGTTTATGTTCATCCGTATTTGCAACGTCAACAGTTCCAATCCCTTTTCCTTTGCGAATAATTGTACAACGATCGCAAACTTCCATAATTTCTTTCAATTTATGAGTAATAAGAATGATAGATTTTCCTTCTTGCACAAGCTTTTTCATAATTTGAATCAATTCATGAATTTCTTGTGGTGTTAACACTGCAGTCGGTTCATCAAATATTAAAATTTCCGCTCCACGGTAAAGTGTTTTTAAAATTTCAACACGCTGTTGCATACCAACAGAAATATCCTGTATTTTCGCGTATGGATCTACAGCTAAACCATATTGTTCAGACAACTTTTGAATCTCTTTAGCAGCTTCTTCAACAGCTATTTTCCCTTTTTTCTTCGGTTCATTACCGAGAATGATATTCTCTGTAACTGTAAAATTATGAACAAGCATAAAATGTTGATGGACCATCCCAATACCAAGATCATTCGCAATATTCGGATTTGTAATTTTTACAGGCGTTCCTTTAATTTTAATTTCACCCTGTTCTGGCTGATACAAACCGAATAGTACATTCATCAATGTGGATTTCCCTGCACCATTTTCTCCAAGTAAAGCATGTATTTCTCCCTGTTTTACTTGCAGCGTAATATCATCATTCGCTACAATGCCTGGGAATACTTTCGTAATATTATTCATCTCAATTACGTATTCCATTTCGTTCCTCCTTTTAACAGGGAACATTCCCCTATTACACTATTAACTTATTAAGCAATTTGGAAGTTTTATACATACAAAGGTTAGTTCTAAGAACTAACCTTTGCTATTTCTCTATCTTTATTTTTTTAGAGAAGCTTCATATTCTTTATATTCTTTATCTGTAGCTGGTACTTTAATTTCTCCAGCTGTAATTTTCTTTTCAAATTCTTCTACTTTTGTTAAAATCTCAGGGTTAACTTTTTTCACGTTATCAGTTGTTTTTGCAATACCAACACCGTCATCTTTTAAGCCAAACGCTTCAATTTTACCACCTTTTAATTTTCCATCTTTCGCTTCTTTTGCTACTTTTTGTACAGCGATATCAACACGTTTTACCATTGAAGTTAATGTTACGTTTTCAGGCATACCTTCTTGATTTTGGTCACGGTCAACACCGATTACCCAAACGTTTTCACCTTTTTTCTTACGGTTTTTCGCTTCAGTGAATACACCGTTACCTGTACCACCAGCAGCATGATAAATAACATCTACGCCTTGACCATACATTGCTGACGCAAGAACTGTACCTTTTTCAGGCTTATCGAATGCTTCAGCATATTCAGATACGATTTCAATATTTGGATTCACTGCCTTAGCACCAGCTTTAAATCCATTCTCGAATTTACTAATTAAATCACTCTTCATTCCACCAACAAATCCTACTTTATTCGATTTTGTTGACATAGCTGCCACCGCACCTACAAGGAATGACCCTTCATGATCTTTAAATGTAATACTTGTTACGTTTGGTGCATCTACAACAGTATCAACAATTGCAAATTGTTGTTTTGGAGATTCTTTTGCTACTTCTTTAATTGCTCCCTCTAATTTATACCCAATACCGAAAGCTAAATCATACTTATCTTTTGAAAATTTCTTTAAGTTCGGAATATAATCCGCTTCTTTTTCAGATTGAAGATAACGATAATTTGTCTTCTCTTTTAATCCATTATCTTTACCAAACTGTTGTAATCCTTCCCAAGAAGATTGGTTAAATGATTTGTCATCAACGCCCCCAACATCTGTAACCATACCAACCTTAAACTCTTTATCCCCTTTTTTGTCACTATCCGCTTTATCCGAGTTACCACATGCACCTAACACTGTACTTGCTGCTAACGTTAACGATAATAAAAGACCTGTTTTTTTCTTCATACTAGAAACCCCTCCTGAAATGTTTTGTCTAATGATTCATACGCTGCTGTCCCTTACTTCTTGCTGTCACCTCCCTAAAAAGGAACTTCCCTACATACGTTTTCTTAATACGTGGAAGCTAAACTTATCAGCTCTAAAGTAATTAATAGAATATAAGATTGGCTCATCATTTTGATCATAGTGCATTTGTTTTAAAACTAGCAGTGCCGTTTCAGGTTCACATTCTAAAATCGGTGAAATTTTCGGGTGATAACCAATCGGTTCAATGTGAGCAACTGCGTATGTGATACGCTTGTGCGTATTATTATGTATTACTGTAAGCAGCGATTCCTCATTGTATCCCGATAAATCTGGTAATATCTCTTTTGCCAGTTTATCAATGCAATATACAACTGGTTCCCCATCCGCTGTACGAACACGTTCAATCATTACTGCGCTAAAAGCATCTTCACAATTAAATTTCTCTTTTTCTTCTTCTGTTAAAGTTGTTGTAGATGATGATAAAAAGATTGTTCCTGGTGTTTTCCCCACACTAGAAATCATATCTGTAATACTAGAAAGTTGCTCTATTCCGGAAGAAAATAACGGCTTCGCATTTACAAATGTCCCTACACCATGTCTACGAATAACAACATTTTCTTCTTCTAAAATACGTAGTGCTTCCCTTAAAGTTGCCCTACTTACACCAAGTTCTTTCGCTAGATCAAACTCTGAAGGTAACTTTTGTTTTTCTTTGTAAGCCCCATCTTTAATTTTTCCTTTGATGTGATCAATCACCCGCAAATATAGGTGACGACTATCGGATTTTACTGACATAAGACTCCCCCGCATTTCAATTATTCGACCTCTGATGTAAGACTTCTTTTCTCTTTTTTCAACTTACAACATAGTATAAATTACTAAATACTAAAAATAAGCGTAATTATCGAATAAATATTAATAATTTTTCAAGATGAAATTTTCACACTTTATTCCATAAAAAAAACTTTGTACCATAAACATTTCTCATATAGAGAAAAAGTTCGGCACAAAGATTCCTTACATCCTTTGTTAGACACTTTTCCCCTCATAGTCTAGCAATTCATGGTTGCCAGGTAGAAACTTATGGACCTTATCTCCAAGATTATATGAGGCAGTGATTCTTTTCGAAGTAATCTTACCACTTGCTCCCATATGTGTCAACAGATTTCAACATTTTTCTACATTAAATATCGAACGTTTTGAAAACCAAAACGATAAGCATTCGTATTCTAAAGGACCCTTAAAAATGTAAGCCCTTTCTTAGTCGATGACTATAGTATATAACAAAAACAGCATATAAAAAAGCCTAATTGTAAAAACAATTAGGCTTTTTTTAAGAACTTTTTTCTTGCACATCTTTAATGAGTACTCCCCTTGGTTTACTACCTTCATAAGGACCTACTACACCATTCATTTCCATGGCATCAATTAAACGAGCTGCTCGCGTATATCCTACTCTAAATCTACGTTGTAACATAGAAACAGATGCTGTTTGCATTTCTACTACAAGCTGAACCGCTTCATCGTATAATTCATCTTCTACTTCCTGCTTTGTTTCAGGAACATCTTGTGGAATCATATCCTCTTGATATTGCGCTTTTTGCTGCGCAATAACAGATTCTACGACTCTCTCAACTTCATCATCTGATAAAAATGCCCCTTGTACACGAACAGGTTTCGATGCACCAATTGGTATGAATAACATATCTCCACGACCTAGCAACTTTTCTGCACCACCACCGTCAAGAATCGTTCGAGAATCTATTTGGGAAGATACAGCAAATGCAATACGCGATGGAATATTCGCTTTAATAACACCTGTGATAACATCAACTGACGGGCGCTGAGTCGCAATAATTAAATGAATACCAGCAGCACGTGCCATTTGCGCTAAACGCATAATCGCATCTTCTACATCCGAAGAAGCAACCATCATTAAATCAGCTAACTCGTCCACAATTACTACAATATATGGTAATTCAGGTTGTTTCGCTTCCGATTGGCTATTATGTTCTTTAATATAATCATTATATCCTTCAATGTTACGCGTACCGCTATGCGCGAATAATTCATAACGACGCTCCATTTCACTCACAACTTTCTTCAAAGCCTGTGATGCTTTTTTCGGATCAGTTACGACTGGTGTTAATAAGTGCGGAACACCGTTATATACATTTAACTCTACCATTTTCGGATCAATCATCATTAATTTTACTTCATGCGGTTTTGCACGCATTAAAATACTTACAATAATTCCATTAATACATACACTCTTTCCACTACCAGTCGCACCAGCTACTAATAAATGGGGCATTTTATTTAAACGTGCCAATACAGCCTCTCCTGTAACATCACGTCCAAGACCGATTAATAACTTCTCTTCTGGGTGGTTATTCGCCTTTGAATCAAGAACTTCTCTCAGCGTTACCATAGAAACTTCTGAATTCGGAACCTCAATCCCTACAGCTGATTTCCCGGGAATAGGTGCTTCAATACGAATGTCTTTCGCTGCTAAAGCAAGCGCTAAATCATCACTTAAACTAACAATTTTACTTACCTTTACTCCCATATCAGGATACACTTCATATTTCGTAACTGCAGGACCTCTATGTACTTTTGTTACTTTCGCTTTCACACCAAAACTTTGGAATGTACGTTCCAATTTACGAGCATTTTCATAAATTTCCGCATTTTCATTTGTAACTTGCTTATTTTGGGGAAACTTTAATATATCAAGCGAAGGAAGCTTATAATCTTTATTTTCCACATTAGAAAATTGCATAGGAGGTGCTTTCGTTTCACCTTCTAGCGATTCAACGATTTTTTCTCCTCGTTTCTTGTGAGGTTGTTCTTCTGGCGCAGGCGGAACTGCCTCTTCAATAAACGGAGGAGTGATTAAATCATTTTCTTCTATCTGCTTTTCCGTCTCTTCACGTACTGGATAATTCTCAGTAAAATTCGAAATAATTGGTGGACCAATTTCTATTTCTTCTACTGGCTCAATAGCTTCTTCTTGTTCAGCAACACGTTCACGCCTCTTGCTTCTTGTTGTTTTTTTCTTTTCAGTTTGCTCGGCGACCCTTTGAGATTTCCAATCTTTATAATCCCCTTGCATTACTTGAAACTGACTTCTAAGAATTCTCCCTACCGGAGCAAGTACTTCTCCAATATGTTTATTTGTTATACAAAGTATTCCAAGAATAACTAAAATAATTCCAATGATATATGCCCCTACTTCGTCAAATAAGAAGTAGCACGTTGCGAACATCAATGCACCGAACATACCACCACCTAAATGAACACTATCCGGGCCCTTTTTCATTTCAAGGAAGAAGTAATCTTTTGTACTAACAATTACAGAAGTATTTTGCACAGCTCCATCTTTCGTAAGCAGGTTAAATAATGTAATATGACTAAACATTAATATTGCTAGTACAATTAAATAAACACCTATTAGCCGTTTATTTAAAAGGTTGGGCCATCCCCGCTTTATTACAAACGCAACAGATAAAGCTATTACACCTAACACACCAATTATGTACCACTCACCAAAGAAGAAGCGAAAAAATAACACAAACGATTTCCCTACAACACCTAGCTGTAAAATCGTAATAATCGAAAGTGCAAAAAGAGTCAACCCGACGATTTCATAATACAAAGTTGGCTTTATCGTACGTCTTGCCTTAGCCTTCGTCCCTCTTTGCTTTTGTTTTGCCATTTCTTCACCTCGTGTTCTAGAAATTAAGTACAACTTTCTTATAAAAAAGATCTACTTACATGTCTTTCTCTCTATTTTTCAGGTCTTTCTCTCTATTTTTCAGGTCTTTATATCTTCTATTTTTACACTTCTTGTAAAATGTTAAATAAACAGAAGAAAGCAGCCTACTCATGGCTGCTCAACCGTCTTGTTTTTTATATTATACCATAGCTCCTAAACAAAATCCTTCTTTTTGCTAAAAGGTAATTTTCTGTCCGGGCTCAAACTCTAGGTAGTGAGACGGATTCGTACTTAATACACGTACAATAGAGTAACATTGATTATCCTCCTCAGAAACCACTAATTCCACGCCATTTATATTCACAACTTTTTGGCTTTCGTATTGTGAATAATCGGCCGGATACACAAGTTGCTCTGGCATAATTGTATATAAAATCATTGTAGCATTGTCCCTTCTGTACTATTATCCTTGCGTTCATCAATTAATTCGTTTAATTTTCGAAGTGCGCTACCAATACCACCGACACCATCTATAAGACCATACTTCACTGCATCTCCACCTATTACATTAGTCCCAATATCTCGCGTCAAATTCCCTTTTGCAAACATAAGCTCTTTAAAACGATCTTCCGTTACTTTCGAATGCTTTGTCACAAATCGAATGACTCTTTCTTGCATTTTATCCAAATACTCAAATGTTTGTGGCACACCTATAACAAGACCTGTTAAACGAATTGGATGAATTGTCATCGTCGCTGTTTCGGCAATAAATGAATAATCAGTTGAGACCGCAATCGGTACACCGATTGAATGCCCTCCTCCTAAAACAAGAGATACAGTTGGTTTTGAAAGCGAGGCCACCATTTCAGAAATCGCTAATCCAGCTTCAACGTCACCCCCAACTGTATTTAATATTAACAGTAAACCTTCAATTTTTGGATTTTGTTCAATCGCGACAATTTGCGGAATGATGTGTTCATATTTTGTTGTTTTATTTTGTGGTGGCAACTGAATATGACCTTCCACCTGCCCAACAATTGTTAAGCAATGAATACGCGATTCATTCATTTGTGGTACATTTGTCTGTCCAAGTTGCTGAATTTTCTCCACTATAGAAGCCTCTTTTGGAACTTCTTTCGGCTCAGCTTCTTTTTCTTCATTTGTATAACGATCACGTTCTGTCATATCGCATCCCCTTTCACTCGTATATAACTATTATTTCTTAAGTTATGAATTTCATTCGATAGGGTTAAAAAAGAAAAAGATCACCTGTAAAGGTGACCTTCTTTATACTTCCATAATAATCGGTAAAATCATTGGCTTTCTCTTCGTTTCTTCGTACAAGAACTGCCCTAATAATTCACGAATATTTTGTTTCAACATAGACCATTCAATTGTATATTCTTTAATTGATTGTTCAACAATCATACGTACAATATCTGTGGATCGTTCGATTAATGCTTCTGATTCACGAACATATACAAAGCCGCGTGAAATAATTTCTGGACCAGAGATTATTTTCTTTTCATCCTTACCAAGTGTTACAACAACAACTAAAATTCCATCTTGAGATAACATCTTTCTATCTCGAAGAACGATGTTACCGACGTCACCTACACCTAATCCATCAATTAAAACATTACCAGCTTGCACTTTACCAGCTAATTTTGCTTCATCGTCACCAAAAGCAATTACATCGCCTTTTTCTACGATAAAGATATTCTCTCTCGCAATACCTACATCTTCCGCTAAATACGCATGTGCTTTTTGCATACGGAACTCACCATGTACGGGTACAAAATACTTCGGCTTCATTAAATTTATCATCAGCTTTAATTCTTCTTGGCTACCATGACCTGAAACGTGAACTTTTCTTTCACCGTAATAAATAACCTCAGCACCAGATCTAAATAACAAGTCAATAATTTTTGATACAGATACTTCATTTCCTGGAATTGGAGAAGCTGCAATAATAACAGTATCACCTTTACGAATTGAAATTTGTTTATGAGCTTGTTTCGCCATTCTAGAAAGGGCTGCCATCGGTTCCCCTTGACTACCAGTCGTTAAGATAGCTACCTTTTTTTCCGGGAAATTGTCTATTTCTTGTAATGAAATAACCATACCTTCTGGAACATCTAAATAACCAAGACGTCTTGCAATATCTACCACTTTCACCATGCTACGTCCTACTACCGCTACTTTCCTTCCAGTTTCAGCAGCTGCATCAAACACTTGTTGAATACGGTGTACATTCGATGCAAATGAAGCAACAATAATACGTCCTTCTGAACTATAGAATACTTTAGAAATCTCTATACCAACTTCTTTTTCCGAACCTGTATAACCAGGACGTTCAGCGTTTGTACTATCAGATAACAAGCAAAGTACGCCTTCATTTCCAATTTGCGCCATTTTCCCAAGATCTGCTCCACTATTTCCGATTGGAGTTTGATCAAATTTAAAGTCTCCTGTATATACTACAGCACCTTTTGATGTATGGAAACAAACACCCACAGAATCCGGAATACTATGTGTCGTTCCGAAGAATGACACATTTGTTGAATTAAACTCTACTGTTGAATTCGAGTCAATTGTTTTTAAGTCTACACGGCCTAACATTCCTGCTTCGCCAAGCTTTTCTTGTATAAGTCCTACCGTTAATTTCGTCGCATATACTGGAATAGATAATTTACGAAGCACATAAACAATTCCACCAATATGATCTTCATGACCATGGGTAATAAATAGTCCTTTTACTCGCTCTTGATTTTCTACTAAATATGTAATGTCAGGAATAACAATATCAATCCCAAACATTTCATCTCCTGGGAACATCAATCCGGCATCTACAATAAAGATTTCAGAATCAATTTCAACACAGTACATGTTTTTTCCGATTTCACCTACTCCGCCAAGAGCAAATACTTTAACAGACTCATTCTCTTTTCTCTTCATGTTGTTGCCTGGTTTAAAAATCTTGCAAACACTGATTTCACTAAAATTGCAGAGACACCAGGGGAAACTCTACAACCACCATATATTCACCGTCCAAGACGAATGTCCTTACCGTTATGCGATATCATGTCCTTGTTAATTTTTTAAACCAGGTTTCACCTCTCTTTCATTATATAAATCAAATATCTTATTCGATATGATATGAAAATTTCATTAAATCTTAATTTTTACCAATTTTGCTAAGCATACCCGTACTAAGCTACTTAGCCATATTATAACTGATACAAGAAATAGAACACAAGTTAAATTATGCGAAAGACAAGAGAAGACACTAAAATGAGATTATAATTTAAGAGGGCAAAATTCATATCAGTTTTACTATTTGCCCTACGTAATAAGAGTTTGATGGAAAAATATTCATGTAAATTCTTTACATAAACATGAAACGATATTCACAAAAAAATCTTATCTCTGTAATCAGTTTCTTACTAATTCTCCCCCTGCCATCCCCTTCTTATTACAGCCTATTAACTATAGCTAATTTTCATCACTTACATATAGTTAGTCAAAATAAAAATGACCTAGTTTCACACTAGGTCATTTTTATTAACGAGGAATAGATTGCATTACGGATTGTAACGTTATTCTTTCTTCTTCCGTTAATGGAAGAAGTGGCAAACGTACAGAACCTACATCTAATCCCACCATTTGTAATGCTGTTTTTACTGGTGTTGGGCTCGGCGCCATAAATAGTGCATCCGTTACTTTTACTAGTAATTGATGTAATTTCTGCGCTTTTTTGAACTCTCCAGCTTGGAATGCAGCAATCATTTCTTGCATTTCATTCCCGATAACATGAGATGCTACAGAAACAATACCTTTTGCTCCAATTGCCATAGCTGGTAATGTTAAACCATCATCACCGCTGTATACTGCAAAGTCGTCCGCTGTTTTTTCAATGATTTCTGTCATTGTTAATACATCGCCGCCTGCATCTTTAATCGCAACAATGTTTTCTATTTCTGATAAACGAACAACTGTATCAACAGAGATTTGTACAATAGATCGTCCTGGAACATTATATAGCATTACCGGAAGCGGAGTGCTTTCAGCGATTGTTTTAAAGTGCTGGTACATCCCTTCTTGACTCGGTTTATTATAATACGGTGCCACTAGCATAACTGCATCAACACCAACTTCAGTTGCCTTTTTTGTTAAATCGACAGAAGCATGCGTATTATTGCTACCTGTTCCAGCGATGACGGGCACCCTTTTATCGACAACAGATACGACATGGCGATATAACGCTACTTTTTCTTCTGATGTTAATGTAGGAGATTCTCCAGTCGTCCCTCCTACCACGATTGCTGTTGTACCGTTATCAATTAAATAATTTACCAATTTCGTTGTCTTTGCAAAATCGATATTACCATTTTTATCAAACGGTGTTACCATCGCGGTTGCAATTGTCCCAAAATCTATCATGATCTCACTCCTTATTGTTCCAGTTGCTTTTCTTTTGAAAGCTCAAATGCACTATGTAATGCATTCACAGCCTCCACTAAATCGGCTTCTTTTACAAGAACCCAAATTGTCGTATGACTATCTGCTGATTGCAGAATTTGAATACCTTTTTCCGCTAAAGCTGTGACAATTTTCGCTGTAACCCCTGGAATACCTGCCATTCCAGCACCAACGATAGAAACCTTCGCACAATGCTCTGTCACCACTGGATCATATCCAAGTTGCTTTAAAACCTCAACTGCACGCGCTGATACACTATCCTTTACTGTGTAAGCTACACCAGTAGGAGAAATGTTAATTAAGTCCACACTAATCCCTTCATTAGCCATTTCTTTAAACACGTGTTGTTGTAAATCATATGCAGTTTCTTTTGCAAGCACTTTAATTTGCGTTACGTTTGACACATGGGCAATCCCTGTAACAGGACGTTCTTCTACATCCTGCCCTTTTGTAGCACCATCATATGCCGCAATAAGCGTACCTTCACTATCAGAATACGTAGAACGTACACGAAGTGGTACTTTTGCATGCATCGCAATTTCAACCGCACGCGGATGAACAACTTTCGCACCCTGATAAGCCATGTTACAAATCTCGTTATATGTTACAGTTTGAAGATGACGTGCATCTTTTACGATACGAGGATCCGCAGTCATAACACCTTCAACATCTGTGAAGATATCGATATATTCAGCATGAAGCGCAACACCTAATGCTGAAGCTGAGGTATCACTACCTCCGCGTCCAAGTGTTGTCGTATCTCCATTTTTCGTTTGACCTTGGAATCCAGTCACGACGATAACATCTACATTTTGTAACTCTTCATGTATACGATCGCAATTCATTTCAATAATCTTAGCATTCGTAAAGTCATTATTCGTTACAAAACCAGCTTGCGCACCATTTAATGCTGCTGCTTTTATACCATTCTCATTCAACATGTTAGAGAAAACAATTGCTGAGATTAATTCTCCGCATGATAATAATAAATCTTGCTCACGTTTAGAAATATTAGGTTCCTCTTGATTTACAAGACTTAATAACGTATCAGTTGCATACGGTTCACCTTTACGGCCCATTGCTGATACAACAGTAACTACTTTATAACCAGCAGCTAACGATTTTTTTATATGGTGAAGCGCATGCTTGCGCCCATTGTCATCACGTACTGATGTACCACCAAATTTTTGAACAATAATTTTCATATTTTGCACCTTCTCTTAGCCGTTTACACTAATTGTAATTTTACTAAGCGCTCTGCAATTTGAACAGAATTCCATGCAGCGCCTTTTAATAAGTTATCAGATACGACCCAAAGGTGGAATCCTTTATCATTATTTAAATCTTTACGGATTCTTCCAACGAATACTTCATTTTTACCTACTGCAGTAGCTGGCATTGGATATAACTGCTCTGCTGGATTATCTTGCAGTACAATACCTTCTGCATTTGCAAGTAAGTTTTTCATTTCTTCTACTGTTACGCCTTCTTTATCTACTTCAATGTACACAGACTCGGAATGACCCGATACAACTGGTAAACGTACACATGTCGCAGCTACTTCTAATTCAGGCATATGCATAATTTTTTTCGTTTCATTAATCATTTTCATTTCTTCGAATGTAAATCCATTATCTTGGAATTTATCAATCTGTGGAATAGCATTAAAAGCGATTTGGAAATGCTTTTCGTCACCTGATACAGGTAAAACATTCGCCTTTACTTCTTCGCCATTTAAGATTGCTTGTGATTGTTCATGAAGTTCTTCAATAGCTGCCGCACCAGCACCTGATACAGCTTGATATGTGGAAACGATTACTCGTTTTAAACCATATTGCTGGCGAACTGGTTCAAGAGCTACTACCATTTGAATTGTAGAACAGTTTGGATTTGCAATAATACCATTATGTTCTTTTAAATCATTTTCATTTACTTCAGGTACAACAAGTGGCACGTTTTCTGTCATACGGAATGCACTTGTATTATCAACAACAATTGCACCGCGCTTTGCTGCTTCTGGCGCTAATTGTTTCGATACAGATCCACCTGCACTAAATAGTGCAATATCTACTCCTTCAAAACTTTCAGGAGTTGCCTCTTGAACTGTAAATTCTTCGCCTTTAAATACAAGTTTCTTACCTGCAGATCGTTTAGATGAAAGTAACGTTAACTTCCCAATTGGAAATTCTCGTTTCTCTAAAGTATTTAACATTTGTTCACCAACTGCGCCGGTTGCTCCAACTACAGCGACATGAAAAGTTTTTTGCTTTTCCATCACTATGCCCCTTTCTAGATACCAATCCTTCTATAACTTAGAATTAGAAGGAGCTTACAATGCCCCCTCTAATCTTAATAACGTTAATTTTATCATATTCTACAGTAAGAATGATGGTTTCAACAAAAATTGTACGTTTTTTTCGTTTTTTAATTCATATATCTGAATTTTTCTACAACAACAGGTTGTAATTGTTTTCCTTGTAGCGCTTCCAATACTGTATCTTCAAGTAACTCCATACGAGCTACCATTGAGTTCGGTTTTTTCTCTGGTGCATCTTGGCCAAATGGTACGAAGTAGATGTCTTTTGTAGCCATTAGGCGCATGAGGTTGACACCAACAGGGTGATAACAAAAGAGGGGGTTTTTAATTTCTTCTATTATATATAAAAATCAGGGTTAGTTAAATTGTTTTGATTTTATATGAAACCAAAACCTCTAAAATACACATTTTATTATTTCATAAACAATCCAAACATCTCTACAGTTTGATATAATGATAAAGTTATTAATATCCACTAGGAGGAACAATTCATGAAGAAATTTTTCAAATTCGGTTGTCTAGGTATTATTGCGGTATTTGCAATTCTTGTCATTGTAATGATTGTAGATATTTCTAATGACGATCCAAAAACAAAAGAAACTATCAAAAACACTGCGAAAGATACCGTAAAGGAACCAACTACTAAACCAGAAAAAGAAGCTGTCCAAGAAACTACCAACGTAGTTAAATGGGAAAATAAAATTAAAGAAGTGGCATCAAACGATAAAACTACAACTGAAAAATTCGATGAAGTAAGCAAATATGCCAATAGTTACAAATCATCTAATGATGAAGTGAAAACTTTTGGAGATGAAATCATTAAAGAATATAAAGATAAAAAATATATTAAAGATGTATCTAACCATGAGTATATGCTAACGAATATTTTCAAGTCGCAAGTTGTCGATAAAAAAGCATCAGAAAAACCATTAAAGGATTTCGCTTTCGATTTCTGGCAAAACTCAAAATACAACTACCGCGGCGTAGAAAATGCAACAAGTAGCGCTACACAAGCAAACGAACGCCAAATGGATAAAGCTTTAAATAAAATGAATAAATAGAACTAACATAATCCACTTAAAATTTAGGAGAATATATTATGAAGGTTGTACGCTCCATATTTAAAGGTTTTCGCTTAATAGGTTTAATTGTAAAGCCAATACTTAAAGCATTATCAAAAAGTAAATCCTAAGTTTAATAGCACTAAAAAAGCCGACTCATAAGAGTGGGCTTTCAATTCATTCATACGCTTTCTCCCTTGATTCCCCATTAGTTGTTCCGACTTCTTCCACAATCAATAAACAAAAAATCTCGCTATCAAACCTTAATAATGACACTAAACACTTTATGTTGAATATAATGAAACAGCCCGTATGGAAGGAGTTTACTATATGAGTCATAAGGAAGATGAATGTCACAAGAAAAAAGGTTCAAAATTCCCCAATATGTTTTGTAAACAATGTTTACAATCAAAAATGGACTGTCGTTGTTGTAACGCCTGTGCACCACACCCTTGTCACTGTCAAAAACAAGAACAAAATCAAGAAGAGCATCAAGATCAGCATCAAGATCAGCATCAAGATCAGCATCAAGAACAAGATGCTATTCAAACAGGTTCAGAATTAGAGGCAACTCAAGCACAAGATCAAGAACAAAATGCTACCCAAGAAGGTTCAGATCAAGATCAAGAATTGACTACACTTCAAGTGTCAAAACAAGATGGTGGGGATAGTGCTCAAGAACAAAACGCCATTCAAGAAGGTTCGGAGCAAGCTCAAGAACAGGATCAAAATACAATTCAAATATCCAAACAAGATGGCGCAGATACTGACCAAGAACAAAATACAACACAAAACCCTATTATAATTGGACCATCTCCCGACCAAGAAACATCACAAAACACTGATACAACTTCAACTTTAAATACGATGGTAACACCGACTATTATGTCAGATCCGGAAACCACAACTACACTCGATACAACGGTAACACCAACCGTCACATCTGATACAGAAGCCACTTCTAGCAATGTCACCATGCCCATTACAGATACTGAATCTACAACAACAATTACACCAACTATCACGAACACAACAGAAACTACACCGATGACAACCCAAACAACAAATCAAAACCCTACTCAAATGACCTCACAAGAGGGGCAAACCCAGGAACAAAGTGAAACACAAACACAAACCTTAGGAGATCAACTTCAGGCGCAAGGACAACAAACTATTCAGGGTCATACGAATGACTCTCCATTAAACAACAGCCAAACCATCTCCACTACTGTGAGTGGTGTAACTGTGAATCTAAATGTTGAATGTGGTTGTAACGAAAAGAAAAATCAGAAGCACGATTGCTGCGACGAGGGCTGTGATTGTTGCACTTCATCCATTGCTACGCTTTTACAAATGGTTCAAACCGCACAGGCTAGTATTCCACTCCCAATAGATAAACAAGTTACAATTTATACAAACACCTCACTCCCAACCCCAAATCCGATCCCGAACCAAGTTTTAACTAATGTGAACGATTGTATTTCGATTACATTTAAAGATGCAAGTCAAATTACTGCAACACCAAATACAACACTACAACTGAATACAATTGCAGGAATTAGTGCTGTAAATGATATAAGCACGACAAACGATATTTTTGATTTTTTACTGGGAATTGCAAACAATTGTAGTAATTTCCAAAAAGAAAATAAATGTTGTGATTGTGATTCAAGCTGTGATTGTGAACAAAATTCTTGTTGTTTTAATACACTTCGTTCCGAATTAGAGACATTTGCAACCATTGGTTTAAAAATCAATTTGTTTATTCGTGGTCTTGCAACAAGCATTGATAATTTGTTTGTATTAAAAATATGTGATTGTCTTGCATTTTTTGTAGATGATTTAACAACCCCAACAACGATTTATGTATTTTCTTTATGTTCGATTGCAGGTTACACAGTTCCAACACAAACTTTATCATGAAAAAGAGAGCATTGAATGGTCACCATTCTTCGCTCTCTTCCCCTTATTTATTGTCTTGCTCTTTTTCCGTTTCTTCTTCAATTGGAACAACAACAGCCTCTTCTTCGTTCTGTATCTTTTCTATTCTCGTTCGAATTTGCTCTTTTGCATCCGCAAGAATGCTCTGTAAACGTTCTTGTGTATTTTTCAAGATTTCTTGTTTATTCGCTGCCCCCATGTTGCGAACATCTTTCTTGACTTGTAATTTTTGTAATTTTAAATTTATTTTCAAGTCATTTAAAACATCCCTTATAACCGATGTAGTTTCTTTTTCTAGTACTTTGTCTTCTTTTGGGATAGGATCTGAAGAAGTCGTACTAGAAGTGAACACACTCGAATGTTGTTTATCCACCATATACACCTCGCGTTTCATTATTTCACTCTACACCATACTCTATGCGTATGCGAAAAAGAGCAGAACAAAAAAGCCGCCCAATTAAGGTCGGCACTTGTTTTCACTTCACATACACATAGACTTCATTAACTGTTACATATAAACACATTAAATTGATTGATGGGACTCAATTATCGACATGTTAAATTCATAAAAATATAAAACCCTCATTATAAATAGTTGGTTTTATATTTTAAATCTCCCGAAAAGAACGTAGTGAATATAAAGTCATTAATTAATGATGAATTAAAAATGTAAGAATACCTATGTACAGATTGAATATAATAATTTTATTTATTGAAAGGACATACTATTATATAGAGTTCTGTAATCTTCTATAAAATAAGGAGAATGTGTATGAAAAAATCTAGTATCATGGTATTCTTACTCGCATATGGTTTGTTTTATCTTTCCAGTATTTTATTCCCTATCGATCGTGTTTGGTATGATGCCCTGGAAAAACCACCTTGGACACCTTCTGGTATGATAATCGGAATTATTTGGGCTTTATTATATGGACTTATTGCATTCTCAGTTACAATTATTTATAACAAGTACGGGTTTAATCAAAAACTATTTTGGTCCCTATTCCTTTTAAATTATATCTGCAATCAAGCGTTCACTTATTTTCAATTTAGCCAAAAGAATTTACTTTTAGCAACAATAGATTGTTTTTTAGTCACTATTACCACGTTGTTACTAATTGTTTTTTCTTTCAAATTATCTAGGATATCAGCATATTTGTTCATTCCATATTTTTTATGGGCTGCATTTGCTACATACTTATCCTGGACGATTTTTAGTATGAATTAATATCGTATAAAAACTTGAGCATAACCAAAAATGCTCAAGTTTTTTCATATTTGTTAGTCGATACATAGACATTGTGAAAATAAAAAATCTATGCTTTCATGCAAGCAATCCTATTCTAATTAATTCATGTTCTTTAATTCTTCTATACATTTTTGAACAAGTGTGACCGCTTGACTCATGGTAGGGCCACAGCCAAATGCAGCTGTTACTCCAACGGTTTCTAGGATTTCTTGTTCAGAAGCTCCTTGATCAATACATCCCTTTGTATGATAAATAATACAATACTCATCCTGAGAATAAAGACTAATGCCTAATGCAATCAATTGTTTTTGCTTTTTTGATAGCGCACCATCTTTAAAGCACTCTTCCGTAAATGAATTAAATTGTTCAGTAAGTTTCGGCATCTTCTCAGCAAATATCCCCAAACCATATTTGTACTGAAGTAGTGCATCTTCTGTTGAATTTCTACCTTTATGTTCCATTTTGCATTCAACTCCATATCTAGTATGTATTAAACACAGCTTATTATGGGCCTAAACAGTTTTGATTAATCATAATTAGTAAAAGAAAACAGGTTAAAAAAGAAAATTGAATTATATTTTTCTTCAATCTCTATTGCTGTAATGAATCCGAAATATTTATTCATGAAAACTCCACATAATTTTACTAAAAAGATAAATACTAATACTTGTTTTAACACTTTACTTCAAAGTATTAAAACAAATTCACTAACTACGATACAAGGAGGCATCACTGTGGATATTCGTGAAGGATTAATTCCAACAGCTCTAGGTACAGCAGTGACAGCAGCAGGTTATGCTCTTAAACAAACTCGTGGAACTAATAAAATGATTGCAAATACAGTATTTGGTTTTGGTTTAGCTCACGTTGTTTTAGGTGTAATTGATCTTGTTGAACATCGTCGTTAGAACAAAAGGCAAGCATTAATATATGCTTGCCTTTTTGGTAGTGCAATTATTATTCATATTTCAAAATATATTTGTATAACGTAATCTTATCAATGAAATTAAATAGTTACACTACAGGAAAATTATAAAGTAAAACTTTACACATTGAATTATATGAAATGAGAAGGTGATGGAATGGAATTTTCTTCTGAAAGTAAAACGTATCATGCTGGTGACATTGTCTATATTTTTTACCGAAATCCCCATACTCAGGACGTAGCTAATATACAAGCTGCAGCGGTTGTAAATAATCCTGAAAGACCCAATGAATTAGCACTATTTCTTTATGAAACGTATTATCCACTAACAAATGAGATGGCTGTATATGCTACTGAAGATGAGGCAAACCAAGCGTACACTTACTATTATGGTGATATTTCAGAGGGGATGTTGGAATGAATAAGCCATTTATGCCTAAGCTTGTATATTTTGAACCTAAAGCATTAGATTATCCTTTGGGGAGAGAGCTTTTCGAGAAATTTTCAAAGATGGATGTTGAAATTCGCCATACCACTTCCCATAATCAAGTGAGAGATTTGCCAGGCGATAACGATTTTCAAAAGTATCGAGTAGCAAAATCTACGCTTGTCGTTGGTGTTAGAAAAACTCTGAAATTTGATACTTCCAAGCCTTCAGCGGAGTATGCAATTCCTTTTGCAACGGGCTGTATGGGACATTGTCATTATTGTTATTTACAAACAACGATGGGAAGTAAGCCTTATATACGAACGTATGTAAATGTTGAAGAAATTTTAGATGCTGCTGACAAATATATGAAGGAGCGTGCACCTGAAGTAACAAGATTTGAAGCGTCGTGTACTTCAGATATTGTAGGAATCGATTATTTAACGCATACCCTTAAACGGGCCATTGAGCATTTTGGGGAATCTGAATATGGGAAATTGAGATTTGTTACGAAATTCCACCATGTAGATCATTTACTTGATGCCAAACATAATGGAAAAACAAGATTTCGCTTTAGTGTAAACGCTGATTATGTGATTAAAAACTTTGAACCAGGAACTTCTCCCTTAGTGAAACGAATTGAGGCAGCAGGAAAAGTAGCTAGAGCAGGATATCCACTTGGTTTCATTGTAGCCCCTATTTATCTTCATGAAGGTTGGCAGGATGGATACTATCATATGTTTGAACGCCTGAATGCTGAATTACCTCTTGACGCACGGGATGATATTACATTTGAATTTATTCAACATCGTTTTACAAAACCCGCTAAGAGAGTGATTGAAAAAAACTACCCGATGACAAAATTAGAATTAGATGAAGAGAAAAGAAGATATAAATGGGGGAAATATGGAATCGGAAAATACATTTATCAAAAAGAAGAAGAAGAGGATATAAAAAATCATCTGTATTCCTATATGAAACAGTTCTTTCCTAATGCAAAGTTAGAATATTTCACATAATAAGAACAGAACAGCGTTCTTTTCATCACCAATCTAAGAAATTAATCACCCCAAAAATGAAAAAATATGTTGAAATCGTTATGGGGTTTTCAACATATTTTTTAATCGTTATATAGCGCTAATGCAACCTTTAGAAAAATTAAAAATCCAAATCCGATGATAGCACGAATCAGTATCCCTTAACAATTCGCTAACAGCTCACTTAAAAAACATATATACGAAATTCTATTATGCTATTCAACCCCTGAAATTTTTAAAAATATGTTTATTAACCAAAAAGCCGCCCAAAATGAAGTGCACCCCGATTGTTAGACTGTGTCTAACAATCGGGGTGCACTTCAATTAAG
The DNA here is from genome assembly GCF_016651075.1 of Bacillus sp. TH19. NCBI lineage: Bacteria > Bacillati > Bacillota > Bacilli > Caryophanales > Bacillaceae > Bacillus > Bacillus sp. TH19. Next base: position 1,767,939 of record NZ_JAEKEO010000007.1, on the reverse strand, counting down.
GACGGCTTTACCGTTAGTTCACTTTGATATATTCGTACCACCACTTACCACCAGGTCTAGTATCCATCCACCAAGTGATTTTATCTAATTCAGAATTAGGTAAGACATCCGTTTGGATATAAGCAAGACCTGACAATGGATCAACAATAATTTTCCCTTTTGTTCCTCGTTCAGCCATAGCTTGAATTGCTTCATTAAGCGATGCAGTACCAAAACCGCCCGACTTAACGTATTGATAACCGCCATCTCCAACAGTTTGTCCAGTTAAAGCGTAAACGATTGAGTTAGCGATTTTATCAACGTTCCATTTAGCCATGTCGGATTCGTTATCGATGAATCCTAATTCGATAAGAATAGCTGGTGCTTTTGTCCCATTCAATACTGCTAAATCTGTACGTTGCTTTGCGCCACGATCACGCCATCCAATATCTTTTGCCAATTGAGCCGAAATTTTAGCCGCCACATCTTTCTGATCATAATACAGAACTTCCACACCCTGTCCATTTCCGTCACTTGCATTAAGATGAAAAGAAATGACTAAATCCACATCATGAGAATTACTGTTACGAACGATATTATTTAAATTTTGCGCTTGAGTGCTTCCTACTTCGTCTGTATCATCATAGACTGTATGTCCTAAAGCTCTTAACTTAGCTGCCACCGCATCTTTCACCTGACGATCCATAATATGCTCTTTTCGATTTCCTGAATTAGCCCCTTGTACAATACTGTTGTGTCCTCCATGTAAACTATAACGAGTCATTATTCAACATCTCCTTTTTTATTATCATATTCAGAACTTGTCTTATTGCTATTGCCACCTAAAATTTCAACTGCATTCGTTAACGCTGAAGGTAAAGGGATTCCCATACGTCCTGCATTTTCTAAAAGTGATAGCAACTCATTTCCAATAAAGAAGAAGATTGTCGCTTCACGAATTGCGCTATTTGTGCCCATAATTGCATCAGCTTGCGTGGCTGCTGCGACCAATAAAAATAGCACCACCTTTTTGGCGATGCCTTTAAACCCAACTTTACTCTTCAATTCTCCGTTAAATCCTGCCGCGAATACTCCTGTTAAATAGTCGATAGCTGCCATGATTACTAGAACTTTCAATGTTGTATCCCACCCTCCCAAAAAGTACCCGCAAAATGCTCCGAAGGTAGCTATAAATGTTTTCATTAATACATCAATACGATCCATCTTTTCATCTCCTTTTTAAGTAATAAAAAAAGACCAGCTTATGGCTGCTCGGGTTTGTTTTCAGTTAATGTTATTTGAGGTTGTTCACCTGTAAGCTTATAATAATCTTCTGCACAGACTTTCTTTACATTACTTCCAATTTGTAATTCGAAGAGTCTAGCCCCTCTATTACACATTTGACATTTTGTTGCCATACGAATACTTAGTGTGCCGTCTGACATGCCCCAAACTTCAACTTTCTCTTTTTCTTGAATGCCGGCATAATCCAACATATCGAAAGGTATTTGTACCAGAACGCCATTTCCACTACGTTCCGCATCTACTAATCTACCCATAAAAGGACTTCCCTCACCCGCTAGTAAAGGCATTCCTTGGACATTATTATTTTCCATTCTAATCCCTCCTTTATTCTATATACCATTCCAAGTTTTCCAGTTACCATCAATCCCCATCGTATAGAATGACCAACCAGATGCACCATTCACATAAAAGATAGAACCGTAAGCTCCAAATGCTTGTCCCCCTACATTTACTCCGTAAGTTGATACTTTTCTGTTGAAATGAACATCTGCATTCGTGTTAATTCGAAACTCAGGAGTATTAACCCCATAACCTAAAAATGTATTATTGTCACCTATAGCTAGTGACTGTACGGGTGTATAACCAGATGCTAAATTATCCATCGTAGTTTCCCAACTATAGACAGATGGTAATTCTCCTTCCACAAGTTGTACACCTGATACACAAACAGCCATATTACTTGCGTAATCCCCAGCTCCATAAATATCAAAATAACAAAATCCGTTATCAGGAAAGTTATTAGGAATTGTAAAAGTGTTAGAATAACGAACTATGTTTCTTCCTGGCGCATCAAATGCTTTTTCGAATCTTAAATCCTCTATCGGCCGTCCATCTGGTGCAAAGTGTCCTGTTATAACCCGTAAACGCGGATAATCCGATGTGATATTGCCATTCAGAGTCGCTGCACGAAAATGAGCAGATAGCGTATATTTCTTCCCTTTTTTCACACCACTAAACAACGGATATCTAATCCAATGCTGTATATTAATGCGCATGGCGTTAATCATTTGTTCATATCCAAAGTCATAATAGTTATTTTCAATATATGGTTCGCCCGTGATTCTCCATTCGGGACTATATTTTACTTTCCGCATGTTATTTTGTTGAAGATAACATGAAATACTAGAAAACATATGATCTGCAATAAGGTTTTTCTTAGGCATTATCGAAAACTTCTGGCCCAATTCATCTTCATAAAGAAAATTAGCCATTTTAACAGTGACTCCGTTTTTATCAATCGTAACCTTATCACCACTTATTTTAATGACATCAGCGTCTATACCTTTTGTAGTTAACCATTTCACAACGGTATCAGCGTTGATATTTAATTTAGCTACATCGATGGTTATCTTTTCAGCTGTCTGGTTTATAGCAGATATGATGTCGCCTTTTTGAACGGTACTAAGAATATTCTTTTCAGTAAGATCAATACGAGCTGCTTGTTTTTCTACATAAGCTTTATCTGCATATTTTCCGTCAGCCTGTACTTTGGTATATACTTCAGTTTTTATTGCAGCAAAACTAATCCCCTCTGCATTAGCAGAGATAAGACGTTCCAACTCAGTTGTTTTTTGATTGTAATCTTTTGTAGCTACTTTCTTGGAAATCTCTTCAATTAAATCTTCTTTGTTTTTTGTAACAGTATTCTTCAACTTAGGAATCTGAAAACCACCAACATAATCTTCAACTTGCTTAATCTCCACCTTGGCTTTAATTGCTTGTGCTTGCTGTTCTATCTTTGTGTTAGCATCAGTAATCTTTTTCCCCTGATCTGATACTACATTGTTTAAATTGCTAACTGTGGAAGATAATCCGCTTGCTGTTTGCTCTACTGTAGTCATACGATTTTCAAATCCAGCTTGGCTGTTTTGCACATTTGTTATTGTGGTTTTAACACCTTCCACACTTTTTTCAATCTCGGTTGTTTTCTTGGTGAATTCATTGACAGTGACTTGATCCTGGTAAGCTCGTTTGTACCCTGTCGCAACATTACCTTTTTCAATTTGAACATTTTTGAAGTTCAAGTATGTGCCCGTTGAGCTTTCATATCTGCCAAAATAAATACGGAAAAATACAGCAGTAGCATTTGTAGGTATTGTAAATGTATAATGTTGTCTTTTCCAAACATTCAATTCTTTGTATGGATTACCATATATAGCATCCCAGTTGGTGCCCTCTGCATTCGTTGTGTAGAACATTTCAAAATGATAATCAGTAGATTCGCAATTTATATCAACTGAAATTGTGACTTGCTTTCCAGGTTCTAAATTTCTTAGTGTTTTTTCATAGTTCCCTAGCTGGTAGAAAGCGTCTGTATGTCGTACACACTTCATAGCAATATGTTCATTGTAAAATTGTTTCTCTACACCACCATCATAACCTCCATGCTCTTGTGGCAAGAATAAAGGCCATTCATTATTACAACTAGAATGAATAACTAAATTATTAGCTCCAATATCAAGATTATCCATGCGACTTTTCACTTGAGTCATGGTTTCTTTAGTCCGTCCAGCTTCTTGCGTGATTTCAGTTGTGACCTTTTTGAACGTAGCTGAATCCGTGTAGTTATCTACTGATTTATTGTAATCACCCAGAACTTTACCAACTTGAATTTGTGGTTTCTTGATAAAAAATGTATTTAATTCATTTCCATTATCAGCATAAAAACAAATAGTAGCGTTGTTATTAGGGTTGGTTACCTCGAATTTTAAACTGTATCTTTTCCACTCTCTCGTCAAAACAATACTAGTGTGGAGATGACCTTCAGCAGCTTCAGCAATAATCCCGATACCCATTCCAGGAACGCCTTGAACCCAAACACTAACCGTATACCATCCCAAAGGAAGTGGCTTTCTTGCACCTTCACGTTTAGCACCTATCGGTTGGTAAACACCGCCTTGATTATTAGTTACAGGCGTTACTTTTAAAACACGATCACCGTGCTCTTCAGTACCCTCGATATTAGAAATATGCGCCCACCAAGTTGCCCATGGATCAATGAATTCAGTATCAATAAACAAGTTGTTCATACCAACTTCTAAATTGTTCATATTACTCTCGACACGCTCAATTTTTTGCCTTGTTCCGTTTGCATCTTGTTCAATCGAATTTAATTTATTGCCAATTTCATTATCTTTCTTTGTTAATGATTCAATGGAAGTTTTAAAACCATCTGCTGTTTGCTCCGATTTAGTAACACGCTCACTGATTTTGCCTTGTTCAGTTTGTATATTGGTAACTTTTGTTGAAACCCCAGTAACAGTTTCTTCTATTGCTGTTGTCTTTTTGGTAAAGTCTGTAGCTGTTTGGTTTACTTTAGAATCCACTTGCGAAATGGTACGTGTATTACCATCAGCAGTTTGCTTCGCTTCATTAGCAACCTTAGAAACTTGTGACAAGTTATTCCCTAAATCCGTAACACTTTGTTTTTCTGCCTTTGATTTGATAGCTTCATTTGTTTGTTCAAAGGATGTACTGATTTCTTGGAACTTCTTAACATTTCCTTGCTTATCAGTTTCATATATTTGTTTACCAATAAATCCATTATTAATTTCATCTTTTGTAAAGACACCAGATTTATCTGCTTTATCTTTTAATTGTGTATTAATCCATGTTTGATCTACTTTGTTATTAATTTGCTTTTGAACATCAACTATTTGCCCAGCTATTTCTTGCGCTTTACCTTCCACACTTTGAACCTTTTCATTTAATTCGTTTTTTGTGGTCTCAATATCTTTGCTCACTTGTTCCAATGTTTCTTTCTTAACTGATTCCACATCAGGGACAACAGGGTCCCATATACCATCTTTCCAAAGTTTCAAAATACCAGGCTTACCGTTAGAAATATCTAACCATAATGTTTTTCTATCTTTAATCCCTGTTGTCGGTGGATAATTTGATTCAATGATTTCAACGGTATTATCTTCGATATTTTTTTGAACTTTTTCGGCAAGTGTTTTCGCTACTTCTGATTCTTTCTTAGCATTACTAGCTGTTTCATTAGCTTCTTTCACTAATTTGTCTAACTGATCTAGCATTTCTTGTTTATTTCCTAAAGAACTAAGAATTCGATTGTAAATCTTTCTTAATTCTTCGTTCGGATCAGTAATCTCGCGATAATCACCAAACACATATTTATCTTGTGAAGGGTCAGTAAATGATTCATCCCCAGCAATTGCGCGCGCTTCAAGATACAATTTAGGTGTAAATCCAGTATCCTTAATTCGGATTGTATCTCCTTCATTAATTAGCTCATGAGCCAGCCCGAATATACGCCCGATACTTTGTGATTGAACCTCATACGAAACTGAAGTGTTTACACGTTTTGCTAACTCTGTTTTCATAAGTGTCATTAAACGTTGCGGTGTTATATCTTCTTCTGTTTCTGGCGTGTAGAAGCCGAACTTATGATGACCGCGCTCATTCCATCTTTGAAATGCATCACTGTCCACAATATAAGGGAGACCATTATTAATGCTCTCAACTGTGATAATAGTGTCGCCTTCTTTTTTCACGAAACCAACTAAGGATGTACAAATGTTTTGCGAGTTCTCAACACGCTTAATACCCACTAAATCTTTACCAAGAGTTACTTCTTTCCCTGTTTCTTGACCACGCTTCTTTACCATATCTACATAACGGCCAACGATTTGAGAGCCGACCACTTCAGCACGGTATTGTATTTCTAATTCAAATAATGATGCTATCTTTTTAAGGAAAGATAATGGATCGATGAATTCATCAATAGTCATAGAACGGAAACTAGCATACGCTATATTTCCTTTCTTCCACTTTGTACCTGAAAGAGCTATATCCATCATTTCCATTACTGTCTTGCCTTCTATTTTTTGTGGAGGAATAATTCCAGCTTTAGCAAGTTGAATCCATTCACCAGATGCATATGCGATTACTGATCTGTCATTAGAGTCTTTTTCCGCTTCAGTAATTACATATGGAACAATTCGACCATCACGCACTTCTTTTAACACTAAATTTTGCTGCATAAGAGTTGCTGCATGGTCCGTATTATCAAACACTCTAAATTCTAAAGTATCGATATTATTTTTGATTTCCCAATGCCTTTTATCATCCCAATAATCTTTTGTTTGGATGTTTGCAACAATTTGTTCTGTTTTAAAATCCACAACATGAAGTATACCGCTAGGTGTTCTCATCTATATCTCTCCCTATATATCACCTTTGCTGTTCCGATATTTGCTGGCATAATTTCTAGTTTGTTCTGGCCCTTATTGATTTTAGGGTAATCACTAAACAAGTCTTTCAGATTAATTGCATTTGCACCATTAATACTCACAAGACTTTTAGCCGTATCAATTTGTACTTTATCCCCTTTTTCCATAATGTAAGGAGGATTATCACTTGTATTTTGATTTACTTTCCAAACCTTTATATCATCAACTGTCATAGTTGTAGTTGGATCGTTATTCCACCATTGTGTGATAGAAATTTGTATTTGTGCGACTTTATTCATTAAGATCCCGTCTGTATCTATCCAACGTGCTTTTGCTCCAGCATCATCAATTTCAGTACCTTCAGCAAATTTTGTAATGAAAAATTCCCACTCATTTCCGATTCGGTATACTTGTAATCTACCGTAGAAGTTATTCCAAGTGTTTGAATATTTACCGCGCGTATTGATCATAGTTTGTTCCGCTTGATGACCAGGATAAGCAAGTTTAGCGAATCCATGTGTTTCTTCTGCTTCCCAAAATACATCGTTCATTGATAAACGAGCGACAGGTTTACTACTTTCATCCAGTAAAGCTATTTCAACTCGTCCCATTTGAACGTAACTGGAACTAATGAATCTTACGTATGCGGACATAATGAAATCTTGTATAGGTCCACCTGGAATGCTTTTCTTCATAATCGCCCCATGATGACCTTTGTAACTATTGTCACCATAATCAGTTACATAAACTTGATGTCCATTTGTTTTAAGTACACCGCCACCCTTAGCATCTTCAAATTCCGATACATTCGTCCAGCCTATTATAGTAGAAATTTCATCCCACATTACACGTTGTTTTCTCTCTACTGGAAGTTGAGAAGCTGCAAGTGGATATCCAATCCTAAAGTATTCATTCCTCTTCCAAACATCTAAAAATGTAGAAGGATTTTCAACTTCAATTTCGATAATAGGCTCTGATTCTACAGTGCCTTTATTTTGAACGTTAGCAATTAAACCAAGTCCATTTGTTTGAAATTCTACCGTTCGAGTAGGTCCTAATTTATAAGGCATTGGACAAATAAATTTAAGAATTCCTTTACCAAGAGTGACGAATTCATCTGGATCAAACCCCTCGTCCACAACAGCTAGATATGTTCTGTTTGGCTCTACATCGAAAATAAGCTCTGCTGGTTGATCTGTAATTAACCAATCTGCAATTTCTTCTTTCAATGTTTCTAAATCCGATCCATCGGGGACGATAATTCCAACAGGAATAGAAAGAACACGTATGTCAGTTTGTGTATTTAATAGCCTTGCTCCGGGGTAACCCGGAACACTTAGAAAATTCCTTTTTAATGGTGCCCATGTAGGTCTTTTCCATCCTTTTTCTATTTGAACAAAGTTTTTTCGTTGGTTGTTAAATGTAAAAGAACTCATGTTAACACCTCGTTTCTTTATAAAATAAAAGAAACCCTAACCTAAAAGGCTGAGTTTCTCTTTGTTTCTCTATCTTGATACTCGGTTGTATATCGATAAGTACCACGTGCCACATCTCGCCCCTCTATAACAACAGGAACCTCAACTACCAAGTCACCACCAAGCATTGGAATTGCTCCACCGCCAGGTGATCCAGACGAGTAATTGAATACTTGATTGGATACACCGCTTGTCATCGCTTGTCTACTATTTGCCATACTGCCATACACACCGCTCATAACAGTTTTCAATCCCGATAATTGGCTCATAGAACTATCCATCATGCGAATCATATCACCCATTAATTGACCCATAGAACCGGTAGTGCCGATCATAGTTTTTGCAATACCTTCACCAATAGATCCAAGTGTCTTTTTATTCAAAGGTAAAACCGCTTCTTTTCCAGCTTCTCCTGCTCCTTGCAAGTTTCCACCATTCATTCCAAAGATAGTAGGTTTAGTGAAGATACCACCTTTTGCACGCCAATCTATATTGAGTCCAGATGGAAACGTAATATCTTTTCCTAAAACGTTTTTCGTACTAGTTTGTAAGCTGAAATGTGGAAGAGGTGGCATTTCAGGTTTAGGAATTTTCAACTTCAAATTTTCAAAGAATCCTTTGATTTTATCAATGAATCCCTTAACTCCATCAACCGCATCCCTTATTGGATCCATAATAAATCTTTTCGCTGCTTCAAATTTTTCTTGTGCAGCATTCTTCACGGAATCAAATTTTTCTCTCGCTGAATTATATAAATCAGTAAATTTTTGTTTAGCTTGATTATACGTTTCAGTGACCGGATTAATTACGTATTGTTTCACCAAATTCCAGGCTGAAAGTGTATAAGATTTTATTGTTTCCCAATTACTTAATATCCAATTTGCTAAATCTCCGAGCTTTTGTTTTGTTGTATTCCACAATTCTTGAACTGGTTGAATAACATACTGTTTTATTAAATTCCAGCCTGCTAGTGTATAAGATTTCGCTGTTTCCCACTGTGAACCAAGCCAAGAAACCAAATCAGAAAATTTTTCTTTCACCAAGTTCCATACTTCCTGTACTGGTTGAATGATATATTGTTTAAATAAACCCCATCCGATTTGCGCTGCTGCCTTTGCTATTTCCCATTGCTTACTAAGCCAGTTAACTAACTCGCCAATTTGTCCGCTTACCCAATTGTAAGCTTCTTGGATTGGTTGAATAATATATTGACTGATTGCCGCCCAAGCAATTTGCACCCCGGCTTGAATTAGTAACCAACCTGCTTCTAAAACTGTTGAAATCAATGAAATGATAGGGTCTAAAAAAGTAACAATTGTATTCCAAGTGTCTTGCCATGCTTGCGTTAACATGCCCCACAATTCGGAAGCCATTGTAACTAAAGATGTCCACCAAGAAGAAGCCGTTTCAACAATTCCGGACCATAAGTTACTAAAGAATTCGCCTATTGGATCGAAGAAACTATGCATCATTTCAGTGAATGAAGCCCAGGCCCCAGAAAAGAATTCAACAATAGAATTCCATGCATCGCTACATACCTGACCTATACCTGTCCATAAATCATTAAAAAATTGACCAATAGGATCAAAAAATGCATGCATTATTTCTAAAAATGAACTCCACGCTTCACTGGATGATTGAACGATACTATCCCACAGTCCTACTAAATATTCCTTAATAGAATTCCAGGTTTCTATTGTCCAGTTTTTGATATCTTCCCAGTTTTTATAAATAGCAAAACCTAGAGCGACTATAGCTGCTACGATAATCGGCACAATGGCAACTATCCCGGCTGCAGCAGCCGCACCAATTCCAAATATACTCATTACCGTTACAACTATTGGCGCAAGTGCCATAATCGCCCCCGATATTATACCAATGGCTGTTGCTACGGCTGCTAATGTCGCTGCCAATTCTGGATTATTAGAAATCCATTCAGCAAATTTAGAAATAAGATCGGCTACAACTCCAAGTACCGGCTGAAGAGCAACTTGTAAATCTTGCATAGCTTTTTGGAATTTTACAGCTGGACTTGCATCCATTTTTTTAATAGATTCATTTAATTTATCCTGATTCTTCTGAAAGTCTACGGTTTTTTCTGAAGCACTTATCAAAGTATTGGTAATATTTTGTCCTTGATCTTCAAACATCGTTGCTAGAACTTTAACCCCTACTTGATTTCTTTTTATCGGGTCTTCTATCCCTTCAATCGCTTTAGCTACTTCTACCATAGCTTTTGAGCCTTCACTTCCGCCTTTAGCGACAGATGCTCCCCACTTTTCTATTTGCTCTGCGGCAATCCCAGAACCACTAAGCGCTTCTTTTAATGCCTTATCCGCCCCTTGTGCAAATTCAGTTAATTGAACCCGTCCTTCTTTTAGACCCGTAATGTTCAGTGAAGTTCGCAACACTTCACCCGTCCTCTAAGGACTGCTTACTGTCACCAGTAAGACCAGACTATATCATCATCTTATATAAGATGCTCCCCGTTTCGGATGTCATTTGCTTACACCCTACGTCTTTCGACTAGTCGTTACACACTTCCTATTTATAGGATTGGCTCGGTATTGTCTCTTATGTGAGAGTTTCACCGAATTAGAGGAGTTTGCTATGAATGTCACCACTCATAGGGACAATTGTTTATCCAATAGGTTGTCAATATTCCAAGTACCTGTTTCAACGCCTGCTTCCATAATTGCTTGGACTTCTTCAGCTTTAAAACCTGCACGAGTCAGCTGACTTCCGTATTCGGCAATAATATCTAGTTGCTCTGGCGGAAATCCCATTTTTAACAACGCATCAACCATACCAAGGGCACTATCTTGAGTTATCCCTAATTCATTTCCTATTTCATATGTTTCTTGTATTAACTCTGTAAAATCTATACCTTCATAAGATGTTGCAATTACCGCTGCCCCTCTTACTATAGATGCGTTAGCTTCATCGCTAATATTTTTATTTAAAGCCCATTGCCTGCGCACGCCCTCTAAAGATGCTTCAGCATCAACTCCATAAGTAGTAACACCTCTAATAGCTTCTTCTACTGACTTTTTGGAGGACTCAGGTACATCAAAAGTAATATCAATCTTTGTTTTTAACTTAGACATATCAAGTGCTTTTTCGATTGTCCCGGCAATTCCACCACCAGCTACCATTGCTCCAAGAACGTTTTCTAAACCAATATCTAACTCTTTAAATTCTCTTTGCGTCCTTTGGGCTTCTTGTTGTAAATCTCGTAATTCATTTCGTACTTGTTGAATTGAATTCCCAGCATCCACAGATCGAAGGGCACGTTGTAATTTTTCAATATCCGCTTCAGTTCCTAATGCTTCACGACCAATAATCCCAATCGCTTGTTCTAATTGGCGACTTGTAGCTGTTCCGCTTTTAATTGCATTCACAAGACGATTTCCTAATGCTCCTGCAAAATCATCAACGCTTTTTCCCGTAGCTCTAAACAATGTTTCTAATTGCCTTGTGGAACTCGCTACATTCTCTTGCTCAGCTTTCATGTTTCCTAGTTTATTTTTAAGACCATTAAGTGACCCTTCTGTAAATTCAATTTCACGTCTGAATGCACGATATTGTTCTTCAGAAATTTTACCGTTTTGAAATTGAGCTTGTACTTGTTGTTCCGCTGCCTTCAATTTATCTAGCTTTTGTGTTGTATTTTCAATTTGTTGTGTAAGTAACTTTTGTTTTTGAGCCAAAGCTTCCACGTTACCTGGATCAAATTTTAAAAGGCGCTCAACATCTTTTAATTCTTTAGCCAAAGCGTCACTTTGTTTATTTACATCTTTTAAAGCATTTTGTAACGGTTGAGTATTCCCGCCGATTTCTATCGTAATCCCTTTAATTCTTCCGGCCATTTTCTCACCTCATTTCTTAGAATGAATCAAAGTCTTTTTGATTTGCTTTTCTAACTTTTTCTTTGTCTGGGTTCTCCATTTCAGCAAACTCAGCGATGTAATCAAAACAATCACCGATTGTCATGGTTTCTAAATCCCAATGCGTTAATTTTGCTTTATAACAAAGAGCAAGGAACAAATCAGTGGTTAATTCTTCATCACTGAATGTCCCTTGCTTTTCATCATTTCCTGTTATTTTTTTTTTGCTCCCATAGTGACTTGAACTAGTTCCATTATTTCTGGCATGATTTCTTCAATTGGGAATTCTTCAAATTCATCCAGCCACGTCATAGGATCAGGAATACTTGAATCAGCCGTTTTAGCGAATAACCAAGTCAAGTCATAAATAAGTTCAAAGTCCACTTTGCTTATATCAACATTAGACATATTAATAGGTTGTTCTGATCCATTTGGTGAAGTTAAAGCGTTAATTGCTCCTAACCCCATCATATCTGCAAATAAATTACGTCTAAATTGTGCTTTATATCGTTTAACTGTGGCTGCTGTACTTTTTAATCTGACTTGTTTTCCGTCTATTGTAATTGTCTTTTCCATTTACTATTACGCTCCTTTTGGTGCTGCTGTTTTTTTAACGTACACTTCTTTGTACCAGTTATCGTAAATCGTTTGAGTTGTTTTAGAAGTTGTTTTTGTTTTAACCATTGGTCTTCCACCAGGTACTAAAACAATTGGACTAGATACAAACTTCAATTCGTTTGTATTTGGTTCAGCTGAATTTGTTTTTGTTTTAGATGCGATTGTCGGACGACTTGCTGCACAGTTATACATAACATGTCGAGTCGCGTTCACATCACCATCGAATTCAAATAATAACGCAAATGATTTCCCTTTAGCATCAGCCAATTCATTTAACACACCGTCTGTTTCATCTAATTGTTCTCCTAATGCATCGATAGCAAATTGCTCCGGAATAGTCGCGATAGATAACGTTCCATCGTAACCTTGGTTATTACTTGCCGCATAATAAAGCATGTCATCAGCATAAAATTCAATTAAATCACCGCGTGGCTCAAAAGTTAGTTCAACCCCACCTGGTAATGGAATCGGTGTGCCAAATTTCACTAAAAAATCTTGAGTATCGAATGGAACATAATGTACATTCTTCAGACCAAACGTAACTTTATTTTCTTTATTCACCTACATCAACCTCGTTTCATAATTTTTTTGATGCATTTTTTCAGATTCAATAAAAGTCCCATACGATTCATAAGGAATCTCATGATCGTCTAGGACTTTTTCAAGTTTGGCTTCTGCAACTAAATCTTTCCTAGTTGTATAAAGCTCAATATTTAAATCGTTTATCTTGTGATAGACCTTGTTATCAGCCATTAAATTTGCTGATCCGTCCACAAGAAAACAAATATAAGGTGGTGCTGGAACTGGATTACCTGGTGTAGCTGTGAAATGCGAATAAGCCACAGGATAACCTGTAGCTTCAAGAATTTTTGTTAGTTCTCCTAATGTCATTGTTGAACCGCCCTTTCGATACGTTTTGGCAATTCATCAATTACATACTCTTCAACTGGACGAATATGAACTTGTGCTGGAACTCGACCACCACCGACTTTCGCATGTCCCTTTTCTAAAAGATGCGTTAATTGTCCTTGCGTATTATGAAGGACAACACCATTACCTTCTTTTTTCTTACGCCATCCTTTACGATAAGCACCTGTTTTTTTAGGACTATTTTGCTTTAATTTACTGACAGCAACATCAGCTACTTCTTCTTGTGCTGTCAGTAATTCTTCTTCCATAACATTTGCATATCTTTGTAATTCTCTAGCAAGATCACTCGCAAAATCATTCATATTAAGTATGCTCCTTTGCGATTATAGTCAAAGTTTGATACATTTCATCATCATTCATTGGCGGTTCGATAATGTCAAAGATACGATCATTCATTTTAATCCGCATTTCTTCTGTAACATCCGATGTATAAGGGATTACAAATCGATAAATTCGAGTAGCTTGTGAAGCTGAAGCTTCGATATACTCAGACCCTTTCACCGTTTTTATCATTGCCCACGCTTTTTTTAATTCCTGCCAAGATATTTCGATTACTTGGTTCAATTCATCTTTTATTACTACAGGTTGTTCAATGCTAATTCGATTTCTAAAATCACCTGTATTTAAAGGTTTTTTGTACTGAAAAGGACGCATCTTAATCACCGTCCAGTTTAATTTCTTCTAATGCTTTATCAATGCCCAAACTATTAATCTGACTTAAAAAATTCTGGTCAAAATACTCAAGAGCATCATTATAAACATAACGAGAACGTTCAAAGACTAATTCCTTGAACTCTTCAGCCTCGTCATTGTTAATATCATAATCCCCACAAATTCTTAATAAAGCTTTATTAGACGTAGATAGGATGCGCTTTAGGTTATCATCTTCATCATCACCTAAGTGCATCCTATCTTTGAATTCCTGCAATATTTCATTAGAAATTACTGTTTCCATTCACATCACCCTTGAGCTGGTGGAGTTGGTGCTTCTTCAAGTTTTAACGTGTAAACTTGTGATGTATATTTATCCTTTGGCTTACCTGTAGCGAATTGCTTAGCGATATAAAGCGTTGCATCCTCTAATGCTAATGTTTCTTCATATTTTTTAATTGGTTCCGTTCCACCCATCGCTGCAATATACTCTCCTTTAACAAAAAACAGGACCTTACCTTGAGGTACAAACACAGATTCTGTAGGAGTTGGATTGAAAGGTAAGCTTGTCACATACGCTCCAGCCGCATTTTGAATTGTTGCATTTGCTTGGATATCAAAAGTATCAAACGGATTTGTTACCATAACTACTTTCCCAGCAATATTTTTTGGTCTGTCTGCATCAGTTTTACCATCAGGATTTAGCTTTTTAGCCAGTAATTTAACCACGCCTTTTAATTCATTGATTGTTTTGCGACCTGGTTCAAACGTTAAAGTCCCTGCTGTTTTTTTATCTGGATATACTCCTCCAACAACACTTCCACTTGGATCTTTTAACAATCCAATAGGTTCATCTTTACCTGTACCAATTACGAATCCACGTTCTAAACCTACAGACATAGCTTCTGAAATCATTGTACGAACATAGCGTTCCACCCACACTGGCCCCAGTTTAAGCATGTCATTTGCCAATGGGATAAATGCCGTTAATTTAAGTTGAGAGATAGACTCTTTCCGGAATGTAGCATTTAGCTGCCCTTTAATATCACCGAATAATGGTCCCCATACAGCTGCACCTTCTGGATCTCCATAGATAAATTCTGTCACAGCACCTAAGTTTTCTAATCCTATATGTTCTAACAACGGATGACCTTGAACTAAATCATCAAAAATTCGTTCTTGTGTTGTCTTAGGTAATGTTTCAGTATCTTTAAAGCCACCATCTTGAACTACTGCATTGAAGAATTTCATTTCCTCACTGGTTAATACATTAGAACCACGAGACTGCATAATAGAACGGTCTACAATAGATTCATTGACTTGATTCAAGATATCTGAGCGAACATCTGTAGCAAGTGCTTCAATCATAGAATTTAATGCTACTGACTGTTCCTCTGGTGTTCCTTCCTGTGTCGCTTTCGCAAATGCTAGTTTCTTCTCTTCAAAACTATTAAACTTGATAACCATATTTTATTTTCCTCCTAAAGTTAAAAAGAGCGTACTCAGATTCTGTTTTGTATTAACAGGCTCTTGAATAGGCTCTTTTGGTTTTTGAATATTTGGCTGTTTCGTATACTTAGCTACTAAATCTTCTTTAAAATTTTCTACAACTTCCTCTTCTTCCTCTTCTTGCGTATCATCTATTTCGATTTCATCAGCAATTTCATCAGCTAAACCAAGAGCAACTGCTTCCTCTGCTGTTAGCCAAGTTTCATCTTTTAATAGTTGCTTTAATTCTTCATCTGTTCCAACAAAACGTTTCTTATAAGATGCCGCTAAAGCTGAATCAATCTTTCGTAAATCTCGTGCTGTTTTTTCAAATAGGTCTGCATTTCCATATTCAAAGGTACTCGCTTGATGAATCATCATCATAGTATTACTAGGCATAATGATTTTATCACCTGCCATTGCAATTACAGATGCGGCACTAGCTGCCCAACCATCAATATGAACAATAATTTCAGCATTATGCTGCTTTAACTGATTACAAATTGCTACACCATCAAATGCGGAACCTCCACCCGAATTAATATGAACGTGAATTTTTTCTACTTTAACATCTTGAATTTTTCTTCTTACTGCTTCAGCATTATTTTCGCTAAACCATCCACCAATTGACCCATAAACAGTTAATTTACACTCATTTTCTCCTTTAGCTTCAAAACGAATATCTCGTTTTAAATTTAAAAGCTTATTCATATTCACATGTTCCATCATTTCTCACCTCCTTCAGATTCATTTAGTTTCGTATAGTTCTTCGTAATATGATGAATATTTAAGTTCGGATCATCCGAATTTTCATAATCTACTTCTGATCTAATCTCATTTCCTGTAAATGCACTTGAAGAAATGAGCTTATCAATACTTGTTGCAAGATCAAATATACTTTGATAAGAAACTGCTTTAACCTCAATCTTTTTCCCTAAAAGATACTCATTCATTTCAAAGAATTTAACATTCGCTTCATCAGATAATTTTTTTAATAATGGCCGTACTGTGAAAAGCATATAGTTTTTCGTTTGCTTCTCTACATCAGCCATCTCGCCATATATCAAAGCTGTTGGAATACCAATTGTCATAGCTACTTGATTTAAGAAACCATTTGTTACTTTATTGATTTCTTCCACACTTGGGCCATTCGCAACACCATTGTATATTTCGTTATAATTAAAGCCCTTTTGTTGTGGAACAATAGCAATATCCTTATTACCAAACGCTTGATACATATCATCAATAAACTTTTGTAATTTCGCTATGTTCTCTTCCGTCTTGGCACCTGTCATATCCATATCAACTGTTCCACGAACTTGATTTTTACGTTTTTGAGAGCTTAGTATTCTACCAAATAAGTCCCCGTAATCTGCAAATAAACCATCAATAAGTGGAGATAATTTATCATTTCGATACTTTAAGTGAATTACTTCACTTTGCCTAAAACTTCTCTTAAACGTATAATCTTTTACTATTACATCGGTAAAAGTATCCTCAAACACAGCGTATTCATTGTGCTGAAATCCATCTGCAATTAGTAAATCACCATCATCCGCTTGTATAACTAAACACTCATTATCATAAATAAGTTTGCGAATAAACCTTTCCCAAAAGGTACTTGCGGTCATATTCTTGTTCGGTCTAACGTTTAATCGATAATAAAGTTCATTCTTCTCAAATTCTTTACCCTGTCTTACTCTGAATTCAGATTGACTAATCGTCCTTCCTAAAAATGACACGCATGTATCAATTGCTAATCGTTTCATATGAACCCTGTTTGCTGTATCAGCAACTATGCCCAGATCCACCATAAATTCTAATTCTTTATTTCTTTTAAATACTGAACCTAACCACCCAATGGCTATCACCCTCTTTATTAGAATTTAATATCACCTATAATGAAGTCAGTTACTTCTTGTATTTCATCAGCTCTATAGAGAGCGTGAACAAAACTTTGGAATCCGTCAGTTTTTCTTCGCACCGGCTCTTTCTTTTCATATATTTTGTTCCCGTCACCTTTAATCACAACCAATACATTCTGTGTATACCAACGCATAAGAGGGTTGTCACCGAAAACAATCTGCTCATTTGCAAATGCCATTTCAATCCGTGGCGCTAATAAACTATGAATTGCCTTAGGGTTTCTTATAACTTCTATTTCAAATCCTTCAGCTACTAATAAAGGTCTTATCGCTTCCATTCGGAAGTTATCAGCTATGATTTTCTTAATACCATATTGTTCACGCATTTTTACAAACCAATCAACAATGTGTTGAGGATTGATAGTAGGCTCGTCCACAACAGTTAGTAAGCCTTGTTCTTCCCATTCTTTTATTGGCGCAAACTTCTGTTTTTTGAACTCACCTGCTTTTTTAGAATATCCATAGTAGATATCAACAAATTCTTTTCGGACAAAGGAATGAGTTTTAAAGATATACTGACCAGTTTGTCTAAATAAAAGACCACACGCCGCGAAATCTCGAATACTTGCAAAGTCTAACGACCCAATACATTCTTGACCATGTAAATCTGGAAACGGTCGATTTGTAGCAAGAATTTCTGACCATTTTGCAACGGAACGTTCTAAGTTTGTAACAGGTAAGTTCATACGCTTTGTCATGAACTCTTCTCGGTTGCTTGGATCATCCTCTAAATCTTCATATTCTTCCTTTATCGTTTCAAGTAATCCCTCAGCATACTCACTTAAAGGCTTAGATAACATGGGATTCGCAAGCTCCCAATTATCAAGATCACCTACTTCAGTTTCATCATTTAATTTACAAATAAAAGGAAAGACAGCATTCGGACGTGCTTCGCCGTTTAGTACCTTCATTGCCTTTTCTTTTTGCTTATCTAAGAAACCGTCACGAACATATCCATCTGTACCAATGTAAAATTCACGTGGGTTTTTCTTTTTCCCTAAACCACTGATATGAACACGGACATCTTTATTGCTTTCGTATTGATGTATTTCATCAAATACAACCGCACCATCACGCAAACCATCTTTTGTATCTCCATTTGAAGTCCTAAACTTCAGTACACTTTCAGTAGCCTTTGAAACTGTTTGAGTTAACGTCGTTTTAAAGGCTCTTTTCAAGACCTCATTCTTCTTCACACATTTATGAACTTCGTCAGGGCTTGTTTTTGCTTGTTCTTCACTATTCGCTACAACTGAAATGTTATACTCTGGAATGCCATGCAATTCACTAATTAAAAAGTGAATAATAACAGAAATCAGACCGTTTTTACCGCCGCCACGTCCTAACATCCACAGGAATTTACGATAAAATACACGTCCATTTTTCTTATAAAATAAAAAGACGAATGCTATTAAGAATTTTTGAAATGACTGCAATGGAAAATACCACTTCTCACCGAAGTTTATACAATCCTCAATCATTTCATCATCAAAATACAAATCGTCTCTGTTTAAAACATGTTTTTCTAGATATTCAATTAACAGTTCTCTTTCTTTATTGAACTTTACTTTCCCACTTCGATAAAGTTCAATATATTCTTCCACATACTTTTGCTTAATCATGTAAGATCACTTTTGCTATAACCTGTATTAGGGATAGTATTCTTAACAACAAACTTTATATCTCTCCCTAATGCAATTAAAGAACTGTTAATTTTATTCCTCTCACTTATAAGAGGGTGGGCCTTAACGAAAACTTGAGTCCCATTTTTAATTGTTACGGATTCCCCTTCTTTAGTTATCGTTTTATTAATTTTTCGAAATGCTTTAACTAGATCAATATAGCGTTCTACCTTTTCAACTTCAACTAAATCTGTCGTATCAATACTATTCATAAGCTGTTCCTTTAACCTTACAATACTAACAGCCATCTACCCACCCCCCCTTACGTGCGTATTTTCGAAAAAAACCTGACAGTTAACCCCCTCCTCCGGTGCCCCTTAGAGCATTTTTTGATGAAATATTTTAAGGGGGGGTGTTATTACTGAATCATTTTTACCACTTTTCATCGTGTTCCCATTTGTTCTGTTTCTTTTTGAATATTCTACCGTGTTCTTTATTATGGCAATCCACACATACTGTTTCGAGATTGTCGATTTCTAATGCAAGTTCTGGATGATGTTCAAGTTCTTTTTTATGATGGACAACTAACTGTATCTTCTTACGCTTTGCACTCTCACTGTACTCATTGGTATCCGTTTGTACTCGACCGTTTCGTTTACATTCCTGGCATTCGTAGTTGTCACGCTTCTTTACTTGTTCACGTGTACTCTTCCAATCACTACTGTCATAGAACTTACGCTTCTGTTGTTTGGTTTTATATTCTTTCATCTGTCTTTACCCAGCGTGTTTGATTCCCTCTATCTCTTTCCAATAAATCTTTTATTGGTGTTTGCATGAGATATTCTACAGAGTAAAACATTGGCTTCTGTTCATACAGTTTATAATACTTAAATCGATTAACATCAATCCCAACCTTCTTGTACGCCTTCTCATTAGGCTTAAGGTATTTGATGTATGCTTTCTTATCAATGGGTATAAGACCAAGTGCAGCAATCCTATCGTTTAAAACGCTATCCAATTACCCTCACTCCTTAACCAAAATAAAAAGCACCCGAATGGATGCTTAGATTAAACTTATTCATTATTACTTTCTCTACTTTCATCATCATCTGATTTCGGGTCTAACATGCTTCCTATATCAGACGGCAAGGTTAACTCTATGCCAGCTACTGGCTGATTATCCTCATTAAAATAATACTTCTTCACCTTATTCAATTCTTCATTTTTCTTATTTTCACTCATATTACCCCGCCTTTTATGTATGATATTAAATACTTTACTTAATATGTACATTGAGAAGGATAATATACTATTCTTTCAATCCTCACACTACTCATGCAATTTTTGCATAATGAAAGAGCAACCGTGCACCAGTTGCCCTTTCGTCAAAATCTTTTGTTATTACTATATAAATACGGTATTTATTCTTGTTCCAATCACTTAATACCGTTACATTCATTCGCTCCCACAATATTAAGTAACTGGAAGAAGAGCAAAAGCCCTTCTCCGTTTACACAACGTAAATTGCAATTTAATGTGGAATCAAGAAACAACTAGTCATCCAATCTGCAACCATCGCCACCGGTCATGACGATCCATTTTCATTTATCAGGAATTTTGTGAGAAATGTTTTCCGCCACTACTCACAATACAAATATAACACGTTAATTCCAAAATAACCGGCACATATACTGCCAAAAAGCGGTCATGACTCTGCCACTTATTTTAATTCGTTAATAACCTTTATTTTCCTAGACTACCTCACTGCAACAGCCACAAAGAATAGATTGAATTTTCATTTAGTTATTATGCTTGATCTGATTGTAGAACATGTAATGGAGGTGGAATAATCCAACCTTTTTTCTTATTCAGACGAAGTAATATAGCTCCAGCTTGTGCTTTTTTCATATGAAATTGACCAAACATCATTCCAACATCTTCTCGAAGAGATTGTCCCATAGCTTGACTACATGCTACTAACCCAGCAGCAAGATCCATAGAAACTTTAGCTGCAATTTCCGCATCATTAATACGAGCACCAGGAGGAATCGTTTCAATAGATGCAACTGGTCTTTCTGGAGGTGCTGGTGGTAATGCAACACCATTCAATTTTAATATATTTTTTAATTCTTCAACTTCTGATTGAATATCATTCTCTACAAGGTTTTCTAAAAATTTCTTTAAATCCTCGTCTCCTGTGTGGTTAATAAGAACTTGATATCCAGCAATTGCGCCTTGTGCCGCTGCAAGGTAACTCCAAATCCCAAAGACTTCTCCGTAGTGCATTGGTTCATTTTGTGGATTTCCACTTAAAATACCCATAAAAATATTCCTCCTTAAAGAAATTAGACTTTTAGCAACAATACTTACTATAGAAAAAATTTTCCCAATCATGTTCTTGATTAAAGAAAATAAGTTCTTATAACTCATAAGGAACACCTTACCCAAATATAGTAATTACCTCTCATAGAATGTACCGTTACCAAAAATTTATGCTTATAAAGAATAAATACATTTCAATTAACTTAATCCATTATTATTAAGTACTTTTAATAATAAAAATTAAAGATATTTATCATAATTTGAATTCAAATGGTTTTATATATTTTCAACCGAATATTGTCTAAAGGAACTGGAGACATTACTAAATACGAAAGGAGGGAAAACCATGAAGAAAAAACTTTCATCTATTTTAGGTGCCCTATTACTAACTATTACAGTTTTTGGTACAAGCGTCCATGCTGAATACGATGGATCTAATACGAGTAGAGTTATCAATAATAATACTACAACTCGAGTTAATGACTATAACACGAATAGAGTTAATGACTATAACATGAATAGAGTTAATAATGATGTGAGAACTCGAAATGTAAATACGACAAATGATTTAAATGATAATCGTAATAAAAATAATAATTGGACTTGGCTTGGTTTATTGGGACTACTAGGATTATTTGGTCTTAGAAAAAAAGACAAAGATCCAGAAACGCGTTAATGTAGAACATTGTATTTAATTTTAAAAGATATTTATTTATCAAAAGAATACAAGATGAATCGCCTTTAATAAGGCAATTTTTTATTTTTTACAATCAATAAGAATCACAATAAACAGATGCAATTAATCGGAAACAATGAATTTCTTAACTTAATAGTAATAGAGCATTACATCTATTTGACGAACTACGCTCCTTTTTTATGCCTTTTCTTCACTTACCCATATCTTATATTCTGTGTAACTGAGTCAAACGCTACAGCCCTTGCTATTCATAGTTTTATAACACTTTCTCTTTTGAGTTACACAGTAAGAAAATTATGCGTAACTGTATAGATTAAAAAGAAAAAACAATGCTTAGATTTTAAATCTACTCATTGCTTTATCCATTGCATCTTGATTTACACCTATATAACGTAACGTGACCTTCTCTGACGAGTGATTGAATATCTCCATAAGTAATGCTATGTTTTTGGTTTGCATGTACATGTGATACCCATACGTCTTTCTCAAAGTATGCGTCCCTATCTCATCTAATCCAAACTCTGCTGCAGCTCCACTTAATATCTTATATGCCATACTGCGACCAATCGGACGATTCTTCCCTTGTCTACTTTTTAATAGGTACTCATCATCTTCTCTATTTTCATTGAACCATTTAAGCTCTCTCTTTAGTGCTGTTGTAATCTGTATACGCTTCTGCTTACCTGTCTTCATTTCACGCATTGAGATGTGGCTGCTTTTTAAATCTCCAACCTTTAGTTTTAAAATATCACTTATACGTAACCCTGTATTAATTCCCATCACGAATAAGATATAATTACGGTCACTCTTTTCTTTCAAATATTCTTTTATCTGTTGTATTTGCTCTAGATTACGTATTGGTTGAACAAAATTCATTATTCATTACCTCCAGTCTCTTCTGTCTCGTAAACTTCTAATCCAAGTGCAAAAGCTAGTTTATAAAATGCTTTAGACTTCCAACGGCGGTAAGTACGCTCTGACATTCCGATTTCGTTATAAACCATGTAATCACATACATCCTCTTCTTCTAAATAACGTTTACAAATAATATCCCTTTGGATACTTCCTGCACGTCCGTTTCCTAATCGATTTAGAAATTGATCAATACGTAATGACATTCTTTCGAGCCATTCTTCACGTTTACTTTGTTGAATATTCGCTATGGCAACATCTTCTAATGACTTACCAACTGCATGTGTAGGACCGTGCTCGCGCATTTCATAAGAAGGAGTGACTTTCATTTCTTTACGCATCATCCCAAATTGTCTATGTATACGTACACTTTCCAACACGCCTTCTAATTCCTCTTGTGTTGCCGTTCTATCGATTTTTGGTAAGAAAGATAATTGTTTAGTCATATAAGACCACCCCTTTTTATTTTTTAATTACTTTTGTCTTAAAGCTCCACGTCTACGTTCATAACGTGGTCCACGAATCCCCATTAAATCTTCAATGTCACGAGTGCTTAATTTCTCTTTTTGTTTTTTCTTGTTTTTCTTCTTCGCTTGTTTTGATTGCTTATTCCACTCACGCAATTGATCCCTTAGCACCTTCATTTCTCCATCTCCCTTTTCAAAATAAAAAGGACACCATTTCTTAAAACAGCTCTATTGCTGCTCTAAAAATTGGTATCCTCTAGTTTTCTAGCCGGACTGTATTCTGTTTTCATTTATTTGATAATACCAGCCTGCACAAAGATGTTTCTCCAAGCTTTGTTAACTTGGTATTTATCAACGTCTATCGCACGACGAGCGATAGCTTTTCTTATTTTCTTTTTCTTTGCATTTGCCATTCCTCTCATCCCTTTCATGCAAACGTCTCTCATTTCCATTTTGGAGCGTTTCACTCCTCTTGATACCTATATTACATTCAAAAATAATCTAAACGTGAATTGTACCTATTTTATAAAGTCCTTTTCCCCACAAAAGGATTATTTTATTAAAATCTTCATAAGCCATAACTTCGAATTCTTAGATCCCAATGAACCTCTAGACGAATACACCATATGCTAATTTAAATACTTTCTAGGAAAGCAGGTGAATACTATGCCAACAGTTGTAGCAAACCTTGTCGTACAAAATAGTGCTGGTTCTTTCAACTTAGGCGATTTTTATAACGTTTCTCCAAAAGAGAATACAAAATCTTATAATGGTTCAGGGGCATCAAATGTTGGTTTTGTTGTCAATACCTTTAGCGGTGTTAGTGCAACAAACACATTTGATGCTGATGTTGCAGACCAAAATCAAGTTGGGACAGCTTAAATTTATTCACTTCCTTCTCCCCCTTGAATAAAACTAAACATTCTGTCAATACTATAGACACATGGTTATCTTTCCTCTGTTTTTCTTGGGTGAGCAGTTAGCTTTTGCTAGCTGCTCTTTTCATTTCACTGTCACCCATTAGATAAACGTTCATATATTATTTTGTGCCATCCTTTCTACTAAGTGATCTCGTCATTTTATTTCCGCATAACCTTTATGAAAGAGCACTTTTCGAAGGTGCTCTTTTTTTCATCCTAATAATCTTCAATATTCTGTACATACTACTCATAAGCTGCTTTCTTAACAGTGTTTGCAGCCTGAAACCTTTTTTGGGAAATGGAGCAGTTAGCTTTTGCTGACTGTTCTTTTTTTAGTACAGGCAACTATGAATTCGAACATGCATATACTATCCTGAGAGGGCTTCATACACACATATATATAAACAACCTGTGAAAGAACGCTTTAGAAAAGCATTCTTTCTTACATAAGTAATCTTTTCTGAAAAAACTACTACGAAAATAAAATCTTTATTAGCTTGTCACCATTTAATTAATGAAGCATATATTACGGATATGGAACCTATTCACTCATAGGGCCCTCCGTTTAAAGAGCACTTGTATACAGTGCTTTTTTTTGCGCGAAGATTTTCTACAAAATGAAATTTTTGTTTAGTTTTTCGGATGGTAACACTTCCCTTTGTATGACCTTCTATCCGTTCATGCAGTTTTACAAATCACTGTCTGAAAAGTTACCACATACATTCCCAAAAAATTTCGAAGTAAAAATATAAGTCTACATATTATAGAACAAAAGATGAAGGCTTACTCTTAAGACCTTTTGTGATTTTCACAGGTTTCTTGCTTATACCTTTGTGTCGGTTTGCTCATAAGTTGTTATAGTATCAATTGGTTAGTTAATTTATAAGGGAGATGTAAAAATGAGTAAATTTAAAAAGAATTGTCACATACCCTTTCCATGTGCCTTTCCTTTGCCTCAAATAGGGCCTACTGGTGCCACTGGATCTACTGGTGCTACTGGTCCTTCCGGAATAACCGGGGCGACAGGTCCTTCTGGTGGGCCTCCAGGTCCTACTGGGCCTACCGGAATAACTGGACCTTCTGGTGCCACTGGATCTATTGGTGCTACTGGTCCTTCCGGAATAACTGGACCTTCTGGTGCCACTGGATCTATTGGTGCTACTGGTCCTTCCGGAATAACCGGGGCTACTGGTCCTTCTGGTGCCACTGGACCTACTGGTGCTACTGGACTTATCGGGATAACTGGACCTACTGGTGCTACTGGACCTACCGGGATAACTGGACCTACTGGTGCTACTGGACCTACCGGGATAACTGGACCTACTGGTGCTACTGGACCTACCGGGATAACTGGACCTACTGGTGCTACTGGACCTACCGGGATAACTGGACCTACTGGTGCTACTGGACCTACCGGGATAACTGGACCTACTGGTGCTACTGGACCTACCGGGATAACTGGACCTACTGGTGCTACTGGACCTACCGGGATAACTGGACCTACTGGTGCTACTGGTCCTACCGGGATAACTGGACATACTGGTGCTACTGGACTTACTGCATCTGGATTATCTCAATATGCTTATATCTTCAATACAGCAGCTCAAGTAGTTGCCTTAGAAGCACCTATTCTTTTTAATTCAAATGGGGTAATAACGTCTGGATTTACTTTTACCCCTGGAACTTCTCAGATGATGGTTACAAATGCCGGAGATTATAAAATTTCCTTTTCTGTATCAGGAGTTGAGCCTAATCAATTTGCACTATTTTTAAACGGGGCCCCCGTTACTAACTCCGTTTATGGATCAGGTGCAGGAACTCAACAAAACAATGGGCAAACAGTTCTTACTTTAGCCGCAGGTGATATTCTTACCCTTAATAATCATACGTCCGCTGCTGCAGTTACTTTGCAGACTTTAGCAGGTGGAACACAAACAAATATAAATGCTTCAATTATAATTGAAAAATTAGATTAATTATTGCTTGAAGCTCTGGCAGTCAATAATCTAGAGGGGGTTCTTTTTTTCAACAAGTAGTTAGCATTAGTGATTCATTGTTACATTACGATGAAATGGTCATATATTATTTCGAACCAAGAAACCCTAATCTACTTTTCAACATTTCACTTTTCTCCTAAAGAGTACCGTAAGTTAGTGCTCTTTTTTGTTTCCCTTATTCTACAAAATGAAGTTTTTGTTAAATTATTTGCACCTTTTCATTGGCCAAGCATATGTTATTGTATGGAGACTCTCCATTCATAAAAAACTACCTTTCTTAACAAAGAGCATGCTTATATGTGTGCTCTTTGTTATTTATCATCAAATAACGATTTTGTTAACTTTTTGTTACATTTTCGAAATATTCATACGTTACATTTAGAATGTCTTTTTAAAACAGATAGATTTAAATTTAAATCTAAATATCTAAATTGCCGACCAGATTGGTGATATGTTACAATATTATGGATGTTCCTTAGGGAGTTATCATGTAATTAAACAAGAGTTTAAGAGTTCTCGAATCTCAGCCCCTTGGAGCGCACCCCAAGGGGCTGAACCATTTTAAATAAAAATCTTATTATTTATTAATATCTTTATTGCTACGTAAAACATTTGTAAATATTACTGTTTTCCTTACTTTCTTCCTTAAAAACGTTATATACTACATTTGAAATGAGCGCTCAAATTCGCTTATTATCTTATTTCCCATGCGACATAACCTTTTATTGAGTGCTAGGAGAAATCCTAGCCTTTTTTTATACAATAAAGATTTTGTTTTAAAACTACACAAAGCGAAAGAAATAGGCATACAATGTCGTGTATTCTTTTTCAATGTAAGTTTGGGTAGAAGAGCGCCTTGGAAAGCGCTCTTTAATTTTAAAATAAGGATTTTATTAAAAAACTGCACATACATTAAAATCATACATACATACATACATACATACATACATACATACATAAATCATGGTAAGCTTTTCGATATGAGTCCTGGTCATAGAGCGCCTTAAAAAGCGCTCTTTATTTTTATAGTGACAGGCTCAATAACTCCAAGTAACGAATACAATATAAAAATTCACTCATGAAAATCTGATTACGATTTTTTGAATTTTTTATATCTCATGAGACATTCACCTATCTTACTAAGAGTGCATATAAAAATGCGCTCTTTTTATTTGTTGTTAAATAAGAATTTTGTTTAATACTGCGTTATTAGCACAAGCCGTTACCTTACGTGAAGAATAAAGTATTTCTATATTCAGAATAAGAAAAGGTGTGATCAACATGTTCTTTGCAGCTACGCTTGTTGATATTCGCGACATTGATAATGAATATCTTATAACTTGTACAATAGATAACCATTCTAAATTTAACTTTATAATTACCAAAGATAAGGTGCATGGCAATCCATTTATAGGTGCTCATGTTTCTGGTATCTATGATGACAATAAAGAGATTAAACATATCTTTATTGAATAAGATGACACGCTATTTGTGTCATTACATATGTTTTTAATACCGTGCGTGATAGGTAAGGCTTTGATATCATCTCCACCTTTTCCCCCACCTAACACCGTACGTGTCAGTTTCCCGACATACGGCGTCCCATCTTATTCTTCTATACTAAAGTAACTAGATTACAAGCTTTACGGAGCTTATTTATTTTCTTCAATTGTTTATCGTTCAATTGAAGTATTCTCATATACGTTCTAATCGTCTCTTCATTTATAGCGTGAATCAGTCTGTGGACAAATTCACGTACAATAATTAGGTTATTGAACTCGTCAGTTCCTCCCATACCTTTCGGTACTTTGTGATGACAGTGTGCTTCATCAGCTAGCAAAAAGATTCCCGTGACAGCACATTTTCCATTTTGCATGGAATATTTCGACATTCTGTTATCTATATACTCCATACTTTTCCCTTTGGTGGAGGATAGCAACATTTTTTGCATTTCATTGGCAATGTTACCTTTTAAGCTTTTGATGAGTTTTTGTCTTCCTTTTTTAGTGTAATTACATATATCTTGACTGAAACTTTGAGGGAATCGTGTTTGTATGTCCGCTAATGGATATACATGATTACCTGCTATTTCAAAGGTTCTATAATTGTTCCTGTGAGTTCTTTTGTATAATGCGTTTGTATTAGTAGGAATCTTATATTTTCCTATTGATTTTAGACGATTAAACAAGGTTTTCGAGAGACGAAAGGCTATTTCAGTAAAGTCTATAGATACATGTGTTGCTATTTTGTAATAGTTTTTTATACCAAGCACATAGGAATTATAGTCCTGTATTGTTTTTCCAGATGGACTTTTTTGAATTGCTTTAATTCTTGTTTTTGCTTTTTCAAGAATATCCTTTTTCTTTTTCTCGCTTACATGTGTATTTGCCACATATCTTTTGCGTTTTTTAACAAATTTAATAGAGAACCCTAGAAAATCCGAAGATTTTCTTTTTAGGTTAGTTATAGTTGATTTTTCCTTAGATACATCAAGGTTTAAGTGATTTTTGAGGTAACCTTCCACTGCATAAAATATTTTAGTTGCAGATTTGTGATTGTTTGTAAATATTTTGAAATCATCCGCATACCTAACTATATACATTCTCTTTAATTTTGTTTTTGATAGATGATAATTTTTGTTTGGTAGTGTATATGTTTTCCTTGTTTTGATATTATCCCACTGACTAGTTATCCACCAATCTAAGTCATTCAATACAACATTACTTAGTAATGGGCTTAGAATCCCTCCTTGCGGAGTTCCTTTTGTAGGAATGCCTATTCCTTTGATTGGTGCTTTTAACATTTTAGAAATGATTGTCAGTACTTTTCTATCAGTTATACCTATGTTATATAGTTGTTTTAGTAGTTTGGAATGGTTTACATTATCAAAAAAACCTTGTATATCAATGTCAACTACATGACTATATCCCCCGCGGTTCATCAAGAATTGACACCTAGCCATCGCATGATGCGTTGACCTATTGGGTCTAAATCCATATGAATGCTTGTAGAATTTTGCTTCGCATATTGGCTCTAGAACCTGCTTGAACATTTGTTGAATCAATCTATCTCTCATTGTAGGTATTCCTAATGGACGTTTCTTTCCATTTGGTTTAGGTATTTCTACCCTACGTACCGTATTTGGCTTGTAGTCTACAAGATTCTTTCTTATGTTATCAACGAAAAAATCTACATCTTCCATTTTATAATGGTCGATTGTGATACCATCTGTTCCTTCAGTTTTAGAGCCAGTGTTAGCCTTTATGTTTCTATATGCCAATAGAATATTTTCTTTTGATATGAGATGTTTATATAAATTTATACCTTTAGTAGCGTTGTTTTTGCTCCGTTGATATAAATCATCAAACACTTTTTGCATGTCATAATATTCTGCATGTCGTAATGTTGTACTCACCGATGTGTTAATTCCCCTTTCTTACGAAAAGTCCCATCATCTTACTCGATCCTGTGAGTTACATCTAGTTAATTTAGTTTTCAAAGAACAAGACTAGAGACTATCCCTCCACATTCGTTACATGTTTCGTTGGTACTGTGTCCCCACCTTCACAAGAATGAAGCAATTTCGGTTCGTTAGAACCTTATATGCATCTGTCCGCTAGTAGGCGTTGATGACAGTTTCTTGCTTACCACGTTCCGATTGACTTAGCTATACATATATCCTTAGGTGCTTGCTGTAAGCCTGTTATCTTTACATCCTCATCGTTGGATGTTCCGAATTTCATATTATCTACTCTTACTTTTCGGTAAATAACGTCGTCATTAACGACATACACATTTCTAATGTATTAATAGTTTAGACCCGTACATTCGCAAGTTCGTCAGTCCGTTTGGACATTCTCACCATAGATAGTTTGTAGCATCCCGACCTATCCATTACCATATGATTTCTCACTTAGGTTTTGTTCAGCCGACTTCACCTAGCTTCATACAATTTGTGACTACTATCACTCCTTGCATGTAGGAGTATTAGATAAGTAGTTTCAGCTCAACCTGACGGCTTTCATTCCTACTTTCAGTCAATCAGTTGTTGTTATCAAAAATTGATAACCCTCCTATTTCGTGTTCGCACACTTATAAGGAAACGTGTCGCGCAAATAACTATTTTGTTCAAATATTAGATAGATGTTAATATTCTTAATAAAGGAGGTCTATTGATGAAAAACTCATGGAAAAAGATTTCTTCAGTTATTTTCATAGTAATTTTCCTTTTAATAATTTTATATTTTGGTGGTATGTCTCTTTTTTGGAATAAGCCATAAATTAAGTACAGCAGTTAGCTTTTGCTAGCTGTTCTTTTTCTTTACAATAACGCTTTTGTTTAGTATTCTGTTGAAGCAATGACACATGGCTTTGTAATATTATCTTGCTTTATCACCCATTCGAATGACCTTAAAACACACGTCTCTCCGCCTCTATGAATTACTGGTTCGGCTGGGGCCACTCGTTGCTCTTCGTCCGGCAATTCATCAATACTGATATGCATTTTGTCTTGCAAACTAACTTCGCCAACAAAATCTTCTTCAATTTCCTCCCGATCTATGAATTGCTCATAAAAATTTTTCGCTTCTTCTTCGTTCTTTGCGGCTACCCAATCGTAGTCATTCATTTTAAAAACTTTCATCATATCTATTCCCCTCCACTTTCTCAACAAAATTCAAATTTGATTAAAGTAACTGTGTTTTTCGTTCTTCCATACGAATTACTTTTCCACTTTGATATACAAATGATTGTTCGCCAAATCCACCTTGAGGTGGTTCTATTAGTTGGACTTGACCATTTTTAACAACATATATTCCGTTTATTTTCAGATCTATTTCAGCTGTCATTTCTACAAGATTTTCTTTTCTGATTCCCACCACTATCACTCCCATATGTTATAATTACTTTGTCGAAGTAAGTTGAGAGTGATCTCAGCTTTTTTTATTTTTCTATAGATATTGCACAACATTTTCTGGAACAAATGCTTGTCCAAGAGATAAATGAAGCCGTATTGGAATCGGCTCTTTGCTATCCCTTGCTCGCTTACATATCTCTTCAGCTTCTTCCCATACAAATTGTTTATCCTCCACTCGCTTATAACGCCAAATCCCAATTGTATAATCCTCAAATAATTCGTAACGCTCATCAGGCGCTGTCGTTGGTTTTAATTCATCAATCGCTTTGGCTTGACGTGGTATTTGTACAACCACATCTGCATACCGTAATTTTGAATTCAAACGTTGAATATGAGCTTTCTTAGGATCAAATGATACAACTGGTTCCACGTCAAAAATTGTTAATTGCTTTGGCATTGTTTTTCCCCTCCAATACCTGCAAACTTGCAATTAAGATTCCTTCAAGCTGCGTTAACGTTAGTTGATTTAATGTTTGTCCGTTAATTTCAGCTAATCCTAATCCCAATAGTTTACGAATAATTACTAGTTTTCTACGCTCTACTTCCTGCCGTAATGACATGATTACGCCTCCTGTTGCTGATTGAACTTTCGCTCTAAATTTACAAACTTACTAAACTCTTTAATGAATGCTAGTTCAACAACTCCAACTGGACCATTTCTCTGTTTCGCTAAAATAATTTCCGTTATGTTTTTATTTTCTGTTTCACGGTCGTAATAATCTTCACGATATAAGAATGCGATCAAGTCCGCATCTTGCTCAATTTGACCATTTTCACGTAGGTCTGAAAGTAACGGCCTTTTATCTTGCCTACTTTCAACAGCACGACTTAACTGCGATAATGCAACCACACATACGTTTAGTTCTCTTGCCATAAGTTTTAGCTTACGGCTAATCTCACCAATCTCTTGCATGCGATTTCCTTTGTGCTTTGGATCACCTACAATAAGCTGCAAGTAATCAATTGCGACTAGCACCTTTTTGTCTGGGTATTTGCGCTTTAGTTTCCTAGTCTTTGCGTAAATTTCTTGCATCGTTACATTGGCTTTATCGTATATTTCTAGTGGTAAATCATTTATCAAGCCCATAGCCTGACTAATCTTTTCCCAATCCTTCAAATTACATAGTTTTTTAGGATTCTTTAATTTCGTAGCATCTATATTTCCAGTACTTGAGATCATACGCTTAAGTAACTGCTCTTCTCCCATCTCTAGCGAAAAAACTCCCGTTGCTGCATGAGCGCTTGCTGCATGGAAAGCAACGTTTAATACAAATGCTGTTTTCCCCATCGAAGGACGGGCACCAATAATAATTAAATCGCCTTCTTGCAATCCCGCGGTCATTCTGTTTAAGTCGTCATAACCAGTTGGTATACCGGTTAAATCTCCTACATCAATTTGCATATTCTTATACAGATCAACTAGGTTTCCTTTAGATTAAATTCATCTGAATAACCCGTTTCCTCAATGGCGCTTAATTCATCAATTGATGTACTAATAGCACTAATATCTCTTTCATCCTGAAGACGATTATATAAGTTACCAGCAACCTCTTGAGCATGTCGCATCTTCCAAGCTTCAATCACTAAACCTTCATGATACGAGAAGTTTTTAGTTGTCGCTACAACTTCTGTCAGGTTTACAAAGAATTCAATTCCGCCAATCTGATTCATAAAGCTCTCATCGAATTTCCCCATGAGAGCGACAAGGTCTATTGGAACCTCAGCATCCTCTAAATCTCTCATCGCTTTAAAAATCACTTGGTGTGTTGGTAAAGAAAACTGTTTTGCCTTTAGCTGGCAATCTTTAATTAAATCGCCTTCTTGAATAATGCTACCTAAAACACTTTGTTCAGCTTCTGCGTTACGAATCATATCGTTACTCATTGAACCATCCACCCATTTTGTTGATTAAGTGCTGCAAGTTCTTCATCCGTTGGAATGTTTTTCTCCCATGATTGTTGCTGCTGTATTACGTTCTTAGTAGATTCTGATAAGCCTTTCTGTTGATAAGGAGCTTGCGTCGGTTGTTGTGCCTTTGCTAATCGTTGAGTACGAAATGCTTTATCAGCTACTTCAACATCTACTATCGTTTTAAAACCTTTAAGATGCCAATCTCGTAAAATCGTATTTACGTAAGACATGTTTCTCGTATTTTTCTCTAAAGCAATCTCCATAGCTTTTACAACTAGCTCCGCATTTAAATCATCTATCCAAGCGTGAATACCATCTGCGATAAAAGGTGTAATGAATCCGAAGTTCTGCTCGTAAAAAGAAATTGGATTAACCTCAACAACTTCTTCCGCGCCTGGGCGTTCTTCTTGTTGTTGTTCTTTTTCTTCTTCTTTTTCTTTTTCTTCTTCCTTGCTAGGGTCTTGGAAGCCCCTTATAAGCCCCTCCAAACGGACTGATAAATACTCCTTAATACGAGGGATTTTAAAACCTTGCTCTCGCTCTAATTGCAAACATGTTTCATAGAAATCAACCAGAAAATCTTGATCTTTTACAGATTGAATTTCTTTTAAAACACACTTT
The DNA here is from genome assembly GCF_016651075.1 of Bacillus sp. TH19. Taxonomy (NCBI): domain Bacteria; kingdom Bacillati; phylum Bacillota; class Bacilli; order Caryophanales; family Bacillaceae; genus Bacillus; species Bacillus sp. TH19. Next base: position 1,734,105 of record NZ_JAEKEO010000007.1, on the reverse strand, counting down.
TCAATGTTGACATTTTTAATCGGATTGAATTTCAACCAGTTGATTAAGAACAACTCTTTTGTTTTTTGGTTGTAATTAATTTTTCCGTACTCAGCAAAACGTTCTAGTAGCTTCATAACAGTTTCACGGTTATATCCTGTATCGGTTTCAATAATACGAAGTGGAAGCTCATAGATTCCTGATTGAGACGTCTTACTGTTTGTCATCAAATATAAGTAGAAATACTTCTCCTCCGGTGTAAGATCTAAAACAAATGAATCCTGCCAAAATGAAACGTGTACTGGTCTATAAACTGCCATATTATTCATCCTCCCGTTTACATATCGCAAATCCGTCCTCTACACGTAATAAGCGATAATTCTTATATCCTGTTTTGAGATATTGGTTTACTAAGTAAATTAAGTGTTGTGTTGATGTTGCTCGTTGAAACACTTTAGGATTCAGCAACACTCTATATAATGACTTGTCTAAAAGCATGCAATACACCCCGTTGTTATACGAATGCTAATTTGATATAATTAATCCTAAGATCTTTTGCAAAACCATTTATCTATCACTCTGCTAAGTGATAGATTTTTTATTTTCTACGTCTTACTAATGAAGCGTTAACTCCTCTTGCTCTTAAATCTTTAATTACTACACGATAGCTCATCGAAGCCTCATGTTCTTCTTTTGCATCACGAAGCATTTTAAATTCTTTCATACATCGTTCCAGTTCTTCTTCCCAATGATTTGATTCTTCAGTTGATTCTGCATTAAACATGTTATGAATACATGCAACCATACAGTTATGAAGTTTATTCGCGAATGAAAAGTCTCCTGGAAGAACTAGATCATGAAGACGATCGTTTTTATATGTCATGAAGTACATCTCCTTTCTCTTTGAGTTGATGCTGTACACATCGTTACAACCAGAAAGGAACATTGTAGGGGTATGGGAGGAACAATCCCTTTCTGGTCATAACGACAAGCACAGTGGCTTGTCCAAATGATTTATATAATGTTATAATTGCTTTACGATATTTTTCAGAGCTACTGTTGTCTAGGCGGTAGCTTTTTCTTTTGCCCATTTATGTTTCAAAATGAATGATGCTTCAATAATTTTGATGCGAATCCCCACTAACTTTTTCTCTTGCTTTAACTCAACTGACTTTGAATCCTCACCAAGTGTTTTCGCTATTTTAATTTCACCAGTTAGTTTTGCATCATAGCGTATTAGTTCCTTATATTCTCTTAAACTTGGTTTCTTATAATCTACTGTCATTTTTCTTCCTCCTTTACAGCACCTTTGTTAAAGTCATTAAGCTATCCACCGATTGAATAATAACGTTCTCCGCCATAGCCTTTTGCAACCAACTTCTTTGTATTTGTTCCATAATGCCAAAGTGTACTTGCTCAAGAGCTTGTACTACACATTGAGTAGCTTGGATTGTATCGAAAATTTCTTTTGCGTGAACTGTGTATTCATGTTTCTTCTTTTCATCCAACTTCCATGACCTGGTTGCAACTTGTAAGTTCATGATTTCCTTCGCTGCTTTAATCCCCTCTTCAGCCTGTTTAATGTAGTTCATCAATTGTAAATTCACATCTTGAGTTAATCGTGGATCTGTAGGCGGTAATCCAACACCATAAATATGTTTGATTGCTTGTTGATTTAATTTTGCTCCTGTTGCATGGCACCAATCCATCGCAAGTTCAAATTCTGGTTTAGAAAGTCCAGATTCAATACGAGTTAAGCGTTCATGGGTAATGCCAAGGTACTTAGATAGTCCTTTCTTCGTTTTCAGCTGAACATTATCACAACATTCTCTAGCATTCTGTAATAATTCTCCTATTGCCGAATTGCAGTATATGCTTGTTCCCATATCTGTTCGCCTCCATATTTAGTTTTCAAATGGTTACAATGAATTTAGTACATACATAACTTGTCTATTATTCATGTAAAAAGAGAGGAACTATTCCTCAATGTTTTCTTTCACTTGCATTTCTTTGATGATGGCCCAACCAGCCTTGTAATATGCTTGAAGGAGTTTATCAATATCCTTTTGTGATTTTGGCTCAGGAGCCACAACATGGACTTTCGTTTTCCCAAATTCATAAGTCGCCGCATATTCTTCTTGTTGGCTCATGGTGTCACCTCTTGAAGTACTTTTTATATGTTTATGCGACGGATCTGTTGGTACTGCCATGTTAGTTGCTGTCATTTTTCCACCTACTTCCCAATTAAAATGTATAAGATTCTTGTACTTAGATGCGTCAAATTAAATCTTTTACATCACAACCAAGAATGGCAGCCAATCTTATAGCTTTTTCAAGATTTGGATTACTATAACCATTTTCCCAATTACTTATTGTAGATTTTGTAACTTGCATTCTACCTGCAAGTTCTTGCTGCGTTAACTTACTTTTTTTCCTAGCTCTAATTAACTTAATATTTTTGTTCACTGTCTCGCTCCTTATATAAGTAATTTGTACTTTTATTATAAGTATAAGATTCTTGTACGTCAATACATTTGTACAATAATCTTGTACAAAGTTTAATGTTTCATTTATATAAGGTACAATATCTTTGTACTTTTTATTAACGGGAGGTGCTAAAAATGTTGAAACAAAGATTAAAAGAAACACGTAAAACACGTAAACTAACTCAACAAGAATTAGCCAATAAAGTAAATACAACTAAAGGCACCATTAGTAACTATGAGAATGGACATAGCACTCCCTCAAACGAAATGCTAAAAGATTTAGCTAATGTTTTAGGAGTGACAACAGATTATTTATTAGGAAGAGAAGATGAATCAAGAGTATCCAACCTCCTTCCTGACTTAACTAAAAAAGATACTCGTGATATTGCTCGCGACTTAGAAAGAACTCTAGAACAATTAGAAAACAGTGATGAAGCGTTAATGTTTGACGGAGAGCCAATAGACGAACATACAAAAGAAATGATTCGTATTTCTCTAGAAAACTCAATGCGAATGGCAAAACAATTAGCAAAACAAAAATTCACTCCAAACAAGTATAAAAAAGATTGAACGGAGCGAGAAATGGACATTAAAGAATACGCACTCAAAATCGCAGAAAAGCATGAAACAACAAACCCATTTGAAATTGCTAGACGAAAAAATATTATAGTGTTGTTTGAAGACCTTGGGGATACTCTTGGTTTTTACAACACATATAAACGTTTTAAATTCATACATATAAATAATAAAATTGATGAAGTTACTCAACACTTTGTGTGTGCTCATGAATTAGGACATGCTCTATTACACCCAAAAGCAAATACTCCATTTTTAAGAAATAAAACTCTATACTCTGTAGATCGATTAGAAATTGAAGCAAATACATTTGCAGTCGAACTTCTATTATCTGATGAAATGATTTCTGAATATCAGAATACTAATCTATCAATTCAAGAAATAGCAGAAATTCATGGCGTTCCAAGGGATTTTGCTCGTTTGAAAAATTTGTTACTGTACAATAATCATTTACGTTGAAATTATTACTTAATTGATGCGATAGTTATTAAGTACAGGTATATCAAGTCATTTATACAAGCAATTGCTAGATTTATATCGTAACTCTAAATCAAAAACTTAAGGAGTTGTGAAATTACTATGGATAAATTTATTGAACCAATTATTACTTTACTAATTGCCCTGATAACAAATGTTATTGCATTCTATCAATTTCGCATTAAATTTAAAACTTTCAACGAATTTGACAAATTGTTCTTGAATAAATCTGAACAAAAAAAACTTACTGATTTTCAATTCCTTTCCGATTGGTTTCTATTGTTCTTTGCAATGTATTTAATGCCATTAATTGCATTCTATCAATTTGAAAAACCATCCCATAATTGGAGTTTGTACCTAGGGACGTTTGGGCTGCTATTTATGATGATTTCTATATGCTGTTTCGTACCCGTTTTTATTTACGCTTTTCAAAAAGACTTGCCGGTAAAAAAATATTCTAAAGCCCGCAAATGGGGATTGGCGAATATGATATTAAGTTTAATTTGGTTCTATCCTATTTCCTATTTAGTGGTTACTAGCAAGAGTTGGCTTGCAATGCCTGCTATAATTTTATTTGCTCTTTTGTATAGTTTATTTTTAAACTTAGTTGCAAATCAAACAAAAAAGAAACCTTCTACTACAGAATATCTAGTAGATATTCTCACTGAAGAAGAATTAAAGCAAACTCCATTAATCCACGCTTATATTATCGATGATAAAAAATCAGTTTTATATCATGGTGGGGACCTCTCTAGAAAAACTTTTTATGTTTGTGATTTTTCTTCAAAAATATATTTAAAGTATACTCCATTTCAAGAACTCGATATAAACACAAATGAATTGAGAACAGAGAACGTTTCCCAGTAATTCAAAAACAACTTATACACAATAATTAACATAAAAATAAAAGGTGAGCCTCTCTTAAGAGGCCTTTCTTTTATTAATTATCATATTTATTTCTTCACAATGTTTGTTTTTCATATAATACATATTATTGAGGAGGTACTACTATGAAAACTGCAATTTACCTACGTAAATCCCGTGCCGATCTAGAAGCCGAAACACGCGGCGAAGGAGAAACGTTAGCAAAGCATCGCTCTACCCTGTTGAAAATTGCCAAGGAAATGAACTTAAATATTTTAGCTGTCCGTGAGGAAATTGTTTCTGGTGAGAGCTTAGTGAAACGCCCTGAAATGTTGGCGCTACTTGAAGAAATTGAAGATAACAAATATGATGCTGTTCTTTGCATGGATATGGACCGTTTAGGTCGTGGTGGTATGAAAGAGCAAGGAATCATTTTAGAGACGTTTAAACGCTCGAATACGAAGATTATGACACCTAGGAAGACTTATGACCTTAATGATGAGTGGGACGAAGAATACAGTGAATTTGAAGCGTTTATGGCACGTAAGGAGTTAAAGATTATTACACGCCGTATGCAAAGAGGTCGTGTTGCTAGTGTAGAGGCCGGGAATTACCTTGGTACACATGCACCATTCGGATATGATATCCATCGTTTAAATAAGCGAGAGCGTACTTTGACGATTAATTCAGAAGAAGCTTCTGTTGTAAAAATGATATTTGATTGGTATGCAAATGAGGATATGGGGGCTAACGCAATCAGAAGCAAGCTAAATGATCTTGGCTACAAAAGTAAGTTAGGAAATGAGTGGAACCCCTATAGCATCTTGGATATATTAAAAAACAATGTGTACATCGGAAAAGTAACGTGGCAAAAACGAAAAGAAGTGAAAAGTCCTGGCGCTGTGAAACGTAGTTGTGCAAGGCAAGATAAATCAGATTGGATTATTGCTGATGGAAAACATGAGCCTATCATATCCGAAAGTTTGTTTGAACAAGTGCAAGATAAATTAAATTCAAGGTATCACGTTCCTTACAATACAAACGGAATTAAAAATCCACTGGCTGGTATTATTAAATGTGGTAAATGTGGTTACAGTATGGTCCAACGTTATCCGAAAAACCGAAAGGAGGCTATGGATTGTAAACACCGTGGCTGCGAAAACAAATCAAGCTATACCGAGCTAATTGAAAAACGTTTACTCGAGGCTTTAAAAGAATGGTACATCAATTATAAAGCGGATTTCGAAAAACATAGGCAAGATGATAAGTTGAAAGAAACTCAAGTTATCCAAATGAATGAAGTTGCATTACGAAAGCTTGAAAAAGAGTTAGTGGATGTCCAAAAACAAAAAAACAATTTACATGATTTATTAGAACGTGGCGTTTACACTGTCGATATGTTTTTAGAACGTTCGAATGTAGTTTCTGATCGCATTAATGAGATTACCGAAACAATGGAAAAGTTAAAGAAAGAAATTAAAACAGAAATCAAAAAAGAAAAAGTGAAGAAAGATACAATTCCTCAAGTGGAGCATGTTCTTGATCTGTACTCCAAAACAGATGATCCAAAAAAGAAAAACAGCCTCCTAAAGTCAGTTTTAGAAAAGGCTGTTTATAAGAAAGAAAAATGGCAAAGGCTCGATGATTTCGAACTTGTGCTTTACCCTAAGCTCCCTCAAGATGGCGACATATAAGCGTTCGCGCTTTGTCGTCACCTTGTTGGTGTAATTAGATTTACTCCATTAAGCCCTAAAGCATCATTCGTCGAAACAGCCAATACGACAGGCTTTCCATTTCTAAGCGTCGCTTTTGCTGCCATTAATACTGGAGAGTCTGTCATTGCATTTGCAAATTTACTCATCGAATTCCCTGTTAGTGGTGCAATCACCATGCAATCTAGTGGAATTTTCGGTCCTAGTGGCTCTGCGCCAACGATTGAATTAATTGCCTTAAAACCGGTTATTTCTTCGATCTTTTTAATCCATTCTTCCCCTTCGCCAAATCTAGTATTTGTTGATTGGACAGTATAAGAAACAACGGGACGTACTTCTGCACCTTCTGCAATTAACTTCTCTAAATGTGGCATAACTTCTTCATACGTACAATGTGACCCTGTAAATCCGAAACCAATTCGTTTTCCCTTCAAACTCATTTCTCATCATCCTCCTTTGCGATTGCATCTGCTATTAATAACTGAGAAAGAACATTCGCTAATATTTGTCCTGCTGTTTTCGGTGCAACAATCCCAGGAAGACCAGGTGCTAATAGTGCCTTCACTCCACGCTTCTCCGCATAGCGAAAGTCCGTGCCACCTGGCTTAGAAGCTAAATCAATAACTAGCGTATGAGCTGGCATTTTTGAAAGAACATTCGCTGTCACAACAAGATGCGGAATTGTATTAATAACAATATCGATATTACCTACTTCTTTCTCTATGTCTTGCATATGAAAAGGAGAAAACATCATTTCTGTAATACGAGCAATATGTTCCGAACGTCTCGCTCCAACTTTGACATGTGCTCCTAATGATTGAAAGGCTCTTGCAACACTCATACCAGTTCTACCAAATCCTAAAACCATTACATTCGATCCATGAATTGTGTAATCAGTATGTTGAATAACCATCATTAGTGTACCTTCTACGGTCGGAATAGAGTTATAGATTGCAACATCATCACGATCAAATAATTTTACAAGTTTGCGATTTGTAGTAGCTACGAGATTTTCCAAGTAAGGTGTACCAATACCTGAATATATAGTGAAGTTTTCTGGCGTCTTTTCAATTTGTTCTTTCGTTATGGAAACTTTCTCATTTGAAAAAATAGTATCTACTTCTCCTCTGGCATTCGTCCCTGCAACCGGCAAAATAATTGCATCTAAAGAAGTGAAATTTAAATCTTGTATACTTTCCTTTGCTGCCCCTGTGAAGCCATGATCTAACTGTTCAAACCCTATTAATGAAAGTTTCGCGTCCAGTTCGACTAGCTTGCGAATTACTTCTAGCTGCCGTGCATCTCCTCCTATGACAGCAATATGCATCTCAGTCAACATTCCCTAATTCACCTTCTTTTTCTTTCATTTATAAGAAAAATGCCTACTTTTTCTTTTTCCTCCACATCATATGTAATGTACGAGTTTGAGGTGATTGAAAAACAAAAAGCACACGTGATTTATCTTCTTTATATAAAGATAAAAAAAAGACAACCAAAATGGTCATCTTTCACTATGATCTTGAATGGTTCGTAAGATCGCAAAGTATCATATCATTTCCAACCTTCTTTATTTTGCTCCATTCTACTCTCACTTCTTGCTGTTCTCTTTTAAAACCTCCCCATTTCCCAGCAGGTATAATAAGCGCTTGTATTTTTCCATCTCTCTCATCAATTTCTAAATCTGCATGACCTAAAACTCCCATTTTTTCTGCTCTTTCTAAATCCACAATCTCTTTGCCACTTAATTCACTTAAACGCATTAAATCTCCCCCTATCCTACTTTTTATGAAGGTTATCCTATAATAAGTACCTATTCTGCATATATAAAAAAAATAACCGTATCTCATATAAAAGAGATACGGTTATTTCCGAAAGCGAATGAATTACAAGATCGATTAAAGTTTCATTCCTTTTGGCAGTTTTCCATCTGGACTAATAAGTGCCGCAGAGAATTCATCGGTAAACATATTGCGAATTAACTCGTCTACATTTTGCTTTGTTACAGTGTTTACACTTTCAATAATCTCATCAAGAGAACGATGTTTACGAAGAAGCAATTCGTTTTTACCATTACGGCTCATACGACTATTCGTACTTTCTAAACTTAACATTAAGTTTCCTTTTAATTGTTCTTTACTGTTAACAAGCTCTTTTTCTGTAATACCTGTATTTTTCAACGTATTTAACGTTTCTTGCATTGTTTCATACAGTGTATCTAATTGTTTACTACCTGTTCCACCGTAAAGTGTTAACATTCCTGTATCTTCATAAGAAGAGTGATAAGAGAATACTGAGTACGCCAATCCACGTTGCTCACGTACTTCTTGGAATAAACGGCTACTCATACTACCGCCTAAAACATTATTTAATACAATTAAGTTATAAATATCTTCGTGTCCCATTTGCAAGCCTTTATATCCTAAACATAAATGAGCTTGTTCTGTTTCCTTCTTACGTGCTACTTTATTGAAATGGAAGATTGGGCTATGTACTTGTTCACGATTTGTTGTCCCTTCGTAACTACCGAAATATTGCTCTACAGTTTGTAAAAATGCTTCATCAATATTCCCTGCAATTGATACAACAACATTTTCAGGTGTGTAATGATCTTTCATATATTGACGTAACGTATCACCTGTAAATGTTTCAAGCGTTTCTTCTGTTCCTAAAATAGGATATCCAAGCGGATGCGTTTCATATGTTGCTTTCGTTAACATATCATGCACAATATCATCTGGCGCATCTTCGTACATTTTTATTTCTTCACATACAACATTCTTCTCTTTTTTCAGTTCTTCCTCATCAAATGTTGAATTAAAGAACATATCTGCTAAAACATCTAATGCATATTTAGCATGCTCATCTAGCACTTTCGCATAGTAACATGTATATTCTTTTGAAGTAAAAGCATTTACTTGTCCACCAATGCTATCAAATGATTCTGCAATCTCTCTTGCACTTCGCGTTTCTGTCCCTTTAAAGAACATATGTTCCAAAAAGTGCGAAACCCCATTATTTTTTTCATTTTCATTTCTTGAACCTGCGTGGATCCATATACCAATCGCAACCGAGCGTACAGTTGGTATATTCTCCATAACAATTCTTACACCATTTTTACACGTATATTTTTTAATCAAAAACTTTCCTCCTAATGCCAGTTTCTCTAAATAATTGCTATTATTTAATGATAACAAGTTTAGAGATGAATGTCATGCAAATGTATTTAATCCACACGTTTTTCATCTAGTAATTCTGTAATATTCCCCACTTTATATCCTTGTTCCTTTAAATTTTTAATCATAGTATCTAGCGCTTCTGTTGTAGATGAAGTAGGATGCATTAGCACAATAGCACCTGGATGTATTTTTCGCATTACTCTCTGCAATAGCACACCCGGTTCTGGCCGCTTCCAATCAATTGTATCTACAGTCCACATAATCGTCCCCATTTGGAAATCATCCGCTATTTTTACTACCTCATCCCGAAAGCTTCCACTTGGCGGAGCAAACCATCTCACTTTCTGATTTGTAGCTGCTTCTATCATTCGATTCGTTTTTTGTAATTGATCTCGTATTTCATCTGTAGACAGCGTTTTCATATTAGGGTGTGTGTAAGAATGATTTCCTACTTCTTGATTTGCATCGACAATCATTTTGGCAAATCGTAAGTTTTCTTTCACCCAGCGTCCTTCTAAAAAGAAAGTCGCCTTCACATCATGTTTTTTCAATATCTCTAATATACGTGGCAAATACTCATTACCCCAGGCCACATTAATTGTTAATCCCACCATCTTTTTATTTGGATGTCCTCGATAAATGGGAGCTGGTGGTAAATCTTCTAAGTGAACACTCGGTGATACTTCCTTAAATTCAAGTTGTTTTTGATCAAACTTCTTGATTTTCTTCATATTATTATAGGACGCTTCTATATCCACTTGTTTTCCATTATACCCAGGCGTCGCCTTCCAAATCTTATCAATCATCGCATTTTGCGGCATAATCTCGTACTGTTTTACATGCTTTTGAATCTCTTCATGCAAGTTATCCTGCGCAAAAACGGAATAAGAGCCACAACCCATATATAAAGAAAATATAAATATGTACGCTAATATACGAGCTTTCATATAAACCCTCCCATTAACTATAAAAAAGAAACCATTTTCTTCTTATCTTTGTTAATTTGAGCGTTATGATGAAAACTATACCTATACTCACATAAAAATCTAAATAAATCACATTTTTTACATAACAAAAAAAGCCAGCTAAACTGGCTTTCACTTATTGTTGCTCTTGTGCGTTTTCTTCTTTAGCTGCTTCTTCTTTAGCTTCTTCTTTTTCTTGCTCTTCTTTTAGCAATACTTTTCTAGATAAGTTTACACGACCTTGTTTGTCAATCTCGATAACTTTAACTGAAATCTCATCACCGATTTTCACAACGTCTTCTACCTTACCTACACGCTCAAGTGCAAGTTCAGAAATGTGAACAAGTCCATCTTTACCGCTAAATAATTCAACGAACGCACCGAATTTTTCAACGCGTTTAACTTTTCCTAAGTAGATTTCGCCTACTTGTACTTCGCGAACGATATCTTCGATAATTTTCTTCGCTTTTTCATTCATCTCTTGATTAATTGATGAAATGAATACTGTACCATCTTGCTCGATGTCAATTTTAACGCCAGTTTCTTCAATGATTTTATTGATTTGTTTACCACTTGGTCCAATAACATCACGAATTTTATCTGGGTTAATTGCCATTGTAATAATCTTCGGAGCATACGCAGATAACTCAATGCGAGGTTCAGCGATAACAGATAACATGTGATTTAGAATGTGCATACGACCAACTTTCGCTTGTTGTAATGCTTCTTCTAAAATCTCACGAGATAAACCATCGATTTTAATGTCCATTTGTAGTGCAGTTACACCTTTTGCAGTACCTGCTACTTTAAAGTCCATATCACCTAAATGGTCTTCCATTCCTTGAATATCTGTTAAAATTGTGTAATGCTCACCAGATTTCACTAGACCCATTGCAATACCAGCAACTGGTGCTTTAAGTGGTACACCCGCATCCATCATCGCTAATGTACTACCGCAAATACTTGCTTGTGAAGTAGAACCATTTGACTCTAATACTTCAGATACAAGACGAACTGTATATGGGAAATCCTTTTCAGATGGAAGTACAGGTTCAAGAGCTCGTTCTCCTAGTGCTCCGTGACCAATTTCACGACGACCTGGTCCACGCATTGGTCTTGTTTCACCAACACTAAATGAAGGGAAATTATAATGGTGCATAAAGCGTTTTGACTCTTCTACACCTAGACCATCTAAAATTTGCACATCGCCTAATGCACCTAATGTACAAATACTTAATGCTTGCGTTTGTCCACGTGTGAATAGACCAGAACCATGTGTACGAGATAAAATGCCAACCTCTGATGCTAAAGGACGAATTTCGTCACCTTTACGACCATCTGGGCGGATTTTTTCAACTGTAATAAGACGACGTACTTCTTCTTTTACAATTTTATATAAAATCTCACTTACTTGTCCTAATGTATCAGCATCAGCTTCCTCAGCTTCGTAATGCTCAATTACACGCTTTTTCACTACGCTAATTGCATCTTCACGTGCATGTTTTTCGTGCACTTGAATTGCAGAATGCATATCTGTCTCAGCCATTTCACGTACAGCTTGGTTCAAATCAGCATCCACTTCATAAAGTTTCACTGCTGTTTTCTCTTTACCGACAGCTTGTACAATCTCTTCTTGGAATGCAATTAGACGTTTAATTTCATCGTGTCCAAACATAATTGCTTCTAACATTGTTTCTTCAGGTACTTGATCCGCTCCTGCTTCAACCATGTTAATTGCATCTTTCGTACCAGCTACAACAAGGTGCATATCACTTTGTTCTTGCTGTTCTACTGTTGGATTAATAACGAACTCGCCATTAATACGACCAACTGTCGCACCTGCGATTGGACCTTCAAATGGAATATCTGAAATAGATAATGCTAATGAAGAACCAAGCATAGCTGCCATCTCAGAAGAACAATCTTGATCAACACTCATTACGATGCTGACAACTTGTACTTCATTACGGAAACCATCTGCGAAAAGTGGACGGATTGGACGGTCAATTAAACGACTTGCTAAAATTGCTTTTTCACTTGGACGGCCTTCGCGCTTAATAAAACCGCCTGGGATTTTTCCAACTGCATATAAACGCTCTTCATAGTTTACTGTAAGCGGGAAGAAATCTACATTTTTTGGCTCTTTTGATGCAGTTGCTGTAGATAGAACTGCTGTGTCGCCATATCTTACTAATACTGCTCCGTTTGCTTGTTTTGCAAGCTGACTTGTTTCAATTGTTAGCTGACGACCAGCTAAATCTATCGAGAAGACTTGCTTTTCCTGACTCATTTAAGTACCCCTCTCAATTTAAAATATTCAATTCTTCTATGTAAATGGGTAGTATATCACAATATTCTTTCCTCTAGTATTGCCGAAAATTAAGTAAGCTATAAAGAGTAGAAGATATATTTTTACCTAACAAAAAAGCGGGAATATTCCCGCTTCTTTGACTATCGACGTAAGCCAAGCTTTGTGATTAATTCACGGTAACGTGTGATATCGCTATTACGAAGGTAAGTAAGTAAGTTACGACGTTTACCAACCATCTTTAATAGACCACGACGTGAATGATGATCCTTCTTGTGAGTACGTAAGTGCTCGTTTAGAGTGTTAATTTGCTCCGTTAGGACAGCAATTTGAACCTCTGGAGAACCAGTATCAGTCTCATGAGTTCTAAATTGTGCAATGATTTCATTTTTACGCTCTTGTGTTAAAGCCATCCTATTTCACCTCCTAATAATTAAACCCCCAGTTACCTAGCAAGCATCGGTGAGTCGCAATGCCAAGTAATGGTTGTCATAAAGTACATAACATAGAATACTACTTTTCATTTGAAAAAGCAAGTATATTCTTTACGCTCGCAAAATATTCTTGGGCAACCTTTTTATCTTGAGCGATTTGCGCAACTAACTCATCAATTCCATTAAACTTTTTTTCTTCTCTTATACGCATGTGCCATTCCACTGTAACACTTTGATCGTATATGTCTTTATTAAATTCAAATAGATGCACTTCAATAGATAATTGACGCTCATTCTCTTTGAAAGTTGGTTTATATCCGATATTACATACACCATCATGCCATTCATCATGAACCTTCAACCTTACCGCATATACACCTACAGGTGGCAACAAATATTCATCACTTAAACCTACATTTGCAGTTGGGAAACCAATTTGACGTCCACGCTTATCACCGTGTACAACTGTTCCTTCTACCGTGTAAGCTCTCCCTAAAATAGATGGAATTTGTTCCATTTCACCGTTTCGAATTAACTTTCGTAATGAAGTAGAACTTACTTTTTCTTCTTGATATTCAACTTTTTCGATCACGGTCTGTGTAAACTCCCCTCTTGCATGAAATGGTAAAGTCTCCATCTTCCCTTTTCCTAAACGTCCATATGAATAATCAAAGCCTGCTACTACATGCTTTACATTTAAACCAATAATATACTCATCGACAAACTGCTGTGGTAATAATCCAGCAAATGGCTCATCGAATTTCACCACATATAAGATATCAATTCCTAAACTTGCGATGATTTCTTCTTTAAGGCGCATCGGTGTAATATACTCCACATGCGCTTCTTTTTTTCCTAATACAACAGATGGGTGTGGATGGAACGTCATGACAGCACTTTTACATCCTCTTTCATCCGCTATTTTTTTCGCTGTTCGAATCACACGTTGATGTCCTAAATGAATGCCATCAAAATATCCTAATGCCATTACAGTAGGTGGTAATTCTATTTTATTTTGTTCATGTGGATGAGTTAAATGAATAAGTTTCACGCTTGAATTCACCTTTTTCTGTAATAATCCTTCCAATAATTCATTATAGCTTTAGTTCTTGATTATTCACAAGTACTTTCATTGGCTTTAGCATTCCAGGGTGTTTTGGGTGATGCTCATAAATTGCTAAGCAACGATCATTTTTATCAAATACTGTAATAAATGGTGCTGTTGTTTCTAATTCATTGTTTAAGAACATACCGTTCTTTATTTTTTCAGCTTGCTTTTCATCTACAACCATTTTTGGAAACTTACTTAGCGCCTCATCAATTGAGATGAAAATAGACTCTACTGTTCCATTTTGCACGTTTTCTTCAATTTCTTCAAATGATATGCAATCTTCTAGCAAAAATTCACCAGATGCTGTTCTTACAAGGTGAGACATATGTGATGGAAATCCAAGTTTTTCACCTATCATTACTGCTAGTGTTCTTACATATGTTCCTTTACTACACGTTACACGGAAACGAAATGAAATATTTTCTCCTTCAAAAACTTCACGTTCATCAAGTAATACAAATTCATGAATTGTAATTGTACGAACTGGACGTTCAACTTCTTGTCCTGCCCTTGCATATTCGTATAGTTTTTTCCCGTTAACTTTTACAGCTGAGAACATCGGCGGCATTTGTTCAATTGTCCCTGTTAATTCCGCTAGTACCTCTTCTACTTCTTTACGTGTAATGACACGATTTACATCTTGTTTCTCCACAACTTCACCAGAAGCATCTTCTGTTGTTGTTGAAAATCCTAATGTCACTTCACCTTCGTATGTTTTTGTTTCACTTGTTAAAAATTGCGCAATTTTTGTTGCACGCCCAACGCAAATAGGTAATACTCCTGTTACCTCTGGATCCAGTGTCCCTGTATGACCAATTCGTTTCTCACGCAATATCTTTCTTAATTTGAACACACAATCATGTGATGTCATTCCCTTTGGCTTATGTAATAATACTACACCTTCCATATACTCACCTCATCATTATTCTTTTGTAGTAATTGCAATTATGCAAAACTTATTTTACATTGAAAAAATGGATAGACAAATGTCTATCCATTATTCTTCACGTTTACCGTCTTTATTAATTTGATGTAAAAGTGTATCAATTCGATGACCATATCCAATAGACTCATCAAACTCGAAGGAAATTTCCGGCGTTTTACGAAGACGAATACGTTGGCCAATTTCTGAACGAATAAAGCCTTTTGCCTTCGCTAAACCTTTTAATGTATTTTCTTTCTGTTCTTCGTCACCTAAAACAGAAATATATACTTTAGCAATTTGTAAATCTCCACTTACCTGTACATCTGTTACTGTAACAAATCCAATACGTGGGTCTTTAATTTTACGACTGATAATGTCGCCTAATTCTTTTTTCATTTGCTCGCCCACACGGTTCGCACGTAATTTCATAACTCTTCACCTCATTCAATACCATTCCAAATGTGTTATCGTACGTTCAATTTCAGGAAATGAATCGATATACTCAAGTACACGATTCATTTCTTTTTCACAGACAACACGATTTGAGGATACGGAAACAATTGCAATTTCTGTACGTTGCCATACATCTTGATGCCCAACTTCAGAAACAGCTACATTATAGCGCTGTTTCACACGAGTTAACACACGTTGCAAAATTGCTCGTTTCTCTTTTAAAGAATGCACATCGTAAATCATACACTCGAATGAGAGTGAAGCGATAATCATCGCTTCACTTCTTCCATAACGTATGCTTCAATGATGTCCCCTTCTTTAAGATCATTATATCTCTCAATTGTAATACCACACTCATAGTTTTGTGCAACTTCTTTTACGTCGTCTTTGAAACGTTTTAACGTATCAAGTTTTCCTTCGAAGACTACTACGCCATCACGGATAATACGAACGCCACTATCACGTGTAATTTTACCGTCTATTACGTAACAACCTGCGATTGTTCCAACTTTTGTTACTTTGAATGTTTGACGAACTTCCGCTTGACCGATTACTTTTTCTTCGAATTCTGGATCCAGCATACCTTGCATTGCTGATTCAATTTCTTCGATTACTTTATAGATAATACGGTGTAAACGAACATCAACTTTCTCTAATTCAGCTGTACGCTTCGCATTCACATCAGGGCGTACGTTAAATCCAATTACAATTGCATTAGATGCAGAAGCTAAAATAATATCAGATTCTGTAATCGCACCTACGCCTGTATGGATAATTTTTACTTTTACGCCTTCAACATCAATTTTACGAAGTGATGCTGCCATTGCTTCTACAGAACCTTGTACGTCTGCTTTCACAATTAAGTTAATTTCTTTTACATCGCCCTCTTGGATTTGTTGGAATAAATCTTCCAGGCTGAATTTAGATTTCTCACCACGTTGTGCAACTAACGCTTCTTGTGCACGTGATTCACCAATTTGACGAGCTTTCTTCTCATCAGCGAATGCCATGAAACGATCTCCCGCTTGTGGCACTTCATTTAAACCTGTAATTTCAACAGGAGTTGATGGACCAGCAACTTTTACACGACGACCAATATCACTTACCATTGCACGAACACGACCGAATGATGTTCCAACAACAATTGGATCTCCAACTCGAAGTGTACCGTTTTGAACAAGTAGTGTCGCGATAGTTCCTTTACCTTTATCAAGCTGTGCTTCAATTACAGTACCAGCTGCATAGCGATTTGGATTTGCTTTATATTCTTCTACTTCACTCACAAGAAGGATCATTTCTAGTAAGTTGTCAATTCCCTCGCCTTGAATTGCAGAAATTGGTACGAAAATCGTGTCTCCGCCCCAAGCTTCTGGAACTAATTCATATTCTGTTAATTCTTGCATTACACGATCAGGATTTGCCGCTGGTTTATCCATTTTATTCACAGCAACAATAATTGGTACTCCAGCTGCTTTCGCATGGCTAATCGCTTCAACTGTTTGTGGCATAACACCGTCATCAGCTGCAACAACAAGAATTGTAATATCTGTTACTTGTGCACCACGAGCACGCATTGTTGTAAATGCCGCGTGACCTGGTGTATCTAAGAACGTAATTTTCTTATCATTTACATCAACTTGGTATGCACCGATATGCTGAGTAATTCCACCAGCTTCGCCAGCAGTTACTTTTGAATTACGGATAGAGTCAAGCAATGTTGTTTTACCATGGTCAACGTGTCCCATAATTGTAACAACAGCTGGACGTTCTTTTAAGTTTTCTTCATCATCTTGCTCATCGATGAATGTTTCAAATTCAGTTTCACTTACAACTACTTCTTCTTCTACTTCAATACCGTAATCAGTAGCAATTAACTCAATTGTATCTTTATCTAAGTCTTGGTTAATTGTCGCCATAATTCCTAGCATGAAGAGCTTTTTAATAATTTCAGATGGCTCTTTGCTTAACTTTTTAGCAAGGTCACCTACTGTAAGGCTTCCAGAGAAAGTGATTTTATCTGGTGTTTCTACTATTGGTGTTTGTTGTCTTCCAGCAAAGTTATCTTGACGTTTATCTTCATTTGCTTTGCCTTTTTTCTTATTCTTATTGCTGTTCTTTTTACTGCGAACAACTTTCTCTTCTACTTCAAACTCATCTGCAACAGAAGGTTTTTCCGCTCCAGCGCTATATTGATTATCTAATTTGTTTACTACTTCATCTTCTAACATTGTCATATGATTCGAAACCTCGATATTCATCTCTTTTAGTTTTGTCATAAGATCTTTACTTGAGATATTATTTTTTTTTGCATATTCATGTACTCGAATTTTACTCATACCTTCACCCCCGGTAATTTGTATCGAGCATGCTACGTAGCTTTTTCGCAAAGCCTTCATCTAAAACAGCTACAACGACTCGCTCGTCTCTCCCAATCGCATGCCCTAATTGTTGTCGATTTTCGACTTTTCTCATTGGTATGTTGTAGTACGTGGTTTTATCAATGATACGTTTTGTAGTGTTCGCTGACGCATCTTCAGAAAGCAATACTAGCTTTGCTTTGCCACTTCGTACTTCTTTTAAAACGAGTTCTTCACCCGAAATAAGTTTTCGAGCGCGGTTTGCTAGTCCTAAAAATGATTTCCAATCAGACACTTATTTCGACTCCTTCTCAACAAGCTCAAGAAGCTCTTCGTACAGAGAACTGTCGATTTTCGCTTTTAGATGATGTTCCAAAATGTTTTTCTTTTGGGCTTGAATAATGCTTTCTTTATCTTTTGATAAATATGCACCTCGTCCTGATTTTTTTCCTGATAAATCAATAGACACTTCGCCCTCTTTGGAACGAACAATGCGAACTAGCTCTCGTTTTGATTTCATCTCTTGCGTCGCAATACATTTTCGTAACGGAACTTTTCGATTGCTCATACTCATCACCTCTATTCGATTTCGTCTTCAGCTGAATCGAATCCGAATGCGATTACGCTATCTTCTTCTGTCACAATACCAAGTTGTTTCGCATCAGACTCACTTTTAATATCAATTTTCCAGCCTGTTAATTTAGCTGCAAGACGCGCATTTTGTCCACGCTTACCAATCGCTAATGAAAGCTGGTGGTCTGGAACAACAACAGTTGTTGCTTTCTCTGCTTCATCTACAAGTACTTTAACAACCTGTGATGGACTTAAAGCATTTGCAACATATTCAACTGGGTCATTCGACCAGCGAACGATGTCAATCTTTTCACCTTTTAGTTCATCTACAACGCGTTGTACACGTTGTCCTTTCGGTCCTACACAAGAACCTACTGGATCAACATCGATATTCTCTGCATATACAGAAATTTTAGAACGGTCGCCTGCTTCACGTGCTACAGAGCGAATTTCTACAGTTCCATCATAAATTTCTGGAACTTCCATTTCGAATAAACGTTTTAAAAGACCAGGATGTGTACGTGATACGTAAATTTGTGGTCCTTTTGTTGTCTTTTCTACTTTTGTAATAAATACGCGAATACGATCATGTGGTTTATATTGCTCATTTGGCATTTGCTCACTTACAGGTAATAAAGCTTCTACTTTACCTAAGCTTACATAGATGAAACGAGCATCTTGGCGCTGTACAATACCAACCATAATGTCTTCTTCACGATCACTAAATTCTGAATAAATTACACCACGTTCCGCCTCACGAACTCGTTGTGTTACAACTTGTTTTGCAGTTTGCGCTGCAATACGACCAAAATCTTTTGGCGTTACTTCAATTTCTAGTACGTCACCATCTTGGTAGTTTGGATTAATTTGTCTTGCCTCTTCTACAGAGATTTCAAGACGTGGATCAAACACATTATCTACAACGTCCTTACGTGCTAAAACTTGAATTGTTCCCACTTCTGGGTTAAAGCTCACACGAACGTTTTGTGCTTGGTTAAAATTGCGTTTATAAGCAGAGATTAATGCTGCTTCAATCGCATCAATAATAATATCTTTGCTAATACCTTTTTCTGACTCTAATACGAGCAAAGCATCTAACAACTCAGTGCTCATGAAGATCCCCCTTCTTACTAAAACGTAACAGCAAGTCGCGCATTTGCAACTTTATCCATTGGAATTTGGATTTCTTTTTTACGTGTTTTAATTGTTAATAGTAGTGTAATTGTATTACCGTCGTAGGAAAGTAGCTTTCCTTCAAACATCTTCTCACCATCAATCGGCTTATATGTTTTAATTGCCACTTGTTTTCCTACCGCTTGCTGGAAGTCTTTCTCTTTCTTTAATGGACGTTCCGCTCCAGGAGATGATACATCCAAAAAGTAAAGATGAGGAATTGGATCCTCTTTATCTAAAGCTTCGCTTAAACGTTCACTTACCGCACCGCATTCTTCAATTTCGACTCCCTTTTCAGAATCGATGAATACGCGTAAGAACCAGTCTTGTCCTTCTTGCACATACTCTACATCTACAAGTTCAAGATTTAACTCTTCAACGATTGGCTGCGCAAATGCTTCTACAATTTCTGTGACTTTCTTATCCATAAACAGCCTCCTTCCTGCCGCCATGTACCATTTACAAGAAAAGATCCCGTTCATAAAGACGGTCTATCTTATTCTTTCTCGTTAGCTAACAAAAGCCCCTGCCGTTAAGCAGGGAATATCTGTCTTAGTATTACCAAATTTAAGAAGTAAAACTTGTAACAAAATATGTATATACGACAGAAATATCTTTACTATCTACATCAGCAAAATGTAGATAGTAACACGAAAGAGTGGGTTTCCCCACTCTCTTTTTCACAAAATATACATGACATGGTTATCTCGGTTTATAGTATACCATAGCAAATGTTGATTTGCAAAGATTTTTCCTACCTATTAGAACAGTGACAATTGGTTTTGATCCGGTAAATCTCCTAGACAACCTTGACCATCTAAATACTCAATAATCGTTTTAGAAACCTTACTGCGCTGCTGTAAGTCTTCTTTTGATAAGAAATCACCATTTTTACGAGCTTCAACAATACTGAAAGCTGCGTTTGTACCAAGACCGGGAACCGCATTAAATGGAGGAATTAAAGTATCCCCATCAATTATAAATTCGGTTGCATGCGAGCGGTATAAATCAACCTTTTGGAATGAATAACCACGCTCACACATTTCAAGTGTCATTTCTAGTACCGTTAATAAACTCTTCTCTTTCGGTGCTGCATCCAATCCTTTTTGTGCAATTTCATCAATTTTTACACGTATGGATGCTGAACCTTTCGCCATCGCCTCTACATCAAAGTCATCTGCACGAACTGTAAAATATGCCGCATAGAATAAAAGTGCGAAATGTACTTTAAAGTATGCAATACGTACAGCCATAAGTACGTAAGCAGCCGCATGGGCTTTAGGGAACATGTACTTAATCTTCTTACATGAATCAATATACCAACCTGGTACATTGTTATTTCTCATTTCCTCTTCCCATTCTTCTGGTACACCTTTACCTTTACGCACCGACTCCATGATTTTGAAGGCTAATGATGGATCCAAGCCTTGATAAATTAAATATACCATGATGTCATCACGACAACCGATAACTTCACTCAGTGTACACGTACCGTTATAAATTAATTCATTCGCATTACCTAACCATACATCTGTACCATGGGACAGTCCAGAAATTTGGACAAGCTCTGAAAACGTCGTTGGTTTCGTTTCTTCTAACATTTGTCTTACGAATTTCGTACCAAACTCTGGTATACCAAGTGTACCTGTTTTACAGTTAATTTGTTCTTCCGTTACCCCTAAAGATTCTGGACCAGAGAAAATTTTCATTACTTCTGGATCATCCGTTGGGATTGTTTTCGGGTCAATACCACTTAAATCTTGAAGCATACGAATAACAGTCGGATCATCGTGTCCTAATATATCAAGTTTCAATAAATTATCATGAATTGAGTGGAAGTCAAAGTGCGTTGTTCTCCACTCAGCACCTATTGAATCAGCCGGAAACTGAATTGGTGAAAAGTCAAAGATATCCATGTAATCTGGTACAACGATAATACCACCTGGATGCTGTCCGGTCGTACGCTTTACACCTGTACATCCTGCAACTAAGCGATCAATCTCTGCATTTCGAATTGTTAAGTTATGATCATTAGCATAACCTTTCACATACCCATAAGCGGTTTTTTCCGCAACCGTACCAATTGTTCCTGCGCGGTATACATAATCTTCACCGAACAGTAATTTCGTATAGTTATGGGCGCGTGGTTGGTATTCTCCGGAGAAATTCAAATCGATATCCGGTACCTTATCCCCTTTAAATCCAAGGAACGTTTCGAAAGGAATGTCATGGCCATCTTTCACATATGGAACATTACATGTTGGGCATTCTTTATCTGGTAAATCAAAACCAGAACCTACAGAACCGTCATTAAAGAACTCTGATTGTTTACACTTTGGACATACATAGTGCGGTGGTAATGGGTTTACTTCTGTAATTTCCATCATCGTTGCAACAAATGATGAACCTACCGATCCACGCGAGCCTACTAGATAACCGTCCACTAACGATTTTTTCACAAGCTTATGTGAAATTAAATAAATAACGGCGAATCCATGTCCAATAATACTTTTCAATTCTTTTTCCAAACGAGCTTCTACAATTTCCGGTAGTTCATCTCCATAGATACTTCTTGCCATTATATAGCTCATATCACGTGTTTCATCATCAGCACCTTCAATTTTCGGTGTGTATAAATCATCTTTTACTGGACGAACATCACCAATTAATGATGCGATTTTGTGTGTATTTGTCACAACAATTTCTTTTGCTTTGTCTTCACCTAAGAATGAAAAACAATCTAGCATTTCATTTGTTGTACGGAAATGTACAGGCGGTAATGAATGGCGATTTAACGGATTAGCTCCTCCCTGCGAACTGACTAAAATTTTCCGATATATCGCGTCCTCTGGATCTAAATAATGCACATTCCCAGTAGCAACAACTGGCTTATCTAACGTCTCACCTAGTTTTACTAAGTTAGAAATTATTGTTTTTAACTGTCCTTCATCTCGAACGAGTTCACGTTCCACTAAATGACGTAACACTTCTGGAGGCATAACCTCAATGTAATCGTAAAACTGTGCAATTTCTTCTACTTCTTCAGGCGCTTTTTGCATCATAGCTTCAAATACTTCACCTTTGTCACAAGCTGTTCCTACTAAAATGCCTTCGCGATATTTTTTTAATAGTGATCGTGGTACACGTGGTACACGATAAAAGTAATTCAGGTGAGAATATGAAACAAGTTTGTATAAGTTTTTCAACCCAACATCTGATGTGGCAAGTAACGTCATATGACTTGGACGCCCACGTTTATACGCATCCCCTTGTCCCATACTATCGTTTAGTTGATCGTGATATTCAAATCCCTTTTCAATCACATCTTTTAACATCTTCACAAGTAAATATCCCGTTGCTTCTGTATCATAAATCGCACGGTGATGTTGCGTTAATTCAATATCAAGCTTTTTACACATCGTATTTAATCGATGATTTTTCATTTCTGGGAATAAGAACCGTGCAAGTTCTAACGTATCAATAACTGGATTTTTCGTTTTTTCTATCCCAGCCTTTTTAAAACCTACGTTAATAAAGCCCATATCGAAGCTTGCGTTATGAGCAACAAGTGTATGGTCACCCATCCATTCCTCAAACTTTTTAAACACTTCGTCCACTTCTGGTGCATCAGTTAACATATCATCTGTAATACCTGTTAATTCAATAATCGTCGCCGATAATGGTTGATGGGGATTTGCGAAAGATTCAAAGCGATCAATAATTTCTCCACCTTTTACCTTTACAGCAGCTAACTCAATGACTGTATCATATACAGCAGATAACCCTGTTGTCTCAACGTCAAAGACAACATATGTTTCTTCTGCAAGTAGACGATG
This sequence comes from Bacillus sp. TH19, assembly GCF_016651075.1. Classification (NCBI taxonomy): domain Bacteria; kingdom Bacillati; phylum Bacillota; class Bacilli; order Caryophanales; family Bacillaceae; genus Bacillus; species Bacillus sp. TH19. The sequence goes on along the minus strand of NZ_JAEKEO010000007.1, from coordinate 1,710,700 downwards.
TGCTTCGTTATATGCTATCGGCACACCATCATTAACTAAATTTGCTTCTACACCATATAGAACTTTAACTCCAGCCTTTTTACCAGCAGAATATGCTTCTGGGAACGACTGTGCAACAGCATGGTCTGTAACTGCAATAGCCTCATGCCCCCATTTTCCGGCTTGGGCAACGAGCTTAGAAACAGAAGTAACAGCATCCATTTGACTCATTGGAGTATGAAGATGAAGTTCTACTCTTTTTTCTCCTTCTTTTGCTTTATCTTTACGAGAAGGTCCCGTTATTTCATTTATATCATTTGCGATCATAACTAAATCACGCACGAATGTATCATTTTGAACTGAACCACGCGCTTTTACCCAAGTTCCTTTTTTCAAGGATTGTAACATCGGGATATCTTCTTTATCACGTGAGAACATCTTAATCATAATAGAGTCCGTATAGTCAGTTATCTTTAAAGTTAATAATGTACGTCCACTACGAAGTTCTTTCGTCTCTACATGGAAAACATACCCTTGAACGGTTTTTCTTCTTTCTTCATCTTGAATCTCACGCAGCGGCGTAATCTCTTCATCTGGCTTAATAAGATAACCAAGCACAACTGGTCCTTCGTGAACAACATCACTTTCTTCAGCTTGCCTTTTAGCCATCTCTTCCATAGCCTGTATAACTCGTTGACGATCTTCTTCCTGTGTTTGCTCACGAAACTTTTGCATTTCTTCTGCATTTTGCTTTATATGTGTGTCTAACTGAAAACGCGGGAATCCAAAAGCTTCGTATTGATCACCTACTGGTTTCGCAACGTTTTTCTTTAAAGTAGTAGATTCCAGCTCATTATTCACATTTAATAGCAACTTCACGCCATTGACCTGCGGAAGTTGCTTCTTTAAGTACGCGAACATAGGTGAAAATGTAATTCGTTCTGTACAAAGCGGCCAATATGCCTTCACTTCTTCTTCTGTAAATTGTTTATTCTCTGCTTCTAATGCAAATGTTGTTCTTGCAATATGAGAAAATGATTGCTTAAGCTTTGTTTCTAGCAACTCATATAATTCTGTCGGCAAAATACGTGGCACTTGTAAGTCAAAATGCCAACTTTTATTCGCTTTATCAATAACTAGCTTTTCAATACCACCGCCATGTAAATATTGATTTATAAGGTCTTCTGGTATTTGCAACTGTTGGAGCAAAATTTGAAATCGCTCTTGTTGTTCATTTGTTAATGACATAAGCACTCTCCTTCCATTTGCTATTATAAATTGAAACGTACTACAAAGAAAGATTTCTTCCTTCTTCTTTTACAAAATACGTTTACAAAGAAAGAGAAGGTACCTCATTACGAGGTACCTCTTCTTATTTTAAAATATTAGCAATATATGTTTGAAGTTCTTCTACTTTCACTTCTTCAGACTCGCCTGTAGCACGTACTTTCACTTCTACAATACCTTCATCTGCTTTTTTACCAACTGTAACACGAACTGGAAGGCCGAATAAATCTGCATCTGCAAATTTAACACCTGCACGTTCTGCACGATCATCTAGTAATACTTCGTACCCTTGTTCTTGTAATGAGTTGTAGATATTTTCACCCATTTCACGTTGTGCATCAGATTTCATATTTACTGGAATTACATGCACATGGAACGGTGCAACAGCTTTTGGCCAAACTAAACCGTTCTCATCATTAAACTGCTCTGCGATTGCTGCCACTGTACGAGATACACCGATACCGTAACAACCCATAATAAGTGGTTTTGTTTTTCCGTTTTCATCTAAGAACGTTGCGTTCATTGCTTCACTATAACGAGTTCCTAATTTGAATACATGACCAACTTCAATTCCACGTGCGAAAAGAATTGTTCCATTTCCATCTGGAGATTGGTCTCCTTCTTGGATGAAGCGTAAATCCGTATATTGACTTACTTTAAAGTCACGTTCTGGATTTACATTTACATAATGGAACCCTTCTTCGTTCGCTCCTGAACATCCGTTGACAATTGATGCTACAGCATGGTCAGCGATAATTTCGATATCCCCTGTAACACCAATCGGTCCTAAAGAACCCACTTCACAGTTTAATAACTCTTTTATTTCTTCATGTGAAGCAAACTCAACGACTGAAGCTCCGTATACATTCTTCACTTTTACATCATTGACTTCATGATCACCACGAACAAGTACTACTACTAATTTCGCATCTACTTTAAACACCATAGATTTAATGCATTTTTCCGCTGCGATATTTAAGAATGCAGATACTTCTTCAATAGCTTTTTGATCTGGAGTTGCTACTTTTTCAAGTGCTTTTTCGGCTTCATCACTCTTCGTATACGTAGCAACAACAGGAGCCATTTCAACATTTGCCGCATAATCAGATGTATCAGAATACGCAATTGTATCTTCACCTACATCAGATAACACCATAAATTCGTGTGTATCTTTTCCACCCATTGCTCCAGAATCAGCGATAACTGCACGGAAATTCAAACCACAACGAGCAAAGATATTAGAATACGCTTTGTATAAACCGCTATATACTTCATCCAAACTTCCTTGTGTTGCATGGAAAGAATACGCATCTTTCATTAAAAATTCTCTTCCGCGTAATAAACCGAAACGTGGTCTTTGCTCATCACGGAATTTTGTTTGAATTTGATATAATGTTAATGGTAGTTTTTTGTATGATTTAATTTCATCACGTACAAGATCTGTAATTACTTCCTCATGAGTTGCCCCTAGCGCAAACTCGCGAGCATTACGATCTTTCATACGCATTAATTCTGATCCGTAAGAATACCAACGACCTGATTCTTGCCATAATTCAGAAGCTTGCATAGCTGGCATTAATAGTTCTACTGCCCCTGCGCGCTCCATTTCTTCACGAACAATACGTTCTACTTTGTGTAACACTTTTAAACCAAATGGTAGAAAACTATAAATACCAGAAGCATTTTGACGCATAAACCCTGCGCGAAGTAATAATTGATGACTCTTAATTTCAGCATCTGCTGGAACTTCACGTAATGTAGGACTGAATACCATACTTTGTTTCATTTATTCGCACCTCTTCATTTTACTCTTACACGCAATAAAATCCCTCACCTCGAGTTAGGTGAGGGATTTTATTCTATGAGCTCTATTTCATTATAAACTTCTTCTTATTTTACAAGAAAAACTTACGGATGTCATTCCATGTTACAACTAACATAAGCAACATTAATAATGCAAACCCAATAAAGTGAACCATTCCTTCTTTTTGACGATCAATTGGTTTTCCTCGTAATGCTTCAATTAAGAAGAAGAACAAACGTCCACCGTCTAAAGCTGGGACTGGTAATAAATTAAATAAACCAAGGTTAATACTTAAAACTGCCGCTAAACTTAGTACACGCGTAAATCCATAATCTACAACTTGATCTGTTAGATTATAAATTCCTACTGGACCTGACAACTCATTAATAGAAAATTGACCCGTTACTAATTTCACAAGAGAATCAAAAATTAGTTTCGTCCATTCGTATGTTTGTTCAAACCCTGATTTAATAGAACCCATCACTGTTTTCTCTACAGGAGAATAAACACCAATTCTACCAACTTCGTCTTTTCCTTCTTTATCAAGCGTTGGTGTTACTTTCACATTAAATTGCTCACTATCACGCTTTACATGTAACGTAATTTCTTTATTTGGGTTTTCACGTACAATCGTTACAACATCTTTCCATGTACTAGTGTTTTTCCCATTGATTGCTTGAATTGTATCGTTTTCTTTTAATCCAGCTTGTTCTGCAGCACTATTCTCCATTACTTTTCCGACCATTGGTTTGTCAACAGGAACTCCTTGTACAAATCCAAGAATCACAAAAACAACAAATGCTAGAATAAAGTTCATTGCAGGACCTGCAAAGATTGTTAGAGCACGTTGGCCCAATTTTTTAGAGCCAAATTGTCTATTGTACGGAGCGATTTGAATTTCTTCCCCCGTAGAAATGATACGAGCTTTTTCATTTACTCGGAATGTTTGCAGCTCTTCCTCGTACTCTTCATAACCCAAAATTGTAAGATTATGCTCTAAATCAGCTTGTTCGACTTCAATGACACGAACATTTGGATATTTTTCATGTCCGTCAAAAACTAATTTCACAACTTCGTCTTTTTCATTTAATACAAGTCCAACCTTTTTTCCAGGTTTTAACTCAACTGTGTCCGCATCCTCGCCAGCCATTCTTACATAGCCACCAAGGGGCAGTAATCGAATCGTATACACCGTTTCATTCTTTTCAAATGAGAATATTTTCGGACCAAAACCAATCGCAAACTCGCGGCACAAAATACCTGCTCTTTTTGCGAAATATAGATGCCCTAGCTCATGGAAAAATACGAGTGCACCGAAAATTAATATAAAGGCAATCGCTGTATTCAATTCCATAACCACCTTTGCTAAATTTGTTCCATCACAAACCGTCTTGTGGCTGCGTCAATTTCCTGAATTTCCTCTAAGCTCGGACGTGCAATGACAGTGTGATGGTGCATTGCTTTTTCAATGAGGTCTTCCACTGTTAAGAAACCAATTCTCTTTTGTAAAAAAGCTTCAACAGCTACTTCATTTGCCGCGTTCATTACAGCCGGCATACTTCCACCTGTCTTTCCAGCTTCATACGCAAAACGTAGACAACGGAAACGCTCTTGATTCATTTTCTCAAAATGCAATGTTCCCATTTCCCATAAATTTAACTGTTTCGTGTCTGAAAGAGGCAATCTATCAGGATATGTAAGCGCGTATTGAATCGGTACTCGCATATCAGGTGAGCCAAGCTGTGCCATTACACTACGATCTTCAAATTCAACCATAGAATGAATAATACTTTCTTTATGTAGAACAACATCGATTTGCTCATAAGGGATACCAAAAAGCCAGTGTGCTTCAATTACTTCTAGCCCCTTATTCATCATTGTAGCAGAATCAATTGTAATTTTCGAACCCATTGACCAGTTTGGATGACGAAGTGCATCTTCTACGGTCACTTGATGCAATTCATCTCTCGTTTTATCACGAAAACTTCCGCCTGAAGCAGTTATAATTAAGCGAGAGATTCTTTTTTCATTTTCACCATTCAAGCATTGAAAAATAGCTGAATGTTCACTGTCTACTGGAAGTAACGATACATTATGTTTTCGTGCTGCTTCCATTACAAGATGCCCTGCAGTTACTAACGTTTCTTTATTTGCAATTCCAATTGTTTTTTTCGCCTCAATTGCGCGGAGTGTCGGTAACAACCCTACGCTACCTACAACAGCATTCACTACAATTTCTGTATCTGGGTGCAGCGCTACTTCTAATAAGCCTTCGCTACCATATACTACTTTTGTATTACCAGAAACAGCTTGTAATTTTAAAACATCTTCCTCTCTTTGCACAGAGACAATTTGCGGGGAAAATTCTTGAATTACCTTTACTGCATAATCAACATTTTTCCCTACAGAAAAAGCAACGAGACGGAATTGGTCTGGGTGCGAGCGTAACACATCTAATGTTTGTGTACCGATTGATCCGCTTGCACCTAGTAAACTAATGTTTTTCATGACTCCAACCCCTCGTTCATTTATTAATTGTATTGTAATAAGAAGTATAGAATTGGTAACACAAATAACCAACTATCTGTTCGATCTAAAATACCACCATGTCCAGGTAAAATTGTACCTGAATCCTTTACACCATAATGGCGTTTAAATGCAGATTGCACTAAATCACCAATTTGTCCAAAAATAGAAATGATAATCGTCAGAACGATTAAAACTCCTACATTCGCTTCAACTGGGAAGAACATATTGTAAACAAGTGCAACAACAATTCCACAAACAATACCGCCTAATGAACCTTCAATCGTTTTATTCGGACTAATTTCTGGCCATAATTTTCTTTTTCCAAATGCTTTCCCTATGAAATATGCACCTGAATCAGTTGCCCATATGACAAATAGTGCACAGAACACATATTTGATTCCTAATATTCTCGTTTCATTTAAATATAAGAATCCCATTCCAACATATGTCGTTGCCATAAGTAAAAATGAAGCATTGTCAAAAGTAAATGTATTCTTAGAAAGGACTGTATATGATAAAAGTAATAAAACAATCACAAATGTGATTTCTAATTTACCTAACCCAATCCACGTAAACAGTTCTGATGCACTACTCGGAATTAAAATAATCCACAATAATACTGCAGCTAAAACTGTTGGTACCGAAATAAGCGTAAGCTTGTTCATACGAATTAATTCATATAAACCTATAGAAGCAAGTGCATACACTAAAACTGTAAAAGGCACGCCACCGTAAATTACGATGGGAATGAATAGCGCGGCAGCAATCACTCCAGTAATAATTCTCTGTTTCACTACCAAACCCTCTCTTTCTACACGCCTCCGAATCTGCGCCCTCTATGTTGAAAGTCTGTAATCGCATTTAGCAAATGTTCCTCGGTAAAATCTGGCCAATACACATCTGTAAACCAAAATTCCGAATAAGCAATTTGCCATAACATGAAATTACTAATACGTAGCTCTCCGCTTGTACGGATTAACAACTCTGGATCAGGTAAAGAACTCGTCATTAAGTAAGAAGAAATCTTTTCTTCACTTATTTCTTCCGAACGAATTTTTCCTTCCTCACTATCTTTCATCATATGTTGCACAGCAGAAACGATTTCATCTCGACTTCCATAGTTTAACGCGAAATTAAGAATTAATCCCGTATTCTCTTTCGTATCTTCCATGGCTTTTTCCATCGCTCTGCGCGTATGCGTAGGAAGACGATCTTTTTGCCCTATTACTCGGACTTGTACGTTTTCTTCAATCAACTCTGGTAAAAATGCACCTAAAAATTCTTCTGGAAGCTTCATCAAATAATCAACTTCTTTTTTCGGTCTTTTCCAGTTCTCAGTCGAAAAAGCATAAAGAGTTAATACTTTCACATCAAGCTTACTTGCAAATTTTGTGATTTTCTTCACAACTTGCATACCTTCATGATGACCAGCAATGCGAGGCATGGCTCTTCTCTTTGCCCATCTTCCATTACCATCCATAATAATAGCAATATGTTCTGGGATATATCCTTTTTTCACTTTTTCAATGAGATGATCAAACGATGTGACCTTTTTACTTTTAAAAAAAGGAAACTTTTTAAACATCATTCATACCCTCCAACAAGCAGACGTATGCCTAAAAGTGTAAAAAGACCCCCTTAAGAAGAGGGTCATATTTGCGAAATTATCGCTATTACACTTCCATAATTTCTTTTTCTTTGTTTTTTGCGATTTCGTCAACTTTTGCAATATATTTATCTGTTTCTTTTTGAATATCTTCAGTATATCCTCTTAAATCATCTTCTGTAATGTCGCCAGCTTTTTCAAGCTTCTTAAGGTCATCATTACTGTCACGACGTACGTTACGAACAGCAACTTTTGCTTCCTCAGCATATTTCTTCACAACTTTTACAAGATCGCGACGACGCTCTTCTGTTAATGCAGGGAATGCAATACGAATTACAGTTCCATCATTAGAAGGGTTTAAGCCTAAATCTGCTTTTAAAATTGCTTTTTCAATATCACCGATAGAAGTTTTATCATAAGGTTGAATTACAAGCAAACGTGCTTCTGGAACTGTAATGTTCGCTAATTGCACAACTGGTGTTGGTGCACCATAGTAATCAACTTGTACCTTATCTAATACAGACGAGCTTGCACGACCAGCGCGAACTGTTGCTAATTCACGAGAATAAGCAGCAACTGCTTTTTCCATTTTTTCATTTGAAGACTTCAATACTTGTTGTCCCATAATTTATTTCCCCCTTACAACTGTTCCAATATTTTCGCCTAAAACGGCACGTTTAATGTTACCTTTTTCCATAACCGAGAATACAATTAATGAAATATCATTATCCATACATAAAGAAGAAGCTGTAGAATCCATTACACCTAAACCTGCTTTTAATACATCTAAGTAAGTAAGTGTTTCGTATTTCGTAGCTGTTGGGTCAATAGATGGATCTGCACTATATACGCCATCCACATTATTTTTCGCCATTAAAATAACGTCCGCTTCGATTTCAGCTGCACGTAATGCTGCTGTTGTATCTGTAGAGAAGTATGGGTTACCTGTACCTGCAGCAAAGATAACAACACGTTTTTTCTCTAAGTGACGAATTGCTTTACGACGAATGTAAGGCTCTGCCACTTGACGCATCTCAATTGAAGTTTGTACGCGAGTTTGAATTCCAATATTCTCTAAGCTATCTTGAAGAGCTAATGAATTCATAACTGTTGCTAACATGCCCATGTAATCTGCTCCTGCACGATCCATGCCCATTTCGCTTCCAATTTTCCCACGCCAAATGTTACCGCCACCAACAACAACAGCAACCTCTACATCAAGTTCTGCAATTTCTTTCACTTGTTCCGCAACTGACTTAATAACAGCTGGGTTAATTCCAAATCCTTGCTCACCAGCTAAAGCTTCTCCGCTCAGCTTTAAAACGACACGATTATATTTCGGTTTACTCATAATGAACCTCCAATTGCTTACATCTTTATTTTAAAAAAGGGAACACAATGTGTTCCCTAATTTGTATTAGTTGTTACCTTTTACTTGGTTCATTACTTCTTCAGCAAAGTTGTCTTCGCGTTTTTCGATACCTTCACCAACAGCGTAGCGAACGAATCCTTTTAATGTTCCGCCTTTAGACTCAACGAATTGACGAACTTTCATGTCAGGATTCTTAACGAATGTTTGGTCAAGTAAGCAAATCTCTTCAAAGAATTTGCCAAGACGGCCTTCTACCATTTTCGCAACGATTTTTTCAGGCTTGCCTTCGTTTAAAGCTTGTTGTGTTAATACTTGACGCTCATGCTCAACTTCTTCAGCTGTTACAGCATCGCGGTCGATGTATTTAGGGTTAACTGCTGCGATGTGCATTGCTACATCTTTAGCAGCTGCTTCGTCAGTAGAACCTTCAAGAACTGTTAATACACCAATACGTCCACCCATGTGTAGGTAAGCGCCGAATGCATCAGCATCAGTCTTTGATACGATTTCGAAACGACGAAGTGTAAGTTTTTCACCAATTTTAGCGATTGCTTCGTTGATGTGCTCTTCTACTGTTTTGCCGCCTTCGATTGTTTGAGCCATAGCTTCTTCAACGTTAGCAGGTTTGTTAGCTAATAAGTGAGCAGCTAATTCTTTAATTAACGCTTGGAAACCTTCGTTTTTCGCAACGAAATCAGTCTCAGAGTTTAATTCTAAGATTAAACCTTCGTTACCGTTTGTTTCGATGAAAGTTAAACCTTCAGCAGCGATGCGGTCTGCTTTTTTAGCAGCTTTCGCAATACCTTTTTCACGTAAGAAGTCAATTGCTTTCTCCATGTCGCCGTTAGTTTCTGTTAAAGCTTTTTTGCAGTCCATCATACCTGCGCCAGTTTTTTCGCGAAGTTCTTTTACCATTTGTGCAGTGATTGCCATATTTTTCATCCTCCTAAAATATGTATTTATACCTTTTATAAAGGTGTTTATACCTTAAAAAAGGTGATAAAAGGCCGAACCCCTTATCACCTTTCCAAATTTGTTACGCAGTAACAGTTTCTTCACCTTGTTTTGTTTCAAGGATCGCGTCTGCCATTTTAGATGTAAGAAGTTTTACAGCACGAATTGCATCATCGTTTGCTGGAATAACGTGATCGATTTCGTCCGGATCACAGTTTGTATCAACGATACCGATGATTGGAATGTGTAATTTGCGTGCTTCAGCAACTGCAATACGCTCTTTACGAGGGTCTACTATGAATAATGCACTTGGAAGACCTTTCATATCTTTAATACCGCCTAAGAATTTCTCAAGACGCTCTAACTCTTTTTTAAGTTGAACAACTTCTTTCTTAGGAAGTACTTCGAAAGTACCATCTTCTTGCATTCTTTCGATATCTTTAAGACGCTTGATACGCTTTTGGATTGTTTGGAAGTTTGTTAAAGTTCCACCTAACCAACGTTGGTTAACGAAGTACATACCAGCACGAGTTGCTTCTTCTTTAATAGCTTCTTGTGCTTGTTTTTTAGTACCTACGAATAAAATGTCTCCACCTTCAGCAGCGATGTCACGCATCGTTCTGTAAGCTTCCTCAACTTTTTTCACAGTTTTTTGTAAGTCGATGATGTAGATACCGTTACGCTCTGTGAAGATGTAACGCTTCATTTTTGGGTTCCAACGACGAGTTTGATGTCCGAAATGAACACCAGCTTCAAGCAATTGTTTCATAGAAATTACTGACATAATTTAGTTCCTCCTAAATGGTTTTTTTGATATCCTCCGTTTACTTCATCTCTAAGCGAAACTACGAACGTAGCACCAACACTTAAATCAGTAAACGTGTGTACTTTGTACTGACACCACTGCTTACTATATCATACTGAAATATTACAATCAAGTCGAAAATGCGAACAATGTAAAACTTTCTTTTTTTTACGCTCAAATCCTAGTATTACCAACCTTCAATTCCTTTAAGCAAGGAATTGAAGGTTAATTAATAGTTTTCTAATGAATGTTGTCATGACGCCTTACGTAAGCAAAATCATTCACTTAAAAAAACAAAAAACTCTCCTCAAGCGAGGAGAGCTTTTTTATAAATTAGTTTGTTTTTAATTTAGCAAGTTCCTGTAGAAACTTGTCGTTTAGCACTTTAATGTATGTTCCTTTCATACCTAAAGAGCGAGACTCAATAACACCAGCACTTTCTAATTTACGTAGTGCATTTACGATTACCGAACGAGTAATTCCTACGCGATCAGCAATTTTACTTGCAACAAGTAAACCTTCTGTTCCATTTAATTCTTCGAAGATATGCTCGATTGCTTCTAACTCACTGTAAGATAATGAGCTAATCGCCATTTGAACAACAGCTTTACTACGTGCTTCCTCTTCGATTTCTTCTGCTTTTTCACGTAAGATTTCCATACCTACAACAGTTGAGCTGTATTCAGCAAGAATTAAATCATCGTCTAAGAACTCTTGACCAAGACGAGCTAATACTAGTGTACCTAGACGCTCACCGCCACCAACGATTGGTACGATTGTAGTTAAACCTTGACCGAATAATTCTCTATTTTCTACTGGGAATGCTGTGTAGTCACTATCTACACCTAAATTTGAAGATGTTTCTGTAACATTGAATAAACTTTGCGTATACTCTTCTGGGAATTGACGCTCTGCAAGCATGTGCTTCATACGTTCGTTTTCGATTTGTTGGTGAATCGCATATCCTAATAATTTACCGCGACGACTTACAACGAACACGTTCGCTTCAATTACTTCACACATTGTGTCAGACATCTCTCTAAAGTTTACAGGCTTTCCTGCTGCGCTCTGTAATAACGCATTTAATTTTCTCGTTTTTGCTAATAATTCCATTTCAAAATTTCCTCCTACATGTTACTTACATATTTTTTCATCACTTGGAAACTAGGGCGAGTCACCTGATGACACTATTACAAAATAAACTGGCTCACATCTTTATTTTTAGCTATTGTCGCTAATTTTTCCTCAACATATTGAGGTGTTATCGTTATTTTCTCTAACGTAATTTCAGATGCCTCAAACGATAAATCTTCAAGGAGCTTCTCCATAACAGTATGAAGTCTTCTCGCTCCAATATTATCTGTATCCTGATTAACTTGATAAGCAATCTCAGCAATCTTACGAATAGCTTCGTCTGAAAATTCAATTTCTATACCTTCAGTCGCTAATAACGCCGTGTACTGTTTAATTAGCGCATTGTCAGGCTCGATTAATATTTTAACAAAATCATCCGCCGATAATTTTGTTAATTCTACTCGAATCGGAAATCTCCCTTGCAATTCCGGAATTAAATCCGACGGTTTAGACATATGGAACGCTCCAGCTGCAACAAATAAAATATAATCGGTTTTTACTGATCCGTATTTCGTTGCTACATTCGATCCTTCTACAATCGGTAAAATGTCACGTTGCACACCTTCACGCGATACATCTACGCTATTCGACTGCTTACCAGCAATTTTGTCAATTTCATCGATAAAAATAATCCCGAGCTGTTCAGCACGATAAACAGCCTCTTGTGTAACTTCATCCATATCAATTAAGCGCTGTGCCTCTTCATTTGTCAAGAGTTTTCTTGCTTCTTTTACAGAAAGTTTACGTTTTTTCGTTTTTTTCGGCATGATACTTCCTAGTGCATCTTGGAAATTCATTCCCATTTGCTCCATGCCAGTTCCTTGCAACATATCAAACATAGAAGACTGTTGTTCCGTCACTTCGATTGATATCACTTCATCTTCAAGAAGGCCTGCCGCAAGCTTTCTTTCCACATCTTGACGTTTCTTTTCGATTTCATCATCTTCCTGTGCATCAGATGTTTGGTTTGAATTTTGATTACCACCAAAAAGCATTTCTAATGGATTTTTAAATCCAGATTGCTTCTCCGGACTCGGCACTAAAATTTCAACAAGACGTTGATTCGCTTGCTCTTCTGCTTTATCTTGAACTTTAACTACCATTTCCTCTTTCACAATGCGAACAGACGTTTCAACAAGGTCACGGACCATCGACTCTACATCTCGGCCCACATATCCAACTTCTGTAAATTTCGTCGCTTCAACCTTAATAAAAGGTGCTCCAACGAGTTTCGCCATTCGCCGTGCTACCTCTGTTTTACCAACACCTGTCGGTCCGATCATTAAAATGTTTTTAGGTGCAATTTCATCACGTAAATTTTCAACTAATTTACTGCGACGGTATCGATTTCGTAGAGCTACAGCAACCGCTTTCTTTGCATCTTTTTGACCGATGATGTATTGATCTAATTTTTCCACAATTTGACGCGGAGTAAAATGTAAATGCATATAAAATGCCTCCCTTACGATTCTACAATTCTTCAACAATTATGTTGTGGTTCGTATAAACACAAATATCGCCTGCAATTTCTAAACTGGCCTTCGCAATTTGTTTCGCTGTTAAATGTTCACTTGCATGTTGCTTTAAAGCACGACCAGCAGCAAGTGCATAATGTCCGCCTGAACCAATTGCTAAAATACCATCATCTGGTTCAATCACTTCTCCTGTACCTGAAACAAGGAGCATCGTTGTTTTATCCATGACAATGAGCATTGCTTCTAGCTGACGTAGCATTTTATCACCACGCCATTGTTTCGCCATCTCAACTGCAGCGCGCTGCAAGTTGCCATTATACTCTTCTAATTTTCCTTCAAACATTTCAAAAAGAGTAAATGCATCAGCAACTGATCCTGCAAAACCAGCTAAAACTTTCCCTTGGAAAAGTTTGCGAACTTTGCGAGCTGTATGTTTCATTACAACAGCATTTCCCATCGTTACCTGACCATCTCCAGCCATTGCACATTCTCCATTATGATGAACTGCAAATATCGTTGTAGCGTGGAAATTTCCCATAGAAAAAACTCCTTTATATGTTTTTATAGCCTTAAAAGCAATTTATGCCCGCGGGTGATGCTTCATGTACACAGAACGCAATCTTTCTTTAGAGACATGCGTATAAATTTGTGTGGTTGACAAATTCTCATGACCTAATAGCTCCTGCACAGTACGTAAATCCGCTCCTTCATCCAACATATGTGTAGCAAATGTATGCCTTAACATATGGGGACTTATCCGCATTGTAAGTGAAGCTTTCTTAATGAGTTCGTTCAAAACATAACGTACACCCTGATCTGTTAACGGCTTACCTTTCGCATTTAAAAATACCATATGAGATTGTTCTTCAGTCTTTTGAGCTAACTGTTTTCTCCCGTTCTCTATATAAGTAATTAAAGCATCTTGTGCATAGCTTCCGAACGGAATATATCTTTGTTTTTTCCCTTTTCCCATCACTAAAATTGTTCCCACTGCAAAGTCAATGTCGGTAAGTTGCAAATTAACGCATTCGCTTACACGAATCCCAGTTGCATACATCAACTCTAATATAGCTTGATTCCTTTGACCTAATGGTGCCCCTGTATCAGAAACTTCAAACAATTCCTCTAACTCTTCAGCATATAAAAACTTTGGGATTGACAATTCTTTCTTGGGAAGTGACGCAAGTGCAAACGGATTATCTTTTTGATAACCTTCACGCATCAAAAAACGATATAAACTTCGTAAGCTTGATACTTTCCTTGCGACAGATTTACGGGCTAACTTCTGATCGTGCAACGTCGTCAAGTATAAACGAACATCCGCGTATGTAACATCTAAAAAAGAGGATATGCCTTCTCGCTCCATAAATTGCACAAAATGTTCTAAATCATTTTGATAACTTGCAATTGTATATTTTGAATAATTTCTTTCAATTTGTAAATATCCAACGAATAATTGTAACAATTTCTTCACATTCACATCCATATAATTCACCTCAATAAAGGCTACTAAATCGTATCACAACTTAGTAGCCTTTGCAAGAAATTTAATTAAATATTTACAAAATTTTGAATTGTTTCCAAAGCGCGTGTAGCATACGCTTCATTTCGCTCTTGTTTCTTTTTAATTTTCTTCTCTAACGGTGTAAATAAACCGAAGTTTGCATTCATTGGCTGGAAGTTTTTCGCATTTGTCGCAGTAATATAATTTGCCATACTTCCCATTGCAGTTACAGGTGGTAATACAACTGGCTCTTCACCTTTTACAAGTCGAGCAGCGTTAATACCCGCTAATAATCCTGATGCTGCTGATTCAACATAACCCTCTACACCAGTCATTTGACCAGCGAAGAATAAATCATCACGTTGTTTATATTGATATGTTGGACGAAGTAAATTAGGCGAATTAATAAACGTATTACGATGCATTACACCATAACGTACAATCTCTGCGTTTTCTAGTCCTGGAATTAGCTGTAACACTTCTTTTTGTGGCCCCCACTTTAAATGTGTTTGGAAGCCTACAATATTATATAATGTTCCTGCTGCATCATCTTGACGTAACTGAACAACCGCATACGGTGTTTTCCCTGTTTTCGGATCTTCTAACCCAACAGGCTTCATCGGTCCAAATACTAACGTCTGTCTTCCTCTACTTGCCATAACTTCTACTGGCATACAACCTTCAAAGAAAATTTCTTTTTCAAATTCTTTTAAAGGCACTGTCTCAGCAGCAATTAAAGCCTCATAAAAACGATCAAACTCTTCTTCTGTCATTGGACAGTTTAAATATGCCGCTTCACCTTTATCATAACGGGATTTTAAATATACTTTATTCATGTCAATGCTGTCTTTCTCAACGATTGGCGCTGCAGCATCATAGAAATAAAAATAATCTTCACCTGTTAGTTTTTTTAATTGTGCAGAAAGATCCGGAGACGTAAGTGGACCTGTCGCGATAACAGTTGGTCCCTCTGGAATTTCAGTGATTTCCTCATTCATTACAGTTACGTTCGGATGATTTTTCACATATTCAGTCACTTTCGCCGCGAATTCATGACGGTCTACAGCTAAAGCACCTCCTGCTGGTACAGAGCACTCATCAGCTGCACGAATAATGACAGAATCCATTAGACGCATTTCTTCTTTAATAACACCAACAGCATTTGTCAATGTGTTTGCGCGAAGTGAGTTACTACATACTAATTCAGCAAATTTATCTGTATGATGAGCTGGTGTTTGCCTTACTGGTCTCATTTCATATAATTTTACTTGGACACCACGCTTTGCAATTTGGTAAGCTGCTTCGCTTCCTGCAAGACCTGCGCCAATGACGTTTACTACTTGTGTTGTCATATATATCACCTTTCCTTTTCTTCCCGAAAAAAATGTGAGCAGTTACGCTCACATTTGTTGTTCTTCTTCATAATCACACGAAATACATTGTACTTGCACGCCTTTTTTTAACTTTTTCTCTACGAGCATACCTTCACACTTCGGACATTTACGACCAATCGGCTTATCCCAAGATACAAAGTCACATTCTGGATACGTACCGCATCCGTAGAAAAGGCGTTTCTTTTTATTACTACGGCGTTCAATAATTTGCCCTTTATCACACTTCGGACAAGTAACACCGATTTCTTTTACAATCGGTTTTGTATTACGACATTCCGGGAAATTTGAACAAGCCATAAACTTCCCATATTTACCCATTTTAAAGACCATCGGGTGACTACATAATTCACAGTCTTCCCCAGCTGGTTCATCTTTAATTTCCACTTCACGCATTTCTTTTTCCGCTTTTTCTAAGCGCGGTTCAAATCCTACGTAGAAATCATCAACAATTTTCACCCAATTTGCATTTCCTTCTTCTACTTCATCAAGGCTTTGCTCCATATTGGCAGTAAATTCAATGTTAATAATTTCTGGGAAAAACTCTAAAATAAGTTCGATTACTATTCCACCAAGCTCAGTCGGAACGAAGCGTTTATTATCTAAAGCAACGTATCCTCGTTTTTGGATTGTTTCAAGTGTCGGTACATAAGTAGACGGTCTCCCAATTCCAAGCTCTTCAAGTGTTCTTACTAGACGAGCCTCTGTGTAACGCGGCGGAGGCTGTGTGTAATGTTGCTTTGGTTCTATATCTTTTGAAAATACAGTTTCACCTACTTCTAACGGTGGCAACATCTTATCCTTTTCTTCCGCACCATCATCTTTCGACTCTACGTACACTTTCATAAATCCTGGGAACTTTACAACTGATCCACTTGCACGGAACTGAACATTGTTATTAATGAGTTTCGCTGTAACAGTATCCATTATAGCAGATGCCATTTGACTTGCAACAAATCGCTCCCAAATCAGTTTATACAAACGGAGTTGATCACGACTTAAGAAACTTTTTAGTTCCTCTGGCTTTCTCATTACCGAAGTAGGACGAATCGCCTCATGCGCATCTTGTGCTTTCGACTTTTTCGTTTCTTTCCTCTTCTCTGTTCCTATGTATTCCGCACCAAACGCCTCAGTAATGTAATCACGAGCCTCTGTTTGAGCTGTTTCTGAGATACGTGTTGAATCAGTTCTCATATACGTAATAAGACCTACAGTCCCTTGTTTTCCAAGATCTATCCCTTCATACAGCTGCTGTGCAAGCATCATTGTTTTCTTTGCTCGCATATTTAACTTACGCGCTGCCTCTTGTTGCAAGGAAGATGTTGTAAACGGTAATGCAGGGTTACGCTTTCGCTCTTTTCGCGTTACATTTTCAACCGAAAACGCATTGTCTTTCATCTTTTCGATTATTTCGTTCACTTGTGCTTCGTTCGTTAATTGAACTTTTTCACCATCTACACCGTAAAAGCTTGCTTCAAATGTGTCTTTCCCTTTCACAAATTCTGTTTTAATTGTCCAGAATTCTTCAGGTTCAAAACTTTGAATTTCTTTTTCACGTTCGATGATTAAACGAACTGCTACAGATTGTACGCGTCCTGCACTTAATCCTTTTTTTACTTTCTTCCATAATAAAGGACTAATATTGTAACCAACAAGACGATCGAGTATACGCCTTGCCTGTTGTGCATCTACTAAATCCATATTAATTGCACGAGGATATTTAAATGATTCTTTTATTGCATCTTTTGTAATCTCATTAAATACAACTCGGCAATCTGATTCAACGTCCACATTTAACGTATTTGCTAAATGCCAAGCAATTGCTTCTCCTTCACGATCCGGATCGGCCGCGAGATAGACTTTCTTTGCTTTTTTTGCCGCTGATTTTAAATCTTTTAAAACGGGACCCTTACCACGAATGGTAATATACTTCGGAGTGAAGTTATTCTTTACTTCTATCCCCATTTGGCTTTTAGGTAAATCGCGGACATGTCCCATGGACGCGACGACTTTGTATTTTTTCCCTAAATATTTTTCAATGGTCTTCGCCTTAGAAGGCGACTCCACGATTACGAGGTAATCTGACATGCTAGTGCCTCCTTAAGAGGTGGATTCAAGTCTTCATCAATCTTATTGATTTCTCTTGTTTTTGTCAATCAAGAATGAATATACCATACAGCGACAATCTACCATTTGTCAATAATTGTTTAATAAAAACATAAAAATATATGGTTAATTTAAAATTTCTTCAAGGATATCCTCCGCATTTCTTACTAGCTTGGCGCCTTGTTGAATTAGATGATTCGTTCCCGCTGCACTCTCTATAAATATAGGTCCAGGAAGCGCAAACACCTCTCTATTTTGTTCTAGCGCAAGGTCTGCAGTAATAAGGGATCCACTTCTCGTTTTTGCTTCTACAACTAAAACACCTTTACTTATACCGCTAATAATTCGATTTCTTTTTGGGAAATACCATTTTTTCGGCACATAATGGGGCGGATACTCTGTCAATAACAATATATAATCTTTCCACGTGTCATATAAACCTCTATTCTCCTTTGGATACATATAAGATAATCCGTGTCCTAATATTGCAATGGTCGGGCAATGCTGCCTTACTGTAACTTCATGAGCAATTGTATCTATCCCTCTTGCAAACCCACTAACAATAAGCCATTCTTTTTCAAGTAAAGGTTGTAAAATAAACTTCATACTCTCCTTTCCATATAAAGACGGTTCTCTCGTTCCAACAATCGCTAATTTATTTACTTTATTTAGAAAATCTCTTTCTCCTTTTCCGTATAAAACAAAAGGGGGATCTTGTATTTCTCGCAGTAATTGTGGATAGTCCTTATCCCATATTGTTATATAAAACATTCTCTTTTTTTCTAACTGGGATACATATTGTTGGAGATTTGAAATTTGAAGAAAATTTACTAGTTCTAAAGATTTTTTCGAGGATATTCCAGCGTAATATTCAAATTGTTTCGGACTAAAAGTGTATATTCCCTTCAGTTCTGGATCAACATATAGTAGTCTCTCCATCACCTTCCAATGATCCGCCAACATGTAATGAAGGTGCAATAAACGTTCTCTTTTCATCTCAATTCTCCTTACCCATAATTTTTATTATGTAAACAAAAAATGTGTAAAAAGACACCCTCTAATAAGAAGGTGTCTTTCAAAAAGATTAGTAGTTTTTACAAGTCTCAAATAATCCCTTTTCTTTTAAAACAGAGATTAATGTTTCACCCATAACAGCTGGTGTTTCCGCTACTTTAATACCACAAGCTTCCATTGTTTTAATCTTTTCAGCAGCAGTTCCTTTGCCGCCAGAAATGATCGCCCCAGCATGACCCATACGTTTGCCTTCAGGCGCTGTTTGACCACCAATGAAGCCTACAACTGGTTTTGTCATATTAGCTTGTACCCATTCTGCTGCTTCTTCTTCTGCCGTACCGCCGATTTCACCAATCATAATTACAGCATGCGTTTCTTCATCTTCATTAAATGCTTTTAACGCATCAATAAAGTCCGTACCGTTAACAGGGTCTCCCCCGATACCTACAGCAGTAGATTGGCCAATACCTTCTTGCGTTAACTGATGTACAGCTTCATACGTTAATGTACCAGAGCGAGATACGATACCAACATGACCTTTTTTGTGAATATATCCTGGCATAATACCAATTTTACATTCGTCAGGTGTAATGACACCAGGGCAGTTTGGTCCAAGTAAACGTGTATGTTTACCCGCCATATATCTCTTTACATTTACCATATCTAATACAGGGATTCCTTCAGTAATACATACTACTAAATCAACCTTTGCATCAACAGCTTCCATAATTGCATCAGCCGCAAAAGCGGGTGGAACGTATACAACTGAAGCGTTTGCGCCTGTTGCTTTCACAGCATCTTCTACTGTATCAAATACTGGTACGCCTTCAATATCAGTGCCACCTTTACCTGGTGTTACACCACCTACAATTTTCGTACCGTATTCAATCATTTGCTTTGTATGGAATAACCCTTGAGAACCTGTAATACCTTGAACAATAACTTTTGTATCTTTATTAACTAATACGCTCATTTTTCTCCCCCGCTTTCTATTAGCCCACTAGTGAAACAATTTTTTGTGCACCGTCTGCCATAGATTCTGCTGCAACAATATTTAAACCAGACTCATTTAAAATTTTCTTTCCTAGCTCTACGTTTGTACCTTCAAGACGTACAACTAAAGGCAACTCAAGACCTACCTGCTTCGTCGCTTCAATAACACCTTCTGCGATAACATCACACTTCATAATGCCACCAAAAATGTTAACGAAGATACCCTTTACATTTTTGTCAGAAAGGATAATTTTGAATGCTTCTGTAACTTTTTCAGCTGTTGCGCCGCCACCAACATCTAAGAAGTTAGCCGGGTCACCATGGTAATGTTTAATGATATCCATTGTAGCCATTGCTAAACCTGCACCATTAACCATACAACCGATATTTCCATCTAAAGGAATGTAGTTTAAATCATATTTAGAAGCTTCAATTTCTTTTGAATCTTCTTCTTCAAGATCACGAAGTTCTAAAATGTCTTTATTGCGATATAACGCATTAGAATCAAAGTTTAATTTTGCATCTAACGCCATAACTTTACCGTCACCTGTTGTAACAAGTGGATTAATCTCAGCGATAGAGCAATCTTTTTCGATAAACGCACTGTATAAGCCCATCATAAACTTCACAGCTTGTCCTACAAGTTCTTTTGGAATATTGATGTTAAACGCGATTCTACGCGCTTGGAAACCTTGTAAACCTACTGCTGGATCAATATATTCTTTAAAGATTTTTTCAGGCGTTTTTTCTGCTACTTCTTCAATTTCTGTTCCACCTTCTTCAGATGCCATTAAAACAACTTGAGAAGTTGCACGATCTAATACAAGACCTACATAATATTCTTTTTTAATATCGCAACCTTCTTCGATAAGTAAGCGTTTTACTTCCTTACCTTCAGGACCTGTTTGATGCGTCACAAGTGTAGTTCCTAAAATGCTTTCTGCATATGTACGAACTTCTTCTAAATTTTTCGCAACTTTTACACCGCCAGCTTTGCCGCGTCCACCAGCGTGAATTTGCGCTTTAACTACACATACTTCCGTTCCTAATTCTTTCGCTGCTTCTACAGCTTCTTCTACTGTAAATGCAACCTTCCCGTTCGGAACGCTAACCCCATAGCTTCTAAGGACTGCCTTACCTTGGTACTCATGGATATTCATGGTCCCATCCTCCCCTGTTTTCCTGTTTTACTCGAAAAGTTTTTTAATGTTTAAAAAACATTACATTGCCATTGTATAAGATGATTGGCACGCTGTCTACAATAAAGTGTCAGAAAACTGAAATCGCTTTATTCTTTTTCGAAAATAATAATGTTTATATACCAAAATAAAAAATAAGCTGTGAATATACAGCTTATTTTTGAATCATATCTTTAATTGGCGCGAATGATTTTCGATGTTCTTCTAATACTCCATGTACTTCAATCGCTTCTAAATGCTGTTTCGTCCCATATCCCATATGTTGTTCGAATCCATATGCAGGATACTTTCCTCCTAACTCTTTCATCATGCGATCTCTCGTCACTTTCGCAATAATAGATGCAGCTGAAATAGAGACACTTTTCGCATCACCTTTAATGATTGATGTTTGCGGAATTGATGTAGGAAGCTTCATCGCATCGATTAATAAATATTCTGGTGTACATGATAAATTAGCAACGGCATCTAACATCGCTTGCTTCGTCGCTTGATAAATATTTATTTCATCAATAACTTGTGGTGATATAATTCCAACTCCAATCGCAATTGCATGCTCTTTAATTTCATCATAAAAACGCTCACGTTTCGCTTCACTTAATTTTTTCGAGTCATTTAATCCTGGAATATAAAAATCTTCCGGAAGGACGACTGCCGCCGTCACAACCGGTCCTGCTAACGGCCCACGACCCACTTCATCAATACCAGCAATGTATGTGAGCCCTTTTTCACGTAACTCATTTTCGTACTTTGACATTTCTAGAAATTTTTCTCTTTCTTTTTGCGCTAACTCTTTTTGTTTATACCACTTCAAAATTAGTTTTTGAACACCTTTTCGCTCATCTTTCACTAACATTTGAAAACGCTCGTCTTCTTCATTCATAATTTCTTGCAGCAAACATTCCGCTTCATGAATAGTCATTTTTTGCATCTATTTACACTCCTTTTAAACGTAACCAAAAAGAAAAGACGTACAAACGCACGTCTTATACTTCTTCTACTTTTTCCGCATCTTCTACCTGCTCTGCAAACTCTTCTGGTGTTTCAAATGTCATTTTTCCTAATCTTCCACCACGAAGCTCACGAAGTATAAGCTCAGATGTTTTATCATAATCAATCATTCCGCCGCCCATTAAGCAACCTCTATTTTTTCCAATTGCATCAAATAACTCCACAATTTCTTCTGGAATGTCATTTAAATTATATCGCTCTTTTAAACGTTCCGGATAATGTTTTTCCATAAAACGTAACGCATAAATAGCTACATCCTGTAGATTTAATATAGAATCTTTAATTGCACCAGTCGTCGCTAAACGAAGACCAACTAATTCATCTTCAAATTTAGGCCACAAAATACCTGGTGTATCTAATAATTCCATTTCTTTCCCAACTTTAATCCACTGCTGGGCCGTTGTCACACCAGGACGATCTCCTGTTTTTGCTATATTCTTCTTCGCTAATTTATTAATTAGTGTAGATTTACCAACGTTTGGAATACCTACAATTAAAGCACGAATTGCTCTTGGTCTAATGCCTTTAGCAACCATTTTATCGAATTTTTCTTTGACAAGAACTTTACAAGCTGCTGCAATTTCTTTCATACCTTGTCCAGCTTGCGCATTAATTGAAATTGCCTTTTGACCTCTTTCATCAAAATATGCAATCCACTGCTTTGTAAGACGATCATCCGCCATATCCGCTTTATTTAAAACAACAAGCCTTGGTTTATGTGTAATAATTTCATCAATCATTGGATTACGAGAAGATAAAGGTAATCGAGCATCTACAAGCTCAATTACAACATCAATTAACTTTAATTTTTCTGTTACTTGGCGTCTAGCCTTTGCCATATGTCCTGGGAACCATTGAATTACCATGTTGCCACCTTCTTTTTCTTTTATTTCACAATACGCGCATCTTTTAACGGCCAATATAGCATATTTGCTTTACCAATCACTTGGTCCATTGAAATTGTACCAATCGAACGGCTATCTTTACTAAAACGACGATTATCGCCTAAAACAAATAATTGACCTTCTGGAACAGTTTTCTTTCCTGTCATTTCTTCAAGAGTAAAATCATATGTAAGCGGTCCGTCAGCAAGTTGTTTTTTCTGCTTATCTAAATACGGCTCCTCATAAGGTTTCCCGTTAACATATAGTTTATCATTACGGTATTCGATTTCGTCGCCTGGCAGGCCAATAATACGCTTAATATAATCTTTTTCTTCCGTCGCTCGGAATACAATAATATCAAAGCGTTTCGGATCACCTATGTGATAGCCAATTTTATTAACAATCATTCGATCACGGTCATGTAAAGTCGGCGACATCGATACACCGTCTACGAGAATTGGGGCAAAGAAAAACTGTCTAATTACGCCCGCTAATACAACAGCAATCAAAATTGCTTTGATCCATTCCCAAAGTGAGCTCTTCTCTTTCTTCATGCTTTCCCCTCCACTGTTATGTAAGCTGCTCGTATTATACCAAAATTTCATATAGATTGGAAAAAGGGAGCTTGTGTATTTACAAGCTCCCATACATGTCTTATCGAATTTCTTTAATACGTGCTTTTTTACCGCGAAGGTTACGTAAGTAGTATAACTTAGCACGACGTACTTTACCACGGCGAAGTACTTCGATGTTCGCGATTCTTGGCGTGTGAACTGGGAATGTACGCTCAACACCTACACCGTAAGAAATCTTACGAACTGTGAATGTTTCACTGATTCCGCCACCACGACGTTTAATTACAACACCTTCGAAAAGCTGAATTCTTTCACGAGTTCCCTCAACTACTTTTACGTGTACACGTAAAGTGTCTCCAGGACGGAATGAAGGAAGGTCAGTTTTCAATTGGCCTTTTGTGATTTCTGTGATTAATTGTTGCATATTAAATTCTCTCCTTTAAACAGATGCTCTTATAAAGTCTTATTAAATTACAGCGGAACATCGTTAATACGGCTACTGATTTCAGTAGCACAAATGTTATAATAGCATATTGCTAGGACTGTTGCAATAGAAAATATATCAAGCCCTTATCGGTCTTCTTTAATCTGTTCCAGCCATTTCTCTTCTTGCTTAGATAATTCTCGTTCTTCCAGCAAATCCGGTCTACGTGTGTACGTACGACGTAGTGACTCTTTATGGCGCCATTCATCAATGTTTTTATGATTTCCTGACATTAGTACATCCGGTACCTTCATACCACGAAAATCAGCAGGACGTGTATAATGTGGGTGTTCTAACAAACCTGTGCTAAAAGAGTCTTCCACTTGTGACGTTTGATTCCCAAGCACTCCTGGCAAAAGACGTACAACACTGTCAGTGACTACCATAGAAGCCAATTCCCCACCCGTTAATACGTAATCCCCAATAGAAATCTCATCTGTTACAAGATGCTCACGAATTCGTTCATCGTATCCTTCATAATGGCCACATACAAAAATAACATGCTCTTCTCCAGCAAGCTCTTCTGCCTTCTTCTGCGTGAAACGCTCTCCTTGTGGACACATTAAGACGATTCTCGGCTTACGGTCTGTTTCCTTCGTTAACTCTTCTACTGCGTCAAAGATAGGCTGTGGGGTTAATACCATACCAGCGCCCCCACCATACGGATAATCATCTACACTATTATGCTTACTAGTTGTATACTCACGAAAATTGACAACACGAAGCTCTACCGCTTCTTTTTCTTGTGCTTTCTTTAAAATTGAAGAACCAAATACACCCGTAAACATATCTGGAAACAATGTTAAAATGTCAATTTTCATTATAGTAGCCCTTCCATTACATGAATGGTTACTAATTTATTTTCAATGTTAACTTGAAGTACAACGTCATCAATATAAGGAATCAACAAATCTTGACCCTTTGGACGTTTAATCACCCAAACGTCATTCGCACCAGGAGATAAAATCTCTTTGATTGTCCCTAACGCTTCTCCTTCTTCCGTTACAACGTTGCAACCAATAATTTCATGGTAGTAGTATTCACCTTCAGCTAGTTCGCCTAACTGCTCTTCTGGTACTTTTATTAAAGAACCTTTTAACTTCTCTACTTCATCTACATTGTTGTATCCTTCAAGTGTTAATAAATCAAATGTCTTATGTTGACGATGAGAAGTTACCTTCACTGTAAGATAGTCTGTACCTTTCTCATCCCATATGTATAACGTGTTCCCTACTTTATATCGCTCTTCTGGAAAATCAGTACGAGAAATAACACGAATTTCTCCTTTTACGCCATGAGTATTTACAATTTTCCCTACATTAAACCATTTTGTCATAAATAGTATGTCACCCCTGGTTTCTATATAAATTAAGCATTTCCATTTTATATATGGAACATGCAATTTCTCTTTAAATGTTAAAAAAGGGAGAGGAAATAACTCCTCGCCCTTTTTACGTTTATTGAATTTCCAGTGTGACGTTCTCATCATTATGATGTCCCACTGAATACAAGAGCATTCTAATCGCTTTCGCAACTTTCCCTTGCTTTCCAATGACTTTTCCAACATCCTCAGGATGTACAGTTAATCGATACTTTATTTCTCCGTTGCAAAGTTCCTGTGTAACTTTTACATCTCCAGGATGATCCACAAGAGGTTTAACAATTGTCTCGACTAACATTTTCATTGTCATTGCCTCAATTACTTACCTTGTTTAGATAAGTGGAATTTCTCCATGATACCTTGGTTAGAGAAAAGGTTACGAACTGTATCAGATGGTTTAGCACCATTTCCTAACCATTTTAATGCTGCTTCTTCGTTGATCTTAACTTCCGCTGGTTGAGCAACCGGATTGTAAGTACCGATTTCCTCAATGAAACGTCCGTCACGAGGAGAACGAGAATCTGCAACAACTACACGATAGAAAGGAGTTTTTTTAGCTCCCATACGTTTTAAACGAATTTTAACTGCCATTTATAAAGCACCTCCGAATTTATTTCACACAGATAATTATATTAGCAAAAAGACTATTGCTTTGTAAAGTATTTTTTCTTAACAGAGCCATCTTTTTTCCTTACATGAATGGAAACTTCAATCCACCTAGTCCTTTTTTCTTACCTTTTTGCATTCCCGTCATCGTCTTCATCATTTTTTTCATATCATCAAATTGCTTGATTAGACGATTGATTTCTTGTACCGTTGTACCGCTACCTTTGGCAATGCGCTTTTTACGACTAGCATTGATTATTTCCGGTTGTTCTCGTTCTACTTTAGTCATAGAACGAATAATTGCCTCAATATGCCCAATTTGTTTTTCATCAACTTGTGCATTTTTCAGCCCTTTAATTTTATTTGCACCAGGAAGCATTCCTAACAATTCGTCAAGCGGTCCAAGTTGACGCACTTGTCCAAGTTGTTCTAGGAAATCGTCAAGCGTAAACGAAAGCGTACGCATTTTTTGCTCAAGTTCTTTTGCTTTCTCTTCATCAACTGTAGCTTGCGCTTTTTCAATTAATGTTAAGACGTCGCCCATCCCTAAAATACGGGATGCCATACGTTCTGGATGGAACGCTTCAATTGCATCTAGTTTTTCACCCATACCAGCGAATTTAATTGGTGTATTTGTTACAGCCTTAATAGATAATGCCGCACCACCGCGCGTATCACCATCTAATTTCGTTAATACAACACCTGTTAATCCTAACTGTTCATGGAAACTTTGTGCTACATTTACCGCGTCTTGTCCTGTCATCGCATCGACAACAAGGAAAATTTCATCCGGTTTCGCAACTTCTTTGACTTTTGCTAATTCACCCATTAGTTCTTCATCAATATGCAGGCGACCCGCTGTATCGATTAAAACGTAATCGTGATGATCTTCTTTTGCTTTCGCAATCGCTTGTTTCGCAATTTCAACCGGACTTACTTGATCTCCTAAGGAGAAAACAGGCATGTCCAATTGCTTCCCTAATGTTTCAAGCTGTTTAATCGCTGCTGGACGGTAAATATCCGCTGCAACAAGCATCGGTTTACGATTATGCTTTTTACGAAGCAAATTTGCAAGCTTACCTGTCGTCGTTGTTTTACCCGCACCTTGCAGACCAACCATCATTATAACAGTAGGTGGCTTATTAGCAACAGCAATTTTGCTTTGCTCTCCGCCCATAAGTTCTGTAAGTTCTTCCTGTACGATTTTAATTACTTGTTGTCCAGGTGTCAAACTTTTCATTACATCTTGTCCGACAGCACGCTCAGACACACGCTTTATAAAATCTTTTACTACTTTAAAGTTAACATCCGCTTCTAAAAGAGCTAGACGAACTTCTCTCATCATTTCTTTTACATCGGCTTCAGAAACTTTTCCTTTGCCGCGGATTTTTTGCATTGTCTGTTGAAGTCGGTCGGCTAATCCTTCAAATGCCATATTGCCGCCCTCCTAATCTAATTTTTCGATAGCTTCAACAACTTGTTTCATTTCTTCATTCACATGCTCTTCTTCGCTGAGTAGCTGTTTTAGCTTTGCAACAAGTCGCTGTCGCTCTTGAAACTTTTGAAGTAATACTAATTTATCTTCATATTCTTCAAGCATCGCTTCAGTCCGTTTAATGTTATCATACACGGCTTGGCGACTTACATCAAATTCTTCCGCAATTTCACCAAGAGATAAATCATCTAGATAATAAAGCGACATATAACTTCTTTGTTTTTGCGTTAACAACGATTGATAAAAATCAAATAAATAGTTCATTCTCGTTGTTTTCTCGAGCATGTTGGATCATCCTTTGTTAAGTGATTTCCCTTTACATGACTTAGTTTACATGGAGTATAAAAGAGTGTCAAGTTTTTTTCTTAACATCACATATTTTTATAAAAAAAGAAGCGGAAATACCGCTTCTTTCACTTACACTTCTTCTGTTTCTACTACGTTCGCAAACAAACCATAAACATATTGTTCTGGATCAAACTGTTGCAGATCATCCATTTGCTCTCCTAGCCCAACAAATTTCACCGGAACATCCATTTCGTTACGAATCGCTAAGACGATACCACCTTTAGCAGTTCCATCTAACTTCGTTAAAACAATACCAGTAACATTCGTTGCTTCACGGAATGTTTTCGCTTGGCTTAAACCATTTTGCCCTGTTGTTGCATCAATAACAAGTAATACTTCATGAGGAGCCCCTGGTACTTCACGCTCAATTACGCGCTTCACTTTCTCTAACTCATTCATTAAGTTTACTTTATTTTGTAAGCGTCCCGCTGTATCACATAGCAATACATCCACTTTACGGGCCTTTGCCGCTTGTACAGCATCATACATAACAGCCGCTGGATCAGATCCTGACCCTTGTTTAATTACTTCTACACCAACACGATCGCCCCATACTTCTAATTGCTCAATCGCCCCAGCACGGAATGTATCTCCTGCCGCCAATAGGACAGACTTACCTTCTGATTTAAATTTATGTGCAAGCTTACCAATCGTCGTCGTTTTCCCCACACCATTCACACCAACAAATAAAACTACTGTTAATTGATCCTCTTGTATATTAACTTCATTACTAAAATCGCTGTCACCTTTGTAAATGCCCACTAGCTTTTCAGAAATAACAGCCTGTACTTCTTTCGGATCTTGAATGTTACGACGTTGCACTTCTTCTTTCAACTGATCAATTAATTCCATCACTGTCGAAACTCCGACATCCGCACTAATTAAAATTTCTTCTAATTCTTCAAAGAAATCTTCGTCTATTTTGCGGTAACGGTACACTAAGTCATTTACTTTATCAGCAAATGAATTTCTCGTTTTTTCTAATCCTTGTTTAAACTTCTCTGTTACCGTATCCGTTTGTTTTGAAATTTTTTCTTTTAATTTTTTTAAAAAGCTCATACTTCCCATCCTTCCTATCTACTTGCAACAAGTTCTTCGCCATCATCTAAACGAACAGAAACAAGCTTCGACACCCCTGATTCTTGCATTGTTACACCGTACAATACATCAGACTCTTCCATTGTACCTTTTCGGTGTGTAATTACAATAAACTGCGTTTCATCACTAAATTTCTTTAAATACTGCGCAAAACGAGCAACGTTTGCCTCATCAAGAGCTGCTTCCACTTCATCTAGAACACAGAATGGAACTGGGCGTACTTTTAAAATACCAAATAAGAGCGCAATTGCCGTTAAAGCACGCTCTCCCCCTGAAAGTAAACCTAAATTTTGTAGTTTCTTCCCTGGTGGTTGCGCTACAATATCAATACCCGTATTTAGTAAATCTTCTGGGTTTGTCATTACTAAATCCGCTCTTCCACCTCCGAATAATTCAGAGAATACAGATTGAAACTCTGTTCGAATCCCTTCGAACGTAGTAGAAAAGCGTTTTTTCATCTCTTCATCCATTTCCGTAATAAGTTGATGCAATGTCGATTTCGCTTCTTCTAGGTCATCTCTTTGCTCTAATAAGAATGTATGGCGCTCTGCTACACGTTCATATTCATCAATTGCCCCTAAATTTACTGCGCCTAACTCTTCAATGGATAGTTTAATTAGTTTCACCTTTTTACGTGCATCTTCTGCAGGCATCATCATTGTATACTTAAGTTTTGCTGCTTCAAATGAAATAGTATATGTTTCACGTAAATGTTGCAATCTATTTTCCAGCTCTACATCAAGTCGGTTAATTTTCACTTCTTGATCTTTCAGCATCTCAAGAATATATTTATGTTTACCTATTGTTTCTTTCACACCGCGCTCTAACTGCTCGACTCTTTCTTGCAATGATACGCGTTGTTCACGACGAGAACGAATTAACTCCGAAGTTTGATTACGATCATACGCTTTCTTCTCAATCATATTCGTAATTTGTTCTTCGCCACTTGAATTAGATGTCATCTCTTGCTTTAAGAACGCTAAATCTTCTTTCGTTTTTACAAGCGTCGCATCAGTCTCTTCCTTTTCCTTCGTCAAACGTTCGACTTTTTCTTTTTGATTAGACAAACGTTGTTGTTGTTCAGCAGCTTGTACTTTTAGCTCCGTCATTTCCTTCTGAACTTTTTCTTTTGAAGAATATTGTTCACTTTTTTGTTTCGTTAAAACGACGATTTTGCTATCTAATTCCCCAATCTCAACTTGAAGAGTCGCTAAAATCTTTTCTAACTCTTCTTTGCGCCCTTGCATTTTTACTTGATCTTGTAAAAATCCTTCAATCTCTAAATCGTAAATCGATAAACGATCATTAATACGATGTTCATCTAATTCTAAACGATTAATTTCTTCTCTTAGCTTCTGTTCATCTACACGTTCGGTCTCTACACCTTGGCGTAGCTCTCGTATTTGTACTTCTTTTTCTTGAATCTCTTGCTTTACTGCTTTAACAAAGTTTTCTAGCTTTGTTGTTTTTTCTTCCATGTCAGTTAGTTTTTTAGTCCACTCTTCAAGTTCACGTTGACGTCCCAATAAAGAGGATTTCGCCTGTTTTACAGCTCCACCCGTCATAGAACCACCCGGGTTCACTACGTCACCTTCGAGTGTTACAATACGATAGCGGTATTGCAGTTGTTTCGCTAACTCATTTGCTCCGCGTAAATCTTTCGCAACAACAACTGTACCTAATAAACTTGAAACTACATTCTCATATTTATTATTGTACTGCACAAGTTCTGCCGCTACACCGACAAACGATGGATGCTGGTTCACAATGCGTAATTGATCAAATGATAGCGATCGGCTTTTAATAACAGCTTGAGGTAAAAACGTTGCACGGCCATGTTTATTTTGCTTTAAAAATGCAATTGCATTACGAGCATGCTCTTCTGTTTGTACTACGATATGTTGCATCGCTGCCCCAAGGGCGATTTCCATTGCGATTTCATATTCTTTCGGCACAGTCAGAAGTTCTGCAACAGCTCCCTCAATACCTTGTAGTCTATTTTCTCTAGCCTTTAATACTTCACGTACCCCTTGATAGAAGCCAGAGTAGTCCTCTTGCATCTCTTCTAACATTTCTTTACGAGAGCGCGCCTGTTGCACAAATTGATACGCTTGATACAGTTTCGTTTCATTTTCACTATACTGTGACTTACATTTCCCAAGTGCCGTTTCTGTCTTCTGTATGTTAGAAATAATGCCAGCTATTTTCTCTCTCGCTTGCTCATAACTGTCTACAAGTTTCGCCTTTTTCGCTGTAATTTCCACACGCATCTGTACATACTTTTCATTTTCTTCATCAAGTCGTTCGTTTTTAGAGTTTTGCTGTTTTGATTGTTCTTCAATCATAGATAATTCATTACGAAGACTTGCTTGTTGATTTAAAAGTTCAATATAGTCACCTTTTAAATTCTCAATTTGTTCCTCTAAATTCTCAGCAAAAGTCGCAAGTAATTGCTCGTTATCATGCAATTTCTTCTCCAATTCTTTTACTTGATTCACAAATTGCATTAAAGCTTCTGTACTTGTTTCAATTTCGCCATCATAACTTGTAGTTTTCTCTGTTAACTCAACAATTAGCTTTTCAAGCTGCGCACAATGTGTCGTTGCATTTTGCTTTCTTTCCTTTAACAGCTCGCGTTGCCCTTCTAGTTTTTCTAGTTCTTTACTAGACAGAAGTAGAACTTCTTGTAAGGAATTTACAGATTCATCAACGGCTTGTAATTGCCCGCGTAATTCCTCAAGCTCTTCTTCACTTTTTTGTAAGTTCGCCGACATTTTAGCTTCTTCATCTTTATTATGCCCAAATTGATTTCGAAGCGCTTCCCACTTTTCATGTAATTCTTCAATTTCATGTACAATAAGCGCAGCTTCTACTTTCTCTAATTCTTCTTTTTTCTCAAGATAATCTTTCGCAATAGAAGCTTGTCTTTCTAGTGGTTCTACTTGACTACTTAATTCGTGAATAATATCTTGTACACGATTTAAGTTTTCTTGTGTTTCCGCCAATTTCCCTTCAGCTTTCTTTTTACGAAGTTTATATTTCAGCACACCCGCAGCTTCTTCAAATACACCACGACGTTCTTCTGATTTACTACTCAAAATCTCTTCGACTTTCCCCTGGCTAATAATCGAAAAAGCTTCCCTTCCCATACCAGAGTCCATAAATAAATCAATAATATCTTTTAATCTACAAGATTGTTTATTAATATAAAAATCACTATCACCCGAACGAGATACACGACGCGTTACACACACCTCGTTATACTCAATCGGTAAGCGTTGGTCTTCATTATTTAAAGTTAATGTAACTTCAGCAACATTAACCGCTCTTCTCGTATCACTGCCGGCAAAAATAATATCCTCCATCTTTGCACCGCGTAATGACTTTGCAGATTGTTCACCAAGTACCCAGCGAATTGCATCAGTAATATTACTTTTCCCGCTCCCGTTAGGTCCTACTACAGAAGTTACACCTGGAACAAAATCGACAGATACACGCTCAGCAAAAGACTTAAATCCTGCTATTTCTAATCTTTTTAAAAACACGAAAGGCCTTCCTCCTATTCTCCGTTGTTGTAAACGTTGTCTGTACGAAAACAAACTACTATACGGATTTCCCACTCCTTTTATTTATAAATAAAAGGAAAGTTTCATTCTATGCATAAGGAATCCCCCTCATTCAAAGGGGGATTCCTCATGATTGTTCTTTTAATTTTTTCAATGCTTCTGCAGCAGCTTGTTGCTCTGCCTCTTTTTTTGACTTACCACTTCCAAGACCTAATGCCTCATTATTTAAAGTTACACGGGACACAAATTCTCGGTTATGGGCCGGTCCTTTTTCTTGCAAAATTTGATACTCAACATTGCCACTACCATCACGCTGAATCAATTCTTGCAATTGACTCTTATAATCCATCACATGAGAAAAAGCACCTTCATTAATTTTTGGATATACAACTTCTTTTAAGTAACCCCAAACTGTTTCTAGCCCTTGATCAAGATAAAGGGCACCAATAAACGCTTCAAAGACATCCGCTAATAAAGCTGGTCGTTCACGTCCACCCGTCATTTCCTCACCTTTCCCTAATAAAACAAGGCTACCAAATGACATTTCGTTTGCAAAACGAACAAGAGATGGCTCACATACAATAGCTGCACGTAGTTTTGTTAACTCTCCTTCGCTCATTGTCGGATATTTTTGAAACAGATACTGTGATACAGTGAGTTCCAATACAGCATCGCCAAGAAACTCAAGACGCTCATTGTCCTCATGCGGTTTTTTTCGATGCTCATTCACATACGATGAATGCGTAAACGCTTGAATCAATAATTTTTCATCTGTAAACGTAATACCTATCTCTTCTTGAAATACTTTAAAAGCTTCACGATATTTTGCTTCGTATTTTTTTTCTCTATGTTTTCGGTACGGCATAGGTCCCTCCAGATATAAGCCGAGAAGCCCCGTTAAAAAACGGGACTTCACTTAAGCATTATAGATGACTCTCTATGTAAGTCACAGCATCGCCAACAGTAGCAATCTTTTCAGCATCTTCATCAGAAATTTCCATTTCGAATTCATCTTCTAATTGCATTACAAGTTCTACTACATCTAGGGAGTCTGCGCCTAAATCTTCTTTGAAGCTTGCAGCTGGTACTACTTCAGTTTCTTCTACTCCTAAACGATCAACGACAATTTTGGTTACACGCTCTAAAACATCTGCCATTCTATTCACCTCCCCTCAAATATTATATAAAATATTGTCCAAAAAAACTAGGTGAAATCGATTCTTTTATTACATTACCATACCGCCATCAACATTTAACGTTTGACCTGTAACATATTTACTTTGATCAGAAGCAAAAAACGTTACAGTATTTGCGATATCTTGTGCTTCTCCAAACTGAGCTGCAGGAATTAATTTTAACATTTCGGCTTTTATATTTTCATCTAATACATCCGTCATATCAGTTGCAATAAACCCTGGAGCAATTGCATTTACAGTAATATTTCGGCTCGCTAATTCTTTTGCTGATGTTTTTGTTAATCCAATTACACCAGCTTTAGCAGCAACATAATTTGCTTGTCCTGGGTTTCCTGTTACACCAACAACAGAAGCGATATTAATAATACGTCCATGACGTTGACGCATCATATAGCGAGATACTGCTTTCGTACATAAGAAAACACCTTTTAAGTTTGTATTAATAACTGTATCCCATTCTTCTTCTTTCATACGCATTAATAAATTATCTTTTGTTACACCAGCGTTATTTACAAGAATATCAACTTGTCCAAACGTATCTACAGTTTGTTTCACCATTGCAGTAACATCATCAGCATTTGCAACATCTGCTCTTACTGCAATGGCATCTGAACCTAATTTCTTTATTTCATCAACTACTTCATTCGCCTTTTGCTCATTACCAGCATAATTTACTACAACATTTGCCCCTTGTTTCGCTAAATCAATAGCAATCGCACGACCAATCCCACGTGAAGCACCAGTTACTAATGCTACTTTCCCTTTTAACATCAGCTTTCTCCTCTCAAATTTGAAATGGTATCTTTTAATGTCTCTTCATCATATACCGCATATGCTTTCACTGAAGAATCAATCGACTTCATAAGACCAGCAAGTACTTTTCCAGGTCCGATTTCAATAAATGTATCTACCCCTTGATTCACCATATACTCAATAGATGGGTACCATAATACAGGCGAATAGAGCTGTTCAATTAGCTTTGCTTGAATATCTGTACCACACGTAATAACATCTGCCGTAACATTTGCAATAACAGGAATATTCGTGTCTTGAATTGTAATTTCATTTAAAACACTTTGAAATTTCTCAGCAGCTGGTTTCATAAGCGAGGAATGAAACGGTCCACTTACTTTGAGCGGAATTGCTCTTTTAGCACCATTTTCTTTCGCTCTTTGAGAAGCAAGTTCTACTCCTTGCTTTGTTCCAGAAATAACAATTTGCTTCGTACTATTCATATTAGCAATTTGTACTGCATATCCTTCACTTGTTACTTCTTCTGTAACTCGTTTCAGCATATCCGGATCCGCACCTAAAATAGCTGCCATTGCACCTTCCCCGCCTGGAACAGCTTCTTCCATATATTCCCCGCGTTTCCTTACAGCATA
Source organism: Bacillus sp. TH19 (assembly GCF_016651075.1). NCBI lineage: Bacteria > Bacillati > Bacillota > Bacilli > Caryophanales > Bacillaceae > Bacillus > Bacillus sp. TH19. The sequence continues at coordinate 1,675,522 of NZ_JAEKEO010000007.1, read as the reverse complement.
TACAGCGTCTTCGAATGTTAATGCACCAGCAGCTACAAGAGCGCTATATTCACCTAAACTATGTCCTGCGACAAAATTAGGTGTAATATCATACTCCTTCAAAGCTGTTAAAATTGCAAAGCTCGTTGTTAATAGTGCCGGCTGCGCATTTGTTGTTAATGTTAACTTTTCTTGCGGTCCTTCAAAAATCACTTCTGAAAGAGAATCATGCAAAACCTCATCCGCTTTTGCAAACACTTTCGCAACCTCTTTATTATTCTCCGCTAACTGTCTACCCATTCCAACTGCCTGTGAACCTTGGCCCGGAAAAAGAAATGCTATTTTTCCCATTTCAAATCCTCCTCTTATTGAAGCGGCTCCTTCTCCATTACACTTGAAATTGTAGGAATTACTTCTTTCGCTACCATTTCTCTCGTTTGACGAATCGCACTAAATATCGATTGGTCATTAGAAGAACCATGAGCCTTAATGACAGGAGCTTTCAATCCAAACAACGCCGCTCCACCATACTCCGAATAATCCATTTTATCTTTCAATACCATAAGTTTTGGTTTTAATACCGCTGCTGCTAATTTGCTCGTAAACGAACTCATTAATTGTTCTTTTAACATAGAGAATAACGCAAGTGCTGTTCCTTCTAATGATTTTAGCGCTACATTACCCGTAAAACCATCACATACAACAACGTCTGCTACACCTTGCAATAAATCTCTTGATTCAACGTTTCCAACGAAATTAATTGGTGCATCCTTGAGCATAGCAAAGACTTGTTTTGAAAGCTCGTTTCCTTTACCATCCTCTGTTCCAACGTTTAAAAGTCCAACGCGTGGATTTTTAATTCCTCTTACCTTCTCTGCGTAAACAGAGCCCATTACTGCATATTGATATAAATGAATTGGTTTTGCATCAACGTTGGCTCCAACATCTAACATAACAAAACCTTCTCCATCAACAGTTGGCATTGTAGGTGATAAAGCTGGTCGTTCAATTCCTTCCATACGACCAACAACAAACAATCCAGCTGCCATCAAAGCTCCTGTACTACCTGCTGATATACAAGCATCCGCTACGCCGTCTTTTACTTGCTGCGCCGCTAGTACCATTGAAGCTTGTTTTTTTCGACGAACCGCTCTTACTGGTTCGTCTGTCGATTCAATTTTTTCGTCCGTATGAAGTATAGTAATTCGCTCTTCACTCGTTAAATATTGACGAATTCCCTCTTCTTTCCCTACTAACGTAATATGTAAATCTGAGTATTCCTTAATAGCTTTCATTGCTCCTAATACTACAGCCTTTGGTGCATGATCGCCGCCCATTGCATCTATTGCGATTTTCATAAGTTGTTACCTTCCTCACTATAATTACTAGATCGATACATTTCAAAAGTGCCTGTAAAGACAAGTTCTTCTCCAACAAAACTACGCACTTTGACAACCGTCCGTCCTTTATCATTCTCTACATCTTCAACACGTACTTTTGCAACAACACGCTCTCCTAATTTTACAGGACGAATATATCGAATGGTGGACTTTGCAGTTAAAGCTAATTCTTCATCAATAACCGCAACAGCTAGTGAGTTTGCTTGTGCAAACAAATGATGCCCACGAGCAATTTGATTTCTTTTAAATACATGTTCTACCTTTACTTCAAAGATAGAAATCGCATGTCTATCTAATTCTATATCAATAATTTCTCCGACAACCTCTTCTAACGGTAAAGATTTCACGTCTTCTTCATGTTGTTTTGTAGCCACATGCTTAATTCGTTCTCTTAATTCAGGAATAGATAATTCCATACGATCAAGACGAACAGTTTGTATGCTCACTTGAAATTTTTCCGCTAAATCTTCATCCGTTATAAAAGGATTCGTTTCTATTGTTTGTTGTAATAATTCTTGTCTTTCTTTTTTACTTCTTCTTTTTTTCATACCGCACCATCCATTTTTATGACTAGGTACTAAAAGTAGTATATAATCATTAAAAGTAGAATGCAACAAAAACTTTTGCAGACTACTTTTAATCGAGCTTCTCTCCCTGGAACACACCTGTCCCATCAAGATAAGTACGCAGCGAAGCATACTGATCATTATGCCAAAACGCTTCTGAATCAACTAGTATCGCTGCATCTTGTCTTGCTGTTTCTAACGCCCGATAATCATGTACCATATCAGCAACCTTAAATTCTGGTAGACCACTTTGCTTACTTCCAAAGAAATCCCCAGGACCTCGTAACTCTAAATCTTTTTCTGACAATACAAATCCATCATTTGTTTCAGTCATAATGCGCATTCTTTCTTTTCCCGTTTCTGATTTCGGGTCCGCAATTAATAAACAATATGATTGTTCACTACCACGCCCAACACGCCCCCTTAGCTGATGGAGCTGTGATAAACCGAAACGTTCCGCGTCATAAATAACCATAACAGTCGCATTTGGTACATTCACGCCTACTTCAACAACTGTTGTCGACACAAGAATTTGCACTTTATTTTCACTAAACTGTCCCATTATCTCTTCTTTTTCTTGAGATGATAGTCTCCCATGCATTAATCCAACTTGGCATTTCCCTTGATAATGATGAGTCAGCATACTATGTAAGTCGATAGCATTTTGTACATCAAGCTTCTCAGACTCTTCAATAAGAGGGCAAATAACATATGCCTGTCTTCCTTTTTTTATCTCTTTCTCCACAAAGCCGAGGACACGATCTAACATATCATGTTTTGCCCAGTACGTTTCGATTACCTTTCTACCAGCTGGCATTTCGTCGATAATAGAAACGTCCATCTCTCCAAATGCAGTGATAGCTAACGTACGCGGGATTGGGGTCGCCGTCATAAACAATACATCTGGACTTTCACCTTTCTCACGTAAAACCCGGCGCTGCGCCACACCAAATCGATGCTGTTCATCGGTAATAACGAGACCTAACCTATGAAATATAACTTCGTCTTGAATTAAAGCGTGCGTTCCAACAAGGATGTCTACTTCTCCCTGTTCTAATCTCGACAAAATTTCTCGACGTCTCGCACCTTTAACAGAACTTGTTAGCAATTCAACCTTCATACCGAAATGTGAAAACGTCTCCGCGAGCGACTGATAATGTTGCTCGGCTAAAATTTCTGTAGGAACCATCAAAGCACCTTGATAATGAGCCAATTTCGCCGCATAAAGAGCAATCGCAGCAACAACTGTTTTCCCAGAACCTACATCCCCTTGCAATAATCGATTCATTCGGTACGGAGATATCATATCTTTCATTATTTCATCTACAACCCGGCGTTGTGCACCAGTTAATGGAAACGGAAGCGCATCAGTAAACTCTTGCAATTCTACTAATGAAATTTCCTTTTTCGTCCCTTTCGAGTTTTCCCTTTCCATTTTCCGTAATGTTTGCATTTTCAACTGAAACAAGAAAAACTCCTCATATACAAAACGGCGACGCGCTTGCTTTAAGTCTTCCTGTCCCACTGGAAAATGTAACCCTCTGAGCGCTTCATAGCGTGATAATAATTTATATCGACTTAACAAACCATCTGGTAACACTTCGACTATAGAATCTCCATACTCCTTAAATGCTTGTGCAACAAACCGGCGCATCTGTTTTACTGTCAGTTTTCCTTTCACTGAATATACAGGTTCTACTTCTTGTTGTCGTACAACCGGTCCAAAATTCAGTTCTGATACAGCAATTGTTTGGCGATGCTGATCCCATTTACCAGTAATCGTTACCGTTTCATCTAAATTTAACTTTTGTTTATAGTATGGTCTATTAAAACATACAGCTGTAATTAAATAACGACCGACGAGAACACGAACTGTAAGACGTGACTTCTTCTTCCCATAATATTGCAGTAAAGGAGCACTATGAACTTTCCCCTCAACCGTTACACGCTCGTCATGCTTTACTTCAGCAAGATCTTTCATCGCATAGTCTTCATAGCGGTACGGAAAATGTTCTAATAGATGAGAAACTGTATAAATTCCCATCTCGTGTAACAACTCAGATGTTTCTCCTCCGATTCCCTTTACATCCGTAACAGGAACTTGTACAACTTCATTCAAGATTCTCACGCTCCGTCACATTATTTTCTTTGATTCATTCTATTGATTATCCATTATTATCATTGACATCTGTAATCGCTCTCTTTCACCTTATATATTCTATCATAGGCATTCTAAGAGAAACTACTCTAATCCCTCTATATAAAGTGAAACTATAATCAGCGGGCGCTTACGGGCAGTTAATCTCCCACTTAACTTCTTTGTTCCAGCCGAATATAGGGGGTGGAAGTTTTACTGCCCACAAATAGCGGGATAAAACAAAGTTGTACAATACGTAAGAAAAGAGCCTCACTATTAGCAGCAAGGCTCTTTTCTATCATCAATATGCTAGCCTTTTGAATAAAAACTAGTAATAAACTTCATATCACTATTTCTTATCCATTAGCAAGTAAGTAACCCATTTATTTTCAAATCGAATCTTTTCTTATTCTACAGAGAAGATGAAAGAATACACCGGCTGGTTCCCTGCATGTACTTCTACTTCTGCATCTTCAAAGTTCTCTTCTACAAACGCAACTAATTTAGCCACTTCTTCATCTGTTGCATCTTCACCTTGTAGAATCGTTACGATTTCAGAATCTTCATCAATTAGCGCTTCTAGTAATTGCTTTGCAGCTCCTACTTTCTCAGCATTTGTAGATACAATTTTCCCATCTGCAATACACATGAAATCATCTTTTTGAATCGCTACACCGTCAATTTCCGTATCACGAACAGCATACGTAATCTGACCTGTTTTCACATGAGCTAAAGCTTCTTTCATGTTTTCTTCATTCTCTTCTAGCGTTCCAACTGGATTAAATGCTAACATTGCAGCCATACCTTGAGGAACTGTTTTTGAACGAATAACAATAACTTCTTGTTCTACAACTGACGCTGCTTGTTCTGCTGCCATCACGATATTCCCGTTATTTGGTAAGATGATGATTTTTTCAGCATTCGCCTCTTCAATCGCCTTCACAATATCCTCCGTACTCGGATTCATCGTTTGGCCACCTTCGATAACTTTCGTTGCACCAATGCTCTCAAATAGAGTTTTAATACCCGATCCCATAGCTACAGTTACAATACCATACGGTTGTTTCTCTATTGGCTGATTCGTTTGTTCAGGTACCATGGTAGGTTCATCTAATAAAGCAGTATGCTGTTCACGCATATTTTCTACTTTGATCTTAATTAGACTACCGTAACGTTGTCCATAGTTCATAGGATCTCCAGGATGTTCCGCATGAATATGAACCTTTACAACCTCATCATCCGATACAACAAGTAGTGAATCTCCGTACACACTAATATCTTCACGGAATTTTTGTTCAGAGAAATTATGTTCCTTCATTTTTCCAGGCTCTAATTTCACCATGAACTCCGTACAATATCCATACTTAATATCTTCTGTACTCAATTGGCTTTGTACACTACGGTGATGTTCTGCACGTACCATGTCATTCATAGATGGTTGGGCAGGCATATCAGAAGAAATCGTTTCTCCTTTTAAGTCAGCTAAAAATCCTTCATATACAACAACAAGACCTTTACCACCGCTATCTACAACGCCAACTTGTTTTAATACAGGTAATAAATCTGGCGTACGATTTAACGATGCGTTTGCTTCTTTTACAACGTCTTCCATAAACAAAACAAAGTCGCGCTGTTTTTTCGCAACTGTCACTGCATATTTACCCGTTTCTCTTGCAACCGTTAAAATCGTTCCTTCAATTGGTTTCATAACCGCTTTGTAAGCTGCCTCTACTCCAGCTTCTAAAGCTGCAGCAAAATCAACTGTCGTTAATTCTTCTTTTTGTTCAATGGATTTAGAGAAACCACGGAATAACTGAGATAAAATAACCCCAGAGTTACCACGAGCTCCCATTAATAATCCTTTGGCTAAACTTACACCGACTTTACCAGCATGCTGCGAAGGATTTGCTTTCACTTCACGTGCGCCTGAAGTCATTGATAAGTTCATGTTTGTACCGGTATCGCCATCTGGAACTGGGAATACGTTTAATGCATCAACAAGCTGAACATTATTTGTTAAATTATTGGCTCCTTGAATGATCATTTGTGATAAACGTTTTCCATCAATTTTTTGAATTGACACAGATTTTCCTCCTTAATGCACATTACAAGTTTATTACTTTAACTCCTTGTACGTAGATGTTTACAGAATCTACTGCTAGTCCTACAGTTTGATCTAATGTATATTTCACTTTAGTCTGCACGTTATGTGCTACTTCTGAAATTTTCGTACCATAGCTCACAATAATATACATATCAATATGTACTTCATCTTCATTTTTACGAACAATAACGCCTCTAGTGAAGTTTTCTTTTCGTAAAATTTCTGTTAATCCATCTTTCAACTGATTTTTTGATGCCATACCTACGATACCGTAGCAATCTACTGCGGCACCTCCAGCAATTGTTGCAATTACATCTGTACTAATATCAATTTGACCGTACTTCGTTTTAATTTCAATTGACATCTCGTTTCCCCCTTCATAAATGGTGAAAGTGAGCTAGACTACTTTAGTTACTATCATATAATCTTTTTAAAGAAAATTCCATCGTTCTTTCTTTTTCACTCTCATATTTTATGTTTTAAATTACATTTTTTTATGATGAGCAAAATAGTCCATTGTTATTATACAACATGTACCACTATAATATGTCAAGCAATTTTTCTTGATTTCACCTTTTCTTCATTGACATATAGTGTCAAGTATTTTTTCTTGATTTCTTTTTCCTACGGTGTTGCATTCTCTTTTTAGTTGTGTTAAATTATAGTAGTGTTTTTAGCATCGCATAAAAGACTAATATTGAAAAATTACGTATGTTACGGTAGTTAAGGGAGGGAAATATAAATGGCTCGTGTTTGTGCTATCACTGGAAGAAAAGCTCGTTCTGGTAACTCTCGTTCTCACGCAATGAACGCTACAAAACGTAAATGGGGCGCTAACCTTCAAAAAGTTCGCGTACGCATCGACGGAAAAGTTCAACGTGTTTACGTTTCTGCTAGAGCATTAAAATCTGGCAAAATCGAACGTGTTTAATAATAAAAAAAAGAGCCGCTAGGCTCTTTTTTTATTATACCATTGGAAAAAGCACCGGTAATAGGTGCTTTTTTTAGTCTTTTTTGAAGGTATTTAACATCGCACGAACAATTCCACCAAGAAATTTAGGTAACTTAATTGTATAAAATCTCATGGTTTCCCTCCTAATCCCCATTACTCCACTTGTTCACTATATGATGCAAGGAGCAAAATTGTTTCTTCAATCAGTGCTTCTTATCATCATTAATATGCCAGAAGTGAATGAAAAAGTACCTTTTTCCTCAACGAGTTCATTACTAATACAAAGTGTCGATCCCCACTCTATTGTTTTATTAGTAAGGGGATACTTAAAACCGTGAAGTGTAATACCTTCTACCCTTTCAGTAACTGGTACAAATGATACGTATGGAAAATGTTCGTTTCCTTCAATTATATACATACCAAACTTTTTCACCATTATTTCATTTTTATTGTCCACAATACACATTTCTATATTTACTTCTAATCCCTTTAAAAGCATCTGAATATTCGCTAAACCATGATCAAGTCTTCCACCAGTAGCACCAAAAATACGAATTAATTTTGGTTTCTGTTCTAAAGCCCAGCTAATTGCAATTTCTAAATCTGTTTGATCTTTTTCTCGCGGGACGATATGTAATTCATTTGTTTGTTGCCTCATCCATGCTAATTCCTCATCAGTAACTGAATCATAATCCCCAAACGCAACAGCCGGAGTGATTCCTCTTTTCAACAAACGGTACACTCCTCTATCAACGGCCGCCCAAACTACTTCTTCATTTTCATACCGCGAAAAATCTGCGCAGTATTCTGCAGGTCCTCCCGCTAAAATATGAATAATCATTTTTCCTTCCCCTTCTATTGTAAAAAGGCAATCTGCCATTCGGTAGATTGCCTTTCTCCTTATTTGCCACTCTAACATGTATAAATAGTGAAGTCTTAATGAACTAGAAGCTTCACTAGGATAAAGGTTCGTTCATTCTTTATCCGCGAATTACACGAATTGCTTCACCGCGGTCTTTTTGATTGTATACTGCTGATCCCGCTACAAGAACATTCGCTCCTGCTTCAATACAAAGTCTTGCCGTTTCAGCATTGACACCACCATCAACTTCAATTTCCACTTCTAGATTTCGCTCTTTAACCATTTCTGCAACTTGTTTGATTTTCGGTAATACAGAATGAATAAACTTCTGCCCGCCAAATCCAGGATTTACTGTCATAAGTAATACCATGTCTATATCTTCTAATACATGCTCAATCGTTGAAACTGGAGTATGCGGATTTAATACAACCCCTGCTTTAATGTCATGAGATTTAATTAACTGAATTGTACGATGTAAATGAGGACACGCTTCTACATGAACAGTAATAATATCCGCTCCCGCTTTTGCGAAAGTTGGGATATAGTTATCAGGATTTTCAATCATTAAATGTACATCTAACGGTAATGATGTAATAGGACGGATTGCTTCTACAATTAATGGTCCAATCGTAATATTTGGTACGAAATGCCCATCCATTACATCGACGTGAATATAGTCAGCTCCGCCTTTTTCTACATCTTTAATCTCTTCCCCTAATCTTGAAAAATCTGCTGATAAAATCGATGGTGCAATTTTAATCATGACTAATACCTCGGCTTTCTCTCTCTAATTTCTTCTACGAATTGTTTGTAATTCTTATAACGATATTCGGTAATCTTTCCTTCTTCCACCGCAGCTTTCACCGCACATTTCGGTTCAGCAAGGTGTGTACACCCTCTAAATTTACAGTATTGGCTCGCTTCTTTCAACTCTGGAAAACAATATGTAAGATCTTCTACCTCTATATCTATGAAATCAAGCGAACTAAAACCAGGTGTATCCGCAACAAGTCCGCTTCCAACTGTAATTAATTCTACGTGTCTTGTCGTATGCTTTCCACGTCCTAAATGTGAAGAAATATCATTAGTTTTCAATTCTAAATCTGGACGTAATACGTTTAGCATTGAAGATTTCCCAACACCAGATTGGCCTGCAACGACGGAAATACAACCTTCTAAGAATGGTTTCAGAATATCAATACTTTCCGATGTATTTATAGAAGTAAACAACACATCATAACCCATTTCACGATAATCATTTGCATAAGATTCAACAGTTTCTCTCATTTTTTCATCTACTAAATCCATCTTACTAATACAAATAATTGGTTTAATGTTATGATATTCAATTAATACTAAAAATCGATCTAACAGTCCTGGATTAAAATCTGGTTCTACCGCAGAGAAAACAAGAATAGCTTGATCAACATTAGCAATAGGAGGTCTAACAAGTTCATTTTTCCGATCAAATACTTCTAACACATAACCTTCATTCGGATTATCCGCTTGAAAAACAACTTGGTCTCCTACAAGTGGCGTAATTTTATTCTTTCTAAATACACCACGCCCACGACATTGTGTAATCCCTTCCTCATTCTGCACATAATAAAACCCACTTAGAGCTTTTACAATTTTTCCTTCTGGCATATAATTCTCCTTTATTTTGTATAAAATGAAACTGCAATTAAATATGAATAGACTAGCGTTCTGTAAACAATTAGTTCAAAGCCCACCAAATATATATCCAGGTTCATATATTTAATCTACCATCAAATTTGAAATATTATTTACAACAGTATCACTTTTACAGCTTTTTGAATCATATATTTTTGCCTGTTATACAGTCCACGATGTAGACAGCATAACAGGCAAGAGTAATAAATTCCATCTTCTATATAAGGACGATGGAATTCACTATTATTGAGCTGGATATGGTACTTCCTTGTCCATAATCGTTACTCCATCTCGGACAATTTTATAGTGTCCCTTTGCACCTTCTTGAATTACAAATTCTAAAGAAATAATCGCTGACTCAGTAATTGTTCTCATTTCAACTGGTTTATCCATTTTTTGCTGCATATCTTCTTTATAAATTTCTATTGTTTGCGGCTTTTTCTCACCTGTTGCAGAAGCTTCATATGGGATAGAAATGTTATCCACTTTTACCGTTTTCGTCACTTTAGGCTTCGGACCATCGGAGATAACAATCGATACTTTATCTCCTTCTTTTAAAGGTGTCCCAGGCTTTGGTAACTGTGAAATAACAAGACCTTTATCAACCTTATCTGAATACTCTCTTTGTATATCAGAAACAAGCTTTCTTTCATTTAAATAACCTTTTACACTATTTTCAGTCCATCCTGAAAAATCACCTGGTCTTATTTGATAAGGTCCTTTACTTACCCAAATTTTCAGCTCTTGTTCTGTCTCTATAACCATTTGATCAGGCGTTGGTATTTGCTCTACAATTTCACCTTTCGGCTTATCATTTTCAATATAATTTATTGTAACTTGTTTATATTCTTCTTCTAACTCAGCTCTTATACTCTCGAAATCTTTTCCTGTCAAATCACGCATCTTACTTTTCTTTTTCCCACCTGATTGATAGATAGTAATTTTAGAGTTTTCTTTCACTACTCTTCCTGCTATAGGATCTGTTTTTATCACTTTTCCGGCTTCAACATCATCTGTATATACAAGATTAGGTTCAGTAACTTCAAAACCTTTTTCAACTAATGTATTTACAGCTGTCGTATATTTCATACCAGCCACATCAGGAACCTTCACATCTTTCGGAATAAAGAAGCCTGGAATAACAGTAAGTGCTAATGTTATCCCTATCGCTAAAAGTAAAAATGTTGTAATTAAAACTTTCAGCCATTTATTATTTCGCTTTTTCTTCTTACCTGATTTAGTCTCTTCTTTTCTTACTTGTTCATCCACTTTACTTCCTTTTAATACAATCGTTTCATCACTTACATTTTGAAATAGTTGTTCTTGTTGAATAATTGGAATCGCTTTCGTTGCTTCCATATCTTCTGGTATGTAAAATGGTTGTTCATTTATTCGTTCTGGGTATAGTGCTGTTTCAATATCTCGTTTCATCGCGTTAGCAGATTGATATCGATGGAACGGATCTTTCGCAGTTGCCTTTAATATAATATTTTCAACACTTTGTGGAATATTGTCATTCCATCTTTTTGGGGATGGCATTTCATTTTGTAAATGTTTTAACGCAATTGCAACAGCAGATTCACCAGAAAACGGTTGTCTTCCTGTTAACAATTCAAACATAACAATCCCAAGTGAATAAATATCTGATTGTTTATTCGCTATACCGCCGCGCGCTTGTTCTGGTGATAAATAATGCACCGAACCGAGCACCGAATTTGTATGTGTAATTGTTGCTGCACTTGTAGCTGTCGCAATTCCAAAGTCTGTTACTTTGACCACTCCGTCATCTCGAATCAAAATATTGTGCGGTTTAATATCACGATGTACAATCTCAAAATGATGGGCGTGTGCCATAGCGGACGTTAACTGCTCCATTATATCAAGAGCCTCTCCTATCGGTAACATCCCTCGATCAATTATGTATTGCTTCAATGTTCGTCCAGGTACATATTCCATTACAAGATAATATATATCATCCTCTTCCCCAACATCATACATATTCACAATATTTGGATGCGACAACGTTGTAACAGATTGCGCTTCTCGATGGAAACGTTTAATAAACTCTTCATTATTTGAATAGTCGAGTCTTAATATTTTTACCGCTACATCTCGGCCGAGTATATCATCATGAGCTAAATATACATTGGCCATTCCTCCACCGCCAATCATTTTCAGCAGCTTATAACGGTCATTTAAGCGTTTTCCAATCAGCACGTTGCACTTCACCTACTTTCGTTTGTCGAATCCGTATAATCAATAATAACGAGGGTAATATTATCTTCTCCACCACGATCATTTGCTAATTGAATGAGATGCTCTCCCTTCGCCTCGAGCTGTTCATTCAATTGTAAAATTTGTTGCATATCAGCAATAGAAACTTTGTTAGACAATCCATCTGAGCAAAGAAGTAATTGATCATCTTCTTCAAGCACCAATGTTTTAACATCTAATCCAACTGTTTCTTCATTTCCTAATGCTCTTAACAAAACATTCTTTTTCGGGTGATATTCTGCATCTTCCTTTGAAATTTCGCCATGTCTTACAAGTTCATTTACAAGCGAATGATCTTCCGTTACAAGCGTCATTTTCCCCTCTGATACCATATAACAACGACTATCTCCTATATGACCTATCGTCACAAAATTCGATGTACAAATGGCTATTATAAGTGTTGTTCCCATGCCATTACATTCTGCATGCTGCTGAGAGTAAGCATATATGCGCTCATTAATAATTCCAACGTTAGTATGTAACCACTTTTCTACCTTTTTAGGCTCATTCATATTATGCGTTTGCTTCCAATAATCATGGAATAATTGAATAGCCATCGAGCTAGCTACATCGCCAGCTCGATGACCTCCCATTCCATCTGCTACTACCGCTAAAATATTTCCATCTAAATTGCGAAAAACTCCTGCACTATCTTCATTATGTTGACGAACTTTTCCTTTATCCGATAGAAACACGGCTTTCATCTAGTCACCTCGTCTCTTCTTTGCGCTCCTTTGCACGCAACTGACCGCAGGCTGCATCAATATCATGACCTTGTTCACGGCGAATGGTTACATTCACTCCACGATCTTTTAGCGTCTTTTCAAATAAGAAAATTTGCTCTCGTGGCGTACGTACATAATCACGTTCTGGCACGTAGTTTACCGGAATTAAGTTTACATGACATTTTACACCTTTTAAGAGCGCAGCAAGTTCTTCAGCGTGCTCAACTTGGTCATTTTCTCCTCCAAATAAGCCATATTCAAATGTAATACGACGCCCTGTTCTATTTACATAGTATTTAACAGCTTCCATTAAATCAGGTAGCTTATAAGCACGGTTGATCGGCATTAATTTTGAACGTATCTCTGTATTTGCAGCATGCAATGAAATCGCAAAATTAATTTGCATATCTTCTTCAGCGAACTTATAAATTTTTGGAACAATTCCACTTGTTGAAACTGTCATATGTCTTGCACCAATATGAATTCCTTTTTCATGATTTACAATGCGTAAGAATGACATTAAGTTATCATAATTATCAAATGGCTCTCCAATTCCCATAACAACAAGAGAACTTACACGTTCTTCTGTTTCATCAAGCGCACGCTGAACTTCGACTACTTGCGCTACAATTTCTCCAGCCTCTAAGTTTCGTTTTAACCCACCAAGTGTAGAAGCACAGAACGTACAGCCAATGCGGCAACCCACCTGTGTTGTTACACAAATGGAATTTCCATATTCATGTCGCATTAGTACAGTTTCAATAGAGTATCCATCGTATAACTGGAATAGGAATTTAATCGTTCCATCCGAAGACGTTTGTTTTACTAAAGTGTTTAAAGTAGTAATATCAAAGGAATTCGACAATTTATCGCGCAATCCTTTAGCAAGGTTTGACATATCCTCATAATTTTTTACACGTTTTTTATATAGCCAATCAAAAATTTGTCCTGCACGGAACTTAGGTTCTCCTTGTTCCTTTAACCAATCTTGCATTTCATGAAGTTGTAAAGAATAAATTGATGGTTTCTTTGTTTCTAGATTTTTCTTTTGTTTTTTTACAGTCGTTTCCATGATGCTACACCTTCTTTCTTAAACAAGCAATATAAAAGCCATCTGTTGCAAAATAATGCGGTAAAATTCGTACTTGACCTTCATCAATATACGGATTTAACTTTTCTGGCATGCGATCTTTTATCGTAGTATCCCATTCAAATTCAGGATGCTCTTGTAAAAATTGCTTTATTACTTGTTCATTTTCTATTTTTTCAATTGTGCACGTACTATAAACAAGGCGACCACCTTGTTTTAACAATGGTGCTATTTTTTCTAGTATCGCAAGTTGAATCGTTGATAACCTTTCACTATCGCCCTTATCTTTACCTAACTTAATATCAGGTTTACGTCTAATAACACCAAATCCAGAACATGGTGCATCTACTAATATTTTGTCAAAAGATTCATTTGCAAAATGCTCTTGAACTTTTCTAGCATCTAAAGCCATCGTTTCTACATTTTCTAAACCAAGTCTCTTCGCCTGTTGTTCAATTAAACGTACTTTATGTGCGTGTAAATCAAGCGACATTACCTTACCAGTTCCGTCCAAACGCTCTGCAATATGAGTTGTTTTTCCGCCAGGAGCAGCACAACTATCTAGAACTGTATCTCCTTTATTCGGTTCTAAAGCACGTGCTACAAGCATTGAGCTTTCATCTTGAATAGAAAGGAAACCTTTTTTGAACGCTTCTGTATGTGCGACATTTCCTCTTTCAATTTGAATTGCATCCTCTGACAATTCACCACGTTTTGCTTCTATACCCTCATCAGCTAATAACGCAACCGCTTCTTCTACCGTTACTTTATCAACATTTACACGTGCTGTTGGTACAGGTGGCAACATATTTACTTCACACATTTTCTCTGCTGTCTCTAAACCATATTCGGATGCCCATTCTTGTACAAGCCACATTGGATGACTCGTTGCAATCGCAAGACGTTCTACTGGATTTTCGATTTCTTCTAACGAAGGTACACCTTCTCGCTGAATTGAACGCAATACTCCGTTCACCATGCCTGAAATCCCTTTATGCCCACGACGCTTTGCAATCTCAACTGCTTCATGAATAGCCGCTCTTTCTGGAACTCGGTCTAAATATAGCATTTGATATAAAGATAGGCGAAGCAACACTCTTACCCACGCTTCAACCTTTTTTCTTAAAAATGGTTGTAAATAATAATCTAGTGTGTCACGACGTTGAATTGTTCCATATACCATTTCAGTTAATAAACCAATATCTTTTCTGTCAATTGTATTTTTTTCAATCAAATTATTTAAAAGTAAGTTGCTATATGCACCACTTTTTTCTACTTGAATTAAGCCATCCAGAGCTAACTCACGAACATTTTGTCTCATGCATTTTCTCCTAACTTCGTACCAATTTCAGGTTTTGTTCCACGTAAAAATTGTGAACAACTCATACGCTTTTTACCAGATGGTTGCAATTCAGTGATTTTAACGCCTGTCTCGTTCCCTGTTGCAACAACAAATCCATCTTCTTCAAGAGCTACTATTGTACCTGGTTCAGCTTTCTCTGTAATAGAGACCTTCTCTCCCCACCATACTTTAATAACTTGTCCTGCCAAAGTCGTATAAGCAACTGGCCATGGATTCAATCCGCGAATGTGATTGTATACTTCTTCACCTGTTTTTGTCCAATCAATTATCTCTTGCTCACGTTTTATATTATATGCAAACGTCACTTCAGCTTCACTTTGTTTAATTGGTTCTAGTTTACCCTGAATTAATAAAGGAACCGTTTTAGATAAAAGGTGTGCTCCTGCTTCGCTTAACTTATCAAATAATGAACCTGTTGTTTCACGCTCTTCAATTTCTACTTCTACTTGCGTTAATATATCGCCCGCATCTAATTTTTCTACCATATACATAATTGTAATACCTGTTTTCTCTTTACCTTCCATGATCGCATAATGAATTGGTGCACCACCGCGAAGTTCTGGAAGTAATGATGCGTGGACATTAATACATCCATACTTTGGCGCTTCTAAAATTTCATTCGGTACGATTTGTCCAAATGCTGCTGTTACAATTAAGTCTGGCTCTAGTGCTAATACTTTTTCATATTCGTCTTTTTCACGAATTTTTAACGGCTGTACTACTGGAATACCATGTTTCTCCGCTTCTACTTTAACAGGAGTAGGTGTTAAAACCTTTTTTCTACCAACTGGACGATCAGGTTGCGTTACAACACCAACTACGTCATATCCGTCCTCGATAAGACGACGAAGCACCGGCACAGAAAAGTCCGGTGTCCCCATAAATACTACTTTCATCATTCAAAAACCGCTCCTTTTAAACCTATTCTAATTCGCCTGCTTCATAATACCTTTTCACTTTAGATGTAAATAAAACACCGTGTAAATGATCGATTTCATGCTGAATTGCACGCGCTAAGAAGTCATCCGCTTCTAATAAAAATATTTTACCGCGACGATTTTGTGCACGTACTTTAATGTAATCTGCACGCTCCACTTCACCATAAAGTCCCGGAAAGCTTAAGCAGCCTTCGGGACCTACTTGTTCACCACGTTTTTCTAAAATAACAGGATTAATTAATTCAATTTTACCCGTATCATCACCTATATCAACAACAGCAACTTGTAAGCTTACACCCACTTGTGGCGCAGCTAGACCAACTCCGTCTGCAATTAACATTGTTTCATGCATATCTTTTAACAATTTCACTAACTTTTTATCAAAGTTAATTACTCTTTCGCATGGTGTTTCTAACACTTCATTTGGATGCTTTACAATTTCTAAAACTGCCATATTTCCCTCCGCTACATTAACATTGTTGGATTAAAATCAATTGAGATTTGTAGCTCTTTTTGCATTTCTGCTTGATAATGTTCATTTACCATTTTGAGCACGTTCTTTAAGTTTGGTTCCCGTTTGTATTTTATCATGCATTGGTAACGATATCTATCTTTTATCCTTGGAATTGCTGAAGCAACCGGCCCTAACACCATTGTTTGCCTTGAACAATGCGTTCGTAAATGACCGACAATTTTTTCCGTCACTTGGACTGCCTTTAATAACTCCGGATGAGATACAGTTACAAGTACAACGTAGTAATATGGCGGATATTGTCTCATTTGCCTCATTTGCATTTCGTGCTCATAAAATACATCATATTGTTGATTCTTTGCTAATTCTACACTGTAATGTTCCGGCGTATACGTTTGAATTACAACTTCACCTGGCAATTCATGTCTTCCTGCACGTCCACTTACTTGTGTCAATAGCTGATACGTCTTTTCACTCGCCCGAAAATCAGGTAGATGAAGCATCGTATCCGCCGTTAAAACGCCAACAAGCGTCACCTTCGGAAAATCAAGCCCTTTTGCAATCATTTGTGTTCCAAGTAATATATCTGCTTTCTCTTCACCAAACGCCTTTAATAATTTTTCATGCATTCCTTTACGGCTTGTTGTATCCACATCCATTCGAATGACCCGCGCCTCAGGGAATAGTTTTGTGATTTCTTCTTCAACCTTTTGCGTCCCTGTACCAAAGAAACGAATATACGTACTATTACAAGCAGGACACTCCGTTGGCATATTTTCCTCATGACTACAATAATGACACTTTAAACGATGGTTCATTTTGTGATATGTCAACGAAATATCACAATGCGGACATTGTACGACATACCCACAATCACGACACATCACAAACGTAGAATGACCCCTTCTATTTAAAAAGAGAACCATTTGTTCTTTCTTTTCTAATCGATCTGCTATTTTTTCATGCAGTGCCTTTGAAAACATTGAGCGATTTCCATCACGAAGCTCTTCACGCATATCAACAATTTCTACAGTCGGCAAAGCTTGTTTGTTCATACGTTTTTCCATTGTAAGCAACCCATAGACACCTTTTTTCGCTCTAGCAAACGATTCAAGTGTCGGCGTTGCACTTCCGAGAACGATTGGACACTTATGGTATTGTCCTCTCCACACTGCTACATCTCTTGCATGATACTTTGGGTTATCCTCTTGCTTATAACTTGATTCATGCTCTTCATCAATAATAATGATTCCTAAATTTTCGAATGGAGCAAAAATAGCTGAGCGCGCACCAACTACAACTTTCACTTCTTTTCTTAATATCTTTCGCCATTCATCATATTTCTCGCCAACAGAAAGCGCACTGTGAAGAACTGCAACTTGCGAACCGAACCTACCTTTAAAGCGATCTACCATCTGGGGCGTTAGCGCAATTTCAGGAACAAGCACAATTGCTTCTTTTCCTTTCTCGAGCACCGCTGCTATAGATTGTAAATACACTTCAGTCTTACCACTTCCTGTAACACCATATAGTAAAAATGGATTGTAAGTTTCATTTGTAATTGATGACAAAATCGGTGTAATTACTTGTTTTTGTTCCTCAGTAAGCGGAAATGGTTTCGTTTGTTCAAAATCATCATCGTCATACGGACTCCGGTATACCTCTACATACTTTTCTGAGATTAGACCCTTTTTAACAAGTGCTTTTATTGGAGCATCTGTTATTTGTAATTCTTCTGTTAAATTTTTTAACGGTACACTTTTGTAGTTTTCTACAAAATAATAGAGTACATCTTGTTGTTTTTTACTTTTCAGTTCAAATGCTGCTAATTCCAATTTATCTGCCGGCAACTCCGGTTGAACTACTCTTTGTTTCTTCTTCTGCACTTTATCCTTTACTTGATAAACCACTTCAGTCGTACAATTTTTAATTTCTTGTTGAATAGTGCGATATAGGTGCGGCTGTGCTTCGATAACTTCCCAATCTATCGTTTCCTTCCCTTGAAATAAAGAAAGAATTTCTGGTGCTACTTCTTCTCGGTTACGAAGTTGCAGACGCTTTTTATATGTTGCTTTAATCGCCGTCGGAAGCATCACCTGAAAAGCTGAAATCATATAACATAACGTTTCACTTGTAAGCCAATACCCAAGTTTTAATAATTCATCATTTAAAACCGGAGTGACATCTAATATTTCATACAACGCTTTTAACTTTTTACTTTCTAGTTCAACCGAATCCTTTATGCCAATAATAAAACCTTGCAATTTCCTCGGACCGAATGGGACTACTACACGCATTCCTGTTTGCACGATATCTTCCCATTTTTTAGGGATAATATAATCAAACGGTCGATCTGTTTGACGTGCAGGTACATCAACAATTACACTTGCAAACTTCATACATAATCATCTTCTAACATCATTTCTATTTGCTTTAATATTTCACGAGCCACTTCTTTCTTCGTTAAAAGTGGCAGCTCAATGATTTCTCCATCTTTTCTATACATTGTCACAATATTTGTATCCGTACCAAACCCAGCTCCTTGCGCTTTCACGTCATTCGCAACAATCATATTTGCATTTTTCTCACGTAATTTTCTCGTTGCGTATTCCTCTATGTTTGTCGTTTCAGCTGCGAAACCGATAAGTAACTGTCGGTCCTTCTTCTCACCTAACGTTTTTAAAATATCCACTGTTCTTTCTAATTCAATTACAGCATCGCCATTTTTCTTTTTCATTTTATTATCATGAACATATTTCGGACGGTAATCTGCAACGGCTGCTGTTTTGATGACAACATCCACACTCTGATAATGCTGAAGGACTGCCTCTAACATATCTTGTGCAGATTCCACTTGTATTGTTGTGACATGTAATGGTGACTCTAATGCTGTCGGTCCTGACACAAGTATGACATCAGCACCTAAGCCTGCTGCAACTTCTGCGATCGCATACCCCATCTTTCCAGAAGAAAAATTCGTCATAAAACGAACCGGATCAATCTTTTCACGTGTCGGTCCAGCTGTTATTAATATTCGTTTTCCTTGCAATGGTTGTTGTTCTGAGAAAGCCTCTTCTAATCGTCCAATAATTGCTTCAGGTTCTTCCAGTCTTCCTTTTGCTACATAACCACATGCTAAAAAACCTTCCCTAGGCTCAATAAATGTATATCCTAATGTTTTTAACGTCATCATGTTTTTTTGAACAATTTTATTTTCATACATATGCACATTCATAGCAGGTGCAATCCACACTGGAGCTGTAGTAGCTAACAAAGTAGTTGTAATCATATCATCAGCAATACCGCCAGCTAACTTTCCAATGCAATTAGCTGTAGCAGGTGCAACAAGTACAACATCTGCCCAATCCGCTAAATCAATATGAGCAATAACAGCGGAGTCTCTCTCATCAAACGTATCCGTATATACATCATGGCGAGAAAGTGCTTGAAATGTAAGAGGCGTAACAAACTTCATTGCCGACTCACTCATCATTACTTTTACAAGAGCGCCAGCTTGTGTCAATTTACTTGTTAACGCAGCCGCTTTAAAAACTGCAATGCCTCCTGTTACACATAGAAGTATCTTTTTCCCTTTTAGCATATGACTCGTCCTCTTTCTTTTTCAAACTTATTCTACTGAAATAGAATTTCCAGCTCGTCAGTACCAGTATTTCGTTCCGTCTTTTTCGATTCTTTTTCATACCTATCGTAAAAAAATAACAACCTACTTGTAAATAGGTTGTTACCGTTACATAGAAAATTATAAAGTCTATGTTTTAATTTGTCGAAAAGAATGTCTTAATCAATTATTGTGTCATCGCTTGGTACATATTTTAATACTTCTGCATCGATTTCTTCTAATGATTTACCTACACATTTATGAGAAACAGGCTTTTCAATAACACAATTGTCAGCAATTTGCATTTCACGTGCACGCTTTGCAGCTACTGTTACAAGTGTATATTTAGAATCGATTTTTGTTAATAATGAGTCAATTGATGGATTTAACATAATTATAGACCCTCCGTCATTTCTTTATAGTATTTTGCCACTCTTTCGCGGCGGCAATGTTCACCAACCACAATTGCTTTAATTCGGTCGCAAGCTAATTCAACTTGATCGTTTTCTACAACATAGTCATAAGCGTCCATCATTTCGATTTCTTCTTTCGCTACAGTTAAACGATTTTCAATAACATCTTCAGTTTCTGTACCACGGCCGACAATTCGGTTCTTTAGTTCAGATAAACTTGGAGGTGCTAAGAAAATAAATACACCTGCTGGGAAGGCTTTCTTAACTTGAATTGCTCCTTGCACTTCAATTTCTAAGAACACATCTTTTCCTTCTTGTAACGTTTTTTCAACATAATCAATCGGTGTTCCGTAATAATTACCAACGAACTCAGCCCATTCAAGTAACTTTTCATTACGAATCATTTCTTCAAATTCTTCTCTCTCTTTAAAGAAATAATCCACACCATCTACTTCACCTTCACGCGGTTTACGTGTCGTTACTGAAATAGAGTACTGAAAACGTGTGTCTTCATGGCTAAACAGCTCTTTTCGAACCGTTCCTTTCCCGACACCAGAAGGTCCCGAAAGAACGATGAGCAATCCTCTTCTACTTCTCATAAATATGTAAAACCTACCCTTCCTCACTTAAATCTTCTTTATTATTCAAACGATGTGCAATCGTCTCTGGCTGAATTGGACTTAATACTACATGCCCATCATCCATAACAATAACCGCCCTTGTTTTTCTCCCATACGTAGCATCAAGCAAAGCATTATGTTCACGCGCTTCCTGTACTGTCCGTTTAATAGGAGCTGACTCCGGACTTACAATAGCAATAATTCGATGAGCAGATACAATATTTCCGTATCCAATATTTAAAAACCGCATGGCCATAGTTTGCGCCTCCTAGTAAGTCTATCCGATTTCTCCACCACGTATAACTTTATATATTTTTTGAAAGCTACTCAATATTTTGTACTTGTTCACGAATTTTTTCAAGGTTATTTTTCATTTCTACGACATATTTTGAAATTGTTAAGTCATTTGCCTTAGAACCTATCGTATTAACTTCCCTATGCATCTCTTGCACGATGAAGTCCATTTTCCTTCCAACAGGCTCTGTAATTTGCAGTGCTTCACGAAATTGATCTAAATGACTTTGTAATCGAACTAATTCTTCGTGAATATCTGAACGCTCTGCAAATATTGCTACTTCTGTCAACAATCGTTGTTCATCTAAATCTTGATTATGTAATTCTTTTAAGCGATTTTCTAATCGTTCACGATATTTTTGTGTAACAATTGGTGCATGTGGAATAATTGCATTTACACAATTATGAATCTCTTGCAAACGATATGCTATATCTTTATGTAATCGTTCTCCTTCGCCATCTCTCATCGTTTTCAACATATGAGCAGCTTGGCGAACAGCTTCATATAAACCGGTTTCAAATTGTTCATTTACATTTTCTATTTCTTCAACTGCCGTTACTTCGGGCATTCCCATTAGTTGCCCGAGTGTAATAGAATCTTGTAATTGAAATTTCCCTTTTATATCTTCCATAATGGATTGGTACTGCTTGAGAAGTTCCCAATTCACAGTTAATTTTCTTTCAACAAGCCCTTCACCTGTTATACTAATAGACACTTCAATACGTCCACGGCGAACTTGCTTTGCAATTATTTTACGAATCTTGTCTTCAAACGCCATCATTTGCTTCGGAAGCCGAATACTCATTTCTAAAAAACGATGGTTCACCGACTTCATTTCTACTGTTATTTGAAAAGTATCGTTTTCTACCTTCGATCTTCCAAATCCTGTCATACTACAAATCATCTTTATCACATCCAAGCCATGAAATAACTCAATGAAAAAGGCAATAGAGACAAGGCTCTACTACCTTCTGTAAATTATATCATATTTTCATATCATTGACTATTTCAAGTTTAATCCCTTCTTATATAACAGCGGCTTTTTCTTTTTCTCCTTTTTTCTTGTTAATAAGGATCCTACTAATAAGAAGGTCGGAATAGATGATAATCCTCCAATTAACAACCAATCTCGTGCTTGTATCGGCATTGTGCTAAAAATCGGCTGTAATGGTGGATAATATATAACTACAAGCATTAACAGTAAAGAAATAATAACCGCCCCTACTAAATATATATTTCCAAACGGGTTGCGGTGAAATATAGAATGTTCACTACGACAATCAAATACATGAATAAGCTGAGCCAGTACTAATGTTGCGAAGGCTACCGTTTGTGCATACTTCAATTCATTCGGATGCTGGTTAAATGCAATAATAAACGCTACTAATGTCACTGCTCCAATTAGAAAACCACGACTTATAATTTTCCACGCAAGCCCTCTAGCGAACACCCCTTCTTTCGGATGGCGTGGTGTTCTCTTCATCACATCTCCTTCAGCCTTATCCAAACCTAATGCCATCGCTGGTAAACCGTCAGTAACTAAGTTCACCCATAAAATTTGAATTGGAACCATCGGCAATGGCAGTGCAAGTAACATCGCAAATAACATAACTAAAATTTCACCAACGTTAGATGCTAACAAATACCGAATAAACTTCCGAATATTTTCATATATGTTTCTACCTTCTTTAATCGCCGATTTAATCGTAGCAAAGTTATCATCTAACAACACAAGTGACGAAGCTTCTTTTGCAACATCTGTCCCTGTAATTCCCATCGCAATCCCTATATCAGCTGTTTTAATAGCTGGAGCATCGTTCACTCCATCACCTGTCATAGCTACTATATGTCCCTTATTTTGTAGCGCCTTAACGATTTTCAATTTATGCTCAGGAGACACACGAGCGAATACATACGTATCTTCTACAATATCTTCTAATGCCTCTACATCCATATTCGCAAGTTCTACACCTTCAACAACGCGTCCACCCGCCGGTAAAACCCCTAGCTGTTCCGCAATTGCCATTGCCGTCACTTTATGATCTCCCGTAATCATTACCGTTCTAATACCAGCTTCCTTACACTCTTTCACCGCTTGCGCCACTTCTAGTCTTGGCGGATCTATCATTCCTTGTATTCCAACAAGCATAAAATCCTGCTCGACTTCTCTTTCATGTTCAATTGAATCTGTAGCTTTTAACGGTTTAAATGCCACCGCAATCGTTCGTAAAGCTTGACTTCCTAAACTATGAATCGCTGCCTGCACTTCTTTTCGATACATTTCACTTAAAGGCTGCTGCTTATTTCCCCACAAAATTGTTTGACTCATCTGCAAAAGAACATCTGGTGCTCCTTTTGTAATAACAAATTTTTTACCTTCACGATCACGAACGATAACGCTCATCATTTTTCTAGTTGAATCAAAAGGAAATTCACGAATGACTTCAAACTTTCCTTTAAGAGCTTCACGTGATATTCCCGCCTTCATTGCAGCAGCAACGAGAGCTCCCTCTGTTGGATCTCCATCTAACACATACGTCTTTTTCTTTTGAATAACATTCGCATTATTACATAAACAGCCAAATGTAAGTAGTTGATACAGTGATTTCGTCTTAGTAGGGTCAATTACTTCTTCACCTTTCATAAACGAACCTGTTGGCTCATAGCCTTGACCTGTTACTTTCCACAATTCTCCGCCTGACCACATATGTGTTACCATCATTTTATTTTGTGTCATTGTTCCTGTTTTATCTGAGCAAATAACAGAAGCACAGCCTAACGTTTCTACAGCTGGCAACTTTCGCACAATTGCCCTCTTTTTAATCATACGCTGTACACCAAGTGATAGCGCAACCGTAACGATAGCTGGCAATCCTTCTGGAATAGCTGCAACAGCAAGCGAAACCCCAGCCAAAAACATGTGATACACTTCATTCCCTTGATATACACCAGCTAGTACAACAAGAGCCGTCAATATAAGAGCAACAATAATTAAAATTTTTCCAAGCTGTTCTAATCTTCTTTGTAATGGCGTTTCCATTTGCTCAGCATTTTGCAACATATTTGCAATTTGCCCCATAGCTGTATTCATTCCAGTCGCTACGACTACCCCTGTTCCAGCACCTCTCGTTATCATCGTCCCCATAAATGCCATGTTTTTTTGATCACCAATTGAAACATCTTGACCTTGTAACGCATCTACCTTCTTTTGTACAGGCAATGACTCTCCTGTAAGAGCCGATTCTTCAATATATAAACTTGAAGATTCCACAAGGCGAACATCCGCGCCAATACGGTCACCACTAGAAAATTTAATAATATCACCTAGTACAAGCGCTTTTGACGGCGCTTTTATCCACTTCCCATTTCTTAGTACAGTAACTTGAGGAGCTGCCAATTCTTTTAAAGCTTCCAACGATTTTTCAGCTTTCCTCTCTTGGAAGAAACCGAGGACACCATTAATAATAACAATTGCAACAATTGCAATCGAATCAATATACTCTCCTAAAAAAGCTGAAATAATTGTAGCACCAAATAAAACAAGTACCATAAAATCTTTAAATTGCGCTAAAAACACCATAAGCGCAGAAGGCCGCTTTGCTTCTTGCAATTCATTTGTGCCAAATTTCTTTAATCGGCCCTCTGCTTCTTGCTCTGTAAGACCTACCTCCACATTCGTATTCGTTCTTTCCTCCACTTCATGTGCTCGCATTTCATACCAGTTCATCCTGCCATCGACCTCCTGATTCCAGACATACTCTAATGAAAGCTTATTCAGCCTCGTCCAAAAAAATGCTATAATTAACTTTTAGTTAGAAAGGAGTGTTCATTCATGGCATTCGATGGATTATTTACAAGAGCAATTACACATGAAATTGCAAATTCTCTTCAAACAGGAAGAATTTCAAAAATATATCAACCCTCAAAATATGAAGTTTTATTACATATTCGAGCAAACGGAAAAAACAAAAAACTAATTCTTTCATCTCACCCTACATATGCGCGTATGCACTTAACAAATCAAAACTACAATTCACCAGCGCTACCGCCGATGTTTTGTATGCTTCTTCGCAAACATTTAGAAGGTGGATTTATTGAAAAAATTGAACAAATTGACTTAGAACGTATTATTCAAATTACAGTCCGCAGTCGCAATGAAATCGGTGACGAATCAGTAAAAACATTAGTAATCGAAATAATGGGACGACACAGTAATATTATCTTAGTAGATACGAAAACAAATGTTATTTTAGATAGCTTAAAACACGTTTCTTTAGCGGTAAACCGACATCGTACTGTATATGCTGGAGCTGAATATGTTGCCCCACCGGCACAACATAAAGTTAATCCGCTTCTTATCGAAACAGAAGATGATTTTATTAAACCGCTAGACTTTTTATCTGGCAACATGGACAAACAACTTGTCGGAGCATTCATGGGAATTTCCCCATTATTTGCAAAAGAAGTTGTAAAAAAAGCAGGTATGGCAAATGAAAAAGCATTATCTGAAGCTTTCTTCAGCTTGCAAAAACCTTTGCTAACACATCAGTACGTGCCAGCAATGATAACAGCAAATGGAAAAGAGTTCTTTTACCTATTCCCTCTTTCTCACTTACAAGGAAACGAAAAAACATTTTCATCTGTTAGTGAATTATTAGATCGTTTCTTCTTTGGTAAAGCAGAGCGCGATCGTGTAAAACAACAAGCTCACGATTTAGAACGCTTTATGCAAAATGAAAAAACAAAAAACGAAAAGAAGCTAATTAAACTAGAAAAAACATTACAAGATGCCGGAAAAGCAGATAAATATCAACTATTTGGAGAGCTACTTACAGCCAATATGTACGCTTTGAAAAAAGGTGATAAAGAGATAGAAGTCGTTAACTATTACGACGAAAATGGTGGGACTGTAAAAATCACATTAAATCCTTTAAAAACACCATCTGAAAATGCACAACGCTATTTCCAAAAGTACCAAAAAGCGAAAAATTCAGTTGCTATTGTAGAAGAACAAATCGTAAAAACAAATGAAGAAATTCTTTATTTCGATAGCTTACTTCAACAAATGGAGGTTGCTTCTTCAAAAGATATTGAAGAGATTCGTGAAGAACTGACCGAAGAAGGTTATGTACGTAATCGTAAGAAGAAAAACTCAAAGAAAAAAACGACAAAACCAGTATTGGACAAATATTTAGCTAGTGATGGCACAGAAATTTTCGTCGGTAAAAACAATAAGCAAAATGATTATTTAACAACGAAATTCTCCCGTCGTGATGAAATTTGGTTACATACGAAAGACATACCTGGGTCCCACGTTGTCATTCGTTCTCTTGAACCTACGGAAGAGACTTTACAAGAGGCCGCTAAAATCGCTGCTTATTACAGTAAAGCAAAAGATTCTAGTTCTGTTCCTGTAGATTTCACAAAGGTACGCCATGTCAAAAAACCGAGCGGTGCAAAACTTGGATTTGTTACATATGACAATCAACAAACATTATATGTAACACCAGATGCTGATACAGTAATGAAATTAAAAGCGTAAATTAAAAAATGCGTTGCTTGCTAGCAACGCATTCTTTAATTTAGTTCATATATCCATTAACTAATTCGTAACATCTTTCTTTTGTCATCTTATATTTCTCTTCCGAAGCCTCTATACGTCTCATCGTTCCATTATTTGGATCTATACCAATCGCTGTAACTTTACTTTCTTTTTCTTTAACCCATGCAATCTGTTTTGTTTTTAATGACTGAAATGCATCAGCTGACATCGTATTTTTTAATGTACTGTAAATTTCATTTAGTTTATTATCCCATAGTTGATAATTTCCTTCTATTTCATTTACTATGTCATTTGTTGACATAACATTTGTATGTTTTTCTTCGTTTTCTAGAGCAACTAACTCATTTAGAGCCTTAGTTTTACCTAATACTGAAGAAGATTCTTTTTTTGGCTGCTTCTCTTCTTTTGAACTAGTATACGTACTGGAATCATTTCCCTTAGCTGTTTCTTGCTCTTGAATAAAATCCTGTTTCGTTACCTTCTCTTGCTCTTCATCATCTACATTGTGAGTAATAACAGATGTTTGGGCATCCACAGCAACTACTCCGTTACTTTCTTTAAAAATATATTTCTTATTTCCACTATTCTCTTCTCTAACGAAAGAAACATTCTTGAAACCTTGAACTCTAAGAATTTCGTTAGCTTCTTCTTTAGTTAACTTTAAATCTACTGACGTATTTGATGACCATTTATCCATTAACCATTTTCCATCGATATAAACTAAAACAAATTCCCACGTCTCCGCTTCATTCCCCATATCATTTGCAAGGATAAGCGTCTCAATCTTTAAAACATCATTTTTCTGTGAACAAGTTATTCTCACGTCTGGCTCAATATGAATTGGGAATGGCAACATATCCGTCTCTCTAGACCTATTAAATGTGTCAAGCGACTTAGGAAGCTGATTTTCTACAAACTTATCTGTAACTAATCCCTTAACTCCTTTTTTCGCTGTCTCCATATCTCCAGGATTATTTCGGCTCCATCCATTTTCTTTTTCCATCTCACTAAAAGCGTTTGCTATCCTATCTACGCTCTTTCGTACAATCTTTTTCGCTTCTTTTCCTGTCACTTCTGGTGCTTCATCAAGCTGTTCAATCTTTTCATTTACTTGAACTTTGTTTTCACTTTTTTCACAACCTGCTAGAACAAACATACTAACTACCAAGCAAAATGACATTACTTTACTTAATTTTTTCATATACTCACATTCCTTAATCCTATTTATTCGTTACGTATCCCTATCTTCGAGAGAAACCCAACAATTACCTATTGTATCAATAATTTTTTTATTTATATATTAATTTTTATATTAAAATAAATAATAAATGTAATGTTATTTTCAAATATACACTCTAAACATCGCTTATCCTTTTCTTTCCTAACTTCGATATTCCAAAAAAATTTGACATTACTTTCTCGTATTTGTATAAATTTTTTTACAGTGTGTAAAAAAATCGATTCGATGTTCTTTTCATTTGCTCACTAATATTTTGAAGCAATCCGTAGTTTTCAAATAGTCCTTCCCACAAATGGCGGACAGAACTTTACCTTCCCTTATATATATTCCCCACTATCCTTTCTCTAAAGTTAACTTTTGGCACGCTATTTGCTTTATTCAATACTGTGAAAAGGGGGAAATTAACATGACTTTAAGAATTAATAAAATCCAAAATCAACTACAAAAATATGAAATTGACGGATTACTTATTACAAAAAAAGAAAATCGCCAATATGCAACAGGCTTTACAGGTAGCGCTGGCGTCGTCTTAATCTCTGCGGATAAAGCTGTTTTTATAACTGATTTCCGCTATGTAGATCAAGCGAAATCACAAATAAAAGAAGCTAAAATTATTATGCATAAAGGAAATTTAGAAAAAGAAATCGCAAATCAAGTATCGAAATTAAACATTCAAAAACTTGGAATTGAAGAAAATAACATGACATTACAACAATATAAAAACTTACAAAAATACATACATGCGGAAATGGTGCAAGTGTGCGAAATCATCGAAGATATTCGCATTATTAAAGACACACCTGAAATAGAAACAATGAAAATTGCGGCTAATATTGCTGACGAATCATTTCACCACATCCTTACGTTTCTAAAGCCAGGAATAAGTGAGACTGATGTCCGAGATGAATTAGAATTTTTCATGAGAAAGAAAGGGGCTACATCCTCATCATTTCAAATTATTGTAGCTTCTGGCGTTCGCTCTTCACTTCCTCATGGCGTTGCATCGAATAAAATAATCGAGCACGGCGATATCGTTACCTTAGATTTCGGTGCACTTTATAACGGGTATTGTTCCGATTTAACACGTACTGTAGCGATTGGCGAACCATCGGAAGAATTCAAAAAAATATATAATGTTGTATTAGAAGCATTAAAGCGTGGAACTGCAGCCATTAAACCTGGAGAAACTGCGAAAAGTATCGATGATATAACGAGAGATTACATTACAGAACATGGATACGGTCAATATTTCGGCCACTCTACTGGTCATGGGCTTGGGTTAGAAATTCATGAACCTCTCCGTCTATCCCAAGAAAGTAAGGCTACTTTAGAAGAAGGTATGGTTGTTACAGTTGAACCAGGTATTTATATACCAAACTGGGGCGGGTGTAGAATTGAAGATGATATTGTCATCACAAAAGAGGGCCATGAGGTTATTACAAAGGCAAATCGGGAACTAATTGTCATTCCCTGTTAAAAATCATGAACTTTTTAACAGGAGTTTTTTCTTTACACATAGAATTCCTTCTCTGGAGTAATTGTTTAAAGAGGGGGAATTTTAATTGAACTTTGTAATCGATAAGGTAGATGGTTTACAAGTTGAGTTTTCAAAACTTGTTTCCATGATGAATTACGCTCGCTATACAACAATGCAGGCTGTCGAAGGCTTAACAATTGAAGAACTTGATTATTTATATGATGATGAAGCAAATTCAATTGGTATGCTTTTGTACCATATGGCTGCTATTGAATTTTACTACCAAATTCATACTTTTGAAGATCGTGAACCAACAGATGCTGAATTAGAACGTTGGTTACCTGCTGTTGAGTTAGGAAATCTTGGACGCGAGAAAATAAAAGGCAACTCAATAGAATTTTACA
Organism: Bacillus sp. TH19; assembly: GCF_016651075.1. Taxonomy (NCBI): domain Bacteria; kingdom Bacillati; phylum Bacillota; class Bacilli; order Caryophanales; family Bacillaceae; genus Bacillus; species Bacillus sp. TH19. The sequence continues at coordinate 1,645,355 of NZ_JAEKEO010000007.1, read as the reverse complement.
TAAATACGTTACAAGAAGTGCGCTCTAAAACGATCGAAACATTTCAGTCTTTACCTGACGAATGGCTATTTAAAACGACCGACTTTTGGCATGACAAACCAGCAAATAACTACTTTAAATGGTTTCACGTATTTGAAGATGAAATCAATCATCGCGGACAAATTCGTTTAATTAAAAAGATGCAAAAAGCTCATTCAGTAAAGTAAGAAAATGCCACCGAATAAGGTGGCATTTTCTTTTATTCATTAACGAATAACTTTTCGTTTACTTTTTTAGCGACTACCGCTACCGATATTAAAATGCATATTAAATATAGCAATTTCGCAATAAATACCCCCCCTTGAAACATTACAATTCCATCTATTATCTCATTTCCTTTCAATAACAAAAACGGAATCGTGCTAATTATAATGACAAACTCGATGCTGAAAACAATTTTCTTTTTTCGACTATATGCTTTCCATTCATCCCAGCGATACATAGGAGCAAAAATCAATACTCCTATACATAATATTACTGGTACCCATTCACTTTTAAGAAATTGCCCTGAAACAACTGATAATAGTAAACAAACGAGCACACCAAAATACCCTATTTTCTCTCTCATTCGTACTCCACCATTCTACTTCTCCTTTAATATGTAACTTGCTATGCTTATAACAATTCTTAGAAAAATAACAACTACAAGTACAATATAAAGACCTTTTGCAGAAGACATCCATTCTTGAAAAATAGACATTTTCTCCATTTGTTTCTGCCCTTCTATTAAAAGAAACCCTACGAAAAATGAGCAAACAACAGTGATACCTATCATAATTCCGATACTTTTCTTACTATATTGTTTCATATCATCCCAGTTATATAAAAGTATAAATACAAACCCGAAAACAGGTATGATACTTATCCATTCATTGCTTGTAAACAGATTTAAAATGATTAATAGACTACAAGATATGATGAATCCCCAAAATCCAATTTTTTTGCGCATAAGTCCTCCTTTAATTCCATTTTTAGGATTAATTGTATTGTAACATCCATTTATTATTCTTACCATTACAGTACATGAAATTTCACTTTTTTCTTTTTTCCTATACTCACATACCTTCACCGCTTTCATACAATGAACTACACGAATGCCTAAAGGATGTGAATGTTATGGGAGTTGAATTAACGCTTTTACATGCTCTCTATATTCTTTGTTTACTCACTATTATTACCTTTTTTATTCTTCGAAAAGATACGACAATTATTTGTATTGTTTTTATCTTTTTATTAGCATTAACCGCTACAAGTTCTCTCCCTCTTGCTATTAGCGGTATTTTTCAAAGTTTCATTTACGCCATTACTGAGCTATTACCAACACTTGGGATATCTTTGCTATTATTTTTGGTGTATTTTTTTTTAAGGGAATTTGCATTTAAAACATATTTAGTAAAAAATGTTGCCACTGGGGAAACGTTCAGAGTAGATAAACAGGATTTCAAGCAATATAAAAGAGAATTTAAAGCGAAGGAAAAAGAAGTTAGAAAGATATCTGATCTACAGTAAAAGTGTAACTAGTACACAAAAAGTAGGTGTTTAAAATAAGGAGAGATTCTACCTTTATGAAAGTCATTCGTTCAATCTTCCACGCATTTCGTTTATTGAGTAAAATCTTTAAACCTATATTAAAAGCATTATCTAAAAGTAAATTTTAATTACATATAAATAAAAAAAGCCGCCCGACAGGACGGCTCTTCTTTCACATATACATAGGCTTTATTTACAATTAAGCAAATTTTATTTTATATAAATATTACTATACTAGTCTAAAATTTCTGTGTTTACATTTTTTTCTTTTTATCTCATAATTTTAATTGGGAAAAGGGAAGAAAGAAATGGTTCAAATCAAAGTGACACCTGAAATGCTAGAAGAAGTTGCTAATCGTGCAAGTAATACCAGAATCGCATTAGAATCTATACATAATAATTTATGTAATGAAATTGATCATTTGTGTTTTCAATGGATTGGTGCCTCTAATCAACAGTTCATTCAAATGTTCAATGAAGCGAGACCAAAAGCTTTTACATCTATCAATTCAATTATACAAGTGGAAGAAGATCTGAAACGAATTGCCGAAAAATTCCGCAATACAGATAATCAAGATGTTACAATGGAAGAAGGTGCAATGTGTGGTAAACCTTCTTCTGAAGAGAATGGCTTTGATGGTAAAAAATTAGCTAGAGATATTGCTGGTGAAATAAGTGGTGAATATGATGTTCGTCGTGTTTGGGATGGTATTGATCCATCTACTGGCGAAAAACTTTCGGGGTGGGAGCGTGCTGGGGCAGGTGTCATGGCTGTAGCCGGCCTTACACCCTTTGGAAAGATAGCTAAAGTAGGAAAAGGAGTTAAAATGACTGCTAAGGCTACTGAGGCTGCAAATACAGCTAAAAAAGTCACTGCTGGGACAAACAGCGGAGCTAATCTTAGAGTAATTGAAGAACTTAAAGGACCTGTTATAGATGGAAAACGAGTTGGAAGTGGAAAAAAGGTTGATAATGTAAAACCAGTTTGGGGAAGAGATGAAGAAGGGAAACCTTTTATAGAAAAAGAGTTCCCTCATGTATCAAAGGAACATGGTTTTTCTGATGTTATTGATAATTATTCAAGATTTGCGGAGGAGTTTCCACTAGTAGGAGGGGACCGTATTAAAAGGGAATTATATCAAATAACAGGAAGTAACAATGGTAATAAAGGTGTTTTTGAATGGATTGTTGAGCCCAATGGTGATGTGAGCCACAGGAGATTCATTGAAAATGGTGTTATGACGGGTAAGCCAAATCAAATTCCAAAAAAGTAAGAGGTAAATAATATGAACTTAAAAGATTTAAAAAATAAACATATTAAGTATGACTGGAAAACTATTTTTATAGGCATCCAAGAAAATTATTTTAATAAAGACGTCATTTCCGATTATGCGGTAGAATTGATGGATATTGGTGATGAAAGTGAGTTTGTTAGTGAACTTGCATGGGGAGTATCTAGTGAAGATTTAGATAAGGTGATGTTAGAAATAAAAACTAATTATTTTCCTCAATTAGATGAAGAAAGCACAATGTTAGTAGAGGAGAATAGAAAACTAAGATTTGTTTGTTTATCTGAAATAAAAGAAAGATGTAAAGAAGATAATGAATTATTAAATGAAATTGCAGAGTTTTATGGAAATCATCACTACCCAGAAGATATGGTGAGTTTTGTTAATTATATGCCTCAAGAAGTCCCAACTACGAAAGAAGATCTGATAAATAGGTTTGAAAAATTTTTAAACTTAGAGAGATCGAGATTTAAATATGAATAAGGAAACATTAGGAGAATCAATAAGAAAAAAGCCGCCCAACAGGACGGCTCTTCTTTATTTCACATATACATAGGCTTTATTTACAATTAAGTAGATTTTATTTTACACAAATATCATTATACTAATCTAAAATTTCAAATGCATTCGTTAATGCTGAAGGTAAAGGGATTCCCATACGACCAGCATTTTCTAACAGTGATAGCAACTCATTTCCAATAAATAAAAAGATTGTTGCCTCACGAATAGCGCTATTTGTTCCCATAACCACATCAGCTTGTGAAGCCGCTGCTATTTGTAAAGTAGATCCATTTGAACTCGCACGCCGGAATTTTTTGCCAGTTATTATCGGCTTAATCGTCACCACTATCGTTGTGATGTTTATCCTGTAACGTAAGCAAGATAATACTTGCTTACGCCTTTTTAGGTTAAATATTGAAATATACTAACCTTCAAAAGGGTTTATTTATTACATAGCGAAATTATATTATGAGAGTAATTATTTCAAAACGTTTACGAGCAACAGATTACTTCAATTAGAAAAGGGGACATAACTATGAATGAATTGATTTTCGTCTTATTAATTTGTCCATTACTTATCTTTATCGTTTCTGTTATTGGAACGCGCAAGACGAAAACGTATTACGTAATGCCGATTGTAACGTTTGCTAGTTTTTTAATAGTAGGTGCTATCGCCTTCCCTCCAAAGTTTTTCTTTTGGGTCGGTATGTATAGTATCTTCTCATTTATTATTTCTTATATGACTCTATTGTTTGTGAGAGGATATGAAGTTGCAGAAAACAATAAGTAGTTATTAGTGAGGAGATTGAAATATGATTTTCTTTGATATCGATGGAACTTTACATAAAATTTTAGCAATGATATAAAAAAGACGACCACGTTCCCCCGCGGTCGTCTTTTTTCGTGTTACGCTGTAATCCAAGCTTCGTTTGCTGGATTTTTACGCCACTCTTGTAACTTTTTCGTTTCAGCTTGTCCGATCATACCTTTTTCTGCTGCAACTTCAGTTAATGCACTGTAATCACTTAAAGAATATGATGCTACGTTTGCTACTTCTAGTTTCTCTTTTCCTGACTCAAGCTCGTATGTGAAGATTGATACGATTCCTAATACTTCACAGCCAGCTTCGCGAAGTGCTTCTACACATGTAATTGCACTACCGCCAGTTGAAATTAAGTCTTCTACTACTACTACTTTTTGACCTTTTTCAGCTTTTCCTTCGATTTGGTTCCCTTTACCGTGACCTTTTGCTTTACTACGCACGTAGCACATTGGTAAATCCATACGATCGCTTACCCATGCAGCGTGCGCAATACCAGCAGTTGCTGTTCCTGCAATAACTTCTACAGTTGAGAAGTGCTCTTTAATTAACTCTTCTAATCCAGCTGCAATCGCTTGGCGTACTTTTGGATAAGATAAAGTTAAACGATTATCACAATAAATTGGTGATTTTATACCAGAAGACCAAGTAAATGGGTCATTCGGTTGTAAAAATACTGCTCCAATTTCTAATAAATGCGATGCGATTTCTTTTTTCATACTGTTACACCTTCCCACTGTTGTTTTACTGTTTTATACGCTTCAAGCGGATTTTCTGCTTTTGTAATACTACGTCCAACTACGATGTAGCTTGAACCAAGTTCCCTCGCACGTTTCGGTGTTGCTACGCGCACTTGGTCATTTACATCATCGCTTGCAAGACGAATCCCCGGTGTTACTGTTACAAATTCATTTCCGCATACTTCACGTAATTTTGGTACTTCAAGTGTTGAACAAACAACTCCATCAAGTCCACTTTCTTTCGTTAATTTTGCATAATGAGCAACCGCTTCTTCTAACGTTTTCTCAATGCCAATCTCTTTTTTCATCATAGTTTCCGAAGTGCTTGTTAATTGTGTAACTGCAATACAAATCGGTCTCTCTTTTCCTTCTTGCTTACCTTCCTCTAATCCCTCAATCGCAGCTTTCATCATACTGCTTCCCCCAGCAGCATGAACATTTACCATATCTACATCTAGACTAGCTAGGCTACGCATAGCGCTTTTTACCGTATTCGGAATATCATGAAGTTTTAAATCTAGGAAGATTTTATGTCCTTTTTCTTTTAAGTACGTAATAATTGCAGGACCTTCTTTGTAAAACAACTCCATACCAACTTTGACAAATAACTCTTCCCCTTCAAAGTGGTGTAAGAATTGTTCTACCTCTTGTTTCCCTGGAAAATCTAGTGCAACGATTAACGACTGTGACATGTTTGCTTCCAGCTCCTTCCTTGACATTCCGAAATATGATCAAATCCTAATTCATCTAGTAATGCTGGTAATTCTTCAATAATTGTCGGACATACGAACGGATCGATAAAGTTCGCCGTTCCAACTGCGACCGCGCTTGCGCCCGCATAGAAGAATTCAATTACATCTTCCGCTGTTTCAATACCACCCATTCCGATGATCGGAATGTTAACCGCTTGACTTACTTCATGTACCATACGAATTGCTACTGGCTTAATCGCAGGCCCTGATAGTCCGCCCGTACGGTTTGCTAAAATTGGTTTTGCAGTTTTTAAATCTAGACGCATACCAAGCAATGTATTAATCATCGTTAAACCGTCCGCACCCGCATTTTCAATTGCTTTTGCAATTTCCACAATGTTTGCCACGTTCGGTGACAATTTCACATATACCGGTACTTCAGAAACCTCTTTTACTCGCTTCGTTAAATCAGCAGCAATTTCAGGATTTGTACCAAAAGCGATACCACCCGTTTTTACGTTTGGACAAGAAATATTTAATTCTAGCGCATGAACATTAGGTGCCTTTGAAATCGCCTTCGCAACCGCTACGTAATCCTCAGCTTGTGAACCCGCAACGTTTGCAATAATCGGAAGATCAAATTGCTCGAGAAAAGGTAATTCAGAATTCATTACCTTTTCTAATCCAGGATTTTGAAGCCCGATTGCATTTAGCATTCCGCCTGGTGTTTCAGCAACACGAGGCGTTGGGTTTCCATAACGAGGTTGTTCTGTTGTCGCTTTAATCATAATTGATCCAAGTACACTTAAATCATAGAACTGTGCATACTCACGACCAAATCCGAAGCAACCAGATGCTGGGATGATTGGATTTTTTAATGATAACCCTGGTAATTCAACTTGCAATCTGTTCATAGTACAACCTCCCCGATTGGAAATACTGGTCCGTCGCTACACACCTTCTTGTAAGAATGTCCACTCTGATCTGCTTGCAAATGGCATACACATGCGAAACATGCTCCGATACCACAGCCCATACGTTCTTCTAATGAAATGTAGGCTTTTCTCTCCTTATAGCGTCCTTCTAATGCACGAAGCATCGCTAAAGGTCCACATGAGTAGAGAATGTCAAAGTCAATTCCATAGCTATCGATTACATCTGTTACAAACCCTTTTGTACCATGTGTACCATCAACTGTTGCAACATACGTATCACCAAGTTCTGCGAATTTCTCTTCATAGAAGACAACATCTTTCGTTTGGAAACCTAAGATGTGAATAACGCGTACTCCTTTTGCTACAAGACGCTGTGACAATTCATATAGTGGTGGTACACCAATTCCCCCACCAACTAATAGAGCCGTTTGTCCAGATTCCGCTTCTTCTACAGGAAATCCATGACCAAGTGGTCCTAACACATCTACAAGTTCACCTTGTTTTCTTTTCGCTAATGTTTTTGTCCCTTGTCCTTCCGCACGATATAGCATTGTAAATTCGTTCTTGTCTTGATCGACATTACAAATACTAATTGGGCGGCGCAGAAGGGGCGTAATGCCCTCTGCTACCTTAATGTGTACAAATTGTCCTGGATCGTTCATTTGCTGCACTAAATCCCCTTGAAGCACTAATTCGTAAATGTTTTTTGCGATTTCTTTTTGGTTAACGACGATCATATTTTGCTTTTGCATCATGCATGTACCACCTCGTGACGCTTCGTTTGCGTAATTTCTTTCATTGAATGAGCTGAGAATGTCATAGATTCTAATACTCTCAAGATTGCTCTCGTTGTATCAAGTGATGTTAAGCAAGCCACACCATTTTCTACTGATTCACGGCGAATGCGGAAACCATCACGCGCTGGTTGTTTTCCTTTTGTTAATGTATTGATTACAAACTGCGCTTTCCCTTGACGGATAATATCAAGTAAGTTGTAGTCTTCAGAATCAATTTTGTTTACAACTTGCACCGGAATGTTTTGTTCTGTTAGCGATTGTGCTGTTCCTGCTGTTGCTAATAAGTTATAGCCGATTTCATGGAAGCGTTTTGCAATTTCCAGCGCTTCTTCTTTATCTTTATCCGCTACAGTGATGATTACTGATCCGTGCGTTGGAATGTTAATTCCTGAAGCAACAAGTCCTTTATATAATGCTTTTTCAAGCGTTAAATCTTTACCCATTACTTCCCCTGTTGATTTCATTTCAGGCCCTAATGTTGTATCAACTGAGCGTAGTTTCGCAAATGAGAATACCGGTGCTTTTACATACACTTCCTTCTCTTCTGGGTGATAGCCAGTTCCATATCCTTGTTCTACAAGGTTTTGACCTAAAATAACTTTCGTTGCGATATTTGCCATCGGTACGCCTGTAATTTTACTTAAGAATGGTACTGTACGGCTCGCACGTGGATTTACTTCAATTACATACACTTCATCTTTGAATACTACAAACTGAATGTTTAGTAATCCAACAATGTTTAAACCTTTTCCAAGCCCAATTGTATGTTCAATAATTTGTTCTTTTAGTTTTTCAGATAAGCTCTGTGGTGGATATACTCCAATTGAATCCCCAGAGTGAACTCCAGCGCGTTCGATATGTTCCATAATACCTGGAATGAATACATTCTCACCGTCTGAAATTGCATCTACTTCAATTTCTTTACCAACCATATAACGGTCGATTAATACTGGGTGATCTGCGTGAACTTTAACCGCATTTTTCATGTAGTGCAGTAATTCTTCTTGACGATATACGATTTCCATCGCACGTCCACCTAGTACGTAAGATGGTCTTACTAATACTGGGTAACCAATTTTGTCAGCGATCGCTACTGCTTGCTCTACAGTCGTTGCTGTTTTACCAACTGGTTGCGGGATACCAAGCTTTGTTAAAGCTGCTTCAAACTTATCACGATCTTCTGCACGGTCTAAATCTTCAAGTGATGTTCCTAAGATTTTCACACCATGTGCTTCTAATTTAGCCGCTAAGTTAATTGCCGTTTGTCCGCCGAATTGGACGATAACACCTTCTGGCTTTTCTAAATCGATAATGTGCATTACATCTTCGATTGTTAATGGTTCAAAGTATAATTTGTCAGAAATACTGAAGTCTGTTGAAACTGTTTCTGGGTTGTTATTAACAATGATTGCCTCATATCCAGCTTCTTTTATTGCCCATACAGAGTGAACTGTTGCATAATCAAACTCAACACCTTGACCAATACGGATTGGACCAGATCCTAGTACAACTACACTCTTACGATCTGTTACAATCGATTCATTCTCGTCACCATATGTGCTGTAGTAGTATGGTGTTGCAGATTCAAACTCTGCCGCACAAGTATCTACCATCTTATAAACAGGAATCATATTGCTTTCTTTACGCATATCGTAAATTTCACGCTCTGTTTTGTTCCAAGCATTGGCGATGTAATGGTCACTGAAGCCCATTTCTTTAGCAGATTGTAACACTTCCATATTTCCTACATTCGCTTTTACTTCGCGTTCCATGTTTACGATATTTTCAATTTTTTGTAAGAAGAAGAAGTCCATTTCACACCATTCGTTGATTTCTTCTTTCGTTACACCTTGACGGATTGCTTCTGCTACAACGAACAGACGCTCGTCATCAGCTTTTATAATACGCTTTTTCATCGTTTCTTTATCAAGCTCTTTTAAGTGGTCTAACTCTAGGTGATAAACGCCAAGCTCTAAAGAACGAATCGCTTTTAATAATGATTGTTCTAAGTTACGTCCGATTGACATAACTTCACCAGTTGCCTTCATTTGTGTACCAAGTGTTCTGTTTGCTGATTCAAACTTATCAAATGGCCAACGTGGAATTTTTGAAACAACATAGTCTAATGCTGGCTCGAAGCAAGCATATGTTTTTTGTGTTACTGGGTTTATAATTTCATCTAATGTTAAACCGACTGCAATTTTCGCCGCTAGCTTCGCAATTGGATATCCAGTTGCTTTAGATGCTAGTGCAGACGAACGACTCACACGCGGGTTTACTTCGATTACATAGTATTGGAAGCTATGTGGATCAAGTGCAAGCTGAACGTTACATCCACCTTCAATTCCTAATGCACGAATAATTCTTAATGAAGTGTTTCGTAACATTTGATACTCACGGTCACTTAATGTTTGGCTCGGTGCTACAACGATAGAATCACCTGTGTGAACCCCAACCGGATCGATATTTTCCATGTTACATACTACAATCGCGTTATCATTCGAATCACGCATTACTTCATATTCAATTTCCTTACAACCGGCAATACTCTTTTCTAATAAACATTGTGTTACTGGACTATGTTTTAATCCACCTGATACGATTTCAATTAGTTCTTCTTCATTATTACAGATTCCGCCACCTGTTCCCCCCATTGTAAATGCTGGGCGAACAATAACTGGATAACCAATTTCTTTTACAAATTCATGTGCTTCTTCCAGCGTATGAATAATCGTGCTAGATGGAATTGGTTCATTTAATTCCTGCATTAATGTACGGAATAAATCACGATCCTCGGCTTGCTCGATTGCTGATAATTTTGTTCCTAAAATTTCAACTCCGCACTCTTCAAGTATGCCTGATTTCGCAAGTTCAACAGCCATGTTTAGGCCTGTTTGACCACCTAATGTTGGTAGGAGTGCATCTGGACGTTCTTTACGAATGATACGGCTTACGAATTCTAATGTTAATGGTTCTATATATACTTTATCTGCTGTTGCAGTATCTGTCATAATTGTTGCTGGGTTAGAGTTAACAAGGATTACTTTGTAACCTTCTTCTCTAAGAGATTGACAAGCTTGTGTACCAGAGTAATCAAACTCTGCTGCTTGCCCAATTACAATTGGTCCTGATCCGATTACTAAAATTGTGTTAATGTCTAGGCGTTTTGGCATAACTCTTCCCCTTCTTTCTTGAAGTTTTCAATCATTGCTAAGAAATCTTCGAATAAATCATTTGCATCTTCTGGTCCTGCAGAAGCTTCTGGATGGTATTGCACTGTAAATGCTGGGAACTTCGTATGACGAAGACCTTCTACTGTTCCATCATTTAAAGCAACATGTGTAATTTCCAGTTCTGTATTTCCAACTGATTCTTCTTCTACTGCGTAACCATGGTTTTGAGATGTAATTGCTACTTTTCCAGTTGCAAGATTTTTTACTGGATGATTTAAACCACGGTGACCGAATTTTAACTTACTTGTATTCGCACCAGATGCCAGGGCGAACAATTGATGTCCTAGGCAAATCCCGAATAAAGGAACTTTACCAATAATGTCTTTTAACATTTCAATTGCTTCTGGTACATCTTTTGGGTCCCCAGGTCCATTACTTAACATAATTCCATCTGGGCTAAGGCGTAGAATTTCTTCTGCTGTTGTATTGTAAGGTACAACAATTACATCGCAATCACGCTTATTTAATTCTCGTAAAATACCATGTTTCATTCCGAAGTCTACAAGTACAACTCGGTGTCCACGGCCTGGACTTGGATATGGATCTTTTGTTGATACGCGTTTCACATGATCTGTAAAGACAGTTGCTTTCAATTGGCTAACGATGTCCTCTACATCCACATCCATATTGCAAAGACGTCCGCGTAAAGTTCCATATTGACGAATTTTTCTTGTTAATTTTCTCGTATCAATTCCTGCTAATCCTGGGATATTTCTTTCTTTCAAGTAATCATTTAGCGAAATTTCATTACGGAAGTTTGATGGGTGATCACAAATTTCGTTTACGATTAAACCATTTACAGATGGGTGAATTGATTCAAAATCATCACGGTTAATGCCGTAGTTTCCGATTAATGGATACGTAAATGTTACGATTTGACCGCAGTATGATGGATCAGATAAAGTTTCTTGATATCCAGTCATCCCAGTTGTAAATACAACCTCACCTGACTTTTCTATTTCTCCTCCGAAACCTTTTCCAATTAATACTGTTCCATCTTCTAAGATAAGTTGTCTTTTCATACTAATGCACTCTCCTTTTGCCATGCGATCTTACCACCAACGATTGTCATAACCGGCCAACCTTGGCATTTCCAACCTGCGAATGGTGTGTTTTTTCCTTTTGATAAGAATGTTGTTGGATCAATTTCTTCTTCTTGTTCTAAATCGATAATTGTAATATCAGCTGTTCTACCTTCTGTTAGGCGCCCTGCTTCTAAACCGAATGTGTCAGCTGGTTTTTCTGTTAAGAATTGAATCAGTTGCTCTAATGTAATGATTCCTTTTTTCACAAGGTTCGTATATAAAAGCGGGAATGCTGTTTCAAAACCAGTAATTCCGAACGGTGCTCTTTCAATCCCTTGCGCTTTCTCTTCTGCAGTATGCGGTGCATGGTCAGTTGCGATCATATCAATTGTTCCATCTAATAGTCCTTCAATTAACGCTGCATGATCTTCTTTTCCTCGAAGCGGTGGATTCATTTTAAAGTTAGGATCAGCCGATGGGATATCATCTTCACATAATACTAAGTGATGCGGTGTTACTTCTGCTGTCACCTTAATTCCAGCACGTTTCGCGTCACGGATTACACGTACAGATCCTTTTGTACTTACATGACATACGTGGTAGTGACAATTTGCAGCTTCCGCAAGTAAGATGTCCCGGGCAATATGTACGGATTCACATACTGATGGGATACCGTTTAATCCGTGTTTCTCAGAAAACTTCCCTTCATGTACACATCCTTTATTAATAAGTGTGTTCTCTTCACAGTGTGCAACAACTGCCATATTTAATTTCGATGCACGCTTCATTGCAGCTAACATCATGCTTGCATCTTGCACGCCTACGCCATCATCAGTGAAAGCAAACGCTCCAAGTTCTTTTAACGTTTCAAAATCGGTCATTTCAGAACCTGCTTGACGTACTGTAATTGCTCCATATGGTAATACATTTACATGTGCTTTTTCTTTAATACGCTTTTGCAGGTCTTCCATATGTTCTTTACAATCTGGTACTGGGCGTGTGTTTGGCATTGCGCAAATTGTAGTAAATCCACCTTTTGCTGCTGCAAGTGTTCCTGTTTCAATTGTTTCTTTATGTTCACCACCTGGTTCACGAAGATGAACGTGTACATCTACTAATCCAGGTGCGATTAACTTTCCATTTACATCGATTACTTCAGCATTATCTGCCGTAATATTTTCTGCTACCTTCGCAATTTTACCGTCTTGTACGAGAAGATCTGTTGCTACGATTGTTCCTTCTGCATTCATATAACGACCATTTTTAAACAAATAATTCATGTTTCATTCCTCCTAATACATTTGGTAATGCGCGTTTTAGTACAGCCATTCTTACGTAGACCCCGTTTTCCATTTGCTTGAATATGCGTGAGCGTTCACACTCGACAAGTTCACTCGCAATTTCAACATCACGGTTTACAGGGGCTGGATGCATAATAATGCTTCCTTCTTTCATACGTTTTTCTCTTTCAACTGTTAACCCATGTTGCTCGTGATACTCTTTCATAATGTCTGTTTCATAATGGTCATGACGCTCATGTTGTACACGAAGTAACATCATCACATCCACTTCTGGAACAAGTTCATCTAAACTCTTGTACGTTCCAAATGTGTTCTCTTCATCTTTCCACTCTTCTGGGCTTGCAAAGTAAATTGTCGCGCCCAGTTTCGTTAATGCTTCTGCATTAGAACGTGCTACTCGACTATGACGAACATCCCCAACTATTGCAATCTTCAAACCTTCAAATCTTCCAAACTCTTGTTTAATTGTTAGAAGATCGAGTAGACATTGCGTTGGATGATTTCCACATCCATCTCCAGCGTTCAAGATTGGGATATTCACCTGATCTTTTAATTCATCGAAGTAACGATCTTGCTCATGGCGGATGACTACCGCTTTTGTTCCGATTGATTCTAGTGTTCTTATCGTATCGTATAAAGTTTCTCCTTTTTGTACGCTAGATGCATCTGCGGAAAAGTCTAATACTTCAAGTCCTAATCTCTTCTCAGCAACTTCAAAGCTAAATCTCGTCCTCGTACTATTCTCAAAGAACAAGTTCGCAACAAATGTTTGCTCTGTCGTTTTTCTCTCTTTTCCATTCGCGAAATCTTCTGCGTCTTTTAGGATTTCTGAAATTTCTTGTTCCGATAATTCACTCATCGTTAACAAATGGCTCATCGTCATCCCTCATCTTTCTGTTTTTTATGATAACACCATTGAATTTATATAACAATAACTGTATAAAAATACCCTAGTCTTTGAGACTAGGGTGCGTTAAAGTAGCCACCCTTTTCTATCTCACAGGACTGAATTAAAAGGTTATTTTTATGAAGCAATCTGCTTAGATTGTTTTGTTTTATTTGTTTGTTTTGTCTCTGGTAGTAGTAGATTTAATAGTACACCTACAATTGCTGCTAACGCCATTCCTTCTACTTGGAACGATTCACCTACGTGCAGTACCGCTCCGCCGATACCGATTACTAGTATAACTGATGCAATCATTAAGTTTCGTTTGTCACCTAAGTCTGTTTTATCGTCTACCATCATACGTAAACCACTTGATGCGATTACACCGAAGAGTAAGATTGATACACCACCCATAACTGGTGTTGGAATCGAATGAATCAGTGCTGAAATCTTCCCGATAAATCCAAACATGATTGCGAACACTGCTGAACCGATGAATAAGTATACACTGTATGCTCTCGTAATTGCTAGCACACCGATGTTTTCACCGTACGTTGTATTCGGTGGTCCTCCTATTAGTGATGCGATCAATGTTGCTATCCCATCACCGAAGATTGAACGATGTAAACCTGGTTTTTCAATTAAATCTCTTTTAATAACATTTCCAAGTACAATTTGATGTCCGATATGTTCTGAAATTGTTACAAGTGCAACTGGCACCATTAAGAGTACAATTTTCCATGAAAACTCCGGAGTATATGTTACAAACGGTACTGTGAAGTCTGGTATGACAAACCATTTTGCCTCAGCTACTGGCTTTAAATCTACTAGCCCTTGGAAGTAAGCGAATATATACCCGCCGATGATTCCAAGTAGCACTGGTATGATACTGAAAAATCCTCTCCCGAATATGGAGCAAATGATTGTAATTGCTAATGTTACTAATGCTACTGAAAAGTGTGTAATGCTATACTTACCATCCGCACCGTTCATCGCCATGTTCACTGCTGTATGTGCTAAAGATAAACCGATTACCATTACGACTGGCCCAACTACGATTGGCGGAAGTAATTTCATAATCCATTCTGACCCAGATTTCTTAATTCCGAGTGAGATTAAGATGTACACAAGTCCCGCAAGCATTCCTCCAAGCATCGCTGCTCCAGGTCCACCTGCTGTTTTTGCTGTAATAATTGGTGCAATAAAGGCGAATGATGATCCTAAATATGCTGGTACTTGACCTTTCGTTATTAGAAGAAACGCTAGCGTTCCTAATCCACTTGATATTAAAGCTACTGATGGATTCAGTCCTGTTAAAAACGGAACAAGCACTGTTGATCCAAACATCGCGAACAAATGTTGTATACTTAATAATAACCATTTTCCCGGTTTCGGTACTTCATGAATGTCTAACACTGGCTTTTGCTCCATTGTTACATCCTCCTTCAGTTTTAATTTTTGCAATAAAAAAACTCTTTGTGCCTGTGCACAAAGAGTCCTACACTTTCGTATGCCAAATTTGACATATGAAAGCCAAGACCCTTTGGCAGCCTCACAGGACTACATTTAAAAGGGCTTTACTTATCGTATATGCTTACTCGATCTTGTTGATCTGTCTCTTGCAAATCAACTTCGATACGCTCTTCACTAGATGTTGGAATGTTCTTTCCTACATAATCAGCGCGAATTGGTAATTCACGATGACCTCTATCAACAAGAACAGCTAATTGGATTTGTGATGGTCTACCTAAATCCATAAGAGCATCCATTGCTGCTCGAACTGTTCTTCCTGTATATAACACATCATCCACAAGGATAACTTTTTTCTTCGTAATATCTACAGGAATATCAGAACCTTTTACAAGTGGTTCTTTATGTTTGGATTGTAGTGTTAAATCATCACGATACAACGTAATATCTAACTCTCCTACTTCCATCTCTTTTCCTTCAATTTGACCAATTCGTTCTGCCAAACGTTGTGCAATAAAAATTCCACGTGTTTTTATTCCGACAAGAACGCAATTATCGACACCTTTATTTCGTTCCACGATTTCATGACTAATTCGTGTTAAAGCGCGGCGAATCATTTGGTCATCTAAAACGACAGCTTTCTCTTGCATGCTCTACACCTCCAAGTTTTTTTCTTGCGTGAGAGTAATGGTATAAAAAAAGTCCTCTCAGCGTGTGCGAGAGGACTTTTGAAAAAAGGGTACAACATACCCTAAGTATTTCAAACCGTTACCTTCTCAACCTCACGGGGCTGTGTTAAAGGATCATTATTTAACTGTTGTCAGTATCTCAGTTTTCTTATGATTTGTCAATACTATTTCCGTAAAATATTTAGCGCTTCTTCAAACACTTCTGGAATCGGTGCCTCAAACTCAATATATTCACCAGTACGAGGGTGATCGAAACCTAAAATCCCTGCATGAAGTGCTTGTCCATTCATATCTAATGTTTTCTTCGGACCATACTTTGGATCCCCTGCAAGTGGATAACCAATATATTTCATATGAACACGAATTTGGTGTGTACGTCCCGTTTCTAAGCGGCATTCTACAAGTGTGAAATCCTTAAATCGCTCTAACACTTGGAAATGTGTAACTGCATTCTTACCATTTTCATCAACAGTCATACTTTGACGTTCTTTTTTATCACGACCAATTGGAGCGTCAATTATTCCTTTATCATGTGGAATTACACCATGTACAATCGCTTTATAACGTCTTGTTACCGTTTTTGCTACAAGTTGATTTACAAGTGATTCATGCGCCATATCATTTTTAGCAACCATTAATAATCCAGATGTATCCTTATCAATACGGTGTACTATACCAGGACGCATTACACCGTTAATACCTGATAGGTCTGTACAATGATGCATAAGTCCGTTTACAAGCGTACCCTTCGTATGCCCTGGTGCTGGATGTACTACCATGCCACGCGGCTTATTTACAACTAGTACATCGGCATCTTCATAATAAACTTCTAAATTCATATCTTCCGGTTGAATATCTAACTCTTCTGGCTCGGGAATTGTTACTGTAATTTCATCATTTCCTTTTACTTTATAATTCCCTTTAACTGATTTCCCATTTACTGTCACAACAGCATCTTTAATCCATTGCTGCACTTGTGAACGTGACCATTCACTGTTTATTTCTGCAACGAATTTATCAATTCGCTCGCTTTTTTGTTCTTCTGCAACTGTTACTTGTACTACTTCACTCATTCAATTACTCCTTCGCTTTCTTTCCTTCTAATACTGTTTGAATAATAATTAATACAACTCCAATACATAATGCTGAGTCAGCTATATTGAATACCGGATAGTTGTACGAGAAAATATACACGTGAATGAAATCCACTACTTCTTGTCTAAATACACGATCAATAAAATTGCCAATTGCTCCGCCTAAAATTAGACCTAATGAAATACCTAGAAGCTTGTCCGTTTTCGCATATTTTTTCATATAAAATACGATAAATGCTACGAAAATGACTGTAATAATGTAGAAAAACCACATTTTATTTTCTAAAATACCCCAGGCAGCTCCTCTATTTCGATGAGATGTTATGTATAATACATTATCGATAATCGGAATGCTCGTACCCAATTCCATGTTCTTTACAATTAGCCACTTCGATATTTGATCGATGGCAATGACAAATAACGCTATTACATAATATATCATTTTCATTTCCCCCACAAAGACAGTGTACCTCAAAATTTTAGCATAGCTGCTACCTTTTCACAATGAACCTTTGTAGAAGAATAAAATAAATTAAAAAAAGGTAACATAATATCGTTGTGCGTATTTCATACATTTACCTTTTCATAGAAAAATTCATGAATAGTACGAGCAGTCGGCATTGTTTTCATTTGTTTTGTAGAAATCGCTCTTCCAGTTTCTTCACAAATACCGTACATATCTATTTCCATTTTAAACAATGCACGTTCTACATCTTTTAAATCCTCTTTTATATCATGTAATAGCAATTTTTTCTTTGTCTCTTCCTTTATTTCGTATCCAAGTTCTTGCCCAAATTCCATATAGTATGTGTGCATTACTTCTTTTGCCAATCTATCTTGCAACTCTTTTCTCATCAATTGTAATTCTTCTTTTATTTCCATATAAATTTCATTCACGTGTACATTCCTCCCAGCTGCAATGTACAATTAGTGTGTCCGAAATTTCCACGCTTACCTCACACACATTTTTCCTTCATAGGAAAGAGAGTGAAAGTTATTTTGATATATCATCAACAAAAAACTGACTGCTATTATGAGCAGTCAGCTTTTTTTCATTATTTTACATAATTTTCTTTAACAACCGTTGCACAACGCTCACATAATGTTTCATGTTCTGCATCTTTACCAATTGTTTCTGAAACAACCCAACAACGTTCACACGTCTCACCTGTCGCCTGTGCTACAACTACAGCTGTATGCTCATACTTTGGTGCATCTGTTGGTGCTTCTTCAATTGTACCACCAAGTTTATACTCAGAGACGATGAATAATTGCTTTAAGTCTTCGCTAATAGACTCTAGCATAGCCTTCATTTCTGCAGTCGGATATAGCGTAATGCTCGCATTTAATGACTTACCAATTACTTTCTCATTACGAGCTACTTCTAACGCTTTTAAAACGTCATCACGTAATGTCATAAATGCATCCCATTTTGCTCTTAACGCTTCTGAACCCTCTACTTCTGTAGCTTCTGGCATATTAGTTAACTGTACGCTTTCTTCTTCTGCACCAGGAACATATGGCCATACTTCATCAGCTGTATGAGGTAAGATTGGCGTTACAAGTTTCGTTAATGCAACAAGAACATCATATAATACAGTTTGAATTGCACGACGATCCGCGTGATCTGCACCTTCAATATATAAAATGTCTTTTGCAAAGTCTAAGTAGAATGAACTTAGATCAATTGTACAGAAGTTGTGAATTGCATGATATACAGCAGCAAAGTCATATGTTTCATATGCATCTTTTACTTTTGTAATTAAGTCATTTAACTTCACTAACATGTAACGATCTACTTCACGAAGTTCAGCTACCGCTACTGTATTTTCACTTGGATTAAAATCATCTAAGTTTCCTAATAAGAAACGGAATGTGTTACGGATTTTACGATACACTTCTGCTACTTGTTTTAAAATATCATCTGAAATACGTACATCAGATTGATAGTCAACAGAAGATACCCATAAGCGTAAAATGTCTCCGCCTAATTGATCCATAATTTTCTTCGGTACGACGATGTTTCCAATCGACTTACTCATTTTACGTCCGTCACCATCTAGTACGAAACCATGGCTTAGTACGCCTTTATACGGAGCTTTACCAGTTACAGCAACTGCTGTTGATAATGAAGAGTTAAACCAACCACGATACTGGTCAGATCCTTCTAAATATAAATCAGCTGGACGTTGTAAGTCTTCGCGCTCTTCTAATACCGCTTGGTGAGAAGAACCTGAATCGAACCATACATCCATGATGTCTGTTTCTTTACGGAATTCACCATTTGGGCTACCTGTATGTGTAAATCCTCCTGGTAATAAATCTTTCGCTTCACGCTCGAACCATACGTTAGAACCGTGCTCACGGAATAAATCTGCTACATGATTAATTGTTTCATCTGTAATAATTGGATCACCATTTTCTGCATAGAATACAGGAATTGGCACACCCCATGCACGCTGACGAGAAATACACCAGTCACCACGGTCACGAACCATATTATGAAGACGAGTTTCTCCCCATGCTGGTACCCATTTTGTTTCCGCAACAGCTTCTAATAATTCTTTACGGAACGCTTCAATAGATGCAAACCACTGCGCTGTCGCACGGAAAATAATTGGTTTTTTCGTTCTCCAATCATGTGGGTATGAATGCGTAATGAATGTTAGTTTCAGTAACGCGCCTACTTCTTCTAATTTTTCCGTAATTGGCTTGTTAGCTTTATCATAGAATAAGCCTTCAAATCCAGGTGCTTCATTTGTTAATACACCTTTATCATCAACTGGGCAAAGTACTTCTAAGCCATACTTTTTACCAACAACGAAGTCATCTTCCCCGTGTCCTGGTGCTGTATGAACACAACCTGTACCTGCATCTGTTGTTACGTGCTCTCCTAGCATAACTAATGAGTCACGATCGTAGAATGGATGTTTTGCAACTGTATACTCAAGTTCGCTACCTTTTACCGTTTTCACAACTTCAGCATTTTCCCACTCTAACGTTTTTGCAACTGTCTCAAATAGTTCAGAAGCGATGATATATTTCTCATCATTTACTTTCACAATAGCATATTCAAGTTCTGGGTGAACAGAAATACCTAAGTTTGCAGGTAACGTCCAAGGCGTTGTTGTCCAAATAATGTATTTCTCATCACCTTCTAATACGTTCTTTCCATCTTTTACAGGGAATGCTACGTAAATAGATGCTGATTTTTTATCTTGATATTCAATTTCAGCTTCTGCTAAAGCTGATTCACTTGTTGGAGACCAGTAAACTGGTTTTTGTCCTTTATAGATATAACCTTTTTTCGCCATGTCACCAAACACTTTAATTTGTTGTGCTTCATAAGCTGGCTCTAAAGTAATATATGGATTATCCCAATCTGCACGTACACCTAAACGCTTAAATTGTTCACGTTGACGTTCTACTTGCTCATATGCATACTCTGCACATAACTTACGGAACTCAGCAACTGTCATTTCTTTACGCTTTACACCTTTATTTGTTAAAGCTTGCTCAATTGGTAAACCGTGTGTATCCCAACCTGGTACATATGGTGCACAGTATCCGGTCATTGATTTAAAACGAACAATAAAGTCTTTTAACACTTTATTTAGTGCGTGTCCCATATGGATGTCACCATTTGCATATGGAGGTCCATCATGTAGTACAAATAAAGGACGGCCTTTCGTATGTTCTTGTACCTTTTCATAAATATTCATTTCAGCCCATTTTTCTTGCATTGCAGGCTCACGTTTCGGTAAATTCCCACGCATCGGGAATTCTGTTTTTGGCATTAGTAATGTATTTTTGTACTCCATGCTCAATTCCTCCTTAAATATATAAACGACAGACCTTAAAAAAGGGAATAAAAAAGAGACCTCTCATCCCCAAAAAGGGACGAGAAAGTCTCCCGCGGTACCACCCTAGTAGACCATATACAAATGCATAAGGTCCTCTTTATATTCTTAACGCGAATATACGCCTACGCTTACTAAATTTGTTCAGCGCGGAACTCCAGGGTGATATTCCCATTATCTCCTTATCCTGAGCTTACACCATCCTCAGTTCGCTATATAAGGTATGAAAAAGGTACTTATCCCTATCTTCGTTTTTCTTAATAAATATGCTGTTTAAAATTATATGTAATAATGAGAAAAACGTCAAGCTTACACTGTTTCTTCTTTTTTCAACAGTTCGTCCACTTCGTCTTCTAATTCAATTAGTTTATCCCAATCATCGTTGTTTAACATTTCAAGTTGTGTTTCTAATAACATACGGAAACGAGTTCGGAATACTTTCGCTTGTTTCTTCAACTCTTCAATATCAAAAGCAACTTTTCTTGATTTCACTAACGCTTCATTAATGATACGATCTGCATTTTTTTCTGCTTCACGTACAATTAATTTTGCTTCTTTTTGTGCATTACGCTTCACTTCTTCAGCAGCTTCTTGTGCGACAATGATAGATTTGTTCAGCGTATCTTCAATATTAGAAAAATGATCTAACTTTCCTTCTAATTGTGCAACCTTTTCTTCTAAAGCTTTTTTCTCACGAATGACTAATTCATAATCTTTGATGATTTGATCAAGAAACTCATTTACTTGATCTTCATCGTAGCCACGAAATCCGCGACCAAATTCTTTGTTATGAATATCTAATGGTGTTAACGGCACAACGCCACCTCCAAGTAGTTATCTAAATTTCCTCTTTCAATTATATCTTTTCTTCGACAAAATAAGAGAATTTCCTTCTAAAAAACCAATCATTTTAGTATACCATACAAAACTCTCCATTTGTCGCGCTTCGTTTTACCTTCTACAGAAAATAATTTACTTCGTCCATACCCTCTAACCGAGAAAACATCCCCTGGAAAACATTCATACGAAGTTTGCTCTACTGTTTTCCAATTGACTTTTACTAAGCCACCTTTTATAAGAGGCTGTACCTTCTGCCTAGATATATGTAGCATTTCAGCTAATAAAACATCTAGACGAAGTGACGAAACAGTCCCAGATTTTTCTCCCCATTTTTCACCTACACGCAAAATTTTCTCTACTTGTATAGGAGAGAGTGTGACTTTCATTTTCCCTATTGATTGTAAGTTCATTTCAATATACGATACAACTTCTTTGGCAACTGCAATTTGGGCACGGTCTTCTTGAAGCAAAATATCACCACATTTTTCCCTTGTTAAACCAAGCGACATGAATGCACCTAATATTTGCCTATGTTCTAGCGTAAAAAACTTGGAAGGATAGTCAATTTCTAATACTTCTACTTGAAATTCCTCTTCATTTAATTCTAGATAATCTGGATAAATTAGTGCTCTTTTCCGTTCGGCTTCAGGCATCGCACCATCAAACCGTACAGCTACATCTCCTTGCCCTATTACCATAGAAACAATTTGTTGCTGTCTTGGATCAAGAAAATCTGTTAACTTGACTTGATGGTACTCAGCAGCCTGTTTCCACTCTAATACTTTATCCACAAAGACCTCTTCATCAGGTCTAAAATGCTCATAGATGCTCATGTATTTAACCTCACACTATAAAAAATAGTTGAATAAACTCACTAAGCCACCTCTAGCAAGTTTCAAGGCAACAATAGCAACAAGTGGAGAAATATCAATCATACCAAATGGTGGAATAAACCTCCTAAACGGCTCTAAATACGGTTCGCAAATACGCGCAAGAAAATCTCCAAAAGCTGATTCCTTTGCGCCAGGAAACCATGATAGGAGAATGTAAATAATTAGTGCCCACGAGTAAATCTCGATAGCAGTAAGTAACACTGTTAAAACTGTTGTCATGGCGTATTACCACCTCTTTATATTTGTCTCTTCTTCTTCACCGAATAACTCTGAAATCGCACCAACGATATCAACATTTTCAGGTGTACACATAAATGTTTTCGGGCCTATTTTTTGAATATCCCCGCCTATAGCGTATACAGTACCACTTAAAAAGTCAACGATACGTACAGCTTGATCTGTAGACATTCTTTGCAAATTAATTACAACAGCTCGTCTACCTTTTAAGTGATCCGAAATGCCTTGCGCTTCCGAATATGTACGTGGTTCTAGTAAAACAACTTTTGAAGATTGCTTCGCTGTTTCAATACTCACTACATTTTGCTTCGGTTGCACTTTCGCAAACGGAACATCTTGTTGTTCTGGGGGATCTTGTTGCTTTTTCATGTCTGTTTGCTCCTTTTCATAACTATATTGAGCTGCTTCTTTTTCTTCCGGTGTGTCAAAAAAGAAGTATTTTACTTTTGACCAACTCATAATAACTTTCTCCTTCCTCCTACGCTTTTCCTACTAAAACCGTTCCCAAACGAATATATGTAGCGCCTTCCTCAATTGCAATCGTGTAATCATTTGACATTCCCATTGATAATTCTTTACATGGTGCATGTAATAATTCTAGCTCCTGCACCTCTGTTTGTAGCATGCGCAATTCCTTAAAGCAGCGACGAATCTCTTCCTCTTCTCCTGTAAACGGAGCCATTGTCATTAATCCTACCACTTCAATCTTATCCAATTCTTGCAAACTTTGAATAAAAGAAATTGTTTCTTCTATCGCCAATCCTTGCTTTGATTCTTCAGATGATGTTTTCACTTGAATAAAGCATTTAACTTTCTTATCAGCACGTTTTTGAATTTCTTTTGCAAGCGAAAGACGATCTAATGAATGTAAATAATCAATCTCATTAATGATTTCTTTTACTTTTCTCGTTTGCAATGATCCAATAAAATGCCAATTCACTTTTGAACCGAAATGCTCGTATTTTTGTAAGAAACCTTCATTTCTATTTTCACCTAAATCAATAATTCCTGTTTCAATTACTTCGCTTGTTTTTTCAATCCCTACAGTTTTTGTAACTGCAACGAGCTTAATATCTTTCATCGAACGTCCAGCTCGTACACAAGATTCTTTAATTACTTCGTTTACATCTGCTAAATTCCCTTGCACTGTCACTTACTTCACTCCTCCTTAAAACCTATGAAACTCAACATTCTCCCCGTCTTACCTTGATCACGACGATGAGAGAAAAATAATTGTTCTTCACAGCTTGTACAAAGAGATGACATTACAATATGTTCTTCTTTTATGCCTGCTTGTACACATAATATACGATTAACTTCTTTTAAATTAATTGCATACTGACCATCAGAAATTACTTTATGAGGAACAGATCCGTTTACTACTTGCTGTGCTGCTGTTAATACACGATCATCAACAACATAACAACATGATCCGATTGCAGGACCAATTGCGACATGAATTTCATCACTTGAAACACCTTCTGCATTCCACTTTTGAATCATTTCTTTCGCAATCTCTGTTACAGTCCCTTTCCACCCAGCATGCGCAAGTCCTATCATATCATGTGATGGTGCATAAAAATAGAGCGGAACACAATCAGCGTAACAAGATGTTAAGAGAACATCTTTGTTAGTCGTATAAATGCCATCCGTTTTTGGAATACCGTCTTCATATGAATAAACGCCTTTCCCTTTTTCTTGCAGTCCTACTTTCTCAACATGATGGTCATGAACTTGTTCAGAGCAAATCCATTTTTCTAATGGTTTTTGTAACTTATTAGCTAAAATGCGTCTGTTTTCATGAACATTCTCCACGATATCATTCACATGTAATCCTAAATTCATCGCATGAAAGGAGCCTGTACTTACTCCACCATCTTTTGTCGTAAATCCAACAGTAATGTTTCCAAGTTCTTTCCACGCTTGTAAATACAGTATACCGTCCGCATATTTAAATGGTTCTCTCATAAAGCGACTCCTTTTAATTAAAATAACAGAAAAAAGTATGGTACTTCCTGTCTATTTTACCATACTTTTATTTTTTCATAATGACAACAGAAAAAAAGAGGAATTTGTAATATTCTTTATGAAATTGTCGGTGTTTGTATTGATTCTGTTACAGAATTAACATGATCTACTTTTACAAGTATGACATCTTCTCCAATTTTCATAATTTGCTCCCAAGGAATCACAAATTCTACTTCCTTCCCAAAGAGTCCAAGCATTCGTGCCTGCTTAGAAATAATAACCGCCCTAATCTTTCCTGTGTCTATATCAATATCAATATCTCCAATATTCCCAAGCCTCTTTCCATCTGAAACATTTACAACATCCTTCATTTGAAACTCCGAAATCCGTATCATATTCATCCTCTCCCTTATATCATGAATCGTAAGTACGCTCTCAAATAAAGTGAAACCTTAATCAGTGGGATTATCCCCATCCCTACTGATTATTAACCCATGCCAATCGGACTTTTACGGGCAGTCCCGCTTCCATCTAACTTTTTACTTCAGCCTAATTTCGAAGCGGATAAACAGTATATAACCGCTACTAATAGAACATCCATTTTATTTTCATTATATGAACCTACCCAATCTACTATGAGCGCAAAATATTATATATAAAAAAGACCTCACCATAACTGGTGAGGACCTTATCCTTGAATCGTCTTATTCATTTGCTTAATAGCAGACTTCTCCAAACGTGATACTTGCGCTTGAGAAATCCCAATTTCTTCGGCAACTTCCATCTGTGTCTTTCCTTGAAAGAAACGTTTTCGAATAATCATTTTTTCACGATCATTTAAACGCTTCATTCCTTCTTTCAACGCCAGTTCTTCAACCCACTGCTCGTCCTTTTGTTTTTCATCCTTTAATTGATCCATAACAAAGATAGGATCTCCTCCATCGTTATAAATCGGTTCAAATAATGAAACCGGATCTTGAATCGCATCTAGTGCAAAAACAATCTCTTCATGTGTCACTTCAAGAACTTTCGCAATATCCATTGCTGTTGGTTCTTTTGAATTTTCAGCAATCAATTTTTCTCTTACTTGCAACGCTTTATACGCAATATCTCGTAATGAGCGAGATACACGAATTGGATTGTTATCACGCAAATATCTGCGTATTTCTCCAATAATCATCGGCACAGCATACGTTGAAAACTTTACATTTTGGCCTAAATCAAAGTTATCAATGGATTTCATAAGTCCAATGCAACCAACTTGAAATAAATCATCAACATATTCTCCTCTGTTATTAAATCTTTGGATGACGCTCAGTACAAGACGTAAGTTTCCATTCACTAATTTCTCTCTGGCGCTTATCTCTCCACTTTGCATTTCACGAAATAATTTACGCATCTCTTCATTTTTTAGTACTGGAAGTTTAGCTGTATCAACACCGCAAATTTCTACTTTGTTTCTCGTCAAAGTGTTCCCTCCTATCGGGAGTTGCTGTACAGTGTAAAGTATTTCCTTTGAAGGGGATTTTATGCATACGGTTTTTCCATCATTTTTCACAAATATCATATTTCCTAATGCACAAAAAAAGAATAAGACCAGTCTAGATACCGACTGGTCTTATTCTTCACACCATTTTATTAAATTCTTTTCGTAATCTTTTTATAATTCTTTTTTCCAAACGAGAAATATAAGACTGTGAAATTCCAAGCATGTCAGCCACATCTTTTTGTGTCTTCTCTTCGCCACCAGCGAGTCCAAACCGAAGCTCCATAATTTGTTTTTCACGGTCATTTAATTGATGCAATGCTTTCATTAAAAGATGACGATCTACAGTAGCTTCTAAATCTTTTGTAATAATGTCATCATCTGTACCTAAAACATCTGATAGTAACAGTTCATTTCCGTCCCAATCAATGTTAAGCGGTTCATCAAAAGAAACTTCCGAACGATTTTTATTATTTCGACGCAAATGCATTAAAATTTCATTTTCTATACAACGAGATGCATATGTTGCTAATTTAATTTTCTTTTCTGGATTAAATGTATTCACTGCCTTAATAAGACCAATTGTTCCTATACTAATCAAATCCTCAATATTGATCCCTGTATTTTCAAATTTTCTTGCTATATATACAACAAGCCTTAGGTTACGTTCAATAAGCATCGACCTCGCAGCTTGATCTCCATTTGGTAATTTATTCAAAAGAACTGCCTCTTCTTCTTTCGTTAACGGCGGTGGCAACGCTTCACTTCCACCAATATAATAAATTTCATCGGTCTTAATTCCTAATTTCAGCAATACTTTATACCAAAGGTATACCAAATAAAATTTAAATTTCACCATATTATCCCGCCTCTCATAATTAAGCAATTACCATCTTTTGCGAAATCAACATTTTCGGATGTACAATGCATTGATACTCTCCATTAGTAGATAATTGTTGTGTATTTAATCCAATCAGTACTTTGTTTACAACAACCGAACTACCTTCATGATAAACTCGCACACAATCTGGCTTAATTGCCCATAAAAATTGATTCTCTACTCCTACTGCTCGGAAAGGAATTAAACGTAGTTTCGTCGCCCATCCAGAATCATTTTCTGGTATTTGAGGAATTTCTGTTTTGGAATAAATTTGTTCTGTTAACCAAGCTGGCAAACAATGTTCTAATGATGAAATATGCATAATCATAACGGGTGTTTTCGTTAACGGGTCATAAAGTTGGTTCCCACTATCAATTAGACCTGCTAATTCTAGTTCCTCTCCAGCTAATTGAATTTCCACTTTCACGATTTGATCATAGTGTATCTTTGTGACCTCTACGCTTTCTATACGCTTTTTAGAAAAATAATAAATTACTGGAAAACCAAAAATAACAAATACCCAACTAATTGGATCACCGTAAGAAACTGATTTAGATTGAACTAATCCATTTACCATTTCGTTCGTTTGCAAAAAGTAATGCGTTCCAATTAATCCTCCACCAACCATAAAGGTTACAAAATAGAAAGTAAAAACAGTTTGTGTATAATTTCTAAATGTCGAAAACCCAAATGCTGTATACACAATAAGTAACGAGTACAATAGTTTCATAATTGGATGTGTCATCATAGAAGCAAAAGGCGTAAAGGCGAAAATAACAATAGTTGAACCTATAAATGCCCCTAACACAAGCCTCCATCTTTTGATTCTCTTTTTTAACACGGTGGCTGTTAATAAAAGTAAAAGAAAATCAATGCAGGCGTTTAACAACCAGACAATGTCGGCGTAAACAACCAAACAATTCACCTCTTTTTTTAAGTTGAGACTAGTATAATGCATATCCAATAGGAAAGTGTGTCAATTGGTGGAGGGGTTTTTTTGTTATTTTGTGATTTCTAGACATAATCTGTCGGTAAAAAATAAAAATGTATTTTTCATAGAATAATATAAATTTCTTACTTGTATACATAATAATTGAATTATATATATACAAAGTTTATCTTGCTATTTGCGGGCAGTAAGACCCTGCCTCAAAATTCAACTATAAAAAAGTACAGAAGTTAAGTGGGAGTCGGGCTAACAATCATTTTCGGATGAACACCCCCGATTAATTAAAGTTTCAATTTATCACAGCTTATGGCTTAAAAATAGGACTGGGCTCTCCATATGCAAAATAATAAAAAAAGATCTGCTTAGCAGATCTTTTCCATTTAGACAACAAAAAAAAGGAGCATGAAAGCTCCTTTTCTTTTATCGTCTACGACGGTTACGTAAGAATGCTGGAATATCGATGTCATCTGAATCTGTATGACGATCATGCACAACCGGCTCTTCACGTTTCATTTCACGCTTAACTTCACGTTGTTTTGAAGGTTGAGCTACTGGTTGTTGTTGCTGTTGTGTGTGATTCGCAGTCGGACGGATAATTGGTTTTGGTGGTTGTGTCGAAGCACTATCATCAAAACCAGTTGCAATTACAGTGACAACGATATCATCTTTTAATCCTTCATTAATAACAGAACCGAAGATCATATTTACTTCTGGATCCGAAGCTGAAGCTACAATGTCTGCTGCTTCTTGTACTTCATATAAACTTAAGTTTGCGCCGCCCGTAATGTTCATAATAACACCTTGAGCTCCATCAATAGATGTTTCTAGTAATGGACTAGAAATCGCTTTTTTCGCAGCTTCAGCAGCACGATTTTCACCATTACCAGAACCGATACCCATTAAAGCAGAACCTCTATTAGACATAATTGTTTTTACGTCTGCAAAGTCTAAGTTAATTAGACCTGGTGTAGCAATTAAATCAGAAATACCTTGAACACCTTGACGTAATACGTTATCTGCTTCACGGAACGCTTCTAACATTGGCGTATTTTTATCAACAATCTCTAATAAGCGATCATTTGGAATTACGATAAGTGTATCTACATTTTCTTTAAATGACGCAATACCAGATGCAGCTTGAGTTGCACGTTTACGCCCTTCAAATGTAAATGGACGTGTTACAACACCAACTGTTAACGCGCCTAGTTCTTTTGCAACTTGAGCAACAACTGGAGCTGCACCAGTTCCAGTTCCGCCGCCCATACCAGCAGTTACGAAGACCATATCCGCGCCACGAAGCGCTTCTTGAATCTGTTCTTTACTTTCTTCTGCAGCTTTTTTCCCTACTTCAGGGTTTGCGCCTGCACCAAGTCCACGCGTTAATTTTCCACCAATTTGCATTTTCGTTTCAGCTTTTGATAGATTTAATGCTTGTGCATCAGTATTCACAGCGATAAAGTCTACACCTTGTACACCGTGTTCAATCATACGGTTTACAGCGTTGTTTCCGCCACCGCCGACACCGATAACTTTTATATTCGCTAATTGATCTTGAGTAGTATCAAACTCTAACATGTCGAAATCCCCCTAGAACCTCATTTTTCGTGTCCAATTTTAATCCCATAAATAACGGAATGCACGTTTTACTTTTGACATCATGCGGTCATCATTTTGATTAGTATTGTTTTGATTACGAGTTTTTTGTTTCGCAGGTTGCTGTTGTACCGGCATTGGTGCTGGTACTGGTTCAAAATGTTCTTGCTTTTCCTGCACATTTTTCCCACGTAATTTAGCTTTTTGATAAGAATGTTTAATTAATCCAACTCCACTTGTATATTGAGGCTCACGAACACCAATATAATCAGGAGTTGCTATACGAACATTTTCATGTAAAATATCGTATGCAAGATCAAGAACACCTGGCATAGAAGCTATCCCACCAGTTAGTACATATCCAGAAGCAGCTTGCTTTACTCCTAACTTATGCACTTCATCTTGAACAAACATTAAAATTTCCTCTACACGAGCCTCTATTATATCCGATAATTCCAACTGAGAATATTGTTCTGTTTGATCGCTTCCCATAATAGGAACCGTAAACATCTCTTCTTCAGATGCTGTATCATAAAAAGCATGTCCATATTTCAGCTTAATTTGATCTGCATTTTCTGTTGAAGTTTTCAGCCCAATCGCTATATCCTTCGTTATATGATCTCCACCTAATGGCAATACGCTCGTTGCTTGCAACTCTCCATCTTTAAAAATAGATAAGGTTGTAGATCCTCCGCCCATATCAACAAGGGCTACCCCTCTATTTCTTTCATCCGAAGATAACGCAACTGTCGCTGCCGCTAAAGGTTGCAGACAAATATCAACAATTTCAAGACCTGCTTTTTCTACACAACGAAGTAGGTTATGTAGTAAAGTTCTCGAGCCTGTAATAAGTGTACCTTCCATTTCTAATCTTACACCGATCATCCCGCGTGGATCGTTAATCTCGTCAAGACCGTCTACAATGAACTGTCGAGGTACCACATCAATAAATTCACGTTCAGGAGCAATTGACACAACTTGCGCTGCATCTAGAACGCGTAAGACATCTTCATTCCCGATTTCACGATCTTCATTTGAAACAGCGACTACTCCGTGACACGGGAGCAACTGTACCTGGTTTGCATTGACACCTACTACAACTTGCTCAATGTGGATACCCACCATGCGCTCAGCTTGTTCAATTGCTTTTTTAATTGATCGAACAGTTTCATCTATATCAACTATCGATCCCTTTTTCAAACCATTTGATTTTACGTTTCCAACACCAATAATGTTTAAGCTATCATTAACCATTTCACCAATGATGACTTTAACATTGGATGTACCGATGTCAAGACTAACATATATTTCATTGCTGTTCATTCTTTGGCACCTCCTTCTTTATTTATACCATACAACTCAATATATGGAACAACAATCGCAACTTTACTATTTATAAGAAAAATATTCAACGTCTTTGTACGTTTCCCTTTTTTAACCCTATATTTTTCTTATTTTTATTTAACATTCATTTAAGAATATCGCAGTAACCTGTGAATAACTGCTCTATCTTGAAATAATTATATTTCAAGTGTAAAGATTACCGCCAAGTATAAGTCTACACTAAGATGTACTTGTAGAAAAGTGAAACTTGTACCAATCCTAGTATGAATCTAAGAAAATTTACATTTTTTTCATCAAATTAAGCATTCTTGCAAATTAGCATCCATATAAAAGAACGTTTGTTTCATTTCATACGTAATAACGCAGTAAAAACTATCATTCTATTCTTTCTTTTCTTCAGCACCTAGTTCCTTCGTATATGCACCCACTTCTAAGTCAATTAAAACCTTCTTACCAGGTTCAATTGTTTTTAAAATAAGTGGATAAGCTTCCATTCGCTTTGCGAAATTTTGAATAGTGGTGCTCACTTCATATCCTTCATTCATATATAAAGTAAGATGATCTTCATTTGCGTTCGTTGGTGTATAACGAATTTCAGAAATAGACCTTAAAATAGTTGGCGTTAATTTTTCTAGTTCTGCAATTAATTCCTTCATTTTTTCCTCTTTAAATGGTTCAAAAATTGGTGCTGCAACTGGAAGCTTTCCGTTCGGAAGTACATCGAGTGTTTTCCCATTTTCTAATAACGGTTGTAATTTCCCATCTTTGTTTATATAGCCAATTGTTAAATATTCTTCGATATGAACATCAATTTTGTTTGGGAAACGTTTTTTTACATTTACCTCTTTAATTTCTTTTCGTTTCGTTAAGTTTTCTTCTGCTTTATGTGCTGTTACTCGGAAATAACTCGTATCATATGTCACACCTGATTCCTTCATAACTTGTTCATCTGTCATATAATGATTTCCAAAGACACTTATCTTTTTTATATTACTAAGCGGAGACCGAAAATAAATTAAAAAGAGTACTAATAAAAATAAAATCGATATGTATAAAATTAACCGATGATTAACAGGTTTCTTATTTTTTTTATTTTGATTCTTTAATTTTGGTACACGATCTTGTAGTTTAATCACTTTACTATTTTTCATGTACGATCCCCCTATGTAACATAAAGAACGGCATGTTCCTCATGCCGTTCTTATCTTCTTATTATAACATAAATGATAATGAGCGGAACGAACAACCGTTATCTTCCAATTATTTCTACTTCTGTATGCATATCAACACCAAATTTATCTTTAATTGTACGCTTTACCAATGCGATTAAGTCTAATACATCTTGCGCTGAGGCCACACCAGTATTAACAATAAAATTCCCATGCATTTCAGAAATTTGAGCTCCACCTATTGTATAACCACGAAGCCCTGATTTTTCTATTAAATCTCCTGCAAAATAGGGGACTGGATTTCGAAATATACTTCCTGCACAAGGGTAATTCCAAGGCTGCGTTTCACGGCGATACTCTTTATTCTTTTGCATGCTTCTTACAATTCCCTCGCGTTCGCCTACCTCCAATTGGAATTCAGCTTCCAAAACAATACCAGGGCGTTTCATTTGCAATACAGATGTGCGATAAGAAAAGCCCATTTCGGTATTCGTCAACCAATTAATTGTTCCATTGTCAAACAAAATACGAGCTTTCGTTAATACACTCGATATGTCGGACTTATGAGCGCCTGCATTCATATACACTGCACCGCCAACACTTCCTGGAATACCACTTGCAAATTCCAGGCCCGCTAATCCCTGTCGACTAAGTAAAGTTGACAATTTAATAAGGGGATATCCAGCACCGACTCTTACTCTATGTTTTTCGACTTCTAAATGGTCTAATCCTTCTCCTAAACGAATAACCACACCTTCTATACCTTGATCAGATACGAGAAGATTTGAACCACGACCAATTGCAGTCCACCTTGTCTTGTACTTCTTTACTAACTCTAGAGTCTTCTCAATACCAGCAACATGCTTTGGTACAATTAAAATATCAGCTGGTCCGCCTATTTTCATAGTCGTGTAACGCGCTAACGGTTCATTAACTAACACGCGACCAACATTTGCTTCTAAAAGCTCTTTTACTAATTGTTCCATAGACAATCTCCCCCATATCAAGTCTCCTTATTACAGTAATATGCGGGGCGTTCACCTAATGTTATTTTTTAATAAGCTTGTTCATTACTTCATATAGCTTATTTGCTGCATCTGGAATACCAAGTTGCTTAGTAGCCAGTTTCATATTTTGTAATGTTTGTGTATCCAATAAAATCTCATCAATGTCACGAATAAGCGTTTCAGATGTTAAATCTTTTTCAAGTAGCATTTTAGCTGCTCCTTTATCAACAACTGATCGTGCATTTTTTTCTTGATGGTTATTTGTTACGTACGGACTTGGAATTAATACACTCGGCTTTCCTAACGCTGTTAATTCTGCAAGCGTTGTAGCCCCTGCCCTTGAAACAACAAGATCTACACCCGTCAGTACCTCTGGCATATTATGAATAAAAGGTTTAATAATAACATTATTCGGATTCCCTTTTTGTTTCACGGCTTCCATAACTTTATCATAATGTACTTCGCCTGTTACATATAATACTTCGTAACTTTTATTCCCAAATTGTTCAATCGCTTCTACAAAAGCATCGTTAATCGGTCTAGCCCCGCGGCTCCCACCAAAAATAAGCACGGATTTTTTAGAAAGGGATAGTCCTACCGAACGTTTTCCTTTCATTCCATTTTGGTCCATTACTTCTGATGCACGTGGATTACCTGTCATAACCACTTTTGACTGTGGAAAATGTTCTGCAGCTGCTTCAAAACAAACTGCAACTTTATCGACATAACGACTTAAAAATTTATTCGTTACACCAGGTACACTATTTTGTTCATGGACAATAGTCGGAATACCTAATTTAGCCGCAGCATATACAACTGGCCCACATACGTATCCACCCGTACCAATCACAATATCAGGGTTAAAACGACGAATATATCGTTTACTATCTTGAACACCTTTTAGGAAACGCATCACGGTTTTTACATTATCAAGAGATATTTTTCGTTTAAATCCACTTATAACAATAGATTGGAACGGAATACCCGCTTTCGGTACGATGGTACTCTCTAATCCATTCTCTGTACCAATGTATAAAAATCTTGCTTCCGGATTTAGTTTTTTTATTTCTCTAATTAAAGCAAGAGCTGGATAAATATGTCCTCCAGTACCCCCACCACTTACTAATACTCGCACTACTGATTCCTCCACTTCCCTGTTCTTATTCAATCGTATTTATTTCTATATACATATTGTATTTTCACACACACACGAAAAACCCTGTCTTTTAAACAGGGTTTAATAGCGAGAATGGCGACTTATATTCAATAATACACCTACTGCCATTAACATTAAGGTCAAACTTGATCCACCATAACTTAAAAATGGCAAAGTAATACCGGTAACAGGCATCAGTCCTGTTACAACACCAACATTAATCATTACTTGAATCGCAATCATCGCCACAATACCTACTGCTAAAAACGTACCATATAAATCTGGCGCTCCTAATGCTATACGAATCCCACGCCATAATAATAGACTAAATAATAATAACACAAATGAACCACCAATAAAACCTAATTCCTCGGATAAGATTGCAAATATAAAGTCTGTTTGTGGTTCAGGTAAATAAAGAAATTTTTGTCTACTTTGTCCAAGTCCAAGCCCAAATAAACCACCAGGTCCAATTGCGAGTAACGATTGGATAATTTGAAATCCACTTCCGAGCGGATCCGACCACGGATCTAAATATGATGTGATGCGTTTCATTCGATATGGCGCTGATGCAATTAACCCTACAAATCCCGCTGCACCAAGCAAACCAAACATTGCAAAGTGAAAGACCCTTGCTCCCGAAATAAATATCATAATAATACATGTCCCAATCATTACCGTTCCCGTACCAAGATCTGGCTGTAACATAATTATCCCAAAAGCAAGAAATACAAAACTAAGAGCCGGTAGTAAACCTCGTTTAAAAGATGTAATTAATTTTTGTCGTTCCGCTAAAAATTTTGCTAAGAAAATAATCATCGCGAATTTCATAAACTCTGACGGTTGGATAGAAAATGCCCCGATTCCAATCCAACTTCGCGCCCCTCCACGAACGAGACCTACTCCAGGAATAAGAACGAGAATAAGAAGAACGAAACAAACTAGTAAAATTACTTTTGAATACGTACGCCATACCCAATAATCAATTTTCATCAGAAAAAACATAGCTACTACCCCAAGACTTGCAAATAACAATTGTCTTTTTGCAAAAAAGAATGAATCCCCCATTTTATAAGAGGCCCAAACCGCACTCGCACTATAAACCATAATCATTCCGATTGTTAACAACGCAAGTGTAACGATGATGAGAATAAAATCAGGCGTTTTCTTCATTACCCATGAACACCACCTCTTTGGGCAGAACCTTTGCCCTATGTAACAAAACATCAGTAGGTGTTAGCCTACTGATGTTTTGATTTACTTTATATAAGTTTATGCACAGCTTGTATAAAAATGTCTCCTCTTTCTTCAAATGTTTTAAATTGATCCCAGCTTGCACATGCTGGTGAAAGAAGAATTACATCACCATCGGTAGAATGAGCATAAGCTTTCACTACTGCATCATCTAAAGTATCGACACTTTCAATTACATCTAATCCTGCTTTTTCTGCCGCTCTTACTAATTTTGGTGCAGTTTGTCCAAATGTCACAATCGCTTTGACATGTTTAAAATATGGAATTAAATCATCAAATTCATTACCACGATCAAGTCCACCAGCCAATAATACAATCGGTTGTGTAAATGCAGATAATGCTTTTTCTGTCGCTAGCATATTCGTCGCTTTTGAATCATTATAAAATTTACGATTATTAATCGTTGTTACATATTCTAAGCGATGTTTTACACCTGTAAAACTTTTTAACACAGCAGTAATTGCTTCATTAGAAACACCTAGTAATTTAGCAATACTCATTGCTGCTAAAATATTTTCTAAATTGTGCTTACCAGGTAAAACAATATCACTTACTTTAACTACTTTTTCGCCTTTAAAATAAAGAGCGTTATCTTTTATATACGCACCATCTTCAATTTCTTTCGTCGTCGAAAATAATACTTTCTGTCCTTTACTATATGCCGATAACGCCATGACATCTGCATCATCTGCGTTAATTATACTATAATCTGCTTCAGTTTGGTTTTTGAAAATATTCGCTTTCGCCAAACCATACTCTTTCTTCGTCCCGTGATAATCTAAATGCGCTTCAAATAAATTTAAAAAGGCTGCAATTTTTGGTTGGAACGATTCCACTCCCATCAATTGAAACGATGAAAGTTCCGTAACGACAACTTCATTTTCTTTCGCCAATTGTGCAACTTCACAAGCTACAGTACCTATATTCCCCGCAATAACTGGGTGCTTTTGTCCTTCTTTTAACATTTCAAACGTTAACATTGTCGTTGTTGTTTTACCGTTAGATCCCGTAATCCCAACAAACGGTGCTGCTGAAATGGAATATGCTAATTCAACCTCAGTTACAATTGGAATTTGTTTTTCTTTCGCCGCCACTAAGAGTGGATTAGAATATGGAATTCCTGGATTTTTTACGACAAGTGAAATGTTTCTCTCCAGTAATTCTAATGGATGCCCACCACACACAACATCCATTCCTTCCGCTTGTAACTCAGCTGCAAGCACATTACCCGCTAATGGTTTCCCATCATTTACAATGACGTTTGCCCCTAACTTTTTTAATAAAGTAGCTGCTGCATAACCACTTTTAGCAATACCTAATACAAGAACATTTTTATTTTGATATTCAGTTACAGTTTTCAATTACATCCACACCCCGATATAAATTCCTAGCACAGCTAATAAAAATCCTACAGACCAAAACGTTACAACAACGCGCCACTCTGACCAACCACATAATTCATAATGATGATGTAATGGACTCATTTTAAAGACACGCTTTCCTGTTGTTTTGAACGAAATAACTTGGATAATAACAGATAAAGTTTCCGCTACGAATACACCGCCAATAATAACGAGTAACAATTCTTGTTTTAACAAAATCGCTACAGCTGCGATAGCACCACCTAAAGCTAGAGAACCAGTATCCCCCATAAATACTTTCGCTGGGTTCGCATTGAATACTAAAAAGCCAAGTACAGCTCCTACGACTGCCATACAGAAAATCGCTACCCCAAATTGTTCTTGAGCTACAGCAATAATACTAAATGCTCCGAATGCAATAGCAGCTGTTCCTGATAATAAACCATCTAAACCATCTGTTAAATTAACCGCATTTGATCCACCAATAAGCATAAATAATACGAGAACAAAATACGCCCAGCCTAATTCAAATTTAACATCAGTTCCTGGAATCATGATATACGTGTGAAATGCTTGCCCTTTTCCAATTAAAAAGAACGCAATAGCAATTACAAGCTGACCAATCAATTTTTGTTTTGATGTTAAACCAAGATTTCTTTTCTTTACTACTTTTATGTAGTCATCTAAAAATCCGATTAATCCGTACCCAAATGTAACTAATAATAACAATGATACTTCTGCACCTAAATTGTTAAATTTAATCGCCATAATAAGCGTAGTCACCATCATAGATACATATATGACAATACCACCCATCGTTGGTGTCCCTGATTTCTTTTGATGTGACTTCGGTCCTTCGTCACGAATACTCTGTCCGAACTTTAACTTTCTTAAAAATGGAATAAATAATGGCGAAAGGGCAACAGAAATTAAAAATGCTACCCCAGCCGTTACTAATAAACCTTGTTCAAGCACATGTAGTCCTCCTCTCATGCTGTTACACTTCGTTGTTTAAACGCTCCGTGATTGCTTCTTTAGCAACTTCACGATCGTCAAAATGATGAACTTCTTTACCAATAATTTGATACGTTTCATGCCCTTTACCAGCAATAATAATAATATCTTCTGCTTTTACTTTCGAGATAGCGGAACGTATCGCTTCTTTTCGATCGACAATTACTTCATAATTATTCCCATTCACATCATTTACCATATCATCTAAAATAGCCTTCGGATCTTCACTTCTTGGATTATCTGATGTATAAATTGCATGAGTTGCATATTCGGTTGCGACACTTGCCATTATTGGTCTTTTCGTTCTATCTCTATCACCACCGCAACCAACGATACAATATACATCGCCTTTTGCAAACTGTTTTGCTGTTTTTAGTACGTTCTCTAAGCTATCAGGTGTATGCGCATAGTCAACAATAACTGTGTAATTTTGTCCACCATCTACAACTTCAAAACGTCCAGGAACGCCAGCAAGCTCTTTAATTACATCAATAATTGTTTGTAAGCTCACTCCTGAAACAAGACCTGCTGCTGTAGCAGCTAACACGTTGTATACATTAAACTTACCAATTAATTTCATCGTAACATTTACAGTTTCATACGGTGTTACAAGTGTAAATGTTGTACCGCCACTCGTCATTACGATATCTCGTGCCATAATGTCGCTTGCAACATCTATACCGTATGTTACAACAGTAGCTGCTGTACTTCTCATATACTCTTCTGCTACTGGATCATCACTGTTTAATATAGCGTATTTTTCACGATTATGATGATAACTATTGCCAAGCTGTGCGAAAAGCAACCCTTTCGCATGTTTATATTCTTCCATCGTTTTATGATAGTCTAAATGATCTTGTGTTAAATTCGTAAATACTGCAACATCATAATCGCACCCGTGTACACGGCCAAGATCTAAAGCATGAGACGAAACTTCCATTACTGTGCTATCCACACCTTGTTCAACCATTTTTGAAAATGT
Organism: Bacillus sp. TH19; assembly: GCF_016651075.1. Classification (NCBI taxonomy): domain Bacteria; kingdom Bacillati; phylum Bacillota; class Bacilli; order Caryophanales; family Bacillaceae; genus Bacillus; species Bacillus sp. TH19. The sequence goes on along the minus strand of NZ_JAEKEO010000007.1, from coordinate 1,606,321 downwards.
CTGTTGAAGTGTTAGTGCATCTGGTGTTGTATTTTTCACCTCAAATGTTTCATCACCGATTTTCATATTAATCGTTCCAATTAGCCCTGTTTTATGACCATGTGCGCGCATAATTTCATCCATAATATGCGATGTTGTTGTCTTTCCATTTGTACCTGTAATACCGATTAAATGTAACTTGTGTGTTGGTTGGCCATAAAAATAATCAGCTAAAACCGCTAGCGAACGAAAAGTATTTTTCACAAGTACAACTGGAACGTCAACATCAATTGGTCTTTCCGCAACAATAGCAGCCGCTCCTTGTGCGGCTGCTTGCTTAGCAAAGTCATGGCTATCAACCGTATATCCTTTCATACATATAAATAAGCTTCCCTCTTTCACTTTACGTGAATCCGCTTCAATAGATGTTATTTCTGGATTTTCTGTTGGAACAACTGGAAAATCATGCAAACATGATACAAGTGTATGCAACTTCATTTCACTAAACCCTCTCTACATTGTTTATTTATCTCTTATTTTAGCAAGTAACACGTTACCTCCTAGTTATATAAAAATAGGAGGTAAGTGCTACTATAGTCTAATCAATAGATTTATTTATTAATGAGACACTTATCGTCTCAAGTAAAGCAATTTTTCTATAAAGAACTCACTTCCACCAATTGTACCATAAAACACAATCAGTTACCTTTAATTCCCGAAGTAAATTCTAACTTTTGAACCCTCTTTTACTTTAGCTCCTGCTTCTGGTGATTGTTTAATTACTTTCCCACCATCACCACTTATATCAAGCTTCAAGTCTACAAGTTGCGTTTGTAAATCTTTCTTTTTCATACCAATTAAATTCGGAACTTCCACAGTTGGTGTATCGCCCCATTTATATTCTTTCTCAACTTGCTCTTTTCTCGGTTCCACTCCCATTACAGGAAGTGCGTCACGAAGAATATTCCCAACAATAGGTGCTGCTACAACTCCACCAAATTGAGTGACTCCTTTTGGATTATCCACTGCTACATAAACAACAATTTGCGGATCGTCAGCTGGAGCAAAACCGATAAATGATACAATATAGTTATTATCTAAATATTTTCCATCTTTCACCTTTTGAGCAGTTCCAGTTTTTCCACCTACACGATATCCATCAATATAAGCCCCTTTACCCGAACCTTTCGCTACAACATTCTCTAATGCGTAACGAACTTTCTCTGAAGTTTCCTTGGAAATAACTTCCCTTTTCGCAACAGGTGTCTTTTTGCTGACAACTTGATTATTCTTCGGATCAATAAATTCCTTCGCTATATATGGCTGATACAAAGTTCCACCATTTACAGCGGCTGCTACAGCTGCTACTTGTTGAATCGGTGTAACAGAAACACCTTGCCCAAATGAAGTCGTCGCTTGCTCGACTGGACCAACTTTATCTAAATTAAATAAAATCCCGCTACCTTCACCTTGTAAATCAATTCCGGTCTTCTGTCCAAACCCGAAATTGCGAATGTATTTAAACAATCGATCTTTACCAAGCCGATCACCGAGTTCAATAAATCCTGGGTTACAAGAGTTTTGAACTACCTCTAAAAACGTTTGGCTACCATGGCCTCCAGCTTTCCAACACCGCAATCTAGCTCCACCAACTTCAGCTGCCCCATCATCATAAAATGTATCTTTCTCTAAGTCTACTAAATTTTCATTCAAGGCTGCAGCTAATGTAATAATCTTAAATGTTGACCCCGGCTCATACGTACTCCATACAGGTAAGTTTCTGTTATATACTTCCGGAGAAACACTTTGGAAATCTGCTGGATCAAAACTTGGTCGACTTGACATACCTAAAATTTCACCATTTTTCGGATTCATTGCAATTGCTATCATACCGTCAGGATTATACGTTGATTCCGCAATATTCATTTCTCTTTCCATAATCCTCGTAATGCGTGAATCAATTGTTAATCCTAAATTCAAGCCGGCTTCTGGTTTTTTGAAATCATCTCCAACGTTAGGCATTCTCTGTCCTTTCGCGTCTGCAAAAAATCGCACATGACCTTTATCACCATTTAGCTCTTTATCATAATATTTCTCTAGTCCCATAAGCCCTTGATTATCACTGCCCGCAAATCCTAATACGTGTGATAAAAAATTACCGAATGGATAGTACCGGATAGAATCCTCTGCGATGTACACACCCTTTAAACTTAATCCGCGTACTTCTTTCGCTTTGTCATGCGATATTTTCCTTCCGCCTTTATCAAGCCTTACAATCGATTCTTTTTTTGTAATCCGCTTATAAACATCATCTTTTTCCACACCTAATACTGCAGCTAACTTCTCTGCAGTCTCTGCTGGTTTTTCAATTTGCCTCGGCACAACAAAGACGGTCGGTGCACTTTTATTCGTAGCAAGCTCCACACCATTTCGATCTAAAATTTTCCCTCGCTCTGGTTCAAAAGTAATATTACGACTCCATGAATCCTTCGCACGATCCGTTAACATATTTCCAAGAAAAAATTGCACATATCCAAGACGAATATCGATAATGGTGAAAATGAGTATACCCGATATAAGTATAAAAATAAGTCGTTTTCTAACTGTTACATTTGATACACGCATATTGGAACAAGCCTCCCTTACGCCTAGCTTGTTCCAATATATGCTTGTACTTATTTAATTAGAACTTCTTCCCTATTACCATTATGGCTTTTCTGCTTCTTGTTGCGGTTCAAGTGGTGGTACGAGTGTTACACCTAATTCTGTACCAGGTTGCAACAATGTCCCTTCCGCCACACTTTGTTCCGTTACATATCCTGTACCAGAAGGTTTTAAGTTAAGCTTTAATGTTTTTGCTAAATTCATAACATCACGCAGTGCCCATCCCTGTATATTTGGCATTGTAGGCTTATCTCCTACTAAGAAGACTCGATCACCCTTTAATGTTTGTTCAGTTGCTTTTGGCACTTGCTGCTGCACTTTACCTTCACCTAATACGATTGGACGAAGTTTTGCTTTATCAATTGTTTTTTTCGCTTCTTCCATCGTTTTTCCGGTTACATCTGGAACGACAGTTTGTTGTTCTTTCACATATTTTTTCGGGTCTTTTACTTCATTCGGCTTAATCTTTAAGTACTCTAAGCTATTTTTCGTTACATATTTAAAGATATCAGCTAAAGGTTTAGCCCCGTTTTCATCATCTTTTAATTTTGGTTGTTTAACGGCCACATACACAACAAGTTGCGGATCGTCCATCGGTGCCATACCTAAGAATGAGAATATATAATTCTCTCTTCCCGTCATATAGCCACCTTTCCCGTCAGGAATTTGTGCTGTACCTGTTTTCCCCCCGACTGAATATCCATCAACTTTATATGCAGTTCCTGTTCCTTTCGGTGATGTAACAACACGTTCTAGTAATTGCCTTACTTGTGCGGCTGTCTCTTTGGTAACAGGTTTTCCTACTTCTTCTGGTTTATGCTCTAGCTGTACTTTACCTGTTATTGGATCCACAATTTTATCAATTGTATAAGGTTTCATCATTTTACCATCATTTGCAATTGCTGTTGCAGCTTGTACAAGTTGAATTGGTGTAACTGTAGAACCTTGTCCAAATGCCGTTGTTACTTGTTGTATTTGTTGATCAAATAAAATTGTATTTGACCCTTCACCAGATAAATCAATGTTTGTTTTTTCATCTAATCCAAAACCGTGAATATATTTTCGAAAACGCTCTGGACCAAGTTTTTGATCCCCTAAAATTGCGAACGCTACGTTTGAAGATCGCTCTACCCCTTCATCAAAAGTAATAGAACCCCATCCGGCGCCGCCGTTATGATCTTTTATTTTGCGATTACCAACTTGATATGTACCAGACTGATAAAAGTCTTGCCCATTGTATACACCTTCATTAATGGCCGCCGCTAATGTGAAAATCTTCATTGTTGATCCCGGTTCAAACGCATTTGCAATGGCGTCGTTGAAGAAATATTTAATTTGACGATCATTAGGGTCATAACTAGGTTTACTAGACATCGCTAATATTTTTCCTGTCTTCGGATCCGCAACAATCCCTATTAAATTTTCTGGTTCATAATGTTTACTCGCTTCTTTCATTGCGTCTTCTAAATAACTTTGAATACGTTGGTCAAGCGTTAAATACACATTATCTCCATTTTTAGGTGCCTTTACATTCACTTTCCCACCGTCAAGAGATACTCCTTTACGGTCACCTGTATAAGCTACCTCACCATTAGAAGCACCTAAATATTTATCCAAACTCTTTTCTAAGCCAAATTGACCGACTGAGATTCCATTTTCATCAGGTTTCGCATGACCTATGACGTAAGATGCAAAATCACCGTTTGGATAAACTCTCGCATTTTCGGTAATAAAAGATATTCCCGGCAATTTCAATGCTTCTATTTGTTCTTTCTTTTCTTTCGTCAAGTCTTTACCCAATGTTCCAAATTCCACTTGACTTTTGCCTTCTTTATTTAAAGTAGCTAAAATTTTATCTTCATCTTTTCCGAGTACTCCTGCGATTTTCTTTGCAGTATCCTCTTTATCCTCAACAGGCTTAGCACCTTTTAATTCCGCTACCATTCTATAGGAATTTGCGTCTTGTGCTAGCACATGACCATTTTGATCATAAATTGTTCCTCGATTCGCTTCGAGAACTCCCTTTTTACTATGTTTCTGCTCAGCAAGTTTCTTCAAATCATGATTGTCCACTGTTCCTGTTGCTTGTATGTAAAAAAATCGGGCTAATAACAGCAAAAAGAGCAGGAGGAAAAATATCATAAAATAACCTGCTCCCTTATTGGTATGAAATTTGGTCATATTTCTCTTCATCTTTTCTTCACACCTATTTGCCTTACTTTAGGCCTTTCACATTATTCGCATTAATTTCTAGCCCGTGTTTTTTTGCAACTTCAGCGATACGTTCATAACGACTTAACTTCTCTACTTCAGCCTGCAATTCTTGATTTTCCTTTTGTTTTTTCACAATTTGTTCTTCTATCGTCGCTGCTTCTACATTAACTTGATATAGACCCGCTTTATTCCCAATAAAAGCTACACAAGCATATAATAAAAACCCAATAAACGTTACGTACAATAACTTTTCAATTCTTGTAATTTTCGTTTTAACTTTTGGCTTAACCATCTGCTGTGGCGGCGCTTGAATTTGTACCTCTTCTTGCGCCTGTTGTTTATACTTTACAGCTAAATTAGTCATACCTCTCTCTCCTTTTTATCGTTTTTCAGCGATTCTCAACTTCGCAGAACGCGCTCGATTATTTTCTTCTAATTCAATGTCAGAAGGTAAAATCGGTTTCCTTGTAATAAGCTTTAATTTCGGCTTAAATTCATCCGGAATAATCGGTAGTCCCTGTGGTAATTGCGGCGTTGTGCTATTTCGCTTAAACGTCGTTTTACAAATACGATCTTCTAAAGAATGGAATGTTATAACACTAACTCTTCCACCAGGCTTGACCATATCAATTGCAGATTCCAACGCTTCTTCAAATACTTTTAATTCATCATTTACAGCAATACGAATCGCTTGAAATACTCGCTTCGCAGGATGTCCACCTGTTCTACGTGCCGGAGCTGGAATACCTTCTTTAATTAATTCCACTAATTCTCCTGTCGTTTCAATAGCCTTATTCTCGCGATAAGCTTCAATTTTCCTTGTTATTTGCTTTGAAAATTTTTCTTCTCCGTATTGGAAGAAAATTCTTACGAGTTGTTCATATGACCAGCTGTTCACAACATCATATGCTGTTAATGGGGCATCTTGATCCATCCGCATATCTAACGGTGCATCATGATGATAACTAAAGCCACGCTCTGGTGTATCTAATTGTGGGGATGAAACACCTAAATCGAATAAAATTCCGTCTACTTCTGTGATACCTAATTCATGTAGTTTTTCAGATAAATAACGGAAGTTGCTCTTCACTGTTACAAATTGTTCACCATAAGAAGAAAATTTTTCCTTCGCATTTTGAATCGCTATTTCATCTTGATCAAATGCTATTAACTTTCCACCATCTGTTAGCTGAGATAATAAATAAGAACTATGTCCTCCTCCACCCAGTGTACAATCTACATATGTACCACTCGGTTTTATATCTAAGCCATCTACTGTTTCTTTCAAAAGTACTGTTACGTGTTTGAACATTGCTGCACCTACTCTTTTTCCAATTAATTATGTTAAATACATTTCTCACTCTACAAACACAATTTACTACTAGAGGATGAAATGCTACTAAAGAACGACTCATTTAACTTCCAACAAGGTAGTACGCTATACAAATCGCTATTTTATTTTATTATATACTAAATTTTATCATTTTTTGCGGGAATTTAAACAAAAACCTGTCGAAAAAGATATTAATCCGTTTACATTTTGTGCTATTTTGTCATATATATATACCTGATACATAGCGATTCATTACATTAACATAAGATGGATAATTCAGAAATATTTCACTTCACAGTTAATTCAACAGAATAAAAATAAAATCCTGCTCAAAAGAGCAAGATTCTATAGTTTTATTACATGATGTTTTCCATCCCACGAAAAAGATTGTTCCATTACCCGGTCAACAAAATCAAGGCCGAACTGATTTAAATAGTAACACACATTCCACACACGTTCTTGCGGTGCTCCTAATGGACGAAGCGCGAATTGTAAACGGCGGAATTTATTCAGTTGAACCTCATGTTTCTTCTCAACATTTCTTTTCAACATTTTTTCTAACAGTTCAATTTGCTCATTAATTTTCAGTTCATTTTTCCCCGCAAACTCATTTAACCCTGGATCTATTTTTTTCACGAATTGTTGTAATGATGTATGAATATCCATTATTTCTTTTTTCGCTTCTATAAATCGCTCGTCTATCGGTTCCTCTATTTGATTAGAAAGCCAATTGTCACGCAGATTATCTATATTATTTAGAAATGGATCAATTTCTTGCAAATCTAAATCATATAAATCTGTCGCTATATCTCGCTCCATATAAGTAATTGTAAGCCGCGGAACAACAGGTGGCATTTGGAAACCTGCCGTATGAAACACTTGTTGCAATTCACTCCAATAAGCTAACTCCCCTGGACCGCCAATAAACGCTAACGTAGGAAACACATATTCTTGCATAAGAGGGCGCGTTACAACATTATTACTAAAACGTTCTGGACTTCTTTCCATCTCTTCCATCAATTCTTCATACGAAAATGAATGCACTCCATCTTTTCCAATAAACTTCCCTTGATTCTCTTCAAGCAATACTCGCTCATTATCAATTTCCATAAATATATGCACTGCATTTGTCTTCGTTTCAATAATCGGTTTAAATCCTAATTCCTTAAGTACTTCCTGTTGATTACGAAGCCCTACTTGAATTTCTTTATATTTACTTATAATTTGTTGTAAAAACGGCACTTCTAATTTTCTTAATGCAGGATGATGTGAATCTACAAGAATTAAACCAGAATTTGCGAACATTTTCGTAATAAGGTGCGCAAAGAAATCTACATATGTATGCGATTTACCTAAAGCATCATCAACAAATTGTAATACATCCTTTGTAAAATTCGTTTCCGGATATGTTTTAAAAATCTCTTCGACCCATTTTCTACAGTCTTCAATAGAAAACTCAGACTCAGAAGCACTCGCCTTTTTCGGATAACGATCATGAAAAATGGTCTTTTTTATTTTTTTATTTTTCGTTACAAATGTATGATTAATTTCATCCATATCATGGTCTTCACCAGCAATCCAAAAGACAGGAACAACCCGAACCCCTAAGCTCTCTTCTTTTTCTTTTGCAAGCTGTAAAATTGAAATGATCTTATGAACTGTATAAAGCGGACCAGTTAATAACCCAGCTTGTTGTCCAGCTATAACTACATATGTATTTTCATCTTCAAGCGCTTTTATATTTTGAATTGTAAATTCTCCCGCTTGCAATTGTGTATTATATTCTAATAAATGCGTTACTAAATCTTGACGGAAAAACTCTCTCTCACGTAAATCATGTAAACGCTGTTTAAAAGCATCCTCTGTTAACAGATAATCAAAACATGACTGTATCTCTTTTTTACCGTTCATATAGTCCGCTACAACACCTTGTAGTGGAACAGAGATTTCTTTTATCTCCATATAATTCTTCCTTTCGTATCCTGTTCTCTCACCAACCCACATTGTATTCAATGTTTCACGTAAAAGCAAAGAAAAACACTTATAATTCCATTCCTTTTATTGCATTGAACAAAAATTGAAGTGTCGGAACAGATTGTTGTTGTTCCTTAGCTTCTTCTAATACATATCCAACAATCGCATTAACTTCCGTTTGTCTATTCGCTCTTACGTCCGCTAACATAGATGAAGTATTATGGGATGTTTTTTCACATACTTGGCATACCATTTTCCATAGCATTTCCTTATCTTCTTCTTTAACAAGAAATGCAACTTCCTGAAATACTTGCTCCATCATTTGATAAAAAAGTGGGTTTGAAATTAACTCCCCGTTCTCAACCCGCAATAATGCCGTCAACGGATTAATACATACATTGACTACTAATTTATTACGCATAATCCTCTTCCAATCATCTTCTATCTGAATCGGAAAATAATCAAAAGGAAAACAATTAAATACCTTTTTAAAACAACTAGATTGACCACGCACTACACCAAACTTTGTAATACCTATTCCAGTATGACGAACTGTATGTCCATCCTCTTTTTTTGCACCATGCTCCACAATCCCGACTGCTATACGTTCATTTCCTATTTTTTGCATAACGTGAAGATGTGACATTCCATTTTGCAAAAAGATTAATGACGATTCTCCCTGCACAAAAGGTAATATATCAGTTACATGATATTGCTTTACAGCAATAAATATATAATCTAACTGTTTATCCAGCATACTTTCTATCGGTAAAATAGATGGAAATACCGTTTCACGTTCTCCATTCCTAATACAAGTTACACCCGTTAAGTTTAATTCTTCTGCTTGCTTATCGTTTTTTGTAAACAACGTAACATCTTGATTACTTTTTTGTAAATAAAATGTATATAGGAGACCAATAGCTCCCGGTCCAACAATTCCAATTTTCATCTTCACACAAAGAACTCATATTAACAAGTGATATAAGTTCCCTTGCCTTTCCCCCTTTATATCTTATTAAATTACAATTACATAGTTGAGGATTCAATTACCTTTTAACAAATGCAACCTCTTCTTTCACTACGTATATACTACCTATATACATAGTTCCATTCTTAGTTTAGCAAATCCTCAAAAAAATAATGAAAGAAATATTCTATCTTCTTCATAAAAATTTAAAAATGAGTTATAATATTATTATAAATATTTTAACTTTTCTGCATTCAACAAGATAAGAAAAGGACGTGATGTAATGGGATTCCCAAAAGTTGAACGCTTGCTCATCAATTATAAAACATTAGATGAATTTAAAAAATTTAAAGGGTGCGGAGCTCAAGAACTATCCATGTTGGAAGAATTACAAGCAAACATTATTGAAAATGATAGTGAGTCTCCATTTTACGGTATTTATTATGGTGGATCGCTAATCGCACGTATGAGTCTATATATGAAAAGGAACGGCGGAGAACCATTTGAAATTACAGGTACTTACCTAGAACTTTATAAACTTGAAGTATTGCCGACTTTTCAAAAACAAGGATTCGGACAAATGCTTGTTAATTATGCGAAACAACTACAATTCCCAATTAAAACGATAGCACGTATCCAGTCATCTGGTTTTTGGGATAAATTAAGTTTCCAGCCAGTATCAGTAACTGATGGTGATTTTTATATTTGGCATCCAGAAACAAATTCGAATGCGATTACAAACGAAGAATCTGCATAAGAAACAAAAAAAACAGCTGTTACGCAGCTGTTTTTATTTCTTTAATTTTTCTAATTCTCCATTCGAGCGAGCGCCATTTCTTTCCGCTACCATTACACTTCTTTTTTGATCGATATAATCAAGTAATGTTCTATATTCTTCCTCATATACTGATAATCGCTCCAGAAGATGTTCTTTCTCTGTTTGCAACGATTCAATTTGTTGTTGCAACACCATTAAAGAGCTTTCATCTTTATAATTTCGCAAAAATTCAATAACATCATTCAATGTAATTGATGTAGGCTCTAATACCTTTGTCTCTTTCACTTCATAATTTTCTACTTTACGAAGTTGCTTTGCTTCTTCAATACGTTCTTTGTATTGCTTTCTAACATAAGAATTCCACCTAAATCCACATGCTGCTGGTGTGCGAGACAAATGTCTCCCCACTTCTTTAAAGGCAGAAAGTTGCGTTCCACCTTCTTGAATATGCCGGAGTACTACTTCTGCCAGAAGCAAATCTTCATCATCAGTCCAAGCATCTTGTCTTGTTGTCGCCATCTCTCTAGTCCTCCCTATGCATTTTTTATTAAGCATATGCAGTTACTAGAAAAGATAGAATACAACAAATAAAGAATAAGACAAAAAAAATAAACGTAGAAGATATCTTCTACGTTTATTTTCCCGCAATTACTTGCTGATTACTTCTTTACCTTTGTAAGTACCGCATGCTTTACATACACGGTGAGCTAATTTCGCTTCACCACAGCTTGGGCACTCTACCATACCAGGTACTGATAATTTGAAATGCGTACGACGCTTTCTTTTTACTGTTTTAGAAGTTCTTCTAAAAGGTACAGCCATTCTTCCCACCTCCTTAAAAGAAATAGTTATTTTCATATGAAGGCCTAAACCAGTCTTCCGATTATTTGTCAAAAAACTTTGCAAGTCCTGCTAATCGTGGATCAACAGTCTTTTCTTTGTTTTCTTCCGAAATCACTTGCCAGTCTTGACCTTGCATCGGTGCTCCACCAGAAACATCATCACTGAAAATTTGCATTGGAATCTCCAAAAGTATATTTTCCTTGATTACGGGCAGTAAGTCAAGTACTTCTCCTTCTAAACAATGAATTTCAGCTTCTGTTTCAAATTCTTCTTCCGAAGTTTGGAACACCTCAGTTGTTTTAATGTCAAATGGTAATGTCACATCTACTAAAGAGCGAGAACATGGTAAAACCATGCTTCCAGTTATATGTAGATGAAACGTAAACTTACCGGAGCCAAAATCAACTCTTCCTGTTACATGAGCAGGATTAATTTCACGAATATCTTTCTCGACCTCTTTTAGCTCACTTACATCTACCATTTCATTTAATGTCAATCCTTTATTTCTCAATTTATTCAATTGATGGATGGACCATTTCATATCATATCACCTCAAGGCAACAAACAAAATTATAGCTAGCCATTTTATATTTGTCAATGTTTTTTCTTTACACTATAATGAAGTCATCATAGGAAATAATATATAGACTATCACGTTTTCCAAAAAGATGCTACATCGAAAGGAGAGATTACCATAAAATCCAGTGGTATTGTTGTTGAATATAACCCTTTTCATAACGGTCATGCTTATCATGTGCAACAAACAAAAAAGTTAACACAGTCTGATATTATTATCGCCGTTATGAGTGGTCCTTTTTTGCAGCGTGGTGAGCCCGCACTCATCTCCAAATGGTATCGTACCAAAATGGCCTTAACAAACGGCGTAGACCTCGTTGTAGAGCTTCCATATGCATTCGCAACACAAAAGGCCGAAACTTTCGCAAATGGCGCAATTTCGATTTTAAACGCCCTTGGTGTTTCTGAAATTTGTTTCGGTAGTGAAGATGGACAAGCTGAAAATTTCTACAATACCATCGCTATACAAAAAAATGAAGAAGAGACTTTTAATCGTCTTGTGAAGCAATTTATGAATGCAGGTAATAGTTATGCGAAAGCTACATCTGAAGCCTTTCTACACATCTTACCACCCGAAAAAAACGTAGATATGTCACAACCAAATAACATTTTAGGCTTACAGTACATTAAAGCAATTCTCTTACAAAACAGTTCGATGCAAGCACAAACTATAAAAAGATTCGCCTCTCATTATCATGATGAAACATTTCACGATCAACATATTGCAAGTGCAACAAGTATTCGCAAACAGCTATTTAATGAAAACAGTTCCTCTACAACTATTGAGCCTTTTATCCCGAAAATGACTGCTTCTCTTTTAGAAAACTACAAGCAAAACTACGGGACGTTACATAACTGGGAAAAATACTTTTCATTTTTTAAATACAAACTTATGACGATGTCTTCAGAGGACTTACAACATATATATGAAATGGAAGAAGGTTTAGAGCATCGTATTTTATCAAAAATACAAAACAGTTCATCTTTCTATTCATTCATGGAAGCATTAAAAACAAAACGTTATACATGGACTAGATTGCAAAGAGCTTGTACACATATTTTAACAAATACAACGAAGGAAGAAATACACAAAGCAAATATAGAGCAACATGCGCCGTATATCCGTCTTCTCGGAATGTCACAAAAAGGACAAACTTATCTTTCTAGAAATAAGAAAAAAATAGAACTCCCAATCCTTACTCATACAAAAACATTCGAACATCCAACTTTAGACATAGAACGAAAATCAAATGCTGTATATTTCTCCATAATGCAAGAACCTTTGCGGACACAACTGCTAAAACAAGACGCAACGCATCATCCAATTCGTTATGATGAAATAACGAAAAAATTCCTATAAGAAAAACCTCTCTTCTTCAGAGAGGTTTACTTTGTTTTACCCATTTTTTCCAAATAAGTTAATGCATCATCCAGTGTGTCCACCGGTACAATTTTCATCTTCGTTTTAATATCTTTCGCAGCTTCAAGAGCATCTTTATAATTCGATTTCTCTACACCTTTTTCATTTGGCGCAAAAAACACTTCAGCTCCCGCATCACTAGCAGCTACTACTTTTTGCTGAATACCACCAATTGGACCAATTTCTCCTTTATCATTGATTGTACCTGTTCCAGCTATTTCATGTCCGTTTGTTAAATCTTCTTCAACGAGCTGATTATAAATTTCTAGTGTAAACATTAACCCCGCTGATGGACCGCCGATTTCATGGGAATCGATTTTCACTTTCGGGTCTACTACTAACTCTCTTTCCGTAACGATAGAGACCCCTATACCGACGCGTCCATTCCCATTAGGGATCGTCTTTACATTTAAATTTTCTTTAAACTGTTTTCCGCCCCGCTTGTATTCAATATTTACTGTGTCCCCTTCTTTTTTCCCTGTCATATACTCAATAAACTGTTCCGTCTTGTCGAATATTTTTCCATCGACAGCTATAATAACATCTCCAAGCTTAAGCTTTCCCTCTGACGGCATACCCTTTGCTACACCAGCAACTAGTACACCTTTATTTTCAAAAGAAACAGAGCGATTTGCACGTTTATAAGCATTATAGATTGCTGCATTTTGCGAATCTTTCATTGCATAATTTTGGCGAAATTGATATTCTTCATCACTCTCGCCTTTTTGCAATATTTCTTCCGCCTTCGAAACGTGTGTATATTTATTAAATTGCGCGGCTATTAAGTTCACCACATTAGCAGGTCCCATTGAGACAGTGACAAGCATGAAATCACCAGACTCTTTAGTTCCACCGTCAACTTGCACGTACGGCGCTAATTTCGCGGCCATACCTGGTTTTGTCACATAATACGGCAAGCGCACATAAACAAGTAGCATCGCCAATATAACCCCTATTAAAATTGCATATATAAACCGAAAACGCTTAAACATTATGTTTCTCCTTCCACTGCTCAATTAGTAAATAAATGTTTGAAATATGTTGTTCCGCTTCCACTTCTCCGACCCTAATAATGTCTTCAATATGTGTAAAAGCACGCGAACTAAATTGTTCCACTGCTGGCCGCATCATTAAATCTGATGCTATTTGCCGATTCATCACAAGTTCATGTTGCATAATTTCAATACTTTGCATAATTACATCATAAATCGATGTAACCTCTCCATTCACCTTAATTGGAGATACATCAACAGCAATAACAATATCAGCACCTAAATCTTTTACAACCGATACGGGAATACGGTCAATTACCCCTCCATCCACTAATAAGCGGCCATCTATTTTTTCTGGAACAAACACCCCTGGTACAGATATACTAGCTCGAACCGCCTCCGCAATCGGACCACTTGTAAAAACAACTTTCTCCCCCTTCAAAATGTCAGTAGCCACAACAGCTGTCGGGATATCTAACTCTTCTAAATTTTTATTATATGTAAACATTTTAATCATATCTTTAATACGTTTTCCAGCAATAAATCCCATTTTAGGAACTGTAAAATCCAAATAATATTTCCTTTTAAAAACAGCGGCCAATCTATACAGTCTTTCAACGTCACAACTCGCTGCATAAAATGTACCAATTAACGCTCCTATACTACTACCTGCTATCATGTGAATAGGGATGCCAGCTTCCCTTAACACTTTTATTACCCCTATGTGAGCAAAACCTTTTGCACCTCCGGATCCAAGCGCTAAACCGATTTTTGGTTCCTTCATTTTTCTCACCCTTTAATTTTTTTCATTCCTTTTTCATACTTATGGTCTAAATTCACCACATATCCACGTATACTGAAATGAACGTTTTTGGGACAAAGGGGGATTTTCTTACATGTACGAAAAATGGAAAACTGCTTTTCTTACCATATCAATGTTGTTTTTAACCTTTTCTCTTGTACTTCACCCCCAAGATGCTTTGCAAGCTTCAATTCGCGGGTTAAATATATGGTGGGAAGTTGTATTCCCTTCACTACTACCGTTTTTCATCATTGCGGAACTTCTAATCAGTATTGGTATTGTAAAATTTATCGGTGTTATATTAGAACCACTAATGCGTCCACTGTTTCGTGTTCCAGGGGTAGGCGGATTTGTTTGGGCAATGGGAATGGCTTCAGGATTCCCCGCTGGCGCCAAATTAAGCGCTAGACTACGCAAGAGCAATCAACTAACACAAATTGAAGCGGAACGACTCGTATCTTTCACAAATTCTTCTAATCCACTTTTTATTTTCGGAGCGGTTTCTATTGGTTTTTTCAATAATCCGAAATTAGGACTCGTATTAGCAGCAGCACATTATATAAGTAACCTTATCGTCGGATTACTTATGCGCTTTTATGGTAATAACGATACTTACATAAAAGACAAACATACGAATCAAAAGCGTGCCTTTCAAAACCCTTTTTCCATCCTCCACCAAACACGTATGCAAGAAAAAAGACCAATCGGAAAACTACTCGGTGACGCTATCGTTTCTTCTATTCAAACATTGCTCATGATTGGTGGGTTTATTATTTTATTCTCTGTTTTAAATAAAATGATTACTGTTTTCAAAATTACAGAAGCGCTTTCTTTTATTATGCAACATATTTTATCATTCTTCCAACTTACATCCCAATTTAGTATTCCGATATTATCCGGTATTTTTGAAATGACGCTCGGAAGCCAAATGATTAGTCAAATTAATGAATCAACACTTCTTCAACAAGCGATGGTAACAAGCTTCATTTTAGCATTTAGCGGTCTTTCTATTCAGGCACAAGTAGCAAGCATATTAGCGGAGACAGATATCCGCTTTAAACCATATTTTTTAGCTCGAATTATCCAAAGTATTCTCGCTCCTATTTTCACTTTTATATTTTGGGGACCATTTTATGAAAAAGTTCATTCTTTCTCGCCTACGCAAGAAGATCTTCCCGTATTTTTATTGAATCATTCTTATACACTAACTGATATTTGGACATCATTTATACACTACGGACCAATCTTCACCTTATTTTGTTTATATTTATATGTCATCTTATTGTTTTTACGCATTTATAAAGAAAAACCCCGTTCACTTTAACGGGGTTTTAAACTTTTCTTTTAAAGCACGCTCTACAATCGGAGGAACAAGGTCTACTACACTTCCACCATATCTCGCAACTTCTTTCACAATACTTGAACTTAAAAATGAATATTGATTATTTGTCATAATGAAGAAAGTTTCGATACTTTCGTCTAGTTTTCGATTCATTGAAGTAATTTGCATCTCATATTCAAAATCAGAAACTGCTCGTAAACCACGTAATATTGCATTTGCATTACGCATTTTTGCATATTCCACCAATAATCCACTATGTGAATCAACTTTTACATTCGGAATATCCTTTGTCGCCTCTCGAATTAACTCTAGGCGTTCTTCTACCGAAAAGAATGGTTTTTTTGATGAATTGTTTAAAACAACTACATATACTTCATCAAATACTTTTGCTCCCCTTTTAATAATATCCAAATGTCCAAGGGTAATTGGATCAAAACTCCCTGAAGAAATAGCTATACTTGTCATTCTGTCCCCTCACCTTCATACTTATAAATCGAAATTGCTGTAATCCCGTAGTTTTCTGCCCGTACTTTTACAAGTTCTCCTATAGAATCAGGTAAAACCACGTCATCCCCATGCTCTGCCATAATGATGCCATCTTTATTTAACAATCCATGTTGATCCATTACACTAACTAAAGACACAATTTTTTGAGCTTTATATGGAGGGTCTATTAGTATAAGATCGAATGATATTTCACGCTTTATAAGCGCCTTTACCGCACGCTCTGCATCATTTCGGTACACTTCAGCTTGTTCTTGTAGTCTACAGCTTTCTAAATTTTGATGAATGACTTTTATCGCTTTACTATCTCGGTCAACAAAAATCGCTTTATCAATCCCTCTACTTATGGCCTCAATTCCAAGACCACCGCTACCACCAAATAAATCAAGAGCGATACCACCATCATAATAAGGACCTATCATATTAAAAATAGATTCTTTCACTTTATCTGTCGTTGGACGCGTTGTATTACCAGGTACCGCTTTAAGTGGGTGCCCTTTACATTTTCCTGAAACTACTCTCATCTGTTGTCACTACCTTTATTTCAATCTATAGAGCGATTACAGCAAATTCATTTCAATTCGGTAACCGCTACCGATCCATACTATTTCATACATTTTTTCATTAATCTGTTATTTAACTAATTGAAAACCTCAGTTAAAATAATCGCTCGTTATTTCTTTCATATCCATTTCACTATTTGCAAGCAACAACCCTCTATGTACATCAGTTCCACTTTACCTTTTTTATCCTATCATAAAATAAAAAAAAGAAAAATAAAAAGCCTAACATAAATTTTAATTTCATTATGTATATCTTCATTTTAGATTGGACATAAATAAATATAACAACATCATTTTCGATGTTGTTGCCAACCGCGGAGAAGACTTACGTTTCCCCATAAGTTCTTCCTCCGGTTTCTCCTCTCCCTTTGCCTTCTTACTAGTAGTACATACTAGTATTAGAAGGGCCCTGCTTTGCAGGGTTTTTTTATTTGTCTACTTTTCATTTAAAAAGTGAGGTGGTACAGTAAAAGAAAGAGGAGGAAAAAATATGATTCAACGCTTTATAGAACTCGGAGAAGGCTACTCTGACTTATATGAATTACTTGAAATTGCCAAAACAAACCAAGAACGTGTAACACATATGTTACAATTCGAAACTGTAAAAAACGAAAAAAAAGTGTGTTCACTTGTTGTAATACTCAAACCGACAACTACTGGTGATTTCCAACCATTATACATATGTCGTGAAGGCATTCCTGTACTTGAAAATAAAAAAAGTAAACGTGTCGTTTTATTTGAAGAAATGGCGGAACAAATAGGGAAAAAAGTTACTCCCTTTACTGTAAAACCATCAACAACTTTCCCTGAAAAAGAACTATTTTTTAATCATCTAATCGGTATTTTACGAATGAACAATTTCATTCCTCCAATGAAATAACACGTTATTTCAAGTAAAAAAATCCCCTGCTAAATTTAGCAGGGGATTTTTTTACTTAGCTATAATCGTATTCTTTTGCCCGATCAGGACGCGAATTTTCGAATTCCGTTTTTAAAAATGGGCGATACGACTGTTCTACTTTTTTTACAAAAGGAAGTTTATTCAATTTTTGCATCATATGCTCAATTTGTTCCATATCACAATATACAACGGCATATTTCAAACGTTTTGATATGTAATGAATGTTACCATATTTCCTTAAAATCTTGGCATGTTTCAATGAATGTAAATAAACAATCATACTTTGTCGTTGCCCGAACATAATCTTCTCCATCTTCTCCTTTTAAAAACTTATATTCTTATATTTTATGAAAACCAATCATAAATTTATGACATTAAAGAACAAACTCTGTATACGTTTTCTTCTATATTCTAAAAAACGGGGTAAATTACCCCGTTTTTTTACAACCACAACCGCCTCCGGTACCACAACCACCGCCACAGCCACCCGCATCAAAAAACGGATTTCCTGTTGGAACTTTAACGGAAGAAGATACCTCAGAACCAATTGCTACACTAACTTCATCTAATAACTTCTGTAAAGCTGTTTCTGCTCTTTTAAAAGTTGCAACCTTATCATGCATATCTACAGAACGCTTTAATTCCCTCATTTTCGTCGAAACGAAAGTATAATCAGGATGATATTTACCAAAACGTTGCACTTCTTCGTATCGCTCTTTCATCGCTGTAAATTGCTGAATTAGCGTCTGGACTTCTATATCTTCTTGTAAATCCTTATAATACTTACGGTAATCTTCTGCTATATCTGAACAGATGATCGCTTTTGCAAGCTGCTCTGCCTTATCTAAAATCAATACGCTTTCCAGCGTCGCTACAATCATGAGAGACACCTCCGAGTATTCATCATAACACATTTGGAACAGAACTACTAATTGAAGTGTCTCACCTAAAAGAAAGATATGATTCTAATTACTTTTCATACAATCTCCTTGCACTCTTATACACTAATATGCTCCGCAATATTATATTTAAGAACATCCCATTTCCCGCTATTCTCTTTCACGTAGCTAATACATGCGTTTTTTAACGGCGTTTTAAATGTAATTTCATTTGGTGCAATTGCGTGTAAAATAGCTTTTATTGCATGTGAATGCGCAACAATGATAATACGTTTATCTCCATGTGCTGCTGCAACCTGTTGTAAAGCCGTAAAACAGCGCTCTACGATTTCTTCATCCTGTTCCATTCCTTCTACATTACCTTCTGTAATTAACTCTCTAACGGCCGCAACTGGTTTCCCAGAAGCTTCCCCAAAATTACGTTCCATAAATCGCTCATCTAATAAAATAGATGGTAATCCAATAGCCCCAGCAATTTCCTTAGCTGTTTCTTGCGCTCTAATTAACGGGCTACTTATAATTATATCCCACGATTCCGCTTGCAAGGCAGCTGCACTTTGACTCGCTTGCTTCTTCCCAACTTCATTGAGTGGAATATCTTCGCGCCCTTGAATAATCTCTTGAAAGTTCCAATCAGTTTGTCCATGTCGTACTAAACAAATTTCCGTCATGCTGCAACTCCTTTTTTAAATAATCCGATTCTATTGTAACAAAAGTTTTGCATAACGGACATAGTTTTCCCTTCCAATTACGTCGTATTTTGCTGCTTCATATACTGGAACATATCAATCATAATTGAAGCAACGGCCAATTGATTTTGAAATTTTTCCACTTTATCTGGTATCGTTTTTTTGAAATGCTGCATGGCAGCTAACTCAAAAGCTTCTTTTTCTTCTGGGTTACGCGTCAATTTCCGGTACCAGTATGGCTGTTCCCGAATATAGCGAGCTAAATCCTCATCAGCTTTTATAAACTCCATAAGCTCTGCTCTCATTCTCTTTCCCCCTAATCCTTTTGAAAGAAAAAAGGATTATTTTCAGAAGTACTTTGTTCTTGCTGCGCACGGTTTCCTTGAAATTGTTGAATAACTTGTTGCACGCTACCAATCGCACTCGTTACATTTGCTAAATGATGTTGCATTTGTTCTACGTCTAGCTTTTTAAAGAAAGAAAGCATTTGCCCCATCACATCAGCAGTTTTTTCCTCTTCTGTTCGATTTTCTTTTTCTTCTTTATTTTCTTTTACCGAAGAAAAAGCAGGTGCTCCATCAGGTCTATATGCTGTCCATATTTGATCTTCTTCACCAAGTAAGTACCATTCTTCATAAAATTGCTGCCATGTTTTTTGACCACCTCTAACCTCATGAACCATTTTAGGGTGATGGTTTACAAACTCTTTAAACTGTTGAACCGATGGATGTAACGGCCCTTTTGTTGTTGGCATAATCCTCACCTCTTCATGTATATCTACTATATTGTAAGAAAAAAAAGGCACATGGTTCGCCTATTTTTAGACGATTCATGCACCTTTTTATCTTCCTATTTGTGGACAATTAAAGCTCGATTGGTGAAGACTAATAATCAATGAAGGATGCCCCGACTGATTAAAGTTTCATTTTATTTTCGGATAAAGTTTTGAGTATAAAATTTATCATATACCCCAACACCTAATCCAGTAAATTGTTCGTTTAATAAATTCTTTCTATGCCCCTCACTATTTAACCAACCCTGTACCGCCGCAATTCCATCACTATGTTGCGCCGCTATATTCTCACCAGCAAGTTGAAAAGCCACTTGCCCACGTTGCAAGCGATCTCCTAACGTACCAAAAGTAGGTGAATCGTGCGAAAAATAATTATTATCCTTCATATCTTTACTATGGCCAAATGCAACATCTGCAGTTTGTTGATCCAATGTTAACAACGGTAATTGATGACGACTCCGAATAATATTTGTTAAATCGAGAATTTGTTGCATATTTCCATTTTCTACTTGCTTCATTTTTTCTGGCGTCAGCGGCTGTTCCGCTATTAATTCACCTGAATAAACAAGTTGATATGGTCTTTGTCGTAATAACGTTTCATCATCCATATAACGAAGACCAACAAGCTCATGTGTAAAGTGATCAAAGTATAATTGTGCCCATCCATCTTCTACAGGTACTAGCGGTTGTTCCATTACTTCCGTATCAGATAACTCAAATTGATAACTATTCTTTCCTCTTTTTAATGAAATCTCATGTGAAAGTGGATTCTTTTTATATACCTCTTCATACTTTTCATTTATATAATAGGGAGCCACCTTAACTTGCTCACCAGCAACATACGCCGTTACAACTTTACGTTCAGCAACTCCAAATTGAACATACTGAGCTAAATCTTGATTATACACCCACCATTCATATCCATAAGCAGACGGCTCTATTCGAGATGGTTCGCCCCACTTCGCTAATAAATTCTCAGAGTCCCCGCCAAGCATATTTAAAACAGTGTCTGTGGATTCTTCATTTACTTGCTTCTTCTTTTTCACAATTTTATTTTCTTGCTTAGAGTGAGATGGGGTTAATATATATTGTGACACGAGTAACTTCCCGTATAAATCAACAGCTAAAATTAAAAATGTAATCATTACGATACGCAATAATTTCTTCAAACGATATACCTCCTGAACAAAGCATAAAATCGAGATATACACAAATCTTTTTATTTCCTTTTTTTGTGTGTACCGTACTCTTTTCACTATATCATATTTTCACGAAAAAAGTCTGGATTATCCCTTTTCTCGCAATACGAATTGCACTTTCTTATTATTCGTACTATTATAAAAATAATGAACTAACATTAAAATAAGGAGGTATTCTATGCAATTTACAAATACAAACTTTACTGATGCAGTCGTTGATCTAACTCTTTTAACTGAGATTATGGAAAACAATCATTTTGTACTTGCCGGACAATGGGATTACGAACGCGTTACATATGATTATAAATTTGAAATATTAAAGGATATTTATTATTTACGTGTACAAGGATTTGCTGTTGAAGGTGACATCGGCGGCAGACACGCTCAAGTAAAACTATTGCCACCCTTATTAGGAAAACATTATTATCCTCATGGCGTTGAATATGGCGATGATGAGATTTTTCCAACGAATGTACTTCAAAAAAGCGAACAACTCCTACAAAATATTGAAAAAGAGTTAAAAGAATTTCAAATTATTGAATAACAAAAAAACTAGCGCATTAACACGATGCGCTAGTTTTTATTTCGTCTGCAAATAAGGAGGTAACTCTTGCAGCTGCTCTTTATCCTTTTCACGCTCTCTACGTGCCCATTTAAAGAACACATAACCGATAATCGTACCGTACACTATTTCCTGGACAATTTTCATAATAATACCACCTGTTTGCTGGTCTTGTACTACCGGCATCCAATGTAAAAATTCTGGTCCAGTTATATTTAAATCTGATAAAGTACCCGCCGGTACACAGAGTTCCATTGCCTTCATCCAAGCGGCCGAATCTGTATATGTTACAAATAATGGTGCAGTCGCAAAAATTATTAACGCACAAGCTGGCGTTAATAAAATACCATTAGCAAACATGTAACCAAGCTTCTTAATATCACTTAAAGTTTGATATTCTGGCAGTGGATTTAACATCGGCCACCACATCATCATTGCTGCAAAAAACAATATAGCAAGGCAAATAGGATGCGCTATTTGACTTTGTTTTACTGCATCAAAAACAATTGGCAAATGATAAAAGGAAAACAGGCCATTAAATACAAACAACGCAATAAGCGGCTTAGCAAAAAACTTTATCACAATTTGAACGAACTTAAAAGAAGTAATATAACGATATAACCAAACAGGTATACCAAGCAGTAATAACGGAGGCACCGCAATATACATTACTGCCATCTCAAACATATGTGCACTAAATATGATATGACCAATTAAATCAATAGGTCCTCCCTTTACAACATACAAAAGAACAATCCCGGTCGTAAAATAAAAAATTTGCTTCTTACTTACCTTCGTCGCATTTTCAAATCGCGTTCTATACGGTCCAATAATTAAAAAATAACTAATAAGAATCGAGATCATAAATAATAAAAAAATTGGACTCCATAAAGCTTGAAAACCAAATACCCATAAGTTTTCCATTTCCACACCTACCTTTTCAAAATTCTTATATTTCATATAAAAAGAGGGCTTTGATATATCAGAGCCCCCTACTATCACTGTTTAAATCCACACAATTGTCATAAAGGCTAATATTGTTAATAAACCAATTAACAATCCAGAGTACAAGAAGAAACTCGCCGCTTCATGCCCTTTATGACTCATATGCATGAAATAATATAACTGAAATATAACTTGAATGACTGCTAACAATAATATAAATGGAACCGAAAAAATCGGGCTAAATGTTTTCGGATATGCCACCGCTGCAAATGCAACTAATGTTAAAAAAATCATTAGTGAAAATGTAACAACTTGGTGCTTCATTTCCTCTGCACTTTTTCTCTTCCGATAAACAAGATCCACCTTAGGATTATTCGTTTGCTTAACCGCCATTGTTTATCCCACCATTCCCATCAAATATACTACAGTGAAAATAAACACCCAAACTACGTCAATAAAGTGCCAATAAATTGATGCAACATAAAACTTTGGTGCGTTGTATAAATTTAAGCCTCTCTTCGCGTTTCTAAAGATTAATGTTAAAATCCAACATAATCCAAACAACACGTGGAGCCCGTGTGTACCAACAAGAGCATAAAATGCAGAACCAAATGCACTACTTCTCATAGTATGCTTAAATTCATGCGTATAATGATAAAACTCATATATTTCAAACCCCAAAAATCCTAAGCCAAGCAACACTGTTACAAGTAACCAAAGTTGCATTTTCTTAAAGTTAAAATTTTTCATATGATACATTGCGTATACACTCGTTAAACTACTTGTTAACAAAAGCATCGTCATAATGAAAACGAGTGGCATTTGAAACATCTCTTGAGATGTTGGTCCACCATTTGTAGAGTTCTTTAACGCTAAATATGTGCCAAATAAGGAAGCGAACAACACTGTTTCGCCTCCAAGAAATAACCAAAAACCAACAAACTTATTTTTCCCCTCAAGGGTTGCTTTTTCAGGCTCTGCTGGAAATGTTTCATTCGTTAATTTCTCATCTACATGCATTACGCCTTGCCCCCCTTATCATCTAAATCTTCCTTATGAATATGATATCCATGATCATCAATTACTGAACGAAGGAACATTGTACCAAACGTAATGATTAAACCGATAATCGCTACTAATAACCAAAATTTATCTTTGCCACCCTGCATATACATCGCACCGAATGCTGCTATGAATAAGCCTAGAGAAATGATAAATGGTGAAAATGAAGCATTTGGCATATGAATATCACCAACTGGTTCCGCTGCTGTCATCTCTTTATTACCTTCACGTTTTTCAATCCAAAACGGATCTAACCCACGAACAAATGGCAATTGTTTAAAATTGTATTCCGGTGTAGGTGCTGGCATTGTCCATTCTAATGTACGTCCATCCCATGGATCACGGCCAGCCTTCTCTTTTGATACCGTTGTTTTTATTACATTGAATAAAAGAACAATCGTTCCAAGAGCCATAAACACAGCTCCGATAGAACTAATCATATTCCCCATTTCCAACCCTTGGCCCTCAAGATATGTGTAGTAACGACGTGGCATACCAATCAATCCAAGGAAATGCTGAATAAAGAATGTTAAATGGAAACCGATAAAGAATAACCAAAATGTTATCTTACCTAATGTTTCATTTAATACTTTATTAAACATAAGTGGCCAATAATAATGCGCACCTGCAAGTAAACCAAATACAACACCACCAACAATTACATAATGAAAGTGTGCTACTACGAAATAATTATCATGAAACTGATAATCAGCTGGTGCAGAAGCAAGCATAACACCTGTAACTCCACCCATAACGAAGGATGGAATAAAAGCTACCGCCCACATCATTGGTGTTGTAAACCTAATACTTCCACCCCACATTGTAAAGAGCCAGTTAAATATTTTAATACCCGTTGGAACTGCAATCGCCATTGTTGCAACCGAGAAGATAGCATTTGCAACAGGCCCAAGACCAACAGTAAACATATGATGCGCCCATACCATAAATCCTAAAAACCCTATTAATACTGTCGCGAACACCATAGAGGAATAACCGAATAATCGTTTTTTCGAAAATGTGGCGAAGATTTCTGAGAATATTCCGAAAGCTGGGAGTATAAGAATGTATACTTCCGGATGACCGAAGATCCAGAATAAATGCTCCCATATAATCGTGTTCCCACCTAGTGCCGGATTAAAGAAACTTGTGCCAAATAAACGATCTAACATTAAAAGTCCTAATCCTACAGTTAATGGTGGAAATGCAAATAAAATAAGTGAAGATGTTACAAATGTTGTCCATGTAAACATCGGCATGCGCATGTACGTCATCCCTGGCGCGCGCATATTAATAATTGTAACAAGGAAGTTAATACCTCCAATTAATGTACCAATACCTGATATTTGCAAGCCGAGTACATAAAAATCAACACCATGTCCTTTAGAGGCTAAAGCTAAAGATGCATACGATGTCCACCCTGCATCAGGCGCTCCTCCTAAAAACCAACTTAAATTTAAAAATAATCCACCAAAGAAAAATAACCAAAATCCGAGCGAATTCAAAAACGGGAACGCCACATCACGTGCTCCAATTTGAAGTGGTACAGCGGCGTTCATAAATGCAAACACGAGTGGCATAGCTGCGAGGAAAATCATTGTTGTACCGTGCATCGTTAATACTTGATTATAAGCATCCCCAACAAGAAAAGCATTGTTAGGAATCGCTAACTGCAGGCGAATAAATAGTGCTTCTATTCCACCTATTACAAAAAACAATCCACCTGCAATTAAATAGAGAATGGCAATCTTTTTATGGTCTACTGTCGTTAAATAATCCCATATGACAGCACCCATCCCCTGTTTTTTTGCTACAGAACTCACGTTTTCAACCTCCCCTTCGCAAATGATCCCTCTTTATTTTTCAATCTTTAACGTTTGTAAATATGCATTTAATGCATTAATTTGATCATCCGTTAAGTTGCCATATTTACCAGTCATTTTATTACCTGGCTTCATATTTTCAGGATCTTTGAGCCATTTTTTTAAGTTCTCTTCATTATTTTCGGCAATACCAGCAACCATATCGCGATCTGCGAAGTTTGCTAAGTTCGGTGCGATACGAGCAGAAGGTGGTCTACTATCATTTGATCCAACTGCATGACAACCAATACAGCTTTTATTAAATATTTCTTGACCCTCTTGCGCCTTTGTAGAAGCTACTTCTTTTTTTCCATCAATCTTCTTCATGTCAGCAAGCCACTTTTTGTACTCGCTTTCATCCAGAGCTTTCACTTTGAACTGCATTAAAGAATGTGATGGGCCACAAAATTCTGTACAAAAACCATTATAAGTGCCCGATTTATCTGCCTTTAACCACATTTTGTTTACATTATCTGTATTTGTATCCATTTTCCCAGCTAAAGATGGAACCCAAAACGAATGTTTAATATCGGCACCCTTCAAATTCAAATACACTTTCTTACCTGTGGGGATAACTAAATCTTGAGAAGTTACTATTTTTTCTGATTTATAAGAAAATTCCCACCAATAAAGATTCGCTGTTACATCAACAACGATAGTATCTTTATCAATATTCTTTTTCTCCATCGCACTTACATCAGCAAGCTTGAATGTATATGTAACAGTCGGAACAGCCAAGATTAACAAAAGAATAATCGGAATGACTGTCCATATAATTTCTAGTTTGTGATTTCCTTCAACTTGCTCTGGAATATAATCTTCCTCACCCTTTTTTTGTCGGAAACGCACAATTACATATAAGAAAATAATAGTAACTACAAGTACTACTCCTACCATGATTGCACTCGCTAGCAAGAGCAAATCATATTGCATTTTTGCTACTTCCCCTTGCGGAATTAAAGTAGACTGAAAAGCTTTACCGCATCCCCCTAACAGTAAAGCCAGCAGTGAAACGAACGAAAGCAGTCGCCACTGTTTCTTCATACAAACAACCCCCACTTTCTTTGTGAATTAGATTGTACTTTATAGTTAAGTAAAGTAAATCTCAACGTAAAGAAATCCAATCATGTCGTTGTCTTAGAAGAATGTAACTACAATCATTGACACAAATAAGATTGTTAAGTAATTCAGGGAATAAACAAACATTTTTACGGACCACTTGATGTCATCTTGCTGACGGAAGCCATAAAGCCCTAATGCGATCCATCCGATGTTAAGCAATGTTGCAATTACCATGAATGTTATTCCAAGTCCACTCATATAAAATGGTAGTGGTAATAAACATACTGTCCAAATCATAATCTGACGTTTCGTAATATCAAATCCCTGTACAACAGGAAGCATTGGGATTCCTGCATTTCGATATTCATCAACACGCTTCATCGCTAATGCGAGGAAATGTGGGATTTGCCAAATAAACATAATTAAAAATAACATCCAAGCAATTGGATGATTTAAAGACGGATCAATTGCCGCCCATCCAATTAAAGGTGGAACTGCTCCTGATATACTACCTACAACAGTATTTAACGTATATTTTCTCTTCGTCCATAACGTATATAAAACAACATATGTGAAGGCACCAATAAATGAGATTAACACTGCCATCGGTGTAGTAAGTAATAAAAATACAAAGCCAAGAAGTAAAATTACAAGTCCAAATGCAAGTGCAAAGCCAGGTTTATATTTACCTGTTACCGTTGGACGGTTTTTTGTTCTTTCCATTAATGGATCGATATCTCGGTCAATGTAGTTATTTAAACAACATACCCCTGCCATAATTAATGCCGAACCAACGATTGTGAAAAATAACTTATCTAGATTGTCCATAACACTCAATCCATTAAAATGTAAAGCCAACCAAAATCCTGTAAATACAGTAAGTGTATTTGAGTTTACAATCCCCATTTTAACGAGCGCTGATAAATCTTGTAACCGAGTTGTTTCCGGTACAATTGAAACAGCTGACTCATCATGCAGCTCACTTGTTGCATGGTTCATCACTTTAACCCCCTCTTAAACCTATCATCTTTCTAAGCATATATTTCATGTGAAATATTTCGCTTCTATATAGCAATATTATTACAGTAGAAATATTGTTAACCCATTCTACTACTAATCTACGCCCATACTCCAATATATTAAATCACATTTCCCGAACATTTTGTGAAGAAAACATGAACTTTTTGTGTCGAACATTAAAAAACTTTATTCTAATTTATCCTTATCATAACATGATGTTATCTTCTATAATAAACTATTTTGTCATATTTAGCATGTATTCTCCCCATTTCTTTTCAAAATAGCCTGAATTCCTCCTAAAATATGTATTTTAAATCCCATTTTTTTCTTTATAATACGTACGTTGTCCTCGCCCTCCATTTCTTTGCTATTTTATTATTTTTTATATATCATAGGACTGTAGCACGTTTTATTCTATACATAATGGAATGAAAATATTTCGCAATAACTTCATAGCAGAAAGATGGTGAAAGAGATTGCAACGCTTTATTAAATGGTTAGCAGTCATTACAAGTCTCGATTTATTAGTAGTTTTACTAGGAGGCGCTTTAGTTACAAAAACGGGTTCAGGCCAAGGATGCGGCAAATCATGGCCTCTTTGTAACGGTGAATTTGTTCCATCTAATTTATCAATGGAGACTATTATTGAGCTAAGTCACCGCTTAACATCTGGATCAGCCGGAATCCTTGTTACTCTTCTTTGTATCTTGTCCTGGAAATATTATAAACATGTGCGCGAAACAAAGACGTTAGCAATTTTATCCTTCGTATTTTTAGTTGCACAAGCATTAATGGGGGCGGCGGCGGTTGTTTGGGGTCAAATGCCTGCTGTATTAGCTATTCATTTCGGTATTTCCTTAATTTCATTTGCTTCTGTCATCTTGTTAACGTGTCTTATTTTTGAAATTGATCAGAAATTTGATGCACGTTCACTTATTATGGACAAAAAAATGAAATTTCATATTTATGGTGTAACAATTTACAGTTATATCGTTGTCTACACAGGAGCTTTAGTACGTCACGAACGAGCTACCTTAGCCTGTCCAGACTTCCCTTTATGTAGCAAAAGTAGACCTATGCCAACTCAACTACATGAGTGGGTTCAAATGGGACATAGAGTTGCAGCGATGTTAATTTTCGCTTGGATACTATATGCGATGATTATCGCTATTCGCCATTACAAGCAGCAGCGTGTAGTATACTGGGGATGGATTATTTCATTTATCCTTGTTACACTTCAAGCTATAGTAGGGATTTTGGTCGTATTTACAAATGCTAGTTTAGCAATGGCATTATTACATTCGCTCTTCATTTCTTGCCTGTTTGCTGTACTATGCTATTTAGTTATGATAGGTACAAGAAGTACAGTCAATGCAAAAGAAACTGAATCAACTTCTAAGCAAACAAAATAAAGTAAAACTATAATACCTTGCCAATTCGGCAAGGTATTATTTACACACAAAAAAGAGCTGCTTTCGCACAGCTCTTTTTCTTTATTTTAATGATCTAATTCAATGAGTAAATCTCCCGTTTGAATTGCATCCCCATCATTTACATATACTTTTTTCACTTTCCCATTGAACGGCGCTTGAACTGTCGTTTCCATTTTCATAGCTTCTGTAATTGCCATGGAATCACCTTTTTTCACTTCATCGCCTTCTTTTACAACTACTTTAATAACAGTTCCCGGCATCGTTGCGCTAATATGATTTGGATTTTCACGATTCCCCTTCACACGCTGTGCAACAGTTGATTTCACGTTTTCATCTTTCACTACGATTTCACGCGGTTGTCCATTAAACTCCAGGTAAAGCACACGATTTCCATCTGGCTGTGGCTCCCCAATGGAAACTAGTTTAACCATCAATGTTTTACCTTGCTCGATTTCCACATCAATTTCTTCACCAAGTCTCATACCATAGAAGAATGTCGGTGTATCAAGCACAGATACATTTCCATAAATCCCAGCAACTTTTTCGTAGTCCATAAATACTTTTGGATACAATGCATATGCGACTACATCAAAAATTGTTACTTCGCGTCCAAGTTTGTGGAATAACTCTTCTTTTAAAGCATCGAAATCTACTGGTTCTAATAATTCACCCGGTCTTACTGTTAATGGCTCTTTCCCTTTTAAAATAATTTTTTGTAATTCTTTCGGGAAACCACCATATGGTTGTCCTAAATCTCCAGAGAACATTTCAACAACAGATCCTGGGAAGTCCATAGCATGTCCACGTTCTAAAATATCTTGTTCTGTTAGGTGATTTTGAACCATAAATAATGCCATATCACCGACAACTTTAGATGATGGTGTTACTTTTACAATATCGCCAAACATATCATTAACACGGCGATACATCACTTTAACTTCATCAAAGCGATCTCCTAAGCCAACCGCTTTTGCTTGTTGTTGAAGATTACTATACTGTCCACCCGGCATTTCATGCATATATACCTCTGTGTGAGGAGCATTCATACCACTTTCAAATGGAGCATAATATTTTCGTACATCTTCCCAATAATGAGATAGTTTTTCTAATGAGTCTATATTAACATCTGGCTGTCTTTCGTTTCCACCTAACGCATAGTATAGTGTATTCGCACTTGGTTGTGACGTTTGACCAGCCATTGAACTCACCGCTACATCGACAATATCAACACCCGCTTCAATTGCCTTTGTATACGTTAAAATACCATTTCCGCTCGTATCGTGTGTGTGCAGGTGAATTGGAATCGACACCGTCTCTTTTAATGCTGAAACTAAATCATATGCTGCGTTTGGCTTTAGTAAGCCCGCCATATCTTTAATTCCTAAAATGTGAGCTCCTGATGCTTCCAACTCTTTTGCTAAATTTTTATAATAATTTAAATCATATTTACTGCGTAACGGATCATGAATGTCTCCTGTGTAACACATTGTTGCTTCTGCAATCTTACCAGTATCTCGTACAGCATCAATTGCAACTCTCATGCCTTCTACCCAGTTTAAGCTATCAAAAATACGGAACACATCAATTCCAGCTTGCGCGGAACATTCCACAAATTTTTGAATTAAATTATCTGGATAGTTTTTGTAACCTACTGCGTTTGAAGAGCGAAGTAACATTTGGAATAAAACGTTTGGCATTTTTTCACGAAGATCTAGTAATCGTTCCCATGGATCTTCTTTCAAGAAACGATACGCAACATCAAACGTTGCACCGCCCCACATTTCTGCTGAGAATAAGTTTGGTAACATTCTCGCTGTCGGCTCTGCAATGTGATGTAAATCTTTTGTACGAACACGAGTTGCAAGTAATGACTGATGTGCATCACGGAATGTTGTATCCGTTAAAAGTACACGCTTTTGATCTTGTACCCACTTTACTAATCCATCCGCTCCACGCTCATCCAAAATTTGTTTCGTTCCATTTTGCATTGGCTCTGAGTGTATCACATTTGGTATACGAGCATCTGGGAAAATTGGTTTCTCTTTTTTCCCTACTCCAGGGAAGCCATTTACTGTTACTGTACCAATATAATTTAACATTTTTGTTCCGCGGTCTTTACGTTTCGGGAACAAGAATAGTTCAGGTGACGCGTCAATAAATGAAGTGTCATATTCTCCTGATAAGAAGTTTTTATGTTTTACTACATTCTCTAGGAATGGAATATTTGTTTTAATACCACGAATACGGAATTCTTTTAAGTTACGTTCCATTTTTGCAGCGGCTTGTTCAAAAGTAAGTGCCCAAGTAGTAACTTTTACAAGTAAAGAATCGTAGTACGGTGTAATAACTGCACCTTGGAAACTATTACCTGTATCAAGACGAACACCAAAACCACCGCCTGATCGGTACGCCATAATCTTTCCTGTATCAGGCATAAAGTTATTAAGTGGGTCTTCTGTCGTTACACGAGATTGGATTGCAAATCCATGCACAACCACTTCCTCTTGCTTAGGAACACCTACCATTTTGCTATGTAATGCATGTCCATCAGCTATTAAAATTTGCGATTGAACTATATCCACTCCTGTAATCATCTCTGTAATCGTATGTTCAACTTGAACACGTGGGTTTACTTCAATGAAGTAAAACTCATCACCTTTTACAAGGAATTCTACCGTTCCAGCATTTAAATAATTTACATTTTTCGTTAACTTTACTGCAGCATCACAAATACGCTGACGCAAATCATCTGAAAGCGACACGCTCGGTGCAATTTCAACTACTTTTTGATGGCGTCGTTGTACAGAGCAATCACGCTCATACAAATGAACAACATTACCTTCTTCATCTGCTAAAATTTGTACTTCTATATGTTTAGGTTTTTCAACGAATTTTTCAACGTACACTTCATCATTACCAAAGGCTGCTTTTGCTTCTGATTTCGCGCGATTATACGATTCTCTTAACTCTTCACTAGCACGTACAATACGCATACCGCGACCGCCGCCACCAAGGGATGCTTTAATAATAATCGGGTAATCATACTTTTCAGCAAATTCTTCAACTTCTTCTATTGAATTTACTGGACCATCACTACCAGGAATAATTGGAATTTGTGCTAGCTGCGCTTGTGTTCTTGCTTTAACTTTATCTCCAAACATGTCTAAATGCTTACTTTTTGGACCGATAAAGATAATCCCTTCTTCTTCACAACGTTTTGCAAATTGAATATTTTCTGACAAGAAACCATATCCAGGGTGGATTGCATCTACATGATTACTTTTCGCAATCTCAATAATGCCTTCAATATCTAGATAAGCATCAATTGGCTTTTTCCCTTCCCCAACTAAATAGGACTCATCGGCTTTATAGCGATGATAAGAACCGCTATCCTCTTTAGAATAGATCGCAACTGTGTTTAATCCAAGTTCTGAACATGCTCGGAACACACGAATTGCTATCTCTCCACGGTTAGCTACCAATACTTTTTGAATACGTTGCAGCTTTGTCATGATTTTCCCCCTCTATTTTCCTACCACTCTAGAGATAAAATACATACACACTCTAAAGAGCGTGAAGTTCTTCACTTTCTACATTATATTATACTTAGAAAGCTTCACTTTATTTTTATCCATCATACCTTATTTTTCAACAAATGATAAGTTTTCTGATTGATTTGTTTCACAAAAATAGTATAGCATACCTCTTCCTTTTCTAACAACAATATTGTATATCACATTCACTTAAATGTAATATACTTTTCGTTTTATAACAATCAATATTGTATCACATTTAAAATCTAACAAAATAAAAAACACATTGAACTCTAGAGCTCAATGTGTTTTTTATTTTACAACAACAAGATGCGGTCCACCTTGTTCTATTTCGTTAGTCAATTTGTTTTGTTGTTTCTCTTGTCGTTTTACATAACTAGCAATATTTAACAGTATACCCATTGCAAGTAAATTAGCCAATAAAGAACTACCACCATAACTTATAAACGGTAATGGTACCCCTGTAAGCGGTATTAACCCAGACATACCACCAACATTTATAAAAGTTTGAACTCCAAACAAACTTGCAATTCCAATTGCTATTAAACTTCCAAACGGATCTCTGCACTTTTGTGCAACCCTAAATGCCCGAATAATAATAAGTAGTAAACAGATTAAAATGACAGCTACGCCTATAAATCCAAGTTCTTCAGATATAATTGCCATAATAAAATCTGTTTGCGGTTCTGGTAAGTATCCATATTTTTGCACACTGTTCCCTAACCCTCGACCATTTAGCCCTCCTGAAGCAATTCCAATAAAAGAATTTATTAATTGGAACCCATCATTTTGAGGATCATTAAATGGATCAAGAAAAACGGAAAAACGTGCCTTTTGATACTTGCTTAATCCATAATTCCCGAGAAAATATAGTGCCGGAATCCACACTATAGAAGTTAAAACGATTCGTTTTATCCATAAATTAATCCGTACCCCCGAGCAAAGAAACATAATTCCAACCGTTCCCGCAATTAATAAATCGGTACCTAAGTCATTTTGCTTTAAAATTAAAAACATTGCCAATCCAACAAAACCAAGCGTAAGTCCCGATCCTTTAAAAACAGGAGTATCTGTCTCTTGTCTTCTCGCAAAAAAACGAGCTAATATAATAATAATCGATATTTTAACAAATTCAGCGGGCTGTATACCTAATATCCACCCTTTTGCACCGTTTATTTCCTTACCGAAAAACAAGGCTGCTGCTAATAAACCAATACTACCTATTCCCATTGCTATTAAAACTATTCGCTTCCTCCAAAGTTTATAAGGAATAGCAATGATAATCGCTAACATTATCGCTCCAACAGCTAGAATTAATACTTGCCTATTAAAAAAGAAATCCGCTGGTTTCCCATGCTTCGAAATCGCAACAATGGAACTAGAACTATATACCATTATAACTCCCAGCACACATAAGATAATAAGAGGAAGTAATAAGGAATAATCCATCGATTTCCATACTTTTTTCATTTCATTTCCTCTTTCTGTTTCAATTTAATTATTGTTGTATTCCATATGTATATAGGTTCTTCCTTCTT
This sequence comes from Bacillus sp. TH19, assembly GCF_016651075.1. NCBI lineage: Bacteria > Bacillati > Bacillota > Bacilli > Caryophanales > Bacillaceae > Bacillus > Bacillus sp. TH19. The sequence continues at coordinate 1,571,854 of NZ_JAEKEO010000007.1, read as the reverse complement.
TATTATACAAATAAAAGGCCCAAACTATTTCAGTTTGAGCCCCCTTATTTGAACCCGTTATTGTTGTTTGTTTGTAAATGCTTCATGAAGTGCAGACAACTCACGTTCGAGCTCTCCTAACATTGCTTTCCCTTGTTCTTCTCCAATAAGACCAAGGCGAACCGCAAAATCGACCTCGCGGGATAGTCCAAACATTTGTGTGTCTAAAACTTCTTCATATAATGGACATTGCGGCATTGTAAGATTGTCCATTTGTACCTTAATAAGTCTTAAAATCTTCTCTGCATCCGCTTGTAGAAGGGCTAGTGCCTTTTCCTGATGATTTGATACTGTCTCAGACGCCAAATTGATTCCCTCCGTTTCCGTCCTACTCTCTCATATCTATTAATATTAGCGATAGTTTTAATAAATTGCAATAGAAACATTTTTTGTGACAACAGTGCCTAATACTATTATACTGAAAAGTGGGAGTATAACACAAATGGGGGAACAACAATGAGCGAAATTTTATTTATTAATGGAAAAGTTCGTTTTCCAATCACTATCGATCCAACTGTATGGATTTTCGATGATCGAAAAATAGATTTGACAACTTACTTTGATGAAACTAGAGAAGACTCATCCGAATTAGAAACATACTTAAAACATACTTCAGAGCATTGGGATCGCGAAATCCGTGATGGTGCTGCCTTCCCGCCAATACAACAAAGTGTAAAGAAATATAAAAAAGAACAGCTTATTAACGGGACATTTGGCATACCACTTCATCCATTTCTAAAAAATGCTGAAATTTTAGAAGATGCTACTCATGTCGAAATTGCAACCACAGACAATACAATTACACTTCCGTTAGAAACAGCCCATAAAGCTATTCTCGGTTTTTCAAAAGAAGGTAAACCATTACGAGAAGACGGGCCTGTTCATCTATATTTCCATGATGGATCTAATAGACAAAATCCGATTCGTAACATCCGTAAATTTACAATCATTTAAATTGTATAATTAAAAGGAAAAAAAGGAGTGAGCTTAAGCTCACTCCTTTTTATAATAAATCCGCTGCTAGTTGTGCTAAATTAGAACGCTCTCCTTTAACAAACTTTACATGACCACTAATACGTTGTTCTTTAAACTTCTCTACAACATATGTTAAACCGTTATTATATTCATCTAAATACGGGTGATCAATTTGCTGAGGATCCCCCATTAATACAATCTTACTTTTTTCGCCTACCCTTGTTAATATCGTCTTTACTTCATGCTTCGTTAAATTTTGTGCCTCGTCAATTATAATGAATTGGTCTGGAATACTTCTCCCGCGTATATAGGTAAGCGCTTCTACTTCAATCGAACCCATTCCAGCTAAAATAGCATCTAGCTCCCCAGGCTTTTTCGTATTGAATAAATACTCTAGATTATCAAAAATCGGCTGCATCCACGGTCTTAATTTTTCCTCTTTCTCTCCTGGTAAATAGCCTATATCTTTCCCTACCGGTACAATTGGTCTCGCGACAAGTAGTTTTTTATATAATCCTAAATCTTCCGTTTGCATTAGTCCCGAAGCTAATGCGAGTAACGTTTTTCCTGTACCGGCTTTCCCTGTTAACGTTACAAGTGGAATATCTTCCCGAAGTAGCAATTCTAATCCCATAATTTGCTGCACGTTTCGTGGGCGTATCCCCCACACTTGTTCATTGTGAAAAATAAGTTTTTTTACCTTCTTACCTAAATGATCCACAATCCCAAGTGCAGAACTAGAACCCCCTAGTGCATCTTTCATTACAACAAACTGATTTGGATAAAAAGGATGATTTGCGATTTCAGATAAAGGCAGTTCACCTTTTTCATAAAAATAATCTAACTGTTCTTTTGATATATACCCTTCTAAAAATCCTGAATATATATTTTCCACTTCGATTACTCGGTCACTTAAATAATCTTCGGCCCGCAGTCCGATTGCATCAGCTTTTACCCTTACGAGTACATCTTTACTTACTAAAATAACTGATTTCCCGTCCTCTTTTTCTTGTTCTTCTAAAGAGAGGTTTTTCGCTACCGCTAAAATTCGATTATCATTTGTTTTTTCTACAAAAATATCTTGCAGTTGAACAAACGAGCGATGATTTAATTCAATACGAAATGTACCGCCGTTTTCTAACGGAATACTTTCATGCAGCTTTCCTATTTCGCGAAATTTGTCGATTAACTTAGATACATAGCGAGCATTTCGTCCTACTTCATCCATATAACGTTTTTTCGAATCAACCTCTTCTAATACAACTGCTGGAATCACTACTTCATTTGTTGCAAATGAAAAAATAGATAAAGGATCCTGCAAAAGTACATTCGTATCTAACACATAAATTTTATCCAACCTGTTACCCCCTGACTCCACTTTTAAATTTGTAGAACAAGGGTTTCATCCATAAAATATGGACGAACCATTGTTATAATTATATGTACCGTAAAAACGAGGTAGAATCGAAACTCATAGAAATTAAACCTTTTCTTTATTTTTTATTCATTTCTATTCAATATATTACTTTTTATTATAATTTTTCACATTAAATCACAATACTCACTTGTAAAAGTTTATGAACGATGTTCCTATTCATCTTCTTTATAATTCTTTCATTCCTACTAATACTTGGTTATCAAGCTTTTTAGCTGCTCGAAGATCATATGTTTTTTCATATGTTGGTTCAGTAGCAAGTTTCGCACCATAAAACATAACATCACGAACTTCTTGTACATTCACTTCTACTACCGTTAATTTTAGAGGAATCCCTTCCATTCTATCTGTTAAAATTTTACTTTCACCACTTATGGAAAATACGGATTCATTCGCCATTATAGTCAATACAACCCCTGCACTATGCCGTATATTCCCCACAATACGTGAGCGTTGATCTACCGCAAATCGAATACTAGTTTCACTCACTGCATATACCCAAGAAATAGCACTTACGTTAGGAATTTGTTTTTCGAAATCTGTTGTTGCTATCATAACGATACACTCTTTACGCAAAGATTGTACTAAATCACCTGTCAATGTAGGCTCAACTACATTCGCCATATTTCCACCTCCAAATATTATTTATATATCCTTATCATAACCTATTTTTCGAATTGCGAAAATATTATTTTTTCCCGCTATTATTCAAAAACATTATGCTTCCATGATATACTTATACTGATAGAATTCGTATTGAGGTGACGAAATGAGAGTCAGATGTATGATTTGTGATAAAAAAGATATGTTAGATGACGAAAATCCTATGGCAAAAAAACTGCGTAATCGCCCTATTCATACATATATGTGCATGGAATGTACGGAACGCATTGCAGAGCGTACTATGGAACGCCATGCAAGTGGTAATTTCCGATTATATCGTGATAAAAAAGTAGAAGACGATTGGTAAACCGTAAATAAGTCCTTAATCATATAGATAAGGACTTATTTGTATTTTTCTGGTTCACGATTCATCTGATCCAAAAAACAATCAATGGCTTCTACTGGAAATCTTGCACACCTTATTTCTCCATCAATTTCATATGTAATTAAATACATTTCCTCGTTCTTTTCCACTTCTACATTTCGTAATTTATGCTCTTCATATATCATATTTCGAAATAATACATACGTTTCTTGTGCAGCGCTATCATCTGGACGCGCTTCCGCAACCGTTTTAATTGTTAACCAATTATATAGTGCATCTTGTACCGAGCGCATGAAACTCCCCCTTTTCACCCTGCCTTTTGTTGTTTCGCTTGACGTAAACGTAATCTATAAATTCCAAGTACAATCGCCGCTACAACGAGCCCCTCTCCAACTGGTAAAAAAACTGCAAAGAAAGTTAATACCGTGCATCCAATTGCTAAAGATATGTATATTACTATATTTTTTAGCACTGATAGCTTCCTTGCAAATCCTAAATTATATACAAGTGCACTCAATATAATAATTGTTCCATAAAGTAACCACATCCCTAGTTCTGGATTTTCATCAACTTTGCACAATTTCGCGAAAAATGACATTCTTTCTAACACTATCTTTCCTCCCTTCTCATAAAAACAAATTTTCTTTATGTACTTAATACAAGAGTAACTCGCAAAAAAAATACTGTCCACAAAAAAGAATAAATATTCTAAAAATAAACAAAATAAAAAAAACAACTACCTTTTATAAAGGTAGTTGTTTTTTTATTTTTACGCTTCTACAGATTTCTTTTTCTTAGCAGCTCTTTCGCGCTCACTCTTATCAAGAATCTTTTTACGTAGACGAATTGATTCTGGAGTTACTTCACAGAACTCATCATCGTTTAAGTACTCTAATGACTCTTCTAAAGTCATTAAGCGTGGTTTTTTCATTGTTGAAGTTTGATCTTTCGTTGCAGAACGAATGTTCGTTTGTTGTTTCATTTTTACAACGTTAACTGTTAAATCATTCTCACGTGTATGTTCTCCAACGATCATACCAGCATATACTTCTGTACCTGGTTCAACGAAGATTACACCACGGTCTTCAACTTGCATAATACCGTATTGTGATGCTTTTCCTGCTTCAAGTGAAACTAGAACACCTTGACGACGTCCACCCACTTGTCCAGCATGTACTGGTTGGTAGCAATCAAATGTATGGTTTAAAATACCATAACCACGAGTTAATGTTAGGAATTCTGTTGTGTAACCAATTAACCCACGTGCTGGAACCATGAAAGTAAGGCGAACTTGACCGTTTCCGTTATTCACCATATCTAACATTTCACCTTTACGTGCGCCCATTGATTCCATAATAGAACCAGTGTATTCTTCAGGAACATCGATTTGTACGCGCTCTACAGGCTCACTTCTTACGCCATCGACATCTTTAATAATTACTTCAGGCTTAGATACTTGTAGTTCATAACCTTCACGACGCATGTTTTCAATTAAGATAGATAAATGTAACTCTCCGCGTCCAGATACGATCCATGCATCAGGAGAATCTGTATTATCTACACGTAAACTTACATCTGTCTCTAATTGTGAACGAAGACGCTCTTCAATTTTACGAGAAGTAATGAATTTACCTTCACGACCTGCAAATGGGCTGTTATTTACAAGGAATGTCATTTGTAATGTTGGCTCATCAATACGTAATAATGGTAAAGCCTCTTCATGCTCAACCGGACATACCGTTTCACCTACGTTAATATCTTCCATACCTGAAACAGCTACTAAATCTCCAGCTTTTGCTTCTTCAATTTCTTGACGTTTTAATCCAATGTAACCAAATAATTTAGTTACACGGAATTGTTTTACACTTCCGTCAACTTTCATTAATGCAACTTGTTGTCCTACTTTCATTGTACCGCGGAATACGCGTCCAACCCCAATACGACCAACATAGTCATTGTAATCAAGAAGTGCTACTTGGAATTGAAGTGGCTCTTCGCTGTTATCAATTGGTGCTGGAATATGTTCAATGATTGTGTCAAACAATGATTTCATATTCTCTTCTTGATTTGCTGGATTTGAATCTAAGCTTGCTGTTCCGTTCATTGCTGATGCAAATACAACTGGGAACTCTAATTGATCTTCGTTTGCACCAAGTTCGATGAATAAGTCAACTACTTCATCAACTACTTCATCAGGGCGAGCGAAGTCACGGTCAATTTTGTTTACAACAACGATTGGAGTTAAGTTTTGCTCAAGAGCTTTCTTTAAAACAAATCGTGTTTGTGGCATACAACCTTCATATGCATCAACTACAAGTAGAACACCATCAACCATTTTCATGATACGTTCTACTTCTCCACCGAAGTCAGCGTGACCAGGTGTATCTAAAATGTTAATTCTTTTATCTTCATAGTGAATCGCAGTATTCTTCGCTAAAATTGTAATACCACGTTCTCTTTCTAGATCATTTGAGTCCATTGCGCGTTCTTCAATATGTTCATTCGCACGGAACGTCCCCGCTTGACGTAATAACTGGTCAACAAGTGTTGTTTTACCATGGTCAACGTGGGCAATAATTGCTATATTTCGTAAATCTTGTCGTTTTTTCAACATGTCCAACTCCTAATGTCTTTTTAATCCTTCTCTATTATAAGAGCGAAGGGGATACAATGGCAATCAAAATAAAATCAAGAATGAAAATATAGTTGTATTCTTACTTTTGTGAAAGTAAAATAAGATTGGAGGGTGAAGAAATGGAACACATTCAATATCGCTTTTTATTAACAGCAATTATCGGTGTTATCTTCTTAATTGGTATCGGAATTATGATTGCTGAAAATAGTCCCATCGGCATTATTATTTGCATTATCGGCACATTTGTTACAGTTGGATACGGTTTTGTAACAAAAAGAAAAATGCGTAAATCGCAATAACATTAAAAAGTAAGAAGCTTCTTTATGCCTCTTACTTTTTTTTCATTATTGCGATACAAATGGTAATAATTCTTCGTATACTCCTGGTTTTGCAACTAACACACTGCTTTTCTCTACAATAGAAAGAGGCGTTCCCAAGAACGTTGTCACTTTACCGCCAACTTCCTCTACAATAATCTGTCCCCCGCCAAAGTCCCATGGCGATAAGCGCGGTGTTACATATGCGTCTAATCTTCCCGTGGCAACATATACCATTTCTAACGCTGCACAACCATATGACCTCGTACCTCTTGCCTTCTTAACGAGCATCATCATTTTTTCCATATTAAGCAATGGATTATCAGTAAGCCATATCGCATTCAAAGCTATAACTCCATGCTCTACCGTTCCTTTTTCCAACATGGGAATAGCTAAATCATTGCAAAAAGCCCCTTCTCCCTTTACCGCATGATATAGTTCGTCATGAACTGGATCATAAATAAGACCAATCTTTCCGATACCGTTCTCATAAATCCCGATTGAGATTGCGAAATTTCTTTTTTGATGAACAAAGTTCATCGTGCCATCAATTGGATCAATTAACCAAACAACCCCATTAGAAGAGGTAATCTCATCTCCATAGCCTTCTTCTCCTAAAATATTATGATGTGGGAATGTTTCTTTAATTTTCCCAATTAAAAACTGCTCCGTTTCTCGGTCCATATTTGTTACTAGATCAGCTGCATTTGACTTTGTTTCTATAATAAGTGTTTTTTTCAGTGACGCCATTAATTGTTCTCCGGCTTCTCGAATCCACTGTTTCGCGTGTGTATCGATGTCTTTCCATACTTCTTGCATGTTTAAACACTCCGATCTATACTGTTCACAGAAAAAACGAACCCTTTATAAGGTTCGCACCAACTAATTATTTATACATATACTATTATTACGCTTCTAAACGGATCATTTCAAGTCTTAACACTTCTAATTTTTGTACGCACTCTTCTTTTTTCTGTTTGTCGTTATCCATCATCGCATCATATAAAGTTGCTAATTCATAATCTAGCTCCAAACGTAGCACCGGAATTCTCTTTTCAGCATCTGTTCTCTTTAACGCATTAATCACCTGTCTCATTTTTTTGCCTCCTCCCAATATTCGTCTGCCCTCGGACTAGAATTGATTCAATTTTCTGATTTTTTGTTTTATACTATACTATGTTGGATAAATCATCTATGCAACAAAATTATATTTTTTTATTTAAATTTTTTTGTGATGTTTTTTTTATGAATAGTACAAGCTATGCTAAAATTAAAACAAAATAGGAGTTGGAGGAACAATCATGACACTACAAACATTCACATCAACTGATTTTGAAGTCTTTACTGTTGATGGTCTTGAAGAACGAATGAGCGCAATTAAAACGAATATTCATCCTAAGCTAGAAGCTTTAGGGGAACAATTTGCAGAATATTTATCACAACAAACTGATGAAAACTTTTTCTACCATGTAGCAAAACATGCACGCCGCAAAGTCAATCCACCAAACGATACTTGGGTTGCTTTTTCAACAAATAAACGTGGATATAAAATGTTACCACACTTTCAAATTGGTTTATGGGGTACTCACGCCTTCATATACTTTGGTTTAATCTATGAGTGTCCACAAAAAGTGGAGACGGCTCACGCCTTCTTAGAACATTTAAATGATTTAAAAACAAATATTCCAAATGACTTCGTTTGGTCCATTGACCATACTAAACCAGGTGTAAAACTACATAAAACGCTTGAAACGGAAGACTTACAAAAGATGATTGAACGTTTAGCTACTGTGAAAAAAGCAGAGTTATTAGTCGGTATTCATATATCACCAGAGGAGTTTTCAGCAATGACCAACGAACAATTCCTTGCTAAGATTGAATCTACGATGCAACCACTCCTTCCTTTATATGCACTTTGTAATCGATAGTAGAAAACGGACAATTTATATTGTCCGTTTTTAGTTGTTATCACATTATAGCACTTTGCATTTTAATTTTCAAAATATTTTTACATTTTTACAATCTTTTTTTCCGCTACTTCTTTTGCTCTTTGAATCGTACGATATATAGAATATCCACTTACTTCTTGAAATTCTTTATCAATTTTTTTCTCCGCTGCCTTCGATGGCACAATCTCTTTAAAACGACGATATAATTCCATCAAATCTTCTCTCAAAACTCCTTTTTCATATACCTTTTCAATCGCTTCATAAAACTTTACAACTGCTACCATTTCTTCATTTGACCAATTGTAATCAAGTGGATATTGATATTCCATTTTTGCACCTCATTCAGTATTCTTTCTTTTTCCATTATGCTACCTTTAAGACAACCTTTTATTCTTCACTATAGCCACTCTGCATTATACACCATTTATCCATTTCAATGGAATTGTCTTCCTCTTTGCAGTATTTAAAATATAACTATTAAACATACTCACCTTGAAAATGCGATTTTTCTATACATCTATAATTATTGGTGATATAATGCTTTTGTTTTATAGAAAATAAAGTGAGACTACCATCCCAAAAAAGGCTTTTGCGAATGGCAGAAAAACAAGTCAAGTTCTAAAAGTTTGTCATCTTAATTTCCTTTTAGAATGAGATGAAATCATATAAAACAAACTCTAATAAATATTACGAAGAAGAAGGGGTGTATAGATTGTCCCAATACGAAACACCATTGTTTACCGCTTTAGTTGAGCACAGTAAGCGAAATCCAGTTCAATTCCATATTCCTGGTCATAAAAAAGGACAGGGCATGGATCCTACATTTCGCGAATTTATTGGGCATAATGCATTAGCAATTGATTTAATTAATATTGCGCCGCTCGATGATTTACATCATCCAAAAGGTATGATTAAAGAAGCACAGGATTTAGCAGCCGCTGCTTTCGGTGCAGATCATACGTTCTTTTCTATTCAAGGTACAAGTGGTGCAATTATGACAATGGTGATGAGCGTGTGCGGTCCTGGGGATAAAATCCTCGTGCCACGGAATGTGCATAAATCAGTAATGTCAGCTATTATTTTCTCAGGTGCAAAACCAATTTTCATGCATCCTGAGATTGATCCGAAGCTCGGTATTTCACATGGGATCACAATTCAATCTGTCAAAAAGGCTCTTGAAGAGCACTCAGATGCGAAAGGCTTACTTGTTATAAATCCAACATATTTTGGGTTTGCTGCAGATTTAGAGCAGATTGTAGAATTAGCTCATTCTTACGATATTCCTGTACTTGTTGATGAGGCTCACGGTGTTCATATCCATTTTCATGATGAACTACCAATATCAGCTATGCAAGCAGGTGCAGATATGGCAGCAACAAGTGTTCACAAATTAGGTGGGTCTTTAACCCAAAGCTCTATTCTTAATGTAAAAGAAGGTCTTGTGAACGTAAAGCATGTCCAATCCATTATTAGCATGCTTACGACTACATCAACTTCTTACATTTTGTTAGCATCCCTTGATGTTGCTAGAAAACGTCTTGCTACAGAAGGAACAGCTCTCATAGAACAAACAATACAATTAGCTGAGCATGTTCGTGATGCTATTAATGCTATTGAGCATCTTTATTGTCCCGGAAAAGAAATGCTAGGAACAGATGCTACTTTTAACTATGATCCTACAAAGATAATTGTATCTGTAAAAGATTTAGGTATTACAGGCCATCAGGCTGAAGTATGGCTTAGAGAACATTACAACATTGAAGTAGAACTCTCTGATTTATATAACATACTTTGTCTTATCACATTTGGAGATACAGAAAGTGAAACAGATACACTTATTACAGCATTACAAGATTTAGCAGCAACATATAGAAATAGAGCAGACAAAGGTGTTCAAGTACAAGTAGAAATACCAGAAATACCTGTGCTAGCACTTTCTCCTAGAGATGCTTTTTATTCAGAAACAGAAGTCATTCCATTTGAAAACGCAGCAGGTCGTATTATAGCTGATTTTGTTATGGTTTATCCGCCAGGGATTCCAATCTTTACTCCGGGGGAAATTATTACACAAGATAACTTAGAGTATATTCTTAAAAATTTAGAAGCTGGGTTACCTGTACAAGGTCCTGAAGATATGACATTACAAACATTACGTGTTATTAAAGAGTACAAGCCTATCAGTTGATAGGCTTTTCTTTCACCTTTTTTCTCTTTTTTTCATACGATACTAAAGAATTTGACATTCCCACCCTAATGGGGCAAGCTGACTAACATCAGTGGGATTCTTGCTACCTAAGGCGAAGTCCATTTCTGGTATCGCTGACGTGCAAGATTGCGGTGTGCCATCACCACTCTCACAACAGACCGTATAGATTCGTGAGCTACTGTACTATACCATACCGTACAGATTCGTGTTCAGGTGTTTTAGCGTCTTGTTCTTGACGACACATATCATTTTACCGATAGCTTGAATTCGGCTATCGAACTCCCTATGCTATCTTTTTTCAAAGAACACATTGGCGTTTTAAAGACTTGTACTTGTCTGTAGTTAAAGTCTACCAAAATATAAAGTGAAACTTTAATCAGTGGGGTTTTGTTCATCCCCACTGATTATTAGCCTTCACCAATCGGACGTTTACGGGCAGCAGGGCTCCAGCCGAATTTTGAGGTGGAATTCTTACTGCCCGTAAATAGCGGGATAAATGTTTTTCTATGAAAAAGCGATACTTTCATCCTATGTCTAAAGTCCAATATAGGCTTTCCCGTATCGCGAAATCTGTAACGTATAGGTGGGGATACCATTATGATTGTGATAGGCCGTTCTATTGTACACCCTTATATCACAAATGAATATGAGCCATTTGCAGCTGAAAAACAACAGATTTTATCCATAATGGCGGGAAATCAAGAAGTTTATTCCTTCCGAACAGCCGATGAACTCAGCTTTGATCTTAATTTACGAGTTAATATTATTACTTCCGCGCTAGAACTTTTTCAAAGTGGATTTCAGTTTCGTACGTTTCAACAATCTTTTTGCAACCCTCAGTTTTGGGAAAGAACATCACTTGGCGGATTTCAACTACTCCCAAACATAGCCCCTTCCATTGCCATCCAAGATATTTTTAAAAACGGAAAACTATATGGAACTGAATGTGCCACCGCAATGATTATCATTTTTTACAAAGCATTACTATCATTATATGAGGAAAAAACTTTCAACCGTCTATTCGCAAACCTCTTACTTTATACATGGGACTACGATCGCGACTTAAAGCTCATAACAAAAACGAGTGGCGATATCGTTCCAGGTGACCTCGTTTACTTTAAAAATCCACAAGTTAATCCAGCTACGATTGAGTGGCAAGGAGAAAATGCAATCTATCTAGGAAACTTCTTTTTTTACGGACATGGCGTAGGCGTAAAAACGAAAGAGGAAATTATTTATTCATTAAATGAACGAAGGATTCCTTATGCTTTTATTTCAGCTTATTTAACCGATTTTATTACTCGTATTGATAGCCGTATGATGAGTCAATATGCCCCTCCTAACACGCCACAAACATCAATAGGATTTATTCCTATTAGAGATGATGCAATTGTTGCAACAGTCGGGCATACAACTACAATCTATTAAAAAAACGCCTACATGTGTAGGCGTTTTTTCTTAATTATTAAGCTTTTGTATGTTCTGTATGGTCACATTCGCAATGAGATCCACATTTCCCATAAAGTACTGTTGATTTTTCATCTTCAAAATGTGCGATTGTTCCTTCACAAACTTGGCATACGATTGTTCCCATTTTCATTTCCCCCTGAGTTTAAAGAATAATCTACTTATATATGATTAAGCTTTCGCATTGTCTCTACTAGCACAGTCACAATTGGAACCACATTTCCCATAAAGTACTGTCGTTTTCTCATCTTCAAAATGTCCGATTGTTCCTTCACAAACTTGGCATACGATTGTTCCCATTTTTCATTTCCCCCTAAGTTTATGGTCCTAAAAACTTTTAGCTGTCAATTTCCTATCAATTATTGGGCTTTTGTATGTTCTGTGTGATCACATCCGCAAGATCCACATTTCCCGTAAAGTACCGTTACTTTCTCATCCTCGAAGTGTGCAATTGTACCTTCACAATCTTGACATACGATTGTTCCCATTTTTCATTTCCCCCTAAGTTTATAATCCCAAAAACTTTTGTAACCGCTTAACTTTCTGTCTTTATTTTAATATGTTATACTTTTTACGTCAATAGGTTTTTAGTATAACACATTGAATATTTTAAAATTAAATTAGTATGCGATATTAACACAAAAAAACAGCCATATCTCATACGTACGACTGTTTCTTGTTAATTATTCTTCATACTCCGCATGCAAAGAAGTAGACGGAACAAGAAATTTAAAAAACTGAGCTAACTCCTCCGCCTCCTCTTCCGATCCTAACTTAAAAGTTTCCTGTATATATGGAACATTTTCTACATCATCTCTCCCAAGCAAAGTAGATCTCCCTGTTTGCATACAAACAATAAGTGGTTTTCCAAAAAACATATTTGTATAAATAACTCCAAAATCATAACGTGTATCATGCGTCATAAATCCTAAAAATCGTACCTTCACACTTTCATGCTCATCATACAATTTTTCAAACATGAGTTTCCACCTTTCTAAATAACACTTCCTACTCATTAATATATTAAACAAAAAAAGTAATACTCCTTTTAATTGTCAAAAAATTCAGTGGGATGTAGAATGATATTATTCTACTAAGCTAAGGGGGAATTTGTATGCAACACGCCTTTATCACACTTGTACCTAAATCCAATCAACAATCTGTTTCAATAGAAGATGTTAAACACCTTTTTCATAACTATAAAACCGTTACTTCCAAGACTGGTGATCAAATTAATTATGCTTATACAAATACAGCTTTTCCTTATGAAATATTAGATACATCAGCAACAACATTAAAACTCCAATCGAGTCACGATCGATATGATTCTATTTATGTTGGGATTGGAATAGAAAAGGAACAATCTTTTATTCAGGTTTCTTTGCCTACTACAGCAACATTTGGTGATAAAGGAAAAGCAAATGAATTTAGCCGTTTTCTAGCGAAGAAATTAGAAGGAGAGTTACAACTATTTAATGGAAGAACAATGTATTTCTATAAACGTTAATTTAAAAAATAGAGAATATGATTAAAAAAAGTATGCAATTTGAACACGTAAGGAATAATGCCTGCTTTCTTACGTGTAATACAAAACATGCAATCACATATGCCAAATAAAGAAATACGAAAAAGAGAATTACTTTATAATGAAACTTATCACCATTCGATAATGTTAATACAATGGAAAAACCACTCCATAATAGAAAATGATAAAATATAACATGTAATATTCTCATGGAACCTTCTCCTTTGACATGCTCTATTTTATTAATATATGGGATTAAGTTTGAATCAATTACATATTATATAACGGCATATATGCTAACGGTTCATTTAAAGTATTATATATTCATTCGACAAGTACATATAAAGACCTTGCAAGTCATTTTATGAAAATAAAAATACCCCATCTCTTTAAATAAGAGATGGGGTATTTACATTACTTAAATTATTTTACAATGTGAATTGGCATTCCAAGAGCAACTTCAGCTGCTTCCATTGTGATTTCACCTAATGTTGGGTGAGCATGGATTGTTTGAGCGATATCTTCAGCTGTCATTCCAGCTTCGATAGCTAAACCAATCTCAGAGATAATATCAGAAGCACCTGCACCTGCAACTTGTGCACCTACAAGAAGACCATCTTCTTTACGCGTTACAAGTTGTAAGAAACCGTCAGTGCTGTTTAATGATAACGCACGACCGTTTGCAGCGAATGGGAACTTAGATACAGCTACTGTCATTCCTGCTTCTTCAGCTTGTTTCTTAGTGTAACCAACAGATGCTAATTCTGGATCAGTGAAGCATACTGCAGGAATTCCGATGTAATCGATTGCTGATGCATGGCCACTAATTACTTCAACAGCTACTTTACCTTCGTAAGAAGCTTTGTGAGCTAATGGTGGTCCAGGAACGATATCACCGATTGCATAGATGTTTGAAATATTTGTACGGCATTGCTCATCAATTTCGATAATGCCACGGTCAGTCATTTTAATTCCAACTTGCTCAAGACCGATTTCTTGAGTGTTTGGACGACGACCTACAGTTACTAATACGTAATCTGCTTCTACAGTTTGGATTTCACCGTTAACTTCAAAGCTAACTTTTACGCCAGTTTCTGTTTCTTCAACGCCTTTAGCCATAGCTTTTGTATGGATATTTACGTTACCTTTTTTCTGTAGAGCACGTTTAACAACAGAGCTCATAGCTTTTTCGAAACCAGCTAAGATTTCGTCGCCAGCTTCTACTACAGTAACTTCTGTACCGAAGTTAGCATATGCAGTACCTAATTCCATACCGATGTAACCGCCGCCGATTACAACAAGTTTTTTAGGAATTTCAGTTAAGCTTAAAGCGCCTGTAGAGTTGATAACACGTTTAGAGTATTTGAATCCTGGAATTTCGATTGGTGTAGAACCAGTTGCAAGAACAGCATTTTTAAACGTATAAGTTTGTGCTGCATCTTCAGTCATTACGCGTAATGTGTTAGCATCTACGAAGTAAGCTTCACCGCGAATGATTTCAACTTTGTTACCTTTAAGAAGGCCTTCAACACCGCCAGTTAATTTCTTAACTACGCCGTTTTTCCATTCTTGAACTTTTGTAAAGTCAACTTTTACGTTCTCTGCAGTGATACCCATGTCATCAGAATGCATTGCATTCTCATAACGATGACCTGCATTGATTAACGCTTTTGAAGGAATACATCCAACGTTTAAGCATACGCCACCAAGGTTAGATTTTTCAATAATCGCTACCTTTTGACCTAATTGTGCTGCACGAATTGCCGCAACGTATCCACCAGGACCTGCACCAACAACGACTGTATCTAATTCAATTGGGAAATCTCCTACTACCATTGTTATTACGCCTCCATTACTAATAATTGTGGGTCATTCAATAGACGTTTAATTTGGTTTAATGCTTTTTGAGCAGTTGCGCCGTCAATTAAACGATGGTCAAAGCTTAGAGATAATGCTAATACTGGAGCTGCAACGATTTCACCGTTTTTCACAACTGGTTTCTCAGCGATACGGCCGATACCAAGGATTGCTACTTCTGGGTGATTGATAACTGGAGTGAACCATTGTCCACCTGCAGAACCAATGTTTGTAATTGTGCAAGAAGCACCTTTCATTTCAGTTGGAGCTAAACGACCATCACGTGCTTTACCAGCAAGTTCATTGATCTCGTTAGAAATAGTAAAGATAGATTTACGATCTGTATCTTTAACAACTGGTACTAATAGACCTTTGTCTGTATCAGCTGCGATACCGATGTTGAAGTAATGTTTATGAACGATTTCTTGAGAAGCATCGTCTAAAGCAGTATTCAACATTGGGAATTCACGTAATGCAGATGTTAAAGCTTTTACAACGTATGGAAGGTAAGTTAATTTAATACCTTTGTCAGCTGCAACAGCTTTGAACTTCTTACGGTGAGCAACAAGTTCTGTTACATCTACTTCATCCATTAATGTTACGTGAGGAGCTGTATGCTTAGAGTTAACCATTGCTTTCGCAATCGCTTTACGGATACCACTCATTTTCTCACGAGTTTCTGGATATTCACCAGCTGGGATTGGTTGTGCTTTTGGTGCTTCTTCTTTCGCTGCTGCTGGAGTAGCTTCTACTGCTGCTGGAGCCTCAGTTGCTGCTACAGTTTGTCCACCATTTGCAAATGCATCGATGTCAGTTTTCACAACACGGCCGTTCTTACCAGAACCAGCTACTTTATGAATATCTACACCTTTTTCACGAGCATATTTACGAACAGATGGCATAGCGATTACACGCTCATTTACTACTTCTGCAGTTGCTGCTGGAGTAGTTTCCGCTGCTGGAGCTTCTACTGCTGCTTCTTCAGCTTTTGGAGCTTCATCATGATCGTCACCTTTAAATTTAAGGTTTTCGTATCCAGGAGCATCAAATTTAATTAATGTATCTCCTACAATTGCAACTGTTCCTTCTTCTACAAGTACTTCAAGTACTTTACCTTTAACAGGAGAAGGGATTTCTACTACTGCTTTATCATTTTGTACTTCAAGAAGTACATCATCTTCATTTACTTCATCGCCTGGTTTAATAAACCATTTTACGATTTCACCTTCGTGGATACCTTCACCGATATCTGGTAGTTTAAATTCAAATGCCACGGAATTCAGCCCCCTGATTCATTTCATTATTATGGAATATGTACAAAAGAAACCAGCATGTGCTGATTTCTTTTGCACATGAAAAACTAAAAATTAGAAGTTCATTACTTTGTTAACAGCTTCAACAATATCTTTATGGTTTGGTAACCATACGCTCTCAGCTTGAGAGAATGGGAATACTGTATCAGCAGCTGCAACACGTACAACTGGAGCTTCTAAGTTTAAGATTGCACGGTCGTTAATTTCCGCTACAACGTTAGCTGCAATACCAGCTTGTTTTTGAGCTTCTTGAACTACAACTACGCGACCTGTTTTTTCAACAGAAGCGATGATTGTTTCGATATCTAATGGTTGAACTGTACGTAAGTCAACAACCTCTAAAGAGATACCTTCTTTTTCAAGTTCTTCAGCAGCTTTTAATGCAGCATGAACCATAGCACCATAAGCGATAACAGATACATCTGTACCTTCACGTTTGATGTCAGCTTTGCCTAAATCAATTGTGTAATCACCTTCTGGTACATCTTGACGGAATGAACGGTACAATTTCATATGCTCTAAGTAGATAACTGGATCGTTGTCACGAATCGCAGAGATTAAAAGACCTTTTGCATCGTATGGAGTAGATGGAATAACAACTTTTAGACCAGGTTGTTGTGCCACTAATCCTTCTAAGCTATCAGCATGTAGTTCAGGAGTATGAACACCACCACCGAATGGAGAACGAATTGTTACTGGAGCAGTCCAACGTCCACCAGAACGGTAACGCATACGAGCTAATTGACCAGAAACTGAATCCATTACTTCAAAAATGAAACCGAAGAATTGGATTTCTGGAACTGGACGGAAGCCTTCAAGTGCAAGTCCAACTGCAAGTCCACCAATACCAGACTCTGCAAGTGGAGTATCCATTACACGATCTTCACCGAATTCAGCTTGTAAACCTTCAGTAGCACGGAATACTCCGCCGTTTACACCAACGTCTTCACCAAACACAAGTACGTTAGGATCATTTTTCATTTCAACGCGTAAAGCATCAGTGATTGCTTGAATCATTGTCATTTGAGCCATGGCTTACTTCGACTCCTTTTCTTTGTAAATTTCATATTGTTCAGCTAAGTTGTAAGGCATTTTTTCGTACATGATTTCCATTAAATCAGTAACTTTTTGTTTTGGAGCTTGGTCAGCCTTAGCAATTGCTTGTTTGATATCTTCTTTTGCTTCTTCGATAACTTTCTCTTCAACTTCTTGAGACCATAGGCCTTTGTTTTCTAAGAATGCACGGAAGCGTACGATTGGATCTTTTTGTTCCCATTCGTTTTCGATATCTTTTGTACGGTAACGAGTTGGGTCATCACCAGCCATTGTATGTGGACCATAACGGAATGTTAAAGTCTCGATTAAAGTAGGACCTTCGCCATTTACTGCGCGCTCACGAGCGAAAGCAGTTGCTGCGTATACAGCTAATGGATCCATACCGTCTACTTGAATTCCGTAAATACCTGCTGCTACTGCTTTTTGTGCTACAGTTTTAGCTGCAGATTGCTTTTCTACTGGAGTAGAGATTGCATAACGGTTGTTTTGTACAACGAAGATTGCTGGAGCTTTGAATGCACCCGCAAAGTTCATACCTTCGTAGAAGTCACCTTGTGAAGCACCACCGTCACCAGTGTAAGTAATTGCAACAGATTTTTTACCACGTAATTTCATACCTAACGCAACACCAGCAGTTTGGATGATTTGCGCACCGATAATGATTTGTGGAGCAAGTGCATTTACATTCTCAGGCATTTGGTTACCCATGAAATGTCCACGAGAGAATAAGAATGCTTGGTATAATGGTAGACCGTGCCACACTAATTGTGGAACGTCACGATATCCTGGTAAGATGAAATCTTCTGCTTCAAGTGCGAAATGACTTGCTAATTGAGAAGCCTCTTGTCCAGCAGTTGGTGCGTAGAAACCTAAACGTCCTTGACGGTTTAAAGAAATAGAACGTTGATCTAGTACGCGAGTATACACCATACGGCGCATTAATTCTTTTAATTGATCATCAGATAATTCAGGCATAGCTGCTTCATTCACAACTTCGCCTTTTTCATTTAAAATTTGTAATGTTTCAAATTGAGCTGCGATAGCTTTCATTTGCTCATCAACATTAAATAGGGTCTTTTTTGTTTTAGTACCCATTCCGTTCACCTCTTCCTCTCTTGAACCATATTCTGAAACGCTTTCACTATCTATTAGCTAGACTGAAAGCGCAACAATGTAAACCAACAAATTTGTTTGTCGGTTGAGAATAATTTTGTGTACCTAACAATCTGTACTAATGTTTTTTCAAAAACATATTAATACAATCTTGATCACGTTTTTTAGTTTACAACTATTCTAATTACGATGTCAATTACTTTGAATACGTTTTTTTATAAATAATATGCCGGTTTCCTCTACACAAACGTGTTTTTATTTTTCACATCTGTATTAGTAAGCAATAACCTGCTGTTATATTATTCCCTTTTTAACTTATTTTTTCTCTTAGAATAATATGTAAACGATTTAATTCTCCTTAGTTTTTCTCTCTTCTCAAGAAAATTATACAAACACTTCTTCCTTTTATAGGTAAATACCTATACATTTCTGATCCTTCCTCCATACATTATAGTAACCGCAGTATTAGCGGGAAATGATAAAGGAGGTCATCTCATGTACGGATACTCATATTGCTATCCAACAACTTGTTCATATCCTTCCTACGGTTATGGCGGTTCTTGTGGCGGATCTGGAAGCGGCTTCGCCTTAATCGTTGTGTTGTTTATCCTTTTAATTATCGTTGGTGCTGCTTGCATTCGCTAATTAATGTAAAATGAAACAACTATGGAAAGAAACAGACGGCTTTGCCGTCTTTTCTTTTTATTACATAACTTATCTGTAGAAGATTTGTTTCCAAGTAGCTCTTCCTTACTTGCCGATGACTTTTTTTATCTCCTTTGGTAGACTAAAGGAGAAAGGAGAGATTACATATGCTTACAATGAATGAGGTAATTCGTGAAGGAAATCCTATTTTGCGCGACGTCGCAGTAGAGGTCTCCTTACCTGCTAGCGAGGAAGATACAAATACTCTTAAAGAAATGATTGAATTTGTAATAAATAGCCAGGACCCTGAAATGGCTGAAAAATATAATTTACGCCCCGGAATCGGATTAGCGGCTCCGCAAATCGGTATTTCAAAGAAAATGATTGCGGTTCATGTAACTGATACGAACGATACGTTATATAGCTACGCATTATTTAACCCAAAAATCATTAGTCATTCTGTTGAACGTACATATTTACAAAATGGTGAAGGCTGTCTATCTGTAGACCGTGAAGTACCTGGTTATGTCCCTCGTTACACGAGAATTACAGTAAAGGCAACAACGATTAACGGTGAAGACGTAAAACTGCGATTAAAAGGTTTACCAGCAATTGTATTCCAACATGAAATCGACCATTTAAACGGTGTTATGTTCTATGACCATATTAATAAAGACAATCCATTTGTGGCTCCCGATGATTCAAAACCTCTCGAGCGATAATAATAAAAAGGCGGAAGTTAACCTTCCGCCTTTTTATTATATGAAATGGGTTCCACACTTACTTATAACAAGCCAGCCCACTTTAATCCGTGATAAATACCGTCTTCATTAACATCTTTTGTCACATAATTAGCAAGTTTTTTCAAATCCTCATGACCATTCCCCATCACAATGCCCGTTCCTACTGCTTCAATCATTTCTAAATCATTTAATCCGTCCCCAAATGCATATACTTGTTCACGATTAAATCCTATTTTCTCAATAAACTTCTCAATCCCTTTTGCCTTAGAACCACCATTAGGGATAATATCCATTGAATATGCATGCCAGCGTATAAAATGAAAATCTGGATAATGATGAATAAACTTTTCTTCTTCGTTTACTTCACAAAAAAGAAGCGTTTGATAAATATCGCGTTTCTCATAAAAATCAGGTTCATATGCCGGATGATCGAATTGTAAGCTTCCAAAACCTTCTTTTACATAATCATGATATTCCACTGACGCTCTCATTTCTTGATGGTCAAGATATACAAGTGGATATCCTTCTTGTTTTGCAAACTGAGTAAACTTATGTAGAGCATCAGGATGTAATGGATTATTAAATAATACCTCATCCTCAAATACAACATACTGCCCGTTAAAACTAACATAATTATGTATATTGAGTTCCTCACGAATATCTTCAAACATAAATGGCGCACGCCCTGTCGCAATCGCTACATGCACACCTTTTTCTTGTAAATCTCTTACTGCATCTCTTGTAGATTGCGGAATTTTCTTATCATGATCTAATAATGTTCCATCAATATCAAAAAAGACAATTTTATCATTCATTTGTCAAAATCCTTTCTGGCACTCTATATTCCTATTTTGATTATCACTTTTCAAATTTCAAAAAAAGTATAACATATTAAACATCTGTGAAGAAAGCGTTCACTTTCTGACCTTATTTATGAAATGTGCATATACTATTAGTGAAAAAATGTGGATACTTGTTCGGATGAATTTTCTTTTCTATTCTTCCTCATACTATATCTATAACTAACGGCTACTAATCGTTACTACAAGATAACTTACACTATACTAAAAAGAACAAGATTCACTATTCACTTCTAATCTTCTTTCTTGTATGGGAGACAGAGTTATCATTAGTAATATGCATGTTTTAAATAAGGAAAGGAAGGAGTAATCATGCTGAAGAAGCTGAAGAAAAAGCTCAAGCGTTATTTAAACGATTTAGTCCGTAAGAAGACAATCGCTTAAATTGTGCCCATTTCGGGCTTTTTCTTCATTCTCATTCGAAAAAACATGAAAATCGTGACTGTTTGCTTTATAATAAGTAACAGATAATGCAAAACATAGACAAGGAGAGGTTTTCCAAATGATTTTTAAAGTATTTTATCAAGAAAAATTAACTGAGGTTCCAGTACGTGAAAATACAAAAGTTTTATATTTAGAGGCTACGTCTCAAAAGGATGTTCGTAAAAAATTAAATAAGTTCGCATATAATATCGAGTTCGTTCAGTCTGTTACTGGTGCTCATCTTGAATATGAAAAACAAAACGCTGATTTAATATTAGCGGAGATCGTATAGTCATATGAAATTCCTAAAAAATGATCAAGCTGCCGTTTTTGCCCTCGGTGGTCTTGGTGAAATCGGTAAAAATACATATGCTGTTCAATTTCAAGATGAAATTATTATAATTGATGCTGGAATTAAATTTCCAGAAGACGAACTCCTCGGGATCGATTATGTAATACCAGATTACACTTATTTTGTGCGAAACGAAGATAAAATTAAAGGATTATTCATTACACATGGTCACGAAGATCATATCGGTGGAATTCCTTATCTATTACGTCAAGTAAACATTCCAATTTACGGCGGAAAATTAGCAATTGCCCTAATAAAAAACAAATTAGAAGAGCACGGATTACTTCGTAAAGCAAAACTTTATGAAATTCAAGAAGATGATGTTATTAAATTTAAAAAGACATCTGTTTCCTTCTTCCGTACAACTCACAGTATTCCGGATTCATACGGAGTTGTTGTGAAAACACCTCAAGGACAAGTCGTTCATACAGGTGATTTCAAATTTGATTTCACACCAGTAGGTGAGCCAGCAGATTTAACAAAAATGGCCGAAATCGGAAAAGACGGTGTACTTTGTCTCTTATCTGATAGTACAAACAGTGAAGTGCCAAACTTTACGATGTCTGAGCGCCGCGTTGGTGATAGTATTCAAGATATATTCCGCAAAGTAGACGGTCGTATTATATTCGCAACCTTTGCATCGAATATCCATCGCTTACAACAAGTTGTTGAGGCTGCTGTTGAAAACAATCGTAAAGTAGCTGTATTCGGTCGAAGTATGGAAGCGGCTATTGAAATCGGACAAAACCTTGGTTATATCCGGTGTCCAAAGGATACATTCATAGACACAGCTCAGCTAAACCGCCTACCAGCTAATAAAGTTGTTATGTTATGTACAGGTAGTCAAGGGGAACCGATGGCAGCACTTTCACGTATTGCCAATGGTACACATCGTCAAATTCAAATTATCCCTGGCGATACAGTTGTTTTCTCTTCTTCACCAATCCCAGGCAATACAATTAGTGTAAGTCGTACAATTAACATGTTGTACCGCGCTGGTGCTGATGTAATCCATGGTAAACTCTCAAATATTCATACGAGTGGACACGGTGGACAAGAAGAACAAAAGTTAATGCTACGTCTTATTAAGCCGAAATATTTCATGCCAATTCATGGTGAATATCGTATGCAACGTATGCATATGAAATTAGCGAATGATTGTGGTATTCCAGAAGAAAATTGTTTCATTATGGATAATGGAGATGTTCTTGCTTTACGTTCTGATGAAGCAAGCGTAGCTGGGAAAATCCCATCTGGCTCTGTCTATATCGATGGAAATGGTATTGGAGATATCGGTAATATCGTATTACGTGATCGTCGCATTCTTTCTGAAGAAGGACTTGTTATTGTAGTTGTAAGCATTGATATGAAAGAATTTAAAGTTGCAGCAGGACCTGATATCATCTCGCGTGGTTTCGTTTATATGCGTGAAAGCAGCGATTTAATCAACGATGCTCAAACATTAATTACAACACATTTAGAAAAAGTAATGGAGCGAAAAACAACACAATGGTCTGAAATTAAAAATGAGATTACAGACACATTAGCACCATTCCTATACGAAAAAACGAAACGTCGTCCAATGATTTTACCAATCATTATGGAAATATAAGAAAAAGGACAATGCCTCCTCGGCATTGTCCTTTTCTCTTATCTTAAAAAATGCTTAAAACGATCTACTTCATCGTCATGACCAATTACAATTAATATATCTCCCGCCTGAACGTTTTCTGTAGCTCGAGGAGATACGATAACTTCTTTTCCACGTTTAATTGCTACAATGTTCAAACCAAACTTCGCACGAATATCTAATTCAATTAAAGAGTGCCCATCAATTTTTTTATTTGCGATAATCTCTACAATACTATGCTCATCTGAAAGCTCTAGGTAATCTAACACATTACTTGATGCGATATTATTAGCAATCCTTTTTCCCATATCTCGTTCTGGATGCACAATATGATCTGCCCCTATTTTACTTAACACTTTTTCATGATAGTCATTTTGAGCTTTTACAGTAATATTTTTCACACCTAATTCTTTCAAAATTAACGTTGTTAAAATACTTGAATTCAAATTATCTCCAATAGCAACGACTACATGATCAAAATTACGAATACCAAGACTTTTTAATACCATCTCATCTGTTGAATCTGCAATTACAGCATGCGAAGCTATATTTGCAAACTCATTAATTTTATCCTCATCTGAGTCAATTGCCATTACTTCCATACCTAATTGAGCTAATTCACGGCAAATACTTCCACCAAAACGGCCAAGCCCAATAACAGCAAATTCTTTCTCTTTTTCGCCCACAGGAATTCCTCCAATAACATCAAATACTATGTACTTTTATTGTAACATACTTTAAATTCGCTACAAAAACCTGTACATACTTCTTATTTTTGTTTTTGCATATAAAAATACTGTTGTAAATAAAACGCGATACCGAAAATTAACATACCAAATACAAATATATTTCCAAATGAACTAAATGTTTCAAAAACGAACAATAGCGTTTCTTGTCCGAAAAAAGCAAATAAAAGTTGTGTAAATGCGAATAACAGTGCCAATATGTAATGATGTTGATGGAATAAATAATGTGTTGCGCCTAAAAAAGCTACAAGCGAAACAATGAAGATCCACCAAGTTTCTAAAAACAATTGCCAATTAGTAAATTGATATCCATTTACTAATATCGCAATAATCCCTATAACTGCCATCGTCGGCACACTCCATAATAATGCACGCCCTCTAAAGAAGTGCGCACCTTTTGCATCTCCTTTTTCATTTGCGATGTATGTTAGCACGACAGTACTTATATACAAAACAGAGAGGATTGTTAAAACAATGATAAGCCAAAAATGTAATTGATAATATTCATGTTCTATATTCGTCACAATTGCAGCTAACATACATGGAATAAACATCCCTGTCCAACCATCTATTTTTCTTTCGTTCCAAAACACCGTATTACCAATCCGAATTCCTAATAGCATAAAAATAATGATACCTAGTACAAATAACGTAGTCTTATTCCCTACTAAACTCGTCGAGAAAGCAATTAATCCAATAAATAAAAAAAGAACAAATCCATTCATAATTTCTAGTACAGGTGACAAATATCTTTTCACCCATTTGTATGTTTCTTCATATTCACTATTATTTGCTAAACGATAGGCGTAAAAACTTATCCCAAAATAAACCGCCGCAATAATAACATATGCATATAAGACGAAACATAAAATCGCACTGCTAATTTGCACGTAATTCCCCACCCTTTTTCTATGTATCACATTGATTTTACACACTTTTCATACTAAAAGTAAACATATATAGGGTAGTTAAATAATTATCTTCCCTATTAGCAATAATTAATAATGAGCAGTGGCTAAAAACCCCCTGCTCATTATTAAGACGTCAAATTTAACTTTACTCATTTGTATGAAGATGTCTAACACGAACGAATACGAAAGATGTTTTCGTCTCTGAACTAAGAAGTCCCCACTCTAAACTATTGCACAATTAGCGAGTAAGTTCACTTTCTATTTCCCTTCCACTTCACATATTGATTTAAAAATACAATTGCTTTCTCAATAACCTCTTCGTCTGGTTTTAATTTCGCATGATGTAAACCATATTCTGAATTTACTCCAAGCCAAAACATAAATCCAGGTATCTCTCGAAGCATATAACCAAAGTCTTCACCTGTCATTGCCTCCGTACACGTAATTACGTCCATAGTCGTTTGTTCACGTGTAAATTGCATAAACTCTCTCGTTAGCTCCTCATGGTTATACACTTGATGATACATCGCTCCGTAGTCAATAACAGCTTCGCATTGAAAAGAAGCTTCTATTCCCGCAACAATTGCCTCAATTCGGCTTTTAACACGTTTCATTGATTCCACTGATAGCGTTCGAATTGTTCCTTCTAAACGAGACTTTTCTGCGATAATGTTTTGAACTGTACCACCTGTAATTTTCCCAATTGTAATTACCGCACTGTCAAGAGGGTTCACATTACGACTAATAACTGATTGAAGTTGTGTAACGAGATGACTCGCTGCAACAATCATATCATTTGCTGTATGCGGATATGCAGCATGTCCACCTTTTCCTTTTAAATCAACGTATAGCTCTGATGTATTCGCAAATAATAAACCTTCTTTTGTCGCAATTGTTCCCACAGAGTATTCAGGCGCAATATGAAGTCCAAGAATCATATTAGGCTTCCATTCTTTTAACTCATCGCTTTCTAACATAGGAAGTGCACCACCTGGACCTTCTTCAGCTGGTTGGAATATAAACACAAGATCATCATCTATTCTTTCGCTTACAGCCGCTGTTAGAAGTCCTAAACCGATTGTTGCATGCAAATCATGTCCACATGCATGCATCATTCCTTCATGGACAGAAGAGAATTCATATCCAGTTTCCTCTGTAATTGGTAGACCGTCTATATCTGCACGATAACCTATTATTTTTTCTGGATTTTTTCCATTTACTTTAACAATTACACCTGTTTTCCATGTTTTCACTTCCAAATATTCATTAGGAAGCGTTCCTATATAATCTAAAATATACTGTTGTGTTTTCCACTCTTTAAATCCGATCTCCGGAATTTTATGTAAATCTCTACGAACTTGGACAAATTTGCTTACTGTCATTTTTGCACCTCTATCTATAAAAAGCGTAAGAGCACATTCATGCTCTTACGCTTTTTATTTTTTATTTCTCTGGGTTTAATTGACGAAGCTCTTGTTTAATTTCAGTTTTTGCTTTTGTCTTCTCATCAATTTCTTTAATTACACGTGCCGGAGTTCCCGCAACAACTGTATATGGAGGCACATCTTCTGTTACAACAGCTCCTGCTGCTACAACTGCACCTTTACCTACTGTAACGCCTTCTAGAACAACTACATTTGCACCAATTACAACATCATCTTCAACGATAACTGGTTTTGCAGAAGGTGGCTCAATAACACCGGCAAGTACAGCACCTGCACCTACGTGACAGTTCTTACCAACTGTTGCACGTCCACCAAGCACTGCGTTCATGTCGATCATAGTACCTTCACCAATTACAGCACCGATGTTAATTGTTGCATTCATCATGATAACAGCGTTGTCACCAATTTCTACATGGTCACGAATAATCGCGCCTGGCTCAATACGAGCTTTAATACCTTTTAAATCAAGCATTGGAATTGCAGAATTACGACGGTCATTCTCAACTACATAGTCAACAATGTGCTTGTTATTTTCATCAAGAATTGTCTTAATTTCAGACCATTCTCCGAATAATACACCAGATTTTTTATTTACAAATGCTTGTACTGTTTCAGGGAATGTTACCTCTTTTAAATCCCCTTTTATGTATACCTTTACAGGAGTTTTCTTTTCACTGTTTTGAATAAACGAAATAATTTCGTTAGCGTCCATCATTTTCATTCTTGTTGCCTCCTAAATCCATTTATAATGTTACTCTACCAAACGATAGAGCGAGTAGCAAGACAATAATCTTATTTTTCCATTTGAATTTCTTCTATAATTTCTAAAAATGCTTGTACTTGCTTCAACTGCCTTGCAGAGTCACTCGTCAATAACCATGTTTCTCTCGTTAATTGAACAGGTGTTTTATACATATTTTCCTGCACTTCTTTTAAAACAGTCGAAGGTAAAAGAGCATAGCCTATTCCATTTAAAACAAGCTGTTTGCACGTTTCAATTTGGTCAACTACAATCGTTCGCTTAGGTGGATTTGAAAATAATCCATACCACCAATTTTGTATTTGTCCATAGTAGGTCGAATCACTTTTAAATTGAATAAATGGTCTATTTGTCTCTTTTAACATCGAAATATCTTTTATTTCTTTATCAACTAAATATAATTCATCTTCAAATAATTGTTGTTTCTGCCCTTTGTATTCTTGTGATCCTCTCAGTATAGCAACATGAACGTCTCCTTCATAAAATTGCTTTTGCACTTCACTACTCCAGCCAGTAAACAGAGATATCTTCACAGAAGGATACTTATGCACAAATTTTTTCAAAACAGGTGGAAGCCAATATTGCCCAATGACTGATGCAACAGCTATTTTTAACGTACCGTATGTTTCGGTTCTAAAAAGAGCCAGTTCACTTTTAATACCCTCTTCCCGTTGTAACATTTCTTTTGCATAATTTGCAACTTTTTCCCCTTCAGGTGTAATTGTTAATCCTTTTTGTGAACGAATAAAAAATTTCATTCCCCATTGTTTCTCCATAGATTGTAATCGTTGACTAAGCGCAGGTTGGGAAACAAATAAACGTTCCGCCGCTTTTCTCATATTTGATTCCTGAGCTAACACAACCATCATTTGAAAATCATCAATTTGCAACTTTCTCCCTCTTTCCTTAGCTTCCATACACCTAATTTTAATAAATATTTCATCCTTAATTTAATTGCATACTTTTATACATTAGAACGGTTTGTTAGTTCAAACTTTTCTTATGCTTTATGTCTTTTTAAATATAATACATACACAACTGATATGCACGAAAAAAAGTGACTTCGCCTTTTCTGTGAAGTCACTTTCCCTACGTTATCGATTATGCTGTCTCACTTTTTTATTCAACAATTTTAAAATAGCCCGCCGTGTTAAAATACCCTCGAAGTAACCTTCTTCATTGACAGCGCAAATAAAAGGATGATCAATTGTCATTTCTAAAGCTTTTGCAAAAGAATCTTCTAACATAAGAACTGGAATCTCTTCCTTCATCACTTGTTCCACTTTCATATTCTCAAGTCTTTCAAACTCAATGCGCTCTAATCCTAAAATACCATCTAAAATCATAGCAGTACTAATTAACCCATGTAATTTATACATAGGGTCTAAAACAGGAATCGCCGAATATCCAGATTTCACAAGAACGAGTAAAGCATGTTCTAGACCATTCCCTATTTGTACATGTGCTACTTTATCTGATGAAATCATTAAATCCTTCACAAGAATTTGTTGAAACTCGTCTTTCGGAATACTAATCATGTTACATCCCCCATTTTCCCTTTTTCCTGCTAATATTCTCCGATCCTATTCACATTTTATGATAGCGTTTTCATATTATTATTTTGTCCTGACATTCTTCTAATAAAAATAAAAATACATAACTATTTTAGCATATAACATAAAAAAAAGACTACCATTCCGGTAGTGCTTAAAACCCTTTATTTTTTAATCGGTAAAACAATCTTGTGATTTTTTTATATTGCGTCACATCTGTCTGTTTTAAACCATTCTCAATGTCTGTAAGCTCCACCGCTAAAATTTCGCTCGCGTAATTTTGCTGAAACAGAATATCCAACAATAAATTTTCTTCTTCTCTTGTTAAAACAAATTCCTTTTCCATATGCTCCTCTCCTTGCACTCGCATCATCACTCTCATTATATAAATTTTTCAGTCTATTTAACAGATGTAATATTCAGTTTTTGTTAGAAATACTTAACGACTGCGAATATATAGACATCATTTCACATTATTTCGTATATCTGTTTGCATAACTAAATGCCGCATAAGCATCTGGTTTAATTTTTGCTGTTAATCCCATTGCTTGAATTTTCATCGTCATATCTAAAATAAATTCTTTTGTTAAACCATCATTCCCGATATCTAAATGAATTTCCATTATGAATCCTGCTCCATCTTGAGCGTATGGGTGCAATAAATCCCATATCGCTTGTATATGATTGGGAGTAAATAGATAGGCGATTTCTTGACTAAACTGTGTTTCTAAATATATTTTCTCTCGCAACGTTGCTGGCTTATTTTTCACTGATTTATGATGCAAACATCCCCATGCTCCTTTTCCAACACGATGAATATGTATCGCTGTAATAAACCTCGTATCCTTTTGATGCGCTTGTGAGTCTGTCCCAATAGATAATCGATATAAATTTCGCGGATCCTTTTCAATGAAACTACAAATACGGTTAAATACCATATCAAAATTCAAATGTCTCTCTGAAACATTATAAAATGTATGCTCACCGTCCACATAGTCACGTCCTTTCAATTAGACAGACTTTTCGTATTCTCATTGTATGGGACAAAAACAAAAATTATAACTTACTACCCTTTATTCGTTTCAATATTTCGAATTACATAATTACAAAATCTACATGTATATATTACATTTTGATTAGACTGGGCGGTTAATACGTGATTAATTTCAGCATGACTGTGACAATTAGGACAAATAACAATCGGTAAGCGTTCCATCCTTTGCACCTCCTATTAATATTTACTATCATTGTAGGAAAAATAAAAAATTCCTATACATATACATTTGTAAAAACTCTTTTATTTAATCGCGACTTAAATTACAACTTCTACTACCTATATAGCCCATTAATTAATATAACTAAAAAAGGTACCGCCATTTGGCAGTACCTTTTTTATATGTATCAAGAAATGATATCGTAAATCTCAATTGCAACCATATCGATGTTATCGAATTGATACACTTGAGGTTTTTCACCTTGTTGATACACTTCTAACTCATACATTTCACTTTTATCGAAAAATTTCACGCTACATTTGCGCTCACCGTTCACTTCAAAATAGCGTTGTGCTACTTCACCGCTTTCAGCTTGTTCTTGTAGACTAACAAGTCGAGTTAAAATTCCTTGGAGTAGAGACATGAAATCTCTCCTTTCTCTGATCTTCCTACCAATAGGTTTTACAGCTATACTCATTCTATCCGTCATAACAGAAAAAACGTTCCACAATCTAGGATAAAGGTTCTTGGCCAGAAACTCAACTAAAATTTGTCGAAATAAGAAGTAAAAAGATGAAAGATCATCTTTTTACTTCTTTATTGCGCTTTTTATACTGGCAGAATATAATAAACAACAGAAAAAGGGAGGAATTACAATGAAAAAAATTGAGGTTTATACACAACCTGATTGTCCGCCTTGTACCATTGTAAAAGAATTTTTAAAACATAATAACGTTGTATATGAAGAATTTGACATAAAAAAAGACGCTGCTGCACGCAATCGTCTTTTATATGACTATGAATCCTATTCAACTCCAACAGTTGTAATTGACGAAGAAGTTGTGGCAGGTTTTCAAATTGAAAAATTGCAACAGCTACTCGGTATAGAATAGGAATAGGCGACACCTATTCCTATTCTCATAATTGTTGTAACCTTTTTATTTCAGTCAACAGTTCCTGACTTTCATGATACCCTGCTAATTTCCATTTTCCATTATCCTTTTGCAATGTCACAATTTGATATTGTCCACTCTTTGTCCGCTCATAGACATATAAATTTTTATGTTCTTCATCATAAGACATTTTTGTTTCTGAATTAAAAGAAAACGGAGCTTCTTTTGCTGGAAGTAAATATTCACCACTTTGTTTTTCATTTCTACTGTTTTCATCTGTAAAAACTTGAAGGAAATTATTTGTAAAATATGGTGATAACGTCTCTATCATCTTATTCATAGGTATTTGCTTCCCGCGGATTGAAAATTGCGTCTCATAACCTTTTTGTATCGTTGTAAACACTTCTTTCCGATCCACTTTCACTTCTTCTTTTCCTAAAACAGTTGTGACACTATAGCCAACTAGAAAGGCAACACATATAAATAGAACAAACCATATTCCATATTTCTTCATTTTTTCACCTTCCTTTTAAAAGAGCTTGTCTTTGTAGTATTCATTGTAACAATGATTATGCAAAGAAAGGGATGATTTCGTTCGTAAAATCTTTACAACGATAGACAGCATTTTCATCATCATTTTCACTATTACCAATTTATGATAAAAACAAACAAAAAAATACACGAATCTCTTCGTGCATTAAAATAAAACATCTTCTTCATATAAATATTCGTACGATAAATCTATAAATAAAAAGTTTTCATCATCAATCGGGAATGAAAATGTTCGTACCATTTCACCAGTTTCGATATCAGCATATAAATCTGAAAGTCTTGCCTTATTCTCAAAACGCATTTTCATTATATTTTCTAGAAAATAAGGGCGCCAGCTCCAGTTCTTCATATAATACTCTGGCATAATGATCCATCCACCATCTTTTTTCATAATATTACCCGATTGTTGAAAACCATCTTCATTACAAATAAATATCCGAAAACTATATTGTGATATGCTTTGGCTAAATTGTAATAACCAATCATTTATATCTTCATTCTTTTTTTGTTTTGACAGAACATCACCAATTCGATCACGTAACATCTCTGTTAAATTATAAATTTTTTGCAACTTCTTCTTCTCATGCAGAATAAATTGATGACATTCATTACCAAGTCGCTCTTTTAAAACATTCGTTTCAATAAAATCAGGTAAACATTCTTTCAAATAATTACCTTGATAATACCTACCACCGTTTTTCCAAGCATATTGTAGTTGATAAAAAGCATCAATTTCTTCATATAACAATGTCGCACCAATTCTTCTAGCAAGTAAAGATAAGGAATATAAAATATCTTGATAAGATTGTAAAAGTGCAGTTTGCCTTAAATTTGTTAAATCTACTTTTAAAATATCCGGTGCTAACACGCTAATACGCTCTAAATTACTTGTACCCGTTCCGACTTTATTAATCGAAATTTGAATACCATATGTACGATAATACATGAGTAAATGATTAAATTGTTCTATATCTTCTTTACATTCATGTTCTGTTATTTCCAGAACAATGCGTTGTAAGTTCAAACCTTGTTCTTCATACATCAGCAAAAGTTGAAGTAAACTTTCATCTTCATCATTCATTAATACATTAGCATTCCGATGTATAAATAATAATAATTTTTGATCCGTTTCTAAATACCTATTTAACGCTTTTTCTACGATGATGTTATCCGCTTCAAGTTGGAACTCACTCGGAATAGAATCATCATGGAAGAAAGATGCTAAACTTTGTATGCCCTCTTCTGTTTGAATTCGTCCTACAACTTCATATCCAATTATTGTATGCTCATCAGCACTAAAAATAGCTTGATAATAAGGAAGGACTTTATCCAAGTTACTCATTACATCTAATGCATCTATCAACGTGCTTCCCTCCCTTTACTTTTCAAAAATTATAACACGATATTTACGGAAAAATAATAAAAAATCCCTTCAGTTTTCCTGAAGGGATTAGAGGGGTAAAATGCTAAGGGGAATTAGCAATTCTACTATGAAGAAAAAAGAGGTCTTAAATATAACGTATATATCCCCTCTTGTAAACACATTTCTTTTAAGTGTCACATTTTCGTCATATTTTACCACAAAGAAATGAATAAATCATTCGTTTTTTTCATCCTTTTAAAATGGATATTGATGCAAATGCTGGCCACCATCCATTGTCATACAAGTTCCATTTATGTATGCAGCTTCATCTGAACATAAATAATAAGCTAGACCCGCAATTTCTTCTGGTGTCCCCAGCCTACCAAGTGGGACACTTTGTATTGTACGCTTAGCCATTTCTTCTGAAATCCATAATTTATCGGCACCACCTGTACGTTCAATTGGTCCTGGTGCGATAGCGTTAACTCGTATTCCATATTTACGTCCCCACTCAACAGCAAGAGTTTTTGTCATCGCTAATACACCAGCTTTAGCTGCCGCCGAATGGATAACCCCTGGGCCTGCATCCCATGCATAAGTTGCCACCATGTTAATAATATTTCCTTTTATACCTTTTTCAATCCAATATTTCCCAATAGCCTGACTACAATAAAATGTACCATTTAATACAATATTAATTACCGAATTCCAGCCATTCACAGATAAGTCCTCTGCTGGACAAATAAAGTTTCCAGCTGCATTATTTATTAAAATATCAATTCGTCCAAACTTCTCATCAATATGTTCAATCATTTTTTGAATATCATCAGTATTTCGTACATCCATTTGTACAGATAATACTTGGCCTGGAAACTGTTCAATTTCTAACTTTGCTTCTTCTAGCTTTTCTTTTGTACGCCCTGTAATAACAACACGTGCCCCTTCTTTCGCAAAACGTATCGCCATCCCTTTTCCCATTCCACTTGATCCACCTGTTATAATAACTACCTTCTCTTTCACATACATCCCCTCCAAAAAATGAATACACATTCATTTTATCACTTTATTTGATAGAAATCTTTATATTTTTCAATTTTTCTGATTTTTTAACGTAAAGAGGTTTCTTTTCGTTCATTTTTTTCGTAATCTATACTACTTTTTTAGTATTTAAAATATATTTTAAAAAAACTGAAGGGAGGTTCGAGTAACCTGTATATGAAGAAAATTACAAGAAGAAATTTTTTAAAATCTGGAATACGCACTTGTCTATATTCATTTATAACCGCAAGTATCGGCTATTATTATGCTAAATATATAGAGCCCTATTTGCTTTCTTTTACGCAACACACACTTAAATCACCGCTCATACCAAAAGGTTTTCATGGTATGAAGATCCTTCAATTTAGCGATTTACATCTAGGATACTATTTCTCTCTCCAACATTTATCTCAAATCGTTTCCAAGATTAATGCTGAAAAGCCAGATATTGTCCTTTTTACTGGTGATCTCATTGATGATTACCAAACATATACCGAGGCTTCTTTTGTTGCATCCATTTTAAAGAATATACAGGCACCCTTCGGTAAATTTTCTATTTATGGTAACCACGACCATGGCGGATATGGAACTGAATACTATGATCACATCATGCGCGAATCTGGATTTGAACTTTTGCTAAATAGCGAAAAGCGAATTCGTTTACTGGATAATAGTGAAATTTCTATTTTCGGACTCGATGATATGCTACTGGGTAAACCAAAAATAGCGGAAACTTTACAACATGCAAAACAAAATATTTATACAATTGTTCTCGTTCACGAACCAGATATCGCGCCACAAATCGCTACATATCCAATCAATCTTCAACTTTCTGGTCATAGCCATGGCGGACAAGTACAAATTCCTTTTTTAGGTGCTATTATTACTCCGTCGCTTGCAAAAGAATATATTGAAGGTTTCTATAACATTCAAGGTTTGACTCTCTATGTCAATCGAGGTATTGGAAGAACACGTGTCCCATTCCGCTTTATGTCAAAACCTGAAATCACACTCTTCATCCTACAACATTCGTAACAATTCGCCTATTTCCTTACATATCCTTCCTTGTACGCGCTCATCCACGCTTGGTCCACCATATGATAAAAATGAGTCCAGTAAAGGAGGTTTGTTCATGTATCCATATTATCAACCGATCCCAGTTCGTTCAGCACCTTTTGGCCCAGCAGGCGACTCACGCTTCTTTCCATTTTTCGGTGTTCCATTTCTAGCTGGAATTGCTGGCGGACTGCTAGGCGGAGCATTAGCTTTCGGGCCTAGACCGTTTTATCCGCCTTATCCACCGCCTTTCCCACCACCAGCACCTTTTCCTTGTTACGGAGGGCCTTGTCAACAACCATACTATTATTAATTTAAACCAACCATTCTTCTAATGTTTTTCTCTCAACGAACCGACTCATCACACGCCTATAATAAAAACTATTCTCTCTACTCATCCTTCCATTTTGAGAATATATGAGTAGAGAAAAAAAGTAAAAACCTCTTAAATTCAATAAGAGGTTTTTACTTTTTTCACACTATTCAGCGTCTGTATTTTGATACGCCATCTTAAATAAATTCACTTGGCTATCAATTTCTTCTATACTACTATTAATTATATAATAATAGTCACCATCTTTATTTTGTTCACGTGTTTTCACATTATCAGCCAAAACCAGCTGTAAAATTGCCTTTATTCTCGCTTTCATTTCAATATCTAAAATTGGGAAGGATATTTCTACTCGTTTTTCCATATTTCGCGTCATCAAATCAGCTGAAGATAAATATATTTTTTCATCTCCATTATGATGGAAATAATAAATACGACTATGCTCTAAATATCTTCCAACAACACTAACTACACGAATATTTTCACTTACATTTGGAATCCCAGGTCTTAAACAACATGTCCCTCTAACGATGAGCTCTACCCTTACTCCAGCTTGTGATGCTTCATACATTTTTTTTATTAACGGTTTATCTGTTAACGAATTCATTTTAGCGATAATATATCCATTTCCATATTGTCTATGATAACGGATTTCCTCATCTATTAACTCCATAAACTGCTCTCTTATATCAAACGGGGCAACAGATAAATGATGAAAATGCGGTTTTTTTGTATAACCACTCAAATAATTAAAGAAATTTGTTGCATCTACACCAAAGTCTTTTCGCGATGTAATATATCCAAAATCGGTATACAACTTCGCTGTTGCATCATTATAATTTCCGGTTCCAAGATGTACAAACCTTTCAATTTTTCCGTTTCTTCTTCTTACAACTAACGTAATTTTACTATGCGTTTTCAAGTGACTTACTCCGTAAATAACGTGACATCCGGCCTGTTCCAATTCTTTAGCCCAATGAACATTATTCTCTTCATCAAACCTTGCCTTTAACTCAACCAATACCGTCACTTGTTTTCCTTTTTCAGCTGCTACCTTCAGCGCCTGAATTATTGGAGAATCTCCACTTACACGATATAATGTTTGTTTAATCGCAAGTACATTCGAGTCATCTGCCGCATCACGGACAAAATCAACGACTGGCT
Organism: Bacillus sp. TH19; assembly: GCF_016651075.1. NCBI lineage: Bacteria > Bacillati > Bacillota > Bacilli > Caryophanales > Bacillaceae > Bacillus > Bacillus sp. TH19. Next base: position 1,535,300 of record NZ_JAEKEO010000007.1, on the reverse strand, counting down.
GAAACGACTCAAAGGGATGGTGTAATAAAATATCATGTTCTATCGCTTTTTCAAATACATCTTCCTCATCACCTAAATCTTGAGGAGGTTGAGGAATAAGAGCCGGATATACTAGATGTTCATATAAAGGCGCTAATTTTTTATATAAGGAGAATAAACATGTTAAATCTAACGGTCCATCCATCATGTACACATCTTCATCTTTTACTTCTAACACATCATACAATAACGCTAACACTCTTTCATCAATGTGTTCTTTACCAACTTCTAAACGAACGGCAGCTCCCCACTTACGCTTTTTCAATTCTTTTTCAATTACTTTTAATAAATCGCGTGCACCTTCTTCATGGATCGTTAAATCCGCATTACGTGTAATACGGAAACGAGTAACAGGCGATACGTTATATCCTGTGAATAGTTTATGAGTAAAACCACTAATTACATCTTCTAATAAAATAAATTTATGTTTTTGCCCTTCACTCGGTAAAAATATGAAACGCTCCAGTAATGAAGGCACTTGTACAATTCCTAACTTCGTACGATTTTCTTCCTCAGCCTGTTGCTCATCATATAAAATAGTAGCTAAATTCAAACTTTTATTTAATAACATTGGAAATGGACGATACGCATCAATAGATACAGGGGTTAAAACCGGAAATATTTGTTCATCAAAATACTCCTCGATAAATTCCCTTTGCTCTTTCGTCAAATCATGGAATGTTAAACGCTCAATCCCCTCTAGTTCAAGCGCTGGCAATACATAATTTTTAAACGTTTCATACTGCACAGTCATTAACTCATGCGATTTTATCGCAATCTTATTTAACTGTTTCTTTGGTGTTAAACCTGCTTTATTTTCTGGCTGATTAAATCCCGCACTTACTTGATCTTTCAAACCTGCTACGCGCACCATAAAAAATTCATCTAAATTCGAACTAAAAATACTAATAAACTTTAGTCTTTCTAATAGTGGATTATTTTCATCTTGCGCTTCTTGTAGTACACGTTCATTAAATGCTAGCCAGCTTAATTCACGATTATTATAATACGCTGTATCATTTAAATTTACTAAATTCCCCTTTAGCAATTCCATTCTCTTCACACTTCCCTTTGAAACTTTTTCACTATAATTTAGTTACTTTCATTTTATCAAATTACAATATTCCAAAGTGTTAATTTTCTGTAAAGACATCCGTACAACTTAACGTTTTGATTCAAATGATAAGTGAATATTTGTTTTCAATACTCTTTCTAGCTGCTTTTTTTGTTTTTCAGCTTGTACTTTTTCTGCTAATGCCGATTGCTCACATAAAATTCTAAACGTTAATCCTTCTTTATTTTCTGTTATGGATATCGTATCAACAAGCGATCTTTGTCTTACATTTAAAGCAGCTGAAAATTGTAAAACAGCGCCTAATAGGCGGATTTTTTTTTGTTCGCTTTTATCAAACCAACCTTCAAATGGAGATAAATGTTGTTTAAATAGCATTTTTGATTTATAAGATGCAATAAGCGCTAACCTCACTCGATCTTTATGCATCATGCCGTCAATTGTTTTATTTGCCAATAAATAAAACGTGTGTAAACGACTCGCTTCTTCGTCTATATATTTTCCAATATTAAATACTTTCGCTGCTTGATGGAATGCTTCCCAGTCTTTTATTGAAACAGAAATCAGTCTCATTTCTTCGAGTTGTTTACAAATCAATCTTCCATGTTTAATAAGTTGAATGACAAATTCCATATCCATTTCATATTCGTGTGATAACAAATGTAAGCTTTCTTCAACTACATTCGGATAATATGAAATTCCTAAATCTTTCGTCAACTCTTCATAGAAAACACCTTCTCTTAATCCTTTTTTGCTTAATACAAATGCCGTTGCTTCTATAATATTTACAAGTTTATGAAATACTTCAACCGCTGGAATAATTGTATCAGCTCGATCTTTTGCCAATCCTTCCATTTTCTGAAGTTCGATAAACGATTGTTTTTCCAATGCACCTTTTACATTTTCAATATCTTCTTCTTTCATTTTGTATAAATGTACTCCCGCTATAGGATAGTTTGTTAAATTTTGGTGGATTTTCGCTAAGTTTCTCGCACTACCACCAATTGCAATAAGAGGCAATTTCTTATCAATTAACCATGGTAACGTTCGAAATTGACACTCTAAATACTCTCGAATTTCCTCTAATTCATCTTTAGTAGGAATATCACCTTTAATAAATAGATGTTTTAAAGAAAGCGCACCAAAAGGAAAACTATGGTACTCTAAAATCTCTCTATTTTTAATATATGTAACTTCCGTACTTCCGCCACCAATATCTACTGTTATTCCTTCCGAAAACGAAGTAGAATTCATAACTGCTAAATAGCCGTAACGTGCTTCCTCATATTCTGATAATACTCTAAGAGTAAAGTCTGTTTGTCCTTCAACAAGTTTTTTAATCTCCTCTTGATTCTCAGCCTGTCTAATTGTTGCCGTTGCAACACAAAGTACATGATGCAACTGATGGAATTTTGTACTTTCTTGAAATTGAAATAATGTTTGTAACAATACTTCTTTACCTTCTTCATTCAAAACACCAGCGATTAAATAATTTCTTAACCGAGCAACCACTTTCGTATTTTCAATTTCTTTATAAAAGCCTCCATTTTGCTTTTCATAAATAACTAAACGCATTGTATTAGATCCAATATCTATAATGGCATATTGTAATTTTAATATTTCTTTCAAACTTCTCACTCTTTCATTATCAAATTTCTGAAACATATTCTATCACTATTATACAAAATAGTTGTTTTTTATAACAATATTGCTTTAATATTGAAAATATATACAATTACTTTTTGCATATAATAAAAACCCATTTTATTTATGCTATAATAAGGAAAAATTGAAAGGAGAGTCAATATGAAACCTTCACAACCACAATCTCCATTGCATAATCAACATTCTATTAATAGACTAGCTCAATCTATTTTCGTTGTGAATCGTCATGCTAAAGCTGCAACTAACCCTAAGTACTTATATTGGTTAAAAAAGACTGCTTTAGAACGCTTAATTACTGAAAAAAAGGCTATCAAAGAAGGATTACACTTTTCTAGAAATCCACGTTTTAGTCAACAACAATCCGATGTTCTTATACGTTTAGGTGATTATTTTTTCCATATCCCTCCTACGAAAGATGATTTTCGCACCCTACCGCATCTTGGTCACCTTGAATCCTCCTATCGAAATCCGAAAACAACCTTATCTTTAACAATAGCAAAAAAAACACTTCAAGATTATATTGGTCCTGAAGCATTAAAACAAGAAAAAAAATTAAGCGAACCAGTTCCATGGTATAGCCGTACCTATACAAAAAAATAAAACAGTTTGGCCTAATATTAGGCCAAACTGTTTTATTTTTTATCTTCCTTAATTTTAATATTCGCTTGTTTATAGAATGCAACTTTTTCTGTATTATATGATTTCGTATATTCATTAAACTTATCTTTTTCTGTCTCAATATCTTTATATGCTTGGTTTACTACCTTTACTTTCTCGCTAATATCTTTTAATTTTGTACCTTTATCTTGTAGCATTGTATATAATTCTTTTTCTTGCTTTAAAGATTTATTATAGCTATCGTACATCTTTTGGAATGAATCATGTCGTTTCTCATAAGTACTCTTTACTTTATCAGCCTGTTCTTTTAATTTATTATCTTCAATTTTCTTCACATGCTTATCAGCTGACTTCACTTCTTCTTGCGCTTTATTTAACGCCTCTTTTTCTTTAATAAGAACTTTTTCTCGTTCAGCTGTATTTTTCACCGCTTGATCAAGCTTATCCTTAACAGCCTGATTATTATCTTTTCCTTCTTGGACAATTTGATTATATAATACTTGCCCCTCTTTCTCTAATGACTCCAATTTTTTCGCATCTTCAAACATTGTTTTTTCTTGCTTGGCAGCATTTTCAAATGCAACATATAGCTCCTCTTCTGGTTTTGGGCCGAAACAACCAGCTAGTAAAGTCATTGATAATGCAGTTACAATTGCTAATTTATTATATTTCAACATCTTTTCCTCCTATTAATAAGCGACCATCGTGCCAAAAATCCCATGAAAAACATGTAACTTCTTTATCTATTTCACGCTCGCATCTTTTTTACGAAGATCATCAATAATTATTTATACTGCTTGTACAATTTTCGCACTTGAAATTATGTAATGTCTTAAAACATAAAGGTATTTACCTTAATCTTACCTACTGCAAGAAACACTATAATATTTCACCTGATAAAAGATGTTCGTTGACCTCTCACGTCTATCATTCCCTTTCTCACTTTCTATCAAATAACCTCTTTGTCCATTTTACATATTGCAAAGGGGACCTCGCAACTCTTACAAAGATTCTTTTAATTTCTTAAAAAGGAAAAGTGTAGAGCATGTTTTCCTCTACACTTTTAAACTGAAAACATTGTGCAAAATGCATTGACACATCCACACACAATTATATGCTGATTTCATATATTTTTAAAGACTTTTGTTACAAAAAAAAGTTTTCTTGTAACAAAAGACAAAAAAATGTTACAAAAAATCTTTATATCATACTTCTTCAAATCAAAGTTTCATTCATGACTTTGCAAGTTTCTATAATTATACAATTGATTTTGTGCCTTTCTAAACAAATCTTCAAAAGTTTTCCCTTCTATAGGATAACTTGCAGCCCCAAATAATAGTGTGACACTTAATAAATCATTCGCTATTTCATTTTGAATATTTTTGATTAATCGGCTTGTTATTGTTGACTTTTCATAGCCATTATCAACAGCTACGATAACATATTTATTTTCATCCCACCTCGTAACTACATCGCCTTTTCGAACTGTCTTTACAATTGTACGTTCTACTCTTTGGACTAGCTCATCTAACTTTTTTTCTTGCACTGTGTCTTTTAATACATCCCATTCTTTTACGGAAAGAATATACACTGTGATATTACGAGAATCTCTTTCTGATAAAGCAGCTACTTTCCCAAAAAAATCAACGACAAAATCGTTATTCGTCATTCCTCCTACTTCAATATTTACACGCGTATTCGTTCTTTTATCGTACCAATGTCCAAAATAATAGCTTAGTATCATTTGCAATATATAAATAATAAAGACGGTTAAAAATGATCTCGAATCTAGCTTAGCAATTACATCCTGAAGTGCAATCCATTCTGTAACCGCAACTGTGTTCCCAATTAATAATCCACTAATTTTCCCTTTATGTTTCATACTCTCCCCCTTTTATACCAATATATGTTTCTATAACAATAATGTTTTTCTATAAAATAAAAAATGTACATATTTAATGTACATTTCTACTTAAGTTTGTATACCTTTTCTATTTTATTTCATATATATACTATATATCGTTTTTAGGAAGGAGTGACCTATATGCCTCAAAAAGAAAATCTATTAGATATTATGCGCTTACTAGCTGGCTTTTTGTTATCATTAAAATTACTATTTAACTCTTTCGGAATAAACTTCATTACAAACGATCAAATTGACGCTATAGTAAATGTTATTTCATTTCTATTCATTCTATATTTTGGATACAAAAATAACTATATTGGAAAAAAGGGAGTGGAACAAAAGAAATTACTCAAGAAGCACAATCTTCATTAAAGAAGGAACCTTTCGCACAGGTTCCTTCTTATCATTTTCTGACAACCACTTCATTTGTTTGTAGCGGTCCATATGATACACCTTTATATTGAAATGTATATGTAGCCTGAAATAATGAATTGGGAGGAGCTTTATCTTTATTTGCTTTTATTTGACAAATTAATTCTACCTTTTCATTCGGTGATAAATTATCGATTCGCCACCTTACAAGCTGAAATAAAAACTCACTTATTCCCTTATCTGCTTTTAAAGAGTTTGGGATATACGCGAAATAATCACGAATCATATGACTTACAACTACTCGCGAAATCATTTCAACGCCTTTATTTTCAACTTCAAGTCGAATAATTAGTATGTCATTAACATCATAGATCATCTCATACGAAAATTTTTCTTTATACATACTACGGATTTGCAATGTGACTGCTACATTGGCTGCTTCCGTGTCCTTTTTAGAACCATCAATCCACAAAACCGGCTGTAACGGTATAGAATACCTTCCTTGATCCGAAATTCGTTTCCATATTTTCATAATATATTCACCTCATTCCAGATATATCATCTATACAACTGTATTCTGCCTCTCGATGCAATAAACTACACTTAGAAAAAATATTTAGCTTGTTACAAACCATATCAAATTTTTCTTTTCCTTTTATCCTATTCGACAATATAAAGAAAAAACCATTTTTAATAGGTTGACACAGGTTATACTTTATTAAATATTTTTTTACAATTTCCTTCCTTGACTACATAACAAAATAAATTCTTACTCTCTTTTGGTCATTATAATAAAGTGAAACTTTAATCAGTGGGGGTTTTGTCCATCCCCCACTGATTATTAGCTTTTACCAATCGGGCTTTAACGGGCAGTTAAAGCCCGATAAAATAATTTGGCGTTAGAAAACATTTGCCTTTTAGTCAAATTTGACTATAATATAATTTATGATTTCCATCCTTTATATCATGTCAGTGCAATTTTTTATAAAATGAAGAGGAACGATACAAACTGTACATAAAGTTTTTTTATGCATTGCACTAAAAAACTTAAGTTAGTTTAATTTTTATTAAAGGAGGGCTACTTTTGGAAGCACAACTATCAAAAAACGATTCAAGTAAAACAAAATTTGTTGTTGCTGGTTTACTACTTGGTATTCTAATGGCAGCAATGGATAACACAATCGTCGCAACTGCGATGGCAACGATTGTCGGAGACTTAGGAGGGTTCGACAAATTCGTTTGGGTCACATCCGCCTACATGGTAGCAACAATGGCCGGAATGCCTATTTTCGGTAAGCTGTCTGATATGTACGGACGGAAACGCTTTTTTATTGGCGGATTAATTCTTTTCTTATTCGGTTCTGCACTTTGCGGGACAGCATCAAGTATTGAACAACTAAGTATTTATAGAGCCATTCAAGGAATTGGTGGCGGCGCTCTTATGCCTATCGCATTTACAATTATGTATGATATATTCCCGCCTGAAAAACGAGGAAAAATGACCGGACTATTTGGTGCTGTTTTCGGAACATCTAGTGTTTTCGGACCTTTATTAGGTGCTTACATTACAGATTATATAAGTTGGCACTGGGTCTTCTATATTAATATTCCGTTAGGACTTATTTCCTTCTTCTTCATTACTAAATACTATAGCGAGTCTCTAGAATATCGAAAACAAAAAATTGACTGGGCTGGTGCTATTACGCTTGTCATTAGTATCGTTTGCTTAATGTTTGCTTTAGAACTTGGTGGTAAAGAATACGCATGGGACTCTAATGTGATTATTGGTTTATTTTCAACTGTTGTTATTCTGCTTATTATTTTCTTCTTCGTAGAAAGAAACGCAACCGAGCCTATTATTTCTTTCCATTTATTTAAAAAACCTTTATTTGCAGCTAGCCAAGGTGTTGCCTTTTTCTATGGCGCAGCTTTTATCATCTGTACAGTTTATATTCCAATCTTCGTTCAAGGTGTTCTCGGTGGTTCAGCCTCAAATGCTGGATTAATTTTGACACCTATGATGGTAGGATCTGTAATCGGCAGTCAAACTGGTGGACAATTAGCTTCACGAACAAGTTATCGTAACATCATGACAGTATCTGGAGTTTTCTTCGTTCTTGGAATTTATTTACTAAGTACTTTAACTATGGAAACACCTCGTACACTCGTAACAATGTTTATGGTGCTTGCTGGACTTGGAGTTGGATTCTCCTTCTCAGTTTTAAGTATGGCATCTATCCACAAACTAGAAATGAGAGATCGCGGTTCTGCTACATCCACGAACTCATTCTTCCGTTCACTTGGAATGACCCTTGGCGTCACGATTTTCGGTACGATTCAAAATCATGTTTTCACTGATAAATTAAAAGCAGTCTTCCCTCCTGAACTAGAAAAAATGGCTCCTAAAGGTGGAGACACAAGCTTTTTATTATCACCAAATGCTACTGAAAAGCTACCTCCTGAAGTACTGAGCGGAATTAAAGAGGCTCTTGCAACATCTATTGCTAATACATTTTTCTGGGCACTTATCCCAGCTACGCTAAGTATAATTTGTATTTTACTTATGGGAAATGAACGTCTTTTAACAGGACCAAAAACAAAGCAAAAACAAAAACAAGTAAGCTAATATAGAAAAACGAAACGGTATATCCCTTTATGAAAGAGGATATACCGTTTATAATATATATAAAGTTTCTATATACAGGAGTTGAGACAGCATGAGCATGAAGTTAGTCATTCTCGGCTTGTTACTCGAAGGAGATAAACATCCCTATGAAGTGCAGCACATAATGAAAGAAAGACAAATGGATTGTTATATTAAATATGCCAAGGGATCGCTATACTACGCCTTCGAGCAATTAGAAAAACAAGGTGCGATTAGCATTACCAATATTGTTAGAGATACGAATAGACCAGATAAAACAATCTTCCATATAACAGAGGAAGGAAAAGCCCTTTTCCACACCTTATTATTAAAACAATTTGAAGCGAAAAACCAAATATATAAACCTATTTATTCAGCGCTCTCTTTCGCTCACTTTAGCGACGAACAAGCTCTAGTTCCTATTTTGAAAAAAAAGAGAGATGATACAATGCTCTATTTACATACAATGCAAACGATATACGATCATAATAAACAACTAGTTCCTCGTGCTCAACTATATATTCTACAAAGCGTCATTGAGCATATTAATGTTGAATTACGTTGGCTAAACACGCTCTTACAAGATGCAACTGCAGGTCGTCTTTCAGAAATAGGTGTAGATAATGATTAAGTTTTTCTAAAAGAGGTGCCTCCTCTTTTAGAAAAACTTAACACTATAATTATTCCTCGCAACTCAAAACACCCTCATTTTAATAATAAATAAACATCAAAAAAACTTAATTTTCCGAATAAAAAGAAATGAAAAACTTTAGAATTTTCTTATTTTAAAACAGTGGACAAAATTCCGAAAATTGTGTTAGAATTTGTTTCAATATCATATCGCTTGTTAAATTCCTTTCAAAAGGAAAATAGGTACACGAATATTTCACTTCGTGTTTAAAAGGGAAGTTTGGTGAAACTCCAACACGGTCCCGCCACTGTAAATGCTGAGATTTCTTTTTTGTGCCACTGTGAAAACGGGAAGGTGAAAGAAATTATATGAAGCATAAGTCAGGATACCTGCCTATTTTAACAACACTGATAGACTCACGGATGATGATGAGGTGTTAAGAACAAAAAGGAAGGCTTATTTTTCTATGCCTTTATGCTTTTTGTTATAGGTATTTCCGAGTAAACGGAAATGCTTACTTTCAATTAGGGAGGAATTTAAAATGGCAATTCAAACAAGTAACTTAGGTTATCCACGTATCGGACTACAACGAGAGTGGAAAAAAACATTGGAAGCTTTTTGGTCCAATAAAATTGATGAAGAACAATTTTTAACGACAATGAAAGAAATTCGCCTTCAACACGTCAAAGTACAGCAAGAAAAGGGAATTGAATTAATTCCAGTTGGCGATTTTACATATTATGACCACGTTCTGGATACGGCCTACATGTTAGGATTCATCCCGTCACGTTTTTCAGAGTTTACCTCTTACCTTGATGTATATTTTGCAATGGCACGCGGCTCTAAAGATCACGTTGCTTCTGAAATGACAAAATGGTTTAACACAAACTATCATTACATTGTTCCTGAATATGAAGAAGGATTACAAATCTCTTTAAAAGACAATCGTCCTCTTCGTTTATATGAAGAAGCGAAAAAAGAGTTAGGCGTTGATGGAAAACCAGTTATTTTAGGCCCTTATACATTCCTAAAACTGGCAAAAGGTTATAACGAAGAGCAATTTGCCACTATTTTAAAAGAGCTAGTTGCACCTTATGTACAATTATTCTCTGAATTACACGCAGCTGGAGCACAAATTATTCAAGTTGACGAACCAATCTTCGCATCTTTAACAAAAGATGAAATTAATCAAGCGAAAGAACTTTACGAAGCTATTCATAAAGAGGTTCCAAATGCGAATCTTCTTCTACAAACATATTTTGATAGTGTAGAAGAGAACTATGAAGAAATTATTGCATTCCCTGTTTCTGGTATTGGATTAGACTTTGTTCATGGCAAAGAAGGTAATGTAAATGCTATTTCAAAATATGGATTCCCAGCTGATAAAATTTTAGCTATCGGTTGTATAGATGGCCGTAACATTTGGAGAGCTGATCTTGATGATGTACTTTCTTTATTTACAACATTACAAAATCAAATCACAGCAAAAGGTTTAATTGTTCAACCTTCTTGTAACTTATTGCATACTCCAATTGATAAAACGGAAGAAACGCACTTAACAAGTGAATTATTTGATGCACTTGCATTTGCTAATCAAAAATTAGAAGAACTAGTCCTTATCCATTCTGCTCTTACTAAAGGTGTAGAAAGCATCAGTAGCGATTTAACAACATATCGTAATGCACATCATGCAATCCGCTCATCAGCTGCACGTAATCGTGAAGATGTAAAAGTGGCACGTACATCACTTAAAGAAGATGATTTCTCACGTCCTCTTCCATTTGAAAAACGATATGAACTACAGCAAGTAGCTTTACAATTACCGTTGTTACCAACAACAACTATTGGTAGCTTCCCGCAAACATCTGAAGTTCGTCAAACACGTAAACAGTGGCGTAACGGCGATATTACAAATGAACAATATAATCAATTCATTGAAAAAGAAACTGCAAAGTGGATTCGTTACCAAGAAGATATTGGTCTTGATGTACTAGTACATGGTGAATTCGAAAGAACTGACATGGTGGAATATTTTGGAGAAAGACTTGCTGGTTTCTCCTTTACTAAAAACGGATGGGTACAATCATACGGTTCTCGTTGCGTAAAACCACCTGTTATTTATGGTGATGTTGCCTTTATAAGTGGAATGACTATTAAAGAAACTGTATATGCACAAAGCTTAACAGAGAAAGTAGTAAAAGGTATGCTAACTGGACCTGTCACTATTTTAAATTGGTCATTCGTTCGAAATGATATTTCAAGAAAAGAAGTATCATATCAAATTGCATTAGCACTTCGTCATGAAATTGAATTACTTGAATCTTCCGGAATTAGAGTAATCCAAGTCGATGAACCTGCACTTCGTGAAGGTATGCCGTTAAAAGAAAAAGATTGGGATGCATACATTACATGGGCAGTTCAATCATTCCTTTTAGCAACATCTTCTGTAGAAAATGAAACACAAATTCATACTCATATGTGTTATAGTAACTTCGAAGATATTGTAGATGCAATTCGAGCGTTAGACGCAGATGTTATTTCTATCGAAACATCAAGAAGTCATGGAGAATTTATTAATACATTAAAGCATACAACATATGAAAAAGGAATTGGTCTAGGGGTATATGATATTCATAGCCCACGTGTCCCAAGTAAAGATGAAATGTTCACAATCGTAGAACAATCTTTACAAGTATGTGACCCTAAATATTTCTGGATTAATCCAGACTGTGGTTTAAAAACACGAAGAACTGAGGAAGTTATACCTGCTTTAGAGCACATGGTTCAGGCAGCAAAAGACGCTCGTTCTCTCCTAAAAACAAACGCATAATAAAAAAACGTGTTATCCTTCAAAAAGGATAACACGTTTTTTTATTCTACACTCTCAAAATAGAAGTCGTATTGTACTTTATACAATTCATCGTCTGATGGCTCTTCAAGAGGAGTTGCCTGCAAGACTATCATATATTCCCCGTTCGGAATAGGAATATGATATTTATTGGAAAGAATACTTGTTATATATACTTCTTCATTCTTCACTGTGAAAGGAACTGATATCGTTCTAACCACTTCTTCTTTCTCAATATGATTTCCACAAGTAACTTCCACTTCACAAGTATAGTCAGAGATTGCTTCAAAAATAATAGCTCCATCCACCTCAGCATAGCCTCTTTCAAAATCTTCAGGAGTCCAATCTACATAAGGCTGCTGACCATCATAGTTCATTATCATTAATTGCGAATATGAAATTGTTAATTCCATAACTATCCCTCTCCTCCACTATGAAATGCATGCCAATTACTATTTCACTTCAAATTTCACACGCGTACCATCTGGATATTTGTCTAGCTTATTCCCTACCCAAGAACCTGCACCGCGGTTATCTGCTGGACTTATATATTCAATATGAGCTCCTTTTCCGCCTTCCTTACACATCGCCATCGGCCATTCATCACGATCATAACCTTTCTTCGTCGGATATGGCGCTAACGATAATTTCCTTCTATCCGCTGCACCATTACGATCAATTGTACACATTTCCGAATGTCCTTCTTTTATAGCATCCGTTATATGTTTCCCGGTCTCTGGATATCGTTCTTTCGGGAACTCTAGAATTTGATCATACGTAGTTGTTTTTTTAGTACTTGTCTCCTCTGGCACAAGTACTTCATATACTGCTACCAAAAGAGAAAGAATTGCAATAATTGAAATGATAATACCTTTAAATTGCTTCATGTGTACCTCCGTGTTCCTACCAATTTCTTTTCCTCAGTTATTATAACAAACTTCTTCTATGTATGTTTTCAGACATTATTTTAGCTCTTCCTCTCCATTCCGCCAAAAACATTCATTTTTCTTCATCTTTTCACTAATGCTGTAGAAAACTAATAACCTTCCGACATTCTTTTTCAAAGGAAGTCCACATAAAAGGTTGAAATGATATATACGATACTTTTTGGGGAGGAACTATCATGGAAGCTATTTATAAAACGAAAGATGTTACAAATAAAACAGGTATCCCAAAACATATAGTCCGAAAATATAGCCAACTCTTAGAGGAACACGGTTATATCATTTCAAAAACAGCTGATGCTCGTATTTATAAATTGGATGATTTAAAACTATTGAAATCTATACATGAAAGAGCTGCTACATTACAAGAAGACATTTCAGAAACAATACCTATTATTTTAAAAGAAAAAGATGCCCCGCCTGTACCTGTTATTCAAGATAAACAAGAAGTGCAACCAAAAGAAGATGGGCGTAACTTTGAGGAGTTCATGCTAAAACTTGAAATGCTTGCTCAATTAAATGAAGCAATTATTCATCAAAACTCTACTCTCATTACACAAAATCGTTTAAAAGACGAGAAATTAGATGAACTAATGCAACAAGTTTATGTAAAAGAAGGCTCACAAGAAAAAATGTTACAAGATCTAGTTGTTCACGCCGCTCAAACAGATGCACTCCAAAAAGAAAAAATGGACTTATTAATGAATCATATGTATAAGCGAGAATCCAAACAAGAAGAAAAAATGAATAAACTTGTCAATCAAATTTACAATAAAGATAGCAACCGTGATACACAACTTATGCAAGTTATTCGCGAAATTCAAGAAACAAAAAGATTAGTCGCCGCCTCAAAAGAGCAAAGCTTCTTTCAATCATTTAAAAGTTTATTCGTTCGAACAAAACAAGAAAAAATAAATGAATGAAATTTTGTATCTTTTTCTAATGCACGATAAAATAAAAAGTTACCTTCTATCGGTAACTTTTATTCCTTATATCGTACAGCTGGCAATATAATAATAGCTTCAGTTCCTTTTCCGCTTTCACTTTTATATTCCAATGTGCCATTATGCGCTTGTAAAATACTAAATGTTACCATAAGACCTAATCCTGTTCCTTTTTCTTTTAAAGAATAATACGGTTGTCCAAGCCTTACTAACTGTTCTTTTGTCATTCCAACACCACTATCTTTAACTCTTATTATTATCAATTCATCTTTTTGAATAGCTGTTACTTTTAAATACCCTTTGTTTCCTTGAATTGCTTCAATACCGTTTTTAACAACATTCATAATAGCTTGCTTCAATTTCGTCTTATCGCCGATAGTATAAAGGCTCTCAGAAATCTCAACTTGCAAATAAACGCCCTGCATCGCTGCAAATGATGACATAAGAGTTGTCATTTCAATTAATTGTGCTGATAAACAAATATGTTCTTTTTTTTCAATTTGAGGCCTTGCTAAATTTAAATAATCTGAAATAATCTGTTCAGCACGATCCAGTTCAGCTAATACGAGACGCATATAATCTTTGTTTTTTACGTCTTCCGTACTCTCTAGCAATTGAATAAACCCTCGTACAACAGTGAGAGGGTTTCGAACTTCATGTGCAACACTTGCAGCTAACTCACTTACAATATTAAGTTTTTCTGATTTTTGCATTTCTGTACGCAATAATGCATTTTCGTTTAAATACTCAGTCAAATACACTTGAAATACCATTGTCATAACCATAATAAGTGATGCAAATATATACCCACTATATAGATTAGATATGTACGGTGTAAAACCTGTTTCTAAAAGGACATTCAACATCCCGACTACTAATGAAACAAGAACATAAAATGATGCAATCATAAAAGCTAATATTAGCTTCTTATCTCTTGAAAAAAGAGACCATTTCTTTGACAAAAATAATGGAATTATCGAAAGAAATATAACTTCTACCATAGGCAACCAACTAAGCCCCTTAAAAATCCATTCATATGCAACATAAATAATGGCAGGGATGAGCCCAACAATCCCACCATATAAAAAACCACTAACAATTGGGACTGGATGAAAATTGTATCCGCAAACGGTACCAAAACAAATAGAGTATGTCATGGAGAGAACGAGTGTAACGCTAGATAAAAACATAATAAAGTAGCGATTAGGCTTCGGAAGCATTCCTTGATAACGATTTAAACGAATCGCTTCATATAAAAATAGTGGTAAAATAATGATGGCAATTTGGATCATTAAATCACGAATCAGCTCCATAGCCTCTCATCCCCTATATGTATTTTGATATGATTATATCATTTTATAAGTCTATTTGTTTCAAAATTTTGATTTTTCTTAACATCTTTGTTAATTATTTGTTAACAACTAATAATAAATGTTACAAATTTCCGAAATGATTGTAAACCCTGTACCAAATTTCCTTCGTGCAGTATACAATGAATACGGATTACAAAGAAAATAAAAAACACTTCACTAGACGGACAACTATCGCAAAATACAGCATATAATCCATACTATCTATGTTTACAAATAAGTGATCATTACTTTAGTAGGAGGAAGATAAATATGGCGGGTACTACGCTTGTTTTAAAAGAAGAAAATTTGGTTGTGCTAGAAAACGTTGAAAAATCAGTATACGAAGAATTGCAACATAAAGCAGGGGACGAAGACTGTACATGTGCTGTAAATGAATCCGTTGTCCATCTTGGCAAAGTATCTTCCGTACTTTGGAACGAAGATGAAATAGATTGGGAATACGGTTATTAAAAAGTCGCTTGCAGCGGCTTTTTTTTGTGTTTATGCTTAAGTGAAACTTTAATTAACTCACACAGCTTATACTCTTATAGACATTTGAATCCTCACATAATTTCTTACTTCCACTGAATTTTAAGATACGATTCTTATCTTTCACAAATAGCGGGGGGAATTTTATAAACAAAGCGTAATAGTTGAAAATATGATAAAATGAACTTAATTTTCAAACGGAAGAAAGGGAGATACAATGGAACAATTCATTAATCCTAGAGTGAAGGACATCCAAATTTCTGGAATCCGTCAGTTCTCTAATATGATTCAAAACTATGATAATCTTATCTCTTTAACAATTGGGCAACCCGATTTCCCTACACCTTCTCTAGTAAAAGAAGCAGCTAAACGGGCCATTACAGAAAATTATACAAGCTATACACATAACGCTGGTTTACTAGAATTACGCAAGGCAGCTTGTAACTTTGTAAAGGACAACTACAATTTACATTATTCACCTGAAAACGAAACCATTGTTACAATCGGTGCTAGTGAAGCGATCGATGTTGCATTCCGAACTATTTTAGAACCAGGAACGGAAGTAATTTTACCTGCTCCTATTTACCCTGGTTACGAGCCGATTATTCGACTATGTGGTGCAACTCCTATTTTTATAGATGTTCGTGAAACTGGATTTCGTTTAACAGCTGAAGCTCTGCGAAATGCAATTACAGAACGAACAAGATGCGTCGTTTTACCGTATCCTTCTAATCCAACTGGTGTTACCTTATCAAAAGAAGAATTAGAAGATATTGTATCTATCTTAAAAGATAAAAATATTTTCGTTCTTTCCGATGAAATTTATAGCGAACTTGTATATGAAGACAAACACACATCTATCGCTCATTTCCCAGAAATGCGTGATAAGACTATTGTCATTAACGGCTTATCAAAATCACATTCTATGACTGGTTGGCGTATCGGACTTTTATTTGCCCCAAGTTATTTAGCAAAACACATTTTAAAAGTGCATCAATACAATGTTACATGCGCTACTTCAATTGCTCAATATGCTGCAATCGAAGCTTTAACAGCTGCTAAAGACGCCCCGAAGATGATGCGCTATCAATACAAAAAACGCCGTGATTACGTATATAATAGACTCATTCAAATGGGTTTAACGGTTGAGAAGCCAACAGGTGCATTTTATTTATTCCCATATGTTGGACATTTAACATCTTCATCATTTGATTTTGCACTTGATCTTGTAAAAGAAGCTGGGCTAGCCGTTGTTCCTGGAACCGCATTTTCCGAATACGGTGAAGGCTACCTTCGCCTTTCCTATGCTTACAGTTTCGAAACTTTAAAAGAAGGCTGTGACCGTTTAGAAGTCTTTCTAAAGAAAAAAGCTAAGAGTTAAACTCTTAGCTTTTTGTTGCATAATGATCACAAGTTTGACGCTTCAATAATTTATGCGGAATAATAATGCATTTTGAAGTAGATTCAGAATGCTCCACCTTATCAACTAAAGCTTTTGCCGCTTCATACCCTAATTGATAAATATTCACATCAACTGTCGAAAGTGGTGGACTAGCAATTTCTGATAATAAAGCATTGTTAAAGCTTACAATCGAAACATCTTTCGGTACAACAAATCCTTTTTTAGAAAGCGCACTTAACACGCCAAGTCCAATTAAATCATCCGTTGCCATAATTGCCGTCGGTGGTTGCTTTAGTCCCATTAATTCCTCAACAGCCTGTTGACCACTCTCTCTTGAAAAATCAAAGTGTAAAATATACTCTTTCGGCAATAGAATATCTGCTAGTTTCAAAGCATCACTCATCCCCGCCAAACGATCTCTCGTTACAAGTAAATCTGATCCACCGCCGATGAATGCGATTTGTTTATGGCCTAATGAAATCAAATATTCCGCTACTTCTCTTGCAGCTGTATAATTGTCATTATCTACATATGTAATTTCATCTTTTCGATCATATGGTTTTCCAATTAAAACAAACGGGAAGTTTTGGTCATGCAAGTATTGAATAATCCGATCGTTCTCTCTTGAATATAAAAGAATAATACCACCGATTTGACGCCCTTGTACCATTTTTACAACACCATTAAAAATTTCATCTTCCGTTTCACCAGTCGACATATAAAGCGCATACCCTTCCACATGTGCAAATGAACTAATTCCTCTTATAACTTCTGGGAAAAACGGATTTTGAAAAGCTTTACTTGCAGAACTCGGCATAACAAGACCAAGTGTCTTCGTCGTTTGGTTCGCAAGGTTTCTTGCATTTAAATTTGGATGATACCCTAATTCACTCATTACTTTTCGAACACGGCGCTTTGTCTTTTCACTTATACTTGGATTATCAGCAATTACACGAGAAACAGTTGATGGTGCTACGTTCGCCTTCTTCGCCACATCTTTAATTGTAACTGTCATAAAAATCCCCTCCTTTCACTTCTCTGCCATTTTCATATATTTTATCTTGCACCCGTTGCAAGTCATAGGAGAAGTCATAAACTGTCATTTATTTATTCTATCTTGCAAAACTTATCATATTCTCCCTCTCCATGTATTGTAAGGGATATAGCTCTTTTTTCCTATACTATAATATACTATTTATTTCACTTCTTTTCATATGCGATGTCAAATCTCTTTTCATCTCTCTATAATTTTTTTATAGAGAGATGAAAAGAAAAATGGGACATAATGTCCCATTTCTCATCCTTTCGTACCTCCAGCTGTTAAACCAGAAATAAAGTATTTTTGTAGTGATAAGAATAAAATCGAAATCGGGATTGCAATTAATACTGAACCAGCCGCAAACGTCGTAAATTCATTACCAAATTTTTTCGCTACCATTTCATATAATCCAACTGCTAAAGTGTAATTTTCCGGCGTGCGTAAAATAATACTTGCTAAAATGAAATCTGTAAATGGACCGATGAAAGTGAATAATGCTACAACCGCTACGATTGGCTTTGCAAGCGGCATAATGATTTGCCAAAAAATACGGAAGTGTCCTGCTCCATCCATGCGGGCTGACTCATCCAACTCTTTCGGAATCGTATCAAAATACCCTTTCATAAGCCAAGTATTCATTGGAATTGCTCCACCTACATAAATTAAAATTAATGCAAGATGTGTATCAATTAATCCTGTTAACTGCGCTAATACATATAGTGCGATTAACGCTGCAAAGTTCGGAATCATTTGTAGAATTAAAAATGTTAATAAACCATTTTTTCTTCCGACAAAACGATATCTCGAAAATGCATAAGCAGTAAAGCTAATTGCTAACACCGAAAAAATCATCGTCATAACACTAACTTTTAACGTATTTTTATACCAAAGTAAGTAATTACTTGAATCAAGATCAAGTAGCTTACGATAATGATCTAACGTAGCATTTTTTGGAATAATGCTAGAACCAGACAAACTATCTCCTGGATTAAACGATGAACCAATAATCCATAGTAATGGATAGAAAATAATCGCACACATTATGAAGATAACCAAATAACTTAATGAAAGACGTAACATCTTTTGTCGTTTAATATTCATTTACATCATATCCTCTTCTTGGAATGATTTTGTTCTCTTAAATTGCCATAACGCAACTGTAATAACGATTAACGATAAAATCATTGTAAGAGCTGCTGCTTTTCCGTACTGCGCTGAAGTCATCGTTAACTTATAAATCCATGAAATTAAAATATCCGTTCCACCTGCATCTTGCCCCGCTACAGCAGGACCTCCGCCATTAAATAGATAAATGATACTAAAGTTATTAAAGTTAAACGTATATTGTGTAATTAAAATTGGTGCTGTTGCGTATAAAACAAGTGGCAATGTAATTTTACGGAACTGTTGCCAAGCAGTTGCTCCATCTACTGTAGCAGCTTCATATAATTCTCCTGGAATCGATTGCAATATACCTGTTGTCATTGCAAAGACGAATGGGAAACCGAGCCACGTTTGGATCATAATTAAAGCAATCTTCGCCCAAAACGGATCTGTCATCCAAGCAATCTTTTCAATCCCGAATAAAGCTAATACTTGATTATTAATTGCTCCAAATGTTTCATTAAACATACCCGAGAAGACAAGAATAGATACGAATGCTGGAACAGCCCACGGTAAAATGAAAATTGTTCGAATAATTGCCTTACCTTTAATACCAGGCTGATTTACGATAATCGCTAAGAAAATACCAAGTGCAACTTGTAATGTTGTTGCAACAAATGTCCAAATGACAGTCCAAGAAAATACACTTAAAAATGTCTCTCTCCACATTGGTAATGTGAAAATATCAATAAAGTTTTTAAAGCCCACCCAATCTACTAATTTAGCTGGAGGAGAGTGATATAAGTCATAGTTCGTAAATCCAATTAAAATTACAAAAATGATTGGAAATACAACTACAAAGATTAGTAATAGAAATCCTGGTGAAACCATTAAATATGGAAAACCTTGATCTAATAAGTTACGGTATTGCTCTTTTACTGAGTTTAATGGTGTTCCTATATCACGTTTCTTCCCATTTTGGTATGCATCATATAAGTTAAATCCATATATTCCGAGTCCAAACACTATGACGATAAGTGCCAAAATCCCTTCTACTAATAGAAAGACAGAATGGTCACGTGGAACTTCTGTACCGAGCGTTACAATTCCCCATAATCCCATATTTAACAAATCAGCAAATGCTACAATAAATGAACCTGTTAATACTAGAAAAATAAGACCTTTTACAAATTGTTTATTATATATTTGGCCCATGCCTGGAATAATAGATAACATGGTCGCCATTTTCCTATGTTTCGAACCATTCATATCTTTCATTGGTTCCATAGATGTTTGCATGTTCCTTCCCCCTTTTTTCTTCCTACTTGGAAGGGAGAGAATTCGTGCCTCTCCTATTAGAGGCACGAATTTCACCTTATTTTTTCTTACTATGATTTGCCTCAATATTTCCTTTAATTTGTTTCACTGCACTATCAAGCGCGGATTTTGGTGCCTCTTTTTCTGTAACAACTAACTGAAGAGCGTCTCCAGCTGGTTTCCATACTTCTTGCATTTCTGGAATATTCGGCATTGGAATTCCATTTTCTGATTGAGTTGCAACTGCTTTTGCAGCTTCATTATCTTTAATAATTGGATCTTCCATTACTGATTTTACTGGAGGAATCTCTTTTGTCTTCTCAAATCGAATTTTTGCATTTTCTTCATTTGTTACCCACTCAGTGAACTTTGTAGCTAAATCATTTTGTTTAGAGAAGCTTGTTACATGCCATCCTTTTACCCCAACAAATGTTTTCATCGGTTGACCATTTGGTAATTTCGGCATTGGAGCAACACCATAATCAATTCCGTTCTTTTCCATCGCTTGGAACGCCCACGGTCCATTCATAATAGATGCTGCTTTTCCTTCATTGAATAATCCGTCAGCAGCAGGTCCACCAGATTCACCGATAATACCTTTCGGGAATAACTTTTCTTTGTACCATTTTTGAAGATATTCAGCACCTTGTACTGCTCCGCTATTATTTAATCCAACATCACTTGCATTTGGCTTTCCGTCTTTCTCACCAAATACATATCCGCCCATACCTGCCATAAACGCGTTAGCAAAGTAGAAGTTATCTCCTAATGTTAAAAATCCGTACTTGCCATCCTTCGTAAAGTCTTTTGAGAAGTTAAATAGCTCGTCCATCGTTTCTGGAGCTTTTTGCATTAATTTTTTATTGTAAATAAAAATTGGTGTTTCAATTGCTTTTGGTAAACCATATAATTTCCCGTTGTATGTTTGTGCCTTTATTGATAAGTCAGTAAATTTACTCTTCACAGCATCATCTGCTTTTACTTCAGAAATTAAGCCTTCTGTTACTGCATTTCCGATTTGATCGTGTGGCAATGTTACAACATCTGGTCCCGTCCCCGCTGGTCCATCAAGACGTAACTTTTTCACTTGATCTGTCATTTGCATTTCAACAACTTTTACTTTTACTTTATATTTTTCCTCAAAGCTTTTCACTGCTGGTTCTAAACCAACACCTTTTTTATCATCTTCCCAAACGAGAAGATCATAGTCTTTCTTCGCTTTACTTTCCTCTTTTTTTCCTGAATCTTTCGGTCCACATGCAGATAACATGCCAATTGACAATGCTGAAATCGTTAATAGTGATAATGCTTTCTTCATCCCAAAAACCTCCCTAAATTGTCTATGTACCTCTTTAATTGAAAACGTTTGCATTTGATTGTTTAATAGAAGCGCAAACAATATCTAAATTTATGAAAACGTTTGCGCTATTTGTCTATCATTATACATCCTTTTATTCATTTTGCAAATATTAATTTTCAAAATAATCTTATCATACTCTTTATTCATTGACTTTACATAAAATGAATACTACTCTTATAAGCAATATTAAAGTTATGTGGAAGGCAATCGTTTGCAACATAATCTTTATTATTTCGTTTAAGGGAACTATATGTATAGAGATATTAAAGGGGGATTTTCTATATGCTTAAAGAAGCGATCTATCATAGGCCAAAAGATAATTATGCATACGCTTACGACGAAAAAACAATTCACATCCGAATACACACAAAAAGAGATGATGTTCACAACGCCGCTCTCATCTACGGTGACCCGTACGAATGGCAGGACGGGAAATGGATTACAGCGAGTACACCGATGAAAAAAACTGGATCTACTGAGTTATTTGATTATTGGTCCGTTTCAATCAAACCAAAATTTAAACGCTTACGTTATGGATTCGAATTAAAAAACGACGTAGAAACTTTTATTTATACAGAACGAGGATTTTTTTCTAATATCCCAAATGACGATGTCGGTAACTTTTTCTGCTTTCCATTTGTTCATGCAAAAGACGTTTTCAGGGCACCATCCTGGATTAAAGACACAGTATGGTATCAAATTTTCCCGGAACGATTCGCTAACGGGGATAACACATTAAATCCAGCAAACACCCTCCCTTGGGGAAGTACCGAACCAACTCCAACTAATTTTTTCGGCGGAGATTTTGCTGGTATTATTCAAAACCTTGATTACCTTGTGAAGCTTGGAATTTCCGGAATATATTTCACTCCTATTTTCAAAGCTCATTCGAATCATAAATATGACACAATTGATTACATGGAAATCGATCCACAATTTGGGACGAAAGAAACTTTCAAAGAACTCGTTCAGGAGTGTCATAAACATGGTATAAAAGTAATGCTCGACGCTGTTTTTAATCATAGCGGGTACTTCTTTGATAAATTTCAAGACGTGCTGGAACAAGGTGAAAATTCCGCCTATAAAGATTGGTTCCATATTCATGAATTTCCAATTATAACCGAGCCACTTCCCAATTATGATACTTTCGCATTTACACCATATATGCCTAAATTAAATACAGCACACCCAGATGTAAAAGAATATTTACTTGAAGTAGGGCGTTATTGGGTAAGAGAATTCAATATAGACGGTTGGCGCCTTGATGTAGCAAATGAAGTCGATCACAGTTTTTGGAGAGAATTCCGAAGTGAAATAAAAGCATTAAATCCTGAAGTATATATTTTAGGTGAAATTTGGCACGATGCACTCCCATGGCTACAAGGTGACCAATTTGATGCTGTAATGAGCTATCCTGTTACAAACGCTCTACTTTCTTACTTTGCTAACGAATCCATTCATGCAAGTGAATTTATGAAACAAATTACCGATTCTCTACATTCCTACTCTATGAATGTAAATGAAGCGGCATTTCATTTATTAGACAGTCATGACACACCTAGAATTTTAGCAACATGTAACGGGGATAAAAATAAGTTAAAGTTACTCTATGTATTTCACCTTTCTTTCATCGGTTCTCCTTGTATTTATTACGGCGATGAAATCGGTATGGATGGTGGAATGGATCCTGACTGCCGCAAATGTATGATATGGGATGAAAAAGAACAAGATACTCTTTTATTTACACATATACAAACATTAATTTCATTACGGAAACAACATAAAGCATTTGGAGGAAATGGTACTTTTCAATTCATTGAGGCAAATGATGAACATAATTATATTTCTTATACAAAAACATATGAAGATGAAACTATCTTTTTCGTTTTAAATCCTACTAACAGTGAAGTTACAACTTCACTCCCTCTTCATATTACCAGGAAGAAAATAATTAACATCTATACAAACGAAGAATTTTCAGCGGAAGCAAGTGTATTACAAGTTACACTTCCACCGTATGGATTCTCTATTTTAAAATGGTAATAGTAAAAGCCTTATGCCAGGGTGGCATAAGGCTTTTCTTATTTCAATTTAAATACCATTGCTTCATATGGTCGTAATGTAATGTTTTCTATCGATATATTTTCTACGTCATAATTGTATATTAATAACTCTGCTTCACTATAAACAATATCCTCTGGCAATTCAAATACACATTCATCCGCAGTGAAGTTTGCAATCACCAGCAGCTTTTCTTCTCCATATGTTCTTACATAAGCAAAAATAGAAGGGTTATTTTCTAATATTAAATCATATGTTCCATACACAACTATTTCATTGTTTTTACGTAATTCAATCAATTTTTTATAGTAATAAAAAATTGATTCTTCATCTTGAATCGCTTGTTTCACGTTAATCTCTTTGTAGTTAGGATTTACCGCGATCCAAGGCTCACCCGTTGTGAATCCAGCATGTTCTCTATCATCCCACTGCATCGGAGTTCTAGCATTATCTCGGCCCTTTATATATATAGACTGCATCACTTTATCGATATCTTCGCCGCGCTCTATAACTTTTTCTTTATACATATTTAGTGTTTCAATATCTCGATATTCATCAATTGATTCAAATCGAACATTTGTCATTCCGATTTCTTCTCCTTGATAAATATATGGTGTCCCTTTCATCATATGAAGTACTGTCGCTAACATTTTTGCTGATTCAGTATGATAAACCCCATCATTACCAAAACGAGATACAACGCGAGGCTGATCATGGTTATTCCAATAAAGGCTATTCCATCCTGTTTGTTCTAATGCTTTTTGCCACTTTGTTAAATTTTGTTTCAAAGTAAGAAGTGAGCATGGTTTTACATCCCATTTCCCACCTTCTCCGGAATCTAAATCCATATGTTCAAATTGGAATACCATTTGTAGTTCTTTTCTAGCTTCCCCTGTATACAATTTAGCCTCTTCTGTCGTTACACCAGGCATTTCCCCAACCGTCATAATGTCATACTGAGACAATACGTCTTCATTCATTTCATGCAAATACTTATGAATGTTCGGACCGTTCATAAAATGTTTATGCCCTGAAACATATCCTTCTTCATCCGTTTCAACATATGGTAAGCCATCTTCTTTAGAAATAAAATTAATAACATCCATACGGAACCCATCAATTCCTTTTTCTAACCAAAACTTCATCATGTCATAAACATCTTGTCTTACCTTTTCATTATCCCAGTTTAAATCTGGCTGTTTTTTAGAAAACAGATGTAAATAATATTCATCTGTCATCTCATCATATTGCCATGCAGATCCACTAAATGCTGCTCCCCAGTTATTCGGCTCTTTCCCTTCTTTTCCAGGGCGCCATATATAATAGTCTCTATATTTATTATCTTTCGATTTACATGATTCAATAAACCAATTATGTTCATCTGAAGTATGATTAACAACTAAGTCCATCATAAGTTTCATATTACGTTTATGCATTTCATGTAATAGTTCATCCCAATCTTCCATTGTTCCGAACTCGTTCATAATTTTACAATAATCACTTATATCGTAACCATTATCATCGTTTGGAGATTCATAGACTGGTGATAACCAAATTACATCAATACCTAATTCTTTTAAGTAGTCTAGCTTCGCAAGAATACCACGAAGGTCACCTATACCATCACCATTACTATCCATAAAACTACGAGGATAAATTTGATATACTACACTTTCTTTCCACCATTGTTTTCCCATTATGCTACCCCATTTCATCTATACTATTGATTCTTTTTTCTTTTTTTTAAGGCGCAAACGTTTTCATTACTGAATGATAACAGATTCTATCCAAATTTAAAATAGCGCTTACAATATTTATTTTCTTTTTCTAATAAAACATGTGGAACTTATTATATATTCATAGGGATAATGAAAACGTTTTATTTTTTTATAGTGTTTTTATTTCTTTTTTGAATCTATTCGTTTATAATAAATTCAAAGAAAACGTTTGCATAAACTTTCTAGGGGGAAATATCATGGCAGAACTTAAATTAGAAAATATTTATAAAATATATGATAATAACGTAACAGCCGTAACAGATTTTAACTTACACATTCAAGATAAAGAATTTATCGTATTCGTTGGTCCTTCTGGATGCGGAAAATCTACAACACTACGAATGGTAGCTGGACTTGAAGATATTTCAAAAGGAGAATTTTCAATTGATGGTAAGCTAATGAACGATGTTCCTCCAAAAGATCGAGATATCGCAATGGTCTTCCAAAACTACGCTCTTTATCCACATATGAGTGTGTATGATAATATGGCATTTGGATTAAAACTTCGAAAAATACCGAAAGATGAAATCGACCGTCGAGTGAAACATGCAGCTCAAATTTTAGGGCTTGAACAATATTTAGATAGAAAACCGAAAGCTTTATCAGGCGGACAACGTCAACGTGTTGCATTAGGTAGAGCAATTGTTCGAGACGCAAAAGTCTTCTTAATGGATGAACCATTATCAAACTTAGACGCTAAACTACGTGTTGCAATGCGATCAGAAATTTCTAAATTACACCACCGCCTTGGCACAACGACAATTTATGTAACACATGATCAAACTGAGGCAATGACAATGGCTTCACGCCTTGTTGTTATGAAAGACGGCAAAATCCAACAAATTGGAACTCCAAAAGAAGTATATGAAACACCTGAAAATATTTTCGTTGGTGGTTTTATCGGTTCACCCGCAATGAATTTCTTCCGTGGAAAATTAACTGAAACCGATTTCGTTATAGACAGTTCACTAAAGTTTAAAGTATCTGAAGGAAAAATGAAGTTATTACGCGAACAAGGCTATGTAAATAAAGAAATTGTTTTAGGTATTCGTCCAGAAGATATTCATGATGAACTATTATTTTTAGAAGCTTCACAAGCTACTACTTTCACAACGAAAATTGAAGTTGCAGAGTTGTTAGGGGCTGAATCCATTTTATATATGAAACTTGGAAATCAAGATTTTGCAGCACGTGTTGATGCAAGACATACTTTTTCACCTGGTGACCAAATTAAACTTGCTTTTGATATGAATAAAGCACATTTCTTTGATAGCCAAACCGAACAACGTATTCGTTAAAAAATAAAGTTCTATAATAGAACATACAAAAAAACCGTCCACATATATACTGGGGGCGGTTTTCCATTATTATACTAGGGCTTCTATTGTATGAAATGATTGTCCTCTCGTGCTAATAATACCAAAAACAGGTAAATCACTAAGCACCACTTCTTCTTGCTGTTTCATAAAAGATGACGTTAATTGTTTTATCTCTATCCAAACGTCATTAATACAAAGTACATTGGAATCGTTCTCTTGTTGGCGAGAAAAAATAGAATCTATTTTATATAGACCAGCATTTTGAAAAAGCATATCAATACGACTATATGCCTCCATAGCAAAACTAATAACACGTTGCCAATCTCCTTGTTTCCCCATATCGTAGGATACAAAAAGTGCTTCTCCGCCTAAATCCGTAATTTCCTCAGCTGTTGCTTGTCCACTTTCTTGATCAATGTCCGTCACAATTACTTTTGCGCCTTGCTTAGCCAACAAAAGAGCTGTACTACGTCCAATACCGATGCCACCACCAGTTACAATGGCAACCTTTCCTGCAAGCTTCATTTTCATTACCCCTTCTATAAGTCTTACCGTCATTCAGTATACTCCTTTATTAGATTAGTCTGCAAGCAGGAAAAGTTCATGCTACAGATTGTAAGCGATTACTTTTTTGTTTCTTTTTTTTTCTTACTATTATATTGATCGAAGGTTAAACCAATAAAAATAAGAATTCCCCAAAATATTAAGCTACCTCCAGTCATTCCAAATCCCCCTTTGTTATATAACGATATTATTTATACCCATTATAACATTCTCTTAATTTTCAATCTATTTAAAACGAAAATAGGATGTTTGAATTAGCTACCGCTTCTTTAAACATCCATCAATAATATGGAGGGTATTATATAGGAAATATCCACCCTATATAATACCATTTATTTAATTTTCCGAAAAATAAGATATTTATGGAATTTTTCATGAAATTAAAAATAAGACTTTTTATATACAAACAATAAAAAGTCTTATTTCATTAGTAGCACGTATACTCTAAATATTAATTATACAAGACTCATCACTTTTGTCTTTGCAATTAAATCATGGAAGCCACAATTATCTTTGCGGAATAACATCATATATACATTGCATATTAATGGAACTCCAAGTAATAATATGCTTGGTAATAATAATACCAAAAATCGTATTATTAATGTTTGTAACGTTAGTTTTTCACTTGTTAACGAGATTATTTTTGTTCTTGTTACCTTTTTACCAAGTGTAGAACCGTTCCAAAGAAAAGGTAACAGAATAAAATTTATAGCCATTAATACGAAAACAAGTGTAAGGTCATATCTATAGTCACCTAAACTTATATTAAAACGATTGAAAATAGCACTATAGTTTCCTGTAATAATAGCTACTACTGCACCGTACGTAACCGAGATTAAAAACATGTCAATAAGGGAAGCACCTATGCGATTCATTACAAGCGCTGGACGATGCATCTTTAACTTCATTTTGTGTCGACTCCTTCATATCCTTCTTTACCCGTCTCATCGTACCACTTCTAAAAAACATTGTAAACTGGCGTTTCGCTTACTTTTCTTGTACAATGTGTTACAACAGCATTATAAAGGAGGTTCCCATATTGAAAAGATGGATAATCCTATTTGCCTCACTCTTATTAACAGGTTGCACAGGCAATACAAACCATTTAACCTATACAATTAACGATGAATATGAACTCATACATACTTCTGGAGATGCATTTGAACTTTTCCCATCGCAGGATGCTGTATATGCTACACAATACATCCCTGCAAAAATTACAGAAATTGCTTGGGACGATAAATACATTATCACAAAACAAATTGAGGAAAAGTCAGATCCAAATAATCCTGACGCAGCAATTACAAATAAAAAAAGTGAACATTATTGGATTATCGATGTAAAGCATAATAAACGATTCGGTCCTTATAATGAAAAACAATTTAACGAGCAGAAAGATGCTTTTAAAATTACTGTACCTTTTCAAAGTGTAGATTCATATGTGAAAGAGCTAAAAAAACAGTCAGCATAACTTTTTATGCTGACTGTTTTTGCTTAAATTATTATAAAGACATTTTATTTAGAGAGTGAAATATTAAAAGTTTGCGGTTCTTTAACAGCTTCATTTGTGTCTCCTGCTGCTAAATCATCTGTCGTAAACTTAATATCCTTTACTTTTTCTTTTCCATCATCAAGTATTAAACCGATAATTCCTTCTCGTGTCTCACCAGGCCTATAATCTTCCCTTGAAACACTCTTTGTACCAACGAGCGTATCTTCATCATATAAAAAGTTTTGAGTCGCTACATTAAAATGTTGTTTGTCATTTATAGCAACATCATTCATAGAGAAAAATTGCATGTTCTTATCTCCACTATTCTCTACCTTATATGTAATTTCAACATACCGAATCGTATCGCTAATCTCTGTTCCACTTAACGATGCATATAATTCAGCATCTTCTTGACTCACTTTATCTCCCAATCTACGCTTTACTTCTTCAGGAGTTAATGCAGTATACACTTTCAATGTATTTTTTGCCTCTTTGCTCATTTGTGATAATGAGATAACTTTAACGTCTTGTACGTGAATTTTCATTGGGGCCACTTCAAATGTCTGATTCACAGAATGAATCTGTTCTAATTCAAATGTCCCCCACCCTTTTTCTTTCACTTTTTGTCCTACTTTTTTAAGCTCACGCCCACCATACTCTTTTGTTTCTGGAATAGATTCTTTCTTTTTAGGTTCTGCCTTCTTTTCTTCTTGCTGGAAGCAACCACTTAACATAAGAAGAAAACTGCATAAAACAAAAATACTTTTCCATGCTTTCATCATTTAATTTCTCCTAACACTATCATTCATTAATATAAATTAGTCCCTTGATTTGTAAACTATAGAAACAATAAGAAGTCCACAAAACGAACTTGTCAGTCCAGATACTATTATACCTCCTATTTGGAAAATATGAAAATAGGGGTCTAATAACGCGTGAACGATAAATATAATGGCCGCCACAACGATAGATGAAGCCCAATATTTCTTTTTTTCCGAAGTTAAACTAGTATCTTGATCAGTTTCCCTCCTATATTTCCATAGTACATATATTAGTAATAGTAGACCAAAACATGTACTCCCATGCTGTAAAAATTTATAAATTGGAATACTATATACTTCTTGCTGTAACAGCGGTATTTTCATAACAAAATAGCCTGTCTTATGAGTAAAAGCATCCCAAACGACATGCGTCACCATACCGAATAAAGCTGAATAGCAAAATACAAAAAAATTCTTCCAAGTATATAGCCCCCACTTCGCATCTACTACATATTTATAGTAACTAGCAAAAGGCTTAGGTAAATGTGTTATAAACGGTCCTTTTAAAATACGATGATATGCATATGCTAATAAAAAAACGAGTGGTAAATTCAAATAGAAGAAACCAGCCCATGTATGGCCAATAATACCGTATGGCCTAAAATATAAAAAATATTCAAAATCAGGTGCCATACTACCCAATATAAGAGCCGTCACCGAAATATAACTAGAATGTTTCTTAGCAAAAGGGAGAACAGCTGCTGGATGTGCAAATGTAAACGGCATATTAATACTCCTCTTCATATTTCTAATAGAATACCATCTATCATAACGAGAGAATTAATCTTGATGCAATGTTTATTTTCACATTGGAATATGATAGTTTACGTGTTATAATCCACATAAAATATTCAGAAAATAAGGAGGTGTTCACGTGTCATTAACACTTGTCTTTTTTCTTGTTTTGTTTATATTGTTTTTAAGTACATACATCGGATTCTTTATATGGAAGCACTACAAAATTATAAAATATATATGGATTTATGAGCGTTCTTATCATTTTTATAGGAAAGAGAATGGCTTTCAGCTGGGAAGGGCTCGGTTTTGGCGCACTTCAATATACAATATTACTAGCAAGTTGTCTTACATTAGTATTTGCCGCTTTTTTAGAATCAAAATCCGTTATGAATTGAGGTTTATATATTGATTGACGTACCCTTTTTAAAAAATGTCACATTAAAAAAAGAAAATATCCCTAGCTTTTCCGCATATCCTTACTGTCTACCCGCTATTCGAACTTTGCAATCACTAGCTTTCCACCCAAATGTAACATTCATTATTGGAGAGAATGGGACAGGTAAATCAACATTACTGGAAGCAATTGCAATTGCTTTAGGTTTTAATGCAGAAGGTGGAACGAAGAATTTCCGTTTTAGCACAAACGATTCCCATTCATCTTTACATGAATATCTTCGAATTTCAAAAAGTTTCAATACACCAAACGACGGTTTCTTTCTTCGCGCTGAATCATTTTATAACGTTGCTTCTTATATCGATGAAATAGATGCTATAAAATCTTATGGCGGCGTTTCACTTCACGAACAATCACACGGCGAATCCTTCTTCTCATTATTTATGAATCGTTTTTCAGGACAAGGTTTATACATTTTAGATGAGCCTGAGGCCGCTCTATCACCAATGAGGCAACTTTCTATGCTTATTCGAATGCACGAACTAGCGGAACAAGGTTCACAATTTGTTATCGCAACGCATTCTCCCATTTTAATGGCTTATCCTGAATCTACTATATACTCTTTAACTCAAGAAGGGATTCACGAATCTACATTAGAAGAAACTGAGCATTACCAAACGACGAAACTTTTCTTTGAAAATCGCGATCGATTATTTCATCACTTATTTGAGTCATAAAAAAAGAGGCAGCAATCGCTGCCTCTTTTTTATAATGCTTCTATAAATAAAGCTACTCCAATACCGCCTCCAACGCATAGAGAGGCAATACCTTTCTCTAATCCACGTCTTTTTAATTCGTGAATTAAACTTACCGTAATACGAGCTCCTGTACAACCAATTGGATGTCCAAGTCCTACACCACTACCGTTTACATTCACTTTCTCACGGTCTAACCCTAACTCTTTCTCTACAGCTAGGTATTGTGCAGCGAAAGCTTCATTAATTTCAAGTAAATCTGCATCTTCTAATGACCAATCTACTTTTTCTAATCCTTTACGAATTGCTGGTGCTGGTCCAATACCCATAATTTTCGGATCTACACCCGCTACTGAGTATCCAACAATTCGAGCTAACGGTTGTAAGCCCTTTTCTTTTGCTTTTTCTTCGCTCATTAATACTAGAACTGCACTTCCGTCATTAAGACCAGATGAATTCCCTGCAGTTACTGATCCGTCTTTACGGAAAGCTGGTTTTAATCCTGCTAATTTTTCCGCTGTAATATCTGCACGTGGATGTTCATCCTTCGCAAATACAACTTCTTTTCTACGTTCTTTTATTGTAATAGGAACAATTTGATCGTCAAAGTATCCAGACTCCATCGCTTGCAACGCTAATGTATGACTACGAAGCGCAACTTCATCTTGTTCCTCTCTTGTAATTTCATATTGTTCAACTAAATTTTCCGCTGTTTCACCCATCATAATATGGTGAATCGGATCTTCTAAAACTTCCCACACCGTATCACGAATTTCTCCGTGCTGTAGACGTTGTCCCCAGCGGTGTTGTTTTAATGCATAAGGGCTCGAGCTCATTGCTTCTACTCCACCTGCAACAACAATATCACTTACACCTAATTGGATTTGCATTGCAGCAGACATAATTGCTTGCATACCTGAAGAACATTGACGTTGAATTGTATAACCAGTAACTGTGTCAGGAAATCCTGCCGCTAATGCAGCTGTTCTTGCCGTATTTGCTTCATCAGTTCTTTGAATACAATGACCTAAAATTACTTCATCAACTTCATGTGGCTCTACTCCGCCTCTTTTTACAGCTTCCTGAAGTACAGGAACAACTAATTCTACTGGTGTTATATTTTTTAGTGCTCCTCCGAAAGTTCCAATTGGTGAACGAACTGCAGCTGTAATGACAACATTATGCATTTTGTACTTGCCCCTCTCTTATGTACCCTAGTAAGTTTGTAGGTGAAATTCCATAAGTTGTATGTCTAAAATTATCATACTATAAACATACCAAAAAATCAAAATATTTAATATAATAAAAATAGAAGGAATTAACCTTCTATTCTGTCAATGCGTATAAGAATTTTTGTAATATCTTCTCTGTCGTTTCATTCAATTTTGGTAACTTATCTACTGGAAAATATTGAAGTTCTAACCCTTCATGATCGAGCTTTAATTCTCCGCTTACATGATGTGCCTGATACAGATGAATCACATTAAAAATTTCATCTCCATTTGGATAACGGAAATAAACTTCCTTTCCTGAAAGAACGCCAAGAAATTGCATAATTTTCGCGTTTAGTCCCGTCTCCTCGAATAATTCTCTACGAGCAGTTTCTTCTGTCGTTTCTCCCAGTTCCATTGCCCCACCAGGTACGCCCCAATCATATGTATCTGAACGATATTGAAGCAATACTTCTTGATTATCATTTAATATAATAATTGCTGATCCTACTAAAATAAGTGGTCTCGTACCAACTACTTTGCGTAACTCTTCAATATACCCCAATATGTAAACTCCCCTTTCCTCACCCTTCCTTATCATAACAAAATTCTCTTTCTTTTGTTGCTGTAATTTTCAATAAAAAAGGAAGCTTCCGCTTCCTTTTTTTACCGTTATTTTTTAAAGCTTTCGTATTTTACAACTTCAAAAGCTTCTTCAATTTCCTCATTATGATAATGGACATATGTAAAACGCCCTAATTCTACTAATCTAGCTATTTCTTGCAATGCTTTATGCTGATCATATGTTTCTTCAATTGTAATATGTACATAAAACTTCATTAATGGATGTTCATATAAAGGTTCTCCCACCTCTACATATACATCTTCAACCCCTTGCACAACTCTTACATAGCTCGCAAATTGATACAGAGCTTCTCTGTCTGAAACGATTTTTAATGTATACATATATTCTCCCCCTTTTCTTTACTATATCAAAAAGCAGACCATACTACGTTATAGAACTATGAAATTTTTTCGACTTATAGTCTATATATTCGTTTGAGACTCCCACGACTAAATTCGCAAGCCCGAATCCTTACGGAATTACGGGTGGGATTCTTGAATGACTAAGCGTTCGCAGTCCATTTCTGTTTTGAACAGCCTTCAAGATGAGGGCATCTCATTGCCCCTCCTAAACCAGACCATATAGGTGCTTAGGCTGATTGACTGTTACCATCAATCACAGTTGCGTAGCGAATATTCATCGCCCCAACGATATCACGGTGTGTCTCAAACCCACATTGACACTTGTACTTTCTGTCTTGTGCCCTGTTCTTTTTAGCACATTTCGGACAGCTTTGACTTGTATACGCTGGATTCACATATTCAACCTGAATATCAGCTAATATCGCTTTATATTCAATAAATTTTGACAAACGATAGAATGACCAAGTGTGTAGGTTTTTTTCGTTTTTACGGCTTGTTCTTGCCGTCTGTCTTATATTCGTTAATTGTTCTAATCGAATGACAGAAATATGATTTACAATCGCAAAATCAATGATTTCACGACTTATTTTGTGGTCTTTATCTTGCATCCATCTTTGTTCTTTATCATCCAATCCCCGAAGCGCATTCACTTTTTTGGCTTTTCCTAATTTCTTACGAATACACCGAAACTTACGCTTCTTACATTTGTTTTGCCTACCATTTCCAAAAAAACGAATCTTATCATCATCTGTGATTGCTACGGCGGGGACCTTGAGACCTAAGTCTACTCCTAAAATTTTCGTTCCTACCCTTTCATTTGTAGGAAGCGTGACAGATATTTGGGCCATCCACTTATTCGATTTCATTGTGATGCGAAGTGTACCTAATTTATGTTTTAACAGATTCAGATTGCGATTGTTTTTATCGCTAAATAAAGCTCGGATTTTCACACGAGTCGATTTTCCATTTCTCTTAAACGGGATTGAAATATGAGTAGAGTCAAATGAATAATTCTGATTGTTCCATACACAAACAGGTCTCTTTAGAATCGGAATGATTTTATAATGGCTTTTCTTTACTTTTGTAGCAAACAAACTTTTCGCGTCTTTAATCGCTTGATTCTTCACCGCACTCGGGATATTTGCTTCAATATCTTTTGTGCTTTTTTTCGTACTTTTCTTTGCTTTAACCATTTCCGATACAAGTGTATTTATAACTTTGATATATTCATGACTACTTTGTTCTAATAAACGGATTTGATCTTTTGTTGGAATCAATTTCACTTTCACTGTTAGGGTCTGTGACATACGTTTCATCCCCTTGTTTTTTGATTTTCAACATCGTTCATTTGAAACATTTCTAGCAATAGAAACAAAATAAGAACGTGTCCATAAACTTTACAACTACATGAGGTGAGGAGATTTCCCTCTCAAACACTTTGAAACGTACTTCTATCATCATTGATTCTAGTTACAATGTATCAGTTACTTTCGAAAAATTACAACAAAAAGACTCGAAGAAACTACCTATACTTTGGATACTTAACCTTGCGATTTTCAGTGGCACTCCGTATCCAACCTCACTTTCATCCCATGCCTAAAGGCGATGGGCTTTCTCGTTCGGAAAGGGCTGTAATAAACAAGGCGTTTATCCATACATAGGACCTTTCCCTCACATATATTATAGAAAGAATTTTTTCATTTGAGGTGTTCCTTATGAATTCATACATTAACATATGTGTTTGCATTACTCCAGGCGCCGATATTTCTGACGACCGTATTGCAAAAGATTTAGCAGTTGCAGAATCAATTTGGCATCCCATTACATTTCAAATTAAAGAAGTAATTGTACTAAACGAACTTTTCCGTTTTTCTAATCGGGAAATTAGTTATAAAAACTCCATTCAAAGTCAGGAAAAATTATCATCTTTTTTTCAAACTTGTGTTAACGAAGCTCCTGAATGTGACCTTTATATTTGTTATATTGGTAGTGATTATTTCAAAGAAACCGCAGTAATCGCTTGCGCTTACTCTTTAGCGAAACAACAACAACTTACTGGTTACATCGTTCTAACAAACTCAGCTGCTCCAATGAAAAATATATACACCCTCGCTCACGAAATTGGTCATATTTTATTTACAAGACGGATTCACGGAAAACTTACGCACGCAGATCCCCACTCTCCAACCGGTTCTGAACATCACCATTCACCATCGAACCTGATGTACCCTATAGTCCCTAGCCCTGAAAACGTCCATATTCATTCCTTATTAACAAACGAACAAAAGGAACTCTCTTTACAAAGCTCTTTATTACAAAGAAAAAAACAGTAACGCCTTGTTACTGTTTAAAACAATCTATTCAAATCAATAAACCAAATTCCGGCTGCTAGAAATAAAAATAGGCAACTAAACATAAGCGTAATTCCTCTAAAAATCCTTATATAATATTTCTTTGGAAATAAATTTTTGCATATCCAAAGCAGCCCTTTTCCTATTAAACCGAAGAACAAAATATAACCCGATGTGTCATCTAATAAAGTATCGAAATAGTCATCGTGTACCTTTTTTGAAAAGGTAGTATATAGCCCCAAAATCGTTAAACCTAAAAATATAATAGACAATATACCTAGAAATATACTTTGCATATTTGTTCCCCCCCTTAATAAAAAATTCAGTTCGTTCACTATTAATATAAAGCTAGCTTACAGTTTTTTTCTCCTCATTTTTCATAGACCATCGCATTAATACATATAAACTTCCGTACAGAAGTAAAGGCTCTAGTATTCCCCAATATGGGTTTTGCTTCCCTAATTCTTTAAATACAAACATAATTAATAGCGGTATGATAACAACTAACATTCCAATCCATCCAAGCATGTACGCTTCACCAATTAGCAGTACTAATAAGATAACTCCAGCTAGTATATAACTTTGCATTGTAGTTAATTGCAAGACAGGTGTCCCATACCATTTATTCATAAACATTAATAATACTAGTAATAAAATTGGTAGCAAAGCTGCTACATAAATTATGCTAAATTCTTTTATTTTGCTCTTAAATGATGACATCTTAAAAGCAAAAATAGTCCCCACAATAGTAATCATTAAAACAATTGGATACCCAATCAACTGTACATTTGTTAATGTAAATTCATGATTCGGACTTCCAAATAAAATATTTGTCAGTAACCAATATCCACCAATACCAATAATCATCCCTAAAATGCTTTTTATACTCCCGCCTTTATCCTTCTCCATCTCTTTCGCTAACTCTTCCGCATACTCTTTTGGTGAATCACCAAATATATCATTTACTGTCTTTCCCTCTTGCTCTCCTTCTATTAAATGAAGTTCTGCATCTTCTAGAAAAGCATCCACATCCGCTTCTTTAATTCCTTTTGTTATTAAATACACTTTCGTATCAATTAAAAACTTTTCACCTTCTTTAGAAACCTTCATTATAACCCCTCCCTTAATTAACCGTTTTTTTCTATTCGTCTTCATCATAATTTCAAGGAAAATTAAAATAAACAAACTTCCGTATAAACATATAATTTGAAATAACATTGGCATAAGATCTTCCGATGTAAATGTTTTAAACACTAACATAATCGAAAGTGGAATAATTAAATATAAGTTTTTAAACCATCCTTCAAAATATATATTTATAGCTACCGTGAGGATAAAGATCCCTCCAGCTAATATATAACTTTGGACTAGAGTCAACGTAAACATCGTTGTAGGATATATCACATCTAAAATCGTAACAGCTCCTAATAAAAACATTGGCGCGATCATGACTAAAGACCACATGGAAAACCACGTTTTTGTAAAACTTGTTACAAAGGTCATTTTACGAAGCAGAAAATTAGGACCCATTACAGCTACGATCAATGTAAAGCTATAGCCAATACACTGAATAAGCGAAATCTGTAAAATCCCATTATTAACTATTAAAATAGAAGCAATAATCCAAAACGAAACGATATTCATTACCGTAAACCCAATTTGCTTCCACGTTTCCTGTCTATCTCTCTCCATCACTTTTACAAGTTCATTTGCATATTCTTTCGGTGAGCTTCCGAAAATATCTTCTACACTTTTTCCTTCACCCTCACCTTCTATTAAATGCAACTCTGCATCTTCTAAAAAGCTTTCAATATCGCTTTCTTTCACACTCTTTGCAGTTAAAAATAATCTCATATCTAATAAAAAATTTCGCGCTTCATTTGATAACATTATTTTTTTCTCCCCTTCCCTTCAAGTAGACGCTCTACACTACTTTGCATCGCTTCCCAGCGATCCATAAATTCATCCAGTGCTTCCTCGCCTTTTTCTGTTAATGTATAATATTTTCGCTTTGGACCAGATGGAGATTCCTTCATTACACTTGTTATTAATCCTTCCTTTTGCATTCGTATTAATAACGGATAAATACTTCCCTCACTCGCCATTGTGAAACCATACTTCGCTAATCTTTCACTCATTTCATAACCGTATATTTCACCTTCAGAAATAATAGCAAGTAAGCATCCTTCTAAAATCCCTTTCAGCATTTGACTTGTCGACATATTTCAAATCCTCCCACTATCTTGTTTTACAAGATAGATAAGCGTAAGTATCTTGCTTTACAAAATAGTATAGCAAACGCTACTTTGCAAAACAAGATAGCTAGCAATATTTTTCCAAATGTTTGCAGGAATTTTATTATCACCTCTCTAAATAGAGCAATAAGAGAACTTTTATTATGAAGGAGTGTTTTTCATCATGGTTACAAATCGAGTTGTCTTTTTAACAGGTGCTGCGAGCGGTATTGGTTATGAAATGGGAAGTGCTTTTGCCAAAGAGGGTGCTAAAGTTGTGATTAGTGATCGTCTTGAAGAACGTGCGAAAGAAGCTGCTGAACAATTGCAAAAAGAATGCTATCAAGCCATTGGTTTAAAATGTGACGTTACATCTGAAGAAGAAATTACAGCAGCAATTTCTCAAACAGTTACTCACTTCGGCTCATTAGATGTATTAATTAACAACGCAGGAATGCAACATGTTTCACCGATTGAAGATTTTCCAACTGATAAATTCGAGCTTCTTATTAAAATTATGCAAATCGCTCCATTTATCGCCATCAAACATGCCTTTCCGATTATGAAAAAACAAAAATATGGTCGTATTATTAATGTTGCTTCGATTAACGGACTTGTTGGATTCGCTGGAAAAGCTGCCTATAATAGTGCGAAACATGGTGTAATTGGATTAACAAAAGTTGCTGCTTTAGAGGGAGCAACTCATGGAATTACTGTAAATGCTCTTTGTCCCGGATATGTTGATACCCCTCTTGTACGAAATCAACTACAAGACTTAGCAACTACGCGAAATGTACCACTTGAAAATGTTTTAGAAGATGTCATTTATCCTCTTATACCACAGAAACGTTTGCTACAAGTACAAGAAATTGCTGATTATGCTATGTTTTTAGCGAGTGAAAAAGCAAAAGGTATAACTGGTCAAGCCGTCGTTATCGATGGTGGTTATACTGCTCAATAAAGTGAAACTTTAATCAGTGGGGGTTTTGTTCATCCCCACTAATTATTAGCCTTCACCAATCGGGCTTTTACGGGCAGTTAATGCGGGATAAAAAATAAAGTTTGCTCTTCGCGAGCAAACTTTATCTTACTTTCTATCGCGAGGATCTTTCTACTTTAGTAATTGTTTAGGGAGTTTCTCAATTGCAACAATCACTCCGTCTAATTTACTTTCAATCCGATGGAGTAAATATAGCGTTACAACAATTGGAAAGCCCACATTACCTATCATCCCGATCCACTCTTCCATCTTTCTCTCCTCCCTTCATTACATAAATAAGAGGAAACGAAGACTTAAGGCATAAAAAACAAGCTATTTTTTATTAGCTTGTTTTTTAACTACTCAGCCATACATTTCATTTTTCAGCATATAGATTGCTACCATGAAGATACAAATGGTCCTACACCTTGCTACCTTTCTTTGTTTTAAAACGTTGCGCGTGGTAGGAACAGGCACTTACCGCTCCTATACATAGCCAGTCCCTCTCGACCATTTAAAAACATGCTTTTCTACCGTTTTTTTATATAGCGACTGAGCAGTTAGCTTATTTTTTCAAATAATGATGTAATTTCTTGCTTATAATCTCCACGTAAAATACCTTTCTCAGTAATAATCCCCGTAATTAATTCATGCGGTGTTACATCAAATGCAGGGTTAAATACAGGCGTTCCAAGTGGCGCCACTTGTTTCCCAAAAATTTTCGTAACTTCTGTTTCATCTCTTTCTTCAATGACAATTTCAGCACCTGTTTGTTTCGTAGTATCAAATGTAGATAACGGTGCTGCAACGTAAAATGGGATAACGAAATACTTTGCTAATATAGCTAAATTTAATGTTCCTATTTTATTAGCAGTATCACCGTTTTCAACGATTCGATCTGCCCCTACGATAATCGCATTAATTTCTTTCGTTCGAATTGCATGTGCTGCAGTATTATCCGTAATAAGCGTTACATCAATGTCTGCTTGTTTCAATTCCCATGTCGTTAAACGACCACCTTGTAAAACAGGCCTCGTTTCACACGCATACGCATGTAAACGCACACCCTTCTCTTTCCCAATATAAAATGGGGCTAATGCTGTTCCATATCTAGCAGTTGCAATACTTCCAGCGTTACAAATTGTTAAAATTTTATCACCGTCTTTAAAACATGTTAAAGCATGTTCTCCAATACTTCGGCACACCATTTCATCCTCTTGCTGAATATGAAGCGCTTCTTCTTCTAATATTTTTTGAGCTTCTTTTATTGTAGTAATCTCTCGAATAGATTCTCTCATACGATCGATTGCCCAAAATAAATTGACTGCTGTCGGGCGTGATGTTCCTAAATAGTTACAATCTCTATTAAACTTCTTCTGAAACTCATAGATATTTATAGCATCGTATTTCTTTGCCGCAAGCGCCAAACCAAACGCAGCTACAATTCCAATTGCAGGCGCTCCTCGTACTTCTAACATAACGATACTTTTCCATACATCTTCAATATTCGTTAATGTTTTGTATTCAGTGACATGCGGCAACTTTGTTTGATTTAATACTGCAATTGCATCGCCTTTCCAACTTACAGATCTCGGAATAGTAATAATTGTACTCATGCTTTTACGCCTCCAACTGTCTGTTGAAATAATGTTCGAAACAGTTGAATATCAGCACACTTGGCTTCATATTTTATTAGTTCTCTACCTAAGGATAACGCTTGTTTTTTAGCTTGAATTCTATTTTCTTTATTTGCTATCCCATCTAAATCCGCTACATGAGCTAAGCCAATTGTTCTACGAATCAGTTCACATCCGGCAAATCCGACGGCATCAGTAAAGATATTTTGCAAAATAATTGGTAACCATTGTTTTTCTTTCGTATATGCTTCTACACCTTCTCCAATCCATAACTTCGTAAAGTTTTCTACAAAATAACTCCATGTCTTTTCTATATGGAAAAATAGTACACTTCTCTTTTCTTCTTCTCTAGATAAAGCATTTAATAATAGATTTGCAATAAATTGACCGATATCAAATCCAAATGGACCGTACGTTGCAAATTCTGGATCAATCACTTTCGTTTCAGAAGGTGATGAAAAAATACTACCAGTATGTAAATCACCATGAATAAGCGCTTCTTTTCTCGTTAAAAACTTATATTTATATTGTGCTACTTTTAGTTTTAAAGTTTTGTCACTCCAAAGTTCATCAATCACTGACTGTAAATCTGACTCATAATCATTCGTATCATAATGTCCAAACGGATCCGTAAAAACTAAATCTTCTGTAATTTTACTAAGGTCTGGATTTACAAATGTACCTTCTAGTACCCTTTTCTCTTCTGACTGTAAACCGAAATCTGAAGTATAAAACAAAACATGTGCTAGAAAACGACCGATATGCTGGGATAAAAGTGGATATCCTTCTCCATCTATTAATCCTTTTCTTGCAATTGTTAGTCTTGATAAGTCTTCTATTACTGTAACTGCTAACTCTTCATCATGACTGTACACTACCGGAACATAATCTGGCACATACTTCGCAAAAATTTGTAATGCTTTACTTTCAATCGTCGCTCTTTTTATAGACAGTGGCCAGCTCTCACCAACTACTTTCGCATATGGCAGTGCTTGTTTTATTATAATAGACTTCTCTCCATCATCTAATTTGAACACGTAATTTAAATTTCCATCTCCAATTTCATGACAAACTACATTTGCTTTCTTTTCAAAATAACCGTGTTCTTTCGCATATTGTATAGCTGTTGTTTCAGTTAATGAATAATATCCCATCGTCTTCTCCTCCTTTTCATTCAGAGGTTTTTCTAAAATAGAAAAACCCCTTTCCACAAAGAAAGAGGTTTGAAGTTTATCTTCTCCCCTCTTATCTGCCAGAAAGTTTACTTTCTGCTGGAATTAGCACCGTGCCTTTTGGCGTCATAAACGCCCCATTTCACAATGGTATTACGGTCGGTTGCTGGGCTTCATCGGGCCAAATCCCTCCACCTGCTCTTGATAAGAGTTTTATAATTTTTAGAATTTTTAACTTTATGATGAAGACTATACCAAGAATAAAAATCACTTGTCAA
Organism: Bacillus sp. TH19; assembly: GCF_016651075.1. Taxonomy (NCBI): domain Bacteria; kingdom Bacillati; phylum Bacillota; class Bacilli; order Caryophanales; family Bacillaceae; genus Bacillus; species Bacillus sp. TH19. The sequence goes on along the minus strand of NZ_JAEKEO010000007.1, from coordinate 1,492,780 downwards.
CATTTTATTTGTATAATTCTGGACGACGATCTGCAAAAACTGGAATTCCTTTACGTACCTCTTTAATTTTCTCGAATTTAAGTTCTCCAAATAAAATTGATTCCTCTTCATTTGCCTCTACCACAACTTCACCCCAAGGATCCACAATTAGAGAATGACCTGCAAACTCATTATTCGGATCCTTTCCTGCTCTATTGCACGCAACAACATAACACTGATTTTCAACTGCTCTCGCCTGTAAAAGCAAACGCCAATGTGCTAAACGTACTAATGGCCATTCTGCTACAACAAATAAAACTTTTGCACCTTTAGCAGTATGAACGCGCATCCACTCTGGAAAACGAATATCATAACAAATTGTACCAGCACACTCTACATCATCTAACTTAAATTCACCTGTCTCATTACCAGCAACTAAATATTTATGTTCATCCATCAGCTGAAATAAATGTACTTTACTATATTCATTGACTAGATTTCCTTCATTGTTTACAACATACATTGTATTTGTAACCCCTTGCTCTGTTTGCTTTGCTATGGAACCACCAACAATATGTACACCATATTGCTTCGACCATTCTTTCAACTTTTCTTTCGTTTCTAATCCATCCGTATCTGCAATTTCAGAAAGTCTCGTTAAATCATATCCTGTTGTCCATAGTTCTGGTAAGACGATAACATCTGGTCTTTCTTTCATCGCTTCACTTATTTTTTTTTTAGCGTTCTCAATATTTTTTTCTACATCTCCAAAGACAATATCCATTTGAATACATGCGACTTTCATTTTTTCAGCCCCATTCTCATTTTTTTCTTTACAAAATACTGGAAAGATTATATCATTTGTCACTAGAATTGTAACAACTTTCAAAAGAGGTGGAAAGTATGAAATTATTTCAACCTTCTGAGATAGTAACATCATTGCCAACACAATTTTTCGCTTCACTTGTTGCAAAAGTTAACAAAGTCGTTGCAGCTGGTCACGATGTTATTAATCTAGGACAAGGTAATCCAGATCAACCAACACCGCAGCATATCGTAAAAGCTTTACAAGATGCTGCCGAAAAGACCATTCATCATAAATATCCGCCATTTCGCGGACATGAAAGCTTAAAAGAAGCTGTCGCAACATTCTATAAACGTGAATACGGCGTAGAATTAAATCCAAAAACTGAAGTTGCTATTTTGTTTGGCGGAAAAGCTGGATTAGTAGAATTACCACTTTGTTTTACAAACCCTGGCGATACCATTCTCGTTCCAGATCCAGGTTATCCAGATTATTTATCCGGAGTTGCTTTAGCAAAAGCACAATTTGAAACAATGCCGCTAATTGCAGAAAATAATTTTTTACCGGATTACACGAAAATTGATGACACTATCGCTGAGCGTGCAAAGTTAATGTTTTTAAATTACCCAAATAATCCTACTGGTGCTACTGCATCAAAAGAATTTTTTGATAAGACTATTCATTTCGCTAATAAACATAATATATTAGTCGTTCACGATTTTGCTTACGGTGCTATTGGATTTGATAGTCAAAAACCTGTTAGTTTCTTGCAAGCAGATGGCGCCAAAGATGCAGGAATTGAAATTTATACATTATCAAAAACTTTCAATATGGCTGGATGGCGTATTGCTTTTGCAGTAGGGAATGAAAGTGTCATCGAAACAATTAACTTATTGCAAGATCATATGTATGTTAGTATTTTCGGTGCAGTTCAAGACGCAGCACGCGAAGCACTATTAGGCTCGCAGTCTTGTGTAGTAGAACTTGTTAATAGTTATGAATCTCGCAGAAATGCTCTTATAGAAGCTTGTCATGCAATCGGTTGGAATGTTGATATTCCAAAAGGATCATTCTTTGCTTGGCTCCCTGTACCTGAAGGCTATACATCTGAGCAATTTTCTAATATTTTACTAGAAAAAGCACACGTTGCAGTTGCTCCTGGCGTTGGATTTGGTGAGCACGGTGAAGGCTATGTCCGTGTTGGCCTCTTACATACAGAAGAACGATTACGTGAAGCAATTAATCGAATTGATAAATTAAAAATTTTCAAAAAGTCATTGACAACATGAAAAACATCTGACAAAATTCAGTTATCTTAAAAATTTAAACATTTCTAAATACTTCTTATCAAGAGCAGGTGGAGGGACGAGCCCGACGAAGCCCGGCAACCGATCTACATAATTGTAGACACGGTGCTAATTCTCGCAGCATTACGCTGACAGATAAGGAGCTGGTTGTAAAAAAACCTCTCCTTATCTGAGAGGTTTTTTTATTTAACTAGGAGGGTATAACAATGAGCGGAATTATAGCGACGTATTTAATCCACGATGATTCTTACAACTTAGAAAAGAAAGCAGAACAAATTGCAATCGGTTTAACAATTGGTTCATGGACTCATTTACCACACTTATTACAAGAACAATTAAAACAACATAAAGGCAATGTCATTCATATTGAAGCGTTAGACGAACAAGAACATATTAACTCTTACCTTGGCAAAAAAGTATCACGTGGACTCATTAAAATTCATTATCCATCGCTGAACTTTAGCCCTGACTTACCAGCCATTTTGACAACAACATTTGGAAAACTTTCGTTAGATGGAGAAATTAAACTAATTGATTTAACATTCTCAGACGAATTAAAGAAACAGTTCCCTGGACCAAAATTTGGAATTGAAGGCATCCGAAACCTTTTACAAGTTCAAGATCGACCTCTTCTAATGAGTATTTTCAAAGGGATGATAGGACGGAATATTGGATATTTAAAAACTCAACTACGCGATCAGGCAATTGGAGGCGTAGATATTGTAAAAGATGATGAAATTTTATTCGAAAACTCATTAACACCACTTATAAAAAGAATTGAATCTGGGAAAGAAGTTTTACAATCTGTATACGAAACTTACGGGCATAAAACTTTATACGCAGTAAATTTAACAGGTCGAACTTATGATTTAAAAGAAAACGCGAAACGTGCGGTGGTAGCTGGAGCAGACATTCTTTTATTTAATGTATTTTCTTATGGATTAGATGTACTGCAAGCACTTGTAGAAGACGATGAAATTCCAATTCCTATTATGGCACACCCTGCTGTAAGTGGCGCATATTCATCATCGAAACTATACGGTTTCTCTTCTCCATTACTACTTGGAAAATTACTACGTTACGCTGGTGCTGATTTCTCTTTATTCCCATCACCATACGGCAACGTTGCATCAGAAAAAGAGGAAGCTCTTCTCATTACAGAAGCATTAACTGAGGAAGACCACTATTTCAAGAAAAGTTTTTCTGTTCCATCTGCTGGAATTCATCCTGGTTTCGTTCCCTTTATTTTACGAGATTTTGGTAAGGATGTTGTTATTAATGCCGGCGGCGGGATTCATGGGCATCCAAATGGAGCTCAAGGTGGTGGCAAAGCTTTCCGTGCTGCAATTGAAGCTACTTTACAAGGTAAACCACTCCATGAGGTAGATGAAGTGAATTTACATAGCGCACTACAAATATGGGGAAATCCTTCTCATGAGGTGAAATTATGAGTATTCAAGTATTTTGTGATTTCGATGGTACGATTACAAATAACGATAATATCATGTCCATTATGGAAAAGTTCGCACCACCAGAAGCAGAGGAAATAAAGCAAAAAATTTTATCGCAAGAACTTTCTATTCAAGAAGGTGTTTCTCAATTATTTCGATTAATACCTATTAATCTACACGATGATATTATTCAGTTTTTACAAGAAACTGCTGAAATCCGTACAGGTTTTCATGAATTCATACAATTTATTAATGAAAATAACATTTCCTTTTACGTTATATCAGGTGGAATGGATTTCTTCGTCTATCCACTCTTACAAGGAATCATTCCAAAAGAGCAAATTTACTGTAATGCAACTGACTTTTCAGGAGAATTTGTTGAAGTTAAATGGCCGCACCCTTGTGACGAGCAATGTCAGCATAGTTGCGGTCTCTGTAAATCATCATTAATTCGTAAACTAAGCTCTAAAGATGATTTTCATATTGTGATTGGAGATTCTATTACTGATTTACAAGCAGCAAAACAAGCAGATAAAGTATTCGCCCGTGACTTCCTTATTACAAAATGTGAAGAAAATCGTATTGCTTATACACCGTTTGAAACATTTCACGATGTTCTAGCTGAACTAAAACATTTGTTGGAGGTGAAATTATGAAACAACTTTTTCGTCAATGGTATGACTTAAGTGAAATTAAAAAAGAATTAACAACTCGGAATTGGTTTCCAGCAACGAGTGGAAATATTTCTATAAAAGTCAGTCATGATCCCCTTACTTTTCTTATTACAGCAAGTGGCAAAGATAAAACCAAAACCACTCCAGATGATTTTTTATTAGTAAATCATCAAGGAGTTCCCGTTTTAGAAACTGAGTTACGCCCTTCGGCAGAAACAATATTGCATACACATATTTATAACAATACGAACGCTGGGTGCGTACTTCATGTTCATACAACTGATAACAATGTCATCACAAATTTGTATAGTGATGCAGTCACCCTTCAAAATCAAGAGATTATTAAAGCTCTTGATATTTGGGAAGAAGGTGCAACGATTAACATTCCTATTATCGAAAACCATGCCCATATCCCAACGCTTGGAGAAAACTTCCGAAAGCATATACAAGGAGATTCGGGAGCAGTATTAATCCGTAACCATGGTATTACCGTATGGGGCCGAGATAGCTTTGATGCAAAGAAAAGATTAGAAGCTTATGAGTTTTTATTCCAATTTCATATAAAACTATTATCAATTCAAGGAGGCGTTTCTAATGGCGCAAATTCGTATTCATGAAGTAAATACTCGTATCGAAAATGAAGTGGAAGTATCTAAATTTCTACAAGAGGAAGGCGTTTTATATGAGAAATGGAACATCTCTAAGCTTCCTACTCATTTAAATGAAAATTATTCGTTAGCAGATGAAAACAAGGCTGAAATATTAGCTGTGTTTTCAAAAGAAATCGCTGATGTTTCAGCGCGCCGAGGTTATAAAGCTCATGATGTAATTTCACTTTCAAATGGCACACCTAACCTTGACGAATTATTAATTAATTTCCAAAAAGAACACCATCATACTGACGATGAAGTTCGCTTTATTGTCAGCGGTCATGGCATCTTCGCTATTGAAGGAAAAGATGGTCGATTCTTTGACGTTGAACTTGAGCCTGGTGATCTTATATCTGTACCTGAAAATGCAAGACATTATTTTACCTTACAAGATGATCGCCAAGTTGTAGCTATTCGTATTTTTGTTACAACAGAAGGTTGGGTTCCAATTTATTAAGGTAGCTAGTTGAATAAAAGATTGGAACCCCTTTTCCAATCTTTTATTCACTCTACATATATACATCCTCCTATGGAACAGGCTTATTTCATAACATTGAAGTAAGCCTGATTTTTTATTTACTAAAATAATTTGTCCCTTTCGTTTATTCAAATCAAATATCTCAAATCACACTTCCATTTTATCAAGTATATTTCGGAACACTTTTTGAACATTTATTGAACTTTTTTTGAATTTTTTCTGAAAATTCTGTTTTATGTATGATATACTACAACTAATAAGAAGGAAAAGAATATTGCAAGCAGAGGGGGATAATCATGAGTTTACTTATCGCACTTATACTAGGGGTTTCATGCGGAGCTATTCCTGTCATTTTAGGAGCTATTATGGAAGAATTAGAAGTTGGTGTTTTAGGTTTTGTCGCATCTTGTGTAAGCGCTTTATTTTTCGGTTTGTACGGTGCTATTCCTATTTCTATCCTGTGCGCATTTTATATAGTACGCCATGCTCGTGCGAAACAGTTTGGTCCTAATCACATTGCACAAGTTATTCCATTCCCAATTGAACGATGCCGCCGAGCTTCCAGCCTATAAATTATCCAGCTTAAATATTATGCCTGCCTAAATAAATAAAAAGTCCTCAAATGAGGACTTTTTATTTATTTTCTTCTAGAAATTGAAACAACTCTTGCAAATGAAGTGCATCTTCACTGTAGCTAACGGATACATGACATGTCCCTTCAATCTCAGCATGCATATAAAGGACAATTCCATCCCGATCATATTTCAATGCCAAATAAAACTCCATTTCCTCTAACATCTTTTTCGAGCTTCGGATAACATAATGTCCTTTCTCATCTCTTCCATATTCAAAATCTGGTCCAAAATCGTATTTTTGTTTAAAAGCTTCTTTTTGCTTATCATTAATCTGTACACAAGTTGCTCGCTGCACAGCATCAATCATCTCGTCAAACTTTTGGAGATCCATTCCATTTACCCCCTTATATACTTTTTGTATAATACTTGTGTTCCGCTATTCTCTTTTCCATCTGCGATTAGCTCTTCATACAATTCCTTCGCTAGGGTTAAACCCGGTACTGGTAATTGTAATTTTTCAGCTTCATCTAAAGCAATCTTCATATCTTTCATAAAATGCTTTACATAAAAGCCAGGTTCAAAATCTCCTTTTAACATTCGAGGAGCTAAATTACTTAATGACCAGCTACCTGCTGCTCCTGTCGAAATACTCTCTAATACTTTATCTGCATTAAGTCCAGCCTTTTTCGCATATGCTACCGCTTCACATACTCCTATCATGTTAGAAGCAATTGCTATTTGATTGCACATTTTTGTATGTTGTCCACTCCCAGCAGGGCCTTGCAACTGAATATTTGTTCCTAGTTTTTCAAATAGAGGTAAGCAAATATCATATATTCTGTTCTCTCCACCGACCATAATTGCTAGTCTTGCTTCTTTAGCCCCAATGTCCCCGCCAGATACTGGTGCATCTAATGTATATATATTCTTGCTTTTCGCAACTTCATTAATACGTTTTGCCAATGTTGGTGTAGATGTTGTAAAGTCAATTGCTATCGTACCTTCATTTGCATGTTCTAAAATTCCATCAATCCCAAAGTACACTTCTTCTACATCATGAGGATAACCAACCATCGTCATAACAACATCAACTTGCTTTACTAACGCTTTCGGTGTATCACACCAAGTCGCACCCTCTTGCACTAAAGAATCCGCTTTTTCCTTCGTTCTATTATATACATATACTTTATAACCACTTTGCATTAAATGGTTGACCATACTTTTTCCCATTACACCAATACCAATGAAACCTATTGATAAATTTTTATTTTCCATCTTCTCATCCCCTTTGTTCTAATAAATCATTTACCATCTTTCGGAACTCTTTATTAAAATCATCATCCATACTATTTTTCACATTTGAAAATAAAATAACAAAAGTTCCTTTTTCTTTATTAAAATTATTGAAAGTGTTCCAACCAGATAGTACACCATGGTTATGGAAATAATCTGGATATATGTAAAAGCTAAATGCATATTTTCTTTCTTGTGAAGGTGTAAACATCGCTTGTATACTTTGTTCAGAAAGAAGCTTTCCATTTATAATCGCTTCATCTAATTTTTTCATATCCCCTACTGTCGTATACATCTCACCCGATCCATATAACCAGTCCCCCCCTAATTTTTGTGCTAGTACAAGCTCTTGATCTTTCTTCACATACCCCTTCGTGAAGTTTTTATCTCCAGGCACCATATTTCCCATACCTGATTCATGCATCTCGGCCTTTGTAAATATATTTTCTTTTACATAGTCTCCTAAAGGCTTTTTCGTTATATTTTCTATAATATAAGCGAGCACCATATAATTATAATCCGTATACTTCCAACCTGTTCCTGGTGGAAACTCTAATTTTTGACTTCCAATCCAAGTTACTAAATTTATACGTGAAGCTACATTAACCTTCCCTTTCCCACTTTCCGGTAAACCAGATGTATGCGTTAATAAGTGATATAACGTGATGTGTTTATCTGCTGGAAATGAAGGAATGTATTTATTTACATTATCTTGGATATTTAACTTCCCTTGTTCTTGTAACTGTAGAATGGATGTAGCAACAACTGTTTTCGTAATAGAACCGATACGATATTTTGTTTGAGGCGTATTTTCTATTTTATATTGAACATCAGCATATCCATATCCTTTATTCAATATAACATGCTCTTTATCTGTCACCAAAACTGTCCCATTAAATTGCTTTCCTACTAAATACTGATCTAACTTTTGAGATATACTAGCATAATCAATTTTTTGCACTTCTTCTATATTATCCTGTACATCTGACTCAATAGCAGGAGTTACCTTTGTTGTTAATACTGCTTGTTCCCTTGGATCGGGATAGAGAAAATAGTATACTCCGCCGCAAACTACAGCAGACAGTGAAGCCATAACCATTATTTTTTTTATCATATTGTTCCTCCGTAATTACTTCATGTGAACTACCCACCACTTAGTCTCTCTTGCGAGCTTACTTGAAGTGGGAGCTTCTCGGTTAAAATGGTCCCCCATATTCTATTATCAAGTAATAAAAAAAAATCGCAACAATTTGTTGCGAAAAATCACATTTTTTCTTTTCTATATATACATACTTGATTTTTCCCATTTTTTTTCGCTTCATATAACGCAATATCCGCTCTTTGCATTAACTCTTCTCTTGTAATCCCTTGCTCATATAACGCAACTCCAAAACTCGCTGTTAATTTCGAAATTCCAGAGAAATGCTTTGTTTCAATGAAAAATCGCAATGATTCCGCAACTTGAAACGCTTCTTTTTCTACCGTATTTGTCACTAATATTATAAATTCCTCTCCTCCCCATCTTGCAAATACATGTTGAGCTTCAACTTTAGATTTCATAAGATCTGCAAGTTGTACTAATGCTAAATCGCCAAAATCATGACCATATGTGTCATTTACTGATTTAAAATTATCTATATCAAACAAAATAAGTGCAACTTTTTCATCATTACGTAATACATTCTCCCACTCTGTCTCCAATATTTGTTGGAATTTCAAGCGATTATATATTTCTGTCAATGAATCTATCATAGCCAATCTTTCTTGCTCTTGATAGATTTCATCTAATTCTGTAATCTCTGTGCATTTTACTATAAATCGCGATAAGTCTTCTGGTAATGGTGTCGCACGTAATAGAAAAGTAAATGCTTCTCCTTCATAATTATACATTTTAATTCTTCTTCCATTTGATAAAGTATCATCCAGCCATGTTATATCGTGAGTCGTCGAATAATATCCGTTCTCTCTAATAAGATGTTCTGCAAACACTAAATGTTGTTCACGATACGTAAATAAATTATCATGTCCGAAGAATTGTAAAAAATTCGTATTACAATCAACAATCTCATCATCTTCTACTATAAATAATAAATCATTTTGAAAATCAAACATCGTTTGAAGCAATTCTTGTTGTAAACTTACTTGTCGCACTAAAGAAAGCTGATATAAACTCTTATTCACTTCCTCTAGTACTACTTGTGGGGTTACTGGTGCTATAACAATATTACGTATTCCTAACAGTAGTAAATCTGCAAACTGATTGTCTATCTGTTGATCCCAAATGATAATGAATGTGCTCTGTGAATTATATATATTCTTTATATATTTTATTTGAGCAAAATCTGTTACATACATAATTACAATATGTGGTCTAGTTCTATGAAACAATATTTCTCCTTCTTCAAAACTATTTGCTATAAACATACATTTTGGATGGACGTTTTCTATCGTTTGTTGATGTGTACATCCATCTTCTATATAAAGGACATTCAACTGAAGATCTTGTAATACATTTTGGAAAACAGTATTCTCTAATAAAAAATGTAGTATGTTCATCACTAGTCTTCACTCACTTCATATATCTTGTTTTACTGAATTCCTCACAATCATTTTATAAAGAATTGTGAGGAACTCATATTAACAAGCTAATTGAGAATGTTATCTTCGCTTATCTGCTCTGGAAATTCCTTTTTTAGTTTATGATTATATGAATTGTATCGTTTGTATGAATGCCCTGCCTTACTATTTAAAACTTGACAATTAAAATAAAGGTATTATATTCTTAAATTCAATAACTTACAAAATGTAAGTAGAGTATATTACATTTATTTTATATTAAGTTGATATGTAATTTGGAGGATATATAATGACAAACAACGACTTTTTTAACGTTTTATATGAACGCACATCTACACGTGCATTCAACCCTGAAAAAGAAATTTCATCTACAGAGTTACATGAAATTTTAAAAGCAGCTGCGCAAGCACCTTCTGCTTGGAACTTGCAACACTGGAAATTCCTTGTTTTCCAAGGCGAAGATGTACAAAAACGATTACACCCAATTGCTTATAACCAACAACAAATTCTTGATGCTTCTGCCGTAGTCGCTATTTTAGGTGATTTAGAGGCATATAAAAATGTTGAACCTGTTTACGGTCCAATTGTAGAACAAGGATTTATGAAAGCAGACGCAAAAGAGCGCTTAGCTAAAAATATTGAATCTGCATATACTCGTGAGCAATACCCACGAGATGCTGCCTTTTCAAATGCTGCTTTAGCAGCAATGCAACTTATGCTTGCTGCTAAAGCAACTGGCTGGGATACTTGCGCTATTGGTGGCTTCAATCCACAGGCATTAATGGAAGAATTCAATGTTTCATCTCGTTACGTACCAATTATGCTTATTACAATTGGTGAATCAACTTTAAAAGGTCACCCTGCACCGCGCATGAGCGTAGAACAAGTAAGTGAATGGGCGAAATAATAAAAACGAAGGTAATTTCATTACCTTCGCTTTTTTATATTCTGTCACACATCCGTAATATTACAATGTATTATTCGACATCTATACATAGAGAAATTGTAATTTTTACGCTATCACCATAAACAAATATGGCGTTTTGTGTCGAAATTTGTTAAAGCATTGAAATATAACCGTGTATTTTTGTTACAATTGTGATACAATGATAACAAATAGATAACAAGAGAGGGATTTTCATTGAGTTCATACGGAAGCTTTATCGCACTTTTGAGTTACATAGTAACTGTACTACTGCTATATTTTATTGGCGATGCTGCAAACATATCAGTGTTACAATTCCCTAAAGAAGAAGCGTTACAATTAGAAGCAGAAAAACATACTGCACGATCCATTGCACCACTACTCTTAGCTCTTCCTGTATATATCATCGTTTTATATAAAAGTAAAAAAGTGTAAAGGCTACCTATTTCATTCATTTCGGTGGTCTTTACATTTTTTTGTGACATTTCCCCTATTTTAAACATCATTCCATACTAAATACCCATCTAGTCATTTAAAATGAGAAAATCCCCTAGAAAAATTTCCATTATCTGTCCAGTCACCGACTGCCGAACTTACATAGATTATAAGTGTGAAGGGGGTGATGAGGATTATGTTTGGATCATTTGGATGCTGTGATAACTTTAGAGAATGTCATCATCGTGAAAGAGAGTGTGACCATCGCGACCATCGCGAGAAAGAGAGAGAAGAAGTTAGACCACACCGACCTGCTGTATGTAACGTACTTGCTAGCATTTCAGTGGGAACAGAAATTTCCCTTTTAAGCATTAGAGGCGATGGATCATTCCGTAATTTAATTTTTGAAGGTTTCGCTAACGGTGTTGCTCTTTTCTCTGCTTTAGCTCGTAATAACAAAGATAACAACAACAACAATAATAAAGACGATAAGAACAATCAGAATAGTTTTACTGGTATTTTACGTGTTTGCCCAACTGATATCGTTGCAATCGCTATCTAATTCTGTTCTTTAGCCTCAATAGTGGCAAAATAAGATTTACTTTTCTCATAGAAAAAACCTGAGATCGATTTCGAATCGACTCAGGTTTTTTTACTATTATATGCTTTTAACTAATTCAACAACTTCTTCAGCAGTTGACATTGTTAATGCTTTCTCTGCTAATGTTTCCATTTCTGCTTTTGACAACTTGCTTAGTTGTGTTCTTGCAGGAAGGATAGATGTTGCACTCATACTGAACTCATCTAAGCCTAATCCTAATAATAATGGGATAGCAAGTGAATCTCCCGCCATCTCACCACACATACCAGCCCATTTGCCCTCTTTATGAGCAGCATCGATAACCATTTTTACAAGACGTAAAATAGATGGGTTATATGGTTGGTATAAGTAAGCTACTTGTTCGTTCATACGGTCTGCAGCCATTGTGTATTGGATTAAGTCATTTGTTCCAATAGAGAAGAAATCAACTTCTTTTGCGAACTGATCAGCTAATACTGCTGAAGCTGGAATTTCAACCATCATACCAACTTCAATAGAATCAGAAACATTTGTACCCGCTTCTACAAGTTTTGCTTTCTCTTCTAATAAGATTGCTTTCGCTTGACGGAACTCATCAAGAGTTGCAATCATTGGGAACATAATTTTCAAGTTACCGTATACGCTAGCACGAAGTAATGCACGAAGTTGTGTACGGAACACATCTTGCTCATCAAGACATAAGCGAATTGCACGGTATCCTAAGAATGGGTTCATTTCTTTTGGTAAATGTAAGTATGGAAGTTCTTTATCTCCACCGATGTCAAGTGTACGAACAACGACTGGTTGATCTTCTTTTACACCTTCAAGAACTGCTTTATACGCTTCGAACTGCTCTTCTTCTGTTGGAAGATTGTCACGGCCCATGTATAAGAATTCTGTACGGTATAAACCAACGCCTTCTCCGCCATTATCGATAATACCTTGTACATCATTTGGTGTTCCGATATTAGCAACAAGCTCAACGTGATGTCCATCACTTGTTACAGTTGCTTGGTCTTTTAATTTTGCCCATACAACTTTTTGCTCTTCAAATTTCGCTTTCTTTTCTTCAAAAGAACGAAGAGTTTCTTCAGATGGGTTTACAATTACTTCTCCATCTAAACCGTCAATGATTACGATATCGCCGTTTTGGATTTTCTCCATAACAACTTTCGTACCAACAACAGCTGGAATTTCCATAGAACGAGCCATAATTGCAGAGTGAGATGTACGTCCACCGATATCAGTTGTGAAACCTTTTGCATACTTACGGTTTAACTGAGCTGTATCAGATGGTGTTAAATCTTCAGCAATGATGATTACTTCTTCAGAAATTGTACCAGGGTTTGAGAAGTTAATTCCTAGTAAATGTGCAAGAACACGTTTTGTTACGTCGCGAATATCCGCAGCACGTTCTTTCATGTATTCGTTATCCATGTTTTCAAACATAGAAATAAACATTGATGCAACTTCATCCATTGCAAATTCAGCATTTACTTTTTCGCCATTTACTTTATCTTTTACTGGATTCACTAATTCTGGATCATTTAATACTAATAAATGTGCTTCAAAGATAGCAGCTTTATCAGCACCTAGCTCAGCAAAAGCATGGTCCTTAATAGCTTCTAGTTCAGATTTTGCTTTCTCAAGCGCAGCGTCTAAGCGTGCAATTTCAGCAGCTTCGTCTGTAATTGATTTCTTTTCAATGTTAAATTCAGGATTCTCAAGTCTGAAAGCCTTTGCAATAGCAATCCCACTTGATGCAGCGATCCCTTGAATGTTAAGAGTCATTATTCTCCTAATCCTTCGTTTTTCATAGTTTCTTCGATAGCTGCTAGTGCTTGAGCTGCATCATCACCATTTGCAGTGACCTTAATTTCCGCGCCTTGTTGAATTCCTAAAGACATAACACCCATGATTGATTTTAAGTTAACGTTTTTTCCGTTATACTCTAAGTTGATGTCAGAACCAAATTTGCTTGCAGTGTTTACAAGTAGAGTTGCTGGACGAGCATGAATTCCTGAGTCGCTAGTTACTTTAAAGATTTTTTCCATGATAATTTATCTCCTTCAAATACAGTATTTTTTTAGTTGTATAGACGTGAGTACTACATCATCTATTGTATATAATAGGCGATGTTCGGTCAACCACATCGCCTATTATAATTATAAACATTTTGCGTCAAATTCCTACTGAATGTCAATAATAGCGTTTTCGCCCTTCTTAACATTTCCATCTTTTTTCAATTCGACTTGTTGCCCTTGTTGTAAATTCGTAAAGACGATTGGTGTAATAATAGATGGTGCATTTTCTTTTACAAATGCAAGATCTACTTTTAATAATGGTTGTCCTTGTTTCACTTTATCACCTTGTGCTACAAGCGCTTCAAAGCCTTCACCATTTAATTTTACAGTATCAATACCGAAGTGGATTAAAATTTCTTTTCCGCCTTCAGACTGAATACCAATCGCATGTTTTGTAGGGAATACATTTACAATCTCACCATTAACCGGAGAAACTACTGTTCCTTCTGTTGGCTCAATCGCAAATCCATCTCCCATCATTTTCCCTGAGAATACTTGGTCAGGTACTTCTGTAATCGGTAAGATTTTCCCTTCAATTGGTGAAACGATTGTTTCATTTTCATCAACCTGTTGAGGAGCTTCTTCCACTTTTACAGGCGCTTCTTTTTCAACATGAGGTGTACGACCTGACATAATATCATGAATTTGTGATTTTAATGTGTCAGATTTCGGTCCGAAAATAGCTTGAATGTTATTTCCAACTTCAAGTACACCGGCTGCTCCAAGCTCTTTTAAGCGGTCTTTATTTACATTTTTTTGTTCGTTAACTTGAACGCGTAAACGAGTAATACAAGCATCTAACGAAGCAATGTTTTCTTTACCACCAAGTGCTACTAATACTTCACGTGGAAGTTCTCCTGCTTCTGTTTTCCCTGCGCCTTCATTAGCATTCGCTACTTCACGACCAGGTGTTTTTAAGTTCCATTTACGGATTGCGAAACGGAATCCGAAGTAGTAAATCACTGCTAGTACAAGACCAACAATAATTACCCACCACCATGCCGTACGACCTGGTAGTACACCGAATAATATGAAGTCAATTAAACCACCAGAGAATGTCATACCAATTTTAACACCTAAAATTTGCATTGTCATAAATGATAGACCAGCGAATACTGCATGAATTCCGAATAATACTGGTGCTACGAATAAGAATGAAAATTCAAGTGGTTCTGTAATACCTGTTAAGAAAGATGTTAATGCAGCAGATCCTAAAATACCAGCTGCTAATTTTTTATTTTCCGGACGTGCTTCATGGTACATTGCTAAAGCTGCTGCTGGAAGACCGAACATCATGAACGGATACTTACCAGTTGTAAATGTACCTGCTGTTAATTCTACGCCGTCTTTTAACTGTGCCATAAAGATTTTTTGGTCACCACGGATTAATTCGCCAGCTGCATTTGTATACTGACCGAATTCGAACCAGAACGGTGAATAGAAAATATGATGTAATCCAAATGGAATTAATGAACGTTCGATTAAACCGAATATAAATGCTGCTATCGTTCTATTTGCATCAATCATTTGATGTGAGAACGTATTTAAGCCACCCTGAATGTATGGCCAAATGAAGCACATGATAATACCTACCACTAAAGAGAATGTTGCAGTTGCGATTGGTACGAAACGCTTACCTGCAAAGAAACCTAAGTATGATGGTAATTCAATGTTGAAGTATTTATTATAACAATATGCCGCTACTATCCCGACGATAATACCACCAAACACTCCTGTTTGCAGCGTTGGAATTCCTAATACGTTTGCATATGCTGGATCTGAAAATCCAATTTTTACTGGATCTGTTCCAGTGCTTGTTACTTTCACTAGTTTATCTACTTCTAAGAACACACTCATCGTTTTGTTCATAATTAAGTATCCGACGAACGCTGCTAAACCAGCTACTCCGTCTCCACCAGCTAAACCGATCGCTACCCCAACTGCGAATAATAGCGCAAGGTTAGCGAAAATAATATCGCCAGATTGTTCCATAATTTTTGCAACCATTACGAACCAATCTGCTTTTAAAGCAGGGATAACATTTGTTAGTTGTGGATTTTGAAATGCATTACCAAATCCAAGTAAAATACCTGCTGCCGGTAAAATCGCTACTGGAAGCATAAGCGCTTTTCCGACTTTTTGAAGAACACCAAAGATCTTCTTAAACATGGAAACCCTTCCTCTCTTATCTATATTGATACTTTTCGACAAACGCCAAAAAGGCATGAGGAAAAAAAAGATAGAACGATAGCTATACAAAGGGTAGTATGTCCCTTTCTTTAGCTTACATTCCCAACTTTTCTCCACTCATGCCTGATCGAATCAGTAACACGTGTCAAAAATAGGATTACGTATAAGTTCACTATAATTAAAGCAAACGTTTTCGTTATTTACCTTAATGTGTTTGTCGAATTTTGTATAACTTTGCAATAGTTATTATACATAACTATTGTAAGCGATTCAATCATTTTTTTTAACGTTTTCATTTTAGACAAAAATATATGTCTTTTTACACATGTTCTACTTTCACTAATCGTTGTAAATGCATCGTTAAATAAATACTCTCCGCTTCATATACAGGAAGTTGTAATTCTTTCTGCATTACTTTGACTAGTTTCCACGCCAAATTATAACAAACTGGATATTCCAACTTTAATAAATCAGCAAAACTCTGTGCTTCTTCTACTTTTTCTCCTTTTTTCACCCGCTCAATAGCATATTGTAAATGGCGAATAAGGCGTAAATAATGAATGCTTTCTTGGTCTAATGTAATTTGTAGGCTTGTCTCAATTAAAGACACAAGTTGTGCAATAAGACGAGAATTTTGATTAACAGAAGATAAATCAGAGTTTGTAAGCGAGCTGTAAATGTGAAGTGCGATAAAGCCAACTTCCCCTTCTGGCAATGTAATTTGCAAACGAGAATTTAAAAGTTGCACAACGCCTTCAGCAATTTTATATTCCTCTGGATATAGCATTTTCGTTTCAACTAAAAAAGGATTATCTATTGTAAGTCCTTGTTTCAGCCTTTTAATTGCAAAAGAAATATGATCTGTTAAAGCGATATGAATATGTTCATTTAATGGAGACTCCGCTTTTTCTTGAATATATAACATAATATCATTCATCAATTCAATTAGCTTTTCACTCACATGTGGTACTAAAAGTTTGTATTGTTCTCGATCACGTTCATTTTTTAAAACAAACATTTTCTCAATTTGTTCTTGCTCCAACACATCTTCAGCCTTTTTCCCAAATCCGATTCCTTTACCGATCACTACTACTTCCTCGTGTTCAGGATGGCTAGCAATGATGACATTATTATTTAAAACTTTTTTAATTTCTAGATAATTACTCATATAACACCACCCTCGTACTTAAATAGCCTACTTTTATGTTACAGAACATTCTTCTTTTTCGTCAATATAAAACATCTACCATTTAATAAAAATTCATTTTTTAGACATGTTTGTATATGATGCGTATAATGTAAGGGCAACTGTACATAGAAAGGAGATTGCAACATGATTAAAATGTTTGTAAGTGATATTGATGGAACGATGATGCAACACGGAGGTCTGATTGATGAGCAGGATGTTGCGGCACTTCGCAGTCTTGCTGAGCAAAATGTTATTCTTTGCTTCGCTTCTGGACGACTTGATAATGAAATCGCAGACTTAATGAAAGCTGTAAATACAAATTTCCATCGTATTAGTGTAAATGGTGTGTTTGTATATACTAATGAAAATAAGCAACTATTATCCGCAAATTTTGATTCCAGCATTCTTCCTGATTTACTAGCTATGACAAATCAAGACCCTTATTTCCGTTATGTAAGTGATGAGCATAATTACTATATTGAAGAAAAGACACCTTTTATTCATGAACTCGAAAAACAAGTAGCAATGACTTCTGTTGAAGAACCAAATTTATTACAGAAAATCGATGATACAATTTTTCCAAATAAAATTTCTATCGGTGGAACAAAGGAAAACTTACAACTCCTTCAAAAAAAGATCGATGAAAAATTCCATGGAAAAGTTAGTACTTTCATTTCAGCTGAACAATGTTTAGATGTAATGCCACCAAATATTAGTAAAGGTTCTGCTATTTCTGTTTTATTACAAGAGTTTCAAATACAACCAGAGGAGGTTGCGTGCATAGGGGATTCTTACAATGATATTCCAATGTTTTCCTTAACTCCCCATAGTTTTGCTATGTCTCAAGCTGATGATGCGGTAAAAGAGCACGCTCACTATGTAGTAGATGCTGTCAAAGATGCCGTTAACCAAGTACTTGTTTATAATGAAGAAGCAAATAAAAATACGACTCGATCCTTATAAGGATGAGTCGTATTTTTATTTCTTTACATGTTGAAAACATCAAAGTTCACTGTACTTCACAAACTGAAATATATTACTTGTTACGTGCGATGTTCGTAATAAACTTGTAACGATCCCCACGATAAATACATTTCACATACTCTAACGGTAACTCACCTTCTGAATATGACCATTGACGCATTACAAGTACAGGCGCCTTTTTAGGAATATGCAGATGTTCAGCTTCATTATCCGTTGCAATTGAAGCTTCAATTGATTGAGTAGCGCGAACAAGCTTAAAGCCCAGTTTTTTCTCTAAATGTTCATATAAAGATTGTTGTAATATTTCTTCGTTAATATCTTTCACAAGAGTTGGCGACAAATATGTCGTCTCAAATGCAATCGGTTCGTCATCAGCTAAGCGCGTACGCCTCACTTCATAAACCGATTCTCCCTCTTGTATTCTCAGCCGGTCTGCTATTTTAGCAGTAGCTGGAACTAGGCGGAAACTTAATAACTGGCTGCTCGGTTTCATACCACGAGATATCATATCTTCTGTGAATCCCGTCATTCCTTGCAACTTTTGCTCCACTTTCGGAAGTTGGACGAACGTTCCAATCCCACGTTTCCGGTATAAATAACCTTGTTCCACTAAGTTATTAATCGCCTGTCTGATTGTCATACGACTCACTTCGAACTTATCACAAAGTTCATTCTCAGATGGAATTTTATCTCCCGGCTTCCATTCGCCTTCCTCAATTAGCTGTTTCACCCACTCTTGAATCTGATAATAAATCGGAAATGGTGAATACTTGTCGATGTTCATCAGCAATCGCCTCACTGCATAAAGATAGAGCTTCTGGATCTGCGATTACGGTTACATTCGGATGACGTTGTAAAACTGTAGCAGGACACGCCTCACTATATTCACCTTGCAATAATTCTTTAATAGCTTCTGCCTTTTTAGATCCCATAGCAACAAGTAGAATTTGTTTCGCTTTCATAATACTTCCAATTCCCATTGTAATCGCATGAGTCGGCACATCTTCTTCATTTTCAAAGAAGCGAAGGTTTGCTTGGCGTGTAGATTCTGTTAATTCTACAATGTTAGTTGGAGAATTAAATGGTGTTCCTGGCTCATTAAATCCGATGTGACCGTTTTCACCGATTCCAAGAATCTGTAAGTCAACTGGGTTAGCTACTAGAATGCCTTCATAACGCTTGCACTCTTCCTCTAAATCACTTGCCATCCCATTCGGTACATAAGTTTGTTTAAATGGAAGATGATCAAACAACTGTTCTTGCATGAAATAGTGATAGCTGTTTTTATCTTCGTGTGGTAAATTTACGTACTCATCTAAGTTTACAGTGATTGCATGACTTGTATCAAGTTTATTTTTTCGCATTTCTGCATAAATACCTAATGGAGAGCTTCCTGTAGCCATTCCTAAAGTTGGATTTTCTTTTGATTTTACAACCTCTTTAATTAACTTATAACCTGCTTCTGCTAATTCTTCTGGAGTTTTTACAACAAGAATATTCATCTAATTACTTCCCTTCCTTCATATGAATTCCTAAACGAACCGTATCATATACATGTAATTCTTCAGTCATAACAACAAAGTCTGCATCTTTACCTACCGCTAACGCACCTTTATTATTTAATCCAAATTCTTCTGCTTGGTTAACTGATGTCATTAACACTGCCTCCTCGATTGAACATCCTGTAAATTCAATTACATTTCGGAAAGCTTGATCCATTTTTAAAATACTACCAGCTAACGTTCCATCTTCTAATCGGGCACTGCCATCTTTTACATGTACTGGCTGTCCGCCAAGCTCATATAATCCTTCTTCAAGACCTTTTGCACGCATTGCATCTGTAATGACACTTACTTTTTTCGGTCCTTTTAATTTATATGCTAATTTCACCATATCAGGGTGAATGTGAATACCATCTGTAATTACTTCAACCATTACATCTGGATTTAATAACACATGACCAACAACTCCTGGTTCACGATGATGTAATCCACGCATTTGATTGTATAAATGTGTTGCATGTGTAATTTTTCTATTTTTCAGTTGTGCATCAATTGCATCTGTATGCCCCATTGTGCCAACAACACCTGTTTCAGCAAGATACTGTTCAAACTCTAACGCACCTTCTTCTTCCGGTGCATATGTTACTAATTTAATTAGATTACCGCTTGCTTCCTGCCATTGTTTAAATTGCTCGATACTCGCAGGAACAATATGTTCAAGTGGTTGTGCACCCGCACGTTTTTTTGAAACATATGGTCCTTCTAAGTGAATATATTCGAAATGTGCTCCCTTATCTTTCGCTTCCTTCGCAGCACTTAGCGCCGCTTCAATCGCTTCTGGAGCTTGTGTCATTGTTGTTGGGAAGTAAGTTGTAACTCCTTCTTTTAACATTTCTTTACCAAGAGTTACTAATCCATCGCTATTTGCATCCATCGCATCAATATCGTATCCACCATGAATATGAACATCAATCATACCTGGAATCACAATCTTTCCTGCCGCATCTAACACAGTTTCATTTTCTTGTGATACATATTGAGCCATCAAACCAATTTCTTTAATTGTTTCTGTGTAACGAATAAATCCGTTTTCCACTACTTCTTTACCTGTATAAATTTTGGCATTGATGACAACTTGCGTTTTCATTTTCATCGATCCTTTCCCATGAAATACCTACTTGTTATTATTACCTTATTCGCCTAATTCCATCTTAATATACACACGAGTAGTTGTCTATACATTCTAATGAAATTTCCTCTTCATTCAGCAGAAAAAAGGAAATTTATTTCTTTTTCATTATAATATATGTTATTCATTTTTTCCAAAATGGAAAATACCCTCTTATATAATTAATTACTTAAGTAGTGGCATAAGACCACTCGACCCCATAGTAATATGTTCACCGTCTGTTTCTATTTCTACTGTACGCTTGTTTGTTCCGTATATCATTATACCACGCTGTTTTAATCGTCTTACAACACTTTGATGAGGATGTCCATATGGATTTCTACTCCCGTACGAAAGAATAGCGAATTGTGGGTCTACTTTTTTTAAGAATGTTTCACTCGTTGAAGTATACGAGCCATGATGCCCTACTTTTAATACATCTGCATGTACATCAAATTGCTTTAATATTTCATTTTCTGTCCGTATATCAGCATCACCCATTAATAAAAAGTCCGCTTTACCATATCGAATCTTTAATACAATTGAAGACTCGTTATTCTCGTCTTTCGATTTCCCATTGTTCAATACTTGTATAGAAACATGTGGATCTAGCGGTATGTATTGTCCTTCCTTCACTGAAATGAAAGGAATGCCCCTTTTTTTAATGTTATTTCGATACGTATGATAAGTAAATGAACTATATGTTTTCCCGCTATCTAATACGAGGGAAACTGGCATTTGCTCTACAATTGGAATAAGTCCTCCTATATGGTCCATATCAGGATGAGTACTTACAATCACATCTAAATGATTAATTCTTTTTTCAATTAGTTTTTGAATAATGACCTCTCCCGCTTCATAAGGACCCCCATCTATTAACATCGTTTGACCATTTGGCAATGTAATAAGTGTCGCATCACCTTGTCCAACTTTTAAAAAACTCACTTTCATTTTACCAAAATGTTGCCGCTGCATATGTATAGAAGACGCAGTATGAATAGACATCATATATCTTTTAGCCGATGCGCTGTTTAACGAAAAGCATAATAAAACAGAAACCAACAATAGAATATTCCGTACACCTCTCATAACTCGTCTCCTTTTTTCATTTAGTATGGCACGCTCTGTAATTGATATACAAAAAAAGCTTAGCAAAATGCTAAGCTTTTATTTTGATAATTCCTGTAAAGAACCAAAGAATAAATCTGCTTCATTCATTTGTTCATTTTCTTCCGAAAGAGGTGGTAAATCATCTAACGTTTTCAATCCAAACGTATCTAAAAATTCTTTCGTCGTTCCGTATAAAATAGGGCGCCCTGGTCCTTCCGCTCTTCCCGTTTCTTTTATAAGTAAGTGTGAAACTAACGTTTGTAATGCCTTGTCCGTTTTCACACCTCTAATCTCTTCCATTTCTGTCCTTGTAATCGGTTGACGGTACGCAACGATTGCCAACGTTTCAAGAGCTGCTTGAGAAAGTGAAGCCGCGGTTGGAGTATCTATTAATTTTTGATAGTACGAAGCATGTTCTTTCTTTGTTGCAAAACGATACACTTTTGCATATTGTACAATTTGCAAACCGCGATTCGATCCTTCGCATTCTTTTTGCATTTCCTCTATACTGTTTATTACTTCTTCCACTTCAACTTCCAGAACTTTAGCTATCTGTTCCGGATAAATCCCTTCGTCACCTGCAACAAATAAAAGCCCTTCAATAATCGATTTTTGTTCTTTTCTATCCATTTTACGAACTCCTTCCTCCTATTTCCCATAAAAAACACACATAAAAAAACCGAATCACAGTAAATGCGTTCGGTTCAATATTTCTTCTCTCGTTCCAAACGATACATTAAAACCTAACATGAGATAAAATATTTCTATCCCATCTTCACATCAACTCTATACGGATTTATTAGAGCTTGATACGAAAATTTCATCAAAATTATGTTCCTGCTCAATTATGATTTGTTGATTTTTCATTAGCTCAAGAACCGCTAAAAATGTTACAACCATTATTTCACGTTCTTCATCAGCAAACAAATCATAAAAGCTTTGACGACCGCCTCTTACTTCTAACTGTTGTAGAATATCAGTCATTCGCTGTGCAATTGGTATTTCTTGGCGAGTAATTCGCGTTGTTACGGGGGTTTTTGCTTTTTTACGACGCATTAGCTTTTGAAATGCCGCTAACATATCATATAACGTAACATCAAGAGGTAAGCTTGTCTCCTCTTCTTGTTGAAATGATGTAAAATCAATTGGCGGACGTGTATATAGCTGTGCTCTTTCTTGTTCTCTTTCTTTTAACTCAGTAGCAACTTGCTTATATTTCTTATATTCAATTAACCTCTCCATCAATTCTTGACGAGGATCATCTATAAAGTCTTCACCGTTATCAGGTACATCTTCTTCTTGTTTCGGTAACAACATTTTACTTTTAATTTGTAATAACGTTGCAGCCATTACTAAATACTCACTGGCAACATCTAATTGTAATTCTTTCATCGTATGGACATAAGATAGATATTGCTCTGTAATTTTCGCTACAGGAATATTATATATATCAATTTCGTAACGATTTATTAAGTGTAACAATAGATCTAAAGGCCCTTCAAAAGCCTCTACTTTAAAATTATACTGCACAAAGCATCCCACCACATTTTTTCTATAACACCATAAGTATAGAGCATACTCATGTTCTATCCAACCTTTTTAAGAAATTTAATTAAAAATAGACCTATGCCCATGTCATAATGCCCACCGCTTCATATGATAACAATGTAGTAAGAACAATGTAGGAGGTCAAAAAACTATGGGTCACGTTGATTGCGGTTTTAGCGGTGGGTTCGCATTACTTGTTGTACTGTTCATTTTACTAATCATTGTAGGAGCAGCTTGCTTCTGCTAATAGGACGCAATAAAGCGACTAGGGATATTTCCCTAGTCGCTTATTGTTAATATTTCTATGATAAACTGTACATATAACCGTTAGACAGGAGCGAATAAAATGTATCCTACCGAGTACATACAATTTTTAATTCATTTTCACGGAGACTATGATTATTTTGAATGTCATGAAATATTAGAAGAGTATTGGAAATTAAAACCTAGAGGAGAACGCGACAATTACTTAGTCGGTCTCATTCAAATTGCTGTTTCCTTATACCATCACAGACGATCCAACTGGAATGGTGCAGAGAAGATGATAAAAAGCGCAATAGCACTTTTAGAAAAGAACAGTACATCTTTACATCAATTAGGAATAGATCATAAACAACTTATGTTCTTATTAAATGAAAGATTAAACTCTATCCACAAAAAGGAAATTTTTGCGCCGTTATTTTTACCCTTATTAGACGTATCGTTAGAAAAACAATGCATACAGTTATGTAAGAAACAAAACCTCTCTTGGAAAGATCTGAACGTCATTCCTGGTGAATACATCATAAGTAAGCACACATTGCGTGATCGAACAGAAGTCATTTCTGAGCGACACGAGCAACTACAAAAAAGAAAGCAGAGATAATAAACTACTTATCCCTGCTTTCATGAATGTATATTTTGTTCAAGCTCTTTACACTTTTTGCAAAAACTTGCTGTTTGCTCATTTCCGCAAATTGTAAACTCAAGAAATTTACTCTTAAGCTCTTGAACCATCTTCGTCCCAATCCCCATATGACGGTGAGACGGATTCACGCTCAAATGCTGAATTTCCAATACCTGATCTTCTTTTTTTATAATCCCCATTATCCCAACAAAATCTTCATTTTGTTTCCACAAATACAATTGCCAATCCTCTTTCGCTTCATATTCTTTCATTGTCAATTGTAATGTTTTCACATCTTTTTCAGTTGGCATAAATGAAAGAAGCCCCATTGCAATTTTTTCATAACTTTTTTTAAAACGAATTAACATAACCCTTATCCCTTCTTACAAAAGTTACAAACTATTTATCCCCTCAATCACTCTTTTCATATCACATTCATTCTACAATATTTTTACCAGAGTGAGAAGGGGCTGAAACAACTTGATAATCATACAAAGCGTTAAGAAGAAAGTCAAATATATGTTTCCACGCTATTTCTTTCTATTACACCGCTCAAAAAAGAGACAATACTATATAGGAACTAAAAGGAAAATCCCTTTCTCATCACATTTCACTTATTAACCACTTTTGAACAAAGTAGTTCTACCAAAAGCAATATGTTAAGAGAAATACATTTATTGAAGCATATAATTCGTACTCTATCCTATGTATTTTGTTAAAAGTGTGTTCTCATGAACAATATAATTTAACGTTAGTAGCCGTCCTATTTGTGTCATATACTTTAAAATATATACCAATTCCTGTTTATAGGAAATAAAAAAAGAGAGCAAAATCGCTCTCTTTTTCTCATAACTTATTCTTCCCAAACTTTAACTTCTTTCATTACATCGCCTTGACGCATGTTTAATACCGTTTCAATACCGCTTGTTGCTTTACCGAATACAGTATGTACGCCATCTAAATGCGGTTGTGGCTCATGAACAACAAAGAATTGGCTACCACCTGTATTACGGCCAGCATGTGCCATAGAAAGTGAGCCAACAAGATGTCTATGAGGATTTCCATCAGTTTCACATGGGATAGAGTAACCTGGGCCACCTGCTCCTGTGCCTGTTGGGTCTCCACCTTGGCTTACGAAGCCAGGAATAACGCGGTGGAATGTCACACCATCATAAAATCCTTGCTCTGCTAATTTTTTAAAGTTTTCTACTGTTTTTGGTGCCTCTTCTGGGAAAAATTCTAAATCGATTTTTTCGCCATTTTCCATTAATATGTATCCTAAAGTTTTCATATGTATATGTCTCCTTTCAACTATCTCAGCACTATATTACCATATTCATGACGAGAAACAAAAAGAATCCGACAATCTGCATACTTCTTTTTTGAAATGTGGAAGAAGCTAGGTGACAAATAAGAAAAATATACTATAATAACTGTGTTGCCCGAAAATTTAAGAAAGAGAAAGGGAGCGATTTTTCGTGAAAACGAAATTACTAGCTCTGCTATTAGCTGTAGCCGTATTTATTATGCCAACAGCTTCATTTGCAGACATCATTGAGGGAGAATCAATTGTTACACTAGGAGAAAACTTATCTGAACAACAGAAACAAGATCTTTTGAAAGAAATGAAAGCACCAAAAGATGCACAAATTATTACTGTATCTAATGCGGAAGAACATAAATTTCTAGAGGGCATCGTTCCAAAAGCGCAAATTGGTACGAGAGCTATTTCCTCTTCTATGATTACATACACAAAACCAGGGTCAGGTCTCATTGTACGCTCAAAAAACATTAATTCGATAACAGATGCAATGTACACAAATGCACTTATTACAGCAGGTGTGAAAGATGCAGAGATTCAAATTACTGCACCATTTAAAGTTTCAGGAACTGCTGCTTTAACAGGTTTAATGAAGGCCTATGAAACAACATCAAACAAAGCCATTCCTGAAGAAGTAAAAAAAGTAGCCAATGAAGAAATGGTACAAACAGCCCAGCTTGGTGATAAAATCGGCGAAGAAAAAGCAGTTCAACTTGTTGCAAAAATTAAAGAAGAAATTGCAAAAGAACAGCCAAAAACAACTGAAGATTTACGTACATTAATTAAAAAAATTGCTGATCAACTCGGTATTACATTAACAGATGAACAGCTGGATAGCCTAGTAGCGTTATTTGATAAAATGAAAAATCTTAATATCGATTGGAACCAAGTTGGTAGCCAATTAGAGAAAGCAAAAGACCATGTGTCTGCCTTCTTAGGATCTGAAGAAGGGCAAAGTTTCCTAGATAAAGTAAAAGATTTCTTCTCTAGTATCATTGATTTCGTTAAATCTTTATTCAAGTAAAAAAGAAGCTCGCCGCTGGCGGGCTTCTTTTTTATACAAGTAACGGTAATTTCATAATAGCTTCTTCAACCGAACGGACAACATGATTTGCTTTCTCCTTTACATACGGATGAGCATGATGGAGGGTGAAGGAGTGCGGGGTTACTTCAAACATAGAAATATCATTGAAAGAATCTCCAATACATGCAACTTCATTTGCTTCAATTTGTAAATGTTCCATTAATCGCTTCAGAGCGCTTCCTTTACTTACACCTCTTGGCATAATGTCAACATATCGCTTACCCGATATAAAGACTTCCGCTTCGCTATGAAATGTATCTCTCAACTCTTGATCTAATGCTACAATTTTTTCTTCTTCGCCAAAAACAAATAATTTCGCAGGATGTACAGTCTTCCCAAATTCCTCTTCTAACTCTTCGATTTCAGCAATATGCACTCCCATATACTCTTCAAAA
This sequence comes from Bacillus sp. TH19, assembly GCF_016651075.1. Lineage (NCBI taxonomy): Bacteria > Bacillati > Bacillota > Bacilli > Caryophanales > Bacillaceae > Bacillus > Bacillus sp. TH19. The sequence continues at coordinate 1,465,590 of NZ_JAEKEO010000007.1, read as the reverse complement.
GTATGGTGATGTTCATTCTTCCTTTTTGTATATCGCTGCTCATTTGCACAAACAATATCTGCTAGTCCCTTTTTATGTATATATCGATATATTTCCTGGGCAACCCCATCTTCAAAACTCGATTCATGAAATACTTTTCCATCCGGTAGTATCATTGTCGCTCCATTTAAACTAGTTGTGTAATACGGGAACGAAAACCTTTTTACCGCCTCATCAATTCGGTGAGTAAAACGGCCAGAGGCAAAACAAATATTTGTCCCGTTTTCAGCTAGCCAACAAAGCGCTCGTTCATCTTCTTTTTGCATATCATTCATATTGTAAACGAGTGTATCATCTAAATCACTTACAAATAGTTTAATCATGTCCTCTTCCCCTTCCATACACAATATCTACTCTAATTGTACAAAAAAAATGTTTGATTTTTGTTAAAAAAACAATAAATTTTCAATAAAAAATAAGCGGAGCATAATCCCGCTTATTTTTGTCTTCGCACATTTTGAGGTCTTACAATACTTGGACGAACCTTTAAACTAGACATAGTTGGACGAAGTAAAATTTTCGTTAACGCGCCCCAATCAAACGGTAAAAACGGCCATAAATACGGTGTTTGCAAGCTTTTTATAGATGTTAAAAATAGAATCAATATCGTCATTCCAATGACAAATCCCATTTCATGAAATATGCCTGTTAAAATAATGACAAACAATTTTCCAATCTTATTCCCAAGCCCTAACTCATAACTTGGCGTTGCGTATGCTCCAATCATAGAAACTGCTACGTACAAAATAACTTCTGGTACAAACAAACCTACATCAATTGCAATTTGACCAATTAATATGGCAGAAATTAATCCTGCTGCCGACGACAATGATGTCGGTGTATGAATGGCGGCCATTCTTAAAAATTCGAGTCCGACTTCCGCCATCAAAATTTGTAATAAAATCGGTAAATGCGTCATCTTATTTGGTCCAATGAAAGCAAGACTTTCCGGTAAAAGAGTCGGATCAAAAACAAAAACTAGCCAAAATGGCAGTAAGAATAGCGAAAATATAACACCTAAAAAACGTACCCAACGTAAAAATGTACCTACAGCTGGATTTTGTCTAAACTCTTCTGCATGCTGTAAATGGTGAAAATATGTTGTTGGAGTGATCATAGCACTTGGTGATGTATCAACGAGTACTAACACATGTCCTTCTAACAGATGATTTGCTGCTACATCTGGTCTCTCTGTGTATCGGATAAGTGGGAATGGATTATAACCTTGTTTCACTACAAATTCTTCTACCGTTTTATCCGCCATAGTAATCCCATCTACTTCAATGTTATTTAATTCTTGTTTTATAATCTTCACTAAATCTGGATTTGCAACATCTTGTACGTATGTAATACAAATATCCGTTTGCGATCTATCCCCTACTCGAATCATTTCATTTCGAAGACGTGGATCGCGTATTCTTCTACGAATTAACGCTGTATTTACAACGATATTTTCAACAAAGCCATCCCTTGCACCACGCACTACCTTTTCTGTATCTGGTTCTGTTGGTGTCCGTCCCGGATAACTACGAACATCTATTGCAAACGCTTCTGTTTCACCTTCCACAAATATAACAATGAGTCCCGATAATACTTGGAGCATTACATCATCCATCGTTTTTACTTTACTTACTTGTTGATGAATTAAACGATTCTCTAAAAGCTTTACTGTATCTTCTTCTACATCCCTTATTTCATTTGTATCCACCGCTTCTTCTAAAATAGGGATAATATAATTCGTATCACAAAGTCCATTTACAAATAACACACCAATTTCTTTATTTAAAATTTGAAATTTACGAATACCAACATCGTATGTAACACCCAGTCCAACTGTTTGCTTTAAATAATTTTCATTATCACTTAAAAAAGATGAAATCGGGATATTCACTTTTTTAGGCTTCGTCATAAAAGCCACTCCTTTCCAAAATTAATTGAATCGCTTTTCTAGTAATAGGTGATCCTCTCTCCCATTCATCATTTCCGCACATCTTGCCAATATCACCGACCCCCACTATGACAGGAACATTCAGACCATCTAAACAATAAATCGTATCTCCACTAATCCTGCCAATTTCACCATCTGGGAGTCCAAATTTATCAACGCCGTATTCTGTCAAATTCCCATTCCGATCTACACTTACATCTACACGTGCCCATTCCCAATGATGTGTATTAGATGCTACTGCTAAAATACCGAGTACATCAACTTGTTTATGTGTTGCGACATACTTTAACGCCTTTTCACCAGATCCTTCTCCTATAAATCCGCTGTCATCAAACATGACAAATACAGGGTCATATGGCGTTTGCATAATAAGCTCAACAACTTTCTTCCCTGTCAATTTGGTCGGATTACTTTGCGATGCTGAAATACACCTCCCCCCAAATTCCTTTGTTAACAGCTCAATTGTCCGCTTTGCATATTCATCTCCATCTGTGACCAAAACAACCCTTCGTCTCATTTGATTTATCCTTTCGGTTTACATATAAGTGCAACAAAAAATGAAAATAATATCGCTGCTGAAATCCCCGCAGACGTTAAGCTAAACATACCGATTCCAATTCCTAAATATCCATGTTTTTCTGCCGCATGCATTGCCCCGTGCAATAGTGAGTGTCCAAAACTTGTAATAGGGACTGTTGCCCCAGCACCTGCAAATTTTATAAGCTTATCGTACAATCCGAATCCGTCTAAAATAGCTCCGGCGACTACAAAAGTTGCCATTAAATGTGCCGGTGTTAACTTTGCGAAATCTAGCAACACTTGTCCAATTACACAAATAGCTCCTCCTACAAGAAATGCATATATAAAATCCACAATTCACTCTCCTTTAACGCTTTCAAACACAACACCATGCGCAATCGTTGGAATCGTTTCCTTCTGTTGTATCATCATGGGGCTTAATAGAGCTCCAGTTGCAACGACAAAAATTCTTTGTAAATTCCCTTTTTGCATTTCACGCAGTAAATGGCCGTATGTTACAACAGCTGAACAAGCACAACCACTGCCCCCTGCAAACACTTCTTCTTGATTTGAATTGTAAATCATTAATCCACAATCGTTGTATACATTCCCCAAATCATACCCTTCCTCAAGTAAAAGTTGTTTCGCAATTGGTGTCCCAACAGCCGATAAATCACCAGTAACAATAAGATCATAATCAGCTGCACTTCTTCTCAAATCTTCAAAATGTTGTTGAATTGTATGAGCAGCAGCTGGTGCCATCGCTGATCCCATATCTAAAGGATTAGCAATTCCTAAATCTTGCACTTTACCAATTGTTGCTGCTGTTATTTTAATTGCACTCTCCTCATTGCTAATTAATATTGACCCTGCTCCGGTAACAGTTGAGTTTGCTGTCCCTGGCTTTTGTCCTCCGTATTCTGTTGGGGAACGAAATTGTCTTTCAGCCGTCGCATTATGACTACTTACTGTAGCTAAAATACGATTCGCAAATCCACCATCTATAAAAGCTGATCCAATCGCCAAAGTTTCCATTGACGTCGCACAAGCGCTGAACATCCCTAAAAAAGGAATACCATACTCACGAGCAACATAATTTGCTGTCACTGTTTGGTTTAATAAATCTCCCGCTAAAAAGAAATCAATTTGCGATTTTTTTATATTCCCTTTTTGCATCGCTTGTTGAATTGAGTCTGACATTAACCTTCGTTCAGCAAGTTCCCAGTTTTCCTCTCCGCAATGTAAGTCAGAATATGAAATATCAAAATCCTTTCCAAGAGGGCCTTCAGCTTCTTTCGGACCGACAGCAGTACCAGTTGCATTCACGAAGATATCATTTTGAAATACCCACGTTTGTTTTCCTGTCAATCTCATACCCACCCCTCCTTTAAGACATTAAAATTTGAAATGTATATCTTATTAACCCGATAATGTATGCACCGACGACTCCAAATACAATGACACTTCCTGCAAGCTTAAACATGTTAGTAGCGATTCCTAGAACAATCCCTTCACTCCTATGCTCTAGTGCGGCACTCGCCATAGAATTCGCAAATCCAGTAACTGGTACTGCTGATCCCGCTCCAGAAAACTGCCCGATTTTATCATATACACCACACCCTGTTAAAATCGCCGACAATAAAACAAGCGTTGCAACTGTCGGATTTCCTGCCTCTTGTTCACTAAAGTGAAAATAATGTATATAAAATTTCATCAATATTTCTCCGACTGTACAAATGAGCCCACCTACAAGAAATGCCTTCACACAATTTAGCAAATAGTTTGGCTTTGGATGGTACTCCTTCACTTTATTTATGTAATCATCTTTCAGTTTTCGCCTTGTCATATATATTGCCTCCTACTTTACGAAATAAATCCAGTGAAACAATGAGCCTATTACTTTTCCAAGTACAAGAGCAACGAGTAAAACAACAATTTTCCCCTCTACCCCGACTCGTTTCGCTAAAATAGGTAAAACATTTAATACTTCTGTTAATGCCGCAGCAAGCATTCCAATGAATGTGCCACAAAATAACCCTAATATTACAAGCCAATATTGCGATGTTTGAAATGTAATGTTTTTCAAACTACACCAAGCCCCAGTTAAAGTACCCGCAATGACAGCCCACTCAAAATATTGAATATGCTTTCCACTTCTCGTTAATTGAGCTAAGCGCGGGATAATACCGAGAACAGCTAAAAAGGCAACATATCCGCTACCTACTGCAATCCCGCCAGCTAAACCAATTAATACAACAAACCCACATTCAATCATCGGCAAGCTGTTTCGTGTTATCCTTGTTTTCATTAACAATTACATATTGATCAAGCGACTGCTGATATTGAAACATCTCAACTTCTAACGGACTAGGCTCTTCATTAATTCGCTTTTGAAATACATGATTAAAAAATAAAACCATACCTAATCCAAGACCTACTGAATATGGAACTTGAAATAATAGTGGTTGCTCCTTAAACTCTCCAGTAATCATGTAATATAACCGTTGATGTACTTGTTGCATACTTACATCCTCATGGAAATAAATGATCGCAAGGGCCGCTCCAATGAAAAGCAACAACCATACAAGTCCGAAGAAAACCGGATGCACTTTCTTTTTTTCGTATATAATTTCAACAAGAGTTTGTCCAGAACCAAGTAAATTAATTTGTATGTGAGCCGCTTTTTGTTGAATAATCTCAATTACTTTCATAACATCAATTACAACATGCGTCTTATCATGTGCTGTTATGTTGTAGACTATTTCATTTTGTAACGACTCAACTACAAAAGAATCTCCGGCAAGTTGAGCAACATCGCTCAGCTTTACTTCATACGTAGGAGACACTTTTAAGCGATTGCGCATTTTAATATAAATTGTTCCTTCCAATTTCCATTCACCCCTTCACTCTTCCTCGTAGTTGTAGTATGGTTATTGAATTTTTTCTAATACAATTTTTTCATAAAAAAACATCTGTACCGTTTCGGTACAGATGTTTTTTAGCTTATGCCTTTTTCTTAAATAAATTTGCAATACTTAATGCAAGTCCTCCCCAAATGACTACCATACCTATAACCATCATCATAATCGCTGATCCACTCATCATGAAACACCTCGGTCCTTCCATTCTTTTTCAAGCTGGACAGAGTCTGAATGTATTTGTGCATTCCATTTCTTCAGACTAATGACTAGTGCAACTATAAGAAACGCTGCCGCTATCGACCAACCATACGTTACAACAAACTCTGTTGGATAACCTCCGTAGTTCTTTTTAATGTTTTGGATTGTACCATCAATTAACATATACCCTAACATAAGTGGAGTAATAACGAGTAAACTCACTCTCCAAAACGTTCCTAACTTTATATCAGATACAAAGTTTGCATGATTTTGATAAACTGGTAAACGGCGCAAGATTAGTCCTATTGTAACTACTTCAACGAGTGCAATTGTAATCAATCCAAAATTGTTAGCGAAGTAATCAACAACATCTAGGAACATAAGTCCACCACGTGTTGCAAAAACAAGAGAAACTAATACTAATAGCGTTCCCATAATTCCAATCGTCTTTTGACGACTCAAGCTGAATTTTTCAGATACAGCGGCAAAGCATACTTCTGCAAGTGAAATGAGTGATGTAATTCCAGCAACAGTTAGAGATAAGAAGAATAATACACCAAATAACGGCGACATCGGTAACTCATTAATAATTTGCGGGAATACTACAAATGCAAGTCCTACACCAGCACTAGCTACTTTATCAACCGGTACCCCCATGTTATTCGCCATAAATCCAAGAGCTGCAAAGACACCAATACCTGCCAATAATTCAAATCCTGAATTTGCAAATCCTGTAATAAAAGCATTATTTGTTGTATCTGAGTTTTTCGGTAAATAACTAGAATACGTAATCATAATTCCGAATGCTAAAGATAAACTAAAGAAAATTTGACCGTAAGCAGCAAGCCATACTTTCCCATCAAAAATACGACTCCAATCTGGTTTAAAAAATGCATCTAGCCCCTGCATCGCACCTTCCATCGTCACTGCACGAACAACGATAATAAGGAACATAACAACTAGTAAAGGAATAAAAATACGGTTAACAACTTCGATTCCTTTTTTAACTCCTTTAAACGCAACACCAAGCACAATAATCCAAACGAGAGCTAACGGAATTAATACTTCTGGTACGAGCCCCCCGAATTGTCCTGGCTTATCTGCAACATGTAAATATTCTTTAAATAAAAATGATTGCGTGTCTTTCCCCCATGCTCCAGTAATTGCAAAGTACGTATACGAAATAGACCAAGCAATGATTACAGCGTAATATGTTGAAACAATAAATGTCACACACATTTGCCACCATCCAATAAATTCAGCACGTCGATGAATACGGAAGAATGTAAGTGGCGCCGAACCACGATGACGATGCCCAAGAGCAAACTCGAAAGCTAACAATGAAATACCAGTCGTTAATAATGCAAATAAGTACGGTAAAAAGAATGCGCCTCCCCCGTTTTCATACGCTGTATAAGGAAAACGCCATATATTCCCTAGTCCAACAGCGGAACCGATTGCTGCAAAAATAAATCCAGCCCTAGTTCCCCATTGTTGCCTCGTTTCCATGTTTCCTTCCCCCTTTGTGACAAGTTCATACTTGGATTATAGTTTAAATTAACTAAATTATCAATAAATTCTGTAAATTTTTTAGCGATAGTTATAATCTTCTCCTTTTCGTGACAATAAAAAAAATCGAATAGATAGCTATTCATCTATTCGATCTTTCATCTGTTTTAATATTTTCTTTTCAAGTCTTGAAACTTGTACTTGCGAAATGCCTATGCGCTCCGCTACTTCTGATTGGGTTTGGTCTTTATAATAGCGCAAATACACAATTAGCCTTTCTCGTTCATCCAATTCTCTAATTGCTTCTTTTAAAGCAATTTTATCAAACCATTTCGTTTCCGATTGATCTGCAATTTGATCTAAAATAGTAATTGGATCTCCATCGTTTTCATACACAGTTTCATGTATCGACGAAGGAGCACGACTCGCTTCTTGCGCCAGAACAACTTCTTCCGGCGTTAGTTCAAGAGCCTGTGCTACCTCATTAATCGTTGGAGCCCTTCCAAATTCTTTCGAAAGCTCGTCTCTCATCTTTCGGACTTTGTTTCCTGTTTCTTTTAAAGATCTACTTACTTTCACTGATCCATCGTCACGTAAAAATCGTTGTATTTCACCGATAATCATTGGAACTGCATATGTTGAAAATTTCACGTCGAAAGATAAATCAAATTTATCTACCGATTTTAAGAGTCCAATACATCCAATTTGAAATAAATCGTCTGGTTCGTATCCTCGATTAAGAAATCGCTGTACAACCGACCATACGAGACGCATATTACTTTGAACGATTGTATCTCTCGCTTGTTGATCTCCATCTTGACTTTTTTGAATTAACGCTTTTAGCTCGTGGTCCTTTAACCGAGGTTTCTTCTTCTCATTTCTGACCTCTATGTCCATTGGCTATTCTCCTTAATTGCATAGAGCGTTACTATTTGATAAGTATTTTGTCAAATGGATTGTTGTCCCGAAAGATTCGTTTGAAATAACTTCTACTTCATCCATAAAATTTTCCATGATAGTAAATCCCATTCCGGAACGCTCTAATTCAGGTTTAGTTGTAAAAAGGGGTTGTCTTGCTTCATCTAAGTTAAAGATACCAATCCCTTCATCTCGAATCGTGAGTTTCACCATCGCTTCTTCCAAAATCACTGAAATATAAACAACACCTTCTGCATTTCCTTCATACCCATGAATAATTGCATTTGTAACCGCTTCTGACACAACTGTTTTAATCTCTGTTAGTTCTTCCATCGTCGGGTCTAATTGCGCAATAAAAGCAGCTACCGTAACACGAGCGAATGATTCATTCTGACTTAACGCTGAAAATTGAAGGTTCATTTCATTTCTCATCTACGCCACCCCCAACGTCGCGAGCGCATGCGCTTCACTTTCTTCTAAACGAACAATTTTGAATAGACCTGACATTTCAAATAAACGTTTAACGGACGGTGAAATTGCACAGACAACCATCTCTCCACCTAATCCCTTTACATGTTTATATCGGCCTAATATAACGCCTAAACCAGAACTATCCATAAATGTTAAGTTCTCTAGGCTCAAAATAATATGATGAACACCATGTGTCTCAATCATATCTGTGACTTTCGTTCGCAACTCTTCAGCAGTATGATGATCTAACTCGCCCTCTAGCCTCACACATAAGACGTCACGTTTTACTTCTAAATGCATGGAAAGACTCACACGATTTCCTCCTTATGCTCAAACTTTACTCATTAACATAAGATTTTCGTGATATAAAATCAGAATCCTTCCTACTGACAAAAGAAGAACTATTTCGTCATAAAGTGAAACCTTTCAGCAATTATTTCAGTAAATACGAACAGAAAAACATCAAAATTTTCGCCGCTATTTTGATGTTGAAAACATCCCAAAACTTCTTTTAAATAACTCCCACCAGCTCGCTGCCTCAACATCTTCTTTCGCTACAATTGTTTGTTTTAATAAAACATCTTTATCTCTTTTAATAACAAGTGTACCAAGTGCATCACCTTTTTTAATCGGTGCCTTCACTTTCTTTTCAGCAATCACTTCTTGTTTAACTTTGTCCATATTTTCGCCCTTCTTCATAAGAAGAGACACATTGTCTGACGCAACTAAATCTACTTTTTCTTCCTTACCTTTTCCTACTTGCACAGTCTTAATTTTCTCACCACGTGTATATAATTTCTTTGTCATGTATTGTCCAAATGCATAATCAAGAAGCTTCGTTACTTGATTGTTCCGCTCTTTTGATGTAGGTGCTCCCATTACAACTGAAATAACACGCATACCATTTTTCTCAGCCGATGCCGTTAAACAATATTTCGCTTCTGTCGTAAAGCCTGTTTTCACTCCATCTACTCCAGGATAAAAACGTACTAACTTATTCGTATTAACAAGCCAAAACTTCTTATCCGTATTTTCACGTAAATAGTCTTCATATTTACCTGTGTATTTTCGAATAAGTGGATACTTCATCAACTCTTTCGCCATAATAGCCATATCATTCGCTGTAGAATAATGATCTTTGGCCGGGAGACCTGTCGGATTTTGAAAATGTGTATTTTTCAATCCTAGATCTTTCGCTTTTTTGTTCATCATATTTACGAAACCTTCTTCTGAACCAGCGATATGCTCAGCTACTGCAACAGATGCATCATTTCCAGATGCAATTGCAATGCCCTTTAACATTTCATTTACAGTCATCTCTTCCCCAGGTTCTAGAAAAATTTGTGATCCGCCCATTGAAGCTGCGTGTTCACTCGCTCTAACTTTATCGTTTAGTTTTAGTTTTCCTTTTTCAACTTGTTCCATAATTAATAGCATTGTCATAATCTTTGTCATACTAGCAGGTGGTAACTTTTCATTCGGATTTTTATCAAACAAAACTTTACCTGTATCTTGCTCAATTACGATCGCTGACGACGCTTGTTCCGCTAACTTCGGCGTGGCTTCTTCTGTTTTCTCCTGCTTCGTTTTCTCAGATTGCGCAAAACTAACTGAAGTACCAGAAAGCAATAACATGAAACAAACAAGTATTCCAAAAACTCGCTTCATGACTAACCCTCCATTCTATATCAAACTTATTTTTTCCAATTTATTCATTTTTAATACCATATTTTTCTATCATTTTCAGTTGACAAATAAATTCATTGCTTATATTGTATTAAGTGTATTACACACAGTAGTACACTTAATACTCATCAGGAAGGAGACATTGCTCTTGCATATTCAACTTGATCCAAGAAGCAACACTCCGATATGGGAACAAATTGTTCAAAATATAAAAGAGCTCGTACTAAAAAACATGTTAGCTCCAAGTGATAAGCTTCCTTCTGTACGCGAGCTTGCTTCTTTGCTCGTTATAAATCCAAATACAGTAAGTAAAGCTTATCAAGAATTAGAGCGACAAGGGATTATTGAAACATTACGAGGAAAAGGAACATTTGTAGCCCAATCGATTACCCCAACATTAGACGAAAGGAAAATCGCTATGGTTGAAAAGCAATTTCATCAATTATTACTAGAAGCCTCTTATCTTGGGATTACGAAAGATAAAATTCACGATTGGATAGATTCATACTATAAAGAGATTGGAGGAAATACGGATGCTGAAAGTGACAAACTTGAAGAAAACAATTGATAACCAAACGATTTTAGACGATGTTTCTTTCACATTACAAAAAGGTAGTATCGTCGGATTACTCGGAAGAAACGGTGCGGGGAAAACAACTTTATTACGAACGATGGTCGGCATTTTAGACCCAGATGCAGGAACTGTTACATATGAGGATACGGATGTTCATAAGCATCCTGAAATTAAACAAAAGGTTGTATACGTTCCAGACTCTACTAACATACTAAACGGTTATACAGTGAAAGAAATCGTTAAGTTTTATAAAGCAGTTTATACAGCATTTGATGAACAATATTTTTATGAAATATTAGAACGTTTTAATTTACCAAACAAACGTATTCGTAGTTACTCAAAAGGAATGAAAGCACTGCTTGCGATCATTTTAGCTTTCGCTGCAAAAGCAGAATATGTCATTTTAGATGAACCGACAAACGGACTTGATCCTATCGTTAAAAGACAGATTCTACAATTTCTCGTTGAAGAAGTAGCAGAAAAAGAAATTACAATTTTCATCTCCACTCACCATTTAGATGAAGTTGAAAAAATTGCCGATACAATCATTATTTTAAAAGGACATACAGTAGATTCTATTACATCACTAGATGATGCAAAATCACGATTTGCCAAAATACAAGTTGCTTATGAACGTTCATTACCTCAAAAACTAGAAAACTTAAGCAATATTAAAATATTAAACCAAACAGGAAAAGTATATACAATCTTAATTGAGGAAAATGTGGCTACAACACTGGAGAAGTTTTATAAAGAGCAACCAATACTCATTGAAGAATTAGCAATGTCACTTGAAGATGTCTTTGTTACGACACTTGAGGAGGATGGGTATGTTTCATAAGGCATTGTGGATGTGGAATTGGAAGCGCGGGAAGTATGCTGTATCACTCTTTTTCTTGAGTACACTTTATCTTTTATCTTTCGGATACTATAAAGCAGCTCAGCAACAACTTGCTAATTATTATAAATTGCAAGAAAAGGGAACGTTCTATTACTATTATACTTTTTTGTCAAATACAGGTAATAGCTTTTGGCTAACTATTCTTATTATTTGTTTAGCTTGTCTATTAATAGGATGGGAACGTAGCAACCAGTCTAATACCCTACTTATGGAAATGCCATTTACAAGAAAAAATATTTTCTTCTCTAAATGGGCTTTCGGTTCATTCTGGATTATAGGGTCTCTCCTTATGAACTGGATCCTTATGTACATTATTTATAGAACAACAATTCATTTTGAGTATCAAACATTCAGTCCATTTCATCGATACTTTCTTTATGCGATTGTTTCTTATGTTGCAGTCTATACAGCTGCATTATGTATCGGTACTTTTACTGGGAGCATTGTTTCGCAAATCTTTTTTTGTATTCCATGGCTGCTAATGGGACTTACATTTACTTCATTATTGTACAATTTTACAATAAACCATTTACAGGCTACAGATACTAGAAATACCAACTTGTATCAACAGCTTGATGAAATCAATCGAAAGACAAATATAGTTGCACCGATATATAACTTTACGATCCATTACCAATATAATCCAGAATCACGCAAAAAAGAAAATGACCCAACTACTTTAAGAGATCCAGCATCTTATACGTATTATTCGGCTAAATCAGTGTTAGTCCCTATTTTGTATACAATATTTTACTTACTACTTGGCGCATATTTATATACACGATCGCCTAATGAAAACACTCAAAAGATATTTATTTTCCAAAAACATTTACGAATATGGATATGGGGAACAACCATTTACTTTGCATTACTAGGTGGCTATAAAATAAATCAATTTAGTTTCTTATTTAACTACTATATCGGTTTGTTTCTCGTTGGAATCATTACTTATGTTGTATTATCACGCCTAACAAATTATAAAGTTTTTTAAAGGAGAGATCCTATGTTTCAAAAAGCACTATGGCTAAGAACGTATCAACAAAGTAAATATGTTGTATGGTTATTTTGGCTCGTCAGCCTCTATACTTTGTCATACAAATACTATATAACATCGATTGAACAAGAATACCTTCTGAAGATGCCAAAAGAAGGGGAATATGTATATCATTACAATTTTGGTTTATCACTTATGGACCCTGTCATCTTTCAAGGTGGTGCACTTATCATTCTGGCCTGTACGTTAATCGGTTGGGAAAGGCAAAATAACTCCATTGATTTTCTTTGGTCTATGCCTTTTAAACGTTCCCACCTTTTTATGACAAAATGGTTGTTTGGTACTTGTAACATTGTAGCAGCTGTTAGTATAAACTGGGGACTATTTGCTATTATGAAAAAGTTGACTTTTCATAATAAATATCAAGTATTTTCCCCATTTCATTCTTATTTTATATACATGTTAATTGTATTAATTGCTATTTATACACTTGCCTTGTGTATAGGAACAATAACTGGGAATGTTATTTCGCAAGGATTTCTCACTGCAGCTATATTCATGTTCCCATTATTACTTCCACCACTTATCTCAGGAGTCATCGCTGTTCACTCAAATGTTGACTTTCATGAGAACAATGGCAATATGCATCGTGTTATGGAAAACATACGGATTTCTGGTCCAGTAGAAGAGTTTACTATTCGCTTTAATTACGATCCTCAAGGCGCTTTTACTGATGAGGATGGAGTGCGTCATAATGAACCAAACTTTACAAAAATCCCTTCAGCAAAATTATTGATTGCACCTATCACATATATCATTATTTTATTACCACTCGGTATATATTTATATGTTCGTTCAGTCAATGAGCTAAATGGAAACTTCCTCCTATATCCGAAGTTACAAAAAATAATTATGAGCATTGGTATTTTCGTTATAGGAATAGTTGGTGGTTTAGTCTTAAGGGGAGACAAATCATTACTTAATTTTTACATTGGATTTTTGGGGGCAAGCATAATTAGCTATTTTCTTCTATCCAAACTATTGAAATGGAAGTTCTCTTGGAACGCTAAATAAACTCATCATTATCACAATTTTGTACTGGAGGGATTACATGTTTCATAAAGCTTTATGGCTCCATCATTACAAGCAAAGTAAGTACATTCTTTTACTCTTTGCTTGTAGTAGTTTTTGGTTTTTACCTATTAGCTACTTTAATGATTTACAGGTTCAACCAAACGAAGATGGCTATTTCTACTATAGTTTAAATGGGGATACTCTTATCATCCCCTTCATTCCAATTTTCATATTACTCGCCTGTTCATTAATCAGTTGGAAAAGACAAAATCAAACAGACTATCTGTTATTTGCAATGCCATTCACGAGAAAAGAGCTTTTTCTTTCTAAGTGGCTGTTCGGGACAATCGCAATTCTATTCATAATGAGTCTTAATGGTATCTTAATTTATTTCATCCTAAAGATTAATCTTTTTAGCCAATACCAATCTTTCGGGCCAATGGGTACATTATTATGTTATGTTACCATTACATGGATTGCGATTTTTACAATAGCTATTTTTATCGGAACAATTGCTGGCAATGTCATTTCGCATAGTATATTAAGCTTAATTTTCATTATATTACCATCTGGAATAGGCATGTTACTGTTTCATTTTGCTTGGATTCACACAAATGTATCTACAACTGAATTTTTCCTTAAGAAAGCAAATTATGCATCATATATAGAGAATATTGAAGTTTTTGCACCTACTAATAATACTTATATATCTTATACATTTAATCCAGAAGTAAAGGAAGTAGACATTAATAATTTAAAAGAATCCGTTAAGGAGCAGCATCAATTCCAGCCCATCTGGAAGCTTATCACTCCGATTCTATATATTCTCATTCTTTTACCATTAGGAGTATTTTTGTATAATCGGACTCCTAATGAAAATAACGGTAAAATATTATTATTCACTAAACTACATCGACTATTTATACCTTGTGTTACAATATGTTTTGCTCTATTAGGAGGCCGGATAACAGGTGAAAAAAACGATCCGCTATTAAGTTATTACGCTGGGTTCATAATAATAGGACTATTTGGCTATGTAATACTTCACTATTTGATAAATAAAAAATTTTTACTTCATACGAAATAACCTCCTTCAAAAGGAGGTTATTTCACATTCTCTCTCCTATCCCCATACACCATCTCTTCTTTCATCCCGAACCCATCACCATTTTGCACAATTTGCTCTGTCGGCGCGACTACACTTTCAGCAATTTTCCATTCGCCGCGCTCTTTCACAAATACTTGCAGAAAATAGTTCATGCCATTTAATTGATACGCATTTTCTTTTTTCACATTATAGTGCACCGCAATGTAGTGCACTTGAATATTTTCTTTCCCTGCTTTTGATACGTATTGCGATAATCTTGGAATGTACATTGATGCTTTCTTAAATGGTAAGTGCTTCGCTTTAACGAGCGATGAACTTGTTACATTACGCAAAGTGTCCTGATTACGAACATTATCACTATGATGAAATAATACTGCGTTTTGCATAGAACGAATCCATAATTTCGAATACAAGACTGTATTATCGTTTTCAATGTACTTCACTTCTTTTTGCACCACTTGGATAGGGGTATCAGCGTACATGAATGTATGAAAGCAGAAGAAACTTCCAAGTAAAATGATAAGTGCAGCAATATATTTCATAATCTTTCCTCCGATCTGTTTAATTAAAGTATCGGAGTTTCAAAATATTTTTATTCAAAAGAAAAAGGATAGGAAAGCTCTCGCTTCCTATCCTCATTTATTATAATACGCGGCCAAATAGTTCTAAAACCATTTCTATCTCTTGGTCGCTCCAACCTTTAAATTTCTCTTTATAATATTCTTTACGCACAGCTTCAAGCTTTTCAGTTACTTCTCGTCCGTTTTCAGTAATTTCTAAGTATACGATACGACGGTCCGAATTTGAACGTTTTCTTTCAACAAACCCTTTTCGCACGAGACGATCTGTTACAGCTGTAATATGACTGGAGGTTACGTTTACTTCACTCGCAATTTGCGAAGCCATCTGTGGACTTTTTAAAAATAACGCACGTAATACAGAGAATTCGTTATATGGCATATGCTCTGAAAAACGTGTATTAATATCATTTTGTAATAAACGTATCATCTTTCGAAATGATGCAGATAAATCTAAAATCAGTGTTTCTCTATTTTCGTTCACTAGCCTCGTCCCTTTTTTATCATATTTACACATATTATAATCTATAAATACCTATATTGTATATGCTTTCTTCCCTCAACATTCTCATTTATGTAACTTTTTTCATAAGATTTTCTTTTTTGTTCACACATATACATATAAAAAAGGATGGTGAGCATAAATGCAAAGTGGAATGAATCCGTATTTACATAATATCCGTACGACAAATACTGGTAAAGAAGCTACTATTACTGTACAAGGAGAAGGCATTATAAAAGCAAAACCAAATGTTGTCATATTAACACTGGGCATTCGAACGGATAGTAAAAATGTAAAACAAGCGCAAGAAGAAAATGCAGTGCAATCGAAACAATTGCTTGATGCACTCAAACAGCTAGGTATTGCCGATAAAGATATAGAAACCATTTCTTATACGATTACGCCTCAATACGAATATGTAAATGATAAAGCATTACTACAAGGCTACCGTGTGGAGCATTTGTATGAAATTACCGTTTTAAATGTGCAAAAAGCAGGGGAAGTATATGATATAGCCGTATCGAATGGTGCAAACGTAGCAAAAGGATTACGTTTTCGAATATCTCATCCAAATAAATATTATGAGCAAGCTCTCATTCAAGCTCTGCAACAAGCAGTAGACAAAGCTCGTACAATTGCGAGTACCTACAATTTAAATATTAATCCTGTTCCCCTCTCATTCGTTGAAGAATCTGTCCAATTACCACGGGAGATCGCATCATATGCTACTTTGCATGCGCAAGCAGCTCCGCCCATTCAATCAGGAGAACTAGAAATCATTTCATCTATCCGGGCAATTTTTACGTATTTATAAATAAATTCATTTATAAGTAACCGTTATCATTTTCGTTGTTGTAAAAACATGATGTTCTGATATAATAAAGGACGGTGAGCTCTTACATAAGAGATATCACGGGTGGGAGAGGGATATGAAAAAGAAGGTTTAACATGAAAGGAATACTTGAAAGAACATTTAAATTAGACTTACACCAAACATCACCAAAACAAGAAGTTTTAGCTGGAGTCACGTCATTTTTCACAATTGTTTATATTATGATTGTAAATGCGTCAATCTTATCAGATGCCGGCATTCCTCTTGAGGCAGGAATTTTGGCAACTGTTTTTAGTTCATTTGTCGGATGTCTACTCATGGCATTTTGGGCAAATGCACCTGCTATTCTTGTCCCTGGTATGGGTGTAAATGCATTCTTCACGTACACTGCTGTGCATACGCTCGGTTTAACTTGGCAAGAAGCATTGGCAGCTGTTTTTATCGCCGGTATTATTTTTGCAATTGCTGCTTTTACACCGATTGCTCGCGTGCTTTCGGTATCGATTCCAAAGTCATTAAAGGAAGCGATCACTGTCGGTATCGGGTTGTTTTTAGCTTTCATTGGCTTGCAAAAAGGTGGTTTAGTCGTTTCGCATCCTAATACTGCTGTTGCAATGGGAAAATTAAGTAGTCCTGTCGTTCTTGCCACACTACTTACTCTTATTGTCGCACTTGTACTATTTGCGCGTAACGTACGTGGAAGCTTTTTATGGACGATTGCAATTGGAACTGGTATTGCATGGCTGTTTGGTCTTGTTGATACGAGTCAAATGGGAAATAGTTCGTTTTCATTCGCTAATTATGGCGATGTGTTTGGAGCTATGTCATTTGGGAAACTTTCTTCCTTGCCATTTTGGATTGCAACATTCTCCTTAAGCATGGTGCTTATTTTTGAGAACATGGGACTTTTACATGGTTTATTAGAAGATGATCGTAAATTCCCACGTGCTTACCAAGCAAATGCAATTTCAGCAATGACATGTGGTCTATTTGGCACAAGCCCTACCGTTTCAACAGTAGAGAGTGCCGCAGGTATTACTGCAGGCGGAAAGACAGGTCTGACGTCTATCGTTACAGGGTTGTTATTCTTCGCATCACTGTTTGCGCTTCCGTTTGTCAAAATAATCCCTGACAGTGCCATTGCACCAATCTTAATTATTATTGGCGGGCTGATGATTACAAGCATTCAACAAATTCCTCTGAACGACTTTTCAGAAGGATTTCCAGCGTTTTTAATTATCGTTATGATCCCGCTCACATATAGTATCGCTGATGGCATTGCGTTCGGATTTATCGCTTATCCTATCTTGAAAGTTGCACTTGGAAAGCGTAAAGAAGTCGCACCGTCCATGTATATTATTACATGCTTATTCTTAGCCATGTTCGTATTACACGCTATTGGCTAAGAAAAAAACACCGAGGAAATCCTCGGTGTTTTTTTACTTAAACCAACCTTTTTTATAAAACCAAGCCATCATTCCGCCGCCAATTAATGCCATTAAAATTAAGCAAATAAAATAACTATACTTCCCGCCAAGCTCTGGCATATGTGCGAAGTTCATGCCGTATACCCCTGCAATAAATGTTAACGGCATGAAAATAGTTGAGAAAACAGTTAATGTTTTCATAATATTGTTCATATGGTGGGAATTCAACGAAAAGTAACTATCTCGAATATCTGCTGTTAATTCACGGCTCGCTTCAATCATCTCTGTCAGTTTAAGCAAATGATCATGTATATCTTTAAAATAAATTTCATGATCGCTTATACCGTAAAAACGTGTTGAATTTAATATACGATACAATAAATCACGCATCGGAATAATCGTACGCCTTAGCTTAGATAAATCTGCACGAATATCAAATACTTCTTCTAGCACACTTCCTGCTGTCTCACCCGTTAAATTATCATCAATTGCATTTAAATGGTCTTCGATGTAATAAACAGGTGCGAAATAATCATCTACAATTTGGTCAATAATTGTATGTGCTACATGCAAAGGACTCTTCTTAATACGTTTCTTTTCACCGAGCGTTTTCCATACTCTTTCAATCGCATTGTTATGAGAGAAATGGAAAGAGACTATATATCGATCACTAATAAATAAATCGATTTCATGCGGTTCTAATCCGTCTTCTCCGAATGCATGAAGAACTAAAAAGTTATATCCATCATAAAAATCTACCTTTGGTCTCTGTACATACTCTACACAATCTTCAATTGCAAGGGGATGGAACTTGAAGTGATCTTGTAAAATATATGTATACTCCTCTTTCGTTGGCTTATATAAATCAAGCCAATACCATATGATGTTCTCTTTTTTCGTTTCTTCTAGCGAAACATCATATAAAACTTCATTTTTTTTCGTTATTGCACAAATTCTAATCATAATTTCACCCATTACTATTATAAACAAAAAATAGTAAAAAAAGCCAAGGAGAAATCTCCTCAGCTTTTTTTTATCCCGCTATTTGCGGGCAGTAAGACCCCTACCTCAAAATTCAGCGAAAGCAAAGAAGTTAGGTCTGGGTCGGGCTGCCCGTAAATGCCCGATTGGTGAAGGCTAATAATCAGTGGGGATAAAGCCCCCACTGATTAAAGTTTCACTTTATTACTTCGTTACAATACCGTGTACTAAAGTTGGTGCATCTACGTGATCTTTAGCGATTTTCATGTTCTCATAAATTTTCGCTTTTACGTCTTCAACATTTTCGCGGTTTGCGTAAATTGTAACAAGAGAGTCACCTTTTTTCACGCTATCGCCTACTTTTTTGCGAAGCATTAGACCAACTGCTAAATCAATTTCAGACTCTTTCGTTGCACGCCCTGCTCCTAAAAGCATTGCTGCTGTTCCGATTTCATCTGCAACGATTTCCGATACGTAACCGTCTTCTTTCGCTTCCACTTCAATTTTAAATTGTGCTTGTGGCAATTTAGAAGGATCATCAACAACAGATGCATCGCCGCCTTGCGCGGATAAGAACGTTTTAAATGATTCTAGCGCTTTACCATTGTTCATTACTTCAATTAACTTTTCACGTGCATCTTCTAAAGATGAAGCTTGTCCAGCAAGGTACACCATCTGACTTCCAAGTGTTAAACATAACTCTTCTAAATCTTTCGGTCCCTTACCTTGTAATGTATCAATTGCTTCTTGTACTTCTAATGCATTACCAATTGCTTCACCAAGCGGCTGACTCATATCAGAAATAACCGCCATCGTATTACGACCAACGTTATTACCGATGCGTACCATTGCTTCTGCTAAACGCTTTGCATCTTCATCCGTTTTCATAAACGCGCCTGCTCCAGTTTTTACATCAAGAACAATTGCATCTGCACCAGCAGCAATTTTCTTACTCATAATTGAGCTAGCGATAAGAGGAATTGAATTTACTGTTGCAGTTACATCACGAAGCGCATATAACTTTTTATCAGCAGGTGTTAAGTTTCCACTTTGACCAATAACAGCGATTTTATTTTCATTTACAAGACGCATGAATTCATCATTTTCAATTTCCACATGGAATCCTGGTACTGCTTCTAATTTATCAATTGTACCACCCGTATGTCCTAGACCTCGTCCAGACATTTTCGCAACTGGTACACCTAAAGCAGCTACTAATGGACCTAATACAAGTGTCGTTGTATCACCAACTCCACCCGTTGAATGCTTATCTACTTTTACCCCTTCAATGGCTGATAAGTCAATTGTATCACCGCTATTTACCATTGCCATCGTTAAATCTGCACGTTCTTGATCATTCATATCTTGGAAGAAAATTGCCATTGCAAGTGAACTCATTTGATAATCTGGAATACTACCATTTGTGTATCCTTCAACGATAAAGTTAATTTCTTCTGTCGTTAATGCATGTCCATCACGTTTTTTTGCAATTAGGTCCACCATTCTCATTGTGAAGTCACCCCTTCATTTGTTTTACAATTGCTTTTACTAATGCTAAGAAATTAGCTTTAACACGTTCTGTCGTTTCAATTACTTCATCGTGGTGAAGTGGTTGATCTAAAATACCAGCTGCCATATTTGAAATACAAGAAATACCTAGTACTTTCATACCTGCATGACGAGCTACAATTACTTCCGGTACTGTTGACATACCAACTGCATCTCCGCCAAGTGTACGAAGCATACGAATTTCAGCAGGTGTTTCATATACAGGACCTGTCATTCCAACATATACACCTTCTTGTACTTTAATATTTAAATCTGCTGCAACTTGTTTCGCCATTTCGCGAAGTTCTGGCGTATATGATGTAGACATATCAGGGAAACGTACACCCATTTCAGAATCATTTGGTCCGATTAATGGGTTCGTACCCATGAAGTTAATATGGTCTGAAATTAACATAAGATCGCCTGGTTCAAATGATGTATTTACACCACCAGCTGCGTTCGTTACAACAACTGTTTCTACACCTAGTTCTTTCATAACACGAACTGGGAATGTTACTTTTTGCATATCGTATCCTTCGTAGAAATGGAAACGTCCTTGCATTGCTACTACTGTTACACCTTGAAGTGTACCGAATACAAGTTGACCTGCATGTCCTTCTACAGTTGAAACTGGGAATTCAGGGATTTCACTGTATGGTACTGTTACTGCGTTCTCGATTTCATCTGCTAATACACCTAGTCCAGATCCAAGGATTAGTCCTACTTGTGGTGTCTCTTGAAATTTCTCTTTTAAGTATGAAGCTGATTTTGTAATTAGTTCACGATTCATCTGTTTATCCCCCTATTTCTTTAGCTCGTTTAAGAAGCTTGTTCCATGTTCTGGCATTTTAACATTAAAGTTTTCTGCTACAGTTGCACCAATATCAGCAAATGTTTGACGAAGTGATAACTCTTGTCCGCCTTCTTTCATGCTTGGGCTATATGCTAATAACGGTACATATTCACGTGTATGATCAGTACCAGGATGTACTGGATCATTACCATGGTCTGCTGTAATTAATAATAGATCATCTTCTTTTAGTTTTTCGAATACTTCTGGAAGACGTGCGTCATATTCTTGCAATGCTTCTCCGTACCCTTGTGGGTCACGACGATGACCAAATAAGGCATCAAAGTCAACTAAGTTTAAGAAGCTAATACCTGTAAAGTCCATATTTAATGTATCTACAAGCTTGTCCATTCCATCCATATTTGATTTCGTACGAAGTGATTCAGTTACACCTTCTCCATCATAAATGTCAGCAATTTTACCAATAGCAATTACATCATAATCGCTATCTTTAAGTTCATTCATTACTGTGCGACCAAATGGTTTTAACGCATAGTCATGACGATTTGGTGTACGTGTGAAGTTTCCTGGCTCTCCAACGAACGGACGAGCAATAACACGCCCTACCATGTACTTCTCATCTAATGTTAATTCACGTGCGATTTTACAAATTTTATATAGCTCTTCAAGTGGTACTACTTCTTCATGAGCTGCGATCTGTAATACACTATCAGCAGAAGTGTAAACAATTAAAGAACCTGTTTCCATTTGTTCTTGACCAAGCTCAACAAGTACCTCTGTTCCAGAAGCTGGTTTATTACCGATAATTTTACGACCTGTCTTTTCTTCTAATTCATCAAGTAATTCTTTCGGGAATCCTTCAGGAAACACTTGGAATGGTGTATCAATGTAAAGGCCCATGATTTCCCAGTGACCTGTCATTGTATCTTTACCTGTAGATTTCTCTTGCATTTTTGTATAATATCCAAGCGGTTTCTCTACTTTAGAGATTCCTTTCATTTCACGAATATTACCAAGGCCTAATTTCACCATGTTTGGCATGTGTAATCCATTCATATGTTCAGCGATATGACCAATTGTATCAGAACCTAAATCACCAAACTGCTCAGCATCTGGTGCTTCACCGATTCCCACAGAGTCCATTACGACTAGGAAAATACGTTTATATTTATTCATAACTGCAACCTCCTATATGTTCAGTTCTACTTCTTGTAGTATGTTCAAAACGCTATAAAGTGAAACTGTTATCAATGGGAATTATCTTTCGTCCTCATTATTAAACAGTACTGCTTTAAATCATTCTCTAACTTTTTCGTTTTACTTTCAAACGAACAAAAAACATTTCTAGGTTTTTCCAAGTCAGATGTCAGACATCTGATATTGATATCATAACATGTTTACGCTTTCTTTTTAATACATTTTCGTAGAATTTCTCATTTTCTTTACCCTTCTATTGTAATCCATTCTGCAAAGAAGTGCTAATCATTTTATAACATATTTCCTAATATAAAAATAAAAAGCAGCTCTAAAGAGCTACTTTTTATTTTACTTCTACTGTTTCTTCTTTATGTTCATGTAGTTCACCTTTTTTAACATGAACTTTCACTTTGTAAGCACCGTTTTCTTTGAAAGTATGTTTCGTTTCATACTCTCCTTTATTTCCTTCTTTCGCTGGAATAAATTCGTGCTTTTCAACACCATCTTTCCAAATCTCAAGTTGTACTTCAGCACCAGTTAACGCTTCTTCTTTTTGCTTCAAATGAACTTTCATTGTTGATTCAGCATTTGCTTTAATATCACCAGCCATAAGATGTATCATCGTATCACTTTTATGATCCCCATGACCTTCTTCTTTTTTCGCATCTTCTACTTTTGCATTTCCTACAGCGACTTTTGTTTCTGGCATAACATGCATTTCACGTGCATTTGTATGAGGAATAATATGATATACTCCATCAGTTTCAAATGTTTTCTCTACTGCATAAACACCTTTTCCTTTATGCTTACCATCTAACATCTCGTGTTTCTCGTCGCCATCTTTCCAAATCTCAAACTTTACATCATCAGCATCCGTTACTCTTTCTTTTCCTTGTGTAACAAGTGCTTGTACTTCTGTTTTTTCACCAGGTTTAATTTCTTTCGGATTCGTTTGAACCGCTACTTTTATAGCTTCCAGTTTCTGTTCTTTTTTCGGTTCTTCTTTGTTTGTATTACAGCCAGCCAATGCTAGCATCGCGATAAATAAAGTCATAATAAGTTTTTTCATCATCATTTCCTCCTTCATACTTTATTTAGTATAGAGGAAATACATTGTAATATTCTAGTCTTCTGCTGAAAACAATGTACGAAATGTTTGTGAAGTTTTTGTGAAGTACTATAGCCTTTTGAATCTATGAAAAAAAGAGCATAGTAACTATGCTCTCGGATGAAACTGTTTATATACATCTTTTAATCTAGCTTTTGAAACATGCGTATAAATTTGCGTCGTTGAAATATCTGCATGTCCAAGCATTTCTTGCACAGCACGTAAGTCTGCCCCATTTTCTAATAGATGCGTAGCAAAAGAGTGACGCAACGTATGCGGTGTAAGCTCTTTTGCAATATTCGCTTCTTTCGCTAGCCGTTTTAAAATTTTCCAAAATCCCTGTCTCGATAATCGATTACCATGATGGTTTAAAAAGAGCGCATCTACTGCTTTTTTACCCATCAATTCTCTTCTTCCTTTTTCAATATACTTTTGAATCGCTTCTGTCGCTAAGCTTCCTAGTGGAATAATTCTTTCTTTGTTCCCTTTCCCGATACAGCGAACAAATCCCATCGTTAAGTGCACATCTTCTAAATTTAATGCAATTAATTCTGAAACACGAAGTCCTGTTGCATACAACAACTCTAACATTGCCTTATCACGAATCCCAAAAGCACTTGCCGTTTTCGGTGTTTGAAGCAATGCTTCCACTTCGTCGATTGATAATACTTTTGGTAATTTCCGTTCCCCTTGTGGCGTTTCAATATGTACCGATGGGTCATGCTCCACTGCTCGTTCACGAAGTAAAAATTGATGAAACGAACGAATCGATGCAATATGACGCGCCAATGTTTTTGAAGATTTCCCGTTTTCTTTTAAATACTGCAAAAAGTTAACAATATGCAAGCGTGTCACTTCATGAAACGTCTTCGTTTGTTCTACATTTTGCAAATACTTCACATAGCTTTTTAAATCGCGTTCATAAGATACAACTGTATTTTTCGCTAAACCTTTTTCAACAATCATATAATGAATAAAATCTTTTAATTGATCTTCCAATCTACACTACTCCCCATTTTCATAGAAAAACATCATTCTATTTACGAAAGCATCCTTTTCCGGCTCCTCATTCCCTGATACTTTTTCTACAGTCTCTTCTTTTGGCTTTTCATAACGATGGTAACTTTCATATTCTTCATTTATCCATAGTATAGCGAAATAAAACAAAATCGTACAACTTGTAAATAATAAAAATACTTTCATCCCATCAAAAGTTAATTTTAAAGCTCGGCGCATTGTAAATTCCTCCAAAATATAAGTTATTACAACATATGCCAAGCTTTCACCAATTTATACCTTATTCAAATAAAAAACCTCTTCCTAGTTAAATAGGAAAAGGTTATTTTTCATCCGTTTCATTTTCTTGACAATTTTTACAAATCCCATGGAATGTTAAACGATGATCTTTCACCTTAAAGCTCCAGTCTCGTTCCACTTTATTCTCCACTTCACCAAGTAAATCTTCTTGTATTTCTTGTACAGCACCGCATTGTGTACAGATTAAATGATGATGGAAACGCTGTGCACCTTCTTGGCGTAAGTCATAACGCGAAACACCGTCTCCAAAGTTAATTTTATCGACAACTTTCAACTCAGACAATAACTCTAAAGTTCGATAAACGGTTGCTAATCCGATCTCTGGCGACTTTTCTTTTACAAGGAGGTATACATCTTCTGCGCTTAAATGATCTTCTTCATTTTCTAGCAGCACACGAACTGTTGCTTCACGTTGTGGTGTCAATTTATAGCTCGCTGCATGTAATTGCTTCTTAATTCGTTCAATTCTTTCTTCCATTCGGTACTACTCCCTCCTCGCCACTCTTACACCATTATATCAGAAGAAGGGCTCCTGTCAAAAGAAAAACAATAAAAACAAATTGATAATTATTCTCAAAAAACATTTATTGTTTGTTAATAGCCTCCACAACTTCTTTCATTAAAACTGGTGATGCATACACTTCGACACTGGAAGCAATAGCTAATACCGCTCCAATCACGAGAAAAAAGCATGTATAGCGAATTAATAACGGTAATAGTGGCTCAGTTATTTTCCGAATAAATTGATGCCTAATCATGCGTAAGGAAAAGCTTGCAGCAATTGTTGTCATTACGAGAAATACAGGAATTATAATTAAATTTTGTGGCAATACAGATACAAATGCTAATAATAGTCCATTCCATCCGTGCTGACTTACTAAAAAACCTACTGTAAATCCAACAACTACCCCTTTTAAAAATAGTAAGATAAAAATGAGCGGCAACCCAATAATTGAAATCCCCAAAATCCAAATAAAGCCGATATATTTTAATTGCGAAAAGTAACTTTCTCGAAACATTTCGCCTGCGACAGCAAATTCTCCTTTAGAAACTTGTCCAAAAAAACGCTGTAAATAAAATGATAAATCTTGCTTTTGGTTTATTTGTAAACTATTCACAAGAATCGCTCCAAATATTACTCCCATCAGTAATAAAACCGCATTAAATATATATAGTGAAGAATTTTCCTGTATGTGAGACATTACACGGTCTTGCCACGTTTTTCGCCACATTTTCCTTCCCTCCGTTCACACTCTTACTAAAAATGTATGAAAGAAAGAAAAAAAGTATGACGAATTAGCATTGAAATTCCGCTCTACTTTGCTAAACTAAAAAGTAGAGAATAGGAGGGATTTCTCTTGAAACCATTATTATTAGATTTTCCAACATTATTTCAAACTGAGCGCTTGCAAGTACGTAAGCCGTTTCCAGGTGATGGAACAGAGGTATATGAAGCAATCCAAGCCTCGCTAGAAGACTTATTACCATGGATGCCAATTACAGCTGAAACAGAAGAACGTGCTGAAGAAATTGTTCGCGAAGCTCACGGACAGTTTTTACTTCGTGAAACACTTGATTTCCACTTATACGATAAAGTATCTGGTACATTCATCGGAGCTATTACGCTCAAGCCTGAAAACTGGGATATTCCAAAGTTTTCACTTCACTTTTGGCTACATAGCGCTTATACAAAGCATGGCTATATGACAGAAGCCATTAAAGGTGCGATTCAATTTGCATTTGATAAACTAGGTGCTAGAAGAATTGAAATTCGTACTGATGCAACAAATATAAACGCATGTAACTTAGCAGAACGTCTAGAATTTATTTTAGAAGGTACAATGGAAAATGATTTCCTAGCACCCGATGGCAGCTTACGCGATGCACGTGTATATGCAAAAATCAACTAAAAACACTCGCCTTAGGCGAGTGTTTATTTTTGTAATTGTAAATATTGTACTGCAAACATCGTCTTAGCATCATGTATACGAAGGTCTTTCATAAGATCAATCGCTTCTTCTAATGACACTTCCATTAATTCCACAAATTCATCTTCATCTAAAGCTGCTTTATTTTCTTTTTGTTTTAATCCTGTCGCTTTATATACATATAAAATCTCATCTGCAAAACCAGGTGATGTATAGAAAGATGTAATAAGCTCCATATTTTCACATACATATCCTGTTTCTTCTTCTAATTCACGAACTGCTGTTACCTCTGGCTTTTCCCCAGGTTCTAACTTCCCAGCAGGAATTTCCACAATTGCCTTTTCGAGAGCTTTACGATACTGCTCAACGAGTACAATTTTCCCCTCATCAGTAATAGCAATAATAGCAACTGCCCCAGGGTGATTTACGATTTCACGTTTACTCATTTCTCCATTTGGTAATACTACATCATCAACACGAACTTTTATAACCCTACCATCAAAAATCGGTTCAGTTTTTACTGTTCTTTCTGCAAGATTACTCATACTACTTCATCTCCCTGTTCTATTTCCTAATCGTTCTTCATACATTTTACCACATTGAAAGGAGCGTGATAGAAATGAAAGTTTACATTTTACCAAATCGCGTCACTTTAGTCGGCAAAGCATGGCAAATTCGTCATAAGCTAAAACAATATGGAAAAGAGTATACAACTGTACAAGAGTGGATTACAGCAAATAAAAAGTAAACGTTTGTCAACCTCCTTCCCCTTTCGTACAATAAAGGTAAGGAGGTTGACCTATGAAAAAACGTCAATTAGGAAACTCAGATTTATATGTTACGGAAATTGGATTTGGCTGTATGTCTCTCGGTGCATCTGAGGCTGAAGCTATGCGTATTATCGATGAGGCAATCGATTTAGGAATTAATTTTTTTGATACAGCGGACTTATACGATTATGGATTAAATGAAGAATTTGTTGGAAAAGCTCTGAAAGGAAAACGCGACCAAATTGTTCTTACAACAAAGGTTGGAAATCGATGGACAGAAGAAAAAAACGGTTGGTCTTGGGATCCTTCTAAAGCTTATATAAAGACCGAAGTAAAAGAGAGTTTACGTAGACTTCAAACAGATTATATTGATTTATATCAACTGCATGGCGGGACGATTGAAGATCCTATAGATGAAACAGTTGAAGCCTTTGAAGAATTAAAAAAAGAAGGGATTATTCGTCATTATGGTATCTCTTCTATACGTCCAAATGTCATTCGTGAGTATGCAAAACGATCAAATATCGTTAGCATATTAATGGAATACAGCCTTTTAAATCGTCGCCCTGAAGAATGGTTCCCGTTTCTTAATGAACAGCAAATTAGCGTTATTGCTCGCGGACCACTTGCAAAAGGGATTTTAACTAACAATAATGCAAGAAAGATAGAAAGAGTAAAAGAAAAAGATTACCTCTCTTATTCTTACGATGAGTTATATTCGACACTCGCGAGTGTAAAAGAAATAACCCAAGAAAGCTCTTTAACAGGAACAGCTATTCAATATTGCTTACATAACGAAACTGTTGCAGCTGTTATACCTGGTGCAAGCTCTATTCAACAATTGCAAGAAAATATACAAGCTAGCCAACAGTTATCTTTAACAAAAGAAGAATATGTACAACTTCAAAAGATTGTTAAGTATGATTCATATGCTTTGCATCGCTAAAATATTGATACCGATAAAAGCAAAAGACTGCCCCCAACACTAGGCGGCAGTCTTTTTTTATAACGTATCATATTTATCAGGATTCGTTCCTACATGTAAATTACGATTTAACGTATTAATTTGATCCATCTCTTCTTCAGTTAATGAGAAATCAAAAATAGTAAGGTTCTCTTTAATACGAGATGGCGTAACAGATTTAGGAATAGTCACAATCCCACTTTGAATATCCCACCTTAATATAACTTGTGCAGGTGACTTTTCATATTTTTTAGAAATAGCCTGAATAATTGGATGCTGGAATACTTCGCCGCCTCTCATTAAAGGACTCCATGCTTCCATTTGAATTTGCTCACCTTGACAGAAATCACGCAATTCAAATTGCGCTAACATCGGATGAAGTTCTACTTGGTTGACCATCGGCTTCACTTTACAATTTGGTAATAACAGTTCTAAATGATGTTTATGAAAATTAGAAACACCAATCGCGCGCACTTTACCTTCTTCATATAGCTTTTCTAAAGCACGGTACGTATCAACATACTTCCCTCTTATCGGCCAATGGATTAAATATAAATCTACATACTCCATTTGTAATTTCTTTAAACTTTTTTCAAACGCCTCGAGCGTCTCCTCGTACCCTTGATCGTCGTTCCAAACTTTTGTTGTAATAAACAAGTCTTCTCGCGGGATTCCAGATTCACGAACCGCTTCTCCGACACCGCTTTCATTTTCATATACAGTTGCTGTATCAATCGAACGGTATCCAACTTCTAACGCTGTTTTTACTGCTTGTTTAACTTCGTCGCCTTCTTTCGCTTTATAAACGCCTAGACCAATCATCGGCATTTTCACACCATTATGAAGTGTAGTTGTTGGAATATGCACAGTCTTTCTCCCTTTCATTGTTACATTTTTATAAACCACAACTTTATTTCAACAAGATTCATCCAAAAAGTCAAAATATACGTACAGTTTACATAATACTTTTATACACATTTAAAAAAATAAAGTGAACTCAGTCATTCACTTTATTTCCTTTCCATTCTTTCGCTTTTTCATCAACATTACGTATAAATTCATTTTTTCCTTCTGTATACAACGTGCCATCATATGTATATTTTTCAGCTAGTTCTTTCTTTAAAGTCGCATACGCTTCTGCTTCTTCACAATGAGCCATCATATAATCACGAAATGCTAAATGCCTTACTATCTCAGGATTTCCTTTTTCAAATACGTGTAAGTGATACGAGCGTTTTTCCTCAGTCCCATGAATAAAATAACGACGTCTTGAAATACCATTTTCCCCTTTTACGATGTAACCAAGCTCTTTAAAACGTTCATTCCAATGATCTACTCTGTCGATACTCTCTACTTCCATAATCATATCTATAATTGGTTTAGCTGCCAGTCCTGGCACTGACGTACTTCCAATATGATGGACTTTCACCATTTCTGGCATCGCCGATTTTAATCTTTCGGCTTCCATTTGGAATTTCTCACTCCAATGATTTTCATACGGAACGACTACAATTTCCCTCATTCTAACTCCCCTTTTCTTACAAACTCGTCAAAAAAATGATCAGCGGCATTTCACTGACCATCTTTTTATTATTTAAAGTCTTTCCAAGTAAGGCTACTTTCACTTAACAGTTCTTCAAATGATTTATTCTTTTCACGTTCTTTTTGTTCCTTACGCTTTCTTTCTTGTTCTGCTGCCTCTTTTTTCTCTTCTCTCACTTGCAACTCTTTTTTCTTATTCTTTAATTGTTGCATTAACGAATCGTTCAATTGATCACCTAGTGTAAGTGATTCTTTCTCTGGTTGATTCATTTGAGAGTGTCTTTGTGTTTGTCTTTGCTTCTTTTTCTTCATACTATTCACCTTTTACTTTTTTCTCCATTATAGAGGATACACGGCGAAATCGACAATAAAAAAGGTTCCCTACTCTATTATTTATCTTTTGTAAATATGTTAATTTTTCGAAAAAACTAAATTTTTATATGGATATAATCCTAGTAATCTATTAAAATTATGTCGTATGATGTCAGATTATAAAAAAAGGAGAAATTAATTATGTGGAAAAAAATTATTCCTGCTGTTGCTGTTTTAAGTACTATTACTTTTTCAAGCGTATTCGCCGCTCCTCCATCTCAGACTCCTGCCGAACAAAACCGATACATAGACGTACAAATGCTTGGTATTAATGATTTACATGGTCAACTAGATACTGTAAAAAAAATTAACAATAAAGAAGCTGGTGGTGCTGATTACTTAGCTACTTATTTAAAAGAACGCAAAAAACAAAACCCTAATACACTTCTCGTACATGCTGGAGATATCGTCGGAGCTAGCCCACCAGTTTCTGCTTTATTACAAGACGAACCAACAATTGAATTTTTAAATGACTTAAAGTTTGATGTTGGTACAATCGGAAACCATGAATTTGATGAGGGTATCGATGAAATGAAACGCCTCATTTACGGTGGATATCATGAAAAAACAGGGAATTTCAAAGGAGCAAACTTCCCTTATGTCGCTGCAAACTTCTATAATAAATCAACTGGCCGCTTATTTTTACCACCATTTACTGTAAAAATGGTAGATGGAGTTCCTGTAGGATTCATCGGAGTTGTTACAACGGATACACCGAATGTCGTTATGCCAACTATGCTAAAGAATGTACAAATTACTGATGAAGTAGAAGCTATTAATAAATCTACTCAGCAATTAAAGCGTCTCGGCGTTAAATCTATCGTAGTCCTTGCACATGTCGGCGGAACAACTGATGAGTCTGGTGTAACAAATGGAGACCTCACTCGAATTGCAAATGAAACAGATCCCGAAGTTGATGTTATTTTCGGCGGACATAGTCATACGTACGTAAATGGTACTGTAAATAATAAACTTATCGTGCAAGCGAATTCTTACGGAATGGCTTTTTCGGACGTAGATGTAACAATTGATAGAAAAACAAAAGATATTGTGAAGAAAAAAGCTGAAGTTATTACAACGTACCATGAAGGTGTAGAGCCTGATAAACAAGTAAAACAAAAGTTAGATCAATATAAAGAAAAAATCGCACCTCTTGTAAATGAAGTAGTCGGAAAATCTACAGCACCTATCGACCGTAAACAAAACGATGCTGGTGAATCTACACTTGGAAATTTAGTTGCGGATGCCCAGCGCCAAACTATGCAAACACAAATCGCTCTTATGAATCCTGGTGGAATTCGTAATGATCTAGACGCTGGAGATATTACATGGGGCGAGTTATACGGCATTCAGCCTTTCGGAAACCAATTAATTAAAGTAGATCTAACAGGTCAAGATATTCGTGATATATTAAATCAACAATGGCAAAAAGGAGCAACGAGAATGCTTCAAATTTCAGGTATTCAATACACTTGGGATGCAAATAAACCAAATAACGAAAAGGTTACGAATATCCGTTTAACAAATGGTGAAGAATTAGTTCCCTCTAAAACGTATAGCGTAGTTGCAAATGCTTTCCTAGCTTCTGGCGGTGATGGATTCGTATCCTTTAAAAATGGAAAAAATGCTGAAACTGGTCCAAACGATTTTGAAGCATTAGTCGATTATGTAAAACAAGTGAAAGAACCAATTCAGCCGATTATTGATGGACGTATTCAAAAAAACAATTAAATACTATTCAAACTAGTGCGTGACACTCGAAAGAAGAAGCTCCTTTTATATGCAAGGAGCTTCTTCTTTTAGAGTCATACGTATTGTCATTCTTCTAGTGCAGTAAAGGATACGCACATAGCCCCTTGTTTCTTCGTAGTATATAGAAAACTATAACGGGAAGATTTGTATGTATTTCTATCAAACAATGACGATACATTGTATCGACGAAACGACAAATCAACAAGTGAAAGAAACATTTCGAAGCGCAGCAGCTGATGAACAAAATCATGCCGTTTGGTTCCTATATTACTTTTCGAAACAAAACAAAAAATGAAATAAAAGAAAGGATACACGCTCTTACATGGAACATAGTATCCTTTCTTTTATTTCTCTGGATACGTTTCATGATTAACATCATACCGTTGCAAAAATTCCTGTAGTGCTTCTTCTACAATTTTAGACTTTTGAATCCCTTTTGATTCCGATATAACATCTAGTCTTGCTAATACTTCTATATTAATCGAAAAGGTTCGTTTCTTTTTCTCTGTGCTCTTACTTATAATTTGAACACTTACTTCTTCTCTTTTTCTTAGCAATTCATAAATGCTTTGTAACTGTTCATAAATTAGTAATTGATAGTCTGTTTTTGCATATTGAAGGGCAGTAGCTTCTTGGATTTGCAAATGACGTGGCTCTTCACCATCACCTATAAAGATACGTTTTTTCTGCTCTCCATCATATTCATATCCAATCACCCTTAATTTCTTTGATAATGTATATGGGCTCATTTCAAGCCGTTTCGCTATAATAGCGATTGATTCGCGTCTATTTAAAGAATCAATAATTTCTCCAATCGTCATATTCTCCCTCCTCTCTTAATCGCCTAAACTTGAAATCAAACCAGTATGTTATGATACAATGATTTTCTAGTAGTATATGCAAAAGAAAGAGCCTGTGCGATTCATACCATTTAAGAAAAGGAGGTTTACATATGCTTTTTCGTAGCCATACCCCTCAGTTTTACAACGAAAAGAAGCAACTAATCCCTAACAGTATCGCTACGATAGAAAGCGTTATGATTAATGACCGGAAACAATCTCTCCTTATACGCGGCCAAAACGTGGACCAGCCTATTTTATTATGCTGTCACGGCGGCCCTGGTATGGCACAAATCGGCTTTATTCGCCATTTTCAAAAAGAGTTAGAAAAGCACTTTATCGTTATTAATTGGGATCAGCGAGGGGCAGGTAAATCCTTTTTATGGCGGGACATCCAAACAAATCTTACGATTGATCAATTTTTTTCAGATGCAAAAAAGGTTATTCAATATCTTCTCAAACGCTTTAATAAGCAAAAACTATTTCTCGCTGGTCATTCTTGGGGAAGTATTATCGGACTACAAATCGCTAATCAATGTCCCGAATATATAGAAGCATACATCGGCATCGGTCAAATCGTACATATGAAGCAAAATGAAGAATTACTATATCAACATTTAATTAGCTCTGCCAAAAAACATGACCATAAAAAGGCATTAGCTTCTCTTTTAAAATTAGGGAAACCACCCTTTTTAGATACGAGACGCCTCATTATTCAAAGAAAGTGGCTTGGTACATTTGGAGGAGCAATCCAAAATGGATCTTCCTTTTCTTTCATACGAAAAGGCTTCTTTTCTCCTGAATATACGCTATTAGATTGGTTCAAATTTCTCGCAGGAAATTTAAAATCCGGAGTTTTATGGGAAGAGATGCTGACAATCGATTTCTTTTCATCTATTTCAAGTTTATCTATTCCTGTTTATTTTTGTTCTGGTCGCTATGATTATCAAACTCCTTATGCACTCGTTCAACAATATTGCGATATCATTCAAGCTCCTATTAAAAAGATGATTTGGTTTCCAAACTCGGCACATTCTCCAGATTTAGAAGAGCCTGAGTTATTCGCTAAATCTTTACAATCAATTAAACAAGAACTATCTTTTCAACATTAATAACAAAAGGCGCTTTTACATTTCATAGAAAACATTTTATAATGATATGTCACTACAAACACTTGCTTGCCTTAACAGAATAAAAATTAGGGAGATTACATTTATTATGAACGCTGTACTCATCGCAGTAGCAGTCATGCTACTGCTTAGTTTGTTACGTGTCCAAGTCATTGTCGCCATTATCGTTGGAGCTTTAACAGGCGGACTTATCGGCGGACTCGGTATTTCAGAAACAATCAGTACTTTTACAGCCGGTCTTGGGAACAGTGCTCCTATCGCATTAAGCTACGCAATGCTCGGTGGATTTGCTATTTCCCTTTCAAAAACAGGACTTCCTGATGCAATGATCCAATCAGCTTTAAAATGGATCGGCAACGAACAAGACACGAAAAAACAAGTCTATTCTAAAATACTTATATTATTTATCATTTTAACAATGGCTTGTTTCTCACAAAATATTATCCCTGTTCATATCGCCTTCATCCCAATCTTAATTCCAGCACTTTTAAAAGTATTAAATGAGCTGAGGGTGGATCGTAGGCTTGTAACATGTCTTATTACATTTGGGTTAATTACCCCTTACATGTGGGTTCCAGCAGGGTTCGGAAAAATTTATCATGACGTATTGCAAACAAATGCTGCGCAAAGCGGTCTTACATTTGATGTCGCACTTATTCCAAAAGCGATGACTATTCCAGCAATCGGTATGATTATCGGATTATGTGTAGCGGTTTTCATTACATACCGAAAACCACGTACATATGAAACAGAACAAATTCATTCTGCACAGAATGAAATCGTTCCCTATACGAAAAGAAGCATTACTTTGGGTTTATTATCAATACTCGCTACATTAACTGTGCAATTAGCAACAGAATCAATGATTTTTGGTGCTTTAGCAGGTATTATCGTCTTATCAGTTAGCGGTAGCCTCCCTCTTAAAGAAGCCGATGCTATTTTAACGAGTGGAATGCGTATGATGTCCTTTATCGGATTTGTTATGATTTCTGCCGCTGGATTTGGCGCTGTTCTTCGAAAAACTGGACATGTTGAATCTCTTGTGCAAACGAGTGCACATATAATCGGAAATAATAAACCGCTTGCTGCATTTCTTATGCTCATTATTGGACTTCTCGTTACGATGGGAATTGGCTCTTCCTTTTCAACCATCCCAATCTTAACAACAATTTTCGTACCATTATGCGTCCAGCTCGGATTTAGTCCCATGGCTACAATCGCAATTATCGGTACAGCTGGTGCACTTGGTGATGCAGGTTCTCCAGCATCTGATAGTACACTTGGACCAACGTCCGGTTTAAATGCTGATGGTCAGCACCATCATATATGGGATACATGTGTCCCAACATTTCTACACTATAATATACCGTTACTTATATTCGGCTTTATTGCCGCAATTACACTATAAAAGGTGCGTTTTAAAAACGCACCTTTTACTTTGTTGTTTCTCTCTCAATGCACCTAAATTCTGTTTCCACTTCTTCTTGTCGCACTTGTTTCTTCTTTATTTTTCCTATTAACTGTTGAAAAGCTATTTCCCCATTTTCTTCGATATAACTTCCAATCGTCGTTAATGATGGACTTATCCATTCACCCTCTACACTCCCGTTAAATCCAATGATTTGTAACTTACCTGGTATATGAATATTAAGAGTTTTCGCCGCCCTGATTAGCTCAATAGCGACCTTATCACTTGAAGCTACAACCCCATCTATGTATGGATGCTTTTGTAACAATTCAAGAAACTGTTGATTCGTATACCCTTGTACAATTTCCTCTCGATAAGAAAGTCCTTCTTTCCAAGCAGTATCTAGAAATCCTGCCACATGCTCTTCCATTTCTTCACTCTTTACTCCCTCACCGATATAAGCAAGAAACTGGCAGCCTTTCTCTTTTAATAAAGAAACAGCTTTCTGTCCACTTTCATAATAGCTCATAAGAGATTGTCGTTCTTCAAGCACAGCGAAAGGAAGTGAGATTTCTCCTATACTTCGAAAAACAGATTTCGTCATTATAACGCCTGCAATGTTATTTTGCTCCAACATATCTATGTATCTATTCTTATTTTCTATATTACAAACTATTACTTGATACCCTTCTTTGTATGCTATTTCCTCAACGAAACGGAGCAAAGTGATGTATGATGGATTATGCAAATTATCTACAAGTAATGCAATCACCGTTGAAGGCTGTTTAAATAAAGGCTTTGCTGTAGCATTCGGTCTATAATGTAATTCTTCAATTGCTTTTTTTACTTGTTTGACCGTATCTTCATGGACATATCCTTTTTCGTTAATGACTCTTGAAACGGTTGCGACTGAAACACCGGCCAATTTTGCAACATCACGTATAGTTGCCACATCGTCACCCCTTAATATGGTAATAGATTACAATTTTAAATTAAACCAAAATATAACATTCGTCAAGGTTATTGTTTTATATTTCTGAAAATTGTTACACAATTTCCACTCTACTCAGAAAATATACTCCAGCTGAATTTCATGTGAAATCGCGATATTATCATAACCAATAAACGGAATTTCTTTCTTTATTTTTCGTGCTTCCTTTATCGCATCAATATACAAGTTCGTCATCATGAAGTTACGTTTTTGATAAAAACGAAGTGCGTTCATATTATCATTCGTCGTAATAAGCCACAATTTTTTACATTCATTCTCTTTTGCCACTCGCAATACACAATCCACCAGTTTTGTACCAATCCCCTTCCCTTCCTCAAAACTATTTAACGATACAATTTCACACATGTTTTCTATCACTTTATATGTTGCAATTCCCACTATTCTGTTATTTCTAAGTGCAATAAAACCAGGTAATTCTTCTAATTGATGTACTCTGCCTCGCGAGACCATCATTGAGCTTCCCCAGTTTTCACACATAAAATCCTGAATTACTTCTTTCATTTCTGGTGTGATTTTTTGTATATGAACCATACACGATTTCTCCCCTTTTCACATCATTGTGATACAATGTTAGTGTATCACATGTAGAGGTATTTGGAGGATGAGGTAAAGTATGAAACGTTTTTTTACAGCATTGTTTACTATACTAGGTGCACTAACTGCGATTGGGATTTTCTTTACAAATAAAGTTATGTACTTGAAGAAAAAAACAGAGGAAGAAGTTTTAGAACGCGAAACGAAAAAGCATTTTCATTTGGACGATTTTAAGGCTATTCAAAAAGAAGAGGTTCACATCCCTTCTCAATTCGGATACGAACTTCACGGATATTACATGCCAGCTGGTCATTCCAATAAATTTATGATTTTTTGCCACGGTGTGACTGTAAATAAAATGAATTCCGTTAAATATGCAAACTTATTTTTAAATAGAGGATATAACGTATTTATTTATGATCATCGCCGTCATGGTAAAACCGGTGGTAAAACAACAAGTTATGGCTATTATGAAAAACATGATTTAAAGTCAGTAGTTGACTGGCTAAAGGATCGTTTCGGAACGAATATTACACTCGGAATTCATGGTGAATCTATGGGCGCTGCAACTCTTCTTCAATATGCAGGATTTGTAGAAGATGGTGCTGATTTTTATATTGCTGATTGTCCTTTCTCTGATTTTTATGGACAGTTACAACATCGTTTGAAAGTTGAGTTTCATT
The DNA here is from genome assembly GCF_016651075.1 of Bacillus sp. TH19. Classification (NCBI taxonomy): domain Bacteria; kingdom Bacillati; phylum Bacillota; class Bacilli; order Caryophanales; family Bacillaceae; genus Bacillus; species Bacillus sp. TH19. The sequence continues at coordinate 1,427,495 of NZ_JAEKEO010000007.1, read as the reverse complement.
TGCCAAAATGGCCTTTATTACCTTTAGCAAATGCCTTTTTAAAAGTTCGTGATGGCTATACAATTCGTGAAGTTTCACCAATTGATTGTATAAAAAATATTAACAATCCGGTTCTCTTTATTCATAGTAAAGATGATGACTATATTTTATCTGATATGACGAAATCACTTTATGAAGCGAAAGAAAATAATAAACAGCTTTATATTGCAGAACATGGTGCACACGCTTGCTCTTATAATGAAAATAAAGAAGAGTACGAAGATGCCATCGATCAATTTTTAAACACATATGTAAAAGAAACAAAAAACAGGCTTGCATAAGCCTGTTTTTTTACTGCGCTAAAACGTCTGTAACTTGTTCCATATTTTCAGAAATCCACTTTACTGCCTCGTCTAGCGTTGGGAATTCCGTCGTTTGAAAAGTTACCTCATCTTGAAGTAACCAAACATCTTTCGGTTCTTGTCCTACACCTGCGATTGACCAATGAAGTAAACTATATGGATGATTATCATTCAAAAATGATGCCCATGTGCGCTCATTTGCAATATTTTGTAGTGTGTGTAATTTTTTATCCATCTTTCGTCACCTTACTCTAGTCAGTTATAAAAACTATTATAACACTCTCTTCTCTCTCAAACAAAGTGCTCTTTTTATATTGTCAAGTACTCTCCCTAATTATATGATGAGAGTAAGCGTTTGGAAAGGAGGGATAACGTTGGCAAAAGTACAAATTAAAGTGAATGATAATGGCTCTTTTCGCGTTACAGGGGACGTGGAATTAGTTGACTCACAAGGGAATGTATTCCCAGCAAAACCAGCATTTTCTTTATGTCGTTGTGGTTTATCAAAAAACATGCCTTATTGCGATGCTTCGCATAAAGGCAAATTCGAGTCTGTTGTTAGAGCACCAGAGGCAGAATAAATATTTAAAGAACATGCACATTTATTTGTGTATGTTTTTTCTTTTGATCAAATCCTATACAGCCCTTCCCCTTTCCACATTTCTATTACTTTCGTCCCCATTCAAATCGGCATATATTTTCAAACAATTCTTCACATTCGAACATTTTTTACTATGCTTTTTTCTTTTTTGTGCTATAATGTGAGCAAACAACATCCTTCGGGGTCGGGTGAAATTCCCAACCGGCGGTGATGAAGCGATAGCTTCTAAGTCCGTGACCCGTTTTCAACGCGAAAACGGTGGATCTAGTGAAACTCTAGGGCCGACAGTATAGTCTGGATGGGAGAAGGATATGTTTTCTAGTAATTTTATATAGCGAATACACTTTTATTTCAGTATGCATATTTTTAAAGTTTCATTTTGAATCTTTATATATGTTTTATTTTGTATAGTTATGTTTCTATACTGAAATAAAAAGATACGACTAGCGTTGAAAGAATTTGATATTTTGCTAGGTTTTTTCCTTATGCCAAAATATCAGTCATCGTTAGGTTTCTTTCCTATACTTTCGTATTCGAACTATATTTCTAGAAATCACGTCTCCCAAACCCCAAGGATATAAAATCCTTGGGGTTTTTTGATTTTTTCAGGAGAGGTGAAAAGAATGACAGATCAAGAATATATGAGGATTGCCTTGCAGTTAGCACAAGGAACATCGGGACAAACAAGCCCAAACCCTATGGTTGGTGCCGTTGTTGTTAAAGATGGAAAAATTGTTGGAATGGGTGCCCACATGCGTGCTGGTGAAGAACATGCTGAAGTTCATGCTCTTCACATGGCTGGTGAAAGAGCAAAAGACGCTACCGTTTATGTAACACTTGAACCGTGTAGCCATTTTGGAAAAACACCCCCTTGCTGTGAATTACTCATTGAAAAAGGAGTTCAGCGTGTTGTAATTGCTACTCTTGATTGCAATCCACTCGTTTCCGGAAATGGAAAAAGGAGATTAGAAGAAGTTGGAATCGAGGTAACTACTGGTGTTCTTGAGGCGGAAGCCACTTTATTAAATCGATACTTTTTTCACTATATGAAAACGAAACGTCCCTTTGTAACAATAAAAACAGCAATGAGCTTAGATGGGAAAACAGCAACTATAACCGGTGAAAGTAAGTGGATTACAGGCGAAGAAGCACGCGCTGACGTTCACCAATATCGTCATATACATGATGCTATCCTAATCGGTGTGAATACAGTTATAACTGATAATCCACACTTAACAACACGAATTCCAAACGGAGGTAAACATCCTATACGCGTTATTTTAGATACCCACTTACGAACGCCGCCATCTTCTCATGTCATAACAGATGGCTTAACTCAGACATGGATTATTGTCGGTAAGGATGTAAACAAAGAGAAAATAGCGTCTTATGAATCTAACAATATAGCTGTATTCCAAATGAAAACACAGCAAATTGAAATACAAGATGTCCTATCCCTGCTCGGTGAGAAACAAATTCTTTCTCTGTTCGTTGAAGGTGGTCAAACGGTGCATGCAAACTTCTTAAAAACAAATAGTTTTAATGAAATCGTGACCTATATAAGCCCGAAATTAATTGGTGGAAAAGATGCACCCACCTTATTTGGCGGAGCTGGTTTTTCGAAGTTACAAGATGCACTTTCCTTAACAATTCAAGAGATGAAACAAATCGGTAATGATATAAAAATTGTTGCAACCTTAAAAAGCGAGGTGACGGAATGTTTACAGGAATCGTAGAAGAGTTAGGAACGATATCAAGCATGACTCAAAGTGGTGAAGCAATGAAGCTAACTATTAGCGCAAAGCAAATTTTATCGGATGTCAAATTAGGTGATAGTATCGCAGTTAACGGCATTTGCTTAACAGTAACTACTTTTACGACTACTTCATTCACTGTCGACGCAATGCCTGAAACAATGAAAGCAACATCACTTCGTATGCTAAAGCCAAGTGCCAAAGTGAATTTAGAACGGGCGATGGCTGCAAACGGACGATTCGGTGGACATTTCGTCACCGGACATATCGATGGCATCGGTACGATTTTAACTAAAAAACAACATTACAATGCCATCTATTACAAAATAGCAATTTCTGATGAATTACTACGCTATTGTTTGCATAAAGGATCCGTTGCTGTTGATGGCACTAGCTTAACAATATTTGATATAGACGAATCTTCAATTACAATTTCACTCATCCCTCACACAGTAAGCGAGTCTATAATCGGAGAAAAAAAAGCCGGGGACATCGTAAACATTGAGTGTGACATGATTGGAAAATATATTGAACGCTTTATTTCAAAGCCAGTAAAAAGAACAGGGTCAATGACCGAAAACTTTTTACAAGAAAACGGATTTCTATAAGGGGGAAGCACAATGTTTCATCGTATTGAAGAAGCTCTAGAAGATTTAAAACAAGGAAAAGTCGTTATCGTATGTGATGATGAAAACCGAGAAAATGAAGGCGATTTTATTGCTTTAGCAGAGTACATTACACCAGAAACGATTAATTTTATGATTACACACGGTCGTGGTCTCGTTTGTGTACCGATTACGGAGGAGTACGCAGAACGTCTACAGTTAGAACCAATGGTATCTCATAATACAGATTCACATCACACTGCGTTTACAGTGAGCATTGATCATGTTTCTACAACAACAGGGATTAGTGCTCATGAACGTGCAACTACGATACAAGAATTGTTAAACCCTGTATCAAAAGGCTCTGATTTCAATCGCCCTGGACATATCTTTCCATTAATTGCGAAAGAAGGCGGTGTCCTGCGCCGTGCTGGTCATACAGAAGCCGCTGTCGATTTAGCCAAACTTTGCGGGGCAGAACCAGCTGGAGTCATTTGCGAAATTATAAATGAGGACGGTACGATGGCACGTGTACCTGATTTACTAGAGTGCGCAAAACAATTTGATATAAAAATGATTACAATAGAAGATTTAATTGCTTATCGCCGCCATCACGAAACACTTGTGACGAGAGAAGTGGAAATTACATTACCTACAGATTTCGGTACTTTCCATGCAATTGGCTATTCTAACTCATTAGATATGAAAGAACATATCGCGCTCGTAAAAGGTGATATTTCAACAGGCGAACCTGTACTTGTACGCGTTCATTCAGAATGCTTAACAGGAGATGTATTTGGTTCGTGCCGCTGTGATTGCGGACCACAGCTACATGCTGCACTTGCTCAAATTGAGCGTGAAGGAAAAGGTGTTCTTCTCTATATGAGACAAGAAGGACGAGGCATTGGCCTTCTGAATAAGCTTCGCGCTTATAAGTTACAAGAAGAAGGGTTAGATACTGTAGAAGCAAATGAAAAACTTGGGTTCCCAGCTGATCTTCGTGATTACGGTATTGGCGCTCAAATTTTAAAAGATTTAGGCTTACAAAGTTTACGATTATTAACGAATAATCCACGAAAAATTGCTGGCTTACAAGGTTACGATTTAGAAGTAACCGAGCGTGTACCGTTACAAATGCCAACAAAAGAAGAAAATAAAACGTATTTACAAACGAAAGTAAGCAAATTAGGACATTTACTAAACTTATAATTAAGGGAGAGATACATTATGGTATTCGAAGGTCATTTAGTTGGTACAGGATTAAAAGTTGGGGTTGTTGTTGGACGTTTTAATGAGTTTATTACAAGTAAGTTACTTGGCGGAGCTTTAGATGGATTAAAGCGTCACGGTGTAGAAGAGAATGATATTGATGTTGCATGGGTTCCTGGTGCATTTGAAATTCCTTTAATCGCTAAAAAGATGGCCAATAGCGGAAAATATGATGCTGTTATTACATTAGGTACAGTAATTCGCGGTGCTACAACACATTACGATTACGTTTGTAATGAAGTAGCAAAAGGTGTTGCGTCTTTATCACTACAAACGGACATTCCAGTTATTTTCGGTGTATTAACGACAGAAACAATTGAACAAGCGATTGAACGTGCAGGTACAAAAGCTGGTAATAAAGGATATGAATCGGCAGTTGCTGCGATCGAAATGGCTCATTTATCAAAACAATGGGCTTAAAAAAGAGGCTACGGCCTCTTTTTTAATTTTCTCACCTTTTTTCGTACATCTTCTATTAATTCATCCATCGTTTTTCCTTCTGTTTTTATACGAAGAGCTTGTGCTGTTCTCCACACATTTTCTCTCTTTTCCGCTTCTTCTATAATAGAAATTTCCTTCCTCACTTCTTTTAAATCTTTTCCTTCTGTTTCAAGCCCAAAATGTTCAGCTTTCGTTCGAAAATGCTGTTCAATTCTTTGTTGCATTTCTTTTTGTTCAGGATTTTCAGCCGCCTTAACTGGATCAGCACTTATCGCTTTTATTAAAATCAGACAGGTCATAATAGTTAATATGTATTTGTACATGTAAAATCCTCCAACCCGATATAAATTACATTTTTACTATGTACAATTAGGGCTTGGAAAATTCGTCCACAAAATTATTTTTCTCGTCCAAAAGTGACTACTATCAAGCGTTAATGGACTTTTATTACATTTTATTTACAAAAAAAAGCAACCCCTTTAAAGAGTTTGCTTTTCATCTATCTTATAGCGCACATTCTTCAATCTCAAACCCTAAATCTTCAATCATACCCCAGTCCGCAGTCGGCTCTTGTCCAGCTGTTGTTAAATAGTCCCCGACAAAGATAGAGTTTGCTGCAAATAAACCAAGTGGCTGTACAGAACGTAAATTAAGTTCTCGACCACCTGAAATACGAATTTCTTTTGTTGGATTTACAAAACGCATCATCGCCAGCACTTTTAAACATTCTACAGGTGTTAATTCTTTTTGTCCTTCAAGCGGAGTACCCTTTACAGCAACAAGGAAATTACATGGAATAGAATCCGCATCTAAACGTTGTAATTCAAATGCAATTTCAGCGCGCTGTTCAATCGTTTCTCCCATTCCGAAAATTGCTCCAGAGCATGGAGAAATACCGGCTTGCTTCGCTTTTTGGACTGTATCAACACGATCGTCATACGTATGCGTTGAACAAATGCTATCATAATTGTTGGCATGCGTATTTAAATTGTGATTATAACGATGCACACCAGCTTCTGCTAACTGACCTGCTTGATCTTCATTTAAAAATCCTAAACAACAGCAAATTTTTAAATCTGTCGTTTCACGAATTTCCTTAACTGCTCCAATAACGTGATTTACTTCTTTATTCGTCGGACGACGACCAGATGCAACAATACAATATGTACCTGCTTTACGACGAATTGCTTCGTGCGCTCCTTCAACAATTTTCTCTTGTGTTAACCATGCATACTTATCAATCGGTGCTTCTGAAATAATAGACTGTGAACAATACCCGCAATCTTCAGGACATAATCCAGATTTCGTATTTATAATCATGTTCAACTTTACTTTCTTACCAAAATGATGATGGCGAATGATGTAAGCTGCATTCATAATTTCTAAAACCTCTGTATCATCAGCTTCTAATATTGCAATTGCATCTTCTTTCGTAATCATTTTCTCTTCTACTACGTCGTATGCAAGTTTTTTCCAATCCCTTTTTGTTTGTACTTGTTTCATTTCATCTCTTCCCCTCTTTTGTTATATACGTAAATAAAGCATGATATGTTGCCATTATCCCTTCTTTTCCCGTGAAGTCTCTTTCGTATATACGAAGCATCGTACGAAAGAGTGAAGGGCTTTGACAGTAAGACTCTTCATTACTATTGGTTGCCCCTACTTTTCGAATAGAATGTAGAAACTCCCTAACTTCTGTAAAGCTTTCTATGTAACACGTTTCAGAAACATGTACATTTCCTAATGGATTTTTGCATATATTCACTAACTGTTCTTTCGAAACGAATCGTTGTCCTATTGAAGTACAATTGTGTATCCCCTTTTCTTTCTTAGCACGCTGAAAAGACGTATGCAATTCTTGAAAAGTCGTATTACCAAACGTGGAAAATAATAATATTCCTTCTTCAGACAAATAGTTAAATAAATTTTTCACTGTCTCTTTTAAATCATTAAGCCATTGAAATGTAGCATTTGAAATGATGACATCATATGGATTTTCTAATTTTAATTGTTCAATATCTTCACATCGAAACATCACATTTTCCAAACTTTTTCTAGTTTTCGCGACTGCAATCATCTCATCAGCAAAATCCACAGCTGTAATATGAGCTTTCGGAAATAAATTTGATAATTGCTCTGTTACATATCCTGTCCCGCATCCAAGTTCTAAAATACGTATCGATGATGTTTCACTATATCGTTCCTTCAATGTAGAAAGTAACGAATGCGCCATCTTTTTTTGTACATTTGCATATTGATCGTAGGATACAGCCGCCCCGTTAAACCGTTTTTGCAGTAACGTTTTGTTGATCATGTCGTATCACCTCTACAAATTGAATAATTTCATTTGCGCAATATTCAAAATTCGTTACACATAATGCATGCCCAGCACCGCTTACTACTTTTAGATTAGCATTCGTATTATTCGCCATACTATGGGCTGCAGACAATGGACATATTACATCCTGCTCTCCATGAAGGAGTAACAGCGGGGCTTTCATATCTATTACTTCATTTCTCATATCTGTTTCTATTAAATAATCTAAGCCTAATTGTAAAGACTGAATCGAGTCTCCTTTAAACTTCTCCGCAATCTCTTCAAAACTCGTATTCTCCCTCAGCTCACTTTTTGTAAACATATTTTCATAGAAACGCTTCAAAGTATCTTCTTTTTTTCTCGTTAAATTCTTTTTCATACGTTCTACATGCAAGGAATTCCATCCACTTGTATAGTCACTTGTATTGGTAAATTTAGCGGTACCACCAATTAGTACCATACCTTGGGTCTTAATCTTTTTATAAGCTTGTACTGCCGCTAACGCTCCTAGTGACCATCCAACTAAAATTACATTTTCATCCTGCGCTACATCTATTATTCGCCCCGCAAATTCACTTTGTTCTTTCACGTTACGCCAATCTATACATTGAACAGAATATCCTTTAAAATACGGCAGAACCAAAGTCCAAACACCTTCTTCCATTCCCCATCCTGGAATAAAAATAAGCTTTAGCTCTTTCATACTAAAAACCCCTCTTCTTTGCCAATGCGTATAATATGCTGAATAGCCCATTTTAAATCGGCTATTGTATGTTGTGACGTAACTGCAAAACGGACTCGAGAACTACCAACTGGAACAGTCGGCGGACGAATTGCAATGGCTGCGATACCTACCTCTTGTAACCTTTCACTAAACCGTAAAGTATTTTCATTTGACCCAACTACAATCGGTACAATATGAGTTGAGCTATTCCCAATATCAAAACCAGCTTCTTGTAAATGCGTCCTGAAATATGCACCATTCTCTATAAGTCGCTCTCTTCTTTCGTTATCTTCTTTCACAATTTCAATTGCTTTTCGGATCGCCCCTAATGTTCCTGTTGGTAAAGCTGTAGTAAAAATCAAGCTTCTCATCATATTTTGTAAATACTCTATATAAATGGAATCACCCGTTAAATACGCACCATAACACCCTAAAGCCTTACTAAACGTCCCCATATGTATATCAATTTTTTGAGCAACATCTTTTTCTACATGAGATAATCCTGCTCCACCGATTCCATATATTCCACTTGCATGTGCTTCATCAACTATAATGATCGCCCCGTATTTCTCTTTCAGCTGAACTAAGCCTCTCAAATATGCAATATCTCCATCCATACTAAAAACCGTATCTGTTACGATTAATTTTCTCTTTTCTGGTGACGCTATTTGCAACATCTTTTCTAAATGATCCAAATCATTATGACGATATCTTTTATGCTCTGCTCCGCTTAATATAATTCCATCAACAATACTTGCGTGATTTAATTTATCACTAAAAACCATATCGTGACGACAGGCTAAAGCAGATATAGCACCTACATTTGCTGTATACCCGCTATTTACGATTAATGCTCTTTCAGTACCTTTCCAATCACATATACTTCTCTCAACCTCTTCATACAGTGGATAATTTCCTACAACGAGACGAGATGCTGTCGCTCCAGTTCCATATTTTCTCGTGCAGGCAATAGCAGCTTCTTTCAACCTTTCATCTCCAGCTAATCCTAAATAATTATTCGATGCTAAATTTAGCATCTTTTTCTTATTTCGAATAAGCCATGTCTCTTCCGCTTTCTCTGTTACATGTAAATTACGATACTGCCCTTGCCCCTTTAATTGTTCTACTTTAGATTGAAGATGCGTGCGCCACATTTGATTCATTTTGGATGAGCTCCTCTAATTTTGAAATCATAATATGCTCTTTTGCCGCCCCTAATAATTCTTCCTTTGTAAACTCTCCTTCAAGGAATGGTAATAACCCTAAAACCGGCACGCCACTTAACTCCTCAATCATTATTTTATTTTCTTGCACTCTTTCTTTTTCACATTCTTTACAACCAGACAAAATTACACCCGCTACTGTTAAACCGTGTGCCTTTGCATAAGAAATTGTTAAGACAGTATGATTAACTGTCCCTAGTGTCGGACGCGCTACTACAATAAGAGGGAGCTCTAATTCTTTTGCAAAATCAATCACTAAAGCGTCTTCTGTATATGGGACGGCAAGCCCACCAGCTCCTTCTACCAATAGGCTATTAAACTCTTTTAGTAGTTCATTATAGTGAGCAGTAATTTCTTTTAACATTACCGTCCTTCCAGCTCTTTTCATAGCAAGTCTCGGAGCAAGTGGTTCTTCAATGGAATAAGGACAAATTTTATCTTCTTTTGTCGGTACACCCGATAATGCTTTTAATCTTGCTGCATCACCCTCAGGATTTGATGCAACATGTCCACTTTGCAACGGTTTATATACACCAACATTATGTCCACGCTCTCGAAATATACCTGCCAATGCTCCTGTCACTACCGTTTTGCCAACTTCTGTATCCGTTGCTGTTATAAAGAAACCACTCATTACTCTCCCTCCGTAACATCCGAGATTGCTTTATATAAAATGCGTAACATCTCATCAATCTCAGCCACCGTAGATGCAAGAGGAGGCATAAATACAATCGTATTACCGAGTGGTCGCAAAATCATGCCCAGCTCTCTTGAACGTTTACATACTTGAACGCCGACTCTTTCTGTCCATTCAAACGATTCTTTCATTTCCTTATTCTTCACAAGTTCAATACCAACCATTAGCCCACACTGACGAATATCTCCTACGTGCTTATATTCATTAAGAGCTTCTAATTGTGCCGCTACATATTCTGCTTTATGCGCAACATCTTCTATTAAATTAGTTTTTTCATATAGTTCTAAATTTGCAATTGCTACGGCACACCCTAACGGATTCCCTGTATAACTATGACCATGGAAAAACGTTTTTTGTTCTTCATAGCCTCCTAAAAAGGCATTATAAATTTCATCTGTCGTTACCGTAATTGCCACCGGTAAATAACCACCTGTTAAACCTTTTCCGGCTGTTAAAATGTCTGGCGTCACATCCTCGTGTTCACATGCAAACATTTTCCCGGTACGCCCAAATCCAGTCGCTACCTCGTCTGTAATAAATAATACATTGTATTTTGTACATAAATCGCGAAGCCCTTTTAAGTATCCTTTTGGCATTGTAATCATCCCACCAGCACCTTGCATTAATGGCTCCACAATAATAGCTGCTACTTCTTCATGTTTTTCTTGTAGCATTTCTTCCATTTCTTCTAAATGTTTCTTTACAATTTGTTCCTTATTATCTCCATAAGGAGAACGATATGTATATGGATACGGCATTTTAATTGCCTCAAATAATAGTGAACTATACACTTGGTGAAACAAGTCTATTGCTCCTACTGAAACAGCACCTATCGTATCACCGTGATATGCTTCTTTTAATGTAACAAATCTTTGTTTTTTCGGTTTTCCTTTATGCTGCCAATATTGAAAGGCCATCTTAATTGCAATTTCAACGGCGCTAGAACCAGAGTCTGAATAGAATACTTTCTTCAAACCTTCTGGTACAACTTCAATTATTTTTTCTGCTAATAAAATAGATGGCACGTTAGCAAGTCCTAGCATAGTAGAATGAGCAATTTTATTTAATTGCTCACGAATTGCCTCATCTAGTTCTGGTACTTGATGCCCATGAACATTTAACCAAATAGATGAAACACCGTCCCAATATTCATTTCCATTTACATCGTATAGCTTTCTTCCCTCTCCACGTTCAATAATGACAGGATCTTCTTCTAAATAATCTTTCATTTGTGTAAATGGGTGCCATACGTAATCTTTATTCTTCTTCGATAATTCTTCATATGTATAAGACGATTTTTCACTCGTGTTACTATTAATAGCCACAATTGTCACCCCTAATGTTAACTCTTTTATAAATATAGTTAACATTAAAAACAAATGACTGTCAATTATTTTTAAATCAAACAGTTCTCAAAAAAGAACAACTTATCATACGATAAGTTGTTCTACTTTCCATGTTGTATCTTTCCAATTTCTAAAATAATCTCTTCATCTTTTTTTCCTTCTGTATCAATTCCAAGTTGCTTAGCATGCTCAATTAACAAATCATGGCGCTGCTCAAATCTAGCGGTATCTACTTCTTTTGTAACCTCTTCTTTTGTTTTCCCCTCAGTAGAAACTCCTAGTTTAGTAGCTGCTTTTTCCATCGATTTCTTCTCTTCAGTTTCTTTCACTTTCTTCACTTCTGACTGCTGTATTTGCTTTTGTTTCGACTGCTCTGCTTCAGCTGCAAAAGCTGTGTAAATTCCAGCACTTCCGCCAACGACTAGTAAGGTGGTAAAAAGAATTATTTTTTTCTTCACTCTTTCCTCCCCTTTCAAATTCATTATAACGCACATTTTCACAGTATAAAAAACATTTCTCCTTTATTTCCCTAAAAAAATATCGAATGTTTTTATTGACATGTATGATGAATATATGATAAAAATTTAACTAACATCATATGAATCGGCGTTGATAGGATTTAGTAGTATTTCGTTTTCTGATTTCAGAGAGCTGGTGGTCGGTGCGAACCAGTACAGAGCGATTTATGAATTACCCCCTGGAGCTTCTTTTACGAAACGTGAGGAGTAGTGAAAGACGGTTTAGACCGTTATGTCTAAAGAGTGGTGAAATGAAACTGTTTCACAATTTAGGGTGGTACCGCGAATTTTTCGTCCCTGCATATATTGCAGGGGCGTTTTTATTTTATGAGCGCATATCATATGACCCTTTATTTTGTGATACATTCCTTTCACAAGCTAGGGTGGTACCGCGATTTCTTCGTCCCTGCATAATTATATGCAGGGGCGTTTTTTTATCCAATCATTTCCGTATCATATTGAGATGTTGACAATTACCGGTAATTTGTCACAAAATTCTAAATTTTAGAAGGAAATATACAATATTGGCGAATTTTATATAAAAAAGAGCTATTTTAAATTACTTAGGAGGGAAAAACAATGGTTTCAAAAATTGAATCTGTTCTTTTAACAATTTTTATTTTTTTCTGTATTGGCTTTAGTGTTATCAAATTAGAAGTTTCACCACACATCCCAATTTTATTTGGTATCGTTCTTTTATTAGCATTTGGATTTATGAAAAAAATATCTTGGTCTACTATGGAAAAAGGGATGATCAGTAGTATTTCAGCTGGTATTCCATCTATTTTTATTTTCTTACTTGTGGGCGTATTAATTAGTGTTTGGATCGCTGCTGGAACAATTCCAACTTTAATGGTATACGGCTTCCAGCTTGTATCTCCTAAAATTTTCGTCCCAACTGTTTTTGTTGTTTGTGCAATTGTTGGAACAAGTATCGGTAGTGCCTTTACAACTGCAGCAACAGTAGGGCTTGCCTTTATGGGAATGGGTAGTGCTCTCGGATACGATCCAGCTCTGATCGCTGGTGCAATTATTTCTGGTGCATTCTTTGGAGATAAAATGTCTCCTTTATCTGATACAACAAACTTAGCTCCTGCTGTAACGGGTGTAGATTTATTTGAGCATATTCGCAACATGCTTTGGACAACAGTTCCTGCTTTCATTATTGCTTTTATCGCATTTTTCATTTTAGGAAGCGGTATTAGTGGAGACGTTGACTTCACTAACTTTATTAGCACGTTAGAAAAAAACACAACGATTTCTATCGTTACACTTATTCCAATTTTATTACTGTTCCTATTCGCATTTAAAAAAGTTCCAGCAGTTCCAACATTGCTTGCAGGAATTGTGGTAGGAATTATTATTCTCTTTATTTTTAAACCTAGCACTTCTTTAGCTGATTTAATGAAAATTATGCAAGACGGCTACGTTTCTAAAACTGGTATTAAAGACATTGATAGCTTACTATCTCGCGGTGGTCTACAAAGTATGATGATGTCGATTGCTCTTATTTTCCTAGCTCTTTGTATGGGAGGATTACTACAAGGAATGGGCATTATCACGCAGCTGATGAATATCATCTCTAGCTTCGTAAAAAATAGTACACGCTTAATTATTTCTACTGCTTCAACTGCAATTGGTGTAAACTTCTTACTTGGCGAACAATACTTATCAATCGTTTTAACAGGACAAGCATTCGCTAACAAATACGATGAAGTCGGTTTAGAACGTCGTAATTTATCACGAGTATTAGAAGATGCAGGTACAGTTATTAACCCGCTCGTACCATGGGGAGTAAGTGGCGTATTCTTATCGAACGTCCTTGGCGTTCCGACATTTGATTACGTTCCATTCGCAATCTTCTGTTTAGCTTGCCCGGTCTTAACAATTATTGTTGGTTTCACTGGACTTGGTCTTTCATGGAAGAAAGAAAAAACAGTACCAGTTTCATAATATATACGAAAAAAAGGATTACCGATTACGGTAATCCTTTTTACAATACTGTACTATCTATTCGCTTTCTTTCTTCTAAATAACATAAGTAATCCCGCTCCAACAAACGCCAGACCTGCTCCAATTGTAGAAGCAACACTTGTACCTGTTTTCGGTAAATCACGTTCTTCTTTACCTTCACTTACTTTCGTTGTTTCTTTTTCATTTTGATTATCTGTTGTAGTTTGTCCAGATCCCGCGTTGTTTCCATCTTGTTTTGGTTCATTAACAGTATTACCTTCATCCGTTGGTGGTGTCGTTGGATTTCCTCCGTTATTACCTTCACCTGTTGGCGGTGCCGTTGGATTCTCTCCATTATTGCCTTCACCTGTTGGTGGTGTCGTTGGATTCTCTCCATTATTGCCTTCACCTGTTGGCGGTGTCGTTGGATTCTCTCCACCAGTTTCCTTATCATCATTCTTCTTCGTTATATCAATTGCATATTTAGCAAATTCATTTTCAGATGGTCCAACATATGATATTTTTCCATCTTTCTTTATATGCTTTTGTGCATTTGGTGAAGAGTCAAATGTTGTATTTAATTTATCTGCAACAATTGGTTTAAATGTCCAATTTTGATCAGCTGCTGGATCAATAACTGGTGTTTCTTGCATATACTTCACAATGATTTGACGTGTTTCATCTTGCGATTGGTATACAACCTCCCCTTTACTTACACCAGGGAATGTTTGGCTACTTCCACGATAGTTATTTGTAGCAACGATGAATTCTTGAGTGTCGGCTACAGGCTTACCTTCATACGTCATATTTACAATACGATTCGTATTTGCATTTACAACTTTTCCATCTTTATCATATTTCGCCGGTTGCGTCACATCAATTTCGTATTTTAAACCATCCAAAATATCAAAGTTATATGTAGGATATCCGATATTTACTAATGGCTGCTCTTCTGTTTTCTTTGGATCAATCTGATTAAACTGACCTGCAGACATTTCAAGCCATTCTTTCACTTGTGCCCCACTTACTTTTACAGCATATAATGTATTTGGATATACATATAAATCCGCTACGTTTTTAATTGCTAACGTCCCTGCTGGAATATCCGTATAATATGTAGCACCGTTTCGGCCACCTGCTTTAAATGGTGCTCCTGCAGATAAAACCGGAATACCTTTAAACTTTTCGTACTCTGGTTTTTTAAGTTCTTCTTCTACGTACCATTTTTGCGCATTCGTCACAAGTTGTACAGAAGGATCATCTTGTACTAGTGAAAAATAACTATTAATTGGTGCTGTCGTTTTACCTACAGGTGTATTTACATATTCGATTGTCTTTTCATGCTCATCTTTAATCTCATTAACTAATGTTTGATCAGGTCCTACATTACCTTCATTATTAACAATCGGACGAAGTTGTGGCTTCGATTGCTCTTTTTGCACTTCCCATTTTCCGTTTACCTTTTTCAATTGCATATCAATAATACCTAAATTACTTCCAAACACACCAGGCATTACAACTGGAACTCCATTAAATATATCCTTCATTTCAGTATGTGAATGTCCCATTAATACTGCATCTACATTTTCAACTTCTGTTAAATAAAATGATGCGTTTTCCATTCCAGCGATACGCCCACTCTTATCAACACCTGAATGAGCTAGTGCAACGATAACATCCGCACCTTTTGCTTTCATTTCTGGAACTAACTTTTCCGCTGTTTGAACAATATCTTTCACTTTTACTTCTCCTGCTAAATTCGCTTTATCCCAGTTCATAACTTGAGGCGGAACAAATCCCATTACACCAATTTTCACTGTTTGTTTTTGGCCTGCTTCATCCACTACTTCTTTCTCTAAAATATGATATGGTTCATCAAAGTAATGCTCATCATTCTCTTCAATACCATCATGATCATCTTTATAAACATTTGAGTTAATAACAGGGAACTTAGTTTTTTTAATCACTGACTTTAAATAATCTAAACCGTAGTTAAATTCATGATTCCCAAGAGAGATGACGTCATACTTCATTAAATTCATTACACGATATAATGGATGGGTATAACTAGGATCCACAGGCTTCTCCAGATCCTTTATTTTATTCGCCACATAATCCCCAAGCGGCGTTCCTTGTAATGCATCCCCATCATCAAATAGAACCGAGTTCTTTACCTCTCCACGCGCTTTATTAACAAGCGTTGCAGTTTGCACGAGACCTACTTTATTATCTGTTTTCGTTTGATAATAATCGTAATTCATTAAGTTAACGTGAATATCTGATGTTTCTAGAATTCGTAACTTAACTGTACTCTCCCCAGCTTTTTCCTCTGCATGAGCTGTTGTCGGCAACACTTGCGGTGCTATAACGCCAATAGCAAGTGTTGCTCCAGCTAGCATTTTTTTTGACTTTTTCACAAAAAATCCCCCTTATACAATTACCCCAAAATAATGAAGTGAGTCTCTATCATTCTCTAACCACATACTTTTTTCTTCTATTAGAGACACGATTTTCATTTCATCCTGCGCTAACGAGTAGTCCCCTTAAACGCTCGATTGATGAAGACTAACAATTAACGGGAGATAAAGCTCCCACTAAGCAGCATTTCACCTTATCTGACATTATCATATATAAAACTCTTTCGTATCGTCAATATTTTTTGACATACTTCTACAAATTTTCTGTAAAGTTATTGTGAATTTTTCATAAATATATAATATGCCCTTACATTGCTTATACTGCTGAATATGATACAATTACCAATTACAAGGAGGATGAATTTATGAAAAAAGTCATCTTAACAATTGTTTGTCTCCTCCTTCTAATCATTTCTTGTTCTAATTTTGAAAAGAACGATGAGATAGAACAAAAAGAAACTGAAGGAAAAGCAGAAAAAACATCTGCTCCGAGTTGGATTTATAAGCAAACGAATGACTCTTTTTATCACCTCGTATTAGGTGATTCACTTGCAAATGGATATGGATCTACACAAGGGGGATTTGCCGAATTAGCTTCTAGACAATTAGAAGGACAAATTCATAAACCAATTACGGTAGAAAACCTCGGTGTAAATGGTCTCACTACAGATCGTCTCGTTAAGAAAGTCCAGTCAGAAGAAGTTCATCAAAAAATTAGGGAAGCAAATATCATTACTATTAGTATTGGAGGAAATAATTTATTCCGCTTAAATCGTGATGTAGGTGTTATAGATGGTATTAAAATGTTAAATAAAGAAAAAGCCCGTTTTGAAACGGATGTAAAAAATATTGTAAAGACCGTTCGAGATCAAAATCCGAATGCTTTACTCATTCTCTCTGAACTCTATAACCCTTTACAACTAGAGGACTCCATCGCAAGTTATGCAGATATGTTTTTAGACGGTTGGAATGATTCTATTTATTCTATTTCAAAAGCACATCAACCGTCGATCGTTTTACCAATTCGCAAATTAATATCGAATGATAAAAAAGAGTTACTATTTGACCAAGTACACCCAAATGATAACGGCTATGCGATTATTGCCAATACATTTACAAAGCAAGTGTTATCCTACAAATATTAAGGCTACCATAAAACAATTCTATTTTTATACCTTGTCTTTTTTGTTACAATGATAGTGGAAGGGGGCCGTTATATGGAATCACGCGAGTGGGAACGTATTGTTGATCATCTTCTTTCGCTAGTGCCTCTTTTTTATCGCAAATTTATGCTTCCTGGAGAGTTTTCTTCTCAAAGACATATGCCGCCATCGCATACGCAAGTGTTACTGCTTTTGCATGAAAATGGTACATTAGCAGTTTCAGAAATTGGCAAGCGGCTAGCGATTTCACGGCCTAACATGACCCCTCTATTAAACAAACTTATTCAAGAAGAGCTAATAGAGCGTCATTATAGCGAAAAAGATCGAAGGGTCATTTTAATTTCCCTAACAACTGAAGGGAAAATGTTAGTAAGTCAGTATCAGCAATTCATTTTAGGCAAACTAAAAGAAAATTTTCAAACATTATCTGAGGAAGAGCGTGAAAAGCTCATTTATTCTCTTAAAACCATTCAAAATTTAATTTTGAAAACAAACGCATAAAGCTGCTTCTAAATAGAAGCAGCTTTATGATTCGTAATAATTACCATAGTATACATTTGAATACGGCCATGTCATTAAATACGGTTTTCGTTCTTGAACAAGTTGCTGCTCAGGCTGTTGCATTTGCTGTATTTGTTGTATTTGTTGCTGCGGATATACTCCGAATTGCTGTCTCACTCCAGTTACAGGATAATAATTTGTATATGGATATGCTTGAGGTACATAGTAATAATACATTCATTCTCTCCCCCTTTTTCTTAAACATATTCAAAGGAGAAAATGAATGTGACATTCTTTATATTTGAACAAGTGGTCCTCTCACTTGTTTCTTTCTTTTCTTCAAACGTAACTTACGATTCTTTTCATATAAATAATGCACAACGAAATATGAAATTACCCCAAACACAATTCCTATTATCGTCATACCAATTAATACATACACTTCACTCTGTAATAAGCTCTTTAACATCGTAAAAATATGGCTCGAAAACAAATCTGATATCGTAAATGGTTCATGATGTATTTTCTGTACATGAAATGGGTAAATCATTTTTCCTAGCGCATAAGCAAACGGAAATAAAAATACTGGGAGAAACGATATTTTCCCAATAATATTACCAATGACTGCGGCTGGAAAAGATCCCTTTGCTAACCTTACAATTGGATAAAATATTAAATATACGAGAGATGCCGTATAAATCACCAACATTTCTAAACCAAATCCAATAGCAAAACCTAGCGACACTTTCTTTGCTCCTTCTGGCGATCGAAGCAACTTAAAATATTGAAACTTTAATATTCTCCACATCCGCTGAAAAAACGAATATGTTTTCTTAGTTGTTTTCAAATTCATCATCTCTTTAACTATATTTTTTTATCTAGTATGTCCTTACATGATATGAAAAACAAATGTAGTTTTCTCTTTTTATTATAAATGATATAGAGATAATTAACTAAATATACATCCGACATTTCAATATAAAAAAACCTCCCTTTTAGGAAGGCTCTTCTATATTTTTAAATAAACTCACTAATAAAGCTTTTTGCGCGTGCAACCTGTTACCAGCTTGCTCAAAAACGATAGACTGTGGCCCATCTATAATCTCTCCAGTTACTTCTTCTTCACGATGAGCAGGCAGGCAGTGCAGGAAACGATATGTTTGCTTTGCATGTATAACAAGCTCTTTATTTACTTGGAAAGGCTGGAATAAAGTATATTTTTCTGCTTCTCCTTCTTGGCCCATACTCATCCAAACGTCAGTATAAATAAAATCTGCTCCACTTACCGCTAATTCAGGATTATGTAAAATTTCAATTTCAGCCCCTGTTTCATCAGCAATCGCTAATGCTTTTTTAACAATTTCTTCATTCGGCTCATACCCCACAGGCGTTGCCACAGTCATATTCATTCCGACTTTTGCACTCGCTAGCAATAGTGAATGGCATACATTATTCCCATCACCTACATAAGCTAATTTAACTCCTTTAAACGTATGAACTTCTTCATATATCGTCATTAAATCTGCCAATGCTTGGCAAGGATGATGATCATCAGTTAAACCGTTAATAACTGGGATACTGGACTCTTTTGCAAGCTCCTCTACATCCGCATGCGAAAATGTGCGTATCATAATTCCATCAATATAATGAGATAGTACTTTCGCAGTATCTGACACCGTTTCTCCTCTGCCAATTTGCATCTCTTTTCCACTTAAAAACATTCCATGTCCTCCGAGCTGTACCATTCCTGCTTCAAAAGAAACGCGAGTACGGGTTGAATGTTTATCAAAAATGAGACCTAATATTTTCCCTTGTAATAAAGGCTCCTGCTTGTTCTTTTTTAAATATATAGCGAACTCAATTAAAGAAATGATTTCTTCTTGCGTCAATTCTTCTAACGTTAAAAGATCTTTCGTATTTAATTTCGGTACTTGTACAGTTGACATGAAATTTCCCCCTTATATTATTGATGCATTTTTTGTACAAACCACTCTTTTTATCATATATATTGCCTGTTCTAGCTCTTCATTCGTTACAATAAGTGGTGGTAATAGTCTTATAACATTAGGCCCTGCTTGTAATACGAGAAGTCCTGCTTTTTCTAGTTGTTCTATGACATTTGCAACCTCATGCTTACATTCGATTCCAATCATAAGTCCCTTACCACGAGTATTTTGAACACATTCAACGTGTCGTAATTCTTCTTGCAATTTCTTTAATACGTACTCGCCCTTTTCCTGTACCTCTTTAAAAAACGATTGTTCCTTAATGAATTGCAATACTTCTTTCGCTGCAGTCATAGCAATATAATTCCCACCGAAAGTTGAACCGTGTGACCCGGCAGTAAAAGAAGAGCCTAGTTCTTTTCGGCCAATCATCGCTCCAACTGGAATACCATTCCCAAGCGCCTTTGCGATGGTAACGATATCAGGAACTATTCCCATTTGCTCATAAGCGAATAGTGTTCCTGTTCTGCCTATTCCAGTTTGTACTTCATCTATAATAAAAAGAGCATTGTACTGATTACATAGTTTTTCAATTTCCTTCAAAAAGGATGGATCAGCTAATATTACTCCTCCTTCTCCTTGAATAACTTCTACCATTACCGCCGCAACTTCTTCATTCATTACTTCCTCTAATGCTCGTATGTCGTTAAATGGTATATGTAAAAAAGACGGAAGTAATGGACCGAATCCTTCTTTCACTTTATCTTGCCCTGTTGCACTCATCGTTCCAAATGTTCTCCCGTGGAAAGATTGCTCACATGTTACTACGAGAGATTTTCCAGTATGCTTACGTGCTAGCTTTAAAGCCGCTTCATTTGCCTCCGCCCCGCTATTACAAAAAAACACATGATCTAATGCTGTATCTTCTGTTAATAATGATGCGACCTCTTCTTGTAAGGAGTTCGTAAATAAGTTAGATATATGCCATATATTTCTAAGTTGCTTTTCTACTGCCTTTACAACCGTAGGATGACAATGTCCTAAGTTACATACTCCAATCCCCGACGTAAAATCTAAGTATTGCGTACCATTTTTATCAATGACTGTTGTTCCATTCCCCTTTACAAACTCAATCGTTCTCCTGCCATACGTTTGAAAAAGATGGTTTGTCATACGATACTCACTCCTTTTGTTACCGTAGTTCCAACACACTCTCCTGTAACCTCAGTAAAATCCTTTGTACCATTTACGATACTAGCCTTTTTCACTCCCATTTTTAACGATGTAAGTGCCGCCTGTACTTTCGGAATCATTCCACCTGTAATGACGCCTTGTTCTATAAAAGTAAGAATTTCATATTCATCCGTTTTCTTTACCAATCTTCCTTCGTGTAATACTCCATCTACGTCCGTTATAAAAATGAGTTCTTTTGCGGATAGTGCGGCTGCAATTCCAGCTGCAGCGGTATCTGCATTTATGTTATAAACCTCATTACCATTTATCCCAATCGGGGCAATGACAGGAATATAATTCATATCTATCAACCCTTTCAATAGGGCTGTTTCTACATAACTTACTTCTCCTACATATCCTATCGCTTCGCCAACAGGTTGGACTTGAAGTAAATTACCGTCACATCCTGAAAGCCCCACCGCAAGTAAATCATGTTTTTGTAAATTCATTACGAATTTTTTATTCGTACTTCCGCATAGCACCATTTGAACAACATCCATAACCTCTTTCGGCGTTACTCTTAATCCATCTTTCTTTTCTATCTCGATATTAGAGTCTTCTAACTTGGCATCAATTTCTGGGCCACCGCCATGGACAATAACAACCTTATACTTATTTTGCAATTTCTTTATACAATCAAAAAAGACACTATTTAATCGATTCAACATGCTACCGCCACATTTAACTACAATATAATCACTCATATTCTCTCTCCTTATGTACGATAACAAGCATTTATTTTCACATATTCATAACTTAAGTCGCAGCCCCAAGCTGATCCCGTTTCATCTCCTAAATGTAAACACACATCAATTTTTATTTCATGTTCTTGTAATTTCTTTGTCATTTCCTCTTCAGAAAACATTTGAGGCTCACTATTTTTTAATACGGCGATAGATTGAAGAGTGATATCAATTGTATTTGGGTTAATAATTACTTCACTCTGTCCAGTACTACTAATAATTCGTCCCCAATTTGGGTCCTCACCGTATATCGCTGTTTTCACAAGACTGGAACCGACTATTTGTTTTGCAATTTTCTTTGCTTCTTCATTTGTTCTAGCCCCTAACACGTTTACTTCTATTAACTTCGTAGCACCTTCACCATCTTGTGCAATTTTTTTCGCTAAATCTTCACATACCTTTTGTAAAGCAACTACGAAAGTTTCCCAGTCTTCATGTTCCATATTCATCGTTTTCGTTTCTGATAATCCACTTGCCATAGCGATGACCATATCATTTGTAGAAGTATCTCCGTCCACCGTAATTTGATTAAACGTATGATTCGTAATTTGTGATAATGCTGTTTGCAATACTTCATGCTCTATATTGGCGTCTGTTGTAATAAAACTAAGCATCGTTGCCATATTCGGTTTGATCATCCCTGATCCTTTTGCGACCCCAGCAATGATCACTGCTTCCCCATCAATTATCATCTCATAGCAAGTTTCTTTCGTTATAAGATCTGTCGTTAAAATTGCTTCACAAAAAGAATAAGCTTCACTCACTTCCTTTGTGGGCACAAGAGATTCAATTCCCTTTCGAATGATATCCATCGGTAAAGGTACTCCAATTACACCTGTTGAAGCGACTGCGACGTACTTTTCTTTTACTCCAAAGTGTTCCGCTCCTAATGTTCGCATCTCATAAGCATCTTGCAATCCTTTCATCCCCGTACAAGCATTTGCATTGCCGCTATTTACAACAATTGCTTGTAATTTCCCTTCTGCTGCTATGCTATCCTTCGTTACTTGCAACGGCGCTGCTTGTATTTGATTTGTTGTATACACAGCGGCACATGATGCTGGCACCTCACAAACGATTGCACCCATGTCCTTTTTCACCTTTTTCAGACCATTTGCAGTACCGATTGCCAAAAAGCCTTTTGGTGTAACAATTGAACCATTTACTAATTTTGTAATAGACGATGCTTTAATCATAATTTCCCCCTTATGGATAAAGCGGCATATGCTGTAAACCCGTTGTCTCTTCTAGTCCCGCTAATAAATTTGCATTTTGAACTGCTTGCCCTGCCGCACCTTTCATCATATTGTCTATAACAGAAACGACCGTAACTCTTTCTGTTCTTTCATCGTAAGCTATCCCAATATCACAATAATTTGAGCCCCTTACTTCTTTCGGACTTGGAAATTCTCCTTGCGAGCGAACTCGAACGAAAGCTGAGTATTCATACGTTTCTTCATACAACTTTTGAAGTTGCTCTATTTTCATTTCCTCTTTCACTTTCGCATAAAGTGTAATCATAATCCCTCGTGATATCGGTATTAAATGTGTACTAAACGTGATTGGCTTCGTTTCATGATTCCACTCTGCAAGCATTTGCTCAATCTCAGGAACGTGCTGATGTTGATTAACTTTATAAATGTGTAAGTTATCGTATAACTCAGGAAAGTGAGTCATTGTTGTTGGCGTTTTGCCCGCTCCAGATACTCCTGATTTCGCATCAATAATAATTGAAGCTTCTTCAATTATGCCGCTACGTACTAACGGCGCTACCGCTAATAATACAGCTGTAGCAAAACATCCTGGGTTTGCAATTAAATTTGCATTTTGGATCTCAGGCCTTTTCCATTCACTTAATCCATATACTGCTTTCCTAAGAAATTCTTCCTGTGCAGCTGGCCTTTTATACCACAATTCATATGACGAGGGATCTATCATACGAAAGTCTCCAGATAGGTCAATTACTTTTAAACCTACTGCCAATAATTTTGGTGTTAACTCTGCCGATACTCCCGCTGGGGTTGCTAAAAATACAATTTCAGCTTCCTTCTCTATTTTCTCCGCATCAATTTCTTGTAACGTATGGACAAGAACATTTCGAAAATGCGGGTATACATTTGTTATAAATTCACCGACTTGTGAAAAAGAATGGAGAGATGCTATCGAAAAATATGGATGTTGCTCTAATAACCGAATTAACTCAATACCTCCATATCCAGTTGCTCCAATAATTGCGACTTTCATAAGCTCCTCCTCATATCTATTCTTTAAATTAAGTTTGATTATAATATTGCATAATTATAAAGTCAATTAAATATTTATAATTTTTAAAAACTTCAAAACATTAATTTTTCTATAAAAGCAATATATACAAGTGGATTTTTATGCAAAAATAGTGCATAGTAGTATTTTCATTTCACTTCAAGTACAATAAAACAATACATGTATACATACAGGCGGGGAAAAACATGAATAAAAAATTAATTGAGAAAATGATTATAAAAAGTTTTCGGCAATATCAATGTAATCCTGTTTCAAAAGAGGATCAGGAAATGCTAATTAAACATATTCAAATGATAATTCATTCAAATACTGAAATTGATGTATACGAGGCTGTTGAGGATATCGTTTACGATTATGTGACTGGAAAATAAAAAATAGGAGATTTCCATATGGAAATCTCCTATTTTTTACTTAATGATTTGCCTGCAACGCGTTCAAATAAACCTGGGAATAATGCGTAGAGCTTTGGCCCCATTCCCATCCACTTCGGCAAGTTTACTTCACGTTTTTTCGTTTGCATCGCCTTTACGATTTGTTCTGCTACATATGTTGGTTTTAACATGTAACGTCCCATATTTTTCACATATGTACCTGATTGATCGGCTATTTCAAAAAAGTTCGTTTCTATCGGTCCTGGGTTAATTGCTGTTACATACACATTTGTGTTAGATAACTCCATACGTAAACTATTCGTAAATCCTAATACAGCGTGTTTTGTTGCTGCATAAGCACTCGACTTCGGAGTTGCAATTTTTCCAGCCAATGAAGCAATATTAATAATTTGTCCTTCGTTCCTTTTTACCATATTAGGTAATACTGCTTTCGTACAAGCTACTAATCCAAATACATTTACTTGAAACATATCCTTTACTTCATCCATTGAAGCATCTTCAAACGTTTTAAAAATACCAAACCCAGCATTATTTACCAATATATCAATACGTCCTACTTCTTGTAATACCTTTGAAAAAACAGATTGTACTTTCGTTTCTTCACTTACATCTAATACATAGTAATAGCAAGGCGTATTATAAGTTACTTTAATTTTGTCTGCTAATGCTTGTAGCTTCTCTTCTGTTCGAGCCATTAATACCGGCGTCGCCCCTTGCTCTGCAACCTGCATTGCAACTTGCTCTCCAATTCCACTAGAAGCACCTGTAATGACGATTACTTTTTCTTGTAAACGTCCCGTCATTGCTGTCACCTACTTTGCATAATAAATCAATTGTTGTGAAGATTCATCAATCATCACCTGTTGATTATATGCTAAAAAGTCTAATTGTCCAACAGTTTCTGAGATAGTAAGTGGCAATTGCTCTTTATATAATACCGGAAATAGTTTTACACACACTTCAAATGCTGTCATTGGCTTTTCCTTTAATAGTTCAAGCACTTTAAAAGCACGTGTCTCTTGCTTTTGTAACCTTGTTTCAATAAGTTGTTTCACATTCAGAACATCTTCCCCATGCCCTGATAAAATCCGTGAAATATTCATTTCACTTAAACGTTTTAACGTTTGATTGTACTGCAATAAAGGATGCGCTCTTTCTGTTTGCCCTTCATATGGTGGTTCTAATATTGGATTTGAAGAAATATGACTAATGAGAGCATCCCCACCAATTAATATTCCATCAGATTCTCTATATAATGAAATATGAGTGGAAGCATGACCCGGGGTTTCAATCACTGTAAATCCAGGTAACGAATCTATACGATCTCCCTCTCTCACGGTATGTGTTAACGATCTATTACAAGAATATTTAAGTGTCTTCGTCGTCAATAACGCCTCACCATTCAGAAATACTGCTGGAACGCCGAACTGCAAGGCTGTCTCTTTAAAAAATTCATGATACCTCTTTAAAAATTCAGCATTCTGTGTAATCCACGGTTCATTCCAAGGATGTCCGATAATCTTTACTTTTTCAGAAAATGTATTTAAAAGTCCGCAATGATCCGCATGGTGATGCGTAATCACTACCGTTTCAATATCTTCTATCTTATACCCTAATGCACCTAATTGACTTTCTAGTGCTTTCTTTGCTTCTTCTGTATTTGTCCCTGTATCAATTAACGTTAATGTTTCTCCCTCAACTAAAAACACATTCACTGTCTCAACTGCAAATGGAACAGGAATCTCCATTCGATGAATCGCCGTCATGCTTAGCCCCCCTGTCTTTTTCCGGTTCAAAAATGAATACCTCTTCAGTTTACAACTTCCCTATAAATTTGTCATTATTTTCAGATAAAAAGAGGTCTTTTCCATAAACAAACGAATGTATGTACATTTATAAGTATTTCTAACCAAATTTAAAGGAGGCACATCATGTCTATGCAAAACATTTCCTTTCTCGGTGCAGGCTCTATTGCCGAAGCGATTATTGGTGGTTTATTAAACGCAAATGTTGTTAAGGGAGAACACGTCACTGTAAGTAATCGTTCTAACGAGACAAGATTACAGGAGTTACATAAAAAATACGGTGTCAAAGGTACACATAATAAAAAGGAATTACTTGCTGATGCAAATATTCTTTTTCTAGCTATGAAGCCAAAAGATGTCGCAGAAGCGGTTATTCCTCTTAAAGAATACATAAATAATGACTTGCTTATTATTTCGTTATTAGCAGGTGTTTCTACTCATTCAATTAGAAACCTACTTCAAAAAGACGTTCCGATTATTCGTGCAATGCCAAATACATCTGCAGCCATTTTAAAATCCGCTACCGCTATCTCACCTTCAGAACACACAACGGAGGAACATATTCGCACTGCAACATCTTTATTTGAAACGATTGGTCTCGTCTCTGTTGTAGAAGAAGAAGATATGCATGCTATCACTGCATTATCTGGAAGTGGACCAGCTTATATTTATTACGTGGTAGAGGCACTGGAAGAGGCAGCAAAAAAAATTGGTTTAAAAGAAGATGTTGCAAAATCTCTTATTCTTCAGACGATGATTGGTTCTGCTGAAATGCTAAAAGCAAGCGAAAAACACCCTTCTATTTTGCGAAAAGAAATTACTTCTCCTGGCGGAACAACTGAAGCAGGTATTGAAGTATTAAAGGAGCATAATTTTCAACAAGCATTAATCTCATGTATTACACAAGCAACGAAACGATCACACGATCTTGGAAAAACATTAGAAGAAATAGCAAAAGAAAAATAAAAAACGGAGCTCAACTTTATTTGAGCTCCGTTTTTACTTTAATCATATGATATGCTTTTAGTTATTACTCTTACCAAAAATCTCTTCTTGCAAACGACGACCTGTCGGTGTTGCTGCAAGGCCACCTTCTGCTGTTTCACGAAGTGCTACTGGCATCGTTTGTCCAATTCTAAACATCGCCTCAATGACTTCATCACATGGAATTGTACTAGTTACACCAGCTAATGATAAATCAGCTGAAATCATGGCATTCGCAGCTCCTGCTGCATTACGTTTTACACAAGGTACTTCTACAAGCCCTGCAACAGGATCACATACTAAACCAAGCATATTCTTTAATGAAATCGCCATCGCTGTAGCTGCTTGATCTTGTGTTCCACCAGCCATCTCAACTGCTGCTGCAGCTGCCATTCCACTTGCTGAACCTACTTCAGCTTGGCAACCTCCTGCCGCGCCAGAAATACAAGCATTATTCGCAACAACCATACCGAAAGCTCCTGCTGTAAATAAAAATTCAATCATTTCTTCGCGTGTCGGCTGTAATTTTTCTTGCAGTGCAAACAGTACACCTGGCACTGTTCCAGCAGATCCTGCTGTTGGTGTTGCACAAATAATTCCCATCGCCGCATTTACTTCATTTGTCGCAACAGCTTTACTCACTGCGTCCAAAATCGTATCTCCAGATAAGCCTTTTCCACTCTGCATATACGCTTGGACTTTCACAGCATCCCCGCCAGTTAAACCAGTCGGTGATTTTACACCACGAATACCGCGTTCTACTGCTTGTTCCATCACGACTAAGTTCTTTTCCATTCCAGCAATTACTTCTTCACGTGAGATATTTCTTGTTTGCATTTCACATTGAATCATAATTTCTGCGATTTTTACATTTTGTTCTTTAGCTTGCGCCACTAGTTCCGCTGCGTTCCGAAACATGGTGTGTCCCCCCTGCAATTAATCCATAATAGTTACTTGACAAATATTTTGTTGCCCATTTATTTCCGCAATTACTTCATCTGCTAATAATTCATCTGTTTCAATGACCATAAGCGCTCTTCTTCCTTTTTCTTTACGAGAAACACTCATTGTACTTATGTTAATCTCATGCTTAGCAAGGATTGAAGCTACAGCTGCGATAGCACCAAAGCGATCGTTATTTACAATAAGTAGTGCTGGACTCGTGCCTGTTAATTGAAGATCGAATCCGTTTAATTCTACAACTTCAATTTTACCGCCACCAATTGAGCAAGCAACAACTTCAATTTCCTCTTCACCTTTATACAGACGAATTTTCGCTGTATTTGGATGCGGAGCATTTGCATCTTCTTCAATGAATTCCACTTCAATCCCGCGTTCTTTTGCAATATCTAACGCACTTGGAATACGTAAATCATCTGTTTCAAATCCTAGTATTCCACCGATTAGCGCTACATCCGTACCGTGACCACGGTATGTTTTTGCAAATGAACCATATAATGAAATGCTAACTCTCTCTGGTTCATGACGAAACAGCTGACGAGCAACTTGCCCCATTCTTGCCGCGCCTGCTGTATGTGAACTTGATGGACCAATCATAACCGGACCAATAATATCAAACACTGAGCGATACTTCATCATAACTCCCCCTAAACCTCTATGAAAAAATTATTTACTATTCTATTAAGCTACCGAATCGGTTGCTGTTCCAGTCGTACCACGAATTTGTTCCGCTGTAAGAATTGGATAGTTTTTGAATAACAGTGAAGCAATATATCCTGAAATAATACCAGTTATAATAATAAATAAGAAACTTAGCATTACCTGCATTTAAAAATAATATAAGATAGTCCACAATAAAGTCTGGTAGCAATCCAAAGTTTAACACAGAACCCCTTACAAGCATAGCATAAACAAGTGAAACTCCCATTGCTTTCATACCTTTTGATATTTTAAAGCTAAAAAGTGAAAAAAGACTTAGTACAAATAATAGTAATATCCTTCCTATTATAATTTCCATGTTGCTCTCTCACGATTTAGTCAACTTCACTTGTTATGACAAATGGCTAAAACGCATGTAGCCTACAATAAATTATAATCTGCCCTCATTATAGCTTGTTTTTAATAAAACGCTTACTTTTAATGAATTTTAAAAGTTCTGAATAAAAATCCATTTTTGCTACTTGTACCACTCGTATGTCGTCTGACTTATATAACAGTTTTTCTAAATGATCGGTATTATGTATTTTTATCCTATATCTTCACATCATTAAAACTTTCTGTGTCATCCTATATAAAAATAAAATGATAACAGTTTTATTTTTAATTTTTTTAGAAATAAAAAAAATGGCAACCTATCGTCACCATTTTTTCACAACATTCTTATCTTTCTACTGGAAATGATTTTAAATCCGTAGCTATTTCTGTATTAGAAAATAGCTCTCTTGCCTCTTTCAATAATTCCTTATATGTATCTCCTTGATAACGAGAACTAATATGAGTCAATATTAAGCGTTTTGCATTTGCCTGAAGTGCAATACTCGCAGCTTGCTTAGATGTGGAATGAAAATAATCATACGCTTGTTGTTCATCTTCTGCCGCAAAAGTCGCTTCATGAACAAGTACGTCAGCATCTTGCGCAAGCTCTCTACTCGCTTCGCAATATCGTGTATCGCCTAAAATTGTAATAACTCTTCCTTTTTGAGGTGGGCCAATAAAATCTTTTCCATCTAACACTGTGCCATTCTCTAATTCAACTACTTCACCATCTTTTAAGCGTTTAAAAACTGGACCAGGTTTCACACCCATTCCCAGTAACTTATCCACTAAAAGAGCTCCCTGTATATCTTTCTCTACAATTCGATATCCGAAGCATTCAATTCCATGTGATAACCTTTTTGTTTCTACACAAAATTCATTATCCTCAAACACAATACCTTCTTCCGTAATCTCAACGATTTCAAGTGGATATTTAACGTGTGTCGTACTTACTAATAATGCCACTTCAATAAATTGTTTAATTCCTTTTGGTCCGTACACTGTTAATTTTGTTGTTCCACCTTGAAACGAACGGCTACCCAATAAACCCGGCAATCCAAAAATATGATCGCCATGTAAATGCGTAATAAATATTTTTTCAATGCGGCGTGGACGTACAGACGTATGTAGTATTTGATGTTGCGTCGCCTCGCCACAGTCAAATAACCAAGTCTGTCCTCGTTCTTCTAACAACTGCAAAGCAATTGCTGAAACATTCCTTCCTTTTGAAGGAACACCTGCACCAGTCCCTAAAAATACAAATTCCACTTTCTTTCCTCCAGCTCTTTATATAATCTATCTTTCATCTTACGGAATGTTATTTCAAATGGCAAATTGAATTTGTATAACCAATCATCTAGACAACTATATAACACGAACATTATACTTAAAAAATTTAGCTATCGTTCGTATTTTGTGGTAAAATGATTGTACTACATTTTAAGGGAGCGTTTTATTATGAAAGAAGTATTTCGTTTACAAACTGATTTTTCATCTTCATTTGATCGCTGGGTAAGTTCTTTCGTTTCTGATCACCCAGCACAATTAGAATGGACGACTTTAAAAGAATTAATCCATGAATATACAACATCACATACAAATGAGACGTTACCAACATATATTTCTTCAGCTTTAACATATTACGCACAACGCGTTTCAACAACAAGTAACTCAGAAATTGTTATTTTTGAAAATCCTACAATCTCATAATCTATAATAAAAAGCACTGTAATCAGTGCTTTTTATTTATGTTCATTAAAGTATTTATTTTCCCGCCTTATTTCAAAAAACTCCGCTTATTTCCTACTATATAGCCATCATAAATCTATTTGATTTTTCAAAAAAAATAGATTAAAAAGATATTGACACTACGATTTTACAGTGCTAATATTCAACGTGTAATTGAATATGGTCTCTGTTAGGTGAGGCTCCTGTATAGAGAAACGCTGCTGCCCAAAAATGTCGAGAGACGCCAATGGGTCAACAGGAAAGGTCGGAATGAAGGCCTTTCTTAACGTAGCTGGTTTCAGTACCTATGCTATACAGTGCTAAAACTCAACGAGGGAGAGGTGCGTATGTTTTGTCATACACAAAAACTGTTTTTATCTATGTTTACTAACAGTCTTTGTTGTTGACTCTTTTTGACTACGAATTCAGACCTTTACTCGTTTTAAGTAAAGGTCTTTTTTATATCTTTATGCACCTTACTATGAAACAAACATAGCATATTCAGAAACTACTAATTGTACGGAGGTGAGGAACAGTGGTAAGTGATGATTCGGCCCAGATACCCATATGTTTTACGTTAATATTTCACCATGTAGGTAGGAAAGAAACTGTTCCTCCCAATTTTAAATAGTCGAGTAACAGATTGTTTCCTCCTTCATGAAAGAGGAGGAACTACCAATGTTAAATTTACAAAGACAAGAAACAAAGCATGCTTACGATCAAGATAGCATGAAAGCAAATAACGAATTATTAGTGGAAGTTGCAACACAGGATGTAAACTCTGCGTTAAAACTCTTAGAAACAACACAAGATGGACTCTCTAAACAAGAAGCGTCTCGTAGACTTTCTTTATATGGTCCGAACGAAATCGCTCATAATAAAACATTGCCGTGGTACATTCAATTTCTGCTGGCATTTAAAAATCCATTTATTTTTGTTTTGTTAGCTCTTGGAGCACTCTCTTTTTTCACAGATGATATACAAGGAACAATTGTCGTATCTGTAATGGTACTGCTAAGTGCAACGATTCGCTTTTTACAAGAATTCCGCTCTCAGAAAGCGGCGGATAAGTTAAAGGCTATGGTTCGAACAACTGCGAGTGTCTTTAGAATAGATGGATTTGTACACGAAACAAAAAACGTAACAAATTTAAATCGAAATTACACAACAGAAATTCCAATTGAAGAACTTGTACCTGGCGATATTATTTCACTTTCAGCTGGTGATATCGTGCCAGCTGATGTGCGTATTTTATCCGCAAAAGATTTATTTGTTAATCAGTCTTCTTTAACCGGGGAAGCACTTCCTGTAGAAAAATACGAAAACTGCTACCATACGGAAAATAAACATATATTACCGAAAAACATGAAAAAAAATTACAATCCGCTCGATATGGAAAACCTTTGCTTTATGGGTACAAATATTGTTAGCGGTAGCGCAAAAGCTGTTGTTGTTTCAACTAGTACGGATACGTATTTCGGCTCTTTAGCAAAAAAGGTTATCGGAAAACGTGCAGAAACAAATTTTGATAAAGGCGTAAACAAAGTAAGTTGGCTCTTAATCACATTCATGCTTATTATGGCACCCATTGTCCTTCTCATTAATGGATTCACAAAAGGAGATTGGCAAGAAGCTTTTTTCTTTGCTATTGCTGTTGCAGTTGGCCTTACACCTGAAATGCTGCCAATGATTGTAACTGCTAATTTAGCTAAAGGCGCCGTGAACATGTCTAAACAAAAAGTAATTGTAAAACAGCTCAACTCAATTCAAAACTTAGGTGCTATGAACATTCTTTGCACAGATAAAACTGGAACTTTAACAGAAGATAAAGTTGTCCTAGTTCGTCATTTAGATCCTAACGGAAATGAATGCGATCGTGTATTACACTTTGCCTATTTAAATAGCTTCTATCAAACTGGATTGAAAAATTTAATAGATAAAGCTGTTATTGAACATACAGAGGAGAACCATAACTTTGATCCATCAGCTTTTCAAAAGCTAGATGAAATTCCATTCGATTTTGCTCGGCGTCGCATGTCTGTCATCGTGAAAAATATTTTAGGTGAACATACAATGGTTTGTAAAGGTGCCGTAGAAGAAATTTTATCAATTTGTAACTACACTGAAGTTGATGGACAAATTGTCCCTCTCACTGAAGAAATGAGAGTAAATGTAAAACATCTTAGCGAAACTTTAAATAGTGAAGGAATGCGTGTCATCGCTGTAGCATACAAGAACGATAACAAACCTTATCATAAAACTTATGCAGTACAAGATGAATCCGCTATGATCCTTACTGGATATATCGGCTTTTTAGATCCACCTAAACCATCTGCTGCTTCTGCAATTCAAGCATTGCAAAAACATGGCGTACAAGTGAAAATCTTAACAGGCGATAACGAAATTGTTACAAAAAAAGTTTGTAAAGAAGTGGGATTAAATATAGGTGAGCCTGTCCTCGGTTACGAAATTGATTCTTTACCAGATAAAACATTAGCAACACTGGCAGAAGAAACAACAGTGTTCGCAAAACTAAATCCAATGCAAAAGTCCCGCATCATTCGCGTATTGCAAGGTAATGGTCATACTGTAGGTTATATGGGGGATGGTATTAACGACGCCGTTGCACTACGTGATGCTGATGTTGGAATATCTGTTGATACTGCTACTGACATTGCAAAAGAATCTTCCGATATTATTTTACTTGAAAAAAGTTTAACTATATTAGAAGCAGGTATTTTAGAAGGACGCACTACTTTCGGCAATATTTTAAAATATATAAAAATGACAGCTAGCTCTAACTTTGGAAATGTATTTAGTGTATTAGTGGCAAGTGCTTTCATTCCATTTTTACCGATGCTTGCAATTCATCTCTTAATTCAAAACTTACTTTATGATATTTCACAGCTTTCAATTCCATGGGATAAAATGGATAAGGAATTTCTAGAGAAGCCTAGAAAATGGGATACTGCAAACTTGCGTAACTTCATTATTTGCATCGGTCCAATTAGCTCTATATTCGATATTATCACATTCGTTGTCATGTGGAATGTGTTCGGTGCAAATACACCTGGAGAACAATCGCTATTCCAATCTGGTTGGTTTGTCGTTGGGTTGCTAACTCAAACATTAATTGTCCATATGATTAGAACACAGAAAATTCCGTTCATTCAAAGTACAGCATCAATACCAGTTCTTATATTAACCGCTTGTATTATGGCAATCGGAATTTACATTCCATTCTCACCACTTGGTGCAGCAATTGGTTTACAAGCATTACCACTAAGCTACTTCCCGTGGCTCATAGGAATATTATTAGGTTATGCTTTCTTAACACAATTCCTGAAAAAGCTTTATATTAAAAAATTCCACAGCTGGTTGTAAAAATGAGAATGAGTGGGTATTTCTCACTCATTCTCAAAAAATATAACATGTACTTATATACATGGAGGTAACCATGATGATATGGTATGACATCGTATTAAGGTTATTTATAGCAATTATTGTAGGAGCTTGCATCGGAATGGAAAGACAATGGAGACATCGAATGGCTGGATCCTCTCTTCCATCTAAAAAAGAAGGGTTTAAATCTCTAAAACCTTCTACATAAACTTATTTTCTAATTTTTGCTGAAACGACTTTTCTTGCTTACGCAATAATTGACTACCTCTCTGTAAAAGAGGTGTTCCATACTTTTCATTAATTTGATCAATAACAGCAAGTAACGGCTCTTCTTTCGCATCTTCTTCGAATGAAAACAAATCTAACTGTTTCACTGATTCTGTCTTCCATTCTAATTCAGTAGCTGTAACACCTAACAGACGAACAGAATCACCATCCCAGTGTTGCTTCCATAAACGTGATGCTGCTTGGAAAATAACCCGTTCTTCCCATATTGCATTTTTCAATTGTTTACTCCGTGTTACCGTGCGACGATCATGGTATTTAATCATAATTTGAATGTTATAACTAACGAGAGTTCGTTTTTGTAGCCTTTTGCTTACTGATTTCGATAATCTTTCTAACATATCAAGTAATTCTTTTTCTTCGTCCATATCCTTTGAGAAAGTCATCGAATTTCCAACGCTTTTATGTTGTCCCATTTGATTCGGATCAACTTCCCTGTCATCCATACCTTTTGCACGTTTTTGTAAATCAACACCGTGCTTTCCAATTTTAGCGCGAATGATATGCTCGTCTCCTTTTGCTAACTGTTCAATTGTATGTATATGAATGTCTTTTAGTTTTTCAGCTGTTTTCTCTCCGATTCCATGCATCTCTGCAACTGATCGTGGCCAAATAATTTCTGGGATATCACGTTTTCGAAGTACTGTAATTCCAAGAGGTTTTTTCATATCTGAAGCAGTCTTTGCTAGGAAAAGGTTTGGGGCAATCCCAATGCTACATGGAAGCTGTAACTCTGTTAGTAACGCTTGTTGAATCATCTTCGCTATTTCAAGAGGCGAACCGAGCGCATAGCAATCTGTAATATCTAAATACCCTTCATCTATAGAAAACGGTTGTATTTGTTCTGTAAAACGGGAAAGAATTTGAAACATTTGAAATGAAGCTTCTCGATATAATGTAAAATTAGGGTGCCTCACAACTAATTGCGGGCATAATCGCTTCGCTTCCCATAGAGGCATCGTCGTACGTATTCCATATTCTCTCGCCTCATAACTACATGTTATGATAATCCCTTTTCTCTCTTTTTCATTCCCCGCAATCGCTAATGGCTTTCCTTGTAATGATGGGTCATGAGCAATTTCAACAGATGCGAAAAAACAATTCATATCTACATGTAAAATAACACGTCCATTTTTCGGATACATTTCTCGCATTATACTCACCCCTTCCAAAGAACATTTGTTCTTTCATTATATCAAATTCATGTACAATATAATAATTACTTATTCTTTTTATCCTTATTCTTTTTTTATCCTTATTTTTGCTATACTTTATATTAAATATGGATATTATTGTAAAAGGGGTGATCTATTGTGAAATCAAATAGTAAACTCAACTATACATTTCTCATTATTATATTAGTCCTCTTAATTAATTATTTATTACTTCCTATTTTTGATATAAACGTAGCAGGGCTCCTTCCACGCTTACTAAGTATCGTAACAACCTATATACTGCCATGGATTTTCCTATATTGGCTTATCCGCCTTGTGAAAGCAATTGAATCAAAATAAAAAAAGACGTGTAAACCATAATTGGTTCACACGTCTTTTTGACTTTATTACTTACTTCGCTACTTCTTCGATAATAGCTACAACTAATTCTGCTGTTTTCGCTAATTCTTCAACAGGAATTTTTTCATTTGTTGTATGAATTTCTTCATAACCAACTGCTAAGTTAACTGTTGGGATACCATGTCCTGCGATTACGTTCGCATCACTTCCGCCACCACTTTGGTGAAGAGAAGGCGTACGACCAATGTTTTCAGCTGCACGTTTCGCAACTTCTACAACGTGATCGCCAGCAGCAAACTTAAATCCTGGATACATAACGTTTACTTCAACGTCTGCATGACCACCCATTTCTTTTGCAGTTGTTTCAAATTCTTCTTTCATTTTTGCAACTTGTGCTTCCATTTTTTCATTTATTAAAGAACGAGCTTCTGCAAAGATTTGAACATGATCGCAAACGATATTTGTTTGTGTACCACCTTCAAAACGTCCAATATTTGCAGTTGTTTCAGAATCGATACGACCAAGTGGCATCTTTGCGATTGCTTTTGCTGCGATAGTAATTGCAGATACACCTTTTTCTGGTGCTACGCCAGCATGAGCTGTTTTCCCGCGAATAATCGCATTCACTTTCGCTTGTGTTGGCGCTGCAACTACAATTTCACCAACTTTTCCATCACTATCTAATGCATAACCATATTTTGCTGTAATGCGCTCGCGATCTAACGCTTTTGCGCCAATAAGACCAGATTCTTCTCCAACTGTAATAATAAATTCAATTTTACCATGAGGAATGTTTTTCTCTTTTAAGACACGAATTGCTTCAAACATAGATGCTAATCCAGCTTTGTCATCGGCTCCTAAAATTGTAGTACCATCTGATACGATATATCCATCTTTAATAGAAGGCTTAATTCCATTACCAGGAACTACTGTATCCATATGAGAAGTGAAATAAATTGTATCAACACCGTCTTTTGTTGCTGGTAAAGTACAAATTAAGTTACCTGCACCATGGCCAGTCACACCCATCGTGTCATCCTCAAATACTTCTACACCTAAAGCAGTAAATTTCTCTGTTAACACTTTGCAAATTTCTGCTTCAAATTTTGTTTCAGAATCTACTTGTACTAACTCCATAAATTCATTTACTAAACGTTCTTGATTAATCATAAGACTGCGCCTCCTGCACTACCATTATGTATGTAACAACATTAATTATAACAGAATTTCGCAAAAGTTTC
Source organism: Bacillus sp. TH19 (assembly GCF_016651075.1). NCBI lineage: Bacteria > Bacillati > Bacillota > Bacilli > Caryophanales > Bacillaceae > Bacillus > Bacillus sp. TH19. The sequence continues at coordinate 1,390,074 of NZ_JAEKEO010000007.1, read as the reverse complement.
GAAATACAAGACAAAAAACAGATGGTTAACACATCTAGATACCCATCTGCCTTCTATTACTCGTTTAACAATACCCAGCGCATATGATCTTCCCAGATGCCATTTACCATTAGCATTTTTCGAGATACACCTTCATATTGAAATCCTATCTTCGTCACTACTTGTATAGATGCTAAATTTCGTGGCATAATTGGTGCTTCTATACGATGTAAATGAAATTCTTCAAAGGTAACTTGAATTGCTTTTCTAAGCGCTTCTGTTGTGTAACCTTTATTCAATTCTTCCTTATCTAATTTATAACCGAGTACACAAGATTGATAAATTCCGCGAACAATTAGATTAAATGAAATACATCCAATAATTTTTGTATCATCACCCTTTTTAAAAATCCAAAGCCTGATAATCTTGCCTTCCGCGAACTCTTTTCTATCCTTTTGTAACTTTTTCTTTTGATAATCTAACGTGAAAAACCCCTCCGGTCTATACTCTTCCCACGCTTTTAAAAATTCACGATTTTTGTCGTAATATTGAAGAACTTTTTCCGCATACGACTCATCAATTTCTCTTAAATGTAAACGATCTGTCTCGTATATTTTCATCATTGTATCTCCATTCTTCAGCTTGCATAACAAAAAATTAATAATCTATCTTTTAACATATTCTCTACGTATGCTCAAATTTCCTGTAATATTTTGCACCCCCTTCCCGAATTTTGTCCTTTCTCTCCCCTTGTCCACAATTTCATTTCTCGTTACAATGAAATTGTACTGATTTGCAAGGAGGTTTAACGATGCATAAAAAAGCTCAAAAAATTATGGTTTATATAATGCTAATTTCTATGCTTGTAACAACATTACTTACTGGCGCAAGTATGTTTTGGTAAAAAGGACGATTCACTCGTCCTTTTTTTACTGCTTACACATACAAAATAGACCATCTCGAAATCGAGATAGTCTATCTTGTAATGAACATTTTATTTTATATATATTACAATTGCTACAATGCTAAAGGAAAAGGCCATTACAAGTGCTATTACAAAACTTGTATATTGTTTCTGCTGAAACGCCCCAATAACAAAAGTAAGATTGAGTAATGCCATAAATACGATCGCTACAACGTAAGAACATATATTAAAAGTTGCCAATATGAATGTAATAACAAATAGAAAACCAACACAAAACTGCATGTAAGAAATTTTTGGATTTAAATACATATGAGCAACCCCTTTACTCAATTATCTTTATATATTCTCATTAACGCATGGTTATGTACACATGTCAAGACAACTTATAATAAAAGAAAAGGCCAACCGTTTCGTTGACTTTTCCAAATACTATGGCCCCTTTTTCCTTCGCCAATTGCTGAAATGTTTTTTTCGATTTCACAATCGATACTTTCGTTCCAATTGGAATACGATCAAACAAATATTCCACATCATGTTTCTTCATTCTTATACATCCTTGCGAAATATATTTTCCAATTGAACTAGGTTGGTTTGTCCCGTGTATCCCATACTTACTTCCATCCGTGCCTCTTGCATTAAATCCCATCCATCTCGATCCAAGTGGATTTTTGGGAGAGCCCCCAGGAATATCCTTCGCAATATAATAGGGATCCTTCGCCTTCAATACAATGTCAAAGGTTCCTTCTGGGGTTAATTCATTTGTTTTCCCTGTTGCTACTGGAAAAACCTTTTGGATCTTCCCATCATCGATGTAAGCTAGTTTATTCGTTGCTTTATTTACAATTATAAAAGGATCTCCAGCACGTGGGTTATCACCAAGAGGCCAGATCGGTGATAGAGAAAGACATAATAATAAAGAAAGAAGATACGGCATATATAGTTCCTACCTTCTAAATAAGTTCTTTTATATTATCCTTTCCCTTAAAACGACTTTTAATGAGTAAATATTGCTCCATCTCATAAACAAGTTGAACAAGTTTTGCACGTATTTCAAATTCTTCTCGCGAGACTGGTAAAGGCATTTCTCTAAATACTTCTCGCATTTCTTGAAGTTGTCTTAACGAAATGACCCCTGTACTTTCAGGTCGAATAGAATTCCCTATATTTTCAATTACTTCTGCAATCATATCAGCTTGTTCATACGTCCAAGATAGTGATGCAGCTAATGGTATCATGCGCTCCAAAATTTCAAATTGTTGCATACGCATATCAAAATACCGATAATAATAGTCATCTTCACGCATAAATTCATTCTCAAGTTTTTTAAATGATAAATCTTTCGCTTCTTTCAGCATCATTTCTGTTTCAATTAATTCGGCCCCACTCCAATTACTATCTCGATTCCGTAAATAAACGACCATTTCAAACAAAATCGTTCTGAAATGCTCTTCTATTTTTCCTTGATACTCTTTCAGTTTATTCTCACTGCTTGGCATGTACATGTTTACTAATAAAGCGACACTAATTCCAATCGTTAATATAGCAATTTCATTACCAACTATAGACCATGTAATTTGCTTTAATGAATACAGATGCATAACGATAACCGAACTCGTGACAATCCCTTCTTGAATTTTGCACATAACTGCAGTTGGAATAAAGGTAAGCAGTAATACGCTAATCGCAAGTGGTGTATAACCAATCGTTTCAAAAATACAAAACGCAAATACCATCGATAATACACAAGCTAAAAAACGGTGCAACGATACTTGAACGGATTTTCGTTTCGTATTTTGCACACATAAAATGACTAAAATACCAGCTGAACTATAAAATTCTAATCCTAATAACTGAGCAATAAAAACTGCCGCTCCCGTTCCAAGCGCTGTTTTCACTGTTCTATATCCAATTTTAAACATATCATTACCCCTATATGTATAAACGTATTTACAGTTAGTATAAAAAAAGGATGACGCAATGTCATCCTTTTCTACCTATTATTCACGTACCCTTCACATATTACAATATCTTTTGCAAAAATTCTTTTGCACGGTCACTTTTTGGTGCTGTAAAAAACTCTTCCGGATTACTATCTTCTACGAGCTTTCCACCATCTAAAAAGAGAACGCGGTCTGCTACTTCTTTTGCAAATCCCATTTCATGTGTAACGATTGCCATCGTCATTCCTGTCGTAACTAATGATTTCATAACTTCTAACACTTCTTTCACCATTTCTGGATCTAGCGCAGAGGTAGGTTCATCAAATAACATAACTTCCGGTTCCATCGCTAACGCTCTTGCAATTGCTACACGTTGCTTTTGTCCTCCTGAAAGACGATTTGGATATGCATCTTTCTTATCTAATAACCCCACTTTTTCTAGAAGTTTCTCAGCTTTTTTTTCAGCTTCTTGCTTCGTTACTTCTTTTACATTGATAGGAGCATACGTAATATTTTCTAATACAGTCATATGAGGAAATAGGTGAAAATGCTGAAATACCATTCCGACATTTTCACGAACGTGCATAATATTTGTTTTCGGATTCGTTACTTCTTCCGTTCCAATCCAAATGTGACCATTTGTCGGTGCTTCTAGTACATTCATACAGCGTAAAAACGTTGACTTTCCAGATCCAGACGGTCCGATAATTGCAACAACTTCTCCTTTTTCAATCGTTGTTGTAATTCCTTTTAATACTTCATTTTTTCCAAATGACTTATGAAGGTTTTCAACTTTAATCACTTTTCTTCATTCTCCCTTCAATGGTTTTCCCAACTAATGTAAGAATAATTACTAATATATAATAAATAAGTCCAACAAAAAGTAATGGCTCAAGATATTTAAATGTTTCACCACCTACAATATAAGCACGGCGCATTAAATCAGTCGCTCCTATTACGGTTACTACAGCCGACTCTTTCGTAAGTGTCGCAAACTCATTCACAAGTGCTGGTAATATATTTTTTAAAGCTTGAGGAAAAATAATATTTCTCATCATTTTACTGTAAGGAATACCTAAAGCCATTGCTGCTTCTGTTTGTCCTTTATCGACTGCTTGAATGCCGGCACGAATTACTTCTGACATATATGCACCTGAATTTAAGCTAAATGCAAGTACAGCTGCTAAAAAGGCCGGTATCTCATAACCCATCATTTGCGGAACACCGAAATAAATAATCATTAATTGTAATACTAGCGGTGTGCCACGAAATATTGACGTATAAATATCTGCTGCAATATTTAATACTCGTATTCTAGCAATTTTGCAAAGTGCTAATAACGTTCCTAAAATAAATCCTACCACAGCTGATGCAGCTACAATTTTCAATGTAACTTCTAATCCCTTTAATATATATGGTATTGAAGGCGTAATTGCCGAAAAATCTAGATTCATCCTTTTCATTCCCCTCACAGAAAAGTGAAAGGCAGCTTATTTTCCGCTGCCAAACCATTTCTTCACTAATTTATCCATTTCTCCATTTTCTTGCATTTTCTTAATTACTTTATTAAATTCTTCTGTTTTATCACTATTTTTCGGAAGAGCAATTGCTGCACCTACTTCTTCTGGTGCTTCTTGAATTTCAATTCCTTGTAGTTCTTTCATTTTTTCTAAATAATTTTTTGCAACTGTGTCTTCTATAATTGCAGCGTCAAAACGACCAGCTTTAATTTCTTGTACGATTTCTGGTATACGGTCACGTCCCTCAGCTTTGAAATCGACTTGTTTCTGAAATTCTTTTGCCTTTTCTTCTTGAATTGATCCTGTTTGTACTCCTACTTTTTTCCCTTTTAAATCTTCTAACGATTTAATATTAGAGCCCTTTTTTGAAACGATCATATTTTTTGCAACAAAATATATATCTGTGAAATCAGCATTATTTTTACGCTCTGCAGTTGGCGTCATACCCGCCATAACGAAATCAACTTTTCCTGAATTAAGAGATGCTAATAATCCGCCGAAATCCATGTCTTTCACTTTCACTTCGTATCCAAGTTCTTTTCCGATATATTTGGCAATATCAACATCAAAGCCGATAATTTCATCACTTTTTGAAGCTTCCACGTATTCATACGGTTTATAGTCTGCTGAAGTCCCCATAACGAGTACTTTTTTATTTTCGCCATTCGCCTTTTCTTCCCCATTACTACAAGCACTGAACATACTTACAATTAAAATAAGTGCAAATGATATTGATAATAACTTCTTCATCTTTCTTCCCCCTAATAATGTATATTTAAAAGTTTAATAGAATATTTATTCGATGTTTGTATTGTATCAGCACTTTAATTTTTATGCAATATATAAAATAAAAATAAATATAAAAACAGTATTAAAGCTGTTGTTAATGCATAAAAACATGCATAAAATAACAACTTCCTGCATGTTTAATTATTTTAAAAACTAAATAAAAAAGGCGGTACACCCACTTGATTGTGGACGTACCGCCTTTTTCTCTTCCTTATAGTTCTTCGCAATTATCTTCGAAATAAGATTGTAGTTTTGCAATTACTTGCATTGGTTCATGACCTTCAATTTCATGACGTTCTACCATCGTTACAATTTTTCCATCTTTCAATAACGCAAATGATGGAGATGAAGGTGGATATCCTTCAAAATATTCACGAGCTCTTGCTGTTGCTTCTTTATCTTGACCCGCAAATACCGTTACAAGGTGGTTAGGGCGTTTATCATAATGTACGGAATGTGCAGCAGCAGGACGAGCAATGCCACCTGCACAACCACATACAGAGTTTACCATTACAAGTGTTGTACCATTTCTTTTAAATGCTTCTTCGACTGCTTCTGGTGTCGTCAATTCTGTATATCCCGCAGAGACAATCTCTTCACGCGCTTGACGGACAACATCATTCATAAAAAAGTTAAAGTTAATCAATCTTTTCCCTCCTCTAATTCTACCTATTTGTATCTTACCAGTTAATGTTTATGAAATACAAGTAAGTTTACTTGTATTTAGGCATAGAAAAGGTGTTAGAGCCCTTGCTCTAACACCTTTTTTTAATGGCCACGATGCTTTTGCTTTGCTTTTTGTACTTTAATTAAACGTCTTCTTTGTCTTTCAGCTTCTCGCTTCTCTTTAGACTGCACTTTCTTTTCTTGTTTATACAATTCATAAGATAAACTAATCGCTTCTTGTGCCTTAGTAAAACGTTTTACATTTACTTCTTTTGCCGCTTGTCGTATGATACGTTTTATATTTTTGGGACGCTGTTTTTCTTTCACTTCCACACCGCATTTTGCAACGTGCTGGAAATATGCTAACATTGGACCATTCACAAATATAAGTACTTCTTCATCTGAAGGTTCCATTCCAAAAATATACCTTGCTCCATACAATTTTCCTTTTTCTTTATGTGTAATAATTCCTACGAAAAATTGACCATCGTGATATACTGTCAAATCCATTGACAGCCCCTCCTTTAAAAAAATTAGAAATACTGGACATCCCGGAGGGGAAGGTTACTGACATGAAATCATGCGTCTGGACTACCGACCAGAACTGTGTTTTTGTATCTCTTTCATTATATATTATATCTTATTTCCCATAATTTTTATATATTCACCAATCATTTTTTTATGCGATCCTACAATATAGTCAGGTAGTTCTGTTAGTGGGAAGAATGTAAGCTGAACCGCTTCTTCTTTATTCATAACAAAATTCCCTTCGTATTCATCGGTATAATAGGCTGTCGTTACGGATTGAAACTCATCACCGTTTGTTAATTTTGAAAAATAGTTCGCTCCAGAAAATACATTGATTAATCGGAGGTTCTTTACTTCTATTCCTGTCTCTTCATATACTTCACGGTAAGCTGTTTCTTCTGGTGATTCACCAAGCTCCATTAGCCCGCCAGGCAACCCCCATTTTCCGTAAGGCTCTGTTCTTTGCTGTAATAATACATATCCACTTTCATTTATAACGAGTACAACAGCACCAACTAAAATTAAAGGGCGATGACCAACTACTTTTCGTAATTCCTCTACATATCCCATAGAAACACCTCCCATTTTTTCGTTGTCCACACTATTGTATCATATGTATGAAACGACAAAATGCGTATATTTTTCATTTTTTTAACAAAATATTTATTTTATGAGCTTCATCTACTGTAGCTAACATAATGGATTCGACTTCTGCACTCTTCTCTAGAAATTCTCTCGCCCACTCTTCTGTTTTTCCTACTAAAGCTAGAACATCTTGCTGAATCCTCCCATTCTTTACTAATACAAAAGAAACTGGAGATCTTCTTCCCGCCACTTTCAGATCAAGCCGCGAAACTGCTTCATATTCTGGATACCGAAATATAGAAACAACACCATTCGCTTCCCACAATGCTAATTTAATCGTTTGAATATCGCTCACATTTCGCATACGAAGTTCCGAAAATAAATATTCCACCGTAATTCTCGCTTTTTTCAAATTGCTAAAATCAATGGAACCATCGTGTATAAGAATAATAGGTGCTGGCTCTAAAAAGCGTCTCCATCTATCCCATTTCAACATTAAGACTGAGCTTATAATGTGAAGTACAACGAGTATGAACGTTGTAATCATCGAGCCGAGTAACCCCACTTTTTCATCAGATAATGCGTTAGAAATATTCCCACCAAGCAATAATACTAATACAACATCTAAAAAACGAAGTTGCGCGATGGACCTTTGCCCCATCGCTTTCGCAACTAATATTAAAAATATGTATGCTATGATAGCCCGAATAACCCATTCACTATTAGAAAGATGCCGTGCCCCTTCAAAAATATGCATATGCATCACTTTGCACTCCTTACCCGTCTCAAACTGCTACTTTGTTTTAGTTTGCAACGTTTAAGAGCATATATGTAAAAAAGCTAGTTCGTTTTTACACGAACTAGCTTTTTTACTTAACTGAAAACATATATTTTTTATACGTTTTCCGTACGGACAATATGAGCCCCATCATAATCATATTCGAGAATAAGGAACTTCCCCCATACGATAAGAAAGGTAATGCAATCCCTTTTACAGGCATTAATCCGACGATCATACCAATATTTTGGAATATTTGAACTGTTAATATACCAATAGACCCAGCACATAATAATGTACCGAATAAATTATCAGCAGAATAACCGATAATAATTGTTCGATATAGCAGTAATAGGAACAAGAACACAACTAACGCGGCTACGATAAATCCACCTTCTTCGGCAATTGTAGCGAAAATAAAGTCAGTATGCTTCTCAGGGATATAGACGTTCCCTTCGCCAAATCCTTTCCCTTCCATACCACCACTACCTACAGCTAAAATCGATTGCTGTGTTTGATAACCTTGATCTGTATGTTCAAATGGATCTAACCAACCTAAAATTCGTGATTGTTGGTGAGGTTTTAGTAAAGTAACTAAATTATTAAAGAAGAAATCCTCATACCTTACGTAAATAAATATTAACGCAGATACTATGGTCACCGGAATAATTGTACATAACGCTATCAATTTCTTCTGAATACCTGACATAAATAAAATACATGCAATTGCAGCAGCATATAAGAATACCATACCTGTATCCGGTTGGCTATATACAACAGCCGTAGGAGGAATAGCTACTAACATTACCTTTCCTATTAATATTAGGTCTGTTTTAAATGTTCGAACCATATACTGTGCATTATGCTTTACTGCTAAATTTGCTACTAACATAACCAGTGCAATTTTGAAAAACTCCGACGGTTGAATAGATCCAATTACCGGAAACCTAAACCATCTTTTCGCCCCAAGTATTTCAGGTGTAAAGTTTGAAACTGGTAATATCTTCAACAAAATAATCGAAGCAAATGTAGCAATATACAATGGCCAAGATAGTTTTTGTAGCTGATCTGAATCAACACTTGCAACAAGAAGTAACATTACAATCCCAATTATGTAGTTAACACCTTGTTTCAGAGCAAAATTCTCAGCACCATATTGTCCAGTTTGCTGACTGCTATATATAGCCGTTATACTTGTAACACATAATGCTAACAAAATTAATATTAATTTTACATCTAAACTTTTTAGAAACTCGGTACTTCTTTTCATGACATCCTCCTGAAACATTGTTACAGCAAAATAAAAAACCAGGAGTCAACATTCTTCATGTTTTGACGACTGATTACACATTATCTATAAAACACTTATATAGAATAACTCTCTTTTTCATACAATACAATATATTATACTACAGTTTCATCAGTAAGATTTGCCAAAAAAATTATTCTTTTCTTATTTTATATCCATATACCATATATCAGCAATGTATTTTCATAAATTCCTAATACATAATCGTTCATTGTAAGATTACTGGGAAAGATATTATACATATAGTAGGATGTAGATGAAGAAATAAGATGATAAAAAGCTCGCATAAGCGAGCTTTTTATTAATATACAGATGTATTATTTTCTGACGTATTTTCTAGAATTTCTTTTACACGTCCTAAGAACTTACCACAAATTAGGCCATCTAGTACACGGTGGTCAAGTGATAAACATAAGTTAACCATGTCGCGAGCACCGAACATACCGTTATCCATAATTACTGGGCGTTTTACAATTGATTCAACTTGTAAAATAGCCGCTTGTGGGTAATTAATAATACCCATAGATTGAACAGAACCGAATGATCCTGTGTTATTAATTGTAAATGTTCCGCCTTGCATTTCGTCCGCTTTTAACGATTTCGTACGTACTTTTCCTGCAAGCTCTGTAATTTCACGAGCGATACCTTTAATCGTCTTCTCGTCCGCGTGTTTAATTACTGGTACAAATAGTTCATCCTCTGTTGCAACAGCGATAGAAAGGTTAATATCTTTCTTCTGAACGATCTTATCGCCAGCCCACATTGAATTGATTTGAGGATACTCTTTTAACGCTTGTGCTACTGCTTTTACGAAGAAAGCAAAGAACGTTAAATTAAAACCTTCGCGCTTTTTGAAATCACCTTTAATTGAATTACGGTATGACACAAGGTTTGTCACATCTACTTCAATCATCATCCAAGCATGTGGCGCTTCGTGTTTACTACGTAACATGTTCGCTGCAATTGCTTTACGCACACCTGTTACTGGAATTTCGATATCGCCAGGCATTGTCGGCACAGAAACTGGTTTTGCAGCTTCTATTTTTTGCGCTACCGGTGCTACTGCCGCTGATTTTGGTGCTTCTGGACGCTCTGCTACTGCAACAACTTCCTCTTTCTTCGCACCTGCTTGCGGAATATTTCCAGATTCCACTAGCTTTAAAATATCTTTACGAGTGATACGGCCATTTGCTCCCGTACCTTCTACTAAATCTAAATCAACATTATGCTCACCTGCAAGTTTTAAAACAGCTGGTGAAAAACGTGGTTTTCCATCAGTTGGTTGTTTTGCTTTCGGTGCTTTTTCAGGCGTAGCTACTTCTGCCTTTGGTTCTTCTTTCGTTTTTTCCTCAACAGCTGTCGCTGCTACTTCATCTGCGCCTTCTACTTGAATAATACAAACTACTTCACCTACAGCTAACGTCTCACCTTCACCAGCGATTAATTCTTTCACAATACCAGTGAAAGAAGATGGTACTTCAGCATTTACTTTATCAGTCATTACTTCTGCAAGCGGATCATACTTGTTTACGTGATCGCCAACATTAACGAGCCATTTACTAATTGTACCCTCTGTAACGCTCTCCCCGAGCTGAGGCATTGTGATATTTTCTACAGCCATGTATAGTCCCCCCGATTAAAATTCCGCAAGTTCACGCATTGCTTTTTCAACTTTATCTGGATTTACCATAAAGAATTTTTCCATTGTTGGTGCATATGGCATTGCTGGAACGTCTGGACCTGCAAGACGTGCGATTGGCGCATCTAAATCAAACAGACAGTTTTCAGCAATAATTGCTGCCACTTCACTTATAATACTTCCTTCTTTATTGTCTTCTGTTACAAGAAGAACTTTACCTGTTTTAGAAGCCGCTTCAATAATCGCTTCTTTATCTAACGGATATACCGTTCTTAAATCAAGAATGTGTGCAGAGATTCCATCTTGTGCTAACTTCTCAGCTGCTTGAAGAGCAAAGTGAACACATAATCCGTAAGTGATAACAGTAATATCATCACCTTCGCGTTTTACATCTGCTTTTCCGATTGGTAATACATAGTCATCTTCTGGCACTTCACCTTTAATTAAGCGATATGCACGCTTATGCTCAAAGAATAATACTGGATCTTCATCACGAATTGCAGCTTTTAATAAGCCTTTTGCATCATATGGTGTAGAAGGGATAACAATTTTTAAACCTGGTTGGTTCGCAAACATCGCTTCTACAGATTGTGAATGATACAATGCACCGTGAACACCGCCGCCGAATGGCGCACGAATTGTAACTGGACAAGTCCAATCGTTGTTAGAACGATAACGAATTTTTGCTGCCTCAGAAACAATTTGGTTTACTGCTGGCATGATGAAATCAGCAAACTGCATTTCAGCGATTGGACGCATACCATACATTGCCGCACCAATTGCTACCCCAGCAATTGCAGATTCTGCAAGCGGTGCATCAAGCGCACGATCTTCACCAAATTGATCATATAATCCGTGTGTCGCTTTAAATACGCCACCTTTTTTACCAACATCTTCACCTAAAACAAATACTTTCTCATCGCGTTCCATTTCTTCGCGCATTGCTAATGTAATAGCATCAATATAAGACATTACAGCCATGAAACGTTCCCCCCTATTCTGCGTATACGTGCTTCAATGCATCTTCAGGTGCTGCATACGGAGCATTTTCTGCATATTCTGTTGCTTCATTTACGATATGCATAATTTCGTCTAACATTTGTTTTTCAAATTCCTCAGTTAACACGCCAGCTTCTTTTAAATAAGCTGCAAATGTTATAATTGAATCTTTTTTCTTTGCTTCTTCTACTTCTTCTTTATCACGATAAACACGATCATCGTCGTCACTAGAATGTGCTGTTAAACGATATGATACTGTTTCAATTAAAGTTGGGCCTTCACCACGACGGCCGCGGTCTGCTGCCTCTTTTACAGCTTTATATACTGCAAGCGGATCGTTTCCGTCTATTGTATATCCAGGCATACCGTAACCAATTGCACGATCTGATACGTTTTTACATGCTAATTGTTTTTCAACTGGAATAGAGATTGCGTATTTATTATTTTCACACATGAAAATAACAGGTAGTTTGTGTACACCAGCAAAGTTTGCTCCTTCATGGAAGTCACCTTGGTTTGAAGAGCCTTCTCCGAATGTAACGAACGTTACTAAATCTTTCTTCTCCATTTTTCCAGCTAGTGCAATACCAACTGCATGTGGTACTTGCGTTGTTACTGGTGATGATCCTGTAACAATACGATTTTTCTTTTGACCGAAGTGACCAGGCATTTGACGACCACCAGAGTTTGGATCTCCAGCTTTTGCGAAAGCAGACAACATAAGCTCTTTAGCTGTCATACCAAACGCTAGTACAACACCCATATCACGGTAGTATGGTAATGCATAATCTTTCTCTCTATCAAGAGCGAACGCCGCTCCAACTTGTGCAGCCTCTTGTCCTTGACAAGAAATTACGAATGGAATTTTACCTGCACGGTTTAATAACCACATACGTTCGTCAATTTTACGTGCAAGTAACATCGTACGGAACATTTCTAATACTTGCTCATCACTTAAGCCAAGCTCTTCATGGCGCTTTTCTTTTACTTCTGCCATTTTTCATAACCTCCTAAATCCACATTTTTATGCGTGTAACGCTCTTCCATCTACAGCAAGTGCAGCTTCACCAATCGCCTCAGATAATGATGGATGCGGATGAATTGTATGTGCTACTTCCCAAGGTGTTGCATCAAGTACTCTTGCAAGACCAGCTTCAGAAATCATATCTGTTACATGTGGTCCGATCATATGAACACCGAGAATGTCATTTGTTTCTTCATCAACTACAAGTTTTACAAAACCGTCTGATTCTCCGTATACAAGTGCCTTTCCGATTGCACGGAATGAGAACTTACCTACTTTTAACTTATAGCCTTTTTCTTTTGCTTCTTGTTCTGTTAAGCCGACAGAAGCAACTTCTGGACTACTATATACGCATTTTGATACCATAGAATAATCAATTGGTGTAACTTCTTTACCAGCGATATGTTCTACTGCAACAATTCCTTCATGAGAAGCAACGTGAGCAAGTTGCAAGCCACCGATTACATCTCCAATTGCGTAAATATGAGATTCCTTCGTTTGATAAAACTCATTTGTTTGAATGTATCCTTTTTCCACAACAATATCTGTGTTCTCTAAGCCCATATTTTGCGTATTCGCTTGTCTTCCGACAGATACAAGCATTTTTTCTGCTTTAAATGCTTTGTTCTCACCGTTATGTTCAGCTTGAATTGTTACTCCATTATCTTTTACCAATGTTTCTGGTAATACTTTTGCACCAGTTACCACTTTAATACCTTTTTTCTTGAATAGACGTTGCATTTCTTTTGAAACGTCATTATCTTCTAGTGGTAATATGTTTTTCGCATATTCTAATACAGTAACTTCTACACCGAAGTCAGCAAGCATAGATGCCCACTCAATACCAATTACACCGCCACCAACGATAATGATTGAGCTAGGAAGCGTTTCCATTTTTAGGGCATGATCCGAAGACATTACATACTCTCCGTCTAACTCTAATCCTGGTAATGAATTTGGACGAGAACCTGTTGCAACAAGCACATTTTTTGGAATTAACATTTCATTCTCTTCTCCACTTGCAAGTTCAACTGAAATTGTACCTGGCATTGGAGAGAAAATAGATGGGCCAAGAATACGGCCAATACCTTCAAACACATCAATTTTACCTTGTTTCATTAAATGCTGAACGCCTTTATGAAGCTGCGTTACAATCTTCTCTTTACGCTCTTGTACTTTAGCAAAGTTTAGTTCTACATTACTTGCAATAACTCCGAACTCTTCTCCTTTTTTAGCAGTTGCGTATACTTCCGCACTACGTAAAAGAGCTTTACTAGGAATACATCCTTTGTGTAAACAAGTACCACCAAGATTTTCTTTTTCAACAAGTGCAGTTTTTAACCCTAGTTGTGATGCACGAATAGCAGCAACATATCCACCAGTACCGCCGCCAACGATGACTAAATCATATTCTCTTGCCATTATCTCAACCCCTAGCTACTGTTTGTTTTTCTCGTACAATATATTCTTTTGGAGCTTCTTCTTCACGTAATACACGAAGTGCTCCTTCTGCTAACGCTTGTAATTCATCTTCTCCTGGATGTACGATAACATCTGCAATCCAGTGAACACGTTCTTTTATTTCATCGACAAGAATTTTACTGTACGCAAGTCCACCAGTTAATACGATTGCATCGATTTTCCCGTGAAGTACAGCACTAGCTCCGCCAATCTCTTTTGCAACTTGATACGCCATTGCTTTATAAATAAGAGTTGCCTCAGGATCACCTTTTTCAACCATTTGTTCTACTTTAATTGCATCGTTTGTACCGATAAGGCTTACAAGTCCACCTTGTCCGACAAGTTTTTTAACCATTTCGTCTCGGTAATACTCACCAGAAAAACACATTTCAACTAATTGTCCTACTGGTACTGTACCAGCACGCTCTGGACTAAATGGTCCTTCTCCGTTTAAGCCATTATTCACATCGATAACTTTTCCTTTTTTATGAGCACCAACTGTAATACCGCCGCCCATATGTGTAACTAATAAATTTAAATCCTCATATTTGTGATTTAATTCATCTGCTACTTTACGAGCAACCGCTTTTTGGTTTAATGCATGGAAGATACTTTTGCGTTCCATACCAGCAATACCACTTATACGAGCAATTGGCTCCATCTCATCTACAACGACAGGATCCACAATGAATGCAGGAATGTTTAATCCAGAAGCAATTTCATATGCTAAAATGCCTCCAAGGTTTGAAGCGTGATGACCACTAAACCCATTTTTTAAATCTTCTAACATCGCATCGTTTACTGTATACGTACCGCCTTCGATTGGACGAAGTAATCCACCACGCCCACAAACAGCGTTTAATTTTGAAATGTTAATACCATGAGAATGTAGAACTTCTAAAATCGTTTCTTTACGAAACTCATATTGGTCGATAATTCGCTTATATTTTCCAATCTGTTCTACGTCATGACGAATAGTTTCTTCTAGAACGGGTCTTTCATTATCAAAAACACCAATCTTTGTGGATGTACTACCTGGGTTAATAACAAGAATTCGATTTACAGACAATGTTGCTACCTCCACTAATAAATTTAAAAGGAAGTGGAAACCTCATAAGAGGTAACCACACCTTTTGTAAAAGTTATATATGAATGATTAGCGACGGCTAATAATGTCGTGACCGTTGCGTAAGTATGTGCTACGAGAGTTTTTCAAGCTTGCAATGCGCTCTTCAGCTAGACGATCTGCTGCTACATAAGTTGCTATGCCATCGCGTTTTGAAATTTCGATTACTTTTGCAATTGTGTCATAAATAGACTCAACACGTTTTAATGCACGTTCTCTATTGTATCCATATAATTCGTCTGCTACGTTAATTACGCCACCTGCATTAATAACATAGTCTGGTGCGTATACAATACCCATTTCATGAATAAGGTCGCCGTGACGATCTTCTTTTAATTGGTTATTTGCAGAACCAGCGATTACTTTTGCTTTAAGTTGTGGAATAGTTTCATCATTAACTGTTGCGCCTAATGCACATGGTGCGTAAATATCACATTCAACACCGTAAATTTCATTTGGCTCAACTGCTGTTGCACCGAATTCTTCTACTGCACGTTGTACAGCTTCTTTATTAATATCTGTAACGATTAATTTTGCTCCTTCAGCGTGTAAATGTTTGCATAGGTGATACGCTACGTTACCAACACCTTGAATAGAAATTACTCTTCCTTCTAGGTTATCTGTACCAAATGCTTCTTTTGCAGCTGCTTTCATACCACGGTAAACACCGTATGCAGTTACTGGAGATGGGTTACCAGAAGAACCGAATGATGGTGAAATCCCTGTTACAAAATCAGTTTCCTCATGGATAATATCCATATCATCTACTGTTGTACCAACATCTTCAGCTGTAATGTAACGTCCGTTTAGTCCTTGAATGTAGCGTCCTAATGCACGGAACATCGCTTCGCTTTTATCTTTACGTGGATCACCGATAATTACTGTTTTTGCACCACCTAAATTTAAACCAGCTGCTGCATTTTTGTATGTCATCCCTTTTGCAAGACGCAATGCATCTTCAATCGCCGCTTCTTCAGAATCATATGTCCACATTCTTGTTCCACCAAGAGCTGGTCCAAGTGTTGTATCATGGATTGCAATGATTGCTTTTAAACCAGATTCTTTATCTTGACAAAATACCACTTGCTCATAATCATATTTTTCTAAGTATTCGAAGATTTCTAATGTCATTGTCGTTTCCCCCTAATTGTTTTACCCTATTTGGTTTATTTTGAAGCAGTCGCAACTGCCAATGCTAATGAATATACTTTTGTTTCTGCTGAATCAGCACGTGATGTTAAAACAATCGGTGCTTTAGCGCCAGCAATCATCGCTCCTACCTTTGCATTTGCAAAATAGACGAGTGATTTATATAGCACATTTCCAGCTTCAATCGTTGGGACGAGTAAAATGTCTGCCTTACCTGCTACATCACTTACTATGCCTTTATGTTCTGCTGCAATTTGTGATACTGCATTATCTAAAGCAAGTGGTCCATCAACGACACAATTTTTAATTTGTCCGCGGCGATTCATTTGAGTTAACATCGCTGCATCAATTGTCGCTTGCATCGCAGGATTAACAACCTCTACCGCTGTAATTGGCGCTACCTTTGGCAAATCAATTCCTATTCCCTGGGCAACTTCTACAGTATTTTGTATAATAGCAGCTTTTTGTGTTACATCAGGTGCAATGTTCATCGCTGCGTCTGTAACAAAAATAAGACGATCGTAATTTGGAACTTCAAACGCTGCAACATGTGAAAGCACGCTGCCCTTACGAAGTCCCCACTCTTTATTTAATACAGCTTTCAAAATATTTGCTGTTGGGATGTTCCCCTTCATTAGCACATCTGCTTCGCCATTGCTTACAGATTTAACAGAAAGTTCTGCAGCCTCAGCACTTGACGCTGCTGCAATCACTTCAATATGTTCTGAAGTTTGTAGCCCATGCTCTTGTAGCATCCCTATTATTTTCTCTTGATTTCCATATAGACGAAATTGAGCTAGCTGTAACTTGATTGCTTTCGCTACAGCTTCAATTACTTCATGATCTTCAGCTACTGCTACAGCCACAGTTTTTTTAGGCTGTCCTGCTGCTTGATCAATTAAGTGTTCTAACTTCATATTTTGTAATCAACCCTTTCCGTCGTCCCTCGTCTATTCATTAAGCAAATACCGTGCCAACTTTAAAAAGTGGTCTTACCAATAATGAAAACGCATTCAAAATGCAGTAAAATCAATACTTTGGAAAACAACGAAATATTCTGTCTTGTTTTGTCGCTTTTTGTATACCACGCAATAAATTGCACGGTACGCAATTTATTGCATGCTATTTTTTGCACAGTCATACTTTTCTAGCTTGTAATATAAGTTTCGAACTGAAATTCCTAACGCTTTTGCAGTCTTCGTTTTGTTCCCATCAAATTTCTCTAAATATTCACGGATAATATTCCCCTCAAATTCTGTCACTAGGTGTTCAAGGGCCTTCTCTTCTAATTCAGGTAATAAATTATTTTGTTTCGGCTCTACTTGTTCTTCTTTATGTAAAGGCGGTAAATGATGTACATCAATATATATTTCGTTATAATTCATAAAGATAATAGCTCGCCCTAAAATATTTTCAAGTTCCCTAACATTCCCTGGCCATTCATATGATTGTAAATACGAAACGGCTGAATCGGTGAGTCCTTCTACATTACGACCATAATCTTGATTAATTTTTTGAATTAACCTTTCTGCAATCGCTGGTATATCTCCTTTACGCTGACGAAGGGAAGGAATTTGAATCGGGATTTTATTTAAACGATAATATAAGTCCTCTCTGAACTCTCCTTCTAGAATGCCCTTTTCTAAATTCACATGTGTTGCTGCAATTACCCGGACATTAATAGGTATCGCTTTCGTTCCCCCTACTTTCACAATTTCTTTTTCTTGTAGCACACGAAGGAGCTTCGCTTGCGTATTTGCAGATAACTCTCCGATTTCATCTAAAAAAACACTTCCATTATTCGCTTCTTCAAAGAATCCTCGTTTCCCGCCTCTTTTCGCTCCAGAAAACGCGCCTTCCTCATAACCGAATAATTCACTTTCTAATAAGGTCTCAGAAATAGCAGCACAGTTTACTCGTACAAACTTATTGTATTTTCGATTACTACTGTTATGAATAGCATGTGCAAATAACTCTTTCCCCGTACCAGATTCCCCTCTAAGCAATACTGTTGCCGGTGTATTCGCTCCAAGTTTTGCTTGTTCAATAGCTGCCGTCGTTTCATCTGAATCACCAACAATATCATCAAATGAATATTTTGCTTCTAACGTTCGAATAATTTGTCTTGCCCTATTCAATTCATTTGTTAACTTTTGAATTTCTGATACATCGCGAATTACCCCGACGCTCCCTTTCAATATCCCATCGACAATAACCGGTGCTACGTTTACAATTACATCTCGCTTTTTTTGCCCAATCTTCATATGTATTCCTCGTACCGCTCGGCGCGTCCGAAGTACTTTCATATGCATACTTTCACCTTCCACAATATCAGTTGTAGCCGGCTTCCCAATAATTTCTTCTTCAGTCAAACCCGTTAACTTCGTATAAGCAGGGTTTATAACTAGTCCTCTTCCTTTCTCATCAACAACCGAAATTGCCTCCTCAGATGAGTTAATAATCGCCTCAAGTAGCGTTTGAATTTCTTTTAAGTCTGTAACTTCTTCCGCTAAATCTACAACTTCTGTAATGTCTTTAAAAATCGCAAATGCCCCTTGAACCTCTCCACCTTCTTTTAATATCGGAATACGCGTTGTAATAATCTTTTTTTCATTCTCTAACGTCAGTTCATGATTCACTTCTATTTTTTTCGTGCGTATAATACGAAGCAACTTACTCGTTGGAATAACTTCTAAAATATATTTCCCTATTGCTTCCTCTTTTTTATATCCAGTAATACGCTCTGCGCTTTTATTAAACAGACGAACTTGTCCCTCTTGGTCTATAACAATCATACCGTCATGCGTTGAATTTAAAATTAAATTCCCTTGTTGCGTCTGTTCTTCTAGCTTTCCAATTAAGCTTTCCTTCTCATGCGCTAGTCTCGTAACAATTTTTGCAATATCCCCTGGTATAAGAAGGGTGTCTTTATGCTTGCTTCCCAATAAAACTTTATGTAAATCATAATCACCTGTCATATCAAACATTACATCAATATGCATAGAAAGAAACGGAGTTACACTATCACCAATCGGAGTCCCATATTCCTTTGCGATTTGTAATCCTTTCGCAATTGGATTACTATCAATAACTCCTATAATTTGAAATATATTCGAATTTTGCAACAGACTCAGCAGTGTACTCCCACCTTCACCTGCTCCAACAATTAACACATTTTGTTTCATACATTACACTTCCTCTCGAAGTATCTCTGCAAAATTTTTCACATTCTTATCTTACTCGTTCAGCAACCTCTTGACAAACCCCCATTCCATATAACATCATTAAAATACACAAAATAATCTGAAAAGGAGCGTTATGTATGCAGCGTTACCTCGCTCTATTATTAGCACTCATCCCCATTTCATTAGCCGTGCTTGGTATTAAACTAATGAGAGATACTGTATTTGGGATTTTGTTCTCCCCAATCCCTATATTATGGTTACAATTTTTAATCGGCGCTCTTTGCTTCGCACTCGGGTTTTATATCTTCGGCGGCTTCGTCTTACACAGAGATCGTAAGAGAAATAAAGTACAAGCACGCTTCAGAAGATAAAACAAAGTTTTCACATATCATAAATAAAAAATGAGACCATTATATTAGGTCTCATTTTTTTATCGGTAATAAAGTTCTTGCTGTTTCAGGATAATCAGTAATAATCGCTGATATATTCATATCAAAATATTTACGCATAAGCGTTTCTTCATTTATCGTGTAAGGACGAACCTCCACACCACTTCCCATCGTTAATTCAGCGATAGCATCTTGAAGATAACGATAATTCGGATGTACTGCAGTAGCACCCATCTTTTTTGCATATGCCCACGGGCTATGCAAACCTTCACGATACAAAATAGCTGTTTGAATATCAGGAGCCATCATATGACATCGCTTCATACTGTAGTGATTAAAAGAAGAAAACACAATCCGATCCTCTAAACTAAACTTACGTACAAGTGTTATAACCTCTTCTTCTAAACCTCTGTATGGGATTTTATTATTTTTCAGTTCAATATTGAGTAACAATTTCGTTTTTGCGAGCCATTCTAACACCTCTTCTAGAAGAGGTATTTTGCAAAAACCTACTTTGTCACCGAATTTATAACTCGCATCCAACTTACATAAATCTTCATATAAATAATTTCGAACCGCACCTTTTCCATTTGTTGTCCGATCCACCGTTTCATCATGAATAACGACAACTTTTCCATCTTTCGTGAATTGAACATCGAGTTCAATTCCATCTGCCCCGAAAGCCTCCGCCGCTTCAAATGAAATCATTGTATTTTCCGGATACGTTCCCGCTGCACCACGATGTGCAAATATAAGAGTCATCCTCACTCCCCCAATCTTATGCTATACTATACGAAAAAGGAGGTACTTCTATGAGACCATTACAAATTTCTCCAGACACTGCAGTCCGCCTATCAAAAGCGTTAGGTGTTCCACTTGAACAACTTATGCATATGCCACAGCATATTTTAATCCAAAAGTTAGTTGAATTAGAAAAACAAAATAAAGACGAAGAATAATATAGTCCTGTTTTGCAGGGCTTTTTATTATCATCTATTATATCATGGATGACTTCCCCACTAAAATCCTTTAACAGATGTACTACGATGCGATTTAGCCTTCACTTCATCATTTAATAATGAATTATATATCTTCTTTTTTGTTACAAGTCATAAAGAAAGCAGAATATTTATTCACAAGTCACCATTGCCCCCTTAAAGCAAGGTAATAAAAAAACTAGAAGCCCTTCATATTATTTTTTATTGAACGTGCGGAGTATCCCCTGATTCGTATAGTTCTTTCGCTTTTTCCTCCCCGAATGTAGTTAAAATATAATGTTGCTCTTCTACCGCATCCATCGCTCTAGTGGCTTTACAAACATTACCCTCTTGAGCATCCGAGAAAAAATTGTGATCTTCTACAATTTTACTAAAATCTTTTTTCGCCCATCTATCAGCAATTGCTACAAGCTCATTTTTCTTCGCAAAACTACTCTTATTTATGATTTTTTTTAATTTTTCAGCGTTATTTTGAATCATTGGGATGGATCCCGATTTTCGTTCTGCCACTACTTTTTGATGAGTCATGTGATACATCGCTGTAATGACTTCGCTTTCAGTAGAATTTTCAGTAACATACACATCAACAAAGACTCCATCTACCTCTCTACCTACTATCGTTGGGTCTTCTTTTTTATCTATTTGAGCACTCACTTCTTTATCTACTGGATTATCGGCAAGCTCTAACATTCCAAATGTAACTGCAACAGCAAGAACTCCCATAGCTGCTACTATTCCTAGCCAAGTTAATATTTTGTTTTTCATTTCCCTTCTCCCTCTGTATACCTATTTAATTACCTTAAAAAACTCACTTATATGTAATATTACTAAAAACAGGTTTTATTTCCCATAATATCAAACAACCCTTTTTATCTACCCAAATAATTTTGATAAAATCGATATCACTTCTCCCTCTTTTTCTCAACAAAATAAAAAGACCAACGAATTCTAAAATTCATTGGTCATTAAATAAAAGTTTATTGGTTTTAAAATTGATATCGAGTATAAATTTCAAGAATTATTAAGCTCTACTAAAACTTAAATCCCTTACTACTTTTCCTCTCAGCTAGCCTTATGTTCAAGTCTTAGCTTATCCGCAACCATTGCGATGAACTCGGAATTCGTAGGTTTTGCTTTTGACATGGATACAGTATAACCAAAAGCTTTAAACGTTGATATGTATACGTTTCTAACATTTTCTTTTCGTCCAATAAATACGCTAAATTTCACGCCCTTTATTGGTTTAGTTTTTCCTAATTCATTGGTAACATTACGTTACTAATGTGTATAAGAATATGATACATAACCACAGGGGCAAACGTCAATAAAATTAAATGACATTCGTGTACTATTATTCATTTCATCAACTATCTGGTACGACTTTATCTCAAAATATAAATCAATGTATAGATGATTGACGATTCTTAATCATTTCTAATGGAACTTGAACACTCCCATAAGATACGCCACAAGTGAAAATATGTCCTATCATACTCATTATAGCTTCATGCTTTTCTTTTTCGGTTCTAAACTTATTATTCAGTATCGTATCTATCATTTCTTCACATTGTTTATATTTCATCATTGCTTCAGCTTGAATCAGTTCAAAAATTTCTTTTTCATTCCCTTCATAATCGTTTAATATTTTTAGCATTTCTGAAATCTCTACGTCCATGTTACTAACTCCTGTCAGTTATTTTAGAACTTTGCTAAAGACTTACACGTTCAACTCTGAAACTCAGGTGTTCATTGATTCTTTCATTAGATATAATAGTCAGGATTTTCGCCCATTTTAATTAAAAATTCTTCTAAAGAATCCGCTATTTTCTCATCTTCAGAGTAAATAGGGCATTGACCTAATTCATTCGCTTGCTTAAATTTAATTGTTAAAAAGCTAAGTTCTGTCACTTCAAAAAACACTAATGATTCTTCATCGTCTACACCATCTATATTAGGGTTATATTCATAGATATCTTGTCTCAAACGAAAATCCACAACAGAAAAGGGGTCCATAAATCTGTTAAAAAAGAACTTACTTGATGCCTCTAAAAAACCATAACCAATTTCTTTATAAAAATTTTTCAATTCTTTAGGGAATTTCATTTTTAATAAATCTTCTGCTTCCTCTATCTCTTCACTTTTTAAAGGATAGAAAATAGGTGTTTGGTCAGATTTTATACTTTCATCAGCTACAACACAATTTTTCAAAAAATCAAACATAACTTTTACTACCTCCGTTAATTACTTTTTAAAAATTTCTCTTGAAATACTTTCCTTAGCATGTATACCACCTTGATGTTCATCAGGGTATTTAGCTGGGTGCATATTCCACCATTCATGTTCTCCACCATGTGCATTTTCAATAAGGTGATGTGCATCAAATGGCTTCTCAATTCTCCGTGTTACTTTACCTCTTTTCGAAATAACTTCCTCAGCATATGTAGGCCATGTTTGGTTTGTTTCTTTTTCCCACTCAGCTATCAGCTTATTTTTTTCAGAACGGAACTCGTTCCTTCTTGTATCTACTTCTTCTTTGCTTAATCGTTCATAACCATTATTTTCTAAATGTTCTTGTAGTAATTCCCTCTGGTTTTCAGGAATCTTTCTATTTGTTATTTCTTCTACTTGGCCAAGATATTCTTGGAATCTAGGTGTATTTAAATTACCAGGGTCAGCAAACATAAATGTATTACGGGCTTCTTCTAAAGAATTAAAAGAAGTTTTCGGAATATCTCTAAACTCACCAACGCCAGCATATGCAAAACGGTCTCCCGTTTGCAATTTATTTGTATAATGCGAGATACCTTCTGATACCTTTGCTAAATTCGTACCCTTTGCAAGTGTAGTGACTTTGCTTATTCCTTTATCACCAATAAGTCCTAAACCAACTTGAGTTAAAGCATAACTTCCCCATTTCGCACGACTTTCTGCGTCACCATTTATTACATCATTAATAAATGAATCCGACAATACATTATACATGGTACTAAGTGTATCAATAGGATGCAAGGCTGCGTTCCCCATATTTTGCCACGTTTCCCATTTACCAAGTGCCTTAAATCCTTCTATAGTATCTTCAACGGCTTCCCCTGCACCTTCTACAATACCATCTCGAATTTTTTCGAAAGTAGATTTTTCAGGTAGCTTACCACACATTGCCCCTTCTTCTATCTTTCCATCAACTAAATTACCATCATAACGTTCATCAGCATTACGAAACTTTTCAGCAGCGTGCATTAGTTCTTCTGCAATCTTATCAAATTCCCGAAACACATTAAACATTTGAGGTTTTGTTTCATTAAACATCTGATAAAACCTTTGACCCGTTGCACCATTCCACATTGAAGCTACGTATTCCGTTTGGTTATATAAATCTTTATGTATCTGTTCTAATCTATTTTTAGTTTCAAGAACTAGCTTTGCTGACTGTTCTAGCCGTTCTGGCGTAACCTTTATTTGCGTCATGCTACCCCTTCCCCATACAATATTTTACAAACGAATTATATCACGTGAAACTATTTTACTGTACTAAACATTCTGATTTTTTAGAGAAAAATTTAATCCATTCCTTTTAAAGAAGTTGAAATGAAGCTGTCTGCTATATAAAGCAAATAAATACGAGAACCCTATCAAAATATAAATTCACTTAACTTCCTCTTTGCTGAATTAAGTATCCGTCTCCCTCTTTCAGGATGATTTATCCCATGTAAACACCCTAAGTCTCTATATGATAAATGGGGACTTTCTATATACGTTGTTATTAACTCCTCTTCAATATCATTACAATACTGTTCGATTAATAGTTTAATTTCTACATCGTCCTCAATTCGAAACGGCGAATCAATTTTTTCTAAGTCTTCAACAAGGTCAATGTTTTGATGATTTACTTTCCTTTTATCTGTCCTTAAATTTGATTTTACTAAGTTGTAGCCCGTACACTCCAACGATTTTCTGACTTTTTCATATAAGTAATACTCATCGTTCCATGAATGTTCTCGACACAAATGCCATAACTTCTCCCAAAATACACTTTCAAAATCATCTCGATAAATCCGCTTATTTTTCCATGCATTTTCAAATTTATTGAGAGTTGTTTGAATGAACCATCCTATTAAATAATCATTAAAAATGATATGGAAGGCATCCTCTCCTTCTTCCAATCGAAGTAAAGCATACTTATTCCATGTCTTTTCTACTGCAAGCACCTGCTTTACTTTTTTATCATCATAAATTTGCTTTATTCGTTCTAGCTTATCTTCCTGCTGTATTTGAATGTGTGTTTTCTTTTCTCTTTTGTATAATTTCATGTTGCCGTCCCTCACTGATTTTATAATTTTAAAAGTTTACTGTGACAAAATCATAAAAAATGTTGTATTTATGAATGTCTAAGAGGAGAAAGGAACTACCTCTTCCCTTTCTATTGGTCTCTACACACATAAAACGTGACACTAAACCTTAAAAAATCATTATTTATATGGACGGACGGCACTGAAATAAAAAAAGACAACGAACAATGTCCTCGTCTTTTTACCTTCCTCTATTCTGTTCTTCTAATTCTAACCAACATTTTATAAATTCTTTTAGCTTATTTGAAAATGCATCAATTGTTAGCAATCGTTGTATCGCTTAGTGGCTTTTTGTAATCCGTCCGATTATGCGGGCGATTAATATCATTAGCTATTGTTTTAGCAGCCACAGTGTACTTTCCACGTTCCTTTAAATACTTAATATACTGCCGAATGTGTACGGCCTTTACCTTCCCCGCTTCCTCCACTTGATACGTCTCTCTCATGTACAATAAAAATAAATTTAGCGTCTGGTCATAGCTTTTCAGCGTTTTAGTCGATAAGTTTTTACTTGAACAATACAACATAAAATTATCTAGCTGTAATTCAAATTCAGTCAAAACAAAAAACACCGCCTCTCATTAGTTTGATTTACAAACCAATAAAAGACGGTGTTTATTAAAATGCATTAACATTATTTGTTGGTACGAAAAGAAGTTTGTTGGTAACTTTACATTACCGCTAAACAATCAAAAACACTATTATATCAACATTTACGAAGCCTTATGTTCAAGTCTTAGCTTATCCGCAACCATTGCGATGAACTCGGAATTCGTAGGTTTTGCTTTTGACATGGATACAGTATAACCAAATAAGGACGAAATAGAATCAATATTCCCACGGCTCCAAGCTACTTCAATTGCGTGACGGATTGCGCGCTCGACACGGCTTGCTGTTGTATTATATTTCTTTGCAATATCTGGATATAATACTTTCGTAATAGATCCTAGTAATTCGATATCATTGTACACCATAGAGATTGCTTCTCGTAAGTACATGTACCCTTTAATATGAGCGGGTACACCAATTTCATGAATGATACTTGTAATACTCGCATCTAAGTTTTTCGGTTTTCCATCTATCGTTGTTGCTGATCGGAAAGATGGTAATGGACGTTTAATAGTAGCACTTTCCTTACCACTAACTTGACGAATATGACTTGTTAAATTCTCCATATCAAATGGTTTTAATATGAAATATGATGCCCCTAAATCAACCGCTTTTTTCGTCACATCTTCTTGTCCGAATGCCGTCAACATAATAACGCTAGGTTGTCTTAACCTTTCAATATGTCGCATTTTCTCTAGCACAGCTAGACCATCTAAATGTGGCATAATAATGTCTAAAACGAGTATATCAGGCTGCTTTTCTTTCAATAAGTTTAAACATTCTTGACCATTGTAAGCAATTCCGATAACTTCCATATCATCTTGGGCAGCAACATAACTCTCTAGCATCGATACCAATTCTTTATTATCATCCACAAGACACACTTTAATTTTCTCCACAGTTTTTCCTCCCTTACCGAATCGATTCTTCCGACATGTGTAAGCTTCTAGGCTACATGAATTGTTCGACAATTGTGTGAAAATTCCCTTTAAAGTTTCTTACTTTCCGATAAAATCACAAAAAAATATGTTTATCGTTCATTTTTTTACTTTCGCAACACATTCCATCATAGAATTACAGCGAAACGTTCAACCCTTTGCTTATATCTTACAACAAAAAACAGCTCTTGCGGAGCTTTTACAAAATTTCAACGAATTTTTCAAAAGAAAAGCGAGCTAATATGTATTAGCTCGCTTTTTTCTCTTGATCATAAATATTAATTCCAGCCTCATGTAACATCCATTCAATATGAACACCGTATCCTGACGTTGGATCATTTACAAATACATGTGTAACCGCACCAATTACTTTCCCATTTTGTACAATCGGACTTCCACTCATTCCTTGTACAATACCACCCGTTTTTGCTAGTAAACGTTTATCTGTCACTTTTATAACCATACCTTTTGTAGCCGGGAACTTTTGTGGTACCGTACTAACAACTTCAATATCAAACGCTTCCACCTTATCTTGATCAATAACTGTTAATATTTTCGCTGGCCCTTCTTTTACTTGATGGGATAATGCGATAGGCATTGCTTTATCCATTATGCCGTTTGTCATATCTGTGTTTAATTTCCCAAAAATACCATACGGGCTATTTATTGTAATATTACCAATCACTTCACGATCCGGTGAAAATCTTGCTAATTTTTCTCCCGGGTTCCCGTGACTTCCTCTTTCAATAGACGTTACTGTCGAACGCATAATTTGTCCATCTTCTACTTGAATTGGCTTTTTTGTATCATTATCGGAAATTACATGACCAAGCGCTCCATATTTCATAGAATCTGGATGTACAAATGTCATCGTTCCGATACCAGCTGCTGAATCACGAATATACAGTCCAATTCGGTAAGAGGATTCACCATTGTCTTTTTGTGGTGTTAGCTTAGCACGAATATATTTTCCATCTCTTAATAAAACAAGATTAAGCGGTTCACCTGTTTCTCCACTATTATGAATAAATGGTGCTACATCACTCATTCTTTCAATTGTTTTACCATTGATTTCAGTAATCATATCTCCAATCTGTACACCAGCTGTTTCACCAGGAGATACTTTACCCTTTTCAGTTTGAATTAAATGATGGCCTACAACAAGTACACCTTTTGTGTTCAATTTTACACCAATCGATTGTCCACCTGGAATAACTTTAAAATCTTTTAATACTTTCACATTTACTTTTTTCACTGGAAATCCAGCAAGTTGAAACACCATATCAGCTTCACCATTTTGGTGAGAATTTACCATAAGTTCTTGTTCATTTGAACTTACAGTAAACACATTACGATTTGTAGATGCAGCCTTAAAAACTGGTAATGATGCTATTTCTGATTGTTGTCCTTCAAAAACAACAAGTTGCTTCGGAGATGAAATAAACGTTCGAAGCGGTTTAAAACATCCAATAAAAACTAGAGAAACAAGGAGACAAAGACCTATTATTTTTCGAAATCTTTCTAATTTCAATTTGTTCACTCTCCTCGCTCCTACCCCACATTCAGCCTCTTGGCTTCACTTTTTAATCTCTCCTTGCAGCGCTTTATTTATAACCGGAAGAATTAAGAAATCGTCATTTGAGAAAAAAAAGCTATCCATTACTGGATAGCCTCTGCTGTCTGTTTGAAATGATGCGCTTGCGTAAGTAACTCTTTCGCATGCTCTGTCGTTAAATCTGTAATTTCAACACCAGAAATCATTCGAGCAATTTCTGTTACTTTTTCATCCGTACTTAACACAGTAACCGATGTAATCGTACGATCATTCGCCACTTGTTTTCTAATAAATAAATGAGAGTCCGCCATTGAAGCTACTTGAGGTAAGTGCGTAATACAAAGTACTTGCGAGTTTACTGATACACGATAAATTTTTTCCGCAATAGCCTGTGCAACCCGACCACTCACACCCGTATCCACTTCATCAAAAATAACAGATGCAACACCTTGATGCTTAGAAAAAATGCTTTTTAAAGCTAAAATAATACGAGATAACTCTCCGCCAGAAGCGACCTTTGAAAGTGGCTTTAACGGTTCACCCGGATTCGTTGAAATATAAAATTCCACATGATCGTAGCCATCCGCCGTAAGTTTTACCGGTGTTCCTTCCACGAGAGGTTCTTCTACATTTCCTACCCTCTTCATAATTCTCACTTCAAATTTCGTTTTTTCCATATATAGTTCTTTTAATTCTTGATGAATAGCGCTTGTAAGATGATCTGCAAGCTCATGACGCATAGTACTTAACAACGTTGCTTCTTTTACAATAACACCTTCTAATTTCGTTAACTGCTTTCTCGTCGTTTCAATATGTACGTCTTTATTTTCAATCGTAAAAATTTCTTGTTCAATTTTATCAGCATACGCTAAAATCTCTTCTACAGTATTTCCATACTTTCTCTTTAACATACGGATTTCATTCAAACGTGTTTCAATTTCATCTAGACGTTTCGGATCATATTCCATCATATCTAATTTTTCTCTAAGCTGGTATGCAACTTCTTCTAATAAGTAATAACTATTCGCAATAGAATCATGATTTTCTTGATACGCTTCGTCTAAGTGCGTAATACTCTCCATTTGTCCCATTGCATTTCTTACGTGATCCAATCCCTGTCCGTCTCCACTTAACGAACGATACGCATCTCCTAATGCTTTATAAATCTTTTCAAAATTGGAGATTTTTAATCGTTCCTCAGTCAATTCATATTCTTCATCCATTTTTAAATCCGCCTTACGAATTTCTTCATGTTGGAATTGAATTAAATCTAGACGATGGGCCATTTGTTGTTCATTTTCACTTAAAGATTTCAGCTGTTTTTTTAACTTCTCATAGTCTGTATATACATTTTGATATATGCCCAATTGTTTAACAATGCGATTTCCATCAAAATGATCAAGCATAAACATATGACGTTCTTCATTCATTAAATCTTGTGTTTCATGCTGTCCATGAATATCAACTAGCGTTTTTCCAATCTCTTTTAATATGCTGAGTGTAACAAGTTTCCCATTTACACGACAGACACTTTTTCCGTTCGCAGCGATGTCACGCTTCAAAATAATCATGCCATCTTCTATTTCTATATCTAACTCTTCTGCCTTTGCGATACATGGATGCTTGTCATCTTCTACATAGAATAAGCCTTCTATCTCAGCCTTTTCTGTTCCATATCGAACAAATTCTGCTGAACCACGGCCACCAACAAGCAAACTAATTGCATCAATAATAATGGATTTTCCAGCTCCTGTTTCACCACTTAAAACGGTTAAACCTTTTTGAAAAGAAATATTTAATGCCTCAATAATAGCAAAGTTTCTGATCGATAATTCCGATAACAATGCCCCATTCACCTCGTTATAAACTAATCCCCTATTAAGGGCTTTTCTCAGTATTCTTCATTCAAATAGTTATACTATATGTTTGTATGTATAAATTACTCTTCTAACCCGCTCCATTGTACCAAACATTCGTTTTACGGGTCAATCCACCTATTTTCTAACTTCATTCAAAAAAAATAATGTATTGTATTTGAAAATCCGTATTTTTCGCCAATAAAAATATCTTGTTTACTTTCCACTTTACAGAGGAAAGTAAACAAGATTTTTCTGTTAAAGCATATTTAAGAAACGATCAGAGACAACACCTGTATCTTCAGGTGTACGGCAAATAATTAAGCAAGTATCATCACCACAAATGGTTCCGACGATCTCATCCCACTCTAAATGATCAATGAGTGCCCCAAGTGAATGAGCGTTACCAGGCAATGTTTTTAGCACAAGCATATGTCCTGCCGTGTCTAATTTTACAAATGAATCCACTAGATTTCGTTTTAATTTTTGCAACGGATTAAATCGTTGATCTGCTGGCAAGCTATATTTATAGCGTCCATCATGTAATGGCACCTTCACTAAGTGCAGTTCTTTAATATCGCGCGATACTGTTGCTTGCGTTACATTAAACCCCACATTACGTAAAATATCAACTAGTTCATCTTGTGTTTCAATTTCTTTGTTAGCAATAATTTCCCTGATTTTAATATGGCGCTGACCTTTATTCATACATTTGCACCTCACACTATCTCTTACCATAGTTTAAACATTGGTATACTTCATTTATTTATGTTACCGTATAATCCATTACTTGTACACAATTGTTTTTACAATCATTATACGATTACAACAAAAAGAGGAACAACATATGTTATTCCCCTTTCCCTTTTTGTTTTAAAACATCATGTGCTTCTGTAACAACTTGCTCAATAGAAACCGGAGAATGATTTTCGCCATTCTCACGCTCACCGTGCCACTTTAGATGAATTAAAAATTCAATATTTCCATCCCCGCCTGTAATTGGTGAGAATGTTAAACCTTCGATATTATAGCCTTCCTTAAGAGCAAAATCGACAATCATTTCCACGACAGCTTCATGTACTTTTCTATCACGAACAATGCCTTTTTTCCCGACTTGTTCTCGTCCAGCTTCAAACTGAGGTTTAATCAATGCAGCTACATCACCATTTGGCATAAGCATTGTTTTTAAAACCGGCAATATAAGCCTTAATGATATAAATGAAACATCAATACTTGCAAACTGCGGTAAACCACGCTCTAAATCTGCCGGTGTCACGTAACGGAAGTTCGTTCGTTCCATCACAACAACACGCTCATCTTGACGCAATTTCCACGCAAGTTGATTATATCCTACATCTAATGCGTAGGATAACTTCGCCCCATTTTGAAGCGCACAGTCTGTAAAACCACCAGTTGATGAACCAATATCTATCATAACCTTATCTTGTAAATCAAGTTGAAATGTTTCTAATGCCTTTTCAAGCTTATAACCACCACGGCTTACATACGGCATGACTTGCCCTTTCACCGTAATCTCCGTATCTTGTGAGATTTTCTCCCCTGGCTTATCGAGTCTCATTTCATTCGCATATACAAGACCTGCCATAACAGCACGTTTAGCCTTCTCACGCGTTTCTATAAGTCCTCGCTCTACTAATAGTACATCTACTCTTTCTTTTTTTACGCTCATTTGTTACGCCCTTTTTTGTTTTGATGGAATCATTGTATGAATACGGTCTACAACAGCATCTGTTGTTAAACCAATTTCTTCTAACAGTTTTGTTACACTACCATGCTCTATGAAGCGATCAGGAATACCCATTCGTTCAATTAAAGCACTATGGTATCCGTTCTCAGAAGCAAATTCAACTACTCCCGTCCCAAAGCCACCGATTAAACAAGCCTCTTCAATCGTTAAAATCGGTATATTTTTCCCTAAAAGCTCATGTAAATATGCTTCGTCCATCGGCTTAATAAAGCGAGCATTCACTACTTTCACTGATACTCCAGCTTGTTCAAGACGCTCAGCTGCTTCCATTGCCATCGGGATTGTCGTACCAAACGTTAAAATTGCTGCTTGTGTGCCTTCTTTTAACGTTTCCCATGTACCAATTGGAATCGCCTTTAATTCTTCATCCATTTGAACGCCAAGTCCATTTCCGCGTGCATAACGTAAAGCAATCGGTCCATCTTCGTATTGCATCGCTGTATATACTAAATGTTGACCTTCATTTTCATCTTTCGGCATCATAAGCACCATATTCGGCAAGTGACGTAAAAACGCGATGTCAAATACACCTTGATGCGTTTCACCGTCTGCTCCTACTAATCCAGAGCGATCTATTCCAATGAAAACATTTAAATTCTGGCGACAAATATCATGAACAACTTGGTCGTATGCTCTTTGTAAAAATGTTGAATAAATTGCTAAGAACGGCTTCATCCCTTGTGTTGCCATACCAGCTGCCATTGTTGTAGCATGCTGCTCTGCAATACCTACATCAATCATGCGATCCGGAAATTCTTTTTGGAATTTCTCAAGTTTCGATCCAACAGGCATTGCAGGCGTAATTGCAACGATACGTTCATCCGTTCTCGCTAGCTTAAGCACTGTTTCACTAACAACAGCACTCCATGCTGGTGCAACTTCTTTCGGTTTAACGAAGTCACCTGACTCAATTTTATACGATCCTGTTCCATGCCAAGTTCCAATAACGTCACTTTCAGCTGGTTTATAACCTTTTCCTTTTTTCGTAATAACATGAACAAGTACTGGGCCTTTTGTTTTCTTTGCATATTGCAACGTTTCGAATAACTTTTCATAATCATGCCCATCGACCGGACCTAAATATGTAAAGCCTAATTCTTCAAAAAAGACGCCTGATACTAGTAAATATTTTAGACTATCTTTTATTTTCTCTGCTGTCGCAGCAACTTTCCCGCCGACTGCTGGGATTTTCTTCAATATATACTCTAGTTCATCTTTTACCCAATGGTACTTCCCTGCGGTACGTAAACGACCAAGTACATTATGAAGTGCACCGACGTTTGGTGCAATTGACATTTCATTGTCATTCAAAATAACAATCATGTCCGTTTTTTCATGCCCAATGTGGTTCAATGCCTCTAAAGCCATTCCGCCTGTTAATGCACCATCGCCAATGATTGGTATAACGTATTCTTCCGTTTTCTTTAAATCACGTGCTAGAGCCATTCCCATTGCAGCAGATAACGACGTTGAACTATGACCAGTTTCCCAAACATCATGCTCACTCTCGCAGCGTTTTGGAAAACCACATAGACCTTGGTATTGCCTTAATGTGCCGAATTCTTTCGCACGCCCTGTTAAAATTTTATGTACATAGGATTGATGTCCTACGTCCCATAAAAACTTATCTTTCGGACTATCAAATAATTTATGCAGAGCAATTGTGAGTTCTACTACACCTAAATTAGGTGCAATATGTCCACCTGTTTGAGAGAGCTCTTCAATTAAAAACTTACGAATATCCTCACTCAACCCCTCTAGTTCACTGATAGACATATCTTTCAAAAAACTAGGGTTTTGAATTTGCGTTAGATCCACATGGATCACTCACTTTCATTTCATAATCTGTCAACATGTCAAATATTATAAGAAACATTTACACAACACAAGAAATTATCTTTTCTATTCTTTTTATCTTGTCCTGCTTTCAGAAAACACTTCCATTTTTTCACTTATCATATTATACATCATATTTCTTTACGTGATGAAAAAAATAGCCGCTAACACGAAGTGATAACGGCAATGTAATCTACATATATTTTTGCCAATAACAAGAAAAGAAAAACCTTTCCTACATTTATATCATAAAATGATGAATGACTCAACAAATGGAAACGCTGTTATATTAGTTATTACGTTTTGCGATTAAATCACAAATAGATAGTAAATATTCATCTTGTAATTGTAAGGAGCTAATAGAATCTTTTGCTTTTGCAATTTTCTCCTCTAAAATAGATTTTGCTCTATCTACAGTAAATAACGTCGTATATGTGCTCTTCTCGTTGGAAGCATCACTACCAATCGGTTTTCCAATCTCTTCTTCTGTTCCTTCTACATCCAAAATATCATCTCTAATTTGGAAAGCTAGACCGATATATTTCGCAAATGCAAGTAACTTCTCTTCTTGCTCTTCTGTAGCATCAGAAAGTATCGCGCCTGCAAGTACAGCAAACTCAAGCAGTTTACCTGTCTTATGATTATGAATGTACTCTAATTCATTAATTGTAAGTCGTTTTCCTTCAGCTTCCATATCTGCCACTTGTCCAGCAACCATTCCTTCAGGTCCTGCTGCTTTCGCAAGCTCAAGTACAAGTCTTACTTTTTTTTCAGCAGAGATTTCTTTTTGCTCATATGCCATAATAACTTGAAAAGCATATGTCAACAAACCATCTCCCGCTAAAACTGCCATTGCTTCACCAAATACTTTATGATTTGTAGGCTTTCCTCGTCTTAGATCATCATCATCCATACAAGGTAAATCATCATGAATTAACGAATATGTATGAATCATTTCAAGGGCACAAGCTGCACCCACTCCAAGATTTCTTTCTTTCCCAAACGCTTGTAACGTTGCAAATAAAAGTAACGGGCGGAGACGTTTCCCACCCGCTTCCAAAGAATATGCCATCGCTTCACGAAGCACATTTGGACATTGTAATTCATTTGCATAGCTTACAAGCTTTTCTTCTACGAAAGTTTTACTCTCTTTCAAAAAAGCATCAAAAGCTATATGTGTCACTATGCTTCATCTCCTAAAGCAGTAAACGGTTTAAGCTCTCCATCTTCCCCAAGGATAACTGCCATTTGTTCTTGTACATCTTTCAATTTCTCATCACAAAGCTTAGATAATTCCATGCCTTCCTTAAAATAAGAAATTGCTTCCTCTAAAGGTACATCACCTTGTTCAAGCTTAGAAACGAGATGCTCAAGCTGCGAAATTGCTTCTTCAAAGCTTAACTTATTTTCCATTATTCAATTCACGCTCCTCTATGCTTGATACGCTACAATCTAGTATTCCATCTTGTAATTGAACCGAAACAGCATCTCCAAGGCTAACATCTTTCACGCTTTTTAATACTTGTTTCTCTTCATCGTATACAAGCCCATACCCTCTCATCATTACTTTAAGCGGGCTTAATACCTCAAGCTTTTGAGCCGCTCTCACAAATACGAACTCCTTCGTTTGAAGTAATGTTTGCATTTCACGTTGCAACTGCTTTTGCAACGTTTCAATTGCCGTTTTCGTTTGTATAATTTTTTGAGATGGGTGGTGCTTTTCTAAATAAAATGAAAGTTGCTTTAATTGATTTACTTTTTTATCTATATAACGCTCTTTCGCTAAAACAAGTTGTTCAAGAGCCCTGTCTAACTGCTCTTCTTTTTGCTCGTACACTTGCCTTGGATAACGGAACGCATAAGATTTTTGTAACACTTGCAGTTTTTCTTCTTTTTTATGTACTCTCTCTCTCATTGCTCTTTGCAATCTCAGAGTTCTTTGTAATACCTTTTCTTGTAACTCTATAGTATTAGGTACCGCCAACTCAGCTGCTGCAGTCGGTGTTGGTGCACGTAAATCCGCGACAAAATCTGCAATTGTAAAATCTGTTTCATGGCCTACAGCCGAAATAATCGGAATCTCACTTGTGAAAATTTCTCTTGCAACTACTTCCTCATTAAAGGCCCATAATTCTTCAATAGAGCCTCCACCACGTCCAACAATTAAAACATCAATATCTCCCATTTCATTCGCTGTACGAATTGCTTGTACAATCGAGGGAGCTGCTGACTCCCCTTGTACAAGTACAGGAAACACAATAACATTTCCAATTGGATAACGACGTTTAATTGTTGTTATAATATCGCGAATTGCTGCTCCTGTTGGCGACGTGATTACACCTATTGTTTTAGCATACGGAGGAATTATTTTTTTATAAACTTGAGAAAACAAGCCCTCTTCCTCTAAACGAACTTTTAATTGCTCATAAGCTAAATGCAAGTTTCCAATTCCGTCAGGCTGCATGTCTTGAATATAAATTTGATAAGAACCACTCGCCTCGTAAACAGAAATCTTTCCTTTTACAAGTACTTTCATTCCATTTTCCGGTCTGAATTTAATGTTACGATTATGACCCGCAAACATAACCGCTGCAATTCTTGCATTTTCATCTTTCAATGTAAAATACATATGACCACGACTATGATATTTAAAGTTGGAAATTTCTCCTTTTAACCAAACAGACTGTAAATGCGGATCATACTCTATTTTTGTTTTAATATAGCGTGTTAATGCTGTAACGGTTAAATATTGTTTCTCCATTTCTCTCTCCTCATAGCCGATTCAAATTATTGACAAACAACACCTGCACGCTTTGCAGACTCCACAGTGTTGTGAAGAAGCATTGTAATAGTCATTGGGCCGACTCCTTTTGGCACAGGCGTAATGTAACCTGCAACGTCTAATACATTGTCAAAATCAACATCACCACAAAGTTTGCCTGTTTCTAAACGGTTAACACCAACATCAATTACAACCGCACCCTCTTTAATATAGTCAGCTGTTACCATTTTCGGTCGTCCAACGGCTACGATTAAAATATCAGCTAACTTCGATAATTCTTTTATATTTTGCGTCTTAGAATGACAATATGTGACAGTTGCATTTTCATTTAAAAACAGTTGCCCCACTGGTTTACCAACAATATTACTTCTTCCAATTACAACAACATGCTTTCCAGAAATATCAAGATTCGTTTCTTTTACTAATTCTAAAATGCCATGCGGTGTACATGGAAGGAATGTGTCTTGTCCCGTCATCATACGTCCTACGCTGATTGGGTGAAATCCATCTACATCCTTTTCCGGTGAAATTCTTTCAATGATAGCTTTTTCTTCAATATGTTTTGGTAAAGGTAATTGTACCAATATGCCATTAATGCGGTCGTCTCCATTTAAGCGATCGATTTCAGCAAGCAAACGCTCCTCAGTAATCGTTTCAGGAAGTTCAATTAGCTCTGAATAGATTCCTACTTGCTCACAGCCTTTTTCTTTTCCTTTTACATAAGAACGAGATGCTGGATCTTCTCCAACTAAAATAA
The DNA here is from genome assembly GCF_016651075.1 of Bacillus sp. TH19. Lineage (NCBI taxonomy): Bacteria > Bacillati > Bacillota > Bacilli > Caryophanales > Bacillaceae > Bacillus > Bacillus sp. TH19. The sequence continues at coordinate 1,352,638 of NZ_JAEKEO010000007.1, read as the reverse complement.
CTGCTAATCCTGGTACAATCCCTTGCTCTTTTAACTTCACAACTTTTTCTTTTAATTGTGCTCGTTTTTTCTCCGCAACTTCATTTCCTTTGATGATTACTGCTACCATTTTAAGTTTCCCCCTTAAAGAAATTACAGTGTATCTTTTATATTAGATAAAACGCCGTTAATAAAACGACGAGATTCCTCATCCCCAAATGTTTTTGCGATTTCAATTGCTTCGTTAATTGTTACATTGTGCGGAATTTCTTCCATGTATTTCATCTCACACACAGCTACACGTAAAATACTGCGATCAACAATACTAATACGCTCAAGCTTCCACTTTTTTAAATTTTGACGAATTGCTGCGTCAATCTCTTCTTTGTTGTCTACAAATCCTACAACAAGTGATTCTAGAAACTCATTTGTTTCTTCGCCTTCATCTAGCGTATTTTCCACCGCTACTTTCGGTTCTAATTCACCTGTAATATCCATTTGGTATAATGCTTGCATTGCTCTTTCTCTAGCCGTCCTACGTTTCATTGTAACTCTCCTTTATACTTCAAGTCTTTCCTTATGTTTTGTTATATTATTATAATTTATAAGCCGTCAATTCACTTACTCTTGCAGTTTTCATTGATTTTCCAACCTTATAATACAATGATAATAACACAATTTATCGTTTCACACACGGGGTACAAGGCTGAAAAATAATAAAAAGATTAACTTCAAGTTCCATATCTTATCACAATGTACGTTTTTTGGAAAAATGAAACATACCGTTTTATTTTTCTTTTTTTTGAAATAGTATAATAATTAGAGGGTTTTAATTTGTGAAGAAATGAAACGATAAAAAAGATGCCTATTTTACTAGGCACCTTTTTCCACTCTTACACTGGTTCGATTTCTGTTTTTTGTGTTTCGAATGTTACGCCAACGATGTGAACGTTCACTTCTTTTGGCTCAAGTCCTGTCATTGTAAAGAGTGCTTGGCGAATATTGTCTTGAATTTTTTGTGCAACAACCGGAATCGCTACACCAAAATACATCACAACATAAAGGTCAACAATAATATCTTCGTTTGCTAATTCAACCTTTACACCTTTACCATGATTTTTCTTACCTAACTTCTCAACAACATCTGTAGCAAAATTACCACGCATTGCCGCTACACCTTCTACTTCAGCAGCTGCAATACCTGCAATTACTTCGATTACTTCTGGTGCAATTTCTACTTTTCCAAGAGTTGTATCTTGACCCATATCTAACATATGTTCAGCCATGAAAAAAACCTCCTTTAATGTATCACTGCGTCACAAGTTCATGCTCTTCCAAAAATTTCGTGTTAAACTCACCTTTTACAAAATCAGGATGCTCTAGCAATTGCAAATGGAACGGGATTGTTGTATGTACGCCTTCAATGACAAACTCACTGAGCGCTCGCTTCATTTTTGCAATTGCCTCTTCACGTGTTTTTCCGTGAACAATTAATTTAGCAACCATCGAATCATAGAAAGGTGGTATTGAATATCCCGGATATACAGCTGAATCGACGCGAATACCAAATCCGCCTGGTGGTAAGTACATTTCTACTTTACCTGGAGATGGCATAAATTTTTTGGCAGGGTTTTCCGCATTAATTCGACATTCCATTGCCCAACCATTAAATTGTACTTCTTCTTGCTGTAACGATAACTTTTCTCCAGAAGCAACAAGAATTTGTTCTTTAATTAAATCCATCCCTGTTACCATTTCAGTAACTGGATGTTCAACTTGGATTCTCGTATTCATCTCCATGAAATAAAAGCTTTTCGTTTTATATTCATAAATAAACTCAACCGTACCAGCACCTGTATAATCAACCGCTACCGCCGCTTTAACTGCTGCCTCACCCATTTGCTTGCGAATATTCTCATCAAGTGCAGGTGATGGACTTTCTTCTAATAGTTTTTGCAGACGGCGCTGAATTGTACAATCACGCTCTCCTAAATGAATGGCATTTCCATGTGTATCTGCCATTATTTGAATCTCAACATGGCGGAAATCTTCAACGTACTTCTCCAAGTATACACCAGGGTTCCCAAAAGCGGTACTGGCTTCTTGCTGTGTAATTTGAATTCCTTTTACAAGCTCTTCTTCATGGCGCGCAACACGAATACCTTTTCCGCCGCCACCTGCAGTCGCTTTAATGATAACTGGATATCCAAGTTGATTAGCAAGCTCGATCGCTTCTTCGGTATTTTTAATAATCCCTTGTGAACCTGGTACAATCGGAACCCCTGCTTCTTTCATTGTATCACGTGCAACGTCTTTTGTGCCCATCTTTGAAATGGCTTCTGGGCTTGGACCGATAAAAATCAAGTTACACTCACGGCATAATTCTGCAAAATCTGCATTCTCTGCTAAAAATCCATATCCCGGATGAATTGCATCACAACCTGTTAATTTCGCAACACTAATAATGTTCGTCAAATTTAAATAGCTTTCTTTTGAAATCGTTGGTCCAACACAATACGCTTCATCTGCAATTTGCACATGAAGTGACTCTTTGTCTGCTTCTGAATAAATTGCAACTGTTTCAATATCCATTTCTTTACAAGCACGAATAATTCGTACAGCAATTTCCCCACGATTGGCTATTAATACTTTTTTTATCATCACAAAGACTCCCTTATTACGCTTTTACAAGAAATAGCGGTTGTCCATACTCAACAAGCTGTCCGTTATTAACAAGAATCTCAACAATTTCGCCCTCTACATCTGCGTCAATTTCGTTAAATAATTTCATAGCTTCAACAATACATACGATAGAATCTTTCGATACTCTGTCCCCAACACTTACATATTGAGGTGTATCAGGCGAAGAAGAGGAATAAAATGTCCCTACCATCGGTGATGTGATTTTATGTAGGTTTTCATCTTGAACAACTTTCTTCTCTTCTTGTTTTGGCGCTTCTACTTGCGCTGCCGCTACTGCTGTTTCTACTTCGACAGATGCTGCTGGCTGTACTACCTGTTTCGTTACCGGTGCTTGCACAGTAACTACTTCATTACCACGTTTTTTCATTTTGATTGTTGTACCGTCTTTTTTGTATTCAAATTCATCAATATTAGAGCTATCAATTAATTTAATTAATTCACGAACTTCTTGAATTTTAAACATGTAAAATCCACTCCCATACTCTTGTTTGTCCCGTTTTTACAGATTGGCATCAAACTGATTTACTGTAAAAATACGATGTATTCTATTAGAAAATTTATTCCTATGACATTTACTAATAGAAATATTTACTATTCCCATCTTACGCTAAATTTTTTAAACATTCCAATTTATATTTCTTTATTATAAATCGAAACTCCTGTAAAAATATTATTCCACCAAAAAATTATTACCTAGTAATAATACCAAGTTTCACACAAAATTGGCAAGACCACTTCCTAAAAAACATTCTTTACTTTTTCAAAACTGCAAAGTGTAAAAACGTAATTCCCTCAGCATTCTTCATTTTATCCACGGTAAAAAAACATATTTTTACCAAATATTATTTTTTTGTTTACGCGCCGTTCATTCTTCCTTCATAAAAGAATAGTATGTTCAAAGTGTAGCAAATTTATTGTAGTGAGGTGCGGACATATGATATGGCTCATCCTGTTCTTGCCTGCCGTAGTGATTTGGACATTGGTCCTCTTCATTCACGTCAAATCTGGAAAAACTAATCACCATCATCACGAACCATTAATCTTTTACTCACAGCGTATTTCCCCGTTTCCAATTGAAAATACTAAATACAACTGCAAAGATGAAATAGAAAAAAGCTATCGAAAACGATAGCTTTTTTCTATTATTCTTTTATCTAATTTGAAGCAGCAACACCTATTATAATTTCAATTTATTTTACTGATGGATCAAATTTCACACCTACATCTTTTGAACCACCTTCACTTCTTACGAGCTGAATAATTTTATTCGCTTCTTTTTGTGAATGCTTTGCCGATTTAACTGTTACTTTAATGTCTGTTCCATCAGCTCTTACAAGAGCATCCTTATATCCGCCTTGAGATTTAATCACTGTCTCAAGTAATTGTTGCTTCGTTTCCATCGTAGTGATTGCATCAAGATTATCTTTCGCTTTACTCTTTTCTTCTGCTGAAGATTTTGATGACTTCATTACATTTTGTAACTTTTCTTTCTCTACACTACGCTGATCTTCCATTTGCATACGTAGCGCTGTAAAATTCTCATCGCTTGATTGAACTGTTACGCTAGCCTCTTTTTTACTTGTTTCTTTTTTGTCATTCTCTTTCTTGTCTGTTTCTTTATTTGTAGTTTCCTTGCTTGTATTTTCTTTTGTTGTCTCTTTATTTGTAGTTTCTTTCGTTGTTTCTTTTGTAACTGCTTTATCAACACCTTGCTTTTCTTGTCCCATCTTTTCACCCGTTGCCGGTGCTGCTGTATTCATTTTATCAGGAGTTGTTACGTAATAAACAGATAGTACAACCACTAAACTTAACATCGTTAATAGCCAAACCGTTTGTTTTTTTAACACTTTATTTCCTCCCTATCAATTTTTCGGTGATACTGAAACGCGATGAGCTGGTACATCTAATAATCGCGTCACAGCTTCTTTTACCATTGCTTTTATTTGTATATTATCCACTCCCTTTGCTACGACCAGAACACCTCGTACTTTCGGTTTCTCTGTTCGCAAAACAATTGGAGTTTCTTTATCACCTTCACGTATAATGACTGTCTTTTCATCAAGAGACTCGTCTTCTACTTCCCTTTTCCCGCCTGCTTTATCAGTTTCACCTGTCGTTTGTGAACGTTTTACTGTATTTTTCTCGAGTATTTTTTCTTCAGATGAATCTAAGTTCACTTTAATAGTTACATCTTTTACTCCGGCTATCTCTTCTAAAGAAGCTTTCAATTCTTGTTCATACGCTTTTTCGTATTTTTCTACATTTGACATATTATCATTGTTTTTTTGACCGAAAGTTGGTACATCTTTATCTTGGCTTTGACTTGTCTTTTCTTTAAACACAGGCACTTCTTCTTTTTTAGGTGATAAGAAATTACTAGAAAACATAAGTGCAATCCCAAGTATGAGTAGGACAAGCAAAAACTTAGGTGTTACCTTTTTCCCCTTCTCATTACTTTCTTTTCCATCCCCATTTAATAGGTTTCGAAAAAATGAGAACCTCGAATTTTTATCTTTATTGTCCATTTACGCTACCTGTCCTCCCTTCCATCTGAACTTGGATTTGTTTATCCTCTAGTTGCCACCTGCTTGAAAAGAAATCTTTCATTTCTACATTCGTTTCTTCTATTTTTTTTGGAGGTTCTTTCATATTAATTTCAATTGGCTTTACTGTTTCGATTGCATCATTTTTACTACGTTCTTTTTCTTTCAACGTCACAACAACAGATTGAATATCTTTCGCTGACTTTACTTCTTCTGCATGTTCCACTGCGACTATTTGTATTTCAGAGACTGTCATACCATACTTTTTCTCAAACTCTTTTCCTACGTCTTTTTTCATTTTGGTAGCCATCTCTTCTAAACTATATGCACGTGTTAGAGCTTGTATTTCTTTTTTCTTCGAATCTATCGAATTTTTTACAGATCCATCTGCTACGTACTTTTCCTCATTGAAATTTGCGATAACTTCATTTACATCTGTTTGTAACAACTTAAATAGAGGCGTTAAAATTAATACGACTAACAATAGACTTACAACGAATTTAACGTACTTTTGCAAATTTGAATTTGGAAGAATAAGATGAAGCATTGTCGCTAAGAGTAAAAAAACGATAATATTTCTAATCCACTCTGTAACAAATTGCATACTCTTCACCTCCTACCGCATCATGAGAGTAATGTTCCCGGCAGCAATAATAATTGTGATACTTAAAAAGAACATAAATGATACGATAGCTAAGCAAGCAAATACGTAAATGATACTTCGTCCAATGATATCTAAACATTGAATAATTGCTCCTCCGCCTACTGGTTGCAATACTGCTGCTGCGAATTTATAAATAAACGCGATACAAAAAATTTGAATCGCTGGGAAAGCGACAATTAAGCATAAAATAACGAGCCCGATAATTCCGACTGTGTTTTTTAATAATCCAGATGCACTAATAACAGTATCCGCCGCCTCAGTAAACATCCTTCCTACTACAGGAATGAAATTTCCTGTTACAAATTTAGCCGTTTTCACAGCTATACCATCAGCAACGGCTGACGCTGTTCCCTGTACAGATAATACGCCTAAAAAAACCGTCAAAAAGATACCAATAATCCCAACACTAACGTTTTGCAAAAGCTTGGACAATTTCGTAACTTTATATTGATCACTCATCGTGCTTACAATACTTAATATAGTTGCAAGTAATAAAAGTGGTAGAACGATATAGTTCATAAGAAGCCCACTCGTATTCATTAAGAAAATGATGATTGGATGAAAAAATGATACAGAAACAACACCGCCGCCTGTTGCTACGAGTGCAAGTAAAATTGGTAATAACGCTAGTATAAAATCTACCATTGTTTGTATCGTCTCTCTTGCATATGTCATAACGACATAAAAACTATTTAAAGCGAAAATAATAAGTACCATGTATACGACTGCATCAGCGATTTTACTCACGCTACTCTTTGAAAAAGCAGATTGCAACGATTGCAACAATGCACTGAAAATCGTGAGCATAATGAGCGTTCCGAGTAACTTTCCATTTGCAACAAGCTCATGAAATAAATATTTTAGTAGACCTATCATCCACTCTTTTATGGAGAACTCTTTTTCTCCCTTTACAAACTCCATAAAGCTTCCTTTTTGACTCTCTGGTAAATAGCCTCCATACTTTGTAACAAGCCCGTCCCAAAATTGCTTCACATCTTCAATTCCGAGCTTATCCAATTGTTGATCAACGACGTTTGTTTCTATAGGAGAAGCTTGTACAACAATCGGTAAAGAAAAGAAAAGGAAGCAAGCAAATAATAGCTTAGCTCCAAACTTCCTCAACATTCACTCCCCCTTATCCCGTAGGTAAAAAACCGAGAATTGTTTCAATTACAACCGTCAAAATAGGAATTGCCATGACGAGAATTAAGATTTTCCCAGCTAATTCAATTTTCGAAGCGATTGCACCTTGACCAGCATCCTTTGTAATTTGCGCACCAAACTCAGCGATATAAGCAATCCCTATAATTTTCAATAACGTTTCTACATATACGTTGCTAACCTTCGCTTCACTCGCCACTCTCTCAATCATTTGTAAAATAGAATGAATTTGATCGATTAAGAGAAGAAACATCATGCTACCAATGAACACAATAAATAACGATGTAATACTAGACTTATGCTGATTTAAAACAGCAGCTAAAAATGTAGCAACGAGGCCTAATCCGACAATTTGTATAATTTCGATTCGAACCGCCTCCTTTACTGGAAGAGAAAGACACTTTTAATCTTGTCGAATAGAGTATTAATTAAAAATGCAACATGAAACAAAATAACGACAAAACCGACAAGGATAACCCAATTTGCAATATCCTCTCGCTTTAATTCTTTTAGTACAGTATGAATGAAAGCTAAAACAATGCCGATTCCGGCGATTTGAAATATTAATCCAACATCAATGGACATCGCCTTTCTCCCCCCTATAGCAGTAAAATTACGATAAGTAGCCCTGCTAGTACCCCTAAACTCTTTATCATTTTTTCATATTGTAGTTGTAATGCTTTCGCTTCTCCTTCTTCTCTCTCCAAATGTGTAATACATAAGCGAATATGTTTTTGCTGTGATTCACGATCATGTTGTCCAAGTGTTTCACCAAATTGTTGTAAGATTTCATACTCGGTTTGTTTAAACGCCGTTAACGTCCAGTTCTCCTTCAAACTATCAATCCAAGCTTCTCTAACTGTTTGCTCCCCGTCCTCTAGCCGTTTCGAAAAGCTTTGAAATATCCAATTTAACGGCTTCGGCATTTGTTTGACTAAACGCTCTGCAGCCTCAGATAACGGCGTGTGTCCATACATAATTTCAGCTTCTAATGATTGCAATGCTGCCTTCAATAACCTAAGTTGCCGCGGTCTCTCACTGTACCTTTTAGCGTATGAAAATCCGAAAAAAGTGCTAACAGCAACTATTAATACCGCACCAAATATTTTCACCATACGCCTTGAACCTTTCTATGGGATAATACTGGTTTTCCATCTCTATCTTTCACTTGCATAACTGTTCCTGGCCCTCTCGCTTTTGATAATTCCACAAACCTATCAAATACACCAAGTTCCAGCACCGCCTGTAACGATGGACGTTTCACAACATCATCATAAGAAAATCCATGTGCACTTATAAAAAGCTGAACACCTGCATGTACCGCCTCCATAATCGCTTCACTATCTTCTTTACGTCCAATTTCATCTACGATTAATATGTCTGGGCTCATAGAACGAATCATCATCATCATTCCTTCAGCTTTTGGACAAGCGTCTAATACATCTACTCGCACGCCAAAGTCATATTGCGGGATTCCTTTCACACAGCCCGCAATTTCTGATCGTTCATCAACAATCCCCACTTTACATGAAGGAATTTTCGAAGCACTTACACCTTGACTCATACAGCGTGCTACATCTCTTAAAAGTGTTGTTTTCCCCGTTTGCGGTGGGCCAATTACCATCGTGTTTAACCATCGCGATTCATAAAGATATGGCAGAAGCGGCTCAGCAATCCCTATTTTTTGACGGGCAATACGAATATTAAAAGAAGAGACATCTCGAATCATTTTCACTGCGCTTTTTTCTGTAATGACTTTTCCAGCTAGGCCAATTCTATGTCCTCCTCGTAGTGTCACATATCCACGTTTCAATTCCTCTTCCATCGTATAAATTGAGAATTGACTTAATTTATTCAATAAATGGATTGCATCTTCCGCTGTAGCGATATAGTCATAGAAAAACACTTCTCCATGTGCAATACACTCTAGTGGCCTTCCAATTCGAACGCGAATTTCCTCTAGAGTATCGTATTGTTTACAGCCTTCAACTAACTGTCTCATCGCTTTCGGTAAAACTTCTAATACTTCTTTCATAAGCTTCTCCCCACTATACTCGACTTACTATTTCAACAACGCGATAAAAATGCAGCCAATTCCAAGCGCTAGAAAAAAGAGTTTCAAGAAAGAAATCTCACTTGCTACACTCGCTATGCCAATTGTCATTGTTAAAATTAATACGGTCGGTCCAACAAACGCCAACATACCATTTATAAACAATGCTTTCTTCGCATCATTCACGTAAAGCATAAGCAGAGCGGCGAATATTTCCGCGCTTCCTGAAAACAACCGAAGTAATCCCATAACAAGCACGGATGTTTCCATTGCCGCTAGCCACTGTTTCATTCTCCCACCTTCTCCCATAACAGTTACTACTTCCTTATTCTGAAAAAGAATATATTTGTACAACCATATGCAGAGGTTGTCTATTTCAGAAGTAAAAACATAATTTTTCTCTATCGACTTAACCTAAAACTGAATATTCTAATTAATTTATGGTATATTTAATAGAAAAGGAGCATAGATGATGAAGCAAGTTACTTTATTACCGCTCGATTTACGATATGCAAATGTGATTTTTGAGCTATCAAGCAATCCACATGTAAAAAATGCATTAGGGCTAAAAGTAGAATCAGTGGAAGATACAAAAACATTCATTCTTTTTGCAATTGAAGAGGAACGAAAAAAGCACTCCTTATCAAGAGTGATTGTAAATGAAGAAAATGAAATAATTGGCCTCACCACACTTAAACATATTAATTATGAGAAAAAGCAATCTCACATTGGCAGTTGGATCGGCTATCCATACTGGGGAAAAGGATATAACGAGGCCGCTAAAAAAGAAATCTTTAAAGTTGCTTTCTTAGACTTACAACTCACATACGTATTCGCTGGTGCCAAAACGACTAACATTCGCTCTTTAAAGGCGCAAGAGAAACTACCTTATATTTCATTGCATGTGGAAAACAAGTTTCCAGGCGAACATGCTGCACTTGAGAAAGAAGTAAAGTCACCTTGCTCACTACATGTCGTATCACGCAAGAATTTTTCAAATTGGCTGGACGTACAAAATGAGGGGGGAAAATATGAAAGCATTAAAAATTAGTTTAACAATTGTAGTAGAATTAGCTATTATTTATCTTTTTTCAAAAATGGTCGGCTGGTCATTTTTGGAGAGCTTTTTCCTTGGCAGTCTAGCAATATTTGCAATTACGTGGTTAATTATTATGAGTAACTTTAGAAATAACAATATGGATCATGTAACGAATAAAACTTTTACCGGTATTGAAACTGGTGAAATACGCCCGTTTCAAATTGTTTTGACTCCATATATTATGGGTACCCTTTCACTCGTCACAGTTAGTTTTGTTATAACTGCAATTTACTATCTGCCCTATTTCCTATAAAAAAAGCACTCGTGATAATCACGAGTGCTTTTCTACTATGCACGAGAAACGTATTTACCTTCACCAGTGTTGATGATAAGCATTTCGCCTTCATTAATGAAGATTGGTACTTGTACAACAAGACCAGTTTCTAATTTAGCTGGTTTTGTTACGTTAGAAGCTGTGTCACCTTTAATACCAGGTTCTGTTTCTGACACTGTTAATTCAACTGTGTTCGGAAGCTCAACACCAAGTACTTCATCTTGGTATGTCATAATAGATACTCCCATGTTTTCTTTTAAGAATTTTAATTCGCGCTCGATTTGGTTTTCGCCAAGTTCGATTTGCTCATAAGTTTCGTTATCCATAAATACGTGAGACTCACCGCTCGCGTATAAGTATTGCATACGACGGTTTTCGATGTGTGCTTTTTCTACTTTTTCACCTGCACGGAATGTTTTCTCTTGAACAGATCCTGTGCGAAGGTTACGTAGTTTAGAGCGAACGAATGCAGCACCTTTACCTGGCTTTACGTGTTGGAAATCCATTACTTGCCAAAGGGCATTGTCCACTGAAATTGTTAAACCTGTACGAAAATCGTTTACTGAAATCATGTAAAAAAATCCTCCTGTGTATTACAAAATAATAAGTTCTTTTGGTGATTTCGTTATTACTTCATTGCCTTCACTTGTTACAATGATATCATCTTCAATACGTACCCCGCCAACACCTGGAATATAAATACCTGGTTCTACTGTTACAGCCATACCTGGTTCAAGTACTGTATCAGAACGGAACGCTAAACCTGGTGCTTCATGGATTTCAAGACCGATTCCATGACCAGTAGAGTGTCCGAAGTATTCACCATATCCTTTTTCCGTTATGTAATCACGCGTTAATGCATCAGCCTCACGACCCGTTAAACCAGCTTTAATACCGTTCACACCACGTAGTTGTGCTTCTAAAACGATATTATAAATTTCTTTTAATTTATCAGATGGTTCACCGACTGCAATCGTACGAGTAATATCAGAGCAATATCCTTTGTAATAAGCGCCGAAGTCTAATGTAACGAAATCTCCTTTTTCTATCACTTTTTCAGATGCCACGCCGTGCGGTAATGCCGAACGAAGACCTGAAGCAACGATAATATCAAACGAAGAAGATGTTGCTCCTTGTTTTCTCATGAAAAATTCAAGTTCATTTGACACTTCAATTTCAGATACTCCCGGGCGAATGAATGATAGAATATGCTCAAAGGCAGCATCTGCAATCTGTGCAGCTTCCTTTAATATCTTAATCTCTGAATCAGTCTTTATCAAGCGTAACTTTTCTACAAGCCCAGAAGTTGGGATGAATTCAGCTTCGATCGCTTCATTATGCGTTACGTAAGAGCTATATGTAAGAGTATCTTGCTCAAATCCTAGCTTTTGAATTCCAAGTTCTTTAACTTGTTTCGCAACTTCATCAAGAATTAATCCTGGATGCTGCACTATTTCGTATCCAACCGCTTGCTTACTAGCTTGCTCTACATAACGGAAATCTGTAATAAATAGAGCACGCTCTTTTGAAATTAGTACAACACCAGCTGTTCCTGTGAAATTCGCCATATATCTACGGCTATGTTCATTCGTTAATACGATACCGTCAATACCAGCCTCATCAAACGCACTTCTTAATCTCTCGATCTTTTCCATTACTTTATGCCTCCCTCAATTTCTCCATTAATGCAAATAACGCTAACTTATAGCCATAAAAACCAAATCCAACAATTTGTCCCGCACAAACAGCCGCCGTCACAGATTCGTGACGGAACGATTCACGCTGGTGAATGTTAGAAATATGTACTTCAATAACAGGAATCGAAATGCTCGCAATTGCATCTCGAATCGCATAGCTATAATGCGTAAATGCTCCAGGATTTAAAATGATCCCTTCATATATATCTTCAGCCTCATGAAGACGATCGATAATAGCACCTTCATGATTCGATTGGAAACATTCTAACTCCACTCCCATTTTCTCTGCTTCGTGTTTCATATCTGTTTCAAGCGTCGCTAACGTTCCTTTTCCGTATACATTTACTTCCCTAACGCCAAGGCGATTTAGGTTAGGACCATTTACGAGGAGTAACTTTTTCATTTTCTTAAAACTCCTTAATATTAAAAAATGTCTATACGACATTTTAACATATGAATCACTTATTTGAATAGTTTGTCTTCTCGACCCCTTCTCCTCTATTTGTATTATTCGATTCGAATGCTACAGAATACGAAATAAAAACACCATATAATATAAAGATACATATTGTCGTTACAATTGTTTCTTTCGGTAAATGGAGTGCACTTTTAATAACAGGTGCCATTAGCCCCATCCCCAAAAATAATAATGCCCACCAAAACAAACCGTATAGTACGCCAGGGAATACTCCTTCAAACTTTTTAAAAAGGGCTTTATAGAGAAATGCCACTAAAATTGAAAGAAGTCCCATACAAACGATACCTAGTACATTTCCCCAAACCCCTTCTTTCCAATCTCCAAATGCAAACGGTAAAAGTAAATAGTTAGGTCCAGCTTCTGTAAATGAGAATATATGAAGGAAATACCATATACCTCCCCAAAATAAGCCACCAAATAAACCAATTTGTACAAAGTTTCTTATTGTTGATTGTTCTTGATTCACATTGACACCTCCGCTCACTAGTATGCCCGAAACTATTTTGAGGCATGTTTAAATCCTGCAAAATTTGTCTATAAAAAGAATAAGAAATGTCCGACTCTCGTAACATTTTCCCTTGTCATCTGCCTGTATTTGTCGATAAAATAAAGGAAACTCGGTGATTGTCTTATTTCAAGATGACAAAACCAAGTATGACAATTGCCTCTTTTTCTACATAAGAGAGAAACAAATACAGGTTGGTGTTAACATGGCAGAAGAGTCAAAACAAATATATGGCGGGCAGGCAGTCATAGAAGGAGTTATGTTTGGCGGTAGAGAATATACTGTTACAGCGGTTCGTCGTAAAGATAAATCGATTGAATTTTATCGTTTACCACGCGTTCGTAATAAAGCATTATCTCTACTAAAGAAAATTCCATTTTTACGAGGTATTGCCGCTATTGTGGATGCAAGTGCGAATGGAGCGAAACATTTAAACTTTGCTTCAGAACGATTTGATGTCCACCCAGAAGAAGATGAACAACTTGCAAATAAAAAAGAAGAACAATCAAAATTAACGATGGTATTAGGAGTTGCAGCAGTTGGCGTTTTATCGTTCATATTTGGTAAAGTAATTTTCACAGCAGTTCCTGCACTTTTAGCTGAATTAACGAGACCGATTTTCCCATCTCATACAGGGCAAATCATTGTCGAAAGTGTCATTAAGCTCATGCTATTATTGAGCTATATATACTTCATTTCTTTAACCCCACTTATTAAGCGGGTATTTCAGTACCACGGTGCGGAACATAAAGTAATCAATGCTTATGAGAATAATCTTCCACTGACTGTAGAAAATGTTCAAAAGCAAACTCGCCTCCATTATCGCTGTGGGAGTAGCTTTATTATATTTACAGTCATTATTGGAATGTTTGTCTATTTCCTCGTCCCTACAGATCCGCTTTGGGCAAGGGTAGTAAACCGAATTTTATTAATTCCAGTTGTTCTCGGTATTTCTTTTGAAGTATTACAATTTACCAATCGATTACGAGATGTCCCTGTTTTACGAGTACTTGGATATCCAGGATTATGGCTGCAACTATTAACAACGAAAGAACCAACAGATGATCAAGCGGAAGTTGCAATCGCATCGTTTGAAGAATTATTACGTTTAGAAAACAAACAATAATTATTTAAAAATGGTGTTCAACTCCTTTCCTCATCGTTAATATACTAATTTTAATATATGTTTTTAGGAGGTGTCCCTTATGAACGGTCGTTCGTTTACATTCGCTATATTTGTGCTTATTATCGGATTGGCAATATTCGGCCTTGTTTCATCTGTTATTACAAATCCAATGGAAGTATTGAAAAACATTGGTATCATGTTAGCTGTCGTCGGTATCTTTTACTTACTCTACAAAATGTTTACAAACTCTAGTGGTTCTGCAAATTCGCAAAGCTCATATAAGCGTGCAGCGAAACAATCGAACCGCAAACACGGGAAACAAAATGTAGCACCCCTAAGCAATTCTTTCTTGAAACGAAATGCTTCTGATGACAAGGGGAAAAAGGGTAATTCTCCATCGTTGAAAAGAAAAAGAAAACAATCTCATTTAACTGTCATTGAAGGTAAAAAAAACAAAAAGAAAGACCGTGCTTCCTTTTAGGAAATACGGTCTTTTTTTATCCCGGTTGGTGCGGGGCTAATAATCAGTGGAAGATGCGAAAAACCCTACTGATTAAAGTTTCACTTTATATGTTGAAGCACTTCTTTCAAACTTTTCTCTTTCATACTTTCGATACGAAGGTGATGGTTTTCAAATTGCAAATTTCTTGTCACATCATTAGGTACGACGACACACTTTAATCCTGCTGCCACCGCTGCTTTCAATCCATTTAATGAATCTTCAAATACAACAGCTTCTGATGGTTCAATTCCTAATTCTTCTATCGTAACTTTATAAAGAGCTGGATCTGGTTTTACCTTCTCTACATCTTCTCGCGTTTTAATCACTTCAAAATAATCTCTAATTTGTAGCTCTTCTAAAAAACGAACGACCCACTCCCTAGATGAACTAGAGGCCAATGCGATTTTCAATCCAAGTTCTTTCGCTTCTTCTAAATATTCTTTTACCCCGTCACGCGCTTTTGGTATTTTCATTTTCTCTTTATGTAAAGTTGTTACTTTTCCCTTTAATGCATGCTCGTTAAATTTTTCTTTTAATTGCTCTTTTAAATATGCATAAAGCACTTCATCTGTCGTTCCAATACATTTTGCAAATTCCTCTAAAGGTAACTCACCGCCGTATTCACGAACAGCATCTCTGAAAGAGTGAAACCATATTGTTTCTGTGTCCACAATTAATCCATCAAAATCAAAAATAATTGCTTTCATTATTCTCCCGTCCTTTTCGATTGAAATAAAAAAGGAAACGCCACACGTTCCCCTTAATTACTTTTCTCTTCATTTGCTTTTTGAACACCACGAAGTGTTTTTACTCGAACTTCATCTTGTTCAAAGTATTGTACTAAATCACCGATACGGTCAATTGATTCCCAACTTAAATGATGTTCAATTCCTTCTACATCATTATAAATTTTGCTTTCATCCACACCGATAATGCGCATAAACTGTTCTAACAATTCATGACGATATACGAGACGTTCTCCGATTTTTTTACCTTTTGATGTTAATACAAGCCCTCTATATTTTTCATAAATTAGATATTCGTCTTTGTCTAATTTTTGTACCATTTTTGTTACAGAGGATGGATGTACACTAAGCGCTTCAGCAATATCAGATACACGGGCATAACCCTTTTCATCAATCAACAAATAAATTTGTTCAATATAATCTTCCATACTAGGGGTAGGCATCGGTTTCCTCCATCCAATTTCATTTTGCTTATTCCGTACGAAGCAATCAATAAAATGATACACCAGAAAGAATAACGTGACAAGGTGGAAACGAGCCTAAATATATAAAACAAAAAAAGAATCCAGATTCCCCTTATGTAAAATATTGAATTTCTGCATCGGGAAAATACTCATATATATAACCTCGTATTGTTTCTTCTAATACTTCCACATCATCCTTTTGATATACATATTTCCCAATACCGTATCGTCCCCATTTATATTTCCGCTTCTCTTCATCCATTTCAAGTTTCGTATTCGGATAACGTTCTTGAATGACTTTTTTGGCTGGTTTCGTAAAACGATGTTGAATTAATTCGAACGTTAAATTTGGTATCGTCATGTCTTTTAACGCATTGTACAATCGTTCAAACAATTCACGGTACCCTTCTTCCCACCCTTCATGCATATAGATTGGCGCAACAATAAAGCCAAGAGGATAATTAGCCCCCGCTACTTTACGAGCAGCCTCAATTCGCTCTTCAAATGGCGATGTCCCTGGTTCAAAATTTTTAATAACATAACGTGAATTAATACTAAATCGAAAACGCGTTTTCCCATTATGCTTTGCATCTAATAAATGATCAACATGCGAATATTTCGTAACGAAGCGTAAACGTCCATGTTCACTTTCTCCGATAAACTCTATCGCCCGCTTTAATGCATGTGTCAAATGATCAATTCCAACGATGTCTGATGTACACGCCGCTTCAAATCTTGTTATTTCAGGGGCCCTTTCATCCATATATTGCTTTGCCTTCTCAAAGATTTCATCTAGATTCACATACACCCTTACGTAAGGTTTACTCCCAAGTGTCGTTTGCAAATAACAATAATGACAATGTCCCATACACCCTGTTGCAAGCGGAATTGCATATTCAGCTGAAGGTTTTGATGTATCGAACTTTAACGTCTTCCTCACCCCAACGACAAGTGTTGCTTTTGCATTACGATACTTTTGCAATTCATTTTCCCCTGGAAAATTTCTAATTTGATTGTGTGATGTCGTTTCACGGATTTCTAATCCCATCTTCGTAAACTTCTCATAAAGCTCTTTTCCAAGCGGATATTCGAGTGCCCTCGGTTCAAAGTAAACGAGTTTTGGCATAAATGGTTTCATGTGCTTCCCTCCTCTCATTAGTATGGGAAGCACATGAAAATTAACACAGATTAAAGTTTTCCACTTCAGTAACTTGCGTTGCAAGTTACTGACTGTTATAATTCGGATAACAGCTACCTTGCAAGGCAAGTTACCTGGATAAAAGGTGGTGAAATCATGCACAGCCAAATGTTAAAAGGTGTACTAGAAGGTTGCATTCTATATATCATTTCACAAGAAGAAGTGTACGGATATGAACTAAGTACAAAATTAAATAAACACGGCTTTACATTCGTAAGTGAAGGAAGCATCTATCCTTTATTGTTACGCATGCAAAAAGAGAAACTTATTGAAGGTACATTAAAGGCTTCCTCTCTGGGACCGAAGCGAAAATATTATCACGTAACTGATAAGGGATTAGAACAACTTGAAGAATTTAAAAAAAGTTGGGGAATGGTTTCAACGACGGTAAACAACTTATTACAAGGGGAGTGATAGGGATGAAAGCGAAAGACATGGTTGAATTGAACAATAAAAAACGCGAACTTCTAACACCTGAAAACGAAGCTGCTTACGGTGATATGCTAGTATATCTCCGATTATCTAACGTACCCGAACAAAAATTAGAAGAACTTTTATTAGAAATATTAGATCATCTCATCGAAGCACAAGCAGAAAATAAAAATGCTTATGATATTTTCGGAAATGATTTACGATCTTACTGCGATGAACTTATATCAGCTTTACCAACCCAAACAAAGCTAGAACAAACTTCTTTAATCGGTTTTGTTATTAGCTTACTTCTTGCTATACAGTTTGGAATAGATGCACTTGTTTCGACTTTCATTTTAATCTTCGGGAAGAATATCGAACAATTAAGCCCAGCTTTTAGCATCCCTGGAACCACTTTGTTCGTTTCACTTATTATACTAGGTATACTTTTCATTTTATATTTATTAAAGCGCTATTCCTTTAATCAAAAGATGAATTGGAAAAGAAGGATTCTATTTGGATTCGCATTTGCTACTCCATTTTGTTCAGCTGTATTTTTAAATGTCTATTTTAAAAAACAACCTTATCTCATTTATCATCTAACCTTTTGGCAAAACGCCTTAATCGCTATCCTATTTTTTATTTTATATAAATTACTATACAAAAAATCAAATTTTTAACAGCCCTTCAAACGGCTGTTTTTCTTCTGTATAATTTTACAAATTGAAAAATTTCATAAAGAAAATAAGAAAAATGCAAAATAATTAAAGTTAATTGTTGACGTGATGCTTTTATTATCGGTATCATAAATCTTCGTGAGCAATTATTTTTCGTTATA
Source organism: Bacillus sp. TH19 (assembly GCF_016651075.1). Lineage (NCBI taxonomy): Bacteria > Bacillati > Bacillota > Bacilli > Caryophanales > Bacillaceae > Bacillus > Bacillus sp. TH19. Next base: position 1,334,197 of record NZ_JAEKEO010000007.1, on the reverse strand, counting down.
CGATTTTTTTATTATTACTGAATTTTTGAGAGGAGAAATTTGATGTCAGTTAAGAAGAAAACGCAAGTACGCACCGGCAAAATGGTACGTGAACTAATGTTAGCAGACGAAGATGTAAATGCTTCGCTAATTATGGTATACAGTGAAAACGGTGTAAACGCAGAAATTAAAATCGAGGGCTTAACGCCGAAATGTAACGAAGAATTATTTTTGAGCGGAAACGTGGATTGGAACAAGAGTGTTATTTATAAAATTGTTGATTTCACTGGGAACGCTGAGGTTGGTAAAGTTACATTAACAGCGATGAACAAAAATAATGTTTCTCTAGAAGTTGAACGCGTTATGTGGAGCAAAGAAAATAAAGAAGCTGCTGAGCAAGAAGAAACAGTTGTAGAAGCTACTCCGAAAAAAGAAGTAGTTGTAGAAGCTCCAAAAGCAGTTACACCTGCTCCAAAGCCTATTACGCGAGTAGAAACACCTGCTGCATCTAAACCTACTCCGGTACCAACGCCGAAGTCAGTAAGTGTTGAAGCAGCTATAGAACTATCTACTCCAGCACCTGTGAAAAAAGCAGTACCTACTCCAGTTACAAAGCAAGAGACAGCACCGGTTACTCCTATAAAACCGAAGCAACCTGCTTTGACTGAAACAAATACAAAACTACAAGAAAATTATGTTAAACTTGTGAAAAAGACAATTGAAGTTTGTCAAGATTACGAGCTTGGCATCGACATAGATGATTCTATTGAAGGATTAAAAAAAGAGCTACAAAGCCAAGGTATTAGCGTTACATTCGACAAAGAAATTATGGACGTTGTAAATCGCCTTCGTTCTTTACAAGATAAAGGAATCAAAGTAGAAAAAGTACTTAATTTACTATAAAAATAAGGAGATGGCGGTCGCCATCTCCTTATTTTTTATAATTCCATTCATTACTTTCATACTTCTCTTTTGCTAAAGTTTGAACTTCATGAAGCTGTTCTTCTGTTAGTTCATACGGCACAAGCTCTATATCTAAACCTTTTTCAAATCCAGTTTCAAACCCTTTAATTAACTGTTCAATCGTAAATGTGCGGTCTGTTAATTCATTAATCGCTACCGCTTTAGAAGAAAACATGTTTTTCATACGCTCTTTTACTCGCTCATTTGGGAATAAAAATAGGTCGTATAACTCATCTAAATCTATTTCTAACGGAATAGAACCGTGTTGTAAGATAACACCTTTTTGACGTGTTTGGGCACTACCCGCGATTTTTCTTCCTTCAACTACAATCTCATACCAAGATGGCGCATCAAAACATACTCCTGAACGCGGATTTTTTAAATTCTCACGATCCGCTTCTGTTTTCGGAACTGCATAATACGCTTCTAATCCTAATGCCTTAAAACCGTCCAATAAGCCTTGCGAAATAATTCGGTATGCTTCTGTAACTGTTTTTGGCATATTCGGATGATCTTCAGACACAATAACACTGTACGTTAATTCTTTGTCATGTAGTACACCCCTGCCGCCTGTTTGACGACGAACGAATCCATATTTTTTTTCGTTAACTACATCCATATTTATATCTTTTTCAACACGCTGGAAATACCCGACTGTTAATGTTGGTACTTCCCATTCGTAAAAACGAATTGTTGGTGGCATTTTCTTTTCACTTTGCCAATTTAATAAACATTCATCTAACGCCATATTAAATGCTGGTGAACATTGACCAGAGTTAATATAACACCATTTTTCTTTTCCCATCCTGCACCTCATATAACCAATTATTTTTCACATTCTCTAGTCTACCAAATTCGACAAAATTTGTGAAAGAATACGAAATTTCTTCTTATATACAAATGAATCTGTTGCATAAATACATATGGGCATTATAATATTGAAAGTAGGATAAGAAAAAAGGGAGCGATAGAATCGTGTCAACAAACTTGATTATTATACTAGCCGCAATTGCAGCATTCATCGGCTACACTGTATGGATGTATTTCTATCAGAAAAAATTAATTAAAACACTTTCAGAAGATGAATTTCGCGCTGGCTACCGTAAAGCACAGCTTATCGATATTCGCGAAGCGGATGAATTTAACGCGGGACATATTTTAGGTGCGCGTAACATTCCATTATCACAAATTCGCCTTCGCCACAAAGAACTTCGCCAAGATCAACCGGTTTATTTATATTGCCAAAGCGGATTCCGTACAGGTCGTGCAGCTCAATACTTAAAAAAACAAGGCTACACAGATTTCTACCAATTAAAAGGTGGATTTAAATCTTGGTCAGGAAAAATTAAAAAGAAATAATATACAAAAAACTAGCTGCACGATACAGCTAGTTTTTTCATTCCATATTGTTCGCAATGTACAGCAGATTTTGTTTAATCACATCTTCAGCTTTCTCATTTACATTACGATATAATAGCTGATATTCAATCCCCTTCTCTTTCCATATAAGCGTAGCAAATTCGTCCCCTCGCTCGTAATCATCCTTATTTTTAAAATAAGCAGGTGCTCCATTATTCAATTTCATTTGTTCTTGAAATCGATTCTCTTCTACGAGGTATGGAAAACTGTAAGAAAAGTTGGCCACTGTTAATTCTATATAATCGTGCCTTCCTTTCTCTTGTTGCTTATATTTAATCGTTAAGACAGCATTCTTCTTTCCCATCGTTCTTACCTCTCCCTGCACATCACTCGTAATGTCATAAGGTAAAAACGTTGGAACTTTAAACTTTGCCGGAAAATATTTTGGAAGTTCCTTTAGCGGAATCGGATCAGTAACACGGTCCTTAGCCCCTCCTGTTGTTCCTACAAATGTTTTTTCTTCTTGCATCGTTTGCTGAAATGAACATGAGCTAAGTATTACACTAGAAAACACGAAACAAATGATTCCTTTTTTCAATTTGTTTCCGCCCTTTCATACCGCTCTCTTAACGAGTGAAGCGTTTATACTCTCTACTATTCGCTTCGTTATCAAACGCCTCCTCCGAAAACTTTCCACGTTATTCTCACACATTCTGACAAAAATTCTTTGCAGACATACAAAAAAGACCCCACTATTCTTACGCCCAAATAAAAAGGTTACGCGAACAACAGAAGTCATGCTTATAACATAGATTGTGAAAAGCTTTTCAGGTCAAGATTTTTTTCATTCTTATTATTTTCCCCTTATAATTAAGGAAAGAGGTGATACATATGGCCAATATAAAACAAATTGCAAAAACTGCTGGTGTATCTATATCAACTGTTTCTCGTGTTCTTAATAATCATCCTTACGTAAAAGAAGAAAAGCGTAAGCGTGTTTTAGATGCAGTTGAAGAATTGAACTATGCAAAAAATATAAATGCTATCCATTTAATAAAGGGTAAAACATATACAATTGGCGTTATGCTACCTTTTATTAATCTTCCGTACTTTAGCACGATCATTGAAGGAATCGGAAACGAAGCGTTAGCAGCTGGATATCATATTAATTTATGCCAAACGAATTACGATAGTATTGAAGAAATTCGCGTTCTTGAAATGATGAAAATGAAGCAATTTGACGGGATGATTATTTGCTCTCGCACGAGTTCATGGGAACAAATTGAACCGTTCGCAAAATTTGCCCCTATTATTTCATGTGAAAAAATGAAACATCCCCTCATTTCATCTGTCTATGTAGATCATTACGAAGGATTCCGCCTTGGTACTTCCTATTTACTCAGTAAAGGTCATGAAAAAATCGGCATTTGTTTAGCAAGAAAAACAAGTGCTAATTCAATCGATCGTGAAAAAGCTTTCGCCGATACTCTTCGTCAAGAAGGAAAAACAGTGCACCCTGATTGGGTTTTTCATCAATGTTATACGATGCAGGACGGGGCAAAAATACTTCATCGTATTTTAAACATGAAAAATCGTCCAACCGCTATTTTCACAGCGAACGATCAAGTAGCTGCTGGTTTATTAACAGAGGCAAAAAAACATGGCATTCGCATACCTGAAGACCTCGCTATCCTGGGATTTGATAACCATGAAATTTCAAAAGCATTAGAAATTACAACTATTGAGCATCCCGGGCTCACAATGGGATCACGTGCTTTTTCTTTATTTCATAAACAGATACAAAACGAACACATTATTGGAAACTCAGAAGAACTTTCATTCCATTTAATTGAGCGAAAAACAGTCTAGAAAAGAGTGCCAACCATAGCACTCTTTTTTCAGTTCTTCACCTATTGACTTTATATTTTTTATCTCATATAATGAACCTAACGAACGGTAGGTAGGGGATGAAAATGACAGCAAACCGCATTAAAGCTGTAGCACTTTCTCATTTCGCGCGCTACGGCTACGAAGGAACTTCATTAGCAAATATTGCTCAAGAAGTTGGGATTAAAAAACCATCGATTTACGCACACTTTAAAGGAAAAGAAGAGCTATATTTTACATGCTTAGAATCCGCTCTTCAAAAAGATTTACAAAGCTTCACTGACGATATCGAAAATTTTTCAAAATCGTCTACTGAAGAATTGCTAGTAAATCTGTTAAAAGGTTATGCAAAACGATTTGGTGAAAGTGAAGAATCAATGTTTTGGTTACGAACTTCTTATTTTCCGCCGGATGCATTTCGCGAACAAATTATTGATAAAGCGAATGTACACATTGAAAATGTCGGAAAACTTTTATTCCCTGTGTTTAAAAGAGCAAGCGAACAAGATGAACTGCATAACATTGAAGTAAAAGATGCTTTGGAGGCTTTTTTATGCTTACTTGACGGCCTTATGGTTGAACTACTATACGCAGGTTTAAATCGTTTTGAGACACGTTTAGAAGCTTCTTGGAAAGTATTTTGGCGCGGCCTTTCAAACTGACGGATTGCTCCTTTGCAATGCGTCGTTTTTAAGCCCTTTACCTAACGACTGGTAGGAAGGAGAAATGACATATGGCATGGATTTATGTAATCATAGCTGGTATTATTGAAATCTTTTGGGTTATTGGACTTAAAAAAGCGGAGGCACCACTTGAGTGGGCTGGTGTTGCTCTATTAATTACAATTAGTTTCGTCTTATTATTTAGAGCATATAAAGATTTACCTGTCGGCACTGTATACGCAGTCTTTACAGGAATTGGAGCTGGTGGAATCGTTCTTACAGAGATTTTCATCTTCGGAGAACCTTTCTCTATCGTAAAAGTATTATTAATCGGTTTAATCTTCTTCGGAGTAATTGGTTTAAAACGAGTAACAGAAGAAAAAGAAGCGAAGGAGGCCGCATAAAATGGCTTGGGTATTTTTAATTCTAGCTGGTATTTGTGAAATTGTTGGTGTACTCTTTATGAAAGTAGCCACTGAAAAGAAAGGCTGGGCACCAAAAGTTATTTTAATCGCTAACTTTGGCGTAAGCTTCTTCTTCTTATCTCTTGCAATGAACACATTACCGATGGGAACTGCTTACGCAATTTGGACTGGAATCGGAACTGCCGGAAGTGCACTTCTCGGTATTCTTATTTTCCGCGAGTCAGCGGATTGGCGTCGCCTTGCCTTCTTAAGCTGCATTCTATGCGGCGCTGTTGGCTTAAAATTATTAGGCTAACGTGAGGTGAATGTCATGTGGAAAGAAAAAGGAAAACAAATCTTAACATGGATCACACTCGGGATTATCATTCTATTACAAATAAGTTTTCATATAATAGAATGGCTGTTTCATAAAGTATTATCCATTCTTACATTCCTTCCTAACATGGCACTTGAAATTGCATCTATCGCTTGGTCAATTATTGCCTCCATTACAATCGTGATTATATGGAGTATCGCCAAGCTATGGAACAAGTTATTTAAAAAGGACAGTTCTTCTGAAAAGAAGTAACTGTCCTTTTTTATGTCTATTTAGATTTTCTATAGAAATTTGATGCGATAAGACAAAGCAAACCAACTATGACAACACTCATACCAATCCCTTTATGCAAAATAGGAAATAGCGGTGGTATATCCGAATAAAAATTTGCTAATGTGAGACCTATTGAAAATAAAAGTACTCCTATTCTATATAACCATTTTCTTTTGTTCATCATTCTCCCTCCTAAAATTTTTCATATCCTTCTTTCTTTTGGACATACTACCTAAAAAAGGAGTGGGTTATATGCAAAATTCTATACATAAGCAGATCCTATTTTTATTTTTCCTCTTTCTCATTTTCGTTATCGTTTTCAGCTTTATATTACATACTCCGAAAGATGTGCCTAATAGCCTTTCTGTTTATAAACTTTTGCTCTCGTATTGCCGTTATTGAAGAAGGTGCCTTTTATGAGGCACCTTTTAAAATTCTCTCTTCTCATACAATTTCACTGAAACGAAGATAGATACTATGAACATGCAAATTGAACTAACGAATAACACGCTGTTGTATAGTTGAATTTGTTCCAGGTTGATTTGAAACAAAGTTTCTAAAATAACAATTGGCGCCATGAATATTACTATCGTAATAAAAATAGTTTTTTTATACCCTAGCCAAAACGATATCGGTAAAACAAAGCTTAAATACACTAAAATAAAGCTAATACTAGCAACCATTGTCGTTTCAATAAACTCAAATAGGTTAACCCCATTCTTCATTCCCATCGTGAAACAACCGACCGTTACGCTTATAAAAAGAATAATAATTGCTACTATATATTTCGCAAATACAATTTGTTTTCTCAATATTGGTAAACTATTTACTATAACTTCACTCTCATTTTTACTATCTGCTTCAAATGTTTTTACTGTTGCCCCAATTGTAATAATTACTGACATAATTATGAATAGATTTTCCGTATCTGTTAAAGCCATATAAAAGAGAATAGGATAGAGTATGTACCAAATTAAAAATTTCCATTGAATGATGAAATCTTTTAAAATTAATTGCTTGATCATGTATTACACCTCCTAATATGAAAATGCTCCTTCTATAACTCTGCTTCCTGAAACATTTTCATTGAGAGAAACATTGATATAACTATACTTACTAACACTCCGATGCCAAGCATACCCATTGCTAGTGTAGCATCTTCAGATTGAAGTACTTTTGACATAATTATTTTATCACCAAAAACATTGCACATAAGGCCAATCATACCCGTTAAAGGCAAAACCATAATAACATTCAAAACAGAAGTAGCTTTATATCCTCCAACGTAATTAGCAGGTATCGTTACAACACAATAGATCAAAATAGCTACTATTGCCGAAAATATTGCATATCCAGGAATAGCTATGTCTCTGTTCAATAAAATATTTCCTAATATTACGACTATAAAAGTTGTACTCAAACCAGCCATAATAAATAATGAGCTTGAAATATATTTAGCTATAACTATCTCTTTTCTCGTTATAGGCAAACTCACTAATACTTTTTCTGCTTTACTTTTCTCGTCATAATAAAAAGAAATATATATAATCGTACTACATGTTATAAATAATCCTATTGCAATCCCCATTGGTTGGACGGGATTCCTAAAAACAGAGAAAATAGGTATTAAAAAATATAAAGGAAACATCTTCTTATGTAAGAAAAACTCCTTCAAAATCAACTGTTGCATATGAATTCTCCTCTCTACAAATCACGTGCTCCATAAATTTTAATTGTAAGAAACATAGAAGCGATATACATACTAACTAATGTAATGAATCCAATTATAAATACACCAATATGCATTGGATTCATAATCCACTCAATGAATGAAGGTGCTGTTTCATTCAGCCCATCACTAATAAATATCCAAAGGATTCCTCCCACTCCTATTGATGCTGCTGATACTATACTTCTTACTACCTTCGATTTTGTACCATAATAACTAGGGAAAAACGTGACAACCAAAAATACGGCGTAAACAACTCCATTTATTACTTCATACCATGGAATTTCAATGTATAGATTAGGATGATATGCACCGATATCACCAATGACCACAATACCTCTTATAAGAAAAACAACTAGCATAGTAGAGATCATGCCACCTACAATGAATATTGCACTGGAAATATATCTAGCAATAATGATATCCTTTCGACTTACCGGTAAACTATTTATAATAATGTCACTTTTATTCCTTTCATCCATAAAGATTAACGTCATAACGGAGGAAAGAGTTATAAATAGACAACTCATCGGAACTAACAATTCACCACTTGGATCTAACATAAATAACACAAGGGGCACAATAAGATTCACTAACCAAGTTACCCGAAAAAAGAACAAATCTTTATATATGAGCTGACGCATAAGCACCTCTCCCTTTCGCGGTGTAAACGATAATATCATCTAATGTAGGCTTTTCTAGTACAACTTCATTTCCAAACCAATCGACAATTGCTTGTTTATCCTTCGCTAAACCTTCGAAACCAAACTTATTTTTTCGTAATCCAACAAATAGCTCTTTTCCTTCTCGGTCTAATAAATCATTACTTCCCTTTACGATTACGTAGTTCTCCATTAGTTCATCTTTCTCACCAGTAAATATAATTTCTCCATCGTTGATGAACGTAATATAATCCGCGATGCGCTCTAAGTCTGTTGTAATGTGCGTTGAGAATAATACAGATACTTCATCTTCCATTACAATCTCTTGCAGCATATCAAGTAATTCACTTCGAACAACTGGGTCTAATCCTGCTGTTGGTTCATCCATAATAATGAATTCCGCATGGTGTGAAAGTGCGATTGCAATCGCAAATTTCATTTTCATCCCTTTGGATAACTCTTTAATCTTTTTATACGTTGGAACTTGTAATCTCTGCATATACGATTGATACTGCTTTTCGTCCCACTTTTTATATAACGGTGCAATAATCCGTTTCATTTGCTCACACGTTAAATCTTCGTAATAATGATTTTCATCATATACAAAACCGATATTTTGTTTTATTTCCTTTTCGGCTTTCTTATTGTCCTTACCAAAAATTTTTATATCACCGCTCTCTTTTCTAATTAAATTCATAATCATTTTGATTGTCGTACTTTTCCCGGCTCCATTTGGTCCAACAAATCCCATAATATATCCTCGTGGTAATGTAAAACTTACATTTTTCACTGCAAAATCTTGATAACTTTTACAAACGTTTTTTAGCTCTAACATCCCTTATTCCCCCTCATATAAACACGCAATCATCTGCTGTAAATCTTCAAGTGAAAGCTGCAACACTTTACTTTCATTCACAATCTCTTCTACTTTACTTTCCAATAGACGTAGCCGCTGCTCTTTTAATAGTTCATTATTTTTACGTGAAACATAAGTCCCCTTCCCAGCAACAGTTTCTATATATCCTTCTTTTTCAAGCTCCTCGTATGCACGCTTCGTTGTAATTACACTAATTTGTAATTCCTTCGCTAAGCTACGAATAGACGGTAATTGGTCTCCACCCTTTAAACCACCATTTAAAATAAGCTGGCTTAATTGTTTTCTTATTTGCACATAAATAGGGTCTTGGGAAGAATTCGAAATAATAATATTCATGTTTTCCTCCAGTTTGTGTATATACTGTATATACTTTATATACACAGTATATACACAATATCCTATTTTTGGCAAGAAAAAAAGACCAATATTTTCCTGTTGGTCTTTCGTATATGTATCACTTTTCAAAGCGATCTAACATTTCGTCTCTCATTCCGAAACTAACAACCGCAATTCCTACATACATAAAAAGAAGGAATGCTGGATGAACTGTATTGTACCAGCTGCTATCAACAATTAAATAAATCGTTAACGCCACAACAAGAACAAACGCTAAAATAAACATATAAAAGTGTCGTGTATTACCCATGATAAACTCCTCTCTTCTCTCTTCACCATTCAACAGTATATTGTATCGAATAATTCGATATGACTCAAGGTTAACTTTCTGTTATGTAATCAAGTTCTACCTTTACAATGTCCTCACACGCTATTGAAATGATTGTTCCTTGTTTATCAATCGCTGTCACTTCTCTATTATCCATTACACGGTGTGCTACTCTTTCTAACACTTTCCCTTGGTCACGGTAACAAAATTCTTTTACATCTTTAATTGTTTCTCCATTTTCTAAATGGTATACCATTCTATAACATCGATATCCCACGCTTCCACCCCCGTCTTGCTCGTTTTTTCACATATACATAAAAATGAGTAATTTCTACCTCATCACATCTTCTTAATTTCAATAAAATTCTAACAAAAATAAATACTTTTATCAAACCGACTTTTTCAACAAAATCACCTATAAAACCGCATCTTTACAGCAATATGAAACAAAAAATATAAATTTTCAACATTTTTTCATTCTAGCCACACCAATTTTGCAAAAAAAAGAACCCGCATGTAGCGAGTTCTTTTTTTGCAATCACACTTGTACAGGTGCTAGCTTTTCATAACGTAAAACTGGTTTACGAGCAGCCAATGTTTCATCTAAACGTTTTATTACTGTTGTATGTGGTGCTTCTTGTACAACTTCTGGATTTTCTTCTACCTCTTTAGCAATTTGAATCATCTTATCAATGAAACCATCTAATGTTTCTTTTGATTCTGTTTCTGTTGGCTCAATCATAATACATTCTTCCACATTTAATGGGAAGTAAATTGTTGGTGGATGGTAACCGAAATCAAGCAGACGTTTTGCAATATCTAATGTACGTACACCAAGTTTCTTTTGACGACGACCTGATAATACAAATTCATGCTTGCAATGTCTATCGAACGGAAGATCATAGAATGGTGCTAATCTTCTCATCATATAGTTCGCATTTAATACAGCATACTCAGTTACTGCACGCAAGCCATCTGGGCCCATAGAACGAATATATGTGTATGCACGAACGTTAATTCCGAAGTTACCATAGAATGGTTTCACACGCCCAATTGCTTCTGGACGATCATAGTTGAAGTGATAGCCATTTTCTGTTTTCTCTAAAATCGGTTTTGGTAAGTACGGAATTAAATCAGCTTTCACACCTACTGGACCAGAACCTGGGCCACCGCCGCCATGCGGACCTGTAAATGTTTTATGAAGATTTAAATGCACAACGTCAAATCCCATATCTCCTGGGCGTGCTTGGCTTAATACCGCATTTAAGTTTGCACCATCATAGTATAATTTACCGCCTGCGTTATGGACGATTTCTGCCATTTCTAAAATATTTTCTTCGAATAGGCCTAATGTATTTGGATTTGTTAACATAAGTGCTGCTGTTTCTTCGTTTACAACACGTTTTAAATCATCTAAGTCAACAAGACCATGTTCATTTGATTTCACAGTAATTGTTTCAAAACCAGCTACTGTTGCAGACGCCGGGTTTGTTCCGTGAGCAGAGTCAGGAACAATTACTTTCGTACGGTTAAAGTCACCGTTCGCTTCATGATATGCACGAATCAACATTAATCCTGTCCATTCTCCGTGTGCACCAGCTGCTGGTTGTAACGTAACAGTATCCATACCTGTAATTTCAATTAAATGTTCTTGTAAGTCATACATTAATTCCATTGCACCTTGCACTGTTTTTTCATCTTGAAGTGGATGAATATTTGCAAAGCCTGCGAAACGAGCTACGTTTTCATTAATTTTCGGATTATATTTCATCGTACAAGACCCAAGTGGATAGAATCCAGAATCCACACCGTGGTTACGGTTTGAAAGCGCTGTGTAATGGCGCATAATATCAAGTTCAGATACTTCTGGAAGCTCTGCATCTTCTACTCGAATATAATCACTCTCAAACACATTTTCTAATTTTACTTCTTCTACATCTAATTTGGGTAAGCTATATCCTACGCGTCCTTCTTTAGTCACTTCAAAAATAAGTGCTTGGTCTTGGTTCTTCATTGGATAGCCCCCATTTCGTTTACAAGTGTGTCAATTTCCTCTTTTGTACGAAGCTCTGTTACCGCTACAAGCATATGGTCTTCATGCTCTTTATAATCACGGCCTAGGTCGTAACCACCGATAATATTCTTTTGTATTAATACATCATTTATTTCTTTAACTGGACGTTTACAATCTACAACAAATTCATTAAAGAATGGTCCAGCGAACGTTACTGTGAAACCTTTCGCTTCAAATTGACGTTTTGCATATTGTGCTTTAGAAATGTTTTGACGTGCCATTTCTTTTACACCTTGTTTGCCAAGTGCCGTCATTGCAACAGAAGCTGCTAATGCATTTAACGCTTGGTTTGAACAAATGTTAGACGTCGCTTTATCACGACGAATATGCTGTTCACGTGCTTGTAACGTTAATACAAATCCACGTTTACCATCTGAATCTACAGTTTGTCCGACAAGACGTCCTGGAATTTTACGCATAAATGCTTTCGTTGTTGCAAAGTAACCACAGTGCGGTCCACCAAACTGCGTTGGGATACCGAATGGTTGTGCATCACCGATTACAACATCAGCACCGAATTTTCCTGGCGGTGTTAATGCGCCTAATGATAATGGATTTGAAGAAACGATAAATAATGATTTTTGTTGATGAACGATTTTTTCGATATCAGCTAACTTTTCCACTTGTCCGAAGAAGTTTGGATATTGAACGATTACACAAGCAACTGTATCATCTACTTCACTTTGTAATACTTCTAAATCTGTTACACCGTTTTTATGATCAATTTCAACAACTTCTAGATTTTGACCTTTTGCATATGTTTCAAGTACCGCTCTTGATTCTGGATGAACTGCCGCTGAAACAAGAATTTTCTTTTTGCGAGTATGACCAGCTGCTAGCATTGCCGCTTCAGCTAAAGCTGTACCTCCGTCATACATAGAAGAGTTTGCTACATCCATTCCTGTTAATTCACAAATCATTGTTTGGAATTCAAAAATTGCTTGTAATTCCCCTTGTGAAATTTCTGGTTGGTATGGTGTGTAAGCTGTATAAAACTCTGAACGAGAAATAACATGATCAACAATTACTGGAGCGTAATGATCGTATACACCTGCTCCTAAGAAAGAAGCATATTCTTTTAAATTAGCATTTTTACTAGCCATTTGAGATAACTCTTTTAAAAGCTCTGGCTCTGATTTTGCTTCTTTAATTTTTAAATCCCCTTTAAAACGAACACTCTCTGGAATATCAGAGAATAATTCGTCGATCGTTTGAACGCCGATCGTTTGTAACATTTCTTTTTTGTCTTCTTCTGTCATTGGAAGATAACGATGCAACATGAAATCTACCCCTCTCCCCGTTACTTTGAACGTTTATAAAATGGTGTTGGAACAACTACTGCTTTGACGCGTTTATTACGAATTTCAATTTCTACTTCTGTATCAACTGCTGCGTATTTTACATCAATTAGTGCTAAACCAATGCTTTTCTTTAACGTTGGAGATTGTGTACCACTCGTTACTTCCCCGATTTTTTCTTCTCCTATAAATACAGGGTAATGCGTACGAGGAATACCGCGCTCGATTACTTCGATGCCGACTAATTTACGAGATGCACCGTTTTCTTTTTGCTCTTTTAACGTTTCTTTTCCAAAGAAATCTGCTTCTTTATTTGGTTTTACCGCAAAGCCAATTCCCGCTTCAATCGGTGTAATATCTTTTGATAACTCCTGTCCGTATAACGGAAGTGTTGCTTCGAAGCGAAGTGTATCACGAGCACCTAAGCCACATGGTTTTAAGCCCTCTTCTGCTCCCACTTCAAGAAGTTTCTCCCAAAGTTTTGCTGCATCTTCACTCTTACAGTAAATTTCGAATCCATCTTCACCTGTGTAACCTGTACGAGATACAAGTGCAGGAATTCCATCTACAAGAATATTATTTTTAAATTTAAAGAACTTAATTTCTTTCAAATCTTCTGACACAACTTTTTGTAAAATGCCTTCTGCTTTTGGTCCTTGAATTGCAAGCTGCGCAACTTCACTAGAAACATTGACTACTTTCGCATCGCCAATTACATGGCTAGCTAACCATTCGTAATCTTTCTCGATATTTGACGCATTGATTACTAATAAATAGTCTTCTTCACCACGTTTGTAGATTAATAAATCATCTACTGTGCCACCATTTTCATAGCACATAGCTGTATATTGTGCGCCCCCTACCTTTAAGGTAGATACGTCATTTGTAACAACACGTTGTAAAAATGCTAAACTATCTACACCTTTTACCTCTACTTCTCCCATATGAGATACATCGAACAAACCTGCTCCTGTACGTACAGCTTCATGTTCCTCTTTAATGCTTGAAAATTGAACTGGTAATTCCCAACCACCGAAGTCGACTGTTTTCCCACCATACTTCGCGTATACATCAAATAACGGTGTACGTTGTAATGTAATCATGCTCTTTCCCCCTTATGCTCTGACAAATCAATAAAAGTTGCTTCCCATATCTAAACATTTTCATTCTGAAAAGATAAGGTTATACGGAATCTCAGTATATTTTTTTATGAAAGCGTAAATAAAAAGTTACTTTCTTGGATAAAATACGAAAGATTCCACACATTTCACACCATTATCCTAACATTATTCGCTATATTTCATCAATATTCTAGCATAAAAAATAATTTAGAATTTTTCATTCTTAATCTTATTAAATACAAATTTTGAAATTTAGCCCTTTATCATTGCCTATTCTTTAACTTTTAGTAATTGTGATAGCGCCTTATTACGAGGCTTATAATAAAGATTTTTTAAATAATCACTTTAGTTTATAAAAGGTGGGAGAGTCTTAATGAATGTCGATATTTCCGTAGATCGAACGTGGCAAAACAATTTTTTAAAAAGAATTGATGAAGATGGTCCTTGGACAAATTGGGATTTATATCATTTAGCTTATAAAACAGAGAAATCGTTACTCGTCCCTACTTTTGATGGATTGCAAGCACCGAAACATTTATCACATTTCACGCCGCTTCCACATCAATTAGAGGTCGCTCAAAATGTCATTGAACAAATGAATGGTAAAGCGATTCTAGCAGACGAAGTCGGACTTGGAAAAACGATTGAAGCTGGACTTATTTTAAAAGAATATATGGTTCGAGGACTTGTAAAAAAGGTACTCATTCTCGTTCCAGCTTCTCTCGTATCTCAGTGGGCGTATGAACTAAACACAAAATTTTTTATTCCTGCGGTCGCTCAAAAGAAAAGTTATTCTTGGGAACAAGCTGATGTCATCGTTTCATCAATCGATACTGCGAAACGTTCACCGCATCGCGATATCGTTTTAAACCTAGAGTATGACCTTATTATTATCGATGAAGCACATAAACTAAAAAATAATAAAACAAAAAACTATGAATTTGCACAGCGATTAAAAAAGAAGTTTTGTTTATTACTAACTGCAACTCCTGTTCAAAATAAAATCGATGAAATCTTCAACCTCGTTTCTTTATTAAAACCAGGTCATTTAGGCAATCAATCTAATTTTGAAGAATATTACGCTTCCAAAAATCGTTCCACTGAATCCGATGAAGATTTAAAAGCTCTTATCAATAAAGTAATGGTTCGAAATAGACGCAATAACACTGGCATTGATTGGCCGAAGAGGCATGTACGAACAATCTTCGTTGAATTCAATGAAGAAGAACAAGCTTTGTATAATGAAATTGAAAATTGGCGTGGACAAGATGCCGTCACATCTGCTTTCTCATCCTTAACTTTAAAACGGGAAGCATGTAGTAGTCGTGAAGCTGTTTACTATTCATTAAAAAAACATGTAGAAAAAAGACAGAAAGAAAATGAGCACTACATAAAGGACCCACATATTGATGTGCTGATGGACAAAATTAATCATATTCCGTTCAACTCCAAAGCAAATAAAGCACTAGAGCTTATAAAAGAAGTTGACGATAAAGTCATTATCTTCACTGAATATAGAGCTTCACAAATGTATTTACAATGGTTCTTACAACAACATGGCATTTCCTCTGTTCCATTTCGCGGTGGATTTAAGCGCGGGAAGAAAGATTGGATGAAGGAGCTTTTCCAAAATCATGCCCAAGTATTAATTGCGACCGAAGCTGGTGGTGAAGGAATTAACTTACAATTTTGTAGCCATATGATTAATTACGACTTACCGTGGAATCCAATGCGACTCGAGCAAAGGATTGGACGTATTCACCGTCTTGGACAAAAAAATGATGTTCATATTTATAACTTAGCAACAAAGCACACTGTTGAAGAGCACATTTTAAAACTACTATATGAAAAAATTAATTTATTTGAACGTGTAATCGGTGAACTCGATGAAATTTTAACGAGAATCAACATGAAAAATATTGATGCGCATATTCAAGAAATTTTCGCGCAGTCAAAAAGCGAAGGTGAAATTCGAATCAAGATGGAAAATTTAACATCTATTATCGATTTTGCGAAGCGCAATGAAGCAGAGGTGCAAGACTATGCAGCAAAATGAAATTCATAATTACTTATATAATTTTTTTGAGGCGAATAACTGCGAAATTTTAGAACGTTCCCCTCACCTATTAGACGTGCAGTTAACAATTGAAATGGATAAATTATTAATGAACCGCCCTTTCTATTGGCACTATCTTGAAAAAACAGGAGGCGTTCCGAACCCGATGCGCCTTACTCTTATTACAAATCCAGAAAACGAAGAAAACGACGGTGAACTTATTCATTACGGTTCACCCCGTTTGCATCAAATATTTGAAACAACAAAAGAACTAGGTTCATACATACGTTTATATGAGGAAGTGAAACATAGCGGTGCAACTCATACCCCCCTTCATCCTTGGCTTGGTGTAAATATAAAAGTATCTTATCAATGCGACCGAAAAAAAGACATACTTCATTCCATCGGTATTCATCTTATTTCCGGGACAATGATTGCAAACTTTCATGACACTTTAGCAGAGATCAAACTCACACCGAAAATACCTGACTTTTGTTTTACCCTCTCACCTATCATTAAGCCACAAAGTGGCTTACAACGTATAGAGGATGCTTTAAAAAATATAATCGCAGAAGATGACCATACGTGGGCAAAAGAAGCGAGAGTGCGTTGGAATCACGATTTAGACCTTTTAAATCGATTTTACGAAGATAGCGATGAACTTCCAGAAAGCTATGAAATTGAAAAGCAAGCATTACAAGAACAATACGAACCACGCATTACAATACAAATTATAAACGGTGGTCTCTTTTATGTTACCGCAAATCATTTTCTATCTTAAAGAAAGCTCCTTCAGATTGAAGGAGCTTCTTTTAAGATATGTTCCCAGCCTATTCTCTATCTTCATTACGCTCTTGCTGTTTTTTCTCTGTCATACGTTTCTGATATGCACGATCCTTTGCACTTACATGGTTTGCATCAGTTGGAAGATTCTCTTTTGAACGACCAATTCCATTACTCATCTTTTTCGCCTCCTTTTTGCATGTTTCAAAATGCATCTTTATTTTCAGCTAGAGGCACAATCCTTATACAAAAAAATAAGAGCAGCCAGTAGCTGCTCTTACTCATTCACGTATTTTTGAAACATATCATGGATGCCTTGATTTACGAGGTTCGAGATCTGTTCGTCAGATTTATTCGGATAACGATCACGTAATCTGATAGATGCCTTCACCATTAAATTTTCTAATACAGAACGGCCACCTTCTCCATAAATAATTTCAGCATACTTAACCAGTCTTCCATCCTCTAATGTTGCTGGATTATGATTGAAGAAAAATTTACTCATTGTCTCCACCTCTCTTTTGATAACGTTTACATTTATATAGATTATTTATGTTATTTATTTCACAATATTGTATGCATGTATATTTAATTAGTTTCATTATAAAGTAACATATCAATAGTAAATATGTGATTTTCCATCCATTTTGTGAACAAATCAAAAAATGAAAGCGTTTCCTTTATTATATACTAAAAAAACTTACTACGCTAGGGACAATTTTTTTAATCTACTAATCATCTACTTTTCTTTTTTTATTAAACCTTATACAATTTTCAGAAATTATATTATAAAATATATGTATGACTTAAGGAGGATTTGTATGAATCAAAATAAAAAAGCTATATTAGATCTTGTCTTTTATCTCGTATTCCCATTCCTCATTTGGAAATTTGCAAAACCTTATATCGATCCTTATTACGCAATGTTAATTTCCTCTGTTCCGGGGATTATTTATACACTGTATACCTTTAAAAAAGAAAAACAGTTTAACGTTACAGGGTTCTTTATTTTAATTACACTCATTTCTAATACAACGGTAGACTTAATATCTGGATCAGCGGAACGAATGCTATGGAATGATGCATATTATCATATCGTACTTGGCTGCATCGTTATATGTACAATCTTTATAAAAAAACCACTTATGTTATATTTCGCAGCGGATATTTCAGCACTGCAAGGTCATGATCGTGATAAAAGTCGTGAGCTTTATCGTGATAGTCGTATATATCCAGCACTGCAATATTTAACACTATTTTTCGGCCTTCAATTTATATTAAAAAGCTTCTTGAAAATCTATTTCATCTCTGTTTTCGGTGTAGATGGATATGGTGAAATGAGAGCTATTATGACCGCTGTTGGCTGGGGTATTTCTATTTGCATCGGAATAGGGTTTGTATGGGTAAATAATAAGATACATGCGGTTACTGAAGAAAAAGAATCTGTGCAACAATAAATAAAGATCCCCTAGCAGCTTGTTGCACTAGGGGATCTTTATTTTGCCAGACATATTACGAAAAAGTTAGCTTGATTTTTTTCTTTTATTTTTTACATTTCGATAAAACAAAGCAGCGCTCAGTGGCATAACACCAAACCATTTATTTAAGAATGGCTCTTTCTCCGCACGACGTTGTTGTTTCTGTTGTTTTCGATCCTCTTTTGGAGCATCCATATATGACACAAATTGCTGTGTCACAAAGCGTACATAATCATTAGTAGACATATTATCATCACCTCTACTTGATTAGTATGTCCACTTTTTTATTCATTAATCTTTTGCTTTAATTCATTCATAATTTGCTTTACCGACTTATTTGTCGTATCGATATGAATATCAGCCTCTTCATAATAAGCTCGGCGCGATTCAAATTTCGTTATAAATGCATCTATATCTTTCTTCTGAAATAGTGGACGTGTCGTATCTTCACGAAGCCTTTCTGCAATTACATGTGGATCGCAATATAAATACACAACAGTTCCATTTTCCTTCATCCACTTTCGATTTTCCGCTCGTTCAATAATCCCTCCACCCGTTGTAATAATTACATTCTGAACCGGTAGTGAACGTAACATTTCACTTTCATATTCCCGAAAAGTCATTTCGCCTTCTTCGGCAAAAATATCACGAATTGCCTTCTCTTGCTTCTCTTCAATTTTTTGGTCTGTATCTACAACATCCATATGAAGTTCTTTACTTAACACTTTTCCAATTGTTGTTTTCCCAGCTCCCATATAGCCAGTTATGTATATAGATTTCATTTTCGTTCCTCTCAATCATCCGTTATTATTTGTTATTATAACGAAAAATGTTACTTTATTTAATAAAAAAACGTTTTGTTCTTCTTATGCTATGAAGAACAAAACGTAACATACTCACTATTTTTTCGTAATCAAACAAGCTGGCTCACTTTTACTTATAAGTACCTCTTCTCACCCACTGCGTTGCAATCCATTTCTCACCCTTCGTAACAGGTGCCCCTCCATGTAACGTAAGCTCATTTAGTGATTGATCTTGATAAAAGTACTCAAAGTATACTGCCATTCCCTTTCTAGGGTGTACAGAAAGATTTAATTTCGGAAAGAATGTTTCTCCGCCTTCTTCTACATCATTTAAGTACATCACAAGAGTACTTATACGATTATTAGCAGCTGACCTGCTATGTTCTGCAAAATAATCATAGTGCGCTTTATATTCTTGATCCACTTCATAATTTAAAATGTGCAATCCTTCTCCATGCGCTACAGGAACATTCGTGATAGATGAAATTCGTTTTTCAATCTTCGAAGTAAGTTCATTCTCTTCCAAAAATGCACCACTACTCGTTCGAATATCATTTACATCACGTGATGAACCAACTTTAGAACGTTTCATATTATTTTTAGACAATTCAATCAATTTAGCGCACTCTTCATCACTTAATACATTTGCTAATACAACAATAAGAGGTTCTTCGAATTTTGAAATAATTTGTATTTCCCTATCCTCTGTCATAATCGTATTTCCTTTATGATCAAAAATAGTTTGTTCCTTACTTTCACCTATTTGATTGTTATTTGTCATTTTCTTATCTCCCTAGAAAAAATGATTGGATAGCATGAATATATCATATTCTTTCTACCTTTCTCTTTTTTGAGAAAATTTAAACTTTTGAACATCGTTCTTATCCCTTTCCTCAAAGAAATTGACTCCCTCCACAATAGAAACTCATGGTTCTTCTCCATATATTTTACATATTATCCTTCTACCCAATCAAATATTTTATTATCCTTTTCCCTATACCGAAAGCTCACTGTATAGAAAACTCTCTGTTTTGTAACACATTGCAACGAAATGATAATAACATCATTTTCAAAGACGTACTTTCCACTCACTTCTCCTCTTTCATACTGAAATAAAAAAACATCCTCTTTTTCTTTTTGCTGTAAGTCTCTTTTTATATCTGAAATAGCTCGATCAACAAGTTCCTCCATGAAAAAACTTTGTTCTATTTCAGAATAAAATTTTTTATCCGAAAGTAACATATTCGTTTCGTACATCGAAAATGAAATGAATAAAATAAGAAAAATAATTGTTCCTGGCATTACAAATCCATCTTGTTTTCTCATGTTTCTATCTCAATTTCACTATAGCGCACAGCCACGCCTTCATATATTTCACCACTTATATCTTTCACATATATATATAACAAATGAGGTGTTAATTTATACGAAATCGCTTCAATCCTTTGTAATATAAATTCCCTTCCGCGCATATTTACTTTTCTTATTAAATTACTATTCAACTTTTCATACGTCACCTGATCACCATTACGAAGTTGGAAGCGTAAAATATTCCCACCGTTTTCTAGCTCTATCTTCCTCCCACTTAATACTTCACGAAACTCTAATTGCATTTGTCCTAAAAACACATCCCACTCCCAGTCATTTAATCCTTTTGAATGTGTATTTTCTATCCCCATAATATGAAGACGCGGTAAAAGTAAAAAGAACATTGATAAAAGCAACAAACATGCAATCATTTCTATTAATGTAAATCCCGCTTCTTTTTTATTTTTCCTTTGCATAAAGGCATTGCTCCATCGCTTTTCCTCTCATATCTTTCCACATCGTACAAACTTCATCTCCTCTCCAATATGTGTAATATACAATTCCTTTTATGACTTGCTCTTTTACTCGCTTTTCCTCATTCTCATACTTAAATAAGGCCGCTTCTTTTTTTAATAATATTAATGCTTTATAGCTCATTTTTATATTTTTTCTTTCTTGCATAATTAATAATGTTTGCGGGAGCAATAATGATGCCGCCATCATTATTAAACTTAACGCTACAACCATTTCAACCATTACTGATCCTTTTTGACACTTCACGATACGTAAATCTCCCTCTTCCAAGCTGAAATACAATCTCATATTTATACCCTCGATAGGAAAGTAAAATCGTACCACCCCTATTAATATTCCCGCTCGGATTATATGTCATTGGATTTGGAAAGGTATGCAAATCCATTTGGACATCTTTATCATATTCTCTCTTAACAATTAATAGGTCTGTCTCCGATTCCGAAATATAATACATATGTTTCTCTTTAAACCAGCGTAACGTATAATGTTTTTGACGCTTAATCGCTAACTGCTGCATATACAAAATATCATTTGAAAACTGTTTCAAAAACTGCTCAACTTTTTGTTTTTCATGTAATGAAGTAACGTTAAAATGCGTAACAACACTCAGTACAGAAATAGCAAATAAGACAAGTAGCATTTCTAAAAGAGTAAAACCTTTTTGCTTCACGATTTCCCAGCTGATACCGTACCATCATCGGAAATATGGATTGGTTCACCTTTCGGACAAGTTTTTGAAGTAATATACTTTCCTGTTTCAAGTTCCTCTATTGATGGAATCTTATTATGTTGCAAGTGATATGCTTGTATTTGTGCTTCTATAGATTTCACATAGGCTGCACATCCTTTTCCTTGGACGGATGAGCGCTGTGTAACTACATTTGGAATAATTAATAGTAATAATACAGTTATGACAACCATAACTAATAACATTTCTAAAAGAGTAAAACCCTCCTCATTCTGCATGTAAATGCCCCCTATATAGAATTCATCATTTGAAACATCGGCATAATCATCGCTAAGTACATCAAAATGACTATAACCCCAAGACATGTAAATAAAATGGGTTGAATCACAAATAACATACGTTTAATTTTTTGTTCTACCTTTTCAATAATGAGCTCACTGTAATCACCAAGCTCATTTGCTAAATTACCGTTTGCTTGTCCATGCGTAATGATATAAGAAAGTTCTTTCTCATAATAACCGCTTTTATCAATAATAGATTGTAACGGTTCTCCTGCAATTAATTGCCGCTCAATTCGGTCTGCTTCATACTGAAAGAACGGATGATACTTTTGCTTCATCATTATTGTTAATGCTTCGTGTACGGACAATCCACCGTGTAATAAACCACTTAATTGAGTGGAAAAATAATGCGAATGATTTAAAATAAGAAATGTTTTCATAAGGGGAATACGGATCATAATCTTTACCTTTTGAGTAGGCGGAAGTTTTCGGAAATAAAATATATATATACTAAATCCCGTTATAACGATAAGAACAATCATATAAATGAAGTAGGGTAATAATTTAATTGCAACTAAAATTTGCTCCGTAAGTGGTGGTGCTGTAGAACGTAAAGAACTATACATCATTTCAAACTGAGGCAATAAAATGAGGTTAAAAACAGAAAGCATAATCATTAAAAAAAATGATAAAAACATAGGATATCGCATTACTTTCATCATATCTTTCCTATATTTATCTTTCTTGTAAAGAAGTACGCTTCCTTGTTGCAAAGCAAAAGAAATGTCACCATGTCGCTCTGCATAAAACAAATAACTTAACATCTCAGAGTGAAACATTAATTGGTGAAAAGAAGCGTGCAAACTTTGTCCATTTTTCAATCCCTCGATCATACGCTGTAACTGTAATTTCTTTCCTAATGGTAGTTGCAACTGCAAAAATTCTAACGCCTGCAAAAGTGAGTAACCTTTCTCTAATAAATCACTTAATCTTTTACATAATAATGCTTGATCACTTAAACTCCATTTTCTCTTAAACATATACATCTTCTTCTAAAAAGCCTAAAGCATACCCTTTTCGAACCGACGATTCCAACGTTTTATAGTGATACGTAACATGTTCTCCACTTGCTTCTTTAATCGCTTGTTTTAATTCATATCCATATAACAGTTCATAAATGCTTGCCTGTCTCACTTTCCTCATTGATTTACATAAAGTTGCACACTTCCCTCTGCAAAATGGACATTTTAATTCGACGAGCCGCTGAGCAGCTACTGCTAATAATGATTGTTCAATTTCTTGCCTTGTAATACCATAATCCATAAATCGTAGTATCGCTCCTTTCGCATCATTTGTATGCAAGGTTGTCATTACTAAATGTCCCGTCAAACTGGCCCTTACAGCTACTTTTGCTGTTTCTTCATCACGAATTTCGCCAACTAAAATAATATCTGGATCATGACGCAAAATAGCCTTTAATCCCGTTTTATATGTGATACCAGCTTTTTCATTTATTTGAATTTGTAATAAACCGTCTTTTCTTTGCTCAACTGGATCTTCCAGTGTAATGATGCGACGTGTTTGCCATTTTCTAGCTACTTCTAATAACGCATACATTGTTGTTGTTTTTCCAGAACCAGTCGGCCCAGTAAATACGAGTAACCCATGCGAATGCTTTAAAAAAGAGAGTAATTTTTCCGCTGAACTTGGAAATAACGAAAGGTGAGACAACGGCTGAGCAGATGCTTGTAAATGGAGGCGAATAACGAGACTTTCTTGATATACTGTTGGAAGTGTTGAAAGGCGTAAATACACTTCTTGTCCATCAATTTGTAAGTACAACGAACCATTTTGAGGCTTTCTCCTCTCTCCTATATCCATTGATGCTAAAAACTTAAAGTGCGAAACAAGCTTTTCTCCAAATTCCTTTCCAATACACCGTTTCGTAATTAAATCTTTCCCTATACGTAATTGAATCGCCACATCCTTTTGCCTGGGCACAATATGTAAGTCTGATGCTTGCACCCCACAAGCTTCTTTCATAATCATATTTGCAAAAAGCTCGACACTATTCATCAAGTTTCCCTCCTCACTATGTATATATCATGAAAAAATGCTCAAGAAAAATTAGAGATTTTGTATTTTCACTAAGATAAAAAGGAAAAATATGTTTGTGAAATTATGAACAATTTCTGAACTATTGTCTGAAATTACCTATATAGAAGTTTATCTGTATTATAATGTTAATATCTTGGATAAAGTGATAAAGGTGGAGATCCTCATGGAACAAGCTTTAAAAATTACAGGTGTGTTATCTGACCCTACTCGTTATTACATTTATAAATATATTTCGCAAAAGCATAATTACGTAACTGTACAAGAAATTGCAGATGAGTTTAACATTCATCCAAACGTAGCGCGTTTACATTTATCTAAATTAGAAGATGTTAATATGCTCAAATCAGAAACAAAAAAAACTGGGAAAGGCGGCAGACCAAGCAGACTATACGTCTTGTCTCAAGATGTCATCCAGTTACAATTCCCATTTCGCGATTATCAATTATTAGCACAGATAGCATTTAATTCACTACTAAGCTTAGGTAGCGCCGGTGAAAAAGCGCTATATGAAACAGGAAAACACTTCGGCAAAGAATTAATGCAACAGCATATGCATCGCTTAAATGTAAGTGCAGAAGCATTGACGATAGAACAAAAAATGCAAATCGCAAAAGAAGCATTCTCAACAGCTGGTTTATCTCCTGCTTTTGAAATAAGTACGGATGGCACAAAAATTTTCTATGATGTACACAATTGTCCGTTTAAAGAAGTTGCTGCGCATCATCCAACTGAAATTTGTAACATGCACGGAGATATGATGAAGGGGATTTTTGAGATCCTATTCCCGAACGTGGAATTAACACGAAACGATAGTCTACTAGATGGCTGCAAATCTTGTAACTATAAAGTGAAACTTTAATCAGTGGGGGGTGTTCTTCCCCCACTGATTATTAATTGAACCAATCGGGCTTTTACGGGCAGTTATCTCCCACCTAATTTCCTCGCATTTGCCGAATTTTGAGATGGGAGTTTTACTGCCCGTTAATGCGGGATAAAGTTCAAATTTAGTTTTTCAACTAAGAAGAAGTCAATATTATAATTGGCTTCTTTTTATATGAATGAATATTTACAATAGTTAGAAAAATGAACTATAATGAAAAGAGGTTTTACTTTTTTTAGAAAAGGAGGGAGATGGCATGGAGCGCATGTTTCGCGTTCTCGGCTTTTGGACTGGAATTTTCTCGGTTATGTTTTACGTAGGGGATATGCATTCGACCGCACTACTATTTTTAGGACAAACAGGATTCTTCGTACTTTTAAGTTATTTAAAATTAACAGAGCGTATGTATATATACGTATTCGGGGCATATTTAACCGTTTTCTTCATCGGATTTACATGGTACACAACATTTTTACTTGTCCCTGGAGCTGGGCATTAAGAGATGGCAAATTGCCATCTTTTTTTTAATTCCGTAATTCCCTAGTTGACTTATAGGTTTTATTACCTTATATTCTATATAACACATTGGAATTAGGGGGAATCAACATGAATACACTGCTTGTCGGGATTAACATCACAGTCATGCTCATTTTAGTTGGCGTATTGTATTATATGCAACGTAAGCATGTATCTTTTAATAAACGTGTATTTACTGCTTTAGGAGTCGGAATTATCTTTGGTCTTATATTACAATTTATTTATGAACCTACTTCTAAAGTAATTATCGAATCAAATACCTGGTTTAGTTTAATTGGTAACGGTTATGTGAAATTACTTCAAATGATCGTTATGCCACTTATTTTAGTATCTATTATTTCAGCATTTACAAAATTACAATTAACGAAAAACCTTGGTAAAATCAGTGGTCTTATTATCGGAATTTTAATTCTTACTACAGGAATTGCCGCAGCTGTCGGTATAGCTGCAAGCGCAGGATTTGATGTATCAGCAACAGGTTTACAACAAGGTGATGCAGAATCTGCTCGTCTGAAATTAGTAGAAGAAAGATTTACTTCTATTGAAAAGACAACAATTCCAGACAAATTGTTAGAACTGTTGCCTACGAATCCTTTTCTTGATTTAACAGGTGCTCGTCCAACATCAACAATTTCTGTTGTAATATTTGCAGCCTTTATCGGGATTGCCTTTATAGGTGTAAAACGAAAATATCCAGAACAAGCAGAGCTATTTAAGAAAATGCTTGATGCTGTATATGCAATCGTAATGCGTATGGTAACATTAATTTTACGTCTTACTCCATACGGCGTATTAGCTCTTATGGCAAAGACAGTTGCTGGTAGCGATATTAACGCTATTTTAAAACTTGGTAACTTCGTGTTAGCATCTTACGTAGCTCTTATCGTAATGTTTATCATTCACTTATTATTAATCGCATTATCTGGTTTAAATCCAATTCAATATTTGAAAAAAGTGTTCCCTGTATTAACATTTGCATTCACATCTCGCTCTAGTGCTGGTGCAATGCCATTAAATATTGAAGCTCAAAAAGAAAAGCTTGGTATTTCTGAAGGAATCGCTAACTTCGCTGCATCCTTTGGGGTATCTATCGGTCAAAACGGTTGCGCAGGTATTTATCCAGCAATGCTTGCTATGATGGTCGCTCCAACTGTAGGAATTGATCCATTACAACCACAATTCATTTTAACTTTAATCGCTGTCGTTGCTATTAGCTCATTCGGTGTTGCCGGTGTTGGTGGCGGTGCAACATTCGCAGCGTTAATCGTACTATCTACAATGAACTTACCAATCGGCATTGTCGCTCTTGTTATCTCAGTTGAACCATTAATCGATATGGGTCGTACAGCTCTTAACGTAAGTGGTTCTATGACAGCTGGTCTTATTTCTAGTAAATGGCTTGGTGAATTAGATCAGGATACGTACAATCAAGATGATGTAAAAACTGGTGAGATTGCTTCATAATAAAAAAGACGCTAACAATTTATACTGTTAGCGTCTTTTTTATTATGTTCCATCTCTATACATCTTCTCTTGAAAGTTATCACTCCAAGTATTCTTCTAGTTGCTCTTTTAACTCTTCCTCAATCTCATAACAAGATTCATCAACAAGTTCCCCTACTTTCTTACTCCCCCAAACTCTCGACTGAGTTGGCATCCCTAAAAAAGTATTTTCGCATCTCCAAATTGGAATAATGTAAAATTCAATCATCTCTCCTTCTTCATCTAATACCGCTATAGAAACTGATGAATAATATCCTATTTCAAAGGGATTCTCTTTTTCTCATTCAAATCCCATATCTAATTTCATATTTTCCCCTATGTATAAATGCGAATACGCTTTAAAAAATCCAAGTGATATTCGCGCTATTCCATTCTCCATACATTGAATCTTCTCTTTCAACTCCAATGTAAGCTCCTGTGCTTTATATTTCATTTCCGCCTCCTTAAACATAGAAAAAGAGAATACAATAACATATTCTCTTTTCTCAAATATATTTCATTATCTCACAGCCCGTCCCTTTCACAAATAACCATTTTGCTCGCACCATGTATGAAATTGTCCTACATCTACTCCAACTAACACGATATCCTTTAGCTCTACATCAATACTTTGTTCTCCAATTACAATAGCAAAATGGGATTCTAATTGTTTTTCATTTTTCTTTACAGTTCCAATTCGGTTCCGATGCGGCCCATTTTTTATATATGCTTTTTGTCCTACAATATCAAAGTTCAAGATTCTCACCTCTTTTACTGCGCTCAAATTGGAAATACAATCTCCACCTCGGAAAATTTCCTTTCATTGCACTATTTCTCTATATATATGACGAAACAATAAAAGAGTCCTTCCTTCTTTACAATTATTTTTTCTTTGTTTCATTTTTATGATTGAAACGTAAAGTTTATAAAAAAATACACTTGGAAGCGCTTTCTATGTATTTTTTTATGTTATAATATAAAAGTAGAACTTCGTAAAGAGGGTTAAAAAATGAATATAAACATGATTAACAAAGTAATTGAAGCATTAAAAGTATATGGCTTTCAGGATGTATCATTCTGTGAAGACACGAAGCAATTTTTATTTCATAACGAAACCGATATTATGAGCGGCTATGCAGAAATAACATATAGTAGTCAATTCGAAAAATTTAACTTACAAATTCATCCAATTGAAACGCATCACCAAGCAGAGTTACAAGAGGTTGAAAGACATATACAAGCTTGCATACGAAAAGTAGAGTATTTAAATGCACTTCTTACTGGACAAACAAAGCTAGATGATAAAATTATTATTATGTAAAAAAAGAACGTGAAGCTATCACGTTCTTTTTCATTATACGTTCATTTTCCCCTTCAGCTGTAATCCTGTAACAGATTCTAATACATCCATCGCTTCTTCAAACGTCATATCAAAAATTGTCTTCTCTTCTATATAGGGAAACTGTCTAAAGCGCTTTTCTAACATTTTCACTGCATCCGATGTGAAGTTTGCGCTATCAATGCCAAATTCTGTTTCAAGAAGCACAATCCAATCTAACACATGAAAACCTAATCCATTTACGAATGAAATAAGTTTTTCTTCTGGCTGTGGAGATAAGAATACGTTTCGCTCCAGCTCACTGAAAAGTTCTTCTCCTAAAATTCCTGCTAACTCATCATCATGTTCGCGTTCAATAATCTCTTCATAACCGTAATCATCAACAAGCTCTTCTACTTCTTCACTATCCGCAAAAAGCAATTGACTAAGAATTGCATCTTTCTTAAATTCACTGTTTTGTACAACCTCTAAAAAACTTGTTTCCCATCCATTTTCTAATTTCATATTTATAACTCCTTTATATGCTTTACTTATAATAACTGTGCCCAAAATAGCCTAATGGTAACCTTCACTCTTTTTTTGCAAGAAATATTTCTCGCTGCATTCCCACGTCTAACATTCCACTTTATTCAATATATATGAGACAAGCCCCTCAATTTCTCCTTCGAAAATATCAACTTCTCGTAAATGGTAGAATGTCGTTTGCAACTCATTGCCCTTGTGATATATATAAATTTTCTTTTCTAAAGCAATTGCCATCCCTAATTCTGTATGACTTCCATTCCCACCCTCTAGTATGAGTAAGAAAACATCAGCTTCTCGTATCGCTTCTTGTTCTTCTTCACCAATCTTTTGCAATTGTTCTCTATTGGTTGCTCTTTCATTTTTCGTCCAATCATATGTATGCTACCATCCCACTTCTTTCAACTGGCTTGATACGAAACGAACAAGATGTTTATTTTGAAATCCTGAAGCAATATAAAATTTCATTTATATTCACTCCTTAAATATGTATGGGGAAACTCCTTTTTTAGCGTTAATGGGATTTTTCCAAAAAAAATCCCCATCCTTCGAACTTATTTGCGTTTCAATGATGGGGTGCCTCATGATCTTCTTTTATTTTTTGTTTTTTATAACTTTCATCAGCTAACATTTCTAGTTCAGCTGTTATTTCTGATTTTTCAAGCTCTCGTTCTTGTGAAAATTTCCGTGAAATATAAACAATAACACTACCAACGTACAACACAAAGCATATAATAAGTGCAGTATTTTCATAGAGACTTAGCTCCAACACAGTCACTCCTAATCCATTCGTATTTTCACGCTTAATCAATTGGAATTTCCCTATTAACCATTTGTTACCCCGCATTAACGGGCAGTAAGACCCCCACCTCAAAATTCAGCGAAAACAAAGAAGTTAGGTGTGGGATTAACTGCCCGTAAAAGCCCGATTGGTGAGGGCTAATAATCAGTGGGGATGACCCCCACTGATTAAAGTTTCACTTTATTGTAACATAAAAATATCAATTCTTGGAATCTTTCATCCTACTAAAAAAGACATGATTGTTTAATCATGCCTCTGAAATATGTTGAATGATAGTTTTAATCGCTTCTTTCCCATTATATTTTTTTAATGCTGTTTTATACGTCTCATTATTATGAGATAGCTCTTCTATATGCTTTATAAGTGAGTTCACCGTTACATCCTCTTCATATAATACCGATGCATACCCTTGTCTTTTAAAGGATTCAGCATTTAAAATTTGATCTCCACGGCTTGCAAATTTCGATAACGGAATTAACACCATCGGCTTTTGCATTGTTAAAAATTCAAAAATCGCGTTGGATCCCGCACGTGAAATAACAAAATCTGTTGCTGCTAATATATCCGGCAACTCTTCATGTACATATTCAAATTGTCTATATCCTTCTTTATTTTGTAAGGATTCATCAAGATTTCCTTTTCCGCAAAGATGCACAATTTGATAATTTTTCAGAAGATCTGGAAGTGCCGATCGAACCGTTTCATTAATTTTCTTTGCGCCTAAACTTCCTCCCATAACAGTAATAACTGATTTCTTCCGGGAAAACCCTAGAAACTTTAAACCTTTTTCAAGATTTCCTCTTAGTACGTCTTCACGTACAGGCGATCCTGTATATATTACTTTTTCTTTCGGTAAATGTTTCGCTGCTTCTTCAAATGTAACAAATATTTTCGAGGCAAAACGGAGCGCAATTTTATTTGCTAGTCCAGGTGTCATATCAGATTCATGTAATAAAACTGGCACTCTATTTAGCCACCCTCCTATTACGACTGGTACGGATACGAAACCACCTTTTGAAAAAATAACATCCGGTTTTAGTTTACGAATTGTTACGTACGCATCCATAACACCCTTCATCACGAGAAAAGGATCTTTTATATTTTTCAAATCAAAATAACGACGTAGCTTCCCGCTTGCAATACTATGGTATGGGATTCCTTCTTTTTCTATAATCGTTTTCTCAATCCCTTGATGAGAACCAATATAAGAGATATCCCAGTTCTGCTTTTGTAAATGTGGAATAATTGCTAAATTAGGTGTTACATGCCCGGCCGAACCGCCACCTGTAAAGACTATTTTTTTCATACGTCTCCCCCTTCTACACTATAGTACACTAAAATACCTTGCCTCAGGGTGAGAAAATACCATAGCCGTTACAGACGCTTCTGGCTCCATCATAAATCCTTCTGTTAATGAAATACCTATTTCTTCTGGATGAATTAAGCGAAATAATTTTTCTTGATCAGCAAGTTCTGGGCATGCTGGATAACCAAATGATACGCGTATTCCTCTATATTTTGTACGGAATCTCTCTTCCATCGTCAGTTCAGGTGAATCTAGAATTCCCCAACGATCACGAATGAGCATATGTGTTTTTTCAGCAAGTCCTTCTGCTAATTCAAGTGCTAACGACTGAATCGCATGACTGCGTAAATAATCTCCCTTCGCCTTCCATTCCTCTGCAATATCTCGAACCCCTTCTCCAACGGTAACAGATAAGAAAGCGACATAATCCATCTCATCTCCAATCGGGCGTATATAATCTCCTAAAGTACGGTATGGTGCTTTCCCTTGTCTCGGAAATTCAAATCGCTCTATAATACGTGTGTGATCTTCCGGATCGTATATAATTATATTTTGTCCATCACTTTGCGCCGGGAAAAATTGATACACCGCTTTTGGGCGTAACCAAGATTGTCCTTCTTGTAATAATTCATCAATTAAATCATTTAGCTCATGTGCTCTTTTATCCCCTTCTTGCAAGAGTTTTTTTACGTTTCCTTTTAACCCAAGATGGTGTCCAATTAACATTTGTCTATTTAAAAACGGTGCAAGATGAAGGGCAGGAATATCCCGTAATACAACTCGTTTCGTCGAATCTGGCACTATAACAGTTGCTTTTGGCAACGGCTCAATAACTGCGGGAATTTCTATTTTTTTCTCCTCTTGTTTCACAATATGAAGATGGCGTTCCTTTTTATCTCGCTTCATCTTTTCACGTTCTTCTTCTTTTTGTAATTTGTTAATAATATCAAGACCTGTCATTGCATCACTTGCATAACATACGAGCCCTTTATAAGATGGAGAAATACGATTATCTGTAAATTTCCTCGTTAGTGCTGCACCACCTACAACAATTGGAATATCAATATTCGCTGCTTTTAAATCTTCAGCAGTCGTTACCATTTGTTGCGCTGATTTTACTAACAAACCAGAGAGGCCAATAATATCAGGTTTCTTTTCTTGTACTTCTTGAACAATTCGATCCGAACGAACATTAATTCCTAAATTAATAATTTCATATCCGTTATTTGATAAAATAATTTCAACAAGGTTTTTCCCAATATCATGTACGTCTCCTTTAACAGTCGCTAATAATACTTTCCCTTTTTTTGCACTCTCACTAGATTCCATATGTGGCTCTAAATAACTTACGGCAGCTTTCATACTTTCAGCACTTTGCAATACTTCAGCAACGATAAGCTCATTACCATTAAATAATCGCCCCACCTCATCCATTCCTGTCATAAGCGGCCCGTTAATAATATCCAGAGGTTTTCGTCCTTCTGTAAGCGCGAGACTTAGATCTTCTTGTAGTCCTTGCTTCGTACCTTCTACAATATAATTTGCCAGTCGTTCATCAAGTGTTAGCGTTTCTTGTATAACGACATCTTTCTTTTTGGCAACACGATAAAAGTTTGTAAATTTTTCTAACGTCTCTTTCGTCGTTTCAAATAATAATGCATCCGCAAGACGTTTTTCTTCCTCTGGAATGAATGCATAGCGTTCTAATTTTTCCGTATTAACAATCGCATAATCTAATCCTGCTTTCGTTGCATGATATAGAAAGACAGAGTTTAATACTTCACGTCCAGCTGGTGGTAAACCAAAAGATATATTACTCACACCTAGAATCGTTAAACATTCTGGTAACGCTTCTTTAATAAGACGAATTCCTTCTATAGTCGCTGCCGCTGAACCTATATATTCTTCATCACCTGTTCCTACAGGAAACACAAGCGCATCAAAAATAATATCAGATGGGCGTATACCATACTTTTTCGTTAGTAATTCATAGCTTCTTTTAGCAATCTCTATCTTTCTTTCTGCACTAACTGCCATACCATCTTCATCAATTGTCCCTACAACTATCGCAGCACCGTATTTCCGAAGAAGGGGTGTCACTTTTTCAAAACGTTCTTCTCCATCCTCTAAATTAATAGAATTGATAACACCTTTTCCTTGAATATAAGTAAGAGCTTTCGCCATAACATTTTCATCTGTTGAATCAATCATAATCGGTACTTTTAACACTTTCGTAACTTCTGCCAAGAATCTTTCCATATCTTCTATTTCATCACGATCAGGGTCCGCCATACAAATATCAATAATATGAGCATTCTTCTTCACTTGCGCTCTTGCCACTTCAGCAGCCTCTTCAAATTTCCCTTCTGCTACTAATCTTTTAAACTTACGCGATCCAATTACATTCGTCCTTTCTCCAACAAATAAAGGCCTCATAGAATCATCGTATTGCAACGCTTCTAGTCCACTAATTCCATGTCCAACCCTTTCATGATGCTCACGAGGGTTAATCGAGGCAAGCGCCGATTTCATTACACGTATATGTTCTGGTGTTGTGCCACAACAACCACCAATAATATTAATCCATCCTTCTTCAGCAAAACGTTTTACTTTTTCAGCAAGTGACGCTGGAGATTCGTGATAATGCCCATCTTCATCAGGAAGACCAGCGTTTGGATAACACGAAATATAACACTCCGATAAATCAGATAGGGAACGTATATGTTCCCTCATAAATTCTGGACCAGTAGCACAGTTTAATCCAACCGATAATGGCTTCATATGCTCTACCGATAAATAAAAGGCTTCGATCGTTTGACCCGCTAAAGTCGTTCCCATCGGTTCAATTGTTCCAGAAATCATAATAGGTACTATTTTGTTTAGTTCTTCAAACGCCGATTGAATTCCAATGTACGCAGCTTTCACATTACGCATATCTTGACTCGTTTCAACGAGTAATACATCAACTTCTCCTCTTAATAGTCCTCTCGCTTGCCTTGTATAGGCTTCAATTAACTCTTCAAAAGTCACACCACCTGTAACACTAATCGCTTTCGTCGTTGGTCCCATCGCTCCCGCAACATACACTTCTTTCCCACTTTCTTTAACCGCTTGCTTCGCCAAAAGCGCTGCCCTTTCGTTTAACTCTTCATCTAAATGAGACAATGCATAATCACTTAATACAATATTTGTTGCACCAAACGTATTCGTTTCAATAATATCTGCTCCAGCTTCAATGTAGACTTTATGAATATTTAAAATAACATCCGGTCTTGTTTTTACTAAATATTCATTACAACCTTCGTATTCTTCTCCTCCAAAATCTTCCGCTGTTAAGTCTTCTTGCTGAATCATCGTTCCCATTGCACCATCTAATATTAAAATTTCATGTTGTAATCTCTCTTCTATTCGTTTCATCAATTAATACCTTCTTTCACTTCTTGCTTTTCTCTCACATATTTCACGAGATGTTCTGTAATTTCATATTTTAAAAACGGTGTAATAAGATAAATACCGTTAAAGTATTTCATCGCCGCATCGATCAACTCTTGTGAAATACGAATCCCTTCCTCTATGGCTGCATCTTTCGTTTCATGTCCATCCATTCTTTGTCTTATCTCTTCAGGGAGAGTAATACCCGGCACTTCAAAATGAAGAAAATCTGCGTTCCGCTTACTTACTAACGGCATAATTCCAATAAAGATAGGTTGTTCCAAATGCTTTGTCGCTTCATATACTTCTTCTATTAAAGCAACATCATATATCGGCTGCGTTAAGAAATATTCAGCACCAGCATCAATTTTTCGTTCCATTCGCTTGACCGCTGCTTTTAAATGCCTTACATGAGGATTGAATGCACCTCCAACAGAAAATCTTGTTGCCGGACCAATTGATTTCCCTAAAATAGAGCGTCCGTCGTTCATCTCTTTAATCATTTTAATGAGCTCTATCGATGACAAATCATATACAGAAGTTGCACCTGGGAAATCACCAACGCGCGCTGGATCACCAGTTAAAGCTAGCACTTCCTCCATACCTAATGCTGATAATCCAAGTAAGTGAGACTGTAGTCCAATGACGTTATGGTCTCTACACGTTAAATGCGTCAATACTGGAATATCATGCTTCGTTAATAATGCACCCATAGCCATATTCGAAACACGAGGAGATGCTAATGAATTATCTGCTAGAGTAATAGCATCCGCTCCAGCCCTTTTCAGTGCTCTTGCCCCTTCAAAAAAACGCTGCGTGTCTAACGTTTTCGGTGGATCTAATTCCACTACAACTGTCGTTTGTTTCTTTGCCTTTTCTGCTAGAGTAACATGAGCTCTCGAACGCTTCTCATGTGTATGGACCACTTTAGGCCTTTGAATCGTCTCCTTTGCTATTACAGGTGCAACATTTAGAGTAGCACGTTTCATTCCTTCAATATGTTCCGGGGTAGTACCACAACAACCACCTAATAAACGAATACCTTGTTCAATAAATTTCGGTGTCATTTCTTCAAAATACGCTGGACTTCCCTCATATACGTAACGCCCTTCCACATAATTCGGGAGACCTGCATTCGGATATGCTGATAAATAGCCATTTTGAGGAATCGATATCATTTTGAAAGCTTCCGTCATGTGAAGCGGGCCTAGTTGACAGTTCACCCCAACAACATTGGCACCGTAATCTAAAAGCTGTTTTAATATTTCATTGACATCATTCCCATTTTGAGTCGTACCTGCCTCATGTAACGCTAACTGAGCAACAATCGGAATATTCGTTTGTTTACGCAATACTTTAACCGCATGCAATAATTCAAATTCATCATAAAAAGTTTCTAATAGTAATCCATCAACCTGTTCTTCTAGTAAAGCACCTGCCTGCTCAAGTAACATAAATTCTCGCTCTATATCAGTCGTTGTAACAGCACCAATATGTTTCATACCTCCAATTGTCCCTAAAATTGCATTCCGATCTGTTACTGATGCTTTCGCAATATTCACTGCCGCTTTATTAATTTGGACAACTTGATTTTCTAGACCATACATGCGGAGTTTCGCTTCATTCGCACCATACGTATTCGTTTGAATAACATCCGCTCCAGCAGCTACATATTGTTTATGGATCGATATAATTAAGTCCGGGTCAGACAAATTCAATTCTTCAAAACTACTTTGTAAACCATGCGAATGTAATAACGTTCCAACCGCACCATCACCTATTACAATTCCTTTTGATAATAAATCTAGTAATTTCACGAATCTCCCTCATTTCT
The DNA here is from genome assembly GCF_016651075.1 of Bacillus sp. TH19. NCBI lineage: Bacteria > Bacillati > Bacillota > Bacilli > Caryophanales > Bacillaceae > Bacillus > Bacillus sp. TH19. The sequence goes on along the minus strand of NZ_JAEKEO010000007.1, from coordinate 1,297,725 downwards.
ATCAATATAAAAACCCCCTCTTCACTTTGAAGAGGGGGACATAATTGTTCCTCCTCTTATTATGCAAAACACACGTTTTGCAGGTTTTAGCACCGTTTCAAACATTTAGTTTGAAGGTTGCCGGGTTTCACAGGGCCTTTCCCTCCACCGCTCTCAATAAGAGTTTGTCTTTATTATTTTATTTATGTAGCTAAAAGGAAATACGTTCCCCTTTTAACAATGTTTGTTAATTTTTTATAAATTTAGCACGCACTAAAATAAAAGTCAATGACACTTGCGGAAAAATAAAAATTATTTAAAATAAAGTTGCAATTCAATTATCTTTTGTTGTAAAGTTAAAACCATAATAAAATTTCATACGAACATTCTTATCTAGAGAGGTAGAGGGACTGGCCCTTTGACGCCTCAGCAACCATTAACATTCATTCGTTAATAAGGTGCTAATTCCAGCAAATTGTGAAAGATTTGACAGATGAGAAGAAGACTCTATTCAATCCGAAAGCCTTCTTCTTAGAAGGCTTTTTTTATTTTCACTTAGTCGTTCACTTTAAAAAGGGGGAATTTTCACATGTCAACAATCGAAACAAAACTAGCACAAATCGGGAACCGTAGCGAAGCTACAACAGGAACGGTTAATCCACCTGTTTATTTCTCAACTGCTTATCGTCACGAAGGAATTGGTAAATCTACTGGATTTGACTATTCAAGAACTGGAAATCCAACTCGCGGCCTTTTAGAACAGGCAATTGCAGACTTAGAAAGCGGTGAGCAAGGGTATGCCTGTAGTTCAGGAATGGCGGCTGTTCTCCTTGTCCTTTCACTATTCCGTTCCGGAGATGAGCTTATCGTATCTGAAGACTTATACGGGGGAACATATCGTCTATTTTCCGAACATGAAGACAAGTGGAATATTCGATGTAGATACGTAGATACACAATCTATTAAACAAATTGAGCAAGCAATCACATCTCAAACGAAGGCTATTTTCATAGAAACACCGACTAATCCATTAATGCAAGTAACTGATATCGTAAGTGTAGCAAGTGTAGCGAAAAGGCACGGACTACTTCTTATTGTAGATAACACGTTCTATACACCTTATATACAGCAACCATTAACAGAAGGTGCAAACATCGTCCTTCATAGCGCAACTAAATATTTAGGCGGTCATAACGATGTACTAAGCGGACTTGTCGTTGCGAAAGGGAAATCTCTTTGCGAGGAGCTTGCTCATTATCATAATGCCTCTGGTGCTGTCTTAAGCCCGTTTGATTCATGGCTATTAATTCGAGGCATGAAGACTTTAGCACTTCGCATGAAACAGCATGAAGAAAACGCTCATGCAATTGTTGCTTATTTAAATGATGAAGATGGTGTGACAGATGTATTTTATCCAGGAAGAGGTGGTATGATTTCATTTCGCCTTCAAGATGAAACTTGGATTAATCCTTTCTTACAATCTTTATCCTTAATTACATTTGCTGAAAGTCTTGGCGGTGTCGAAAGTTTAATGACTTATCCAGCAACGCAAACTCATGCCGATATTCCAGAAGATGTTCGAACAGCACGTGGTGTGTGTAATCGTCTTCTCCGTTTTTCAGTCGGCATCGAAAATAGCAACGACTTAATTCGAGACTTAAAGCAAGCAATTAAACTTGTAAAAGAAGGTGTAAGAATATGAGTTATTCCATAGATACGCTTTTACTGCATAATCAATACAAGCATGACACACACACAGGAGCTGTTAACGTTCCCATCTATAACACATCAACATTCCATCAGTTTGATGTAGATGCTTTCGGAAAGTATGACTATAGTAGATCTGGAAATCCAACACGTGAAGCTCTTGAAGATATCATTGCTTTATTAGAAGGCGGGACAAAAGGATTTGCCTTTGCATCAGGCATTGCAGCCATTTCTACTGCATTTCTCCTTCTTTCACAAGGTGACCATGTTCTTATTTCAGAAGATGTATATGGAGGCACTTATCGAATTGTTACTGAAGTTCTCTCCCGTTATGGTGTTTCACATACATTTGTTGATATGACCAATGTGGAAGAAGTAAAAGAAAACATTAAACCAAATACGAAGCTCTTTTATGTAGAAACACCTTCTAACCCACTTTTAAAAGTGACAGATATTCGTGCTGTTTCTAATCTTGCAAAATCTATTGGTGCTCTTACTTTTGTTGATAATACATTTTTGACACCACTATTTCAAAAACCGCTTGATCTTGGCGCTGATGTCGTTCTTCATAGCGCTACAAAGTTTATTGCTGGTCATAGCGATGTCACCGCCGGATTAGCTGTCGTAAAAGATGAAGAACTCGCTCAAAAGCTCGGCTTTCTACAAAACGCTTTTGGTGCTATTTTAGGACCGCAAGATTGTTCTCTCGTGCTTCGCGGCATTAAAACATTGCATGTACGTCTCGAACATTCAGCTGCAGGTGCCAACAAAATCGCACATTTTTTACAAGAGCACTCTAAAGTTCAAAATGTCTATTACCCTGGATTACAATCACATCTTGGCTATAGTATTCAACAAACCCAAGCAACATCAGCTGGGGCTGTTTTATCTTTCACCTTACAATCCGAAGATGCACTGCGCCAATTTTTATCAAAAGTTAAACTACCCGTTTTTGCGGTTAGTCTAGGAGCTGTTGAATCTATTCTTTCATACCCAGCAAAAATGTCACATGCAGCTTTATCACAGGAAGCACGTGATGAAAGAGGGATTTCCAATTCATTACTCCGTTTATCAGTTGGTCTTGAAAATGTTAACGATTTAATATCCGATTTCGAAAATGCTCTTTCTTATGTAGAAGAACCTGTAAATGCATAAAGGGAAGAAACGAAGCTGTGTACGAATAATAAAACTCTTCAAGAAATAAAATAGTTGTTTAAAAAGCTGAACTCTAGAATAAATGACTGATGACTTGATTATTCTAAGATGTATCAGTTACATCCAAACATTTCATTATCATCATAAAGAAGCTGATCATAATCAGCTTCTTTTCTTTTAACCTGTTATATATTCTATATATAACATTATAATTCCTTTGTCATATTATTTTAAAAATTTTGTATATTCATTTGAAAGAATAAGAAAATCATGATAAAATTGTGTTACGAATATATCTATATCTTTCAATTTTTGAAACGCATCAAAATTTTCACTCAAAAATGTCATTTTACAAAACTGTGCAAATTTATCTATTTTATTTACATCAGGGTCTCTTTTCTTACAATTTCTTTACTTTAGGACTTTTTTTCTGCAACAACTGTTTTCTTTTCTTTGATTTTTTGGTATGTATAGTATGGTATAACAGCTCACACGGAGGTGGAAAAGAACATGTTAGAAACCTTTCAAAAAGAAATAGAACTATATGAAAGCAATGCAGAATTATTGAAAGTGCTTGCTCATCCTGTTCGCTTATGTATTGTAAAGGGATTAATTGAACGTGGCCCAAGCAACGTTTCTACAATGTACACAGGCTTAAACATGCCACAATCTACAATTTCACAGCATTTAGCAAAGTTAAAAAGTGCTAAAATCGTTTCTAGTGCAAGAAAAGGATTGGAAATTTACTACAAAGTAGAAAACGAAACAATCATTCAACTCGTTCGCGTATTATTAGGTTAGGGACCTATAGACAGAGAAAAAGAGTGTATTCTATATTTTTCATCTCATGTCTTTAATATAAATATATATCATGAGAGAAAATATATAATGCTACATAATTAAAAGTCGTATTAAAAAACAAGACACAGAAAATACTGTGTCTTGTTTTTTTCATATTGTTAAATATTGATTCAAAAGTAAATTCTTCATATCTTTTGTGTGTATAACAACATCGAAAGCATTACCTAATCCTCCGTTCAAAATCATAGAGCGAATAGATCTATTTAGTTTTTGAGTTTCAGAAAAAGGGTTGGTATCTTGATGGCTAGCAAGCTGATCTAATATTCCTGCTGCTAACAAAAACTCTGATTGCTTCCTATGCCATATCGTATTAATTCCTTGTAGCTCAAAATTCATCTTCAACTCATCCCAATGAACATGCGTAGTAAGGTCCATTTCTCCTGGATATGCAAGAGGATTACGAATTAGCTTGTGCTTATAATATCCTCTTAAACTTCCTTCACGATGTGCAGGATGCATCCATTCTTCTTTTGTATATCCATAATCAACTGTAATACATATACCTTTCTGAAACCATTTCGCAATCTCTTCTATATACTCTTCCATTGCAATAGGCACTTCAAAGCGCTGTCCCTCGGCAATATGAATGTTATATTTCAATAAGTAACGACCGACTCTTTTCTCTATCGGTCTAAATACTTCTGTAAGGTTTCCTTCATCTGTATACGTGATACGTACTTCATACAAAATTCCATTTCTTTTCTCAACTATCTCAACAGGAAACGCATCAAATAATTCATTCGAAAAAATAATTCCTTCGAAAGACTCTCCCATTTCAATATAAGATGTATAATACGACACATTATCAAATAAGCAAAGCCTCTCCTGTTGTAGCCTTCTATGAAAAGGACTCACTTCAATAATTGAATAGTTTAAATTGATAAAGGTTTCCGGAGATAATTGTTTCCATTCTTGTAAAACATCATAGGCAAACTTTCCTGTTCCCCCACCAATCTCACAAATATTTGGAAAAACTTCTCCCTTTTCAACAAGCCGAATAAAAAACTTAGCAAAAGTCTTCGCAAATACAGAAGATACATTGCTACTCGTAAAAAAATCTCCCTGTCTTCCAATTTTTTCACGTTCTCTCATATAATACCCATATTCCTCTGCATATAATACGAGGTTCATATACGTACTATATGAAATCGAATGATCCTTTTCTTTTCCCATCCATTCTCTTAAAATGAGCTCCATCTCCATAATGACTCCTTATTGTAAAAATGGATTATTTTCTTTTTCAAAACCAATGCTTGTTTCTGGACCGTGTCCACATAGCACCGCTGTTTCATCTGGTAATACAAATAATTTCTCTTCAATACTTCCAATTAATTCAGCAAAACTTCCACCAGGTAAATCCGTTCTTCCAATACTCATTTGGAACAATACATCTCCAGAAAATACAGCATTCGCTTCTTTACTATAATAAGAGATACTTCCTGGAGAATGTCCTGGTGTCTCAAAAATTTCAAAACTAAAAGAACTGATCGTTAATGTACCCTCTTCGTCGATAATATGATCTGCTGGTTTTGCTGTAATACTGCGGTTCATCATAAAAATTTGCGAGCCATTCACAGTTGCATCGCCTAACCAATTCGCTTCTTCTTTATGTACGTATACCGGAATATGAAAAGCGTCTCTCACGGCATCAACAGCACCAATATGATCGAAATGAGCATGTGTTAATAAAACCGCAAGTGGCTTTAACTGTGCTTCCTGTAAATATGTAACAAGTTTCTCTCCTTCATGACCAGGATCAAAAATAATACACTCATTTTGATCATTCGTTAAAATATAAGCATTTGTTTGTAATGGGCCTAAAGGCATTTGTATCCATTTCATATGAAAATCTCCTCCAGTTATTTAATTTACTTTTAATGATACAACATTTCTTTCTCTTAGGAAAAGAAGGCGTGTTATCTCGACAATCATTTTTAAAACATGTACAATATAAAAGAGTAAATATTCTAAAAACTCATTTTAAGGAATGAGTAGACAGAGGAGGATATTGTATGGGCCTTGTTATTATTTTTACGCTAGTCACTCTGTTAGCTGTATTTGCTACGCTTAGAACACTTCGCGAAAAAAACTTATTCGCGGGTGGCTTCGCTATTGCAACCGTACTTGTTTTCGGATGGTTTACAATCATGACTGTTCTATATAATGGGTACCCACCAGCTTAATCCATTTACATTTTTATTCTCCAACAAGATCTTGCATAAAAAGAGGAAGGGGGCCCCTTCCTCTTTTCATTATTCACAACTTATATCATCTTCGCCTCGTATTTGTGCTTTTTTACAAGCCACGCTCCTCCAATTACACCTGCATCATTACCAAGTATTGCAATTGCTAACTTTGTGCTCTTTACAGCACGAGAGAAAGCATATTGCTCGAAATAACGTTGAATTGGCTCTAATAGTGCGTCTCCAGCTTTAGATACGCCACCACCAATTACGATTTTCTCTGGGTTCAACGTACTAGCAAGGTTCGCTACAGCTAATCCTAAATAAGAAGCTACTTTTTCCACTACTTCACCTGCTAGTTCGTCACCTTGTCCAAGCGCTTCAAACACATCTTTTGATGTAATAAGCCCTTCTTCTGCTAACATAGAACGTAAAACACTTTCTTTATCTGTCTCTTGTATTTGTTGCATAGCAACACGTACAATACCTGTTGCAGAGGCTACCGTTTCTAAACAACCCGACTTCCCGCAATTACATGGAAAAGCGTTCTCTGTAACAACTGTAATATGTCCAATCTCACCAGCAGCACCGCTTATACCATGTACAATCTCACCATTGGCGATAACACCACCACCAACACCAGTGCCAAGTGTCATACAAATTAAATCTTTTGCTCCTTCACCAGCACCTTTCCACATTTCACCAAGCGCCGCTAAGTTTGCATCATTATCAATAACAACAGGTAATCCCGTTTCTACTTCTAGTAAATCTTTTAACGGATAGTTTTTCCATCCTAAATTAACCGCTTCATAAATCATTCCAGATGCCACATGTACAGGACCAGGAGCTCCCATACCAATACCAATTAGCTTACTTTTTAATTCACCTAATTCTTCTAACTTTTTATCAATAGCTTTCGCTACATCAAGTGTAATATGTTTTCCTTGTTCATTTGTATTCGTAGGGATTTCCCACTTATGTAAAATTTCACCGTACACATTAATAAATGCTAATTTAATCGTTGTACCACCAAGGTCAACACCAACTAACCATTTCTCTTCCATGTTACGTACCTACCTTTATCTATTTCTTATTTATTTCTTTTTGAATTTCTTGCTTCAACAAAAATAAAGCTGTTTGATAGTCTTGTGGATCGATTAGCTGTGATTGATTTAATTCACGCAATTCATCTTGCATTAATTGTAAATCAGCGATTCGATCACCCGTATAAATAATCGTGCCAAATTTCTTTAGCAATTGCTGAATATCATAAATGGATATCATTTCATCACCCTCTATGCTCACTTACTATAAAAAATTATAATAAGAAAACGTTCACATATTTTATTATAATCACGAAGAAAAAGTCTCGTCAATTTTTATTTGTCTATACAAGCCCAATTTTAACCATTGTTCCTTTTTCTGTAATAATTTTTTCTACATTTTTATCAAATGGCTCTACTGGAATATGTTCTACCATTTGAAAACTATAAGCTAATGATAGCGCTTTCCCTTTATAATGCACGAGATAACGATCATAATAGCCACCGCCATATCCAATCCGTTCTCCTCGCTCTGTATAAGCTACGCCTGGCACGATTTGAAGATCAATTTCATCTGCATTCACTTCTTCCGTAAGCGCTGGAATTGGTTCACGTAAATTCATATACACTGTTTCTAATTGATCAAAATTACTAATTTTCCGGAAAGACATCGTTCGTGTTCCTTTATTACACTTCGGAACAACAACTTTCTTTCCTTCTTCCCAAGCTTTTTCGATAATAGGATATGTATTCACTTCATGCTCCATCGAGAGGGTGATTCCAATTGTTTTAGCTTCAACCCACTCTTTTTGCGCATACAACGAAGCTGCAATTTGCTCTGATAAAGTTGTATACCGTTCTTCTGATAAAGAATTCATGTGTTCTATTATTTGTTTACGTAAACGTAGTTTCTCTTCTCTCACACATTTTCCCCCTCACAGTGACACTTTGCTCTACGATGATAGTGTATCACTTTTAACAGAGGAACCGAATAAAAAAAGAAACAGTAGGAAAATATTCCTACTGCTTACTTTGTTTCACGGTGTAACGTAGACTTCTTGTCACGCTTGCAATACTTTTTAAGCTCGATACGCTCAGCGTTGTTACGTTTGTTTTTCTTTGAGATATAGTTACGATCTCCGCATTCTGTACATGCTAGAGTAATATTCACACGCATTCTTATTTCCCTCCAGTACTAATAACTTAAATCAGACTATACTATAATACCACTTTTAAAATAAAAATTCTACACCTTTTGATATTGTCTAATTTTTTCTATAAGATTTTTCATGTTTTCCCTTGCTATTACTGGGTTTCTAGCATGCGAATACACTAAAAATTTCGGTTGTTTTGTGTCAGAAACGATATAAGACCACTCTTTTTCGGTATATTTGAACTGTACTCCTTCAAATATACCTTCTTCCTTTCTTTCCATATCAGCCAATAATTTCCTCATTACTTTCCCTTTTTCATTCCATGAACATACAACTTCATCACAAAGTAGATAGAGCGGAGGTGATTGCTCTACTATGCTGAGAAATGTTTTTCCCTGCAATGCTATTAGCTCGAATAATTTTCCAATTCGATATAAAATATCTCGCTTCCATCTCGCTTGAAACGACTTTTTTTCATCCTGCGTATAAAATAGAAGGTAACATTCTCCTAATTTCAAAGACATCGGGTAAATATTTCCTGCCGATTCAAGTAATAAATCTGGAATATCTACCTCTTCAAAATCTGTTCCCTGGTAAATATTACTATGATTATCATATAACTCGAAATAATTTCCTTGCTCTGAAAACATAAGTGCCATATTTGCTTTACTTGATTTCATCAAGGCTTTCACATGATGCTTTTGTTCGCCCGCATAAATCCATGTAACTGTGCATCCGAGCCTTTGCAAAAAAATCATAAGTAAATGTTGTAACATATCATTTCTCTTATTAATAAGAAGATGAAACTTCTGTTTTTGTATCGTTTCAATATCAATACGCTCTAACACAGCTTCTACATAATTATTTGCAGAAACGTGAACTAGCTTATTTCGCCCCAGTTCTTTCTCAGAAGCGTAATAAAACGACTCAGACATATATACTTGTTCTATCTCTTTTTGCTCCTTATACGTTAAAAACGAGCCCTCCTTGCCATACAGTTGTATAACAATCCCTCTTTTGCTTTCCACTTGAACGAAAACTCCACCTGCACATTGCAAATTATGAATGGCATACTGAAAAAGCGACTCATTCATTTCTTTACATTCCATCGTATGAATCCCGCTGCCATGAATGGCATGGAGGAATAAATTTTTAAAGGAAGTTGTTTCTATATTTTCCTGACTTCCAATCAATATACTCTCCCCTTTGGCAAAAAGAGATCCATAAGCCATTGCAACTTTCACAATAAATTGAGGAGTAATTTCAACATTACCCCTTCCTACAATTCGGCTTTTTTGTAACCATCCTGCACTCTTTTCACTCTCTTTAACACCGGCAGAACCTACTATCGAATGACTATCTATCTCCTTATAGGGCCATATTTTTCCTTTTTGCTTAATTACTGTACTTTTCCCTATATGACAATGATCCGCTACAATACTTTTTTGAAAAAGTGTAACATCATCTTCGACCATTGTATGATCTCCTATTGTTGTTTCTAACAACTCACAATTTTTTCCTATATGTGAATTTGCAAAAATGATGCTTTTTTGAAGATGAGAATAACTTGAAACGATACTATTTTTCCCGATAATAGAGTACGGTTCAATTACAGCCCCTGCACCAATCATTGCTCCTTCTCCAATAAAAGAAGGGCCATGAATTTTCGTCCCTTTTCCTATCGTTACACCTTCTCCCATCCACACCATCGGTAATACTTCTGTATATGGAATAGGCACCTTCAATTTTTTCGTCAACAAATCGAATTGAGCTTGCCGATATTGATCAAATGTACCAATATCTAGCCAATAGTCTTCTGATAAATATGCAAATAAAGCATTTTTATTTGCCAATAAAGGAAACACATCATGACTGAAATCCGAAAATTCCATGGATGGTATGTAAGAAAAGATTTCTGGCTCCATTATATAAATACCTGTATTCACAATATTAGAAACTACCTCATTCCAGCTCGGCTTTTCTATATATCGTATAATTTCTTGTTCTTTATTCATTACAACTAAGCCAAATGAGAGTGGGTTTTCTACTTCTTTCACAAACATCGTTACCATTCTCTTCTTCTGTTCATGAAATGCAATTCCTTCTGATAATTGAAAGTCAGTTAGTGCATCCCCACTAATAACAACAAATGTTTCATCTAAAAAACTTTCCGCTTGCTTAATACTCCCTGCTGTTCCAAGCGGAGGAGAATCTTCAAAATAATACAAGTTAACTCCCCACTTACTACCATCACCAAAGTATTGCTTAATGGCAGTACTCATATATTGAACTGTAATTGCAATTTCACGAATACCATGCTGACGTAATAATTCAATATTATATTCAAGAACTGGTTTTTCTAACAATGGTAACATCGGTTTTGGAGTATTACATGTTAATGGTCTAAGGCGTCTCCCTTTTCCTCCAGCTAAAATAACCCCCTTCATATACTTCAGCCTCCACTTATATAATGTTCAAGAACTCCGTATATCATCTACCCCACATTAACTGCAGTAAAATTCCGGTTTAGTATGATCTAACAATCAGCGAGAGACAGCCCCACTAATTAAAGCCTCACTTTATAAATAAATGTACCTTTTAACTCCCATCAAAAAGAAAGCGCTTACCATTAACTTGGTAAAATAATTAATAAAACGTAACTAACATATATGCACTTATTTTTCCATTAATTATGATACATCTTATCATCATAGACTAAAGGAAACAACGAGCTTTTTTTGTCATGTTTTGACTAAAAAAAGCAGGTGATTTCTCATCACCTACTTTTCCCCCTACTCATTCAATAAATAATGCTTTCCTTTTACTACATAAAATACATTCTCGGCAATATTTGTAACATGGTCTGCTACACGCTCAATATATCTTGCAACAAAGGATAGTTGTGTAATTTGTGTAATCGCTTCTGGTTGTCCAGGGATAGATGAAATAAATTCACGAATCGCCTTCCCATAAATTTCATCAACTGAATCATCCATTTCAGCAATTTGTTTAGCAAAAGTTAAATTTTCTTGCTCATATGCTTCTAATGCTAAATTTAACATCTTATGAGCAATCTCAAACATTTCCTCAAGATTATGTAAACTAACAACCACTTCTTTTTCACCAAGACGAATTGTTGATTTCGCAATATTAACAGCATGGTCTGCAATACGCTCTAAATCTGTCGCTGTTTTAATTGAAATGAAAATTCTTCTTAAATCACTTGCTACAGGCTGCTGCTTTGTAATAAGCATAAGCGCAAGGTCATTTATTTCCTCTTCTAAATTATCCATGCGATAATCTCCATCAATGACTTCTAACGCTTTCTCTACATCCCTGTTGTGAAGACCTTCCATAGCAATCAATAAAGCTCCACTTGCTAACTCACCAAGCTCGATCACCTTTTGCTGTAACGTCTTTAAATCACATTGAAACTGTTCTCTTACCATCATTTCTTCCCCCTCAATATTATGTGCCATTTTATATAAAGTGAAACTTTAATCAGTGTGGGGGTTTTTCATCCCCCACTGATTATTAGCCTTCACCAATCGGGCGTTTATGGACAGCCCGACTCCCAACTAACTTCTTTGTTCCAGCCGAGTTTTGAGTTGGGAGTTTTACTGCCCGGCAAATAGCGGGATAAATCCCCTACCCAGCCTCTTGCATGTTTATTAAGCCTTGAGAAAAGAGAAATATTACTCCTCTATTTAAAATGAGGTGAAAATGAGAAATGCCCTCTGTTAAGAGGGCATTTACTCTTAGCCTTGCTAGCGATATCAACCAAATCGTCCTGTAATGTAGTCTTCTGTACGCTTATCTGCAGGTGTTGTAAATAATTTGTTCGTATCTGTATATTCCACAACTTCTCCACTTAAGAAGAAAGCAGTTTTATCTGAAATTCGTGCTGCTTGTTGCATGTTGTGCGTTACGATAACAATACTAAAATCTTTCTTTAACTCCTGAATTAATTCTTCTACTTTTGATGTTGAAATTGGATCTAGCGCCGATGTTGGCTCATCCATTAAAATTACGTCTGGCTCAATCGCTAAGCAGCGTGCAATGCATAGACGTTGTTGCTGACCACCAGATAAACCGTATGCATTATCATGCAAACGATCTTTTAACTCATCCCAAATAGCTGCGCCGCGCAAGCTATTTTCAACAATTTCATCAAGTGTTTTTTTGTCACGAACACCATGGATTTTCGGACCATATGCTACATTTTCATAAATAGATTTTGGGAATGGATTTGGCTTTTGGAACACCATACCCACATGCGTACGTAATTCTTCAACTGGATATGATTTATCAAATATGTTTCGTTCTCTATATTCGATAACGCCCGTAGTTCGAACGATAGGCACTAACTCTACCATACGATTTAGCGTTTTTAAGTATGTTGATTTCCCACAACCACTTGGACCGATAATCGCTGTTACTTCATTCTCATGAATACTTAAGTTGATATCTTTTAAAGCATGGTCTTCTCCGTACCATAAATTTAAATTTTTCGTATCAAATACTATTTTTTTTGGTGCTGTCTCAATCTTTTTTTCATTTTTCACCTGTACATTTACTACTGTTGCTACCATTTGAATTCCCCTTTCATCCACTTCCAACTTATTTTCGATTTCGTAACCATAAGACAAATATATTTATAAAGAGCAACAATCCTAGCAAAACAATCATCCCAGCTGCTGCTACATACTGAAATTCTTCTTGTGGTCTACTCATCCAATTAAAAATTTGAATTGGTAAAACCGTAAATCTATCAAACATACTGAACGGAACATAATTTGCAAAGGCAAGGGCCCCAATAACTAATAATGGTGCTGCCTCACCAATTGCTCTCGATACCGCTAACGTACATCCCGTTACAATCCCTGGCAAAGCGACTGGCAATACAATTCGATACATCGTTTGCCATTTCGTAGCACCTAATCCGTAAGAAGCCTCTAGTAATGAGCTCGGCACAGTTCTAATCGCTTCTTGACTAGCTACAACAACAGTTGGTAAGACGAGTAAACTCATCGTCAGTGCCGCTGCCATTATGCTCTCTCCCAAATGGAGAGCGTATACGAAAATAGTTAATCCGAGTAAACCAAACACAACGGAAGGTACCCCTGCTAATGTTTGATTATTTAATTCAATCAACCTTTTAAAAACGGACTCCTTCGCATAATGCTCTAAATAAAGAGCTGTTCCGACTCCAAATATAAAAGAGACTGGTATAACAATGCTCATAAATAGTATTGTTCCTGACAAAGCAGCGACAATCCCAGCTTCTCTCGGATTACGTGAGGCGAAGTTTGTAAAGAAATCTATTGAAAGATAACTTATACCTTTTTCAAAAATTTGAAAAAGCAATATAAAAAGTATTACTACTGAAAACAAAATTGCTATATAAAACAAACACTTGTAAATCCGATCCTTTAAAAAACGCGACGCCATATTTTCTTGTATGTTCTTATGGTTTAACATTCGCATATTATGTCAACCTCCTAAAACGGCGCATAATATATTGCGAAATGATATTCATAATAAAAGTAAACATAAATAACGTTGCACCTACAGCATACATGCTGTAATAAGTAATCGTTCCGTGCGGAGCATCACCTAAACTCACTTGTACAATATAGGCTGTTAATGTTTGAATAGAATGAGTCGGATCTATCGATACATTAGGTGTTGATCCAGCTGCAATAACAACAATCATCGTTTCACCAATTGCCCTGGAAGCTGCTAATATAATCGCTGCCATTATGCCCGTAAAAGCCGATGGAAACACCACTTGTTTTACCATCTCAAAACGAGTTGCTCCTAGCGCTAATGAGGCTTCTTTAATTCCTTTCGCTACAGCTCTCATCGCATCTTCAGCGAGAGACGCAATCGTCGGTATCATCATAAACCCTATAACAATACCTGGACTAATAGCATTAAAAAACTGCAAATCTGGTATAACCCGTTGTAAAAGTGGTGTGACAACTGTTAACGCGAAAAAACCATATACAATTGTCGGGATGCCTGCTAGTAGCTCTAACAACGGTTTTAATATTTTCCGAGCGCCATTCGAAGCGTATTCGCTTAAAAACACGGCACAACCTAAACCAATAGGAATTGCTACGAACATGGCAATTGCTGTTACAAGGATTGTTCCACATATAAGTGGTAATATACCGAATTTTGGATCTTCAAAAAAAGGTAACCATTCCTTCTCTGTCAAAAAAGAATACAATGATATCTTTTGAAAAAACATGATTGTTTCATTTGCCAACGTAATAATAATTCCAAGTGTCGTTACAATGGACACGCTAGCAATGGCTTTTAGTATTAACGGAACAATTCGATTGATTCGCTGCGTTTTTTTTCTTCTATTTGTATTTCTCTCAATCAAATGTTGTACAGAAAATGTAATTTGACTTTTGTCATTATGAGCCAAAGATGAAAACCCCTTTCCACCCTGACATTACCTTTTTATTTCTGTTAACATTCGCAGCTGTTCATTATATTTTTCTTTTGGTAATTTTACATATCCGACCTCTTCAGCAAGGCTTCCAACATGCTTAATCATAAACTCAACATAATTTGCTACATTAATTTTATTTCTGATAGATGCATGATTCACATACGTAAATAGCGGCCTAGATAATGGCTTATACGTACCCGACTGAATGGTCTCTTTCGTTGGAAATACACCATCCACCTGTATTGCTTTTACCTTATCTCGATTGGCCATATAATAAGCATATCCTACAAAAGCAATGGCATTTTTATCATTCATTACCCCTTGCATAATAACTTGATCGTCTTCAGACAAAGAAACCGTTTTTACAAGGCGATTATTTTGTAAGACAACATTTTGGAAATAATCATAAGTACCAGAGTCTACGCCTGGCGCATAAAATTTAACTTGTTCACGAGGCCATGATGAATGAATTTGTGACCATCGTTTCAATCTTCCATTTTCACTCCATAATAGACGTAACTCGTCTATCGTCATATTGTTTACCCACGTATTTTGACGATTCACAACAATCGTTAGACCGTCATAAGCAACCTCAAATGGTGTAAATTGAATGAATTTTTTCTGCATTGCTTTTTCTTCTACCGGTTTCATCAATCTCGAAGCATTGTTTATATCTACTTCTCCTTTACTGAAACGATTAAATCCTCCCCCTGTCCCAGAAATACTAATAGAAATTTTCACGTTTGGATGGGCCTTTGTATATTCCTCTGCTACTGCCTCTATAATGGGGAAAACCGTTGAGGATCCATCAACTCTCACTTCTCCCATTTCATTTGTAGCGAATGCAGTAGACACATTAAAACAAAGGAAACATGTCGATAATGTCAAAACCTTAATCGATGTGCTCATCCATTTCACGTGTTCTTCCTCCTAGAAGTAACCGGAAATAACAGGATTACAGATATAAGAATACTGCTAAACTATTAATTCGGTTTTAATTATTTGTAAAAGTTTTGTAAAGTCCCACAAAAACAACTGTATACACATACTTTATTTTCACTTTTGTACTTTAGATGCAGGAAATTTTCTAATCATCCATAAAGCGAAACTTTAATCAGTGGGGGTTTTGTTCATCCCCACTGATTATTAGCCTTCACCAATCGGGCGTTTACGGGCAGCAGGGCTCCCACCTAACTTCTTTGCTCCAGCTGAATTTTGAGGTGGGAGTTTTACCGCCCTCAAACGCGGGATAAAACTGCTATCGCCTATCACACACAACAAACTTAGAGCGTATGCACTAATCTTGTTGTGTTCATCGTTTTTGAAACTACATGTTTTTTCAATATTTTATGCTTGTCCACATTTACTAAACCATATGCGTAAGGCATAAAAAAAAGCACACTATCTTTTCAGATAGTGTGCTTTTTTACAATTTTTTTATTCATCATCTTGATTTTTATTTTTTTTCGCTTTTTCATCTTGCGGAGCTTCACCAGTTAATGCTTGTTTTTTCAAATCAAAGTAAGCGTCCATTATTTGACGACTGATATATCCATTAATCCCTGTTTTATCATCATGTACCCATGGCACAACAACAGAAAATGCTACTTCTGGATCTTCGAGTGGGGCATAACCTACTAATGTTAAGTTATATGTTTCAACACGCTCACCCTTTGCATTTCTACCAATCTCTTTATCTCCGCCATATACAGTTTGAGCTGTGCCTGTTTTCCCAGCGGCTTTATATGGTGCACCTGCAAAGTATTTTGTAGCTGTACCACCTGTATCGTTAAACACTTGTCTAAATCCTTCTTGAACACGTTTAATTTGTGATTCAGGCATATCAACACGATTTAATACTTTCGGTTCCATGGATTGAACCACTTTTCCAACTTCCTCTGGCTTCGCCGATGGCTGACGAATTTCCTTTACAACTTGTGGTTGCATACGATATCCACCATTTGCAATCGTCGAAATATATTGCGCTAATTGAAGCGGTGTATACGTATCATACTGCCCGATTGATAAATCTAATAAGAAACCTGGTTGATTTCCTTTACCTATTTGACCAGCAGTTTCATTTGGCAAATCAATGCCTGTTTTCACACCAAGTCCAAACTGACCAAAATAGTAACGCATAGTATCGAACGCACTTTTCGGAATATCTAACGTACCGCCTCGTACATATGGAACCCCAGCGATATTCATCGCTGTTTTAAACATATAAACGTTTGAAGACTGTTTTAACGCTGTAAGGTCATTAATATACCCCATCTGTTTCCAAGATGACTTCGTAGGTGTCCCTTTTAATTTAATTGGTTCATCTAACTGTACAGATCCAGGTTGAATCGCACCAGTTTGATACCCCGTAAGTACTGTCGCACCTTTTACAGTTGAACCCATCGGATAAGAACTTGTCATCGTTCCTAATGCAAAATCCTCTACTTTCGTTTCGCCGTCTTTGTTCACTAATTGTTTCCCCGCCATAGATAAAACTTCACCATTTTTCGGGTTCATCATTACAACGAATGCACGGTCTAAAAGAGGTTCGCTCCCTTTAAAACTCATTAAGTTTTTTGTAAGAATTTCTTCTACGCGCTTTTGTAATTTCATATCAATCGTTAAATTCAGATCGTTACCTCGTTGTCCTTGTGACACATTAATAGTTTCTAAAATATTACCGTCTTTATCTGTAACATTTCTAACTTCAGCTTTTGTGCCGTGTAAACTATCTTCGTACTGTTGCTCAAGGTAACTTTTTCCTACGCGATCGTTACGATTATAATCACGAACAAGATAGTGATCTAATCTTTCTCTCGGTAACCCTTCATCAGAAGAAGTTACACCACCAAGTACACTTCGGAACATATCGTCATACTTATATTTTCGCTCCCAGTCAACATTTGTATCTACACCTGGTAATTTCGCTAAATTTTCACTAATAATCGCGTATTCTTCCGGTGTTGCATTTTTTTTAACGATTTGCGGCGTCATTGCATATCCGCTTTCCATCTTGCTTTTGATCGCCAATATTTCTAAATCTTTTGCTGACAATTGATTAATCTCTTCTTCTGTTACACGATTTCGTTGACGTTCATCTAGTTCTTTATCGTCAATTTTATTCGCTTTAAACTCTTCACGATCTTTTTTTGTGATTTTTGCTTCTGCTTCTTCTTTATGTAAAGCAAGCCAATAATCTTTCTTATCGCGATCTGTTAACTTATCTGTTGGGACTTCAATTAAATCTGCTAACTTTTTCGCCGTCTCTAAGCGATCTGCTGCAGTTGATCCCTTCATTTTTGTAAATGTAATTGTACGAATAGGCTCATTATCTACGACCGCTTCTCCATTACGATCAAATATTTTCCCGCGTGGTACAGGATTACTTATCGTTGAGTTTTCTTTTTTCTCAACTTCATTTTTATATTCCTCACCACGAACAATTTGTACGTATCCAAGCCTTACAATAACCGCGGAGAACATTAAAAACACGCAAAAAAACAACACGTTTAACCGAAAAGGAACGTGGGTCTTTTTCTTTTGTTGTTTCTGCTTCTTGCTCATACAAACCCCCTCTACCAACAGCTATGTAATGTGAAAGGGACACCTTCATACAGGTGCCCTCACTGCTGTCTTACATCTTTTTCTATTCTAGCATAAAACACGCGATAAGTTAACCTTCTGGTTCAGTTTGATTCTGCGTGCTTCCTTGCGCTACAACACTGGTTTTGTTCACATTCCCCTCATCATATTTGACATTTTTAACTGCAAAATAAATAAGAAAATGTCCAGCTCCTAAAATACATAGTAAGAAAGGTAAACTTTTTTCAGGCGGAAAAAATATGACAGCACATAAAAAACTTAAAATGGAACAAATTCTTCCGGCATTTAACCATAATTCCCTGACCACTATATATTCTACACGCCATTCTCTCGCCTGTTTTGCTCTACCAATTACATCGTATGTCATTGAGCCGTACGGAACGAGTAAAATCGGATATGCAACCGCAATACATGCTGCATAAATAAGTAATTTCGTATATGTAACATTAAAAATAACTAAAAATACGACCGCATATAAAATAATGCCACCAAGTAAAATTGCTTTTTTTCGCCATTCTTTCTTTAACATACGAGCAACTAAATAATAGCATACAAATGATACTGCAGAATTCACTAAACTATATTTCCCTAGTGCTAACTCGCTACCAGATGCTAAATAGACATATACCGAAATGACGAAAATAAACGTTCCCTCTCTCAAACCTTGGAAGAAATGAGCGCGCGTAATTCTTCCCCAGTTTTCATCAACTTGCCGCTCTTTCAATACTTGCACAATTTCATAGCGTCCTTCACATTCCCTCTTCGATAAAAAAAAGCTTAGAACGACCGCAACCGCAAATAGCATTAACGAGAGGAAGAAAACGACAGTATAACCACTCCATTTTTCCATACGTGAAATTGTATATCCTGCTGCTATCGGTCCAATCATTCCAGAGAACGATGTAAGAAGTCCTAGAAAACCGTTAAAAAAATCTCTTGTTTCTGGTTCTGTAATCTCAAATGTCAACAAGTTAAAAGCGAGCCAATAAAAACCATAACCAACTCCTAAAAGGGCTCCCATTAATAAAATATAGTGAGATGCACTTTTTCCCGCTACTAAAACGACGATAAAAAAAACAGCTAACGTTCCTACACCGATTCTCAATAAAATCGAGCGATCAATACGTTTCGCTAATTTCCCGCCCACAAGAAATGTTAGAGGCTGCAATACAACGCTGGCCAAATTATACAAGCCCAGATTCACATAATTTTGTGTTTGCTTCCATAAATAAATGTTTACAAACGTATTCGATAAAGAAATTGCGAGCGTGTATAAACCTCCTATAACGAGCAATAATACTAAATCCCGATTCACTTCAACATCACCGATTACATGTTTCCACTTCATACACAACTCTCCTTTACTTCATGTTCTAGTCTTCCAAAGACAAGCTCAATTATGTAAAAGGAGAACATAGAAAAAAGCTAGGAGAAAACCCCCTAGCTTTTTTCTAGCTGTATTAACTTTAATTATTTTGCTTCTTGGTAAAGTTTTTCAGCAACGTTCCAATCTACAACGTTCCAGAATGCACCGATGTAGTCAGGACGACGGTTTTGGTAATTTAAGTAGTAAGCATGCTCCCAAACATCTAAACCGATAACTGGAGTTTTACCTTCAGTTAGAGGAGAATCTTGGTTTGGAGTGCTTGTTACTTCTAACTCACCATTGTTTACTACTAACCAAGCCCAACCAGAACCGAAGCGAGTTGCGCCAGCTTTTGCGAATTCTGCTTTGAATGCATCGAAGCTACCGAATTTCGCTTCAATCGCAGTTGCAAGTTCGCCTACTGGTTGTCCCCCGCCGTTTGGAGATAGGATTGTCCAGAAGAATGTATGGTTAGCATGTCCGCCACCATTGTTACGTACTGCTGTACGGATTGCTTCAGGTACTTCGTTTAAGTTTGCAACTAATTCTTCAACGCTTTTGTCAGCTAATTCTGCATGACCTTCTAAAGCAGCGTTTAAGTTTGTAATATACGTGTTGTGATGTTTTGTATGATGGATGTTCATTGTTTCTTTATCAAAGTGAGGTTCTAAAGCATCATACGCATAAGGTAAATTTGGTAATTCGTGTTTTGCCATTGTTATATTCCTCCCGGTTTATGTATTGCCACTTAAGTGACATACAACTTCATTCTACCCTAATTGCCATAGGGTGCAAACAAATAAATCGCTTTGTCTTGCTATCATTAAAGTAGCAAAATCCCCACTTCTTTTCAATTAAAATGCTCATATATTCCGAAAAAAAGCTTCCTTCTACAAGGAAGCTTCCTGCTGACATAATAAACATATGAAATGGATATGGACCCTGTAGGACTCGAACCTACGACCGGACGGTTATGAGCCGTCTGCTCTAACCAACTGAGCTAAGGGTCCACGATTATGTATGTACCATTAAAAACAACTAAATTCCAATCAGGTATATCGTTTGAAAAATGTAAGATAAATTTACCATATACGAAAGAAAAGTGTCAATTGTATTTTTCTCTACTAAAAGAAGTAAATTAATAAGAAGGAATTTAGTCCTCTCTACTATATGTAAATATAATATATCTTGAGCTTCTCTAGATTCGTACGTTACAATGATTTTATACATACATAAAGGAAGTGAATCTATGTCCATTTTTACACAGCTAGCAAAAAGCGTATATTCGCCTAAAGATATGGCGCTTTTCCGTTTTCAAAAAATCGGTAAAACCATTTTGTATATTATGCTTCTTTGCCTAATCACTACTATTCCAAGAACTTTCTTGTACGGTAGCGTTATTCAAGATGGTGTTAACATGGTAAATAAAGTAATCGAAAAAGATTTACCTGATTTTAAAATTGAAAATGGCGAGCTAACAGCTGATATTGATCAACCTATCGAAAAAGAAGATGGAAATGCCCTTTTCGTATTTGATCCAAATTCAACAGACTTAGAAAAATATCAAAATAAAACAGGTTTATTTGTTTTAAAAGATAAAGTAGTCTCCATGGGGAATGGTCAAACACAAACATATTCCTATAATGACTTATTAGGCGCATCTCTTGAGAAAAAAGATTTACAAGATTTCATTTCGTTATTTGACAGTATTTATCCAATCTTATTATTCGTTATTGGGTTCTTACTGTACTTGTTCCAATTATTTATTACCTTTGTAGGAGTTACATTGCTTGCCTTCATCGGTTCTGCGATGAGCGGTCAACGCAAATTATCTTATAAACAAGTTTGGACATTAACTGCTTACAGCTACACAATTCCAACAATCTTCTTTATGATTATGGATTTATTCAAAATAAACGTACCTGGCGCAACATTCATTTACATTGCAGTTGTTTTAATCGTTCTATACTTAACAATTAAAGAAGTTCCAAAGCCGAAAGAAAAACAAGAACTATAAAAAAATGCCTAAATAGGCATTTTTTTTTTGGACAAGCATATATTCCTAGCAAAGGAGTGAAGGATATGAAGAGATTAGGTGTACTCTTATTCGTGCTTGTCCTCGGTTATATATTTTATTACGACATAAAAATCGGTACTTTACCGATGTTAAGTTCATACAAAAAAACATCTGCTGCCCAAACGATAAAAAAAGAAAATACAGATACAAAACAAAATAAAGAGAAAGAAACAGAAAAAGAAAAAGAAAAAGAAACGGATACAGCTTATAAAGCAATCGAAGTAAAAACTGGTGATACAGTTCTTTCTATTACAGAAGCGATTAATAAGAAAAAAATTCCTTCTATTGAAAAAGTAATTGATGATTTTAAGCAATTAAATAAAAATACATCTGCTACAAAAATCCAAGTTGGAAAGTCTTATAAATTCCCCTTATATCAATAAGCAATCACTTAATCCTTGTCAATTACATAAAGGCGCTGATACAATAGTAAAAGTGAAACCGAGTACTTTGGTTTCTATAGCCCTTTCTCACACATACTATCATTGATGTAAGGGACTAAAATAAGAAACTTCTTTTATAAGGAGAGCGATCAATTCGTGAATGAAATGACTCAACGCACAAAAACACGTCCAGTTAAAGTCGGTAATTTAACAATTGGCGGTAACAATGAATTAATTATACAAAGTATGACGACAACAAAAACGCATGATGTTGAGGCTACAGTTGCTGAAATTAAACGTTTAGAAGAAGCTGGCTGTCAAGTTGTTCGTGTTGCTGTTCCAGACGAACGCGCAGCAAATGCTATTGCTGATATTAAAAAACAAATCAACATTCCACTTGTTGCTGATATTCATTTTGATTACCGCCTTGCTTTAAAAGCAATCGAAGGCGGCATTGATAAAGTACGTATCAATCCAGGTAACATTGGACGTCGCCATAAAGTAGAAGCTGTTGTAAATGCAGCGAAAGAGCGTGGCATTCCAATCCGTATCGGTGTAAATGCCGGCTCATTAGAACGTCATATTTTAGAAAAGTATGGATATCCAACTGCTGATGGTATGGTCGAGAGCGCACTGCACCATATTAAAATTTTAGAGGACTTAGATTTCCACGATATTATCGTATCAATGAAAGCCTCTGATGTTAACTTAGCAATTGAAGCATACGAAAAAGCTGCTCGCGCTTTTGATTATCCATTACATTTAGGTATTACAGAATCAGGAACATTGTTTGCTGGGACTGTAAAAAGCGCCGCCGGTCTTGGAGCAATTTTAAGTAAAGGCATCGGAAATACACTTCGTATCTCTTTAAGCGCTGATCCAGTTGAAGAAGTAAAAGTTGCACGTGAACTATTAAAATCATTCGGTCTTGCATCTAATGCCGCAACACTTATTTCTTGTCCAACTTGTGGTCGTATTGAAATCGACCTAATTAGCATTGCTAATGAAGTTGAAGAATACATCTCCACACTTAAAGTTCCAATTAAGGTTGCAGTACTCGGCTGTGCCGTAAACGGTCCTGGTGAAGCTCGTGAAGCTGACATCGGTATTGCCGGTGCACGCGGAGAAGGTTTATTATTCCGTAAAGGGCAAGTCGTTCGTAAAGTACCAGAAGAAACAATGGTAGAAGAACTGAAAAAAGAAATTGATGTAATCGCTGCTGAAATGGCTGCCGAACGAGAAAAAGAAAAAGAAAAACAAGAACAATAAAAAGAAGGTTGCCACAATTTTTGTGAGCAACCTTTTTTTACATTCAAATTAAAAACTCGTCAGTTATATAACTGACGAGCCCTCTCATTTTGCACATTTTGGGCAACGACCATATATTTCAAACTTATGCCCCGTTACCTCATAACCTTTAAAATCTTTATTCATAAAATCCATCGGGCAGGAATTAATCTCTTTCGTACCACCACAATCTAAACAAATGAAATGATGATGATGTTCCATAATGGAGCATGTAAAACGGAAATGCTTTTCACCATTTAATTCCGTTTGCTCTAAAACACCGACTTCAGCAAAAACCGTTAAATTACGATAAATCGTATCAAAACTAAGTCCTGGATAATCACCCTTCATATGCTCTAAAACATCTTTCGCAGTTAAATAACGATTATGAGCTGCGAATAATCTCAGCATCTCTTCCCTTTTCCCCGTATGTTTGTATCCCTTTTCCTTCATTAGGCGTAAAGCTTCTGTTAGATTCATACCTATCCCTACTTTATGCAGTTTTTTTCTTTTTCCATAAAATTGCACCAATTAAAATAAGAACCGCTATCATAACAATTGTACCACCTGGAGCTAAATCAAGTTGATACGAAGCAAACATTCCACCAATTACTGCAATTTCACCAAATAAAATGGAAAAGAAAATTGTTTGTTTAAATCCTTTTGCAATACGAATACTTGCTGCAACTGGTAACGTCATTAAAGATGATACGAGAAGAACACCTACAACACGCATTGATACCGCAATTACAAGAGCAACTAATATAATGAAGATAAAGTGAATCCACTTTGCACTTAAACCGGTTGATACAGCGTATTCCTCATCAAATGATAGTAAAAACAACTCTTTGTATAATAAAACAATCGTCGCAATAACAACAATTGCTACTATACCAATAATAATTAAATCCGCACTTGTTACAGCACTTACACTACCAAATAAATAACTAAATAAATCCGTATTGAATCCATTAGCAAGTGAGATGAAGATAACTCCAATCCCCATCCCTGCTGAAAGTATAATCGGGATTGCTAACTCTTGATAATGTTTATATACAGTACGTAATTTTTCAATTAGCAATGCTCCACCGATTGAAAAAAACATCCCCATATATAAAGGGTTTAAAAACCCACCGGTAAAGATTGTCTTTTCAAGTAATAAACTTGCTGCAATTCCTGATAACGTCACATGACTTAATGCATCCGCAATAAGCGACATGCGGCGAATTACAACGAACACGCCGATAAGTGGTGCGACAAGCCCTATTAAAATACCAGCGTATAAGGAATTACGTAAAAAATCATATTGTAAAAAATCCTGTATCATTATATCCTCCCGTGATGCCCATGTTCATGTTCTAAGCGATGAACATGATGTCCATATAAAATCGACATTTCTGCATCTTCTAACTCTCGGAATTTCTCTACATTCCCATGGAAATGTAAATGCTGATTCAAACATGCAACATGCGTCACCTTCTCTGTTACAGCACCCATATCGTGCGTAACAAGAATTAACGTAATTCCCAATCTTTTGTTTAAATCCTCTAGTATCTCATAAAAACTTGCCACATTTTTCACATCAATCCCAACAGTAGGCTCGTCCAAAATAAGCAATTCCGGATCACTTACAAGTGCACGAGCAATAAATACACGCTGTTGTTGTCCACCAGAAAGTTCTCCAATGTTGCGACCTCGAAACTCGCTCATACCTACATCAGCAATCGCTTTTTCTACTTTCGCATTATCGTCTTTCGTAAAAAAGCGAAAAAGCCCTTTTTTCGAAACGAGCCCCATTGAAACAACCTCGAAAACAGTTGCCGGGAAACCTGAGTTAAAGCTACTTGCCTTTTGGGATACATACCCAACTTTATTCCACTCTTTAAATTTCTTACTATCAATGCCAAACAATCTAATACTTCCTTGCTTTGGTTTTAAAACACCCAATAAGCATTTAAGTAAAGTCGATTTCCCTGAACCATTCGGTCCAACTAAACCTAAAAAAGCTCCCTTCGGAACTTGCAAATTAATATCTTCTAACACGTTGCGATCTTCATACCGAAACGTTAATCCTTCTATTTCCAATATATTATTCATAGCATCTCACCTATTTTAATTCAGAATGATTCCGATTTATCTCTATTTGAATTATAGTACAGCTTATTATAGTTGTAAACCAATCTGCCTAAAATATATTCTTTATTTCAAGAAACCTTATTATTATAACAAAAAGCAGAGAATAATTCTCTGCTTTCAAAAGATATTACAATTAACTTTTTAGTGAATTGCTGATTTAAACTTACCACCATTTGTCTCTTGTGTATTCATAATCGTAACAAATGCGTTTTCATCAATTTCATGCACAATTGATTTTAACTTCGTCACTTCCAGACGTGTTACAACTGCATAAATAACTTCTTTTTCTTTATCTGTATAGCCACCTTTAGCAACAAGTTTTGTTGTTCCACGACCAAGGCGGTGTAAAATCGCATTTGATACTTCCTCATATTGATCCGATACTATTAAAACTGCTTTCGTTTCGTCTAATCCTTGAATTACCGTATCAATTGTTTTGAATGCGATATAGTACGTCATAACAGAATACATCGCTTGTTCAACACCAAACACAAATGCTGCCCATGCAAAAATGAATAAGTTCACAAACATTACGAATTCACCAACAGAAAACGGTAATTTCTTCGTTAATAGAATTCCCATAATTTCGGTCCCGTCTAACGATCCACCATGACGAATAACAAGTCCTACACCAATCCCTAAAATAAGACCGCCGAAAACTGTTGCTAAAATCGGCTCTGTTGTAAATGGCGGGATAGCATGCAACGTTGATTCAATAAATGCTAAAGCTACAATTCCAAATGCTGAAGATAACATGAATGTTTTTCCAATTTGCTTATACCCGGAGTACATAAAAGGAATGTTGAGGATAACAACTAAAGTAGAAAAGCTTAACCACCAAATATTAGGAGTAAGATAATCTAATATAAGAGAAATACCAATAATTCCACCATCAATAATTTTATTTGGCATTAAAAACAGTTCAATCGCTACCGCCGCACACGCTGCCCCAAAGACAATCATAACTAAACGATATACAAGATGAATAACACTTTCTTTTCGATGTTGCTTTTTTTCCATAAGTCCTCCTTATACTCTTTATCTATAGTTTTGTTCTTATATTATAACATAAGCTTCTTTTCCCCATTGAAAAAATGCACCTTGATACGAATATGTACAAGCTATGCGTACATATATTTCGATAGAAGAACGTGTGAAGGAGGACAACACGATGAACCTCATTAAACAAATTGTGAACAAAAAATTAAATCATATTTCCACAAAAGAACTATTGAAATATAGTAAAGAATACGAAGTTCCAATCACAACTGCACAAGCTGATAAAATCGTTTTACTTATGAAAGGGAAAAACATTAACATTTACGATAATACCGAGCGACTAGATTTGTTAAAACAAATCGCTAAAGTAACTACTCCTGCCACTGCCCAACAAGTAAATATTTTATTTCAGCAGCTATTAAAATAAGGAGGGGAAAATCCCCTCCTTATTGTGCTTTAATTTTTTCAAGAATTCCTTCATCAAAAGTACCATTTTTCAGCATTTCGATTTCTAATTTATATGGTGGCTTCTTATCTTTTTTATCTTCACCTACATACGGCGTTTCAAGAATTTTTGGTACGTGCGTAAGTTGTGGGTGATGCACAATGTGATGCAATGCCTTATAGCCAATATGACCAAAACCAATATTTTCATGACGGTCTTTTCCAGCTCCGCGTACATTTTTGCTATCGTTAATATGAAGTACTTGTAAACGATTTATCCCAACAATTTTATCAAATTCGTTTAACACACCGTCAAAATCATTTACAAGGTCATAACCTGCATCATGCGTATGACACGTATCAAAACATACAGATAGTTTTTCATTATATTTCACACCATCAATAATTTTCGCAATTTCTTCAAAGCTACGACCGCATTCCGTTCCCTTTCCTGCCATCGTTTCTAACGCAATGTTAACCGTCTGCTCTGGCGTTAATACTTCATTAAGCCCTTTAATAATTTGTTGGATACCAGCATCCGCTCCTGCACCAACGTGCGCACCTGGGTGAAGAACGATTTGTTTCGCTACACCTAATGCCGATGTTCTTTCAATTTCCATGCGAAGGAAGTCTACACCTAATTGGAATGTTTCTGGCTTCGTCGTATTCCCAAGATTAATAATGTATGGCGCATGTACGATAATTTCTTCAATACCGTTTAGTTCCATATGTTTTCTTCCTGCTTCTATGTTCAATTCTTCAATTGGTTTTCTTCGTGTATTTTGCGGTGCACCTGTATAAATCATAAACGTCGTCGCACCGTATGAAACAGCCTCTTCACTTGCTGCTAATAACATTTTCTTACCACTCATAGAAACATGAGATCCAATCTTTAACATACAATCACCTCTTCAATATACAATAGATATAATGATAGCATAATTTGTAGAAATATGTAGCGAATTGTTTGTTCACACAAAAGGCACTACATAAATCAAACAGACTATTCAAACGATCTGAACTCTATACTTAAATTAACCCAATAAAACGAAACTTTAGTCAACGTTTTTTCTACCCCGCACTAATTATTAGTCTACATTAATCGACTTTCTCTCAAGCAGTGAGATAAAAAAAAAATAAGGGAAATCCCTTATCTTTTTTTATTGCTATATTTTTTCTTCACTTTGTCACGTTCTGTTGCAAGTTTTCGTTTATAGTTTGGTTTTACTTTTT
Source organism: Bacillus sp. TH19 (assembly GCF_016651075.1). Lineage (NCBI taxonomy): Bacteria > Bacillati > Bacillota > Bacilli > Caryophanales > Bacillaceae > Bacillus > Bacillus sp. TH19. The sequence goes on along the minus strand of NZ_JAEKEO010000007.1, from coordinate 1,269,649 downwards.
TCGGCTTCTTAACAACTTTTGTTGCCATAACATCTAGTCCATCACTTGGTTTTTTACGGCTCTTACGACGACGACGGTCACCTAAATCCGCCCATTCATCTCCGCGTAAATCTACATGTTTAAACTCGATATGACGTTGTTTTTCCAAACTATCTAACGCTTCTTCATTTGCTGGATCATAAATCGTCACTGCAATACCTGAATGACCCGCACGTGCAGTTCTTCCAACACGGTGAACGAAGAAATCTAAATCTGGTGGAAGTTCATAGTTAATAACATGGCTAATTCCTTCAATATCAATACCACGTGCCGCCAAATCTGTTGCGACAATGTATTGGAACTCTAAATCACGAACTTGTTTCATCATTTTTCTACGATCACGCGGTGATAAATCACCGTGTATACGCCCTACTTTTAATCCACGTTCTGCTAATCCATCGGCTACTTCGTCAGCCTTCTTCTTTGTGTTTGTAAAGACAATTGCTAAATATGGTTTAAATTGAAGTAGCATATTTTTCACTAATTCAGTTTTATTACGGTGTCTTGAAGGCACAAGGTAATGATCAATATTTCCTGCTGCAACTTGCTTCGGATTAATATGAATATGTTCTGGATTCTCCATATATTTCTTCAAAAATGGTTTTAATTTTTGAGGAATTGTTGCAGAGAAAACTAACATTTGCAGATTTTTAGGCATACGTGCCGCAATTTTATCTACATCTTGAATGAATCCCATATCAAGCATTAAGTCCGCTTCATCGACAATAATAGTATCCGCTTTATAAACAAATAGCGCCTTTTCTTCTACTAAATCTTTAATACGTCCTGGCGTTCCAACTACAATATGAGGTTGTTTTTTCAACTTTTCAATTGATCGTTGTTTATCAGTTCCACCAATTAAACAGCGTGCTGTAATCATTTGATCTTCTGCACAGAACTTTGTTAGTTTCACAATTTCTTCGTAAATTTGTTGTGCTAACTCACGAGTAGGCGCTGTAATAACAAGTTGTACCTCTTCACGACTTGCATCAATTCTGTTTAATGTAGGAAGTAAGTATGCATGTGTTTTCCCAGAACCAGTTTGGGATTGTCCAATTATACTCACACCTTTTTTCACGACCGGGAAAATTTTCTTTTGAATTCCTGTTGGCTCTGTAAAGCGTAGTTCACGAACTGCATCTATTAAAAATGGTTTAAAATCATACTGTGTAAAAGTTTGTAGTGTCATAAGTTACACCTTCTTTCTAAAATTTCTACTGCGCACAAATCAGTCAAGTCTACATTATATCGAAATCTACAAGTAAAATCCATCTTTAGTTTAGGTTTTTATCTCAAAAACTAACCTTCTTTCCTTCCATTGCATATTGTATGTGTATATACCTAACTGAAGAAAGGAGGATTTCCCACATGTTTCCGAAATCCCCTATAAGACAAATGTATCCGAATCGAGGACAACAATCTTACACACCATATCCGATTCCACAACTACCACCGATGGCTCAAAAAAAGAAAGGTTTCCTTGCTAAACTCTTTAAAAAACACGATCCAACCGAACCTTTCATGCAAATGGTCCCTCCTTATCGACAAATGGAAGGGCCACCGATGATGCACCAACAACCGCCGCCCCAATATCAACAGCAACAGCCATACCAACAACAATATACACAACAATATACACAACAATATCAACCATACATGCAGCAATATCCAGAGCAGATGATACCACCTCAAATGTATGAATCAAATGATACACGTGGTGCTGCGTCAGCTACAACTGCAGCGGCATCTAGCAGCGGCATCGGTAGTTTTTTTTCAAATTTAATTTCGAACCCAACTAATATGATAAATAATATCGAAAAAGTATCTCAAGTCGTGCAATCTGTCGGTCCTGTTGTCGAACAGTACGGTCCCATTATGCGTAGTCTACCAAGCATTGTTAAAATCCTCACCTCTGGAAAAAGTACGGAAGAAAATCAAACTGAAGATGCAACAGAACAGGTTGAGGTAGCAACTCCACCTCCTCCACCTCCAAAAAGGAAACGAAAAAAAATAGTGCTTGAACCGGTAATAGAAAAAGAGGTTCCGAAAGAACCCGTTCAACAATCAGCAACAAAACCAAAACTATATGTGTAACAATCCTTTGTTTTCTATCCACTCCTCCTTTATAATGTAATGGACTATGCACAAAAGTATCCCTTGTTTAGAAGGAGAGGATTACTCACATGAAGATTGTTAAAATTTCCCCTCGTGGTTATTGCTATGGTGTTGTTGACGCAATGGTTATTGCACGTAACGCCGCATTAGATAAATCATTACCGAGACCCATTTATATTTTAGGTATGATTGTTCACAATAAGCATGTCACAGATGCTTTCGAAGAGGATGGCATCATTACATTAGACGGTCCAAGTCGATTAGAAATTTTAGATAAAATCGATTCTGGTACTGTTATTTTCACTGCACACGGTGTTTCTCCAGAAGTTAAACAACGTGCAAAAGAAAAAGGTTTAACGACAATTGATGCAACTTGTCCAGATGTTACAAAAACACATGACCTTATCGAAGCAAAGAAAGCTGAAGGATACCATGTCATTTATATCGGCAAAAAAAATCATCCAGAACCAGAAGGCGCAGTTGGTATCGCACCTGATATCGTTCATCTTATCGAAAAAGCTGATGATTTAAAAACACTAGAAATTCCAACGGATAAAATTTTAGTTACGAATCAAACAACAATGAGTCAATGGGATGTTCAACATTTAATGGAGGACATTCAGAAAAAATTCCCAACAGCAGAATTCCACAAGGAAATTTGTTTAGCAACTCAAGTTCGCCAAGAAGCTGTCGCTAAACAAGCTGATGTTGCAGATTTAACAATTGTTGTCGGTGATCCGAAAAGTAACAACTCAAACCGTTTAGCACAAGTATCACAAGAAATCGCTGGTACGACAGCATACCGCGTTGCAGACGTAAGTGAAATCCAATTAGAATGGCTACAAGGTGTAGAAAACGTAGCTGTTACAGCAGGTGCTTCTACTCCAACGCCAATTACAAAAGAAGTTATTGCTTTCTTAGATCAATATGACCCAATGAATCCAGCTACATGGGACAGAATTCGAAAAGTACCACTTCAAAAGATACTACCTCGTGTAAAAGTGAAAAAAGAACAATAATAAAAACCGTTGCCTACATGAGCAACGGTTTTTATTTTTCTTATACAAATGTGAATGGATCTGTATGTAACTGCGAAGCGTGAATGTGTACATTGAATTTTTTCACATCTACTTTTTCTTGCAATTGTTTTTGTACACCTTGCTTCATTACTTTTTCAACGTTATGTCCTGGATCGACTATATTTAAACCAATCATCATCGCATCGTGAGCAACATGATAATACATATCACCTGTTACATATACATCTGCTCCTTTAAATTTCGCTTGGTTTATATATTTATTACCGTCACCACCAAGTACAGCTACTTTACGCACCTTATCATCTAACTTTCCAACAACTCTTGCACCCTTTACATGTAATGATTGTTTCACATGTAAAGCAAACTGCTCAAGCGTCATTTCTTCTTGTAAATACCCTATTTTACCAAGACCTAATGTTTCACCTTTATTATCAAGCGGATATACATCATATGCCACTTCTTCATATGGATGGGCTGCCAACATCGCTTTAATAACTTTTCTTTGTAATGAAGCTGGAATAATCGTTTCGACACGTATCTCTTCCACACGTTCTAACTGCCCAGTTTCTCCGATATAAGGATTTGTACCTTCTTGAGGGATAAACGTACCTACCCCTTCGCTACCGAACGTACAGTGGCTATAATTACCGATATGACCTGCATCCGCATCTCCAAGAGCTTTGCGCACTTCTTCTGCATGGGTTACTGGAACAAATACAACAATTTTTTTCATTTCTTCTGCATATGTAGGAGCTAATACTTCTGTATTTTGTAACCCTAACGCATCAGCAAGTAAATCATTTACCCCGCCCTTAGCAATATCTACATTTGTATGTGCGGCATAAACCGCAATATCATTTTTAATACACATTTCAATAATTCTTCCGTACGCCTTATCTGTATGAATCGCTTTTAATGGATTAAAGATTAAAGGATGGTGCGCTATAATGATATTCGCTCCTAATTGGATCGCCTCGTCCACAACTTCCTCAGTTACATCTAACGCGATTAATACGTGCTGGACAGGTTTATTAAGCGCTCCAATCTGTAAGCCAATCTTATCCCCTTCCATCGCTAAATGCTTCGGATACATACCTTCAAACAAAGAAATAATTTCATGACCATTCGGAATTTTACTCATGATAAAACCTCTCCTATCATTTTCATTTTCGCTTCTACTTCTGCACGCTTCGCTTTTGTCTCTTCAGACTCTGCTGCACGTTCTAACTGTTTTAAAATATTTTGGAAGTTTTTCAATTCCCCTTCCCACTTTTCAATAAAAGCTTCACTTTTTTCTTTTATTAAAAATGGACCCATAAACAATTCAGCTTGTTTATTTTCAGAGTAAGGTACTGCTGTATCTCCTCGCTCTCCGACTAAAATCTCGTAAATCTTTCCGTCTTCTATTACAATTTTCTCACGGATAAGCTCCCATCCATTTTCAATAAACCATTCACGGATATGGTGTGCTGCAATATTCGGCTGTAAGATTAAACGTGTTACACCTTCTAATTTTTCTTTACCACTTTCTAAAATGTCACGAATTAACGCTCCACCCATACCAGCAATCGTAATAACATCTACTTCTCCTGGCACTATAACAGCTAATCCATTCCCTTTACGAACGTCTACTTTATCTTGTAAGCCACTTTCAGCTACAGTTGCTTGTGCAGAGCGAAACGGTCCATCTACAACCTCTCCTGCAACTGCTTTTGTAGCAATATTATTTATAATTGTATAACACGGTAAATACGCATGATCCGATCCAATATCAGCTACTGTAGAGCCTACCGGAATCTCCCTCACAACTTCTTCTAATCGTTTCGAAAGCTTTACTTCATTCATGTATTTCCATTACTCCTTCTCTTCTCAGTCTGTCTCCATGATAATGAATTTATAGTAGTTGTTGCAAGTCCATAACAATACTTCAATTCTCTATTACTAATCGTATTTTAGATAGTATAGAAAAACAAGCCTTTTGCAAAAAGCAAAAGGCTTGTTTTTCTATACTTTATTTTTTCTTCGATAACCAATCAGCTACTTTTGCCGCTTGATCAGCTGGAACTATATTTGGCGGCATATTTCCTTTTCCTTTTGAAATAACTTCTTTAATTTCATCTTTTGAAAGTTTCCCACCAATTTTTTGTAAATTAGGGCCTACCGCTCCTTGTAACTGATCACCATGACAGCTCGTACAGCTTTGCTTTACAATATCCTCTGGCTTTGATGCTGTTTGTGCTGGTTTCCCACCATTTTTTGCATCAGCTAACTCTTTAGATTTATTTAGCCCCTGAAATGAAAATACAAACATAACGATAATACCTAATGCTGCAATAAGAGCGAACGGAATCAACGGATTACGTTTCATATCTCTTCTCCCCCCTCTATACCGCTAAATAGTTAGATGATTCAGTCATTTATATTGTACTTGAAAACGCCCTATCAGAAAAGAGTAAACTACTACTTGTTAAAAATATTCCGTAAATTCATTTTATTGATTTTCACTATTATATCGCATATTATTTCGATAATTACTAACGTTTCTCATCATATTTTTTACTTTTCTACATATTATTTTGTATATAATAAACAAAATAAATCGAAAAATCGAAAAATGAGCATTTGCAAATCAAAAGACAATTCTGTAAAATAAATTACAAGAAATTGTAATCGTTGCCGATAGATAAATTTTAACAAAAATTAACAAAATAAAAAAGTTTACTTCACAAAAGTGAAGTAAACTTAAAGGTAGCCTATTCTAAGAAATCCTTAAGACGCTTACTACGGCTTGGATGTCTTAATTTGCGAAGTGCTTTCGCTTCAATTTGACGAATACGTTCTCTCGTTACGCCGAATACTTTCCCAACTTCTTCAAGCGTACGAGTTCGTCCATCATCTAAACCAAAACGAAGACGCAGAACATTTTCTTCACGATCTGTTAGTGTATCTAACACATCTTCTAATTGTTCTTTTAGCAATTCATACGCTGCATGGTCCGCAGGCGATGTTGCTTCTTGGTCTTCGATAAAGTCACCTAAATGGGAGTCGTCTTCTTCACCAATTGGTGTTTCAAGAGAAACTGGCTCCTGTGCAATCTTTAAGATTTCGCGTACTTTTTCTGGAGCAAGATCCATTTCTTCACCAATCTCTTCAGGAGATGGTTCGCGTCCTAAATCTTGTAATAATTGACGTTGTACACGGATTAACTTATTAATTGTTTCAACCATATGAACTGGAATACGAATTGTTCGCGCTTGGTCTGCAATCGCACGTGTAATAGCTTGGCGAATCCACCAAGTTGCATACGTACTAAATTTAAAACCTTTACGGTAGTCGAACTTTTCAACTGCCTTAATTAGACCCATATTTCCTTCTTGGATTAAGTCTAAGAAAAGCATACCACGGCCCACGTAGCGCTTTGCAATACTTACTACAAGACGTAAGTTTGCTTCTGCAAGACGGCGTTTTGCTTCTTCATCGCCTTCTTCAATACGTGTCGCAAGTCGAATTTCTTCTTCAGCAGATAGTAAGTCTACACGACCAATTTCTTTTAAGTACATACGAACAGGGTCATTGATTTTCACACCTGGCGGCACACTTAAATCATTAAGGTCAAATTCTTCTTCCGTTTTTGTAATTTGACGATTATTAGGACCTTCGTCGTTGTCATTGTCACCAACTAAGTCAATCCCTTGTTCACCTAAATATTCATAGTATTCATCCATTTGATCGGATTCAATTTCAAATCCATTCATGCGTTCTGCAATCTCTTCATATGTAAGAACGCCACGTTTTTTTCCGAGCTCAGTGAGTTGTTCTTTCACTTGCTCAAGGGTCATTTCAGTTTCAATTTGTTTAGAACGAGCTGGTTTATCAGCCATCTGTTCCCCTCCTTACGCGAGATACAAACATTCATTATACTAAAACTTTATCGAAAAAGCTATTTTCTTGCTTTTTGACTTTGTAAATATGCCACATAATATTTAGCAGCCTCTACAGGATCTGTTTTTTCCATTTGTTTTACTTTAAAGATAATTTCCATCTTTTCAAGTTTTTCTTTATGGCGTCTTAGCGCCTCCAAATGACCTTGTAACGCTTCTTCTGTGTACTCTGGATTAATAAATTCATCCGTCGAAATATCAGTAATAATATTTTTCAACTTTTCATCAGAGAGCCAACTTAAAAATGTTCCGACTGAAGGTTCATTTCCCTTTTCATAATATGCGTATAGTTCATATAAAATCCCTTTATGTTCTTCTGTATAAAAATCTTCTATATGAGGTTCCATACGCACTGTCACTTCTGCACTTTGCAACATATGGTAAATAATTTCTCTTTCTGCCCTTTCAAAACCTGTTAATTTCGGTTTCGTTTGAACAATTTGAGATGGCTTAGAAACCTGCTTTATTTGTTTTTGCTGTACCTTTTGTTCTTTGCGATATTGGTGCAATTGATTCAAAAGTGTTTCCATTGAATACGAAAATTCTTGCGATAATGATTTTAAATAGGATTCCGCCTGCATCGCATCCTGTAGCAATGATAACTCTTTTAAAACACTTTTTACATATTCTTCTTTGCCAGACTCATCTTGCAAATTTTTCCCTAAACGCAAATAATTTATTTTGAAACCAACAAAACTTATACTTGATTTCACAAGATTTTCAAAAGCGGTTGTCCCATATTGTTGCACATATTCATCAGGGTCAAGCTTATCTGGCAAGGATGTAACTTTCACTTGGCAACCAACTTGCAATAGTAATTGCCCTGCTTTCATCGTCGCTTCTCGCCCTGCTTTATCACCATCATAGCAAAGAACAACAGTTTCAACGTTACGTCGCAGAAGTTTCGCTTGTTCTTCAGTTAAAGCTGTTCCCATTGTCGCAACAGCTTCTTCCACACCACTTTTCACCGCGGCTAGTACATCGGCATAACCTTCAAAAAGGACAACCTGCCCACGTTTTCTAATAAACGGCCTTGCTTGGTGGAAATTATACAACAGCTTACTTTTGTAAAAAATCGGTGTTTCAGGACTATTCAAATATTTCGGAGTGTCATCTCCTAATGCCCTTCCACTAAACGCTATCACCTTACCTTGTAAAGTATAAATCGGAAACATAACTCTTCCGCGGAAGCGGTCATAATGACTGCCATCCTTCTCACTTCTTACAAGAAGGCCAGCCTGTTCCATACTAGATAGCGACAAACCTCTTTTTTGTAAAATTTTCGTTGCTGCATCCCAAGCTTGTGATGCATAACCAATTTCAAATTTCTCAATCATCTCTTTTGTAATACCACGTTTTAATAAATATGAAAGTGCTTCATTTCCTTCTTCTGTATTTACTAATAAATGATGATAATACTTTTTCAAAAGTTCATGAGCCTGTTGCATGATGACAGTGTCATCAGATATGTCTTCTTGTTGTTGTTGTCCTTGCCCTGATGTATATTCTGCAACTGCAATTCCATTTCTTTCGCCAAGCTTTTGAACAGCCTCTGTGAAAGCAAGTCCTTCCATTTTCATAAGAAAAGAAAATACATTTCCACCTTCTCCACATCCGAAACAATGAAAAATTTGCTTATCAGATGAAACAGAGAATGAAGGAGAATTCTCACCATGAAATGGACAAAGGCCGAAATAGTTACGCCCCTGCTTTCTAAGTTGAACATACTCACCAATCACTTCTACAATATCGGATGATGTCCGAATCTGTTCAACAACTTCTTCAGGAATTCTGTTCCCCATAACTCCATCTCCGTGTCGTATTTTGTATTCGATATAAATTAAAAGATTCCTTTATAATTCGACAATATTTTTCTAAATTTGTTAGAAAGTACTGTCGATCACATTGTGTAAACGATTTTGGACCTTTCGTATAAGTCCCCAGTCTGCGTAAATTCGCAGATACATACTACTATATAAAATTGTATACATTTGCTCATCTGTTACAAATGTATCTCCTGGAGACAATACATATACTCCTTTTTCACAAGAAGACTAGCAAGAAGCACTATAGCCTGTATGATCATGAGATCTGTAGCTTTTGCATGTTAATAAATATAACAATCAACTTCATCTTGCTCAGAATCTACATAGACCCAATTACCTTGCTGTTTTCTTGAACGATGAGCATAGGATACGACAAACAAAATTTCGACATAAAATTTTGTTCCAACTTGCACAATTGCATTCTTCACGGGATACGCATCTGCATCAAATAATATCTTATCTGATGTTTTGCATATTTCTGTATTCTACATCCCTTCTGTGAATCCTTCCATAATGTGCGTTTTCTTGTCTAGATTTTGTCGATTTAACGTAAATACATGTCTTTTTCGAAAATCCTATCCCTAGTTTATTCTGAAAAATTAAAGTCTAAACGTAAAATATAGGTTTTTATCACAATTTTTTATTATAATATATTTTCTTCAACTACGCTACATATCCCTTTAATTTTCATCTTACACTTAAAGATAACGAAATCGTTCCTTTAGCATAATTAAAAAACAGAAGAATATAAGTATAACCATTCCGCTATATTCTATTACTAAGCCGAAAGTTCATGCTCTACTTCGCATCTTCCTCTAACGCCTTCTCACGAGCGAAAAAAGCACATTCACCTTTGGTAAATGTGCTAAAACATTTTTTGGTTTTGCACTGCATTCACAATAATATTTGCTGTTTCTTCAATTGCCTTATTTGATACATCAATCACTTGACAATTTATTTTACTAATTACTTCCTCAAAATGATCAATTTCTTCTTGAATACGATTAATATTTGCATATGTTGCTCCATCACTTAATCCAAGTGATTTCAATCGTTCTTTTCGAATATGATTTAACTTATCTGGTATAATTTTCAAACCGAAACATTTCTCTTTTGCCACTTGATATAATTCCTCAGGCGGATCCACTTCCGGTACAAGTGGTACATTAGCAACTTTCAAACGTTTGTTATGCGCTAAATATTGTGAAAGTGGTGTTTTTGATGTACGTGAAATTCCAATCAACACGATATCAGCTTTTAAAATACCACGTGCATCTCTACCATCATCATACTTAACTGCAAATTCAATCGCTTCAATTTTTTTAAAGTACTCTTCATCTAATCTTCGAACGACACCTGGCTCATACCTTGGTACTTGCCCTGTAATTTCTTCAATTTGATCGATAAGAGGTCCGATAATATCGTATGCCTCTACTCCTTCTTTTGCCGCTTCTGTCAATAAATATTGACGCATATCAGGCTTTACTAACGTAAAACAAATAAGCGCTTGATTGCTCTTGGCAATCGAGATTACTTCTTTTAATGTCCCTGTATCTTCTACATACGGTACACGCCTAATATCAGGAGCGAATGGGAACTGTCCCATTGCCGCTCTAACAACCAAATCAGCCGTTTCTCCTACAGAGTCAGATACGACATATACGATTTTATTATCCATTACATTACCTCACTTTAAACAAATTACACTTATTCGTTATTTACTAAATTTACAAACGCACGTGTAATATTTGTTTTTGTAATTCGTCCAATCACTTCTAAACCTTGTTTCGTATCCTTCACAACCGGCATCGCATCAATCTGTCTTTCTATTAATTCCATCGCAATATCATATAAAGAATCCTCCCTGCGACACATCGCAATGTTTGGCATCCTTGTCATGATAATATTAACCGGAAGAGAGGTTAAATCCTGCTTTCCTAAGCTAGCTCGTAATAAATCTTTACGAGATACAACGCCAACTAATAAAGTAGCTTGATCTACAACAAATAATGTACCAACGTCCTCTAGAAACATAGTACAGATTGCATCGTATACTGATACATTTTTATCAATTACAGCCGGTCTAGATTGATAATCTTGCACTTTAATTTTCTTAACAGCTTCAGATAATAGCTGTCCCCCAGTTTTACCCGTATAAAAATAACCTACACGTGGACGCGCTTCTAAATAACCAGCCATCGTTAAAATTGCTAAGTCTGGTCTTAGCGTTGCACGTGTTAAACCCAATTGCCCAGCAATTGACTCCCCTGTAATAGGACCGTGATCTTTTACAATCTGAATGATATGCTCTTGCCGTTTATTCAGCTCTATGATAATCACCACCTTTAATGCACAACGAAAAAAGTTATACTATCTCTTAAATATTATATACTAAATATGCTATTCGAAAAAGAAAGTATGTAAAAAGGACCGTATACGGCCCTTTTTATATTTGAAACTTATCAAGTTGTTCCAAGAAACGCCTTGTTTTCAAATAAATCCCACAATATTCATCATAATATGTATTCAATACTGTGCGCATTTGTTTTTTTGTACTATCCTTCACCGATACATTACCGAGCCGGTGTAAATCAAAGTGAAAAAAGAGACGTAATAATTTATGAACAGCCTCTCCCACCGGAATGCGATACGGATCTTGCTCCGCATGACGCGAGCACAGAAAACCGCCTTCCCGGACAGAGAAGGCGACAAAATCTGTTTCTTGATGACAAATAGCACATGTATCAAAGTACGGGCGCATCCCTAATACCGGAAGCATTTTCGTTTGATAAATTAATGATAATACTTCTGGATCAACACCCTCACACATATAATGCAACGTTTGATATAACATTTCAAATAAATATGGATTATGCTTCTTATCTTCTGTTGCTTTATCGGTTAATTCAATAATAAATGATGCATAAGCAGTTAAAAATATATCCTCGCGAATTTCTTTCATAGATGAAATAATCTCGCCTTGTTGCAAAGTTCCAAGTCCAGATCCCATTTGAATAAGAAAATGACCATGTGTCATAAGTTGCGAAATAGCTGCTAACCGACTCTTCGGCTTTTTCGCCCCTCTTGCCATTGCACTTACCTTACCAAATTCCCGTGAGTATATTGTAACAATCTTATTTGTTTCTCCGTAATCTGTCGTACGGATAACAATGCCCTCAACTTTTTGAAACATGTTCGTCACCATCCAAGGTTTGAACAAAACGGGTCAAGAAATTGGAGAGTCTAGATGCGCTAACTCCTCTTCATGTTGATCCATCTCATCGTTTACGTCTTTTTCCATTTCTTTCAAAAGCAAATACGTTTCAATGCTTCCTGTTTTGGAGAAAAACTTCCAGGTAAAATCTAGCATAAGAATCCACCTTTCTCAATAAGCGTAGCCTATAAACCAATTTCTTTTGTTGTTATTAAGTTGACCCATTTTGTTCATTTTCATGTGAGAAAAATTTTTCCTAATTTATCAAGGTTCATAAAAACCAATAATCAGCGGATGAACAAAACATCCACTGATCACAACTTTACTTCATATTAATACTCGTCTTCACGGAAACCAAGGTCACGAAGCTGTGACATCTTATTACGCCAATCTTTTTGCACTTTCACCCATACTTCTAAAAATACTTTAGAACCAAGAAGTGCTTCAATGTCAAAACGAGCTCTCTTACCGACTTCTTTTAACATCTTCCCTTGCTTACCTATAATAATTCCTTTTTGTGACGCACGTTCAACAACAATCGTTGCGTTTATATAAACCGCTCCGCCCTCACGCTTTTGAATTGCATCAATAACAACCGCTACAGAATGTGGTACTTCTTCACGTGTTAAATGTAATACTTTTTCACGAATAAGCTCTGAAATAATAAATCGCTCTGGATGATCCGTTACTTGATTATCCGGGTAATATTGCGGTCCTTCTGGTAAATACTTTTTAATTGCTCCGATTAACGCTTCAACGTTATTACCGTCCAATGCAGAAATTGGCACAATCTCCGCGAACTCATATAATTTACGATATTGATCAATCAACTCCAGCAATTGCTCTGGATGAAGTTGGTCAATTTTATTAATTACCAAAAATACCGGTTGTTTCGTTTCTTGTAATTTCTCAATAATAAATTCCTCACCACGACCATATCCTTCAGTTGCATTGACCATAAACAAAACAATATCAACTTCTTTTAATGTCGTTTGAGCCATCTTCACCATGAAATCGCCTAGTTTATGTTTAGGTTTATGTATTCCTGGTGTATCAATGAAAACTACTTGTGAATCATTTTCTGTATATACACCTTGAATTTTATTACGAGTTGTTTGTGGCTTATCGCTCATAATAGCAATTTTTTGGCCAATAATACGATTTAAAAATGTAGATTTCCCAACATTCGGTCTGCCAATAATAGAGACAAAACCTGATTTATAACCTTTTCTATTCATGTAAATCCTCCGCTAAAAATGCTCCTGGTAACAATTCTCCGACTGTTGTCTCTTGAACATCACCATGTAAGTTTGATAGGTATACTTTCGTATCCTGTTTACATAATTCTATCATAACTTGTCGACATGCTCCACAAGGAGGTACTGGACGCTTTGTATCCGCTACGACTGCAATAGCTACAAACTCGTTATCCCCTTCAGAAATTGCCTTAAATAACGCTGTTCGTTCTGCACAGTTACATAAACCATATGATGCATTTTCAACATTACATCCACGATATATTTTTCCATCCTGAGTTAGTAAAGCTGCACCTACTTGAAATTTAGAATATGGTACGTACGCTCGTTTACGCGCTTCGGTTGCTTCTTGAATTAATTGTTTGCTATTCATATTCCCGCATCCTTTCCGTTCATAGATGTGAATAGATACACTCTTTCATTAAAGGCCTTCACGGCGCTCCCAAAGCTTAATAAAAGCTTCGGAATGCAACTATACCATATACGGTAAAAAGATAATAGCACCAATTACAGCAGCTATAATTGCAAATAATAAAACTGCCCCTGCTGCAACATCCTTTGCAATTTTTGCAACCGGATGAATATCGACGGTTGCTAAGTCTACTGTTTTTTCAATAGCCGTATTCACCATCTCTAAACTCATTACAATCCCTATCACAATAAGTACAACAATCCATTCCATTGTTGTAATATGGAAATAAAAGCCGCAGCATATAACGATGACTGCGGCTAAATAATGAATTTTCATATTTCGTTCATGACGAAGACAAAAGTATATACCAGCTATAGCATATCCAAAACTATCTAAAAGTTTTCCTGTTTTCATCGTCCTAATCCAAAGGCCTCTAAAATTTCTTTTTGTCTTCCAAACATTTCTTTCTCATCTTCTTCTGTCATATGATCATAACCAAGCAAATGCAAAAAGCCATGTAGTGCTAAAAACCCAAGTTCTCGATCAAAAGAATGTCCATATTCTTCAGCTTGTTCTTTTGCTCTTGGAATAGAAATAATAAGATCTCCTAACATACGCGGCATCTCTGCACCGACAATTTCCATTTCGCCTTCTCCCATTTCTTCCATAGCAAAAGAAATAACGTCCGTAGGCTGATCCTTATCTCGGTAATCACGGTTTATTTCACGAATACGTTCATTATCTACAAATGTAACCGATAATTCTGCGCCTTCTTCTATGTTCTCCATTTGGGCTGCTTTCTCTACTAAACCTCGAATCAAACTTATATATTCGTCTTTCACTTCTTCTGTTTCATCAATAAAATCAATTAATAAACTCATTCTTTCTCCTTTTCTTCCGGCGGTTCCGGATATGTAATACGGGAATGGAAAATACCATTTAACGTTTCACATAACGTTTTTCCAACGATTTGTAGTTCCTTAAATGTCAAATCACATTCACTAAATTGACCATCTTGCAGGCGATCTTTAATAATATTTTGCACTAAATTATTAATCTGATCTGGTGTTGGATGGTTCATCGAACGTACCGCCGCTTCCACACTATCAGCAATACCAACGATCGCCGACTCTTTAGAAGTTGCTTTTGATCCTGGATAGCGGAACATTTCCTCCGTATATTTCTCTTTATCTTCTTTAATCGCATTATAATAAAAATATTTAAGTAACGTTGTACCATGATGCTGTCCAGCAATATCGATAATTTCTTGAGGTATATGGTGTTCTTCTAACATTCTCACCCCATCGGTTACATGAGCAATTATAATATCTTTGCTCGTTACAGGGTCTAATCTATCATGCGGGTTTTCAATACCCATTTGGTTTTCAATAAAAAACTGTGGTTGTACCGTTTTCCCTACATCATGATAATACGCCCCTACACGCGCTAATACTCCATTTGCTCCAACTGCTTCACAAGCAGCTTCTGAGAGATTAGCTACCATTACACTATGGTGATATGTACCTGGTGCTTCTAATAAAATTTTACGCAAAAGCGGGTGATTCGGACTTGAAAGTTCCATCAATTTCATACTCGATACAATCCCAAGACCACTTTCTAAATACGGTAAAATCCCCATAGCTAGAACAGAAGAGATAATACCCGAAACAGCAGCCATTAATAATTGCACCCCAATTTCAAGAGGCGAAAAATTCCCGTTACGTAATAATAGCAAAGCCGCTAATACGACTACATTCAATACAGAAACGAGTATACCAGCTTGTAAAATCATCGTACGACGATTTTTTTCTCTCAAGAAAATACTAACTGATAATGAACTTAATAAAACATAAATCCCCACACTATAATTCAGTGTACTCGTTACACCTTCATTAAACATAATACTTCCGCATACAGAAAAGATCATACTCGTTAAAAATACAAATCGATCACCAATCATTAATTTTACAAGTATTGTTCCCATTGCAACTGGAACAACATACGCGATTCCTGCATACTCAAGCTTTTGAAACAAACTAATGATTTTCATTAAAACAATCGTGATAGACAAAATTGTAATATACGCTAAGACATACGGCCTATCTTCTCTTTTCCGCTGTAAAAACACTTCAAACTGCTTATGCATAAAGTACAATAGCACACCAATGAGTACCGCTAACCCAACATAGGGTTGAAAACTGTTCCCTTTTTCTAACAGGCCAACTAATTTCAACTGATTGTACATATCACTTGAAATCGTTTCACCTTCTCTAACAAGGACTTGCCCTTGAAGAATATAAACAGGTGGAACTAAATCTTCTTCCGCTTTTCTCTTCTCTTTTGTTAAGGTCGGATCATAAAAATAGTTTGCAGAAATCGCATATTTCCCTAACGCCTTAATAGATTCCTTTAAACCATTATCAACATTAACACTATTCATCTCACTTACATATCGTTCCTTCGCATCCTTCAATTCATCCATTTTAACATGCTCAGTCATGATACTATTAATAGCTGTAACTGTTGCATCTTTCGCTAATACTAATTGGTTCGAATCTGCATTAATTAAGTTTAGTAAGTTTGAATCAGATAATTCTTTCGTTAAATCAGTAGGCAATTTTTTTTTCAACTTGTCCACTTTTTCAGCATCAGTAATCTTTTTTTGCTCATCCGGTCCAACCGCTTTAATCTCTTGTATCACTTCATCTACTTTAGCAAAGACGTCATTCACAATATCCACTTTATTTTGTTTATACTCACTTTTATATGTATATTGATCTTCAACTTTTGTAGCGGCTTCTTTTTTCTTTTTGTCCGTTGTAACTTTATCTTCAATTTTAATAGGAGAATGGATTGTTTTTTTCGCAATAGAATATGTTGTAACATCTAATTGCTCTGGTTTTACATTATTCATAAGTGCAAAAAACAGCACTGCCCCTAATAAAACGTAAGAAATCCAACTTAGTTTTTTCGAATGTTGTAAATTACGAAACCACTTAGAAATTTCTTGAGATCTTGACATGATTTCAATACCTTCTCCTCTCCAGAAATAAAGTGAAACTATTTATAGCTTTCATTTCTTCTAGGTAACGATACTTTTTGGACAACATTTTTATCCACTATCACCTATAGTTTATTTCCCTCGTCTTTAATGATAGTAAAAAATATGTCATTCGCCAACCTTATCATACAAAAAGAAATGATCCTGACAAATAGGATCATTCCATTTTATCATATGCCTCAATAATACGTTGCACTAATGGGTGTCTCACAACGTCCGTTTGTTCCAATGTTATGAACGAAAGACCTGATACACCAGATAAAATATTAGCAGCAATAGAAAGACCTGACTTTACCCCTTTTGGCAAGTCTACCTGTGAGGGATCCCCCGTAATAACCATTTTAGAACTAAAACCTAATCGTGTTAAAAACATTTTTATTTGAACACCAGTTGTATTTTGCGCCTCATCTAATATAACAAATGAATCATCCAGAGTACGCCCTCTCATATAAGCAAGAGGTGCAATTTCAATTACACCACGTTCCATCATACGTTGTGTATATTCTTGTCCAAGAATATCATGTAACGCATCATATAGTGGACGTAAATACGGATCTACTTTTTCTTTCAAATCACCTGGCAAAAACCCTAAGCTCTCTCCAGCTTCTACAGCAGGTCTTGTTAAAATAATTTTCTTTACATACCCTTGCTTTAAAGCTCTCACAGCCATTACTACGGCTAAGTATGTTTTTCCTGTCCCAGCAGGTCCTATCCCAAATACAATATCATTCTTTTTCATTGCATGAATATATCGTCTTTGCCCCATCGTTTTCACACGAATGGATTTACCTTTTGCCGTTTTAAAAATTTCCTCTTCATATAATTCTTCGAATTGAGCAATTTTCCCTTGTTGCCCAAGCTGAATCGCATACGCAACATCTCTTTCCGAAATTGATACACCTTTACGGATAACAACAAGTAACTGTTGTAAGATTTTTTCTACGAGCACCACAGTTTCATCTGCCCCAGATACACGAACAGATTCTCCTCTAGTCACAATCGATACACTAAGTTCTCGTTCAATTACTTTTAAATGAGCATCATTTACCCCAAAAAGAGCGATTGCTTCGTTGGGATTTTCCAATTGTTGGTTCATTTCTACTAATTGTTCTGCCATTACTCAGTCTCCTTGAATATCGGATTCAGATATTGGTTGTGGCTCTGCAATATTTTCAATCACTGTATAATGTAATGTGACCTTTAGGTGATCCGCCTCAACCTCTTTACTCAAAATGTTATCACTTACAATCATAGCATGTTCATCCAATTTTTTCTTCAGTTCTTTTTCTGCCATTTCTTTCGCTACTTTCATTGCTTGTTTTTCGGTATATTCTCGGTTCGCTTCTTCCTCTTCTCGTACAATATCTTTCTCGTATGCAATTGGTAATGTAAATCCAAATAATTTCACATCATGTTTTACACTTTCAGTACGAGAGCGCTTATACTTATCCTGTAGAAATCCCCATATTTTTATTTTAGTACTCCCAAATTTAAGGAAATGTTCATTGTATGAATTACCAGTATACACTTGAAATTGTGTCTTTAACGGAACATCCACCTCAGATTTATACCACGTTTCTCCATATACAATCCCTTTAGCCGAAACAACTGTCGGATTCTCCTCATTACCATACATCCCGGATACGAGAAGTTGCCCCTTTTCCACATGGTCATTTTTCATGACAACCGGCTTCCCAACTTCCACAAATGTTTTTGTAATAATCCCTTCTTTTTTTGCTACTAAGTTTTGTGGCTGTTGTTCACTTTCTTTTTTCGGCTCATTTTTTTCAACAATCTTAAAATGATATGTTGTCCCTCTTATTTCTAATCCCGCCCAAGTAATCGCATTAATATTGTCTGTCAAATGACGTTGAACATCTTCTACACTCGGCATTTGGAATTGTAATTTACCTTTTTTTATACCCATTTTGTCCAATTCTTTCATCAATATATATTCTGTTTCAGGTTTTGCTCCTGTAATTTCAATTTTCCACACCATATTTGACAATGCGATCATTCCGAAAAAAAATATTAAAAACCCAATTAAAAATCCACTATTTTTAATTACACGCTTATTCCAAAAAGGAAAACCGTAACGTCCAATAAAATATAATTTACATTCATTTTTTCTATAAATTGGTTTTATCTTTTTCACATCTCGTAATAACATACAAAAAACTAACGTTTCATCAGCTATCTTCTTTACATCCCAAACGAGTACTTTCTTCCGCACACACTCGTTAACAAAGCGTTCCGCTCCTCTACCTTCAATTCGCACCTTTACATACCCAAGCCATTTTATAAACCATTTATTTTTCATCGACTATCTCCACTACCTTTCTAAAAGTAGATACACTACTTTTCAATTCGATTATCAAACTAGCTCGTACTAAAATTTTAATTAGCAGATTCCTTGATCCTCACTAATTATTAACCTTCACGAGCCAATTTTTTACGTGGAACTCAATTCCCACCTATCCTCTTTGTACGAACCGAATATTGAGGCCAGAACGTTACCGCCTGTTAATACAAGGTAACGAAGAAAAACTTCACAAACGGAAGTTTCTCCTCACTCCTCTTTCTTTTCATTTTCTAAAAACGTCACTTGTTCAATAATCCCTTCAAGCAACAGTTCTTCTGGAAGGATTGTTTTAATAACAAAGGATTGACCTTTAATTAATAATTGACCATGTTTCAATAGCAATCTTACCTCTTTATCTGAAAACACTAATAATCCTCGATGATTTTCTATATAGATATGTACTTGCCCAACAAGCGTGATCCGAGGTAGATCCATTAACACATCCACTGGCAGGTCTATTTGCTTCGTTAACCAATTCTTCATTTGTTCTATTTTTTTCATCTCAAAAGACCCCCTCTCATCCCATATGTATGAAAAAAGAGCTTGTAATATCACGTCCAAACTGAAAAAAGCATAAAAAAACGTCTCATACGAAATGAGACGCTTTTTTATGCTAATAGCTGGATAACCAGCTTATTCACAAGTGATCCGTCTGTTTTACCTTTTACTTTCGGCATAACAGCAGTCATCACTTTACCCATATCTGCTTTAGATGTAGCACCAACTTCAGAAATAACTTGCTTAATTATATCCGCTAGTTCTTCTTCTGTTAATTGCTCCGGCAAATATGCGCTTAAAATCTGAATTTCACTTTGCAGTTTATCAACAAGGTCTTCACGACCAGCTTTTTTAAATTCAAGGAGGGAGTCCTTATACTGTTTTACTTCACGAGCTAAAACTGTTAATTCCTCTTCTTCAGTAAGAGTATGTTGCAGTTTAATACCTTCATTTTGTAAAGCAGCCTTAACCATACGAATAACGGTTAATTTTTCTTTTTGTTTATTCTTCATCGCTTGTTTCATATCATCGTTTAAACGACCGAGAAGACTCATAACTTACACCCTCTCTTAGAACTTACGCTTTCTTGCCGCTTCAGATTTCTTCTTACGTTTTACACTTGGCTTTTCATAAAACTCGCGCTTTCTTGCTTCAGCAAGTGTACCAGTTTTAGAAACCGATCTTTTAAAACGGCGAAGTGCATCCTCCAAAGACTCGTTTTTACGAACGACTGTTTTTGACATTCTCTTTCCCTCCCTCCGAAACATCACACTTACATACTAATTTCAGCATGCAAAAAGAAACCCTTCTTCAGCATGTCTTTTACGATTATAATACATTTTATCACTTCAGGTCAACTATTTGGCAGAATAAAAGAAGAATAGATGCCCTTACCTGTTCAAAAGCTATGTAGATAGCTATTATCCTTTTCCCCTGAAGACAACTATATTTTTTATCATTACACCTTTTTTAATACAAGAAAGCATGCAAATCGTTTCCGTTTGCATGCTTTTTTATCCCGCTATTTGCCAGGACAGTAAGACCCCCACCTCAAAATTCAGCGAAAGCAAAGAACTTAGGCAGGGGTCAGGCTGATAATCAGCGGGGATGAACACCCCCCACTGATTAAAGTTTCATTTTATGCGCTTGCTGATTCTTTTTTTACATCATCTTCAAGAACACGAACAAACTGCGCTTCGTTATATGGATAACCAGCTTTTGTAATTTTCACTTTTACTAGCTTACCAATCAATTCTTCAGATCCTTCAAACACAATTTTTAAGTAGTTATCTGTATAACCTACATATAAACCTTCACGGTCACCATCTTTAAATGTCTCTTCCGGAATGATTTCAAGTACTTCACCTTCAAATTTAGAAGCATACTCTTTCGCTAATTGATTTGATAGCTCAATTAGACGGTGAACACGATCGTTCTTCACGTCTTCAGGAACTTGATCTTCCATACGTGCTGCTGGAGTACCTGTACGTTTCGAATAAGGGAAAACGTGTAATTCAGAGAAACGATTCTCTTTAATGAAATTGTACGTTTCCATGAATTCCTCTTCTGTTTCGCCTGGGAATCCAACAATTACGTCTGATGTAATCGCAAGACCTGGTAACGCTTCTTTCAAACGATCTAAACGCTCTTGGAAAAATTCCATCGTATACTTACGGCGCATACGTTTCAATACAGTATTAGATCCTGACTGTAATGGAATATGCAAGTGACGTACAACTACTTCTGATTTATCTAACACTTCAATTACTTCATCAGAAATTTGACTCGCCTCAATAGAAGAAATACGAAGGCGTTTCAATCCGCCTACTTCCGCTTCCATATCGCGCAGTAATCCAGCTAAGTTATACTCTTTTATATCTTCACCGTATCCACCTGTATGAATACCTGTTAATACGATTTCTTTATAGCCCGCATCTACTAATTGCTGCGCTTGTTTAATAACTTCTTTTCCATCACGAGAACGCATTAAACCACGCGCCCAAGGAATGATGCAAAATGTACAGAAGTTATTACAACCTTCTTGTATTTTTAAAGATGCACGTGTACGGTCCGTGAAATATGGTACATCGAGCTCTTCATATACACGTGTTTTCATAATATTGCGGACAGCATTAATCGGTTGACGCTCTTTACGGAATTCTTCGATGTATCCTAACATCTTCTCACGATCTTGCGTACCAACAACAATATCTACACCTGGAATCGCCATAATTTCCGCTGGAGATGTTTGTGCATAACATCCAGTTACACAAATTACCGCATCTGGATTTTGACGTACAGCACGTCTAATTACTTGACGGCTTTTTTTATCTCCAGTATTCGTTACTGTACATGTGTTAATAACGTATACATCCGATTTTTTTTCATATTCAGTTCTTTCATAACCACCTTGTTTAAACAATTGCCAAATCGCTTCTGTTTCATAGTGGTTTACTTTACAACCTAACGTGTGGAACGCAACAGTTGCCATTGATTATCACCCCATCAATTCAAAATGATAAGAAGCGGCACTTAACGCATAAAGCGGAGCCGTTTCTGTTCTTAAAATTCTTGGTCCTAAACTACATGGTACAAATTTATGTTCACGAAGTGCGGTTATCTCTTCCTCCGCTAAACCGCCTTCTGGTCCAAATACAATCAGCAGCTTTTGGCCTGGTTTAATCGTCGCTAAAGCTTTCGCAAAGTTAGATTTCTCACCTTGTTTCGCTTCTTCTTCATACGCAACAAGGCAAACATCATACTCGCTACTCATCGACAGCAGTTGTTTAAATGATGAAGGAACGTGTACTTCTGGAATTTCACTTCTATGCGATTGTTCCGCAGCTTCTTTTACAATTTTTTTCAAACGCTCAACTTTTTTATCTGCTTTTTTCGCATCCCACTTTACAATAGATCGAGATGCTTGAAATGGTAAAAATGCAGCTGCCCCAAGCTCAGTTCCTTTTTGAAAAATTAACTCTAGCTTGTCTCCTTTCGGCAGTCCACTTGCAATCGTCACGAACACAGGAAGTTCGCTTGACGCCTCTACCCATTCTACAATAGTGGTATCCACAAATTCACTGGTAATTTCAGCAATTGAACACTCTGCTGTTTTACCATTTACACAGCAATAAATGTGGTCACCAGCTGACATACGCATCACTCTTGCGATGTGATGGACATCATCACCCATTATGCGAATACTTGTCTCATTTACATATTTCTCTTCTACAAAATAACGTTGCATATAATCACCTTAGTAGAGTTTCGTTCCTTTCGTAAGTCAACACTTACGAAAAGAACGAAACGTTATCATTTTCATATAACAAACGGCAAGTCCCTCACCTTATACGGTGAGAGACTCCCCTGTTCTTTATAGACTAAAATCTATATTACGCATTTCGTGCAATAATTGCTACCCAATCTTCCATTCGAAGTACTTCTTCAATTGAAAATCCAGCTGTTTCTAACGCTTTAGAAATTATTTTTTCTTTCGCCCCAATAATACCAGATGTAATAAATAATCCACCTGGCTTCACAACTCTCGCTGCATCTTCAGGGAATAGAAGAATAATTTCCGCTAGTAAATTTGCTACGATTAAATCAACCGGACCTTCAATACCTTCTAATAGACTATTCTGTCCAACATTGACAATGTCATCTGTTTTATTTAAGCGCACATTCATTTCTGCACTTTCAACTGCAACTGGGTCTAAATCATACGCTTGAACAGAAGCCGCACCTAATTTTGCCGCAGCAATACTAAGTACCCCCGAACCTGTCCCCACATCAATCACAGTATCACCTGGCTGAACCGTTTTTTCTAACGCACGAATACACATCGTCGTTGTTGGATGTGTCCCTGTACCAAACGCCATACCTGGATCTAATTCAATAATTTTTTCATCTGGAGAAGACGGTGTATACTCTTCCCACGTCGGCACAATTGTGAATGTATCAGAAATTTGAACTGGATGATAATACTTCTTCCAAGCAGTAGCCCAATCTTCCTCATCGACTTCATTAATTGTAATAGTTCCTTTACCAATTTCGATGTCGAAAGATGGTAGTGCATCAATAGATGATTTTACACCTGCAACCGTTTCGTGTAAAGAATCCGTTTGTGGGAAATATGCTTTTACCAAAACACCCTCACTTGGATATTCATCTGGGTTAAGTGCATAAATCTCACCGTATTGTTGCTTGCGCTCTTTCGTCAACTCCGCTGGGTCCTCAATCGCAACCCCGCTAGCGCCTGCTTCATGCAAAATATGAGAGACAGCTTCTACTGCTTCTTCTGTTGTATGAATACTAATTTCTGACCATTTCACAATTTACCAACTCCATTTTTTATTTCCATTATTCCCCTTTAAAAGCACGTTTAAGCTTTCTGAATAAGCTATCATCCTGCTCTTCTTGCCCTGCAAATTCACGCAATAAATCTTTTTGATGTGAAGTTAATTTCGTCGGCACAACAACACGAACGACTACATATTGATCTCCTTGACCATATCCACGTACGTTCGGAGCACCTTTTCCTTTTAAGCGGAATTCTGTTCCTGTTTGTGTTCCTGCTGGAATTTTCAGCTTCACTTTGCCATGAACGGTAGGAACTTCTACTTCCGCACCAAGTGCCATTTGCGCAAATGTTATTGGCATTTCGCAAATAATGTGATCCCCTTCGCGTTCAAAGAATTCATGATTTCTCACATGAACAACAACATATAAGTCACCTGCCGGTCCGCCATTTACGCCTGCTTCACCTTTTCCAGATACACGAATTTGTTGACCATTATCGATACCCGCTGGAATTTTAACATTGATTTTTTTACGTTTACGAACTTTACCAGAACCATGGCATGTCGTACATTTCTCTTTAATCATTTGACCTGTTCCTGAACAATGTCCACAAGCTTGACGGTTTACAATACGCCCAAATGGTGTATTTTGTTCTACACTTACTTGCCCTGATCCTGAACAATGTTTACATGTTTCTTTTGAAGTCCCTGGTTTCGCTCCACTACCCTTACAAGTATCACATGGATCCTCCACTGGAATCTCAACGTTTAATTCTTTACCAAAAATAGCTTCTTCGAACTCTAAAGTAACTTGATATTGTAAATCAGCACCTTGACGTGGAGCATTTGGATCACGACGTCTTCCGCCGCCACCGCCAAAGAATGAACTAAAGATATCTTCGAAACCGAAGCCACCGCCGAAGTCTCCTCCGCCACCGAAACCTTGATTCGGACCAGCGTGACCAAATTGATCATACTGCGCGCGTTTTTGATCGTCACTTAATACTTCGTATGCTTCTTGTACTTCTTTAAACTTTTCAATTGCATTTTCTTCTTTACTTACGTCTGGATGATATTTTTTAGCCAAACGACGATACGCTTTTTTAATTTCATCTTTTGAAGCGCCCTGGCTAAGTCCAAGGACCTCATAATAGTCTCGTTTATTCATAAATTTACAACCCCCGAATCTTTCACATAAACGTAATTTTAACACCGAAAGAAAGTGCTTTGCAACAAAGTTTCCTCACTTACAGTATGCAAAATAAAAAACTTAAGATCCTCACACATTTCTTCTTATTCGTGAAAAAAGCCAAAGCCAAGGCACGCTTGACTTTGACTTTTTGTCATCTTACTTATTTTATTTCACTGTATTACTTGTCTTCTTTTACTTCTTCAAACTCAGCGTCTACTACATTATCTTTTTTCGCGCCAGCGTCTTGTGCTCCTTGTGCACCTTCTGCTTGCCCTGCAGCCGCTTGAGCTTGCTCGTATAATTTAACAGTTAATTGTTGTACGATTTCTTGAAGAGCATCTTTTTTCACACGGATTTCTTCAAGTTCGTTTTTCTCGATTGCCGCTTGTAATGCTTCTTTCGCTTCCGTTGCTTTCGCTACTTCAGCTGCATCTACTTTACCTTCTAAATCTTTTACAACTTTGTCTGTTTGGAATACAAGTTGGTCAGCTTCGTTACGAAGTTCAACTTCTTCCTTACGTTTTTGGTCAGCATCAGCATTTGATTCAGCTTCTTGTACCATACGATCTACTTCTTCATCAGAAAGACCTGAAGAAGATTGGATTGTAATAGTTTGCTCTTTGCTTGTACCTAAGTCTTTTGCACGTACGTTAACGATACCGTTCGCATCAATATCGAATGTTACTTCGATTTGTGGAATTCCACGTGGTGCTGGCGGAAGGTCTGTTAATTGGAAACGACCTAACGTTTTGTTGTCAGCTGACATTGGACGCTCACCTTGTAGTACGTGAATGTCTACCGCTGGTTGGTTATCCGCAGCTGTTGAGAATACTTGTGACTTACTTGTCGGAATTGTAGTGTTACGCTCGATTAGTTTCGTGAACACACCGCCCATAGTTTCGATACCTAAAGAAAGTGGAGTTACGTCTAATAATAGAACGCCCTCTACATCACCAGTAAGTACGCCACCTTGAACTGCAGCACCTAATGCTACAACTTCATCTGGGTTTACACCTTTGTATGGCTCTTTACCAGTTTCACGTTTAATTGCTTCTTGTACAGCTGGGATACGAGTAGATCCACCAACAAGGATAACTTTATCTAATTCGCTTGGAGCAAAACCAGCGTCTTTTAATGCACGACGAGTTGGCTCTAATGTTCTTTCAACAAGACCAGCTGAAATTTCTTCGAATTTAGCTCTTGTTAACGTTAATTCTAAGTGTAATGGGCCAGCAGCTCCAGCACTAATGAATGGTAATGAAATTTGTGTTTGTGTTACACCAGAAAGATCTTTCTTCGCTTTTTCAGCTGCATCTTTCAGACGTTGAAGTGCCATTTTATCTTGGCTTAAATCAATGCTATTTTCTTTTTTGAATTCAGCTACTAAATGATCGATGATAACTTGGTCAAAGTCATCTCCACCAAGACGGTTGTCACCAGCAGTTGAAATAACTTCGAATGTGCCATCTGCTAACTCAAGGATAGATACGTCAAATGTACCGCCACCTAAGTCATATACTAAGATTTTTTGCTCTTCATCTTGTTTTTCTAAACCGTAAGCAAGTGCTGCGGCTGTTGGTTCGTTAATAATACGCTCAACTTCTAAACCAGCGATACGACCAGCATCTTTCGTTGCTTGACGCTCTGCATCGTTGAAGTATGCAGGTACTGTAATAACAGCTTTCGTTACTGTTTCACCTAAGTATGCTTCAGCAGAAGCTTTTAAGTTTTGTAAAATGATTGCAGAAATTTCTTGAGGTGTAAAATCTTTACCTTCAACTTCTACTTTGTAGTCTGTACCCATATGACGTTTAACAGACATGATTGTATTTGGGTTTGTAATTGCTTGACGCTTCGCAACTTCCCCAACTTGACGCTCTTCATTTTTGAAAGCTACAACAGAAGGTGTTGTACGATTTCCTTCTGGATTTGGGATAACCTTTGGTTCTCCACCTTCCATAACAGCTACACAAGAGTTTGTTGTACCTAAGTCAATACCGATAATTTTACTCATGGCGAATCCTCCTACTTTTATGTAAATTATTGATTTACTTTTACCATTGATGGGCGAATCACACGGTCTTTTAGTTTATAACCTTTTTGGAATTCTTCAACTACCGCGTTTGATTCAAATTCACTGTCTTCCACTTGCATAATAGCTTGGTGTTCATTCGGATCAAACTGTTTACCAACAGCTTCAATCGCTTCAACACCTTCCTTAGTCAACGCTTCTAGCAATTGACGATGCACCATTTCCATACCTTGTAACAAGGATTGCGTTTGCTCGTCAGTCGCTTCCACTTGCATCGCTCTTTCAAAATTATCAAGAGCTGGCAAAATATCTGAAACTAGACTTTGTGCTCTATATTTATCAGCAGCCTGTTTATCCATTTGGACACGGCGCTTATAATTTTCAAAATCAGCTTGTAGACGTAATGTGCGACCTTCCGTTTCCGTTAGTTTCGCTTGTAACTCATCTACTTTTTCTTGTAAAAGAGCAGCCTCACTTTTTTCTTCTACAGTTTTTTCACTGTTTTCTGGCGTGACAGCTTCTTCAACTTGCGCTTCTTTCACTTCTTCTACCACTTGTTCGTTACGCTCTTCCACAATTTTCACCTCCTTAAAAGGTATTAGGTATCATGTTTAGCATGATTACCTAAGCATTATATATTACACACAGCAATGAAAATTTCATCACTTGAGCGAATGTATTACTCTCATTTACTTTTTAAGTCCGTCTGTAAATTGTCTTGTAAATAACTGCAGTAAACTAATTACACGAGAGTATTGCATTCTCGTCGGACCTAAAATTGCAATTGTTCCAAGTTGCTCTTCTCCAATCGAATACGTTGCAGAAATCAAACTGCAATCCTCCATTGCCGTAGAAGAATTTTCTCTACCAATTTTCACTTGAATTCCGACTTGTTTATGACGCAAAATGTCATAAAACGCAGCCTCATTATCAATCATCGTCAGCAAAGATCTTACTTTGTGAATGTCATGGAACTCTGGTTGCGAAAGCATATTTGCTTTTCCTCCAAAGTATATCTTTTCCGATAAAGGGACTTGAAATGTACCATCTAACATTTTTATTGCACTATCGTAATTATGAACATACCCACGCAAGACTGTAACAATCTCTTTAAAGATTTTATTATGAAGTTCTGCCATAGGTATACCAGATAGCTTTTCATTTAAAATATTAACCATTTTTTCTAAATCTGATAAATCAACAGATTCCGGAACGGTAATCGTTTTACTTTGCACATGCCCTGTATCTGTTACAATAATAGCGACTGCTGTTTGACGATCAAGCGGTACAATTTGTACATTTTTAAGTTTATTTGTGCTCAATTTGGGACCAAGAACAATGGCCGTATAATTCGTAAGCTCTGATAAAATTTGAGCTGATTGTTGTGCAATTTTTTCTGCTTCAAAAATTCTTTCAGCAAATAAATCTTTAATTTGTACAATTTCATCGGTCGGTAAGTTTTGCGGCGCTAAAAGATGGTCTACATAAAATCGGTATCCTTTTTCAGAAGGAACACGCCCAGAAGAACTATGCGTTTTTTCAATAAATCCTAGTTCTTCTAAATCAGCCATTTCATTTCGAATAGTAGCTGAACTAAACGTAATTTCATCTTTCTTAGCCAACGTCCTCGAACCAACTGGTTGCGCTGATCCAATAAAGTCATCAACAATTGTTTGTAAAATTAAGAGCTGACGTTCCGTAAGCATCTCATCATCACCTCTGTTAGCACTCTTTGTCTTCGAGTGCTAAATCTATTAATAACTTACCAAAATTGACATTCAATTGTCAACGGAAACGTCACGAAATAACAAAAAATTTTCGCGCTTATGGCACATTTAATTAATCAATCAAAAATGACTGGAATACTTCATTCCCTAATAGTTTCCCTTTCCTCGTTAAACAAACATGTCCATCTCTGTTTTCAAGTAATCCTTGTTCTTGATTACTTTGTAACTGCTTTGCAAAAACATGGTCCATCTCCACATTAAATTTCTTTTGGAATTCTAACTTAGAAACACCTTTTGTTTTTCGAAGTCCTAAGAACAACTCTTCTTCCATTTTTTCTTTCTCTGTCACTGGGTGAACATCTAAATATGGAAATCCTGTCTCATCAATTTTAGTGAAATATTGCTTGAGCGGACCTACATTTTGAATTCGTTCCCCGTTCACATAGCTATGCGCTCCAGCTCCAAATCCATAATACTCTTCATTATTCCAGTATGTGAGATTGTGTCTACTTTCATTATTACCTTTTGAGAAGTTACTAATCTCATACTGGTTATAACCATGTTTCTCCATTTCATCCATTACCATTTCGTACATTTTCGCTTCATGGTCTTCACCTGGAAGTCTTAATTTCCCTTTATTCATTAAGTTATAAAATACAGTTTTCGGTTCCACAATTAAGGAATATGCCGAGAAATGTTGTACACCAAGCGTAAAGGCAATGTCTAATGTTTCCTTTACATCTTCTATCGTCTGTCCTGGCAGAGCATAAATTAAATCTACATTAATATTTGTAAAACCAACTTCCTGCGCTTCTCGAATTGCTACGAATGCATCTTCTCTCGTATGCCTGCGTCCAATCTTCTCAAGTAGCTCATCACGAAACGTTTGCACACCAAAACTAATTCGGTTTACTCCACCTTCTAGCAATACGTTCAACTTCTCTTTCGGTAAATCACCTGGATTCGCTTCAAATGTTAATTCACAATTCGGCGCAAATGGACGTAAACGGCGGTTAATGATGTCGAGTAGTTTTTTTGTTTGCTCCATATTTAAAGCTGTCGGAGTTCCTCCGCCAACAAAAATCGTTTTCATACTTTCAAACGGTACTTTTTGAACCGTATTTATTATTTCTTTCTCTAAATATTGTAAGTATTGATCAACCGGTTGGCGTTCAATAAATACTTTATTAAAATCACAATAGTGACAAATATGCTGACAAAATGGAATATGAATATATGCAGCTTGTACCAAATATAACTCCTACCTTTCTAAAAAGAAAACCTCCGCACTCCGGAGGATTCTTTACTTCTCTACTGTATTACGGATTTGTTCCATTCGCATTTTTCCCCAATCATACATCATTTCAACGATCGGTAAAAGCGACATACCTAATTCCGTCATATAGTACTCAACACGCGGAGGAATTTCCGGGTATACCGTCCGATCAACAATCCCGTCCTCCATTAACTCTTTCAATTGATTTGACAACACTTTATGAGAAATGCTCGGGAACAGACGTTGCAATTCACTAAAACGATGCGGACCTTCCACACCTAAGTGCCACAATATCACAACTTTCCACTTCCCACTAATTATAGAAAGCGTCAGTTCCTTTTCGCAATTAAAATTACCTTTTTGTATTTTCTCTCGAATATCTTTTCGAATATTTTCGGACATTAATAGTCTCCTAACTCTATATCAATCACTAAAAAGCTCTCTCACTATTGTAAATGAGAGATGATAAGATGTCTAAAAAGTAGCATATAAAAAAGAAGCCGAACGAACGGCTTCTACTTTTATCACGATTGGTGCGGGCTAATAATTAGCGAAGAATAGAAAAATCTCCACTAATTATAGTTCACTCCATTAGTTATCATCCATTTTCAGTACAGCCATGAATGCTTCTTGCGGCACTTCTACAGAACCAACAGACTTCATACGTTTTTTACCTTCTTTTTGCTTATCAAGAAGTTTACGCTTACGAGAAATGTCACCACCGTAACATTTTGCAAGTACGTTTTTACGCATCGCCTTAATTGTAGAACGAGATACAACTTTATTTCCGATAGTCGCCTGAATTGGCACTTCAAACTGTTGTCTTGGAATTAATTTCTTTAATTTCTCTACAATTACTTTACCACGGTCATACGCTGAATCACGATGTACAATAAATGATAAAGCATCCACTTGTTCATTATTTAAAAGAATATCCATTTTCACAAGTTTAGATGGTTTATAACCAATTAACTCGTAGTCAAATGATGCATATCCTTTCGTATTTGATTTCAATTGATCGAAGAAATCATATACGATTTCTGATAACGGGATTTCATATGTCAATGTAACACGTGTTTCATCTAAATATTGCATATCAATAAACGTTCCACGTTTCCCTTGGCAAATTTCCATTACAGCTCCAACATAGTCATTCGGAACCATAATTGCAGCCTTCACAAACGGCTCTTCTACACGATCGATAGTCTGTGGATCTGGCATATTAGATGGATTATCAACAATAAAATCTTCACCGTTTGTTAAATACACTTTATAAATAACACTTGGCGCTGTTGTAAT
The DNA here is from genome assembly GCF_016651075.1 of Bacillus sp. TH19. Taxonomy (NCBI): domain Bacteria; kingdom Bacillati; phylum Bacillota; class Bacilli; order Caryophanales; family Bacillaceae; genus Bacillus; species Bacillus sp. TH19. Next base: position 1,238,061 of record NZ_JAEKEO010000007.1, on the reverse strand, counting down.
TAAGTCAATCTTGAATTCACGTTCAATACGTTCTTGAATAATCTCCATGTGAAGAAGCCCTAAGAAACCACAACGGAAACCAAAACCTAAAGCTTGAGATGTTTCAGGCTCAAATTCAAGAGCAGAATCATTCAATTCTAGTTTTTCTAAAGCATCACGTAAGTCGTTATAACGTGCAGAATCGATTGGATATAAACCACAGAATACCATTGGGTTTAATTTTCGATACCCTTTTAACGGCTCTGCAGCCGGACGTTTCGCATGTGTGATCGTATCACCTACGCGTGTATCACCTACGTTTTTAATAGATGCTGCCAAGAAACCTACATCACCTACCGTTAACTCGTCACGTTGCGTCGTTTTCGGTGTAAACACACCTACTTCTGTTACTTCAAATTCTTTTCCAGTTGCCATCATACGTACTTTATCGCCAACTTTTACCGTTCCATTTACAACACGGATATATGCAATTACACCACGGTACGGATCATATAAAGAATCGAAAATCATACATTGTAACGGCTCTTCTGAATCACCTGTTGGAGCTGGTACCTTTTCAACGATTTGTTCTAAAATTTCTTCAATACCAATGCCAGCTTTCGCTGAAGCAAGTACAGCTTCCGATGCATCTAAACCAATTACATCTTCTACCTCTTGACGTACGCGTTCTGGGTCTGCACTTGGTAAGTCGATTTTATTAATAACTGGTAAGATTTCTAAATTATTATCAAGCGCTAAATATACGTTCGCTAATGTTTGCGCCTCAATTCCTTGCGCTGCATCCACTACAAGAATTGCACCTTCACAAGCCGCTAAACTACGAGATACTTCGTACGTAAAGTCGACGTGTCCTGGAGTATCGATTAAGTGAAGAATATACTCTTCACCGTCTTTCGCTTTATACGTTAGTTGTACTGCATTTAATTTAATTGTAATACCACGCTCACGCTCCAACTCCATAGAGTCAAGCAATTGCGCCTTCATTTCGCGCTGTGCCAACGCGTTTGTTTTCTCCAAAATACGGTCTGCCAACGTTGATTTCCCGTGGTCAATGTGAGCAATGATGGAGAAGTTACGAATTTTGGACTGTCTTTTTGCTCTTTCTTCTTTATTCATCTATGTTCTCAACTCCTAATAGTCTCGCCAATATACACTAGCACTGATTATATCAATAGAGCAGCAAAGATTCAATGAAAACTCGTGCTGCTTACAATACAAATCACTCTATTATATCTTATGCGAACAAACCATAAGAGACAAACCTTTTTCAAATTAAAAGACAGCTCTCTTACAAACATAAGACAACCATCCTTCCTGCTACCCTTAACTAAAAATTCCTTTTATTGCCCCAACAACTATATCTGTTCCAAACTTTGTCATATCACGAGCAACACTTGCTATCGCCATACCGATACCTTCTACAACATTAAAACTTCTTAAGCTTTCTAACTGTTTTTGTTTTTCAATAGTCGAAAACGTCTCTCCCGAAATTCCGGGTTCAGCCCCATCGCCTTCTGTTCCTGTCATATGAGCAATTTGTTCATATGACAGCTGACGATATCCCTTCATACTTTTTAGACCATGATTAGCGAGTCCCACTCCAGCTATCATCATAAGCAAACATAAGACTGTACCGCATATACATAACAGCGTAAATTGACTCAAGCTATTTCTGCCTCTTTCCATCAATGTGTATATGCCCCTGTATTATCCTGATCAATCTGATGATGCAGCGCTGCATTTAAACCGCTGGCTATTACATTTGCCATATCCTCAATAAACGCATCTACTTCTTTTGGAGTTACCATTAAATTATGACCAAGAGGAGATAACACTTCATAAATTAACTTTCTCTTTTCTTCTTCTTCTAACGTACCAATAGCTCCTAAAAACATATTTCGACTCTTTTCATCTGGCATATCTTCTTCTGTTAATTTTTTCTTTTCTCCAAATGTAAAACCTGCTGGCAATAAAGAGCGTGACGGTTTGTTTCCTTCTTTCAGTTCCCGGCCAAAATGTTTCAAAATAAAATCAATTGTATCACTCGTAATCGAAACAGCATCTACCACAGTTGGCACACCAATTGCGATAACAGGAATACCTAATGTTTCTTTACTTAGTTCCTTACGCTTATTCCCAACACCAGATCCTGGATGAATTCCTGTATCAGAAATTTGTATCGTACTATTTACTCGTTCAATAGAACGCGCAGCTAATGCATCAATTGCGATGACAAAGTCTGGTTTTGTCTTCTCAATAATTCCGTAAATGACATCGCTCGTTTCAATCCCTGTAATTCCCATTACCCCTGGACGAATAGCACTAACAGGTCTAAACCCTTCTTCCACACTTTCAGGCTGCAATTTAAACAAATGTCTCGTCACCAATACGTTCTCTACAACTATCGGTCCGAGTGCATCCGGCGTTACATTCCAATTCCCAAGACCTACGATTAAACAACTCGCTTCTTTTGAAACTCCAACCTCTTCTAAGAAATAAGAAAATTCTTTTGCAAAAATACGCTCTACCTTTTGCTGAAGTTCCGTATCTTGTTGTCGTATGCCTTGCACCTCAAGAGTTAAATAACTTCCAGGTTTTTTCCCCATCGACTCAGATGCAATTTCATCAATAGTTACTTTTGTAATTGTAACTCCCTCTTCTTCCCTCTCTTTTACAATAACTCCCTGTATCCCTTTTTGTTCTTCTTGGCGCTCTTGTAGCATTTGGTGCGCCTCTACAGCAAGGTCAGTTCTAACACTATATTTACTTAAATCTAATGGTTCTTTCATCGTATCTCCTCCGTAATTCATAGTAAATATCGTTAGATTTCCCCAAGTTATATTAGGTCATTCTTTCCTTTACGTGAAATTTCATTGATATACTATTGCAATTCTCTTCACCGTTTGATAAAATATCACTTGTTCTATGTAAGAATCGAGTCATTCGATTGCACCAGGGAGGTGAAAAGTATGGCAAACATCAAATCTGCTATCAAACGCGCTAAACTTAGCGAAGAGCGTCGTTCACATAACGCTTCTATCAAGTCTGACATGCGTACTGCTGTTAAAACTGTAGAAACTTTAGTTACTAATAACGATCTTGAAAATGCTAAAGAAGCTTTCAAAACTGCTTCTAAAAAACTTGACAAAGCAGCTCGTAAAGGTCTTATCCACCAAAACGCTGCAGCTCGTCAAAAATCTCGCTTAGCGAAACAAGTAAACGCGTAAGGCGTTTAAAAAACGATCCATTCGGATCGTTTTTTATATACACAAAAAAGTTCACGTACTAAGTACGTGAACTTTTTTGTGTCACTACATATGATTTAACCGCATTAAGAAAAACTCAAGCACAAGTTTCTTATCCATCTTTCCAGTCTTCATACTATAATCAGCTTCCGCCAATTCTATAATAACTTTTTTTAATTCTTCAAAAGAGAAAAACTTCGTTTGATTCATCGCCAACTTTACCCGGTACGGATGTACACCAATATGGGACGCGATTTGATTTTGTCCGTAACCACGCTGTTGCAACTCTTTCACTTGATGTAGCAAGCGGAACTGACTTACTAATAAAGCGAGCAGTTTAATCGGTTCTTCCTGCTGTGTAAATAATCCGTCTAAAATTTGCATCGCACCAGCGATATCTTTTTTTACCACTTTTTCTGTTAAAGCAAACACGTTTTGCTCAACAGATTTCGGCACAAGTTCCGTGACAAGTTTTGGCGTAATTTCTCCGCCCATACCGACGTATAACGTTAACTTGTCCATTTCCTTCGCCAACATTGTTACATTACTTCCCACAAGCTCTAACAATAAACTAACAGCTGCATTATCAATATGCACATGCACCTCATCCGCACGAGAAACAATCCACTTCTGAACATCCTGCACTTGCATCGCATTTGCTTCTATTACATCCGCTGTTTTCTTTAATAGTTTTGTAATTTTTTTTCGTTCGTCTAATTTTTCATAAGGCGCAACAAAAACAAGAATAGAAAAAGGAGATGGCTCCCCAATATATTCTTCTAAAATTTTTATATTTTGTTCTAATTTTTCTTTTTGTGCCGTTAAAAATAGTGGTGATTTTATTAATATAACTTTACGCTCTCCAAAAAAAGGAAGCGTATGCGCATCCTCAACTACATCTTCTAAATACGCTTCTTCCAAATCGTATGTCACAACATTAAACTCTCGATCTTCCTCTTCAAGCGCGTACGTTGTAATAAGCTTTATCGTTTCATTTATAAAATAGGCTTCCGTTCCATACAGTACATACAACGGAGCGAACTGTTTCTTTTTAATCTTCTTATGTATATCACTCATATTTTTTCCTACTCCCTAACTTGGCAATATATATTTATACTAATGCCCTAGCTTTTGTTTTACAAGTACAAAGGGACGGTCTTTATAACCCGCCCCTTTATTTATATAAAACGCCACGCAATAAGCCCCGGATTTCTTATTGGTGTGCGGTAATCACCTTCCCTTTATTATTTACAATAATAATCTTAGTATAAGTGCCAACTGTTAACATGATTGGAAATGAAAAATTCACGCTACTTAACTAACTAGAAAAAGTATACAAATACTCTATTTCACTTCATATGGAAATTGTAGATTTTTTTCTGACAATATTTTATACTAAAATGGAATGTTGGGGAGGGATTCTAAATGAATGATTTTGAACAAAACGTTCAAAGTAAACGCAATGACGCTATTGATTCAGGGGTAGGATTTATCGTCTCATTTGGTTTTTTCGCAACACTTTTCATTATTGCAACTGTTATTAAATTCATCGGTTCTTAAAGGCTGCTGCTTAACGGCAGTCTTCTTTTTTTCATCTTCTATGTGTTTCATCATATGTGATTTTACTTTGAAAGGTTCCTTTTTCTCCATTAAAAACATAGGAAATAGCACCTTGCTTATCCGTACGCCATATATCAATACCCATCTTCTTAAAACGCTCTATAACTTCCTTATGCGGGTGCCCATACCTATTACGCTCCCCCACAGAAATAATCGCTACAGCAGGCTGTACAAGGCTTAAAAATGGGTCTGTAGACGATGTTTTACTCCCATGGTGGGCAACTTTTAAAATATTAGCCCGCAAATCAGGATATGTTGATACTATAAACTTTTCTCCTTCTTCTTCTAGATCACCCGTAAATAGCCATGTTAGTCCCCCTAGTCTGGCCCATAGTACAATCGAAGAGTCATTTTCTCCCTTTTCTTTCCCCTTTGGAGCTAATACGAAAAATTCCGCTTCATTTACCCTCCACCCTTCTCCTTCTCCTACTACACTTATCTTCACGCTCTTTTCTAACGCCTTTTTCTTCACCACTTTTTCCAATACAGCATCTTGTTCCTTTCTCCCAAATACAACTTCTTTTACAATAATAGATGACAGCAAATCCAGCGCAGCACCTATATGATCCGCATCTCCGTGCGTTACAATTAATTTATCAATCGTTTTTATACCCTCTTTTTGTAAAAAAGGAACAAGAATATCATGCCCAACAGAAAATTCATGCTTTTTCTGTTGCCACGCTTCCTTCTTGACAGAAAGGGCTCCTCCTGTATCAATAAGATAAACCTCTTTATCGTATGGAAGACGAATTAATATCGCATCTCCCTGTCCAACATCAAGAAATGTAACACTCCCACTTTCGCGAAAATATGGATATACATAATGAAAAGTACTAATAAAAAGAAACACACCCACAACTATGCACAAAATTTTTTTCGTTATTACCCTTTCCCAAATCACAAATATACTAACGATACTAAAACAATATATAGCCACAAGAAATAAAGGAGTTTGACCAAAAGTAAGTCGGATGAAAGGGAAACTTTCACAGTAACTTAGAAAATCATTAGAAATGGTTAAACATAGTGAAAGTACATATGCAATTCCTTTTGCGAAAAATGGAATAACCGGCATACATATAAGAATAATGATGCTACATGGCAATACAATAATGGATAGAAAAGGAACATATATAAGATTGAGGAAAATGCTATAAGGAGAAAAATAACCAAAATGATATAACAAGATGGGGGTACTAGCGAGCTGTGAAATTATAGAAATGTAAATAGAATTTCGAACTATCCCATTACTACGCCCTAATAATATCGGCGCAGATAGTAGTAAAGAAAAACTACCTACAAATGAGAATTGAAATCCAATGTTGAAAATAAGATACGGATCGTATATAAGCATACATATAGCCGTTATACTTAAGGCGTCTAGACTAGATAAGCGAACAGAGCATATGAAAGCTACCAATAATAAAACTCCTGTTATAGAAGCCCTCACAACAGATGGCGACGCCCCAGCTATGATCATATACAGAGGAATGCAAACTATAAGGCATACTGTTGCTATCTCTTTCGTCACACCACTTCTTAGCAAAACAAAATACATTATAACCATTAATAATACGATATGCGATCCTGAAATTGCTAACAAATGTATAAGACCAAATTGTTGATATTGCTCTTCTACTTCAAACGTCATTTGTTGTCGATCTCCAAATAATAATGCGTTCATAAATGCACCTGATTGTTCCGGGAACATTTCTGTAACTTTCGAGATTGTTTGTTGCCTGAGAAGGAAAATCCATTGCACGAGTGACAACGATGTTTTTTGACATTCAGAAATGTATGTCACATCAAATATAAAATGTATTTTTTGCTGATATAAATAATTACGATAATCAAAAACATGAAAATTCCGGGCAGTTTGTGGTTCTTTCACCTCCCCTTTAAATGTACACGATATACCTGCATGTAATTGTTGCAACTGCTTCTTTTCCGAAGCAGATTGTATTTTATAATTTAACTGCACTAAGTTTTTATTCTGATCTTCAATTTGAAAAGAGAGACGATCCCCATTAATTAGAGGTGTATTTTGCACGACCCCTCGTGTAACTTCATAGGACTCCCCTAGCGGCTTATTTAGACTCTGAACATACGTGGTGTACATAACGCCACTAAAACACGCTATTATACAAAATATGAAGGTTTTACGCGAAGTACGATATAAACAAAATAAAACATAACAAACGAAACAACAAGCAGCCAACAAATGCGATTCGGAAAAGGTAATTGCAATCCCAATTATAAATGAGATTGCAACATAGCCCCATTGCCCATTCAACTCATACTCACTCCTTATAGCATCATTTTCGCTTTAGTGAATACACGCTGTAATTCTTCCATTGATAAATTATCTTTTTCTAAAGCTACGAATAATTCCTTTAGCTGTAAATGACGCTCTTGTTCCTCTAGCGATGTAATATCGTATTCTAGCGGAACGTGCTTTACTGTTACACTCGCTTGTTCAAATAACTCTACGGCATACGGATGATTTTTATAGTCCTGTGCATAATAAACCGCTGTAACACCACTTTGAATAATCGCCTTACAGCACTGTAAACAAGGAAAATGTGTGACATAAATTTCCGCTTCCTCTGTTTTTGCACCAAATTTCGCACATTGCAATAAAGCATTCATTTCAGCATGAATTGTACGAACGCAATGATTATCAATGACATAGCAACCATCGTCTATACAATGGACACCACCTTTAATTGAACCGTTATATCCACCAGCAATAATTCGTTTATCACGAACGATTGTCGCTCCTACCGCAAGCCTTGTACATGTACTACGTAAAGATAGTAGATGGCTTTGCGTCATAAAATATTGATCCCATGAAATTCGTTCCATATTTTTCACCTTCTTTTTTGTCTACTTGTAGTGTAGCGAAAAAAGAAAAACTTCGTCAATCTTTTATGGAATAATAATTTGATCTTTTATTTTCTCTAAAGACTTCGCACCAATCCCATCAATTTCTAATAAATCTTCTATTTTCTGAAACGGACCATGTTCTTCTCGGTATTTCAAAATACTTTCCGCTTTCCGAGAACCAATGCCTGTTATTTTTTCAAGTTGCTCTTTAGAAGCTGTATTTATTTGCACTTTACCCTCGCTTTTTGAAAAAGTAGTCCCTTCTTGCACTGACTCATTCTTGTTAGGAACATACAGAAGCATTTGGTCTTGGACCATTTGCGCCAAATTCACTTTCTTCACATCTGCATCCGGCAACAAACCACCAGCTTTTTCAACCGCCTCCTTCACCCGGTCCCCTTCCTTCATTTCATACACACCCTCTTTAAAAACCGCCCCTTTCACATCAATTATAATTATTTTTTTCTGCTCCTTTGTATCCAATACTTTCGGTTTACTTTTTTTCTCCACATCTTTTACTTGAACTTCCGTTGTAATGAGCGATCGCTCTGTTTGCTGATTCGTTTTCCAGAAAAAAAGAAAAATCAAAGTGCCAATAATAACCACTAATCCCAACCATTTTTTTGGAAAATCCCACATCATTTTACACCTCTAATCATAAATTTATAACATCATTCATATTGTTTAGGAGAAAGCTGTTACGAAGGAGGGATGAAACATTGAACATAGGAATTATAGGGACAGGGAACATGGGGAATATACTAATCGATGCATTTTTAGAAACCCGTGCTGTCAAACCTTCGTGCCTTACTATTATTAATCGGACGCCTGCCAAAGCATATCATATAAAAGAAAAATACCCTTCTGTTCATATAGCCAAAACAATCCAAGAGGTAATCGAACAATCCCAGCTTATTTTCATTTGCGTAAAACCGATAGACATATACCCTATTCTACAAAAATACGCTGACCATTTTTCAGACGAAGATTGCTTAGTTTCTATCACAAGCCCCATATCTCCATCACAATTAGAAACACTTATACCTTGCCACGTCGCTCGTATCATTCCAAGCATCACAAACCGCGCCTTATCCGGCGCATCACTATTTACATTTGGAAATAACTGCTCTCTAGAATGGCAACAAAAACTACTTCGTCTATTCAAAAACATTTCTACTCCCCTTGTTATAGAAGAAGATATAACGCGCGTTTCATCTGATATAGCAAGCTGCGGCCCTGCTTTTTTTAGTTATTTATTACAATGTTTCATTAACGCTGCTGTAGATAAAACAAATATTACACATGAAGAAGCCACTACTTTAGTAAGTGAAATGGTCATTGGAATGGGGAAATTACTCGAAAAAGAAATTTTCACATTACCTACTTTACAAGAAAAGGTATGCGTTAAAGGCGGTGTTACAGGAGAAGGTATTCGTATTTTAGAAGAGCACGTTGGGGATATGTTTCATAAATTAATCGAACGGACACATGAGAAATTTGATGAAGATTTAAAATGCGTTGAGCAGCAATTCAATAAACACACATAATAAATACGCCATCGTAATCCCAAACCCTTTTTATTAACACTTATCTTTTTCATGCTACATTTTCACTAAAACTAGCATTTTTACACTTTACACATATCATCTTTTTATTTTTCTAGAACTAAAACTACATCTTTTCTATAAAACAAAAGCAACCTTATCGGTTGCTTTTCTTTTATCCATTCTTCTTCGCCATAAAAAAGATGCGCTCTGTTTGTTCTGTCACTTCAATTCGTTCAAAGTCACCTGTGACGCGAAGCACTGTAAACCCAGCTTCTTCAAGCCATTTTGTTAACACTTCAACCGAATACGCACGTTGCACGTGACATTCGTCAAAACGATGATACACATCTTCTTCTGAATCTTGTACAAAGAATGTCAAATCATGTTCCACACTATCTGATTCTTCTCCAGGGAAGCAGTTCCAAATAAGTGATATTTCTTCGCCGTTCACTGTATATGTTTCATTTTGAAATACGTGATGTATTTTATATAAAGAGTGTACATCGAATAAAAACAAGCCATCCTGACGTAAATGGTGGAAAACTCTTCTAAATGTTTCTTGCACTCCATCTTCTTGCAATACGTAATTTAATGAGTCACAAAAGATTGTCACACAATCAAATTCACCAGGAACATCGAGCTCTCTCATGTCTTGTTGGTAAAAAGGAATAAAATATCCTTCTCCCCCCAATTTTTGCTGCGCGACAGTTAACATTTCTTCCGAAAGATCTACACCAATTAAGTCATAACCTTTTCGCACAAGCGGAAGTGTTACGTTACCAGTTCCACATGCTACGTCAAGGATTCTTGCCTCTTTCATAGATGCCTGTTGTAAACTTTCCTCTGTGAATTCCACCCATTTATCATAAGGGACATCATTCATCAGTTCGTCATACAGCAAAGCAAATTGTTCGTATTTCATTGATCTAGCTCATCTGCAATATCTTCACGCGGCACATCGCCCCATAGACGCTCTAAATTATAGTGATTACGCTCATCTTTATGGAATACATGAGCAACCACATCACCAAGGTCTACTAAAACCCAACGTGCTTCATCAAAGCCTTCCATACGTTGTACGTTAATTTCGAACTCATGTGCCTTCGCTTTAATTTCACGTGCAATTGCTTGTACTTGCTTGTCTGAATTTCCGTGACAAATAATAAAATAGTCTGCAATCGGTGAAATACCTTGCATATTTAGTACAACCATATCTTCTGCTCTCTTATCATCAGCTGCTTTTGCCGCTAATACTAATAACTCTTTATCTTTCATTTATTAATTTCCTCCTTGATAACTTCATTGTATGTTTGGAATGTTAATGGATAAATCGTTTGATCTTTTTCCATTAAAAATTGAATTGTTCGCTTTAAAGCAAACAGTAAAGCTTGATTTATATCTTTATATGCGAGTTTCCTCGCTTCTTCCACACCAGGAAACTTACGTCCTGGTTCAATGTAATCTGCTACATAAATAACTTTATCTAACATTGTCATTTTTTCATGACCACTTGTATGATATGTAATAGCTTGTAGAATTTCAGGATCAGTAATGCCTACTTCTTTTTCTACTAAGTATGCCCCAACAGGTGCATGCCATAACTCTTTGTTATAGTGCAGTAGATCCTTTGGCAAAGCTTCTCTCTTAATAATCTCTTCCATTTCTGGAATCGCTCTACATTTTGCATAATCGTGAAATATAGCAGCCGTCTCTGCCTTTTTCTCATCTACACCATATAACCTAGCAAGTTCAATCGCTGTTTCCATTACACCAACCGTGTGTATATAACGTTTTTCATGCATTTGTTGTTTGACAATACTAAGTGCTTCCTCACGATTCATACAACCCATTCCTCTCGATATATACCTGTACTTTTTCGGGGAGTAAATATTTGCACGTTTTCTTCGTCATATATCTCTCACGTAACAGAGAAGAAGAAACTGCAAACTCCGGAATTTCCACTTTTACGATATCATAAGGCGTATGTAATGTATAACCTGGTCTTGCAACTCCAACGAAAGTCACAAGCTTAAGTAACTTTTCAATGTTATACCACTTCGGCAAATACTCAACCATGTCTCCGCCAATAATAAAGTGAAACTGCACATCCGGATACTTCTCCGTTAATTGTACCATAGTATCGTACGTATAAGATGGGCCTTCTCTGTCTAGCTCTTCTAAACAAATTGAAAAGTATGCTTCTTCCTCAATCGCTATTTGCAGCATGTTTAATCGACTTTTCACACTCGTAATGTTACGTCCTTGCTTGTGCGGTGGAACTTGATTCGGCAAAAACCATACCTCTTCCAACCCTAAAGCATGATACACTTCATTTGCAATTAACAAATGCCCATTATGAGGTGGATCAAACGTGCCACCAATAATGCCAATTTTTCTCAAAAGAAACGCTCCTTCCTTTTACATACAGCAACTCTCCCCATACAAATTCGAAGAGAGCCCACTGTTAATAAAAGTTCAATTGGTTTCGCTTTCTACATATCAAGCGTCCATTACGAAATAACTCACGTATATCTTTTATCGAGGAAGCTTAATCTGCTTATTTTCTCTTGATTCTTTGTATAAAACAATTGTGCTTCCGATTACTTGAACGATTTCAGCTCGTGCACCTTGTGCAAGCTCTTCTGCAACTTCACTACGATCAAATTCACAGTTTTGTAATACACTCACTTTAAATAGTTCACGAACTTCTAATGCCTCTCCAATTTGTTTCACCATATTTTCATTCACGCCACCTTTTCCAACTTGAAAAATCGGTGTTAAATGATGTGCCTTTGCACGTAAAAATCTTTTTTGTTTTCCTGTTAACATATAATTAGCCTCCAAGCTCTCTCATTACTAATTGTTTCATTCTATCAATATTCGGCACACACCCTGTCCACATTTCAAACGCAAGTGCACCTTGATAAACGAACATATCGATTCCATTTTGAATTATTGCACCTTGTTCTTTCGCATCGCCTAAAATTTTCGTCTCAAATGGATTATAAATAATATCAGAAACAATCGTTCCTTGTTTCAATGAACGAATTTCCAGCGGCGTATACTCAACATGTGGATGCATACCTATCGTTGTTGTTTGGATGATAATATCATATTCCCCTTGATTTTCTGCTGCACATTCTAACGATAGAGCATGCGAATTAACATTTGCCATGCACCCAGAGATAAGGTTTTTCGCCTTATCTCTCGTACGATTAGCAATATCAATTTCTTTCACACCTACATCGGCAAGCGAGAAGTAAATAGCTCGGCTAGCACCACCTGCACCGATTAATAAAATACGTTTCTCTTGAAGTGGATCTTCACTAATTGACTGCAGGGCACGAACAAAACCAATTCCATCTGTATTATACCCAATCAATTTTCCATCTCGATGAACTACTGTATTTACCGCACCGATTTGCCTTGCTAACGGGGCAATCTCATCCAAGTACTCCATAATTACAACTTTGTGCGGAGTCGTTACATTAAATCCTGAAATACCTAATGCTTTCAAACCTTTTACTGCTTCCCCTAGCGCTTCTTCTTCTACAAGAAACGCATGATAATGGGCATCCATATTCAAGTGTTCAAATGCATCGTTATGCATAACGGGTGATAATGAATGTCCAATTGGATTTCCGATTACACCATATAATTGTTTCATAAATCCCTCTCCATATTAAATTAAAGATTTACGTAATGAAACACTTACTCCTTTTGGTACATGAGCAACAATTTTCGCTCCTGATTCATTTACAGTAACCCAGCCCAATCCAGAGAATACAACATCCGTTTTCGGCTCACGAATATTAAATTCATATTTCACAAACTTAGGCATATTTTCTAATTCTTCTGGTGTCGGTGGATTCAATAATTCTCCAGCGTGTTTTTCGTACAATTCATCAGCCTTTTCAAGCTTTGTACGATGGATTGTTAAACGGTTTGAGAAATGACAAGTGAATGCACGACGGCCCCCACTTACATAATCAAATCGTGCTAATCCACCAAAGAATAATGTTTGTTCTTCATTTAATTGGAATACCATTGGCTTAACTTCTGTAGTCGGTGTAATAAGCTTTAAGCTTTGTTTCCCAACATAATGCGCCATTTGATGATGATTAATAATACCTGGTGTATCGTATAAAGATGACGTTTCGTCTAATGGGATATCAATTAAATCAAGCGTTGTTCCTGGGAAATGTGATGTTGTAATTACATTCTCAGTCTCATCACTAAACTCTTTAATCATACGATTAATAAATGTTGATTTACCAACATTCGTACATCCAACAACATAAACATCTTTACCTTCGCGGTAATGCTCAATTGCATCAGCAAGTTCAGCGATTCCTTGTCCTTTAGCTGCACTAATTAAAAAGACATCTTCTGGTTTTAAACCAAGTTGCTTTGCACTATAGCGCATCCAATGTTTTACTTTATCATGCTTAACTGACTTTGGAATTAAGTCAGCCTTATTCCCTACAAGTAATACTTTATTGTTCCCTACAAAACGATGTAAGCCCGGTAACCAGCTACCATTGAAATCGAAAATATCTACGATTTTAACCACTAGTGCGTCTGATTGTCCAATTCCGTTCAAAATACGAAGGAAATCATCATCTGTTAAAGATACATCTTGAATTTCGTTATAATGTTTCAAACGAAAACAACGTTGGCAAATTACTTGTTCTTTTTCTAAAGATGATACAGGAGCGTATCCTACTTCATTTTTATTTTCTGTTTGAATTTCTACACCGCAACCAATACATTTAATTGTTTCAGTCAAACTTTATTCCTCCCAGTTAATTAAGCCTTTTTTCTTCATGTTTCTCATAATTCTTCGTTCAATTTTTCGATTAAATCGTGTCACCAATCCGTCCGTTTGCGCTACCGGTACAACTAAAATTGTATGAAGTCCCACACGATTCCCGCCGAGCACATCCGTTAGTAACTGATCTCCAATTACTACAACTTCATCTGGCTGCAGGTGCATCTCATGTATCGCACGCTTAAATGCGCGAACAAACGGTTTGCGCGCACTATGAATAAACGGAATACCTAATGGGTCAGCGAAGTCTTTAACGCGTTGCTCGTTGTTATTTGAAACGACCGTTACTTGAATATCATTTTCTTTCATTTTCAAAAACCACTCTTCAAGCTGTGGCGTTGCGTTTGGACGATCCCATTCAATTAAAGTGTTATCTAAATCAGTAATAACTCCTTTAATTCCACGTTTTTTCAAATCTTCTGGTTGAATATGATATATATTTTTCACATATTCATTTGGTAAAAATAACTTCAATTTCTTTCACCTCTTTGAGGATTTTTCATAAAATTTTTCGACAACATTTTTCGATAGATAACCTGTGGATAAACTTGTACACACTTTCCACGTTAATTTTTCAGCCGATTTGGAATTTACTAACAATCTATCCACATTTTATCCACTGAGTTATGTGGATAACCTCTTGTTTGTGACTGTCATATTTTTTTGGTACATTAAATGCAACAACGAATCAATCCTTATATTATTAGGAGGTGACTCACCTTGAAAACAAAACATATGGAACAGTTATCTACTGATTTACTCACTGAGTCTTATTATAAAGCAAAAGAACTAAAATTAAATCCCGACTTCATTTTACTTATAAAACAAGAAATTATTAGACGCTCGTTAGAGGACAAGCTCGTCAAATCTTCTTGAGTACATATAGATTGCTGATTGACCTGTAAAAAGAGCCATCCTGCGATGGCTCTCGAATAAACAAGTACTCCCATCTAGGGGATTTCTTCATTAAGCATCTTTGTCCACATTTCTTAATTAGAGCTTCATAAGTATATTATAAAACCTTTTCTTTACTTATGAGATACTCGGGTTGCAATTTTTTCACCAAGACGCAGCTCTTGCCCACTTGTCAATTCCTGCACTGCTTTAATCATATCTTTTTCAAATAATAAAACAACTGTTGAGCCAAATGTAAAGTATGCCATCTCTTCACCTTTTTGAACAGTACTTCTTTCATGAAGGAGCTCGATACTATTAACAAACATAGCACCTACTTTTACAAGTGCCATATGTTCGCCGTCACTATTTACTTCTGTAACAGAGCGATAATTTTTTGACAATGGTTCTTTCCCATACTCCATACCCGCTGCATTTACCGGATATGATTTTCTACCGAGTACAAATCTTTCAGTCACAGAGCCAGAAAGCGGGCTATGAATACGATGATAATGACTTGGACTCAAATAAATCACCATATATGTACCGCCTGCATATCGCTTTGCACGCTCTTCATTACCTAGCATATCCACAATTGAATAACGCTTTCCTTTTATATCGAATGTTTTTGTATCCTCAATAGGACCTTGATCAGCAAAAACACCATCAACAGGACTAACGATACTCGACGCATCAGTATCAATACTACGCTTTCCTTCTTTTAGCCTACGTGTAAATAAATCATGCAATGTTCCATATTCCTTCAAACCCTTTTCCATCTCATCTTGATTAATTTGAAAAACTTTCACATACGATGGAATAATGATAGAGCTCAAACGAGATTGTGCAAATTTACGTAATATATAAGAAGTAAAACGACCATTTGTAAGTTCGATCATAAGTCGATATAATGTCCGTCGCAAATTACGAAACCTCCTAATCAGCCTATAACTTTAGTTTCCCCTTCTTTTCTCTCTATATCATATGTAAAATTGGTTCTTATTCCCACATATAGAATGGAGCCGTCTCGTTATACACGAAGAAAAACTAAGTATAATTTTTATTCTTAAATTGTTTAGCACCTTCTAATATTACAGATAGAACCCACCATTTTCAACAGTGAACATGTATTTCTTCTTAGAACAGCTCGTTTTCTTTCCGTTTTCCCGAAAGAAAAGCAGCCACTTTTAAAGTGTAGCTGCTTACAATACACATTATTCTTTTGCTTTTTTCTCTTTCTCAGCCCGCACAAATTCATGGAACATTTTCATTAAAGCACGCTTTTCAATTCGCGATACGTAGCTTCTTGAAATACCGAGCGCCTTCGCAATCTCCCTCTGTGTTTTCTCTTTATCAAGCCCAAGTCCAAAACGCTTCACAATTACTTCTTTCTCTCGTTCGTCCAAAATATCGATATACTCTTTAATTTTTTCTAACTCCATACTAAGCTGAATCATATCAATTACATCTTCAGATTCTGATTTTAATATATCAATAAGCGATATTTCATTACCCTCTTTATCTTGCCCAATCGGATCATGAAGTGAAACGTCTTTTTTCGTTTTCTTCAGCACACGTAAATGCATCAAAATTTCATTTTCGATACAGCGCGCTGCATATGTTGCAAGCTTAGTTCCTTTCCCTGCTGAATAGCTTTCAATCGCTTTAATAAGCCCAATGGTACCAATTGAAATTAAATCTTCTGCATCTTCACCAGTGTTTTCGAATTTCTTAACAATATGAGCTACAAGCCGTAAATTATGTTCAATTAAAAGATTTCTCGCTTGAGCATCACCTTGCTCCATTAACTCTAAGTACTTTCTCTCATCATCTGATGATAACGGCTGCGGGAACGCATTGTTCTTCACATAAGAAACAAATACAAACACTTCTCGAACCATATATCCAATTGCGGCGAATAGACTCAAACCTTTCACCTCCGCCAAAATAGTGGTCTTTACTATGTGTATGTGGGCATGAGGTTGTTTGTGTCTGTACGATGTAAATATGGAACTCTTAACTTAATGGCATTCTTAAACCACTCAACGCTAATCATTAAATTTTTCTATAAACATAGTAAAAGCCAATCGAAACGTATCGATTGGCTTTTACTAATATTCACTCCAAATTTTCTCTCCAGTATGCGCATCTATGTAACGAATTTTCCGACTACAATCGACGGATTCTTTATGATTTTCACTCCTCGTTTGTTTATACAGCAGTTTATATTTCATTTCCTCTGCATCATGATCTATACACCATTCTAATTTTACTCGAATGACCTCTTTATATATTTCTAACGCTTTTTCTTTTGTTACTTTTGGTGTTGTTTCATGTGCAAGTAACTCTTCTATTATATTGCTAGGTTTTCCCGAGTAATGCATCACAGCACCATTTTCTGTATTAATGTTGACCATGAATTCCCTATACTCTACCGGAATTTCATTCACATATACTGAAAAGACAAATCTTTCAATCCCTTCATCTTCGTCACGTTCATCCCAAAGGCGAAGATATTGTGTAACATCTGGAATAACATGTTCTAAAAATTGAAGTGCTTTTTGTAAACATTCCTCTCTAGACAGTATTTGTTTTACTTCTTTATCGTCTGCCAGTTTTATAAAACCAATTAATTCCTTGGTTGATTTATCAATCGTAATGCCAACTAAATTATTATATTTTAACATCGGTAAATGCTTTTTTAAAAATTCATTCATTAAATATGGATTCTTTTCTTCTTTCTGTTTTTGTAATTCCTCTTTCGAAACAAATTTCATCCTTATTCCATCTTCATTTTCTGTCTCAGCCACTTTTGTAAAACTTTCTTTATCCCAGTCAAATAAATCGAATATATCATCTTGTTGACTACCTTTTTTCGGTTTTTCAACAGCTACAGTTGGAGGCAATTTATAATGATCTGGGTCAAATAAATCTTTACCTGTACTTGCATCAATAAACGCATGACTAGGTTCTGGTTCATATACAAGATGATAGCCTTTTACTTCCTCACCATTTTCATATTTACATGAAGAATGTGTTAAATCCACAAATACAAGTCTCATATCTTGTCTAGCTCTCAAAGTTTCTAAAACGACGTTCTCCTCAACAATTTCAATTGGCCATAACGGTTTTTTCCCTATAGCTTTTTGTCCATTGTAATGAAAATGCACAACATTACCTGAAGGATGAATTCGCACAACACATCCTGTATTCGGCAATGGATATCCATTCACTTCCTGCATATAATTTATTTCTTTCCAACCACGCCAGTCATCCTTAACTGACACATATGTATAAAATTCTAATTCTTCTTCCACATATTTTTTTATAAATACATTTGCAATCTCTCTTGCCTTATTCTCCTCTATCACTTCTTTATCACTCGAAAAATAATTTTCATCATCTATCCTGAATTCGAATAAATTACCAGTATGCCTATTTAATGTAATTTGTATCTTTTTCTCCTCATCCTCTTTATGCCCCCACCATAATAGATGATACGGATCATCCACTCCTTCTTGATCATCTACAACAAGCCTATATTCATCTGGAATTTCAATAATATGGGCCACTTGCTCTTTTCTTTTTTTATCTTTTGGATTCATCATACCCTCTCCTTTATTACAATTTAAGGTAATTATAACAAACAAAACCAAAAGCCGTTATCAAAAAGACAAAAAACTGAAACAATTAGTTCATACGAATTTCACATGAATCTATTACTATAAGAATTGTACATAGTGAAATTACTAACAATGACGTTTATTAATATATAATTTCATTTGAAAGGGGTTGAAAAGATGAAAACTAAATATCGCTTTATGATCTCATCATTTGCTGCTTGCGCCTACATGATTTGGTGTTTAGTATAATAACAACTTCACTTGTAAATAAGAAAAGGTGTGTATAGAAATGGAATATAACCAATCAACAGTTAACTACTGGAAAGCTTTTGTATTACCTTATACATTCGCTTTAGAAGAGTTAAAAACTAAATTTGAAATTATGAACCGGGAAGCTCAATTTTTAGAAGACTACAACCCGTTTGAACATATAAAAACAAGACTTAAACAACCCGAAAGTATCATTAGGAAGCTTGAGCGTAAAAACTTATCACCAACAGTTGAAAATGCTCAAACACAATTACAAGATATTATTGGCATCCGTATTACATGTTGCTTTGTAGAAGATATTTATCATTTAAAAGAAGTTATTGAAAATCGTGGAGACATGGAAATTGTAGAAGTAAAAGATTATATTGCTAATCCAAAAGGAAATGGCTATAAAAGTTTGCATATGATTATTAAATATCCATTGTCACTAAATTCTGGTACGAAAGATGTCTTTGCAGAAATTCAATTACGTACACTTGCCATGGACTTTTGGGCAAGTTTAGAACATAAACTTTACTACAAATATGAAGGAAATATACCTGACTATTTGAAAGATGAACTACATGACGCTGCTATGAAAGCTGAAGACCTCGATAATAAGATGGCAACAATCCGTCAAGATATTGATGACATTGAAGCATGTTCAAATCAAATTTTATTACCACTATAAAAAGGTTCTCTCCTATGAGAACCTTTTTATTTCTTCTCTATCGTACGGACCTCTTCAATCTTCCACCCTTCGTCTTCTTTTCCAAGTGCGTACTGCATTTTCTTTTGGAGAGTAACCCCTCCATCTACTTCTTTTTCCTCCGTTTCAACAATAACAAGCCCACCTTTAAGAGCTTTCATATTCATATGTTCCAATTCTATTTTCTTATTTCCCTTTTGAAATGCCGCTTCCTTTTGTGTTTTTAAGTCTTCAGCACTAGGCATCTTCTTTGAAAATAACTCCATATGCTCAGCAAGATTTTTTTCATTCGTCGTCCGTACAAATGCCTCAATAACATCTTGAATGGATTTCTCTTCTTCTTTCGTTATATGTACCTTTTCCTCAGTTTTCCCAGCAGATTTTTGTTCTATATTATTCTCTTGAGATTGACATCCAACTAGCAATAATACGAATACTAGAAGGAATCTTAATTTCCTTAAAAAAAATCTCATCTTTCCATCTCCTAAAAAGAAAAGTGAGGCATTTCGCCTCACTTTCATTTATAATTAGCGTCTTCCTTTATTCGGATCGCCACCGCCAACGATGTCAAAGACACGTTTAGCTATATTTGTATTCTCTTGAACGCCAGAGAATAAGTATTTACCTGGTCCGAATGCATATACGTTCACATCTTCACCTGTATGTCCACCCGTTGTCCAACCTGTAACCGAACGCTTATTGAAGATATCTTCAATTGCATTATCAATCTTTGTTACATCTTTTGATGGAGCTATATCATTTACAGCTTTAATTTCTTCTGGTGTTAATTGTAGATCAATATACTTTTTCAATGTTTCTTCTACATTTGCACCTTTTACAATCTCACTTGCCATAAAGTCTGGCGTACGTTTCGCAGCTTTAATCGGATCTACTTTAAAATTATACTCACCATTCGCACCTAAAGATAATCCGCCAGTAGCATGATCTGCTGTTGCAACAACTAATGTGTTCTTATCTTTTTTCGCAAACTCAATTGCTGCTTTAAACGCTTTTTCGAAGTCTTCCATTTCACTCATTGCACCGACAATATCATTATCATGTCCAGCCCAATCAATTTGACTACCTTCGACCATTAAGAAGAAACCGTCTTTATTTTTGTTCAAGCGCTCAATCGCTGCATTTGTCATCTCTTCTAATGAAGGTGTTTTGTCAGTACGGTCAATCATTTTGTCTAAACCACCTGGTGCAAATAAGCCAAGAACTTGATCACTTTTATCATTTAATAATTGATTACGATCTGTTACATAACTATAACCAGACTTCTTAAATTCTTCTGTAAGATTGCGGTCTTTTCTAATAAAGTTCTTTACGCCCCCGCCAAGCATAACATCTATTTTATGCTTACCTTTAATTTTTTCATCAAAGTAATCATTTGCAATTGCGTCCATATTTTTACGACTAATATCATGTGCACCGAATGCAGCTGGTGTTGCATGCGTAATTTCAGAAGTTGCAACGAGTCCCGTTGACTTCCCTTTTTCTTTCGCTTGCTCCAATACTGTTTTCACTTCAGCTTTATCATTATCTACTGCAATAGCTGCGTTATATGTTTTTATACCTGCTGACATCGCAGTAGCTGCCGATGCAGAGTCTGTAATATTTTCATGTTCATCTTCTGGATATGTTTTTTGTGTTCCTACAAGATGCTTATCAAATTCTGTAGATTCCATCTCAAATATTTTTGGATTATCTTTCATATAACGATGAGCTGTCATATATGAAGGCCCCATACCGTCCCCAATTAATACAATGACATTTTTAATTTTTGCATTGTTTCCGTTCTCATCTGCATTAACCTCACTAGAACGCGTAAAATTCCATGTTGCTACCGAAGTAACTGCTAACGACGCCACAACTGCAAATGGCCATGCTTTTTTCACAAACTTTTTCACTGTCTTGTCCCCCTAATTAGGTTATTCATTTCCCACTATCAAATTTAATAGAAGACTGTTAAGAGAAAATGAGTTATATGTAAATTTTTTGTTAACTTATGTAAATTTAAGTTATAATTTGTATAAGTTTGTCTTTTCATATCAAGCATACTCCCCTTTACAAAGATAAATATAAACATGTTGGATTTCTTTTAATACGAACCTATTATTTTACATTTCGTAATATTATTCTTATTTTTTCTAATTTAAATAGAAATATGGTGAACTTTATGAAAACAGTAAAACTAGACGCATCTTCCATTCCAGATTTACTCTCTCTTTGCAAATCAGTCGGGTGGTTACAGCATGAGAGTTTTATGAAAGAGCAATTCCATATGTACCTTTCCATTGGCACAATTTTTGGCTATGTACATGAGAATAAACTTATTGCAGCGGGCGGGGTCTTTTCGTTTGCCCCTGGATTTTCTTCTATCGGTATGTTAATCGTGCATCCTGATTTTCAAAGAAAAGGAATTGGCCGTATTTTGTTAAACAATAGCTTAAAAGTAACTTATCCATCGCTCCCTATTACGCTCATTGCAACAAAAGCTGGTGAATCCTTATATGAATCTTATGGATTTCAATCAATAACAACAATTCATCGTTTCGAAAAACAAGCGGCTCATATAAGTACAAATTCTTTTCCCATAAAACAAATTCAGCAAGCCGATCTTCAATCTCTCATTTTTCTTGATCAAACTGCGACTGGTGCAGATCGTTCTAAGCTTTATTTATCACTACTATCGAGAGCAACTTACTCCTTTAAAATAGAGCGGGATAATCAAATAGATGCTTTTGCTTTATGCATACAAAAAGGAGATGTACTATGTATCACTCCACTTATTTCAAAAAAAGAAAAAGACGCTATTCAGTTATTAGAAATAATTTGCAACTCGTGGAATGGGACGATACGCATTGATGTTCCGCACTCACAATTCATTTTCCGTCAATTTCTTCAAACAGAAAATTTCCAGGAAACGCTCCTTTCACCTCTTATGATAAAGAACGGTAATCAACTTCCTGGAAATCGTAATATACTATTTGCTATGATAGATGCAGCGTTATGTTAGAAAGGGGACACCTAATTGAAGCGATTTAGCTATTTTATGGTAGGTTGTCTTACTCTTACACTATTAGTAGGATGTAGTGCAGCAGAAAAGCCAGTAGAACAAGTAAAACAAGTTAAAAATACAATTACAGCGAAACTAGCTACCGAGGAAAAAATGGTAGAGATAGATGGTCAAACGATTTACTTTAAAAAGATTGGTGATGAAAAACCACCTTTACTTATGATCCATGGATTTGGAGGATCATCCGATGGTTTTCAAAAGGTTTACTCAGATTTAGCAAAAGATCATACGATTATTTCTGTTGATGCTTTAGGATTCGGACGTTCCTCTAAACCGATGGATTTTTATTATTCTTTCCCAACTCATGCAAATTTGTATTATAAGTTAATGAAAAAATTAGGGTACGACTCATTCGCAATACTGGGACATTCTATGGGCGGAGAAATTTCTCTTAATTTAACATATTTATACCCCGAAGCGGTTACCCACCTTATTTTAACTGATGCTACAGGCGGCCCTCATACGTTCGTTAATAAACAAGGTTCACCAAAACCAAAGTTGTCGACTGATTTAAGTGCCGTTTCTTCTATTGCAGATTATGATGAGAGCAAAGTTAAATTCAAGCGTAATGATGAAGAGCATTATAATAAAATGAAATTATGGCCTAGGCGTCTTCAAATCAATGCAACTGAAATCAAGCAACCAACTTTAATTATATGGGGAAGAAATGATAATAGCGTTTCTTGGAAAGAAGGAGAAACTTATCATCAATTCTTAAAAAATAGCACTTTCCATATTATTGAAAAAGGTTATCATGCCCCATTTCGTCAAGAGCCACAAGAATTTGTAGGGTATGTAAAAGATTTCTTCGAGAAAAATCCTATAAGTGCTGAAAAATAAACGGGTATCTCATTTTGAGATACCCGTTTCATATATTAAGCAGCTTGCTTTTGGCGTTTTTGAATTTTTGATCCTAGTACTTTTGGAATAACTAAACCATCAATTCCAAGTTTTCCAGCATTTATACCAGAAACAAGAACGAACATGGATAAGATAACCATTTCAGGGTTTACACCAATTGACCCACTAAACATATAGGAAAAGTTCATTACAAGACCGAAAAAGACCGCTGTTTTTGTTAAACAGCCTACAATTAAACCAATTCCGACTAAAATTTCTCCCCACGTCACAAGTGTATTAAATAAATCAACGTTTGGAATTGCAAAATCTTGTAAAAATGATGCCCACCAAGATTGAACAGCTGGTTGTGCTCCTTTAGATTTTTCAATTGCACCTTGTAAATAACCAGTTGCATCGAAGCCTTTCCCTTGTAATTTACCGATTCCAGCCATTACCCATGTGTAACCAAGATACACTCGAATTATCGCTAATACAAAAGAGACTGCTTTGTTTTCTCTTAAAAATTGAATAATCATATCTTCCTCCTAAAGTTGTAATTAAGTCAGTTACAGATAATATAATAACATTAGTTACTTACTTTTAAAACATTAATCGTGAATAATTTGTGACATACATAAAAAATATTAAATACTAACGTTTATATAGTAACTTTTATTACCTGTAAAAACTTGAACATATCATACCACAGGTGATAATCATTTTCATTGAAGAAAATGTAAAAAAACTGTGAGTTAAATGTGAAACGCATTCATTCGAATATAGAATAAATCCGTTTCATATTGTTTATATACTCGAAATGTACATGTCTCCTCATCGGTTAATCTCGCTTCTCGAACAACTTCTTCTAACGTTTTGTCATGGTTAATAAACCCGTAAAATAGGCGTATTGTAAACATAAGTGCTACATTTCCATCTACATAATCTATCAATCCAACATATGATTTTACACCACTATGTAAAAAGGATTCTACTAGTTAGTTTCAACTCCCCAAACTTATACCAACCATTTACAATATGTGTAATATGCAATTTTGCATATTACTTAATTTCCGCTACGCTAAAGTATACTCTCGGCTCATTTAAGTCGTACACATCTTCTCCTAACTCTTCCATTACAAATTTCCTCTCCTATAAGTCCATTTCATATATACCCGTTTCTTTCAAAAAATCAGCTCTAGTTAAAGCGACTTTATGTAAATATTGCCTATACGCTGTAATTGTTCCATCGTGTGCAACGATACAAATTTTTTCTGCTTTTAACTGATAGCACCAGTGCAGAAATTCATCTACTATTTGCTGAAATTCCATCTCCGAGATGATATTGACTCCCTCATTCCATAACAATTCATTTCTACTTTCTTCTAATGAAAAATGTGGAAATAAATTTTGTATTATCTTTCGATCTAATAATTGATCGCACGGTAATGTTTTGGCGGATTCCCGATAAGGAAAAATACGTGGGGATATATATGGGTGAACAATTTTTTGACAAGCAACTTCCGCACTCCATATTGTCGCAGTTTGTAAAGTTCGAAGTGTAGGACTAGCGATTAATATATCCTTTTCTTGTAATGGTACATCGCACTGAAGCAATTCAGCCTGCTTCTTTCCCACGCCCGTCAATGGCGGATTCACTGCTTGTAAACTTAATGGTAAATCTTTCGTATGTTCACCTTCACCATGCCGAACAAAAATAAGCTTCATTCTCCTCTTCCTCTCACTAGGAAATAGTCTCACATATTTCTTCCCTATTTTTTTCTTTACTCCTGCTATTTTAAAAAGTAGAATGTAAAAAGTGTTTGACACTAACGTTTGAAAAATATTACAATTATATATGTAAAACACTTTTTACAAGAAGAGGAGGATTACAAATATGAAATGGATTATCGTCTTTATGGGAATGGTCATATGGGGATACATAAATGGCTTTTTTAATAGTGATAAAACTGCTAATCCTTGGATTACAGATGATGAGCGTGAAACAAAAATTAAACAAAAAGCAATTATCGCCAGCTGGTCTGGTGTTTTCATATTTTGTATCATGAACCTCTTAAACAAATGGTTAGGTTTAGGAACGAGCAATACATCACCTTACTTACCATCTTCTGTCGCAACTATTTTAAAAGAAAATGTAGAGTTACAAGTTTTACTTATGTTATTCATTACATATGGCATATTTTACGTATACTACCGAAGAAAACTAAGCGCTTAACTTTTATCTCATGATTTTCCTCCTAAATGGTTATAGTAACTAGGACGCAATGAAAAAAGGAGAGATATAAAAATGAGTAACTCAAATGATTTTTTAGATACATTACATGAAAAACAAGCAAAAGATGAACAAAATAGAAAGCGCCAAGGAAACGGGAACCCCGCAAAAAAAAGCCAAATAAAACACATAAATAACATTGAAAAACCTGCCTGAAAATTATATTTCAGGCAGGTTTTTTTACTCGTCTGTAACCGAAACGACATCTTCCCAATTCCATTTCTCATAATACCACTCTGGTACATCTATATTTTCAATCCACTTCTTCTCATGTTTTCCATCGTTATGAGCAAGCCATACATCAGCTTTCTTACGATTTGAACGGAGCCACATTAATTGGTTGCTTTTCTTACTAAAAATAGGGTTATAATCGCCTTTGCTATTGGATGGCTTTGTAATTTGATGTTGTTCATCTGTTGTACTATTTATTTCATATAAAGATGGTAGTGGTCTTTTTTCTAGAGGGACCGATAGCTCTGCTTCCTTTGCCCTTGAAACGATAATTACATTCTCGTTCTTCCATGTGAAGTCCCAATCAACATAGCCTTTTGGAGTAAATGTATTTTGCTGGAGAACCGGCAATTCTTTTATTTTTAAATGCTTATTCTCTAAAGCAACTCTCCCGCTTCCTTCAATATAGGCTACTATATTTTTTGATGGCGCCCATTTGAACCATTGTGTGTTTAATAACATTTGATCTACTGTTTCAAAACGACTGCCGTCTGATCGAATTAAGCAAAGGGTATTACTATCAGCTGACAAAGAAGCTGTTGGTACTGCCAAAAACGAAATCCATTTTTGATCTGGCGACCACTTAAATCCACTTCCAACTAATGCTAAAAAATCATCATGCTCATTCGGTAGTGCATATAAATGTTTCATCTTATGAGGATTCATATTTGCATCCTTTTGTATTTCATATAACTGAGCACCTGTCCATCCTGTTGGAAGCAAGTACGCTTCTGATGATACAAGAAACTTCTTACCATCAGGATACCATGCATAGTCACCTACACCATTAGCTACGTTTTCAAAATCTGCTTTCTTTTTTTCAGCATCAAATGTATTTAATGTGCGTGCAAATACAAATGCAATTATATTCTCTGTTGGTGACCATTGATAATTCGATGCTTCTGATTGAGATGGCGTAACTTTCTTTCCATCTTTCAGCCGATACAGTTCAAAGTGATTTCGCTTCTTTCCTTTTGCATATGCAAGCCATTCTCCATTGTGTGACCATTTCGGTCCTGTTATGTACTCTCCTTTTGTAATTTGTTTTTCTTTTTCACCGACTTTAATCCATAGATTATGATTACGAATAAAGGCAACTTTTACTCCATTGTTTTCTGCGCTAGTAATAGAACTTGAACAGAAAAAAAGGAACAAAATCACGATTCCACTTACTATAAACCTTTTCATATAGCACCCCCATTTCCCCCTTTAGCATTCCTCATATTCCGCTTACTATATGCAAATATTATCCATTCGACATAATTCCAAAAAATTTCCCAAGAAATTTTCAATTCAAAGAGGTTTGGTATGAATTATGTCGAATGTATAGTTTAGCCAACATCCGTTCCTATAATTAACGATAAAAATGCAATATTTATTTTCAAAAAATTGGCACTTTTTATTAGAGGGAGTTTCAATGAAGAAAACTACATCAACACTATTAAGTATGGCGCTCGTCTTTTCGAGCTTTGGAGCATTAAGCGCCCATGCTGAATCACTGCAAAAAGAGAAGCAATTTAGCCCACAGTTAAAAGCAAATATTGAACAATGGGGAGAAAACAAAATCGCGCAAAATGTTGAAACAAAAACATCCAAAGAAATTTCAGTTATTGTAGAATTGCAACATGCTCCACTCGCTTCACAAAGTAACATTCAACATGCTCCGGACCTACAAAATAGCAATGTGCAATCATACCATGCACAACTAAAAAAAGCACAAGAGGATACAACAAAGAAAATAAAAGAAAAAGCACCGAAAGCAACCATAAAAGAAACGTATAGTACGTTATTTTCTGGATTTTCTATTTCTATCCCAGGGGATCAAATTGCCGCTCTAGCTTCTTTACCTGAAGTAAAAGCAATTTATCCGAACTTAACATATAAATTACATGAAACGTCAAAAAGCCTAGCAGATCAAGAAACACCAAACGTTGGAGGCCCTACAGTTGGTGCACCTGAAGCTTGGAATTTAAAAGACCCGACTGGCAAATCCCTTGATGGAAAAGGGATGAAAGTCGCTATTATCGATTCAGGTGTCGACTATACCCATCCTGATTTACAAGCAAATTATATCGGTGGCTATGATACAGTCGATGAGGATAATGATCCGATGGATGGAAACGTTCACGGTACCCATGTTGCAGGAATTATTGCTGGTAACGGAAAAATAAAGGGGATTGCTCCGAATGCTTCTATACTTGCTTACCGTGTCATGAATGATGGTGGTACTGGTACGACCGAAGATATTATTCAAGGTATTGAGCGCGCTATTCAAGATGGTGCGGATGTTTTAAATCTATCTCTTGGTCAAGATTTGAATGTACCTGATCAACCTGTAACAATGACGTTAGAACGCGCAGCAAAACTTGGTGTTACTGCAGTCGTCTCAAATGGAAATGATGGACCAAAACCTTGGTCTGTTGACGCTCCTGGTAACGCAAGTAGTGTCATCTCTGTTGGTGCATCTACTGTATCTATTCCATTTCCAACATTCCAAGTAGCTGGTTCCAATAAATTTTACCAAGGATTACCGTTATCAAAAGCAGACTTCCAAGTAGGAAACGATGCTCAGCTTGTCTATGTTGGCTACGGTAATTCAAGCGATTACGCTAAACAAGATGTGAAAGGTAAGTTCGCCCTTGTTTTACAAGGAACTTCAAGCACGTTAGTAAAAGCAGAACAAGCGAAACAAGCTGGCGCTCTCGGCGTGCTACTAATTTCTAACGAAAAAGAAATTAATCTTATGCCCGAATATTTTGCACGTGAAGATGTAGCTCTTCCAGTTATGCAACTATCAAATACAAATGGCGAAGAGTTAAAAACTTTAATTACAAAACGAAAGAAAAATATAAAAATTGGACAACCAAAGCAAACAGAACTTATTGGTAACTTTAGTTCAAGAGGACCCTCTCAAGGTAGTTGGCTTATAAAACCTGATATTGTTGCACCTGGAGTGAAAATTACTAGTACAGTGCCGGGAGGTGGCTATGAATCTCACAACGGGACAAGTATGGCTGCGCCGCAAGTAACAGGAGCTGTTGCCCTACTCCGTCAAATGCACCCTGATTGGACGACAGAACAATTGAAAGCAGCTCTTGCCAATACTGCAAAAACATTAAAGGATGTCAATGAAAATACATATCCTGTTATGGCACAAGGCTCTGGTTTAATTAACATTCCAAAAGCCGCTCAAACAGATGCATTAGTGAAACCTAACAATGTAAGTTTCGGTCTTATTAAACCTAATAGCGGTAAAGTGAAGTTAACACAAAATGTTACGTTACAAAATCTTTCTAACAAAAAGAAAAACTTTTCAACTCGTATTGAATTACTAGATACAAAAACAAAAGTCCAGACTTCTTTCTCTTCTTCTATTAGTATGAA
Source organism: Bacillus sp. TH19 (assembly GCF_016651075.1). Classification (NCBI taxonomy): domain Bacteria; kingdom Bacillati; phylum Bacillota; class Bacilli; order Caryophanales; family Bacillaceae; genus Bacillus; species Bacillus sp. TH19. The sequence goes on along the minus strand of NZ_JAEKEO010000007.1, from coordinate 1,208,630 downwards.
ACCTAATAGTAACATCGAAAAGCCTTTTACTATTACTGTAGATAGCTCCTTACCACAAGGTGTATATACAGGAAATCTATATGTAAAAGAGCAAGGGAAGACTGAAGAAATGCGTATTCCATTTACATTTAGCATCGATCCGAAAGAATACAAGCGTATTGATGGCCTTGAAATCGTTAATTCTACTTTCAGTCCAAATAATGACAAAATACTAGATGACAACCTGATCAATTACTATTTAGTTACACCAGTTGAGGATGTAACATTTCACGCTAATTTAATTACGAAAGACCGTGTAGCATATCAAGGCATGATACATCAAGGGAAAAATGAAACACCTGGTTATAAATCTTTCAAATGGAATGGTACGAAAACTGACGGATCTCCTCTACCTGATGGCTTATACCAAATCGAAGCTGTTGCTTCTAACTCTGGTGGAGAAACAAAGCAAACAGGAGCTGTATTTGTCGATCGTACTGCACCGAAGTTATCGTCTGAAGTAGATCAAGAAAACCTCGTAATTAGAGGGAAAGTAGATGATATACTTTTAGATTGGATGACAGAATCTGGATGGGTTGCTCCAGGACATCCAGTAACGATACAATATGAAATTAACGGAAATGGCGTGTGGGAAAGTGCGTTCCTGAACCCTTGGGAGAAAAGTTACGACATTTACTTCGATCGTAACCAATTACAACAAGGAAAAAATATAATTCATATTGTAGCAACCGATGCAGCTGGAAATAAGTCTAATTTAAACGTCGATTTAGAAGTGAGATAATAAAATTATTGTTGACAAGCTTTTAAATATAGTTTTATAATACAAAACATAGTTTAGTTGAACGAATTATATATCGGCTTTGAAGGAATACTAGTAGCGACTTATATCCCTGTCTCAGAGAACTGATGGTTGGTGCGAATCAGTACATATACAAGCGTGAATTACAATTCTGGAGCTTCTTTCCCGTAATGCTTTTTATGCATGAAGAGAAAGACGGATCTTTCCGTTATCTTAAAGTAAGTGGTAAACAATTAATTGTTTACAAATAGGGTGGTACCGCGATTTTTATCGTCCCTATCGGATTTTCCGATAGGGGCTTTTTTGCGTCCTTCCCTTTTAAATAACTTCATATATACGCGTTGAAAGAATCGCAGTAGTATCTTGTATCCCTGTTTCAGAGAGCTAATGATCGGTGGAAATTAGCACATATATAAGTACGAATTACAATTCTGGAGCTTCTTTTTCGTAGTGCTTTTATGCATGAAGGAAAAGACGGAATTTTTCCGTTATCATTAGTTGAGATGTAAGTATATTTTCACTTACAAATAGGGTGGTACCGCGATTTTTTCGCCCCTATCGGATTTTCCGATAGGGGATTTTTCTATTTCTCACGCAAACAGTTGTTAAAGAATTTCGAATGTTATGATAAAATTTTATAAGCGCTTACAATTCTGAAAGGAGGTGGTACAAGCTATACAAAACTGGTATTCATTTTTATAGAGAAAAAGGAGGACGTCTAAATGACAAAGAAAAAAGAAATTCCATCACATTTAAAACCATTCGTATCCACACAGCATTATGATCAATACACACCGGTGAATCACGCTGTTTGGCGTTACATTATGAGACAAAACCATAGCTTCTTAAAAGATGTTGCTCATCCATCCTATGTTAACGGACTACAATCATCTGGTATTAATATAGATGCAATTCCAAAAGTAGAAGAAATGAATGACTGTTTAGCACCAAGCGGCTGGGGTGCCGTAACGATTGACGGACTTATTCCCGGCGTCGCATTCTTCGATTTTCAAGGTCATGGATTACTACCAATCGCAACAGATATTCGTAAAGTAGAAAATATCGAGTATACACCCGCTCCTGATATCGTTCATGAAGCTGCAGGCCACGCACCGATTTTGCTTGATTCTACATATGCAAAATATGTGAAACGCTTTGGACAAATTGGAGCGAAAGCTTTCTCCACAAAAGAAGAACATGATGCTTTTGAAGCCGTTCGTACATTAACGATCGTAAAAGAAAGCCCTACTTCTACACCTGAAGAAGTTGCAGTTGCTGAAAATGCTGTAATCGAAAAACAAAACTTAGTTTCTGGTTTATCAGAAGCAGAACAAATTTCACGTTTATTCTGGTGGACAGTGGAATACGGCTTAATCGGCAATATAAATGATCCGAAAATTTACGGTGCTGGTCTCCTTTCCTCTGTCGGTGAAAGTAAGCAGTGCTTAACAAACGCTGTAAAGAAAGTCCCATTCTCAATTGAAGCTTGCACCGGGACAACTTATGATGTAACAAAAATGCAACCACAGCTATTTGTTTGTGAATCATTTGAAGAATTGACTGAGGCCCTTGAGCAGTTCTCTACAACGATGGCATTTAAAACAGGTGGAACAGAAGGATTAGAAAAAGCAATCCGCTCCGAAAATCATGCTACAACTGAGCTAAGTAGTGGATTACAAATTACGGGTACATTTACAGAGACAATTAAAAATGATACTGGTGAAGTTATTTACACACGAACAAGCTCACCAACTGCATTAGCAATTCATAATAAACAACTAGCAAATCATTCTACATCTGTGCACAGCGATGGATTCGGGACACCAATCGGATTACTAGATGGAGATATTGCATTAGAAAATTGTACAGAAGAACAATTACAATCATTAGGCATTACAATTGGAAGCAGTGCAGAGTTTACTTTTGCAAGTGGCATTCATGTAAAAGGAACAGTAACAGACATTGTAAAGAATGATAAAAAAATTGCTCTTATCTCCTTTATAAATTGTGCAGTTACTCATAAAGATCGCTTATTATTTGATCCTTCATGGGGAGCATTTGATATGGCTGTCGGCTCACAAATCACTTCTGTATTCCCAGGAGCGGCAGATGCGGCTGCATTTTTCCCGATGAATGAAGAAGTACAAGAAACGCCTGATCCACTTGTACTGAATAAGCTTGAACGTATGTATCAAACAGTTCGAGATATACGTAACGATAGTATTTTACACGATACTCATACTGATCAATTAATAGCTATTCAAGAAGTATTAAATAAATTTTATCCGAAAGAATGGTTGCTTCGTCTTGAAATTTTAGAATTGCTTTTAGAACATAACAAAGGTCACGAAGCATCAGCAGCATTATTACAACAACTTTCTACTTTCACAACTGAAGAATCTGTAACACGTCTTATTAACAATGGTCTTGCGTTACTGCAGGTAAAGGATGTGAAAAATGATGCTACGATTAACTAATGAAGAAGTACAAGAGGAATTAACAAAGCTGGATAAATGGACAGTGAAAGATGAAAAATGGATTGAAAGAAAATATATGTTTTCCGACTACTTAAAAGGAGTCGAATTTGTCTCTGAAGCCGCCAAACTATCAGAAGAACATAATCACCACCCATTTATCCTTATCCAGTATAAAGCAGTCATTATTACTTTGTCATCATGGAATGCAAAAGGTTTAACGAAACTAGATTTTGACCTTGCAAAGCAATTTGATGACCTATTTTTACAAAATGAAAAAGCTATTATAAGAAAGTGAAAAAAGAGAAGCCTTTTTAGGCTTCTCTTTTCACTTTAAAATGTATACAATGTCCAAACGGATCCTTGGCCTGTAATATTCCATCTTTATACGTAGCAACTACGCCAATATATTTTAAACTTTCACACACTTGCTCTTTTTGTTTTTCATCTGCTAGTACAATTGTGAAATATTTCAAACCAACGGAATTTGGCATTTGTGGTGGTATACCTTCACCCTGCCATGTATTTAAACCGATATGGTGATGATAACCACCTGCTGATACGAACAACGCTCCATTACGAGCTGGAATCGTTACATCAAAACCAAGGCCATCAACATAGAAACGTTTCGCTTCTTCTAAGTCAGCTACATGTAAATGAATGTGCCCCATCACAGTACCAGCCGGGAACCCATTCCATGTATTTCCTTGTTGTAATAATCCTTCGCCGTCTAACGGGTTACTAACAAATGGTAACTCTCCATTTTCATCATGCCAAACTTCTTTTTGGCGATCATGATAAATTTCAATCCCGTTTCCATCTGGATCAGCTAAATAAAGAGCTTCACTAAAGTAATGGTCAGCCCCACCATGTAATGGGTGTACTCTCTCAACAAAATGACGAAGAATATTTGCTAAGTCTTGTCTGTTTGGTAATAAAATTGCATAGTGATATAAACCAGTTCGACCTCTTTGCTTCGGAAGAGCGTCTTCCTTTTCTTCTATTATGAGAAGTGGCTCATTGTCCTCATTACCAAACGTAACGATTGTACTTTTTTCTTCCAGTACCTTCATACGCAATACTTCTGTATAAAACTCTAGCGATTTCTTTAAATTTGATACATATAAATGAACAACCCCAAGTGTTGTTTCGGGATGAAGTGGAAAGCCCATTTTGTTATACCCCCATTTTAATTAATTCTTCTTTAACATTTTCTCTTTTAAGAAATTATCTACAAAACCATTAGCTTTCGCAACAAATAAGTAAGCACCCATCGCTAATAATGCAAGTTCTAACTCAAATCCAGGATTTTTCCCGTCTCCTAACAAACCAGCTGACCATTTTACTTTCACAATCGCTCCAACCATAACAAGTGCAAATAATAAGCCAATATACCTTACGCCTAAACCTAGAATTAACAATAGACCTCCAACTAATTCAACTGTTGCTACACCGTATGCAAGTCCTCCTGGTAAACCAATGCTTGTAAACCACCCTGCAATATTGTCAATTCCTGATTGGAATTTTGTTAAACCGTGCATAAAGAACGTTACCCCTAACACGATACGAATAATTAAGTTACCAATATGTTGATTCATTTCTTTCTCTCCTTTGTAGTTTTGTTATACAAAACTTTTATTTACATTACAAAACATACACTAATTATTTTTATTCGTCAATTCATTTTTCATGAGAAAAAATATTTTTTTTTTGCTATGATACAAATAGTTGTTTACAAAAAGGAGCATGATTTTATGAATATCGGTTCTGCGATTCGTGAAATTCGTCAACGTAGAGGAATTACGATTGCCCAAATTTGTGAAGGAACAGGTCTTTCTAAAGGCTTTATGAGTCAGGTTGAAAACAATAAAACATCACCATCTATCTCAACTTTAGAAATGATCGCTAATTTTTTAAATGTTCCCCTTCCATATTTATTGTTAGAACAAAAAGATCGTTTAAAAATTGTAAAAAAAGAAGAGCGTAAATACAGTGTGTATGGAAAAGATGAACAAAGAATTGAGCATGTTGCGGAGCAAGGTGGTCTCCGCCTATCTCTAGTAGAAATTTCTGCCGGATTCCCGAAAGAAAACTCACCAAATGCTCATGAAGGTGAAGAGTGTCATCTTGTATTACGCGGAAAACTAGAAGTTCAACATGGAGAAGATATTGCGATTGTAGAAGAAGGTGATTCTTTCTCTTGGAATGCATGCGTTCCTCATATTGTTCGCAATATAGGTGAAGAATCTGCATTATTACTTATCTCTAGTCATGCGGAAAATCGAAAACGTGTTTACTAAACGATAAAAAAGAAGCCTGTTTCGTAACAGGCTTCTTTTTTATTCCCTTATAATTCCATAACTCGTCCCAACTAGTACGGTCTTTTCATGTTGATTGCGATAAACTGACTCAATTGAAACTTTTTTATATCCTTCCATTTGCTCAATATTTGTTAAAGTTAATTCACAAGTAACCGTATCTCCTGTAAAAACTGGTCTAATAAACTCACTTACTAATTCCCTCGCTATGTAATGTAACTCTTCGCCTACTTTCGTCCCAATGCTAGCAGTCAATAAACCATGGACCATTAATCGTCCATTCTCATCATATTCCATATGATGTCTACCTTTATCGCCTGTAATATTTGCAAATTCAAAAACTTCTTCCTCGGTAAATCTTCTTTCGTATTTAAATATATCCCCAACTTTTACATTCATTTTTATCCCCCGTTTAATAAACTGAATTTTCTTTTATTTTATCACAAAATGAGTCTCAGTTCAGTTTATATTATTAAAATAGCAATCCTTTTTCTTTATTACCTTATAAGTTATCGATGCCCTTCCTTTTTTGCCACTTGATACCCATAGTACGCACATGTTCCATTTCTTGATAACTCTCTTACTTCAAAATCACAACTTCTATAAAAATCAAAATTGTTAGCGGACGTATGCGCAAACCAATCGCCATGCGGAAGCTTTTGTAAACAAAGAGCTACAAGTTTCTTACCTAACCCTTTCCCCCTATACTCACACTTCACAACTAAATTTACTATGTTAGCAACCATGATTTGATCAGAAATAACTCTAACCATCGCGACCATTTCTTCTTCATCCCAAATTGTGAAAGCCCATGTTGAATTTTCAAATGCAATCGTAAACTTTTCAATTTGCCAAGAAGGGATATTATCATTACTCCAGCCAGCATCTTCAAATAATGTCTTAATCGCATATGCTGGCACTCCATTCGTTCCTTCACGAATAATTAGTCCATTATGATAAATATACATGTAATCCCTCCCTTTATTTTTTATATACCATTCTCCAAAAAATGCAATTCACCTTTTTTCATCCAACCCGCTTAATGGAATAAACGAGAACATCCATCTCATGAAATGAAGTTGTTTTCTCATAACTAAGCCCTGTTTTTCTAGCAACAAATATTGAAGCTGGGTGGTTCGGATTAATAAGTGAAATTAATTTATTCATTTGTAATGCTTGAAAACCATAGTCTCGAAATGCCGCCGCAGCCTCTTTCGCATACCCTTTCCCCCAATACTTAGGAAGTAGCCAATAGCCAATCTCAATTTCCTCTTTTCCATCTACCTTCTGCTTGACAAGTCCTGCATGACCAATTCTTATCCCTGTTTCCTTTTCAATCATTACAAATAAACCGAGACCATTTTTATAATTTGGAAGTACCCTCTCCTCCAAACTTTTTTTACATTGCATAAATGTTTTTAACGTTCCATTTCCAATATAGCGCATTACCTTCTCATCCCCCCATAAAGAAGCATAAAATGGTAAATCATCCATTGTATATTTGCGAAATTGTAAGCGATCTGTATGGAACACTCTTTTATTCACTCCCATCATTTTGAACCTCATTACATAACAACATATTTCAAACTACGTAAGTGTTGAATAATTCATATCAAGAAAGTTACCAAAAAGAAAGAAAATTCAATCTTATAAAAGTGTATTATATCAAAAAAAAGCAGTAGACAAAAGAGTGTCTACTGCATCCATATCATAACTAGTATAAAGAAAGCTACAATTGAGGGGGTGTAGGATTTTCAAATATACTAGATACTTATCCCGTTCTAACGGGCGGTAAACCTTCCAATCCTTTGAGTGGAAAGTTTACCGCACATAAGAACTTTGCGGTCATTAAGAAAGCACTGTTAAGTACTCAAATACACGCTGAGCTTTTTCTCCACCCATTCGTGCATGTTGAAGAAGAGAGATGCCATGTGGGCCAGATGCACGTAATGCCTCTGGTTGTGCTACTAAAATGGCTTGTACGACTTCAAGTTCACCCAGCATAGCTGCTGCAAAAATATCCATCCGAGCTCCCTTTTCCAGTAAATAAAGAGCAATATCTTTACGGCCTACATGGGCCGCTGCTCCTAAGGCACTTTCCCAATCTGAGCCACCCCAATTATAAGAAGCATGAAGTAAGCTTGGTGATTCGGCCAAAAGCTCCTGTACTCTTTCTAGATCTCCGTGAGCTGCCATAACAAATTCCCTTACTAACTCAGTGGTAATACGCTCGTCTGTTTGCATCTCTCTTCTCCCTTTTCACAAATTCGTTTCGGTGTAAAAAATGGCTTGTCACTCCCTTGGAATATATCAACTTCAATTCCAAATACACGCTGAAACATTTGATGACATAGTACTTCTTCTGGTACGCCATCATACTGAATCTTCCCTTGTTTTAATACGAGTAAACGATCGCTATATTGAGCCGCTTGATTAATATCATGTAAAACCATTACAATCGTCATACCAAACTCTTCGTTTAATCGTTTAACAAGTTCCATTACTTCTAACTGATGGACGATATCTAAAAAGGTTGTTGGTTCATCTAATAGTAAGACATTTGTGCGTTGTGCAAGCGTCATTGCAATCCAAGCACGTTGCCTTTCTCCTCCTGATAAGGATTGTAAAAGACGATATTCATACCCTTCAAGCTTTGTAACAGACAATGCCCAATCAACAATTTCTTCATCTTCTTTATTTAAGCGACTACTCCATGATTTATGAGGACCTCTTCCGAACTCTATTAGTTCTTTCACTGTTAAATCTAATTGATGATCGTGCATTTGTGGTAACATCGCTAATTGCTTCGCTACATCTGCACTCTTCATCGTATAAATATTTTCCCCATCTAAAATGATGTCTCCTTCGCTTTGTTTAAGTAGCCGTGCTATTAAACGAAGCAAAGTAGATTTCCCCGATCCATTCGGACCGATTAAACTAACGATTTCTCCAGCTTTAATATGTACATTCATATTTTGCATTTGAAATCTTTCAGAATGTGCGTAAAACACTTTGTTAACGGAAATCACGTTGTTTTCCTCCTCTATGGATTAAATATAAGAAGAACGGACCACCTAAGAAGGACAATAAAATACCAACAGGCAATTCGATTGGATCGAACCAACTTCGAGCTATCGCATCCGCAAAAACAAGTAATATCCCACCGCCAAGGCATGATAATGGCAGTAAATATTTATAGTCATTTCCAACTAATAAACGTAACATATGCGGTACAACAAGACCGACAAATCCAATAAGACCAGAAACACTAACTGCTATTCCAGCTAACATTGTACTTACTACTATTAAATAAAACCGACTTCTTTCCACGTTATATCCTAATAATTTTGCCATTTCATCCCCAAGCATTAATACTCGAATATGTTTAATACCGAAGAAAGCTAATATAATAGCGAATATCGCATAGTAAATAATCATATTTAAATGTGCCCAACTAACACCACCAATACCACCAGCTAACCACGGTAAAACTGATTGTACTTTGTCGCTATGTAATAACATTAGCGCTGAAGTCGCTGCACCAATTAAGGCGTTTATTGAAACACCTACTAATACAATTCGTGAAGGTGGCGCCCCCTTTTGCCATGATAGTGCGTAAATGACCATTGCTGTAATAAAAGCTCCTAAAAACGCTCCTAGTGGTAAGAATGCCATATGTTGAGGAAATAAAATCATGATTATAATTGCTACAAGACCTGCTCCTGATGAAACTCCGATAATTCCAGGATCTGCAAGAGGATTTCTCATAACCCCTTGCAATAATGCTCCTGATGCAGCTAAACACGTTCCTACTATAAAACCAACGAGCACTCTCGGTATACGAAGATCCCATACAATTCGATGAACTGTCGAACCTTCATCTTGTATACCTTCTATAATGTCTCGTAAAGAAAAAGATAAGCTCCCTGCAAAAAGGCCATAAAAAAGACCTAGAACAGTTAATACGACTAAAGTAACTGTTATTATCCACCTTTTTCTCGCAAAAGGATGTTCCTTTTCTCTTACTATTTCACTACTCTCCATACTTATCATTTCCTTACATCTTGTATACTTTTATACATAAAGTCCATCGCTTCTGTAACTTTCGTCCCAGGATTTGATCCAAATAAATCTGGTGGTAAAATAACTACACGATTTTGTTTTACTGCATCTAAATTTTTCCATGCTTCATTTTTCATCATTTCGCCTTCAAATGCTTTTTTCACACTATTGGGATCTCCATGTGTAATTAAATAAATCACATCTGGATTTGCTTTAATAATACGTTCTACACTTAGCTGTGCATATTGCGGATACTCTTTCATTTCTGGAAAACTAGCTGCGATATTTTTCCCGCCTGTTTTTTCTAAAATATCCCCTGATAGAGATGTTGGTAATGCTGCTAAATAAGTGCCTGGTGCTCCATAAACTAGCAACGCTTTAACATCACTCTTTTTCTCATATTTTTTCATTTGATCATTAATTTTTTGGTTAAGCTCTTTTGCTTTATCTTCTTTCTTCATTACTGTTCCATACATTTCAATACCCTTTTGAATATCTTTTACAGAGTTGGCTGAAGAAATGATTACTTTTGTTCCTTGTCCTTCGACCGTTGGAATGTTCTTTTGGAATCCATTGTTAGCAACAAGTACATCCGGTTTTAAACTAGCAATTTGCTCAAAATTCGGTTGATGTGCATTCCCGATTACTTGTGCTTTCTTTAATTCCTCTGGGAGAGTTAATTTTGTATCAGGACGACCTACTATTTTTCCACCTAAAGCATGAATAATATCCATGTCTCCCATACTCAACGTAGCAAAACTTTCAGGAACTTTATTGAATGTTATCTTTCTGTCTGAGAGATCGGTAATTTCGATTTTGTCTGTTCCTTTGTCTGTTTTTGTTGCGGATGCTTTTTCGTTTTCTTTTGCACTGCAACCTATTAATAAGAAAAAAATAGATAAGATCGCTGTGAACAGCGTAATAGATTTGTTCATTCTTTCACCTCTAATTGATAATAATAATCATTAACTACTATTCTACTTTAATTGATAAGGATTATCATTGTCAATATGAAACGCATACATTTTCTACAAAAATGAAAAAACGCTACAAAAAGATTTCTTCTTTTCGTAGCGCCCTATTTAACAATTTTCTTCATATTCGCTCTCCTCTAATTGATCACGCATCGTTCTAACACGCTTAAAGAAGAAAAAAGCAAGAACTAAAAATACAATAATACTCCCCATCATAACAAAAGACTGTACCATACTTTTTATTCCACTTGGAATTAATAAACCGATCATTAAAAATGTACTTATAGCTAAAAGTACTTGTGCAAACCGGGTATAATCTGCTATTTTTTCTTGTAATTCTTTCATCTGCTTATCACTCCCATCCTCACTTTATCACATTCTATCAAGCTTAAAGACAAGTAAATAGAACCAATCTGGGAGATGTTTTCCAAAGTAAAAAAGAGCCGCTTACTCGCGGCTCTTTTTTATCTATTATACGCCTTTATATGCTTCCATATAGATTTCTTTCAGCTCTGAAATGAGCGGTAATTTTGGATTAGCTGTTGTACATTGATCTTCAAAAGCTCTTTCTGCTAATAATCCAACAACCCCTTCAAATTGGTCTTTAGCAACTCCTTGTCCTGCAATACTCATATTTATATTTAAGCTTTTTCCAAGCTCAATAATTGCTTGGACGAGTGATTCCACACCTTCCGCTGTTGAGCTTGCTGGAAGCCCGAGCATTCTCGCAATATGTGCATAGCGTTCATCAGCCACAAAGTGCTCATATTTTGGGAACAATGCGTGTTTTCTTGGCTTAATAGCATTGTAGCGAACTACGTGCGGCATAAGAATTGCATTCGCACGTCCATGCGGAATATGGAATTCCGGTCCAATTTTATGTGCTAAACTATGATTAATACCTAGGAAAGCATTTGCAAATGCCATCCCTGCGATTGCGGAAGCATTATGCATTTTTTCTCGTGCTTCTTCATCATTTCCATTTTTATATGCTCTCGGTAAATATTTAAATACGAGATCAATTGCTTTTAATGCTAAACCATCCGTATAGTCATTTGCCAGAACAGACACATACGCTTCAATTGCATGTGTTAATACGTCCATACCAGTATCTGCCGTCACATGAGGTGGTACTGTCATTACAAATTGCGGATCAACAATCGCTACATCTGGTGTTAATTCATAATCCGCAAGCGGGTATTTAATATTATTTTTCTTATCTGTAATAACCGCAAATGGCGTCACTTCTGATCCCGTCCCTGATGTTGTTGGAATGGCAACAAATTGTGCTTTATTTCCCAAGTTCGGATACTTACATGTACGTTTTCTTATATCCAAAAACTTCTGTTTTATTCCATAGAATGTCGTTTCTGGGTGCTCATAGAATAACCACATCCCTTTTGCTGCATCCATAGCTGAACCGCCACCAAGCGCGATAATTACATCTGGTTTAAAGCTTTTCATCATGTCCGCACCTTTAAATACAGTTTCATCTGATGGATCTGGCTCAACTTCAAAGAAAACTTCAACTTTCACATCATTTGCATGCTTACGTAAATAGTGCGTAACTGTATCTACATAACCGTGCTCAACCATCCCTGGATCCGTTACAATAAATGCGCGGGAAATGTTAGGCATGTTTGCTAAATATGCTGTCGCATGTTTTTCAAAATAAATTTTGGGTGGTAATTTGAACCACTGCATATTCTTTTTTCTATTTGCCAACCTTTTTATATTTAATAAATGAGTCGCCGTTACGTTTTGGGAAACTGAGTTTTTCCCGTAGGAGCCACAACCAAGCGTAAGTGATGGAATAAATCCATTATATATATCACCAATTCCACCTTGTGATGAAGGTGCATTTACAATGAGACGGCAGGCTTTCATACGTAACCCAAATTGTTTTTGTACTTCTTTATTTGTAGAATGGATAACCGCTGAATGCCCTAGGCCACCAAGCTCTAACATTTCTTCGCAATATGTAAATCCTTCTTCTAATGAATTTGCTTTTACACAAGCTAACACTGGGCTCAGTTTCTCACGAGATAGTGGATACGCTGCTCCGATGCCTTTAATTTCAGCTACAAGCATTTTTGTATGTTCAGGTACAGTAATTCCTACTAATTCAGCAATATACTGTGCTGATTTCCCAACAATATCACTATTTACTGCACATGTATTTTCATTAATAACAAGCTTTTCTAATTTCTTTCTCTCTTCCTCTGTTACAAAATAACAATTATTTGCAATCATTTCTGCTTTAACATCATTATAGATTTCCTTATCTACAATGATGGCTTGTTCTGACGCACAAATCATACCGTTATCAAATGTTTTCGATAAAATCAAATCATTAACAGCACGTTTTACATGTGCCGATTTCTCTATATAACATGGTACATTACCTGGCCCTACACCTAGCGCGGGTTTACCAGTAGAATAAGCCGATTTCACCATACCAGCCCCTCCAGTTGCTAGAACGAGTGCGACACCATCATGGTTCATTAATTGTTTCGTTGCTTCCACAGAAGGTCTTTCAATCCATTGAATACAATGCTTTGGTGCACCAGCTTTCACTGCTGCATCATATACTGTTTTTGCCGCTGCAACGGAACAGTTTTGTGCAGAAGGATGAAATGCGAAAATAATTGGATTTCTCGTTTTTATCGCGATTAATGCTTTAAACATTGTTGTCGATGTTGGGTTCGTTACTGGCGTTACCCCAGCTACTACACCGACAGGTTCTGCGATTTCTATTATTTCTTCATGAGGATCTTCATGAATAATTCCTACCGTTTTATCTTTCTTTATACTATGCCAAATATATTCAGTGGCAAAAATATTTTTAATGCATTTATCTTCATATACGCCACGGCCCGTTTCTTCAACAGCCAACTTCGCAAGCGGCATATGTTGATCGACACCCGCAAGCGCCATTTCATGAACAATGTTGTCAATTTGCTCTTGTGTAAAACTTTCTAATGCTTGTAAAGCTTTTTGACCGTTATCTACTAACGTATCAATCATCTCTTTTACCTCTTGCATTTCATTTACAACTTTCTCTTTGACTACCATGTAAATTTCCTCCTATTCTGCTATCTTGGACTTCATAAGTCCCTACAGGTCATAAAAAGTCCCGATTAGCGTAAAAAAATAGAGTTACCTTCCTACATGAATCTCATTGTTTGTGAAACATTTCACAAGTTTGTTCGTGAATAATATTTCATGAATTTAATATACATGAAATCATTTCATTTGTGTATGTCTAATTTGTGAAACATTTCACAAATTAATATAATAAAAATGCACTGCTCTATATTAGCAGTGCATTTTTACTATGCTAGTGCTTGTGCCAAATCTTCAATTAAATCTTCTCCATCTTCAATACCAACAGAGATTCGAATTAATGTATCTGTAATTCCTAATTCTTTACGGCGATCTGCTGGGATTGATGCATGTGTCATTTGTGATGGAATGGAAATTAAACTTTCTACTGCTCCTAAGCTTTCAGCAAGTGTAAAGTACTGTAACTTCTCAAGTACTCTATTTAATGTTTCTTCACTATCTACATCGAATGAGATGATTGCACCAAATCCGTTCGCCTGTTCTTTTGCTAATTCATGATTTTGATGTGATTCAAGACCTGGATAATATACTTTATTTACTTTCGGATGGTTATTTAAAAACTCAGCAATTGCGCGTGAATTTATTTCATGCTCCTCCATACGAATTCCTAATGTTTTTAAACCACGAAGTAGTAAGAAGCTGTCTTGTGGTCCAAGAATACCTCCTGTTGAGTTTTGTACGAAATGAAGGTCTTCTGCTAGTTGCGGGCTATTTACAGCTACTAGGCCTGCAACTACATCACTATGCCCACCTAAATATTTCGTTGCACTATGAAGTACAATGTCTGCTCCTAAAGAAATTGGCGACTGCCAATATGGCGTCATGAATGTGTTATCAATAATTGTTAATAAATCGTTCTCTTTAGCAAGAGCGGATATTTTCTTAATATCAGTAATTTTCAGTAATGGATTCGTTGGTGTTTCCACATAAATCGCTTTCGTATTTGGGCGAATTGCTTCTACAACTTCCTCTAGGTTTGTTGTATCTACAAATGTATGCTCAATGCCGAAACGGTTTAGTACTTTTGTAATAACGCGATACGTACCGCCATAAACATCATCTGTTAAAATGACGTGATCTCCTTTTGAGAATAGCATAATAGTTGCTGTAATAGCTGCCATCCCTGAACCAAATGCAAATCCAGCATGACCATTTTCTAACACTGCAATCATTTCTTCTAAAGCTGAACGAGTTGGATTACCTGTTCGTGAATATTCATATCCTTGATGCTTACCAACTGCTTCTTGTTTGTACGTACTCGTTTGATATATCGGCACGTTTACAGATCCAGTTGAAGGTTCTCCTATGCGAATACCATGAATTAACTTTGTCTTTGCTCTCATTTTTTATTCCCATCCTTTGTATATGTCTTTACTTAAATAGCGCTCACTGCTATCCGGAAAAATCGTTACAATATTTGTACCTGGTGCTGCGTTTTCTGCCTCAAGTAAGCTTGCATGAAATGCCGCTCCTGAAGAGCTTCCAACGAGAAGGCCTTCCTTTTGCGCCAATTCTTTTACGCGTAAAAATGCATTTCGATCAGAAATCGTATGAATTTCATCAAAATAAGATGTTTTTAAAAATGGTGGAATGAATTCAAGACCAATACCTTCTGTTTCATGTGAACCAGCTTTACCGCCATTTAAAATAGATCCTTCTGGTTCTACAATAACCGTTTTAATATCAATATTTTTTTCTTTTAAATAAGACGCAGTTCCCATAAACGTACCGCCAGTTCCTGCCCCTGCAACAAATATATTAATCTCTCCATTCAGCGCATCCCAAAGTTCAGGACCTAGTGTTTTGAAATAAGCACGAGGGTTTGCTTCATTAGCAAACTGACTTGGAGAGTATGAATTCGGTATTTCCTTTACTAATTCTTTTGCCTTTGCAATTGCGCCGGTCATTCCTTGCTCAGTCGGTGTATGCACGACCGTTGCACCTAGCGCTTTCATTAATTCTTGTTTTTCAATACTAAATTTCTCTGGTACACAAACAATGACGCGTAAATCATGTTCTAACGCTGCAAGTGCCAGTCCAATGCCAGTATTCCCAGCCGTCGGTTCAATAATTGTTCCGCCCTCTGCAACAAGCCCTTTTTCTAGTGCATCTTCGATTAATTCTCTTCCTAAACGATCCTTAACGCTTCCGCCTGGGTTGTAAAATTCAAGCTTTGCAAATAAACGGACTCCTTTCGGAAGTGAAAAACGAGTAATTTCCACGATTGGTGTATGACCAATCAACTCATGAACTCCACGATATACATTCATCGTGTTCTCCCCCTTATTTGCCAATAAAGAAAAGGCAACTGTATGTATTTTCTTTATATGAGACAGTTGCCTTTTTGTTACATTACTTTAACTCTTCTAGTACTTTTACGATAAAGTTTGTAGAATGAAGAGCTGCTTGATCTAAAAATTGATCAAATGAAACATTTGATTCTTTACCAGCAATATCAGAAAGTGCACGAATAATAACAAACGGAACTTCATATTGGTGGCATACTTGCGCAACAGCTGCTGCTTCCATTTCTACTGCATAAAGATCTTCAAATTTATCACGAATTGCTGCAACGCGGTTCGGATCACTCATAAATGAATCACCTGTTGCAATCATACCTTTTACAACTTGAATATTTTCTTCTGCCTGCATACATTTCTCAGCTAATGCAACTAATGCCTCATCAGCTTTAAATCCAGGTGGCATTCCTGGCACTTGACCATATTCGTAGTTAAATGCTGTTACATCTACGTCATGGTGACGAACTTCTGTTGAAATAACTACATCACCAACATTTAGAGAGTGATGGAATCCACCAGCTGAACCAGTATTAATTACTTTTTCAGGCTTATATTTTTCTAATAAAATTGTCGTTGACATCGCTGCATTTACTTTACCAATACCAGACTTTAGCAAGATTACTTCATGTCCTGCCAATAGCCCTTTCGTAAATTCACAACCTGCAACAGTTTCTGTTTCTGCTTGTTCTAGTTTGTCACGTAAAATACGTACTTCTTCTTCCATTGCTCCAATTACAGCAATTCTCAATCTAATCCCTCTTTCTATTGCTTAGTTGCCTCCATTACCCAAACGAAATGATTTAATCTCGTAAACGTTACGTGGAAGCCATTGTTTTCAAAAATAGATTGCATGATCGGAATACGTGTATAGTATTCTGTTTGCAAATCGTTTGCTAACTGATGAAAACCTCTTTGTTTTGCTACTTCGACAGTTTTATCATATGCATCTTGATCTGCAAATATCGTATCAGCAAACACTATTTTACCACCTTTGTTTAGCAATTGACTATACTTCGCAATTGCTACGTCTTTTTCTTCATCTATTAAATGATGAAATGCGTAAGTGCTCACAATAGTATCGATTGAATTTGGGACTTCAAATGAAAGAAAATCACCCTCTGTAATTGAAAACTCTTTTGGTAATTTCTCTTTTGCAATAGTACGCATTTCGCGTGACGGTTCTATACCGTAAACTGTGCGACCAGCAAGTAATAATTTATTTGTTAAATTGCCAGTACCAACACCGAATTCTAATACGTTGCCAAATGACTTGTTAACTACATCCTCTAAAATGTCCTCATAATGGGCGAAAACTTCTTTATATTGTATATCTTCGCCTTGTACAAATGAGTCGTACGTATGAGCCCATTCATCAAATAAACCATTAAATTCTGTTCCCATAAAAATTCCCCTTTTTCTTATCGGTTTTATCAGTATGATATTCTCTCTTTCTAAAAATGTCAATTGAAATGTACGTAGTATTTCCTTCTTTTCTTTGTTACACTATAGGTGATTATCATAGGAGAGGGGGCATCTTCGTGTCATTTACCTTTGAAATGTTAGAAGATAAAGTAGAATTTTTCGAGGCTGCAAACTTAGTTTCTCTAGAAAAAAAAATTAACGAACAAATTGATAATAATAAAGCACTTATGCTCGAAGTTCATCATATTTCTCACCAAATGATTATGGATCCTGAAAGCAAAAGACCATATTATAGCGCGGTTGTTCATTTTAAATTAAAGAAATTACGCTAACTAAAAAAGAGAAGCTCCTAATGAGCCTCTCTTTTTCAGTTTAGAGTTTGAACAAGTACTGGTTTCCAGCCCTCATTGTCTACCCAATCAATATTCACATAATATTTTTTACCTGATTGTTTATCTTGTACGTTACCGTAAGCTTTATTCTTACCGTTATTTCCAATTCTATGGATAACTAATTGATTTACTGGAACGTCAATTGCAGCTGAAATCGCTTGATTCATCTCATTCCAATCTGCTGTACCTTTTTTAAACGTCATCGCAGGTGCTGCACCTTGCTCTGTACCTACTGGCTTCCAAGAAGATTTCGTATAAGCATCTGTTGCCTGTGACTGTGTTTTTTCAGCTGGTGCTTTCTCGTTAGCTTTCGCTTCTTCTTCAGCTTTTTTCTTTTCTTCCTCAGCCTTTTGCTTCTCTTCTTCTTCCTTCTTCTTAGCCTCTGTCTTATCTTGCTCATTCTTCTTCGGCTCTTCTTTACCTTTAGCTTTCTCAGCTTTATTCTCTTTTGTTGTTTGCTGAGCTACCTTTTTATCATTAGAAGACGCTTGCTCTTTTGTGTCAGGAACAAACAATTGATATGCTACAATAGCTACTGCTACTAATACAATAGCGATTGCAATATTTAAAACACCGTTTTGACGACGTTTTTGTTGTTTCTGTTGGAATCTAGATCCTCCTGCCATTCTTCAAACCTCCATGCAGTTTTTCATACTTGCTATTGTAACATTAAATCTAGAAAGGTTGAACATTTACAATAATATTTTCACGAAATGAAAACATTTCATAAATAATTGCAAGATTACTTTTCAATTTCTAATTGATGAATTGCCTCTACCATTTCTGCAAAAACTGGTGTGACTACATTTTCATTACTATCTGTTTCTATATCAACTACAACTAAAGCATATCTTGGGTTTTCATATGGAAAATAACCTGCAAACCAGCGATTCACCCTCTCTCCTTTTCCTGTTTGTGCCGTCCCAGATTTTCCAGCGACAGTTAGTGGCAACGAACGGAATGCGGTTCCCGTTCCTTTCTCCATCGTTACAACGGCTCTTAACAACTGTTGTAATTTTTTCATCGTTTCATAAGAAAGCTGTTTCCCATTTAATTTATGATTTTCAAATGCAAAAAAGTCGGTTCCATTTTTATACACTATTTTTTTCACAGCTTTCACTTCCATCTTCTCTCCACCTCTAGCAATTGTCGCCATCATATTCGCTATAGCTAGAGGTGACACACGTACATCTTTTTGTCCGACCATCGTTTGAGCAATCGCTTTTCTACTATCTTTATTTTCTTCGCTTCCCCAAATAATAGCACTCTTTTCTTCTGGCAATTGCTCAAATTCTGGTGTATGAAACACTGAACCTTTCCAACCTACCTTCTCACTTGCTCCTAAGGCCTCTAAATACGTTTCTAATACTTCCCTATCCTTTTGCATTAGTTCATCACCTAATACGGCAAACGTTCGATTACAGCTTCTAGCAAAGCTTTCCTTAAAGTTTAATGACCCCATCATAACTTGTGGAAGATTTTCACCGTATAAATCCGTATTACAGTTAAATGTACGATTAAACCGCACCAGATTCTCATCAATTACTGCTGCTGCAACTACTGTTTTAAAAACAGACCCCGGAAAATGAGGAGTTAACATTTGATTTTCAAGTGTAGATTTATATATCCTCCTATCATTCATCTGTAAAGAAGGCCTACTTACCATTGCTAAAACTTCACTATTCTTTATGTCTAGTAATACTAACCCACCTTTTTTTATTCCGTTTTCATCTATAATCTTCTCTGCTCGTCGTTGCAACGTTTTATGTATTGTTGTTTGAATAGTAACTGGATAAAATGGATTTCCTGGTGAAGTGTATTTCGCCTGCTTCCCAAAAATCGGTTCTCCTTGTCGATCCACTTGATATAGTACTTTCGCTTCTCCATCAGTCAGTAAAAATTCATCAAATGATTGTTGCAATCCAGAAATACCAATTGGCGTTTGTTTCGAAGTTTTTTTCATTTCTCCATAACGCTTTTGAAATTCCTGTTCATTCTCTCCCACATCACCAATTAAATGATTTGCCTCCCCCATTTGCTTCAGTCGAACTTCTGCTGCTACAATACCTAAAATATCTAATTGATTTACCTTCTTCATCTGCTCGAGCGTTAATTGAAATGGGGTATTCTCCTTTCGTAATATAAATGCTTGATTCTTATTTTTCATTTGCAGTCTTATCTCTTGTCTCGACACACCAATGATATGCGCAATTTTCTCTAACATGTCATTTTTTATTTGTAAAAATGGAAAAATAATTAAGACTGGATATTTCTCTTCACCAATTTCCTTACCATTTCGATCTGTAAAATGCCCTCTTCCATTATCTACTGTAAGTGATTGTGTTCGTTGCGTAACACTTTTTTCAATCAGATTGATATTTCGGTCAGTAAATGATTCCGTATCTATAATCTGTATTTGGATTAAACGACAAAGTAATAAAAAAATCACACCCATAAAACAAATTAAAACAATTATAATTCTCCGTTTCATTTTCATAAAAAACACCTCGTCTATTGTAGTTTAGACGAGGTGTTTCACCTTTTATACAAATAAAAAATCACTCGTTTTTACACGAGTGATTTTTTACGTTATTTTACAGAGATAATCTCTACTTGCATTTCTCCACCTGGTGTTTGGATTGCTACCTTCTCACCAATTTGCTTACCTAATAAGCTTTTTGCGATTGGAGAATCGTTAGAAATTCTTCCTTCAAATGGATCGGCTTCTGCGCTACCTACGATTATGTACGCTTCTTCGTCTCCACCTGGTAACTCTTTAAATATTACTGTTTTACCTAATGTTACAACTGTAGACTCTTCACCATTGTCTTCAATGATAACCGCATTACGAATCATGTTTTCAAGTTGTGTAATACGTCCTTCTACGAATGCTTGCTCATCTTTCGCTGCATCGTACTCAGAGTTCTCTGAAAGATCTCCGAAGCTACGTGCGATCTTAATACGCTCTACAACTTCTTTACGTCTTACTGTTTTTAATTGTTCAACTTCGTTCTCTAGTTTTTGCTTACCCTCTTGCGTCATAGGGTATGTTTTTTCTGTTGCCATGTTTTCCACTCCTTTTATATACCAATCCCCCGAAAAAAAGAGGAGTTCCATATGAAAACTCCTCCGCTTATATAGCGGAGGTTTCTAGCACACGTAGCACTAGTGGAGTTGTCACATACAACCCCTTATTCTCCAATTCTTCCTTATATAAAGAAGGTATGTATGGAAAGTTGATATAAATATGCCCTCACCTATTGGTAGGTGAGGTTTCATGTTTCATTGTATTCGATAAGAAGGGAAAAAATCCCTTCCTATCGTATATCTTTTACTATGCTATTACAAATTTACTTTTTGTTCAAGAATTGTTGCAATTTTTGTAACCATAATATCAATTGCAACATGGTTTTGTCCACCTTCAGGGATAATAATATCCGCGAATTTCTTAGAAGGCTCAATAAATTGATTATGCATTGGACGTACAACGTTTACGTATTGGTCGATAACTGAATCCATTGTACGACCGCGCTCTTCAATATCGCGCTGCATGCGGCGTAAAATACGAAGGTCTGCATCTGTATCAACGAACACCTTAATATCCATTAACTCACAAAGACGTGGGTCTTCTAAAATAAGAATTCCTTCTAAAATGATTACATCTTTCGGCTCAACTGGAATAATTTTTTCTGAACGCGTATGCAATGTATAGTCATATATAGGCTTTTCCACTTGCTCATATGCAAGCAACTGCTGCAAATGGTCAATTAACAAATCATTATCAAACGCTAACGGATGATCGTAATTTGTTTTTAAACGTTCTTCCATTGGTAAATGGCTTTGATCTTTGTAATAATAATCTTGCTCCAAGATTAAAATGGAATGACCTTTAAAATGGTCAAAAATCGCTTTCGTTACACTTGTTTTTCCTGATCCTGAACCACCAGCGATTCCAATTACAACAGGCTTATTCGTCCCCATTCGACTACCACTCTTTCTTATTGAAGTATGTTTTTGCGCATCATATTATTCACATACACTGGTTGATCCACTTTGAATTTCACGATTTGCAACGGATGTCTCGCTGCATCTAATTCGTTTCCATCCTCATCCCAAATTTTCTCCACCGTCTGCGTAAAGTTTTCTATTTCTGGCCCAAAGAACTCCACTTCATGTCCTGGTTTGAAGTGATTACGTTGCTCAAGCGTTACGATGCCCGTTTCTTCATTATAATCTAACACTAAACCAGCAAAATCATACGTTGTTTTCTTACTATGATTTCCAAACATTTGCTCTTGATGTCCTGGAACCCCTTCAAAGAATGCAGGAGCTGTATCACGATTTGCACATTTATCAAGTTCATCTAACCATTCTTGTTTAAACTCAAAGTTATCCGGATCCGCACAATACGCATCAATTACTTTACGATATACAGTTGCTACAGTCGCTACGTAATGGATAGATTTCATACGTCCTTCAACTTTTAAGCTATCAATTCCAATTTCAATCATTTTCGGAATTGATAAGATTAAATTTAAATCTTTTGGGCTCATCGCAAAGTGAGCATCTTCTTCTTGGAATAGAGGAAGCTCTTTTGCATCTTTATGTTGTGATACCGTTTGAACTAAATCATAATCCCAGCGGCAAGATTGACAACAACCACCACGGTTAGAGTCACGCGCTGTCATATGGTTACTTAATGTACATCTCCCTGAATACGCGATACACATTGCACCATGGACGAATGCTTCAATTTCAACATCAACTTTTTCTTTAATTTCTTTCATTTCTTCATAGCTTGCTTCACGAGCTAATACAAGACGATGTAAACCTTCTTCTTTCCAATACTGTGCTGCTTTCCAGTTGGATAGTGATTGTTGTGTACTTAAATGCACCTCAACAGAAGGAGCTACACGTTTACATGTCTCAATAATAAGCGGATCGGCAACGATAATTCCCGTTACGCCAGCTTTTTCAATCCCTTTTAAATATTCCTCTAGCCCATCCATATTTTCATTATGTGCAAAAATATTTGTTGTCACGTATATTTTTGCTCCATATTTCTTTGCAAATTCAACGCCTTCTGCCATGTCTTCCAGCGTAAAGTTACCTGCATTAGAACGAAGACCAAATTCTTGTCCACCTAAATATACAGCATCTGCCCCATAATGGATAGCTACTTTTAATTTTTCTAAGTTACCCGCAGGGATTAACAGTTCAGGTTTTTTCACAATAACGCGTTTGCCATCGATCACTCGTGAAATTTCTTGTACAGTCATTTCCTACACCCTCCTCGTTTAGTAAACCGTTTCTTTAAAGAAGAATCCTGTATCTAACGGACGATTTACCGGTTGTATTTCTTCTATCTCTTTAAATAAATCATCTTTCACGTCATAATACGCATCACGATCTTCTACACATAAATCAATCGCCTTACGATATTTCTTCGTCACCTCAATAATGTACTCAGAACTTTTTAGGACACCATCAATTTTTAAGCTATCGACTTCAGCATCGATTAGTTCCTCTAACTCATCGATGAAACAAATATCATTCGGACTCATAATGTGAGTACCATTTTCATCTTCATAAATTGGATATTTGTTATTACGTTCTGGGTCGTATAAGAACATATTCTCTTCATACTTTTTCTTTTCGATGTCGAGATTACGCCCTTGATACTCAAAGTAGTTTCCTACTAGTGAACGCTTCGATTGGAACATACAAGTCATACCGTGAATTTGCACTTCAAGTTCCACTTCAGCATTTTCTTTTAATTCAGCAATTTCATCTAAGCTAAGCTCACGAGCTAATACAGCGCGTTTCGCTCCTCTTTGCCCCCAATAGTTACAAGTAAACCAGTTTGTTGCTGTCGTTTCTGTATTCCAGTGAAGTTGCATATTTGGTGCAACTTCACGAACAGCCATTAATACCGCTGGATCTCCGAAAACAATCGCATCTACATTTACCTCATTTAAAAAGGCAACATAGTCCGTTAATTCTTCTACTTTATCATTGTGGAACATCGCATTCATTGCAACGTATACTTTCACACCATTTTCATGTGCAATGTTTACAGCTTGTTTCACATCTTCACGTGAAAACTCTCCTGCCAAACGTAAACCAAACTTTTGTTCACCAACCATTACTGCATCTGCCCCTGCTTTCGCAAGAGGTTCAATATCCGCCACCGCTCTAGGCGTTACTAACAATTCAGGTTTCTTCATACTTTTGTCACCCTCTCTTTTTACTTACAGCCACTCCATCGCCAATTGGGAAAATCGTTGTATCATATCCTTCATGATTCATAAGCCATTCATTGTACGTCTTAATACGACGAATCAAACCACGGGTACGTCTATTTTCAATTTTCTCTTTTGTCGTCACAAGACCATGGTACATAACGTTATCTGAAATAATAACGCCACCAGGATTTAATAACGGTTCGTATAAGTCAAAAAAGCGACGATACTGCCCTTTCGCTGCATCAATAAAAATAACATCAAATGTTCCATGTTCTTTCACTTGTTCGCCCGTTTCTAAAGCATCACCGTAAATAACAGAAATACGGTCTGTTACCGAGGAACATTCTATATATTCAAGTGCCTTTTCATATCGTTCACGATTGCGCTCTACTGTCACAATGCGAGAGTTCGGAATAGCTTGCATCATACGAATACTAGAATAACCGATTGCTGTTCCAAGTTCTAAAATACTTTCCGGTCCAACTAAACGTAAAAATTGCAGCATAAATTCCATTCCAAGTCGATCCATAATCGGCACATGGTTTTCAGTTGCATACTCTTCCATTTCAAGAATTAATTTATCTTTTGGATCAATAAATGATAATAGGTACTCGTTAACTGCATCCTCCATAATTGGTCCTCCTTATTTACATGGAGAAGTGCCTCTATGACGCGTCAACCTTTGTCTTTTCACACATAGAATGCAATAAAAATACAAGCCAGTTTCACCCTTAGCTTGTACGTCCCGTTTTGATATTAAAAACGATTCTTCTGCCAGTTTTTAACCCGATATATTTTACCACAAAAAAGAGGGATATGCGACCCTTTTCGCTATCCCTCCCCATTTCACTGTTTTTTCGTAATGTATTTTTGCTTTAATGCATTATGTTCTTCTAATGTTTTCGCATAATACACTTCACCACTTGGTGCAGCTAAGAAATAATAATAATCTGTTTGCGCAGGATCTAACGCTGCTTCCACTGAATGTTTACCAGAGTTTGCAATCGGTCCAACTGGCAACCCTTTCACAACATACGTATTGTACGGTGAGTTTATTTTCAAGTCTTCGTATAATACACGTTGTTTATGCTTTCCAAGCGCGTATAATACCGTCGGATCCGTTTGAAGCGGCATGCCTTTCGCTAAACGATTATAGAAAACACTAGAGATTTTTTGGCGATCAGTAAAGCCAGTAGCCTCTTCTTCAATAAGTGAAGACAACGTGAGAAGTTGATGAACATCCCAGTTCTTCGCTTTCATTTTCGCCTCATTTTGAACAATAATTGCATTTGTTTTCTCAAGCATCGGGATTACAATTTCTTCTAATTTCGTATCCTTTTTATAGAAAGAATACGTTGCTGGATATAAGTATCCTTCTAGTGGATATTTAATGTTGCTATCAAAAATTTTATCCGTTAATAGCTTCGGATACTTTTGCTGCATTTTTTGAATAAATGCTTTATCGTTTAATTGACGCACAACATCATCTTTATTCCACTTTAATTCTGCCGCAATCACTTCAGCAATTTCAGTTACTTGCGCCCCTTCTTTAATCGTCACTTTATAAAGAGCCGGACGATGTACGTTGCCAGATGACATTTGTTCAATGACATCGTTAGCACTCATCGAAGGATTTAATAAATATGTACCTGCTTGTAAGCTTTTCGACTTAAATTTCGTATAAAAACTAAAAACTGTACTGCTTTTCACAGCACCTTTTCCTTCTAAAATCTCACCGATTTTACTTGTAGATGACCCCTTTGGAATCTCTACCTCAATCTCTTTTTTATTTCCACTATCAACTGGCCCTAATGCAGATGAAATATACGCATAGACTGATCCACAAACTAAAAGCAGTGCGATAATCGAAATTAAAAAAATGCGTCTACGCTTCTTCTTCACTTGATTCTCTACCAAAATTCTTCCTCCTTATTTAATTGTAGACCGTATACACTTCCTCTATACAATGCCCTACAAACATAAAGCAAAACCAATCATTTCTAAATAATCGGTGACAGCTACTTATTTAAAGCCTTTTTCATACAACCCGTCTTATTATACTATAAACAATTAAGTAGTTTCGACAAAAAATCTGTCATTTTGCATATGAATACAAAAAA
Organism: Bacillus sp. TH19; assembly: GCF_016651075.1. NCBI lineage: Bacteria > Bacillati > Bacillota > Bacilli > Caryophanales > Bacillaceae > Bacillus > Bacillus sp. TH19. Next base: position 1,182,398 of record NZ_JAEKEO010000007.1, on the reverse strand, counting down.
GGCGAACTGTGTACACAGTTCGCCTTTTTATCCATTACTATTCTTCTTCTTGCTCATCAGCAAGAGTGTTAAACATTTCTTGTACCATTTCCCACTCTTCTTCAGATTCAATTGAAAGTAATGTTCCGCCCTCTTCTTCGCTTTGCTCGTATGCCATTGCATCGAAGATTTGGTCTCCATCTTCGTCTACTTCACCGATTGGAGAGAAGACTACGTAAGATTTTTTGCCGAATTTTTCAGCATCAAAAGTGAAAATAATTTCACATAAATGTTCGTTTCCTTTTTCGTCTACAATTGTAATTTGATTTTCTTCCATTTTGGTCACCTCTTATTTACTATCTAAAAATCCTTGTAAGATCACGACTGCAGCCATCTTATCGATTACCTGTTTTCGCTTCTTACGGCTCACATCAGCTGAAATGAGCAGACGTTCCGCTGCCATCGTCGACAAACGCTCGTCCCACATTACAACTTCTAATTGTAACAGATTCCGCAGGTTTTCTGCAAATTGCTGGCACGCTTCACCACGAGGGCCGATTGTACCATTCATATTTTTAGGTAAACCTACTACTATTTTGTCCACATTGTACTGTTTTACCAACTCAGAAATACGGTCAAAACCAAAGTGGCCTCGTTCTTCGTTAATCCTTATTGTTTCCAGCCCTTGTGCTGTCCAGCCCATCTCATCGCTCATTGCAACACCGACTGTTTTAGTACCAACATCTAGACCTAATATCCGCATAAACTACTCCTCACGATGATGTTTCAAGTAAGACTTCACAAGCTCTTCAATTATCTCATCACGTTCAAGCTTGCGAACGATGCTTCGTGCATCTTTATGGCGAGGTATGTATGCTGGATCTCCACTTAATAAATAACCGACGATTTGGTTAATCGGATTATAACCTTTTTCTTGAAGTGCATCATACACAGTTAAAAGTACATCATTTACATGGACACTCTGTTTTTCATCTTGAATGCTAAACTTCATTGTCTTATCAAAACCGTCCATTTCAAGCACCTCACTTGTAAGTAGTAAGTATAGGGAGAAGAACTTCTCCTCTCCCTACCATTGTACACTACTATCTCTTTATTTTGAAACAGATTTAACGTACTCTTGTACAAACGCTAAAGCTTCCTCTACTTGCGCTGGGTTTTTACCGCCTGCTTGTGCCATATCAGGACGGCCACCACCGCCGCCTCCACAACGAGAAGCTACTTCTTTCACAAGTTTACCCGCATGGTAACCTTGACTAATTAAATCTTTCGTTACGCCAGCTAAAATATTTACTTTATCGTCATTTACAGACGCTAATACAACAACTGCAGACTCTAATTTATTTTTAAGGTCATCCATCATTGTACGTAAGTTGTTCATATCTGCAACATTTACTTTTGCCGCTAATACGTTCACGCCATCAACTGTCATTACTGAATCAGTTAAGTTTCCAGCTTCGATATTGCTTAATTTCGCAGCAAGAGATTCGTTTTCTTTTTGAAGTTGTTTTACTTCAGCAAATAAACCATCAACTCTTGTTAAAATATCTTTCGGATTTGTTTTCATTTTTCCTGCTGCTTCTTTTAATAAACCTACTTGATCGTTCATTAATTCGTATGCAGACTTACCAGTTACCGCCTCAATACGACGAGTTCCTGCACCGATACCAGACTCAGCAACGATTTTGAAAATACCGATAGACGCTGTGTTATCAACGTGACAACCACCGCAAAGCTCTAAGCTGTAATCGCCTACTTGTACAACGCGTACAACATCACCGTATTTTTCACCGAATAATGCCATTGCGCCCATTTCTTTCGCTTCTTCGATTGCTTTTTGAGAAATCGCAACATCAATACTTTCCCAAATTTTTTCGTTTACGATACGCTCAATTTTTTCTAATTCATCAGCTTGTACTTGACCGAAGTGAGAGAAGTCAAAACGTAAACGTTCAGATGTTACAAGAGAACCCGCTTGGTTAACATGCGTTCCAAGTATATCTTTTAATGCTTGGTGTAGTAAGTGAGTTGCTGTATGGTTTTTCACAACGCTACTACGGTTTTTCGTATCGATAAGAGCTTTTACAGCCGCTTCTTTCGTTAATGTACCCTCTTCAACAACAACTTTGTGTAAGTTTTGACCATTTGGTGCTTTTTGTACGTCTTTTACAACAACTTTCACGCCGTCAGCAAGAAGATAACCACGGTCTGCAATTTGCCCACCGCTCTCAGCGTAGAATGGCGTTACATCAAGCATTAATTGTCCTTCTTCACCTGCTTGTAAGCTATCTGTATACTCACCATTTTTCACAAGTGCAACAACGTTACTTTCTGTTGCAACTGTACCGTAACCAACGAATTCGCTCGCTACTTTAACTTCACCAAGTACACCGCCTTGAACTTGCATAGAATCAACGTCTTGACGAGCAGCACGTGCACGCTCACGTTGTTTCTCCATTTCATTTTCAAAGCCCGCTTGATCAACTGTCATACCAGCTTCTTCTGCATATTCTTCTGTTAATTCAATTGGGAAACCGTACGTGTCGTATAGGCGGAACGCATCTACGCCAGAAATAACAGTTGTTTTTTCTTCTTTCGCTTTTGCAATTACTTCAGCTAAAATTGATTCACCATCATGAAGTGTTTCATGGAAACGCTCTTCTTCATTCTTCACAACTTTTGCGATGAAATCTTTCTTTTCAAGTACTTCTGGATAGAAGTCTTTCATTACTTCTCCAACAACCGGTACTAATTCAAACATGAACGGACGGTTGATGTTTAATTTCTTAGAATAACGAACAGCACGGCGTAATAAACGACGTAATACATAACCACGGCCTTCGTTAGATGGAAGAGCACCGTCACCAACAGCGAATGTTACTGTACGGATATGGTCAGCAATTACTTTAAACGCCATATCTTTTTCTAAATCACCATTACGATATTTCTCACCAGAAATTGATTCTGTTGCACCAATCATCGGCATGAATAGGTCTGTATCAAAGTTTGTAGGTACATCTTGAACGATAGATGTCATACGCTCTAGACCCATTCCTGTATCGATGTTTTTCTTAGGAAGTGGCGTATATGAACCGTCTGGATTATGGTTAAATTGAGAGAATACAAGGTTCCATACCTCTAAGTAACGCTCGTTTTCTCCGCCCGGATATAATTCTGGGTCACTAAAGTCATTACCGTAAGATTCACCGCGGTCATAGAAAATTTCTGTATTCGGTCCACTTGGTCCTTCACCGATATCCCAGAAGTTTTCTTCTAAACGGATGATGCGTTCTTTTGGAACACCCATTTTCTCATTCCAAATTGTGAATGCTTCTTCATCTTCCGGATGAATTGTAACAGATAGTAATTCTTTATCGAATCCGATCCATTTGTCGCTCGTTAGAAATTCCCAAGCCCAAGTAATTGCTTCTTCTTTGAAGTAATCACCGATTGAGAAGTTCCCTAACATTTCAAAGAATGTATGGTGACGAGCCGTTTTCCCAACGTTTTCAATATCGTTTGTACGAATTGATTTTTGTGCATTTGTAATACGTGGATTTTGTGGGATTACACGACCATCAAAATATTTCTTTAATGTCGCTACACCACTATTAATCCATAACAGAGATGGATCTTCATGAGGAACTAGTGATGCACTTGGTTCTACTGCATGTCCTTTTTCTTGGAAAAAGTCTAAAAACATTTGACGAATTTGTGCGCCTGTTAGTTGTTTCATTGTATTTTCCTCCTTAAATATAAAAAACTCCCGCCCCTAATAAAAGGGACGAGAGTTAACTCGCGATACCACCCTAATTATGAATTGATTATTATAACAATCAATTCATCACCTCATGGTGCCGTAACGTGGCAAGACGGCAGTGGTTAGCTGCTCTCAGGATTAGCTTTCTGTTACCCTTCATTTAAAGCTTCTTTCAGCCATTGGAAGCTTCTCTCTATAAATGGACTGTAACGTACTTGTTCCGTCATTGATTTAATGTATTATATGACTAAATATAATAGAATTCTCTTAAGTTTGTCAATGTAGATAATCATTTATATTGTATCAATTGCTTATTAATCATAGTTATTCTACTATTCATTCTTAACAGCCTTTAAATATATTATGCATTTATTACTAAATAGGAATCTTCTCTCAAAAAATACTTTATGCAAATTTCTAAATATTACATTATTTGTTATAATTAAATTATTAACAATAAAGGAGCGATTACAATGACAACCTTATTGAATCAAGCTAAAGAAATGTTAACAACTGATGAAAAAATCCTTTTTTATGCAGCATGCTCATTAAATATATTTATATATCGTTCCGTCGCAAGACCAGGACTGTTAATTTTAACGAACAAACGGCTCTTCTTTTATGGACCAGATGTAAGTAAGAACCCAATATTTGAAGAGTACTCTTTTGCAAACATTTCTAATCTACAAGAGCAAAAGCGTCTTTTCAGCAATCAAATTATATTTATGTACGATAATGAATGGAAAAAAATAAAACATATTCAAACAAATGATGTAAGCTCTCTCGTTCAACAAATACACGAGCAACTCTCTAAATAATGATAGCCCTCTACTTTTATAAGTAGAGGGCTATCATATTACACATCTTCTTTTTTCCAAAGAGGTCTCACATGAACGACCACTGTCCGAATGACCGCTAAAATAGGAACCGATATTAGTAATCCTACAATCCCCGCAACTTCTCCCCCTACTAGTAATGCAAACATAATGATCACAGGATGCATACGAAGCGACTTACCAACGATGTAAGGCGATAAAATGTTACTTTCCAAAAATTGCAAAATAGCAATTGTAATCCCCGCCTTAATGAGTAAACTCGTTGATACCGTTGCCGCAATCATCAACGTCGGAATCGCCCCTAAAATAGGACCAAAGTACGGGATTATATCCGTTACCCCAATAATAATGCCGAGCAGCAATGGATATTTCATACCGATAAACCAAAAAGAAAGAACAGATACTCCCCCTAATACTAAGCAAACAAATAACTGCCCTCGAATATAACTTCCGAGTGATTTATCAATTTCTTTCGCAAGCATTTGCCCCGTACTACGCCACTTACTCGGGACTAATTTCCAAAATATATGATAAAACTCACCGTAATCTTTTAATATGTAAAATACAATGAACGGAATTAAGAAAATAATGAGTAACGAATCCAGTACACCACGAGCTGTGCTCATGACTTTATTTAAAAGCGCTTGAATCTTCGTTTCTACACCACCAAAAATTTGTTTCACCTTTTCATGAATAAATGATGGGAAATTCGCTGTTTGTTCTGTAACTCCATCCATCCAAGAATCGTACATTTTTGTAAACTGCGGAAATTGTTCATTAATTTCTTGTAACTGTTTAATAACAACTGGCGTTCCTTTATAAATTCCATAGCCAATTCCGCCAAAGAAAAGAATATAAATGAGCAAAATAGCAAGTGTGCGTGGCATTCCTTCCTTATGGATTTTTTCAATTAAAGGGTGTAATAAATAAGCAATAAAACAAGCAATAAAGAACGGTGTGATCGCCACTTTAAATACAAAAATAATCGGTGCCCATAGTGGCTTGATTTTTAAAAAGACGAGCAAACAAAGAAAAACGAGTAACAATAATCCTAAACGATATATCCAAATGATTTTAAGATTCTTCACACGAAAAACCTCCTCCATCTTTATTTTGAAAATAAATAGGTTAGGTTATGTGCAAAAGTTTTAAAATCTTTTTATACAGACCATACTGTTTTTTAAAGACGTACATATATTTAACATAATAAGGACAACCACCCCTTGAAAATACAAAATGTCAAAATATAATCAGGAGGGCTCATAATGATCTTATTTATGCTTGCATTATCCGCACTTTTTATGCTTCTTGAATGGATTTGTATCGGGTTTGGTATTTGGAAAGGCTTCTTTATTCGTTCCTCACGAAAGGAAAGAGCTAAGCACTTATGGCATTATGGAATGCTTGGCGTTGGATGCTACGGTTTATCTTATCTCTTCTCTGAAATCGGACTTTTATATTTGCATACAAGCGCATAAAAAAACTCCCTTATCATAAAGGGAGTTTTTTACGCCTTATAAATAAGACTTAATCATCTTACGTGCTTTTTTCACATTGCGTTTTGAGAATACATCTTGTTTGCGAGCATATTGATACGCTGCAGCTCCAACACCTAATGCGATTAATGAATTGCGTAGATTCAAAGTAAATCCCCCTTTTCGTTATCCGATCGTTCTTTCATTATCATCAAATAAATCATCAAGAGAGCTTAATGAACCATCTTCCTCTACTTGATGTGTATGGATTTTCCCCTTTGAAACCGATAATTCGATATAACAATTCCAGCAATAAAATTGGTTGACACCTATTTTTCCGATGTCTTTCCCTTTGCAATTTGGACAACTGAACATATGGCTTTCATCTCCTTACAGTCTCCCAGATTCTATTCGCCATTATGTCCAAACTGCATTCATTTATACATTGCTAGAACCTTTCAACGTTATACGTTTGAAAGGTTCACTATATAATTTCACCTTGTTACATGAAATCATACGGTGAAATGTTTTCCACGTCCATTTCTTCACCATTAACTGTCACCATCTGCACTTCTCCTTGTGATTCTTGCAATCGGCCAGCTAAAGTCGTTTGACGCATTGCATCATCAAGGCGATTTACACCGGATTGAAACGCTGCTTCCTCCCCGCAAATAATAAGGAATTTCTTACTCCTTGTAATACCCGTGTAAATTAAATTACGACGTAACATACGGTTATAGCTTTTTACAATCGGCATAATAACAATCGGAAATTCACTACCTTGTGATTTATGAATCGAGCAGCAATATGCATGTGTAATTTGATTTAAATCTGGCTTTGTATACGTTACTTCAATCCCATCAAATGAAACGATAATCATATCTTGTTGCTCAACGTTTTCTTTCGCATAAAACACCGAAACGATTTCTCCGATATCACCATTAAATACTTGGCTTTCCGGCTGATTGACTAATTGAAGTACTTTATCACCTCTGCGGTATACAACGTCACCGTAGGCAATTTCTTTACTTTTTTCTTTTTTCGGATTGAACACTTCTTGAAGAGCTTCATTTAACACATTAATACCTGCCGGTCCGCGGTACATAGGTGCCAACACTTGTACATCTCTTGCGCTAAACCCTTTCGTCTTCGCGTTTTCACATACTTTTTTTACAACTTCAACAATTTGAGCACCTGCACAGCTGATAAATGAACGATCTTTTTTATTTTGCGCTAAATCTGGTGGAAGTGTTCCGTCCTTTATCGCATGGGCAAGTTGAATAACAGATGACCCTTCCGCTTGACGATAAATTTCTGTAAGCTTGACCGTTGGAACCGCACCTGCATTCAATAAATCTTTTAACACTTGTCCAGGTCCTACAGATGGCAACTGATCTTCATCACCTACAACGATAACTTGAATATTTGTCGGAAGTGACTTGAATAGCTGATTTGCAAGCCAAATATCTACCATCGAAAACTCATCAATAATAAGGAGCTTCCCTTGTACAGGGTCTGTTTCATTGCGCTGAAAAGATCCTTCTGGCGTCCATCCAAGCAGACGATGAATTGTGCAAGCTGGAAGTCCTGTCGATTCACTCATGCGCTTCGCCGCTCTTCCAGTTGGGGCCGTTAATAATATTGGAAATGGATTATCATCACTATATTCATTCGGATTTAATGATACTCCGTGAAGTGACGCATACATTTCAACAATTCCTTTAATAACTGTTGTTTTCCCCGTCCCTGGTCCACCTGTTAACAACATCATCGGCTTATGAAGTGCAGTTTGAACTGCTTCTTGCTGAAGCGGCGCATACTGTACCTTTAGCTGTTCTTCAATTTCTCCTAACGTTTTTAACACTTCTGCTTCAGGGAATGCAGGGGTTTCTTCTTGATTCATAAGACGACGAATTGACTTTACAACGCCTTTCTCAGAATAGAATAAAGAAGCTAAATACACTCGCTCTTCTTCTATAATGACTTTCCCTTCGCTTTGCATCATTTCAACGCAGCCTACAATATCTTCCTCAGTCACTCTACCTTCTTGATTATTTAAAAGTGACATCGTTTCTCTTACAAGCTGACCTTTTTCCATATACACGTGACCGAGTTGTAATGAAATATTCTCTAACGTATAAAAACACCCTGCACGTACACGGTCGTCGTGATTGCCCGTTATTCCGATTGCACGCCCTATATCATCTGCTCTTCCAAATCCAATTCCGTCCACTTCTTCAATAAGTTTATACGGATTATTACGAATCACTTCTAATGTCATCTCTTTATATTGCTGATAAATTTTAATAGAAAGTTTTGTTCCAAAACCGTAACCATTTAAAAAACTCATCACTTTCTCGAGCCCTTGATGCTCAATAATCGTCTCATATATTTCCTGCGCTTTTTGCTTGTTTACAACACCACTTAACGCATCCGGATCATCCATAATTTTAGAAATCGCATGCTCACCAAGATGGTCCACGATTTTTTCAGCTGTACGCTTTCCAATCCCTTTAAATAAATCGCTCGCTAAATATTGCACCATACCTGCTTTTGTTTGTGGCAGTTCTTTTTTAAACGTTTCAACTAAATATTGTTTTCCATACTTTGGGTGGTCTTTAAAATGACCTGTTAATGTAAACACTTCATCTTCATGCATACGGGGAAAATGACCGTTTATCATTACTTTTTTTTCGTCGTATGTTTCATTCGTTTCAATGACTTTCATACTGACAACGGAATAGAGGTTTTCTTCGTTGTGGAAAATGGTATGAAGAACTTGCGCTTTTATAAATCTTTTTTCTTCCTCAAACAAATCCATTGCATGTTGATTTCCCATATTTCCTCTCCTTTCCGAGTTCTTTTCACTTTAATGAGCAGTACATCCCCCACCTCTTTCACAATCTTTAGATGAGGGGTAACTGCGCATTAAACTATAATTTCACTTTATTCAGCTTCTTGCTCTAATAAACGAATACCATTACCAGCTAAAAAGTGGTCTGCTTGAATTTCAGTCGCTTTCTTAAATAAAGTAAGAGCTTTCTCGTTATTCTCCTCGAATACGTACGCAACACCTAAATTATAATACGCATCTGCATGCTCTTCATCCATTTCTAACACCTTTTCAAAATAAGGTTTTGCCTCTTGAATATGTTCTAGTCGTGCGAAGCAAAGTCCGCATTGGAAAACAGCTTCTACATCGCCTTCATCTAATTCCGTTGCTCTTTGTAAAAATGGAAGTGCAAGACGATCATTTCCAAGTTGCACATGTGTGATACCTAACATAAATGTTACGTCAGCTGATTGTAATCCCACTTGCATCGCTTGTTCAAATACAGCCTTCGCCTCTGCAAATTGCTCTTGACCGTAATATACATTTCCTAAGCCATAATAAGCAGCAGCAGATTTACCATCTAATTCTAATGCACGTTTATAAAATACAATTGCTCGCTCACTATCACCTAATACATCTAATAAATTCGCAAAGTTAATGTATCCAAGCGCATCTTTCGGATTTTCTTCGATTGCTTCTGTGAAATTTTTAGCTGCTTCTTCCCAGTTTCCTTCTTGCATATATTTAATACCTGTTTCAAGTTTGTTTGACATATCCTTCACCTCTACAACAAATTATAACAAAGAATGTATTTTCCAAGCGAACGAAAATTCGCTTTATGTAAAAGAAACCTCTAACCGCTAATCGGCAGAGGCTTCTCGTGTTATCCTAAATAATCTAATTTCTTACCACTATGATATACTTCATCAATTGTAGCGCCGCCTAAGCACTCATCTCCATCATAGAAAACAACTGCTTGGCCTGGCGTAATCGCACGAATTGGCTCATCACAAAGAATACGAACTGTATTTTCATCAACGATTTGAACCGTTACTTTATTGTCTGCTTGACGATAACGGAATTTCGCTGTACACGTAAATTCTTTTTCCTTCGCTTTATTACTTACCCAGCCTACATTCGTAGCAATAACTTCATCACCATATAGAAGTTCGTTATGGAATCCTTGATCAACATATAAAATGTTTTCTTTCAAGTTTTTTCCAACAGCAAACCACGGATCACCATTACCACCAATACCAAGGCCATGACGTTGTCCAATTGTATAATACATTAAACCATCATGTTTCCCTTTCACTTCACCAGATAATGTTTGCATCACACCTGGTTGCGCCGGTAAATAGTTACTTAAGAAATCTTTAAAGTTACGCTCACCGATGAAGCAAATACCAGTACTATCTTTCTTCGCCGCTGTCGCTAAACCAGCTTCTGTCGCCATTTCGCGAATTTGTGGTTTCTTTAATTCACCTAATGGGAACATTGTTTTTGATAGTTGCTCTTGGCTTAATTGATTTAAGAAATATGTTTGATCTTTATTGTCATCAACGCCGCGAAGCATTTTATATTCGCCGTCCATATAAGCAACGCGTGCATAATGACCTGTTGCTACATAATCAGCACCAAGTGCAATTGCATGCTCTAAAAATGCTTTAAATTTAATTTCTTTGTTACACATTACATCTGGGTTTGGTGTACGACCAGCTCGGTACTCATCTAAAAAGTACGTAAATACTTTATCCCAGTATTGTTTTTCAAAGTTTACTGCATAATACGGAATGCCGATTTGGTTACACACTTCAATTACATCATTGTAATCTTCTGTTGCTGTGCAGACACCATTTGCATCTGTATCATCCCAGTTTTTCATAAAAATTCCGATTACATCATACCCCTGCTCTTTTAATAAAAGAGCTGCTACAGATGAATCGACGCCACCGGACATCCCGATGACAACGCGTGTTTCTTGAGGTAGTTTGTTCATCATGTCACCTCCCATGCTAATTTTGTGTTAATCGCTTCACGATTTTCACTGTTTCGTACGCCGCTTTTTCAATTTGCTCTTTCGTATTTCCAAGTCCGAAACTAAAGCGTACGGATGAACGTATTTGATCGGAGTCTTTTCCGAACATCGCCACTAATACATGTGATGGATCAATCGAACCAGCTGTACAAGCAGAACCACTTGATACTGCAATACCAGCTAAGTCTAGGTTTACAAGAAACGGTTCAATATTCATTCCTGTAAAACTTATATTAAACACATGTGGTAAGCGATATTCCAAGTCTCCGTTTACCTCGAAATGAATGTCCTCATTTTTGAAGACAGATACCATTATATCTTTAAACTCTTCATATTGGGCATTTTTTTGCTCACGAGTTTTTTCAGCTAGCGAAACTGCATGTTGAAGTCCAACAATACTAGGTATATTTTCAGTACCAGCACGACGTTTTCTTTCTTGCTCTCCGCCTATTAATAACGGTTCAAATTTCACATTTGCACCAGCATATAGGAACCCTACACCTTTTGGGCCGTTAATTTTGTGAGCGGAAATCGATAATAAATCAATACCAAACTCTTTCACATCTATTTCTATTAAACCGTAAGCTTGTACAGCATCTGTGTGGAAATAAGCTTGATGCTCTTTTAACAACTTACCTATTTCCACAATTGGTTGTATTGTCCCTACTTCATTATTCCCGAACATAATAGATACAAGAATCGTCTCTTCCGTTAATGCCTTTTGTATGTCAGAAACTTGAACACGCCCTGTTTCATCAACAGGTAAATACGTCACTTCAAATCCTTCACGCTCTAACAATTCACACGTATGCAAAATCGCATGATGTTCAATTTGCGTTGTAATAATATGGTTACCTTTATGACGATTCGCGCGCGCTACACCTATAAGTGCTAAATTATCAGCTTCTGTACCACCGCTCGTGAATATAATTTCATTTGGACTCGCGTGAATGCTACGTGCACACACACGTCTCGCCTCATCTACCGCATGGCGCGTTTGACGCCCATAAAAATGAATACTAGACGGGTTTCCAAATGTTTCTGTCATATATGGAATCATCTTTTCGACCACTTCTGGGTGAGTCGGAGATGTCGCAGCATGATCTAAGTAAATGCGTTCCATTAAATCTCCTTCTTTCCAAATCGTTTCACAAGGAATTAAATGTAAAACATATAGCCCCCGTGATTTTCTTCCTCATAACGTACTAAATCTTCTAAAGTTGTACTATCTAATACTTCTTGCACCGCATCACGAACACGCATCCATAATTGGCGTTGTGCTGGTTCTTCTTCTTCTATCATTTCTACAACACTAATTGGACCCTCTAGTACACGGATTACATCTCCAGCTGTAATGTTGACTGGCTGATCAGATAATACATATCCACCATATGCCCCGCGCGTACTCTTTACAAGACGAGCGTTACGAAGTGGTGAAATTAATTGCTCTAAGTAATGCTCAGATAGGTCATGCGCCTGCGCAATTGATTTTAATGAAATTGGGCCTTCACCAAACTTTTTTGCAAGGTCGATCATAATTGTTAAGCCGTAGCGGCCTTTCGTTGAGATCTTCATCTATTTGCACCTCATTTCAAATTTTCACTTCTATTGGTTATATCTTATTTATCCCGCTATTTGCGGGCAGTAAAACTCCCACCTCAAAATTCGGCTGGAGCAAAGAAGTTAGGTGGGGGATGAACAAAACCCCCACTGATTAAAGTTTCACTTTATAAAAGAACACAATTTAAAATCCTATGAAATTATAGCATAATATAGTATTATAAGAAATTTCAACTTGTGTATCAAAATGATAACATAAAATCACATTGAAAAACTCGGAAATTATTACAATTGAAAGAAAAATAGGAATATTCATATTCATCTTCCCCACAAAACAGCATCCTATTTCAAATTTCATCAAAAAAAATGATACGATAGAATGAGATTATACATTAAGGGAGAGGGTCAAATGAAACAACCACTCGCACATCGAATGCGCCCTACAAATATTCAAGAAATTATCGGACAACAGCATTTAGTTGGTGAAGGCAAGATTTTATGGCGAATGGTCCAAGCAAATCATTTTCAATCAATGATTTTATACGGTCCTCCAGGCACAGGAAAAACATCAATCGCCAGCGCAATTGCAGGAAGTACTGGAACCCTGTTTCGCCTCTTAAACGCTGTTACTCATAATAAAAAAGATATGGAAGTTGTCGTACAAGAAGCGAAGATGCATCGGCACCTCGTTTTAATTTTGGATGAAGTTCATAGGCTAGATAAAGCGAAGCAAGACTTTCTATTACCCCATTTAGAAAGCGGACTTCTTACTTTAATTGGTGCAACGACAAGCAATCCGTTCCATGCTATTAATTCTGCTATTCGAAGTCGTTGTCAAATCTTCGAATTACACGCATTAACAGAAGATGATATTTTAATTGGCTTAAAACGAGCGCTTGAAGATAAAGAAAAAGGGCTTGGGGAATATGATGTAACTGTTACGGATGAAGCATTACATCACTTTGCAAATGCATCAGGCGGAGATATGCGCTCAGCTTATAATGCACTTGAACTAGCTGTTTTATCTAGCTTTACAACTGACGACAAAGCCGCGGAAATTACACTTGAAATCGCAGAAGAATGCTTACAGAAAAAGAGTTTCGTTCACGACAAAGGTGGCGATGCTCACTATGACGTTTTATCTGCTTTTCAAAAATCAGTACGCGGAAGTGATGTGAACGCCGCACTTCATTATTTAGCACGTCTTATTGAAGCTGGTGACTTACAAAGCATCGGTAGACGTCTGCTTATTATGGCATATGAAGATATCGGACTTGCTAGCCCACAAGCTGGACAACGTACACTTGCAGCGATTGAATCCGCTGAACGGGTCGGCTTCCCAGAGGCACGCATACCACTTGCAAATGCTGTTATTGAACTTTGTCTATCACCGAAATCAAACTCGGCCTATAAAGCACTCGATGCTGCACTACACGATTTACGTAATGGCCAAACAGGCGATATTCCAAGTCATTTAAAAGATAGTCATTATAAAGGAGCCGAATCGTTAGGAAGAGGCATCGGATACTTATATCCACACGATCACCCAAATGGCTGGGTACAACAACAATACTTACCTGATAAAATTAAAAACAAGCAATATTATAAACCGAAAACGTCAGGAAAATTTGAACAAGCACTTTCTACTGTTTATGAAAGATTACAAAGTTCGCATAAAACGAAGAATAAAGGGTAATATAAGCGAAAACGTCACCATTACGGAGGGTTCGCTTATGAAAACACGTCAAGATGCATGGACAAAAGAAGACGATCTCCTTTTAGCAGAAACTGTTTTACGACATATTCGCAGCGGAAGTACACAAATAAAAGCATTCGATGAAGTTGGTGATACATTAAACCGAACTTCAGCAGCTTGTGGCTTTAGATGGAATGCTGAAGTAAGACCATATTATGAAGATGCGGTGCAAATCGCAAAAAAACAACGTAAAGAATTAAAGCGTTCGGAAGCTAAAATAGAAAAAGAGCAGTTCACACAAACTCGGCAGCTCGTAATCGATGCCGAGTTTTCAGAAGATATTGTCCCAAATAAACAAGATCTTACAATGCAAAATGTCATCTCATTTTTGCAAAACTTGGAGCACAATAACCCATCACTTGCAAAGTTACAAACTGAAAATGACGTATTACAAGATCAGCTCACTTCCCTGCAAAAAATGAATAATGAACTTGAAGCAAAATTAGCTGTTCTCACAAAAAAACAACAAGCAATCGAAGAAGATTATGCAATGCTTGTTAGAATTATGGATCGTGCTCGAAAACTTGTTTCGGTCGAAGAACAAGAAGAGCAAATTGCTCCGATTTTCAAAACCGATCAAAATGGAAATTTAGATATTATATATTCTGCAGAAAACTAAAAACAGGGATGCCACTTTTTCAACTAAGTGACATCCCTGTTTATTTTCTCTTAGTGAAAAAGCACCACAGTAAATGAAATTATATTAACGATTCGACATCGATATTTCTTTAAAACATACAAAAAGCATATATCCTAAACGATATATGCTTCCTTTTTATTCTTGCCCTACACGCTTGACTTCTACGTTTTTAATACGCTCACGTACAACGTGACTTGCCATAATTAAACCAGCCACAGATGGTACGAACGCATTTGAAGAAGGTGGTAATTTCGCTTTACGAATTTTTGCATTTTCGTCTGGTACGATTTCTTTACGTACTTCTTCACGAATTACGATTGGGTTTTCGTCAGAGAAGACAACTTTTACACCTTTTTTAATACCATCTTTACGAAGCTTCGTACGAATTACTTTCGCAATTGGATCTGTATGTGTTTTAGAAATGTCCGCAATACGGAAACGAGTTGGGTCCATTTTATTTGCCGCACCCATACATGAGATAATTTTGATTTTACGACGTAAACATTGTTTAATTAAATGAATTTTGAACGTAATCGTATCAGATGCATCTACTACGAAATCTAAACCGTGTTTAAAGAACTCTTCATATGTTTCATCTGTATAAAACATCTCTAGTCCAATTACTTCACACTCTGGATTAATATCTGCAATACGCTCTTTCATTAATTCTACTTTTGAACGTCCTACAGTAGATACTAACGCGTGAATTTGACGGTTTACGTTTGTAATATCTACAACATCTTTGTCAACTAATACGAGACGTCCTACGCCAGAACGTGCTAACGCTTCTGCCGAAAATGATCCTACGCCGCCAATACCTAAAATACCGACTGTACTATTTTTTAATATTTCAAGGCCTTCTTTTCCAAAGGCTAATTCATTACGTGAAAATTGATGTAACATTCAGCTCTACACTCCTATTACAAAAATGGTCTACCATGTATTCTAGCGTTTTTCCGACTATTTGTATAGAAAAAGTTATATAATTCCTAAAAATACGTATTTCAAACAAGGAAAACATAATGTAAAACCGGACTTTTTTCTTACGTATACGTTTAAAAAGGAGGACTTAGAGAACCTAGCAGATTGAGACACGTATGCTAGGAGGAGCGCAGTGTAGGAGTACTACTCGAGCACCGGACTAGCATACGTAACAATGAGATGCGACAGTTATCTGAACCGGACTTTTTAAACTTCCCCTCAAAAAAAGCCTAGACGGCTATAGTATAACCATCTAGACTCTATTCTTACTTCTCTTCTTTCAAGCTCAATTTTAAGCTTAGCTCTTCAAGCTGAGCTTCTGCAACTGGGCTTGGCGCTTCTGTTAATAAGCAGCTTGCGCTTGCTGTTTTCGGGAATGCAATTGTATCACGAAGGTTCGTACGACCTGCAAGTAACATAACAAGACGGTCTAAACCTAATGCGATTCCGCCGTGTGGTGGTGTACCGTATTCGAATGCTTCTAATAAGAATCCGAATTGTTCTTGTGCTTCTTCTTGTGAGAATCCAAGTGCTTTGAACATTTTTTCTTGTACGTCACGCTCGTAAATACGAAGTGATCCACCACCAAGCTCATAACCGTTTAATACAAGGTCATATGCTTGTGCACGTGCTTTTTCTGGTGCTGTTTCTACTAACTCAACGTCTTCACGGAATGGCATTGTGAATGGGTGGTGAGCTGCGAAGTAACGATCTGCATCTTCATCGTACTCAAGAAGTGGCCAATCAGTTACCCATAGGAAGTTAAATTTACTTTCGTCAATTAACTCAAGTTCTTTACCTAGACGTAAACGAAGTGCACCTAAGCTATCTGCAACAACACTTTTCTTATCTGCTACGAATAGTAATAAGTCACCAGCATCCGCTTCTAATGTACTCATTAACACGTTTGCCTCTTCTTCACCGAAGAATTTCGCAATCGGTCCTTTTAAGCCGTCTTCTTCAACTTTAAGCCAAGCTAGACCTTTTGCACCGTATACTTTGGCGAATTCAGTTAATGCATCGATGTCTTTACGAGAGTATTTGCTCGCTGCACCTTTTGCGTTAATCGCTTTTACTTGTCCGCCGTTTTCTACAGCACTTGTAAATACTTTAAATCCACAACCTACTGCAAATTCAGATAGGTCTTTTAGTTCCATTTCAAAGCGTGTATCCGGCTTATCAGAACCAAAGCGAGCCATTGCATCAGCATATTTCATACGAGGGAATGGTGCACTAACTTCTACACCTTTTGCATCCTTCATGACTTTCGTCATCATACGCTCCATCATTTCTAAAATTTCATCTTGTGTTAAGAATGATGCCTCGATATCAATTTGCGTGAATTCCGGTTGACGGTCCGCACGTAAATCTTCGTCACGGAAACAACGTGCTACTTGATAGTAACGCTCAAATCCACCGACCATAAGAAGCTGTTTAAATAGCTGCGGAGATTGAGGTAATGCATAAAATTCACCATCATGCACACGGCTTGGTACTAAATAGTCGCGAGCTCCTTCTGGCGTGCTCTTCGTTAAAATTGGTGTTTCAACTTCTAAGAACTCTTCTGTATCTAAGAAGTTACGAATTGTTTTCGTTACGTCATGACGCATTTTGAATGTGTTGAACATTGCAGGACGACGTAAGTCTAAGTAACGATATTTTAAACGCACATCTTCTGATGCATCTGTATCATCAGCAATAATGATTGGCGTTGTTTTCGCTGCGTTTAATACATTTACTTTCGATGCTTGTACTTCAATACGACCAGTTGCCATATTATCATTAATTGCGCCTTCACCACGTTCAACAACTGTACCTTCTACGTGCAATACGTATTCGCTACGAATCGTTTCTGCTACTTCTAACGCTTCTTTTGATGTTTCTGGATTAAATACAACTTGTACGATACCTGTACGGTCACGTAAGTCGATAAAGATTAATCCGCCTAAATCACGGCGTTTTTGTACCCAACCTTTTAATTGAACTGTTTGTCCAACCGCTTCTACTGTTACTTTTCCGCATGCATGTGTTCTTTCAGCCACTTTAAGTTCCCCCTATATTAATTTCTCTGCTACATATGAAGCAAATACATCTAACGCTACTTCTTCTTGTCCGCCTGTTGCCATATCTTTTAAGTTAATGATGCCTTTATCTAGCTCATCTTCCCCTAATACAGCTACGTATTTCGCATTTAAACGATCTGCAGATTTAAATTGTGCTTTCATTTTGCGATCTAAATAATCTTTTTCAACTGATAATCCAGCTTTACGAAGATCGAACGCAACTTTTGCAGCACGGTCTTTCGCTTTTTCACCAAGTGCTACAACGTAACAATCAATACTATGTTCAATTGGTAACTCAATATTTTCAGCCTTCAGCGCCATAATTAAACGCTCAATACTCATCGCAAAACCGATACCTGGCATTTCCGGTCCACCGATTTCTTGTACAAGTCCGTTATAACGGCCACCGCCACTTAATGTTGTGATAGCACCGAAACCTTCTGCCTCACTCATAATTTCAAAAACAGTGTGTTGGTAGTAGTCTAAACCACGTACTAAATTCGGATCTTTCTCAAATGGAACATCCATCATCGTTAGTAGTTCTTGTACTTTGTCGTAGTATACTGCTGAATCTTCGTTTAAGTATTCTGTAATAGATGGTGCCGTGCTCATTAATTCATGATTACGGTCCTTCTTACAGTCTAAAATACGAAGAGGATTTTTTTCTAAGCGAGATTGGCAATCAGAACAGAATTCTCCGATGCGCGGCTCAAAGTGAGCAATTAACGCATCACGGTGCGCTTGACGACTCGCTGCATCACCTAAGCTATTTAATACAACTTTAATATTTTTCAAGCCCATACCGCGGTAAAACTCTACAGCAAGTGCAATTACTTCTGCATCAATTGCTGGATCGTTACTACCAATTGCTTCAATACCGAATTGTACGAATTGACGATAGCGACCTGCTTGTGGTCTTTCATAACGGAACATTTGGCCAATATAGTATAATTTTGTTGGTTGTGTTGCATCACCGAACATTTTGTTTTCAACGTAAGAACGTACAACAGGTGCAGTACCTTCTGGACGTAATGTTAAACTACGCTCTCCACGGTCTTGGAATGAATACATTTCTTTTTGTACGATATCTGTCGTATCACCAACACCACGTAAAAATAGCTCTGTGTGCTCAAAAATTGGTGTACGAATTTCTTTATAATTGTAACGACGGCAAATGTCGCGCGCTTGCCCTTCGATATACTGCCATAACTCAACACTACCTGGAAGAATATCTTGCGTTCCGCGTGGGATTTGAATAGACATATTCAGTTCCTCCTCAAATTGTTTTAATCTTAATAAAAATAAAAAAACTCCCGCCTCTACTGTTTGAACAGTAGGGACGAGAGTATTATACCCGTGGTGCCACCCTAATTGAAGCACGTATGCTTCCACTTTTTTAATAACGCTTAAATTTGCGTTCATCTCTACTAAGCGTATAAGCCTTTCAAGTTGAAACCTACAGAGTGTCATTCAATCAGTCATCATGTAGAAATGTTTTCAGCCTAGGACATTTCTTCTCTTTCCATGTGTATCTCATTTACTCTCCTCTATCAACGGCTATATTCATATGTAAATATAAAATTACTATACGTTTGTTGAGTAGGATTGTCAAGTGCTCTAAGAGCGCTCAATTTGCTTCTTTAGGCGCTTTACATCTTGTAGTGAAATTCCAAACTCAGAAGCAAGCTCCATTGAAGTATTGTTTTGTTCTTTTGAAATAAAATCATGTAAATTTACGTTAAACAGTTGATTTGCACCATTTGTAACAGAATGCCCTTTTTCATTCATACGCATACGTATATCCCTCACATTCAATATGGTTGTTTTACTTTTTATTGTTCCATATTGATGAGATAGTTATACATAGCCGAAACAGTTATTGATTCCAAATAAACATAAGAATGCGATTAACAATAATAACGGTAGCCAATCCACTCGCAAGTAAAGGGTGCTTCAAATGATACAACGCTGTAACACCTACTCCAAACACGATAATTTCTAACAATACATGCAATATACCACGCACTTCCCACTCTGCGTATGGAGCTCCAAATAACCCCCATATGACAGCAACAACAATCGGAAGACTAGTAGCCAGTGTAATTTTTACAACAGGTATTTCTCCTATTCGGAACCCCCAGTATCCAACAATCCCAAGAATGCATAACTCCAGCATAAAACGTAAAGCTATATTGAATTCTTGAAGCATGCTACACCTTCTTTTCCTTTTATTCCTCTTCAAATTAAATCCTATTGTAACTAAACAAAACATACCACAATGTATGAAAAAAGAGAGGACCTATAATCCTCTCTTCCCCGGCAACACTATTTACTTTCTACAATTAAGGTCACCGGACCATCATTGATTAAAGAAACGTCCATCATTGCTCCGAACTGTCCTGTCTCCACATGCAGTCCTT
This sequence comes from Bacillus sp. TH19, assembly GCF_016651075.1. Lineage (NCBI taxonomy): Bacteria > Bacillati > Bacillota > Bacilli > Caryophanales > Bacillaceae > Bacillus > Bacillus sp. TH19. The sequence continues at coordinate 1,162,039 of NZ_JAEKEO010000007.1, read as the reverse complement.
GTTTACGAACTTCTTCATTAAAGAAATCATATAAATGTTCTGCATAATCAGGTTTCGCAGCATCCATAAAGTTTGGACGTCTTCCCTTGCGGCAATCTCCGTATAATGTAAATTGCGAAATAGATAGAACTTGTCCCTTCATATCAAGTACAGAGTGGTTCATCTTTCCGCTCTCATCTTCAAAAATACGTAGGTTTGCAATTTTTTCTGCGATATAAGTTGCATCTTTTTCTGTATCTTCATGCGTAATGCCAACTAGTAATGTTAAACCGAATGGAATTTGTCCTACAATCTCGCCATCTACTGTGACAGACGCTTCCTTTGATCGTTGTAAAACAACTCTCATCTTTTCTACACTCCCTATTAATGCATCATGCGTCGTACGGCATAAATTTCTGGAACACGTTTAATGCGCTCTACTACTTTTTTCAAGTGTTGTAAGTTTCGAATAGAAATCGACATGTTAATCGTTGCCATCTTATTACGATCACTTCTACCAGAAACAGCTGAGATATACGTCTTCGTTTCTGTAACAGCTTGTAATACTTCATTCAATAGACCACGACGATCATAGCCTGAAATTTCAATATCAACATTGTACTCAATTTCTTTTTCAGGACTACCTTCCCAATCTACTTCTAGCAAACGCTCCACCGCTTCTTCTGTATGCACATTGACGCAATCGCAACGGTGAATTGATACGCCTCGACCTTTCGTAATATACCCAACGATATCATCGCCTGGAACTGGGTTACAGCATTTTGATAAACGAATTAACAAATTATCTGCACCACTTACCTTTACACCAGAATCCCATTTTCGAATTTTCATCGGTTTACGAACTTCTTTAACTTCAACGATGTCTTCTTCTTCACGTTGTTTACGGAACTTGTCCGTTAGTCGCGTAACAATTTGCGCTGCTGTAATTCCGTTATATCCAACTGCTGCAAACATATCTTCTTCATTTGCAAAGTTAAACTTCTCAGCGACACGTTTTAAATTATCAAGCGCTAATACTTCTTTCATCTCATACTCTAAGCCACGCACTTCTTTTTCAACAAGTTCACGGCCTTTTTCAATATTTTCATCTCTACGTTGTTTCTTAAAGAATTGACGTATTTTATTTTTCGCATGAGATGTTTGAGCAAGCTTTACCCAATCTTGACTTGGACCATACGAATGTTTCGATGTTAAAATTTCAATGATGTCACCAGTTTTCAACTTATAATCAAGCGTCACCATTTTCCCATTTACTTTTGCACCAATTGTCTTGTTTCCAATTTCCGAATGGACACGATACGAAAAATCAATTGGAACAGAGCCAAGTGGTAATTCCATTACATCGCCTTTTGGTGTAAAGACGAATACCATGTCAGAGAATAAATCAATTTTTAATGACTCCATAAATTCTTCTGCATTAGAAGCTTCATTTTGCCATTCTAATATTTGACGGAACCAAGTTAGTTTCTTCTCTAATGTACCCGTTGTTTCTGCTGCTTTACCTTCTTTATACGCCCAATGTGCCGCGATTCCGAATTCTGCAATCTCATGCATTTCTTTCGTACGAATTTGCACTTCTAGCGGATCACCTTTTGGTCCAATTACAGTCGTATGAAGAGATTGATATAAATTTGCTTTCGGCATTGCAATATAATCTTTAAAACGACCTGGCATTGGTTTCCAGCACGTATGAATAATCCCAAGCACCGCATAGCAATCTTTAATACTATTCACAACGACACGTACAGCTAGTAAATCGTAAATTTCATTGAATTGTTTATTTTGCAATGCCATTTTACGATAAATACTGTAAATATGTTTTGGTCTTCCAGAAATCTCAGGTTGAATTGAAACCTCTTTTAATTTCTCGCGAATGCCAGTCATTACTTCATCTAAATATTCTTCACGCTCTGCACGTTTACGCTTCATTAAATTCACAATACGATAATATTGCTGCGGGTTTAAATAGCGAAGTGACGTATCCTCTAACTCCCATTTAATAGTGCTAATTCCGAGTCTATGTGCTAAAGGTGCAAAGATTTCTAACGTTTCATTTGCAATGCGACGCTGCTTCTCTTGAGGCAAATGTTTCAATGTACGCATGTTATGAAGACGATCAGCTAGTTTAATTAAAATAACTCGAATATCTTGAGCCATTGCAATAAACATTTTGCGATGGTTTTCTGCTTGTTGCTGCTCATGGGATTTGTATTTAATCTTTCCAAGCTTTGTAACACCATCGACAAGCATAGCGATTTCTTTATTAAATTCCCGTTCAATGTCTTCTAATGTAATTTCTGTATCTTCCACTACATCATGTAAGAAACCTGCCGATACTGTAGCCGGATCCATGTGTAAATCAACTAAAATACCTGCAACTTGAATTGGGTGAATAATATATGGTTCACCCGATTTTCTATATTGTTCGCTATGTGCATCACGCGCATATTCATAGGCACGTGCCACTAGCTCAATATCTCCATCCGCTAAATATTGACTTGCTTTCTCGAGTACCTGTTCAGCTGTTAGTACTTGCTCATTTGCCATCGAATCACCTTTTATTGAAAATTGACTTTATCTTTATTGAATAGAATAAATTATATTCTATCATTATAACCCAATGATTGTGAATTGTGAAAAGGAAAAGATTTTACTGACATTTCACCATGTTTTTTTGTGCAATTATACAAAAGTACCCGCTCCTCTCCAAGAGATTCACGGGTACTTTTTTATCACCGTAGTTTCACCTATATAATGATTAGTATTTTTCTAATACTAATACATCGTAACCATCTAACATTTTACGACCATCTAAGTAAGTAAGCTCTACTAAAAATGCAATTCCTGCTACAACTCCACCAAGTTCTTCAACTAGTTTAATTGTCGCTTCGATTGTTCCACCTGTAGCTAATAAGTCATCTGTAATTAATACACGTTGGCCGGGCTTAATTGCATCTTTATGGATTGTTAAAACATCCGTTCCATATTCTTTACCGTAGTCAACTGTAATTACTTCACGTGGTAATTTTCCTAATTTACGAACTGGTGCGAAACCTACTTCTAATGCATAAGAAACTGGGCAACCAATAATAAAACCACGCGCTTCTGGTCCTACTACAACATCAATGTCTCTTTTATTTGCATACTCAACGATTGCATCTGTTGCTGCTTTATATGCTTTTCCGTCGTTCATTAAAGGTGTAATGTCTTTAAACACAATACCTTCTTTCGGATAATCTGGTACAATTGCGATATGTTGCTTGAAATCCATATTTCTGAATCCTCCTCAGATATAAAAGGTTTGTAAATACAAATCCTTTACCCTAACTGTTCTACTTATTTATGATCACGAATCGTTTCAAACCATGTATATAGTTGCTGATATGTGCTATAAACCAATTCTTTCTCTAATTGTAAGTGGTTCATTTTCTCACGATATGTGTTCGATTCAATTAAATCACGCTTTTGTTTTTTATCTGCCATAAAAATGACACCGTCTTTTATTGTAACAAATTCTAACTCAAAAAACACCTGTGTCATGAAATTTACTGTATCTTTTGACCAACCTTTATGACGACACAGTTGTTCCCCATATTGCCTTAAAGAAAATGGTGTTTTTTGGCTTAAGAAAGAATAGTACCATTTAAAATGCTCCCTCGTTGGGACCGTACTAAATAAATGATTATTCTCTTGATAAAATAGCGTGTAAATTCGAGCTGGGAATCCAGCCTTAAATACATCACCTAATTCATCTGCTCCTTTCGGCAAATCAAGTAGCACAATGTATTGATCATCAAAATGAGCTACCTCTGATGCATGCACGATATGCTCTTTATAGCCTTCTAAAGAAAATTTATTCAATACCTCTTCAGAAAAATACACCATTGTTATTTTTTCTTTCGGAAGTTCTGCTAAATTTGCTTCTACATTACGCATACTACGCCAGTCAAATAATTGCCATGCCTCTACAGCAATATCTTGCACCATTAATTGCGGCTTTTTAAAGTTATTCCATTCATTAATGGACACTTCTCCTACTACAGAAACCTTCGCAACTGGAGAGATTTCTTTCGCATAAGTACCAAATCCAAATCCAATCGTGTCCAGTGTTGCTTGTCCATCACGAAGAGCCATTTTTAAATGCGAACCATCAGATCCAATTGCACGGATACTTTCTAAGTCGGCATCTTTCACCGCAATACGCGGTTTCGGATTTCCTACGCCAAATGGCGCTAACTTTTGCATATCCTCAATCGCGGCAAGCGTTACATCTTCTACTTTACAAAATGCATCCACTGCTGTAATCGGAATAAAATCTTCTGCTGTTAAAATTACATCTGCTTGCTCATTTAACCTGCGTCTTAATTCATCCACATCATTCATATTAAGTGTCATTCCCGCTGCCATCGGATGACCTCCGAAATGCGGTAACAATTCACGGCAATCTGAAAGGTTTGCAAACAAATCAAATCCTGCAATACTACGAGCCGATCCCTTTGCTGTTTCTTTATGAGGATCAATGCTTAATACAATCGTCGGACGATAAAAACGTTCAACTAACTTAGAAGCGACAATTCCAATTACCCCTGGATTCCAACCTTCTTTTGCAAGGACTAACACTTTATTTTCTTCTGGCGGGAAATTATTTTCGACTTCAGCGATAGCTTCTTCAGTAATTTGCTTTACAATATCTTTTCGAAGTTTGTTCAGCTCATCAATTTCTTCAGCTAGCTCTTTCGCTTCCTCTGGATCTTCTGATAATAAAAGATGTACAGCAGGTGTTGCATCTTCCAAACGACCAACTGCATTAATACGAGGTGCGAGTGCGAACCCGATGCTTTCTTCTGTAATTTCGCTTTGCGAAACGTTAGCGACTTTAAATAACGCCTTTAAACCGATATTTCGAGTCATTCGCATATGCTTCAGTCCACGCTGTACTAATAATCTATTTTCACCGTGAAGCGATACTAAATCGGCTACCGTACCGATTACTGCAATTTCCAACAAATGCTCTGGCACACGACCCAAAAGTGCATGTGCAACTTTAAATGCAACACCAACACCCGCTAAATAATGAAACGGATAAACACCGCCTTCTAATTTCGGGTGAATAATCGCAAGTGCCTCTGGTAATTCTGGTGGTGGCTCATGATGATCTGTAATAATAAGATCTATTCCAAGTTCCTTCGCTACCTTCGCTTCATGTACCGCTGCGATACCAGTATCGACAGTAATAATTAGTGAGAACCCTGCACTGTGCGCCCAACGAAACGCTTCTTCATTTGGCCCATAGCCTTCAGTAAAACGATTTGGAATATAAAATTCTACTTCTGCACCTAATTCTTTGAGAGCAAGATATAACACAGTCGTACTACTTACTCCGTCCGCATCGTAATCGCCAAATATTAATATTTGTTCTCCATTTTCAATAGCTTTTTTCACACGTTCTACAGTCCGATCCATTCCTTCAAGTAAAAATGGATCATGAAATTCTTGATCTGCTGTATTTAAAAAGTCTACAATCTTATCTTCTGTATTTAAGCCTCTGCCAAGAAATAATGAAGTCACAAGAGGTGATAGTTGCAATTTATTTGCTAATTCACTCACTAGTTCCTCATTATATTCTTTTTCTTTCCAACGCGTCTTCGGTTGTAACACGAAATCACCCCTTAACCTATCCATTATACAAGACAGATTAAGGGGTGACAATATAATGCAAACTACGATTCGATATCTATATAATTAAATATCCGTTATGTTTAATTTGGGGAATACGGATTAATATGTACAAAAACGTTTTGTACGTTATCTTGTTTCATAAGTTTTTCTTTTACATGTTTTCCGATGCGGTGACCTTCTTCTACAGTGATATATGGATCTACAGATACTTTAATATCGACAATAACATAGTGGCCATGTTCTCTTGCATATAAAGAGCCAATTTTTTTCACACCTTCCACTTGAAAAACTGCCTCCCTAAGCGGAAAAACATCTTCTTCATGCAGAACATGATCGAGCGTTGCATGAATAGCTTCTGCTCCAATACTCCACGCCATCTTAGCAACGAGAATTGAAACAAATAATCCCGCAATTGGATCGGCATATACAAGCCAATCTATACCTAACTTACCGCCGATAATAGCTGCACAAATGCCGATTAAAGCTGCAATTGAAGAAAACACATCCGAACGATGTTCATATGCATTTGCAATAATTGCAGCACTATTTATCCTCTTCCCTAATCGATATTTATACTGAAACATCCCTTCTTTCACTACAATCGAAAGAATAACTGCAAAAATCGTAATTCCTTTTGGTGGTTCCAAATCTTGTGAAAAAGCTTTTATAGACGAAATCGCTATCTCTATTCCAACAATAAATAATAATACCGCAACAATAATCGCTGAAATCGATTCCGCTTTACCATGACCATACGGATGATCTTCATCAGGCGGTTGCTTTGCCGCTCGTAATCCAAAAAGTACAGCTAACGAGCCAATTACATCTGATCCAGAATGCACTGCATCCGCTAAAAGTGCCTTACTGTTTCCAATATAACCAATTACCGCTTTTACAATCGCTAATATAATATTACCAACGATTCCGACAATAGCACCAAACTCGGCCTGTTTAAAACGTTCATCTTTTTCCATAATTGAAATCCCTTCTTTTCTTAACCTATCTTTTTATCCCGCTATTTGCGGGCAGTAAGCCCCCCACCTCAAAATCCGGCAAATACAAGGAAGTTAGGTGGGAGATCAACTGCCCGTAAAAGCCCGATTGGTGAGGGCTAATAATAAGTGGGGATGAACAAAACCCCCACTTATTAAAGTTTCACTTTATTTTAACAAAATCAGCGATAACATCACCACTTTATTCCATTTCATTCTTTCAAAAGTTGCTATCTTATTGTATCCACAAACGAAAAAAGAGATGCCTCATAATGAGACATCATCTTTTTTATACTTGCGGTTCAGGTTCTTCTTTCTCAACCTTCTTCTTGTTTTTTCCCCTTTTCAAACGACGGTTTTCAAGCATTAACCAAATTTGAGAAGCCACGAAAATAGAAGAGTACGTACCTACAACTAATCCAATTAATAATGCAAGTGAGAAGTTACGCAGTGATTCACTACCGAAAATAAGTAGTGCGATTACTGGGAATAACACTGTTAACACTGTATTAATTGAACGACCAATTGTTTGACGAATACTTGAGTTTACGATTTCTTCTAGGTCTTTTATGTCGCGAACTCGTTTTTTCTGTTTGTATAACTCACGGTTTCTATCAAACGTAACGATTGAGTCATTGATAGAGTAACCAATAATCGTTAATATCGCAGCGATAAACGTTAAGTCTACCTCTATCTGGAAAAGACTAAACATAACAATCATAACGAATGCATCATGTAATAATGCGATTACCGCAGATAATGCATATGTGAAGCGGAAACGAATACTTACGTATAAGATGATAACCAATGAAGCTATCAGAACCGCGATGAATGCATTTCGTGCAATCTCTTTACCGATTGTCGGCGAAACTGTACTTACGTTTGGCTCTGTACCGTATTTATCGTTAAAGAATGTTTTTGTTTTCGCAATTTCATCTTTCGATAAAACGCCTAACGTACGAACAGCGAAACCTTTATTGTCATCTCCGGTCGGTACAATATCTTCTTCCTTCACATCGATGTTCAATTCTTTCAAATCTTTATGAATATTAGAAACAGTAGTTGCTTGTTTTGATTGCAAGTCAATACGTGTACCACTTGCAAAATCAATACCAAGATTCATTTTGAAAATCGGTAATATAATTGCCCCAGCAATTACAACTACAATTGAGAATAAGAAAAATTTATGACCGATATTTACGAAATTAATACGATCAAATCTCGTCGGTGGATGTACTGCACCTTTTGTTAATGGAATAATATCCTTTTCCTTAACACCAAAGTAAGATAGTTTCTTATCAAAGTAACGGCTCTTTACAAGTAAACCTAGTAAGAAACGAGTACCGAATACGTTCGTAATGAAACCAACTAAAATACTTACGATTAAACTTGTTGCGAATCCTTTTACAGAGCTATTACCGTAAGCGAATAATACACCAGCTGCTGCAATTGTTGTAATGTTCGCATCTAAAATTGTCGATAATGAACGATGGTTACCAGCACGGAATGCTGACATCATCGACTTACCAATTTTAAGCTCTTCCTTCAATCTCTCGTACGTAATGATATTCGCATCAACTGCGATACCAACCCCGAGCACTAATGCCGCAATACCCGGTAACGTAAGAACTGCATGCATCCAGTTAAAGACAAGTAATGTAACGAAAATGTATAAACCTAACATAATAACCGCTACAAGTCCTGGTAAACGGTAGAATACAAGCATGAATAAGAAGATAATAGCAATACCAATCGCACTAGCGAAAATCGTTTGCTCTAATGCTTGTTGACCAAATTTCGCTCCAACAGATGTTGAATACATTTCTTTTAAATCAACAGGAAGTGCACCTGCATTTAATAAAGATGAAAGTTCTTTCGCACTTTCAACTGTAAAGTTTCCACCTACGATAGATACTTCAGCTTGGTTAAATACTTGGCTTACTGTTGCTGCTGATAAAAACTTCGGATTCGGTTTTGCTGATTCTGCTTTATATGAATCTTTTCCTTCTTCAAAATCAAGCCAAATTACCATTAAATTCGTTGGTGGTGGCATTTTTGAAATCTTTTCAGTTACTTCACGGAATTTTTCAGCGCTTTTTAGTGTAAGACCTACGCTCGCACGGCCTTGCTCATCAAATGTTTGCTTCGCTCCGCCGCCTTTTAAATCCGCTCCGTCCATAAGCAGGTTATCATCCACATCACGGAATGTTAGTTTCGCTTGTGTTGATAACATTTCACGTGCTTTTTGCTGATCTTGTACACCAGCAAGCTGTACACGAATTCGATCTTCCCCTTCGATTTGAATGTTCGGCTCACTTACACCAAGAACATTGACACGATTTTCAAGGGCACCTACTGTACTTACAAGTGCATCACGATCGATTTTATCACCTTTTTTGGCTGGTTTTACTTCATACAGAATTTCAAAACCACCGCGAAGGTCTAGTCCTAGACTAATTCCTTTTGCTATGTCTTTTCCTGCCGCACCAATTACTCCACCAATTAATAAAACGATGAGGAAAAAGGCGGCAATTCTTGTACCACGCTTTGCCATATGTACCCTCTTTCTGCTACTAACACTTTCAATAAATCTCTTACGATTCATTTTCGTACGTGTGCATACGCCTAGTTAGTAGACTTACTTTCTATAAAATACATGTATTTCCGCTAGTTCATCACTAGCTGTGTCGGTAAGCTTTTCACAATACCTACACTTCCATTATTTATTTTTTCTCTTCACTACCTCCTTTATATATAATCTTAGACATAATTAATTCCTCTTTATCAATACCTATCATTATACTGCAAAAGGAAGAACAAACCAATTACAGTCGGTTATTTATTTTCATATTCATCAAACGACCAAAGTGGCGCCTGATATGCTTCAACAGTTAAATAATTCATATATTCATTAGTACTTACTCTTAATACATCATTTACTAATGCATACAACCTAACATCACTGTCTATCTTTTTCCACTTTTTCACCTTGAGAAACTTCCAAATATCATTATCTGTCACTCGGTCATAGCCAAACATGTGAAACTCTTCTACTTTACTTTCTAAAACGACTTGTAACTGTCCGCGGTATGATTCTACCAAAGCCTCATTATCCAACATATATAACATCTCCTTCTTATTTCAGCACAAAAAGTCGCTTTTAATCCCGCTCTAATGGACAGTAATAACTTCTTTCAAGAGTACCATTCATACTTCACTCTCTTAAATGCTTGTCATTCTTGTCTCATACGTGCATATAAATTATTGTAAATCATTCCATTGATTTTGAGAAGGTAGGAGAAGAGTATGACGAGACAAAGCTTTTTAAAAGGTGCATTTATTTTAATGATAGCTGGCTTTATTACAAAAATCCTTGGATTTATTAACCGCATTGTAATGGCACGTATTTTAGGCGAAGAAGGCGTTGGCCTTTATATGATGGCTGTCCCCACCTTCATTTTAGCAATTACACTAACACAAATTGGCCTTCCTGTTGCAATCGCAAAATTTGTAGCAGAAGCGGAAGCAGTGAACGATAAACAAAGAGTTAAAAAAATATTAACTGTCTCGCTAGCCGTTACATCCATTATTAGTATCATTTTAACAATTGGGATTATGCTACTCACACCTATTTTAGCAAAAACATTATTAACAGATGAAAGAACTTACTATCCATTAATGGCTATTTTACCTGTCGTCCCCGTTATTGCAGTTTCTTCCGTTTTACGTGGTTATTTCCAAGGGAAACAAAACATGAAGCCGAGCGCTTACGCTCAAGTCATAGAACAAGTTGTCCGCATTACAATTATCGCTGTATGCATTCGGTTATTTTTACCTTACGGCGTAGAATATGCTGCAGCCGGTGCCATGCTATCAGCTGTTCTAGGTGAAGTTGCATCTTTATTATTTTTACTTACTTTATTCCAACGCGAAAAACATTTATCTATACGCTCTGGATTTTTCACTACTGTAAAGGAGAGCAAAAATACATTTTATTCCCTTATGGACATTGCTTTACCAACTACAGGAAGCCGTTTAATTGGTTCCGTTTCTTATTTCTTTGAACCTATCGTCGTTATGCAAAGCTTAGCGATCGCCGGCGTTGCTGCTTCTGTCGCAACTCAGCAATACGGTATATTAAACGGATATGCGTTCCCACTTCTATCACTGCCAGCCTTTATTACATATGCTCTTTCTACAGCACTCGTCCCATCAATTAGCGAGGCAATGGCAAAGAGACAACACAAATTAGTAGAACACCGATTACAACAAGCACTTCGAATTTCCTTAATAACCGGCGGATGGTCAGTCGTTATATTATATGTATTTGCTTCTCCAGTTTTAACTCTCATGTACGGATCAGACAACGCGGCCGCTTTCATCCAGCTTCTTGCACCTTGCTTTTTATTTCATTATTTTCAAAGCCCCCTTACATCTGTGTTGCAAGCTTTAAACTTAGCACGCGCTGCTATGATGAACACATTTATTGGCGCTATCGTAAAATTAATCGTTATCTTTGTACTCGCTTCACGCCCAGAGTTCCAAATGATGGGGGTTGCCCTCGCCATCGCAGCAAATATAGTAACCGTAACATTCCTTCACTACGCCACTGTTTTAAAGAAAATTGCATTTACCATTTATGCAAAAGACTATATTTTCGGCGGAATTGCTATCGGGATTGCTGGTACCTTCGGTTTTTATCTTCATAAGTATATCGTTTTTTCTCATTCACTTGGCATACAAACATTATGGGAAATCACTTTAACAACAATCGTTTATATCGTTCTCCTCTTCGTTTTCAAACTCATTCGAAAAGAAGAATTAAGTCGTCTCCCTATCATTCGGAAACTTTCATTTTTGAAGTAAGCAGGCTTGCCATTCAAAATGGTAAGCCTCTAATTTTCTTTCAAATCAACGAAAAACTGTCCATTTTGAAAACTACAATATAAAATCCGTTTCACATCTTTATAACCTAAGTTATTCAGTTTCTCAACGAGCCACCCATCTGTATGTTCGATCATTTGCAAATGATTGTATTGAATTTCTCCATCAATAATTAGTGGGAGTGTAAAAATTGGTGTATCATTTTTGCTCTTTTTACTTTTTTGTTTTTGAAAGACAGATAACTTTCCAGATGGTTCTAAAATAGCGTATTCTACATCACGCACATCTCCGATTCCTTGCTCACGTAGTTGCATCAATAAATCATCTATGTTATATCGCTGCTTCCGCATCTTTTTTTCATCAATTTTACCTGCATTCACAAGAATCGCAGGCTCCCCTTCTATTAAATGCCGAAAACGCTGAAACTTTAAAGAAATGACCGACAAAATGATTTGTATACACATAAGAAAAGTCATTGGAACTAATTGATGCCAAAGTGATTTATCTGTATTTTCGATTGCCACTACAGCCATTTCACCGAGCATAATGAATACAACTAAATCTAATACACTTAATTCTCCAATTTCACGTTTACCCATAAGACGAAAAATAATTAAAATGATTATATACAAAAGCATTGTTCGTCCGATTATTGATACCCATTCCATTTCTACATCCCCTTTTTTTACTTATAGGCTCCCCTACAAAAAAGAAACTAGTCTAACTTAAACAAAATGAAAATATGCTTGTATTAAAAAGGGGGAATGCATAATGGATGGAACGAAAAAATTATCGAGCGCAATCGGCTTCGGTATTATTACCCTATTAATCCTCGCATCTATTACAAGTATGATCATGGCTCTTTTATTAAAATTTACGAATATTAATGAAGGGACATTAGTAATTATTATTTTTATAATAGCCCTTCTATCTATGCTTATGTCTGGATTTATTGCTGGTAAAAAGGCACAAGGAAAAGGATGGCTAGTAGGTTTCACAACAGGCCTTACATTCGCTATTCTCGTCTTTCTCGTTAACTATTTAGGCTTCTCTCAAACTTTATCGAACTCACAGTTACTCTACCAATTAGCATTGATGGGTGCGAGTACACTCGGAGGTATTTTCGGTGTAAATATGTCAAAACAAAATAGTTAAAAAAAGGCCCTGCACATTTCATGCAGGGCCTTCATCATTAGTTTTTCACAACTTCACGAATCGCATTGCGATCGAAAGTTAAGTGTGCACCACCAGATTTAACAACAATTTTTGTTTCATCCACTGATTCGATTGTAGCGTGTAAACCACCGATTGTTACGATAGCATCACCTTTTTTGATTTCATTTTGCATTTGTGCAACTGCTTTTTGACGCTTTTGTTGCGGGCGAATTAATAAGAAATAGAAAATCGCAAACATCGCAACAATCATAACGATATTCATCATACCTGCATTCATCTTGTGTTCCTCCTTTTAAATTATGTATTAGAAGTTTTTAGCATTCGGTTTATTAAAGCCATACTGTTCAAAGAACTCTTCGCGGAAATCGCCAAGACGGTCTTCACGAATAGCTTGTCTCACCTGCTCCATTAAGTTTAACAGAAAATGAAGGTTGTGATAAGACGTTAAACGAATTCCGAACGTTTCATCACATTTCATTAAGTGACGAATGTACGCACGAGAATAGTTTTTACATGTGTAGCAATCACAGTTCGGATCAAGCGGCCCGAAGTCTCTAGCGAATTTCGCATTTTTCACAACTAAGCGGCCTTCACTTGTCATACATGTACCATTTCGAGCGATACGAGTTGGAAGTACACAGTCAAACATATCAACACCGCGAATCGCACCATCAATTAACGAGTCAGGAGAACCTACACCCATTAAGTAACGTGGTTTATCATCAGGAAGAAGTGGTGTTGTAAACTCAAGAACACGATTCATAATATCCTTCGGTTCACCAACAGATAGACCGCCGATAGCATAGCCAGGGAAGTCCATTGAAACAAGATCTTTCGCACTTTGACGACGAAGTTCTTCAAACTCCCCGCCCTGTACAATACCGAATAAACCTTGATCTTGTGGACGTTCATGCGCCTTTAGGCAACGCTCTGCCCAGCGGCTTGTACGCTCTACCGACTTTTTCATGTATTCAAAAGTAGCTGGGAACGGTGGACACTCATCAAATGCCATCATGATATCTGAACCTAATGCATTTTGGATTTCCATCGCTTTTTCTGGAGATAAGAATAATTTATCGCCATTTAAGTGATTGCGGAAATGAACACCTTCCTCTTCAATACGTCGGAAATCACTTAAGCTAAATACTTGGAATCCACCTGAATCCGTTAAGATTGCACGATCCCAGTTCATAAACTTATGCAAGCCACCTGCTTCACGAATAATTTCGTGGCCTGGACGTAGCCATAAATGATACGTATTGCTTAAAATAATGCCAGAATCCATTGCTTTTAATTCTTCTGGTGACATTGTTTTAACTGTTGCAAGTGTACCAACTGGCATAAATGTCGGTGTATCAAATGAGCCGTGTGGCGTGTGCACTCGACCTAAACGCGCACCCGTTTGTTTACAAGTTTTAATAAATTCATAACGAATTGCTGTCATAATTTACTCCTTTTATTTGTTTCTCATTTTAGCGTGAGATGCAACGAACATCGCATCACCGAAACTAAAGAAACGATATTTTTCTTTTACTGCTTCATTATAAGCATGAAGTACATTATCTCTATTTGAAAATGCACTTACAAGCATAATTAATGTTGATTTCGGCAAATGGAAGTTTGTAATTAAACCATCAATTGCTTTAAATTCATATCCTGGGTACATAAAAATATCTGTCCAGCCAGAAGCTGCGCAAAGCTTACCACTATTATCTGTCGCAATCGTTTCTAACGTACGAGTTGATGTCGTACCTACAGTAATAATACGGCCGCCATTCTCTTTCACGCGGTTTAATAACGCCGCAGTCTCTTCAGACATATGGTAATACTCTGCGTGCATATGATGCTCTTCAATAGTATCTGCAGAAACTGGTCTAAAAGTTCCAAGTCCTACATGGAGTGTAATGAATGCTAACCCGACGCCTTTTTGCTTCAATTTCTCAAGTAACTCTTCTGTAAAGTGAAGGCCAGCCGTCGGTGCTGCTGCAGAACCGATTTCCTTCGCATATACCGTTTGATAACGATCGCGATCTTCTAGCGTCTCTTTAATATATGGAGGAAGTGGCATTTCTCCAAGCTCGTCTAAAATTTCATAAAAGATGCCGTCATATGAAAACTCAAGTTGACGCCCACCTTGATCTGCTGTTCCAATGCAAGTTGCTTTTAACTTTCCTTCACCAAAAGAGATGACAGTTCCTTCTTTTACACGCTTCGCTGGCTTTATAAGCGTTTCCCACTTATCGCCTTCCTCTTGTTTCAAAAGAAGCACTTCAATGTGTGCACCTGTATCTTCTTTCACACCGTGCAAGCGAGCTGGCATCACTTTCGTTTCATTTAAAACTAAGCAATCCCCCTCTTGTAAGTAAGAAAGAATGTCTGTAAAATGTTTATGCTCAATATCTCCTGTTTCACGGTCTAACACCATCAATCTTGATGTTTCACGCTCTTCAAGCGGAATTTGTGCAATGAGTTCTTCTGGTAAATGAAAATCAAACAGATTAATATCCATAACTGTATCCACCTATTTCTTATTTGAATCGATTTATTATATACAT
Organism: Bacillus sp. TH19; assembly: GCF_016651075.1. Lineage (NCBI taxonomy): Bacteria > Bacillati > Bacillota > Bacilli > Caryophanales > Bacillaceae > Bacillus > Bacillus sp. TH19. The sequence continues at coordinate 1,146,753 of NZ_JAEKEO010000007.1, read as the reverse complement.
AATGAAAGATAATGCAATACTTAACACAATACATGTAATGATAGGAAAATAAAAGGTAACGTTACCTTTTTTCACAAAAATATCGCCTGGAAGCCTTCCTATGAACTTCCAAGCTAATCCAACAACAATGAGCAAAATCCCAGCTGTAATAAGCAGCTTTGGCATCTCCGTCATACTTTGGGCATCTCCATTCCGAAATGCTCATATGCGAGCGGTGTTACGATCCGGCCTCTTGGCGTTCTTTGTAAAAAGCCAATTTGTAATAAATACGGCTCATACACATCTTCAATCGTATGAGATTCTTCCCCAATCGTTGCTGAAACAGTTTCTAATCCAACTGGACCACCGCGGAACTTTTCAATAATACCAAGCAGTAATTTATGGTCGATATGATCAAGTCCTAATTTATCTACTTGTAATAGTTCTAACGCCATTTGTGTAATTTCCATCGCAATCGTTCCGTCACTGCGAACTTGTGCGAAGTCACGTACACGTCGTAATAGACGATTCGCAATACGAGGTGTACCACGGGCACGTCTTGCAATTTCTAATGCAGCTAACGAATCTATTTCAACTTCAAACACTTCTGCTGTGCGTTCTACAATCGCAGAAAGCTGATCTACTGTATAGTACTCTAATCGTGAAAGTACACCGAAACGGTCACGAAGTGGTGCTGATAATGCACCTGCACGCGTCGTTGCCCCAACTAGCGTAAATGGAGGTAAATCTAGGCGTACAGAGCGAGCTGATGGTCCTTTCCCAATAACGATATCAAGGCAAAAGTCTTCCATCGCTGGGTATAGCACTTCTTCAATAGATCTATGCAAACGATGAATTTCATCAATAAATAATACATCTCCTGGCTGAAGCGCTGTTAATACAGCTGCTAAATCTCCTGGTCTTTCAATTGCGGGACCTGACGTCGTTCGAATGTTAACACCCATTTCATTGGCAATAATATTCGCAAGCGTCGTTTTACCAAGTCCAGGTGGGCCATATAAAAGTACGTGATCTAACGTTTCTTCACGCATTTTCGCCGCTTCAATAAACACTTCTAAATTATGTTTCGCTTTATCTTGGCCAATGTACTGACGGAGCGTCTGTGGCCGTAATGAATACTCTAAATCCGCATCTTCGTATCCAGATTCCCCTGAAAGGAGACGTTCGTCCATTATACTCACCTCTTACCATTTAGTAAAAGACTAAGTGCCTTTTTAATATATTGATCCGTCGTTAGTGATTCTTTTAATAACTCTGGTACAACGCGAGAGACTTCTCGTTCTGCATAGCCAAGTGCACGCAGTGCTTCCAGTGCTTCATCAAGTTCAACTGATGAACCTTTCTTCGTATCAAAACTTTCAGTATCTGAGAACAAATCAACAAACGCATCTGGTACAACATCTGCTAGTTTTCCTTTTAAATCTAAAATCATTTGGCGCGCTGTTTTCTTTCCGACGCCTGGGAACTTCACTAAGAACTTCTCATCTTCATGTTCAATCGCTTGAACGACCTGTCCGGTTTGACCAGAAGCTAAAATTGCAAGAGCACCTTTTGGTCCAATCCCCGATACACCTAACAATTTTGTAAATAATAAACGCTCTTCACGTGTTTTAAAACCGTAAAGTGCCATAATATCTTCTCTCACATAATGATATGTATAGACACGGATTTCTTGCTTACTTCTTTGAAATACATACGGATTTGGTGTGAAAATTTGATAACCAATTCCATTATGGTCAATTACGACATATTCCGGTCCTACATACTCCACGTAACCTGTAACATATTCAAACAAAATACGATCTCTCCCTCTCAAATCATGTATTCCATTTTAACATATTTAACAATAGAAAAGCGAGACTGCCCCAACAAATGTTCCCCGTTTACAATTTCCGTTTTTTTCTATTGACATAAATACAAAAAGAACATTACTATACAGGAGTCAATAATGATTATCAATATTAATTAAAGGGGTTACATCAGGATGAAACAAAAGCTATTTATTTTATTTACTATCATGCTAGTTGTTCTTTCTATCGTTGGCTGTTCTTCTCAAAAAGAAGAAGAAAAAACAAAAGAACAACCGAAAACAAAAGTTGTAAAACATGCTAAAGGGGAAGCAACAATTCCAGCTAATCCAAAGAGAATTGTTGATTTATCTGGATCAACAGAGGAATTATTAATCCTTGGACATAAACCTGTTGGCACAGCAAACACATATAAAGATAAAATCCAAAATCATTTAACTGAAAAGTTAGACGGAGTAAAAGCAGTTGGCTGGTATTGGGCACCTAAAGTTGATTTAGAGGCTGTTACTGCTTTAAAACCAGACTTAATTATTTTAAACAATCGTCAATTGAAAATTTATGATCAACTAGAAAAAGTGGCACCGACAGTTGTTCTGGAAACAAATCTAGAAGACTGGCGCGGTAAGTTTAAAGAAGTAGGTAAACTATTTGACGAAGAAAAGAAAGCAGACAAATGGATTGCAGATTACGATAAAAAAGCAGACTCTTTATCTAAAAAAATTAAAGAGAAAACAAAAGATGAGAACTTTATGTTCGTTGCAGTTACACCACAAAACTTCCGTGTATACGGTAGCTTCGGATACGGTGACATCATCTTTAACGACTTAAAGCTTCCAGCAACAAAAGGTACAGATTTAAAACAAACGATGGCACAAGTATCACTAGAAGGTCTTGTTGCATTCCAGCCTGATCAAATGTTTATTGTAAACTTCGGCGGAGAAGCTGATAAAGTGTACGAAGACTATAAAAACAGTGCGGTTTGGAAAGATAATAAAGCAGTAAAAAACAATCACGTATATGAAGTATCGAATGAAGCCTTCAATACGAAAGCATTCAATCCAATCGGAAAAGATATGCTAATTGATGAAATCGCAAAAGAGATTTTAGCTAAGAATAAATAAAAAAAGCAGCTCACCCTGAGCTGCTTTTTTTATTATGTTGCACTGCGTATTGCTTCATTTTTTCGATTGTCTTCACGAATCCTTCTTTTGACTTAATACGAATACCACGCTTTAGTTTTGCTCGCTCATAACTCTCAAGCTTTTTCATATCAATTTGAAAGAAGGAATGGATCGCGTTATCACTTTTCGGTACCCCTTTAAAAATTTGCAATATCCCTTCCTCTGAAACACCAAAATAACCGCTCGTTTTCAGTAAAGGAGAAATATCATCAACTTTCCTTTGTAATACGATTTGCACATCATCACGATCAACAAGTTGCCATTCTTTATATTGCTGCAAAAACTTTTCTAAATCCGCTACTTTTTCTGTCAGTATTTCCTCGCTTACTTCTCCATCAACATACATACGCTCTAATAAAATTGTAACTTCAGGTACTTTTTCTGTTATTTCTGCCCTCACATCGGATCCATAAGCTAAGCAAAACATCACAACGAAAGCTTGCACTGCAATTAGCATCCATTTCATTTCCGTTCACCTCTTCTAGGCAAAATCATACTTTCATTTGTAGCTTTTCCGGAAATGGGGGTTTTATCCATATAAACAATAGCATTAAATTTCTAAGGAAAATAAAGTGAAACTTTAATCAGTGGGGGGTTTTGTTCATCCCCCCACTGATTATTAGTTGAACCAATCGGGCTTTTACGGGCAGTAAGACTCCCACCTAACTCCCTCGCATTCGCCGAATTTTGAGGTGGGAGTCTTACTGCCCGTTAATGCGGGACAAAAAATGCAGATAAGGGTTAATCCTCATCTGCATGTATCATTTACTTTTATATAAAATGAAAGACGCCTGCAAAGCAGGCGTCTGATGCGTTTACGGCGAAAGACCAGGCGACCACATTCGCGTGTTTAGCACTTAAGCATATCTCTCGACTTACGTAAATTAGCTCATCGCTTTGCTAATATAACATTAACAAGGTAGAAGCGCAATATATTTCTAAATATATTTTTCTTCCTCTTTCAACCAATTGAAATTTATGTAAATTATAAATTGATTAATGTAATATATATGTTACAATTAATACTATAAATATAAACAGGGGATGAATGCCTTGAAAAAAATTAAAGATGAACGCCTCATACTTCAAATGTTAAAAAACATACGTATTGCCTTTCTTTTTCAATCAATTGGTATAATCGGAATTTTAGGCTATATCGGATTCACAGAAGGAATGAATCAAATTACGAAATCTCCATTGTGGTTATTATTTATTCTTACAAGTATTGTACTTAGTTATTTACAGTTAAGCGTTTCTATCGATGTAGAAGAAAGCGAAAATGAAATAAAGTTAACTCCTTATTACAAAATTATTTTACGCTCTCTTATTGTAGGAATTATCATGGCTATTATTTATATCATTTTCAGTCCAGAAAGACCTCTATTTGAAGCTATTTTAACAGGTGGTATTCTCTTCATATGCTTTTTAGCGTCTTACTCCGTTAGTTATTTTATAAAAAAACGACGTTTACAAGACGACGATGAATAAAGAGGAAGGGCTATCCCTTCCTCTTTGATTTGTTATCGCATAGTACCAGTCAGACCGTAACGAATGTCTCGGAACATATTTGTTATGTCACGATTAAAATCGTTTGTAGCTGTGCCGTTACGTAAACGCGTACTCATTGCATCGACACGAGTAAACATGTCATTTCTTACAGAAACATATACGTTTCTATTTCCAACTTCATTCACAACAGCTTGACGAATTTCGTTCGCCATCGCTGTTTCATTCGTCGCTGTATTACGTGGTTTTACCGCAATCGCTACATCGTTTCCATATACAACTGTAGAAACTCGGTCTACGTTATTCATACGTTTCACACGATTCGTAATTTTCTCCGCAGTTTTACCATCATTGTTAATGTATGAATTGTTCATTGTAATATTACGAGTTGGATGTGGATTAGCAATTTGCCCATTGTAATTTACATCACGGTAATAATTATTATATCCTGTATCGTTACGACCGTTTCTATATGTTACATAATCTGTAGAACGATCGTTACGCGCTACATTATCACGATACTGGTGTGTATCATTATAAGATGTACGCTCGTAATTGTAGTTACGTCCATCCATCGCATTATTATCTTTTGGTGTACCACATGCAGCTAATGCACTGGTAACTAACAAAGAAGCAGCAATAACTTTTACTTTCGTATTCAATACAAAAACCCCCTCTGTTAGAATGAACTTCTCTTTCGAAAAGCTCCCCCTTATGATGAGTAACAGAGAGGGTTTTTACACTGTTAATATTTCACTAGGAATTTTCTAGCACTTAATGTAAATTCACCATATTCCTGACTATCACGAATACAAAAAAGGTGGGAATAACCCCACCTTTTTTTAAACTTCCTCTTCGTCCTCTTCTTCTGAAACTGGTTCTCCAAATACGTTTGGTGGGTCCGGCTGATAATACATCGTTCCTGGCTGTGGTGCATATGCTGGCTGAGTTGGTTGATAATATAAAGGATTGGCGTATTGTGGTCCACCCGGTTGCGGACTATATAACCTACTCTCTCCTCCGCATCCACAATCTTCTTCCCCTTGTACGAGTGGTGGCATATTATTATCCATTGGCATCATATTTGGATTTGGCATAGAAGTATATTGCGGTGCCATTTGTTGATACGGCATTTGATTGTATGGATTTTGTTGCTGATACTGCGGATATGGCGGCATCATTGGCTGTTGATATGGCATCATGTTCGGCATTTGATTGTTATCCATTATCGGCATCATGTTTGGCATTTGATTGTTATCCATTATTGGCATCATGTTCGGCATTTGATTGTTATCCATTATCGGCATCATGTTCGGCATTTGATTGTTATCCATTATTGGCATCATGTTTGGCATTTGGTTGTTATCCATTATCGGCATCATATTTGGCATTTGGTTGTTATCCATTATCGGCATCATATTTGGCATTTGGTTGTTATCCATTATCGGCATCATATTTGGCATTTGGTTGTTATCCATTATCGGCATCATATTTGGCATTTGGTTGTTATCCATTATCGGCATCATATTTGGCATTTGGTTGTTATCCATTATCGGCATCATATTTGGCATTTGGTTGTTATCCATTATCGGCATCATATTTGGCATTTGGTTGTTATCCATTATCGGCATCATATTTGGCATTTGGTTGTTATCCATTATCGGCATCATATTTGGTGGTTGATTGTTATCCATTATTGGCATTATATTTGGTGGTTGATTGTTATCCATTATTGGCATTATATTTGGTGGTTGATTGTTATCCATTATTGGCATTATATTTGGTGGTTGATTGTTATCCATTATTGGCATTATATTTGGTGGTTGATTGTTATCCATTATTGGCATTATATTCGGCACTTGAATATTAGGCGGTATTACTTGCGGGATAATAACACTTTCTTTTGATACGTTTGGTGAGACTATGCTTCCTATATTTTCTTTCTTCACTTGTGGCGAGACTATGCTTCCTACATTTTCTTTTTTCACTTGCGGCGACACTATATTCCCTACATTTTCTTTTTTCACTTGCGGCGACACTATATTCCCTACATTTTCTTTCTTCACTTGCGGCGACACTATATTCCCTACATTCTCTTTCTTCACTTGCGGCGACACTATATTCCCTATATTTTCTTTCTTCACTTGCGGTGACACTATATTCCCTATATTGTCTTTTTTCACTTGCGGTGACACTATGTTTCCTATATTGTCTTTTTTCGTTTGCGGAGAAATGACATTGTTAGGTTTCATTTTATTAATTTGAGGAGCAATTAACTCGCTTCCCTTTTTTATTACGTCTGAAATTTTATATTCTTTTTTCGCTTTAATTGGTGGTTGCGGCGGCTGCGGTAATACATTGATAGAAAATTTAGTGTTTTCTTTCGTAGTAGGTTTTAGTTTTTCTACTTTCTCTACAACAGGTGGTTTTTGAATGACAGGCGGCTTTTCAACTGGCTTCTCTTTTTGAATCGGAATTTCTTTTTGCACTTCTTTTTGTGGCTTCACTTGCACTTCCTTTTGCGGCTTCACCTGTATTTCTTTTTGCGGTTTTATCTGCATTTCTTTTTGCGTTTGTTGCATAGCTGGTTGTTGTGTAATAGGTGTTGATTGATACGTGATCTCATCTTCATCTTCTATTGCAAGTGGCGTTGGTGTTGATGCAAACTCTTTTTGCTGCACCTCTTTTACATATTGTTTCGGGGGCGCTGAACCCGATCCAGTTTGTTGTTTCACATGAACGCTATGCGATGGCACTTTAATTTTCATCCCTGGCATAATTAGGTCTGGATTGCTAAGCTGTGTATTTGTTTTTTTTAGCGTTTCAAAATCCACTCCGTACTTTTTTGCAATTTTCCAAAGGGTCTCCCCTTTTTGCACGATATGAATTTTCAAATTTTCCCCCTCCTGTATAACTTATCTATAAGTAAAAACACTTTGAAGTAACACTTTCTAAACAACATTAACTTCTTTTACTTTTATCACTTCTTCTATTTTCAATATGATTCGAAGTGGAATAAGCATAGAAAAACCGCAATGATTTCCTCAACACAATGTATGCCTATTTCATCCTTGTTATGATTATATGTACGAAAAAAAGCAACGGAAATCCCGCTGCTTTAAACGCGCTCTAACATACGATTTAATGCAAGAACTGCCTCTTCTGTTACTTGTTTCTCTACACGAATAACGTTAATTTGTTCTCCTCTTTCTATGTTCTCAAGTACCCATAACAGGTGAGGTAAGTCAATTCGGTTCATCGTTAAGCAAGGACACATAAACGGATTTAGCGAAATAATTTCTTTATCTGGATGTTGCTGAATAATTCGGTTCACTAAATTCATCTCTGTACCAATCGCCCACTTACTTCCCGCCGGAGCTGCTTCAATCATATCAATAATATATTTCGTTGATCCTGCATAATCAGAAGCAGCAACCACTTCATAACAACATTCAGGGTGAACAATAATATTCATATCCGGATGATTTTTTCGCACATTTTCAATATTTTTCACAGTGAAGTTTTGATGAACAGAACAATGGCCTTTCCATAAAATCACTTGAATTTCTTCTATATCTCCATCGTACTCTAATGAATCTGTATGCGGGTTCCACACTGCCATTTTTTCTAACGGAATACCTAAATCATACGCTGTATTTCTTCCTAAATGTTGGTCTGGTAAAAAGACGAGACGCTCTTTTTGTGTAAACGCCCAAGACACCATTTGTTTTGCATTAGAAGAGGTTACTGTTGCCCCTCCATTACGACCACAAAACGCTTTGATCGCAGCTGTTGAATTTACATACGTTAATGGAATCATCGTATCCCCAAATAATTTCGCGAGCTCTTTCCACGCTCTTTCTGTTTGTTCAATATCTGCCATATCTGCCATAGAACAGCCGGCGCGCATATCTGGTAAGATGACAATTTGATCATCTGTCGTTAACATATCTGCCGTTTCTGCCATAAAGTGCACACCACAAAACACAATATATTTTGCCTCTTTATTATTCGCTGCAACTTGCGCGAGTTGAAGTGAGTCCCCTGCTGCATCTGAAAATTGCACCACTTCATCTTTTTGATAATGATGTCCTGGAATAAATAGTAATGCCCCCATTTTTTCTTTAATTTCACGGACACGCTCTTCCATCTCTAATATAGAAATCGTTTGATAACGCTCTGGTAACATTACTTCGATTGGCTGAACTTTCTCTAAAATACCCATTTATGATTCTCCCCCTCTAAACCACTCTCATTAGGCCTCAATATTAAAACTAATATCAAGTGCTTTCACTGAATGTGTTAACGCTCCAAGTGAAATATAATCTACCCCTGTTTTTCCGTATTTTGATAAATCTTCAATTGTAATACCACCTGAAGCCTCCGTGACGATGGCACTTGGTACAATTTTTGAAAACTCACGAATCTCTTCTGGCGTACGATTATCGAACATAATAACATCTGCGCCGGCCTCTATCGCTTCTCTTACTTGCGCCTCTGTCTCTGTTTCGACTTCTACTTTCACCATATGTCCCAATCTTTCTTTCACCGATGTAACAGCTTTTGTAATCGAGCCAGCAAAAGCAATATGATTGTCTTTAATCATGACACCATCATATAAACCGAATCTGTGGTTAAATCCGCCCCCGCATACTACAGCATATTTATCAAACATACGTAGTCCTGGCATCGTTTTTCTCGTATCACAAATGCGTGTATGACTGCTATCTAAAGCAAAAACCGCCTTACGTGTCATCGTCGCTATCCCGCTCATACGCTGAATAACGTTTAATATAACGCGCTCTGCCGTTAATAATGATGCGATTGGGCCTTGCACGGTTGCAATTATTTCTCCTTTTTCTACAAGATCCCCATCTTTTTTATGAAGTTCAACTCCAATTCTCTGATCAATTAATTTAAATCCTTCTTCAATTACTAAGCACCCTGCAAATACCCCTGTATCCTTTACAAGAAACGTTCCTTTCGCAAGTGCATTATCGGGAAAGATAAGCTGAGATGTTACATCTCTTTCTCCTATATCTTCTAGAAAAAATCGATTTAATGCTTCCTTAACTTTTAACGTATTCATAAAACCCCTCTTCCCCTTATTAAACAAGTTGTAGTTTTCTTCTCACTCGGATAATCTCTTTTTTCACGCTATTTCTTTCTGGATAATCAATGCGATAATGACCACCAATACTGTCTTCTCTTTGCAAAGCTGATACTGTTATAAGCTCACAAACTGTTAACATATTAATAAGCGTTATCTCTTCATTTGTAAGTGCATCATATTGTAAGATCATATTTCGCACACCGTACCTACTAAACCATCTCTGAGCATATGATAAATTTTTCTCAGTTCGCACAATCCCAACATATTTCATCATGCATTCTTGTATTTCTTCTTTCAACGGTAAATCATTAAGAGCTATAAAACTTTTCCCTCTCTCTTCCGGCACATTTTTTCTTTCCTCTGCTGGCTTAGCTAAAATGTGTTTTCCTATTCGTCTTCCAAACACAAGACCTTCTAATAATGAATTACTCGCCAATCTATTCGCACCATGAACTCCATTACAAGCCACTTCACCGACCGCATATAAGTTTGAAATGGACGTCTCTCCGTCACAATTCGTCTTCACGCCGCCCATATGAAAATGAGCGCCCGGTACGACCGGAATAGAATTTTCTTTTAAATCAATACCATTCTTTTTACATAATGATGAGACGGTCGGAAAACGTTGTTCAAAGTTTTGAATGGTTTCGATGTTTAAGTACACTTTTTCACCTGCAAGAAGTTGTTCATGAATAGCCCTTGCCACTACATCACGCGGTGCGAGATCTTTCCCGGGATGTATATCCATCATAAAACGCTGTCCTTTTCCATTTATAAGGACAGCTCCTTCACCACGGACTGCTTCAGAAACGAGACCACAACATCGCCCGTCCACGTATAACATCGTCGGATGAAATTGTACAAATTCTAAATCAACAAGTTCCCCCCCAGCTCGATATATCATCGCAAGTCCATCGCCTGTAATTGTCTCATCATTCGATGTAAAGGCGTACAAACCACCTATCCCTCCTGATGCTAACACCGTATTATCAGCATAGTAACGCTTCAGCTTCCCTTCACTATTTCGCGTTAAAGCTCCTATGCATTTATTATTTTCTATAATAAAATCGAGCACCATTTCATGCTCAACGGCAGTAACGTTCGGAACTACTTCTTGTATTAAATGCTCTAATAGATTTTTACCAGTTGCATCTCCTCCGGCATGTAAAATGCGCCGTTTTCGATGCGCCCCTTCTTTACCAAGGTGGATCCCTTTTTCATCCCCATCAAATTTCATTCCATTCGTAATAAGCTTACTTATTTCTTTCGGTCCCTCTTCAACTAAATAACGAACTGCTTCTTCGTTGTTATAATGGCAACCTGCCACTAATGTATCTTCAAAATGCCCACTCGGATCGTCATATGTAGCAACAGCTGCTGCAATTCCTCCTTGAGCTAAATGTGTATTGTTATTACATCCTGTTTTTTTTGTGATGATTATCACATTCTTTTCGTGACAAAGCTCTTTCGCAACACGAAGCGCTGCAACGCCGCTTCCGATAATCAAGACATCTGCACTTGGCATAATTGTTGCCTCCTACTTTACACTTTTCAACTGTCTTGACACCTATATTTACATAGTTTTAAAATAATGACAAGAGTTTTTTTACAATTCTTATTTTCACTACCATTCTAAAAACGAAAACAAATGTCACTCTTACTGAAGAGAGGAAATTACATGATGATATATCTAGATTATGCAGCGACAACACCTATGAGCGAAGAAGCTTTAGAAACATATATAGCAGCGGCAAAAACATATTTCGGAAATGAACAAAGTTTACACGATATCGGCGGAAGCGCATCATCTTTATTGCAAGTTTGTAGAGAAACATTTGCAGAAATGATTGGGGGTAAGGAACAAGGTGTATTCTTTACAAGCGGCGGTTCAGAATCTAACTACCTTGCGATTCAATCCCTTCTAAATGCTAGAAATGGAAAGCACATTATTACGACACCTATGGAACACGCATCGATTCGAAGTTATTTTCAATCCTTACAATCGCAAGGTTATACTATTACTGAGATTCCTGTTGATAAAAGTGGGATAATTCATTTAGTAGATTTAGAAACAGCTATTACAGAAGATACTGCTCTAGCAAGTATACAGCACGGAAACTCTGAAATCGGGACCGTTCAAAACATTGCAGAGATCGGAGCACTTTTAAAAAAATATAATGTTTTATTTCATTCGGATTGTGTTCAAACGTTTGGTAAACTTCCAATAGACGTTAAAGCGATGGAGATTGATAGTCTTTCTGTTTCAGCCCATAAAATATACGGACCAAAAGGAGTTGGAGCTTGCTATATAAATCCGCAAGTTCGCTGGGAACAAGTATTTCCGGGAACTTCTCATGAAAAAGGCTTTCGCCCTGGTACAGTGAACGTTCCTGGAATCGCTGCTTTTTTAACAGCCGCAGAGCATATATTAAAGAATCAAAAGGAAGAGAGCTTTCGTTTTAAACAATTACGATCTTATTTTTTAGAGCAATTACAAACACTTCCTCTAGAAATTGAAGTGAAAGGACATTCTACTTCTTGTTTACCACATATTATTGGGGTTACAATAAAAGGAATAGAAGGTCAGTATACAATGTTAGAATGTAACCGTCATGGTATAGCCATTTCAACTGGAAGTGCTTGCCAAGTCGGTAAACAAGACCCTTCAAAAACAATGCTTGCAATTGGAAAAACGTATGAAGAGGCAAAACAATATGTCCGCTTTTCTTTCGGACATCACACAACGAAAGAACAAATTGATACAACTATTCATGCACTACACACAATTGGAAATCAATTTTATAGAGGTGTTAAATCATAATGAAACAAAATGATCAAAAAAAGATTTTAGGCGAAGAAAGACGACAACTCATCCTTGAGTGGCTTCTTGCTGCAAATGAACCGTTATCAGGGAATGAACTATCTAAAAAGACAAACGTAAGTAGGCAAGTTATCGTTCAAGACATTTCCTTACTAAAAGCACGAAATGAACCAATTATTGCGACTGCACAAGGGTATTTATATTTAAAGCCACAAACAAGACAACAAGCTTTTGAACGCGTAATCGTATGCCAACATAAACCGGCAGAAGTACGTCAAGAACTTACTATGTTAGTTGACCACGGCGTTACAATTAAAGACGTAAAAGTTGAGCATCCTGTATACGGCGACTTAACAGCATCGATTATGGTAAGTAATCGCTTCGATGTAGAGCAATATTTACAAAAAATCGAAAACACAAACGCTTCCTATCTTTCGCAACTGACAGATGGTATTCACTTACATACAATCGAAGCAGATTCTAAAGAGAAATTAGATGCTGCCTGTGAGGCACTAGACCGCGCTGGATTTCTCGTTTATTAATGTAAAGCACAGAGTTTTTTATCATTCTCTGTGCTTTTTTAGTGATATAATATTGAAATCAATTGTAAAGGAGGTCAAATATGGGAATTGAACTCGTTCACTTTAGCACCGGTAAACCGAAACAAATGAAATATGGCGAAGATAAAGAAATGATAACAGGTATATGTAAAGATCCTACAGAAGAGGCCTTCCTCTCAAAAGACGGATTCCGTGGTGATGATGTAGCGGATTTAAAACACCACGGGGGACCTGATCGCGCAGTTTGTGTGTACCCACACGAGCATTACGCACTATGGGAAGAGGAATTTCAAACTACACTTCCAGCTTCCACATTTGGCGAAAACATTACCGTAACAAATATGTTAGAGCGTGATGTTTGCATCGGAGATACATATCAACTAGGCGAAGCAATCATTCAAGTAACACAAGCTCGCGTACCTTGTAGCACAATTTCAAAACGTGTCGGTATTCCTGGCATTTTACCACGCATTGTAGCAACTGGATATACTGGCTACTTATGCCGCGTTCTTCAAGAAGGTACTGTGCGTAAAGATTCTAAAATTACATTACTAGAGCGTCCATCAAACAATGTATCTGTTTTGTTCTCTAACGAAATTTATTTTCATAATAGGAAAGATAAAGATGGCATTGAGAAGGTTCTTGCTGTACAAGAACTAGCCGAGATTTGGCGTGGCCAGTTAGAGGATCGTCTTTCGAAGTTAAAATAATAAATCCCACCTTTTATAGGTGGGACTCTATTTATCTATCATACGGTATACTAGCGACCGAAATTATATCGACTTAACTACAAAATACGACAAACACTCCCCTTACAACCAATAAGAAGAATAACTCCCCAGCACAGTAACAGAAAACCCGAGTGCTTCAAGTTCCATTGTTACGCCTGGCAATAATACATCATCGTATGCTTTGTCGACGTCGATTAAGAAAAAGTAATTTCCAAGGCCTGTTTTCATCGGGCGCGATTCAATTTTGGATAAGTTTAATTTTCTCCATGCGAAAGCTGATAACACTTGATATAGTGCCCCTGCGTAATCAGCAGGTAACGTTATCATAAGCGTCGTTTTCTCTCCTCGGTTTTCTCCGTTATTTGGGAGTACTGCTTTCTTTTTCTTATGGAGAACAAGGAAACGTGTATGATTGTTTTTATGCGTATGAATATCACGCCTTACAATTGTTAATCCGTATTTTTCTGCCGCTGCTTCATTTGCAATAGCTGCAATTTTTTCTTCAGGATGTTCTTTCACATATTGTGCAGCAGCGCTTGTTGATGTCATATCGCGAACGGTTACCCCTTTTAATTCCTCATTTAAAAATTTATGGCACTGTGCAATGGCATGCGGATGAGAATGTACAGCGTATACTTCTTTCCACACTCCTTCGTACTGCGGGTGTACGAGTAAATGTTGCTGAATTGGCACTGTAATTTCTCCTACAATGGAAAGTGGCTGCTCATGTACGAGATAATCAACCGTTATATTAACTGAACCTTCTATGGCGTTCTCTAACGGTACAACCGCATAATCTACATTTTCATTTGCAGCTGCATCAATACAATCTGGAATCGTTCGATACGGTACATGCTCTGCTTCCGGAAAAAAACGACTCACCGCCATATTTGTAAATGTTGCCTCTGGTCCTAAATATCCTACTCGAATCATCGTCTTTCCCTCTCTTTTTCGTTTTCTTACTGTTATACCACAATTTTAAATATTCTTCTATGTAAATTTCGAATATTTAAAAAAGACTAGCATTCGCTAGTCTAAATGTTTCCTATATTCTCTTTGAGCGAAGAAGAAATACATAATGCATGCAGCAATGTAAAATAAAATAAACAAGCCTACTTTTCTTAATGAACCGTCCATAAAGATCGTATTATGAAACGTATATAACGCAACTGCACTATGCATACTCCCTACTATAATAGGCGCAAAAAATAGCATACATAATTGCCAACGAGAAATCTTCCACACCTCTTCCTTTGTCATCCCAAGTTTAGAGAGTGCACCATACTGTTTACGATCCGATGCAATATTATGAAACCATTTAAAATATACGATACTGCATGAAGTAAGGAAGAATAATATACTAATGAATGAGCCTACAAATAGAGTAATATTACCGAACTCTTTCATATTCACATATAACTCCATATTACTTCGAAATGCATCATTTGTATCTTGTTTCATATGTTTCCGTAAATCTGCATTCAAATCTTTCGTATTTTCGATATTTGGTAATGTGTAACCTCTATATATCATTTTTTCAGAATCCGTAATTGTATTTGATATAATCTCAAAATCTTCATCATTCATGACGAAAAACAGACCATTAATGTGCGAAGGGTGATAGTTAAATTGTACCCCTTCTTTCTGACCGTTAAATGCAAATTGATATGTTTGATTTATTACTTGTAATTGAATCTCTTTTTGATTATATACATTCGGATGATTGCGTTTATTATAATAAACAAGTGTAACTGTTCCTTTTTTAGGATGATACGTTTTCTGTTTTTGTTTTCTCGCCTCTTGATTGTATTCACTTTCCTTTATAAGCGGCGCTACCTCTGTTTCTCCCTTATTGGACTGAAAAGATGCATACACTCCAACAAAACTCATATATTGAAAATCATCATATCCATATTGATGTAATAAGTTTTCAACCTTGTCTTTCTCGAAAACTTCATGAGCAGAAGTGCCTTTTTCTATGTATGAAAATGAGTGTACTCCTCCGCCACGCCACATATCTTGCATGCTAGAAAAATATAAGAACACCGTACCTGTCGCCGTAACGACAAACGTTGTTGCCATAGACAACAGAAAGAAAAAGCGACTATTTTCCTTCATTCGATGTGACAATTGATTCACTATAAATAAATACGGATATGTATACATAATCCTTTTATTTCTTTTTATCACTTCTAATATTTGTGTAGCGCCATGTGTAAATGAAAAATACGTCCCAAAAGAAATGAGTATAACAACCGGAAAAAAGTATAATGCTATCGTTGTCATCGTCACTTGTAGCGCTAACGCATATCCCGTCCCTAAACAAGCAAAACCGAATAAACAAAGCCACTTTGATGTTTTCCTCTCTCGTTTATCTGTTCGAAATTCTTTTAATAACCGTATGATTTTTATATTCCATATACGTAAAGCACTTATAAAAGATAACAGAACAAAGACAAGCATATATGTAACAAACGTTACACCAATCGCTCTCATGTCAAATATGACAGGGAGTTCTTTCGGAAGATGAAGTAACATACTAAATACCATAAAAAAAAGTTTTAAAGAAATCATGCCAAGCCCAATACCGAAAATATTAGCGAAAATTCCAATCAATATTTGCTCGGTCATAATCACTCCTATTACGTTAGATTTCGTTGCTCCCATTAACATATATAACCCTAATTCTTTCTTACGTGCTTCTATGAAAATAGAAGTAGAATACAAAATAAATATGACGAAAAAAGAAATAATTATAACGTTACATATGATAAGCCCCCAGCGTACATTTTGATACCACATCGTCTCTTGCATATACGGATGTACAATGACAGACATGTATGCATAAGAAGCTAATATGGCAAAACAACTACTTAAGAAAAACACTTTATAATTACGCCAATTTCCCTTTATATTTTGCAGCGCTAGTTGCCGAATGTTCATCTATCGTCCTCCTGTAACTTACTACACACGTAAAAAGCTAGAGGTTCCCCTAGCTTTTTACGTGTTTTAAATATCCTCTTTGCGCAATCATAAAGTAAATTGTAGAAGCTAAAATATATGCTCCAATTACTATCGCACCTGATTTCCACAAATCAATATAAAGCATTTTTCCTAACGTATGAAGAGCAAATCCACTATGAATTGTACCGATTAAAATTGGGATAAAGAAGATAACACCCATTTGTCGAATTGCAATTTTACGAATTTCTTTATCTGTCATACCAATTCTTTTTAATGACTTAAATTGAATACGATCTTGTTCTTTATCATTAAACCATTTAAAGTATGTCATGCTACAAGCAAAGAAGAAGAACAGTACTGCTACGAAGAAGCCGATGAACATTGTAATTGCTCCACCTTCTCTTATATCTTTATAAGCGAACACTGCGTTTCTCAATTCCCCTTGCTTTTCTGGTGCAATTTCCTTTTTCAAATCTAGCACAAGGTCTTCCGTACTTTTCCAGTCTTCAATATAATAACCATAATATTTCGTCTTTTCTTCATCTGGTACGAGCTTTTCGTATTTCTCAAAATCTTGATCATTCACAATGAGATATTCGCTATCATTAAAAACAGAATATGACGTTGGCTCATTTAATTGAGCAGACTGCTTTTGTCCGTTGATTGTAAATTCATACGGTTTCGTACGATCTATCTTCATAAGTTCATTTGCTGCATCAACCATAACCATCGTCGCACTACCTGGTGCATTATGAACCTCTGTAATTTGCTCTTTCTTTTGTTCACGTACTTCCGCGTTATATTCTTTTTCTGAAATAATCGTCATTGGTACTTCACGTTCACTGTTAAACAACATTATTTTCTGTGTTGCAGGTAGTTTTACGTAAGTTACTTTTCGTGCATCTTCAAACCCATGTTTTTTTACAATCTCTTGTTCTTTTTCTTCATTAATCAGGCTATGCGTATTTAGTCCCTTTTCCTCATATGAAATAGCATGCGGTGTAAGCTCTATCGTTTTCGCACTCATATTTTCAAAATATACATAAAGCGTACCAACCGCTGAAGAAACAACCGCCGTAATAATAGAAATAACAAATAGAAAACGAGCATTATCTTTCATTTTATAAATAAGATTGCTAAGTACAAACATATTGGGATACGTATAAAAAGATTGTTTTCGTTTTTGCAATGCCTTTAATACGACTGTACTACCTTGTGTAAACAGTAAATACGTTCCGCCTATCGTCAGCCCTACAATCGGTAAAAACAGTATGATAAAATTCATAAATGTCACTTGGAAGCTAAGTACATATGCAACAATAATACATCCTATACCAACTACACATAACGATGTAAATGCAAAAGGTTCTACTTTTTGTTTTCTTGCTTCTCTTAATAAATCAATAATTTGCAAGCGCCCTACTGTCCAAACACTAAACAATGATAGGATTAAAAATAGAATAAAGTATACACCAGCTGTAATAAGAATTGCTTTACTATTCCATACGAGTGGAAGTGTTTTATCTATTTTCAATATTACGCTTAATGCTTGGAAAAATAATTTTGAACAAAGCATGCCAAGCCCAATACCTACTACAATTGCAATACTACCTAACATAAGCTGTTCTAATATAATCATTCGGCCAAGTTGAGATTTTGTTCCGCCTATTAATGTTAATAGACCAAACTCTTTTTTTCTTGCTCGTAAAAATGTTGAATTTGCATATAAAATAAAGAGTGCTGAGAAGATGACTACAATATAATTCATCGATTCTAGCCCTTTTGAGATCATATCCCTCATACTAATATTACCGCTTACGACATCTGGATGATAAATGAAGGAAGCATACATGAAAAATACGACAATCGATAAACAGCTACTAATAAGAAACGCTTTATAATTACGCCAATTTCCTTTTACGTTATTAAGCGCGAGCTGGCGAAAGTTCATGATATTCTCCTCCTAGCATCGCAAGTACATCCAGAATTTCTTGGAAAAAGGCTTGTTTCGTTCTTCCCTTATGTATTTCTGAGAAAATTTCTCCGTCGCGAATGAAAAGAATACGTTCGCAATAACTCGCCGCTACTGGATCATGCGTTACCATTGCAATTGTCACTTTCTTTTGTTCATGCAAATCTTGCAACGCGCTCATTAATGATTTCGCTGACTTAGAATCTAGGTTTCCTGTTGGCTCATCCGCTAAAATTAATGCTGGTTCATGAATAATCGCCCTTGCAGCTGCTGCACGTTGTTGTTGTCCACCTGATACTTCGTATACTTTTTTATTTAAAATTTCTTCAATGTTTAAAAACCTCGCAATTTCAAGTACTTTCGCATCAATTTCTTTTACAGATTTCTTCGCCATTACAAGCGGCAAAATAATATTTTCTTTAATCGATAATGTATCAAGTAAGTTGAAATCTTGGAAAATGAATCCTAGATGTGTACGGCGAAATTCCGCCAATTTTGCAGCACGCATTTGATTAATTTCTTCACCATTTACAAGCACATGACCTGAAGTTTGCTTATCAATTGTTGCTAATAAATTTAAAAGCGTTGTTTTTCCGCTTCCTGAAGGCCCCATAATCCCTACAAACTCGCCTTCTGCAATTTTAAAATTTATATCATTTAAAGCAGTCGTCGCTACTGAACCTTTTGATTGGTACACCTTTGTTAATCCTTTTACTTCAAGAACACTCATTTCTAATCCCCCTACGTGTTTTCTTCTTACATTTACTATAAGAAAAATAAGAAAAAGAAACGAGTGATTTCCCTTACAAAACGTTTTGTTATCTTACAGTTTTGTCATTTTTCTCATTAATGTATGATATTCTTCATCTTTTGCAAATTGGAACGTAACTGTTGTTCCTTCCCCTTCAGTTGATTGTACATACACTCCATGATGTAAATTACCGCAGATTTCCTTCGTAATATATAAACCCATACCTGTCGCTTCCCTTGTTTTACGGCCGTTTATTCCCGTAAAGAACGGATCAAATATACGCTTTACATCTTGCTCAGGAATACCAATTCCATTGTCCTTAATATGTAATAACACCTTTTGATCTTTCTCTTCAATTTGAAATTGAATTTCTTTTTTCTCTGCTTCTGAAATTTTTGTATACTTAATTGCATTCACAACAATTTGGCTCATCGCGATACTAAGCCACTTTCTATCAGACGCAATCATACAAGTCTCTTCTTCAAACATCATTTTCGGAAATACAGAAGATTGAATGAACGACTTCCGATTTTCATTAATAATATCTCGAATGACCTCTATAACATTTACTACTTCTACTTTATAGTCTTTCGAAAATTGATCTAACCTTGCCATATGTAACGCTAAATCTAACCCATTTAAAATACGGTTATTTTCTTCACGAATACTTTCAATCGTTCCCCTTGCTTCACGGTGCTCCTTACCATATTTCTGTAACAATAATTCAATAACGGATACTGGTGTTTTCATTTGATGGATCCACTGGTTCATAAAAATCATTTGCTGTTGCTCTTTTGCATGCTGCTTATGAACTTCATTCATATATTGCTGCCTTAATAGCGTAAACGCTTCAACAACCATTTCTTGCTCTGACGTATAAGAAGTATCGATAAGTAAAGAGTCATGTAATGTATGTCCACCGGCAATATACTGTTCTATCCTCTTTAAAAACACACTTCGTTTTCGGTAATCGTAAATAAGGTATACACTAAACACAACTGTCCCTAATAAAAGTCCGTATAACCATGTACTCCAGTCCAGCGCACGCTTTTCTAAAAGGCTTTGCAACTGCAATACGAGTCCAAATAAACAAAGGCTTATAATGTAAGAAAGGATTAAGGAAAAACGTTCTATGAGGTAATTTTTAACCTTCATGCCCTTCGCCCCACTCAGTAAGAAGAGCATAACCGTACCCACGCTTTGTGACAATTGCATTTTTAATGCCTAACTCCTCAAGTTTCTTCCTTACACGCTTTACATTCACGGTTAATGTATTATCATCAACAAAAGCTACTTCATCCCATAAAGCCTCTAACAGCTCTTCACGTGTCACGTATTGATTTGCTTGTTTCATTAAACATTCTAATAAATAAAACTCATTTTTTGTAAGTTCCGTTTGTTGACCTTTCCACTCTACTGTGTGCTGTGATGGGAATAATAACAATCCATTAACACCTAAGCAGTCACTTTCCGCGGCCAAAGCATACTCACCATACCCGCGGCGGAGTGCACTTTTCACCTTTGCCATTACAATATCTAAATGGAATGGCTTTGTAATGTAATCATCTCCGCCATTTTCAATCGCCATTACTTGATCCATTTCCCCTGTTCTTGCAGAAACAAAAATAATCGGCGCATTCGATACAGTGCGGATTTGGCGGCACCAGTAGAAGCCATCAAAGTATGGTAAATTAATATCAAGTAACACAAGATGAGGACTTACTTTTACAAACTCATCTTTTATATGCCGTAAATCGCTCACTCTGAAAGATTGATATCCATACCTTTCTAAATGCTCCTCTAATATCTCTGCAATTTTTTCATCATCTTCTACAATTAATATTTTATACATATTCCTTTTCTCCCCATAAAATATTCTTCTAAAATCACTCCTTTTTCTATTATAAATTGAAACTTTAATCAATGGGGATTTTTTCCTATATCGACTTATGGTTCACCTATATGAATTGGGTTTTTACTGGACTCAAATAACGAAAAAAAAAAAGACCGCCATATTTCGGCAGTCTTAATCGATAAATTCAAATTGATATTCAAGAATTTTCACAATATCTCCGTCTGTTGCACCACGTGCACGAAGGGCTTCATCAATACCCATTCCACGCATTTGACGAGCAAATCGGCGTACAGATTCATCACGTGAGAAGTCTGTCATCTTGAATGTTTTCTCAATGTCATAACCAGAAATAACAAATGTGCCATCACTTTCGCGTGTAATTTCAAAATTAGATTCAGATTCAAATTTGTACATTACACTTGCTTCAGATTCTTCTACATCATCGTACATTGGGAATTCTGGTGTTGTTTCTAATAAGTTCGCTACTTCAAATAGTAAGTCACGAACACCTTGTTTCGTTACAGCTGAGATTGGGAAAATTTTCACTTCGTCTCCCAATTTCTCTTTAAATGCTTGTAAGTTTTCTTCTGCATCTGGCATATCCATTTTGTTTGCAACAACAACTTGTGGACGCTCAGTTAAACGCATATTGTATTCTTTTAGTTCATTATTGATTGTGACATAATCTTCATATGGCTCACGTCCTTCTAAACCAGACATATCGATAACGTGTACAATTACACGTGTACGTTCGATATGACGTAAGAATTGGTGTCCAAGTCCAACGCCGGAGTGTGCGCCTTCAATTAGTCCAGGAAGGTCAGCCATAACGAAGCTGCGGTTATCACCAGTTTCAACAACACCAAGATTCGGAACGATTGTTGTAAAGTGATATTCTGCAATTTTCGGACGTGCTGATGATACAACAGATAATAATGTAGATTTACCTACACTTGGGAATCCAACAAGTCCAACATCTGCTAGCACTTTAAGTTCTAGCGTGACATCACGTTCTTGACCTGGTTCCCCGTTCTCAGCGATTTCTGGCGCTGGGTTCGTCGCTGTTGCGAAACGTGAATTACCACGGCCACCACGGCCACCTCTTGCGATTACAGCTGTTTGTTCATGCGTTACTAAATCGGCAAGAATTTCACCTGTTTTTTCATCTTTCACTATTGTTCCTGGTGGAACCTTTACGATTAAATCTTCAGATTTACGACCGTGCTGACCTTTACTCATTCCGTGCTGACCGCGATCAGCTTTGAAATGACGTTGGTAGCGGAAGTCCATTAATGTACGTAAGCCTTCCTCAACAACAAAAACAACATCTGCACCTTTACCACCGTCGCCACCTGCTGGGCCACCTTTAGGTACATACTTCTCACGACGATACGCAACCATTCCGTTACCACCGTCGCCGCCTTTTACATATATCTTGACCTGATCTACAAACATTATTTCACCACACTTTTTTCGATTAGTTGTAATATAACTGAGACTTCTTCGTCTCGTACTGTATAAGAAATGGAATACCATTTATTGTTTTCGTTCGCAAGCCACGTTTGTAGTTCTTCTACATTCGTTAGCTTTCCACGAAAATCAAAAAAGAAACGAGCATTCTCCGCGTCACTTTCAATTGTGATACAAACATAATTTTCAACATATACGTCTAAACTATGCTGAAGCATTAAGAAAAACTGATTCGTCCATGTACATACAGTCTCATCTAGATGAGATAAGTTATGTAATTTCCCTAATACTTCGTACTCCAATAAGCACGGTTGCTGTTTCCAATTATATGTTAAAATCCACTCTGAAAATAAAGGCATTGATAGCCCCATCAGATTGGATTCTTGTCTCGCTTCTTGGACAAAACGATCGATGAGCCTATGAATCTCTTCCACTTTTCCAAGGGAAAGATTTCCTTTAACCATCTGCAAACGATTGAGCCAATCATGTCTCGAGTGGCTCAACGCATCTATAATTGTCCATTTTTCATTCATTTAGATACCCCTTAATATAGAAAAACTCTAACCTGCACTCAGGTTAGAGTTTTCCGTGAGTTCTTATGCTTCTTGAGCAACAGGATATACGCTCACTTGTTTGCGGTCACGACCAAGACGCTCAAAGCGTACTACGCCGTCAACTTTCGCGTATAAAGTGTCATCGCCACCACGACCAACGTTAACACCTGGATAAATTTTTGTACCGCGTTGACGGTAAAGAATTGAACCACCTGAAACCGTTTGACCATCTGCGCGTTTAGCACCAAGACGTTTTGACTGAGAGTCACGACCGTTCTTTGTACTACCTACACCTTTCTTAGATGCGAAAAACTGAAGATCTAATCTTAACATACGTTACACCTCCTGCACTTTTTCTATTAAACGGATATACTTTCCGTAATCAAGTTCAATCGTCTTAAGTGAAACAACCAATCCTTCTAAAAGTATTTGTGCTTTTTCTGCTGTATGAACGTCTAAATCATTAGGCAATTCATACGTCAAGAATCCGCCATCACTTCCGAGTTCAATAGTTGCCTGCACATTACAAAGTTCTTCCACTGCATTTATAGAACCAAACACAACCGCTGTAGTTCCAGCACAGACAAGATCTTGTCCATGTGGCGCATAATTGGCATGTCCAGTCATTTTAAATGATCGGATACTTCCTAGTTTCGTGCGACTTATCGTAATCTTAATCATCTTAACCAGAATTAAGCGTTGATAGCTTCAACTACTAGCTTAGTGTAAGGTTGACGATGACCTTGTTTCTTACGATTGTTCTTTTTCGCTTTGTATTTGAAAACGATGATTTTCTTAGCGCGACCTTGTTTTTCAACTTTCGCAGTAACTGTTGCACCCTCTACAACTGGGCTACCAACTTTCACGTTTTCGCCACCAACGAAAAGAACTTTGTCAAAAGTAACAGTTTCACCAGCTTCAACATCTAATTTTTCAATGTAGATTGCTTGACCAGCTTCAACTTTAATTTGTTTTCCACCTGTTTCGATAATTGCGTACATACTTGCACCTCCTCTTAATTACTAAGACTCGCCAAAAACGAGGTAGACATAAAATGTCTTTAGGGAACCTGTCTTGTGCGGTTGTAGCATATAGCAGTTTAGGTGCTATAAACTATAACATAAAAATATTACCATGACTCATTGACTATTGTCAATGAATGTTCTGCTAACTATTTTTTCCGTTCTACAATTTCTTTCTTACTTCCAAAACGGATAATAGCGTACTTTTCGATAATATCATCTTTGAAATAAATTTCAAATGGAATATTTTTTTGTAATTCTTTTTGTGAAAAATGTTTTTGTACTTTTTTTGAAGCACCAATCAATACAGCTTCATCCTCTATATTACCATAAGTAATAAGCTCTCTCTCTAGCTCATACGCAATTGTTTCATTAGATATAACGTAACCTGTCGCTTTACAAGGCGCACACTCTTCTAATAATACGTCACGTAACGAATGTTTCTTGCGCTTACGCGTCATCTCTAAAATACCTAACTCTGTAAACCCAAGCACTCTTGTATATGTGCGATCATCTTGTAAAGCTATCATTAAACGCTCTCTTACCTTCTCTTTATCTTCCCGTCTTTTCATATTAATAAAATCAATTAATATCATCCCGCCAATATCACGAAGTCTTAATTGACGAGCAATCTCTTCAGCAGCCATTTCATTTGTGCGAAATACGGTATCTTGTAAATTTTGTTTTCCAGTAAATTTACCTGTATTCACATCAATTACAGTCATCGTCTCCATTTGTTCTACAATTAGATAGGCACCATTTGGTAGCCACACAATTTTTTGAAGTGCTTTCTCGATTTCACGATCTATTCCAAAGTGGTTAAACATCGAAGATTTTTCATTATAAAAGGATACTCTTTCTTTCCCTACTTTTTCTTCTAATTCTTTTACTATACTTCTCGTATCTACAACTATTTTTTCAATTGTTTCAATTGGGTTCTCCTGAAATACACGATCTAAAAACGTCGCTGGTTGATGAAGTAGTAAGGGCGCCTTCCCTTGATCTTCTTTTCTTTTTAACTCTTCATATAACTGCTGCAACCCTTGCATTTCAGCTTGTATTTCATCGATCGTTCCTTTTTCAGAAGCAGAACGGAAAATGTATCCACCTGTTCCTTCTACTTCAATTCCCAGTAACTGTTGTCTTCTTTTATTATTTTTTATTTTCCGAGAAACAGCGCGCATGTCATCATAGGGCATGTAAACGACATATTTTCCGGTAACTTCTATCTTCGCCGTTAATTTTGGCCCCTTCGTATCAATTGCCTCTTTCACAACTTGTACAAGTATCGCCTGTCCTTCATGTATGCGATATGAAGATGGTACATCATCAAATGAAAGATATGCATGTTTTTCTAATCCGATATTTACAAAGGCTGCGTTCATTCCAGCAATTGTTCTTACGATACGCCCAACATAAATATGTCCGACAATCTCCTGCTCTTCATTCCGTTTCCATAAAAGCTCTACAATTTTTTGTTTCTCTTCTATCGCAACACGCTTTTCCGAACCAGTGTAGTTAATATATAACGTCTTCAAAATTCTTTCCTCACTTTTCATTTCTTTTCCTTACAATATAAAAGGTTAGTGTCGTCGTCAACACTAACCAATTAATTCTTCAACAGATGAGGTTGTTCGTTTTTCAGCAAAATACGCATACAACAATTCATTTTCGTCCAATGTGTAATGCTCTTTATATTTTCCATGGACGATAATAGAGTGTTTATATCCTCTGCGAAATTTTGTGAAAATCGTATATAAATGATCTTCCGTTTTCACCTCAATAGGTGCTATTTTTTCAATATCTCTTTTATTCCCATAATAACGCTCTAATAAAAAACGCATAAATGCGTACCGTCTTTGTTTCCATTCTTGATATAAAGAAATCGCTAGAAAAACGAGTAATACCCACATCATAATGTTATTACTATTCCAAAGTAACTGCCATCCTAATATTACACTAAAAAAAACACATGACAATTTCATCATCTTTTCATGTGCTTGTAAATAGGGAAAACGATATGATAATACATTAAATAATACTTTTCCACCATCAAGTGGCCAAATAGGCAATAAATTAAACCCTAAAATAATGACATTATTCCATACAAAGAAATGGTACAAATCGTCAGTTACCCAGCCCGCTTTATACAAAATGTAAGCGACCGCAATCATCCATATATGCTGAATTGGCCCCGCCATAACGACAATTAATTCTTCTTTTAAAGATTTATTCCCATGTTCTTCCATCTCAACTACGCCACCAAACGGCAAAAGCTGAATTTGTTTAATACGCCAATTATAATACGCTGCGGCAAAAGCATGCCCAAGTTCATGAACTAAAACGATACAAAATAGTAATAGTAACTCTTTAAAACGTGCTGTAAAAATACCAATGACAATAATAACCCAAAACAACGGATGCACAGAAATTTTCGTGAAAACATCCCTATATTTAATCAAATGAAATCACCTGAATTGGATCAATAAATTTTTCATTCTTTTTTATTGCAAAATAAAATTTGCCATTTTTATTATTTTCATCATTACTCACTATTCCAATTTTTTGTTTCTT
Source organism: Bacillus sp. TH19 (assembly GCF_016651075.1). Classification (NCBI taxonomy): domain Bacteria; kingdom Bacillati; phylum Bacillota; class Bacilli; order Caryophanales; family Bacillaceae; genus Bacillus; species Bacillus sp. TH19. The sequence goes on along the minus strand of NZ_JAEKEO010000007.1, from coordinate 1,119,871 downwards.
TGAAACGTAATCATATAATTTTACTGACATATCATTTAAATTTGCATACCATGACTCCGTACCATCAGCGTGCTGAATTTGAACTGTATTTCCAAGTTCCTCTTTCTTGCCCGCAAAAACAACTATACCTTCATTTACTGACTCCACCGTTGCATTTGTAGCCGTTTGAACAAATACACCCTGGCCGTTTTTTTGAAATCCTTGCATCACCTTTCCAGAGGCAGGAATCGCATAATCCTTTTGCTGAATAGCCTCTTCTTTTTTCTCATTTGGAGAAAAGAACACGAGAGGTTTTCCAAACTGATTTTCATACCATTTCGATATAGTAGCAAATTGAAATTCTTCTTGCATAACTTTTTCTGTAACAGCTCTAGTACCATCAAAAGAAGAAGGTGCGTTCTTAAATAAAATAGCAACCGAAAGAACTAATATTGCTGATAGCAAAACTTTGAAGAGAAAAACTTCTTTTCGAAATAGAGGATGAATTTCCTTCTCCCCCTCTTCAATAAAGACCGTTTCGCTATCAAAATCTCCTCCCGCAAAATACTGCTCTTCTTCTAGCAATTCTTGCTCTGCTTTCCTTTTCGCAATCCGCTTTTTAATTTCTTCCACACGTCTATTCTTCATACTGTCTCCTTTCTTTCGTTAGCCTTATTCAAATAGAAACAGTTATATACAGTTTGTACATATGTATGAGTTATAGAAGGAAGATATTCATGCGAAGAAAAAAGAAAGCACTCCGCATTTATGCGAAGTGCTTTTAACGGATTCCAAAGAAATTTTTCATCTTTGTAAATACCGATACTTTTTCTTGTTCAAATGCTTGTAATGGTACATTCTCACCTAACAAGCGTCTTGCAATATTACGATAAGCTATTGCTGCTTTCCCGCTAGGTTGCAGCGCTACAGGTTCACCTGTATTCGTAGCACGAATAACTTCATCATCATCCTCGACAACTCCAAGAAGCTCGATTGACAGTGTACGTACAATTTCATCAACGTCTAACATATCCTGTTCATGAAGCATATGACTACGCACACGGTTAATTACAAGTTTCGGTGGTTCAATATCCTCTTTCTCTAAAAGCCCGATAATACGATCCGCATCACGCATTGAGGATACTTCTGGTGTTGTTACAACGATTGCTTTATCCGCACCTGCTACTGCATTTTTAAACCCCTGCTCAATCCCCGCAGGACAATCAATTAATATGTAATCATAATCTTGACGTAATACTTGTATTAATTCATCCATTTGTTCAGGTGTTACCGCCGATTTATCGCTCGTTTGTGCTGCAGGTAATAAATAAAGATCATCAAAACGCTTATCTTTAATAAGAGCCTGAGGTAAACGACAACGCCCTTCAACGACATCAACAAGATCAAATACAATACGATTTTCTAGCCCCATTACTACGTCTAAATTGCGTAAACCGATATCTGTATCAATTAAACACACTTTTTTTCCAGATAACGCAAGGGCTGTACCAATGTTCGCAGACGTTGTAGTTTTACCTACTCCGCCTTTTCCAGATGTAATTACTATTGCCTCTCCCACAGCTATACAATTCCCCTTTCTAACTTTGTTAAATTAGGTCTAAGATGAGTGAGAAGTTGCAGGCGATCGACAACAATGTGATTATTCTCATTAATGTACGCACATTCTGCCGCCTCTGCTCCGTCTTCTTTCTCTTCCGGAGCCCGCATTGTCACATCACTAATTCGGAGTTGCATAGGGTTCATAATAGATGCAGCAATAACAGCTTCTGAATCTCCATCATACCCCGCATGTGCAATTCCTCTTAATGATCCCAAGACAAAAATATTCCCCCCAGCGATAACCGTTCCGCCTGGATTAACATCTCCAATTAATAATAAATTGCCTTTTACATGTAACACTTGTCCAGAGCGAACAATTTTGGAAATAGGGACAATTTCTGTTTCTTCTTTCCAAGCTATTGCTTCTGCTTTTGTTATAACATCACTTTCGATTGATTCTACAACAAGGTTCTTCTTATTGCGAATTAACGTACGAATCTCTTCTTGTTGTACTTCTGTTAAATAGCGATTTCCTACTTTAACACGCACTTCAATTAAAGAACGTCCGTCACTCTCATAGTAATGTGTAGAAAGCTTTTCATCCAATTCTTTTAGTAGCTCAGAGAATGAACAGCAATCATCTAAATGAAGTGTTATTCCATCTTTTGTCCCTTTTATCGTTACATTTTGTTGCTTTTTTTCTTCCACTAAAGTTCACCCCACCGATTCAATTCGACATAAAATTAGAAAATCCTTTTTTCTTTTTCTTCTATCGCTTTTGAAAGACGCACTAAATATCGTCTCAGTGGGAAACAAACTATTAATAAGAAAATTCCATTTAGCAATAAAGTAGCAAGGAGACGATCTGTGAAAAAGACAGATGCTGACATGTGAGTACGTCCTAACAAAGTTAAAAACCCATACACATAATACTCTAATGCTGCAATGCCAGCCAGTACGATAGAAGCGACAATAAATAAATTCAATTGTAATACTTTCATCACACTATAAACTAAATAAGCTAAAATCGGATAAGCAAATATATATATACCGACAAGTTCCGTGTATACGGTATCAAATAAGAAACCAAATAATAGTCCGTAGTAAATCCCTTGAACCGGACTATAGTACACTGTAATAAAACATAACACAATTATAAAGAAATGCGGTGCTGCTATACTGCCTTTCCAAAAGACGTCTGTTGGAACAACAGTAGAGAACATATTTTCAAATAAAAAAACAAAAAGGAGCAAAAGAGGAAGAGCTGCTCTTTTTAAAATCGTCATCATCTCTTCTCTCCCTCCTATTCTAACGGCGCTGTAGGCATATCACGTTTTGCAACTATAATATGCTCTACATCATTCAAATCAGCGGATGGTTTTACATAAGCCGTTTTTGTTAAACCGTATGGATCTGGCTGAACATCAACAATTTTCCCAATCGCAAGACCTTTAGGGAAGATATCACCAAGTCCAGATGTTACAACTAGTTGATCTTTTTGTACCTCTGCATCAGAGCTAATCTTTGTGAAAAGAAGTAGTTGTTTTTCTTTATCGTAACCTTCAATTAATCCAAAGATATTTTCTTGTCCTTGTACAATAGCAGAAACACGGTTTGTTCGGCTCATCGAACTTAACAACTCTACTGACGATGTAAACTGAGATACACTTTTTACGCGTCCAACTAAACCTTTCGGAGTTACAACAGCCATATCTTTTTTGATCCCTTGCTGTGCTCCTTTATCAATTCCAACTAAATCGTACCATTTATCGGGATTACGAGAAACCACACTAGCTTGTACTTCCGTATAATCACCACGGGACTTTTCTTTACCAGTTAATTCTCGTAGTTTTTTATTCTCATCGTCTAAATTTTTCACTACGGCAGATAAATCTGCGGTAGAATCTAATTTTGCTTTCAGCTTTTTATTCTCTTCATACGTGCGCTTTACATCTTCTACATTCTCGAAGAATCCGGCAACATAATTCGCTGGCTTTTGGAATACACGTTCTACAACACCGACAGTATCTTTTATAAACTGCTCTGGCCATGATAAACTGTTCCGTTCTTTCAATGAGATTCCAATCAATGCCACGAGAAGAATAATACTAACTAACAAAACAATTAATCTTTTGTTTAAGAAAAACTGTGGCACGTTCACACCCTCTTAATTTCATTGATTTTTATTTTGCAATATTATCGAGCAGCAGTTTTGAAAAGGTCGATATTGTCTAATGCTTTACCCGTTCCAATTGCTACGCAATCTAATGGATCCTCTGCAACAAGAACTGGCATATTTGTTTCTTCACTAATAACTTTATCTAAGTTACGTAGTAATGCCCCGCCACCCGTTAATACGATACCGCGGTCCATAATATCCGCTGCTAATTCAGGTGGAGTTTTTTCTAACGTATTTTTAACTGATTCTACAATTGCATCTACTGTATCTTTTAATGCATCTGCAATTTCTTCTGGTTGAATTAGTACTGTTTTCGGTAAACCACTTACTAAATCACGACCGCGAATTTCCATAGGCTCAATACCTTCTGGCTCGCCTGCAGAACCGATTTCTAATTTTAGTGCTTCTGCTGTTCTTTCACCAATCATTAAGTTGTAGCTTTTCTTAATGTACTGAATGATTGAATCGTCCATATCATCACCAGCAACACGAACTGATTGACTTGTTACAATACCACCTAAAGAAATAATTGCAACTTCTGTTGTACCACCACCGATATCAACAACCATACTACCAGTCGGCTCCCAAACAGGTAAGTTTGCACCAATTGCTGCTGCAAATGGCTCTTCGATTGGATAAGCATCACGAGCACCAGCTTGACGAGTCGCATCGATTACTGCACGTCTTTCTACAGCTGTAATACCAGATGGTACACATACCATTACGTATGGTTTACGTGAGAAGAATCCATTTGATTTTTGAGCTTGTTGAATGTAGTATTTCATCATTATTGCTGTTGTTTCGTAATCAGCAATTACACCATCTTTCATAGGGCGAAGTGCCACTACGTTTCCTGGTGTACGACCAATCATTTGTTTTGCATCGCTACCTACCGCAACGATTTGTTTCGTATCAGTTTGTAATGCTACTACTGAAGGTTCACGTAAAACTACACCTTTCCCTTTCACATATACAAGCGTATTCGCTGTTCCTAAGTCTATTCCAAGATCGCGAGTAAATCCACCAAATCCAAACATATCATTTATCTTCCCTTCTTATTTTCACGGACTCATTTTTCTTACTTTATATTTATAAAAACAGTACGTTTTTTTATATCTGCATCCTTTTTGTAGATAATTTTCTACAAAAAACTCATAAATCACATTATAAAACAAAATAAGTAAAAAGAATAGTCTTAAATATGACCTTTTTCCTTTAAACTCACGAATTTATGGTCACCTATTATGATATGATCAAGTACTTCAATTCCGATAATTCGACCACATTCTACTAATCGTTTTGTAACTTCAATATCTTCACGGCTCGGCGCCGGATCTCCTGAGGGATGGTTATGAAGACATATAATAGAGGCTGCTGCCCGACGGAACGCTTCTTTAAAAACTTCCCTTGGGTGCACAATCGACGTATTTAAACTTCCAATAAAAATAGTTTGCCTATGTATAACTTGATTTTTCGTATTCAAATATAAACAAACAAAATGCTCCTGTTGCAAAAAACGCATCTCTTCCATCATATAACTCGCACAATCTTCTGGACTTCGAATACTATATCTATTTTGATATTCTAAACGTACCATTCTTCTACCTAATTCAAAAGCAGCCATAAGCTGCGACGCCTTTGCAATCCCAACACCATGAATGCTCATCATCTCTTCTAACGTTGCATCCTTTAACATTCGTAAGCCGTCAAAATGATGGAGAATATTATCTGATAACGTTAACACCGTTTCTTCTTTAGAACCCGTTCTGAGTAAAACTGCAAGAAGTTCTCGATTCGATAAACTTCCTGCTCCTTCTAACAATAAACGCTCCCGTGGCTGTTCTTCTCTCACAACATCACGAATACCGTTCATCTCTCCACCCCTTTTTTTTACGATTTCTCCTAAAGAAAACCCCATGCAATTTTACGCATGGGTTACATCGCTATCAAACTGTTTTAATTCACGGACAAGACGCGCAATTGGCAAGCCAACTACACTGTAGTAGTCCCCTTGAATATGTTGAACAAAAATAGACCCTTTACCTTGAATTCCATAGCTCCCTGCTTTATCAAGTGGTTCCTTCGATGCAACGTATACGTCTATTTCCTCTTCTGTTAATCCCCAAAATGTTACTTCTGTACGTTCATAAAAAGTTACCGTTTTTTCTTTCGATATAATTGCAACACCTGTGTATACTTCGTGTGTTTTCCCCGATAATAATCGTAACATTTCTTTCGCCTCAGCCTCATTAGACGGCTTTCCAAGAATACGCGAATCATATGTAACAATTGTATCTGCACCTAGTACAACGTGATTACTATGGTTTTCTGCCACAGCAGATGCTTTTTGCAAAGCAAGCGACATAACAATATCAGAAGGTGATGAATATGCACCAATCGTCTCTTCTACTTCACTAACAACGATTTCAAATGGCACATCTGCTAATTCAAGCAGTTCCTTCCTCCTAGGTGACCCTGAAGCTAAAATAATTTCCCTCATATTTTCTCCTTCCCTTCTCACATGAAGCAGAATAATTCAAATCAATCGTATCAAAGGAATAGTTTCCCCACAAATTCTAGAAATATCATTTTCTCTAAACAAAATAATAGTTCTTTTTAAATACGATTATATGCTGCCCATACAGAAAGCACTTTGTTCTAAATTCAAAAGAAAAGAAAGAAGTATATGTACTTCTTTCTTCGTCATTTCATTATCCTATTATTTCACTTTTTGTGAAACCATTTTTTCATACGAAAGTATACCATCAATAATAACTTGATTTAATTTAGCTACAGATTCCTTATCGCTCTTCCCTTCCTTAATCGTTTGCACCGCTATTGACGTATACGTATAAAGCTTCTTTGCATCTTCACGCTTCATACTCTTCCCTTCCTTTTCCATAGCTTTCCACTCTTTTTGAATCGCTTCTATATCTTTTGGATTACTTTTTCCACTAGTTTGTACGCTGGACACATATTTTGCTAAATGAGTATATAATGGCTGCACTTTCGCTAAAAACATTCCTACTTCTTTATCATTTTTGAGCAATGCTTTATCTGTAATATCCCAATTTTTTTTCAAAACTGAAACACCATCTTGCTTATACTGATCTATTAATTGATTAACAGCCTGTTCATCGCTCGTAATAGCAACAACTAACGCATACTTATCACCACTCGGTTTCAAAGTAGCCACGCCCCCATTACTTTTCCACTCTTCAATAGCAGCCTGTCCTTTTTCTTCAGAGGAATAAAGCCCTCCTTGAACGAAAAATAGTTTCATTGGTTCTAATGACGTTCCTACCTGTGCCTTTGGTTTTTCCTCTTTCGGTGTTGGTGTTTGTTCTGCCGTTCCACCCACCTTTTGTTCCTCATTACCTGTCTGCTTCGAAGCCGTTACCTTACCTTCTCCTGTCGTCCCTTGTCCAGTTAATAAATGAATCATACCCATCCCAAATGCAGTACCGATAATTATTGCAGTTGCAACGATTGCGATTATTGTATTGCTCCACTTCTTTCGATATTTTTCCATAGATACTGATTTCGCTTTTTGAAACGGAACTACATTTTTCGGTCTCTCACTTTCTGCTATCATCCAGTCAAACTCATCCTTCTTTTTTTCCTCATACTTCGCTTCTGTTCCATTTACTTTCACCGAGATCGTTCGTGATTGCTTGTCCATACACTCACACCTCACCTCTTGTCATTGTCCGCATCATATCATATTCATTCCACAAAAAAACGAGATATTTGTCAGAGGAATTCGTCAAATAACCCTATATTATTATCTTATATGTATGCATTTGACTTCATTTGTAGAACAAAAAACTAGATAGCAAAGACTATCTAGTTTTTCTCGCGAATATATTTTCTAACTTCGGAAATGAAATACAAAGAACCTGTTATGATAAAAACATCATGTTCTCCTATCCTGTCAACCTTTGTATCAATTGCCTCTTTCCAATCTTCAAAAACTAATTTTGACTCTTGTTGTGAATACGATGCAAGCTTGTCAGCAGAAATGGCACGATCAAAGGCAAACGTCGTAAATATTATTTCATCAGCAACTTTTTCTAATTGCCCTACCATGTTATGTAACTGTTTGTCACCAAGAGCAGTAAATAAAACTATTACATTCTTCTTTTTATAATGTGCCTCTACTGTTTTTACAAGACTTTCAATACCTTCTGGATTATGAGCACCATCTATTATAATATCTGGATTACTTTGTAACTTTTCAAATCGACCAATCCAGTATGCTTCTTGTAAGCCAACTTTCATCTCCTCTTCATTAATTAAAAATGATAAATATGTTTTTAAATACATTACTGCCATAAGCGCTAGTGCTGCATTGCCTACTTGGTGAATGCCTTTCATTGAAATCCGAACATTTTCAAACGAGGCAAATGGACAATCAAAATCAAAGTGTTCCCCATCTTTATTAGAATGTTTATGTAGTGTTGTAAACTGTTTTCCAAGTTCATATAAGCTTGCATGATTTTCCTTAGCAACCTTTTGAATTACTTGCAATGCTTCTTCATTTTTCACACCAGTAATAACTGGAACACCAGACTTAATAATCCCTGCCTTTTCATATGCAATTTCTCCTAGTGTATTGCCTAAAATATGCATATGATCGTGGCCGATATTCGTAATAATCGTGAGAACCGGATGAATAACATTTGTAGAATCAAATCTTCCCCCAAGCCCCGTTTCAAATAAAACAACATCACAGAAATTAACTTTACCGAAATAATAAATTGCCATTACTGTAATGATTTCAAACTCAGTCGCTTCTCCTAAGTCCGTCTCATCTAATTTTTCAACGACTGGCTTTACCATATTTACAAGTTCCGCAATCTCTTCATCTGCAATCGGTATTCCGTTTACACTAATACGTTCATTGAATGTTTCTATGTAAGGCGATGTAAACGTTCCTACTTTATATTTCGCGCCTTCTAACATGTAGCGCATATATGTTAAAGTTGAACCTTTTCCATTTGTGCCGGCAAGATGAACACATTTTATATGACGCTCTGGATTTCCGAGTTCTTCTAACATCCATTGCATTCTTTCTAGCCCTGGTTTTATCCCAAATTTCAATCGGCTATGAATCCAGTTTATCGCTTCTTCGTATGTATGTATCACGTTTGCTATTCCCCTTTCAAAAGACAAACTTCTTAATTCTATTATACGCAAAGAAAAGAGACTCACCAATATAGTGAGTCTCTGAAAAACATTTTTATTTCTCAAGATCCGCTAGACGTTGACGAACCGCTTCGCGTTTTTCTAGGTAATCTTGCTCTTTCGCACGCTCTCCGTCAATAACTTCTGCAGGAGCTTTCGCTACGAATCCTTGGTTTGAAAGTTTCTTCTGTACACGTTCTACTTCTTTATCGAACTTCTCAAGTTCTTTTTCAAGACGCGCTTTCTCTTCATCAAGATTGATAAGATCAGCTAACGGTAAGAATAACTCTGCACCTGATACGATTGCAGTCATCGCTTTTTCTGGCGCTTGTAAATCAATCTTAATTGTTAGTTCACTTGGGTTACAGAAACGCTCAATGTAAGAACTGTTTTTCGTAAGCTGAGCTAGTACTACCTCGTCTTTTGCTTTAATTTGCATTTGAACTTTTTTGCTCATTGGTGTATTTACTTCCGCACGGATGTTACGAACAGAGCGAATGATATCAACTAGAAGGTGCATTTCTGCTGCCGCTTCTTTATCTTGTAAATCTTCGCGAACTGTTGGCCATGCTGCTACTGTAATAGACTCGCCTTCATGCGGTAAATGCTGCCAAATTTTCTCTGTTACAAATGGCATGAATGGATGTAATAGACGCATTGTTTGGTCTAATACGTAAGCTAAAATCGAACGAGTTGTTTTCTTAGCTGCTTCATCTTCACCGTATAGTGGAAGTTTCGCCATCTCAATGTACCAGTCACAGAAATCATCCCAAATGAAGTTGTATAATGAACGACCAGCTTCACCGAACTCATATTTATCCATGTTACGTGTTACACTTTCGATTGTTTCGTTTAAGCGAGTTAAAATCCACTTATCTGCAACTGATTTTTCACCAGTTAAATCGATTTCTTCATACTTCATGTCATCCATGTTCATTAATACGAAACGTGATGCGTTCCAAATTTTATTAATGAAGTTCCAAGTAGATTCTACTTTTTCCATGCTGAAACGTAAATCTTGACCTGGTGCACTTCCTGTTGATAAGAAGTAACGCATCGCATCTGCACCGTACTTCTCGATAACATCCATCGGATCAATACCGTTACCAAGAGATTTACTCATTTTACGTCCTTGCTCATCACGAACTAAACCGTGAATTAATACATCTTTAAATGGACGCTCTCCTGTAAACTCTAAACCTTGGAAAATCATACGAGATACCCAGAAGAAGATGATATCATAACCAGTTACTAAAGCATCTGTTGAATAGAACTTTTTAAAGTCTGCTGCATCTTCATTCGGCCAGCCAAGTGTTGAGAATGGCCATAATGCTGAACTGAACCATGTATCAAGCACGTCATTATCTTGATTCCAGTTTTCAAGATCTGCTGGCGCTTCTGTACCTACGTATACTTCACCAGTTTCTTTATGATACCAAGCTGGAATGCGGTGTCCCCACCATAATTGACGAGAAATACACCAGTCATGAATGTTTTCCATCCAGCGTAAGTATGTGTTTTCAAAACGCTCTGGTACGAACGTTACTTTTTCTTCTTCTTTTTGTTGAAGTTCTACCGCTTTTTCTGCAAGTGGAGCCATTTTTACGAACCATTGTGTTGATAAATAAGGCTCAACAACTGCACCGCTACGCTCACTATGACCTACTGAGTGCATATGAGGCTCGATTTCTACTAATACGCCAGCTTCTTGTAAGTCTTTCACTAACTCTTTACGGCATTCGAAACGATCCATACCGTTATACTTACCAGCTTTTTCGTTCATCGTTCCATCTTCGTTCATTACTAAAATACGTGGTAAGTCATGACGGTTACCTACTTCAAAGTCATTCGGGTCATGAGCTGGTGTAATTTTCACAACGCCTGTTCCGAAGTCTTTTTCTACGTATTCATCAGCAATAATCGGAATCTCTCGGCCTACGATTGGAAGTGTAACTGTTTTTCCGATTAAATGTTTGTAGCGATCATCTTCTGGATGAACTGCTACCGCTGTATCACCAAGCATTGTTTCTGGACGAGTAGTTGCAAGGCGAATGTGACCAGAACCGTCTGTTAACGGATAGTTCATATGGTAGAATGCACCTTGAACTTCTTTATGAATTACTTCAATATCAGAAAGAGCTGTGCGTGTTGCTGGATCCCAGTTGATGATATACTCACCGCGATAAATTAAGTCTTTTTCATATAATTGAACGAATACTTTATTAACAGCGTTAGATAAACCTTCGTCTAATGTGAAGCGTTCACGAGAATAGTCTAGTCCTAAACCAACTTTTCCCCATTGTTGACGAATGTGAGAAGCGTATTCTTCTTTCCATTCCCAAGCTTTTTCAAGGAATTTCTCACGACCAAGATCGTAACGTGAAATACCTTCTTCACGAAGTTTTCCTTCTACCTTCGCTTGCGTTGCGATACCAGCATGGTCCATTCCTGGAAGCCATAATACATCGTAACCTTGCATACGCTTTGTACGAGTTAAAATATCTTGAAGCGTCGTATCCCAAGCGTGACCTAAGTGTAACTTACCAGTTACGTTCGGAGGTGGAATTACAATTGTATATGGTTGTTTCTTCTCATCTCCTGTTGCTTCGAAATATTTGCCTTCAAGCCACCACTTGTAAAGGCCTTCTTCAACGGACATATGATCATATTTAGTTGGTAAATTATTTTCCGTGTTTGACATTATTTTCCCTCCTTAAAATAAAAAATGCCCCTCATCCAAAAAAGGACGAGGGACATCGCGGTACCACCTTTATTTACAAACAAATTCAGAATTTGCTTATACTCTTAATTTGATAACGGACAAATCCGTCTTTTCCTAATAAGAATCATTCCGTTCAGAAAAGATGCTCCAGGGCTACCTTCTAACATAACTATCTAGAGAACCTCCCAGCCAATGGTTCCCCTCTCTGAAGACGTTTCATGTTATACTCTTCCCCTTCAATGCATTTATGTGATTGTTAATTATTATATACAATAGTGTAAAAAACGAAACCTTATTCGTCAAGATAAATTTGAAACTACGGCTTTTATCTCTTTATGGAACTAATAAAAAAAGATAAGCAGGGTTCTCCCTACTTATCTTCTTTATCCGTTCCCTTGCTGGGCAGCTTGTAATTGCGAAAGGAAATATTCTGTATTACTAATGAGCCAATGCGATTGCTGCAGAATTTTTACCCCGCGAAGCTCATTTTCTTCATTACGACTCTTTCTTCTTTTCGTATACGACTGAATTTGCCGAATAAAATGCGACGGGTACGTCATATACGCAAACATAAGAAGCTGCTCCTCTTTCGTAAATGGAAAATTTTTTTGATACATTTGATACCATTCAAAGCGGTCGCTCCGCGCAATTGGATATGTGTTCAAAGACCTTGAATAAAAGCTGACGATATCCTGTACCGGTGTAGCAAACTGAGACTTTTCTAAACTAATAAAATAACCGTTTCGTTCATAATCAAATAAAAAGTGATTAAGCGATACATTTCCATGAACGAAAGTAGTACGTGTTTTTTCCTTTTCTTTCATTGCATCATGCCATTCACTTAATTGTTTCGTTGCGAACTCACGTGCTCTCATAACGTGGTGATAATACGTACAATATTGTAATTCAAATGGAGACATATACCACTTCGCTTCTGATTCTACAAGAAACTCTTCTAATATCTCACCATCATTTTCCCAACGGTCGGATATATTTGTATAATGTTTTTCTAAATCTTCTTCTGTATAAGTCTCCTCTTTCACCGTTTTTTGATGCAACGTCCCGAGCGTTTGAAACATCTTATGGTATTGATCATTATCTTCGCCATTTCCTTCCGCACGTTCTAACCAAGGCATTAAATAATAGCTATAAGCCCCATCACTTAAAACATAATTCCCGTCCGTCGTGTGATAGATAGGTACATAATTCGAAAAACCTTTCTCCTTCAAATATTGAATATGGTGTAAAAAATTATTCCGCTCTAATTTTCTATCTTGTATTTTCTTTAACGCATACGGACCTTGATTCGTATAAATTTTCATTACACTTCCGTGCTCTTCCATATGCTGAGTGTCCAATCTATATTGCCTCACAATGGGTTCATAGCGATTTCGTAATTCAATATCCATACGAATAACCCTTTCTTATTCAAAACATAGCTTCTAGGAAAAGAAAAGAGGTGAGTGAAAAAACTCACTCACTTATTTCACTGTTGCTTTTGAAACAGGAATATATATAATTTGCCCTGTAGTTAAATATATATCTTCTGATTGATTTACACGATATAAGCTTTGTACAGTCGTTTCATAACGTTCTGCAACCGATTCAATTGTATCTCCTTCTTGTACGAAGTACATTCTTAACTTCGTAAATTCTTCTTCTGGTTCTTTCGTAAATAATTTCGTTAAATAAAGTGCATTTTCATCTCGCTGTGAATATGCTTCTTCCTCTGGCTCTTCCTGCTTTTTCGCTTTTTCTTTCTTGAAATTTTTCCGCCCGAACAATTCAAATTGTGGCGTCTTTTCTTGCTCCTCTTCACGCTCCACAAGTTCATGTTCTTCTAATTCCTCTTCTTCTATTTCTTGCTCTTTTCTTTCTTCTAACTGAAACGGCTCAAATGCATAATCTTCCCATCCATCTGATTCTTTATAGGCTGGTACCTCTTCGTGCGGCGCAGGTCTACTTTCATCTTCTTCAGCTGAATCAGCTTCCAACTCGGCATACACCGTCTCTTCCTCTTCATCCTCGGTTCTTTCTTCGTCACATAAACCTGTAATAGATATATCCGCTAATAGTTGTAAGCAACCATTTTCCTTTAATTCATAATCAAATTCCTCGATTGATACATATAATTCTTCAATTACTTTCACTCGATTTCTTGGAATTGATATTTCGAGCGGAAAGGAATGGACAAGCTCATTAACCCCGTCTGCCCTTGTTTCTACATAATCAATTGCCTTTGCTGGTGATAGCTCTCTTAATGAATAAGCTGAATCATCTTGCCTTGCAACATACTCTCCCGTTAAATCTAATTGCCCCCTCACGATAACTTCATGATCGAGCTCCTCTATCTCAACGTCTGGATCTAACGAAATTGACAAAAGTTCTTCGACTTCCTGTCCCTTCTGGAACCAAACAGATTCTTTTAATGAAAATCGTAATGAATGATCTGTTGCCACTTCTTTTCCCCCTCCCAAACTATATGTCATTACAGATTTATGTTCCCTAAGGCTACTTTATGAATAAAAAAAATCGCTCCCCTAATGGAAAGCGATTTTCTCTAAGAAATTATGCTTTTAATTTTGACATTGCAATTTCGGCCGCCGCAATTGTCGCCTCAATATCTGCATCACTATGTGCTGTCGATAAGAATAAACCTTCAAATTGAGAAGGTGGTAAAAATACACCTTGTTCTACCATTTCACGATAGTAAGCTGCAAAGAATTCTAAGTTTGAAGATTTTGCTGCATCATAATTAATAACTTGCTCATCTGTAAAGAAAATACCAATCATAGAACCTGCACGATTAATGTGATGCGGGATATTATGCTTTTCAGCTGCCTTACGTAGTCCAGCCTCTAACATTTCTGCTTTACGCTCAAATTCCACATATGATTCTGGCGTTAACTGCACTAACGTTTCATAACCTGCTGTCATTGCAAGTGGATTACCCGATAATGTTCCAGCTTGGTAAATCGGTCCGCTTGGTGCAACTTGACGCATAATCTCTGCCTTCCCACCGTATGCTCCTACCGGCAAGCCACCACCGATTACTTTACCTAAACAAGTTAAGTCAGGAGTTACACCGTAGTAACCTTGTCCACAATTATAAGCAACACGGAATCCTGTCATTACTTCATCAAAAATAAGTAGTGCACCGTTTTGCTCTGTCACTTCACGAAGTCCTTCTAAAAACCCTGGTTGAGGGGGAACAACACCCATATTCCCTGCCACTGGTTCTACAATTATACAAGCGATGTCATCACCGAATTGTTCGAAAGCATATTTTACACTTTCTAAATCGTTATACGCTACTGTAATCGTATTTTTCGCTACACCTTCTGGTACACCAGGGCTATCTGGTAAACCTAGCGTTGCTACACCCGAACCTGCTTTAATCAATAAAGAATCACCATGACCGTGATAACAACCAATGAATTTCAAAATTTTGTTACGTCCAGTGTAACCACGAGCTAAACGTAGCGCGCTCATTGTCGCCTCTGTTCCAGAGTTAACCATACGCACAATCTCAATTGATGGTACACGCTCGATAACAAGCTGCGCTAATTTATTTTCAATTTCTGTTGGTGCACCAAAGCTTGTTCCTTTTTCAGCAACAGCTTTTAAAGCCTCAACAACACGATCATTCGCATGACCATGAATTAAAGGTCCCCACGATAATACGTAATCGATGTATTCATTCCCATCGATATCATATACTTTAGAGCCTTTTCCGCGCTCCATAAACAGCGGATTCATACCAACAGACTTAAAAGCACGGACAGGGCTGTTTACGCCTCCAGGCATTAAATTTTGAGCCTCTTCAAACGCCGCAATCGATTTATCAAATTTTTTCATTATTTAGCGCCTCCTTCTTGTAACCATCTTGCTGCATCTTTTGCATGATACGTAATAATTAAGTCTGCTCCTGCGCGTTTCATGCTAATTAATTTCTCAAGTACAACTTCTTTTTCATTAATCCAACCATTTTGTGCTGCTGCTTTAATCATCGAATATTCACCACTTACGTTATAAGCAACGACTGGTAAGTTAAAGTTATTTTTCACATCACGAACGATATCTAGATAAGAAAGAGCTGGCTTTACAATTAAGAAGTCGGCCCCTTCCATTACATCTGATTCTGCTTCACGGAATGCTTCCATACGGTTCGCTGGGTCCATTTGATATGTTTTACGGTCACCAAACTGCGGTGCGCCATGTGCTGCATCACGGAACGGTCCGTAAAATGCTGATGAATATTTCACAGCGTACGACATAACTGGTACGTGCGCGAAACCATTTTCATCTAATGCATGGCGAATTGCTGTTACGAATCCGTCCATCATGTTAGATGGTGCAATAATGTCTGCCCCTGCTTTCGCTTGACTTACAGCTGTTTTTGCAAGAGCTGCAAGAGACTCATCATTTAAAATAACGCCATCTTCAATAACACCGCAATGACCATGGCTTGTAAATTGACATAAACATGTATCTGCAACTACTACTAGCTCTGGGAACTCATCTTTAATTTGCTTAATTGCACGCTGTACAATTCCATGCTCACAATATGCCGATGATCCAACTTCGTCCTTTTCAGCAGGTAAACCAAATACAATAACAGAACGAATACCTAAATCAACGACCTCTTGCATTTCAGCTTGCAATAAATCTAAAGACATTTGATATACGCCTGGCATAGAAGGAACTTCATTACGAGTATTTTCTCCTTCTAATACAAAAATAGGGTAAATAAAATCTTCTGTATGTAAAAATGTTTCACGTACAAGCGCACGCATGCCCCCGCTTTGTCTTAAACGACGATGACGATTAAATTGTAAAGAATTCATAGATTTCTATCCCCATTCTTTTATTTTATAGATTCACAAATGCATTGCAGTAATGCTTCTACAGTGTACTCTTTTGGCACAATAACATGTGAAAAATAGAGGTTCGCCTCTTTTTCCGTAATAGGCCCTATACAAGCAATTGTACATTTTTTCGTCCATTCTCTCCAGTTTGTACCCTCAAGTAAACGAACAAAACTATCAACAGTTGAAGGGCTCGTAAATGTAATAATATTTACTTCCCCTAATTTCAATGCTGTTATAAGTTCTTGTTTTTTCTCTACATTCACCTTCGTACCATATACAATTAACTCATCTAGAAAAACACCAAACTCCCTAAGTTTAACCGGGATTACATCTCTTGCTAAATTCCCTTTCGGAAATAAAATACGCTCGTTTCCACTTAACTCTTTTAGAAACTCTTCGGCAAATGTTTCTGCAACAAACGAGGTCGGAACAAAATGAACTTGATAGCCCCTTTTTTCTAACTCTAATTTTGTTTTCACGCCTACCGCAGCGATTTTAATAGTTAATGGTATTTTTGTTTCTAAACCATCTAGAAAAAAAGCTACACCATTTTTACTCGTGAAAATAACCCAGTCATACGAATGTAGCTGCCCTGCTATATGTTGAATTTGCCTATGAGACGTACCTTCCATACGCAAAAGCGGAATTTCCAATGGAATTCCGCTCCTTTCTTTCACTGCTACACTCATTTGTTTCGCTTGGTGCTGGGCACGTGTAATCAATACTGTTTTGCCAGCGAGAGCGTTCATATTTATTGTTGCTCCTTATTTGCAGCAAGGATGAGCTCTTTTGCTCCTTGTTTAATTAAACGGTCCGCAGCCTCTAATCCAACTTGCTTCGGATCATTACCTACTACTATCTCTTTCAATAAAACAGAACCGTCCATAGAACCGACAAGCGCTGTTAATTCGATTGCATCATTTTCTTTAAGAGTTGCATATCCAGCGATTGGAACTTGGCATCCACCTTCAAGTTTATGAAGAAATACTCGTTCAGCAGCCACTGTTCTTTCTGTTACTGCATCATTAATATGCGCTAACAACTGAAGTAAATCCGTATCATCCTCACGACATTCAATCGCTAATGCACCTTGTCCTACGGCTGGTACACATAACGTTTCATCTAAATGTTCTGTAATAACTTCTCCGTCCCAGCCCATTCTCTGTAATCCAGCTGTCGCTAAAATAATTGCATCGTAATCTTCATCTTTTAACTTACGTAAGCGTGTATCGATATTCCCGCGAATCCATTTCACTTGTAAATCTGGTCTCGCAGCTAGTAGTTGTGCACTACGTCTCAAACTACTCGTTCCTAAGATCGCGCCTTCTGCTAAGTCTTTAAACGATTCTCCGTTTTTAGAAATAAAAGCATCACGAGGGTCAACGCGCTTTGGCGTACAACCAATCGTTAATCCATCTGGAAGTACAGCTGGCATATCTTTCATACTATGTACAGCCATATCAATTTCTTTCGTAAGTAACGCATGTTCAATTTCCTTTACAAATAAACCTTTTCCGCCTACTTTTGAAAGAGTAACATCTAAAATAACATCACCTTTTGTGACGATTTCTTTCACTTCAAATTCATATGGTAAACCAAGCGCTTTTAATTGATCAATAAACCAATTAGTTTGTGTTAATGCTAGTTTACTCTTTCGTGAACCTACAATAATTTTGCGCATAATTCTCTCTCCTCATTATAAATACCAAAAGTGGAAATTAGATAAACTGCTTAATAGAAAAATGTTAACTAGCATTACGAGAAATGCCCCGATATTCCACTGCACAATTTTCTTACCTTGCAACACATCTGCTGCTCGTAAATATAAGCCCACGCAATATACAAATAGAACGACAAAAGACCCAATTACTTTCGTATCATACCAATGGAAATTATCCAATTTTGTATATCCCCATATGCATCCTAATATAATTGCTAATAAGAAAAACGGAACAGAAAATAAATTTAATCCGTAAGACATAG
The DNA here is from genome assembly GCF_016651075.1 of Bacillus sp. TH19. Lineage (NCBI taxonomy): Bacteria > Bacillati > Bacillota > Bacilli > Caryophanales > Bacillaceae > Bacillus > Bacillus sp. TH19. Next base: position 1,101,390 of record NZ_JAEKEO010000007.1, on the reverse strand, counting down.
ATTCAAGCTTCGGCAAATTTCCTAATCTTCTTAATCTCGCATTCCACTTTTTCTTTTTTAATAGTCGGTATTGCAATAAATACATAATAGAAAAAATAAACGATACAGTAAACGTTGCATAAGAAATAATCGCCATACCGACATGCACGTATACAAGTTCTGAAACTAATTGCTCTGCAAGTACTGGCGACATCTTCCCGAGCGGTGTAAAAATAGAAAAAGCGCTTACGCCAAATGCTACAACATTTGTAAAAAAGACTAAAAAGTCAATACGCATAAATCGATTAATGACTAATGACATCGTAATCAATAACCAAACATAAAAATAAATCCCTGATAATAAAGTTAAAATAGGATTCGTTTCTGAATCTGTAGCCCTAAGCAACATAAAGATAGACTGCAGAACCCATACAATCGAAAGTAACCAAAAAGCAAAGCGGTTCGCCTTTCGGTTACTTTGGAAATAATCTATAAAATATAAACTAATGCTACAAGCATATAAAATAATTGCAATATGATAAATAATACTGTTATTTAAAAAACTCATCCGATCATCCTTCCAAGTTATAAAGATGGAACGGATGGTGTCCACGCTCTTTTATGTTCTACTTCTTCCGTATTTCCCGCTTCTTCCACTTCTAAATCAAAAATCTTCGCAAATAAAGCTAATTTTTCGCCAGCTCCCTCTTCAACAGCTAATTCTTTAGCTACTAAAATTGGGTCTTTTAACAATTGGTTAATAATACTTTTCGTATGTTTACTAATTACTTTTTTCTCACGATCACTAAGGTTTGGTATTTTTCGCTCAAGACTTTCCATCGTATCACTTTGAATTGCTAGCGCTTTATCACGAAGAGCTGATATTAACGGTACAACACCTAGCGTACTTAACCACGTTTTAAATAAAACCATTTCTTCTTCAATCATAAATTGAATTTTCTCTGCTTCTTTTAAACGTTCAGCACGGTTTGCTTCAACTACACCTTGCAGATCGTCGATATCATATAAGAAAGAGCCTTCTAATTCATCAATCGCCGGATCAATATCACGTGGTACTGCAATATCAACCATAAATAACGGACGACCAGAGCGCATTCTCTCTACTTTTGTCATCATTTCTTTCGTAATGACATATTCTGATGCACCCGTTGAACTAATTAAAATATCCGCTTCTAATAATGCACATTGCAATTCACTTAAAGGCTTTGCATGTCCCATATATTTCTCAGCCATCACTTCCGCTTTCGTAAGCGTCCTATTCATAACCGTTACTTTACGAGCTCCACTTCCGTATAAGTTTTGCAGTGCAAGTTCACCCATCTTACCCGCACCAAGAATAAGTACATGACAATCTGTTAAATCGCCAAATATTTTCTTTCCGAGCTCAACAGCAGCATAACTAACAGACATCGCACTTTCACCAATCGTTGTTTCTGAGTGCGCACGTTTTGCTAACGTAACCACTTGCTTAAACAACTCATTAAAAATTGTACCTGTCGCTTTTACTTGTTGTGCTTCTAAAAAGCTATCTTTTATTTGACCTAAAATTTGCGTCTCTCCAACAACCATAGAATCCAAACCGCACGTTACGCGGAATAAATGATCTATTGCGCCATCTTGTTCAAAAATAGACAAGTATGGTGCGATTTCTTCTATTTCAAGCTGAAACCAATCAGCTAAAAACTTCTTAATGTAATACCGTCCCGTGTGTAATTGATCGACAACAGCGTAAATCTCAGTGCGATTACAAGTTGATACAATGACATTTTCTAGCACGCTCTTTTGGTTTTGTAATGTAGTCATTGCTTGCTCTAGCTCTGCTGCCTGAAATGTGAGTTTCTCACGAAATTCTACAGGGGCTGTTCGATAATTTACACTAACAACAAGAATATGCACGCAGCATGTCCCCCTTCACCCGTTTTATCACTTTATCTACTATCATAATACAACTTTCCTCTTATGAATCTGACAATCGTGTGAACAACTGATTATTTTTTATTTATTCTCCATATGTAATAAAGGAGCTTCAGTAAGATTAATAAAGAACTTTCTACTTTATAATAATTATAAAATAACAACTCTATTTGTACGTTACCAAAAAAAGTCCTCATAATCAAGTGATGGAAACTATTCCATATTAATTATAACATCATCTTTTCTATCTTCTTTCATCATGAAGGAAAATATGTATGATTGTTCCAAAATATAGTACTCACTTTCTCGATGCAATGCATTTGACATTGTATTTCTTTTTCGTTATATTGGTTTTACAAAATTAAATTGTGCACAATTTAAAAATACAAGGAGTTGCCTATGAAAGAAAATCCTTTGCATCTAGATAACCAACTTTGTTTTTCTATTTACGCTTGTTCTAGAGAGGTTACCCGTTTTTACCGCCCCTATTTAGAAGAAATGGGCATTACGTATCCCCAGTACATTACTTTACTCGTACTCTGGGAACAAGACGGACTAACAGTAAAAGAAATTGGAGAACGTCTATTTTTAGATTCTGGTACTTTAACACCTATGTTAAAACGTATGGAATCATTAAAACTTGTACAACGTGTTCGTTCAAAAGAAGACGAGCGAAAAGTTTGTATTGAATTAACAAAACAAGGTAAAGATTTAAAAGAAATAGCTTGTTCATTACCAACAACGATGGCTACAAATTTAGGCATTACAGAGCAAGAATATCATTCTTTATTAATCCAATTAAACACGTTAATTGAAACAATGAAAAAAATTAATGACAGAAAAGGGGAATAAACATGGATAAATTATATACTGCTTCAGTAACAGCAACAGGTGGAAGAAACGGTAAGGTAGTTTCAGATGATGGCATATTAAATCTTGATGTAAAAATGCCAAAAGCACTAGGTGGCGCAGGCGGAGAAGCAACAAATCCAGAACAATTATTTGCAGCTGGTTATGCAGCTTGCTTTGATAGTGCATTACAACTTGTAATTCGTACAAAACGTATGAAGGTGGAAAGTACAGAAGTGACTGCACACGTTTCTATCGGTAAAGATACAGATGGTGGTTTCGGACTATCTGCTGTACTTGACGTACATGTTGCTGGTGTTTCTCATGCCGAAGCACAAGAACTTGTAGAAGCCGCTCACGGTGTATGTCCTTACTCTAAAGCAACAAGAGGAAATATTGAAGTTACATTAAACGTACGCTAAAAGTTTAGTAAATAAAAAAAAACGCGCGACATTCGTCACGCGTTTTTTGTTTTTGTCATTTTATGAATTGCTTTCCATGCTTCTTCTTTTCCAAGTCCTGTTTCAGAAGAGAATAGAACGATTTCATCGCCAATTTCAACAGCAAGCGTTTCTTTTACAACTTTTAAATGCTTTTGCCATTTCCCTTTCGGAATTTTATCGGCTTTCGTTGCAATAATAATTGTTGGGATTTCATAATGCTTTAAGAAATCATACATCATAATGTCATCTTTTGTTGGTTGGTGACGTAAATCAACTACTAATACAGCTGCGTCTAATTGCGTACGTGTTGTAAAGTAAGTTTCAATCATTCTGCCCCATGCCGCGCGCTCTGTTTTAGATACTTTCGCATATCCATAACCTGGAACGTCAACAAAATGCATCATTTCATTGATTAAGAAAAAGTTCAGCGTTTGCGTTTTTCCTGGTTTAGAAGAAATGCGTACTAACTTTTTACGATTTAAAATTTTATTAATAAAGGAAGACTTCCCGACATTAGAACGACCTGCTAAGGCAATTTCTGGTAAATCACTGTCTGGATATTGTTCCGGTTTAACGGCACTAATTACAATATCTGCTTTTGTTACTTTCATTGTTTCACTCCTACTAATGCGTGCTCCAATACTTCGTCTAAATGAGATGCAAGCACAAACGTAAGGTTTTCTTTTACGCTCTCTGGAATATCATCTAAATCTTTCTCATTTTCCGCCGGTAAAATAATTTTTGTTAATCCCGCGCGGTGAGCACTTAATGTTTTTTCTTTCAAACCACCAATCGGTAATACACGACCACGAAGTGTAATTTCACCTGTCATACCAACTTCTTTACTTACAGGAATACCTGTTAGTGCAGAAATAAGTGCCGTTGCCATCGTAATACCTGCTGATGGTCCATCTTTTGGAACTGCTCCTTCTGGAACATGAATATGAATATCGTTTTTCTCATGGAAATCCGGATCAATATGAAGTTCTTCTGCACGAGAACGAATATAGCTAAACGCGGCTTGTGCGGATTCTTTCATAACATCCCCAAGTTTCCCTGTTAAAATTAATTTCCCTTTTCCTGGCGCTACAGACACTTCAATTGCAAGTGTATCGCCGCCCGCTGCTGTGTAAGCTAAACCTGTTGCCATACCAACTTGGTCTGTTTTTTCAGCTTGACCATAACGGAATATATGCTTACCAAGTAAATCAACAATATTTTTCTCTGTTACAACAATGCGCTTGCGTTCTGCTGTAACGATAATTTTTGCTGCTTTACGGCAAACTTTTGCAATTTGACGCTCTAACGTACGAACACCAGCCTCGCGTGTATAATAACGAATAATTTCAAGAAGCGCTTCATCACGTACTTGCAAATTACCTTTTCGCAAACCGTGCTCTTTTAATTGTTTCGGCAATAAATGCTCACGAGCAATGTGCACCTTTTCAAGTTCTGTATAACCAGCAATTGAAATGATTTCCATACGGTCAAGCAATGGGCCCGGAACACTTGCAAGTGTATTAGCAGTTGCAACGAACATAACTTTCGATAAATCATATGGCTCTTCAATGTAATGATCACTGAAGTTATGGTTTTGTTCTGGATCTAACACTTCAAGTAACGCCGCTGATGGGTCTCCCCTGAAATCGTTAGACATTTTATCAATCTCATCTAATAAGAAGACTGGATTAACTGTTTTCGCCTTCTTCATACCTTGAATAATACGTCCTGGCATCGCTCCTACATATGTACGACGGTGACCACGAATTTCAGATTCATCACGCACACCACCAAGAGAAACACGTACAAAATTACGGTTTAACGATGTTGCGATAGAACGAGCTAACGAAGTTTTCCCAACCCCAGGAGGTCCTACTAGACAAAGAATTGGCCCTTTTAATGAATTCGTTAACTTCTGTACAGCTAAATATTCAAGTACTCGCTCTTTCACTTTTTCAAGACCGTAATGATCTTTATTTAAAATTTCTTCCGAATGAGTGAGGTCAATCATATCCTCTGTTGCTGTTGTCCATGGGAGAGCTAATAACCAATCAATATAATTATGAATGACACCACTCTCAGCAGAACTTACAGGTAATTTTTCATAACGATCTAATTCTTTCAGTGCAGCCTTCATTGTTTCTTCAGGCATTCCCGACTGTTCAATTTTCTCACGAAGTTCTTCAACTTCCCCGCCCTTGCCTTCTTTATCACCAAGTTCAGTTTGAATTGCCTTCATTTGCTCACGTAAGAAATATTCTTTTTGCGTGCGCTCCATTGAACGTTTCACTTTTTGTCCAATTTTCTTTTCTAGGCTAAGTAACTCTTGTTCATCTTGAATAATTGAAATAAGTGTATGTAGTCGTTCTTTCACAGATACAATCTCTAAAATCTCTTGTTTCTGCTTCGTTTTAATCGGTAAGTGAGAAGCAATTAAATCAGCTAGTCTTCCCGGTTCTTCTACATCAGCTACCGTTGCAAATGTTTCATTTGAAACTTTTTTCGAAACTTTAATATATTGTTCGAAATGCTCCAGTAACGTACGCATAAGAGCCTTCTCTTCTAAATCATCTTCTACTTCTTCCGTTACCGTTTTAATAGAAACTTGCACTATATTTTCTTCTTCGATAAACTCTACTACTTCTGCTCTATGTAAACCTTCTACAAGGACACGAAGCGTACCGTTCGGCAATTTTAACATTTGCTTCACTTTCGCCACTGTACCTACACTATATATGTCATCTTCTTTCGGATCGTCGATATTCATTTCTTTTTGCATTGCTAAAAAGATGATATTTTCATCCATTGCCGCCTGCTCTAGTGCTTGTATCGATTTATCACGTCCTACATCAAGATGCAGAACCATCGTTGGATATACGAGAATGCCTCTTAATGGTAGGAGGGGCACAATTCTTTCATTCGTATTCATACTAGACATAGCACCTCCATAATAAATTAAACTCCTGTTCAACTATTTTATATTACAATACATCTAGATGCAATTGCAGAGATTCTTCGCAATTGTAAATCCCCTGTTTTTTTGTGCCTCACGAAAAGAAAAAAGACTCCGCTTAAGCATACAAACTTAAACGAAGTCTGGCAAATTTTTATTATTGTATATTCTCACATTGATTGTGCATCTGTTTCGCCCAAATCATTATGTGCATCAAGCTCACGATGCACATTTTCCTGCATAAATGTTAATTCAAATACTTCTTTTAATTTGCGAACAGGAATGATCTCAATTCCCTTTATTGTATACAAAAATGGTTGCATGTTTTCAGCCGGAATGATGACTTTCTTAGCTCCCGCTTTTTTCGCAGCTTTTATTTTTGCGTACACACCACCAATAGGCTTCACTTCTCCGTGGATACTTATCTCACCTGTCATCGCTACTTCATTATTCACATACGTACGATGCACTGCTGAATATACACCTGTTGCCATAGCAATACCTGCTGAAGGACCATCAATCGGGATACCACCAGGAAAATTAATATGTATATCATACCCTTCTGGCAACACATCTAGAGAACGAAGTACTGTTAACACATTATCAACAGAACCTTTCGCCATACTTTTACGACGGATTGATTTCGTTTGATTTCCAATACTTTCCTCTTCTACAATTCCAGTGACATTTACTGATCCTTTATCTTTCGCAGGAATAGCTGTTACCTCAATTTCTAATAACGCACCTGTATTCGGCCCATATACAGCAAGCCCGTTCACAAGACCGATTCTCGGAATTGGATAAATACGTTTTTCGTACTTTGGTGTAAGCTGACTAGAATGAACAACCCATTCAATATCTTCATCTTTAATGAAAGGTCGTTCTTCATTTATCGCCATACCAGCAGAAATTTGCACGAGATTAATTGCTTCTCGCCCATTTCTTGCATACATTCCAATCATTTCGATACCGTTCTCACCTACTTGCATCTCCACTTTGTCAGCTGCATTTTTCGCTACTTTTTGAATTTCTTCTGTATCTAACTCACGGAAGAACACTTCTAAACAACGCGACCTAATTGCAGGAGGAATTTCCTCTGGTGAACGTGTCGTTGCACCAACTAAGCGAAAATCTGCAGGTAAACCTTTTTGAAAAATATCATGTATATACGTTGGAATCATCGAATTTTCTTCACTATAATACGCACTTTCCAAAAACACTTTCCGATCTTCTAACACTTTTAGCATTTTATTCATTTGAATTGGATGTAATTCACCAATCTCATCAATGAACAAAATACCACCATGCGCATCTGTTACAGCCCCTTTTTTCGGTTGCGGGATACCCGCTTGTCCCATTGCACCTGCTCCTTGATAAATAGGATCATGCACTGAACCAATTAATGGATCCGCAATACCACGCTCATCAAACCTAGCTGTCGTCGCATCAAGTTCGATAAATGTTGCATTTGTACGAAATGGAGATTTCGGATTTCGTTTCGCTTCTTCTAATACAAGGCGTGCTGCCGCTGTCTTTCCGACACCTGGCGGACCGTATATGATCACATGTTGCGGATTAGGACCACAAAGAGCCGCTTTTAACGACTTAATCCCGTCTTCTTGCCCTACAATGTCTATAAAGGATGTAGGACGTACCTTTTCCGCAAGCGGCTCTGTTAAAGAAACCTCACGCATTTTACGAAGCTGCTCTAATTCTTTTTTTGATTCTCGATCAATTGAAACTTTTTGTGTTCGCTGATTTCGAAGTAAATGCCAAAAATACAATCCGACAATTACGCCAAAAACAAGTTGAACAAGTAAAAATATATTTGTCCAGCTCATAATTCATTTCCTCCCGCTATGTTTTACCTTTTAGTATTTCCTGGGAGGAATAGTGCTAAACATAAAGAAAAACAGCAATTATAAAAATTGCTGTTTCTTCTTCGCATTATGCAGATGTTTTTGTATCAAGTACAGTACCGTCTTGTAACACCAATTTCGGCGGTTCATTATCAGCTACTGTTTCTTTCGTAAGAATACACTTCTCGATATCTTTGCGAGATGGAAGTTCGAACATTACATCAAGCATCAAGCCTTCAATAATAGAACGAAGTCCACGAGCACCTGTTTTACGTTCAATTGCTTTTTTCGCAATCTCAACTAGTGCACCTTCTTCAAACTCTAACTCAACATCGTCAAGCTCCAATAATTTTTGGAATTGCTTAACAAGTGCATTTTTCGGTTTAGTTAAAATATCTACAAGAGCATCTTCATCAAGCGGCTCTAGGTTCGCAATAACTGGAAGACGACCGATAAACTCCGGAATTAAACCGAATCTTAAAAGATCCTCTGGTAAAACGTGAGATAAAACATGCTTCTCATTTACATCAGCATTTTTCTTCTCAGCACCAAATCCAATTACTTTCTCACCAAGGCGACGTTTAATAATAGGCTCGATGCCATCAAACGCTCCACCACAAATGAATAGGATGTTCGTTGTATCAATTTGAATAAACTCTTGATGCGGGTGCTTACGACCACCTTGAGGTGGAACGCTCGCTACAGTACCTTCTAAAATTTTCAGAAGTGCCTGCTGTACACCTTCACCAGATACATCACGTGTAATTGATGGATTTTCGGACTTACGTGCCACTTTATCAATCTCATCAATATAAATAATTCCTTTTTCCGCTTTTTCTACATCGTAATCAGCCGCTTGAATTAGTTTTAGTAAGATGTTTTCTACATCTTCCCCAACGTATCCAGCTTCTGTTAAAGATGTTGCGTCCGCGATTGCAAATGGAACATTTAAAATACGCGCTAATGTTTGTGCCAATAATGTTTTACCACTACCAGTTGGCCCAATAAGTGAAATATTACTCTTCGCTAATTCTACATCATCAATTTTGCTGTTAGAATTAATGCGTTTGTAATGGTTATATACCGCTACCGCTAGTGCTTTTTTCGCGTTATCTTGTCCGATGACATACTCATCTAAGATTTCACGAATTTCTACCGGTTTCGGTACATCTTTGAATTCTACTTCTTCGTCCTTCGCAAGCTCCTCTTGTACAATTTCAGTACAAAGCTCGATACACTCGTCACAAATGTAAACACCTGGACCTGCAACTAACTTTCGAACTTGCGTTTGTGTTTTACCACAGAAAGAACATTTTAATTGACCTTTTTCATCATTAAATTTAAACATATTTTCACACCCCTTACAAAGTGCTAACCTCTTGCCTTCGTATGTACACGATAAATGTATCGTATGTAAATACATATTATGTCACTACGTAGCGAGAAATACAAATAATATGACTAGTTATGTACAAATAAAAAAATTTTAAAACTTTTGAAATATGTATATTCGACTTACAAAGGCACTTTTCCTTCTTCATCGAAAAGTTTTATAAATATATTTCTATATTTATAAAACAAGGCACGATTAAAATCGCGCCTTGTTATTTTATTATGCAGCGTTGTCTACTAAGAAGTCTACAGCTTTACGCACTTTAAGATCTTCAGATAAAGCGTCTACGCTTCCAAGAGCTTGCTTGATAGCGTCTACTGGCATACCGTACATTTCAGCCATTTTTTCAACTTCTGCAGTTACTTCTTCTTCAGTAACTTCGATGTTTTCAGCTTCAATGATAGCTTCAAGAACAAGATTGATTCTTACACGTTTTTGTGCATCCTCTTTCATTTGCTCTTTTAATTTGTCAGCGTCAGTACCTGTGAATTGGTAGTAAAGCTCAAGGTTCATACCTTGTTGGCTTAAACGTTGCTCGAATTCACGAACCATACGATCTAACTCAGTGTCGATCATAGCTTCTGGAATGTCGATTTCAGCGTTAGCAGCAGCTAATTCTACTACTTCGTCACGTACTTTGTGCTCAGCTTCGTGCTTTTTGCCTTCTTCTAAGTTTGTACGAAGTTTTGTTTTTAATTCATCAAGAGTTGCAACTTCTTCGTCAGCATCTTTAGCGAACTCGTCGTTTAACTCAGGAAGTTCTTTTGTTTTGATTTCGTGAATTGTTACTTTGAATGTTGCTGGTTTACCAGCTAATTCAGCAGCATGGTACTCTTCTGGGAATGTTACTTCAACTTCTTTAGAATCACCAGATTTAAGACCAATTACTTGCTCTTCGAAACCTGGGATGAAAGTACCAGAACCGATTGCAAGAGAATAGTTTTCGCCTTTTCCGCCTTCAAATGCTTCGCCATCAACGAAACCTTCGAAGTCGATTACAGCTGTATCACCATCTGCAGCAGTTCCGTCTTCTTTAACAACTAGTTCAGCTTGACGCTCTTGTAAAGCTTTTACTTCGTTCTCTACATCCTCGTCAGTTACAGTTGTTTCAACCTTTTCTACTGCTAAACCTTTGTAATCACCTAATTTAACTTCAGGTTTTACAGTAACTTTTGCAGTGAAAATTAAGTTTTGGCCTTTTTCGAATTTCTCGATGTCAATCTCAGGATGAGCAACTGGGAAGATACCAGCTTCATCGATTGCTTCACCGTATGCTTTTGGTAAGATGATATCTAAAGCATCTTGGTATAAAGATTCAATACCAAAGCGTTGTTCGAATAATGGACGAGGCATTTTCCCTTTACGGAAACCTGGTACATTAATTGTTTTTACTACTTTTTTGAATGCAGCGTCGATAGAGTTATTTACTTCTTTAGCATCAACTTCGATTGTTAAAACGCCAACGTTACCTTCTAATTTTTCCCATTTTGTAGACATTTATTCTTTCCCTCCAACTATAATAATGTATGCACATACCTCTATAGATCAAAATTTTTATTATCTCTTTCTTGAAATAACAAATGTACAAATAACCCTCTAGCAAAAAGCTTTCAGATACAATGTTCCAATCTACTAATTGTCTAAAAGACAACTACGGTATATTTTGTTCGAGACTAATATGAAACATATTAAGTAAGAGAATTATACTCCTCTTCTCTTACAAACAGGCAGATTTCTGCCTTTTGCAACCCTTACATTATAACATAGAATGTGCTCGTTTCAATAACTGAACGATTCTTTTTCATAATTATACGGGCAAATACCCTTCTCTTTCAATGCGCAGTAACCATTGATAGGCAATATGAAATTCCTCAAACTCAATATTGTACGCTGTCATAAGTTCTTCTTCATCAATAGCCAATCCGAAACGCTTTCTTCCAATTCTCTCTAAGACAGCAGCCCAAATTTCTACTTTATCCATTAATAGAGGGAACGGAAAAATGCTAATTTGTAATTCTTTCCAGTATGTAACCATCGTACTAAATATATCTGGATAATTTTGCTCTAATCGGTTTGAGAATTTATGTATAATTTTATCGGATTGCTCCTCATTATGACCTGTAAATGCTGGAATCACCTTTATCGTATTTCCAAACTTCTCTACTTCTATCTCTTCTTCTATTTGATTTTCTACCATTTTATACAAAATAGAAGTTTTTAAATACGGGTGCTGATCTTCGTCTATTAAAAATTTCTTTAAAGTAGGAAGTGCGAGATCCAGGTCTTTTAACGAAAGTTTCTGGATCACTCTTAGCTTTTGACCAAAGTTTTCTCCAAAAAGCCCATCGGTAAATTCTTCTAATTCAAAATTCGAATCCACTAGCGGTGTATCTTCTTCATTCAGCATCCCTTGCGCAAACAAAGCAAGCTGCGCCAATTTTTCCTTTTGCTCAGGAATTATATCTTTCGTTTGCAAAACTTCCTCAACAGTTTCAATGACACCTTCATAATCATTTGTTTGAACTAAAATAGTTACATACGTTTCAAGAATATCACCAAATAATACAGCTCCTGTTTCAAGCAACTGCTCACATTTTTCTTTCGCTTCTTCCATACGTTTTAATTCTAGCAAACAAATAACGGAAGCTAATTCTGTTTGTTCCGTTTCTGCATTATACTGACGTAATATTTCAAAGCAGCGCAATGCATCTTCGAATTCCCGCTCTTTCAACGCTAAAAAACCTTTATCAATATAGCGTTCTGATAGTTGCGGAAACAATACGACCGTATTTTCTTTTTTATCCATACGTCCGCCTCTTTTTCTAGATTTTAATGATCTTCAAAGTAAATATATCAAATGCGTAATGAGAACACAACATTCTAAAATTATTTATTTGAAATATAGGAATATTCTATTTTCATAACAAAAAAACAACAAACTTCTAAATAAAATTCATTTTTCACAAACAAAAACCCTCAGCAACAGACGGCAGAGGGTTCATCATTAATGGAAAGCTTTTATAATTGTGGGGTATATAACAAGGGTAATAATTTGGAGAACAATAATTGCCATAACAATCATGCTAAAATAGAAGATTGGTTTACTTCGCTTCATTAAAAACATAATAATAAGCATCGTACAAGCAAACAAACTTAAAAAGAACAAACTCGTTGTCGAACTAAGTATACCACTCGGGACAAAGAACAATAAAACTACACTACAAGTACCTATAATTCCAAATAACCATTCCATTCATTCACTCATTCCCTTTCCCTCTCATGGCAGTTTTTTCTACGCTACTAAATGTTTTACAACATCAATTACATATGTTAACTTTTCATACGCCACAAACCCAAAAGCTACTGTTAAACCCGTTACGATTAATCCTTTCATCATCTCTTCCTCCTCATTTATCGTTGTTATCTTCATTATATAAGATTAGTAATTTGTTACCATCGAACTTCCTTACACTTACCTTACAGAGTTGTAAGATTTCAAAAATAAGTTTAAAATCATGTTAATATATTTTTGTACAATTAAGAATTTAATTTACAAGGGGGATTATATATGTTCAAAAAAATGGCTTCTGATGTTTTAGGATTAAGCGATGTAGGTTCTGTCATTACACCAAAAGATTATGATAAGGTTGATGCTGATGATTACGTAATGCATGAAGATGGGGAGGAAATTTACTTTCTTATTAAATCAAAATCGGATGAATATTGCTTTACAAACAAAGGATTAATTCACCTAGATGGTACAAGTGCCACAAGCAAAAAACGTACATTACGCCGCTTTAGCTATAGTAAATATCAAATTAAAAACGTAGCACTTGAAACTGCAGGAACGATTGATTTAGATGTAGAAATTAAATTTCAAATGGGAGATGAGCATTACTCAATTGATGTTCATAAAAAACATATTGAAGAATTAAAAGATTTATATAAGGCTCTTCTTAAAATCGAAGAAATTTCATACGACAACGACATTACATTGCAGTATGCACATAAAAGTTTAGATATGGCATCTAACGCTTTCAGCCGTATTTCAAATGCACAAGTAAATTTAGCAGAACAGTTTAAAGAGATGAACGAGATCGCCTTTAACTGGCTCGTTGATACGAAAAAGCAATATAACGTGAAAGATTACGGTTTTGTCTTTGAAAAATTTATTAATAACTAATTTAAAACAAACAAAAAACCTTGTTATCAAAAGATAACAAGGTTTTTTTAGCGTCCCAGGAGAGATTCGAACTCCCGACCGTACGCTTAGAAGGCGTATGCTCTATCCGGCTGAGCTACTGGGACATGGAGCGGGTGAAGAGAATCGAACTCTCGACCAGAGCTTGGAAGGCTCTTGTTTTACCACTAAACTACACCCGCATATGTTATTTTATTTTTCTTCGTTAGCGCCGTTGCCCTATCGACAATATTTATTATATTCATAACTACTTATAAAGTCAACACTTTTTTAAAAGAGGATAATTTTTCTTATCCTCTTTTAAAAATTGCTTGTTCCACCAGCTGTCCATCTAATGTTTCAAAACGAACTTCTATATGATTTTCATCCATTTCTAATAAAGCGAATGTCTTTTCCACACGAGAGCGCGGGAGCAAAATACTTCCTGGATTAATAAATAAAATCCCATCAAGTAATTCTGCCCCTAATACATGAGAATGTCCAAAGCACGCTACTTGTGCTCCTACTTCTTCTGCATGATACGCTAACGTTTGTAACGTCATTTTCACATCATGACGATGACCGTGTACAACTAAGAAACGAATTCCATCTACATCAGTTACAATTTCATCTTGAAAGTTAGCATAATCACAATTCCCTTTTACAACTTGGAAACATTGTAGCTCTTCGTGAGCAGGCGTTAGCTCTGAATCACCACAATGAATCATGACATCTACTTTCCCTTCATATTTCTCTTTTAACTGCTGTAATTCCTTCACAGAGCTATGACTATCGCTTACGATTAAAGCTTTCATCAATCTCTCTCCCTTATTCTTCTAAAAACCATTCCGGGATTTTCTCTTCTAATTTACGAAGAGCGCGTCCGCGGTGGCTAATGGCATTTTTCTCATCTGAGCTTAGTTCCGCCATTGCCTTTTTATATTCTTCTACATAAAAAATCGGATCGTATCCAAAACCATTTTCCCCGCGGCGCTGTTCTAAGATTTTCCCTTCACACGTTCCGTTTACAATAACCGGCTCTTTATCTGCCTCAGGGAAAGCAACCGCTAGTGCACAGTAAAAACGAGCTGTACGTTTTTCTAAATCGATGTCAGTTAACTCTTGCAACACTTTATCGATATTCGCTTGGTCATCTTTCGGCTCTCCAGCAAAACGAGCTGAATATACACCTGGTTTCCCGTTTAAGGCATCTACAATAAGACCTGAGTCATCCGCAATTACGATGGAATTCAACTGTCTACTAAGACTGTCCGCTTTCAAAATTGCGTTTTCTTCAAATGTTTCACCAGTTTCTTCGACTTCTTCAATATGAGGAAAATCGTGTAAAGATTTCACTTCTAAGTCAAATCTCTCAAATAACTCAGCAAACTCACGTACTTTCCCAAGATTTTTCGTCGCTACAACAACTTGCTTCATATTTTCCACCTCTACTCTATATGAGATACGATGTCACCTAACGCTTCTTTTTGCTTTTCAACAAGTTGGAAAATCCCTTGTTCAGCAGCATCAAGTAATTCATTTAATTCAGCTCTGCTAAACGTCGCTTCTTCTCCAGTTCCTTGCACTTCAACAAACTGACCTTTTCCAGTCATAATAACGTTCATATCAACGTCTGCTTTAGAATCTTCAGCATAATTTAAATCTAAAACAACACCTTGTTCTTCAACAACACCTACTGACGTTGCCGCTAAATAATCTTTCACCGGAATTTTAGATACTTTTTCTGCTTGCAATAATTTTTCAAAAGCTAATACCATCGCTACATAAGCACCTGTAATAGAAGCTGTTCTCGTTCCGCCATCCGCTTGAATTACATCACAGTCAATCCAAACCGTTCTTTCGCCAAGCGCTTCTAAATCAACAACCGCACGTAATGCTCGTCCAATTAAACGCTGGATTTCCATTGTACGCCCTGTTACTTTCCCTTTACTTGACTCCCTGATTGTACGTTGCTCTGTCGCACGTGGAATCATTGAGTATTCTGCTGTTACCCAGCCTTTTCCTTCTCCGCGCATAAACGGCGGTACACGCTCTTCAATTGTCGCTGAACAAATTACCTTTGTATCCCCAACTTCAATTAGTACTGATCCCTCTGGATGTTTTAAATAATTTGTATGAATATGTATATGGCGTAGCTCTGCTTTTCCTCTACCATCTACTCGCATAAAAATAACCCCCTCATAAATACTCTCATTAGTATAGCCAAATTTAAATGTACGATATGTATAACAATAAAAGAAGGGGAACTCAAAAAGCAATTCCCCTTTCTTACATAAGTATATCAAATTATTCGCGATTAAAAACTACCTGTATTCACGTTTTGTGGACGATCAACAGGTTTTATTAACTTTTCACCTTTCTCATCCATAAGATTTGCTTTCCCATTCACTTCAATAGAAACATTTTTCACACCTTGTTTTTCCGTTAAAGATAAGACTAACGATTTCAACACATAATTTGAAATCATGTTTTTGTCTGGGTTCACAAATATATTTTCATTAAAGTTTAATGTAATATTTCCGTTCTCCACTTTTGGATTCGTAATAAGCTTAGCTCCTGGATTAAAATCATTTAGTAGCGACCCTTGAATCGGACCTTTTACAAGCTCATCCACAATTGCCGAGTAATCATTTTCTTTTCCTTCTGCAACGCGCCTTGTTACCGGTACGTAATATTGCTGCTTATTATTATTTTGCGCCATAAAGTAAAGTGTAACCGGTTTTGTATGCGTCACATCTGCTACTTGTTCATCATCAAAGTTAATTCCATTCGCACGACTTACACCTTCACCAAGCGGTGTACCCGCAACAGGCATCTTCACTAACTTTTCACCATTTATTTGGAACTGCACTTGTTTTATTTCTGTAAATTGAGTCAAAGTCCACGCTACTGATTCAACAATTTGACGTTCTTCTTCTTTTGAATAATTTTTCATTTCTTTAGAGAAATCAATTACTGCTGTCCCGCCTTTTTTCAAATTCAAGGTCATCGTCGTATTCGCTGGAAGGACTGCTCGAAATCCATTTGGCAATAAATTTGTAACTGGTCCATCTTTCACAAGATACTCTAACGTTTGCTGTACAACTTCATTCGCTTTCGGAGTAGGCATTGCAATAGTTTG
The DNA here is from genome assembly GCF_016651075.1 of Bacillus sp. TH19. Taxonomy (NCBI): domain Bacteria; kingdom Bacillati; phylum Bacillota; class Bacilli; order Caryophanales; family Bacillaceae; genus Bacillus; species Bacillus sp. TH19. The sequence continues at coordinate 1,084,657 of NZ_JAEKEO010000007.1, read as the reverse complement.
CGGTACGACATATCCATTTTTATCAACGAGGTATAACTCTCTATTTACTGTTTGCCCTTGTTTATCTTTTTTAGCAGTTTCTTTCTTTTCACCTTCTGTATACGTAACTTTTTTTGGCGGATCAATTTGTTCTGTCGCTTTCTCTTGATTTAACAAGCCACACCCTGATAATAAAATCGCACTCACAGTAGCACCAACAACCCATTTAAAAGTGGATTTAGGCATGCCATTCCCCCCTAAAATCTAAGTTTGTACTATTATGTATACGAGCTGTTTCATGTTTTAGAACAAGCTATGGCTACTTATACAGAAAAAACCCCTGATTTCTCAGGAGTTCTCTTATATGAATCTACTATTATTCTATTTCTAAATTGATATGCTTCACATTTTCAATCGGCTGACCGAACCACTTTGATGCAATTTCTTTAAACAGGCCTATTTTACCAGTCGTTAAGAAGAGATGATCACTTTGTTCTTCTCCCTCATTTAGCATCTTACTATGGTATAAAATCGTGCTTACCTCACGCGCTGTTTCATCACCCGAACTAATTAATTGTACTTGATCCCCCATTACCTTTTTAATAACAGGACCTAAAATCGGATAATGTGTACATCCTAGAATAAGCGTATCAATGTCAGTACTTTTCAACGGTTGCAATGTTTCTCTTACAACTTCATACGCCATTTCACTTTCGAAATTCCCACTCTCTACAAGCTCAACGAAAGGTGGGCACGCTAAACTTTCTACCATAACACGGTTATTAATAGACTTTAGCGCCTCTTCATAGGCGCCACTTTTTACTGTTCCAATCGTTCCAATAATCCCAACATGATACGTATTTGTCACTTTTAAAGCTGTACGTGATCCTGGATGAATAACTCCAACTACTGGAATTGGTAATTGTTTCTGCATTTCTTCTAATACAACCGCAGTTGCTGTATTACACGCAATAACTAACATTTTGATATTTAAATCTAATAAATGCTCCGTCATTTCCCACGTAAATTGACGCACTTCTTCACGAGAACGCGGACCATAAGGGCAACGTGCTGTATCCCCTAAATATATAATACGCTCTTTCGGCAACTGACGAATTAATTCCTTCGCTACTGTTAAACCGCCCACTCCTGAATCAATAACACCGATCGCTCTATTCAACTTAATCACCCGTTTTCTCATTCATCATCTTTTATGTTTATCAGTATATTTTACACACTTTAAGTTCGCTAACTTAAAGTGCCCCTGTATAAAAATTTTCATTTGTACCTATATAGATCAGGACCTTTTTTATTTTGCTCCTTTTTTTCATAATTTGCAAGACAGAAAAATAACCGACCTTCTATATAAATTGCGTATTTACCCCGCTATTTGCCGGACAGTAAGACCCCCACCTCAAAATTCAGCGAAAGCAAAGAAGTTATATAGGGGATCGGGCTGCCCGTAAAAGTCCGATTGGTGTAGGCTAATAATTAGTGGGGGATGCCCCCCACTAATTAAAGTTTCACTTTATTGCTCCATCTTTTTTTGGAAAGAAGACATTCCTATTAATAAGAAGAAATGAGCAGAAATTAAAATGATGATTAAAATAAAATTCAAACGATAACTATTTGTAGATTCCATAACTTTGCTCGCTACAGCTGGTCCAAATGCCATACCGAAAAAGTTAATTAAATTATATAAACCAAGACCGACTCCAACTTTAGCTGGATGTAATGTTTTCGGTATAAATGTGTTTAATGATACTTGAATAGCTGAATAACTCATAAATGTTAAAATAACCGCCACTAAAATAATGATTAAGTTCCCGTTCGGAATAAGCCCTAAAATTAAAAAGCCAACGATCATAATGACAGACGCTACATAAATCATATTCACATTTCCAAACGAAGGGACAATCTTCCCCGTAATAAAACTAGATACAATACCAAAGAGTGATGCAACAAACAATGCAATTCCGATAACGAATGGCGACAATCCGTGCACTCTTCCTAACAGTGATGGCAATAATAATAGACTAGCACATAACGCCACATTAATTATAAACCCGACCGCTATTAAACGAAGAAATGGTTTGTTCGAAAATAACTCAATATCAATAAATGGATGCTCCGCGTTCTTCATACGAACCGTGAATAAAAATAAGAAAGCTACCGATAACACAAATAGCCAACTATTAATATTGACACCTAATAAAACAGTCGTAATGAATGCAAATAATAACGCCGCTCCAATGTAATCAAAATGAAACGCTTCATCCGTATGCTGCGCTTCTTCTGGCATAAATTTTATAAGCAAGAAAATCCCAACTACTGAAATAACCATAAATAAAAATAAATATGGCCACCCTAATGTATTTGTAATAGCCCCGCCAACTAAAGGACCAATGCCTATTGCTAATGCAATAGAAGAACTAATCATCGCTAATGCACCAGGCTTCTTAGCGGGAGCAACTAATTTTGCCACTGCAATCATACTAAGCGCAATAAACGCCGCGCCCCCACTCGCCTGCACTAATCTTGCAAGAATGGTAATCGCATAAGATTGATTCATAAATCCAATAATAGAACCCGCTACAAATATGATAATTGAAATAATCAATAGTTTTTTTACGCTATAACGATCAGCCAACTTCCCATATATCACCGAACCAATACCGACAACTAAGGAATAACCTACTACAACCCAACTTACTTTCGATTGACTAATAGATAAATCATTAGCAATATCCTCTAACGCTACATTAAATAAAACCGCATTCATCGGTCCTAATAAAACGATAAAACATAATGTGAAAACAAACCATTTTGAATGGTTACTTATATCTTTCCCCATGCGTAACACCTCTTCTGATTGTAGTAACTGTAAATGAAAAATAAAGTTGTTTAGCTCCTCTATCACTACTAAACAACTTCATCAAATGTATAAATTTATCGCGCGACAAATTGAATTCGAAACGTAACATTATGTTGTTCGATATTCATGGAACTATCATAGTTTCAGCATTACAGTTTGTCAACGAAAAATATACAAAGTAAACTAATTTAGTGTTTTTAGTTTACTTTGTCCAAAAATTGTTATACACTAATTTCGAATCCGGTATAAGGGGGACTGACATGGTTATTCAAATTTGCAATTTCTAACTTAATACAATCAAGTAAATAAAGAACTTTTATATAGAAGAAACATTACAGGAGGATTATGATGAAGAAAAAAATGTTAGTTGTATTAACGAGCGTAGAAAAATACCCAAATTTAAATAGAGCTACCGGGCTTTGGCTTGGTGAAGCTGTCCATTTCGTTAAAAAAGTAGAAGAAGCTGGTTACGAAGTAGATTATGTCAGTCCACAAGGCGGCTATACACCGATTGATCCGCATAGTTTAGCGATGGCGGAGAGCATTGATTGGGAATGGTATCAAAAGAAAGAATTTATGAATCGTCTCGGTTCTACAATGAAACCGAGTGAAGTGAATCAAGAAGACTACGCTGTTATTTATTACGCGGGTGGTCACGGAGTTATTTGGGACTTCCCAGAAAACAAAGAACTTCAAAATATTAGCCGCAACATTTATGAAAATGGCGGAATTGTTTCCTCTGTTTGTCACGGAGCTGCTGGTTTATTCCATATCACATTAAGTAACGGGGATCGTTTAATTAACGATAAAAAAGTAACAGGATTCTCAAATGAAGAAGAGAAACTAGCTGAATTAGATCAATTCGTTCCATTTTTAACAGAAAATGAACTCGTTAAATATGGAGGACTTTACGAAAAAGCTGCGCAACCTTGGGAAGCTTACGCTGTAGAAGATAATCGTGTAATTACTGGTCAAAACCCTGCTTCAGGTGGTCCAGTAGCTGAATTAGTATTAAAACAGTTGCAAAAATAATATGTACTAAAAAAGCAGATTTCCCTCTAGTAAGGGAAATCTGCTTTTTTTACGAAATCATTTGTAGATTAGCTATAATTTCTTTTTCAATTTCAGAATCATCAACTACATCTAAAAATTCCGGTTTAAACAGTTGGTATTTTTTCAAATTGTAGAAATCAAGTATCGCTTGCTTTAACGTAATATCGTACTGAATGCAAAAAGTATGATCTATAATGCGTCTTAACATCACATCATCTTGCACCATAAATAGTTGCGCATTCATTTTATTAAAGTAACCTTGTTCCATACCCGATTCAAAAAACATTTGCAAATTACGATTGCGATTTTGTTGTGCAGCGACTAATTGATCCGACAAATGCGGATACGCTTCTTTCAAATCTTGTAAAAAGACATCCGAAATATACGTCACACATTTTAAAGAATGGATAAACGTCTTTTGGAAACGTTCTGTAAACGACATACTTTCATCTTGATTATCCGCATCTCCTTCAAGAAGATAGTTTATAAAATCCTCTACTACTGCCTCAATAACCTCATCTTTCGAAGAAAAACGTTTATATAAAGTAGCTTTACTAATATCCATATATTTCGCAATTTCATCTATTTTTAATTGGCTAAAACTCGTCTTTCGAATAACGGGCTTTATTTTATTAATATAAGTATTTGCACACGCTACTTTTCTCATTTAAAAGAGCCTCCCCTTTTGTTCATACAAAATAGTATAGCAAATTCATGAATGTTTATAAATGAAGTTATTATACTCATTACGTCTTTTTAGTTTATTACAATTTCAATCTACGCTATACATAAAAAGTACCCGCTACCTTTGTTAGTAGCGGGCACCTTTTCTATAATTTATTTACAGCTCTTTTTATAGCCTTACCTATTCCCACACTAGACTGCGGATTCTGCCCTGTAATCAAACGCCCATCTACTACAACATGCGGCGTGAAATTAGGTGCTACATAAAATAAAGCCCCTTCTTCTTTCAACTTACTTTCTAGCAAAAACGGAACTCGATTTTCTAAATGTACAGCTTTTTCTTCATCGTTTGTATAACCTGTTATACGCTTACCGGCAACAAAAAACGAGCCATCTTTATTTTTCACACCAACTAAAGAACTTACCCCGTGACAAACAGCCGCTACGATCCGGTTATTATTGTACATATTCTCAATTAAATTTGCTACATATGGATTACCTGGAAAATCTACAATCGCCCCGTGCCCACCACAAAATAATACCGCATCATACTCTGAAGAGTGAACAGTTGAAATCGCCCTCGTATTTTGCAATAAAGAAGCGACATGCTTAAATTCACGAGGTATGCCATTCGGAATAGACACTCTATCAATTGGTACTCTCCCGCCTTTTATCGACACAATATCAACATCGAACTTAGCTTTTTTAAATAAATGATAAGGAGCTGCGAGCTCTTCCAGCCACAAACCAGTCGGGTGTCCATTCAAATCATGAGCGCTTGTTGAAACTAATAATACCCTTTTCAACATATCCCCTCCTTACTACCTATTTATGTATGAAACATTCTTATCATTCATATGGAGCATGAAACAAACAGAAAAATAGCCGACCTTTTGTATAAAAGTCGGCTGCTTTCTTATAGTTCGAGCTCTCCCATACGAAGAAGCTCAACAACTGCTTGTGAACGTCCTTTAACCCCTAGCTTTTGCATTGCGTTTGAGATGTGATTACGTACTGTTTTTTCACTTATAAACAGTTCACCTGCAATTTCCTTCGTCGTTTTATCTTGAACCAGTAATTCAAATACTTCTCTTTCTCTCTTTGTGAGTAACGGTTTAGATTGATACGCTTTTTCCTTCAACTGGTATAACCCTCCTTGCTTAAGCCAGAGCTGTATATGTGTAAGTTGGGTGTTTATTTAGTCAAGATATTGTATGAACGAAATGTGCAGGTGGTGAATGAAAATGGGCTTTATTTCTTATGTTATTTTAGACTTTTATACAGTGCGTACACTCTTTTTATCCACTTACTTTTCAGTACGCCATATTTGTTCTAGTAATATGCTGACAACTGTACCTACGAACAAACCATTTCCGAATATATATTGCATCACAGACGGCAAGGATTGGAGTGCTCCAGACGGTAAAAACATAACACCACTTCCAAATAATATAGCAACTCCTAAAATCGTTACATTCCTTTCGCTGAGCTCCACTTGTTTTATATTATTAAATCCAATTCCAATTAACTGTACGAACGAAGCCATTAAAACGGCTGATGCGACAGCGGATGGTAAAGACGCTAAGTAACGAATGATACTTGGAAAAAGAGACATTACGACTAGTAACGCACATGCCATTAAGAACGATCGTATATATTTTTGTTTTGTTAAGCGTATAAACCCTGCCGTTGCTGGTAACGGAACGACACCTACAGTTGAAAATACAGAGGAAATGATATGTGAAATCCCTCCAACCCACGTTCCATCCTTCAACTGTTTTTGTTCAATAGTCGCTTTATGAATGGTAGCTTGATTAATTGCTATAATAGCTGCCACTGTATTTGAAACTAAAATACATACCATAACGAAACTTGATACAGCCATACCTGTATTCCATTTTGGAATTCCCCACGCGAATATATGTGGAAGTTGCACAAAATGAGTTACTTGAGATGGGATCGTCACTTTTCCTGCAATGAGAAAAATAATCCAGCCACTAATTAACCCTATTAAAACCGCATAACTTTTAACAAACCCTTTTCCGAAGTTGGAGAGTATGACTACGAATAAAAATATGCCAAAAGCAATTAATGCTGTAAATCCATCAATTTGAGAAACAGTAGCTGTAATTCCTAGCATTCCTTTTAAAAATACACCACTTAATTGTAAACATAATAAAAGTAAGAACGTCCCTGTCACGAGCGGCGTAAATAAAAATAAAATACGCCCGATAACTCCCGTTACTCCTAGCCCTATTAAAACAACTCCCGCAACCATCATTCCTAATTCTAAAATTTGCAATGTACTATGTAATTGATCCTGCCCTACAGTTGCATAAGCAAGCACGGTAAATACACCAACCCAAGATCCAGCTGGTCCATCCGCAATCGGAAGCTTATGTCCAAGCCATCCTTGTAAAAAAGAAGATATACCAACTACGAAAAACGTACGCTGCATTAAATAAAATACTTCTTCCGTCGTAAGATGAAATAATCCGCCAACGACAATTGGTAGCGCGATTGAGTTTGCTAATAAAAAAATAAACCATTGCAAAGTTCCCATAATATGATTTTGATTATGTTGATTGTCCAAACTTTTCATCCCTTCTTGCTTCCTTATAAGGAAGTATAGTACTTCCCTGTTTCTACTAAATAAAAAAGAAGGGTTCTATTTTCACAATTAGAACCCTTCTAAAAACATCTAAACGATTCCTCTATACAAGATTATCAGATTTCACTTGATCTAAATCCCCTATAACAACATTCCCTTTATACATAACTACACGCTTCTCTGTTTGACGAGCCACTGCTTCCGCGGCGCATGTTGCATTCGTTAAAACAAAACTTGCCTCATCCCCTACATTCGGCCACACTCGTTTTCCTTCATTATTTAACGTTTCTTTCCCTCCAGTAATAAAACGAAGAGCTTTCCCTAAAGACCTTTCATCACTCCAACCAAATCGTTCTGCCAATCGATTTGCCTTTTGAAGCATATCACCTGTGCCGAACGGAGACCAATGATCTGTAATACTATCATTTCCTAATGAAACTTTAACTCCTTTTCGATCTAATAATGGAATTGGGATTACTTGTTTACCGATTGGAACGGTTGAAGTGATATCAATCTTTAATGCTGCTAGTCTTTCTGCCACTTCTTCAGCTTCTTTATCAGTAACACCACCAAGTCCAAGCGCATGACTAATTGTTACACGACCTTGCCATCCTGCTTCTTCCGTTAGACTTGCTAATCTCTTCATTGTAAACGTTCCAAGATTATTCGCATCGTGCAAATGAATATCAACATCCGCATTAAATTCTACCGCAATGTCCATAATCGTATGTAATGATTTTTCAATATCATTATCTACTGTAGCTGGGTCCACTCCGCCAACTAATTGTGCGCCCATACGCATCGCATCTTTCACAAGTTGCATAGAATTACTTCGCAATAATCCATGTTGCGGAAATGCAACTATTCTACCAGACAACCGATCTTTATATGTTCCTAAAGCCGCTAACGTTGCCTCTAAATTACGAAGTCCAATAACCGGATCCACATTACAATGCGTTCTAATATTTGTTGCGCCATTTCGAAGCAATAACTCTAGCATATTTTCCGCCCTGTCTTGAGCAGTTGCTAATTGCTTTGGTAAAATCGTTTTTTCTTCATTAAAACGTGTAAAAATATTTTCTGCTGGCATACAAGCTTTCCAAGGCCCACTATAATATGTTTTATCAATATGAATATGCATCTCTTCAAAAGCTGGTAAAACTAATAAACGATTAGCATCAAAAGTTAACGTTCCTTCCTCTTGGGCGATTCCCGCTATAATTCTTTTAATTCGCCCATCTTCAATAAGAAGACTGCATATCTCAGTTTCCGTTTGTGAAATTTTCGCTTCTTCATATGTATAACCTGTTTCAAACTTTACATTAGTCAACCAATATAATGTCATTACCATTTCCCCACCTTATATTAGAAAATACGTCACACCCTCATTTTCATTTTAATACCAACTGAAAATTAAGACAATTAATCCACTGTATTGTCCTTTCACAAAAAAATGTAATATAACCTAATGGTCTTCTCATAAATTTCCATATAGAATAAAAGTACACTGTATCACTCATACATAACAGCGGTGATATAAAAAGGAGAGGATCATAATATGTCGAAGAGGTTATATAAATCCGAAACTGATAAAATGTTATTTGGTATATGCGGTGGTTTAGGAGAATATTTTGATATTAGCTCTACTCTCATTCGCATACTTTGGGTCATTGCTATTTTATGTTTTGGGACGGGGTTTTTAGTTTATTTTATTTGTTTATTACTTATGCCACGCTCTTACTAATACATTCTTTCATATATTTGAGCATAGCGTATAAAAAATCCCCTATAGATTTTTCTATAGGGGATTTTTTCATGAAGAATATTTCATCGTTAAATGTAATACCGCTACTTCATCCTCTTCATTTTTATAACTATGTTTCTTATTAGCTTCAAACTGAATGGAGTCAAACTCATTTAGCACATATACGTCATTCTCAACTTGAATAGAAACTTTCCCTTTCATTACTGTTACAAGCTCAATTGCTCCTTCATGATGAGCTTCCGGTTCATATATACTATTCGCTCTTAAACAAGCACGGTGCATTTCCATCCCTGTTTCTTTCGTGTAACGGAACATCGTTTCTAAATGCCATGCTTGTCCTACATCTACTGCAAATCCTTCTCCGCAGCGCGCAACAGCTACAGGTTCTCCAACAACCATTAATCTCGATAAAGGAATCGATAACCCTTTCGTTATTTTCCAAATAACAGCTAACGTTGGATTCGTTTCGCCTCTCTCAATTTTCCCTAATGTTAATTTACTAACCCCTGTTTTTTGGGCTAATTCTTCTAAACTTAATTTTTGTTCATTTCGAATTTGTCTTAATAGCTGACCTACTTGCTGAATTACTTCTTTCGTTTGCATATCTTCATTTTCTTTCATATATAAAAACCACCTTAAAATATAAAATAGTTTACTTTTATTAACTTTAAGTATATTATACTATACATAAATACTCAATTCCGAAAGGAGTGCCATACTTCATGCGCGCAATATTACTAGGTCTTTTATCATCGGCCTTTTTTTCTGCAACCTTTATTATTAACAGAGCAATGAATGTATCTGGAACAAGCTGGGCTTGGACTGCTTCCTTCCGTTTTCTATTTGCTCTCCCTATTTTATTCCTTATCGTTTTATTTCGCAAAAACTTAGGAGCTTTATGGGCAGAATTAAAAAAACATCCATTTGTATGGATTGGGTGGGGCTCGGTCGCTGGCATCGGCTTCTATTCTTTATTAAGTTTCGCAGCTGTTTTTTCTCCAGCTTGGCTCGTTGCTGGAACTTGGCAAGTTACGATATTAGCAGGTTTACTACTATCACCATTATTTTTCGTTAAAATAGAAACGAAATCAGGTACAAAACTTGTACGTGGAAAAATTCCACTTCGCAGTTTATATGTAGCATTATTTATTTTACTTGGTGTAATTTGTATGCAAGCGACTGCAGCGGGTCATATTACAATGACTCAGTTCATCTCGGGATTTTTACCTGTCGTATTAGCGGCTTTCTTATATCCGTTCGGTAACCGAAAAATGATGGAACTTGTTGGCGGGCGTCTTGATACATTCCAACGTGTATTAGGAATGGCAATCGGAAGTCTCCCTATTACAATCCTACTTGGTATATACGGATTTTCCACTACCGGTATTCCATCATCAAGTCAAATGATGCAAGGATTTTTGTTAGCATTATGTTCCGGAGTTATTGCGACGATGACATTTTTCTTTGCTACTGACTTAGCAAAAGACAATCTTGCTTTACTTGGAGCTGTTGAAGCAACACAAGCTGGAACGATGGTCTTCACTGTGCTTGGTGAGATTATTTTCTTAAATGGTTCATTCCCTAGCGGGCTGTCACTGATTGGGATGATTATTATCATGCTAGGAATGATCGTAAATAGTGTTTTAAACCGTTCTGTTCCAGTCATTAAACAAAAAAAATCAGCATAAAAATAGATATGGTTCTTCTTCATAGAACCATATCTATTTTTATTATCTCCCTATTTCGCCTTATCAGAATAGTATTTCATTAGCTGTTTATACTAAAACCTATGTTATAATACCTTTCATGTGCATTAATAGGAGGTAAATTATGTTAAAAAAAGCAATTGCTGAATTTATTGGTACATTTGTACTTGTATTATTCGGAACTGGAGTAGCTGTCATTGGTGGCGGAATTGAAGGAATTGGAACATTAGGTATCGCTATGGCTTTCGGATTATCTATCGTGGCTATGGCATATAGCATTGGAACAATTTCTGGATGTCATATTAACCCAGCAGTATCAATCGCTATGTTCATCAACAAAAGAATGAACGCTATGGAACTTAGCTATTATTTATTAGCTCAAATTTTAGGTGGTTTATTAGGAACTGCAACGTTAGTAACAATTTTACGATCTGCTAAATTACCTTTAGATAATTTAGGACAAAATAGTTTTGGAACTCTTGGTTTATCTGGAGCATTTTTAGTTGAATTCATTTTAACTTTCGTATTTGTTTTAGTTATCGTTGCTGTAACAGGTAAAAAGGGAAGTTCTTCTTTAGCTGGACTAGTAATTGGTTTCACATTAGTATTAATTCACTTATTAGGTATTCCGTTAACTGGAACATCTGTTAACCCAGCTCGTAGTATCGCACCAGCTCTATTCGCTGGCGGAGAAGCAATTTCTCAACTATGGGTGTTCATCGTTGCCCCAATTTTTGGTGGTATCGTAGCAGCTGTTGTAGGAAAGTTTATTTTAAATACGGAAAAATAGAACTTTCAATATTTCCGAATAAAAAAAGCGAGCCCTCATCATGAGGAAGCTCGCTTTTTTTTATTCTTTAATTTTCGACTTTAAATTTGTAACTAATTGCTGCACCGTTACATTTGCAAGTACGTTTTCCATCGCTTCTTGCGATTGTATTAAAATAATCTCTAATACCGATTGAATATTAGCTCCTACTGGACATTCAATGTTGGGATTTTCATGGAAAGAAAATAGATGTCCTTCTTCTACAACTTCCACAGCTTTATATACATCAAGTAATGTAATTTCATCTAAATCACGAGCAAGTGTCGTACCACCTTTACCAGCTTGTACATCAACAAGTCCTGCTCTCTTCAACATTCCTGTAATGCGACGAATCACAACTGGATTTGTATTCACACTACCAGCAATCCATTCAGAGGTACAGCGAGAGTTTCGATCTATTGCAAGTAACGTTAACATATGAACACCTACTGTAAAACGACTACTAATTCCCATCTGCACACCCTCCTTTTTATTCATTCTATTAAAAGACAACTCTTATTATTATATACTATTTTTAATTTATACATAAAGTGAAACTTTAATCAGTGGGGGTTTTGTTCATCCCCCACTGATTATTAGTTGAACCCATCGGGCGTTTACGGGCAGTTGATCTCCCATCTAACTTCTTTGCTCCAGCTGAATTTTGAGATGGGAGTTTTACTGCCCGTTAATGCGGGGTAAAGAAAAAGCATGATTCCATTAGAAAATCATGCTTTCCCTCTATTATTGACGCTTTATAAATTTCGCCAAATCTTTAAACTTCACTTTATCAGAGTAATTCATTACACCGTTTACATAGATACGGCTTGTAATCGCATTTAATATACCAATCGTCGCCAATAAAACTACTAATGTTATCGTAATCTCTAACATACCTGCTTCACCAGCTACAATCCGCGAGAAGGTAACCATCGGTGTGAAAAACGGAACATACGAACTTACAACAACAATAGTACTATTTGGATCACTTAATGATTTAATACTAATGAAGAATGCAGCCATGATCAAAATCATTATCGGGAAAGATACAGCTTGTAAATCCTCTGTCTTAGACACAACAGCTCCAGCCGCAGCGTACATCATCGCATAAAGTAAATACCCCGTAATGAAATAAACAAGAAACATACTTATAACCTTTGCATCTAATTTTGTAAAGTCAATTGGAACACCAAGTAATGAAGCACTTTCTAAATCGACCCAACCTAACAAATAAGGAATAAGATAACCACACGCCAATATTACAAGTTGTAATAACGCCGTTGAAACAACCGCCAAAATTTTCGCATACATCATCGTAAGAGGCTTTACTTTCGGAAGCATTACTTCCATTACACGTGACGCCTTTTCAGATGCAATATTCATTGCGATTGTATTTCCGAAAGCTACAATAAACATATACAAAGCAAATGTAAAGAAATATGCAATTCCGAAAGAAGATGTACGATCTTTTATCGCTTCTTGCTTCACTTGAATTTCTGCTTGTAATTGCTGCGCAATTTCTGGTGAAACATTATTTTTTGCAATCGTCACCTTCGTATATTGTTGTTTTAAATAACCCGCCATAATCGCAGAAGTTGCTTGGCTTGGAAATCCATTATACATATATGTAACTGCTGGAGTCCCATCCTTTTCCGTCACATGGAATAGACCATCTAAATCGCCTTCTTCTACTTGCTTATGCAGTTTATCAAAATCATCCTTTGAACCAACCGTTATTTTTGCTGATGGCAATAGCTTATTTAGCTCTTCTTTTTGTACTTTGTATGTGGAGCTCTCTACTACAACTGCAATTTTATCTTTATCCTTATTTTTATCATCGCCTGAAGTAAAATGATTAAATGCAAAAATCCCAAACACAACTAAAAATAAAATCGCACTCGTAATTAATGATTTTTTAGATAAAAATGCTTCTTTAAAATAAAATGAAAATACATGAGAAAATTTACGCATATTTATTTCGCCCTCTCTACAAAGATTTCGTTTAACGTCGGCTCTAACATTTTAAATTGTCGTAAACCAACACCTTGTTCTTGCAATTGTTGCAAAATCTTTAGAGCTTCTGCATCATCTTGTACTTTCACATAAAGAAGGCCTTGTTGTTTTTCATACGGGACATGTATAGCTTCTAATCCCTTTTCATTCTCTTTTGTATCTTCGATTGTTAAATTACGAAAACCGTATTCTTTCTTAATATCACTTAATTGTCCTTCTACGACTGCTTCACCTTTTTTCAAAATACATACATGTTGGCAAAAAGCCTCTACTTGCTCCATACGGTGACTAGATAAAATAATTGTCTTTCCGCTCTGTACTTGTTCTCCAATAATACTAGCCAACATTCCAGCATTAACTGGATCAAGTCCGCTAAATGGTTCATCCAAAATAAGAAGTTCTGGATTGTGAAGAAGAGCAGCAATCAATTGAATTTTTTGCTGGTTCCCTTTCGAAAGTTCTCCTGCTGTTTTGAATTTATATTCTGGGATTGCTAAGCGCTCTAACCAGTGATCAATTGCAAGATCTACTTCTTTTTTCGTCATTCCTTCTAATCTACCAAAATATCGCAATTGGTCTATTACTCTACTTTTTGTATATAAGCCTCTTTCTTCTGGTAAATATCCAATTGTTACCCCGCTATCACCAAATGATTTTCCATCCCACGTAATAGAACCTTCATTTGGCGTTAATAAACCTAGTAACATTTTAATTGTCGTTGTTTTCCCTGCACCATTTCGGCCAAGTAACCCTAACACTTCACCTTTCGGTAACGAGATTTGCAAACCATTAACCGCTTTAGATTCTCCGAATATTTTTGTTAAGTTTTGAATTTGTAAACTCAATGTATAAAGCCTCCCCTTTAGTATCATTCGTACTCTCTATTAAAGACTATGATTGTTCGAAATAAAATATAGTACTATATTTCAATCTTTTATACGTATCATGATCCCCCATCCACCATTTGTTTTATTTAGTTAAAATTGTAAATAACAAAGATATATTTGTCAATTATAATTGTCATTTCGACAATAAAACACGTCAAATCACTTTTTGTTATTTTCCCCATCTTTCTAATATAGGACATGCTACTATATATACAAAAGACAATATGCAAATGTTCATAAAAAAATTTTTAGATTTTAATATATAATATAAGATGATTTTCTAACATCGAGGAGGATACATATGAAGATGAAGAGGAGTATTACCAGTTTATTATCTATAGCCGTTCTTTCCACATCGCTTGTAGCATGTTCAGGAACAGCTGAGAAAACAGTGGCAAAAGAAGAGAAAGTACAATTAACAGACCAGCAATTGATGGCCGATTTATGGTATCAAACAGCTGGCGAAACGAAAGCACTTTACTACCAAGGCTACAATATTGGTCAATTAAAGCTTGATGCAGCTCTTGCAAAAGGGACAGAAAAAAAACCTGCTATCGTACTTGATCTAGATGAAACTGTTTTAGATAACAGTCCCCATCAAGCAATGAGCGTAAAAACAGGAAAAGGCTATCCTTATAAATGGGACGATTGGATTAATAAAGCTGAAGCTGAAGCTCTTCCAGGCGCTATTGATTTCTTAAAATATACAGAGTCTAAAGGTGTAGATATTTACTACATCTCAAATCGTAAAACAAATCAACTAGATGCAACAATTAAAAACCTTGAGCGCGTAGGTGCTCCTCAAGCGACGAAAGAACATATATTACTACAGGACCCGAAAGAAAAAGGGAAAGAAAAGCGTCGTGAACTTGTTTCTCAAACACATGACATCGTCCTATTCTTCGGTGACAACTTATCTGATTTCACTGGTTTTGATGGAAAATCTGTGAAAGATCGCAATGAAACAGTAGCAGAATCAAAAGCACAATTTGGTGAGAAATTCATCATTTTCCCTAATCCAATGTACGGTGATTGGGAAGGTGCTCTATATGACTATAATTTCAAAAAATCAGATGCAGAAAAAGACAAAATCCGTCGTGACAATTTAAAATCATTTGATGCAAAATAACAAAGAGGATGGCCTTCGCCATCCTCTTTTATTTCATATTTCTTGTTAAAGGTAAAATAAATACTTCTACACGTCTATTTTTCGCTTTTCCTTCTGGCGTATCATTTGGTGCAATTGAACGGTATTCTCCATAACCAACTGCACTAAATTTTTCTGGTTGCAATTCTTTATTTTGGAGTAACACCTGCATAAAATTAACTGCACGCTGTGTACTTAACTCCCAGTTTGATGCAAACTGAGCATTTGCGATAGGAACCGTATCTGTATGACCCGACACTGTAATTTCACGAGGTGATGCTGAAACAAGTAGGTTAGACATCTCTTTTGCAATCCCTAACGATTCCAACTTCACATCTGCTTTCCCTGAATCAAATAGTACATTTTCTAATATCGTTAACATTAATCCTTTTTCAGTTAACTTAGTTTGAAAAGAAGAGGATAGTTGTTTCTCATTAATATATTGATCAATCTTTTTTTGTAATGCTTTCAACTCATCCATTTCTTTTTTTTCTTTAGCTCTATCTTCCGCTTGTTTTTTTGCTTGTTCTGCCTCAAGGCTATTTGCTGATAATTCTTTTTCCTCATTTGGTTTTTGATCGCTTAAAAATTCTTTATTTCCTGTTCCACCGGCTAACTCACTTCGAAAAGCAACTGCCATCTGTTTAAACTTTGCAGCATCTATACTACTCATTGCGAATAATACGATGAACAATGCAAATAACAACGTTAACATATCAGAATATGGAATTAACCAAGTTTCATCGATATGCTCATCATGTTTTTTCTTTTTACCTCTTCTATTTTTCTTACTCCGCATTTTTTTCTGCTCCTTTTTCTAGCTTTTTACGCTCAGTTGCAGAAAGTGCACCTAAAATGCGGTTCTTCATAATAAACGGATATGTACCTTCTTGTAACATTAATAAACAATCAATAATTAAACGTTTCTTCTCTAATTCAGCAGCAGACTTTTGCTTTAATTTATTTGCAAACGGATGCCATAATACGTAACCTGAAAAAATACCGAAAATCGTTGCAATAAACGCACCTGAAATAGCATGCCCTAGCTTTTCAATATCAGTTAAATTTCCAAGTGCAGCTACAAGACCAATAACAGCACCTAAAACCCCTAGTGTAGGTGCATATGTACCAGCTTGCGAGAAAATAGCAGCCCCTTTTGCATGTCTCTCTTCAATCGCTTCTAATTCGGCTTCTAAAATTTGTTCTAAATCCTCTGCAGATACACCATCAATAACAAATTTCATACCACGCAAAAGAAATTCATCCTCAATTTCATCTAATTGTTGCTCTAAAGACAAAATACCGTATTTTCTACTCTCAGATGTCCAATGAACAAATAATTCTAGCAATTGTTCATAACTTAAATCTCTTTTATTTGAACCAAAAAGAACTTTAAATAATTTTGGAACTCTTTTTAATTGATTCATCGGAAAGGCAATACACACTGCAGCAAATGTACCGACGAAAATAATTAGTGCTGCGGCAGGATTTAGTAAGGCTGTTATGTCAGCGCCCTTGACGACCATCCCTACGACTACCGCTAATACTCCTAAAATGATTCCAATAATTGTTGCAAAATCCATTCCCATTCACTCCTAGTCTATACCAGAGGTCTTTTATTCTCGATAATCGCTACATCTTCTTATATACATATATTACATAAAAAATGAACTTCATGAAAGATAAGAAATGAATTATATGAAAAAATACTACAATTTCACACATTTTCTGACATTTTCTTTGCGTTTTTATTACGTTATGACTCTTATATTTCTTTTTCAATAAACTAGACTTATAATAAAAGCGATACATATTTTATTAAGAAAGGACAGTGATTACAAGGTATCATGAAAAAGATAATAATTATTTCTGCCATTACTATTGTAATCGGTATCACATCTTTCGCTTACTTTGCTTCTAAATCACCACTGCAAAATGAGGCGAAAGCTGTCGAAAGTCAAAAACATAGTAACCATCCAAAAGAAGAGATTCCTGCTTTTCCAAAAGCTGATCATAACGCAAAGAAACTAGATAATAATTTTTCCGTTGTAACAAATCCAGATTCTGCTCTTGTATTAGTCAATAAACATCGTAAATTACCAAATGGGTACATTCCAGAAGATTTAACGAAACCGAACGTACCATTTAGTAGTCCAAAAGATAAAGAGAAAACATTACTTCGCAAAGATGCTGCAGACGCTCTTGAAAAAATGTTCCAAGCAGCGAAAGAAGAAGGTTTAGAACTTACAGCAGTTTCAGGTTACCGTTCTTACAAACGCCAACAGTCATTACATAATACATATATTAAACGCCAAGGAAAAGCTGAGGCTGATTCGGTAAGTGCAATTCCTGGAACAAGTGAGCATCAAACTGGTCTAGCAATGGATATTAGCTCAAAATCTGCCAAATTCCAATTAGAACCAATTTTCGGAGAGACAGCAGAAGGAAAATGGGTTGCAGAACATGCCCATGAGTTTGGATTTGTCATTCGTTATTTAGAGGATAAAACAGAGACAACAGAATATTCATATGAACCGTGGCACTTACGCTACGTTGGCAATCCATATGCCGCATACATATATAAGCACCACCTAACATTAGAAGAGGCAACGAAGGACAAAAAATAAGAGAGCGAATCGCTCTCTTATTTTTCTTTTATTCTATTATTGTAATAATTCCTTCCATTCCTCAGTCCACGGTTCGCCTCTTCCAGTTTTTTTCGATGCTTGGACCATCATACCGCGTCCAACTAAACAAACTTCTCCTTCTGCATTTTTGACCATATAGTGTAAATCTAAAGAGGAATTCCCAACCGCTCCCGCCTTTACATATACTTTCAACTGCTCATCAAAATAAATTTGTTTAATAAAATTGCATTGTAGATCTGCGACGACTATCATCGTTTCTGATGATTCATGTGTCCATTCTTGCATAAATCCGAGTTCTTTAAACAATGCGATACGCGCTTCTTCAAAATATGTAAAAGCAACGACATTATTTACATGTCCAAACATATCTACTTCACCAAAACGAACTTTGACAGGATTATAAAATGAAAAACCACTTTCCCATTGCTCAAAGTCTTCAATATAAGAAATTCTCTTCATCGTTCCCTCTCCTTTTCGCCCTTAAAATAAAGTGAAACTTTAATCAGTGGGGGTTTTGTTCATCCCCCACTGATTATTAGCCCGCACCAATCGGGCGTTTACGGGCAGTTGATCTCCCACCTAGCTTCTTTGCTCCACCTGAATTTTGAGGTGGGATTTTTACTGCCCGTTAATGCAGGATAAACAGAATAAACAGAAATATAAAGTTATAAATATTGCCTCTTCAACATGAAGAGGCAATATTTATTAATAGTTATTATCGCTACCAAAGAAATCTTTGAACGATTGAATTGTTGTATCACGGTTTAATGCTGCAATTGAAGTTGTTAATGGAATACCTTTCGGACATGATTGCACACAGTTTTGAGAGTTACCACAGTTTGCAAGTCCTCCATCACCCATAATTGCACGTAAGCGATCTGCTTTATGCATTTCACCAGTTGGATGCGAGTTAAATAAACGCGCTTGTGAAAGCGGTGCTGGTCCAATAAAGTCAGACTTACTGTTTACGTTCGGACATGACTCTAAGCAAACACCACATGTCATACATTTCGAAAGTTCATATGCCCATTGACGCTTTTTCTCTGGCATTCTTGGACCTGGCCCTAGGTCGTACGTACCGTCGATTGGAATCCAAGCTTTAACCCGTTTTAACGCGTTAAACATACGGCTACGGTCAACTTGTAAATCACGTACAATCGGGAATGTCTTCATCGGCTTTAAGCGAATTGGTTGCTCTAACTGGTCAATAAGAGCTGTACATGATTGACGTGGTTTTCCGTTAATCACCATCGAACAAGCACCACATACTTCTTCTAAACAGTTCATATCCCATGCAATCGGAGTCGTCTGGTTTCCTTTTGAATCAACAGGATTACGACGAATTTCCATCAGTGCCGAAATAATGTTCATATTTGGACGATATGGAATTTCAAACTCTTGATCAAACTCTTGTGCATCTGGTCCATCTTGTCTCGTAATGATGAGGCGGATTGTTTTCTCAGACATGTTGCTTATCCCCCTTCTCTTCACCCTTAGCAGCTACATCATGTTTTGAGGAATAGTCACGTTTACGTGGTTTAATTAATGAAACATCCACTTCTTCGTAATGGAATGCTGGTGCCTTTCCTTCTCCCTCAAATTTCGCCATCGTAGTTTTTAAGAAGTTTGCATCATCACGATTTGGGAATTCTGGTTTGTAATGCGCTCCGCGGCTTTCATTACGGTTATATGCGCCAATTGTAATAACACGTGCTAACTCGAACATATTTGCAAGTTGGCGTGTAAATGAAGCACCCTGGTTACTCCATCTTGCTGTATCGTTAATGTTAATGCGTTTGTAACGCGCCATTAACTCTTCAATTTTCGCATCAGTTTCTAGTAACTTTTTATTTTCACGAACTACTGTAACGTTATCTGTCATCCATTCTCCAAGCTCTTTATGAAGAACATATGCATTTTCGTTACCATCAAGCATTAAAATATTGTTAAATTTCTCTGTTTCGATTAATTCATTTTGCTCATATACAGTAGATGAAACAGCATCAGATGATTTAGAAAGACCTTTCATATACTCAATTGCGTTCGGTCCTGCTACCATACCACCGTAAATTGCTGATAATAATGAGTTCGCACCAAGGCGGTTACCACCGTGCATAGAATAATCACACTCACCTGCTGCAAATAAACCTGGAATACTTGTCATTTGCTTATAATCAACCCATAATCCGCCCATTGAATAGTGAACTGCTGGGAAGATTTTCATTGGTAGTTTACGAGGATCATCACCTGTAAATTTCTCATAGATTTCAATAATTCCACCAAGTTTAATATCTAGTTCTTTCGGATCTTTATGAGAAAGATCTAAGTACACCATGTTTTCACCGTTAATACCTAGTTTTTGCTCTACGCAAACATCAAAGATTTCACGCGTTGCAATATCACGAGGTACAAGGTTTCCGTAAGCTGGATATTTTTCTTCTAAGAAGTACCATGGCTTACCATCTTTATACGTCCAAACACGTCCACCTTCACCACGTGCAGATTCACTCATAAGACGTAACTTATCGTCTCCAGGAATTGCCGTTGGATGAATTTGAATGAACTCACCGTTCGCATAATATGCACCTTGTTGATATACAGCAGACGCTGCTGTACCTGTATTAATAATAGAGTTTGTTGATTTTCCAAAGATGATACCAGGGCCCCCTGTTGCCATAATCACGGCATCAGCTTGGAAACTTTTTATCTCCATAGTTTGTAAGTCTTGCGCGACGATTCCTCGGCACACACCTTCATCATCTACAACAGCTCGTAAGAAATCCCAACCTTCATATTTCGTTACAAGTCCTGCTACTTCATGACGACGTACTTGCTCATCTAATGCATATAGTAATTGTTGACCAGTTGTTGCGCCAGCAAATGCTGTACGGTGATGTTGTGTTCCACCGAAACGACGGAAATCCAGAAGTCCTTCTTCCGTACGGTTGAACATAACACCCATGCGATCCATTAAATGAATAATACCAGGTGCTGCATCACACATCGCTTTAACTGGTGGTTGGTTCGCTAAGAAGTCCCCACCATAAATTGTATCGTCAAAGTGGATCCATGGAGAATCCCCTTCACCTTTTGTATTTACGGCACCGTTAATTCCACCTTGGGCACATACAGAATGTGAACGTTTTACTGGTACTAAAGAAAATAGCTCAACATTTACTCCTGCTTCTGCCGCTTTAATCGTTGCCATTAAGCCGGCCAAGCCACCGCCGACTACTATAAGTTTCCCTTTCATGCTCTCCCACTCCTTACTGGTTTGCTAGCTGTGGATCGATGAACGCTAATAATGCACTCACACCTACATAAGATAGACCTAAGAAAATAGCTAATGTTACATAAGTAGAGATTCTTTGTGAACGTGGAGATACTGTAATTCCCCAGCTTATACAGAATGTCCATAGTCCATTTGCAAAGTGGAAAATTGTTGAAACAACACCAACTAAATAGAAACCAAACATAAATGGGTTGTTTAAAATATCTGCCATCATATCATAGTTTACCTCTTTACCTAACAATGCTTGAATACGAGTTTCCCAGACGTGCCAAGAAATGAAGATCAGCGTAACGATACCTGAAATTCGTTGGAAGACGAACATCCAGTTACGGAAATAGCCGTAAGATACCGCATTGTTCTTAGCTGTAAATGCAATATATAAGCCATATATAGCATGGTACAGTATAGGTAAAAAGATGATGAAAATTTCTAGCGCATACCGGAATGGAAGGAGCTCCATAAAGCCTGCAGCTTTGTTAAAAGCCTCTGCTCCCCTTGTTGCAAAGTTGTTTACAATTAAATGTTGCGTCAAAAAGACACCAACCGGAATGACCCCCATTAATGAGTGCCACTTACGAAACGTATACTCGCGGCCTTTCATGTCCCCATTACCCCCTTGAATGTTTGACTGCTGTTTTCAGATTAATTTACAACAATAATGTTTTTTCACTATTGGCATAAGAAAAACTGAAAAAATTATTCGAAATATTTCAGCATAATTTGATAACAAGTTCATTTTACCCCTATTTTTGTCGAAGCGTCAAGAAAACGTATACATAATTTGCACATAATTTGCATATAATTTGCCAATTCTTTTTTTTCTTATATATTCAGATTTCCCCAAAGAAAAATCTATTTTTATAAATGAAAAATGTTATATAATAATCCCTATAGAAAGAGGGGAATATTGTGAGCAAAAATACAATCGATATAACATCTTTAGAAGATGTTTCATTGAACGCCTTCGCTTATGAATTGCTACGTGAAGAATTACTACCTGATTTAATTGGTAACGATTTAGATGGTATTTTATACTGGGCTGGTAGAAACCTTGCGAGAAAATATCCGCTAGAAACAATTGAAGAAGTCATTCAGTTTTTCGAAAAAGCTGGTTGGGGCACTTTAAGTATCATTGAACATAAACGTCGTGAAATGCAGTTTCAACTTAAAGGTACACTTATTACTGAGCGTCAAAAACAAAAAAGACATTCATCTTATCAATTAGAAGCTGGATTTATCGCCGAGCAAATTCAAAGACAAAGAAACGTCGTTGCAGAGTCCTATGAGGAACAGAAAAAGCGTTCAGACTCTATTACATTTCTTGTTAAATGGGATATAAAAGATCTCATTGAAGTGTAGCATCTACTTACAGTCAACTAGACATATAAGTTTAGTTGACTTTTTTGTATATTCATTCAGGTGTGTTTATTTTAAATCTTCAGAAATTATACCAAAAAACAGAAGACGTTGTAAACTACAACGTCTTCTTATCTGTTAAATAAGTATAAATCATCTCTGCAACATTTTTCGGCATACCTGCTTCGACAAATTCCGATATGGAAGCTTCTTTCATCTTTTTTAATGAACCAAAATGTTTTAGCAATACCTTTTTTCGTTTATCGCCGATTCCTGGAATATCATCCAATGCTGATTGAATGACCGATTTCCCGTGCAACTGGCGATGGAATGTAATTGCAAATCTATGCACTTCATCTTGAATGCGTTGCAATAAATAAAATTCTTGGCTATTCCTCTCAAGAATCACAGGTTCAGGCGGAGCTCCAATAATTAAATGTGATGTTTTATGTTTGTCATCTTTTACAAGCCCTGCCATCGGAATATATAATCCGAGTTCATTCTCCAGAACATCACTTGTAGCGGCCAGATGGCCTTTTCCACCATCAATAATGATTAAATCTGGTAAAGGTAAATTCTCTTTAAGCGCCCTCGTATAACGGCGTCTTACAACTTCCCTCATAGATTCGTAATCATCAGGACCTTGAACCGTTTTAATTTTATATTTCCGATATTCTTTCTTCGCTGGTTTCCCATCGATAAAAGCAATCATTGCTGAAACAGGATTTGTTCCTTGAATATTTGAATTATCAAACGCTTCAATACGATATGGTGTTTCAATCCCTAGTTGCTTCCCTAGATTATCAACAGCTTTAATCGTCCGTTCTTCATCACGTTCAATTAAGTGAAATTTCTCTTCTAGTGCAATTTTCGCATTTTTATTTGCTAATTCCACAAGATCTTTTTTCTTCCCACGCTTCGGCTGTGTCGCTTCAACTTCTAAAAAGCGCTCTACTAATTCTGAATCTATACTTCCTGGAACAACAATTTCCTTCGGCTTGAAATGACTACTGTTTTCATAAAATTGACCGATAAAAGTTAAAAATCCCTCTTCTGGTTCATCATAAATCGGAAACATAGAAACATCACGTTCAATTAGCTTTCCTTTTCGAACGAAGAAAACTTGAACACACATCCACCCTTTATCAACTGCATATCCAAACACATCGCGATCCACTAAATCACTCATAATCATCTTTTGCTTTTCCATAATTGCATCAATATGAGCAATTTGATCTCGCAACTCTTTCGCCCGTTCAAATTCTAGCTTTTCTGAAGCCTCATACATCTTCGTTTCTAATTCTGAACGAATTTCTTTATGCCCACCGTTTAAGAATTTAATAATTTCATCAACAATTTCTTTGTTTTGCTCATCCGTTACTTCTTTCACACAAGGTGCTAAACATTGACCCATATGATAATACAAGCAAACTTTATCTGGCATATTTGAACATTTACGAAGTGGATACATACGATCTAATAATTTCTTTGTTTCATGTGCCGATTGCGCATTTGGATAAGGCCCAAAGTACTTTCCTTTATCCTTTTTTACATTTCGCGTAATGAGTAAGCGCGGCTGTTTTTCAGCTGTAATTTTAATGAAAGGATATGTTTTATCATCTTTTAATTGAATATTATATTTTGGATCATATTTTTTTATTAAATTTAACTCTAAAATAAGAGCCTCCAAATTTGAGGAAGTCACAATATATTCAAAATCAACAATTTCTCCAACAAGCCGAAGTGTTTTCCCATCATGCGAACCAGTAAAGTACGAGCGCACACGATTTTTGAGTACCTTTGCTTTTCCGACATATATAACCGTTCCCTGCTTATCCTTCATTAAATAACAACCAGGTTGATCGGGCAAAATTGCTAACTTCTCTTTTAAATGCTCGTGCACTCGTCTCCCTCCATTTCTACATGCTTATGCTTATCATTTTTATTTTCACATAAAAACATACTATGCCAAAACACCCAACATACGTTCTTTTATTGTAACGGAAAGGTTGTAAAAAAGAAAATAAAAAAAGCTACCAAATGGTAGCTTCTTTATTTTAGAAGTGTTTAGAAACTAATTCTACTAACGCTTCTTTCGGTTTATATCCTAACGCTTGATCAACCACTTTACCGTCTTTTAATACGAAAAGAGCTGGAATGCTCATTACTTCGAATTGACGAGCAGTTTCTTGGTTTTCATCAACGTCCACTTTTACTACTTTTACTTTCTCGCCTAACTCTGAATCGATTTCCTCTAATACAGGAGCGATCATTTTACAAGGTCCGCACCAAGGCGCCCAGAAATCTAATAGTACAACACCTTCGCTAGTTTCAGTTGCGAAGCTTTGGTCATTTGCATTTATAATTGCCATTTTATTTCCTCCTTCAAGTATATTCTACCAAGAGTATATCATTAACTTTTATACGTGGCGAATATTATGTATCGTTATGTATTGTAACAAAAAAATGTTCCTTTATACTATATAAAAATATGGATGAAATACTAAAAAGATGAGAGACAGGGGATCTCTCACCTTTTTCTATATATAGGGGTACTTCACTTGGAACTCAAGGGTACTCAAATCATGAATGTACTTTTAACTTTTTAAACTCTTCTGTTAAAAGAGGTAATACTTCAAACAGATCACCGACAATACCATAGTCAGCTACTTTGAAGATACTAGCTTCTGGATCTTTATTAATCGCAACGATTATTTTTGAATTAGACATACCAGCTAAATGCTGAATCGCACCAGAAATCCCGCATGCAATGTATAGGTCTGGTGTAACAACTTTACCTGTTTGACCAATTTGTAATGAATAATCACAGTACTCAGCATCACAAGCACCACGAGATGCTCCAACAGCGCCGCCTAGTACGTCAGCTAATTCTTTTAACGGTTTAAATCCTTCTTCACTCTTCACACCACGTCCACCAGCTATAATAACTTTCGCTTCAGAAAGATCAACACCTTCTGCAGTTTTACGGACAACATCTTGAATGATTGTACGTAAATCTTTCACATCAACTGTAATAGAAGACACGTCAGCTGTGCGAGACTCGTCTTTTTCAAGAGTTGCAATGTTATTTGGACGCACTGTCGCAAATAATATACCATCTGTTACGATCTTCTTCTCAAATGCTTTACCAGAGTAAATCGGACGAGTGAAGATAACATTTCCACCTTCAACTTCTAAAGCCGTTACGTCAGAAATTAAACCAGCTTCTAATTTCGCTGCTAATTTTGGTGATAAATCTTTACCAAGTGCCGTATGTCCAAATACAATGCCTTCTGGCTTTTCTTCAGCATATACAGCTAAAAACGCTTGTGCATATCCATCAGATGTATATGATTTTAATTTATCATTTTCAACTGTCACAACGCGATCTGCACCGTAATGAATCAATTCATTTGCAAAAGAGGCAACGCTGTCTCCAACTAGAAGACCTACCACTTCACCGCCTTCTGCAATTGTTTTTGCTGCTGCTACCGCTTCAAACGAAACGTTACGTAGCGATCCATCACGAACTTCACCCATTACTAATACTTTACGAGCCATAGATTTTCCCTCCTGCATATATAATTTCGTATTTTATTAGATCACTTTCGCTTCTGTATGGAGCAACGATACAAGTTCTTTTACTTGATCTTGCAGCTCGCCTTGTAACACTTTTCCTGCATCTTTCTTAGGAGGCAAATAGATTTCAATTGTTTTTGTTTTTGCTTCCACATCATCTTCTTCTAAATCTAAATCATCTAATTCTACTTCTTCTAGTGGCTTCTTCTTCGCTTTCATAATACCTGGAAGTGATGGATAACGCGGTTCATTTAAACCTTGTTGCGCTGTTACTAGAAGAGGTAATGATGATTCAATTACTTCTGTATCCCCTTCAACATCACGCTCAATCTTCACATTTGTACCATCAATTTCAAGCTTCGTAATCGTCGTTACGTATGGGATATTTAACGCTTCAGCTACTCGTGGACCAACTTGTCCAGATGCACCGTCAATCGCAACGTTCCCGCCTAAAATTAAATCGATTTCTTTATCTTTTAAATATTCAGCGAGCACTTTTGCTGTTGTAAATTGGTCACCATTCTCAACATCATCTTCAATGTTAATTAGTACCGCTTTATCGCAGCCCATCGCTAATGCTGTGCGAAGTTCTTTTTCACTATCCTCGCCACCAACTGTTATAACAGTAACTTCTCCACCTTGTGCATCTCTTACTTGAATCGCTTCTTCAATCGCATATTCATCGTAAGGGTTGATGATGAATTCCGCTTCGCCATCGTAAATTGCACCGTTTTTAATTACGATTTTTTCTTCTGTGTCAAATGTTCGTTTCATGAGTACGTAGATGTTCATTCCATTTACCCCCTTATTTTTCAGAAAGATTCTATCAATTTTAAAATTCTGTTAATTTTTATTAAAAAAATAATTGGACTACCTACCACTAAATGAAGGCTTACGTTTTTCTAAAAACGCTGCTACGCCTTCTCTTCCATCTTCACTCGTAAATACTTCACCAAAAATCTGTGATTCACGCTGTACACCTTCATAATAATGAGACGATTTTGTCGTTTGTAATAACTCTAGCACAGCACGAGTTGTTGCTGGGCTTTTTCCAGCAATCTGTTTTGCAATTTTAAGCGTATCTTCTAAAATGGATTCTTCAGAAAACACTCCGTTAACAAGTCCCCATTGTAATGCTTCTGCACCAGTAATTGGTGTACTTGTTAACATCATTTCACAAGCTTTCGCTTTACCAACATAACGTGGTAAGCGCTGTGTACCTGCAAAACCAGGAATTAATCCAAGTGTTAATTCAGGTAAACCAAGCTTTGTACTTTCAGTTACAAAGCGCATGTGGCAAGACATAGCAAACTCAAGGCCGCCGCCAAGTGCCGCTCCATGAATTGCCGCAATAACTGGTTTTGAGCATTTTTCAACACGCTCAAACGTAACTTGTCCAAGCTGTGCTAACTCTGTTGCTTGCTTCGCTTCAGTAACAGATGTAAATTCTTTAATATCTGCCCCTGCTGAGAAGAAGCGTCCTTCACCATGTAAAACAACAACACGAATGTTATCATCCTTTTCCACTTGATCGATTAATTCAGTAACGTCATGCATAACTTGTGAAGACATCGCATTAGCTGGCGCATGATTTAACGTCGCCACCGCGATATGATCTTCAACTTTTACAGATAGGAATTTCAACATGATCCCTCCCATTATTGACGATAACCACAAGCTGCAATAAGTAGCCCATGTACCGTTTTTGAAAGTGCGACCAGATCATACTTATGATCGCTCATTACCCAATTGGTCACAACTTCATCTACTGTTCCAAAGATCATTTGTCTTGCCACGCGAACGTTTAAATCCGCCTGAAATTCACCTTGCTTTATACCTGTCTCTAAAATCTCATCCATAACTTGTAAGTAGCCTTTTAATACTTCATTTATTTTAAGGCGCAAGTCTTGATTGGACTGCCTTAGCTCTAATTGCGTAACGATAGCAAGAGGATCATTTTGTGACAACAGCAAGAAGTGCGTTTCTACCAACATGAATAACTTCGCTACAGCGCTTTCAATTCCTGCTATTTTTTGACGAATTGTTTCAACAAATTCTCCCATCTTCTCTTGGAATAAGGATATTAATATATCTTCTTTATTTTTAAAATATAAATAAATCGTGCCATCAGCTACCCCAGCTTGCTTTGCAATTTTAGAAACTTGCGCTTGATGGTATCCATTCTCCGCAATCACAATGACTGCAGCATCAATAATCTGATTGTATTTCGGTCTATTTTTCTTCACTTTACTGTCCCCTTCAAGAAGATGACTGAATGAATAGTCATTCATATTCTTATAATACTGACTATTTAGAAAAGTGTCAATCCTATTTTTTCAAAAAGAAAGGGCCTTAGCCCGTTTGCTCATCCTCATTCTTTCTCTTCTCTTCATCTATTAGGACACGACGTAAAATTTTTCCGACTGTCGTCTTCGGCAACTCACTTCTAAACTCATATACCTTCGGAACTTTGTAAGCTGCTAAATATTTACGTGCAAACTGATCTAATTCTTCTTCAGAACACTCAGCGCCTTCTTTCAAAACAACAAACGCTTTTACAGTTTCCCCTCGATACGGATCAGGAACACCGATTGTTACCACTTCTTGCACCTTTTCGTGTTCATATAACACTTCTTCTACTTCCCGAGGATATACGTTAAAACCGCTAGCAACAATCATATCTTTCTTACGATCTTTCACATAGAAAAAGCCATCCTCATCCATGTATCCTACATCACCTGTATGAAGCCAGCCATCTTGCAATACAGCCGCCGTTTCTTCTGGCTTATTCCAATACCCTTTCATAATTTGTGGGCCCTTTACAACAATTTCACCAATTTCACCTGGAGGTAATGACTCTCCTGTTTCAAGTGACATGATGATTGCCTCTGTATCCGGCCACGGTACCCCAATACTTCCCGGCACACGCTTTTCCCACAAAAAATTCCCATGTGTAACTGGTGATGACTCCGTTAATCCATAACCTTCTACTAATTTACCACCTGTAACTCTCTCAAACTCCTCCTGCACTTCTACAGGAAGCGGTGCAGAACCACTAATACAAGCCTGAATTGAAGAAATATCATATTCTTTTAAAAGAGGACTATTTAATAGAGCAATATAAATGGTTGGTGCTCCTGGAAATAGTGTAACTTTATGTTTCTTAATTGCTTCAAAAACCATTTTCATATCAAACTTCGGAATAAGCACCATTTTATATCCTTGCATAATACTTAAATTCATTACAGCTGTCATCCCGTACACATGAAAAAACGGAAGAACACCAAGAATTACCTCTTCTCCTTCTTTACAATTATATAACCAATGCGCTCCCATTAAAGTGTTCGAAACGAGGTTTTTATGCGTTAACATAACCCCTTTTGGAAACCCTGTCGTTCCCCCTGTATACTGCAAAAGGGCTAGATCATTTTCGGGATCACATGGAACTTCAACATCAGCATTACTTTCTCTTTCTACCGATTTCCAAAGATGAATCGTTTCGCTTTCCGACACATTCACAACAAGATTTGCCTGCTTTTTTTGTACAAATGGATAAAGTAAATTTTTAGGGAATGGTAAGAAATCTGCAATACGAGTTACGATAATGTGCTCCAGCTTTGTGGCATTTTGAACATTAGTAACTCTCGGAAACACTAAATCAAGACAAAGAATGACTTTTGCCCCCGAGTCATGAAGTTGATACTCAAGCTCTCTTTCTGTATAAAGAGGATTCGTTTGTACAACAATCCCCCCCGCAAGCAAAGTACCATAATAACCGATTACGGATTGCGGACAATTCGGCAACATAATCGCAACTCTATCTCCCTTTTCAACACCAAGCCTTTGAAGATAATTCGCAAACTTCTTTACCTTGTCATGGAAATCTGAAAATGTAACATCTTTACCTAAAAAATGAAGCGCTTTCTTTTCTGGATAACGAGAAGCTATTTTCTCTAAATATCCATGAAGTGGCTGAATATCATAAGAAATCGTACCTGGGATTTCCTCTGGATAACTCTGCAACCAAGGTTTTTCCACTCTCATTCCCCCTTCCAATACTTGTGAAAATAAATGAATGTTCATTCATGATGATTGTTTTCATTATATTATAGTCAGAACAGCGTTACAATCATAATATTCTGACTTTTGTATAACTATGCTTTACTTCGTTAACTTCTTATTATATGTATAAACTCTCTTAATTTTAAAAGAATAAGAGAGTTCACGTTACTTAGCTTAATCTTATAATCGTTAAAACTGCACCAGGTGTAGTCGTTGATAACGTGGCAACAGCTAACAATCCAAACAACTGCAAACTAATTGCACTCCCCGCTGCAAGAGTCGTAATAATTGTTGCACTAAATGAAGTCGTTGCTAATGCAGGAGAGTTGATAGTCCCAGCAAGCGGTGCCCCATTAATTGTAATTCGCGAACTAACTAATAATGAAGCTGTTATATTAATTGTATATGAAATATAATAATTCCCTGCATTTGCGGCCGTAAATACTGTGTTCCCCCCCGACACTGTAATTCCTGGACCGATATTCTGATTATTTGGAAGTGGGACATTTGTCCCACCAAGTAATACTGATATTGCCGTACCCGATGTATTATTAGCAAATGCATACGTTGCCGTGATACTTGTACCTGTTACTCCCGTCGCTCCTGTTTCACCTGTTGCTCCCGTTGGACCTGTTGCTCCTGTTGCTCCCGTTACTCCCGTTGCTCCCGTTGCTCCCGTTGCTCCTGTTGGACCTGTTGGACCTGTTGCTCCTGTCACTCCTGTTGCCCCTGTTACTCCCGTTGCTCCCGTTGCTCCCGTTGAACCTGTCGCTCCTGTTACTCCCGTTGCTCCCGTTGCTCCCGTTGAACCTGTCGCTCCTGTTACTCCCGTTGCTCCCGTTGCTCCCGTTGAACCTGTCGCTCCTGTTACTCCCGTTGCTCCCGTTGCTCCCGTTGCTCCTGTTGCTCCTGTTGCTCCTGTTGGACCTATTGGACCTGTTGCTCCTGTCGCTCCTGTTGCTCCCGTTGCTCCTGTTGCTCCTGTTACTCCCGTTGCTCCCGTTGCTCCCGTTGCTCCCGTTGCTCCCGTTGAACCTGTCGCTCCCGTTATTCCCGTTGCTCCTGTTGCTCCCGTTGAACCTGTCGCTCCCGTTGCTCCCGTTATTCCCGTTGCTCCCGTTATTCCCGTTGCACCCGTTACTCCCGTTGCTCCTGTTGCTCCCGTTGAACCTGTCGCTCCTGTATCACCTGTCGCTCCTGTTGGACCTGTTGGACCGAGCTTAGGAACTGTCCCATCGCAACTAAAACAGCACGAATCAACATGTAAACCATTTTGATTATTACATCCACAATATCCATTTGCATTATTACTCCATAAAGACATGTTGACCCTCCTTCGTGTTCGATCTTTTAAGTAAGCCCACTAATTAAAAATATCTTTCTAATAAAAATCAGTTTTTATTTTCCTTATCAACTACCCGCTCTGGAACAAACCTTTTATAAACAAAGTTTTTTTCCTTACATTCTAATAAATATTACATGCAATACGCTCTCCTTTCGCTTGTACTTTCGCCTTCCTCATTTAAGGAATTTCAGCTCCTTCAACCTTGATACACGTATGCATTTCAATACGATATATTAAAATCCGTATAAATCGTTATTATTTCGTCAAAATTCCCAAAAAATATTAACACTTAAAATACCCTCATATTTTGTTAAATTAACATTTTTTCCTTCTACATATATTTTTTGCTGAAACTCTTGTAATTGATAGACCTTATTACTTTTTCGTTTATAATCAATGGCTTTAAATTTCGCAACAGATATAAGCCAATTTCTAAACTTCCCACGATTTTTATCATAACTATTAATGTTGTACCAAACGATTAATAAAATATCGTCAACACATTCATCCACTAGCACCTTACTATGTGCCGTATCTAAAACACTATGAACCACCTTATAAATTAAATCTCCATATCGATCAATTGCTGTATGTAATGCTAACATATCTTGTTTCCGAAGACCTTCTACTATTTCTATATCCTTCACCCTTATCACCACTCTTTACTCCATTCTCTATTCATTATATATACGAATGCATAGGGCGGTTTTCTGATACTTTTACAAATATTTTCTAATTATTTTTATATTGTAGCAATGCTTAATTAAGTATCGCTTATGAAACAGGGATTATATTATCTCTCACGAATTTAATATACGAGCGAAAAACAGGAGGGATAACTATGTACCAAACTATTGAAGGTTTTCTACAATCATGGACATACGAGGCTGAGTCTACTCAGAAGATGATCGATGCATTAACCGATGAATCTTTATCACAAGAAATTGCACCTGGGCACTGGACTTTAGGGAGAGTCGCTTGGCATATCGTTACAGCACTTCCTGTTATGCTATCAGGGACAGGGCTTAAGTTTGAAGGAGAAACGAAAGATTATCCTGTACCAACTTCAGCAAAAACAATTGCAGATGGGTATCGCAAAGTGAATACGGCTTTTATTGAAGCACTTCAAAGTGAGTGGACTGATGAAGACTTAACTACTATTAATAACTTCTTTGGTCGTCCTATGCCGAATTCTATATTTTTAATGACACTCATCAATCATCAAAATCACCACCGCGGACAGATGACTGTTTTAATGCGTCAAGCTGGCTTAACAGTCCCTGGTGTATATGGTCCTGCAAAAGAAGAATGGGCTGCTACTGGAATGGAAGCTCCCCAAATGTAACGACAGAAAAAGACAAGGTGTTTATGCACCTTGTCTTTTTCTGTAACTTGTTTCATGTGAAACTATTTTCTACTAAATGGTATTTTATGAGAAAATACGTTAAGATAAATTCATATTAATTGGAGGGAACTAAATTGAATACAAAAAACAAAAAAATAACAATAAGAACTCTCTTACTAACTTCTATCATTGGAGTTATCGGTGTATCTCTTTATTTCACAAGTTATGGTACCCCTTGGGGAAAACAAACAGCAGTTACGGAATCAAAAGAATATATTACAAAATACTTTGATCTAGATGCAGAAGTCAAAAATACTTCTTACGATGCTAAAATGAATAGCTATGCAATCGCCTTTGAAACAATTGAAGATGGAGAGTTTACTATCGAATATAAAGGTCCTAATAACTTTAACATTTCTCCAGGAGTGCAAGAGTATTTAAGCAAACACTATAAATTTACAGAGTAGTAACGAAGCATACATATACAAAAAAGAGTTGGTATAACGCCAACTCTTTTTTACGTATTCTTGTCATACTGTTATATCTTCCTTCTCTATATTTTTAATTCCGTAATATGCAATCGCAACTCCAATCGCTGCAAATGTGAATTGAAGAGGAAGAAACGTCGCTATAGGAAATATGGGCGGGTTATTAATTGCGATTAATACAACGATAATAGAAGAAACGATTGTAGCTGGCACAGAACGTTTACGCATCCCGAAATATAGAGGAATTAAGCTTATTCCTGCCGTGGCAATGGCTAAAGGAATAAGATTTATCCCTTCTTGAATCAATTGATCTACTGTGAATGAATTAGGAAGAATTGAAAAATAACTATCTATCCCAAAGAAAATTCCTACTACTAAAATGTTCGATAAAATAACTGTTATAAGTGTTAATGTCGCTGTAACAGCCAACTTACTAGCCATCATTTTCTTTCGGTTAATTGGATAAGAAAACATGAGTAGTATTGTTTTACTTTTATATTCATCAATTATTAACTTGGCTATTAGTACGCCACCAAAAATAATAAATGTTGCTCTTACTAACGCACTAGCCATCGACAAAATTATCTGCGGATCCCTTATTTTTGGATCCCCTTCTATTTGAGCAACGATACTAACGAAGATTAGTAGTGCCAGTATAACGATATTCGCAATAACCGCTCTCTTCACATACCATCCAAGCTTAAACTTCCTCACTTCTAGCTTCATAAGACGTAGCATGATAGTCCTCCTTTCATGTAAGCTACTGAAATTAACTTAAAATTGCAATTACTATTATTTTTTTCACTATTCATACCCCAGTTCGTTGTTGTTTTAAGCTTACTTCACGCCACATCAATTTTGTTGATTTTACGATATGAAAGATAACTAATAAAAATCCCTAATAAACAGAGCACTATTGGGATAGCGATAAAATTAAACATACTTACTTGACCGTTTCCAGAACCAAAGTTACTACTAATTAGCATCCCAATTATTACTGCAGAAGTAATTGTTGTCGGTGTCGATTTCTTTCTCATCCCAAAAAATAAAGGAATTAAACTTATACCAGATATCATAAATGCATTTATAAAAGTAGCTGGAACGATAGCTATTATTTCACCTATCGTAGCTGGCGTTTCAATCAGCCCCATCATTGGACTCACAAAATATACGAGTAAACTAATACTGAAAGTAGCGATAATCGTGCTCACAAAACAAAAACAAAAAACAATTGTTAATTTCGCCCTCATTAGCATTTTTCTTTGCAGTGGGTACATAAACAATAGTTGTATTGTTTTGTTCTTATACTCATCAATTATTAAACGTGATAAAATGACCGAACTAAAAATAATGAATGTTATCCTAATAACAGTGTTTATTAAAACCATTTGTTGCGTGAAGTCAGAGAATAGCCCATCTACCTCGTCTTTCGCTCCCAACGCCATGAGGTTTACTACGGTGAAAATTGCTATAATACAAATTGCTACACTTTTAAAATAACTAGATAATTGATGTTTCTTCCATTCAAGCTTCATTAATTTAAGCATATAAACCATGCCTCCATTCCTTATATAACTGCCTCTACGCTACTAACATTCTAATTCCAGCAGTAACTACGCTTAACATTCCTATCACTAGTAAAATTAACAACCATTTCCGCACTGGTTTTCTATAATATAAAATCCCACTTATGAACATTACGATTAATCCACTTACTATATTCACTAACAATCCATTAAGCATGAATGCCCTCTCCATCCATTACATTTAAGAAATACTCCTCTAAAGAACTATGTTTCTTATTAATACTTTCAATTTCTACATCGTTCATAATGAGTGCTTTTGAAATGGCTTGCTGCGTCGCCTTCAATTCATACACACGAATCATGTTTCCACTCATTATTTTGTAATTTTTTATAGCGAGTTTATCTTCTAAAATATAAGCTGCACGCTTCACATCAGGAACAGTGATTTCAATGTACTCTGTTTGTTTTCCGTTAATACTCTTCATCGAAACTTCTTTTATTAGTTTTCCATTTTGAATCACACCAATTGTATCTGCCATTTGTTCCATCTCACCTAAAATATGACTAGAGACTAATAACGTAATGCCATATTCTTTGCAGAGCATTTTAAATAAGTCTCGTAACTCTTTAATACCAATTGGATCTAAACCATTAATCGGTTCATCTAAAATGAGTAGTTCTGGCTTTGTCATGATCGCCCTTGCAATACCAAGTCGTTGCTTCATCCCTAATGAAAAATCTTTTACTTTTTTATTTTCTATGCCGTGTAGTTTCACTAAATTTAACGCATGATCAATTGTATTTTTATCGTAATACCCCATATATTCACAATGTAATTCTAAGTTTTCTTTCGCCGTTAATTTATCATAAAAGATTGGATATTCAATAATTGTCCCCATTCTTTTTAATACTTCATAAGATGTGTCTGTTAACTTCTCACCGAAAATTTCAATATCACCGCTCGTCGGTTTTATTAAATTTGTAATCATTTTCATAATCGTTGTTTTACCAGCACCATTCGGTCCTAAAAAACCGTAAATCTCTCCTTTTTTCACATGCATGTTAACGCTAGAAATAACTTCATTCCCTTTAAACACTTTCGTTAACTGGTTCGTTTTTAATATATATGTCATGTCACTTTCCCCTTTCGCACTGCTCTATATTTCTATAATAGACAACGGAAATCTCTTTTTTCTTACCCGTTCCTTACAAATTCCTTACGCTGAAAAAAAAGCTTGTAGAATTTACTTCTCTACAAGCTAAAACAGCATCTTTGTTAATACAACTGTAAAAATTGTTTTTTCATACGGCTTACTAGAAAGATGTATTTCTCCGTCCATCGCTTCCACAAGCCTTTTCGTAATCGTTAACCCTAAACCGCTTCCTTGGTACAATCTATTTCTGGAATCTTCAAGTGTGTACATACGCTCAAACACTTTATCAATGTGAGATTCATCAATTCCTTTTCCTGTATCCCATACATCTATATACACACTCGTTTCATCATCTCTTAACGTCATACCAAGTGTCTTTCCATCGTCACCATATGTAATCGCATTTGATATTAAATTATTCAATACTCTACCTAATACTTCTACATTTCCAAGTGCATATATATTTCTTTCTGGTATATCAATATGAACTTGAAACCCTTTCGTCGTCACTAAATCATAAAAAGATAAAATCTTCTCGCGACAAACTTCATTCATATTTACTTTTGTCATCTCAATTGCTTTGTCACCGGATTCTAATTTTACTAAATCAAAAAACTTATGAATCAGTTCCATCACTTCTAGTGTTTTTACATGCACCTTTTCGAGTAATATTTGCTTCTCTTCCTCATTTATCGTTTTATCCTTATTTAACATTTCGGTATATCCAAGAATAACTGTTAGTGGTGTTTTCAAATCATGCGAAATATTTGAAAGCATTTTTCTCATCGAAATTTCCACTTTCGCATGATCTGCATTCGTTTTCTGTTTTGCATCTAATAAATGATTAATCGCCACTAATAACTTTTGCAATTCTAGATCATCTGTCATAATTAATAGCTTCTCACCAGTTTGTTCTTTTACAATTCGATTTAACTTCTCATACGTGTAGCGTAAATTCCTACTACTATTTTTCCTAATTTTATATTGCACGTAAATAACGATAAGCAATATAATAATCACCACTGTTAAAAATACAACCATACTACATCACTTCCAACTTATAGCCGATGCCCCATAATGTTTTAATATATTCTGGATTAGATGGATCACTTTCAATTTTCTCACGTAATCTTCTCATATGAACATTAATAACATTATCATCACCATAATATTCTTCATTCCAAACAAGCGTATATATTTGTGCTTTCGTAAAAACACGATTTTGATTCTTCACGAATAGCTTTAAAATCTCAAATTCTTTTAAAGTAAGTTTAAGCTGTCTTCCCTTTTTCTCCACAGTAAAATTAATTGGGTCAATTATTAAATCACCAATCTGAATCGCCTCATCTTTTGATTCCACAGCCGAATACTTTGTAGACCTCCGAATACCCGCTTTTACACGTGCAGCTAATTCAATCATAGAAAACGGCTTACAAATGTAATCATCTGCTCCAAGTCCTAATCCAACAGCTTTATCAACATCTGTATCTTTCGCTGACATCATTAAAATCGGAACGGCACTTTTTTCTCGAATGATTCGCACAACCTCTAACCCATCTAACTTCGGCATCATAATATCGAGGATAATCAAATCAAATGAACCTTTTAAAAATGCGTTAACTCCTTCTTCTCCATCAGATGCGATTGTAACTTGAAAACCTTCTTTTACTAAATATGTTTCAACCATCTCTTGAATTGAGATGTCATCTTCAACTAATAAAATATGATGTGACATATTTCTATCCCCTTTTTTAACAAACATTAACAATTTAATTGTATCGTAACGAATGAATGCTGGAAAGAATTATATGAATTTTCAAACCAACTTCCCTTCCTTCCTTAACAATGATATGATGAAATTCACTACGATTGTTCATAATTAACTTTATATAAAGGAGACTTATCATGTCAGAAAACAAAAAAGTAAGCTTAGCTGATTTAATGCGCGAACAACTTGCGAAGAAAAAGCAAGGAAATGGAAACGGCTCAAATAATGGAAGTCAAAGTCAAGAAACGAAAAAATTACAAAACCAACAAACGAAGAAAACAAACAACCAACGTAGACGTACAGGTGTATAAATGAACGGGCAAAAACGATCTAACATTTCATCAGGTCTTGAAGTTGATATTGTATTAAAACAAGATCAACGTACAGGTAAGCTAACAAGAGGAATTGTAAAAGATATTTTAACGAACTCACCTTCACATCCGCACGGCATTAAAGTAAGATTGCAAGACGGACAGGTTGGCAGAGTACAAAATATTATTCAATAAGAAAAGGAGCTCATTTAAACTTGAGCTCCTTTTCTTATTTTCATTAACCTTTAATTTTTTCGATGAAAACTACTTTTAAATAGTCTCCCTCTTTAAATTGATCAATTGTACGGAAATCTTCCGGTAAAGAATGTTCTTCTAATATTTTATATTTACCGTTCATTTCTTTAAATGCTGTATCGATAAAGCCATTAAACTTTTTCATATCGAATGCGCTACAATTTGTAGAAGCAACGATAATACCGTTATTTTCTGTAATCGCAATTGTTTCTTTTAATAAGTTTTTATAATCTTTCGCCGCACTGAACGTATATTTTTTAGAGCGTGCAAAGCTTGGGGGATCAAGTACAACCATATCAAATTTCATCTTTTTCTTAGCTGCATATTTGAAATACAGAAATACATCTTCTACAATAATATCTTGTGCTTCATAATCAATTTCATTTACACTAAACTGCTCAATCGTTTTACTTAAACTACGATTTGCAAGGTCCACACTTGTTGTTTTACTTGCACCGCCAAGCGCTGCAAATACAGAGAAAGCCCCAGTATAAGAGAACATATTTAAAACCGTTCTTCCTTTTGCATATTTATCACGAATTTGTTTTCGAACGTTACGCTGATCTAAAAACACACCAACCATCGCCCCGTCATTTAAATATACAGCAAAGTTTACACCGTTCTCTTTTACGATAAGTGGGAACTCACCGCGCTCTCCTGCGACGAAATCATCACCTTCAATGTATTTCCCTTTCGTATCAAAACGCTTTTTCTCATAAATCCCTTTGAAATTTGCTACTTTTTGAAGTGCTGCTATAATCTCATCGCGGAAAGTATAAACCCCTTCACTATACCAACTTATTACGTAATAGCCGTCATAATAATCGATGATTAAACCACCAAGGCCATCGCCCTCACCATTCAGGGCACGAAATGCTGTTGTATCATTTGATTTATAAAAATCTTTTCGTTTATGTAAAGCAGATTTGATTTTACTTTCAAAGAAAGGTTGATTAATTTGCTCTTTCTCTTTTCTCGTTAAAATCCATCCATATCCTTTATTTTGTTTTCCATAATAGCCTTTTCCGATGAATTGGTTCTTCTCATCTACTACGTTGATGATTGTTCCTTCTTCACGTACATCATTTAAATTTTGAATAGCATCTTTTAAAATAAGTGGATATCCACTTTTAATTTCTTTTATAAACTTCGGTTTTATTTTTATAGTTACTTCAGATCGCATGTAATGTCTTCCTTTCCATTTGAATGCTTTCTAATTAGTAGGAAGCAATGTAAAAAACGAGGCTGAAAAAAGCCTCGTTTCACTATACCATATTATTGCTTTGCTAGTACAACTAGCTCATCTCCTGGTATAACCGCTATATATTTATACAATGTTGAAAAAGTAAGACTACCATCATCGTGACGAATAAATAATATTACATCCTCTGAATCGCTCTCTTCTTTATTAATTTTTTGTTCTTCCTCAACTTGTATCGTTTTAAATGTATAACCCTCTTCAATTTTTCTATCTAACTCTTCATAAATTTCATTTTGACCAAACAGTAAATGAGCTTTTTTCGAAAGAGAGATGCGTTCTTGCTCAATCTTTTCCACATCATGAATCGGAAGTAAAAATGTATTATGATGTCCAAACTGCGGTACATATGTGTTTGCGACTAATACATTATAAGAATCCGTATCTGTAACTGAAATTAAGTATTCATACTGATTCATATCTACTTCAAATTGCAACTGCTCTGAGAGTACTTGGCCGTTATATGTATTAAGCCCTTTCACTTTTGCGCATTGCAAATGTTCTTCCGATACATCTACGATTAAGCTCGGAATCCCCATCTCTTTACAATGCATAGCGAATGCAGTTGAGAATCTACTAGCTCCTGAAATTAAAATACCTGGCGGCTGTGTATTGGCTAATCCTAATTTTTTTGCTAAAAATCCAATTGAAAA
This sequence comes from Bacillus sp. TH19, assembly GCF_016651075.1. Classification (NCBI taxonomy): domain Bacteria; kingdom Bacillati; phylum Bacillota; class Bacilli; order Caryophanales; family Bacillaceae; genus Bacillus; species Bacillus sp. TH19. The sequence goes on along the minus strand of NZ_JAEKEO010000007.1, from coordinate 1,044,089 downwards.
TCCATGAGCACAAACGGTCGTAATTACGAGTGCAAATGTAAGTGCTGTTAATATAGAAGCATCTTTATACCCTTCTTGTAATAACTCCGTCGCAAAGTAACTTGAAACCGTTAATGCAACAATACCTCGCGGCGCAATCCAACCAACTAGCGCCCTTTCTGATCTTGTTAACTCTGTTCCGATTGTCGATACCCAAATTGATAAAGGACGAACAACAAATATCATCATAAGTACGAAGCTAATAATAGGCCAGCTAAAAATCTCCATAATCGTCGTTCTTGGAAGTGATGCTGTTAAGATGATGAAAACAGTCGATGTTAATAGTACGGAAATATTTTCGTTAAAATGACGAATATCACCGATAGAAGAAATATATTTCTTCATCCGTGCAAGTGTAATCCCCATTACTGTTACGGCTAGCATACCTGTTTCATGCATGACTTCATCTGCAATGCCGAAGCATAGTAATACCGTAACGAGCAAAATCGGTGCCTTTAAATATTCTGGTACTTTCCCTTTTAAAATCATATAACTCATAAAAATACTAAACGCATACCCAAGTACCATTGCAAATAACGAACCTGCAAAGAAATATAGTAACGTATGTAAGTGTACATTTTCTTTCGTTAAGAAATTTACAATTTGAAAGGCGAATACAGCAAGTAATGCTCCAAACGGATCAACGATAATCCCTTCCCACTTTAAAATTGCAGCTGTCCTTGGCTTTAATCGTGCTTGGCGTAACAACGGAATAATTACAGTTGGACCTGTCACAATAAAAAGTCCTCCAATAATAAATGCAACCGCCCAATCTAATCCAGCGACGTAATGGGCTGCAAGTGAGCCAGCAATCCAAGCAATAAACGCACCAAACGTAACAATACGAAATACTGGTTTTGATAGTCCCCTCAGTTCACGTACATCTAAACTTAAACTACCCTCAAACAATATAATAGCAACAGAAAGTGATACGAGTGGACTAAAAACATCTCCAAGCACCTCTTTTGGATTAATAATACCGAAAACTGGACCAATTAATAATCCGGCAACTGCCATAACAACAATAGCAGGGAGCTGGAAGCGCCATGCAGTCCATTGTGAGGCGATGCCTAGTGTAATAATAATAACGATACTAAGTAACAGTGATTCGACCATAATACCCTCCTTGTTCATAGTATTGCGAAAGCAAGGTATAAACCATACTTTGCTTATGTATATTTCTTATTTTGTTTTATTTTAATAATATATAACTTCATTAACTATATGGTCAAATTATTTATATAATAGTAAATTCATCCTTAATTCTACATTTATATGAAAATTACTATTGACAATGATAATGATTTTCATTATCATTTAATGTATATGAGTTCTTGAAAATAAAGGCTACATTTATAGGAGGAATAAACATGATTATTGTTACAAATACAACTAAAATTACAAAGGGAAATGGCCATAAATTAATTGAGCGTTTTAATAAAGTGGGTAGAGTCGAAACAATGTCAGGATTTTTAGGATTAGAAGTTCTTTTAACGCAAAATACAGTTGATTATGATGAAGTAACAATTAGCACTCGCTGGAATGCAAAAGAAGATTTCCAAGGTTGGACAAAGAGCTCAGCATTTAAAGATGCTCACTCACATCAAGGCGGGATGCCAGACTATATTCTTGATAATAAAATTGCTTACTATGATGTAAAAGTTGTACGTATGCCAATGGCTGCAGCACAGTAAGCATATTTATTTTTTAAAGTATAGAATATGAAGAGTGTTACCACTTCTCATATTCTATACTTTTTTTATTTAATGTCTTTTTACTAGTTTCGCATGTACTACTAATCTTCCCGCTTCTGGATCAAGTGCATAGTCACACGTCGAAAGTGTTACGATTTGATCACTTTCTGTCACTTTTGTATCCGTTTTGTACAGCGATTTTTCTTGAATTTTCTCCAAAAATGATGTGTATTCCGTATCACTACTAAAATCCGTTTCAATGTAATAAAAATCAGTTGTTGTTGTATACACCGAAAACACTTCAAGATCATATCCTTCAAATAATGTATCGTAATATAATTTACGATGCGACATGAAGAAATCTTCATCCAACATTTTCTTTAAACTTCCAAACATAGAACCATCTTTCATACGGTGACCATATAAAATAGTATTTCGATTTTGAGATTTCACATCATTACGATAGTCCATAAAAATGCTTCCTGCTCTCATATCTTCACCTTTATAATTTCGAAATAAATAGTAATCATTGTCTTTTGCTTGAACGATTGGATAATTAATTTGTGTATCATCCATCGTAATCCATCCAACTATTTCTTGGTTAATTTGCTGCAGAACTTTGAACTGTTTACGTACTTCCCCGTCTTGTGATTGCTCTTCCATCGGACTCTTTTCATAAATGTTTTGTGCTTCGGCCATTACTTTACGATTTTCATAGTAATCCATGAAAATATCACCTAATTCATATACTGAATAGAAAAAGGTACCTAAAAAAACAACTGTAAGTATTCGTTGAAAAAAAGAATTCTTCTTCCGTTCTTTTTTACTACTCAAATCATCACCTCAAAACGGATTGTTCGCATATTTAAATACCCATTGGGACCATATACACCCCTGTATCTTCATCTTGCTTTACAACGACATCTACACCGTATATCGTCTTTATCATACTTTCTGTCACAACATCATTCGGCTTGCCTTTTGTAACAATTTCGCCGTCTTTCATAATAATGATATGATCACTATAGCGAATCGCCTGATTAATATCGTGTAATACCATAACGATTGTCAATCCTTGTGCTTCATTTAATTCTTTTACTAACTCTAATATTTCAAGTTGATAATAAATATCTAAATATGTTGTCGGTTCATCTAAAAAGAGCATTGGCGTCTTCTGAGCTAACGTCATGGCAATCCAAACACGCTGTCTTTCTCCACCAGATAAAGCATGAATTTCCTTATCACGTTTACTTAGCAAATTCGTACATGCTAAAGCCCTTTCTATTGCTTCTCTATCTTCATCAGTTTGCGAAGAAAATATATTTTTATGAGGCATACGGCCAAAGCTTGTTAATTTCTCTACCGTCATATCTGCCGGTGCTTCATTTTGTTGATGGACAACGGCTAACTTTCTAGCAAACTCTTTCGGTTTATATTGGCTAATTGCCTTCCCATCAAGTATTACCTCTCCACTACGAGGATCGTGATTTCTTGACATCACACCAAGTAATGTTGATTTCCCGCAACCGTTTGGTCCAATAATTGTTGTAATTTTACCAATCTCTATTTCACTACTAACCGACTTTAATCGATCCGTTACATTATCGTACGAAAAGGTTACATTTTTAATTTCCATGAACTTTATCACTCTTTCTAAGCAAGAATATTAAGAATGGGCCACCAATAACTGCCATAATCGTCGCTGCTGGAATTTCGTTAGGTGGCACAATTAACCTTCCAATCGTATCCGCCGTCAAAATTAATAACGCCCCTGCAAGAGCAGAAAATGGAATTAATGCTTTATGGTCTGAACCAACTAGTTGTCTTGAAATGTGCGGAACGAGTAATCCTACGAAAGCGATAACACCTGCAATTGCTGTTGATACTGCCGCTAAGAGTACTGCAATGGCAGAAATAATAAGACGAACTCTCGTCACGTGCAAGCCTAAGTTTTTTGCAGTCTTATCTTGTAGAGATAGTAAGTTACACCAAGCTCCGACAAACAGTGCAAGAATAAGACCAATTGTTCCATAAGTAACCATTATTTCTACATCGCCCCACGTCTTCATCGTTATATTAGAAGTCGTCGTTTGCTTAATACTCTTAATGAAGTATCCACAAATCGTAATGAACGATTCATTTAATCCAGTGAACATCGCATTAATGGCAATACCAATTAAAATAATGCGAAGCGGACTTAATCCTGATTTCCATGAAAACGAATAAACGAGATAACATGCAAACGCACCACCTAGAAAGGCGAATACCGGCGTCCAGAAAAAGAATTGCGGGAATAGCGTAATAATAACAAGTGTCATAAAACTTGCTCCTGAAGATATCCCGATTACCCCAGCATCAGCAAGTGGATTTTTCATGACAGCTTGGAAGAGCACGCCGGAAACAGCAAGAGCTGCTCCAGTAAATAGTGCAATAATAATACGTGGGAAACGTAAATCTTTAATCACTTCAACATCTTCATTTGCCCCTGTAAATATTCCTTGTACAAGGTCAATAATACCTACTTCTAAACTACCTTTCGTCGCTGACAACAAAGTCATAATGATGAGTAATACAGTAACAATAAAGAAACTCCAAAATTTTTTATTCATGCTAATCTTCCTTTATATTAAAATGCATCACGGATACATCATTTTTTTCAATTCATCTAGCGCTTCAGTCGCTGCTAAATTTCCTGTCGTTCCAAATAAACGCTCTTCTAAATCGTAAACACGATTATTTTTAACTGCAGCGAAGTGTTTCCAAATATCATTTGTTTTAAATTCTTTATCAAACATTTTTACAACTTCATCAGGCATACCATGTGCCGCTCGTAAAATAATGTCTGGATCAGCTTTTTTTAAATACTCTGTATTAGAAGCTAAATACTCTACTTGTTCACCTTGTACAATGTTTTTACCACCTAATTGTTTCACTAAATCTCCAATGTAAGAATGCTCTGTTGCTACTAAATAACTCCCCGGTACACCTAATAAAATAAGCACTGTCGGTTCTTTCTTTCCCTTTACTGCTTTTTGAATCTCTGCAACCTTGTTATCTAACTTAGTTACAACTGCTTCAGCCTGCTTTTCACGTCCATATTGCTTACCTAAATTACTAATGGAATTTTGCATATTTTTTAAACTTGTTAGATCTAAAAAGTTTGCTTTCATACCTACACCATCAAAAACTGGCTTTAATTCATATTCAAGTGTTGTCACGGATAATACTTCTGACGGCTTTAATGATTTTACCTTTTCCATATCAGGACTCATCGGATTCCCAACTTCAGGTAAACCTTTATATCTCTTTGGTAAATCTTTAGTACTTGTTGGTACACCAATTAAATCTACTTCTAACGCATCCATAATTTCAGTAACAGCAACTGTCGTTGCAACAATTCTCTCTTTACTCTCACTCTTTACCTGTTTTGCTGCTTCTTTTTTGGGCGCCGAGCATCCAGCTACACTCACTAATAGAATGATAGCCATTAGTACACTAGCAATTTTCTTCACTCTCAATCACCACTCCTTTCCAAACAATATGAAACAAGTCTTGATGCATGCGAACATGCATCAAGACTCCAAAAATTACAATCTTCCTGCTCTATATTTACGAACTAGTAAAGCAAGTGACCCAAGCAATAGCACCATGTATAAACCTAGTTGTGCTGTATCTGCCGTTTTTGAGTTTTTCTCTTTTTTCGAATCATTTTTTTGATCTTCTTTTTTCTTCTTATCATCTGCATTTCGGTTAAAATCAGGATTATCTACTTTTTTTACATTATCTACTTTCGGTGTAATCACTGGATTGTTCGGATCATTTTTCGGATCTTTTTTCGGATCCTCTTTAATCGTCCCTAACGCACCAATATTATTTGTATCAAATTGAATTTGGACATCGTAGAAGTGGTGGTAGTTCATCTCATCAATGTCTACTTTCACTTTTGCATTTAATTTTTTAAATAAATCTTCTACTTCAAATTGTACTACTCGCGTATTTGCATTTTTATCTTCACTTACTACTTTTGCATCAGCAAAAAGACTATTGTTTTCTGTTTGGAATTTCGTAATCCACGCACTATTTTTCAGCGTCATCTCAATGTACTTTTTACCATCTTTAACGATTAATTTTGCTGGATTTACAGTATAGTCATGCATCTTTGAAAGTTCTTCTGTTTTGTCTTTTAACACTTTAAATGTAATATCATATTGACCATCTACTAAATTTTTCGGATCAACTATTACTTTCGGTGTATTATTTCCACCTTGATTGTCATTTCCGCCTTGGTTGTCGTTTCCGCCTTGGTTATCGTTTCCACCTTGGTTATCGTTTCCACCTTGGTTCCCTAAAGCTTTGATACTATCTTGATCAAATACAAATTGAACATCGTAGAAATGGTGATAATTCATTGAATCAATATCTACTTTTACTTTTGCATTTAATTTTTTAGACAAATCATTTACTTCTACTTCTACTACTCTTGTATTTTGCTCTTTATTTTCACTTAATACTTTTGCATTAACGAACGAGCCATTCTTCTCAAAATCAAACTTTGTAATCCATGTACTATTTGTTAATGTAAACGATACATATTTCTTACCATCTTTTACTTTCAATACACCTGGGCTTTTTGTGTATGTATTCATCATTGATATTTCATCTGTTTGATCTTTTAATACTTTAAAGCCAATGCTGTATTCACCGTCTTTAAGAGCGTTTGGATCAATTGTTGTATTATTGCCTTGGTTGTCGTTTCCGCCTTGGTTGTTGTTTCCACCTTGGTTATCATTTCCGCCTTGGTTGTCGTTTCCGCCTTGGTTGTCGTTTCCGCCTTGGTTGTCGTTTCCACCTTGGTTATCGTTTCCGCCTTGGTTGTCGTTTCCGCCTTGGTTGTCGTTTCCGCCTTGGTTATCGTTTCCGCCTTGGTTGTCGTTTCCGCCTTGGTTATCGTTTCCGCCTTGGTTATCGTTTCCGCCTTGGTTGTCGTTTCCGCCTTGGTTGTCGTTTCCGCCTTGGTTATCTAACGGTTTAATGCTATCTTTATCAAATGCAAATTGAATATCATAGAAATGATGATAATTCATTGAATGGATATCGACTTTTACTTTTGCGTTCAATTTTTTCGATAAATCTGCTACTTCCACTTCCACTACACGCGTATCAGCTTTCGTATCTTCACTCAATACACTCGCATCAACAAACGAACCATTTTTATCAAATTCAAACTTTGTAATCCAAGCGCTATTCGTTAATGTGAATGATACATATTTTTTACCATCTTTCACTTTTAACACGCCTGGACTCTTTGTATACGTGTTCATCATTGAAATTTCTTCTGTTTGATCTTTTAAAGCTTTGAAATTGATACTGTATTCACCATCTTTAATTGTTTCAGCATCTGGTTTTTCTACTTCCGGTTTCTCTACTTCTGGCTTCTCTACTTCTGGTTTCTCTACTTCTGGTTTCTCTACTTCTGGTTTTTCTACTTCTGGTTTCTCTACTTCTGGTTTTTCTACTTCTGGTTTCTCTACTTCTGGTTTTTCTACTTCTGGTTTCTCTACTTCTGGTTTCTCTACTTCTGGTTTCTCTACTTCTGGTTTCTCTTCATTTTTAATTTGTTCAAGCTTATCTTGTTCAAATAAAAGTTGCACATCATGTGTTTGCTTATAGTTTCTTGATGCCATTTCGATAAATACTTTTGTATTTAGTTTTTTAGATAAATCGTTTACTTCAAACTCTACTACTCTTGTATCTTTTTCTTTATCTTCACTCACTACTTTTGCATCAACAAACGCACCATCTTTTTCCGTTTGGAAATTTTTAATTAATGAGCTACTTTTTAGTGTTACAATTGCTTTTTTCTTACCATTTTCTACTTTTAATACCCCTGGATTTACCATGTAAGTATTCATCTTAGATTCTTCATCTGTTTGATCTTTTAACACTTTAAACGGAACGCTGTACTCACCATCTTTAATTGTTTCAGTATCTGGTTTTTCTACTTCCGGTTGTTTCTCTTCATTTTTAATTTGTTCAAGTTTATCTTGTTCAAATAAAAGTTGTACATTATGTGTTTGCTTGTAACTTTGTGATGCCACTTCAATAAATACTTTTGTATTTAGCTTTTTAGATAAATCGTCTACTTCAAATTCTACGACTCTTGTATCTTTTTCTTTATCTTCACTCACTACTTTTGCATCAGCAAATGCGCCATCTTTTTCCGTTTGGAAATTTTTAATTAATGAGCTATTTTTTAACGTTACAATTGCTTTTTTCTTACCGTTTTCTACTTTTAATACCCCTGGATTTACCATGTAAGTATTCATCTTAGATTCTTCATCTGTTTGATCTTTTAACACTTTAAATGGAATGCTGTACTCTCCATCTTTAATTGTGTTAGAATTTGGTTGTTGATCTGGGTCAGGCTTTTGGTCGGGCTTCTGACTCGGATCCGGATTTTCATTTGGATCTGGCTTATTAGCTGGGTCCTCTTTTTCATTTGGTTGTTCTACATGAATCGGTGTAATACTATTTTGATCAAATGCAATACGCACATCATAGTCATGATGATAATTTAAAAAATCAATGTCTACTTTTACTTTCGCATTTAATACCTTCTCTACATCGTCCACATCGAATTCTACGACTCTTGTATCTTTTTCTTGATCTTCACTAATTACATTTGTCGCAACAAACTGACCACTTTTTTCCGTTTCAAACTTTGTAATCCATGAACTATGTTCTAACGTAAAGGATACTTTCTTTTTCCCATTCTTCACTTTTAAAGTTCCTGGACTTACAGAGTATTGATTCATCATAGATTCTTCATCTGATGTGTCTTTAAGAACTTTGAAACCGATTGAGTATTCACCGTCAGCTAGTTGACTAGCAGCTTGAACTGCAAGTGGTTGTAGCGTTGATACGAATGTGAAAATCGTTAGAAACATTGCAACAACAATTTTAAAATACCTGTTCAATAGAATGACTCTCCTTTTTTAAAAACTTCCAATTATTTAATGCTGTTCCCATCAAATACAAAACGAATATCATACGAAGCGTTATAATTAATAATTGGGATATTAATTTTCACCTTGCCATTTAGTTTTTTTGACAAGTCAGCAACTTCAAATTCTACAACTCTAGTATTCTCTTTTGTATTTTCACTTAACACAGTAGCTTCTACGAATTGACCATTTTTTTCTACTTGTAAACTTTTAATAGAAGTACTATCTTTCACTTTGAATGAAACATATTGTTTTCCATCTTTAACTGTTAATGTTGCCGGACTTTCAAAATAACTATTCATTCTAGATGATTCATCTTTATCGCCTTTCCATACAGTAAAAGCAATATTATATTTTCCATCAGCTAATTTTGTAGCAGCCTTTGTATCTTGTGAACCTAGTGTTGCTATAAACGTAAATAAAACAGCAAATACGGCAATAATCATTTTAAATTGTTTAAACATATATTCATCACCCTTCAAAAGATTTATTTACTTAACTTCACTTTACGAATTAAGAAAACACCTGAAATAAGAATTAACGCTGCAAATAATCCGATGCGTGCTTCATCGCCTGTTTTTGGGTTATCTGTTTTTTCAGCTTTCCCACTTTCATTTGTTCCTTTATTTACATCTTTGTTTTTTTCTTTGTTCTCTTCTTTCTTCACTTCTTCTTTTACTTGTGTATTTTTTTGAGTTTGATCTTCATTTTTTGTTGCAGCAGTTACCTTATTCTCTCCACCTACTGCTTTTACATTTGCATCAAACGCAAAGCGAATTGTGTAGTTATGGTCATAATTTACGTTCGGTACAACAACATGAATTTTTACAGCTGCTGGTTTAGATAAGTCGTCTATTTTAAACTCTACAGTTCTTTTATCTGCAGATTCATCTTTACTAACAACTTTTGCATCAACAAAGTTCCCGTTCTCTGGTGCTTTAAATTCTGTAATCCAAGCACTATGATTCATAGGAATTTGTACTCTCATCTCACCATTTTTTACAATTAACTTAGCTGGTTTTTCAAAATAATCATTTGCCATTGAAGCTGAATCATTTTCTGCTTTTTGTATGACATAGTTAATATCGTAAGTACCGTCAGCTACATTTGCCGAAGCTTGTCCGAATGGCACTACGAGAAAAGCTAGCATACATACGAATGTCATAATAAAAGCGGGTAATACCGAAAACTTTCTCATTTACCTTACTGCCTCCTTGTTTTTCTTTTTTGAAAATGATAATTATTCTCAATATATAAGAAAAAAATAATCTTTCTATCTCTATTTTATAACGAGTAACACTATGTAGTTAGAAATATATTGATTATCATTCTCATTGATAGACAAAAAAATAATCCCACCAATTTTTCCTATAAGAATAAACATAAAACTCTTTCATCATTTTATTGATTATCATTCTCAACGAATTTCAAAAAAATAAACCGCCTAATTCTATCGTTTTATCACCTCTTCTTACAAAAATGATATAGTCATAGAAAACCTCTTCCCTTCCAATATTTCCACAACTAAGTCAATCTTAGCCTACTGGTAATTTTTTTGTCAACTATATTGCGTATAAAATTTTTAATATCTGAATTCTTCTATATATAATTTTTCTACAAAAAAAGAGGCTTTCTTTTAAAGAAAGCCTCTTTCCCTTATTTTTCTACAGCAATTTCTTGCTTTTGAAATAAAGAAACTACATATCCAATTGCAATTCCAATGATACCCGGAACTAACCAACCAATCCCTACACTATATAATGGAATTTCATCTAAAATAGGAGCAAGGGCCGCTACTTGAAGATTGGCATTATGCAATCCATCAAAGAAGCTAATTGCAAATGCGCCTACAATACCGCCTACATACATAGCTAATGGAAGACGAATATAGTTTTCAACAAGTGATAATACGATCAGTACGATACCAATTGGGTAAATTGCAATTAAGATTGGTAATGCTAATGCGTTTAACTGAGTTAAACCAAGATTTGCTACCATAAATGCTAATAAAGAGAAAATGAAAATGACTTTTTGATAAGAAAGCTTTGGTAATAACGAAGAAAAATATTCTCCACAAGCTGCAACAATACCGACAGAAGTTGTTAAGCATGCTGCTGTAATTGCGATACCTAGTAATAATGTTCCGTAGCTACCAAATAAATGATTCACGACGTTTGTTAAAATAATTCCGCCGTTTGCTCCCATTCCAAGTGAAACACTAGAAGCTCCAAGGTAAGCAAGTGCTAAATAAACAAGAAGTAAGCCAAGTGCTGCAATAAATCCTGCAAAGATTGTTACTTTTGCAATACTGTTCTTATTTGTAATGCCTTTTGCTTTTAAAGCATTGATCACAACATTTCCGAAAACAAGTGCTGCAAGTCCATCTAAAGTTAAATATCCATCAATAAAACCTTTAAAGAGCGGGGCACTATACGCTTCTGTAGGGGCACCAAACTCTCCCATTGGAGTCATAATTGCTTTCGCTACAATAATTGCAATAACAGCTAATAAAATTGGAGTTAACACTTTACCAATGCGCCCCACTAATTTCGATGGGTTTAATGCTAAATAGAAAGTAACTGCAAAGAAAATAAATGTAAAGATAACAAGTGGATACGATTGACCAGCTATCTCACTTGGTAAAAACGGTGCAACACTCATTTCATAAGCAACAGTCCCTGTACGTGGCACACTAACAAATACGCCTAAACATAAATAAATTGCAGTAATGAAAATTAGCGCGAATAGAGGATGTACACGTCCTGCTAATTCATTAATATCTCCCTTTAGAGCTATAACAATAACTCCTAATAAAGGCAGTCCTACACCTGTTACGATAAAGCCAAATAACGCGATCCATACATCTGTTCCAGCACCTTGCCCTAACGCTGGTGGGAAAATCATATTACCGGCACCGAAAAACAGTGCAAATAACATTAAGCTTATTGCAAACATCTCAGAAAACTTTAAAGATGACTTCATTTCTACTACCTCCTAATTATTTTATTGACAAAATATTCTGAATTAAAATCCGTCACATATCCTCTTTCAAGCATACTTCCCCGTAAAAGAACGCAAAAAACACCCGTCCCTAACAAAGGGACGAGTGTTGAAATCGTGGTTCCACCCTTATTCTAATAAAATGAATTTATAACGAAATAAGCTCATTTTATAGCTCGTGTAAATTGATAACGGTTTTATCCGCCAAGAATTACAATGCATCTGCAGTTCACTCTTGAAGTTTAGAGGTGGTAAGTTTGTCTTTCCGTATTAGGAAGCTCACAGCCTAAGGCTTCCCTCTCTGAGAATCGTCAAAAACAACTCATGTCCTCATCATTACTTTTATAAAATATGTTGTCGAAACTTGTTGTTTTTTATTATATGGGCTATTTTTTAAAAAATCAATAGTTTTATTTTTTCTGACAAAAAAATATAGGGAGAAAACTTTCCTCCCTATAACTGCCCTATTAATATTTCTAATTCCTTAGGTGTAATGTCTCGCCATTTTCCAGCTTCAAGCTCATTTAGCTCTATATTCATAATGCGTACTCGCTTTAGCTTTGTTACAGTAAATCCGAAAGCACGACTCATTCTACGAATTTGCCTATTCATTCCTTGCGTTAAAACGATGCGGAATGTAGACTGATTAACTCTCGTCACTTTACATGGCTTCGTCATTCCATCTTTAATCTTTACACCGCTGGACATCTCATCAATAAACCAATCTGTAAACGGCTTATCAACAGCGACAACATATTCTTTCTCATGCTCATGATCACCGTGCAAAATTTGATTCGCAATCGCACCGTCATTCGTTAATAAGATGAGTCCTTCCGATGCTTTATCTAATCGTCCAACAGGAAAGATTCGTTCTGGATAATCGATATAATCAATAATATTATCTTCAATATGTTCGGCTGCTGTACAAGTAATTCCGACTGGTTTATGGAAGGCAATATACACCTTTTCTTTCTCTTCTTTTACAATAACTTGCCCATCAATTGTTACAATATCACCTTCATTAACGAGTGCACCGTGCGTACATACTTCACCGTTAATACAGGCACGTCCTGCTTTAATGAGACGGTCTGTTTCACGTCTTGAGCAGGATTTTGCTTCGCTTATGTATTGGTTGATTTTCATGTTTTGTTCCTTTTCTTATAGATTAAAAGCGTCAATCCATGGCAATATCATTATGCCAAGATTGACGCTCCTTTACTTCGCAAAAACAACTAAATAAATAACCCCAATTACCAAAAATATTCCGCAACAAGCTAACAATACTTTTGCAAGTTTGTCCATAAACATATAATGGTTTCCCCTTTTGTTTGGTTGTTTGCTATTTTAATTCGACAACTGTTACGCCTAGGCCTCCCTCGCCCATGTCACCGTAGCGGTAGGTTTTCACACCGCGATGTTTCTTCAAGTAATCTTGTACACCTTGGCGAAGCGCTCCTGTTCCTTTACCGTGAATAATTGATACACGAGGATAGCTTGCAAGCTGTGCATCGTCTAAATATTTTTCAACGCGCATCATTGCATCTTCATAACGTTCGCCGCGAAGGTCTAGCTCTAACGACACGTGATAATCTCTACCCTTCACACTTGCGACTGCTTTTTTCTCAGTTTGCTTCGGTGTATTAATGTATTCCATATTGGATTCTTTCACTTTCATCTTCAGAATACCAATTTGTACGCTCCACTCTGTATCACTTACTTTTTCAAGCAATTGACCTTTTTGACCGAACGTTAACACTTTTACTTCATCACCTGATCGTAACTGTTGTTTTGGCGCTGTGTTTTTCACGTTTACTTTTTGTTTCTTCACAAGCTCTGGCGCCGCACCTTCTAGACGGCTCTTCGCTTCAATAAGCTCATGGTCTTTCACGTTTATAAGCTGTGCTTTACGCAATTGACGAAGTTCTTGAATAATGCCTTCTGCTTCTTGCTTTGCAGCTTCGACTTTTTCTTCCCCTTCTTTTTGCGCTTTTAATAATTTTTCATCGCGCTCATCGTTAAATTCAATAATTTGACGTTGTAATTCACGATGAAGTTTTTCAGATTGCTTACGATGCTCTTCCGCTTCTTTTCGTTCGCGCTCTGCATTTTTTTGGCTTTCTTCTAGCTTTGCAATCATATTTTCGATTTTGTTCGTATCTGTACTAATATGGTTACGAGCGCGATCAATAACGCGATCAGACAAACCAAGACGCTTCGAAATTTCAAAGGCGTTACTACGTCCTGGTACACCGATTAATAATTTGTACGTTGGGCTTAATGTATTCACATCGAACTCAACGCTCGCATTAATAACTTGCTCACGATTGTATCCATATGCTTTTAATTCTGGGTAATGCGTCGTTGCAACAACGCGAGCACCACGGTTACATACTTCATCTAAAATAGAAATCGCTAGTGCAGCCCCTTCTTGCGGATCTGTCCCAGCACCTAATTCATCAAATAGGACTAAACTTTCAAAATCAGCTTTTTCTAAAATATCTACAATGTTTACCATATGAGAAGAGAATGTACTTAAATTTTGTTCAATCGATTGCTCATCACCGATATCAGCAAAGATGTTTTTAAATACACATATCTCTGATTCATCCATTACTGGGATATGAAGACCAGATTGCGCCATTAAGACACAAATACCGACTGTTTTAAGTGTAACTGTTTTACCACCTGTATTCGGTCCTGTAATAACGATTGTTGTAAAGTCTTTACCAAGCATAATGTTATTTGGCACGATAATTTCCGGATCAATAAGCGGATGGCGTGCTTGTTTTAAATCCATGTAGCGTTCATTATTTACGATTGGCTTCGTCGCTTTAATTCGCTTCGCATAAAGAGCTTTCGCAAAAATAAAATCAAGATTTGCAACTACTTCTACGTTTGATAAAACAATATCAGCTTCCACTGCTACTTCTTCCGTTAACATCATTAAAATGCGTTCTACTTCTTGTTTTTCTTTCACACGTGCTTCTTGAAGTGCGTTATTTAATTCCACGATTACTTGCGGTTCGATAAATAATGTTTGTCCAGAAGCAGATTGATCGTGAACAATACCACCATATACGCCGCGGTATTCTTGTTTTACCGGGATTACGTAGCGTTCGTTACGAATCGTTACAATTGCATCTGATAACATTTTTTGCGCGTTTGAAGAACGCGTCATGTTTTCTAATTTCTCACGAATACGGCTTTCCGCAGTACGAATTTGATTACGAATACCACGCAATTTGTCACTTGCGCTATCGACTACTTCACCGCCGTCACCAATACAATTTGTAATCTTCTTTTCTAAATCATATAAAGACACAATTTGTGCGACATGTGTTTCTAAAATTGGAAGCTCAACACCGTTGTCAATCATATCGTCAATGAAACGTTTCATTTGGCGACTACCGTACATCGTACTTGCGATTTCAATTAATTCATGAGGACTTAACATACTTCCAATTTTCGCACGCTTAATATTTGCACGAATATCAGAAATCCCTCCAAGTGGTACATGTCCTTTTAAACGGATGACTTTCGCTGCCTCATCCGTTGTTTCTTGCAATTCCACAATTTCTTCAAAATCTGTGCTTGGCACTAAATTCTTCACTTTATCACGACCAAGTGAAGATGCTGTATGTTCAAGTAATTGTTCTTTTACTTTATTATATTCTAATACACGCAACGTTCGTTCTAACATGTTGCAGGTCCCCCCTGTATTACTTATTACGTTTAATATAGTCTAATAAACGTTCAATATCCCATGTGTTAATCACGTTATCTTTTTGAATCCAACCTTTACGCGCTGCTGCTACACCTGTTTCCATATCTTCTAACATTTCAAGTGTATGGGCATCCGTATTAATCGCTACTTTTACACCAGCATCTTGTGCTTGTTTTAATAATTTCGCGCTTAAATCTAGACGGTTTGGATTTGCATTTAATTCTAAAACTGTATTTGTTTCTTTTGCGAGCTGGATTAATAAATCTGTATCTACATCGTAACCCTCACGGCGCCCAAGAAGACGTCCTGTCGGATGGGCAATCATTGTGACATGCTTATTCTCAAGTGCAGTGCGAAGACGCTTCATAATCGTTTCACGGTCTTGTGAGAAGCTAGAGTGAATGGCTCCAATGACATAATCTAGTTCTGCTAATACTTCATCGTCAAAATCAAGTGTCGCATCTGGTAAAATGTCCATTTCAATCCCGCGCAAAATTGTAATGTCTGGATACTTTTCATTCATACGTTCAATTTCTTTCGCTTGTTCACGAAGACGCTCTTTCGTTAAACCGTTCGCTACTTTCAAGTATTGCGAGTGATCAGTAATTGCCATAAATTTATATCCACGAGCGCGGCACGCTTGTACCATTTCTTCAATTGAAAAAGCACCGTCACTCCACGTTGTATGCATATGTAAATCACCCTGTATATCAGAGAACTGAATTAAGTTCGGATACTCTTTAATTAATTCAATTTCTTTTCCATCTTCACGCACTTCTGGTGGGATGAATGGAAGGCCAAAGTGGGCAAAGAATGCTTCTTCTGTTTCGAATGTTTTCACTTCACCTGTCTCTAAGATTTCCACACCGTATTCACTAATTTTTTCGCCTCTATCTTTCGCAATTTGGCGCATTTTTACGTTATGGTCTTTTGATCCTGTGAAATGGTGAAGAGTTGTAATAAATTCTTCTGGTTTTACTAAGCGGAAGTCAATTGAAATATCATATTCATATTGAAGACGAACAGATACTTTCGTATCTCCACTTGCAATCACTTCAATCATATTATCAAATTGTAGTAAATGTTCACGCACTACTGCTGGCTCTGTCGTTGCAATGATGAAATCTAAGTCCTTCACTGTCTCACGAACACGGCGTAAACTACCAGCGCGTGAGAAACGAATTATTTCAGCAACATTCGACAATTTCTCCTCTATTTCCCCGGCAATAGGCAATACCATCGCAATTGGTAAACGCTCTAGACGAGAGCCTACTTGATCAATTGCTTCTAATATTTTCTCTTCTGTTTTCTTACCGAATCCAGCTAAAGCTTGTACTTTATTTTCTTCACAAACAGCTTTTAACGTTTCCATATCAACAACACCAAGTTCTTTGTATAACTTGGCCACCTTCTTACCACCAAGGCCTGGTAGTTTTAATAGTGGTAATAAACTGCTTGGTACTTCTTTTTCAAGTTCTTGTAGTACTTCAGATGTTCCCGATTCTATATATTCTTGAATAACTGCTGCTGTTCCTTTTCCGATACCTGGAATCTTTGTGAAATCTTCAATTTCAGAAAGACTACGGTCATCACTTTCTAGTGCTGCCGCCGCTTTACGGAATGCAGATATTTTAAATGGATTCGCGCCCTTTAGTTCCATAAATAGGCCAATTGTCTCTAGTAATTTGATAACTTGTTTTTTATTCACTTTCATCATTTCCCCGCCTTTCTTTCATAGAAAAAAACTTCTCTTTCCGAAAAAAGAGAAGTTACACTCTGCTACCTGTCTGCCATAGTTCCTTCACCTTTTCAGAAAGAATCGGTGTATCGTCTACAATTATTTTGCTAATTGATGATTTTTGTAATGGTGTTTGTATTTGTTCAATTGGAAGAATTGTTCCAACAATAATTAAGACAAACAGAATGATATACACTTCTAAAAAGCCAAGAAGTGCCCCAGCAACCGCATTGACTTGCTTTAAAACTGGGATTTCTGCAAACATATTCAGTAAATTACCAAGTAGTGAAAGTGCGATTTTTGTAATAATAAATAATACAATAAACGCAATTGCTTGATAGAAGACACCCTCAATATTATTCGCATCTATCCATTCTGGAACAGATACATTCTTATCGAATGGATACGGAATAAATTTCGCAAGCGTTGGCGCTAAATCTTTACAGTACCAGTATGCAACGAGGTATGCGATAATAAAGCTTGTTAACTTTACAAGTTGCAAAATAAATCCTCTGCGTAAACCGAGGAAAAATCCCATAACAAGCAATAAAATGATAATAATATCAATCATGTTTATTCCATTCCTTTTTGTGTCATACTTTCTTTCAACTTCTCATGTTCTTCTTTTAATTTTATGTAATCGTGTATGACGTTTACCGCCGTCAATACCGCTAGTCTACTCGTATCAAGCGAAGGATTCTTGGCATTGAGTTCGCGCATTTTATCATCCACAATCGCTGCTACCATGCGGATATGACTTGTACTTTCATCGCCAACAACTGAATACTGTTGGCCATATATTTCTACATTAATTCGACTTTTATTTCCCTTTTGTTGTGACAACTCACCGGCCTCCAATCACGTACAGAATCCTAAAGTTTATCATACCATGAACCATCATAATATGGAAACAGAAAGAACAATCCGATATGATAAAAATAACAACATAAAAAAGGAGCGACCATTTTGTCAAATTCTATCGTAATACAAACAAGTTCTACAGTAATTGAAGACATGAAACAACAATACAAACAAGCACTTAGCCCCAAAATTCCGCAAGGCGGTATCTTTATGGCAAAGGTTCCATCTTGCACAATTACAGCTTATAAATCAGGAAAAGTGATGTTTCAAGGTGGACGTGCTGAAGCAGAAGCTTCTCGTTGGCAAACTGTCTCTCAAACACCAAAATCCACTGTAAAAAAATCGGTCAATTCGCATCAATATGCACCACCTTCTTCTATTGGTACAATGTCGATTTTAGGGTCCGATGAAGTAGGTACTGGTGATTACTTCGGACCGATGACAGTTGTTGCTGTATATGTGGATGCGAAGCAAATTCCACTTTTTAAAGAACTCGGTGTAAAAGACTCCAAAAACTTAAATGATGCTCAAATTGCTGAGATTGCAAAACAACTCCTTCACGTTGTTCCTTACAGCTCCCTCGTTCTTCATAATGAAAAATATAACGAGCTATTTGATAAAGGAAACAACCAAGGTAAACTAAAAGCTTTACTGCATAACAAAGCCATCACAAACTTATTGGCAAAAATCGCGCCTACAAAACCAGAAGGCATTTTAATCGACCAATTTACACAGCCTGATACATACTATAAATATTTAGCGAAACAAAAACAGGTACAGCGTGAAAATGTTTACTTCGCTACAAAAGGTGAAAGTGTCCATTTAGCAGTAGCCGCCGCTTCCATTTTAGCTCGTTACTCATTCGTAAAACAATTTGACGAACTAAGCAAAAAAGCTGGTATGCAACTTCCGAAAGGTGCTGGTAAACAAGTTGATATTGCCGCTGCTAAATTAATTCAAAAAGTCGGTAAAGAAAGACTATCTGAGTTTGTGAAAGTGCATTTTGCTAATACAGAGAAGGCGTTTCGCTTATTAAAAAAATAACTACTTTTTAGTATCGACAGGATATGAATGAACTAAACAAGGCGAAAAGAATTGAATTCTTTTCGCCTTTTATGGATGAAAAATGGATAAATAGAATCTCACACGTTCCTATTTTTGTCGCACTTCTTCGTTATATCGATATATATTTAAATTTAGGACGATATATATTCACTATTCACCTAAAAAAAGAGAGTCTCCATGACTCCCTTTTTATGTTTAACTTCGTTTCTGCTTCTTATTTGATGAAGGTACTTTATAAGAACCCGTTTCATGCGTAGTCGTTCCTTGTCCTTCCACTTCCGGAGAACCTAAGCTTGATCTAGAATGGTCTGTTTTCACTTTCTTACTCATTACAATCACCCCCAAGATTACTTTTCACTTAAGAGTAAAAAACTATTCAGCATAACCATCTGAACATATACTGGCTACTCTTTTATCCTCCTGTCTGTTTTTCACTAATGTCCCATAGACGTTTTGCGGCATCCTTATCCAAGGCAGCTTCAGACATTTTTCCTATTTGCTTATCGGCATAGTAATAACCACTATGATCAGTAAATTCAGTTGATTCTGCTAGCCATATTAGAGTTTCAGCACCTTCCTCGGGTGTACGAGAGAAAGGTTTCATTGCTGCCATAGTTAAGCGAGCAACCAGACCATTGTCCTGGTTAAAATTCGTATCCACTAGCCCTGGATCAAAGCTATAGGCACTAACACTCGTTCCCTCCAACCGCTGTGCCAATTCAGAGGTGAATAAAATGTTAGCCAGTTTTGTTTGCGCATAACGCATTGTGGGATCGCCCATGAACTTCTTAACACCGCGATAAAGTTGTTCTGCATCTAGATCACCGAAGTCAATTCCCTTTTTAGCCATTTTGTGACCGTGAGATGCAGTGGTAATGACACGAGCAGGAGCACTTTCTTTTAAACGCTCCAACAACAAATTAGTGAGTAAGAATGGACCTAAATGGTTTACCGCCCAGGTCATCTCCAAACCGTCCTTCGTAAGCTTCCTTGTTTGAAATAAAGCACCAGCATTATTCACTAATATATCTATGCTCGGACACCTTTCTAAAATATCAGTAGCTACCCGGCGTATAGATTGTTGGGAAGCCATATCAGCTAAAAATATATCTACCACTGCATTCCCATTCGTTACATTTTTAATTTGAGTCATAACATCATTCGCTTTTGCTTCGTTACGTGCAATGATTCCTAGTTTGGCACCGCGTTCTGCAAATACCTTAGCTGCCGCTAATCCAATACCACTTGTTGCACCAGTGATCACTATATACTTGTCACGCAATGTCCACTTTGTATGACTTGGAATTTCTCCCATTGTACAAAAACCCCTTCCCTATAAATGTCGCATTCGTTTTACTTATATATGAAGTGGGAAGGGAACTATGAACAACATCTTTTCCAATCGTGAAATACTTTATAAAATTCGGCTTGTAGTTACACCCTTTCCAATAAAAAAAGCGAGAGGAAACCCTCTCGCTTTTTTCATATTTTAGAACTCAGAAGAACCTGGAGTTCTTGGGAATGGAATTACGTCACGGATGTTAGCCATGCCAGTAATGTACATTAGGAAGCGCTCGAAACCTAGACCGAATCCAGCGTGTTTTGTACCGCCGTATTTTCTAAGTTCTAAGTACCACCAGTAGTCCTCTTCGTTCATACCTAATTCTTTAATTCTGTCTACTAAAACGTCCATTCTTTCTTCACGTTGGCTACCGCCGATTAATTCGCCGATGCCAGGAACTAGAAGGTCAGTAGCTGCTACTGTTTTACCATCTTCGTTCATACGCATGTAGAATGCTTTAATGTCTTTCGGATAGTCAGTTACGAATACAGGGCGTTTGAAGATTTCTTCTGATAAGTATCTTTCGTGCTCTGTTTGTAAGTCAATACCCCATTCTACTGGGTATTTGAATTCAGCACCTGATTCTTGAAGTACTTTAATTGCTTCTGTATAAGTGATGCGACCGAAGTCAGAGTTGATTACGTTGTTCATGCGCTCTAGAACTGTTTTATCAACGAAGCTGTTGAAGAAGTCCATTTCTTCTGGTGCATGCTCTAGTACGTATTTCATTGCATATTTCAGCATATCTTCTGTAAGATCCATTACATCGCCTAACTCAGCGAATGCAATCTCAGGCTCAACCATCCAGAACTCAGCTGCGTGGCGAGTTGTGTTTGAGTTTTCTGCACGGAATGTAGGACCGAATGTGTACACATCACGGAATGCTAACGCATAAGCTTCAGCATTCAGCTGTCCACTTACTGTTAAGTTTGTTTCTTTACCGAAGAAGTCTTTTGATTCGTCAACTTGTCCGTCTTCACCTTTAGGTACGTTGTTTAAATCTTGCGTTGTTACGCGGAACATTTCGCCTGCACCTTCTGTATCACTACCAGTGATGATTGGTGTGTGAACATGTACGAATCCACGCTCTTGGAAGAACTGGTGAATCGCAAATGCTGCGATAGAACGCACACGGAACGTTGCAGAGAATGCATTTGTTCTTGGACGTAAGTGAGCGATTGTACGTAAATATTCAAACGTATGACGCTTCTTTTGAAGTGGGTAATCAGAATCCGATAAGCCCTCAATATCAATTTTTTCTGCTTTAATTTCAAATGGTTGCTTCGCTCCAGGCGTTGCAATTACTTTACCTTCTACTTTAACTGAAGAGCTAAGTGGAAGCTTTGCAATTTCTTTGAAGTTCTCTAATTCTGTATCGAAAACGATTTGAACACCTTTGAAGAAGCTACCGTCGTTTAATTCGATGAAACCAAATGCTTTTGAATCACGTAAGTTACGAATCCAACCTGATACTTGTACTGTTTGATCTGCGTATTTATCTGTATCTCTATACAGACTTTTTACTAATGTGTTTTCCATAGTAAAATTCTCCTTTACTCATATATTTAAATACAAAAAAACCTTTCATCCATAAAGGGACGAAAGGTTAAACTTCGCGGTACCACCCAATTTGTCATAAAGACCAACTTTAACTCGTATGTAATACATACTTCCCGGTTTGTAACAGGCCGGATTCCCGTCTAAGTCTACTCTTGAATACAAGTTTCAATTTCGGTTAGCAACTCCAAGGTGTTCTTCACATATACCGCCTCATCAGGCTCTCACCGTCCCTGACTCGCTTTGGATTATAGTATATACTACTTTTCCTTATCATCGTCTTTCGTTTTGTTAAACTAAAATTAATGTACTACATTCGAGAGAAAGATGCAAGATGCCAGAAAATATATCAGCGATTTTCGCAATATATCGACTTACCGACAATCGTGCCATAAAAAAATTGCCGGACTTAATCCGGCAATTTTTTATTACTTACGTAACTCCGCACCAAATTTCTCTTCTACCGCTGTTAATACACGGTTATGTGCTTCTGTTACTTCTTCGTCTGTTAATGTACGTTCTGCATCGAAGTAGTTCATAGAGAATGCAAGTGATTTCTTGCCTTCTTCCATTTTTTCACCTTCGTATAAGTCGAATAGTGCTACGTCTTTCAGAAGTTCTCCGCCAGCTTCAGCAATGACTTGCTTCATTTCACCCGCTTTTGTTTCTGTTGTTACTACAACAGCCATATCACGTGTCATAGATGGGAAACGTGGAATTGCTAAGTAGTAAGTTTCCTCAGCGTCTGCACCGAATACTTTTGCAAGAGATAATTCGAATACGAATGTATTTTTCACATCTAATTGTTTTTCTGTTTCCGGGTGCAATTGACCGATGAATCCGATTGCTTCACCATCTAATACGATGTCAGCTGTACGGCCTGGGTGCATACCTTCACGTTTTGCTGGTGCATAAATGATTTGATTTGCCACACCAAGTACGTCGAATAATCCTTCTAATACACCTTTAACAACGAAGAAGTCTACAACTTTCTTCTCACCTTGCCATGCATGGTGAAGAGCAAGACCTGTCATAACACCTGCAAGATGTTGTTCTTCTTTCGGAAGTTCTCCTGCTTCTGTTGGTAAGAAGATAGAACCTACTTCATATAATGCAACGCTGTCGTTTTTACGTGCAACATTGTATGAAACGGCTTCTAACAATTGTGGCACTAAGCTTAAACGAAGTTGGCTACGCTCTTCGCTCATTGGAAGCGCAAGATTTACAGGAGCTTTTTCGTTCGGCTCAACCATATATTGTTTCGCTTTGTCAGCGCTTGTTAATGAATATGTGATTGCTTCATATAAACCAGCACCTTCTAGGAAGCGGCGTACTTTACGACGTTTCGTTTGTGCTGATGTTAATTTACCACGTGTCATTGTTCCAGATGGTAATGTAACTGGAATGTGATCATAACCATACAGACGACCTACTTCTTCTACTAAGTCTTCTGAAATTGTAATGTCAGGACGACGTGCTGGTACATTTACATGGAATGTTCCTTCTACTTCTGTGAATGGGAATTTTAAGTTTGTGAACATTGTACCCATTTCACTCGCAGAAATATCTGTACCTAATACACGGTTTACTTTTTCAGCTGTAACAGATACTGTACGTTCTTGTACTTGTAAGTTATCAGCTTCTACTACACCTTCAAGTGCTTCTCCACCAGCGTATTTTGCCATTAAAGCAGCTGCATGTTGAATTGCTTCAAATGTACGTGTTGGGTCGATTCCTTTTTCAAAACGTGCACTTGATTCGCTACGAAGACCTAAGTCTTTTGATGTACGGCGCACTGTTTGACCTGCAAAGTATGCAGACTCAATTAGAACGTTTACTGTCTCGCTATCAACTTCAGAATCCGCTCCGCCCATTACACCAGCAACAGCTAACGCTTTTTCACCGTTTGTAATAACAAGGTGGTGGCTTTGTAACGTACGTTCTTGAGCATCTAATGTTTGAATCTTTTCGCCTTCTTTTGCAAGACGAACAACGATTTCTTTTGAACCTAATTTATCGTAATCGAATGCATGTAACGGTTGACCGTATTCCATTAAAATGTAGTTTGTAATATCAACTACATTACTAATTGGACGAATGCCAGCTGCCATAAGACGAGTTTGCATCCACATTGGTGATGGACCAATCTTTACGTTCTTCACCATTTTTGCAATATATAATGGGTTTTCTTCTTTCGCTTCTACACTTACAGAAATGTAATCAGAAGTTTTTTCTTCTGTTTCTTGTAAGTCGATAGCTGGAAGTTTTACTTCACGGCCGTAAATAGCAGCTACTTCATATGCAACACCTAACATGTTTAAGCAATCTGCACGGTTTGGTGTTAAACCAAGCTCAAGTACTTCATCATGTAAATTTAAAATTTCAAGTGCATCTGCACCAACTTCAGCATCACTTGGGAAGATGAAGATACCGTCTGCATATTCTTTCGCAACGAATTTCCCATCAATACCAAGCTCTTGAAGAGCACAAACCATACCGTGAGAAGCTTCCCCGCGTAGTTTTGCTTTTTTAATTTTGAAGTTACCAGGAAGTACAGCGCCAACTTTTGCAACTGGTACTTTTAAACCTTTTGCAATGTTAGCAGCTCCACAAATAATTTGAACCGGCTCTTCTTCACCGATATCGATTAAGCATTTGCTTAATTTATCAGCTTCTGGGTGTTTTTCACATTCTAATACGTGACCAACTACAACACCCTTTACACCTTTATTTAATACTTCAACACCTTCTACTTCAATACCACTTTTCGTGATTTTGTCTGCTAGTTCTTGTGCTGTTACATCTTTAATATCTACATACTCTTGTAACCAACGATATGATACGAACATATTTATCCTCTCCTTCCCTTACGCTCGTTTGAATTGTTGTAAGAAACGTACATCATTTGTATAGAAATGACGAATGTCATCTACGCCGTATTTCAACATTGCGATACGCTCTGCGCCCATACCGAATGCGAAACCTTGATATTCTTTTGAATCATAACCAGCCATTTCAAGTACGTTCGGGTGAACCATACCTGCGCCTAAAATTTCGATCCAACCAGTCCCTTTACAAGTGCCACAACCTTTACCGTGACACATCATACAAGAAATATCCATCTCTACAGACGGCTCTGTGAATGGGAAGAAACTTGGACGAAGACGAATTTCACGATCTTCACCGAACATCTTTTTCACGAATACTTGCAGTGTACCTTTTAAGTCACTCATGCGAATGTTTTTATCAATTACAAGACCTTCAATTTGCATGAATTGGTGTGAATGCGTTGCATCATCGTCATCGCGGCGATACACTTTACCAGGACAAATAATTTTAATCGGTCCTTTTTCTTTATTCTTTTCCATCGTACGTGCTTGCACAGAAGATGTATGTGTACGTAGTAACGTTTCTTCTGTAATGTAGAATGTATCTTGCATATCACGCGCTGGGTGATCTTTCGGTAAGTTTAATGCTTCGAAGTTGTAGTAGTCTTTTTCTACTTCTGTGCCTTCAGCTACTTCATAACCCATACCGATGAATACATCTTCAATTTGTTCAACAACTGCTGTTAACGGATGGTGACAACCTGTTTCAACAGGACGACCTGGCAGTGTAACATCAATTGTTTCAGTAGCTAATTTCGCCTCAATTACTGCTTTTTCTAAGTTACCAATTTTGTCTTCTAGACGCGTTTGAATCGCTTCACGTACTTCATTTACTAATGCTCCCATACGTGGACGCTCTTCTGCTGATAATTTTCCCATGCCGCGTAATACTTCTGTAATTGGACCTTTTTTCCCTAAATACGCTACGCGTACGTCGTTTAAGCCCTTTAGCTCTTTCGCTTCTTCAATAAGCTCTAACGCTTTTTGCTTTAGCTCTTTTAAACGTGCTTCCATTTGGAACCCTCCTAATTTTAAAAATAAAAAAACCCCGCTCCCAAAAAGGGACGAGGTAAATTCGCGGTACCACCCTAAATTGACAGAACAAGTCTGCCCACTCATTAGTTATAACGATCAATTCTGACCGGAACGCCTTTACATATAAATGGTCCTGGCGCCAACTCCAGAGGTGAATTCACTTCCATCTACCATAAGAATGCTTTCAGTCTACGGCACTCTCTCCCTATATGGCGATTTTGTAAGCTACTCTTCTCTATCAACGTTTTTCATTAATATACTTTTATTATATGTTCAAAAAAGTTCGATACTCATTTCACCACTTTTTTATGAACATGTACTTCAACTTATTATAAGAAGTTTTTTATCGATTCGCAACTGGGCTTTGTAAATAATACGTTAAAATCCCTGCTGCAACCGCAACATTTAATGATTCTGCCCCGCCGTAAATCGGAATATACAAGTTTTGATCACTTTTCGCAAGAATTTCTGGGCGTACGCCGCTTCCTTCATTCCCTACAATTAATGCAAAACTTCCAGCCGGGGTTACTTCACCAAATGGAACTCCATTTTCAAGAGCTGTTCCATATACAGGGACGTTATTTTCTTTTAACTTGTCTACCCATTCTTCTAAGTTCCCTTTCACAACCGGTAAGTGGAAAATAGAACCTTGTGTAGATCGTAGTACTTTACTATTATAAACATCAACGCACCCTTCTCCAAGCACAACGGCATGAATACCCGCTGCATCCGCTGTACGAATAATCGTTCCCAAATTACCTGGGTCTTGAAGGCCGTCTAATAAAAGAAATTTCCCATCAGTAAGAGCTACTTCTTTCTCATGTTTCTCACAAACAGCAAATACACCTTGCGTTGTTTCTGTTTCGCGAAGTACTTTTACAATTGCTTCAGGCACAATATACATTTCAACATCATTAACTGTCCAATCTTTCGGAAGATCTGTCTGATCTGAAACGATAAGTTCTGTTACAACTCCTGCCTTTAACGCTTCCTCTACTAAATGGAATCCTTCTACAAAAAATAAAGCTTTGTTATCGCGCTCTTTTTTCGTCTGCAGCTTTTTCCACTGCTTCACACGCGGGTTTTGTACTGAATCAATGTTTTTCATAATATGTACTTCCCTCTCTTCTTGTCTTATCATTATAGCCTATTTTTCATACATATTTACATAAAAAAGAACAAAAACTAACGTCAGTTTCAATTCTGAAGAAGAGGTGAAGATAATGAGTTTTAATTTACGCGGCGCGGTATTAGCGAATGTATCTGGAAATTCACAAGATCAATTACAAGAAACGATTGTCGATGCAATTCAAAGCGGTGAAGAAAAAATGCTTCCAGGTCTTGGCGTTTTATTCGAAGTCATTTGGAAAAATGCTGATGAAAATGAAAAACACGAAATGTTAGGAACACTGGAGCAAGGATTAAAAAAATAAGCAATAAAAGGTCACCTTAGAAAAAAAACTAAGGTGACCTTTTATGTCTATAAAATTTTTCTTCTCCTAAACATTTCTACTTTACTAACGCTACCCCGATGGAGTACAATGTTCAAAATACATTTAAACCGATCGATTTTTCTTCATGTACATCATTAGATAAAAGGAGTGAATGTTTTATGCAACGTATTACGCTTGAACAAGTTTTTAAACATCACATTACACAAAAATATGTAAACCGTTCTGGAATGGTCCACGCGATTGCTGTCGCTTACCATGCGTTTCACTTAGCCAAAAAGCATCACGCCTCAGTCGATGCTGCGACAAAGGCTGGCTTCCTTCATGATATCGGACATCATACGTGGTACACAGGCGGCGAATGGGACTATGACTTGTATAAAAAGAATGATATACATGCGATTAAAGGGGCAGAAAGATCTCATAAATTGCTTATTAGATTAGGAGAACATCCTAAACTAGCAAAAGAAATTTCTATTGCGATTCTTCTTCATACAGATTCTTTCTTAGTACAGCAAGAAATTGAAAGAACATCTCTTCAAAACATTATTAAATGGGCAGACGAAGCAGATGAAGAACCGGGCGGAGCGCACCATTATAGAACGATTTCTTACGAAAAAGCATTGAAAGCTATTCAGCAATTAGACCGATTGGTAGAGCGTGAATTACAAATAGAGCAAAAGAAATTGAATGACAAGGCAGAACATAGTTATCAATGAGAAAGAGGCATCACTATAGGGTGATACCTCTTTTATTATTTTGCGAAAAATACACCTTTGTATGTAATATTTAAATGTTACACCCAAAAGCAAAATACTTTATAATTAAATATACAAATATAAAGAGGTGATTTTACAAATGCAACCCGCTACACAACTTTCTAATGAACAGAAATACTCTATGTCATGGGGACAATTTATTAGCTCCGTTTTATTCGCTTTTTTCGGAACCGGACTTATTACTGTGTTCCTCGCAATGCCCTTAACAATTTATACAGCCGGTCTTACAGATAAAAAACAAATTGCCCTGTATGAATCTATTGCAAATACTGCAAGTATCGTATTACAACTAGCCGTGTTGTTATTCTTCATTTTCAAATTTGAACCCGCAAAAAAATTACTACTAAAATCTTTTAACTTTAAAGTACTTAAAGAATGGCGTACATACGTATACTTACTTCTTTTCTTCGCTATAAACATTATACTCAATTACATCTTGTTAAATTATGTGTTCCAAGACGCAACAAAGCAGCAATCTTCCGCGCTAAACTTAGACGTTTTTAAGCAGTATCAAATATTATTACTTCTCGGCTTCGCTATACTCACACCAATTTTTGAAGAACTTATTTTCCGTGGCTTTATACTTCGCTTCTTCTCAGAGCGCTTTCCATTTTGGATTGCAGCCATTTTAACAAGCTTCTTCTTCGGTATCACTCATACATACTCACTTGGAGTAATGGTAATTACTTTCTTCATGGGATTATTAATGGCTATTTTATGTAAAAAAACAAAATCCATTATTCCAGCTATGTTATTTCATATTATGAATAATATGTTAGCATTCTTGAGTTAGAAAGAGGTGTCATCGCGATACCTCTTTTATTAATTCGTATCATCACTTCTCATTTCTATCAATTTATACATATTTATTAATAATATCCAAAATAAACCTCATGTAGTAAAATATAACTCATCACCATAGAAGGAGATTATTTATGTCGAGCTTACTTTGGATTTTTTATATGCCACTTCTTGTTTTATGCGGATTTTTCGGTGGTATTTTTTTAATTATTACTAGCATTAAACATCTTAAATTATTTGTGGGTTTAATGGGGCTACTTATCCTATCTTTTGTCACACTACCTTTTGTTTTTTGGGGCATGGGGGTGAATAGCGATACGATCCTCCCTATTTCAACTACTTTATACTGGATACTGTTTTCTTTAACTGGATTATTGGCAGGATTAAATGGATTACAGGCAAAGATTAAAAGTATACGTAATATGGGATTCATTATTTTTATCGCTGGCATATTAGGGGTTATTTTCTGGGTACTTATGTCTGTAGGGGATTCATTCTATATATAATATTTTATCGGAGGTAATACAGAAGTGTTTGGAATATTAACTTGGATGGTTTTGGCTCTTACTTTGATGTTATGCCAATTCATCGTTGGCATTTTTTTAATTATTGCTGGCATTAAATATCGTAAATCACTTACTATTATTGCTGGTTTGATTAGCATATCGCTTATCGTTGTTCCTATCATTTGTATAGGTTTTGGAATAGATTTAGAGGGGATGCTTCCAATTTCAGGAACTTTATATTGGTGTTTCTTCTCTTTAGCTGGACTATTAGCTATTATAGGCGGAAGACAAATATCCAGCATTCGTGCTATGGGAACAATTTTGTTTATAACAGGGCTGTGCTCCGTAGCTGGTTATCATTTTTTATATCTCACTCTTTAAAAAGACAAAAAAGCAGGGAAATTAATTCCCTGCTTTTCTATTTGGTTTATTGCCTGATGGTAAGAAGAACGATAACACCCAAGCAATACCTGCGAGTATTGTTGCAATTAAGAAGGCATCGTTAATACCGTTAATTGCAGATAGCTTTGAAATTTGTCCGAATAATAGTTGTGTACTCATCGCATCTCCTGCTTGAGCTGATCCGGCTAATGCCGCTAAGCTTTGGCCCATACCGTGTACTTTATCAACTAAAATCGGGTTTGACGTTGTTAACATATTGCCGTAATCCGCTACGTGAGCAGTAGTTTGTTGCGTCATAAGCGTGATTAATATCGCTGTTCCAATTGAACCAGCTACTTGTCTTGACGTATTTTGCGTTGCTGTACCGTGAGAAATTAATTTCATCGGCAGTGCATTCATACCAGCTGTCATAATTGGCATCATAATGAATGACATACCAATTGAGCGTATAATATAATCCGTCATAATAACGCTATACGGTGTATCCATCGATAACGTTGTAAATTTATATGTCGCAAATGTTGTAATGGCTAATCCGACAATTGCTAACGGACGAATACCATACTTATCAAATAGTTTACCTGCAACTGGTCCCATGATCCCCATAATTAATGATCCTGGAAGTAATAATAAACCAGATTCCATCGGTGTAAAACCGCGAATGTTTTGCAAGTATACTGGAAGTAATAACATACCTCCGAATAAGGCCATCGTTACAATCGCATTAATTACTAATGTGAAAGTGAACGTCGGATATTTAAACACTTGTAAATCAAGCATTTTATTGTCTGTTGTTAACTCTCTCCAAATAAATACAGCTAAACCAACGACACCGATGATAAGTGTTATAACAACTTCTGCACTAGTCCAGCCATTATTTCCAGCTTCACTAAATCCGTACAGTAAGCTACCTAGTCCAATACTTGAACTAATAACACCGAATACATCTAACTTTGTTTTAGACACTGGCTGAGCTAGTGTAAAGAATTTCAAAGATAAGAACGTAATAATTAAACCGATAACAAACATCCCATAGAACATTAAGTTCCAGCTATAGTTTTCAATTACCCAACCTGTTACAGTTGGTCCGATAGCTGGTGCTAAAATCATCGCTACCCCAAGTAACCCCATAGCTGCTCCGCGTTTATTAGGCGGGAATAATGTCATGAAGATATTCATACCAACTGGCATTAAAATACCTGCACCAACCGCTTGAACAACACGGCCTGTCATCATCATTGTAAAGTTTCCTGATGTAGCACAAATGATAGATCCTACAGTGAAGAATAACATTGCTGCTATGAATAATTTACGATACGTAAATCGTGAAACTAAAAATGCACTGATTGGTACTAAAATCCCGTTTACAAGCATGAAGCCTGTAATTAACCATTGTGCTGTTGAAGTTGATACGTTAAATTCATTCATTAATGGAGGCAGTGCAACATTAATGATCGTTTGGTTTAAAATAGAAACGAACATACCGAGAATTAATACAGCTACAACTGCCTTTACATTCACATTCTCTACCGGCAATTGTCTCTTCAGCATTTCTTTTTCCTGTTTTACTTGCTCTTGCTTCCCTGTTTCTAATTCCACTACGTTAGAAGCTTCTGTTTCTTGTTTTTGTTCAAGTTCTTTCTCTACTGTTTCTGCTTGACTTACTTCTATCTTACTTACGGCTGGGACTTGTTCTTCTCCCACATTCGTTTTTTTCTTTCGTAAAAGACGATTTACAAGGAAGAAGACGATTATACAAAATAGTGCATATCCTACAATTGCAATTGAGGACATCTCATCTCCCCCTTACTTATGAATACGAACTGACACATTCATTCCAGGAACAATATTTACTGATTTACTATGATCTAAAGAAACTTTAACTGGTACAACTTGCTTTACTTTCGTATAGTTCGCTGTTGCGTTACTTGATGGTAACATCGAGAATGTATTCGCTGTTGTTAATCCAACTTGTTCTACTTTTCCCGTTAACGTTGTATCTGGGTATGCGTCTACATACACATCTACCGTTTGGCCTTTTTGAACATCATCAATATTTGTTTCTTCAATATTTGCTGTTACCCATAAATTGCTCATATCAAATGCATAAGCAATTGGGCTACCTGCCCCAACGAACGCATTAGTTGTTGCATTTGATTGTACAACTGTTGCATTTTGCGGAATTGTTACATCTACTGTTTGCTCACCATTTGCTCCTGCTACAGTAACCGCACCTAATTTATCGTTCTCATTGTAATTTTTTCCGACTTCAGCTTTCCAGTCTGTTAATTTACCTGCTACTGGTGATGCAATTGGGATTACTTTCCCATCAATCTTTGCATTTTCTGTTTTTAAATAGTTTTCCGATTGATTGTAATAGTAATAACCGCCAATACCGCCGCCAACTAATACAATTAATGTGATAATGTTGATAATTACCATTCTTCGAAACTGATTCATTGCATTCCTCTCCTTATATCGCATATAATTTTTTTCTAAACTATTTACATCCTTAGTGTTTATATTGTTTAATTGTTAATTATATTAACCTTTAAACAAAAAAAGCACACCTTTTACGACGCAAACTATGTTTTGTCTGCATCCTAGCGGTGCTGATTTCTAAAGGACTATCGTTTATAATTATAAATAATTATCCCGAATCTACAACCAACAATTTAAACCTATATGTTGTTTAAACAACATTACACTATACATGTGTTGTTTAAGGTTAAAAAATTAAACGAGGTGAAGTAAAAATGTCTATTAAAAATACAAATGATCCACGTGTAAAACGAACGAGACAACTCATACAGGATGCTTTTGTCGCTTTAGTAGGCGAAAAGGGCTTCGAAAATGTAACTGTGCAACATATCGCGGAACGCGCTCCTGTAAATCGTGCTACATTTTATAGCCATTACCATGATAAATATGATTTATTAGAAAAAAGCATAGAAGAAATGTTAGAAAAACTAGCTGCAGTAATTAAACCACAAAATCGAAATAAAGAAGATTTTCAGCTCACTTTTGATTCACCGCATCCAACTTTTTTAGCTTTGTTTGAGCATATCGCAGATAATACTAATTTCTATAACGTTATGCTCGGCGATAAGGCAGCTGGAAACTATTCTTATAAAATGATGAAAACAATTCAAACACATTTAACATTAAGCCTATCTATTTCCCAGCCAGATGATGAAGACCTTATGGTCCCTCGTGATATTCTTATTAGTTATGTTACAGGCGCTCATATCGGAATGATTATGTCATGGTTAAAAAGAGGCATGATTTATACCCCACATTTCATGGCAATGCAATTAACTCGCTTAATTATTTTAGGAGCTCATACTGCAGCAGGATTAGAAAGACCGTTTTAAAAATGAAAAAAGCGAAGGAGGTTATCCTTCGCTTTTTTCTATTAATTAAATGTAATGTTATGTACAGCCTCTTTATCAAGACGTTTAATAACTTCTACAATTAACTTCACTGCGTTTTCATAATCATCACGATGTAACATCGCTGCATGAGAATGAATGTAGCGTGTCGCAATCGTAATTGCCATAGATGGGATACCATTTACAGAAATGTGAATTGCTCCTGCGTCCGTTCCCCCGCCCGCTACAGAATCATACTGATATGGAATTTGTAATTCATCCGCAACATCAACAACGAAATCACGTAAACCTGTATGACCAATAACAGAAGCATCATATAGAATGATCTGCGGACCATCACCCATTTTACTTTGTGCTTCTTTTGCCGTTACACCTGGTGTATCACCAGCAATACCTACATCTACTGCGAATGCGATATCTGGCTTAATATAGTTTGCAGATGTTTTCGCACCACGAAGACCAACTTCTTCTTGTACAGTCCCAACGCCGTATACAACGTTTGGATGCTTTTCATCTTTTAATTGTTTTAATACGTCAATTGCAATTGCACAACCAATTCGGTTATCCCATGCTTTTGCAAGTAACATCTTTTCATTCTTCATCACTTGGAATTCGAAGTACGGTACAACTTGATCTCCTGGTCGTATGCCCCACTCCATCGCTTCTTCTTGGCTAGAAGCACCAATATCGATGAACATGTCTTTAATTTCAACTGGCTTTTTACGAGCTTCTGGAGGTAAAATGTGCGGTGGTTTTGAACCAATTACACCTGTTACATCTCCTTTACGCGTTACAATCGTTACGCGCTGTGCAAGCATAACCTGCGACCACCAGCCACCCACCGTTTGGAAACGAAGGAAGCCTTTGTCATCAATTTGCGTAATCATAAATCCGACTTCATCTAAATGACCTGCAACCATAATTTTCGGGCCGTTTTCTTCCCCAACTTTTTTCGCAACTAAACTTCCTAAATTGTCAGTAGAAAGTTCATCTGCAAACGGCTCAATATATTTCTTCATTACTTCACGTGGTTCGCGCTCGTTACCCGCAATACCGCGTGCGTCTGTTAATTCTTTTAGCATTGTCAATGTCTCGTCTAATTTTATCATTGCCAACACCCTCCTTTTTCTTCAGTCACTTTATTATACAAAAGGAAATTGAAATATTCAAAAATTAAATTAGTATCCTTGTGTTTGACGCTGATGATTTACTTCATTTTTATCTAAATATGCTTTTTCAATTTCATCTTGTTCAAATTCAAGCGCTTGTCCAAGGCGAAGATAGCTTGTAAATAGTTCAATATAGTTCGTAATAGAAGGTTGATCTGTAAAACGAATTACTTTCGCATATGTGTCTAAGAAAATTTCCACTTGTGTTTTATTCGTTTGCGCACATTTATAGAATAAGAAGTTTTTATCAATTCCTAAATCGATTCCGATTGATAAAATAAAATGTAAACCATCTACGTATTCTTCTAATATTACTTCACGTTCTGAAGCTGGTTTATTGCTCCAATATTTAAAACAACGTGTTTCATTTGCAAGTTCTCCAATTTCTACAAGAAGAGCTAACATTTTTTCTTTTAACAATTTTTTCGGTTGTAAGTCATGTTCTTTCACAATACGGTCATCTAATTCTTTTTGTAATTTAAATAGTTGTAGTAAGTCCATTCTATTGTCCTCCTCCAACATCGCATTTTCCGCAACAATGTTGTTTCATCTCAAAGTTCATTATTATTTTTCGTTTCTTATTAACAAGTCAGCTACCTACATCTTTATAAAGATAGCTTGTCCTTAATTTGCAAATACGTTTCAATCATCACTCATATATTGTTCACTTGATGAAAGCTCCATATCATCTTTCCATTATAGCAGTGTCGTTTCTGCTAGGAAAGATGCACTTCTCACGAATGAGTTCAAATAAAAAAAGTCAGGAGGATTCTCCTGACTTTATATATATATTCTTTTATATCGCTATAGCTTTTATATTGATTTTGTCCTATCGATAACGACACATCCGTTAATCTTTCCTACTTTCATGTAAAAGCCTCCTCGTTATCGTTACAAAACTTCTTACAAGCACATCTTAATATACTTGAGCAAGAAATAACGATAATAAGTGGAGGATTTTACAATAAATGTAAATAAAAAAACCTTAGAAGAAAATCTTCTAAGGTTTTAAACAATTAGTTAATGTTGTTTTTTGCAACTGTTGCTAATTCAGCGAAAGCTTTTTCGTCATGAACAGCTAAGTCAGCAAGCATCTTGCGGTTAACTTCGATGCCAGCATTTTTTAAACCGTGCATTAAGCGGCTGTAAGAAAGACCATTCATACGAGCTGCTGCGTTGATACGTGTAATCCATAATTTACGGAAGTCACGTTTCTTTTGACGACGGTCACGGAATGCATACATTAGAGATTTCATAACCTGTTGGTTAGCAACCTTAAATAATGTACTCTTAGAACCGTAGTAACCTTTTGCTAATTTTATAACTTTTTTACGACGTTGACGAGTAACTGTACCACCTTTTACTCTTGGCATAATATTACCTCCTAGTTTGTTCTATATATCAGCCGAACTTATTTTAAGTTGTCAAGCATTTGACGAATGCGTTTGAAGTCACCAGCGCTAACTACACCAGCTTTACGTAGTTTACGTTTAGCTTTTGTAGATTTGTTAGCGAATAAATGGCTTGTGTAAGCGTGAGAACGCTTCAGTTTACCAGATCCAGTCTTTTTGAAACGCTTTGCAGCGCCGCGATGAGTTTTTTGTTTAGGCATAGGTATTTCCTCCTCTATCTATTACTTATCGTTTTTCGGTGCTAAAACTAAGAACATACTACGTCCTTCCATTTTAGGCTTAGATTCAATTGTACTAACTTCAGCACAAGCTTCTGAGAAGCGATCTAAAACACGTTGACCGATTTCTTTATGAGTAATGGCACGTCCTTTAAAGCGAATTGACGCTTTAACCTTGTCGCCTTTCTCTAAAAACTTGACAGCATTACGAAGTTTTGTGTTAAAGTCATGTTCATCAATTGTTGGACTTAAACGAACTTCTTTCATGCTAATTACTTTTTGATTTTTGCGCTGTTCTTTTTCTTTCTTCTGTTGCTCAAAGCGGAATTTACCGTAGTCCATAATGCGGCATACTGGTGGTTTCGCATTTGGAGCAACCAATACTAAATCAAGATTAAGACCTGCAGCTAAGTCTAAAGCGTCATTACGAGACTTGATTCCAAGTTGATCGCCGTTTGCGCCAACTAAGCGTACTTCACGTGCACGAATTTGCTCGTTAATCATCATATCCTTGCTAATAGTAAGCCACCTCCAAGGTTTTCTTAGAATACGTTTTGCAATTGTAGAACCCGAATAAAAAAAGTGCGGGCACACGGCACCCACACTTGTAATATCTTTAGTAAGAAATACATTTACCTGCTAACTGCGAATGCGTCCATCAGGTGAGAAGCGGGTGCTTCTACTTGTCAAAACCATATTCTATTATCCTTGATGAGTTTATCATAGGACATGACGTCTGTCAAGAAGACGCGATGTGTTTTACTAACAACAAGAAATATTGTAACAAACAACCAGCATACTTGCAATACTTTTTTATGATAAGTATTGTTTGGTTATTTTTTCTAGATTTTCTTTTTTATAATACATAAAAAAGCCGCGGTATACCGCGGCTCTTTCTTATCGTTTTCCTTCTACCTTAATCATGTCAACAAACGCATCTAATGCGATTGTTTCTGATTTTTGTTCACCATATTTACGTACGTTAACGCCATTTTCAGTAACTTCATTGTCACCTACTACAAGCATGTACGGAATCTTTTGCATTTGTGCTTCACGGATTTTGTAACCAATTTTCTCTTCACGAGTGTCTAATTCAACACGGATACCAGCACGTCGTAATTCATCTTGTACTTTCTTCGCATATTCTAAATGTACTTGCGGAGAAACTGGAATTACTTGCGCCTGAACTGGAGCTAACCAAGTTGGGAATGCGCCTTTGTATTCTTCAATTAAGAAGGCTACGAAACGTTCCATAGTTGATACAACACCACGGTGAATTACAACTGGACGATGTTGTTTACCGTCTTCACCAACGTAAGTTAATTCAAAGCGTTCTGGAAGTAAGAAGTCTAATTGTACAGTTGAAAGTGTTTCGTCTTTTCCAAGAGCAGTACGAACTTGAACGTCAAGTTTCGGACCATAGAATGCCGCTTCACCTTCAGCTTCATAGTAATCAAGACCCATTTCATCCATAGCTTCTTTTAACATACCTTGTGCTTTTTCCCACATCTCATCATCAGCATAATACTTTTTAGTATCTGCTGGGTCACGATAAGATAGACGGAATGAATAGTTTTCTAAACCGAAATCTTTGTACACTTCTAACGTTAAGTTTACAACACGTTTTAATTCTTCTTTAATTTGATCTGGACGAACGAAAATGTGCGCATCATTTAAAGTCATTCCGCGTACACGTTGTAATCCAGATAATGCTCCAGACATTTCATAGCGGTGCATTGTTCCAAGTTCCGCAATACGGATTGGTAATTCACGGTAGCTGTGAATATCATTTTTATAAACCATCATATGGTGAGGGCAGTTCATTGGACGAAGAACTAACTCTTCATTATCCATTTCCATTGATGGGAACATGCCATCACGGTAATGGTTCCAGTGACCAGAAGTTTCATAAAGCTCTCTACTTCCTAATACTGGAGTGTATACGTGATCATAGCCTAAGCTTGCTTCTTTATCAACGATGTAACGCTCGATAATACGGCGAATTGTTGCACCTTTTGGTAACCAAAGTGGTAAACCTTGTCCTACTTTTTGGCTATTAGTAAATAGTTTTAACTCTTTACCTAATTTACGGTGATCGCGCTCTTTCGCTTCTTCAAGCATACGTAAGTGCTCATCTAATTCTGCTTTCTTAACGAATCCAGTACCGTAAATACGTTGTAACATTTTATTATTGCTATCGCCGCGCCAGTAAGCACCAGCAACACTTAATAATTTAAACACTTTAATCTTCCCTGTAGATGGAAGGTGAACACCACGGCAAAGGTCGAAGAATTCGCCTTGCTCATAGATTGAAATAACTGCATCTTCTGGAAGATCGTTAATTAAATCTAATTTTAACTCATCGCCGATTTCTTCAAAGCGACGAAGTGCTTCTGCACGTGGCACTTCATGACGAACGATTTCTAAGTTTTCGTTCACGATTTTTTGCATTTCTTTTTCGATTTTTTTGAAGTCTTCAACTGTAATTGCTTCTTCCATATCAATATCGTAGTAGAAGCCATTTTCGATTACTGGACCAATGCCAAGCTCAAGCTTAACATCTTTATATAAACGTTTTAACGCTTGTGCTAAAAGGTGAGCTGTTGAGTGGCGTAAAATATATAAGCCATCTTCAGAATCTAATGTAATAATAGAAACTGCACCATCTTCTTCGATTGGTGTAACAAGATCGATCATCTCATCGTTTAATTTTCCAGCCACAGCTTTTTTCTTTAAGCCTGGGCTAATAGAAGCTGCGATTTCTTCAGTTGTTACTCCTTTTGGAAACTCCTTCACAGCTCCATCAGGGAAAGTAATTTTAACTACATCTGCCATCACTGGTCACTCCTCTTTTTTTTCAAAATAAAAAACACTCATCCCATAAAAAGGGACGAGTGTTGAATTCGTGGTTCCACCCTTGTTCCAATTAACCTTATTGTTAATTGCTCAAGTTCAACATAACGGTGTTGTCCGTTAGCAATTACTAGAAAAACGTTCACTGCTAAAGTTTAGAGGTGGTAAGTAATTATCCCGTACTAGGAAGCTCACACCCTAAGGCTTCCCTCTCTGAAAATCGTAGAAAACTACCCATGTCCTCATCATAACATTTCAATATATTTCATTTATGTAGGTAATTATATGCTCAAAAACTTAGAAAATCAAGGGCGTTACCTTTATTTTTTAAATTTTTCACATTGCGCTCAAATTCATGTAATCCATGTAGTTGCACTCGTTCCTGAAATACATTTCGCAAAGTAATAATCATATTATGATCTTGTTCTTTCGTATATAAATAAATCTTTTTCGGCGAAATAGAAAGAAGTGGTGCAATTACTTTCGTATCGATATATACATCCTGTTTCTTTAATAATTCTTCATCTATATATTGAACCAATTTCTCCTGTTTTAAACGCCTACCTTTATCATCATAGAAAATAAAACTTTCATCAAAAATAAGATGTACACAGGACAAACGTGATTTCCGGCTACTTACTTGTTGGCGAAGTGTCTCAATGAATATTTGGTATTCCTGCTCCATCTTATACTCATCAATTGCAACTTCAGCAAGCTTAGTTACCATTTCCCTATATGTACGAAGACGAAAACGAACGTATGATGAAAACGAGAATGAGAGCGGATCACAAAGCCAATCACTCAAAGACGACGCAATATAAGATTCAAATTTTTGACGTGTTAAATCACTAGCTACTCCTTTTCTTCTTTCCTTTAAAATCTCATGTGCCATATGCAATATTTGATGACACTCTTCTTGTTCTTCATAAAAAAACTTTTCCTTTAAAATGGTATGAATCCATTCATTTTGTTTCACATTCATAATGAAATATAGTAATACTGGCAATAAAATCTTTTCAATATAATTTGATTCACATAATGGTATATGAATAACAACCTTTTGTTCGTTTAAATATACACTTGTTTCCTTATATAAGGATTCTGTTCTTTTCGTTAGTTGTCTGTATACGTACACAGCATCATTTTTTTCTTCGAAGCAAATTTCAATCACTTTTGTCCCCCCTTTTATCCCCGCTCTAAAGGATTGCATCTATACGTTACAAATCCTATAAGAGTCCGATCTATGGAAGTTCACTCTTAGTAGAAACCTATCTCCCATTGTTAGAACATCCACTCGATATGGCTTGCTAATTTTATATATATTAAGGGAGGGAGAAAAAAATGATACAAGCTACTCTGAAAAAATGATTAAAATAAAGTGAAACTTTAATCATTGGAGGTTTTGTCCATCGTCCACTGATTATTAGCCCGCACCAATCGGGCTTTTACGGGCAGCAGGGCTCCCACCTAACTTCTTTGCTTTACAGCCGAATTTTGAGGTGGGAGTCTTACTGCCCGCCAATAGCGGGATAAAAAAGAGCAAGCTTCTCAGCTCGCTCTTTACTTATTACGACGATTCTTCCCGCCAATTGGGATTGGCTTCGCTAAATATTTAATTCGTTCCATAATACGGGCCGCTTTCATCTCTTCTGCTTCACCGCGCTGTGTATACGTTAAATGATGTTCCAACTGTTTAAAATCAAAGTTAGATGTAAAGAACGTCGGTAAGTTTTCCAACATACGGAATTGCAAGATTGCACCGAGTACATCATCACGTACAAAACTTGACATCGCTTCTGCCCCGATATCATCTAACATTAATACTTGTACACGTTTGACAGCATCAATCTTTCCGCTAATCGAATTATCTTGAATCGAACTTTTGATTTCACGTAAAAATTCAGGGAAGTATACGAGCATCGAACTAATTTTCTTTCGCGCAAGCTCATTTGCAATTGCCCCTAAAAGATACGTTTTCCCTACACCAAATTTACCGTACAAATATAAACCTTGTGCTTTTTTACCTGGTTCGTATGTGTTTAAAAATTCATTCGTTGCACCTATTGCATCAATACGTGCATCTAAATCTGAAGGGTCTAAATTTTCCATAGTTGCCTGCAAAATGTCAACTGGCATATATACACTTTGAACGAGTTTTTCATATTTTTTTCTCTCATCATATGCTACTTTTCTAATACAACGATCGTATTGAATATCAATCATCTTACCTTGAATGACGAGCTTCGGCTCATATCCTTGTAGCATATTTTTACATGAGCCTAAATCTGGACAATCCGCACACCCTACACTTTGTCCAATATATTCATATAACTTCACAAGACTTCGTTCAATCATAGAAGTCGTTACTTCACCTTTATGCTCGTCTATAAATTCTTTCACACGAGGGTGCGCCATCACTTCTGCCTTTAAGACCTCATATCTATTTTTAAAGTTTTTATTTTCCATTAATTTCGTAAATGAATTTTGAATATGCTCCATTTTCTCACCTCAAAGAGCGTTCATTTTCTTTTATTAATCACGCTTATATTTTTTCAATACTTCTTCTAATCGTTTCCGTTCATCTTCTAACGTACTTGCATCTTTTTTCGCACTTACGTCATTTTTTACAGGTTCTTTCTCTTCTTCTTTCGACTCTTCTTTAAGCCAATCTGGTACCATTTCTTTTCGCACTGTTTTCTTCGCTGTACGACCTTTTTTCTTCGTCTCAGCCCACTCTTGATATTGACGATTCTCTTCTTTCGCTAGCGCCATCGCCTCGCCTACTGTACCGACCTTTTTTCGCGCCCAATGTCCAGCAATCTTCTCGACATACGTTTTAGCAAGCTTCATATCTGAGCGTAGCATAACGTAATAAATAAGTACATTCACAACCCCTGGCGTTAACTTTTGATTTATCATTACATCCTCAACGATTTGCAAGTCCGCTTTCGTCGCCTCTGCACCGCCTGAAATCTCTTTCAATAGTTGTTTTGGCGAGATTTCCTCTAACTGTTTCATTAGCATCTCTTCTTGCGTAGATGGCTCTTTCTCTTTCATTGTACGAGCAGCATGAGGTTGCACTCTTTCACTTAATACAGGTAACGCTTGACCATTTTCGAATTGATACCAATCGCGTGCTCCCTTCCGAAGCCTTTCGATATCAATTGTTTGCACTTCTGTCACTGCGCCAAGAACGATATTTTGCATCGATAACACATCCACACCGTACACATAAGCGAGTGTAATAACACATTCTCTCACTTGATCTGTAATCGCCTTTTTAGGAACAAGGGCTGATAGTCCGTCTACAAATAAAGAGAAATCAAAGAAATCGTTCCAAACTTTCGGAGCATCCCCATTCTCGTTACTTGGCATAATTGTCGTTTTCGGGATACGCAGTTCTTCTTGCGCATATTCAAACTGACCTGGGTTAAACGAATCAAATATATCGTTGAAGGAGCGCGTAACATTTTCATAAGAAGCAAAATCGAATTCTTCTTCTAAGAAATATTGCTTTACTTGGTTGTATTTTGTCCGACTCAAGCGATTATATAAAAAGATACTTAAAACAATATCATCAAAAAACTGCTTCGGAGATAAAGGTGGTTGCAATTCATATATAAACATCCGAATATCTTTTTCTTTCTTAATATATACATTTAAAAGACCAATCGCTTCTAACTTTACTCGTTCCCCATATATTTCAGGAAGTTGCATTTGCATAGTCACCATAAGGGAGTGATGTGTATTCTCTTTTCCAAACACACGATCTTGCTCTAACTCTCCCCATAGTGTCATGTATAAGCTAAAAGCTCTACTACCTATTAACGGCTGATACAACATCGTTAATACTTTCCGGTCGTAATTATGTAACAACCCTTTCGCACTTACTTTATAACGATCAATCGGCAATAGCTCCATCCATGACTGTTTTTCCATTCTTGCTTTTCCTTTCTCTCATCCAATCTAGCCTACATTTCACTCGTTCTATCTTTATTATATAATTT
The DNA here is from genome assembly GCF_016651075.1 of Bacillus sp. TH19. Lineage (NCBI taxonomy): Bacteria > Bacillati > Bacillota > Bacilli > Caryophanales > Bacillaceae > Bacillus > Bacillus sp. TH19. Next base: position 1,001,152 of record NZ_JAEKEO010000007.1, on the reverse strand, counting down.
ATTAGCGAAAAAGAGCTATTAGCTTCCGCTTCTAGCTCTCTTATCTCGTTTACTTACAGTATATAAAGAGATTCCTTCTACTCTCTCTCTTTTTGCAGTATATCTTTTAATTCTTCAATAAATACATTTAAATCTTTAAATTGACGATACACAGAAGCAAAACGTACGTAAGCAACATCATCAATATCACGAAGTTCTTCCATAACAATTTCACCAATCATATCACTTTTCACTTCTGATATACCTAAGTTACGAAGTTCACGCTCCACACTTTGTGTTACTTCCTCTAACTGCCTTAAAGATACAGGTCTTTTTTCACACGCTTTAATTAAACCGCGTAAAATTTTCTCTTTATTAAACTCTTCTCGTGTTCCTTCTTTTTTAACAACGATAAGAGGTGATTCTTCTACTCTTTCAAATGTCGTAAAGCGACTTAAACAACTTTCACACTCTCTTCTTCTTCGAATAGAGCGCCCCTCGTCTACCGGACGCGAATCTAACACTCTTGTTCCATTATGAAAACAGGATGGACAACGCAATTCATTCACTCCTTTACACTATAATCTTTATTCTTTCGCTACTCACCTACATGTGAAAATATATATACAATATTATATAACTCATTCTTCTATAATGACCACTCTAAGTTATTACATATCGTGATCCTATTTTATATAAACTAAAAAAGAGGTGCATTATACACCTCTTTACATTTTAAATCAATTATGTTCTTTTTTAAAGAGCTTTTGTTTCTCTCTGCTTAATTTCGAAGCTACCAGTGCCTCGAGGAAGCTCGATGCTCTCACGCGTTTTCGCGTTTAAACCTTCTGCAATATATTCTGCAGCAACATTTGGATCAATACGATCCCCACAAGTATAAACATCAATACTTGCGTAACCGTGCTCCGGAAAGCTATGAATTGTTAAATGTGATTCCGAGATAATTACTACTCCACTTACACCTTGTGGTGCAAATTTATGAAAAGCAACCTCACGTACTTCAGCACCAGCTCTTAGTGCTGCATCCACAAATAATTGTTCAATATACGGCATGTCATTAAGCTTGTCGAAATCGCAATCCCAAAGTTCAGCAATCACGTGACGACCCATCGTATCCATAGTATCCATTCTACAGTTCCCCCTTGTAAATTTATTCTAACTGTTCGAATTGAAAACTAATTTGCAATTTGGCTTGCTCCACTACCACGGGGGAAAGTTAGTCCAGAGAGGTCCTAACCCTTTAAGTAGTGACTACGTACCTCAGCTCTTAAGTTTACGAGTGTTAGTATACTTTGTTTATTTTCATTTTGCAACAACAGTTTTTTCGATTTTCTGTCATATTTTCCTCTTTACTTTTCCCTAAAAAAAATTAATGATTCACGAATACAGTAATCCCAACGTTTCGTGGTATGTCCACTATTTAAAAATATACTTATATAATTTTTTTCCTTTTCAGAAAAAAATAAAAAGAGGGCAAATTTTCACTTGCCCTCTCTCGTTCACTTAAATATGTTGCACATTTTCTTGTTTCGCTAATTCATCAACAACTAACGTTACAAGATCTACAACACGACGAGAGTAACCCCACTCGTTATCATACCAAGCAAGTACTTTCACTTTACGATCACCCATTACCATTGTAGATAAACCATCAATAATAGCTGAGTGTGTATTTGTATTAAAGTCGATAGACACTAAAGGCTCTTCACAAAATTCTACAATTCCTTTTAACGCACCGTTTGCAACAGTTTTGAATGCTTCATTAATATCTTCAACTGTTACATCACGTTTTACGTCTACTACTAAATCAACAAGAGACACGTTTGGTGTTGGTACACGCAGCGCCATACCATGAAGTTTTCCATTTAAATGCGGAAGAACTTTTGCAAGCGCTTTCGCAGCACCCGTCGTTGTAGGAATGATTGACTGTCCGCAAGCACGTGCTCTTCTTAAATCTTTATGTGGGTTATCAATATTTTTTTGGTCATTTGTATAAGCGTGAACAGTTGTCATTAAACCGTTTTCAATTCCAAACTGCTCATCTAACACCTTTACAACAGGTGCTAAACAGTTTGTTGTACAAGATGCATTTGAAATAACGGTATGTTTTGTAATATCTAATTGGTCTTCATTCACACCAACTACAATTGTTACATCTTCATTTTTACCAGGCGCTGTTAAAATAACTTTTTTCGCTCCAGCTTCAACGTGAAGAATTGCTTTTTCTTTTGAATTAAATTTACCAGTTGCTTCAATTACAACTTCAACACCTAAATCTGTCCAAGGCAATTCCTTTGGATCACGGTTGTTTAAAAGGCGAATCATTTTCCCATCTACTAATAAGTGATCTTCAAATGCTTCCACTGTTCCGGCAAACTTACCGTGTACTGTATCATATTTAATTAAATGTGCTAACGTTTCGGACGGATAGCTTGCATTGATTGCTACAATTTCGAATGCGCTTTCTTTTATTGCTTGACGAAACACCATTCTCCCAATACGTCCAAATCCATTAATTGCCACACGAGTCATAATATGTTATCCCCCTTGAATGCGTTATACTATTTATCTCAAATCCCAATATTAGTATAACACAAAAAGGAGGAATGTCACTAAGCATTTTCATTAATTTCACAATTTTTTAATCAATAATGTTCCACTTCTTTAAAATTACCTGTAATTGTGTTTTCGTTTCCATAATTGTGCCATCATTATTTATCACTTCATCTGCATTCTTCACTTTTTCTTCTAATGGCATTTGAGATTGAATCCGCACCGTTGCTTCTTCTTCTGAAAAGTTATTTCGTTTCATTAAACGGTCTAATTGTGTATTCGGCGTAACTGCTACAACTAAAACGCGATCAACGAGACTCGTTAATTTACTTTCAAATAAAAGAGGAATATCTAACACAACCGCTTGCACATCTTCTTTTATGTACATTTCCTTTTGCATATTCATTTCCTCACGCACTGCCGGATGAACAATTTTATTTAACTGCAATCGTTTTTCTTCATTATGGAAAACGACACTTCCTAATTCCGGCCGATCCAGTTCTCCATCCTTTTGTAACACTTCCGTTCCAAATACTTCTACTATTTTGTTATATGCTGGTTTTCCTCGTTCTACAACTTCTCTTGCAATAACATCTGCGTCAATAACCGGTATACTTAGCTCACGAAACATTTCTGATACCGTACTTTTTCCGCTTGCAATGCCTCCTGTTAATCCAATTACTACTGTCATCATAATCCCCCTTATAATAAAAGGCGCGAAACTAATGTTCCACGCCCATACTTACATTTTCCAAATTCCAATAATAATGAGTAATACCCCAGGCAGGAATGTAAATTTTTGTAACCATTTCATATTCGACAAAACCGTACCAAGCTTCATTCCAATAAATAAAAATAAAGAACTCATAACCGCGACTAATATCGCCATCATAGCAGGTGCATAACCTAATAAAGATGCACCAATTCCAGCACCAAACGAATCTATAGAAAGAGCGATACCGAGAAGTAACGCTTCTCCTGCAGAGATAGTTCCTGATTTATCAAAATCCGCAACAGTCGGCTTCCGCAAAATTTGAATCACTAACCCTAGCGAAGCAATTTCTAGTTTCCAAACCTTCTCCTCTTGCTTCGGTTCTTCTTTTTTATCACTTCGAAAAAATTGATATAATACCCAAATACCTATTCCAATAAGAACAAATCCGCCGATACGCGTTGCGATAACAGGTGAAAATATTTTCGCGATCATATGTCCAATTCCCATGGAAACGAGCATTACAGCTGCTGAACAGATCCCGATAATTATAATTGATCTTAGTGGAATTCTTACGCTCCTTAACCCGTATGTTAGCCCTACACTACAGCTATCTAAGCTTAATGTAAAAGCTAATAAAATAAGAGATAAATAAAGGTACATCGGTAAGCTCCTCCCTTATACATAGCTCTGCTCTATGTATATGACAAATGCCTATCCGATGTTATCCCTTTTCTATATTCTAGGTTGGCAAATTGGGCAGTAATGTGTTCCCCTTCCGCCAACAACTGTTTTTTCTAATAGCGTACCGCAAGTCACACACGGTTCTCCTTTTTTCCCATATACATTTAGAAGTTCCTGGAACGAACCAATTTGTCCTTGTGAATTAATATACGTTCTAATTGTACTTCCGCCTCGCTTAACAGCTTCGCCCAGCGTTGTAACAATCGCCTCGTAAATTCTTTCTATTTCTTCTTCTGTTAAAGATGCAGCTTCTCGTTCTGGGTGAATTTGAGAACGGAATAACACTTCATCTACATATATATTTCCAAGCCCTACTAAAAGACGCTGATCTAATAATGCGACTTTTATTTTACGATTTGTTTTTTGCAATCTTTCTTGTAAATACTGCGGTGTCAATTCAGCATCAAATGGCTCCGGGCCTAAGTCAGCAAGAGGCATTTGATTCAACTCTTCACCTTTCTTAAAGAGATGCATCGTACCAAACTTTCTCACATCTTTATAATGTAATTCAGTTCCATCTGTAAATAAGAAACGGACGTGCGTATGTTTATCAATCGGCTCATCCTCTTGATGAAGTAAAAACTTACCTTCCATGCGCAAATGTGAAACAATTACATAGTTCGTTACATACAAAAGCAAAAACTTACCTCTTCGCTTTATATTTTCAATTGTCTCGCCTCTTAGCATTTCTTTAAAAATTTCTGCATCATCCGGTCGTTTTACTATTTTGGGATAAGTAATAACGACATCTTCAATCGTTTTTCCTGTTACAAGATTTTCAAGCGTTCGTCTAACGTTTTCAACCTCTGGTAATTCCGGCATTTCATCACGTCCTTATTTCGCATCGTACCAAGTTGGACCGTAAGAATAATCAACTTTCAATGGAACGGCTAGTTCAATTGCATGCTCCATTACTTCAGGTACAAGCTTCTCTAATTTTTCAATTTCTTCTTTTGGTGCTTCAAATATCAATTCATCGTGTACTTGCAGAAGAAGACGCGCTTGTAATCCTTCTTCTTCTAGACGATCTGCCATAATAATCATCGCTTTTTTAATAATATCAGCCGCACTACCTTGAATTGGTGTATTCATAGCTGTACGCTCAGCAAAGCTACGTAAATTGAAATTACGACTCGTAATTTCCGGAATATAACGGCGACGATTTAATAATGTAACCACATATCCTTTTTGTTTCGCATCTTTTACGATTTCATCCATGTATTCTTGTACACCAGGGAAACTTTCTAAATACTTTTCAATAAATTCCGCTGCTGCTTTTCTTGTAATTCCTAAGTTTTGCGAAAGACCATAATCACTAATACCATACACAATTCCGAAGTTAACAGCTTTTGCTTGTCGTCTCATGTTAGATGTTACTTCGTCTTTCCCAACACCAAATACATCCATAGCTGTTTTCGTATGAATATCCATGTCATGTTGGAACGCTTCAACTAACCCTGGATCATTTGCAATGTGAGCAAGCACACGAAGTTCGATTTGTGAATAATCAGCCGCGTACATGATCCATCCTTCTTCTGATGGAACGAATGCCTGACGAATCTTTCTTCCTTCTTCTAAGCGAATCGGGATATTTTGTAAGTTCGGATCTGTTGAACTTAATCGACCTGTTTGCGTTAACACTTGATTAAAACGAGTATGGATTTTAGATGAATCTTCATGTACGACTTTCAATAAACCTTCAATGTAAGTTGAATTTAGCTTTCCTAATTGACGGTAATGTAAAATATTTGGAATAATTTCATGACGATCCATAAGTTTATCTAATACATCCGCCGACGTAGAATAACCTGTTTTCGTCTTTTTAATAACTGGTAAGTTTAAATTCTCAAACAGAATAACCCCAAGTTGCTTCGGTGAATTAATATTAAATTCTGTCCCCGCAAGCTTATAAATTTCCTGTTCCATTTCCTTTAATCTACCTGCAAGTTCTTCTCCCATATTACGAAGACGCTCCGTATCAACTTTTACACCTTTCACTTCCATATCAGCTAATACACGTGCAAGTGGTAATTCTAATTCCGTAAATAATTCATATTGCTCGTTCTTTTTTAATTCTTCTAAGAACGTTTGCTTTACATCATATAATACATGCACTTTACGAGCTACATGCTCCGCTACTACCTCTAGCTCCGGAACAGCACGCTTCGCACCTTTCCCGTAAACTTCTTCGTCAGATTTTACGGCATGCGTTTCTTTCATTTTCGCTACAGTACGGAAATCTTTATCTGTATCGGCTGGATCAAGTAAATAAGCGGCAATTAATAAATCAAAGTCAATCCCTTGAATATCTACACCTTTCCACTTGAGAGCAACGATAGCACGCTTCGCATCAAATGTATGTTTTCTCATTTCTCCATTTGCAAGCCACTCTTTAAAAGCATCCGATTTAAGAGCAACATCGGCTGGAATGAAGTAACAACCATTTTCATTTTGAATACCAAAACCTTGAATATCGGCTTTATGATAATTATCTTCTTGCACTTCAACAATAAGCGCACTATCTTGCTGAAGCATTTCTTCTGTAACTTCTTCTACAATATCAAATGTAATATCATCTAATTCAGCTGGAGCCGTTTCCTCCGGCGTAACACCTAACTTATTTAAAAGGGATGTAAATCCTAAATTCTCGAACATTGGAATCAAATCGCTTGGTTCATACCCTTTATATTCCATATCATCTACATGCACAGTAATCGGTGCGTCTGTAATAATAGTCGCAAGTTCTTTACTCATAAGAGCTTGTTCTTTATTCGCTTCTAACTTTTCTTTTAATTTCTTTCCACTCACTTGATCTAAGTTTTCATATACTGCTTCTACTGTTTCAAATTGCGTTAATAATTTAATGGCTGTCTTCTCACCAACACCTGGTACACCTGGAATGTTATCCGATTGGTCTCCCATTAAACCTTTCATATCGATAATTTGCTTTGGTGATAAGCTATATTTCTCAAATAAAGCTTCTTTCGTATATTCATCTACTTCCGTAATCCCTTTGCGAGGAATACATACGAGTGTATTATCTGAAACAAGTTGCAGTAAATCTTTATCTCCTGAAATAACTTTAACATGAAACCCTTGCTCACTCGCTTCTTTCGCTAACGTTCCCATAATGTCATCCGCTTCATAATTTTCCAGCTCATAACGCGGTACATTGAATGCATCAAGCACCTCACGAATAAACGGGAATTGCTCTGATAACTCAGGTGGAGTCTTTTGACGCCCTCCCTTGTAATCACTATACGTTTTATGACGGAATGTTGTTTTCCCCGCATCAAACGCCACAAGCATATGCGTCGGTTTTTCCTCCTCTAGTATCCTCATTAACATCATTGTAAAACCATAAATTGCGTTCGTATGTATACCTTTGTCGTTATTTAAAAGCGGTAGTGCAAAGAAAGCACGATACGCGATATTATTACCATCTACTAATACGACTTTTTTTTCCAAACTACAAACCTCCCCATACATATTTGAAACGATTTTTCCCACAGAAAAAAACCGTTCCTGTCCTCTCTCTATATTAACATGACTAATAGAGAGAAGAAAAATAACGGTTTTTTTCTATCATATATAAACAGACTTACATTGGCATAAAGGGAAGTGACGAGAATAGCATAACTACTCTCGTCCAAAATTACTCCTTGGATGAAGGGGTTTTCATATATTATATTAACAGAGCTTTATTAATATTTAATTAAGCCATTGTTAATATATTGTAAATATCCTTCATCCTATTTTTCAGTAGCTGATTTTGGTAAAACAACTGTAAATGTTGTTCCTTCCCCAACCTCACTATCCACCGTAATCGTACCTTGATGCGCTTCAACTAAATGTTTTACAATTGATAAACCAAGACCCGTTCCACCCGTATTCCTACTTCTTGCTTTATCCACTCGGTAAAAGCGTTCAAAAATACGTGGGATTTCCTCTTTACTAATACCAATTCCAGTATCAGATACTTTTATATAAGCATTATATTTATCTTCTGCCAATTCAACAGAAACAACGCCTCCAGCCGGTGTGTATACAATCGCGTTATTAATTAAATTAATAAAGATTTGTTTCAAGCGGCCTGGATCTCCAATAACGGAAACTCGTTTCAATGCATTCACTTGTAAAGAGATTTCTTTTTCTCCCGCTTTATTATCAAGCACCATATGAATATCTTCAAGAAGTTCCTTCATATCAACGGTCCCCATATTTAGTTTAAACCCTTGTTGCTCGATCTTTGACAAGTCTAATAAATCTTCAATTAATCCTTGCATGCGTTCACTTTCTTTTAAAATAATATGTAAGAAATGTTCGCAGAATTTTTTATTATCCATAGCCCCATCCAAGAGCGTTTCTGAAAAACCTTTAATAGAAGTAATTGGCGTCTTTAGTTCATGAGAAACATTCGCTAAAAAGTCTTTTCTCATTTGTTCTAATTTCTTTAACTCTGTTATGTCATGGAACACAAGAACAATACCTTTCCATTCATGGTTCGTCCCAATAATTGGCGCTCCATATACTTCGAAATGCTTTCGCTCAATTCCAAGCGGCAATAACATTTGTTTACGCACTTTCACTTCTGTCATAAAGATTTCTTCCACAAGCTCAATAATTTCTGTATGATGAAACGATTCATAATATAAGCGATCTAAATATTCTTCATCTGTTACGTGGAAAGTTTCCTTATAAGAACGGTTTACAAGGTTTATATAACCGCGGCTATCAATTAAAATCATTCCACTTCCCATATTTTCAATTAACGTATGCAGACGATCCTGTTGCATTTCCTGCTCAAGAGTCATCTCTTGTAAATTACGAGCTAAAATATTAATCGCTTTACTCAGCATCCCTGTTTCATCCGAATGACTTTCATAAGCGCGTGCTTTATAATTTCCCTTCGCTAATTCAATGGCAACTTTCGTAACCGATTCAATCGGCCTAATATATTGCCCCGTAATTTTCATACCTAAAAATACGACTACGAGACAAGCGATAACAAATCCGATAATTAATAATCCCCACGTTTTTTGGTGAACGTCCCTCAAAGTATCAATTGTACTTTTCACCAAAATGTATCCTTGTTTCCCTTCTACATCCTGGACGAACACAGCATGATAAAATTCATTTTTTTGATCTGTTTCTTTCGTAATGACTTTATTTTCTTTCTTTGCTGTTTCGGAAGAAAGTTCTTTAATCATCTCTTGACTAAATTCAGATGGTTGCCCTCCGCTATATTGAACTTTCTTTTTTTCATCAACAAATATAATAGAAGCTGGTATTTTTTCTTCTAACTTTTCAAATACATAAGGCTTTTTTAAAACAGCATCAAACCCTTGCTCTTCTGCTAATACCGCAACATACTGTGTCTCTTTTATCATTCTCTCTTTAGCATGATCTATATAGTAGTTTTCAAATACAGTTTCTAATAATACACCTAGTCCAACTAAAATAAAAACGATAAGAGAAACAAATGTAAAAAGAAGCCTGGAACGAAACTTATTCATCCACTTTTGGCTCCTCTAATTTATAACCTAAACCACGTATCGTTTTAATGTACGTCGGTTTTTTCGTATTTTGTTCAATTTTATCGCGCAAATGGCTAATATGGACATCAACAATTCTTGTATCACCGGCAAAATCATAATTCCATACAGCACTTAATAATTGGTCACGAGTTAATACACGACTTTTATTTTTCGCAAGATAAACAAGTAACTCAAATTCTTTCGGTGTTAATTCCAGTTTCCTTCCTTGGAAGTACGCTTCATAAAACTCCGGTAAAATTTTAAGTTCTGCAATTTTGATGCTCTCTTCATCTGGCGATTCTGAAACTTGTTCTTCCTGCTGTAATTTCGTACGGCGCAAAATCGCCTTCACACGAGCAACAACTTCCCTTGGACTAAATGGCTTCGTCATATAATCATCAGCCCCAAGCTCAAGACCTAGCACCTTATCAAATTCATCATCTTTTGCTGTTAACATTAAAATCGGCGTCATAATACGCTGCAATCGTAATTCTTTACAAACTTCCATACCATCCATTTTTGGAAGCATTAAATCTAATATAATTAAATCTGGGCGTTCTGTAGTCGCTTTTTGAAGCGCCATTTCTCCATCCATTGCTGTAATAACTTCAAACCCAGCTTGTTGTAAATTAAATTCAATTAAAGTTAAGATAAATTCCTCATCATCAACTACTAAAATACGATTGTTCATTCTTTTCCTCCAAGTTATAGACTTGAAACCTTCTTCATCCTAGTATTTTCCCCGTTATTCTCATCATACTAGAAAACAAGGTCTCCCTCAATATAATTGTCTATTCATGGAGCTCGTTTGTACTAGAGTTTCGGAAAATAAAAGCAATCGTAACTTCATTCCCTCTATCCGGTCGCTATCCAAACTTTATAGATGAATCTATCTTTTTTAAACTCTTTTTCCGTATGAACTATAAACTCTCGATTTTGCGCTAGGAAAAACGAAAGAGCATACGCTATTTTATAATCTGGTGTTTCATATCCATCAAATACTTTCCCGTACATTTCATTTGCGATTGAATCGGCCCATACTTCAGCTTCTCTTATCGTTTCAAAGATAACGTCTTCTCTTTTCCACTTCATCTAAAAAAACCTCCCCCTTAATTGACTTCAATTACCAATAATCATATTATTAATTTAAATATATAAATAAATTCGATAAAAGGGGGCTATTATGCGAATATTACTACCTATTTTAACTTTAGTAGTAACATGTTTCCTTACTTTTAACGTACCTAGCTGGGATACGATTAAAACAGGTTGTTCAGAATTTGCTGAAGGGTTCAAAGAAGGATTTTTTAACTAAAATAGCGCTAGCCCCTTATAAAAGGTATGCTAGCGCTATTCATATTTTCATATTTTAAAAATTATCTAATGCTTTTTCCATAATGGAAACAGATTTAAAAGGTGGTGTTACTGTTAATGAACCTTTTACAACAGTTTCTCCTTTTTCATCATGAGCAAATACAAGCATATCAATTGTATGTTCCTCTTCTGAAACAGCCACAACTTCAAAGTGGATTTGTAACGTTTCATAATGGTGAACATGTTTCACGAACGTAAGGTCCTTCCTAGTAATATGACTACCTGGACCTGGTAAATATTTCGTAACCGCCGTTGTAATCAGTCCCGTTAGCATAATGCTTGGGACAATCGGCTTTTCATACGGAGTTTGGGATGCGTAATCATGCTGAATATATAATGGATTGGCATCATTCGTTAACCCTAAGTACAATAACAAATCTTTATCCTCAATTTTTTCAGTGATAGATAATTTCTCTCCTACTGTAATTTCATCCATTCTACGACCAATTTGAACTTTTTTCTTTAACATGTTACAACCCCCTCCGATTTTTTCACCTTATTATCCTACTAAAAGCGATACCTTATCCGAAATTTACTGTGATGAGGGCAATGTATAGTATAAGTCTATAGTTTCATTATAGGATACACCAAATGATAGCGTTTTCATATTATTTCAAAAAAACATTTCAATATATAGTAGAAAAAGATTCGGGGCCCCGAATCTTTTTCCACTTATATTTAATTATTAAACAAGAACTTTCATAACGTTACGTACAGATTCTACAGAGCGATCTAACGCTTCTTTCTCATCTGCAAGAAGTTCTAATTCAATAATTTTTTCAATTCCGTTACCACCTAGAATTACTGGTACCCCTAAGTAAAGGTCACTATAACCATATTCACCTTCAAGGTACGCAATAGCTGGTAATACACGGCGTTGATCTTTCAAGATCGCTTCTGTCATTTCAACTAAAGAAGCTGCTGGCGCGTAATATGCACTACCGTTTCCTAATAAGCCTACAATCTCACCGCCACCTTTACGTGTACGTTCTACGATTGCTTCTAAACGCTCTTTTGGAATTAATGTTTCTAACGGAATGCCACCTGCATAGGAATAGCGTACAAGAGGTACCATATCGTCACCATGTCCACCAAGAACAAATCCTGTAATGTCTTTCACAGAAAGGTTTAACTCTTGTGAAATAAATGTACGGAAACGAGCTGTATCTAATACGCCCGATTGACCGATAACACGCTCTTTCGGGAATCCTGCTTCTTTAAATACAGAATATGTCATTGCATCAACTGGATTTGTTAATACAAGAATAATCGCATTTGGTGAATGTTTTGCAATGTCGCGCGTAATACTTTTCATAATTTTAGAGTTTGTTGCTACTAAGTCATCACGGCTCATACCAGGCTTACGCGCAATACCTGCTGTAATAACGACAACGTCAGAATCAGCAGTATCTGCGTAATCAGATGTACCAATAATGTTAGCATCAAAACCTTGTACTGGGCTCGCTTCTAACATATCTAACGCTTTCCCTTTTGTTGGATTTTCCAGCTGTGGAATGTCCACTAATACAACATCTGCAAGTTCTTTTTGTGCTAATAAGAATGCTGTTGTTGCTCCTGTAAATCCTGCACCGATGACTGAAACTTTCTTGCGTTTGATTGTCATAATTTACCCCCCGCTTTAATTATGCGTTTTTGATTATCGCTACATCCATGTTTTTAATAAGTTCATTAGCGAACTCAGAACATTTCACTTCTGTTGCACCTTCCATTAAGCGTGCGAAATCATAAGTTACTACTTTTGATTCAATTGTTTTCTCAACTGAATCAGTTACTAAATTCGCAGCTTCGTTCCATCCTAAGTGCTCTAATAATAATACACCTGAAAGAAGAACTGAAGATGGGTTTACTTTATCTAAACCTGCATATTTTGGAGCTGTACCATGTGTAGCTTCAAAGATAGCATGTCCAGTCACATAGTTAATGTTTGCACCAGGTGCAATACCAATTCCACCTACTTGTGCAGCAAGTGCATCAGAGATGTAGTCTCCGTTTAAGTTCATTGTTGCAACAACATCAAACTCACGTGGACGAGTTAAAATTTGTTGTAAGAAGATGTCTGCAATAGAATCTTTTACGATGATTTTCCCAGCCACTTCTGCGTCTGCCATCGCTTTATTCGCTGCATCTTTTCCATCTTTTTCAACAATGCGATCATATTCAGCCCAAGTAAATACTTTGTCGCCAAATTCTTGTTCCGCTACTTCGTAACCCCAGTTTTTGAAAGCACCTTCTGTAAATTTCATAATGTTTCCTTTATGAACTAATGTAACAGAAGAGCGTTTTTCGTTAATTGCATATTGAATTGCAGCGCGAACAAGACGCTTTGTCCCTTCCTCTGAAATTGGTTTAATACCAATCCCTGATGTTTCTGGGAAGCGGATTTTATTAACACCCATTGCTTCTTTTAAGAAAGCAAGAACTTTTTCTGCTTCTGGAGAACCTTGTGCATATTCAATTCCAGCGTAAATGTCTTCTGTATTTTCACGGAAAATAACCATATCAGTATCTTCCGGACGTTTTACAGGTGAAGGAACACCTTCAAAGTAACGAACTGGACGTAGACATACATATAAATCTAATTCTTGACGAAGCGCAACGTTTAGAGAACGAATACCACCACCAACTGGAGTTGTAAGTGGACCTTTAATTGCGATTAAATATTCACGAATTAAATTTAAAGTCTCTTCTGGTAACCACTCGCCTGTTTGGTTGAATGCTTTTTCCCCTGCAAGCACTTCTTTCCAAACGATTTTCTTCTCACCATCATAAGCTTTTTCAACTGCTGCTTCTATTACGCGAGATGCTGCAGCCCAAATATCAGGACCAATTCCATCTCCTTCGATAAATGGAATAATCGGATTGTTTGGTACATTCATAACACCATTAGTTACAGTAATTTTTTCACCTGTCGTCAATGTGATAACCCCCATGTTTGAAATTTCATATGTATGAAACTGAGGGAATAACCCCTCAGTTCAAACCGTTATTCAAATTTAAATATTCTAATCATTATATCTTCCCAAAAAAATCAGACTTTTGAAAGCGTATTTTCACTATCAAAATAGTGTTTTTCGCTTATCGTTGCGCTAGCGGAACGTACACTTGATGTGTCGGTCCATCATAATCAGCACGCGGACGGATTAAACGGTTGTTTTCATATTGTTCTAGAATATGAGCTAACCAGCCTGACATACGGCTAATTGCAAAGATAGGTGTAAATAAGTCATGGTCAATTCCTAAACAATGGTATACAGAAGCTGAATAGAAATCAACATTTGGTGGAAGACCTTTTTCTTTTGTTACAATGTCTTCAATTTTGATAGACATATTATACCATTTGTCTTCTCCTAAAAGCACGCATAATCTCTTAGACATTTCGCGTAAGTGTTTCGCGCGTGGATCACCATGCTCATATACGCGATGACCAAATCCCATAATTTTCACTTTATTTTGAAGAGCATTATGAATATATGATTCTACATTTTCTTCTTCGCCAATTTCAGTTAACATCTTCATTACATTTTCATTTGCCCCGCCGTGAAGAGGACCTTTTAATGCACCGATTGCTGCTGTAATACCAGAATACACATCTGAAAGTGTAGCTACGCAAACACGTGCAGTAAATGTAGAAGCGTTTAACTCATGATCGGCATGAAGTACAAGTGCCTTATCAAAAGCTTCAATTTCAACTTCATTTGGCTCACGATCATTTAACATGTACAAGAAGTTTGCAGCTAATGATAGATCTTTTCTTGGCTCAACAACATCTAACCCTTTACGAATTCTTGCATAAGCCGCAATTAAAGTTCCGACTTGAGCCTGTAATTTAACCGCTTTCAAATAATTAGACTTTCCATCCATTATTTCAGCGCTCTCATCATATAATGATAGCATGGAAATCGCAGTTCGTAAAACCGACATCGGGTGCGCGATTTTTAAATCTACTTGTTTCAAATATGTTAAAATCTCACCTGGTACTTTATAGTATTCAGATACTGTTCCACTAAATTCCGCTAGTTCTTTTTCATTAGGAAGCTTGCGGTGCCATAATAAGTACACTACTTCTTCGAACGTAGCATTCTCAGCTAAATCATCAATATTATACCCAACATAAGTTAATGTATCATCAATAATAGAGCTCACAGATGATGTTGTTGCTACTACCCCTTCTAAACCTCGAATAACAGTCATGACATTCTCTCCTTTTCCTGAAAATTCTCCCAACCTTGCTCCTTATATCTATTTGCTCCCCTTATAAATTATGAACGCTCGTTCACTCTTTAGGCAAGCAAAATGCACGTTCATGCAAATTTATTGCGATGTTCCCCTCTTATTGTCCATTACTTACATGGAAAGCATGAGCGTGAATGTCTCCCCGAATCCTCACGCTCAGAACAACAAGTTAGTGAGGAAAATAAATTCCGAAGAGTTTATGATAAAAACAACATAAAACAATATCATTATAAAATTGTTTTATGTTGTTTTTATTTTATCTGGTGTAAAGTCTCTGCTGTTATGTAACTTTTCAAAGTTTCTAATCCTATTATAAACAATTATCTGACTTTTGTGAACAGAAAGAATTCAAAAATTTTATATTACTATAAAATTCCTTATTTAAACATCTGTATAATACTCATAACTGCGTAGGCAATTCCAGCCCCAATTAATGGACCTACAGCGACTCCATTAAATAAAGCTACAGCTATAATTGTCCCAAAAACAAGTGCGGTTGTAATATGTGGGTCCGTCGTCAATAATTGTACGCCGCCTTTCGCTAACAAAGCGACCGCCACACCTGAGGCTAAAGCAATCCATGCATAATACGATTTCGCTGCTTCTCCGAGTTGTTTAAAGCCTATTTCCCCTGTCGCAATCGGTACGAGCACTGCTATTGTAATGACTGTTACACCAAGGTTAATCCCTTTCGTTTGTAGATAAGGAAAGACTTTATCTCCTAAAAACGTAAATTTCAATAAGAATAACACTCCAATAGCTACAGTAAGCGATTGGTTTTTAGCAATAAGTCCTATAATAAGTAGTATGAATAAAAATAACGTTGACTGACTAATCATGTTTGCACTTCCTTTCTGAAAATAATGAACTCGCTTCCAAACAAAAATACCTTTAAACCTATCGTTATACATGCTATATCGATGTATATGCAACAATAACCACTTTATTTTTTTCATATTTTAAAATGACAAACTGAAACTCTAACCATCAAAAATTTAAGCATGTATACATTTTTAAAAACGGTCGTCTCTCCTTTCTTTTCTATTAAGAAACAGGTAAAATAAAAAGAAGAGAAAATGAAGTTTTTACCATATAGTAGAAGCATCAACACCAAGCTTTTCCGGTCACTCATATATTGAAAAAGCAGGAAAAATCCATCATTCCACTATAACATAAAGTGAAACTTTGATCAGTGAATCTCACTAGTTATAAGTTGAACGAATTAGGATAATCCAAATTGGAATGGGAGGTATACATCTTTGAACCGAAACTTACTATATATGATATTACGACTCATGTTTGTCATTGTAGCAACGGTAGTTGGGTTCTATGCATTGCTGTACATGTCAGGCCTTATCTACCCTTTTATTATCGCTTTTGCATTCGCTTATTTGATTAATCCTGTCGTCAATTTCCTTAATCAAAAACTACAATTCCCTCGCGCATTAGCGGTACTCGTTAGCTTAATTCTCGTATTCGGAGCTATCGTTGGACTTGTTACATACCTTGTAACTGAAGCAATATCTGCCACAACGTACTTACTACAAATTGTTACAGTTAAGTTTCCAGATATCGTTGCATTCGCCCAACAATTTGCACTTAATCATATTATGCCTCTCTATGATGATTTAATCTCTAAATTTAATCATCTCGGAGAACCACAGCGATACACTATTACACAAAACATTCAAAACTTAGGCACCGAAGCAACGACACAAATGAAAGAACTTTTAACCGCCATTATAAGTGGGTTAACAAATTTCATTAGTGCATTACCAACAACTTTAACTGTCCTTGTCTTCGTCTTATTAGCCACCTTCTTCATTAGTTACGATTGGCACCGTCTTGCTCATAAAGTAAGAAAACTTCTCCCTAATCGTTTGCATGGATACGGAAAAACTATTTTTGTCGATTTAAGAAAAGCTTTGTTTGGTTTTGTTAAAGCGCAACTTACACTCGTATCTATGACAACTATCATTGTACTAATCGGCCTTTTAATATTACGCGTGCCATACGCAATTACTATCGCGATTATTACAGGGGTTGTCGATTTACTCCCGTATTTAGGAACTGGAGCCGTCTTCGTTCCTTGGGTTATATACGTATTTTTCACAGGCGATACTGCATTCGCCATCGGTCTTCTCATCCTATACATCGTCGTGATTGTCCAAAGACAAATCATGGAGCCAAAAGTACTTTCATCTAATATTGGACTAGATCCATTAGCGACACTCATCGCTCTATTTGTCGGCTTTAAGCTCTTTGGTTTTTTAGGATTAATCATCGGTCCAGTCATATTAGTACTACTTAATACATTACACAAAGCTCATGTATTCCACGACTTATGGAAATTCATTAAGGGTTCACCATCAAAATAATATTTCCTAATTCATACACAATAAAAAATCAACTGTAATCAGTGGGAATTTCCCACTGATTATTCACTGTACTTTTTTGTACTACCTACATCTACAAGAGAATTTCCTAAAAAAGGATAATCCTCTTATTTTTTTGCATAAAAACGCATATTTTAGGACAAAAATACATTTTTATTCTATATACTTTATAATTATTACTTACATTTATTTCTTTTTATGTAAATGAATAAATATACAAAACGAGGCAGATGAACCCTTTAATCAGTAATTTTTCTTCTCCTGTCTAACTTCTGCTCACTAGTCGAATCTTACTACAAGCAAAAAACATCATCCTAACGTAACACTTTTCATTCACAAGAACCCTCTGCATCCTATCGTTTAATAACTAACAAAAATCCAACCCGATCAGGAAGCTAACAATTGACTATAAGTGGCAAATAAAAAAATAACGCGTAGATCGCTATAATCTACGCGTTATTTCTGAACAATAATAGTAGTTCTCTTTCTAAATTTCCAATCAATCCACTTCATAACAGCCGGCTTCAATAAAGCCCTCGTTATAGGAACAACAAAGATAAAACCTATTATATCCGTCACATATCCAGGCAGTACTAAAAGAATACCTCCTACGAATATAAAAATACCATCTAGAACCGCATCACCCGGCATTTCTCCTCTATTTAGCCTAAATTGAATCTCTCTAAGTACTTTAAACCCTTGTCGTTTCGCCAAATATACACCCACAATACCCGTAAATACAATCATAGCGAACGTAGACCATAAACCTATTACATGACTCGACCCTATTAACACCGTAATCTCAATCGCCGGCACTAAAATAAGTAAGAACAGTAACCACTTCATAGCTCACACTCCTTCATATTTCATTTAAAAGGTTTGAAAGCATCACCCTTACAAAACCCTTTATAAGCCCCTTAAAACGCTCATACAAGCTTCACAAAGGACAAATAACCCTCTCCCACTAAACATTATAATAAACGTTTTTCAAAGCGATTTCAGGTATTTAAAGCTATCTCTATCCTTTTTTGTGTAAAAAAAAGAGAAGGACTCCGATCCTTCTCTCCGTATTACTTCTTATAGCACTTCCGCATGTCCATTATAAACAATTCCGCGTGCTGCATCAACTGTTACTTCTTGGCCATTTTTTAAAGTTGTTGTTACGCCGTTTACACCAACGATAACAGGAATACCGATTGATACACCTACAACAGCTGCATGGCTTGTTAGACCGCCTTCTTCTACAACTAGAGCAGCAGCTTTTTCAATTGCAGGAATCATATCTTTATCTGTGCTTGTCGTAACAAGGATATCACCTTTGTTTACGTTCGCTACAGCTTCAGCAGCTGTTTTCGCTACAACTACTTTACCTTTTGCAGATTTACGACCGATCCCTTGCCCTTTAGCAACTTTTTCACCAACAACGTGGATTTTCATTAAGTTTGTTGTACCAGTTTCAGCAACTGGAACACCAGCAGTGATTACTACAGTATCTCCAAGTCCGATTAGACCCGCATCCATACCTGTTTGAATTGCTGTATCTAACATTTCGTCAGTAGAAGCTGCACGTTTCTCAGACATAAATGCTTGAACACCCCAAACAAGTGCAAGACGACGTCCTACTTGCTCGTCAGATGTTACAGCTACGATTGGAGATTTCGGACGGTATTTAGAGATCATTTTCGCAGTATGTCCACTTTCTGTTGGAGCTACGATTGCAGCTACATCAAGAGCAAGTGCTGTGTGCGCAACAGATTGGCTAATTGCATCTGTAATTGTTGGCGTGAACTCTTTAATACGTTTTTTGAACATATCTTCATATTGTAATGATTTTTCAACACGTACCGCAATGTTAGCCATCATTGTTACAGCTTCTACAGGGTATTGACCCGCAGCAGTTTCACCTGAAAGCATGATTGCATCTGTTCCATCGAAGATTGCGTTTGCTACGTCACTTGCTTCCGCACGAGTTGGACGTGGGTTACGTTGCATAGAATCTAACATTTGTGTTGCAGTAATAACTGGTTTGCCTAATACGTTACATTTTTTGATTAGACGTTTTTGTACTAATGGTACTTCTTCTGGTGGAATTTCTACACCCATATCACCACGAGCAACCATTAAACCGTCAGAAACTTCTAAGATTGAATCGATGTTGTCGATACCTTCTTGGTTTTCGATTTTTGGTACGATTTGGATGTATTGAGCGTTATGCCCTTCTAATAATTCACGAATTTCTAATACGTCAGATGCTTTACGTACGAAAGATGCTGCGATGAAATCAACTTTTTGCTCGATACCGAAAACGATATCTTGCACGTCTTTTTCAGTGATACCAGGAAGCTTAATGCTTACGTTTGGTACGTTAACACCTTTTTTATTTTTTACAGTTCCGCTGTTTAATACTTTTGTACGGATGTTTCCGTCAGCTTTCTCGATTACTTCTAGTTCGATAAGACCGTCATCGATTAGAATACGAGAGCCTGGATCAACATCATCATAAAGGCCAGCATAAGATACAGAGAACTTCTCTGCAGTTCCTAATACTTGTTCAGTAGAAAGAATTACTTCTGCACCTGTTACAAGCTCAGCTTGTCCGTCTACGAAGTCATGTGTACGGATTTCTGGACCTTTTGTATCAAGTAAGATACCAACTGTTTTACCAGTTTTCTTTGAAGCTTCACGAATATTTTTAATACGAGCTCCATGCTCTTCATGGCTACCATGAGAGAAGTTTAAACGAGCAACGTTCATACCCGCTTCCATTAATTGTTCTAATTTCTCAATACTTTCACTAGCAGGACCTATAGTACATACAATTTTAGTTTTACGCATATTGCACCTCCGAAAATTATGAAACCGTTCCCAAATACAAGGCATTAAGCCGATTAGATAGATAATTCTTTAGATAATTGATACATATCTTTATCGATTGTATGCTTTTGAGCTAACGCTTCGATAATGTCATGATCAACAAGTTTATTATTTTGAATACCAACACAACGTCCGCCATTACCAGCAATTAACAATTCAACTGCTCTTGCGCCAAGACGACTAGCTAATACACGGTCTTGTGCACTTGGTGATCCACCACGTTGTACGTGACCTAATACAGTTACACGAGTATCAAAGCTTGTTGCTTCTTCAATGTGCTTACCGATGTCAATTGCACTTCCAACACCTTCAGCTACAACGATAATACTGTGCTTTTTACCACGTTCACTACCGCGTTTCAGACGAGCGATAACATCTTCCATGTCATACTTTTCTTCTGGAATTAAGATAGTTTCTGCACCATCAGCTAAACCAGCCCATAATGCGATATCTCCAGCGTGACGTCCCATTACTTCGATAACATATGTACGTTCATGAGATGTAGCTGTATCACGGATTTTATCAATTGCATCAATAACAGTGTTTAAAGCTGTATCAAAACCAATTGTGAAGTCTGTTCCAGGGATATCATTGTCGATTGTACCTGGTACACCTACACATGGGAATCCTTGCTCAGTTAATTTTTTTGCGCCTTGGTACGAACCATCTCCACCAATAACGACAAGTCCTTCAATACCATGTTTCTTTAATTGCTCGATTCCTTTTAGTCGTACTTCTGGGTCTTTAAACTCAGGACATCTTGCTGTATATAATTTTGTACCACCACGGTGGATAATATCGCCAACAGAACCAAGTTCTAATTTTTCAATATGACCAGAAATTAAACCAGCGTATCCATGGTAAATACCATATACTTCAATATCATGGAAAATCGCTTTACGAACAACTGCACGAATGGCAGCATTCATACCAGGTGAATCTCCACCACTTGTTAATACACCAATACGTTTCATTTGTACTCACCTCATAAAGATTATTTGCCTTATAATAAAATAACACGAAAAAATACAAAAACACAATGGAGAAGATGTGTCTTTTCATAATAAAAACGTGCATTCGCGAAGAGGAACGCACGCTTTTCTTATTTTATCCCAATGGAAGCGTTTGAAAACGAAACTTGCCCAATTTTCATATATTTTTCATAACGTTTTTCGATTAATTCATCTTTCGAAATTCCGCTTAATTGTTCAAAAGTTTTCTTAAGCATTAAATCTATATTTTCTGATTGTTTCAAAACATTACGATGTGCTCCGCCTTTTGCCTCTGGAATAATTTCGTCAATTACACCTAATTCTTTCAAATCTAATGCTGTAATTTTCATCGCTTCTGCAGCTTCTTTTGCTTTACCAGCATCTTTCCAAAGAATCGCCGCCGCACCCTCTGGTGTAATAACAGAATAAGTGGAATTTTCCAGCATATGAATGTAATCTCCTACTCCAAGACCTAACGCACCACCGCTACCACCTTCACCGATAACGATACAAATAACAGGTACAGTTAAACCCGCCATTTCAAATAAATTACGGGCAATTGCCTCACTTTGTCCACGTTCTTCAGCTGCTTTACCAGGATAAGCTCCCTTCGTATCGATGAAACAAATAATGGGACGATTAAACTTTTCCGCTTGTTTCATTAGACGCAGTGCTTTTCGATATCCTTCTGGATGAGGCATCCCAAAATTACGACGAATATTTTCTTTCGTATCTTTTCCGCGTTGGTGCCCAATTACAGTTACGGGCATCCCCTTATATTTCGCAATGCCGCCGACAATCGCTGCATCGTCGCCAAATAGGCGATCTCCATGACATTCAAAAAAATTAGTAAATAAGTGCTCAATATAATCGAGCGTTGTCGGTCGTTCTGCATGACGAGCAATTTGAACACGGTCCCATACTTTCATATTGCCGTATATATCTTCCTCTAGTTTTTCTAGCTTGTCTTCCAAAATACGAATCTCCTCACTGAAGTCCATCTGGCTGTTTTTCGTATAGTCTTTCAGTTCACGAATCTTATTTCTTAGCTCAACAACTGGTTTTTCAAATTCTAGCTCTGCCATACAGCCATTTCCCCCCCTTGATGAACTTCTAAAATCTTACGGAGTGATTCTCTCATATCATCACGATGCACCACCGCATCTAATTGACCGTGCTCTAGTAAAAATTCTGCCGTTTGGAAATCTTCCGGTAGTTTCTCACGCACTGTTTGTTCAATTACGCGTCTACCAGCAAATCCGATAAGTGCACCTGGCTCTGCAAGATTGTAATCACCAAGTGAAGCGAAACTCGCTGAAACCCCGCCCGTCGTTGGGTGAGTCATAACAGAAATAAATAACCCTCCTGCATTACTATGCTTTTTCAAAGCTACGCTTGTTTTTGCCATTTGCATTAAACTTAATATCCCTTCTTGCATACGAGCACCACCCGAAGCAGTAAAGATAATAAATGGAACTTGTAAGTCGTATGCCTTTTCAACCGCACGGGCAATTTTCTCTCCTACAACAGAGCCCATGCTGCCCATTCGAAAACGAGAATCCATTACTGCAACAACAACAAGCATGTCATCAATTGTTCCTTCACCAGTTACAACCGCTTCATTCAATTTAGTCTTCTTACGATCGTTTTCTAGTTTCTCTTCATATCCCGGAAACTCAAGTGGATTTAGTGAAACCATCTCTTTGTCATACTCACGAAATGAACCTTCGTCCAATATACTATCAAGGCGTTCCCATGCATTCATCGGATGATGATATCCACAATTCACGCATACTTTTAAATTTTTAAGAAGCTCTTTCGTATACATGATTTTTTTGCATTTCGGACATTTTGTCATAACGCCATCTGGTACATCTTTTCGTACTTGTTCTGAAGGTATTGCAGCGTACTTTTTCTTTTTCACGAATAAATCTCTTAGCACAATTTGACCCCCTTCATTGAGAGCTAAGGTTAGCGTAAGAAGAAAATGGGGCTAACACCAATGTTTGATGTTAGCCTTATCTTCTCAATCTGTCTAATAACCTCTCTCTTTACGTTTAACTTTAACCGCTATGCGGTAGAATGTTTGTCATAACGTGTCATGGTCATTTCGACAAATTTTATACATTACGAGTGAAACTGTATATTCTCTACTAATTCATCGTAAATTTTTAATGCATCATTTTCTTGTTTCACTTCCAAAGTAGCATAAAGCTTTCTATACATTTCGATAGAATCTCCTGAAACTTCACAAGAAAGAGTTGCAACGTAATCATTTACGATCATCCAAATGCGATAGAGTAAATAATTATCGAATTGTTCAATAAGTGTTTTAAAGAACGTTTGATGAAGCACCGGAATTGAGCTTTCATTTTCTTCAAGCACTTTGTGTAATTTACTTAGTACTTCAGAAAACGTTTCTTTCGGTAAATTACATACAAGTCGAATCATATCTTTCTCAAGCAATCGTTTTGTTTGTAATAAATCACGAATTGTTTTCTCATCTTGCAGCAAGAACGGAGCAATTAATTGTACAAGACCGTTATCGTAAAAGTTTCGAATAAACGTTCCCTCACCACGTCTCGTTTCAATTAATCCTACCAGCTCTAACGCACGTAATGCTTCTCTTACAGAGGAACGTCCAACATTTAAGCGTGAACTTAACTCACGCTCAGATGGCAAACGATCCCCTGCTACTAAACAATCCTCTTCCATAATGGAACGGATTTTTTTTACAATTTCGAGATATACTTTTGTATTTGATGATGTCAATGGAAATTCCTCGCTTATTCTTTACCAATCAGCGCTAATTGTTTTGTTTTCTCAGCGACTTCATTTGGATCTACTTGACGGCGAGCTACTCCTGTCTCCATTGCTGCTTTCGCAACGTAAGCCGCTACTTGAGGCGCTACACGCGCGTCAAATGGTGCTGGAATGATATGATCTGCATTCAACTCATCCTCTGATACAAGCTCTGCAATGGCCTGTACAGCTGCCATCTTCATTTCTTCATTAATTTGTGTCGCATGTACATCAAGTGCACCGCGGAAAATCCCTGGGAACGCTAGTACATTATTTACTTGGTTCGGGAAGTCAGAACGACCTGTTCCAACAACAGCTGCGCCCGCTGCTTTTGCCAATTCTGGCATAATTTCTGGAACCGGATTCGCCATTGCAAAAATAATTGCATCGTCATTCATTGTACGAACCATCTCTTCAGTTAATGCACCTGCTGCAGATACACCAATGAATACGTCCGCACCTTGTAAAACGTCAGCTAAAGAACCTTCTATACGACTCTTATTTGTATATTTTGCAACTTCATCTTTCACCGGATTCATACCGACAGGACGACCTTCATAGATTGCACCTTTACGGTCACACATAATAACGTCACGTACACCATAGCGGTATAAAAGTTTAATGATTGCAATACCTGCTGCACCTGCACCATTTGCGACAACTTTAATGTCAGACATTTTCTTTCCAACTAACTTCAGCGCGTTCACAAGGCCTGCTACTGTTACGATAGCTGTTCCGTGTTGATCATCATGGAATATTGGAATGTTTGTCTCTTTTTTCAAACGTTCTTCAATAACGAAGCAGTTTGGCGCTGCGATATCTTCTAAGTTTACACCGCCAAAAGTTGGCTCCATTAATTTTACAGTTTCAACAATTTTATCTACATCGTTTGTATTTAAGGCAATCGGGAATGCATCTACACCAGCAAAGCTCTTGAATAATACAGCTTTACCTTCCATTACTGGAAGAGATGCTTCAGGTCCAATGTTACCAAGACCAAGTACAGCCGTTCCATCTGTCACAACTGCTACCATATTTCCCTTCATTGTATATTCATATACCTTACTTTTATCGTCATAAATTTCTTTACAAGGCTCTGCAACCCCTGGAGAATATGCAAGACTTAAATCTTTTGCATTTTCTACTTTTACTTTTGATACAGTTTCTAATTTTCCTTGATGCACTTTATGCATGTGAAGTGCTTCTTCACGAAGTGTTGACAAACTATCCACTCTCCTCAAATTATGCTTGCTGATATCAATTTCTCCAAGTGGTCTGACCACGAACACTACTACTATAATAATCGAAGTGTAGGGAAATTGTCCATTATATTTTCACAACGACATTTTCGTCACCGACAATTTCACGAAGTGCTCCTAGACATTCTTCACTTGGATGAATCGATAAACTTCGAGATAATTGTACCATTTTATGTTCCTTTTCATAATAAATTAGTACTTTCGTAAAACCTGAATAATCAAACAATATTTTTGTAACCTGATTTACAAGCTTTTTTTCATATTGAGACGGCAATTTCACGTAAACAGATGCTTCTTTCATTCCTTCATAAACATCCATTTCTTCTAGCGGATATAGTCCATTCACGATCCATTGCAACTTATGATTTCTTTGCTCGATCGTACCATCAACTAAAACGATTGCACCTTCTTGTAACCTGTCCGAAAAATGTATATACGTTTCTGGAAAAATAACGGCTTCCATTTCATCATTTTGATCACAGAATGTAATAAACGCCATCTTTTGCAACTTTTTCGTACGAATAACTTTCACACTTGTTATATATACGATCGCTCTTTGTACTTTTTTCTTATGTCGCATCGCCTGAGCAAGAGATGGAATTTCTAATTCTTTTCCTAGCTCCGCATACTGCGCTGTCGGATAGCTAGATAAATAAAAACCGAGTGCTTCCTTCTCTTTATTTAACTGTTCAATAAAGGATAGCTCTTCTCCTTGTACGTATTTTGATTTCGGAACAGCATCCCCTAAATCAAAATCACGTGCAAGATTTGCATACTCCAACGCTCCTTTAAGACTTCTCCATAACGTCGTCCTCGAAACACCAAAACCGTCAAAACAACCAGACCAGACAAACGCTTCTAAATTTCGCTCTGTTACAAATTTTGATGGCATACGAAGACAAAACTCAAATAAATCTTCGAACATTTTTTCCTCTCGTTCTTCGAGTAATGCCGTCACGGTAGCCATTCCGATATTCCGAATCGAAAGTAAACTATATCGAATCGCATTCCCTTCTATTTGGAAGTTGTAACCACTTCTCTGAAGAGACGGCGGTAAAACGTGAAAACCTTTCCGCTTCGTTTCTCGTACATACTGCACAATCTTATCTTCATTTCCAATTGCACTTGATAATAACGCAGTCATAAATTCCAGCGTATAATTTGCTTTTAAATATGCAAGCTGATATCCGATCATACTGTAAGCTACAGCGTGACTTCGGTTAAAACCGTAATTCGCAAATCTTACAATTAAATCATAAATTTGTTCTGAAGATGTCTCATCGTATCCGTTTTCCAAACAACCTTGAACAAAATGCTTACGTTCTTGATCTAAAATATCACGATTCTTTTTACTCACTGCACGGCGCAGCAAATCCGCTTCTCCAAGCGAAAATCCAGCTAACTTCGATGCGATTTGCATAATTTGTTCTTGGTATACAATTACGCCGTATGTTCTTTCTAAAATCGGCTTTAAATCCGGATGTAAATATTCAATTTGTCTTTTCCCATGCTTCGATTCAATAAAGGTTGGAATTTGTTCCATCGGTCCTGGTCTGTATAACGAGTTAACAGCGACTATGTCTTCAAATTCATTCGGTTTTAACCCACGAAGTACATTTCGCATACCACCTGATTCAAGCTGGAATACACCTGTTGTATCCCCTCTTCCTAACAATTGAAACGTCTTTTCATCTTGCAGAGGTAAATTTCTTATATCAATTTGTTTCCCAGTTTTTTCAACAATAAATTTTATAATATTTTCAAGTAACGTTAAATTACGTAAGCCTAAAAAATCCATCTTGAGCAATCCAAGTTCTTCCAATGCATCAGCTGGATATTGCGTAACATAAACATCGTTATGCCCTTCTTGAATCGCTACACTTCCCGTTAACGGTTCTTGGCTCATAATAACGCCAGCTGCATGAATAGACGTATGACGCGGTAATCCCTCTACACGTTTTGCAATTTCAAACACACGCTCATGTAACAGATTCCCTTGTATAAACTCACGGAGCGATTGCGATTCCTCATATGCATCTCTTAACGTTATACCAAGCTTTGATGGGATAAGTTTTGAAAATATGTCAATATCTCTTGGCAGGAGTCCCATTACACGAGCAATGTCTCTAATTGCGGCTTTCGCTGCAAGAGTTCCGAACGTTACAATTTGAGCAACACGAAGCTGACCATATTTATCTTTCACATATCGAATCATCTCATCACGTCTTATATCTGGAAAATCAATATCAATATCTGGAAGTGTCACACGTTCAGGGTTTAAAAACCTTTCAAATAATAATTCATATTCAATCGGATCAATATCTGTAATTTCCAATACGTAAGAAACGAGTGAACCAGCTGCCGATCCACGGCCTGGCCCAGTTAAAATATGATTTTCATGTGCATATTTCATAAAGTCCCATACGATGAGGAAATAATCGCTAAATCCCATACGAGAAATAACATTTAATTCATGATCCAAACGTCCTATATGCGCTTCTTTCGGCGTACCATAGCGTTTCTGCAAGCCTTCTTCACAAACACGGCGCAAATACGTATCATTCGTCTCGTTAGATGGAACAGGAAATTTCGGTAATTGATTTACATGGAAAGGAATTTCTACTTGGCAACGTTCCGCTATTGTTATTGTATTTTGAACCGCTTCCTCAGCATGAGAAAATAGTGCTCCCATTTCATCCGATGACTTTAAATAATACTGATCCGTTTTCATTCTCGGTCTATCTGGATCAGTCATTTTCGTTCCGCTTTCAACAGATAATAAACATTCATGAACAAGTGCGTCACTTTGATTAATATAGCGAACATCATTTGTTGCAACGACTGGAACGTTTACCTTATTAATAAATTCAGGCAGTTTTTCTTGTAAAAGTAGTTCATCTTGAATCGCATGATGCTGCAAACTTATATAAAAATTGCTGAACATATTTTGATACGTACGAGCTACTTCTTCAGCCTGACTCTCTTTATCTTCTAATAATAGCTGTTCAATCTCTCCGTCTTTCCCTGGTGAAATTGCAATTAACCCTTTCGCATAATGAGCAAGCCACTTCTTCGGGATACCTTCTTTTGACTTCGTCATAATGCTGCTAGAGATCTTTAATAAATTTTGATAGCCTATTTCATTCTCAGCAAGTAAGACAAGTGGATAAGACCTTTCTTCTTCTTCACTAAAAATAGAAGCTGTTAAGCCGATAATAGGCTGTATACCATTTTTCTTGCATGCTTTATAAAACGGAATAACTCCATACATAACATTTTCATCTGTAATGGCCAGCGATGAAAATCCAAGCTCTTTCGCCCGAATGACAAGCTCATCAATTTTACAAGCACTTTTTAATAAACTAAAAACGGTTTGACATTGTAAATGCACAAACTTCACTGTTGTACCCTCTCTTTACCTATGTGACTACTTTTATTATAGGTGATGAGGAAAGCGGAAATCAAAACATACTTCTCATACTTTGTCCATATATATGAAGAAGAAAGGGGAATGACGATGGATGTAAGAGAACATACTTTTTTCTCTCTGCTTATTATTAGTTATTTTATTGCCTTTGGAGTTATACTTGGTGGTTCATTAATTGGCGGATTTGGTGCATTTCTCATCGGAAAACCAGCTCTAACTTATATTAATCAATTCGCCCAAAATTTAAGAATTTGGGCACTCGTTGCAGCAATTGGCGGAACGTTCGATACCTTTTATAGCTTTGAAAGAAGCTTCTTTGGCGGAGATATGAAAGATATCGTAAAACAAATTCTCCTTATTTTTTTTGCAACTGGCGGTATGCAAACTGGTCTTATTATTATTAAATGGCTTACACAGGAACATGTATGAGAGTACCCAGTGCCAATACAGCCAAAAGGTGGTATTTAGTTTTAGCTGGCGCTGCTGTTGGAGGCGTGTTGAGCTGGTTTGTTTTTTTGTACATATACGGTGTTTTTCAAGAAGAACAAACTAGTAAAATAGCAGAACAAAAAGAAATTATCGAAAAACAAGAAGCAAAACTCCACGTCCTTCTCGAAGACCAAGAGAAATTGAACACAGAAAATAAACGGCTCTTAACAATTCAAGAAATCAAAATAAAAATTATAAATCGAAAAAAATACGATTTAGACAATCTTACACTTGAAAACATGACCACTTCTATCCATAATGATCTCCAGCATCTTTTAACGAAAAACATTCAAAGCATCGCAAAAAATAAAGACCTGCTCAAAAAAGTCATCGAAAATAAAACGTACAAACATTACGATCGTATATACCGCTTTAAAGTAGACACAGTCTCTTTTGATACCGTACTTGAAATTAGTATTGATATAGAGAAAGAAAAATAAAAAAAGGAGGGCTTCAGTGCCTCTCCTTCTCTTTCGTTCAACATACAATTTTTATCTACACAGCTCACGTAAATCAGCAAACAGGCGATCTGCTTCTTCCCAAGAAGATGCTTTTGCACCAGAAGCCATCGGATGTCCTCCGCCATTATATTGCATTGCTAACTTATTAATAACTGGTCCTTTTGAACGAAGACGAACACGAATAACATCATCTTCCTCTAAAAATAGAACCCATGCCTTTAATCCATCAATATTACCAAGTGCTCCGACAACACCAGATGCTTCAGTAGAAAGTACATCAAACTCTTCTAGTACCTCTTTCGTTAATTTAATGTACGCTGCGCCTTCTTCTACCATCGTAAAGTTTTGTAAAATATAACCGTTTAAACGAGCAATTTTTTCTTTCGTTTTATACATTTCATTGTATAAATCTGTGAATTTTACATCCATGTCAACGAGCTCACTTACGTAACGAAGTGTTTTCGCTGTTGTATTTGGGAATAAGAAACGACCTGTATCTCCAACAATACCCGCTAAAATAAGGCGAGCTGCTTCCTTTGAAATCGTTAATCCTTTATCTTTTCCATAACTGTAAAATTCATAAATCATTTCACTTGTAGAACTTGCTGTCGTATCTACCCATGTAATATCTCCGTACGGGTCTTCATTCGGATGATGATCAATTTTAATTAACATCTTTCCTTTTGCATAACGCTGATCACAAACACGCTCTTGGTTCGCTGTATCACACACGATAACAAGTGCATCTTCATATACACTATCTTCAATATCATCCATTACTCGTAAAAACGATAAAGAAGGCTCGTTGTACCCAACCATATAAATATTTTTCTCTGGAAACGATTCTTGCAGAATTGTACCAAGTCCGCACTGAGAACCTAACGCATCTGGATCCGGACGTACATGACGATGAATAATAATTGTATCAAACTCTTTAATTGCTCCTAAAATTTGCTCATGCATATGTATAATCTCCTTTTTATTCAACTTCTTCATTTTATCCCGCATTAACGTGTAGTAAGACTCCCACCTCAAAAGTATTAAAAACAATGGGGCAAAATTAATTTGGAGCCTGGATGCACGTAAAAGCCCGATTGGTGAGGGCTAATAATTAGTACGTGGGATCTCCCCACACTAATTAAAGTTTCACTTTATCCCCCATTATAACGGAAAACATTTCATACATGCGAACAATTGCTTTATAATAAAAGTTAGAAAGTTTAGATTTTTCTTTTTTCTAAATTGTTATTTTTATACCAATCGATGGGAGCGTGTATTATGCCAGTATTCGTCTTTTGTATTATCATCTCATTTGTGTTGTACCTCTTCTACAAAACAAAATTCTTTCGTACAAACCGTCCAATGGAGAAAGGTTGGCTCTCTGGAAAATCCGCAATGGCACTCGGCTTATTCGTCCTCTTCTTTGGGATAAACCAATTCTTTTTAGAACTTTCAACTGCACGCATTATCGTTGGTGTTTTGTTTATTTTACTTGGCAGCGCGAGTACATTTAATGGATTCCGCCAATATAAACATTTTCTACCATTAGCAGTCAAAGAAGCCGAATCTTATAAAACAACGTAAAAAAAGCATCAACATTGTGATGCTTTTTTACGTCCCTTCACTTTCAAAATCATATATGCAACAAACGCAGATGGTACATTAAAGGGATTACCTTGCACGTGAAAATGTAATTGTTCTTCTCCAAAAGACATCTGTTTGTATAGTTCTTGCTGAGATAATCCTGTTCGTTTCTTTTTTTCATTTAATCCTTGTAAGTATAAGTATTGAATTGGTATCATCACAAGGAAATAAAAGAGTGCGATACCACCAAAAAAGAGTAATTCTGATGACATAATGCATCCCCCTTCCGACATCCATTATCTTACAATCTAATTATATCATAGTATACAATCTAAGTGAATTAATATTCTGTTTTTTCTAATTATACATTCATCTCTCCTTATATATATTTCCCGCTAAAACTCTTCCACATCTTTAACAACAGCTTCCAAACCCAATAAAACAAAAAAGATGGAACAAACCAAAGCGATTTGTTCCATCTTTTTATTTATCGATCAATTGCACCATAAGTAATGCCTTCCCGACAACATTACCTTCATGATGCACTTCTACATCAATCTTACCAAATTTACGCCCAATTTCTAATACTTTCGGATGAACTGATACAACATTATCAATTTGAACTGGCTTAACGAAATAAATGGTTAAGTTTTCAACAATTAAATCGCTCTTCTTCTGCGCACGAATGACACGGTTTGTTGCTTCTGTCACAATTGTTGTGAATACACCGTAAGATAACGTCCCGATTGAATTCGTCATTTGTGGCGTCACTGAAAATTGATACAAATGCTCATTTTTCGCTTCTTTCGGCGTCATAAATTGGTTCGTTACAATATCATCAATTGTTTCCCCAACTTGCGGTTGACGTTGAATCATTTGCAGCGCCTGAAGTACATCTTGGCGACTAATGATCCCTTGCAATTTATTCCCTTCTTCCACAACAGGAAGTAACTCAATACCTTCCCATACCATCATACGTGCTGCAGCTGCGACAGACATTTTTCCGTTTACCGTAATTGGATGCTTTGTCATCACTTTATCAATTGGTGTTTCTTTCACGACACCAATCATATCTTTTGAAGTTACAATACCTAACACCTTTTTATTTTCATCAACAATTGGATAACGTCCATGCATCGTTTCTTCATTGTACTCATGCCATTTCTGCACTATGTCACTAGGCTTTAAATATAGTGTTTCTTCAATTGGTGTTAAAATATCTTCAACTAGTACAATTTCTTTCTTAATAAGTTGATCATAAATTGCACGGTTAATTAACGTTGCGACCGTAAATGTATCATAACTACTCGAAATAATTGGCAATTTCAATTCATCTGCTAACTTTTTCACATGCTCTTCTGTATCAAATCCACCTGTAATTAATACAGCAGCCCCTGTTTCTAATGCTAATTGATGTGCGTTCGTACGGTTACCGATAATAAGTAAGTTCCCTGCTTCTGTATAGCGCATCATCGCTTCTAATTTCATAGCCCCGATTACGAATTTATTTAATGTTTTATGTAGCCCTTCTCTGCCTCCAAGTACTTGACCATCGACAATGTTAACGACTTCTGCATATGTCAGTTTTTCGATATTCTCTTTCTTCTTTTGTTCAATTCGAATTGTTCCGACACGTTCAATTGTACTAACATATCCTTTATTTTCTGCGTCTTTAATTGCACGGTAAGCTGTCCCTTCACTTACACTCAAATCTTTCGCAATTTGCCGCACAGAAATTTTATGCCCTACCGGCAGGCTATTAATATGTTCTAAAATTTGATTATGTTTGGTAGCCAAATGGTTTCACCATACTTTCTTTTCCCTAAATTCTTCATGTGTTGTATTTTCAGTATACTATATTTTCAAAACTGTTACACTCTCTCTTTATATGCCTGTACCATTTTTTTTATAACAAAATACCCCTTACATTCCACCAGTCATTCTATTACAACAATGTAATGGTATTGTCATCTCGTTCGATAGTTTGTCCAGACGCTTCAATATACAATTAAGACAAGAAATGAAACAAAGGAGCGAATACATTATGAAAAAATTTTTAGAGGTTGTAGGTGCTGTATTTTTAGCTTTCGTAGATGGAAAAAAAGTTGCAATGGAGTTGAATGAAACACCCGAACAGCCACGTACAAAACAAGAAGAATCAGCTAAACAAATACAGACTTTAAAAACTGTACTACACACATAAAAAACCCTTCACTTGTCATTTCAAATGAAGGGTTTCTTTTTTATAGTGTAATACTTTCTCCAGCTTCTAATACTTTCCCTGTACAATTTTGTAGCTTTCCTACAAATTGATATGGATCTTGTTCAATAACTGGGAACGTATTGTAATGCATCGGTACAACTGTTTTCGCCTCTATCCATTTTGATGCTAACACAGCATCTTCTGGCCCCATTGTGAAATTATCGCCAATTGGTAAAAATGCTAAATCAATATTATTCAGTTCTCCAATTAACTTCATATCAGAGAATAAAGCAGTATCTCCTGCATGATATACCGTTTTCTCCTCTGCTGTAAACAAAATACCAGCTGGCATACCTGTATATGTAATCGTCTTATTTTCTTCATCAATATAACTAGAGCCGTGGAATGCTTGAGTAAATTTCACTTTTCCAAAGTCAAATTCATGTGAACCACCAATATGCATTGGATGTGTATTTACACCTTGCCATCCTAAAAATGTTGCTAGTTCAAACGGTGCTACTACAACTGCATTATTTTTCTTCGCAAGCTCTACTGTATCCCCAACATGATCACCATGTCCGTGCGATAAAATAATCGCATCAACTTTTACATCTTCAGCCTTTAAATCTGTTTTCGGATTTCCCGTTAAAAATGGGTCAATTAAAATAACTTTGCCATTCGTTTCAATCTTTACAACTGAATGCCCGTGATAAGATACTTTCATCATTACATTCCTCCCCTATTCACATTCACACTTTTTATTCTACATGATTTCTTAATTCCCTGTCTTTTCTAACATCTATTTACTTGTCATAACGCTTTCGTCCGATGTAAAGTTATATTTGTAATTAAATATCTCGGGGGTGCCAATCGATGAATGCTAGATTAGAAAATTTAATGCAATGGCTAAAAGAAAAAAACGTAGAAGCTGCGTTCTTAACTTCTACACCAAACGTTTTCTACATGACAAACTTCCACTGTGAACCACATGAAAGACTACTTGGTATATTTGTATTCCAAGAAAAAGAGCCTATTTTAATTTGTCCTAAAATGGAAGAAGGCCAAGCGCGTAACGCTGGCTGGGCACATGAAATTATCGGATTTACTGATACGGACAAACCATGGGATATGATTGCAAAAGCAATTAAAGATCGTGGTATTGATGCAAATGCAGTTGCAATTGAAAAAGAACATTTAAACGTAGAACGTTACGAAGAATTAACAAAGTTATTCCCAAATGCAGCTTTCAAATCAGCTGAAGAGAAAGTTCGCGAGCTTCGCTTAATTAAAGACGAAAAAGAACTTTCTATTTTACGTGAAGCAGCTAAAATGGCAGATTATGCTGTTGAAGTTGGTGTAAATGCAATTAAAGAAAATCGTAGTGAGCTAGAAGTATTAGCAATTATTGAGCATGAATTAAAAACAAAAGGCATCCATAAAATGTCATTCGATACGATGGTATTAGCAGGTGCAAACTCTGCTCTTCCACACGGTATTCCAGGTGCTAACAAAATGAAACGCGGCGATTTCGTACTATTTGATTTAGGTGTAATCATTGAAGGTTATTGCTCTGACATTACACGTACAGTAGCATTCGGTGAACTTTCTGAAGAACAAACTCGCATTTACAACACTGTACTTGCTGGACAATTACAAGCAGTTGAAGCATGTAAACCAGGCGTTACATTTGGTGCAATTGACAATGCTGCTCGCTCTGTTATCGCAGATGCAGGTTACGGAGACTTCTTCCCACACCGCCTTGGTCACGGACTTGGAATTAGCGTACACGAATATCCAGATGTAAAAGAAGGCAACGATTCTCTATTAAAAGAAGGTATGGTCTTCACAATCGAACCAGGTATTTACGTACCAAACGTAGGTGGCGTTCGTATTGAAGATGATATTTACATCACAAAAGATGGATCAGAGATCTTAACGAAGTTCCCGAAAGAATTACAATTTGTGAAATAATAAAAAGGTAGCGTGATCGCTACCTTTTTCTATTTCTCTACTATTTCAAGTCTCTCTACAATCATTTTTGCTGGATAACTTTCAAGTATCTGAGAAGACCATACATTTATTTTATCCCCTGTTTTTAATTGATCATATGCGTTTTTATCCTTAAAGCTCAAGACTGTATCTGATGGATGCTCTTTATTCATTGGTTGTTCCATATAATTTTGCAATTCTACTTTTGTTTTAAAAGTTTTATCACTGTCAAAAAATATTGTGCCATTTCTCAATATTACATACCCTTCTTTAGGTTCTTCTTTTACTTCTACTTGCTCTACTGTTTTCGTAGTACACGCTGATAATATGATTAGAAATACACTTAAAAATATATGAATAGAAATTTTCATATTTCTATTCATCTTTAATCCCTCACTCTTCGCTATTTCCGCTTTAAAACCATCTTCTCTTCATACTTATCATCCCATTTAATCACAACCTCTATCGGTTCATCTTTAGATAGAGGCGCACAACTTACACAAGATGATTTCATTTCAATCCTTGCCCCTTTATGACTTTCTGACGTTTGTGTCATTGTACTGAACGCTTCATTAATAGCAATCTCTAAATTTTTAAATTCTGTATTTCCATCTCCGCCCTTATACTGAAACGTAAACATTCCATCTTCACTGTCATCCTTAATATGACCTTTATATTGCCCCGTCCAACTTTTGCTCTCGCTAGAAAAAGTAACATACGAAATCGAACAACTTCCAAAAAAGAAAATACTAATAAAAAAGAATAATGCTCTCTTCATAATGTCCCCCCATTCAAAAGCACTTATTTCTTGTCTATTTCTTCCTCTCATTATAGTATTAATATACAGATTTTTCTAAAAAAGGAGGATTTATATGTTACAGCAACAGTTAGAAGAAATTCGTAATAATAATTACATACTAGATAACACAATTCATATTGATTCTTTAAGTTCAAGTATGCTTCAACATATCGGTGTTACTGATAGCTATTTAAGAGACAAACTCATTTACTCTACTTTTTATCATCTCATTAAAAAGGACTACCTTTCACACTCACACTTACAGAAACTATTATCAGAAAGCATCAATGAAAACTATTTATTTTACAAGATTCATTCAGATGACGACGATGCTGTATTTACCCGTGCATTTACAACATTATTAATCGCACTCATTATCGATGCTGATACAAAACATAATTTCTTATCACAGGCTGATATTTTAAATGTAAAAGATAAATTAATTCTATATATGAACAAAGAACATGACTTACGAGGCTATGTGCAAGACCATGGCTGGGCACATAGTATCGCTCATGCTTCCGATACATTTGAAGCGCTTGTTAATAATCCTAAACTAGGAGCTTCACATTACGAAGAAATACTAACAACTTTATTAAATAAAGTTTGTATCCATTCCATCTATTACAAGTATGAAGAAGATGAACGTATCGTTTGTCCAATTGTCGTAATGCTGCAAAATGGCCTAGCGGAAGAAGTACTCATATTAGCCCTTCGTGATCTAGTAGCTCAATTGCAAGTTCAAAAACCGACACTACATATTGACTCGTACGAATTTCTATACGGAAATATAAAATCTTTCTTACGTAGTTTATTTTTCAGATTACGCACAATGTCTATATGTAAAGAAACTGAATGCGAAATTGAAAAATTACTGCAGGGGCTCCGCCAATATTATTAAAAAAGAAGGCCACTCAAAAAGTGCCTTCTTCTATTTCACTAATATTAATTTGAAATTTCACGATCCAAACTGAGAAAAGGTGGACAAGAAGCGCAAACACCATACATGCTCCGCTTAAAAAAGTTAATATAGGATGCGAATACATATGCCCTAATCCATAAGATGCTCCTACGAAAAACATTGTTATGTAAATATAAATTGCTCCATGTATTTGCCTCATATAAGCCTCCTTTTCCCATATTATAACATAAATTTTCTGATTATTCACATTAATTAATTGTAATCAATATTTCTCAACTGTTACGCCTCTTACAGCCGCCTTAATATATGGTGCTCCTTGTAAACCTTGTAAATTCTCTATTTTTCCTGTTACGACTACACCGTATATTGGTAGGTCTTTTGGTTTGGTGTTTTTTATTGCTTTATAATATTGTTCAAAATAATCACTTGGTATACCTTCACTATTTTTTTGCTAAAGACTTCATTTGGTATAGAAATTCTTTTGAGTTTATTGTTAAATCGTTTTTCAAAATAAAAAGCACATCTATTTTGATGCGCTTCTCTCCAACATACTATTCTATTATTTCATTACTTCCTTCACAACATCTTGAATCATAACAACTTCTGTTTTCATATCAACAGACGGTGTTTCTTCATCAATACATTCATACCAAAACGCTAAGTGCTTTTTATCAATTTCATGATGAGAATTTTCGACAAGAGCCCCGCCTTCTCCTTGCACAGAATACCAATATAAGTACTCTTCTCCATCTCTTATTTCCCGGAAAATTGTCTCTACATACATCTTTTCGTCGTTTAATGTCAAAAGCACTTCTTTCATATTATCATTAAGAAGCTGCATCCATTCATCTACGCGATGACTTTTACCTGGCTTGACTTTGAATCTTGTTAATTCTACGTTCATCTTTTATTCCCCCATTTTCTTGCGGACAAACAAAACATATTCTACTGGATTATGGAAGCTTAATTTACTAGCTAATTTTTGCGAGGGAATATTATCTACATTACAATCCCAGCATGGTGTAATATGATTTTGTATACACTGTTCAATGAAACGTGTTGCGACAGCTTGAGCTAACCCTTTCCCTTGATGTGCTTCATGTGTTGCAATATCAATTTCAGCAAAACCATTCCCTCTAAATATTGAGACGCATTCGGCTACAATCATCCCATCTTGTTCTATACAAAAACCAAAGCCGTTATTTAAAAACACTTCTTTTGATCCCCAATATTCTTTGTAATAATCCTCTGTAAATTCATTACTTCGTTCTATATCACTTTTATCAATACGTTTAATTTCATATGTATTTTTGTTTAATTCTATTCTTCTGTCTTCAAAAACTTCTCTTTGAAATTGAAATGTCATTCGTGGGATGTTCCGAAATGCATTACTAAAGTACTCTTCAATCATCATTTCCCACTCTTCACTCGAAGTGAACAGTGTAAATCGTTTCTCTGTTTTTTCAATAGCCATTTTTAAATACGCAAATAAATATTCGTTATAATTTTGATCATCCGTATCACCAAATAAATAATAGATACCATTAGCTGTACGAATTAGTCCTGCTGTTAACTTCTCGTTTGCAAAAACTTCACCATCTATCATTTGATCACATACCGCATGAGCAAAGGTTGTTGTCCTTGTATGACCTTCTAAAATCGGAAGGATTTTTCTATACTGGGCTACAGATAATTTTTTCATAATTGCTCCACTTTAATCGTATCCGCCTCTATATTTTCAAAACAAAGATTTACCGTTCTCTTGAATGCTCTCGTTCTATGGATCGTGCATGCTGGAATTAAGATAGAATCATTTGGCTTTAAAACCACCGTCTCTCCATCTTCAAAATCGATAAGTAGTTCTCCCTCTAGCACAATAAATAATTCATCCGAATTAGAATGATAGTGCCAATCATATTCACCAGTAAATACGGCGATTCGTAAGCAATGATTATTTACAT
This sequence comes from Bacillus sp. TH19, assembly GCF_016651075.1. Classification (NCBI taxonomy): domain Bacteria; kingdom Bacillati; phylum Bacillota; class Bacilli; order Caryophanales; family Bacillaceae; genus Bacillus; species Bacillus sp. TH19. The sequence goes on along the minus strand of NZ_JAEKEO010000007.1, from coordinate 961,820 downwards.
TTGAAACGACGAAGTTTTTATGTTGTTCTTGAATGTCCTTTGTTAATTCTAATAAATTCACAGTTTCCATCTTTCGTCCCACCCTTTCATTAGTCGTTCTTCTGAAAAACTAATTTAGTCTCCTCCACCTCCGCAATCTCCTCCACCATCACTTGAACTGCTACAATCGTTGCTACTGTAATCACCAAATCCGCTTGATGAGCTTGAATCGGATGAAGATTTTTTTCTTCTTTTTCTATCTTTTTTACTTTCATGACTAGGCCACACTTTATCAAATAATATAAAGAATAAGAATCCTTCTACCATAACAAGTGTAACGCCAAAAATACCTTCAATAACATTAGGGGTTATCCCAAAATTTTTAACCATCCCACATAAAAACACGCAAAAAATCACATACAGAGCCATACAAATATACCGAAATGTTTTTTCTATCATAATGACTACTTTTTTTGAAAGAGGTATGTTCTGTTCCTGTTTTTTCTTTATATACTTTTGTCTTTTAGCTTGCTTTTTCTTACTCTTTTTGCTCCCCATTGAATCTCCTCTATCGACTTTAATTTTTCATTTAATTCCAAATTATCACAAAAAACAACATCATAACAAGCAATATTTCTCGTAAAGTTTTATTTACTTTTTGTAAAGTTTCATTTGCTTTTTACCTATAAATGGATATTATGAAAGTAACAAATTTACAAAAAGGAGACTTTGTATATTTGATTAAAAATAAAGTGAAACAATTCCGCGTCGTTAGAGACATCACCCAAGAGCAATTAGCTTCCTCTGTTCAAATCACTAGACAATCCCTCATCGCTATCGAGAAGAATAAATACAACCCAAGTTTAGAATTAGCATTGAAATTATGTGAGTTTTTCGGCTGTAAAGTAGAAGATTTATTTCAATTAGACAAAACTGGGGAGGAAAAAGAATGAAAAATACTTTTAATCAAGAATCCATTTCACATCTTACCATTTTAATGTTAGGATCGATTTTCCTTTATTTCAATAGTAGTGATGAAGAAAAGATTCGTTCTGTCCTTCTATTCGCTGGCGTATACATACTCTTAGCCTTGGTACTATTTGTAGTGAAACGAATATTCTTTAAGAAGAAAAAGAAAGAGTCCGAGAAATACCCATTACCTGAGATAGATGAACGAATTGAGAAAATGAGTTTAAAGCTTATGGCGCAAATTTTCGGTCTCTCTCATTTAATCGGCTCTGCGATACTATTTATTTTATATATTACTGACAAAAATTCGACGATACGAGTAGAGTATGCCCTGTATTACTTGTTTGGAATTCTTTTCTTCACAATGATGTTCGGCTTGAAAATTGTGAAGAAATTAGATAATTAGTTTAAATAAAAAGACCCTTCCTACAAAGGAAAGGTCTTTATTTTATTTCTATTATGATAAAGCAGGAGCTTTTTCAAGAAGCTCTTTTGCATCTGCATATTGTAAGCTGTGCGCTTCTGCAACTGCTTCGAATGTTACGTAGCCATCTAATGTATTAATACCTTTTAATAATGCAGTGTTGCCTAGGCAAGCTTCTTTGTAGCCTTTGTTAGCAATTTGTACTGCATATGGTACTGTTACGTTTGTTAATGCAAGAGTTGATGTACGTGGAACCGCACCTGGCATGTTTGCAACTGCATAGTGAACAACGCCGTGTTTTTCATAAGTTGGGTTATCATGAGTTGTAATACGGTCAGTTGTTTCGAAAATACCACCTTGGTCAATCGCGATATCTACAACAACAGAACCTGGTTCCATTGATTGAATCATTTCTTCTGTTACAAGTTTTGGCGCTTTTGCACCTGGGATTAATACTGCACCGATTACAAGATCAGATTCTCTTACAGCTTCTGCAATGTTATACGGGTTAGACATTAACGTTTTTACTTGGTTTCCGAAAATGTCATCTAATTGACGAAGACGTTCTGCACTTAAGTCGATGATTGTTACATCTGCACCTAAACCTACTGCAATTTTCGCTGCGTTTGTACCAGCTTGACCACCGCCGATAATTGTTACTTTACCGCGTTTCACCCCTGGAACACCTGCAAGTAAAATACCTTTACCACCTTTGTTTTTCTCAAGGAACTGTGCACCGATTTGCGCAGACATACGACCAGCTACTTCACTCATTGGTGCAAGTAATGGTAAAGAACGATTGTCTAATTGTACTGTTTCGTATGCAATTGATACCACTTTGTTATCAATTAATGCTTTTGTTAATTCTGGCTCTGGAGCTAAGTGTAAGTATGTGAATAAAATTAAACCTTCGCGGAAATAACCGTATTCACTTTCAACTGGCTCTTTTACCTTCATAACCATATCTTGATTCCATGCTTCTTCAGCAGTTTCAACAAGTTTCGCACCAGCTTGTACGTATTCTTCATCTGTAAAGCCTGATCCTACACCTGATCCTTTTTGAACAAAAACTTCATGACCATTTTGTACTAAATGTACAGCTCCCGCTGGCGTCATTGCCACGCGGTTTTCATTGTTTTTAATTTCTGTTGGAATACCGATACGCATTATTAGTTCCCCCTTGAGTTATGAAATGACCCCTGAATCATTTTTTAAAGCGCTTTCTATACTCTTATATTCTAACATAATATCTCAATATTTGACAAAAAATAATACAAGTTTTCCGATAGATTTAATCTTATATGAAAGGACAGTATTATCCGTACCTCTCAGTATAAAGGATAAACTGTCCAATTATTCGAAACTTCACTTTATTTAATTCTATCGATGTCTATGAATAACATCAACAGCGCCTGTTACTTCAATAATCGTGCCAGTAATCATATCAGAATCGTCCTCACATAAAAACGAAATGGTTCTTGCGATATCTTCCCCTGTTCCAGATCTACCAATTGGTGTGTTACTACCTTTCAGATTTCGTGCTTCTTCAATCGTTGCCTCTTTCATTTCACCAATTATATCACCAGGACATACCATATTCGCAGTAATACCGTATTCAGCTTCTTCGTATGCGACTGTTTTCGTTAAAGAAACAAGTCCGACTTTCGCAGCTGCAAAGGCTGAACGATAAATCCATCCAGGCGCGCTATCTGCCCCTTGAAATCCATAGTTAATAATACGGCCAAATTGCTGGTTTCTCATAATCGGTACGACAAGTTTTAATAAATGAAACACCGCTGTTAAATTACCCTGGATCATTTCATTCCATTCGCCTTCTTCGTAATCGACTAATTTTTTCCTTTCAAATACGTAAGGACCAGCATTATTAATTAAGAAGTCAATTTTGCCAAAACGGCTCATCGCTTCTTCTACTATTTTATGTAAATCTTCCTTTTTCGTGACATCAGCTTGCACGAACTGTAGACGTTCTTCCATATTTTTATATGTTTCTTTCATTGTTTCCATAGCACTTGTATCGCTATGATATGTTACTGTTACTGAATATCCTTTATCCAATAACTTTTCTGTTACTTGCTTTCCTAAACCTTTCGTACCGGCTGTAATGAGCGCGTGTCTCACAAACATGCCTCCTTTTAAATTGCTATACTCCATATGTAACAAGTTCTCGCTTCAATTACAACTAAAACGAATTAAGGCAAAGTTTTCAAAATTCTGTAACGTTTCCGACAAGCACATTACCAAAATTTGTTTTATAATAAAGTTGTAAACGGTAATAAAAATGATTGGGAGGAATTTACTATGAATAATACATATACAAATATTTTAATTGCGGTGGACGGTTCTAAAGAAGCAGAAAAAGCCTTTAAAAAAGCAATTCAAGTTGCAAAACGAAACAACGCAACATTAACAATCGCTCATATTGTTGATGTAAAAGCATACTCCGCAGTAGAGGCCTATAGCCGAGCAATTGCTGAACGTGCAAATCTATTTGCAGAAGACTTATTAGAAGACTACAAAAAAACTGCGCTTGAAGCTGGCCTTGAAAACATTGAAACTGTATTAGAATTCGGTAATCCTAAATCTAAAATTTCAAAAGAAATTGCTCCAAACAATAAAGTGGACTTAATTATGTGTGGTGCAACTGGTTTAAATGCAGTTGAACGTTTCCTAATTGGTAGCGTCTCTGAACATATTATTCGCTATGCGAAATGCGATGTCCTTGTTGTTCGTGGTGATGAGGAGCAAGGTGATCTTTAATTTATAATAAAAAAACACCAAGTCCACATGGGCTTGGTGTTTTTCATTTCACATATTTCACTATAAATACGAGACAAGCTACAACAACAATTACAACTGCAAACACATAAGGCGGAAGGAACTTCAAAGACCATAGCGCCATCATTAACGTCGCAACCGTTAAGTACGTTTGCTTTGCATCTTCTGTCATTTTTTTGCGAAGCAAAAAAACATACAAATAACCGATTGGCGGCGTAATGAAGCAAAGAACATATATAATTTTTGATTTTAAATACCACTTTTGTTCGCCAAGTTTCTTTATGTCTTCTTCTATTCTCTTACTCTCTTGTTCTCTCACTTCTTCTTCAATCGGATCTTCCTCTTCTCCTCGCCTTTCTTTCATATAAGGAAGAAAATGTATAAAAAAATAACATGCAAATACAATTGCCCAAAATTCAATATCCAATCTTTCTAGTGGAATATGCTCACTAAAAAATGCAGCAGCAATCACTAAAGAAAAACAATACGTTGTCATCCAAAATGAACGTTTTCTCTTTTTCCGTTCTATTTCTTTTTTATCTTTTACTTCTTGTACTTTCTTTTTTCTAGAAAGCCATACAGAAATACAGCAATCTACTACAAATAAAGTAAAGATAGATATTGCTATATGTATTGTTTTTACATTCTCAAATGTAAATATTTTTGGGAATGCAACGTGTAATACAATTAGCGTATACAAAATTAACCCTACAAAATAAATACGTCTCATTTTCCATTCCTTTCTTATTTTCTAACATTACACTAACATACATTTTTTAGTAATAGACGGACAAAATATATGTGTTTAGAAAAGGAGGGTGCTACATGGATGATTATGAACGTATTATTTTAGATGTGAATGGGAAAGAAATCGAAATGTTAGATACGATCCGCACACATTTTAAAGAGAAACATGGTGTGGAAGTAAGTAATGGTGCATTACTTAGAGATTTGATGGATATTGAGTATATTCGAATTACGGAAGGTCGACATAAGTATGATTAATCGATGAAACTTTAAGCCTAGAACATATTGTTCTAGGCTTAATTAAATTCATGCGGAAAATGTTATAATTAGGAAAAAGGATGGAGGATACCAAAATATGAAATCCGAAAATATCTCAAAACATTTTCACACATTACATGTACAAAGAAGCCAGTTCCTTCCTAAGCTTTATTCACTTTCACATGAACAACTATGGTATAGGAAAGAGGATGGAAAATGGTCTATTGGTGAACACTTTTATCACTTATATTTAATTACAAGGATGCTAAAAGTAGCGATTAAATTCGCTTTCACTCTTATCCCTTATGCCAAGCTAAGAAAAAACACCCCATTTGCAACTGAAATACATGACATTTATGCCGAATATAAAGAAAAACACGGCAAAGGAATGAAAGCTCCTTGGATTTTAATCCCTTCAAAAAAAATCTATTATTCTATGAGTGCAATAGAATTAGAAGAATTACTTTCACGTGAAACAGATGAAATAAAAAAACTAGTTCAAAATATAGAAGAAAATATCGCAGGACATATCGTATTTTTAGATCCAATTGCTCACTACCCTAACCTTATTCAATCTATCCAACTATTAGCGATTCATGAGAAACATCATTTTATGATTATGAAGAATAATTATGAAATGATAGATACGCACCTAAAAGTCTAAATACAAAAAGGTAAGGTACTTTCTAAAAAAGCACCTTACCCTCTATATCATACATCATTCAAATTCCAACAAACTCTATGGCTAACCCCTTCGCCTTCTCCAAAGCTTTTTCAATTTGTTCAAACCCTGTTCCACCAGCACTGTTACGACGCTTTACAGCTGCATATGGCGAAAGAACTTCATATAAATCTTCTTCAAATAACGGACTCATTTCTTTATACGTTTCAAGTGGTACATCTAATAAATAGATTCCTTTTTGCGTACAATGAAGAACTAGTTTCCCGACAATTTCATGAGCTTGACGGAACGGCAGTCCCTTGCTTGCTAAATAGTCGGCAATTTCTGTTGCGTTAGAGAAGTCTTGCGTCACAGCTTGCCCCATTTTTTCTTTGTTTACAGTCATCGTTTCAAGCATGCCTGCCATAATATGAAGGCATCCTTCTACTGTTTTCACTGTATCAAACATTCCTTCTTTATCTTCTTGTAAGTCTTTATTGTAAGCGAGCGGCAATCCTTTCATTACTGTAAGTAAACTGAATAAATTACCGTATACTCTGCCAGTTTTACCACGAATAAGTTCCGCCATATCCGGATTTTTCTTCTGCGGCATAATACTGCTTCCTGTTGCGTATTGATCGCTCATTTCAATAAATTGAAATTCTTGACTACTCCATAAAATAAGTTCTTCGCAAAAGCGTGATAAGTGCATCATAAGCATAGATGAGTTACTTAAAAACTCCAGTATGAAATCACGATCACTTACCGCATCTAAACTATTTTCATAGATTCCATTAAATCCAAGAAGCTCCGCACTATATTCTCGGTCAATTGGGAATGTTGTACCAGCTAGTGCTCCTGCTCCTAATGGTGAAATGTTAATACGCTTTAACGAATCTTCATAACGATTCACATCGCGCTCTAACATCCAAAAGTAAGCAAGAATATGATGCGCAAATGAAATCGGCTGTGCACGTTGCAAGTGCGTATAGCCGGGCATAATTGTTTCAATGTTATTTTCCGCTTGATGAACAAGAACAGTTTGCAATTGTTTTGTAGCTTTTATAATATCTTCTACTTTTTCTTTTAAATACAAATGCATATCTGTCGCTACTTGATCGTTACGGCTTCGGCCTGTATGAAGTTTCCCTCCTACTTCACCGATTCTTTCAATTAACATCTTTTCAATATTTAAATGAATGTCCTCAGCCTCGACTGAGAAATTCAATTTATTTTGTTTCGCTTCCTCTAGTAAATATTGAAGCCCTATCTTTATTTTCTCTGCTTCTTCTTTCGTAACAATGCCTTGCTTTGCTAACATCGTTACGTGTGCGATACTCCCTTTTATATCTTGATTTACTAATTGTTGATCAAAGGAGATGGATGCTCCAAACTCTTCAACCCACGCTTCCGCTTCTTCTGTAAAACGTCCGCCCCAAAGTTTGCTCACGCTTCCACCTTCTTTTGATTCACTTGGCTGTATACTTTCGTAGGTAAACCGAATAATGAAATGAATCCAACTGCTGCATCATGATTAAATTCATCCTGGGCAGTATACGTTGCTAATTTTTCATCGTATAAAGAGTACTCAGATTTACGCCCTTCTACAATCGCATGACCTTTAAATAATTTCACACGCACTGTACCTGTTACATTTTTTTGCGTTTCTTGTAAGAAAGCATTGAGCGCTTGTTTTAAAGGTGAGAACCATAAACCGTTATAAATTAATTCTGTTAGTTTTTGCTCAATCATCGGTTTGAAATGAGCAACCTCTTTCACAAGTGTTAAATCTTCAAGTTCTTTATGCGCTGTTATTAATGTCATTGCTGCTGGGCATTCATATACTTCACGAGATTTAATACCGACAAGGCGATTTTCTACATGGTCGATACGTCCAACGCCATGTTTGCCAGCAAGTGCATTTAACGTTTTAATTAGTTCTGAAAGTGAATATGCAGTGCCGTTTAAAGTCGTCGGTACTCCTGCTTCAAATCCGATTTCTACAAACTCTGGTTTATTCGGTGTATCTTCTAATGCTAATGTCATCTCGTATGCTTCTTCTGGCGGCGCTGCCCATGGATCTTCTAAAATTCCACATTCGTTGCTGCGTCCCCATAAGTTTTGATCGATTGAAAACGGGCTATCTAAATTAATTGGAATCGGTATATCATTTTCTTTTGCATATGCAATTTCTTCTTCACGTGACCATTTCCATTCACGTACAGGCGCAATAACTTCTAAATATGGATTCAACGCTTGAATAGAAACTTCAAAACGAACTTGGTCATTCCCTTTCCCTGTACATCCATGTGCAACTGCACTTGCGCCTTCCTGCTCTGCAATTTCTACTAATTTTTTTGCAATAAGCGGACGAGATAATGCAGAAACAAGAGGATATTTCCCTTCGTATAACGTGTGAGCTTGCATCGCTATCAATGCATATTCATTCGCATATTCTTCTTGAACATCAATCATATATGATTTAATTGCACCTACTGAAAGTGCTTTTTCTTTTACAAACGCTAAGTCTTTACCTTCCCCTAGATCTAAGCAAAGCGCGATAATATCATAATTCTTCTCTTGTAACCATTTAATTGCAACGGAAGTATCAAGACCTCCGGAATATGCTAATACCACTTTTTTCTTCTCCATTTTGCATCCCCCTAAAGAATAAATATTCATCTTTTCTTATAATAATCCAAACTTTATCACCTTTCATAAAATGAATCAAGGGGAATTTATAAAATTTTTTCAAACAATTTCGTCGAACTTCTTTCTTTTTTTATGTAAAATAGAGGAAGGAAAATGGAGGGGTGTCTATGAAAAAGTATTTTATATACAATGAACATCTAGGAATTGAAGTACCGAACATACAAAAAAAATGGGAAGACATCTCTGAACAAGCGCAGCATTCTATTTTATTAAAATGGGAGCAAGTTCGCGGAAAAATACCTGATCGCATAAAAGAACTTGAGCACCATATTAACGCGAAACAGCACCACTTAAATAACGAAGAAGACTTCGAAATTTCTTGCAAGCTAAATTCAGAAATTGCCGATCTTGCTTCAATTATTAACGATCTTTGGCTTTGGTATCGTCTAACCCAAAACGTATCTGAGGGAAAAGCACACCAATGAAAAAAGCATGCCCCTCAATTAATTCGGGTCATGCTTTTTTGTCGTAACAAGCTTTGCAATATATTTCTTGCGCCGTTTTTGCTAAACATACATCAAACGGGCCTACTAATATACTTCTTTCTTTCGGCAACTTTACAAAAGCAACTAGCTCTTCTTCATATTGAATCTTTTTCTGACATGAAACACATTTTAATTCTTTTCTTTTAAACATGTCTTTTAGCATATCTCCATTCTCCCCCTCATCTATCTATATTAATATACTCTCATAATAGTTAGAGCTTGTAAAAAAATGACACATTCCGAAACAAATTATTCATATACTATGTACAAAAGGAGGTCTCAAACTTATGCGAGCTTTCATTATTATCGCTTTAACTTTTTTAAGTATCATTAGCTGGGATGCATTTTTTAAAGATAAAAGTGATGAGAACAATACAATTGAATAAAAACCCTTCTTTTCTTACTTATTGGACAAACTTCTAAAAGTTGTCCAGTTCTACGAAATAACTTAGGCTTTTCTACAAAAATATTTAAACATAACATTTTTTGTAGATTCTCTTCGGTTATTGTCGGTTTCCATCCGCATGTATTTTTTGAAAGTATGATATAATAATATAAATCTTGAAGGAAGGGATTTTGATATCATGATCGCTCGAAGGAGCATGTGGCATCGTATTGACGAATCATACACGTAGCGTATTTTTCAGCTCAGATACTTTAGTCTAGCGAAAAAAATACGAGAGTGGGGAAATTATGATTGCCCGAAGGATAATTTGGCAAAAAAAAGACTCTTCTTACACATAGCGTTTTGTTTAGGACTTAATTGTTACTAGCTAAACAAAACAAAGAAGAGCAGGATTGCTAAATGAAGAATCCTACTCCCCGTTTTGTTTAGTCGCTTTAAGACTTAAACTAAAACGAAGGTAGGGAGAATTGATGGACGAGAGGATTATTCGTTATTTCTTCAGCGACATATAGCGTAGTTAGTTTTTTTCGTAAACTAACTGAAAGCTACATGTGAGCTCGTAGTTAGTTTACATCACCAAAGGACTACTAACTACGGAAAGAAGGAATAACGATGAGGAACATCCAAAGTCGACAAATTATTAAAGAAGTTTTTATGGTTTTAATCGGTTCATTTATATTAGCAGCAGCGCTATATCACATTCACTTCCAAAACCACTTAACAGAAGGTGGCTTTGTAGGTATTGCACTATTCATCCAAAATTTTTATGATATTTCACCATCTATTTCAACTGTAGTAATGGATATCCCTATTATTTTACTATGTGCTTCATTTTTAGGTAGAAAAATGGTTGGCTATTCATTCTTAGGTTCACTTTCATTCGGAGTATTTTATTCCCTTATGGAAAATTATTCTCCTTTTACGGTAGATTTATCAAATAATTTATTTGTAGCTGCAGTAGTTGGCGGTGCGTTAGCTGGTATTGGACTCGGTTTTATATTGCGATTTGGCGGTGCAACCGGTGGAGACGATATTTTAACAATTATATTAAGTAAACGAACTCGGTTTACAATTGGGCAAATTTTCTTCGTCTTTGACGCGATTGTTCTTGCGCTTTCATTATATTATTTAAATTGGACAGAAATTGCTTTTACTATTCTTTCGATTGCCGTACAGGCAAAAACATTGGATTTAATTTACTATCCAAAAACAGAAAAGAAAGCAGCAAAGCAACCCGTTTCTATTCCAATATCCAAAAAACATGCAACAAACTAAAAAGCGAAAGGCTTCGGCCTCTCGCTTTTTTTCATGCTCTCTTTTCTTTTTCTAATATGTAGCGTACTTGATAAAACTTATTTGCAAATTCAGTAACATTCCTCGTTAAGCGATAGTTCACTGTAGAGCCAATCGCCATTCCGAGTACAGGAATGCCTTGGAATACTTTACGACGAAGAGCATAAATCGAAAACGTCTTCAAAATTTGTTTTAACACAACCTCAGTAGAAGCTGGCTTTAATACTGCTTCGTCTCCTTCATAGAAGAATGAATCCTCTTGTTCGAGTTCTCTCAGTAAATTGTACCATGCATATTGCTGAAGTCTCGCCGGCAATAATGCTGCATGGAATACCTTTAACGCAAGCATCATTTCATACGGCTTGTTCACATCATGCCCAAATGATGTCGCAACAAGTTGGACAGCCTTCACATTTAACGCAATCATAACCGGAAAATCAGCCGTTAATAATAATAAACCACCAGCACCAGTTGCTCCGCCTTGTACGAATGAATATAGACGATGACGTGCTGTTTGCTGCTCTGCTATGTATGTTAATTGATCAATAGATAACGCCTTCAAATCTTCAAGTTGCTCAATTGATTCATCAAATAATCTCGATGTTCCTAAAATACGATTACGTGCATCTAGCTGTGATTGTGAACTTTGAATAAGTGCATGCAAATGAAAGAGCCATCCATCTGCTTTCGTAAAAAAGTCTTTTCGTTTTTTCTCAGGTAGTTTTGCAACTGTAGTATGCAACCACTTATCAAACATCTTTTGAAAATCGGTCGCTTCTTGCTCTACTAATTGCCCTTCCCACTCTTTTATATTGTCTAAAATGGCTTGTTCTCGCTTCGATCGCATCACAACAACCACCTCGTTCGATTTTTTCCTATTGTAACATATTTCCGCTTGTTCTTTGCAAATATGCTTGTCTATCTTTATTCACATACCATTTTTTAGTGACATAAAATGTTAGCAAAAAGGATGAGATGAATCACATGAATCTATCCAATATAAAAAAAAAATATAATGCAGTATTCAGCTTAGGACAAAACTGCTGGCCTGCTTGGGCTTTATATCAATTCGAATTATCACCATTTTTTGGTGTTATCGATTTTATGCTAAGCCCTTCATTAGAAAAAGTGAATTTATTATTACAAAATCGATTTGACCGTTTTTTACAGTTCGAAAACTTATCCTTCATCTCATTTTGGGATGATGATGCGAAATTAAGAATCCGTGACAACCTATATGAAATCGACTCCTGTCACGACTTTAAAACAGATGTAAACACACCAACATCCTGGCCTTCTTATACAGAAATTAAGTTAAACTATGAGCATCGAATTAATCGTTTTCTAACTACAATCGAAACGGCAGAATCCACATTGTTTATTCGAACGGGAGGAACATACGAAGAAGCACGTTCCTTGGAACAAATTTTATCTCAAATAGTTAAACATACATTCTCTGTCCTATTACTCATTCCTGAAGATGTACCAACTATCGCCCAAGAAGATTGGGGATTACAAAATATTTGTGTTATAAAATGCCCAGTGATGGATATATACCAGTACAATGAAGCATTTTGGAATGACTTATTTAATGGCATCACAATTCGGCCAAACGCTTAAATACACGTCACCTTTTATCACACCCTGCCTTATAATCATCCTTATACAAAATAAATAAGGAGTAATTATATATGTATCCACGTGCAAAAGCTTTTGGCATTGCTATACATCACGGTCGCCTTCTCGTACAAAAATATCATACAGGCGATGAAACATATTACCGACCTCTTGGCGGATCAATTGAACTTGGTGAAAAATCAGCACATACTGTTATTCGCGAATTTCAAGAAGAGCTTCACACAGAAGTGGAAATCACCAATTATTTAGGCTGCTTAGAAAACATCTTTCATCTAGATGGAGAAATTGGTCATGAAATCATTCAGCTATATTCTTTACGCTTATTAGACATGTCACTATATGAAATGAAAAAAATGAATATACAAGATGAGCAAATCGTATCGTATGCGAAATGGATTCCCATTACAGCTTTCATTCAGAAGGAAAAAGTGCTATATCCAGATGGAATTTTAAACTATATCCAAAAGAAAAAAGACGAAATCCTATAGGATCTCGTCTTTTTTTATATAGTATATTAACCAATATCTCCAAGACGTAATACGTCACGAGCAATCATAACTTCTTCGTCAGTTGGAATTACGATAATTTTTACTGGAGAGTGCGGGAAGCTGATGAATGCTTCTTCACCGAATACGTTATTGCGTTTTACGTCGAAGTATACGCCCATGTACTCAAGGCCTTCTAATACGCGCTCACGAATAATTGCACTGTTTTCACCTACACCAGCTGTAAAGATGATAGCGTCAACGCCTTTCATACGAGCTGTGTAAGAACCGATGTATTTATGGATACGGCTCACGAACACGTCAAGTGCTACTTTCGCACGGTGGTCGCCTTCTTCTTCTTTCGCAATGATGTCACGTAGGTCACTAGAGTAACCAGTAAGACCTAACATACCACTCTTCTTGTTTAATACGCTAACTACTTCTTCTACAGTTTGGCCTGTTTTTTCCATGATGTATGGAATTAACGCAGGGTCAATGTTACCAGAACGTGTACCCATTGTTACACCAGCAAGTGGAGTGAAGCCCATAGAAGTATCGATAGACTTACCGCCTTCTACTGCTGCGATACTTGCACCGTTACCTAAGTGACAAGAAAGTAGGCTTAAGCTTTCAATTGGACGACCTAATAATTCAGCCGCACGCTCAGTTACATATTTATGAGAAGTTCCGTGGAAACCGTATTTACGGATACCAAATTTCTCATAGTACTCATATGGTAAGCTGTATAGGAATGCAGATTCCGGCATTGTTTGGTGGAATGCTGTATCGAATACTGCTACTGCTGGTACGTTTGGTAGTACTTCTTGGAATGCTTTAATACCAACAAGGTTTGCTGGGTTGTGAAGTGGTGCTAAATCGCTTAATTCTTCGATATCAGCTAATACTTCAGCATCAATTAAAACAGAATCAGCAAATTTTTCGCCGCCGTGTACAACACGGTGACCGATACCGCCAATCTCATCAAGAGATTTTACGATTCCGTTTTCAGTTAATTTCTTAAGAAGCATGTTAACTGCTACTGCATGATCTGGGATGTTTGTAATTTCTTTTTGTTTTTCGCCATTTACAGTAATTGTGAAGATACTATCTTCTAAACCAATACGTTCTACTAAACCTTTTGTTAATACTGTTTCACTTGGCATTTCAAATAATTGGAACTTTAACGAAGAGCTTCCTGCGTTAATCGCGATGATTTTTGACATCTAGTCTTTCGCCCCTTTTTCTCTTGGTAGTTGTGTGGATCATTCCACAAACCGCTCGATTTTATCTAATTAAATTCACTCATTATGAAAACGTTTCATCATTAGTAAATTTTATACTCACGATTTTAATTTAAACATCGTCCGACATATATTTCAAGTGAAAAAATTGTAACACCAAGAAAAAAATATATTACAGATTTCAAAAAAATTCAGTTAAATCTTGTATATATTAAAAAACATTACATATCCTATAAAACTGTACTACATTAATTACTAACCCTGTTACATATATATCGTATTATTTATGTGTTGCAAACCAAGTATTCAATTGATCCATAATGTTCTCCATAGCCTTCATGTCAGAGAATTTAGGTAATTCCACTAGTAGTGCCTGTTTCGGCATTGTTACACCTTGGCCTTTCTTTTGGAGAACAAATATACTTTTTGCATTTTTCTCGTTTTTAAACATGGAAACAGGAAGCTGTAATAATCCTTGAATAAAACATGTCTCTTTAATGAATGCATGTAGCTTTGGCGCTTGATCACTTTCAAAAATGAAGTTTGGTACTAAGAAGAATAAATACCCGCCTTCTTTCGTATGTTTCACACTTTGTTCAATAAATAAGTGATGTGCATATGACATTCCTTCATTTGCTTTTAATGTATATTCACTTGCAACAATTTCATTTGGATAATAACCAATTGGTAAATCTGAAACGACTGCATCAACTGGATCAATATAAAGTGGTGCTAGTCCATCTTGGTGGAAGAATTCGATTGCATGCTTTTGTAAATTTGCATTTACTAAAGCAAGTTTAATTAACACCTCATCCACTTCTACACCAAATCCACTCATTGTTAGTTCTTCTTTGGCGCTATTAAACAATGTAGTCATTAAGTTACCAGTTCCAATTGCAGGGTCTAAAACAGTAATTTCTTTTTGACCTTGCATAAACTTATGGAATAAGTAGCTCATGAACATTCCAACTGCATCTGGCGTCATTTCGTGATTCGCTTGTACGCCCTCTTTCATTCCTTTTAAAATGGCTAGCTGAAATGCTTTACGAATTTCTTCCCCTTTATATGTTTCTTCATTAAACGTACTATATTCACGATTCAACCGTTCAATTGTTGATTCGGATAATTCCTCTTGTAAAATCGCTCCTTCAAACAAGTTATCACCTGTTTCTACAAGCGCCTCTAAATATGTTACATCTAATTCTTTACGTAAAACTACCGTAGAAGAATCAAAAATAGAAAATAATGTTTCTACTGCCTGACTCACGTACATTCCTCCTTCTCTCTTTTACACATAACTTATATCATACCATAATCTAAATTTTTCCCAAAAGAAAAAGCGACCTCTTGCAAAGAGCTCCCCTTCAAGTTGTTTATGATGTAACGTCTTTTCTCATATATTGGTTCAGTTAACAATACATGAGAAAAGACGACCTCTTCTAA
Source organism: Bacillus sp. TH19 (assembly GCF_016651075.1). Taxonomy (NCBI): domain Bacteria; kingdom Bacillati; phylum Bacillota; class Bacilli; order Caryophanales; family Bacillaceae; genus Bacillus; species Bacillus sp. TH19. Next base: position 946,283 of record NZ_JAEKEO010000007.1, on the reverse strand, counting down.
AGTAAAACTTTAATGAGAGGTCGTCTTCATTTACATTACTTCGCAGATTTAGCTGCTTCTAATGCTGCTTCATAGTTTGGATGGCTTGTACCTTCGCCTACGTATTCTGCGTAAACTACTTTGTCATTGCTATCTACTACGAATACTGCACGAGCAAGTAAACGAAGTTCTTTCATTACTAAGCCATAAGCTTCACCGAATGAAAGGTCACGGTGATCAGAAAGTGTTACAACATTTTCTAAACCGTTTGCTGCACACCAGCGTTTTTGAGCGAATGGTAAATCAGCGCTAATTGTTAATACTTTCGCGTTTTCAATACCTGCTGCATCTTCGTTAAAACGACGAGTTTGTGCATCACATACACCTGTGTCGATTGAAGGTACAACACTAATTAATTTCACTTCACCTTTGTATGTTTCTAAACTTACTGGAGATAAGTCATTTGCTAATACTTGGAAGTTAGGCGCTTGATCGCCAACTTTAACTTCTGTTCCAACTAAAGTCATTGGGTTACCTTTAAAAGTTACATTTGCCACTTAAAAATCCTCCCTTATTTTAAACAAAATATGTACAATGTAAATGATAGTTTGTCCCTATCGATAATGCAAATAAAATCGCTTTATTTACAAAAAAATTAAAGAAGCTAATCCACTGATCAGCTTCTTTATTCGTTAAATTTGAAATTCAGGATCATCTTCTTTTCGTTTATCCATCATTTCTTTCACTTTATCAACAGCTTGTGGCGCTAATTCAATTATTTTATCGATGACGTGTGTTTGCTTATCTAAGTGTAATACTTTCACACCTTCTCCATTTATAACAAGAAAGGCAACAGGATTAATAGAAACTCCTCCACCACTTCCCCCGCCAAATGGATGACGGCCTGAATGTTCTACTTTACCAAATTCACTTCCACCAGCAGCAAATCCAAAACTGACTTTCGAAACTGTAAGAATTACACTTCCATCTGCCGCTTTAATTGGGTCACCAACAATTGTATTTACATCAGTCATTTGTTTTAAATGCTGCATTGCGGTTGTCATTAAACCTTGAATTGGATGGTCCATTCTATATCCCCCCTATGCTTGAACAGATTTTTCTGTCATACCAGATCTTTGCTTTCTCATAAACACGAGTAATTTTATCGCTGTTTTTACAGTACGGAATATACGAAAAGATGCTGTTAACTCGCATCTTGATGCAAATCCCTTTCCTTGAAAAACAGGAGTAATTTCAAATTCTGGTACGTCGACAATATGCATATATTGTCCTACAACTCCAGCAGCCATTCCTTTTGTCCCCCATGCATATCCAGTGACAATTCCAGTACTAGCCGCGTCGCCTGCTCCAATTTGCGTATGCCATTTCCAACCATTGATTTTCACTCTTTTGAGAAAATCTTTAACAATAGTATGAACGTCTTGAAGCTTTTTTATCAGTTCCCCTATACTATCGAGTTGTGCCATAATTTTATTATCTATTCCGCCGTCCTCTTCAGCTTTTTTAATTTTTTGTCCTGTCTTCTTCTGCTGTTTTTCAATTCTTTCCAATACATCAAACGTATATCGAATCATCCATATTTTCACTTGAAATAAACATTGTTTTTCCATTTCTGAATATAAAAACGTCACCTTAAGCGATATTTTCGATAATAGTATAAGCAAAATAAAAAGTAGAAGAATTATCATTCCAATTACGAGCCACTTCATTCGTACCATCCTTTCACTCCATACCCATTATCGACAAGTTTATTCATCATTAAACAGACTTTGATAAAATTGAATATAAAAATTTTTCTAAAAATAAAAAGGAATTTTGACAATTTATATCGAAATATACTATTTGAACATATCATCCAGAAACATACTCTGACGATATGTAGCACTAAGACTAGAAAATTTAACTGCAGTGGAGGGATACATAATGGCAAATCGTCGCAATTTATTTTTCTTTTATGGTGATGACAAAGTAACGCTCGTTGAAAAAATGAAACCAGTATATCGTATTTTAGAGGAGAATGGATTTACCATATTAGATCATCCAAAAAATGCAAACGCTATCGTCAGCGTTGGAGATGATGGGACTTTCTTACAAGCCGTTCGTAAAACCGGCTTTAGAGAAGATTGCTTATACGCAGGTATTTCTACGAAAGATGAAATTTCTTTCTACTGCGATTTCCACATCGATCACGTTGATACAGCCCTTCAAGAAATTACAAAAAACGAAATTGAAGTGCGAAAATATCCAACAATTCAAGTAGATGTAGATCACGGTACATCTTTCCATTGTTTAAATGAATTCACATTACGCTCTAGTATCATTAAAACATTTGTCGTAGATGTACACGTCGACAATTTACATTTCGAAACCTTTAGAGGTGATGGATTAGTTATCTCCACACCAACAGGAAGTACCGCTTACAATAAATCATTACATGGTGCAGTTGTCGATCCACTTATCCCATGTTTCCAAGTAAGCGAACTAGCATCTTTAAATAACAACACATACCGTACACTCGGGTCACCGTTCCTTTTAAATCACGAGCGTACGTTAACTTTAACACTTAAACCGGATGGAAATGATTATCCTGTTATCGGAATGGATAACGAAGCACTTAGCATTAAACAAGTGGAAAAAGCCGTTGTTCGTTTAAGCGATAAACAAATTAAAACTGTTAAATTAAAAAACAACTCTTTCTGGGAAAAAGTACAGAGAACGTTTTTATAGTAATCAAAAAACCCTCGAATTATGGGATTTCCATAATTCGAGGGTTTTTTATTTATCAAATGCAACTTGACGCTGTTTCACAAAACATTTTGGAACAGGACAACAGTATATGAAATTATATCAACGATTTTACCCAAAATATCAATTTACCGACATCATCAACCTATCTAAAAAGAGGAAGCAGCACCAAAATGTATTTTCGGAGCCGCTCCCTCAAATTTTTAGACGTCTTTTCTATAAACAATCTTCCCATCAATGACGGTAATTTCTGCCTGTACTTCTTTTATTTCTTCCGCCTCAATTTCAAAAACATTGCGGTCTAATATCGTAAAGTCTGCCTCATATCCTTTTGCGATTTGTCCTCGCTTCGCTTCTTTTCCGATTGCATACGCACTTCCTGTTGTAAATAAAGAGACAGCCTCATATACCGTTAATCTTTCTTCTGGCATATAGCATACGCCGTCAATAAAACTTCTACGTGTAACAGCACTATATATACCTAAAAACGGATTCACTTGTTCAATTGGAGCATCAGAGCCTCCATTACAGTGTAATCCTGCATCCAGTAACGTCTTCCAAGCATACGCATAACGAAGACGGCGTTCTCCTAGTTTTTCAATCACTGATGGAAAATCTGACGAAACAAAGACTGGCTGAATATCAATAATAGCTGGCAATTGTTTCATTCTTTCAATCAACTCTTCACGAGCTAGCTGACAATGAATAATACGGTCACGTAATCCTTCTGCCGGTGGATATAATTCAAGTGCATCAATGACATATTCAAGCGATAAATCACCAATTGTATGAATCGCAACTGGCATATGTAAATCTCGTGCTTTTTTCACTAAACCTGCAAGCTCTTCACGTGAGAAAATGGCAACTCCATTTGTTTCCTTCGCATCTTCATACGGTTCACTTAATAAAGCTGTTCTTCCGCCAAAAGAGCCGTCAGAAAAAATTTTCATCGCACCAAATTCAATATAGTGATCATTTTCATATTCTTTTCGTTCATTCGCTACTTCATGGTGAACGAGTAAATGCGCTTTAAACCGCATTTCTTTTATAACGTGTGAAAACGCATTGTACGTTTTTTGAAAGCCGCCATAATAATTTAAGTCTTCCGTGTGCCCGCCAACGAGTCCGTATTGCCAGCAGTCTGAAATCGCTGTTTGCAGAGCACTTTGCAAATACATTCCATCTATTTCGGGCTGAACATGTTTAATTAACTCTTGTCCTTGCTCATATAAAAGTCCTGTTAATTTATTTAATGAGTCACGACCAATTTTTCCGCCCTTTGGATCTTGCGTCGCTTCTGTTATGTTCGCTTCTTGCAATATGTATGAATTCACCCATGTCACGTGACGACAAACACGCTTTAATAAAATCGGATGTTCTTTAGAGATTTCATCTAAATCACGTACATGAACTTGTTTTGTATCTGTAAAATTATTTTCATTCCATCCTTCTCCGATAATCCAAGATCCTTTTGGCGCTTCTTCTACGCGCTTCTGAACAAGAGTAAGTACTTCGCTATAAGATTTGCAATTTGATAGATCTAGACGAAGTAACCTCTCCCCATGGCCAATAAGGTGCATATGGCTATCAACCAGCCCTGGAATCATCGTTTTCCCTTTTAAGTCATATAACTTCACTTCTGAATATCGGTTTTCTAACTCTTCTTTATTCCCTATATGAACAATGACGCCATTTTCAACGTAAATAGCTTCTACTTTTTCATTCTCTTCTCGCATAGTGTAAATGGTGCCGCCATACCAAATTTCTCCCATATACTCATCCCCCTTTTCCCTTTAGTCTACGAAATTAATATGTATAAAAAAAGCACCATTTCGATTAAAAATGGTGCTTTCCCAAAAATTAATTTTGTTCAGTAGGGTTCGTTGTAACTTGCCATTCAATGTTAAATTTATCTTTTACTTGTCCGTATGCTGGGCTCCAGAAAGTTTCTTGAAGTGGCATAATAACTTCTCCACCTTCTTGTAACTTATCAAATACTTCTTTCGCTTTTTCTGCATTATTAATTTGAATTGCGATTGTTACTTGAGATCCGATTGCATGCCCTTGACCTGGGAATGTATCAGAAATCATAAGGTCCGTATTACCAACTTTTAAAGTAGCATGTAAAACGCGCTCTTTCGCTTCAGCTGGAATTGGGTATTCTGGATTTTCAGGCATGTCACCAAAAGTTCGCATTACTTCTACTTTTGCGTCTAACGCCTCTTTGTAAAACTGTACAGCTTCTTGCCCACTACCATCTAAAACTAAGTACGGATTAATACCTAAAATCATACGGACACCTCTTTTTTTAGTTTATAAAATCGAACTTGTGTTCGTTTTTATGATATCATCGTTTTACATTTCATTCAACTATTTACTTCCCTATTTTCAAAATTATTTTGAAGGAAGCTCCATTTCTTGTTTTCTAAGTTCAATACGGCGAATTTTTCCGGAAATCGTTTTTGGTAGTTCATCTACAAATTCAATTTTGCGAGGGTATTTATATGGTGCAGTCAATTCTTTGACGTGTTGTTGGAGCACTGGAATTAATGTTTCTTCGTTCTTGTCTATATTCTCTCTTAATACGATAAATGCCTTCACGACACTTCCGCGAATTTCATCAGGGCTTGCGACAACTGCACATTCTCTTACGTAAGGATGTTTTACAAGCGCATCTTCTACTTCAAACGGGCCGATTGTATAGCCAGAGCTAATAATAATATCATCACCGCGCCCTTCAAACCAGAAATAGCCTTCTTCATCTTTTTTCGCTTTATCACCCGTAATATAATAATCACCACGGAATTGCATCGCTGTGCGCTCATCATCTTTATAATATTGCTTAAAGAGGGCTGGTGTTTCAATGTGAACTGCAATATCGCCAACTTCTCCTACCTGCACCGGAATACCTTCCTCATTTACGATATCAACATGATTTCCTGGCGTCGGTTTTCCCATTGATCCTGGTCTAATGTCCATCCCTTTCATTATTCCAACAAGTAGTGTATTTTCCGTTTGCCCATAGCCGTCTCTTACTGTAATATCGAAATGCCTTTGGAACGTTTCAATGACTTCCCTGTTTAACGGCTCACCTGCCGATACAGCGCTATGTAACGCTTCTAAATTGTACTCACTTAAATTTTCTACCTTTGCCATTAATCTATACTCAGTCGGTGTACAGCAAAGTACATTCACCTTATTATCACCTAATAAATTTAAATATGTTTTTGGTTCAAATTTGCCGTTATATACAAATCCTGTTGCACCTGAACCGAGAGTCGCTACAAACGGGCTCCAAATCCATTTTTGCCAGCCTGGACTAGCCGTTGCCCATACAACATCTTCTTCTTCGATTCCGAGCCAGTTCGGGGCGCTTGTACGTAAATGAGCGTATGCCCATGCATGCGTATGAACAACTCCTTTTGGATTTCCTGTCGTCCCTGACGTATAAGATAAAAAGACCATATCTTCTTTATCCGTCTTCGCCATTTCTAACGTATCACTTTCCGTTTCTAATGCTATTTTTAAATTCGTCCATCCATCTACTGATCGCTCGCTCAGGACGAATTTTTGAAGAGATTCCACCGCTTCTACGCCGTCAAATTGTCCAATATACGGTTCGTAACTTACGATAGCCTTTACTTCTCCGTGCCCAATACGATACTCGATATCTTTTTTACGCAACATTTCTGAGCTTGGAATAACGACAAATCCTGCTTTAATCGCAGCAATATACGTCATGTAAGCTTCAATTAAGCGCGGCATCATAATAAGGAGCTTGTCCCCTTTTTGTAAGCCACTTTTTATAAAAGCGTTTCCAATTTTATTCGCACCTTGCATTAATTCAAAATATGTAATCTCTCGTCTATTCCCTTTATCATCTTGCCAAATTAAAGCAAGCTTCTCTTTATCACTCGTATATTTCTCTATTTCCGAAACTAAATTATAAGACGGCGGCGCTAACAATTCCTCTCTTTTCATATAACATCCTCCTTTATTTCTATGCCTCCCTTATATAATAAAGAATTTTCAGTAAATTTTGAACCCTCTTCTTTTGACAATTTTTTTATATTTATGTCGAAATGATGTATGAATGTATAGCGACGATGTTTTTAACATAACGATTCACCGGCAAATAACGACGAAAACGACAAAAAGAAAGAGCGGGAGAACCCGCTCTTTCTAAGCCATCGTATATGGGATTATTTTTGGTAACCGCCTAATTGTTGCTCAGCTAGTGAAACTAGACGTTTAGTAATTTCGCCACCAACAGATCCGTTAGCGCGAGATGTTGCATCAGCTCCAAGTTGAACACCAAACTCTTGAGCGATTTCGTATTTCATTTGATCTAATGCTGCTTGAGCACCAGATACTGCTAATTTATTTGTGCTTGCCATGTTGTATCACCTCCTTGTGAGTATAGAGTGTGATAAACAACATGACTTCATGCACATTTGAATGTGGTAATTTATGGGTTTAGAAAAGTTCTTCGAATTTTTCTTCTTCAGCCACTACTTCTACTGTTTGTAATACCATTGTTTCTTTGTTCGCTACAGCCTCTTCAATTAACGGCGCGAAATCGTACTTCGCTTCAAAACGATTTGCTTTCTCACGCTTCGGTTTCGTCGATGGACTTGCTGGTGTAAATACTGTACAGCAGTCTTCATATGGACGAATTGAAATATCATACGTTCCAATTTCTTTTGCAATTTTAATAATTTCTAATTTATCCATCGTAATAAGCGGACGAATAACAGGATAGTTTGTCACTTCGTTAATCGTATGCATACTATCTAACGTTTGGCTCGCTACTTGTCCAAGACTTTCACCAGTCGTAATTGCAAGTGCATTACGCTCCTCTGCAATACGCTCTGTAATACGCATCATCATACGACGCATAACTGTCATAGAATAGCTAGATGGGATTTCTTTATTAATCGTTTTTTGCACTTCAGTAAATGGAACAAGGTGAAGTGTTACACGTTTACAGTATTTCGTTAACTCTTGTGCTAAATCGATTACTTTTTGTTTCGCGCGCTCGCTTGTGAAAGGTGGACTATGGAAGTGAACTGCTTCCACAGATACGCCGCGTTTCATCGTTAAGTAAGTTGCTACCGGGCTATCGATACCACCAGAAAGAAGTACCATTACTTTTCCGCCAACGCCAACTGGTAAACCGCCAGCTCCCATGTGCTCACCACACATAATATAGCTGTAACCACTGCGAATTTCTATACGTACATTCACATCTGGATTATGAACATCTACTGTGATATCCTCTGTATTTTCTAAAATGTGCCCACCGATTTCTGGAAGTAACTCCATCGTCTTCATTGGGAAGCGCTTATCAGAGCGGTGCACTGTAATTTTAAATGTTTTCACATCACCTTTTACTTGTAAGAAAGCTGCTAATGCACCTTTTTTAATATCTTCTAATTCTGATGGTACTTTCATTGCTAAGTTAAACTTATGAATACCAAATACATCTTTCAATCTTTCAGAAATTGCTTCATGGTCTTCACCATTTAACTGAATGTACATACGATCATGTGTTGCATCAATTTTAATGTTTGGGAATTTTTTTAATTTGAATTTCACATTATCTTTTAACGTACTTACAAACTTAGAACGGTTCTTTCCTTTTGTCGTCATTTCTCCATAACGAACTAAAATATATTCATATGTCATCATATTTCTTTACCTCATCACTTCATATAATTTTGGCATCGTCTCTTTAACAATACCTTCAAATTGTTTTACTTCTTCCATCGTGTTGTCTGGTGCTAGACTAATGCGAATCGCACTTGTAGCTGCGGCGTGCGGTACTCCCATTGCCACTAGTACTCTGCTCACTTCATTTGCTTTTGAAGAACAAGCAGACTTCGTCGATACATATACACCATGCTCTTCTAAAGCATGAACGACTACTTCTGGTTTTAAACCGACAAATGATACATTTAAAATGTGCGGTGCCGCATATTCAAGTGATGTATTAATCGTTACAGTTTCCATCTCTTTAAAGAAACGGACCAGCTCTGTTTGTAAATTTTGCAAATGAACTATCTTTTCTTTCACTTGTTCCATCGTCATACGAAGTGCTTTCACCATCGCTACAATACCAGGTAAATTTTCTGTACCTGAACGATACTTGAGCTCTTGTTGACCACCTGATAAGATTGGATCTAATCTTACACCATCACGTACGTAAAGAAGACCTGTCCCCTTTACGCTATGAAATTTATGTCCAGATATTGAACAAAGGTCAATATGAGAAGCGTATAAATCAAGTGGTACTTTTCCTATCCCTTGTACATGGTCCACGTGGAATCTTATTTTCGGATAGTTCGTTAATAATGTTCCAATTTCAGCAACGGGCTGAATCGCTCCAGTCTCGTTGTTCACGTGAATAATTGACACAAGAATCGTATCTTCACGAAGTTCTCGTTTTAGATCTTCTACCGATACAACACCGTGCTCGTTAACCGGTAAATACGTTACATCAAAACCGAGATCTTCTAATTGTTTATATGCTTCAAACACAGACGCGTGTTCAATATTTGTTGTAATGATATGTTTGCCGCGCGAACGATTCCTCATCGCTATCCCTTTAATCGCAAGGTTATTCCCTTCCGTTCCACCTGATGTGAAAATAATTTCAGAAGGTTTAACGTGAAGGAGCTGTGCCGCAATCGTTCTCGATTGTGTTAATAGACGCTCTGCCTCTCCTCCAAGCGAGTGAATAGAAGAAGGATTACCAAAATATTTCCCTGCAACCGTTACGTACGATTGAAGCGCTTCTGGATATGGCTTCGTCGTCGCACTATTATCAAAATAGATCATCGTTCTTCCCCTTTCAGCGCTATCACATCATATAATCATATCACAAATACGTGTAATTACGCTAAGACTACTCAAAGGTTCCGTTTTTATATAAAAGTGTACATTTCCCCCGGCCATTTGCAGGCATACTGAGTGGTGAAGATTAATAATCAGTGGTGGATGAAACCCCATCACTTATGGTTTCACTTTATTTTGAAACGAACAACCTTACTGTATTCCGCTATTCATTATAGCAACATCGACTTCAAAATTACACAAAAAAACAAACCCTTTATTAAAGGGTTTGCTCATTGTCTACATATTCAGCTATTTTTTGAACAACACCAGGTTCAAGTTGCTCTAATATAGAAGCCGCTTGTTCTAAAGCTGCATCGTATTGATATTCACGGAATAATTTCTCCGCATAATTTAAGCTTTCTGCAAGATTCTCATCATGACTGCGGTATCGGTTACCGTATTGAATTAGTTTTTCAACTAAATAAGCTTGTCCAATTACTTCTTCTGTCATTTCAGATACACCATTCACAACTGTGTATGCTTCTTCTAAACTGCTATTTACAGTATTCATATTTAACGGCTTTACTTCTAATTGCTCATATACAGCTTGCATCGCCATTTGCCCTTTTTGTAAATCTTCCATAATACTCTCTGGAAGACCTGGTAAATTCGACTTTTGCATAAAACGTTTCGTCTCAAAAATTGTATTTCGCATTTCTTGTAACTTCTCACGTGCTTCAAATTCTTCTTTGCGCATCGTTTGCAGCATTTCTTTATATTCTGCATGAAGTACTTTTAAAGTTTCACATTGCTCATAAACCTCTTCTAGTTCCTCACGAATGATAGAGAATGCAATATCTTGTTCAGCAACGCGTATTTGTAACACTTCAAAACGTTTCATTAAAATATGCATTTGCTTTTCAATTACTTTTTGTGACTCAATATCTTTGTCTTGTAATTGATAACTTTGTTTCACAAGTTGTGTTTCTATTTTCGTTTCAATTGTTTCTGTACGAATTTCTTCTAAATCTTCATAAACAGACAGTGTTTTTTGCTCCACATAATGTTTCGCATGCACTTCTTGTTCAAGTTGATCATAAAAACTGTCTAAACGAGTTTTTAAGTTCTCTACTTTTTCTGCTGCTTCTGTTATATGAAGTTCCTGTATATCCATTAAACATGTGTGTAGTTGTGTCGTCATATCGCGGACTTCTTTAGGGATTTCCAAATACTCTAATACATAGCCTTGTCTTATCATATCATCATGGCCTTGTAATAAATCTTCCAGCTGAACTGGTAATGTCGCTTGACACTCTACCAATAAATCCGGAATTTGATGAATAACGATTTCTAAACTTGCTAAGCCTTCTTCTAAACTAATAACAATTTCTCTCGCTTTTAAATAATCACCATTATCTGTTGCCTCTTCAAAAGTTTTGAACTTCTCGGATTCAACATCTAACATCTCTTCAATTTTTTGCTCAGCTGCTCCATACATGTGTCGATGAGCAAGAACGCTCTTTTTCATACTACGATATGTATCACGTAACCCTTCAATTTCCGCGCTATTTTTCTCATGGCTTTCTAACAGTTGCTGTAATTCATTTAAAATGTCTGTAATACGATTATCAGCGTCATCTAAACCACTTATGGATTCTTTCATCGCATGCTTTGCTTTGCGGAAGGAGAATTGCGAGGCGAATTTTCGCGCTTGCCCTAAATCTTTTTCAGCTTTCGGAAGAGTTGTTGATACAATTTCATCCCACTCTTCACGCCATTTACCAAACAGCTCTTCTGTTTGACCTGTCATATTTAAATCTTTTACCCGCTTTAGTTCATCTGCCACAGGTTTATCTTTTATCTCTTGTTTCCACTGCTCCAGTGCTTCAATATCTTTATATGAACGATTTCTTATCACAAGCTCTATCATGAGCAGCACTAGAATAGAGCTTACTACAATGATAACGATCGTCAGGATAGAATCCATGCAAAAAAGCCTCCTAGTTATATCTCTTTTTTTGTCCGTTCCGTTTATGAAATGGAAGGCATTATGTATAAAAAGGGAATTCCCCTATATTTAACAACTAACAATGTTCTAATCATACCATGTAATGACGTGTTTTTGACCTAGTTTTTTTTAAAATTTCATGTTTCTTTACATGTGATTGTAATATTTCTTAATATTCCACTTATTCCATTATCCGTCCTCAAATGAATGCAATAAAGGTAAGGCTTTTACGGGCAGTTAATGCCGGATAACGAGCTCTCTTTCATATGAGAGACGAAATAAATCTTTCGCATTAGTGGTGGTTCTACAGAAATCGCACGTACGTTACCTCGCATTACGGCTTACTGTAACGCGGTTTCCGGAAGCAATGTTATACCAAGTCCAGCTCCTACCATCGTAATCATCGGTTCTGCATAAGATGTTTCAACCGCAATTATTGGTTTCGCGCCCATACATTGAAACACATTCATAATCATTTTCCTTACATCACATATTTCTAGGTATACAATTAGCTGTTCATTAACAATTATTGCGCTAGTATGCAACAATTTATGGCAAAGAAAACAACATATAAAAATCCCCACCTCAGTTCGTTAGGTGGGGATTTTTCACATATGAACAGCTCTTGGTAGTTCATAATACATACTCGCTTTATATAATGTTCGTTCCATCCATTGCTCAATTTCCTTCGTATACATTTCTAAGAAAAACGTCTCAGACGGAAATGAGTGTAGCACCTCTGATATATATTGTGGATATAAAAACGGCATATTCATCATGCCTTTTAATTGCGTCATAAACATTGTAAAAGATACCTTTTTAAATTCTTGCTTCATTTGTCCTTGTTTAATGATTTGCTCTATATAATATCTTTCTCTAGAAAAATAAACGGTCATCACTTCACGAATTAATGTCGTATCAAGCGAAAGCTCTCTATAAAAAAAACGTGTCAGTTCTCTATTATCAAATTGATATCGTAAAATCCCGCGCACCATTTGCACCATCACATCTTTAGCCGATAAATATTCTCTCTGTTCAAATGACGTTTCAATTACGTGAATATATCCTTCTAAAAAATCAGTAATAAGCTGTTCTAATAACCCTTGCTTTCCAGCAAAATAATATGAAATATTCGCTACATTCACATCCGCTCGCTTTGCAATTTCTCGCACCGACGTTCCATCATAACCTTTCGTGTTAAACAACGATATTGCCGCATCAATTACTTTTTGTTTCGTCTGTTTCATGCGCTCACTTCCTCTCACTGAACAGCTATAGTTTAAATTTCTTGACTTTTAAGACAAATTCCTTTAATTTTCTATCGACAAAGTCATGTGAAATACATCGTATTTTGCTATCGTTTTACATATCTCGCTAAAAAGGGAGTTGTTTCCATGTTTACAAAAGAAAGTTATGCAGGATCTCGTGAAGAGCAATATGAGACAGTAATTAAACAACTGGATGCATTATTAACTGGCGAACCGAACGTAGTCGCAAACTTATCAAATGCGTCCGCACTATTAAATCAATTTTTAGATCGCGTTAATTGGGTTGGCTTTTATGTAACAGAAGGAAATCAACTTGTTCTTGGACCATTCCAAGGGATGCCAGCTTGCGTGCGTATTCCGTTCGGACGTGGTGTTTGCGGCGTTGCAGCTGAAACAAAAACAACGCAACTTGTAGCAGATGTTCACCAATTCCCAGGACATATCGCTTGCGATAGTGCCTCTAATTCTGAAATCGTTGTACCGATTATGAAAGAAGGAAATATCATTGGTGTGCTTGATATTGATAGTCCTGAAAAAGATCGTTTCGATGAAGTAGATCAGCACTATTTAGAAAAGTTTGTGGAAACACTCCTAAAACATATTTAATAAAGAAAAGAGTGAGCTATCGATTACGTACGTAACGTACGAAACCGATAGCTCACTCTTTTTTATCCCGCATTAACGGGCAGTAAATTCGGCGAATACAAGGAAGTTAGGTGGGCGATAACTGCCCGTAAAAGCCCGATTTGTGAGGGCTAATAATCAGCGGGGGATGGACAAAACCCCCATTGATTAAAGTTTCACTTTATTGATTACTAACAGTAGATATCTTCTTTAGTGCCTGTTCTAAATCAGAAACGATATCTTCCCATGATTCTAAGCCGACAGATAGGCGTATTAAATTATCGAAAATACCCATTTCTTTTCTTAGTTCAGCTGGAACAGCTGCATGCGTCATCGTCGCTGGATGCTGAATTAACGTTTCTGTATCACCTAAACTTACGGCAATTGTAATAAAATGGAGGTCATTGATAAACGACTGTGTTTCCTCTTTCCCGCCTTTAATTGAAAAAGAAATAACGCCCCCGCCTCGTTTCATTTGGCGGGATGCTAATTCTCCCTCGGGATACCAAACACCTTCTACTGCTTCATGATTTTTCAAAAACGATACAATTTTTTCCGCATTATCACAATGACGATCCATTCTTACTGCTAATGTTTTTAATCCGCGTAACAATAACCACGCGTCAAACGGCGCCATAATACCGCCGATATCTTTTCGCATCGGACGAATTTTATCAGCTAACGTTTTCGTTCTACAAATTGTTACACCCGCTACAACATCCCCGTGACCACCAATATATTTTGTCGCACTGTGAACGACGGCGTCACAACCAAGTTCAAGAGGTCTTTGTAAATAAGGGGAACAAAACGTATTATCGACAATAACAAGCAAATCATTGCGCTTCGCTACCCCGATCACCTTTTCTAAATCAATTAATTTCATCGTTGGATTTATCGGTGTTTCAACGAAAATGAGCTTTGTATTTGGACGAATTTTATTTTCAATATCAGTCTCTGTCTCCATATCACAAAACGAATGCGTAATCATAAATTTCTCTTCTAATACTTCTAAAAAACCGTACGTACATCCATATAATCCATTTGAACAAATAATATGATCTCCAGCCTTTAGAAAACCGATTAAAGTTGCTGAAATGGCTGCCATACCTGAACCGAACGCCAGCGCCTCCTCTCCATCTTCTAAAACAGCCATACGTTCTTCAAATAATTTCACAGTTGGATTCCCAAGCCTTGAATAAATATAAGATGGATCTTCTCCCGCAAAACTCGCTTCTCCTTGTTGCGCAGTCTCAAATGTGAATGTAGACGTTTGAAATAAAGGTGGTGTTAAACTTCCTTTATGTTCCTCTGATGTATAACCGTGATGAATTAACGCTGTCTCCATATGCTTCTTTTTCATAAAAACATCCCCCTTATGTCTTTATTGCCACATATCCACCAGTAAAAAACTGATGAACGTTTTTACCACATTTTATGTAAGCGTTTTATTTGTGTTTCTATCATTTCTTTTATATTGTTTTAAATTCCTTCTTGTTAATTCCCAAAATTTATCTGCATAAAACAAAAAGGGAGTCTCTTGACGAAACTGTAAGTAAAAGATATAATAGCGTTTGTGTAAAATAAAAAGGCAGCCTTGTAATGTGAGTTTATCGTTTGTATTTTGTTCCTCTGCGGAGGTGTATCTCGTAACTCCCTGCTGCTGGAGCGAAGGTACATGAAAACAAAATACCCGTAAATATCGATTACGTCTGTTTTTATTTTACGAAAATAAAAACATTTTTAAAGGAGGAGTCAACTATGGCTCGTTATACAGGTCCAGCATGGAAACTGTCTCGTCGTCTTGGAATCTCTCTAAGCGGCACAGGAAAAGAATTAGAAAAACGCCCTTACGCACCAGGTCCTCACGGTCCTAACCAACGTAAGAAACTTTCAGAATACGGTTTACAATTACAAGAGAAACAAAAACTTCGTCACATGTACGGCATGACTGAGCGTCAATTCCGTCGCACATTTGACCAAGCAGGTAAAATGCCTGGTAAGCACGGCGAAAACTTCATGATCCTTCTTGAAGCTCGTCTTGACAACCTAGTTTACCGCATGGGCTTAGCTCGCACTCGTCGTGCAGCTCGCCAATTAGTAAACCACGGTCACATCACGGTTGATGGCGCTCGCGTAGATATCCCATCTTACCGCGTTAAACCTAACCAAACTATCAGCGTTCGCGAAAAATCTAACAGCCTTGTTGTTGTTAAAGAAGCGATCGAAGTTAACAACTTCGTACCAGAATACTTAACTTTCGATGCTGATAAGTTAGAAGCTACTTACACTCGTCACGCTGAGCGTTCTGAGTTAGCAGCTGAAATCAACGAAGCATTAATCGTAGAGTTCTACTCTCGTTAATCTCGGTACTCTGCAAAGAGTATTATTAAAAGCCTTAGGAACCTTGTTTATCAAGGGGCCTGGGCTTTTTTTATTTATATAAATGTCGTATGTATAGTAAGATACTTCAAGGAAGTTTTTTCATGAGTTATGGATAATCGTCCTTACTTCTCTTTTATTCATTCCAACGATTGGATTCTCTTTAATACTAGCTCAGTTTATTGTGCAAAATTTTATAATCCATCTTCATTACATGCTGTTATACTTATTCCCTTAAACATATAATCATTTCATTTTCAGACTACTCCTTTTTTCATTACTTCCAAATTATATCTCAATAGAAAAAGCTACCAAAGAAACTAAAACGTTCTCTCTGATAGCTTTTATTTATATATTAAAATTATTTATTTTCCTCTTTTTGAACATATACATAAGCATCTTTCTGCTCTTTATGTACATCAACCTTCGAATGCTCTGCAAGCTGACCAGCGTTTAGCAAAGAAAAAATAATGAGCGCTTCTAGTGACATTTTGTTTTACCACTCCTTTCTATTTGTTATACATTTATCATACCGCTTACATGTGATTTCCGTATGAACTCGAAAAGGAGATTACAACAAAAAGGTTACAGGAATACGAATGCACGCTATAATAACCATTAAATAGGAGGTTGTTTCATTTTGACAATAAACCAAATGGTTCAACTAGGCAGTTCGTTTATGCTGTTTATTACTTCAGCTTTGATTAGTTGGTATCAAGGGAGTAATTTAATAGACTATCCCGATGAATGGAAATATAGCGCTAAGTTTACGAATTACTTTAAAGGCACCGTTTCAAATTACCAAGATATTTATCAAATCGATTTCTTTATATATGCGGCAAAATTTTATCCAACAGCATTTATTGTTATGCTCATTAGCTTACTTTATATGATCGTATTAATTCTTCATATTCTATTTACAAGAACTCGTAAGGCAATCTAAATTCGTACATAAAAAACCCCGAATCATAGACTTTTCAGCCTACAATTCGAGGTATTATTTGTTTTATATTCGTTTCTGATTAGTAACGAATTAAGAAATATTTCTTTTTACCGCGGCGAATGATTGTGAATTTACCTTCGATGCGGTCGTTTTCTGTTACAACGTAGTCTAATGCTTGTGTACGCTCACCGTTTACGTAGATTGCACCATTCGTTACATCTTCACGTGCTTGGCGTTTTGATGGAGAGATTTTGCTTTCTACAAGTAAGTCGATTAATACTGTATCTTCTGCAGTACGTTCTACAGATGGTACGTCTTTGAATCCTTGTTCGATTTCGCTTGCAGTCAGTTCTGCTACAGAGCCGCTGAATAATGCAGCTGAAATTTTAATCGCTTGCTCTAATGCTTCTTCGCCATGAACAAGTTTAGTCATTTCAGAACCTAATGCTTTTTGTGCTGCACGTTTTTCTGGTGCTTCAGTTACTTGCTTTTCAAGCTCAAGAATTTCTTCATGAGATAAGAATGTGAAGTA
This sequence comes from Bacillus sp. TH19, assembly GCF_016651075.1. Classification (NCBI taxonomy): domain Bacteria; kingdom Bacillati; phylum Bacillota; class Bacilli; order Caryophanales; family Bacillaceae; genus Bacillus; species Bacillus sp. TH19. The sequence goes on along the minus strand of NZ_JAEKEO010000007.1, from coordinate 928,947 downwards.
TTTTAAGTATTTAACAACGTCGCGGTCATCTGTGTTAATCCAGAATTGGTAGAACTCGTAAGGAGTTGTTTTCTCTGGGTCTAACCAAATTGCGCCGCCCTCTGTTTTACCAAACTTCGTACCGTCAGATTTTGTAACTAGTGGAATTGTTAAACCGAACGCTTTCGCATCTTCTTCTGATTTACGGATTAATTCAAGACCAGCTGTAATGTTACCCCATTGGTCACTACCACCGATTTGTAGACGGCAATTATGGTTTTGGTATAAGTTTAAGAAGTCGTATGATTGTAAAATCATATAACTAAACTCAGTAAATGAAATACCAGTATCTAAACGAGATGCTACTGTATCTTTTGCTAACATATAGTTTAAACCGAAGTTTTTACCGATATCGCGTAAGAATGAAATTACATCTAAGTTACCAAGCCAATCATAGTTATTAGCCATTGTTGCTGGGTTGTCCACGTTTTCGAACTCTAAGAAGTTTGAAAGTTGGTTTTTAATGCTTTCTGTGTAGTAAGCAACTGTATCTTTCGTATTTAATGTACGTTCAGCTTTTTTACCACTTGGGTCACCGATCATACCAGTACCACCGCCAACAAGTGCGATTGGTTGGTGACCAGCTAATTGGAAACGACGTAACATTAATACTGGTAACATATGACCGATGTGTAAGCTATCCGCTGTCGGATCGAAACCACAGTATAATTTAACGCTTTCTTTTTCTAATAATTTCTCAAGGCCCTCAGCATCTGTTTGCTGGTTAATTAGACCGCGAAATTCAAGATCTTGTAAAATACCCATATCCTACATACTCTCCTTTAAGTTCATTACTGGCGTGAAGGTTGAAAACATAAAAAAATCGCCCCTTTAAATAAGGGACGATTTTGATCATCGCGTTACCACCCTAGTTGCAGACAAAAAAAGCCTACCACCTTATTTACATAACGGCTTAGCACCGTCTTTTCCCTTTTGAATACAATTCAATCGAAAAAAGATGCTCTAGGGGCGTAATTCGCGATCATCTATGTGCTGATTTCCACCGACCATCAGCTCTCTAAAACAGGGAAATGATCACTACTTCTCCCTTTCCACGCTCAATTATTCATATACTTTTCTTTATACCATCATTTATATAGGCGTGTCAAATAGAGGTAGGGTTTCTCTCCTTGCCAATCCTTTACAACGTCGCAAAGAGTATCGTAATAAGAGAAAGAATTGGAACTCCAACTAATAACGATACATGAAACACAACCGATAAATCATTTCCAATCGTTGCCTCCACAGGATCTTTCGCTGGAGAACCAAGAAATCCGATTAATCGATCGAAGCGACTTACCGTTTTTGGAAAATCCGGTATTTCTACATGGTCACTATCTAAATGCTGTTTTAATTTATATTCACTCTTAAAGGGATTTTCGCTCAATTTCATCCACCTCCAGCAATTGTTTCAGTTTCTTTATCCCGTTATGGAGTCTCGACTTCACTGTTCCAATCGGAATGTTTAATATCTCTGCAATTTCTTTTTGCTGCATATCATGATAATAAGAAAGAATAAGGACAGCCCGCTGTTCTTCAGGAACTTTCAAAATTGCCGCTCTTACCGTGAGCCGGTCTTCGATAGAAAATTCTTTTTCCTGAATCGGCACTAAAAACGGCAAAAGCGTACGCCACTTTTTTCTTCTATTTAATTTATTAATCATAAGACGATAACCAATTTGAAATAAATACGTTTTTATTTTGCCTTTTTCAGGTTCATACATATGTTTCTTACGTTCTAACGTCAAAAACGTATCTTGCACGAGATCGATACTTAATTGTTCATCTCGGTTAAATCGATACAAAAATGTGTATAGCGTTGGTTTGATCAAAACATATAGTTTTTCTCCCGCCTGTTTATCTCCACTTTGATACGCAAGCATGAGCTCCTCCTCAATCCCAATCTGCGCCATGATTTTTGATCTCCTTTATTCCTTTTAACGTTAACGAAATGCGGGAAATTAAATAGCAACTTGCGACAATAATCCATACTTGCGATTGATTCGTAAAAAATTGAACATACGGGTTTTGAATTGTCTGTCCGGTTGAAACTAAAATATTTAATGCTTGCACACATATGCACGCATACACTGCCAAACAAGCCGAAATCGTATCAAATACATTCCAGCGAAAATACACTTTTGTTTTTGTAAAATCAATTTTATATCCTTTTTTCCGTACTATATGTTTTCTATCAAACGGAATAATGATTGAAAACATAACAATCATCATGACACCGGCTGTAATCATTGATACTTTAAATCCGATTGGCATCGGTAATAGCAAACCACAAGAAAATACGACGATAATTCCAATTACGGCAAAAGCAAGAAGTAATTTATTAGACATAAAAAAGCCTCCCTCATCTATTCTTTCATAAATGTATACAGACGAGGAAGGCACTTCGTTCAAATATTATTTTATTTTTTTAATAATCTTCGCAGGATTCCCGCCAACTACTACATTGTCCGGCACATCTTTCGTTACAACAGCGCCAGATGCGATCACCGCATTATCTCCAATCGTTACACCTGGATTAATAATCGCTCTTCCGCCAATCCATACGTTATCGCCAATTGTAACTGGTTTTCCGTACTCTGATCCGCTTATGCGCTCTACTGGGTCAAGCGGGTGCGTTGCTGTATAAATGTGAACACCTGGAGCTAACATACAGTTCACTCCGATTGTCACCGGGCATACGTCTAAAATCGTACAGTCAAAGTTTGCGTAAAAGTTTTCACCAACGTGAATGTTATAACCGTAATCACATCTAAAAGAAGATTCAAGATGAATGTTATCTCCAGTCGTTCCGAATAGTTCTTTTACGATTTCGCTACGCTCTTTTAATTGTACTTCTGGTGTTTCATTTAATTTTCTCGTTAATATACGAGCCTGCTCCCTCTCTTGAATCAAAACAGGATCAGCTGGTATGTACATTTCCCCAAGTATCATCTTTTCTTTTTCTGTTTTCATTTCCTTCTCCCCTTTAACTCGTATGTATAAGTTTATGATACCATAAAAAAAGAAAGGTCTGAACATATTACTTGTTCAGACCCTTCCTTCTTAATCTTCCATCGTTGATAAGTCACCTGTTGGTAAGTTTAGCTCCCAAGCTTTTAATACACGGCGCATAATTTTACCACTTCTCGTTTTCGGTAATTTATCTCTAAATTCAATTTGTCTTGGCGCTGCATGAGCTGCTAGGCCTTTTTTCACAAATTGACGAATCTCTTCTTTTAATTCATCAGATGGTTCGTATCCCACGCGAAGCGCGATAAATGCTTTAATGATTTCTCCGCGTACTGGATCAGGAATACCAATTACACCAGCTTCCGCTACAGCAGCATGCTCGATTAATTTACTTTCTACTTCAAATGGACCAACACGCTCACCTGACGTCATAATTACATCGTCAATACGTCCTTGGAACCAGAAGTATCCATCTTCATCCATATAAGCAGAGTCACCTGATACGTACCAATCTCCCGGCATAAAGTAAGAATCATATTTTTGTGGGTTATTCCAAACCGCACGCATCATAGATGGCCAACCTTTACCAATCGCTAAGTTCCCCATTGTGTATGGAGGCACTTCATTTCCTTCATTATCAACAATCGCTGCTTTCACACCCGGAATTGGTTTCCCCATTGAACCTGGACGGATTTCCATACAAGGATAGTTACAAATAACTTGTCCGCCTGTTTCTGTCATCCACCACGTATCATGAATACGAAGTCCAAATGCGCTCATACCCCAGCGAATTACTTCTGGATTTAATGGCTCACCAACACTTAATACGTGACGCACTTGTGATAAATCATATTTTTTAATTACGTCTTGTCCAGCTCCCATTAACATACGGAACGCTGTCGGTGCACTATACCAAACTGTTACACCGTAATCTTGCAGTGCTTCATACCATGCCTCTGGACTAAATCTCCCGCCTAAAATAACATTTGATGCTCCCACTAACCACGGTGCAAAAATACCGTAAGCTGTTCCAGTTACCCAGCCTGGGTCAGCTGTACACCAATATACATCATCTTCTTTTAAATCTAATACCCATTTCGCTGTTTGATAGTGCTGAACCATTGCGTTTTGAGCATGAAGGACACCTTTTGGCTTACCAGTAGAACCAGATGTGTAATGTAGAATTAAACCGTCTTCACGGCCTAACCATTCGATATGTAATTCTTTTGAAGCTTGTTCAAATAAAGGATTGAACGCTACAGTTTTACCGCCTTCTTCTTCATTGTCTCCAACAAGGAAGACTGTTTTTAAAGCAGGTAAATCATTTAATGGTATGCGCTCTAACAATTCAGGAGTTGTAATTAACACCTTCGCTTCGCTATCTTCTAAACGATCGCGAACTGCGCCTTCCATAAATGCTTCAAATAATGGTCCAACAATTGCCCCTAATTTCACTGCACCTAAAAGTGCGAAATATAATTCTGGGGAACGCGGCATAAAAATAAAAACGCGATCGCCTTTCTCAACATCGCCATAGTTTTTCAGGACATTTCCTGCTTTATTAGAAAAATCCTTCATTTCCTTAAACGTATATTTCTCTTTTCGCGATCCATCTTGATAATAAAGTGCTACTTTATTCTTTCGATCGGATTTCGCATGCTTATCAATTGCCTCATACGCCATATTCACTCGGCCTGTTTCATTCCAAGTAAAATTTTTATTAACCTCTTCCCAGTTAAAATTCGCGTATGCCTCTTCATAATTCGGCAAATTATTTTCTCCTTTAATGACAGGAAGCGTTTCCACTTTCATACTTTACATCCCCCTCCTATGTATTCTATTATCTATTATAATGACATTATTTAAAATTTTCAGTATTTTTGTTGATTTTTAGACAAATTTTTAATGACAAAATTCGATTCACATCGCATATATTATAAAGTACGATATTAATAGATTCACAAACCCTCAAGGTGGTGAGCAATACATTGATCCATAAAAAAATATATAATGCCAGAAACTTAAAAACAGCGAAAGGCACTTTAATTATTGAAGGTCCTGTCTCTACACATAATCTTGAAATGTATGAATTTCATCCAGACTTAATTGCGTTTCGTCCTGCCGAGCAGCAATATAAAGCAATTGTCGAAATTTCTAAATTACCAGAAGCTCGTCTCATTATTGCTAGACATGACCAAACGATCGTTGGGTATGTTACATACTTATATCCTGATCCGCTCGAGCGATGGTCAGAAGGAAAGATTGAAAACTTAATTGAACTCGGGGCGATTGAAGTTGTCCCAGCCTTTCGTGGTTGCTCTGTCGGAAAAAATTTATTAGAAGTTTCAATGATGGACGATCATATGGAAGATTACATTATATTAACGACTGAATATTATTGGCACTGGGATTTAAAACAAACAGGCTTAAATGTTTGGGAATACCGAAAAGTAATGGAAAAAATGATGAATGCTGGTGGTTTACAATGGATGGCTACAGACGATCCTGAAATTTGTTCACATCCTGCCAACTGTTTAATGGTCCGCATCGGTAAACGTGTTGATACGGATTCCATTCAAGCATTCGATCGTCTACGTTTTCACAATCGTTTTATGTATTAATAAAGGGGGCAACTGGAATGATTGTAGAAGAAATTATGAATCAAGATGTAGTAACACTGCATCCAAACGATACAATTGAAACAGCAATCCGAACGATACGTACGAAAGGTATTCGGCACATTCCAATTGTCGATCAAAATAATCATGTCGTAGGCATTATTTCTGATCGGGATGTAAGAGATGCAAGTCCGTCTATTTTAGATGAACAAGTTTCACTCGATATGCTGAAGCAACCGCTTGAACTCATAATGAAACACCCTGTTATGACTTGTCACCCTCTCGATTTCGTTGAGGAAATTGCGACTTTATTTTTTGAAAATAAAATAGGCTGTCTTCCTGTTACGAAAGCTGGAAAACTCGTAGGTATCATTTCTGAATCTACAGTGCTGCACACGTTAGTAAAATTAACAGGAGCTCATCAACCGAGTTCACAAATTGAAATTCAAGTGAAAAATGAACCTGGTATTCTTGGAAAAGTCGTTGCTATTTTTAGTGATTTACAAATAAATATTGTGAGCGTTCTCGTCTATCCAGCAAAAGATGAGAATGATAAAGTACTCGTTTTCCGCATTCAAACGATGAATCCTCTAAAAGTGATTGATGCACTCGAAACAGAGGGCTACCGCGTATTATGGCCAAACATAATGGGGATGCAAGCATGAGCAGCGCCTTCATTTATTCGGATGACTTTCGGGGCTATTCTTTTAGCCCTGATCATCCTTTTAACCAACTACGCGTCACACTTACGTATGACTTATTACAAAAGAGTGGTTTTATCTCCCCTTCTCAAGTCATCCCGCCAAGAATGGCTACAGATGAGGAAATTGCATTCATTCATACAGAGGAGTACATAAATGCGGTAAAACTTGCTGGAGAAGGAAAGTTAGAAAAATCAATTGCGATGACATATGGACTTGGAACAGAAGATACACCAATGTTTCCAAATATGCATGAAGCAAGTGCATTACTCGTTGGCGGAACATTAACAGCTGTCGATGCTGTTATTTCTGGGAAAGTAAAGCACGCCCTCAATTTAGGCGGCGGCTTACATCATGGCTTCCGTGGTAAAGCATCTGGCTTTTGTATTTATAACGATAGCTCTATCGCAATGAAATATATTCAGAAGAAATACGGTTTACGCGTTTTATATATTGATACAGATGCTCATCACGGTGACGGGGTACAATGGTCTTTTTACGACGATCCTAACGTATGCACCATTTCATTACACGAAACTGGGCGTTATTTATTTCCTGGAACTGGCGCAGTAAATGAACGTGGACAAGGAAATGGATATAATTATTCTTTTAACGTTCCACTCGACGCTTTTACAGAAGACGCATCGTTTTTAGATTCATATCGAACAGTTGTAAAAGAAGTGGCAGCATACTTTAAACCGGATATTATTTTAACGCAAAATGGTGCTGATGCACATTATTACGATCCACTTACACACCTTTGCGCAACGATGAACATTTACCGTGAAATACCGAAGCTCGCTCGTGAAATCGCTAATGAATATTGCGACGGTCGCTGGATTGCTGTCGGCGGTGGTGGCTATGATCACTGGCGCGTCGTACCAAGAGCTTGGGCACTCATTTGGCTCGAAATGAACAACATCCAAAACATCTCAGGTTATCTCCCTCCAGAATGGATTGACGCTTGGAAAGGACAAGCAGAAACCGACCTTCCCCTTACATGGGAAGATCCAGACAACATGTATCAACCTATCCCTAGAAAACCAGAAATCGAAGAAAAAAATGCATTAACTGTAGCGAAATCTCTTGAAATTATTCGGAATAATATGACAAAATCTTTATATTAAACAGAGAGGAGGCTCGCTTTTTGAACAGCCTCCTTTTATTTATAGCTAGCTATTATTGTCATTTTCTGTCGGTAAGTCGATATATTTTGAGATTCGCTGATATATTTTATTTAAGAATTAGCCGGTCCAACTTTTATGAGAAAAGGTCGTGATATTATGTGGAAACAACAAATAATCAACACGAAACGCGGCACATTCGAACTCTTTACAAAAGGAAATGGCGAACCGCTTTGTATTACACATCACTATTCACAATTTAATGACACTGGCGATTACTTTGCGGATGTTTTCACTGCTACGCATCGTGTATTGCTCATTAATTTACGAAACGCTGGTAACTCAGCAAAAGCCAATTCAGAAAAAGAATTAAGTATGATTGAAACCGTTCACGACTTAGAAGCAATACGAGAAGCTTTACAACTCCCAAGATGGCATTTCGCTGGCCACTCAACAGGCGGTATGCTTGGACTTTTATATGCGATTACATATCCAAATTCCTTACAATCATTAGTCATGGCCGGAGCCGCAGCAAGTAACTATACCGAAACACTATTTTGCATTTATCACCCAGCACATCCTCAGTTTCATTATATGCAACAACTCATCGAAAACTTGAAAAGCCCTCATCTTACAAATGCAGAACGAAAAGAATTATCTACTAAGAGAACAAAATTATCATTGTATAAACCAGAAAACTACAACTCTTATTTTTGTAAACCAATCCAAAAAACAATGTCCGCTAGCCGGATGAACACTTTCGCCAATGAATATCCGTCATTTGATTTAAGAGAGAATTTACCTTCCATCCAAACAAAGACCCTTATTATATGCGGAAGACATGATGTACAGTGCCCGATCCAATATTCTATCGAGATGCATGAGGGTATACGTAATTCTATCTTTGTGATATTTGAGGAGAGTAACCATTATCCTTTTTTAGAAGAAGCTGCTCAGTTTACTTCTACTACTCAAACATTTTATAAATCGTTACACTAGTACCGTTATTACTAAGGAAAGCTCACAGCCTCTATAAGAATATGAACTTTTTTCAAAAGAAATATTTCACACTAGAAACAACAAGAAGAACAAAAAAATCATTAAGCCTACATCAATGAATATCGACTTTTTATCTCCTGCTTTTATACTCATCATAAAATTAGAAATTATTTTAATTCCAAAAAAGACCATCATAAATAACCCACCGAAATGATCATTCGTAGAATCTTCATCATAAAACATTTGTATTGCACCGATAATTAATAAGATAAGTATGATATTGGTCCCAATCTTTAAAGCCTTGTTTGATTTATTATCTTTTAATGTATCTCCCAAAATGTATCACGCCCTCTCATGCTCTCCTATGTTTTATCTCTCTTTATATTTTAACATAAATTACCTATTATTCCCTTTTTGTTCGAATAACATAAAAAACCTACCAATTACTTGGCAGGTACATTACACGTTAAAGCGATAACCAGCTCCCCACACTGTTTCAATATATTGCGGGTGAGCAGGATCTCTTTCAATTTTTTCACGTAGCTTTCTAATGTGAACAACGACAGTGGCTAAATCGCCAGCTGATTCTAGTCCCCAAATACGTTCAAATAACTGTTCTTTATTTAATACTTGGTTTGGATGCGTTACAAAGAATGTTAATAAATCAAATTCTTTCGTTGTAAACGCAATTTCTTCATTGTTTATAAAAACTTTTCTCGCTCGCTGGTCAATAGAAATTCCATGAATGTATAACGTATCGCGTTGCTTACTCACATTTCCTGATAATCTTTCATAACGAGAAATATGCGCCTTTACTCTTGCTACTAATTCACTCGGGCTAAACGGTTTCGTTATATAATCATCCGCCCCTAAACCGAGTCCGCGAATTTTATCTATATCCTCCTTCTTTGCTGAAACAAGTAAAATCGGAATGTCTTTTATAGCACGTATTTGTTTACAAATTTCAAAACCATTCATTTTCGGAAGCATAATATCTAAAATAATTAAGTCATAGTCTTCCTGAAGAGCCATTTGTAGACCTATTTCACCTGAATGCTCTACATCGACTTGAAAATCACTAATTTCTAAATAATCTCGCTGTAATTCTGCAATACTTATTTCATCTTCTACTAGTAAAATTCTCTTCATTCTACTCACCACATTCCTGTACTTTTTTCAATGAGAAGAAAATACTTGTACCTTCCCCAAGCTTACTTTCCGCCCAAATTTCCCCGCCATGTTCTTCAACAATTTGCTTCGCTATCGCTAAGCCAAGTCCACTTCCACCTGTGCTAGAATTTCGCGATTGCTCTGCACGATAAAACCGCTCAAATATATACGGCAGCGTATCAGCTTCTATACCTGATCCATTGTCCATCACTTTTACAATAACTTTATTGTTATCACTTAATACTGTTACAGTAATTTTCTTCGCTTCTTTATCCATGTATTTCACACTATTATGAATTAAATTTGATATCACTCTATTTATCTTTTCACAATCGGCCGTTACATATAGTGGTGATGAATGTAATTGTAAATAAACTTCTATACCTCCCTCACTTAAATCCATCTGCATCTCTTCTAATAATTCTTGCATAAACACGTTTAACTCTATCGTTTCAAACTGAAAAGGAACTCGGTTCAAATCAAGCTTCGAAAACAAAAAGAGCTCATCAATGAGTGTATCCATATGCTTTGCCTTCGTATGAATGGTCGTTAAATACTTATCCATTTTTTCTGGCGTATTTGCGACTCCATCTTTTATGCCTTCTACATATCCAATAATAGATGTAATCGGTGTTTTTAAATCATGAGAGATGTTTGAAATGAGCTCTTTTCGATTTTCTTCATATTGTGTTTGCATCTCAATCGACCCTTTTAACTTCTTCCTCATTTCCTCAAATCCATGATTTAATTGCCCAATCTCATCATGGGATGTAACTGGAATTTGAAAATCTAAATCCCCTTCTTTAATTCTCCCAGTCGCATCTTTCAATACAAAAATTGGTTTTATCACACTTCTTGAGACGAAATAACTTAATAACCCTATGAGTAAAATGGCTAACAGTAAAAGCCCTCCGAACAAAATTGGAAATAATTTTTGTGTGAGATCGACAAATGAACTTTGCCTTTTTAGTACAAATATACTCCCTTCTTCATCTCCGGGAAAATAAAAATCAAATTTTACATATCGATAAAATGTATCACCTAGTTCCGTTGTACCACGACTATTAATATTTGCTGATTCAAATTTCGGAATGACTTCTTTTAAAGATACACCTTCAAATATTTTTGTAGCATAAGAAATCGTTTCTCCCTTTCTTACAACTATTTTCACACCTTCTTTTTCAAGTGATGAAACGAACGATTCATCTAATAGTTGTGATTGATTTTTCTTTGCCGCTAATTTCAATTCAATATACGTATTCTCTTCTTCTGGCGTAAGCGGCTTTTGAATATAGGAACTTTTATAGAAATTTTTCACCGATTCCAAGTCTCCTGTTATGGAAAAAACAATTAAAAATCCCGCGACTAATATGAGCGTAATGGAAACGAGAATAACAGCAATATAAGAGAATAAAAATCTTGTTTTAATAGACATATGTTACATCCTCACTTTATCCCGCATTAACGGGCAGTAAGACCCCCCACCTCAAAATTCAGAGAAAGCAACGAAGTTAGGTAGGGATCAACTGCCCATAAAAGCCCGATTGGTTCAACTAATAATCAGTGGGGGTACCCCCCCACTGATTAAAGTTTCACTTTATCAAACCTTATTACTCATAAGCATAAAAATATATGTTCAAATACTCAAGCGATTTTATAGTAATTTTAGCGTCAGTTTATAAAAATTTAATGTTCTTATTTTACAGTTGAAATGAGGAGGTTGGAATTCCATGTTCAAAAAAACATTAAGCATGATCTGTTGCGTAATTTTTTTGCAAGGATGCTCGCAAGAACAAGAAGTAAAAAAGGAGATGACAAACATGGAGACAGCGCTACTAGCAGCTACTGAGAAACAAGAAACGAATACTGTTATATCGTTACTCAAAAAAGGGGCTGACATAAATATAACGGACAGTAAAGGACGTACCCCTCTTATGATTTCTACATACAAAAATGATGTAAAAACCGCCAAAGCTCTTATCGACGCTGGTGCTGACGTAAATATCCAAGACGATATGAAAAACAATCCCTTTCTATACGCCGGTGCAGAAGGTTACTTTGATATTTTAAAACTAACAATTGATGCCGGTGCAGATCCATCGCTTACGAATCGTTACGGCGGAACAGCTCTTATCCCCGCCTCAGAACATGGCTATATTGATGTTATTAAAGAACTCCTTACGCGAACAACTATTGATGTTAACCATGTAAATAATCTCGGGTGGACCGCTTTAATGGAAGCCATCGTACTAAGTAATGGAAACGAAACACAGCAACAAGTCATTCAGCTTCTTATTGAGCACGGTGCAGATGTAAATATTCCAGACAACGATGGTGTTACCCCGTTAGAGCATGCTCGCGCTCATAACTTTGAAGAGATAGAGAAGATTTTGTTAGAAGGGCGTAAGTAAAAAGCTAATTTTTGCCTTCCTCCCCCACCCTATGCTACATTTAACCCGTTACATTAATATTAATAGGGTGGGAATAAACATGAACAAACCTAAAATTGGGATGATTGGACTTGGAAGTATTGCGCAAAAGGCCTATCTTCCAACACTTACAAAAGAAACAGATTGGAATTTTGTAGGGGCGTTTACACCTAACGCAGAGAAAAGGAAACAAGTTTGCCAACAATACCGCATTCAAGACTTCCATTCTATTGAAACGTTAGCTTCGGAATGTGATGCAATCTTCGTTCACAGTTCAACTGCTACACATTATGAAATCGTTTCTGAACTTCTGAAAAAAGGAATCGACGTTTATGTTGATAAGCCGCTAGCAGCTACAGTGGAACAAGCTGAGCAACTAGTCGAGTTGAGCGAAAAGCATAACCGAAAGTTAATGGTCGGATTTAATCGCCGATTCGTTCCTATGTATGTTGCTGCAAAAGAGCAAGCTCATGATATTTCATGGGTTCGAATTGAAAAACACCGCACAAATAAAGTCGGGCCATATACGTACGACTTTACTATGTTAGATGATTACTTACATATTGTAGATACTGCTCGCTGGTTAGCTAATGATGATCTTAACGTCGTTCATAATATGATGCAAATTAATGAAAAGAATGAACTTCTTTACGGACATCATACATATACAACTGCAAATGGACTGTTACTTTCTACAGCGATGCATCGCCATGCCGGTACAAACTTAGAACAAATTGAACTTGTAACAACAGGGAAAATCATTCGCGTAAAAAATATGAACACATTTGAAATTGAACAAGAAAACTCCGTTTCGCAAAGCGGTTCACCATCATGGGATACGACGTTAAAACAGCGCGGTTTTGAAGATGCTGTTCATCATTTTATCGAATGTGTTCACGGAGATACAAAACCTGTTGTAGATGGATTAGAAGGATTAAAAACGCAGCAACTGTTGCAATCTCTACTGGAGAATGCAAACAAAAATTAAAACGGATACATTTTTCAGAATTTACTTTCATTCCCATTTTCCCTTTATTTCTGTCGCAAATTTCTATAGAATATGTTGATAGGAATTATAAATTTCATATTGAATCGTGGAAAGGATGGGATTAACACATGTGGAACGAGTTTAAAAAATTCGCATTCAAAGGGAATGTAATCGATTTAGCTGTCGGGGTTGTAATCGGTGCTGCATTCGGTAAAATCGTTAGTTCTTTAGTAAAAGATATCATCACACCATTACTTGGTATGGTACTGGGCGGCGTTAACTTTACAGATTTAAAACTTACATTCGGTAAATCATCTATTATGTATGGTAACTTCATCCAAACTATTTTTGATTTCTTAATTATTGCAGCTGCTATCTTTATGTTTGTTAAAGTTTTCAACAAACTAACATCTAAAAGAGAAGAAGAAGAAAAGAAAGAAAAACTTCCAGAACCAACAAAAGAAGAAGAAATTCTTGGCGAAATTCGCGACTTACTAAAACAACAAAACTCTTCTAAAGATAGAGCATAATTGAACGGATAAAAAGGCATGCCCCCTTGGGACATGCCTTTTCTATATGCTATAAAGTTTCCGAATTCATATGAATAAATAAAATAATACCAGCAACCATAAGTACCATAATACTACCTGCAAATAGTGTAATACCCATAAACATTAAACTTGTGCTCATGTCCACTGATACACTTTCAATAAAAATAGAAATTACATACGTGATAAGGGCGATTCCTGCAAGAATACTTCCTGGAACAAATCGCTTTAAGCCATTTTGTTTTAACGTCATATATGCAAAAATAGCGGTCATGCAAAGCGTAATTATCCAAAGAACGATCATCTCTTCTCCCCCCTCACAAGCCTTTTCTTTCTATTATACATGACATTGCCCTATAATAGTTAAATTTGCACTTGTGTGACATATAACAAGGAATCCCCCCTACTGTAGCGAAAGCATTACAACATACACTTACACAATAAGGAGGCTTTCATTTGGAATACACTACCACATGCAATTTGGAGCTATCCGAAAGATTCGATTATGTTACGATTGACTTAGAAAAACAGTTTTTTTGCATCGACGTTGTAAATTTGCAAAGCAATACAGCTGTACTAAAAATATCAATTAACTTGGAAAAAGATGAAACAATGGTAGAGGGAAATATAATTCAGTACGATACTTTGTACATAGACACATTATTACAAGGATTAAAATGTATTGCTCAAACATGTATTGATCGCAATTTAAGAAACCAAGAGGAACTGTTCGCATTTTTAGAAGAAAATTAGTCCTAATAATAAATGGTTATTTTTTCTTTTTATTGATATAATTGTTATATAGAAATATTCTTTGTAAGGGAGTGTTCATAATGATTTGGATTTCACTAATCGTATTAGCCTATTTCATCATTCTCGTCCCAATACAGTACAACTATATTAAGATGCTCAAGGAAAAACAGAAAAAAATGAACGTGTCTCAAAATGAACTTTACGACAAAATGTCTTATGAAGAATCCCAAGTACATTATCATTATCAAAGTAACGTATTTACAATACCGGCTTCACTTATCGCGAGTATTGTTTATAAAATAAAACATTCAGCATAAGGAGACTGATCTCATGTGTATGCTGTAAAATTATTATTTGAATCTGTCCATTCAGGTAAACCTAATCCTAGTAAAATTGATGAACATTATGAAGAGAATCACGATACACTTTTTGAAGAAAGTATCATTCTCGTTAAGGCGAACAGTTTAGAGGAAGCTCATGAGCTAGGTGAAAAGATAGCTCTACAGTCTGAAGATACGTACGATAATATGTACGGTGAGCAAGTAACATGGACGTTTAGAAAAGTGTTGCATGTTTTCGAATTAGATGACACACCATTTGAGACAGGAAAAGAATTATATGCACGCTTTTTACATGTTAAGAAAACTGAAAGTGTAGATACAGTAGTTAAACACCATTATCCTGAATATGAATAAAAGCTCACAGCTATCGCTGTGAGCTCTCTTATTCTTACTTCGTTGAATCTCTAAATTGGATACGGTGAGGTAAGATAACTGAGTGATCTTCTACTTTTTCTTTGTTCATATATTTCGTTAGTAGACGCATTGCTACTGCACCGATATCATACATTGGTTGTACAACTGTCGAAAGTTGCGGGCGAACCATTAATGCAAGACGTGTGTTGTCAAAACCAAGCACTTCGATATCCGTTGGTACGTTTAATCCCGCGTCTTGTGCTGCGTGGATTACACCTAGTGCCATTTCATCAGAAGATACGAAGATTGCTGTTGGTTTTTCATCCATGCCCCAAAGTCTTTCAAACGCTTCTATACCTGAATCATATGTGTAATCTCCATCAATTATAAGATTTTCATCATATGAAATACCTGCTTCTTCTAAAGCTTTTTTATAACCTTGTAACTTCTTCGCGCTTCCTGCTTTATTAATGAAAGGACCAGAGACGAAACCGATACGTTTATGTCCTTGCTCAATAAAATGCTTCATTGCATCGTAAGCTGCTTGTGTATAATCAATATTTACTGATGACGTTTCATTTTGTTCATCAAATGACGCTGCTAATACAATTGGTACTGGAGATTTTTTGAACTCTTCAACGTGAATATCTGTAATATCTTCACCCATGAAAACAATCCCGTCCACTTGTTTCCCAAGCATCGTATTTAATAAGTGGAACTCTTTCTCTTTGTTCTGGTCAGAGTTACTTAAAATGATGTTATATTTGTACATTGTTGCGATATCTTCAATTCCACGAGCAAGTTCTGCATAAAACGTATTTGAGATATCAGGAATAATAACACCCACTGTAGTTGTCTTCTTACTTGCTAGTCCACGTGCTACCGCATTCGGGCGGTATCCTAAACGATCAATTGCTTCTAATACTTTCTTTCTTGTTGTAGGCTTTACATTTGGGTTACCATTCACAACGCGTGATACGGTAGCCATTGAAACATTTGCTTCACGCGCTACATCATAGATTGTTACGTTCATCTCTTCGCACACTCCTTCTATTTATGTTATCTATTTTTATGTATCGGTTCACTTGAATGAAAAAAAGACATCAACTCTATTTGCAGATGCCAACAATCGTCCCGAGTTCTTCCTTTTACTAATGATACGCTAAAAACACAGGGTCATACAATATTTTCCCGCAAAAGTTTCGAAAAAATTCGCTTCTTTTCTCGTATTTTCGTATTTTTCATGCAAAAAAGGTCAATTTTTGTAAAAAAGCTATGTAACAAGGGCTACATAGACTAAGAAATCTTTTTATAAATTACTTCCGAATGCTTTTAATTCTTTCATAAACTCATTGAATTCTGGAATACCCATTTGCTGCGCTTCATCTGATAATGCAACTGCTGGGTCTGGATGTACTTCAGCCATAATAGCAAAAGCCCCAATTGCCATAGCCGCTTTTGCAAACGGTAATAGAAGGCCACATCGCCCTGTAGAATGCGTTACATCGACAACAACAGGTAAATGTGTTTCTTTCTTTTAAATTGGCACAGCGGAAATATCAAGCGTATTACGCGTTGCTGTTTCATATGTGCGAATACCACGCTCACATAAAATGATAGTACCATTCCCCTCTGCCATACTATATTCTGCTGCATTAATAAATTCTTCAATTGTTGCTGATAAACCACGCTTTAATAATATTGGTTTATTTACAGCACCAGCTGCCTTTAACAGTTCAAAGTTTTGCATATTGCGAGCGCCAATTTGAATAACATCAACATAATCTGACACTTTAAAGAAGGCACTGAAAGAGTCTATTTCATAAGAAAAAAGAGGTCATTCCCTATTATGTACAGGTAATGATCTCCTTTCTTCTTTCAACATCTTTAGGAAATTCGAAATGTTTTTCTCGAAGTATTCACTTTTTCAGTAGCCTCAGCTTAAAAACTGTCTTTTTTTATTATAGGAAAGAAACAAACGGTTTATCGCTGTTCTTCTCTTTTATAATAACAGCCTCGATTTTATTCTCGGACTTTATTTGTAATTGAACTTTAGCATCTTTAGGAAATTGTTCTATCATACTTTGAGCAGCCGTTTGAGAGAGTGCCATTAATTCTGACTTACCGTTATATTTAACGACAATATCCATCTTTAATTTATCCATCTTATTTTGCTTATAAGAAATCTTAGCATTAACAGGGATATAATCTCCTGGAGAAAATGCCTTCATTGCTTTAGAAAAATTCTTTAGCTTATCATTATCTTCTCCATGTGCCCCCTCAAATTCTTGAGAAGGATACGAATACGACTTTTCATCAATAGTATCCCAATTTCCAAGATTAGTCTCGTTCTTTTGAACAGTAGCGCTTGAAATATAAGTACCATTCTTTAAAGAACTTGTACTTTCTTGCTTAAATATAGCAAACGTAATTGGAGATTTGTTATATTTATCATTTTTATTAATAGCTTCTATAAGCCCCTTAGCGACTTCAGTACCTTTAGAAATAGCTTCCTCATTAGATACACTTGAAGACATAGATAAACCAATAACAACACCAGATAAGCTTAGTTCATTTGAATTTTGTTTGCCGAAGTAGTCCTGTTCTATAATATTAGTCAAAACTGGTACTTCTTGTTTCGTAACTAATTCATCAATTGTTTTCTCTGGAATATATTGATTTAATTGTAATACGTAATTTTCTGTATCGAATTGTTTTGAAGCAATATCCATTAAACCATTTTCATATTCTGCTAAATCTAGTTTAGAATTAGTTTTAACATTAACTGTATTAATTACCTTTTGTTCTTTTAAAGGAATAACAGTTCTATAGTAATCCTTAGAAACAGCAGTTCTTGGAATCATACTTTTTTCTTTCGTATCTTTCTGTACAACTTCATCCTTCTTCTCAATAGTATTATTGCTGCAAGCCCCCAGTAATAAACTTAAGCTTGCGATGCATAATGCCATTTTCTTCATTGCTTAAAACCCACTTTCAAAAGTCAATTTACTTAGTTTTAAAGTATCTCTAGTGTACCATTAAATATATTGCAACAAAATAAAAAAGAAGCAAGCCCTTCGCTTGCCTCTCCCTATTTTACATTCTCTTCTAAAGCTTCTTTTTTAATATTCCAGTGCGATGTATGCCATACTACCATTCCATCTTTTATGTATAACACTTGCGGAGATTCATGCTTAATGCTGTACTGCTCTGCAACATGGTTCGAAACATCTCTCGCCTCTTGTACGTATAAGTAATATGCTGGCACTTCTCTTTCTTCACCGCAATACGCTTGAAACTCAGTATATGCACCGTGACTAATTGGACATGTCGTACTATGTTTAAAAAGAACGTAAGGCTCGTTCTTTTCTACTAACGCTTCAAGTTCTTCAATCGTTTCAATCTTCATCATACTCATCATTACTCACCTCTCATGCGAAGTCTAGAGCGCTTCTCTCTCTTTTCAGCCTTCTGCTCAGCTTTCTCAAGTTTACGCTCTTCTTTTTCAATCTTTTTCTCTTGTCTCGTAGTACGGTAATGATTATATACTTCAATTGCTGCGCTGCTCCACTGTACAACTTGTGCTACTTTATCTGCATTATTTTCAATTTCGTCCGTAACAGACTCTGATACATTGCGAAGCTTCGTATTTAAAGAGTGGATCGTCGTTCCGATTCCATCCACACCTTCTACTACTTTATTTAGCGACTGTGACTTCTGTTGAATATCATCAGCTAACGCATTTGTCTTATGTAATAATTGCTCCGTCTCTACGCTTATTCCTTGCATTTGCTTTTCTAAACCTTCTAACGTGCTCGCAACGTTTTCTAACGTCTTCTGAACCGATAACAACGTTCTGCATACATACACTACTAATACTGCGAAAGCAACCGCGATAATAGCCGCACTTACATATAGAAGAACTTGCATTTCATCACTTCCTTTATCTTTTTCATACTTTCTCCCATTATACAATCATTTTCCGTTTCATTCTAATCCCTATCTTTCCATTAGAATTTTCATACTTATTCGTTAACTTTAACATAAATGATTCAACAAATTCCACTAAGTAGGTTACAATAGGAGAGGATACATAATTAGTAGGGAGGCTTTACATATGAAAGATCCACGCATTGAAAAGTTAGCATACAATTTAATTAACTACTCTATTCGTTTACAAAAAGGCGAAAAAGTATTAATTGAAAACTTTGGCTTACAAAAAGAACTTGTAACTGCACTTGTAAAAGAAGCATATGCAGCTGGTGGTTTCCCATTCGTTTCTTTAAAAGATCATCAAGTAGATCGCTCTTTATTAATGGGTGCTACTGAAGAACATTTCGAACAAATCGCTGCATATGAAGCTAGTGTAATGAAAGATATGGATGCTTACATTGGCCTTCGCTCTGGTGATAACATTAACGAACAAGCTGACGTTCCAAGTGAACGTATGAAAGTTCACGGCCAAACAGTTGGCAAAAAAGTTCATAGAGACATCCGTGTTCCGAAAACACGCTGGGTTGTTCTTCGCTACCCAAATGCTTCTATGGCGCAGCTTGCTAAAATGAGCACAGAAGCTTTCGAAGACTTCTACTTCGAAGTTTGTAACTTAGACTACGGTAAAATGGATAAGGCGATGGATAGCCTTGTTACATTAATGAATAAAACAGATAAGGTTCGCTTAACTGGCCCTGGAACTGACTTAACATTCTCTATTAAAGACATTCCAGCTATTAAATGCTCGGGTCATTTAAACATTCCAGATGGTGAAGTATACTCTGCACCAGTTCGCGATTCTGTTAACGGTACAGTTTCTTACAACACACCATCTCCTTACAACGGTTATACATTTGAAAATGTACAACTTAAATTTGAGAATGGCCAAATCGTTGACGCAACTGCAAACGATTCAGAGCGCATTAACAAAATCTTCGATACGGACGAAGGCGCACGCTACGTTGGTGAGTTTGCAATCGGCGTAAACCCATACATCTTACATCCAATGGGTGACATTCTATTCGATGAAAAAATCGATGGCAGCTTCCACTTCACACCTGGACAAGCTTATGATGATGCATGGAACGGCAACAACTCTAACATTCACTGGGATTTAGTATGCATTCAGCGCCCTGAATACGGCGGCGGTGAAATTTACTTCGACGACGTATTAATCCGTAAAGACGGACGCTTCGTTGTAACTGAACTAGAAGCTTTAAACCCAGAGAACTTAAAATAATGAAAAACGCTCGGAATTTTCTCCGAGCGTCTTTTTATTAATATTGTAATAAATCTTTCGCCACATCTTCTGGCACTTTAAAACTCATTTTCTTATTTTTCATTTCAACTTCGACATAAGGGACATCTTTATATACTGTCATAGTACCAATTTCATGTAACTCTTTTTTATCTTTACCCGAATCCAATAATTTCGGTGTATCCTCTTGATACATTTTAAACGTTTTCCCTTGCGGAGTATCTAAAGGAGCCGATTCCATTTCCCACTCATCCATTTTGATTGATTCAAACAACTTTGTGATTTCTTTCTTATCGGTAATTGTTTTTTTATCACTCGAATCAATAAGCGATTCAATTTCAATTTTTTGTGCCTTTTCTAAACTAACATCAGACTTCTCTTTCTTCGCACTACATCCTATTAAAAGAATGGATGCAGTTAGCAGAAACAAAAACAACATATAGATCTTTTTCATTTCTAATCCCCCTACTTTATATGGAGCTATTTTTCTCGCTTTTTGTTTGCTGAAAATGAAAATAAAATAAAAGCGTCACTACGATAGTACCTATTAATATTGGGACATATAAGGGCAGATCCCATTTCATATATACTCTAGTGCAACCAACAAGCACAAACAAAATTTCCAAACAAAACAAAAGTTTTACATATTTCATTTCTTACCTACCATTTCTATTTTCACATATGGATTTTCTTTCGCGATAAGCGCCAAAAATTCATCCGGATCTTGCGGCATCGCAATCATATGTACTTTATATGCATTCGTTATAATCTCAAATGATTTTCCAACTTGACGAATAACTCTTATATCTTTTAATACAACGTCGTCATTTAAAATTCCGTATTTTAAAATACCATTTTCTACTTTATGTTTTTTAATGAACATTTCCCAAACGAGAGGGACATTTACAATAAAACATAATCCCATCCCAATTAGAGCTGAAGCCCAATCCCCTTTTCTTGTAAAGAACATAACTATTGGATATATCACCATAAAAGCTAACGTTATACTAACGAAAATCATTCCTAACTTACTTCTCTGAATTGGAAAGTTCATACCCACACCCCCTAATCCAAATTATACCATTATCTCCATTTTAGTTCATAAAAAAAGATCATTTATGAATGACCTTTTTAAACAGTATACCTATAAAATTTCTTATCTACCTCTAGCACTGGAAAACTTTTTGGCAACTCTTCTATACTCACGCTTTGAAAACCATTCTTTTCGTAGAAACGGTGTGCTGCTAGAAATTTAACTGTTGTTCCTAAATAAATGTCTTCCAAGTTCTTTTCTTTCGCCCAAGAAATTGCCGTTTGAAGTAGCGTATGTGATGCGCCCCATTCTTTTCCGCGGAACTCTTTCTTCACGAACATTTTTCTTAGCGCTACTTGATGCTTTCCAATATCTAATAAAGCTACCGTTCCAACTACTTTCCCATCATAAGTTGCTACCCAAAAATTTCCGTTGTCCCTTTGATAGAACGTTTCTATTTCTAGTAAGTCCGGCTGCTCTTCTTTCGTAATAGGGACCTTGTACTCTTTTCGCTGAATATGAACGATAAGATCTACTACTTCCTCTTGAAACATACTTTCATACGGAATAATACAAATCTTCTCGTTCATCGAATTTTTTTCCATTCTGAAGCTAGTAAACTGTACACAGCGATATCCTGAAAATGATCGTATAACCATTCGTCATCTCTTAAAATACCATCTAATTTAAAACCTAAACGTTCTGGAATCGCACGGCTTTTCGCATTTTCAACACCGCAACGAATTTCAATTTTATTCAGCTTTAAATTATCAAATGCATAATGAAGCACAGCCTTCACACTTCGCGTCATAATACCTTTCGCGCCAGCATCTTCTGCAAGATAATATCCAAGACTCGTAGCTTTCTTACCCCAGCTCACCGGATGAATACCTACCATCCCAACGAGCTTTCCTTTATAGCGTATACCAGCCTCAAACCCATCTCCCTCTGCAAATTTCTTTAACCACATCGGAAAAATCTCATTATACGCATCAGCTGATTTCGTTCCATCTACCCAAGGGAGCCATCTTCTTAAATGGTTACGGTTTTGATCTAATAATTGATATAATTCCTCTTTATGATGTTTTTCTAATAGTTGTAGTTCGATTTCGTCATCTACTCGGAGTGTGAACATGTTTTTTAGCCCCTTTTTATTTTTCTTATTATTCTAACACTTACAGATACAAAATGTTAAATATTCACACTTTTTTCGGTTTTATTTGTATAAAACCAGAAGAATATAATACTCCCGTAACAACTAATATCATTCCTACAGATTGTGCGGGCGTTATATTTACTCCTTCAATAAAAGAAATAATCATTGTAACAACAGGCACTAAATTAAAAAATAAAGATGTCCTTGCTGCCCCAATTTGAGCAATTCCATTATTCCACCATAAGTAACCGAGCACACTCATTCCAATTGCCATAAAGAGAATCGCTCCCCAAGCTAACAAAGGAACTTCCAAAACTGGTACTATACTTTTTTGAGTGACAGATATCACAATAAAGGCAAGAGCACCAATCGTCATCGTATATGTCGTAGTTTGTATTGGGCTACCAGTTTTAATAAACCTTCTGCCTAGTACACCGTATAACGCCCAGCAAATATTCCCTAATAAAATATAAAAATCCCCTTTTGAAAATGATAAGCTTTGTAGTATTGTAGATGAACCTTGTGTAAGTACAAAAACAACACCAAGTAATGCAAGTAACATTCCAATACCTTGGCGCTTTATAATTTTTTCTCGTAAAATAACACTTGCTAATAGCATCGTAACGAGCGGATTCGTCGCCATAATAAGTGCACCATTAATAGCTTCTGTATGTTTCATACCTAAAAAGAAAAAGAAGTTAAAACCAAATACACCAACAATACCTAGCAAAAGGTAATAAGCCCTATTCTGCCTCCATACCTCCACCTCAAAATCTTTTCGTATTTTTAACAGACATAACATCACAAATGCAGCAATCCCAAAACGCCATGCCGCTATATGAATCGCTTCGAAATATTGCACCGCATATTTCGAAGCATTAAATGTTCCACCAGTGAAAATCGCAAACCCTAGTAACTGAGCGTATACTTTATTCTTCATTGTTGGCCTCCGAGTTTTTCTCTTCTAGAAAACCATAATAAATTTCTAACTTCTCCTCTGTTAACAAAATTACTTTTTGCAATTGCTCCTGCTGTTCCCTTAATCGATCTAAGTGTGTTGTTAAAATTGAAATCCTCTTTTTTATTTTCGCAGGTACTTCCTCTTCCCGCTGTTTAATCTCCTCTATAATACATCCGTCACTTGCAAACTCAGCCATCTCTTCTAAAGACATTCCTGTTTGCTTTAATGAATATAAAAATTTTAATAGGCGCACATCACCTTCTGTATACTGACGAATGCCACTATTCCGCGTTGGTGGTGGCAATAAACCTAGTTTCTCATAATAGCGCAAAGTATGAATACCCATCCCTGTTAATTCTGCGACTTCACCGATTTTATACATGTTTTCTCCCCCTTGTTTTTACATATTCATCTTACAACCTAGAGCTAACTCTAGGTCAATACATAAATAAAAATCGGACACAACAAAAAAAGACGCACAGCCAAGCTATGCGTCTTTTCTATTACTTCTCTGCAACTTGAACTTCTTTTACGTAAGCTGCTTCGAATTTTTGGATGTCACCTGCGCCCATGAAAATAAGAACGCCGTTTTTATGTTTCTTTAACACATCCGTTGTTGTATCTGTAATTAGTTCTGCGCCATCGATACGTTTTTGCAGATCTTCAATTGTTAATTCACCTTTGTTTTCACGTGCTGATCCGAAAATATCACATAAGTATACTTGGTCAGCTTTACTTAAGCTTTCCGCGAACTCATCTAAAAATTTCTCTGTACGTGAGAATGTATGTGGTTGGAATACAGCGACAACTTCACGCTCTGGATGTTTTTGACGAGCTGCTTCAATCGTTGCATTAATTTCTGTCGGATGGTGTGCATAGTCATCAATGATAACTTGTTCTCCCATTGGTTTTTCATTAAAGCGACGTTTTACGCCTTCAAAAGTTGTTAGCTGATGCTTAACTGCTTCTACATCAACGTTTTCATAATGGCAAAGCGCGATTACTGCTAATGCATTTAATACGCTGTGATCGCCGTATCCTGTAATTTTGAACGTGTCATAATACGTATTACGAACGAATACATCGAATATAGTACCATCAGTTCTCTTTTGAATGTTACGTGCTTGGAAATCATTATCTTCTCCAAATCCATAGAAAATAACAGGTACTTTCGCTTGAACTTTTTGAAGTTCTTCATCATCACCACATGCAATAATACCTTTTTTCACTTGCAATGCCATCTCTTGGAATGCATTAAATACATCATTGATGTCTGCAAAGTAATCTGGGTGATCGAAATCGATATTTGTCATGATTGCATAGTCTGGATAGTAAGACAAGAAATGACGACGATACTCACAAGCTTCAAATACAAAATACTTACTATTTTCTACCCCATGCCCCGTTCCATCTCCAATAAGGTATGATGTTGGGTGTGCACCTTGCATTACATGGGCTAACAAACCAGTTGTTGATGTTTTTCCATGTGCACCAGTTACAGCAACACTTGTGTACTGATTCATAAGATCACCTAAGAAGTGATGGTAACGATGTACTGGGATATTTAATTCTTTTGCTGCTACGATTTCTTCATGCGTATCAGGAAATGCATTTCCTGCGATAATCACTTGTCCTTCTTTAATATTATTCTTATCAAAAGGAAGGATGGAAATACCACGCTTTTCCAATGCTGTTTGTGTAAAGAAACGCTTTTCATAATCAGACCCTTGAACAGTATGCTTCATGTCATGAAGAATTTGTGCTAATGAACTCATTCCTGTTCCTTTAATTCCTACAAAATGGTAAACTGTCATCTTAAAGAACCTCCAACATTTCGAACTAATACAACGGCCTATCTATAAGACAGTATATGAATCTTTTCTTATTTTGGTAATCATCATACATTTCTGATGCAGTGAATTTCTTTTTATATTCACTTATCAGTGATAAACTCGTACGTACTTCTTTTATGTCCATAACACATTTATTATAGCAAAAAACAAGCCGCTATACTATGATAACAGAAAAACTGATAGGGTCAATCACCTATCAGTTTTTCTCGCTTTTACATATCTTCTTTTGTTTCTAATTGAACACGCTCTAGACGTGAATTTGGACGGTATTTACGACCAGCTTTTGCTTCTGGTTTTCCATTTAATTCTACGTTATCACCAGTAAAACCAATATTCATTTTTAATAAGCTACTTCCTACTCCGTATATATCGACAGGAACATTTTGAGCTTCAAATTCACGAATACGCTTCTCATCAAACCCACCAGTTACAACGATATCTACATGTTGGAACCCTTCCTCATCAAGAGCCTTACGAAGTGCAAATACAAGTGATGGATTTACACCACGTGGATCGAATGTTCCAAGTACTTCTGGGTGACGAATGAAGTATTGATCAATCATTGTGCGAGACGTATCGACACGTACACCTTTTAATGTTGATCCAAATTCACGCGCTACGCGAAGTGCATCTGTGATGACATCATTGTTATAATCAATTAGTACGACTAATTCATCTTCTGGGAATTTTTTATGATATGCCTTTGCAGCTTCAACAACATCACCATTAAACATTTGAATTAAAGCGTGAGGCATCGTCCCCATACCACTTCTGCCCCACCATTCATTCATTGCATGCGTCGCTTGCGCGCTCATACCTCCGATGTATGCCGCATAGCCGTCACCAGCTTGTTGCGTATAATGATCGTCACGATCTCCCATGAAAATAACCGGTTTTTCTTTATCTACACTACGTGCAGCTTGGACAACGTTATATACGTTTGTCGCAACTGATGTACGACGAGCTAAAATCCCATCAATTACACCTTCTAAAAAGCCGAAGTATTCATAAGGACCATGAATTGTTAAAACTGTTTCAAACGGACTAATATTATCGCCATCCTTTAAAGAATGAATTTCTAATTCCTCAGGATTTTTGGCAAATGTTTGTAGCAATGCGATTACCTCATCTGCTCCGCAAAGAACTGCATGTTCTTTTTGAAAAAACTGCATTGTTACAACGCTTTTCGGGCGAAATTCTTCAATGATTTCTCTAGTTTTTAAAAAGTAAACGGCAGAGAACCAGCCTTCTCCAACACGTTCATCAAATTTAAATGTTTTATTTGTTAGTCGATTTATTTCACCTTTTAATTTTAATTCAATTTCTTTCATGTCGCTTTACTCCCTACTTTACTATCCAACATTTTCTATTAGTATACAGCAAAACCGTTTCCTATACATTTGTTTCCTGCATAGCAGCGAATTCATCCTCAGAAATAAGGACATCTCTCGGTTTCGTTCCTCTTCCTTCAGAAATAATCCCTTGCGACTCCATCTCTTCAATTAGACGTGCCGCGCGATTATAACCTATGCGGAATTTTCTCTGTACAGAAGATGTGGACGCTCCCCCTTGCTCTACAACAAATTGACATGCATCAAAAAATAGTTCATCTTCAGACTCACTCTGCTCTGATTTTGCTAATAAATCCTCTTGCTTAAATAAGTAGTTTGGCTTCATTTGCTTTTTCACATGATCAACTGTTCTTTCAATCTCATCATCTGATACGTATACACCTTGTACACGAACTGGTTTAGATGTGCCGTTTCCTAAAAATAGCATATCACCACGACCAAGTAACTTCTCCGCGCCCCCAATATCGATAATCGTACGCGAATCAACTTGAGATGATACTGTAAACGCAATACGCGTTGGAATGTTTGATTTAATTAAACCTGTAATAACGTCTACAGATGGACGCTGCGTCGCAACTAATAAGTGAATACCACAAGCACGCGCTTTTTGTGCAATACGACAAATCGCTTCCTCAACATCACCAGGAGCAACCATCATTAAGTCCGCTAACTCGTCAATGACAATTACAATATAAGGTAATGTCTCACCTGGGATTTCTCTACCACTTACAATCGTATTGTAACGAGTTAAATCACGAGCACCAGCATGAGCAAACAATTCATAACGACGTTCCATCTCTTCAACCGCCCACTTTAACGCAGCTGTAGCTGCTTTTACGTCAGTAATAACAGGTGCTACAAGATGTGGAACAGAATTGTATGGTGCAAGCTCAACCATCTTCGGATCAATTAGTATCAACTTCACTTCATGCGGCTTCGCTTTATATAAAATACTCGTTAAAATCGCGTTAATGCACACACTTTTCCCTGAACCAGTTGCACCCGCAATAAGTCCATGTGGCATTTTTCGAATATCCGTTACAATTGGATCACCTGAAATATCAAGCCCCAGCGCAACTGTAAGCGGTGATTCACTCTTTGTAAATACAGGACTTCTTAAAATTTCACGCAGGAATACTGGCTTACTTTCCTTGTTTGGAACTTCAATTCCAATTGCACTCTTCCCCGGAATTGGCGCCTCAATTCGAATATCTTTCGCAGCTAAACTTAACTTAATATCATCACTTAAATTTGTAATTTTATTTACTTTCACACCTGGGTCTGGTTGTACTTCAAAACGAGTTACCGCCGGCCCTTGTGACACATTAATAACATGTGCTCCAACATGGAAATTATTAAATGTCGTATTTAATAATTCTTCCTGTTCTTCTAGCCACTCCGTATTATCTAATGCTGCCTGCTGTGGAATTGACAACAACGTTAATGGCGGAAGTTCATACTTCGGTGGCGCTTGTAGTACGTTGCGCATATCGTTCTCTTTTTGATTTACAACATATGCTTTCTCTTGTACTTCCGTACTTGAAATTGGCTCTTGTACTTGTCCAGCCACCACTACTTGTTGCATCGGTTTTTCTTCCACTTGCGGTTCCACTACCACTTGCGGCATCGGTTTTTCTTCCACTTGGGCTTCTACTACCACTTGCTGCACTGGACTTTCTTCCACTTGCGGGTCTACTACCACTTGCTGCACTGGTTTTTCTTCCACTTGCGGGTCTACTACCATTTGCTGCATTGGCTTTTCTTCTGCTTGTGGTTCTACTACCACTTGCTGCATTGGCTTTTCTTCTGCTTGTGGTTCTACTACCACTTGCTGCATTGGCTTTTCTTCCACTCGTTCACTGACAGTTGATTGCATTACGTTCGTTCTTGCCGCATGTCTTTCCATTAATTTCTTTCTATCCTGCTTTAACATGACAACATTAAATGGGACATGACGTTTTTTCTCACGTTTCGGTTCTTCTATTTGTAAAGCAGGCTGTTCTTCAGCAACTTGCTTCTTTTCTTCCGCTTCTTCAACTAAAACGTTCGCAAAGTTTTGAACATCTTTCTTTGTTTGCTCATCCGTTTCTGAAACTGGTACGAATACTTCACTTTCTTCCTTGAACGTAATTGTTTCTTGTTGAGAAATCACTGGTTGCTCTGCAACTGGTGTATTTTCCACTAAATCTGTATTCATCGTTTCTTCAATTACTGTTTCTTGAGAAGTTGGTTCTTCTTCCTTAGTACCCTCTAACTCCGCAACTTCTTCTGTCGCTCCCTCAGCTTCCTCTAATTCCACAACTTCTTCTGTCGCTTCCTCAGCTTCCTCTAATTCCACAACTTCTTCTGTCGCTTCCTCAGATTTCTCTAATTCTACAACTTCTTCTGCTGCTTCCTTAGTTTCTTCTAATTCCACAACTTCTTCTGCTGCTTCCTCAGCTTCCTCTAATTCTGCAACTTCTTCTATTGCTTCCTCAGTTTCTTCTAATTCCACAACTTCTTCTGTCGCTTCCTTAGTTTCTTCTAATTCCACAACTTCTTCTGTCACTTCCTTAGTTTCTTCTAATTCCACAACTTCTTCTGTCGCTTCCTCAGCTTCCTCTAATTCTACAACTTCTTCTGCTGCTTCCTCAGCTTCCTCTAATTCTGCAACTTCTTCTGTCGCTTCCTTAGTTTCTTCTAATTCCACAACTTCTTCTGTCACTTCCTTAGTTTCTTCTAATTCCACAACTTCTTCTGTCGCTTCCTCAGCTTCCTCTAATTCTACAACTTCTTCTGCTGCTTCCTCAGCTTCCTCTAATTCTGCAACTTCTTCTATTGCTTCCTCAGTTTCTTCTAATTCCACAACTTCTTCTGCTTCCTTAGTTTCTTCTAATTCCACAACTTCTTCTGTCACTTCCTCAGATTTCTCTAATTCCACAACTTCTTCTGCTGCTTCCTTAGTTTCTTCTAATTCCACAACTTCTTCTGTCGCTTCCTCAGATTTCTCTAATTCCACAACTTCTTCTATCGCTTCCTCAGTTGCTTCTAATTCCACAACTTCTTCTGCTTCCTTAGCGTCTTCAAAAGCATCTGGTATTTCTATAGTAATTGTTTCTTCAAGCTTTTCATCTGCTTTTACAATCACTACATCTTCTAATGTTTCTTCTTCGACTTGATTTGCTGCAACTTCAGCAACAGTTTCTTCTATTTCTGTATTACATTCATTTTCTTCTGTTAATATCGAATACACATGCTCTACTTTAGAATCTATTGACTCTTCTTGTAAAGTTTCTTCGTTATCTTCTGTAGATGATAACGCCACTACATCTTGCTCCTGCTTCAAGGCTTGTACAATTGTAGCCTCTTCTTCCACATGCTGTCCTACTGTTTTATGAAGCAAATCATCACTTAGGCTTTCTTCTAATGAAGGGGCTTGACGTTCAACTTCGTAACCGTTTTTCTCTAACCATGTATCCACAACCGATTTTTCTTCTACTTTATTACTTCGTTCGTTCACTCCGTTCTTAACAGATGAACTTCCTTGTAGAACTCCCGAAAAGTCAGATAATGTATATCCCTTTTTCTCTAACCATGCGTCAACAACAGCTTTTCCTTCAACAGATATTTCAAGATCTTCTCTTACCTTTTCTTCCTCCTGCACAACCTTCGTTTCTACTGAAGGACGGTTATATCCATAAATCGGAGAAATCATTTCTGTTGGACGAAATGGTCTACGGTTACTTTCTTGCGACGGTACGAATGCTTTTTTTACGACAGGCTCTGGTTCCGGTTCATATTGCAATTCCGGTTCCTCATATGTAGGTGCTTCTGTTTCCACATACGGTCGTCTGCTTCTTTCCACTTTTATTCCTCTTTGAGTAGGCTGTTCTTCATATGCTCCTCTTTGAATAGGTTGTTCTTCAAAGTTAGGCAGTTCTCTTACATCCTCCTCATCGAAGCCATTATCTGGTATTAATGGAAAACGACATTTCCCTGCATTCCGACTTGCCATTTGTGCTTCTCTTGCTTCAGTGTAGTGGTTTACACGAGGAATTTTCGGCTGACTTTCAATTTGTGCCGGTACTTCTTTATTCATCACTGTTTTTTCTTCCTCTTTGTTAAACAGCTTTTTCATCCAATCTAACATGTTTACCACTCTTTCTACTAAATAGTAACATCCTTTATTGTATCAGCATTCGGCAAAAAGTGCAGGTAAAATTAAGCATATTAGTTTTATCCATAATATTCTAATTCACGATTGTTTTTCATATAGAAAAACGAGGTCTTACATGTAAGACCTCGTTTAATCTTTACCCTTCCGATATTCATCCACACTATCCGTTACACTTTGCAATAAAGAATTTACATACTGTGGGTCAGATAATTTTTTGTCTTCTTCAGGGTTTGACATAAATCCAAGTTCTAATAGTACTCCTGGAACTTTTGACCAATTAAATCCAGAAAGGTCATCCCGAAATTTAATTCCATTTACTTTCACTTGATGATTCTCTCTCATTTTATTTACTATCGTTTGAGAGACTTGAAGACTTTCAGCATAAATCTCTTTCGTATACGGACTTCCTTCTGCCGGTGTCAATACAGCAAATCCACTTTGATTTGGATTTTCAGAACCATCTGCGTGAAGGCGCAAAAATAAATTCGCTTTATGATCATTCGCGAATGTTGCTCGTTCCTTATTACTTATATCAACCTCATGTGACGTTCTCGTCATCAATACTTGTATACCTTTTGCTTCCAGTTTTTCTTTCAATATAAAAGCCATCTCTAATACAAGAACTGATTCCCTCTTTTTCGTTACAACTCCCGCTGTTCCGTCTGTTACTTTATATTTTTGCGTAGTTGCTCCTGGACCAATTGCCTCTAAATTTAAATTCGCTTTTTGTTGATGCCCTGGATCAATAACGACGAGAAACTTTTCTTGTTTTTCATTACTCTCTACTTTTTGTTCATTATTTTGCAGCGGTTGCTCAGTTGGCTGCAGCGGTGTAGTTTCCTCTTTCTTTTCCTCGGCCGGCACTTCCTCCTGCTTATGTTCCACTTGCTCATTCGTTTGAATTGCTTGCGGCTGTTCTTTCTTTTCTTGTTCTTCTTGCTGCTTTTCTACCGGTGCGTCTTCCTTATTATCTTTGTTTTTTTCTTGTATAGAAGATGTTGTTTCTTTTTTCGGCTCTTCTTGCGAACAACCTCCCATATATATTCCAATGACTGCAATAGCGCTCATTATTTTTATATACTTCATTTTTCTCTCCTATCACTTTGCACCGGTCTCAAAGTTTTTCTTATAATTGTTTTATAATTTCATCCATATTTCCAATATGAACGGGTTGCCACGTTTCTGTACCACGCTCTGCGGTATAGACTAGATAAGCATCATCAGCTACATTTACGAAAACAGGATCCCCCATATCCGTTTCATATCCGATAACAATCCATTCCTCTTTCCATTTTCCACTTTCTTCACTTATTAATGAATTTTTATGTTTATCATATCGATAACCGATTTGTCCTTTTTCTAATTCATTTTCGCTAAACACATATATTTCATAGGAACCTAGTTCGATATCTTGCTGTTTTGAAGTTTCAATTCGTTTCAGAAGTTCTGCAATTTTTGGTTGTTGTTTCATACGTCTACCCCCTTCTTTTTTCTAAATTTTACCTAATCCATTTTTGAAATACAATATAGATTTTGAGAGGAAACGTTACAATGCTAGGAATTTCGCACAAAAAAATAGCCTCACATATGCGAGACTACTTTTTCTAACATCAATTAAAATTTAAATTCTTGTCCAACTTCAAAGCTATCTTCTAATACAAGAATACCTTTTTCTTCTGGAGCATCTGGAAGCTCTAACTCACGTGCAGAGCAAATCATTCCAGAAGAAGGAACACCGCGAAGTTCAGCTGGTTTAATTAACATACCACTTGGCATTACAGCACCGATTTTTGCAACAACAACTTTTTGTCCTGCATCAACGTTTGGTGCACCACATACGATTTGTAATGTTTCTGTACCGATTTCTACTGTACAAATGTTTAATTTATCAGCATTTGGATGCTTCTCTTTTTCAGCTACATAGCCTACAACAAATTTCGGCGTGAAATCAGCTTCTACTTTTTCTTCAAAGCCATTCTTCGCTAAAATTCCGTTAATTTTTTCAACAAACTCTTTCGTTAATGTAACGTTTCCGTTGTCTGTTACTTCTACATAAGAAGACGCATTAAAGATGTTGAATCCTGCTGTTACGTTGCTTTCACGATCGTATACGCGAGCAACATCTCCTTTACGGTCAAATGTACGGTTTTCTAAAGTAATATCTTTTAAGGTAACAATTAAAGTGTCACCAATTCCTTCAAGGTTGTAAAAAATGTTCACTTCGTTCATCCTTTCTCTTTTCCATCTGTCTTCTTCCGATTCTTCGCTAAAATAAAGATTGGTTCGAAGTCCCCATCTTCATATACGAATGAAAGTGATGTAATCGGAACATGCCCTTCGGCAAAAAATTTCATTGTCATTTGTGCAATAATATCATAACCGATTTCGTTGACGATATCAGCAATAATTAATACATCTTGGTGAGGAACTGCAACAACCATATCACCAGAGATCTTTTCACGCATCGAGTGTAGTAACGATTCGTTTAAAATACGACTCGCATCGTATCCATCATTTGTGTTTAAAAAGTAGAATGTATTACCTGCTACTGTCTCCTGCTTAAATTCATAGCCTAATGAGCGAGCATTAAATAATGCCATTTCACGTACTTGTTCCTCTGTAAGCTCTAATTTTTGCAATAAGCGCTCATCAATTAATCGATACGTTTTATTAGAATCTAGCGCATAGTAAATACGTGTTTCCGCCGTATGGTCCGTCATAATAAACGGATTCCCTTCTTCTGATTGTTTCGGGAAAGAAGTAGAGCGAATAACAGGTAAAATTTTCGCCGTGCTATTTTCTTCTTTATGCATTGCAATTAGCGCTTCTTGTACATAATAAGCGACCTCTTCAATTGCTTTTTCTTTGTTCACTTCCCATTTTGCAACTACTCCTGGAAGTGATACGTTAATACCTTTTTTCGAGTCTGTTTGTTCAATACGAAGAACTTCTTTCTCGCTATCATAATGACAGTCCCATTCTGGTCGAGATAATTTCTTCATTAACTCGTCTTTCATCTTTTTACTTGTCATTTTCATCTCTTTTTCCTCCCTTCCAAAAAAATAACCTCCCCCGCGAAGGTAGAGGTTGTTTTTACAATTCAATTGGCTAATTGTCTTATTTTAAACCTTCAATAAACTCTTCGATTTGCTCTTGTGTTTTACGATCTTTATTTACATAGCGTCCAGTTTCTTCACCTTTATTGTACGCTACAAAGCTTGGAATGCCAAATACGTCTACTTTCACGCATAAATCAATAAATTCATCACGATCTACATAGTAAAATGAGAAATCACTATACTTCTCTTCTACTTCTGGCATAAATGGATCAATGAAACGGCAATCTGGGCACCATTCTGCTGAGAACATGAAGACTACATTCTCTTCATTTTTTAATTCTTGGAATTGTTCCATGCTTTCTAATGATTTCATCTATATTTCCTCCTCTAACGAGTGCACTTTTTCACACTATAATCTTTTCTTTATACTACCATACATCGCGCATGGTGCAAGGTTTATGCTTGCTTTTCATCATACTTATATTGCCCAACAAGTAACTTAACAACGTGTACAAATAATTCCGTTCGGTCGACATAATCATCTGTAAAAATACCGATAGCACCTTCGTGACTACGAATATCTTTTCGCTCTACAAACTCTTCCATCACTTCACTTAGCTCTTTTCCTTCTTCAAGCGGTGCTAAAAAATCGTCTGGTAACTTAATACGTGCCCCGCCCGCAACAAATGTTTTACCTTCAATCGTCGCTAAAGCACCCCAGTTACACATAAATAACCCATGCTCCGTTTTCATAACGCCGCCTTCTAGCCCAATGCCGATATGAGCTGCACCTTCCTGCAATGCTCTCTTCGCTCTATTTACTGCTCCTTGCATCGTCTCTTCATCTGAAAAAGGCTGATTTGCTACTCCTGATGGAACAGAAAGAGATGTAATTTCAGCATCTTCCCAAACCTTCTCCACAGCCCCAACCTTCGTCTTATTCTTCGATCCAACTACTACCTTCATTTCATTCACCTCTATATAAATTCATCATTCTATCCTAATACTAGCCTCGAACACCAACTAGACACTGACCGCTCCCATTCATCGCTGGGTCATCTATTCAACCTAAAAAAAGAAGGGTTTTTCACCCTTCCTCTTTACGCGTTATTCTTAATTGTCTCTAACGTCGTTTTGTCCGTCGCTCTCACAAGCTTCGTAATTAATTCCTTCGCTGCCGCATAATCATCAACATGTAAAATAGAAGCATGTGTATGAATGTAGCGTGCACAAACACCAATTACTGCTGATGGGATACCAGAGTTACTTGTATGCACACGGCCCGCATCTGTACCACCTTGTGAAATAAAGTATTGGTACGGAATGTTATGTGTTTCTGCTGTATCTAAAATGAATTCACGCATTCCTCTATGTGTTACCATTGTACGGTCATAAATACGAAGAAGAGCGCCTTTTCCTAATTGACCGAACTGCGTCTTATCACCAGATGCATCATTTGCTGGACTTGCATCAAGCGCATAGAAAATATCTGGTTGAATCATATTTGCAGCAGTTTGTGCTCCGCGAAGACCTACTTCTTCTTGTACAGTCGCACCAGAGTATAATGTGTTTGGTAATGTTTCATCTTTTAATTCCTTTAGCAATTCGATAGCAAGGCCACATCCATAGCGGTTGTCCCAAGCTTTCGCCATAATTTTCTTTTCATTTGCCATTGGCGTGAATGGGCAGATTGGAACGATTTGTTGCCCTGGCTTTATGCCAATTTCAATCGCATCTTCATAACTATCTGCACCTATATCAATTAACATATTTTTTATATCCATCGGTTTTGCACGTTGCGCATCACTTAATAAATGAGGAGGAATGGAACCAACAACCCCAATAACAGGACCATTCTTCGTCATAACTTGTACACGCTGAGCTAATAGTACTTGGCTCCACCAGCCACCTAACGTTTGAAAACGAAGCATCCCATTTTTCGTAATTTGCGTAACCATGAAACCTACTTCATCCATATGACCTGCTACAAGAACGCGCGGGCCAGTTTCGTCCCCTTTTTTCAGACCAAATACGCTACCTAAACCGTCTTGCACAATCTCATCAGCATATTTGCTTAATTCTTGCTTCATAAAACTGCGCACATCATGTTCAAAACCTGATGCACCTTGTAATTCTGTTAACGTACGAAATAATTGTAATGTCTCTTTATTCACGAAGTCCCCTTCTTTCAAACCTTAGTAGAATACCTCTTTTATTGTAACGAAATTTTCGAAATGTTTCTAGTTTCTTCTTTTTTAGTTGCATTTGCATTATAATTATTATTGGTACACTATTTTTATTTTACAGAATTGAGGTGAATATATGAGCTGGAAAGGTTTAGTCACAGGTCTTGGCGTTGGGTTCGCAGCTGGTTATTTCGTTGCAAACAAAGTACAAGAACAATCCCATATTTCTTCAGAAAAAGCATTGAAAATGGTGAAACAAGCATTAAGTCATAAAGGTGAAATTACTGGCTCTTGGGTACATATGGTTCCGGAGGCATTTGAAAAATATGATGTCGCGTACGAAGTTTATCGCGGCGGTCTTACAACGATGTTAGATGAAATACAAGAACGATTTGAATTTTTAGTTGATGCTAAAACAGGTACTGTTTTAGAGGTTATAGCAGCATAAAAAGAGGTTTCCCATTAGGTGAACCTCTTTTTTTTTAGAATTACCAACAAAAGCTGATAATAACAGCAATACATAATAAGTGGAGATTGTTCCAATAAATATTTTTGGACACCTTCCTCTTATTAATATTAAGCTTCTATATTTGTTTTTCTCTCTATCTTCTCCACTATATGCCCTTCCTCATTCCACTTTACTGCACGGTAATATGCATCATGATAAAAAGTAAACCACGCCTCTTTTTCAGCACCATACTTCATCCACTTTTGTTTATGTTCAATCGATGTCATTGGATAGTCATCGTATGCCATTACCCATAATACATTTTGATGTGCATGCGTCGGTAAAATGTCCGCTAAATGAAGCATCGTTTCACCCTGACTTTCAAGGACGACAACAGCATGTCCATCGCTATGACCACCCGTATGCACCATCTTTATTTCATCCGTAATTTCTACTTCTTGCCTGAACGTAACAATCTTATCAACGATTGGCTCCCAATTTTCCTTCCAATATGTATTACGCGATCTAACATTCGGATTTTTCATTTCATTCCATTCAGTCTCACTTACATAAATCGTTGCGTTCGGAAACGCCGGAACAAGGCGATTTCCCTCCCATTTTGTTAAACCAGATGCATGGTCAAAATGAAGATGCGTCATTAAGACGTAATGAATATCTTCATTATTCAGTCCCAATTTTTCTAAAGATTCCTTAACTGATGATTCTTCTGTTACACCTTGATTCCGCTTCATTTTCTCATTCAATTTACCATTCCCTATCCCTGAATCAATAAGCATGTTTCCTTCTTTCGTTTGTAAGAGTAACGGATCTGTTCGTAAATAAATATGATTTGTATCATTATGTTTATATTTTCGTGACCAAAGTACTTTTGGCACAACTCCAAACATCGCGCCTCCATCTAAATGTGTATTCCCACCTTTTAGCCACGTCACTTTTATATTTCCAATTTGTAACTGTTCCATATCCCATCCCCCTTTTCCATTTAATTTTAACATAATATTCCGATTATTTTTCATATAAAAAACCTATGCATTACTGCATAGGCTCCGTACGATATTTTGCTTCAACTCGATAAATACGATGACCTTTACTAGAAAATTTCTCTTCGTATTCTGTCATAATGTTTCCTTCATAATCACTATTATGAAGATCTAGGCTAAGGTAAGTTAATAACATACCATACTCAGCCATACTCATAATAGAATATTCAAATAAACCTTGGTTATCAGTTTTGAAATGAATTTCTCCGCCATCTACTAACACTTCTTCATAATTGCGTAAAAATGTTTTATACGTTAAACGACGCTTCGTATGACGATTCTTCGGCCATGGATCTGAGAAGTTTAAATAAACGCGGTCAATTTCACCTTTCGCAAAGAAAACTGTTAAATCTTCAGCATCTTTATTAATTAACTTTAAGTTCGGTACTTCTTCTTCAATTAATTTATCAAGTGCATCTACAACAACACTTGTGAATTTTTCAATTCCAATATAGTTAATATGCGGATTTGCTTTTGCCATATCATACATGAAGCGGCCACGTCCTGTACCTACTTCAATATGAATTGGCTGTTCATTTCCAAATATTTCTTTCCAGTTACCAGCGCTCTCCTCTGGGTTTCCAATTACGATATGTGAATACTCATTAATTCGATCCATTGCATAAGGCTTATGTCTTAAACGCATAGATGTCTCCCTCTCTTTACAAAACTATTTTAAAGGAAAAATTCCTTCTTTCTGTTTTAATCAATCTATCAAACAAAAAACCAAGTACGTACGAGCACTCGGTCCGTTTCTTTCAAGTATAAGATGTACCATTTTGATAAAAACTACATAAAGCATTAAACATTCCATGACGAAACAGCTTTTTCTCTTACATTTCTAGGGAGAGAAAAACACTCGAAAGGATGATCCGTTCATGCCAATTAATCAACAGCATCAATTAGAAGTGTTAAAAGATATTTTAGTCAACCATCAAAGTGATTGCTGCGGGACAGTTTCTGAATGCGAGCAATTAGAGCGACTCATTCAATCGTTACTCGCAAACGATAGTATAAGTAGTGACACTAAAGTAATGCTAAACGATGTATATTCTTATAGTCAATCGGGTAAATCTTCCTCTAATTTGGACAACCATATTTCCAATAATCAAGAACAACTTACTCAGTGGATTGCTGGAATGGACAATTTTTCTTAAGTATTATTCTGAAGCAAGTAGTTGCTGTAAATATTGATGCCAATATTTAGCTTCTGCTTGCTGCTTTTTTGTTGTGTGCCATTGCATAGATAAAATCGTTTGTGCTATCACATACCATCTCATACGCCTAAGCAATGATTCATCTAGTTCAATCTCATAATATCCGAGCCACTCACTCCATTCATGGCGCGGAACATACCAATATAATAACATACCAAGATCTAAAGCTGGGTCAGCAATAACAGCCCCATCCCAATCAATTAAAAACAATTCATCTTCGTCCGACAATATCCAATTGTTATGGTTTACATCACAATGGCATACAACGAATTCATTGTACTCAATATCTTTTAATGACTCCGTTAAATATTGAAGACCTTGCTGAATTGTTTCATCAACTCTTATATCTCCTCTTAAAACGAGCTGTAATTGTTGTAATAACTCTTGCGCATGAAGCGGCTGCTTTCCTAGCCTTTGAATCATCTGCACAAGCGCTTTAGAGGAGTGTATTTTCTTCAAAAGTTTCGCAACACGTTCTAGTTTCATATCCTCTGGCTCTAACTTCTGTCCCGGAAGCCATTTTTGAGCAGAAATTACATCACC
Source organism: Bacillus sp. TH19 (assembly GCF_016651075.1). Classification (NCBI taxonomy): domain Bacteria; kingdom Bacillati; phylum Bacillota; class Bacilli; order Caryophanales; family Bacillaceae; genus Bacillus; species Bacillus sp. TH19. The sequence continues at coordinate 889,637 of NZ_JAEKEO010000007.1, read as the reverse complement.
GTTCGTTACCCTTCTTGTCCAAAGTAATTTTGGAACAATTCCTTCTGCTGACAATACCGCTAAAAAGGGCGATGTATTCCGCTTTAAAAATAACTTTTGTTGTCCGTTTTGCGCAATATATGCATCGCCCGTTACTCCACCAGCCGGTATAAGACTCCACTCTTTTCCTAATAATTGTTCCAACCATTCCATATTCATTACCCGTTAACAAATCCTTATCTTTTATAGTTATGAAAAGAAAAACCGCAACATTTCTACACATGTTGTGGATTCATATATTTTACTGTATTTGAATGAAAAAACTTGGCATAAGCCGAAAACAGGATAAATCACCTGTTCTTCTAGTTTATTTTACAAAATCAATCATAGAATGACAACTTATGAAAATCGTCACCTTTGTCAATTCTACATTTATTACATTCTCATCGTCAAGTAGCGATTTGTCACATTATCGTCAATATATACGTGCTAATTGGAGCCAATTGAAGTTCCTTTCCTCTAAATGAAGAAATTGGCTCTATTTTCGCTTGCTTTTCGTTTACTAACACATGCCACGTTTCTTCTTTTGGAAGCTGCACCGTTTTAGCTTCCAAACCGCTATTAAATAAAACTACAATTTCTTTCCACGGTCCAAATAATTCTACATGCTCTAAGTAGTATGCCAGTACTTCTGTAGATGTTTGCAAAAAAGTCATATGCTTTTTTATAAGGTCTACATTTTGTAATCGGAATGCCCCATGCCCTTTGCGAATCGCAATTAACCCTTTTATATAGTTAACGGTCTCCATCTCTTTCTCTTTTTGATCCCAATCTAATTGATTAATTTCATCATTTGCATTATAGCTATTTTCGTTCCCTTGCTTCGTACGATAAAACTCTTGCCCCGCATGTAAGAAAGGAATCCCTTGTGAAAGAATAACCATTGCAGTTGCTAAACGATGACGCCTTTTCAAAATTTCTTCTGATTCTGGATTACTTTGCACTAGTTTATCCCACATCGTCATATTGTCATGACATTCTACATAGTTGATGCTTTGTACTGGCTCTAGGAACAATCCTGTTTCTTTCATACTTAAAAGGCTACCAGCTACTATATACTGCAAATGATTACAGTCTACATGCCCACCAAATGCAAAGCCACGTTTATTTATATTAAAAGTACTTCCTTTTATTCCATCACGAAATTGATCATTAAACTGTGCGATACATGGCATTTTATTCGCATTATTTAACGTCGCTTTCTCTTCAAGAGGAAGCGGTGTTTGCAAATCCCATCCTTCACCTAATAACAGCGCATCCTGCTTTATTTTTCGTACTTCTTTTTGTAATTCATTCATCGTTTCAACATCTAAAATTCCCATTAAATCAAATCGGAATCCATCAACATTGTATTCAGTAAGCCAATATAAAACAGATTCTATAATAAATTTCCTCATCATTTTCCGTTCAGATGCTATATCATTTCCAACTCCCGTCCCATTAGAAGGCATACCGTCTTCCCCATGACGAAAATAATATCCCGGGACAAGCTTCTCAAATGATGATAATTCTCTTTCATAAACATGATTGTATACAACATCTATAATCACTCGAATGTCGTGATCATGAAATGTTTCAATTAGTTGTTTACACTCTACTATCCTGTTATATGGATCAGAAAGGTTTGTAACATAAAATCCTGTTGGTATATTGTAATATAATGGATTATAGCCCCAATTATATGCGGAAGCAGGATTCACTTCATCTATACCACCAAAACAATGTAAAGGTAATAGTTCAACATGTGTAACGCCTAAATCTTTTATATGAGACAATCCTGTTAATGTCCCATTTCGCCCTACTGTCTCCTCTTCCATTAGCCCTTTATATGTTCCTTTCTTATTCACCCCACTGTTTGGGTGAATAGTAGCGTCACGAATATGCAGTTCATACAATATGGCATCTGTCATTGACTGTAATGGTGATAATTCTACTCGTTTTGTCACATTCGTTTTTTCCAAATCGATAACGACGCCGTATTTTCCATTTATCGTCGCAGACTTTGCATAAGGGTCAACCGCTTCGTTCCATATTAAATTAATACAAACAAGGAATGTATATCGTGCTCCATCATGATCACCTTGTAATGTATGAATCCACACTCCGTTTTCTTCTCTGTACATTTCATAATCAATATATTCTTTATCACTTTTATAAATCCGTACTTTCGCAAGCCTTGCAGTCGGAGCCCATACTTTAAATATTGTTTCTTCTTTTGTATACACAGCACCTAAGTCGGTACCTTCGTAATAATATTTTTCATCGAAAACTACTGTTCGAATCACAGCGCCTATTTGTAAATCTGTTTCTTCATTCCGTTCATCCCGTACTGTATAATATTTCCCCACATCTATCGGCTCTTCTATAAAGCATTCATACTTCGTTGCATCTGGAAGAGCAATAGTATGAACAATCGGTAACTCTTTCACATTGCTTCCTTCTTGTAAACGAAATGTCCGGCTTGTTCCATACGCATGCGGGAGCAAAATTGTAATTTTATTCATTTCATCTAAATAGGCATCAAATGGACGTTTTACTTTCAACATAAAAAATCACCATCATTCTTAAAGTTAAAATGAAACGAGCTGCAAATGATAAGGATTTTCTTATCAGCGAAGCTCTATACAGTAACACATTATTCCCTATAGTATATTCACCTGTATAAAAAACGTTTTCATACATTCTATTTTTGTAGTTTTATTTCAGTAATCGATTTATACTTCGGCGTTTCCTTAACGTGAGATTCATACAAAGTAATCGTATCTGCTTGAAATGATGTTACAGGTAACTCTTTTACATTTGTCAGATCAAACACTTTTTCTCCTACCCATTTACGCGCAACAGTAATATGTGGATGATAAGGACGTGTATCTAGAGAGAAGCCATTTTCTTCACAAATTGTATGCACTTGCTTTTGTAAAGTAAACAAATCTTGATTATCACTTATCCCCGCCCAAAATATACGCGGCTGGTCCACCTGTCCGAATGTAGAAAGTCCTTGTAACGTGAACGATAATTCCGTTTTTTCTGTAAGTGTTTGTAATCCATTCTTTATTCCTTCTAACTGTTCCTCTGTCGCACTTCCTAAAAATGAAAGGGTAATATGATAGTCTTCTTCATGTACCCACGAGCGAAATGGTAATTCACCCTTCATTTCCTCTTTATAATTAGAAAGAATTTCTTTTATATGACGTGGTAAAGTTACTGCGACAAAATAATGCGGCACCATCTACATCGTCTCCTTTATGTTATTGTTGCTTTTCTTCCTTATCTCATTCAGCTAAAAAGAATCCGCCCTCTAAAGTAGAGAGCGGTCATTATTTAAATATCTTTTATTTCGCTAATTCATGAATTGCCTGAGCATAAATCGCTGTCGCTTTTAATAAATCTTCAATTTCAATGTACTCATCTTTTTGATGCGCAAGTTCTTCTTTTCCTGGGAATAACGGGCCAAATGCAACACCAGCTTTCAATGAACGAGCATAAGTACCACCGCCAATTGCTAACAATTCAGCTTTTTCACCAGTTTGTTCTTCATATACACGTTGCAAAGTACGAATTAACGTATGATCTTTGTCAACGTGATGCGGGCGAGAGTTAGAATAATCCGCTACTTCAAATCCATGAGTACCAACATATTCTTTTAACTTTGCAATTGTTTCTTCAAAGTTAGTTGTAACTGGATAGCGTACATTTAATCCTAAATTACCACCGTTTTCTTGCGAGTAAGACAGGCGACCAACATTCACTGTTAACGGCCCGCTAATATCGTCTTTATAAGAAATACCAGCTTTTTCTCCCATAATATCACCTGTAAATGTTTCTGTTACAAACGAGGCAAATGAAGCCCCTTTTCCATCAAGAGAAACTTTCGTTAAGAAGTTTACCAATAATAAACCTGCATTTTCTCCCTTTTCCGGAGTAGATCCGTGAGCTGAAATCCCTTTGATTTGCAACGTCACCGTCTTTCCTTCTACAATTGCTTTACCTATTTTTTTAGCAGTTTGTAAATACTCTTCATATGCTACTGTAAGTGTATTTACATCTTCTCCTGTAATAACTGCTTCTGCAAAATCAGGAACCATATTTAAACGACGACCTGACTCAAATGAAATAAGCTTAAATGTGCCTTCTTTCTCTTCGCCACCACTTTGCACAACTTGTATGTCAGAAATTCCTTTTTCCGCATTAATAATCGGAAAATCTGCATCCGGCGCAAAACCAATTGTTGGCATTTCTTCATTTTTAAAATAATGATCTACACACTTCCAATTACTTTCCTCATCTGTTCCTAAAATCATACGAACACGTTTTGAAAGAGGTAAGCCTAATTCTTTAACGATTTTCATCGCATAATAAGCTGCCATCGTCGGCCCTTTATCATCAATTGCACCGCGTGCAAAAATCTTCCCGTCGCGAATATCCGCACTATACGCAGGCGTTGTCCAGCCATCTCCTTCTGGTACAACATCAACGTGACAAAGAATACCTACTAATTCTTCTCCTTGTCCCATTTCAAGATGACCTGCATATCCTTCTAAATTTTTAGAACAGAAACCTTCTGCTTCTCCTTTATGTAACATGAAAGATAAGGCTTTTTCTACACCTTCACCAAATGGTGCGCCCTCTTTCGCAGATTCTTCTTCCCATACACTTTTAATTTGTAAAAATTTTTGTGTATCACGAATTAAATCATCTTTTCGTTTTGTAACTTCTTCTGTCCAATTAATCGTCGACATCACACATCCATCCTTCACTATATTGTCTCTTTCATCATAGCAAACGAAAATCTCTTGTGCCATACATGAAAACCTAATAACGGACAATTGTAATATTTCAGATATTTCTTATTAGTTTTTCTTTTATTTTTTCAAAAAAATTTGCAGGAATTTGGCGTTTTACGTAGAAATTTATGAGTTAGTTGACTGACCAGACATACAATGTCAACTACCAATATTTTTCTATATGAATATTTGTTAAACTTTTGTAAAATTTAAGTAGATTAAAGCATGAATTTTATCATGTAGAGTACAATGGTAGTAACGACCTTCTTTCCTGAATGGGGTCAAAAAAACTAGTAGAGGAGCGGTTTTCTCTTGAAACCTACAACTACTCGTATGCTAACACGCATTAAATCGATTTATATGTACATCAATGAAAACGGTACGGTAACAACGAAAGACCTTGTAGATGAGTTCGGGATCACACCGCGAACAATACAACGTGATCTAAATGTGTTGCAGTTTAATGAACTCGTGTATAGCCCTTGCCGCGGCAAGTGGACAACGACAGGAAAGAAAGTGAGAATGACCTCATAATAAAAAATAATTGTATGTAAATAAATACATACCCCTTTCTAACTCATTAGAAAGGGGTCTTTTCTATGCTCTGAAATTGGCGTTACTTTTCGTTATCTACTTGATACGTCTTTAACATTTCTACTTCTTCATCTGTTAATTCACGATATTGCCCAAGTTCTAACTCTTCATCTAACATTAAAGGTCCCATCTCTGTTCTCTTTAAATAAACTACTTTTTTCCCTACCGCTTCAAACATACGCTTCACTTGATGGAATTTTCCTTCTGTAATAACGAGTTCAATCTCAGAAATATTATCACTTTTTAAAATTGTAAGTTCGCCTGGCTTCGTTTCATAGCCATCTTCTAAAATAACACCTTTAGCGAATTCTATTACATCCTCTTCCGTTACAACACCTGAAATGTGTGCATAATATTTTTTCGGCACATGCTTTTTCGGAGATAATAGTTGATGCGTTAACTTCCCATCATTTGTGATTAATAAGAAACCTTCTGTATCAATATCGAGCCTTCCAACAGGGAATGGATCGAAAATCGCATCTTCTAATTCTAATAAATCTATTACTGTTTCGTGGTTATCATCTTCTGTCGCTGAAATAACACCTTGTGGTTTATGCATCATTAAATAAACAAACTCTTTATATTCCACAACTTCACCGTGAATCATAACCTCTTGCTCTTCTACGTTCACATGAAACTTCGCATCTTTCACTGGCGTTCCATCAATCTTCACAACGCCGTCTTTCAGTAATTTCTTTACTTCTTTTCTACTTCCGTGTCCCATATTCGCTAATAATTTATCTAATCTCATGTTCTTCACCTTCTTTATTTATCATAGAAAAGGGGACGTATTTACGCCCCTTTTGATTTCAACTTTATTTTGAATCTACTACCAAGTTTACGCTGGATTTTCTCTAAAGCTTCTCCGCCAAATACTCTTTCTAGTACTCCTGTGCGAATCGCTAACAATCCGTAAACAAGACCACCAATACCTGCACAAATCGCAACTGTAATAAGAGCACCAATACGGCCATCAGGCGAAATCATGAAGGATAGAAGCCATTGTGATAGTTTTACAGCAATAACCATTACAAGTGTTAAGACTGCAATTTGGAATGTTCTCTTATATACAACACCAAATGAATAGTGTGCGTGTTTTTTAATTTGTCTATTCGTATACCATACGGAAGCTAAGAAGCCGACTGCAGTAGCCAAAATCGCCCCAACTGTACCGAAATAACGAATAAAGATTACGTTACATGCAAATTTCAAAATAACACCCATCACAAGCGCAACAATCGCATGTTTCTGCTGGTTAATCCCTTGCAGAATTGCTGCTGTTACTGTGAATAAAGCGAATAACAATGCAACTGGCGCATACCACATTAATACTTGTCCACCTAGTGGGTCTGAATCGTAGAAAGCAGTGTAAATCGGATATGCAAGTGTAGAAATACCGACAACTGCTGGCAATGTTAAAAACATATTCGCCTGGAATGTTTGTGTAATTTGTAATTTCAAATAACGGTATTGCTTTTCAGTAAACGACTTTGTAATCGCTGGCACGAGCGTTAAACTAAACGCTGTTGCAAGTGATACTGGAATCATAATTAATTTATGCGTCCACATCGTGAAAATACCGAGTGCTCGCTCTGCGATATCTCCTTGACCAATCGCCTGCATAATAGAGTTAAATGTCAATGTATCAATTTGTTGATATAAAGGAATTGTTAATCCAATTACAACGTAAGGGATTGCATATGCAAACAACTCTTTAAACAATTGAGCGGTACTTACCGTCGATTCTGGTACAGTTTGCTCAATTAAATATTGATCCAAATATTTTTTACGTTTTAACCAGTACCAAATTAATACGCCAAGTGCTCCAACTGCTGAAACGAACGCAGCGAATGTCGCAACCCCAACTGCCGTTGCTACTGTACCGCCAAGTACTTTAATAACGATGAAACTACCCGCTAATAAAAAGACGATACGAATAATTTGCTCAATAATTTGTGAAACCGTAGTCGGTCCCATCGATTGGTGGCCTTGGAAATAACCACGAATCAAACTTGCTGCCGGCACAACAATAAGCGCAAAACTTACGAGGCGAATAATCGTCGTAACTTCTTCTATCTTATTTTGTAAACTTTGTTTACCAAGCATTGCTTCTGCAAATAATGGTGCGGTCATGTACAGTACTAAGAAGGAAAGAACTCCTGTTACTATCATCATAACCATTCCCGAGCGGAACATTCTCCGGCTCGTTTTATAATCTCCAAGTGCATTATATTTGGAAACAAACTTAGAAACAGCAAGCGGCACTCCTGCCGTTGCGATACTTAAAAATATCGTATATGGAATGTATCCATATGTATAGAGCGTTCCGCCTTCTGTGCCTACTAATGCATGAAACGGAAAAACGTAAATCATGCCTAAGAACTTTACTAAAAATGTCCCTAACGTCACAATAAGCGTTCCGCGCAGAAATTTTGAATCGGACATACGAAAATCCTCCTACATCTACATAAAGTGAAACTATAATTAGTGGGAGACTCTCCTCCTACTAACCATTCAAGCATTTACAGGCTGCTTTAACTCCCTCTTTACTTCTCCAAAATCTTAAGGTAGTAGTCTTATTGCCCATAAATAGCAGGATAATGCTGAACTCTAACTTTTGTATTGTACCACAATTCTCCTCTTAAGCAGTACTTCACTCTATTTTTCTTTTAAGGGAAAACATGCTATTCTTTTAGGCAGGAAATGTAGAAAATGAGGTCGATATATTATGCATTATGATGTTATTGTCATCGGCGGCGGTCCTTCAGGGCTAATGGCTGCAATCGGTGCTGCTGAAGAAGGCGCAAGCGTCTTACTTCTTGATAAAGGAAATAAACTAGGACGTAAACTTGCGATTTCTGGTGGTGGTCGTTGTAACGTAACGAACCGTCTACCACTTGATGAAATCGTTAAACATATACCTGGAAATGGTCGCTTCTTATACAGTGCTTTTTCTATTTTCAGTAATGAAGATATTATTACATTCTTCGAAAATCTCGGTGTACAACTGAAAGAAGAGGATCATGGCCGCATGTTCCCAGTATCAAATAAAGCGCAATCTGTTGTAGATGCACTGTTAACACGATTAAAAGACTTAGGTGTGAAAATACGTACGAATACGCCTGTCGAAACGATTGAGTATGAAAACGGTCAAACGAAGGCTGTTATTCTGCAAACAGGTGAAGTGTTAGAAACGAATCACGTCGTTATCGCTGTTGGCGGAAAATCTGTTCCTCAAACTGGTTCTACTGGAGACGGATACGCTTGGGCTGAAAAAGCTGGGCATACAATTACAGAACTTTTCCCAACAGAAGTACCAATTCTTTCAAACGAACCGTTTATTCGTGACCGCACATTACAAGGTCTTGCTTTACGAGATGTAAACTTAAGTGTATTAAACCCGAAAGGAAAAGTTATCATTTCTCATAAAATGGACATGCTTTTCACTCACTTCGGCCTATCTGGTCCTGCTGCTCTTCGCTGTAGCCAATTCGTTGTGAAAGCGATGAAAAAGTTTAAAACGAACACAGTGCACATGAGTATCGATGCATTGCCAGAAGAAAATAGTGAGCAACTGTTCCAGCGCATGCTGAAACAAATGAAAGAAGATCCGAAAAAAGGAATTAAAAACGTTTTAAAAGGCTATGTTCCTGAACGTTACTTCCTATTCTTATTAGAAAAAAATGAAATTGACGGTAGCGAACAAGCTGGACAAGTTTCTCATGAGAAGATTCGCGCACTTGTGAAAGATTTTAAAGAATTTACCGTCCATGTAAATGGTACGCAGTCACTTGAAAAAGCATTCGTTACTGGCGGAGGGGTATCCGTTAAAGAAATTAACCCGAAAGAAATGGCTTCGAAATTCACGAATGGTTTATACTTCTGTGGAGAAGTTCTTGATATTCACGGTTATACTGGCGGCTATAACATTACATCTGCCCTTGTTACTGGCCGAATTGCCGGAACAACAGCAGGACAAAATTCAAAAATGCAATATTAAAGAAGAAACAGGGACTCCTGTTTCTTTTTTTAGTATGTTGAAATAGCAAAGTAATACACGAAATTATATCGGCGATACTTTAAATATGTCGACCGTTTCTTCAAAAATATCCCTTCCTCCTAACTTCCCATTGCTTTTTTGTTGCTTTATATACCTTAGTACCTTTATATTTTATATTGTTGAATATTCGAAAAAGGGTAAGGGGAAAACAAATGAGAAAAAAAGTCATGATGTCTTTAATGCTAATGACGTTTCTTTCTGCGGTAGAAGGAACGATTGTTAGTACAGCGATCCCTCGTATAACGAGTGATTTGTCAGGTGTCGAACTTGTTAGTTGGGTATATGCAATCTATATGCTTGCAACAGCTGTTTCGACTCCAATATACGGAAAGCTAGCTGATTTATTCGGCCGTAAAAAAGTTCTGCTCATCGGAGCAACAATCTTCTTAATCGGTTCTGCACTTTGCGGAGTCGTTACATCAATGGAACAATTAATCTTCTTCCGTGCTCTTCAAGGTATAGGGGCTGGTGCTGTTATGCCGATCACAATGACGATTATTGGAGATCTATATAGCGAAGCTAAAGACCGCGCGAAAGCACAAGGCTGGATGAGTGCCGTTTGGGGTGTATCTGGTGTTATTGGGCCGTTAGTAGGTGGATTTTTAGTCGATTCTCTTTCTTGGCGCTATATTTTCTTCTTAAACGTTCCTTTTGGAATTATCGCTTGCTTAATGTTTGCCACTTCTTATAAGGAATCTGTTAAGTCCGCCGCTAAGCAACATATCGACTATCTTGGTGCGACAGTTTTCTCATTAAGTACAATTGCTTTACTATACGCATTATTAACAGGTAGCAGTAAGCAAAACTGGGGAGACATTTCAATTATCGGCCTATTAATCTTTGCCGCTGTTTCATTCATTATTTTCTTATACATCGAGAAAAAGTCTCCGGAGCCATTAATTCCGCTAGCACTTTTCTCTAACCGTACATTATCTACAATAAACATACTAACACTTATTGCTGGCGCAATGATTATTAGTATTACAGTGTATCTTCCAATTTGGAGCCAAGGTGTTTTAGGAAAAAATGCGACAGAGGCTGGACTCATTTTAATGCCGATTCCTGTTATGTGGACATTCGGTGCTATGTTCTCCGGTAACTTAGTTGGCAAGTTACAAACGAAACAAATTATTTTACTTGGAGCTAGCATTTTATCAGTTGCTACTTTCTTATTATTTACATTATCAACAGATTCACCATCATTCCTTATTTATGTTGCAGTCGGATTATTCGGCTTAGGAATGGGGCTTGTTACACCAATTTACATGGTAACAATTCAAGCAGCTGTACCGGCCCATACGCGCGGAACGGCAGTTGGTTTAAATACATTTATTAATACATTTAGTCAAACACTAGGAGCTGCAATCTTCGGAACGATCTTCAATACGATGATTCATGCACGTGGCATTAAAAACCTTGATCTTGTATCTGGCGGACACGGCGGAACTACAGCAAACGTGGTAACCGAGTCACAATCCGCATTAGCATCAAGTGTACACGTCATTTATATGAGCACTTTCGTATTAGCGGTATTCACATTAATTATCGCTTGGATCCTATTAAAGCCAGCTAAACAAACAAGTGAACAATAAAAAAAGGATGACCATTTTGGTCATCCTTTTTGCATAAAATCTACTCTTCATTCTCCACAATATGTTTAAGCACGGACAATTTATTATCCCAAAATCGTTCATAGTACGAGAGCCACTGCTGTAATTCCTCTAATGGTTCTGGGTGCAAACGATATATCTTCTCTCTTCCACTCTTTCTTCCACTCACTAAATTCGCTTCTGAAAGAATATGAAGGTGCTTTACAACTGCAGTACGGCTCATCGGAAAATGATCCGTTATTTTTGAAATTGGTAACTCTTTATCACTTAATAATCGTAACACTTCTCGGCGGGTTGGATCAGCAATTGCTTGAAATACATCATATTTCGCTGCTGACGAGGACACTTAACCTTCAACAACCTTTTTCAGTTTTTCATTTACAATCGCTACCCAGCCACCATTCATTCTATCGCGAATAATAGAGCTCTTCGCATTCGCTTTCGGAAGGATTTCATCAGGATGTTTCCAGCCGCCGTGAATTAACGTAAATTCTGTTTTATTATCTCCTAGGTCTTTCAAATTAAATGAAACAACCCAGCCATCTGTGTCCCATGAGAAAGATAAATAATTCGGCTCATCAATCTCTAACACTTTACATGGTGATGGTCCGAAAGGTGATTGCACATGAAACTCATGTCCTACCGCCAATTCGAAATCATTTGGCATAAACCATGACGCAATTCCTTCTGCAGTCGATACTACATTCCATACTTTTTGAATAGGCGCGTTAAAAACGATTGTTTGTTTAATATCATTTAATGTATTTTGTTGTTCCATTTTATATCTCCTTTATTCGGCATTAAAATATAACACCTTTTAGTTTCACATTAACAATATAACACCTTTTGGTTTCATGTCAAGAAAGACTCTTTTTCACTGTTGAGAAATTCTCAACATTTTTTCAACAGGACAAACACCCTCTCACCATTCCTTCATAATATACTCACAAAGGCAATGAAAAATAGAAAATTCCCTCAATATGAAACTCTATCACTCCTATTGAGAGAAGCGCCTAACTTATCTCATCTGTACTTCGTCTCTCCTCCTTCCCTCGGGGACAATACGCGAGATATGTAAAAATCAGAAGGAGTATGCCCGCCATTTGGGTAGGTAGTTATTTCTCTTCTCCTCAACATTTCCTTAGGAGCGAAATGACTACCGACCCACTTTTTCAAACAAAAATAAAAAGGAGATGAAAGCTATGTTCTATTGCATTAACTGTTCTGAAATTCACCATGAAAAACACCCGAATGATAAAGTTTTTAAAAACGGTTTTTATATTGATCCATTTTTAGGTGATCGTTATCACCTTGGTATGTGTACAGATGCCCAAAACCATGAAACAGGGGCGCCTCTTTTAGCGACAAAGAAATTAGGCACAACTCAATCTATTATGAACGTATTACCGACACATGTTGTCCCAACATAAAACATAAAAAAGAGCTGGCTCACCCAGCTCTTTTTTATGCTTTATAAACGATCATTGCTGAAAAACAATAAATTTGGTTTTCGTCATCGTTAATAGAAACACCGACTTGGTACTTAATATCTACAAAGTTACTATCATCAATTTTTTTCAAAAATACATTTACAGCGTCTTCTAAGTCTTTTTCATGACTTTCATCAAACACTTTCACACGAATCATGTTAACACCATCCTAGATCGCAGCCCTCCGCCGCTTGTTTATTGCCACGGTGCGTATCTATGATGCGATAAAACTTTCCATCTTCATATATATATCCGTCTTCTAACACATATTGTTTATCTTCAGTATAGACATAAAACTTACCTATCATAAACTTACTCGTATATAATTCCAAATAATCTTGCCTAAATTTAGCTACAACTTTATTTGTAATATCAATTCTAATTGTGCGCCCCACCTTCTCTCCCTCCCTTGCAAAGAACGGATTTAGGTATATTGTATTAGCGATTTTATATTTTATGCTTAAAAATAAGTGGATATGCCCTCTTTCTGCGCCTGTACTATTTTTCTAAAAAAATTCCCCCTATTTATTCAACTTATAAGAGCAAAAAAACAAACAAAAAAAACGACTTTTATATATTGACTACAGTATATCAGATGTGATATTATATAAAATTTGACATTTTTATCCTAGTATGTTATCATTAAAAGTAGTTACCACATACGGAGGTGGATGATTTGTTTCAAATTGGTGATAAAATCGTTTATCCAATGCACGGTGCAGGAATCATCGAAGCAATTGAAGAGAAAGAAATATTAGGCACTACGCGTCAATATTGTGTTATACGCATCATTAGTAAAGATATGCAAGTAATGCTTCCGATAAATCAATTACAAAAATCAGGTATACGTTATATCGTCGATAAAGGTACGTTAGATGGTATACTTCTTGAATTTCATCATGGGGAATCAGACCCCTCACTCTCTTGGAAACAAAGATATACAATGAATATGGAAAAAATGAAGAACGGCAATCTTCAAGATAGTGCAGAAGTTGTTCGTGATTTACTTCGTCGCAATAAAGAAAGAGCATTAAATGCGAGCGAAAAACAAATGCTAGATAATGCGCGTAAAATGGTTATTAGTGAAGTTGCGCTCGTACAGAATGTTTCAGAACATCAAGCAACAGAATTTCTTCAAGATACAATCAATCATTAATTTTAAAAATAGCCGACCGCTATTTTTTTTTTGCGTAAAAAAGGCCAAAGAGTTAAATCCCTTTGGCCTTTCATATTACCCACGCCCCGCTTGAAACGATGGGTATAAAGTCATTCCACCATCTGCAAATAACGTAATTCCAGTTACGTAACTTGCCTCTGCTGAAGCAAGCCACGTTGCTACTGCTGCGATTTCTTCAGGTTTTCCAATGTACCCCATTGGAATCATACTTTCTACGTCGTCACGTTTTTTCGGGTCAGCAAATTTTTCAGCATTAATTGGCGTATTAATTGCACCAGGACCAATATTATTTACCCGAATACCTTTTGGTGCATATTCTAACGCTAACGTTTCTGTCATAAGCTTAATCCCTCCCTTACTAGCCGCATAATGCACAAATAATGGCCACGGGATTTTCTCATGAACACTAGACATATTAATAACCGAACCTTTAATATCGTGTTCCACAAAATATTTAATCGCTTCACGACTTCCTAAAAAAGCACCTGTTAAATTTGTATGAATTACTTTATTCCAATCCTCTAACGGCATTTCATGCGACGGTACCGCGTTTTCTATCCCTGCATTATTAATCATAACGTCGAGCGTACCAAACTCTTTCACAGCAGATTGAATGAGATTCACAACATCTGCCTCAACCGTCACATCACCTTTTACAGCAATCGCTTCTCCACCTACCTTTTTTATTTCTTCTAATACATCGTTCGCTTCTGACTCTCTTGAGCGATAGTTAATAACAACTTTCGCCTTCTCTTTAGCAAATCTTACTCCCATGGCTCTTCCAAGACCAGTTGCTGATCCTGTAATAACGACGACTTTCCCTTCTAAATCGCTATACATTTTAATACCTCCTTAACCTTTCGCAATCCCCAGCATAATTCCAGCTGCAATGATAAAAACGATACCAATAACAATCCCAATTAATTGACGCTTCGTTTTCCTTTCACCTAATATAAAAATCCCGCCAAGCGTCGAAATAATAATTCCCATTTGTGAAAGGGAAAAGCTTGTTGCGACCCCAACTCTTGGCTGTGAAATGAATAAAAACATATTCCCAGCTGCCCAGGTCAATCCTGGAAGAATATTTCGAATCGCATATTTATTGAATGGATGATGTTTAAATGTGAGTAAAATCCCGCCTAATACCATACCGACCGCTTGTGGTAATAAAGCCGACCAACCGTTCACGTTAAATAACCGGATAACTACTACGTAAACTAAATAACCGACTGTTGAAATTAATAAAATAATAATTCCTTTTTTAAAATTTCCTGCTTGCTCTGCATTTTTCTCTTCTTTACTTTGAAGCGATGTTAAAATAACCCCGATAATAATACAAACGAGCGCCAAAACTCCAAGAACGACCGATATCGTCGTTGACCATTCATGAAACACGATAACCCCAAATAATGTTGTCGCGACTAATTGAAGCCCTGTTGAAATCGGCATCGTTCTAGAAACACCCATTAAATCAATACTTTTTAATTGATTCGCTTGACCAAGTGCCCAAAATAAGCCAGATACAATTCCAACTCCAATAACGGTCGGAGTTAATACCGGCTTCATAAAAATATAAACGACAATTGAGAAGATAAGTGCACCGAACGTTGTACCGAGCGTTTGACTATACGGTCCCCCGCCCAGTTTCACGTTAAATAGCACAATACTCCCCCAAAATATAGCTGGTAAAATCGCTAAAAGTATATCCATCGCTCATTACCTTTCTCTACAAAATGTCATAGATTACCGCTCTAAATCATTAGAGTGAGCTTTTATTTTTTCGTTTTTCCGTGCACAAATCTTTTCTACAATAGCACCAGAAACATTCTTTTCTCGCTCCACTTTCTTTATCTTTACGTAATCTAAATTATCTTCCAATGTAAGTGTAACTTTATCATTCGGCGGATTATGTGCACCTTGAAACGTAAGAAATTGTAGCATAATTTCAAATCTAGGAACGAACTCATCCTTCTTACCGAGACGCTTTATATTTATAACAGATTCACATTCATGTTGATCTTCTGTCACTTGCCTTATAACCGAGTAATATCGATTCAGTAACGCACTTTCTAAAAGCTGTTCCGTCGATTCTTTTGCCAAAGAATTGCTTGGAGAAAAGAAAAAAACAGAACATATCATTGCAATCATTACACATATCTTTTTCATAACTTCCTCCTTTTCCTATAAGATAGTGTTCTCCAAAATGCCATAAAAAAACGACTTTCCCTATTTAGGAAAGTCGTTTTTTATAGCATAAATCCAATATTAACCACCACTCACTGGTGGTATTAGTGCAACTACATCACCAGAGTGTATCGTGTCATCTTCATTTGCGTACTCTTCATTAATCGCAACCATAATTGGCGCTGACACTGGTACATTATATTCTTTCGCAACAATATCTTTTAACTCTGCAACAGTAATATTTTCTTTCTCTATTTGTAATTCACTCGTTCCTGCTTCTTCTTGCAAGTTAGCAAATAACAATACTCGAATCATATTTATAACTCCTTCCCAGGCTCTCCTGCTGGATATGGTGTTTTTTCTAATTGGTCACCAATCCATGAGTCACCATCTTCCCAAAACTCCTTTTTCCAAATCGGAACAATTTGCTTAATACGCTCCATAATATATTCATTCGCTTCATAAGCCTCTTTGCGATGAGGCGTTGATACAGCAACAACAACCGCTATATCAGAAATTTGCAGCGTGCCGATGCGATGCGTAATCGCAACATGTGTACCAGGCCACTTCTCCTTCACTTCTGACCCAATTTTCTGTAGCATCTTTTCTGCCATCGTCTTATAAGCTACATACTCTAAGTATAGTGTACGACGCCCTTTCGTAAACTCCCTAACTGTCCCGATAAATGTTGTAACAGCACCACATTCACGGCGAACTACTTTCTTTGTCACCTCTTCAATCGAGATTTCTGTATCAATTACTTCATAATACGTATTTATCATTTTGCACCCCTAGCCGTTTGTAAAAACCAGTCTATATACAATGTTTCTTCTGTTATATGAAATACTTTATATTCTTCTCGTACATTTGACGAAGCATCATACCACGTAATAACTGCCGCTATATTTTCTACTTTATGTAAAAGTTCAGCGTCTTCCGCAGAACGAAGTAACACTACTTTCGGATAGTTCTCAGCTTTATAGCCCTCTATTAAAATCGTATCTACTTCAAAAAATTCGTACAAGCGGATAATTTCTTGCAAGGACCATTCATCTCGCAAAGAGGACAAAGATAGTAATCCGGCACCTTCTACACTACTTACTACAGCACCAGCTTTTCTGTGTCTTTCACTATCTTTTTGCGCTACTTCAGGAAAGCCCCCGTGACCATGATGTTTAATTGTAGCAACCTTCATTTCTCTTTCAGTTAATGCATGCACCATCTTCTCTACAAGTGTTGTTTTCCCGCTATTTTGATACCCTACTATTTGTAAGATTGAAGAGGCTTTGTCCACGGCCAATCACTTCCCTCAGAGCATTCTAACAATAATACAGACACTTTCATTCCTGCTTCAAATCCTCTCGTTCCTCCAGGCAGCACGATAAAAGCATTTGCATCCGCAAGTGAAGAGACTGCACTCGATTTATCTAAACCGACTGGCATCGCTTGTAGTGCCCCATTAACAATACTCGCTTTTGCTCTTACAAAACGAGTAAACGGATTTGGTTTCGGGAAATCTTTTTGTAAAATAGCATCAGTTCTATATACGTGAGGCTCCTTCACATGCAAATACGTTTTCATAATTGGATGCACAAATAATTCGAAACCTACATAACAAGCTGACGGATTACCTGATAAACCAAAGAGTAGCTTTCCATCAACTTCAGCTACTGTCGTTACACTCCCCGGTCTCATCGCTATTTTATTAAAGAGTACATTCGCCTGTAACCTTTCATAAATAGCTGGCAAATAGTCGTAATCCCCTACTGAAACACCGCCCGTTGTAATTAAAATATCAACCTCATCCATCGCTGATTTAACAGCTGTAAAACATGCATCTAACTCATCGGCAAGTTGTCCATAGTAACGCACTTTCCCGCCAGCTTTCATAATTTGAGCGGCAATCATGTAAGAGTTACTATTTCTAATTTTCCCTGGCTCTAACGCCTCATGCACTTCTAGTAATTCACTTCCTGTCGTTACAATACCGACAACAGGCTGTTTTACAACTTTCACAGTGCTATATCCAAACGTCGCTAATAATGCGGCAACACCTGGATTGATTACAAGACCTTTCTTAACGAGGACTTGATTTTGTTTTATATCTTCTCCTTTAAATGACACATTGTCACCGTTTTGGAAAGGACGTTTTAACTTCATATATGTACTTTCGTTCCTCTCGAATCCTTCCGTCAGTTCTAGCATTACGACTGCATTGCAATCTTCTGGAATAGCTGCTCCTGTCATAATACGAACCGCCTGAAAAGCCCCTACTTCTTCTGTAAAAACAGATCCTGCTCCGATTTCCCCTATTACTTCAAATTCAATCGGATGCTCTTGACTCGCTTCCTTCGTGTCTTCTGCTCGAATTGCGAAACCATCGTAAGGAGAACGATCGAAGTGAGGAACATCGTGATCTGAGACAACATCCTCTCCAAGAATCCTCCCATAACTTTCTGTAATAGAAACTTCTTCTACTTCACCATGCTTAGCATATTTCATAACCCGCTCTACAGCCTCAGCAACTTGAATCGGGATTCGTTTTTCTACCATTGTTTCTCACCTCATATTTGCAAAATATCTAATCTCGATTACACTTTATATATTAAATCGCAATTACTTCAAGGAGGAATTCCATGTCTTCATTCACACATTTCAACGACCAAGGGCGCGCTAAAATGGTTGATATAAGTGACAAAAAAATAACCGTTCGAACAGCAATAGCATGCTCTAGCATTCTCGTTACAAAAGAAATTTTTGATAAAATCTCACGCAACGAAATTGGTAAAGGTGACGTATTAGCCGTCGCACAAATCGCAGGTATTATGGCTGCAAAACGTACTTCTGATATTATCCCAATGTGCCATCCTTTATTATTAAAAGGTGTTGACGTCTCTTTCGATTGGAAACAGTCAGAAGAACAATATCGGCTACTTATTGAAGTAAAAGTTAAAACAGAAGGTAGTACCGGCGTTGAGATGGAAGCTTTAACAGCTGCTTCCGCTACTGCTCTTACTGTATATGACATGTGTAAAGCCGTTGATAAGGGTATGATTATTGGCGAAACGTACTTACTTGAAAAAACGGGCGGAAAAAATGGAGATTATATTAGAAATTCTTAATCCTACCTTTTCCATTTGAACCTAAAGGATTCCCCTTTAGGTTCAACCTATATATCTTGCATATAGTCGTTTCGCAACATTCATATCATTCGTACCATGAATAAACGCCCTGCCATCTGTAAATAAAACAAAACGATATTCTTCCACTGGAAATGATAATAAGTACGGCGTTTCTTTTACATCCACACTTTTTTGTAAGCGCTTTTTAATTTCCTCTAAATTAAAACCCTGACGCACACCTGGACGGATTTGAACTGTATTTCGCCCACATAATACTTCTGTTTTCGTTTGTGCTTCAAATGTTAAACTCGGATATGTACGTAACTTTCCACAGGATAAACATGTATCCTTTTTCTGCCTATTCACTTTAAATGCCATCTGTTGATTATTCCAAAGATCAAATGATAGCATCGTTTCACGAAGTGCCTCAAAATCTTCTACTAATATTTTCAAGGCTTCCGTTATTTGATGTGCAACTACTAATTGCACTGCTGGCTGTATAATACCGGCCGTATCACATGTCGCTCCGCTCGCTGGATGCTCCATTAAACATCGAAAACACGGCGTTTTTCCTGGCAAGATTGTATAAGTTACTCCGTAGCTTCCAACGCATCCTCCGTATATCCACGGAACGTTATACATCTGCGATATATCATTAATAAGAAGGCGCGTTTCAAAATTATCTGTCGCATCTAATATTAAATCTACACCTTTAATTAACTCTTCCATTTCTTGCACCGTTACATCAGTCACAACCGGTACAATTTCTACTTCGGAATTAATTGCCTTTAAATGTTCTGCTGCCGCTATTGCTTTCGGTTTATAATGCTTCGCATCTTCTTCTGTATATAATTGTTGCCTTTGTAAATTACTCCATTCTACATAATCACGATCCGCAATTGTTATTTTTCCAACACCTGCTCTAACAATTGCTTCTGCATTCGCTGCTCCGAGTGCACCAGCACCGATAACGAGCACATGCTTCCCTCTTATTTTCCGTTGCCCTGCTTCCCCAACACCAGAAAATAACATTTGTCTTGAATATCGCTCTTGCATACGACATCCCCCTTTCTTATCCTCCTATATAAGACATTTCAATTTTCGGACGATTTTTCGCACTTTCTTCTGTCCGTTCATCTGAATATCGATCTTTTCTATTCTCCCATACATATTGTATAGCTTTTAATAACTCATTATCCGAAAGGTTCTCCCTCAGAAGTTTCCTTAAATCCATTCCTTCTGTCGCAAACAAGCAAGTATAAAACTTTCCATCTGCCGAAATTCTTGCTCTCGTACAAGAAGAACAAAATGACTCAGAAACAGAGGTAATAAAACCAACCTCTACATTCGTTCCAACGTATCGATACCGCTTCGCAACCTCACCAAAATAATGAGCTTCAGCTGGCTCAATTGGATACACCCCATGAATCATATCAATTAATTCTCGTTTCGTAATAACTTGATCAAAATTCCATCCATTCGTACTGCCAACATCCATAAACTCAATAAATCTAAGCGTGATTCCTTGTTCTTTAAAATACGTAGCAACCGGAAGTACTTGATGATCATTCATTCCTTTTTTCACAACCATATTTACTTTCACTTCAAGGCCTGCTTCTTTCGCTGCCATAATTCCTTTTAACACTGGCTTCGTATTCATATTCCGGCCATTAATTGTGCGGAACACATTATCATCTATCGCATCCAAACTAACATTTACTCGGTGTAACCCAGCTTCTTTTAACGCCTTCGCTTGCTTCGTTAAATGAATCGCATTTGTCGTTAATCCTATATCCACTAAACCGTCAATTTTCACGAGACGTTCGATAAGTTTTGTTAAGTCCTTACGGAGCAAGGGTTCGCCACCAGTAAGTCTAATTTTCCGTACACCGATGCTAACAAATACTTTTGCTAATCGCTCTATTTCATCAAATGTCAGTAAAAACTCATCTTTCAAAAAAGCATAATCAGGACCAAACACTTCGGCTGGCATACAATACGTACACCGTAAATTACAACGATCAATGACAGAGATGCGTAAATCTTGAAGTGGGCGTCCGAAAAAATCTTTAACCTTCTCCTGCATCGCCACTCTCCCTTTCTGCCAAATTTATACCTCTCTTCATTCTATTATAATATATTTTTGAACCGCGATGTTTTTGCTCAAGTGAATAAAGTGAAACTTTAATCAGTGGGGATTTTGTCCATCCCCACTGATTATTAGCCCACAAATAGAGGGATAAAAAACCTTGAAACATAAAAGTTCCAAGGTTTTTTTGCTTATTAACTTAATCTAATAATAGTTAGAGTAGCTCCTGGCGTTGTCGTAGATAATGTAGCCACTGCAAGTAATCCAAATAACTGTAAACTAATAGCAGAGCCCGCAGCTAAATTACTAATAATTGTCGCATTAAATGAACCTGTAGCCACTGCCGGTGAATTTATTGTTCCTGCTAGCGGACTTCCATTTACAGTTATACGCGAACTTACAAGTAAAGCTGCCGTTATATTAATTGTGTAGGCTATATAATAATTACCTGCATTTGTAACGGTAAACACAGTATTTCCACCACTAACTGTTATTCCCGGTCCAATATTTTGATTGTTCGGTAATGGTATATTCGTACCCCCTAACAACACGGAAATAGCACTTCCTGAAGTATTATTTGCAAAGGAATACGTTGCAGTTGTACTAACTCCAGTCACCCCGGTCGCTCCAGTGGCTCCTGTTGCTCCTGTTGCTCCCGTTGGACCTTGGATTCCTTGTGAACCTGTCGCTCCTGTTGCTCCCGTTGGACCTTGAATTCCTTGTGAACCTGTCGCTCCTGTTGCTCCCGTTGGACCTTGAATTCCTTGTGGGCCTTGCGCTCCTGTTGGACCCGTGTCCCCGGTTGGGCCTTGTGGACCTTGTAAACC
Source organism: Bacillus sp. TH19 (assembly GCF_016651075.1). Classification (NCBI taxonomy): domain Bacteria; kingdom Bacillati; phylum Bacillota; class Bacilli; order Caryophanales; family Bacillaceae; genus Bacillus; species Bacillus sp. TH19. The sequence goes on along the minus strand of NZ_JAEKEO010000007.1, from coordinate 867,661 downwards.
TTGCACACCTTGCGGACCAGTTGGACCTATTTCTCCTTGCACACCTTGTATTCCGGTTGGACCTTGTGGACCAGTCGGACCTTGCACTCCTTGTATCCCTTGAATTCCCTGTGGGCCTTGTGCTCCGGTTGCACCTGTTGCCCCTTGTATCCCTTGTGGGCCTTGACCTCCTTGGATTCCTTGAGGACCTGTTGGACCTTGGATTCCTTGCGGGCCTTGAATTCCTTGCGGCCCTTGATCTCCCGTTGCTCCCGTTATACCTTGGATCCCTTGTGGACCTTGAACACCTTGCGGACCGGTTGGTCCTATGTCTCCTTGTACTCCTTGTATTCCTTGTGGACCCTGCAGCCCCGTTGCACCAGTTACTCCAGTTGCTCCGTTCACACCCGTCGCCCCTGTTGCTCCCGTATCTCCTACTCCTCCCGTTACACCTGTCGCTCCTGTCGGACCAGGTGGTCCACCGGATGGACCTGTCAATCCCGTCGGACCTGATGGACCTGTTGGGCCAGTCGGTCCGGCTGGGCCTCCTGATGGACCCGTTACACCTGATGGACCCGTTACTCCAGTTGCCCCTGTAGCCCCTTCCCCTGTAGCCCCTGTTGTACCCGTATCTCCAGTTACTCCTGTCGGCCCTTGGATTCCTTGAATTCCTTGTGGGCCTTGCACTCCTTGCGCACCCGTCGGTCCTTGAATTCCTTGGATTCCTTGAACTCCCTGTGGACCCATTGGACCTGTTGGACCTATATCCCCTTGAGTACCTTGCACTCCTTGCGGGCCCTCTGGACCTGTTGCTCCTATATTCCCTTGAACACCTTGAACTCCAGTTGCTCCTTGTGCTCCGGTTGCTCCTGTTATACCTTGAATCCCTTGTATTCCCTGAATTCCTTGTGGACCTTCTGGACCTGTTACTCCTATTGGTCCTTGAATTCCTTGGATTCCTTGTGGGCCCTCTGGACCTGTTGCTCCAGCTGGCCCTGGCACTCCTTGTATTCCTTGCGGACCCTGAAGTCCTTCTGGGCCTTCTGGGCCTGTTGGTCCTATATCACCCATTGGCCCTTGAATTCCTTGGACTCCTTGTGAACCTGTGTCTCCGGTTGGACCAGGTACCCCTTGTATTCCTTGTGGGCCTTGATCTCCTGTTGCTCCTGTTATACCTTGAGGTCCTATGGCCCCTTGTATACCTTGCGGACCTTGATCTCCAGTTGCCCCCGTTATCCCTTGAATTCCCTGAAGCCCTTGGATTCCTTGTTCACCAGTTACTCCTGTCGGACCAGGAATACCTTGAATACCTTGCGGACCTTCTGGACCCGTTGGTCCAATTGGCCCTTGAACCCCTTGGATTCCTTGCAGGCCCTGTGCTCCTGTTTCTCCTGTACTTCCAGTCGGTCCTGTATTTCCAGTCACTCCCGCACTTCCAGTTACTCCAGTATTTCCAGTCGCTCCCGTCGCACCTGTACTTCCACTCGGTCCACCTCCTGGCCCTGTCGCACCAGTTGCTCCAGTCGGACCTGGAGGTCCTCCAGATGGGCCGGTTATCCCTGTTGAACCTGTTATTCCTGTCGGGCCGGTTAGCCCCTGACCAGTCGCTCCGGTTGCTCCCGTATTTCCACTCGGTCCTTGTGGGCCTTGTATCCCTTGAGCTCCTTGTATTCCTTGTGAACCTGTTGCACCCGGTACCCCTTGCACTCCTTGAATTCCTTGAGGTCCCTCTGGCCCGGTAGCTCCAATCGGCCCCTGTAATCCCTGTATCCCCTGTATACCTTGTGCCCCAGTCGCTCCGGTCGGACCAATTGGACCTTGTAACCCTTGCACTCCTTGAGGTCCTGTCGCTCCAGTTTCTCCCTGTGGTCCCCTTAATCCTTGTGGTCCCTGCTGTCCTTCTGGTCCTGTTGCACCCATTTGTCCAGCTGGTCCTTGAATCCCTTGCACTCCTTGAGGTCCTGTCGGGCCCATCTCCCCCATCGGACCTTGAAATCCCCTTGGTCCTTGTGGGCCAGTCGGGCCTTGTGGACCGGTTGGACCAGTAATCCCAATGCCAGTAAATCCCGTTGGAACGGGAGGAAAAGTAGGTCCAATAAGATTCGGTGAAATTCTGAAATTAGAGTTTAATGAATTTTGTCTATCGCGCTCTTTCACACTTTCACCACCTACACACCATCTTTTTTACTTTAAACAAACCTCTTCTTCTTAATATGTATTTACAAAAACAATCTCAAAGACTATTTTTATTCTAAATAATAAAAACTCCCTTAATTCCTTAAGGGAGTCCAGCAACTGAATCCATATTATCTGTATTAGGGACAGCTTGCGATATACTCGACACATTTGCACCTTGCCCCATATTTGTTCCCGTTACAGTACCAGCAGGGGTACCTCGTGTATAGGTTGTCGTCACCGAATCTCCCGGTTGTAAACAAAGCTTCGTCTCCGTCCCTATTACTGTAACAACGTCAATCCAAGTGCACCCCATTGAACCACTATACGATTTCGAAGCAGTAAATGAAGTATCACTCAAATTGTCACCTGTAAATATATTCCCAGTATTATTAACGATAATAAATTCTTTAATACGTGCAGGCATAGTTACACTCTACCTTTCCTTTATGCACCTAATGTACGTGTACTCGTCGCTAATGGCGGAAGAAACACTGATGTTCTAATCACAGCTTCTGGCTGTCGTTTCCCATTTAAAAAAACAGCCGCACTCGATCCTCCAGCACCAGCATATATTTTTGCCACAGCTAAAGGTGAGATATCATAACAGTCGCCAACATTAACAGCTCCTGTATTATTTATAATTTTTACTTTACGCATGTTAATTCCCATTTCGCCTCCCCCTTTTGTATACTGTATGCAAAAGAAAAAAACTTGAAACAGACTCGTTTCAAGTTTTTAACAATTAACTATTTCGTTTCACCTTCATATTGAAGCATACCGCCAACCATATTCACCGTTTTAAATCCTTGCTCATTTAAATAATGGCATACATTTTCACTACGCATTCCCGAACGGCAAATAAAGATATATTCATTCTCTTTCTCAAAGAAATCTACTTTATTTGGAATATCGCCCATTTTAATATGTACAGCTTCCGGAATTTTCCCTGCCGCAACTTCTTCATCTTCCCTTACATCTACTAAAAATAATGTTTCTCCATTTTCTAAACGCTCTTGCACTTCTTCTGTAGTAATTGTTTTTACTTCTGTCATATGTAGTTCCTCCTTATATACAATAAAACCTTCAGTTTCTTCTTTAAACAATCATTTCTCATCAATTTTAGCACGCGAAGGAAGGAACGCAAAGAATGGAACATTTATTTCTCAATTTTCCAGCAAAACTTATTCTTTACAAACATAACTGACGCATTGTATCCTCAATATACTTGTTTGATGAAAGGAGCCAGTTAAAATGACACTTTTTCTTTTCATTATGGGCATCATTTTCTTAGTTTTTGCAGTTATTGCTCTTAGTATGAAAAATAATAAAAAGATAAAATCCCCTCAAGAAATGTCATTCTTATTTCTATTACTTAGTATAGCTTTCTTCGGTTTATCAGTCGCTTCATATATTTTCCGTCTGCAAATCATGTAAAAAAAGGTGCCTACTATAAATCATGCACCTTTCCACATTAATTATTTCCTACACAAAACTAGATACTTTCCGATTTAAAAACTCGTAAACTCTCTTTTCAAACAAATGAACATCTAATGCCCCAGCCATATGCCCATTTATACTTTCTATCTCATACACTTCTGCATATTTCCCCTGTTTTTGCAAAATGTCTACCATTTTATAATTATAACGAGGTGGCTGAAGTAAATCTTGTTTGCATGGAATCATGAGTACATTCGCTTCTATATTAGAAAGAGCCTCCTCTAAAGAAGAAAACCCATGCGCAATATCATGTAATAAGACTGCTTTCGCAGTGTACATCCACGAATTTGCATCTACTAAATCTATACTTTTGCATGTCACTTTATTAATCTCTTTCTCAAATGATGTTAATGCAGAAAATTCCTGATAAGGTGCCATTTCTATACTGTTCCGTGGGAATGCCGTTTCATAAAAATGTTCATCAAACGCATTCATAAACATCATTCGATTTGCTAAATGAAGACCCTTCGTTGGCTGCTCTTCTCCATACTTTCCACCTTTCCAGTTTGGATCAAGCTGAATTGCTTCAATCGCATTTTGCGCTACATTTCCCGACGTTATAATTGGATTTTGTGGATTCGTAATAACTCCAATCACTCGCTCTACCATATGAGGATAGTGAACAGCCCATTGCTGCGCAATCATCCCACCTGCCGATGGTCCCATTACAGCATGTAACCTAGAAATCCCCATATCTGTTATTAACTCATATTGCATACGTGCTACATCTAAAAATGTGAAGACTGGAAAATCCATCGCATACTCAAAGCCAGTCACCGGATTTATCGATTTTGGTCCCGTTGTAATTACGTAGGGGTTCTTCACCTGTACATTACAAAGGTTATCAGTACATATAACGAAATATTTATTTGTATCAATTGCTTTCCCAGGTCCAATTAATCCATCCCACCAACCAGCTTCCTCATCATGCTCTGTATATTTTCCTGCCGCATGACTTGTTGCACTAAAATAGTGACAAACCAAAATCGCATTTGATCTTTCTCTATTTAAAGTGCCATACGTCTCATACCCCATTTGAACAGGAATTCCCCTACCATTTTCAAACACAAATTCTTTTAAAATAAACTTCTCCTTTTTTACAATTTGCACAGACTCGCCTTCTTCCCATCATATTATGAACTGCTTACTAAAGGATTTTTTCTATACAAACCAATCTCCTCCTTCTTTTCATAAATAAATGAATAATATACAAAATTAGCCACAAAATAGCACTATATTACAAGATCAAAGAGGGCATACATATGATTTGGAATTGGTTACGTAAGAAAAAAAACTCAAATACAAAAGAGACAGATGATTCGAAACAACAGCCAGATGATCAAAAGGAACATAACAAAGATAAGAATGGCGAGCCAAAAAGTACGGAACAAACTGAGGATAATTCTCAAAATAAGCAGCAAAATTCTAAACAAGAGGATTCTTCTCAAAACAAGCAGCAAAGTTCTAAACAAGAGGATTCTTCTCAAAACAAGCAGCAAAGTTCTAAACAAGAGGATAATTCTCAAGGTAAGCAGCAAAATTCTAAGCAAGATGATAATTCTCAAGACAAACAACAAAATTCTAAACAAGAGCATTCTTCTCAAAACAAGCAACAAAGTTCTAAACAAGAGGATTCTTCTCAAAACAAACAGCAAGGTTCTAAACAAGAGGAATCTTCTCAAGACAAACAGCAAAGTTCTAAACAAGAGGATTCTTCTCAAGACAAACAGCAAAACTCTAAACAAGAGGATAATTCTCAAAACAAACAACAAAGTTCTAAGCAAGAGGATTCTTCTCAAAACAAACAGCAAGGTTCTAAACAAGAGGACTCTTCTCAAGACAAACAGCAAAGTTCTAAACAAGATGATAATTCTCAAGACAAACAGCAAAATTCTAAGCAAAATGATTCTTCTCAAGACAAACAGCAAAATTCTAAACAAGATGATAATTCTCAAAACAAACAGCAAAGCTCAGGAAGTAACAGCATTTATGACTTTAGCAAACCAGAAAGTGACCATATTCATTCTCTACAAGATTTAATAGAGAAGATGAAACAGTCTAGTGACTTTGTTAATTACCATACATCTGACGATGACACGATGCCTTATTGGATTTCTTACTATCGTCCTTCACTTGATGGTGAGAAATTGCAAAAGTATTTAATGCCTACTCTAATGGAACGTCCTTGCGCTCCATTAGAAGAATTAAAAGAACATATTCCAATGAGTGGTATAACGATTACGAACGACTTACAAAAAATTGAGGACATGGTTTTAAAGGGACATGCAATTATTCAATTAAATCAGCAAGATCAAAAATGTATGCTTGCAAACATTGCAATTGATAATTATCGTGCACCAACTCCTCCATTAAATGAATCCACCGTTATCGGGCCACAAGAAGGATTCGTAGAAGATATTGATACGAATATTAATTTAGTACGAAAACGTCTTCCTGTTTTAGATTTACACACAAAAGAGATGATTATTGGAGAGTTTTCAAAAACAAAGGTTGTCATGATGTATTTAGACAACCTTGCCGAAAAAGATAATGTAGACTTTCTAGAAGAATCACTTCGAGCTCTTGAATATGATCAAATTAACGATAGTGCTTATATACAGGAATTAATGGGTGAAAAGTCAATTTTTCCTCTCTATATAAATACAGAACGCACTGATAGAGTCACAAAAGCACTTATTGATGGAAAAATCGCTATTTTTGTTGATGGTTCTCCAAGTGTCCTCTTAACGCCTGTATCATATTTCGATTTTTTCATTTCACCAGAAGACTATAACGTATCTTGGCTATACGCGACATTTTCAAGAATATTACGCCTTATCGCAGTTCTATTCTCAATTTGTGCCACACCGCTATATGTCGCTATTTTAAATTATCATTACGAGCTCATTCCAAGTGATTTGCTTGAAACATTGATTTTATCAAGGGCACAAGTACCCTTCCCACCTTTAATCGAGGCGCTCTTTTTAGAATTAGCCATTGATTTATTAAGAGAAGCTGGCGCGCGATTACCAATGAAAGTTGGACAAACACTAGGTATTGTAGGCGGTATTGTAATTGGGCAAGCATCTGTACAAGCTGGTTTAACGAGTAATATTTTATTAATTATCGTTGCTTTATCAGCGTTAGCTTCCTTTATTACGCCCATTTATAAAATGGGTAACGCCGTTCGTTTACTACGTTTCCCATTTCTCGCATTTGCAGAAATAGGTGGGCTCTTCGGTATATCTCTTGGATTTATCTTTTTATTTACCCATTTGTTTAGACTTACTTCTTTACGTAAGCCGTACGCTCTCTTTTATCCAACGAGACAACAATCCTTTAAAGATTCTTGGATTCGTTTTCCATTAACAATGATTGATACTCGAGATGTTCAAGCAAGACCGCAACACGTAAAGAAAGCAACTAATGGAATTTCTACAAAACATACGTCAGATTTTGATGATTAAGAAATGAGGTGCATCGATGAGTAAAATTAAAGCAGAACACCAAATATCACCCGTCTTCGTTTTCTTTTTAATTCACGGTGCACAATTTGGTGCTGGTGTTCTCGGATTCGCTCGAATCATTGCAAAAGCCGCTGGATACGACGGCTGGATGGGCGTTCTAATCACAGGAATCTGTATCCATATTCTTATATGGATGATGTATTTCTTATTAAAAGAAACAAACGGGAATTTAATCGACTTACATCGGCAAACATTTGGAAAGTGGCTAGGAAACGGCATTAATATCATCTTTGCTGCTTATTTTTTAATCGTCAGTATTTCCGTCATTCGAACATACGTTGAAATTATTCAAGTGTGGATGTTTCCTACCGCTTCCACCTTTATGTTAACACTATTTTTATGCTTAGTTAGCTATTACATTATCTCTTCTGGATTTCGTGTAATTACCGGCATTTGTGTCATCTCAGTTGGTGGTACATTAGGATATTTATTTCTTAGCCTATTCGTTTTGAAATACTCTCATTGGCCTAATTTACTCCCTATATTCACACATTCTTTTTCAGATATTTTAAAAGCCGCTCAACTGTCAATCTACAGTATGACCGGTTTTGAGGTTTACCTCATGGTTTATCCATTTGTGAAAAACCCTAAACAATCTCATAAATTCGCTCAATATGGGGCACTATTTTCAAACCTACTATATTTATTTAGTACCCTTTTAGCCTTTGCGTTTTTTAGTGAAAAACAATTATTAAAAACAATATGGTCCCAACTTTCTATGACCCAAGTCATTCAATTACCATTCATAGAAAGGCTAGAATATATTGCAATTTCAGCTTATGCACTCGTTATTATTACAAGCTTTATCCTTCCTTTATGGGCGTCAATGAGAGCAACTCACGAAATATTCCGTGTAAAACAAAGAGGTGTTCTAATCGCTTTCATCTTCATCACTCTCATTGTTTCACAACTTTTAACAAACAGGCACGATATTAATAATTTTATTAGTAACGCATCAAAAGTTAGTTTTTGGCTCATTTATGTATACATCCCAATCCTATTTATTATTGTGTGGGTGAAAAGAAAATGGAAAAAATCAAAAGAAAATTAATACTTATTTCTTGTATAACACTCTTCAGTCTAACTGGGTGTTTACAAAAGAATATTATCGATGACGTACACCTTATCCAAGGAACTGTCTTTGATGTAGCAAAAGATAATAAAGTAAAAGTGACATTTGTTTGTCCTATTCAGCAAAAAGGTAACAAAGTTCAAGTTTTTGAAGGTACGGCAAATGCTGTAAAACAAGTAAAAGCAGATACATCTTTAGAATCTTCTCAACCATTCGCTAGCGGACAAATGCGTGTTGCTCTATTCACCACCAGAATTGCCAAGAAAGGAATGGTTGCTTCCTTCGATACATTAATTCGCGATGTAAACATTGGGAATGCCTTATATGTTGCTTTACTTGAAGGTAATGGTACTGAACTTTTAAAAGGAAAGTACACGACTTCATCCAACGTTGCCATTTATATAAAAAAAATGCTAGAACATAATATGGAAACTGGTCCTCTACCAAAAGATAACCTGCATTTAGGAGCATTCCGTTATTATCGAGAAGGACAAGACTACTATATTCCAATTTTAAAAAAGCATGGTGATAAAATAAAAGTCATTGGAATTGGCCTTTTTAAAAAGGATAAATATGTTGGTAAAATTGCGGAAAAAGATATGTTTATATTCAAAGGACTTTTAGAGAAACATAAGTTGGATTCACATGAATTTAAAGCAACTCCTGGGTACGTAATGATTAATAATATTCGTTCTGTTCCAACATACGATATAAAAATAAAAAATGGAAAGCCTTCTTTTTCCATTCATGTTAAAGTTGATGCTCGTATTCAAGAAGTATCGAAACAAATTAACTTAGAGAATGCTAAGAACACAAAAAAGATTGAGAAGGCCGTCCAAAAACAATTGGATATACAGGGTAACAAGTTAATTAAGCAATTCAAATCTTTAGGTGTCGATCCTCTCGGGCTAGGAGCTAAATATAAGCAACATTATCGCCCATTCAAATTAGAAGAGTGGAAACAAATGTACAAAGATGTTCCAGTTAATATAAAATACACCGTAAACATTACAAATTCTGGTGTAATTGAATGAGAAATGATTGAACTCCTCTCTCCAGCATGATACAACGGAAAGAGGAGTTTTTATTTTTTAGAGAGAGAAGATATTTATGGGGGAGCTTATGTCCAAAAAATTAGTAAAGCCTATTTTAAACGGTATTTTATTTCTCGGTGTCTTTTTATTTGCTCATACATACTTAAAAAATGTTTCCTTCACACGTTATTTACTTGTCGTTATACCAATGTTGCTCGTTGGTATGTTTGGCATCGATCTTGTTTTATCCATTTTAATAAAAAAAGAAGAATAACGAGCGAACATCTTATTTCTCATAAGATGTTCTTTTTATTTAATAACTACCTTATGTTACAATAAAATTCGGCATAACGTAAGAAAGGATGAAACAACATGACAAACGAAAAAGGTTTAGATAAAGGATACGAACTTGTTGCAAAAATGCATGAAGAATTCGGACATCCTGTGACAAGTACTCCAACAAAACTAACAGAAGAGCGTGCAAAAATTCGTGCTAGCTTTATGCAAGAAGAGCTAGAAGAATTTCTAGAAGCAACAACTGTTGAAGATCAATATGATGCACTTATTGACCTTATTTACTTTGCATTCGGAACGTTTGCAGAAATGGGCGTACGTCCAGATAAAGGATTCGAAATTGTAAACAATGCTAACATGGCAAAACTATTCCCTGATGGAAAGCCTCGATTCCGCGAGGGCGACGGCAAAATTATGAAACCAGAAGGATGGCAAGCACCGGAACCACAACTTCGTGCGGAAATCGAACGCCAACGTCAAGAGGCAGAAAAAAACTGCTAGGATCTCCTAGCAGTTTTTTATTATGTCTTTTTTCCTTTGGTCTATTAATGACCCACGTGTCCCGCGTGTCCTGCTGCTCCTGCAGTACCAGCTGCTGCTCCTGCTGCCGTCCCTGCTCCAATTCCACCTGCCCAAGGCTGTTGTTGCTGCTGATACTGTTGGTATTGTTGTTGACCTTGATGATGCTGTTGACCTTGATGATGCTGTTGACCTTGATGATGCTGTTGGCCTTGATGATGATGTTGACCTTGATGATGCTGTTGGCCTTGGTGATGGTGTTGGCCTTGATGATGCTGTTGACCTTGGTGATGGTGTTGACCTTGGTGATGGTGTTGGCCTTGGTGATGATGTTGACCTTGGTGATGGTGTTGGCCTTGGTGATGCTGTTGACCTTGATGAGTTTGATAAAGGACAGCCTGCGGGTGAATTTGATGATGACCTTGGTGATGTACTTGTTGCTGATGGTGGCCGTGGTGTTGATGATGACCATGATGACCATGATGACCATGGTGTTGATGATGGCCTTGGTGACCATGATGATGTGTTTGATAAAGGACAGCCTGCGGATGAATTTGATGATGACCATGATGATGTACTTGTTGTTGATGATGGCCATGATGCTGATGATGGCCGTGTTGTTGATGATGACCGTGATGGCCGTGATGCTCATGATGTACATGCTGACCGTGATGGCCGTGATGCTCATGATGTACATGATGACCGTGATGACCGTGATGCTCATGATGCACATGCTGACCGTGAACACCTTGAGGAAAGCCGCCGATCCCACCTGCTACAACACCAACGCCAGGTACAGGAAATCCTGTTTGTACACCGCCAACGAAAGATGGGAATGTAGTTGGCATACCTACAGGAACTCCTCCTTGTGCACCTCCTACTAGTGCCGGAAATCCTGTTTGCGCTCCAGCTACTGACGTTGGAAATCCTGTTTGCACTCCAGCTACTGACGTTGGGAATCCTGTTTGTACACCCGCCACTGACGTCGGAAATCCTCCAGCTGCTCCTCCCATCCAACTTGGGATTCCGCCATATCCGTGTTGACCATCTCCTCCCATAAACATCATTTGTCCATAACTATCCGATCCACCTCCGAAGAAGCCATGTGGTGCATTATTGTCCATCCCTTTCATTCCTTTCACCTCTTCTGCTCAATTTAACCTACCTTTTTTATCATATTTCCTATAGAAGAATAGGTGTTTGTCTATATAGGAATTCCGCACCTTTTTCTTCGTTCTCCATTCATGATAGGATTAATTGACTGATTATTTTTCTTTCACTTGAAAGGGGGCATTTCCATTGGAGAACATAGCAAAAGCTTCCATCGACGATTTAGATTCAATCGTACATATAGATGTTAATGTAATCGGAGACGATAGTAGACGAGATTATATTAAACACGCTATTGATGAAGGAACCTGCATCATTGCAAAAGAGGACAATTCCATTTCTGGTTTTCTAACATACGATACAAATTTCTTTGGTTATACTTTCCTCTCATTAATCATTGTTTCGCCAACGAAAAGAAGACAAGGTCATGCAAGCTCATTAATCTCATATATGTTAAGACATTCTCCTACTCAAAAAATATTTTCTTCAACGAACAAATCGAATACAAATATGCAAAAAGTTTTTAAAGCAAATGGATTTATGCGTAGTGGAATGATCGAAAACTTAGATGAAGGTGATCCTGAGCTTATTTTTCACGCAAAAAAGCTCAGAGCATAAACGCTCTGAGCTTTTATTAATAATTAATTAGTTTGCAACAACGTTAACAAGTTTTCCAGGAACAACAATTACTTTACGAACTGTTTTTCCTTCAATTTGTTCTTTGATTGCCTCAAGTGCAAGTTGTTCCATTTCTTCTTTTGATGCGTCTTTACTCATTGTTAGTTTTGTGCGAACTTTTCCCATAATTTGAACAACGATTTCAACTTCATCTTCTACAAGTTTAGACTCATCAAATGTTGGCCAGCTTGCATATGTGATTGTTTCACTGTATCCAAGTTTGCTCCATAGTTCTTCCCCGATGTGAGGTGCAACTGGTGCAATCATTTTTACGAAACCTTCTACATATTCTTTCGGAAGTGTTTCAGCTTTGTATGCATCGTTGATGAATACCATCATTTGAGAAATCGCTGTGTTGAAGCGAAGCTCTGCATAGTCTTCTGTTACTTTCTTCACTGTTTGGTGGTAAGCTTTTTCAAGATCTTTGTTTGGTGCATCAGTAATTTTCTCACTCAATTCACCGTTCTCTTGAATGAATAGGCGCCATACGCGGTCTAGGAAGCGACGAGCTCCGTCAAGACCATTTTCAGACCAAGCGATTGAAGCATCTAATGGTCCCATGAACATTTCATATAGACGAAGTGTATCTGCACCGTGGCTTGCTACGATATCATCAGGATTTACAACGTTACCTTTTGATTTACTCATTTTCTCGTTGTTTTCACCTAAGATCATACCTTGGTTGAATAATTGTTGGAACGGTTCTTTCGTTGGAACTACACCGATATCATATAATACTTTATGCCAGAAACGAGCATATAGTAAGTGAAGTACAGCGTGCTCTGCTCCACCGATATAAATATCAACTGGAAGCCATTGTTTTACTTTTTCAGGGTCTACAAGTGCTTCGCTGTTGTTTGGATCGATGTAGCGTAGGTAGTACCAGCAGCTACCAGCCCATTGTGGCATTGTATTTGTTTCACGACGACCTTTTTTACCAGTTTCAGGATCAACAACATTTACCCACTCTTCAATGTTTGCAAGTGGTGATTCACCTGTACCTGAAGGACGAATATTCTCTGTTTTCGGAAGAACTAATGGTAATTCTTCTTCTTTCACAGCTGTCATTGTACCATCTTCCCAATGGATTACTGGAATTGGCTCACCCCAGTAACGTTGGCGACTAAATAACCAGTCACGTAGACGGTACGTTACTTTTTGATTTCCTGCGCTTGTTACTTCAAGCCACTCAATCATTTTTACAATTGCTTCTTCTTTATTTAAACCATCAAGGAATGCTGAGTTTACGTGCGCACCATCACCTGTATATGCTTCTTTCGAAATGTCTCCGCCTTTTACAACTTCCTTCATTGGAAGATTGAACGTTGATGCGAATTCATAGTCACGCTCATCGTGAGCTGGAACTGCCATTACAGCACCTGTTCCGTAAGTTGCAAGAACATAATCAGCGATCCAGATTGGTAATTTCTCACCGTTTACTGGGTTAACTGCGTAAGCACCAGTAAATACACCAGTTTTTTCTTTCGCAAGTTCTGTACGCTCTAAATCGCTCTTCATTTTAACAGAGTTAATGTAAGCTTCTACAGCTTCTTTTTGTTCTGGTATTGTAATGTTAGCAACAAGTGCATGCTCTGGAGCCAGTACACAGTAGCTTGCTCCAAATAGTGTATCAGGACGCGTTGTGAAAACTGTGAACTTCTCATCTGTACCGTCGATGTTGAAGTGTACTTCTGCACCTTCAGAACGACCGATCCAGTTACGTTGCATGTCTTTTAAGCTTTCTGGCCAATTAAGCTCATCTAGATCTTCTAATAGACGATCTCCGTAAGCTGTAATTTTTAACATCCACTGTCTCATCGGACGACGCTCAACTGGATGTCCACCGCGCTCACTCTTACCGTCAATGATTTCTTCGTTTGCAAGTACTGTACCAAGTGCTGGGCACCAGTTTACAGGTACTTCATCAACGTAAGCTAAACCTTTTTCAAATAGTTTTAGGAAGATCCATTGTGTCCACTTGTAGTAGGTTGGATCTGTTGTATTTACTTCACGATCCCAATCGTAAGAGAAGCCTAATGCTTTAATTTGATTACGGAACGTATTAATATTAAGCTCTGTAAATTCAGCCGGGCTGTTCCCAGTATCAAGTGCATATTGCTCTGCTGGAAGACCGAATGCATCCCATCCCATTGGATGAAGAACGTTATATCCTTGCATACGCTTCATACGAGATAAAATATCTGTCGCTGTATAACCTTCTGGATGACCTACGTGTAAGCCTGCACCTGATGGATATGGGAACATATCTAGTGCATAAAATTTTGGTTTTTCTGTTTCATCTGGCGTACGGAATGTTTTATTCTCTTCCCAATGCCCTTGCCACTTCTTCTCAATTTCTTGATGATTAAAGCTCATGAGATACCCTCCTTGAAATTCTATTTATTTTCACCGCCCAAAATACAAAAAACCTCTCATCCCTAGAAAGGGACGAGAGGTTATAGATTCCCGCGGTACCACCCTAAATTAATGTAATAAATACATTCGCTTAGATCCGTAACGTGGATTAACGGCAATTGCTACTAATGATTTCACAACTGCAACTCAAAGGCGAGTTCATAACGAAACGTGGATTGACTTGCACCGACCGTCAACTCTCTAAACCAGCTTCTATTACTACTACTCCTTCTCACTGTTATTACAAATATGAGTTAATGTGAACTACCCACCACTTAGTATCTCTTAAGAGCTTACTAGAAGCGAGGGCTTCTCGGTTAATCATTACTCTTGCTAACTAACGAATTTGTCTTAGGACAGCCGAGCTAACTCCCTTGTTCCAAAGGATATTTTATTACTATTTATTTAAATATATTCTAAAACATGTTGCATGTTCCGTCAAACTAAACTGCAATTTTTTCTTCAACTGTTTCTTCTACTTTTACTCGTCTATCATAAATACTCGTTGCTACAAGCGCTACTACAAGCATTACCATGATCGCAATAAACAATACTTCCATATTGTATAAGTCAACAATCGCTCCGCCAACGACCGGTCCGAACATTTTCCCTACAGTCGCTGCGCTATTTACAACACCTTGATAAAATCCTAGCTTATCTTTCGGTGCAAGTATATTTGCGATGGTCGGAACTGCCGGCCATACGAATAATTCACCAATTGTTAATGTCACCATCGCAACGAGAAACATCGTAAATTGCTGCGCTTGGCTTAAAACAATAAACGACGCCGCAAAAATGACGATTCCAATCATAATTTGTTGTTTTAAAGAACGCTTCATCCAGCGAATTAACATACTAACAAGTGGCTGCGCACAAACAATCATCGCTCCGTTTATCGTCCATAATAAACTATAATGGCGGAGGCTAATATCTAATTCTCGCATATGAGTCGCAATTGCCCCTTGCCACTGTACGTATGTAACCCAGCATAAAGCATATGCTACACATACGATTAGAAGCGCTTTGAAGCCAGGTGTAAGTGACCAACCTTTTTTCGTTTCGGCTTCTTTTTGTACCTCTTGCTCTTTTTTTGCTTCCATACCACGAAATCCAATAAACGCAATTAAGAAGAAAATAAAATATAAAATAAAGTTCGCTAAGAAAATATAATCAAAACGATAAGACGCAACTAATCCACCGCACGCTGTTCCAATCGCAATCCCAACGTTTTGTCCAACATACATTGCATTGAACGCTCGTCTCCCGCCTTCTGGCCAAACCGTACCGACCATCGCATACATCGATGGAAACACCATTCCAGAACCGAATCCGATTAATGCTAGCCACACAACATATAATGGCCAACCATGGAAAAATACAAGACCTAAAATCGATACAAGTGTAATGATAATCCCTACTAAAATTGATTTATAACCGCCCCATTTATCAAATAAAACACCGCCGAGCAAGTTTCCGATTACACCAGTAAGCGAGTTGATCATTAATACCATTCCGGCTACTGATAAAGATTTCCCTAAACTATCATGTAAGTAAATTGTATTAAAAGGCCATAAAAAAGAAGCACCCGTGACATTAATAATCATCCCAGCTACTAATAGCCATACTTTCCTTGGCATAGTCTCCCCTCCTATTCTCTTTTTTTCGTTCATATATATAACAGTAAAATTGTAGTCGTTTTTAAATAGGAAGGCAACTGATTAATAGTTGATGAAATTCAGATAATAGCACAAAGACGATTAGAATGTATTCTAATCGTCTTTGTAAAATATTAATCTATAAATAATGGAATCGTTCCCTCGCGAAAGGTTATCCAACTTCCTTTTTACGTTTTGCACTTTCTTTAGCACTCCATTTAAATATTTTGTCTAGTAGAGAGTATATTCTCCCAGACTCCTTCGTTAATAATGGCCCTAACGACGCCAATATTAAAACATATAAAGCTGAGAATGGTTTAATCGTTGCCATTAAGCCACCCGCTATTCCGAGATTCGCGACAATAATGGAGAATTCCCCACGTGATATAAGTGTTAAACCGATATTCGTAGAAGCCTTATGCGATAACCCGGCTTTACGCCCTGCAATCATTCCAGCTGTAAAATTACCGATGAGAGTAATGAAAACTGCTCCTAATGCCAACCATACTGCTCCTCCAAGCGAAAACGGATCTATACTTAAACCGAAGCTGAAGAAAAATATAGCTCCAAAGAAATCACGAAACGGAACGACGAGATGCTCGATTCGATCACTATGCTCTGTTTCTGAAAAGACGAGTCCTAACAATAAAGCCCCAATCGCTTCCGCAACATGAATTGTTTCTGAAAATCCTGCTACAAAGAATAAAATAGCGAATATTACGATAATAAAAATTTCGTTTGACGAAATATCTAATACTTTATTTAGGAACGGCGTAGCTTTTCTAGCGATTACAAAGAATAGGAGCATATACCCTACCGCGATTAACACCGATGTAAGAGCACCTACAAATGATGTTGCACCACCGAGTACTAACCCTGAAACGACTGATAAATATACAGCTAAAAAGATATCATCAAACATAATGATTCCTAATATTAATTCAGTCTCTTTATTACCAGATCTTCTTAAATCAACAATTACTTTTGCAACAATTGCACTCGATGAGATTGTAATGATTCCAGCAATAATTAATGTTTCTAGTAAGGGGAAGCCCATTATATATCCATAAAGTAAACCTAATATGAAATTAAGCGATATATGAACACTCCCCCCAAAAGCAATCGATTTTCCTGATTTAATTAATTTTTTTATTGAGAATTCTAAGCCTAAGTAGAATAGGAGGAATATGACGCCAACACGGCCGAGGAAGGAAATAACTTCTCCGCTTTCAATAAACCTTAAATCGATAAGTCCTAAATCTGGGGCATGAGGCCCCACTAGCATACCGAGTATAATGAGAAACGGAATAATCGAAAACTTTAACTTTGCAGCGAGGATAGCTGCAAAAGCTACTAATACTAACGCAGTTCCAACTTCCAAAATTAAAGTATCCATCGATTATGAATCACCTCCTGCCGAAAGTAATTCCTTAATGATTCTTTTCACTTCATGTCTTTCGCCCGATAATACGAGCATATCGCCAGCTTCAATGATAGAATCTGGGCCTGGATTAAAGAACTTCTTCATATTCTTTTTCAAAATAGCAATGATTGTTACGTTATATGTTTTTCTAACGTGTAAGCTACCAATTGTTTGTTGTACTACTGGTGCATTATTCTCCACCTTAAACCATTCAATTGATAATCCTTCAAAAGCCATCTCAATTGTGTCTAGCGCTTGCGGCCTATATACCATTCCGCCTAATATAGCCGCAATTTGTCTCGCTTCAGAATCACGAAGAGAAATGCTTGAAATACTCTCATCGTGATCCGCATCAAAATGATACATTTCTCTTCGGCCATCATCATGAATAACGATAACCATTTTTTCATTACCTTTTGTGATTACTTCAAACTTACAACCAATGCCCGGTAGTTCACTCTCTCTAATATTCATATTTTCCGCCTCCTAAAGTTTTTAGTTACGGCTTTTACAAATCTACATCAATCTCTGTTTTAAACTTCTCATCTTTTGAGATTCCTAAATACTTGAGCGTCTCTGATGGAGTTGCGTGATGAAAATGCTTTTGCAATAGCGCAATCGCTATTCCTCTTTTGTACGCATGAAATCCAAATGTTTTTCGCATTGAATTCGTTCCAATCTTTCCAACAATCCCAACCGCTTCAGCTGCGCTATGGATAACACGATATGCTTGTTGGCGTGAGATTGAATTTGTCGTTTTATTAGATTGAAATACGTAGTTTTCTCTTTGAATATCAAAAGATTGTACGTACGCTAAAAGCGCCTCTTTTACTTTTGTATTTAAATAAATATCTTGTTTAAACTTTTCATCTTTCACAGGAAGAGAATAAAACTCTTTAACAGTCTTATCTTCATTTAATACCTCTTCAAATTTCATACTAAGTAGCTCAGTGATCTTTAATCCAGTGTTAATTCCAATAACAAATAAAAGATAATCTCGCTGCGAGTGCTCTTTTAAATACTTTTTCATAGCCTCAATTTGGTTTATATCTTTTAATGCCTCTACAACTTCCATACATGTATTCTCCTCATCTTATGAACGGTAATTTTCTCATCATGTTGTCCATTTTACCTTATCATGCTATGGGAATTCCATGTATTATCCATTTCCTTTTAAATTTTTTACGCTATACAATTGGAGCGATATACTTTAATGCACCTAAAAATTCTGGATATTTATGATTTGGAAACTTACTATTGTAAAAATACGTTGCGGTTAGAAAAATAACGAGGGATAAAAATGAAAATAGTAAAACTTCTTTGGACCTTAGCGCTATACCTATAACTTCAAATAAAGATCCATCTTCTTTCTGCAAGTTAGATTCCTCCTTTCAGTTCCTGTTACTTTATACATTCAGTTTATGTTACTTAATTATATTATATAACACAATTAAGTAACATATCAACGTTTTTTTATTATTTTTTCTGAAAATAATAAAAAATACCGAGCACCCTCTGCTCGGTATTTTTCGTTATTAATCTTCTTTCGGAAGAACAATTCCTTTATATAATTGAACTGTAATGAAGTAGTAAATCGCATAAATGACTACGAAAATTACAATCGGTACCCAAATACGGAAATACGGATCAACTAAAATGAAACCGAAAATATTCATACCAACTAATACGTGGGCAATACCCACAATTGCCGGGAATAGGAATACTAAGAATAACTCTTTATAAATAGATGTTGTTAATAATTCACGGCGCACACCGATTTTACGAAGCATTTGATAACGCGTAATATCTTTTGATGCACCAGACAGAATTTTAAACATTAAGCAACTCGCCATCATCGCTAAGAAAGCAATTCCAAGGAAGAAGCCCATAAACACTGTTCCACTCGCAACACCGTAGAACATATCGTAAGCTTGATATTTACTGTTCATTCTTTCAGCCGTTACATTTTTATATTTATCTAGCTGCAACTCGTCAAGTTTTTTCCATTCTTTTGTGTATGTTAAAAAGTCATCTGTTTTTCCGATAAATGCTATACCTTCTTTACCATTTATCCCATCGTACATTTTTTGATCCACAATTTTAATTGCATGATCTTCGTATATATAATATGGCTGGATTGTACTAAAAGCATCAACCCATTCTCCTGGAAGTTCTTTAGCGTTCGCATCTTTTTCATTCATTTCTCTAGAAACTGCACCTACTGGTAGTTCCTCTGAAACTTTTTTCGTATTTACTAAATCCTTCATCGATTCCATATTTGCCATATCTTTTACTAAAGGACGATTGTTCTCTAAATCTTCTTTTACATAGTAAACGTATTTATCGTCAACTTTGTAACGATATTCATTTTTCTCTTTAAATGGAATACCATCTAAAATTTTCTTCTCTTCAGCTGTAGGATTATGAACAACTGAATCATATATTACTAAACCATCGACCATTTTTATAACGTTATTTTTAAACGCCATACCACCTGAAATTGCACCAGCTCCAAGAGCAACTAACATTGCTACTGTCGCAAGCACTTTCGTTAAACTATTAATACGGAAGTTTAATTGTGCAAATGTAAAAGCGTTAAGTCCTTTTTCACTACGTTTTTTATTACTTTTTAACTTTTTAATAATAACTGGAAGAAGCGATCCAAACAGCATGTAAGTACCAGCTGTTGTTGTAATTAATGCTATTATAATTCCCATTTCTTTTAGTTTGTCCATATAAATCATTGATGCATAGCCAATGCCTAATAAAATAACCGCAAGAAATGCAACTAAACCTGTCATTTTTCCTTTTACTGCAACACGTTCTGTTTGTGCATCTGCATGTACAAGTTGCAGTACAGAAATACGCGATAACTTAATACTGTTCATAATTGCTGATAATACAAATAGTGCAAAGAAGAAGATGCAAGTAACAGTCATAGATGGCAGATAAAATGCTTTATAGCCTTCACCCGCAAATTCGAGTTGTTTCATTAATAACTGACCGACACCTTCCGCAAGTCCTACACCAACTGTAAGTCCAATCGCAAGAGACGCAGCACCTAATACGATTGTTTCAATAAACATAAGTAATGTAACTTTATGCTTTTTTGCTCCTAACATCATATACATACCAAACTCTTTTTGACGAAGCGATAGTAAGAAAGAGTTCGCATATAAAATGTAGAAGAACGTTATAATTGCTAATAAAAATGAACCTGCTTGGAATACAAATCCGATAGACTTAATCACTGAATTAGATTCGATAAACGCTTTATTCAGCGCTAACGTTTGGAACATATAAAAAATTGAAATCGACATGACAAGACCGACAAGTAAGACGATATAATCTTTCAGCTTACTTTTTAGCCCTGACATGGAAAGTTTGAATAACATGCCAAAGTCTCCTTTCTTACGCTTTTTGTGTGCCTAAGTCTGCAAGCACATCTAAAATTTCTTTATAAAACTCTTCACGTGTACCACCGCGATGAATTTCTTTATATAGCTCACCATCTTGAATGAATAAAATACGCTGACAGTAACTTGCACTATATGGATCGTGAGTAACCATCATAATAGATACGCCTTGTTCTTCATTTAAGTTTGTCATCGCATCAAGTAAACTTGCTGCATTTTTAGAATCAAGAGCTCCTGTTGGCTCGTCCCCTAAAATAATTGCAGGCTCATGCACTAAAGCGCGCGCTGCTGCTGAACGCTGTTTCTGTCCACCAGATACTTCAGTTGGATACTTTTGAAGTATCTCTGAAATTCCTAACATATCCGCTACTTTCTCTACTTTCGGACCAATATTACGTGACGAGACACCTTGAAGTGAAAGTGGAAGTGCAA
This sequence comes from Bacillus sp. TH19, assembly GCF_016651075.1. Lineage (NCBI taxonomy): Bacteria > Bacillati > Bacillota > Bacilli > Caryophanales > Bacillaceae > Bacillus > Bacillus sp. TH19. The sequence continues at coordinate 846,432 of NZ_JAEKEO010000007.1, read as the reverse complement.
TGTTCTCATAAATAGATAAGTTCTCTAATAAGTTGAAGTCTTGGAAGATGAATCCTAACTTTTGTGAGCGGAAATCAGAAAGCTCACCTTGCTTCATTTTCGTAATATCCGTTCCTGCAATTTCAACAACGCCACCTGTCGCCTTATCAAGCGTTGAAATTACATTTAACAATGTCGTTTTACCAGAACCAGAAGGTCCCATAATCCCAACAAACTCACCCTCTTGAATTGAGAATGACACACCCTTTAACGCATGTGATTGGTTCTCACCTTTTTTACCGTACACTTTTTGAACGTTTTTCACGTCTACAACTGGTTTCGTCATATATATCCTCCTACACTTGTTTTTCCATTACCTATTTTGCGCCTTTTAGGGGTAAACTGCTATTTGTTAACATTACAATTACCTTACACTTTTGTAATATAAAAAAGGAGAGCTTGTAAGGTTGGCTTTTTTCCTTTTAATCTTAGTGACACATTAAGTCGGTGAATGCAATTATATTAGCGATTTTCAAATATATCGACCGTAACACCAAATATATCAGCGATTTTCAAAATATATCGATTTACCGACAAAAACTGACAATAAAAAATGGGCTATTCCACAAGCGGAACAGCCCATTTCTATCTTTATTTCTTTAAAGGTGTTACCGTCCAATACGTAACAACTCGCCAAATCCATTCTAATGGACCCATTTTAAAGATTTTCATCCAAATCACACTAAACACAATTTGAATTGCGTAAATTGCAATACATACATATAACGTCTGCATGTACGTTAAGTTTCCTGCAAAGTTAAATACACTGCCTGCAATTAAAATCATTGCAGTTTGTCCGATATAATTTGTTAAAGCCATACGGCCGTAGTATTTCAATGGTGCTAACAATGTTTGAACTGATTTTAATTGAAGTAGTAAAATTAATGCTCCAACATAGAAAGCTGAAATGATTGGTCCAACTGTAATACCAATTTTTAAAAATTGGCTTGCAGCATCCATTGTTCCATCTTCGTTCTCCATTATCCCATTTATAAATGGCTCAGCAGGAACGTGACCATATTGATACCATAAAGCTATCACACTTAAAACAAACATAGCTCCTGTAAAAATAGCGACTTGCTTTATTTTCGCTGAAAGATTTTCAAATACTTTGTACTGTCCTGCAGCAAGACCTAATAAAATTAAACCTAATGGTAATAATTCCTTAGCTGCCATAATACTAAAAACTATCGTAAGAATAAGACCGATTACTAAATTTATTTGCTTCTTCACTTTATAAAATGGTAAAGTGACTAATCCACAAATTGCGTATAACGCTAGTGCTTCCCCAGGCTGAAACATTTGATGAATCAAACCAAAAATAAATAGTGCAACTAAGCGGCGTAGAAATAGAACATATCCATTCTTCCCTTTCGCAATTGCTCTTGTAATGAAGATATAGAATCCTACTCCAAATAAGAATGAAAAGATTGAGAAGAAACGACCTTCTACAAATAAGTATAAAAACCTTTGATAACTTGCATCCACTGTACTAGGATCTGGAACTTTAATATTCAGTAGTGCAAGAATATTTACTAAAATAATCCCCAGTAATGCGAAGCCACGAATGTAATCTAACTCATCAATTCGTTTGTTTGTAATATTGTTCCCCATAATACAACTCCTTGTCCAAAATTAAATCCTCCCTTACTCTACTGGAAAAGTAAGCTTACAACTATCGACAAACCTTACAGAAATCTTACATTATTGTCATATAGCAAAATAAAACCAGGTCATATTGCGACCTGGTTTACTCTGATTGCTTTGATCTTTGAGGTTGTCCCTTTTTACTATTACGCTGTTTCACTTGAACAACTGGATCAAGTTCATTTGAAAACTCAGCGTTATGTCCATTTTGCGTTTTTTGCTCTGGATTATTTTGATCTGAACGTTTCGCCATTACATTCACTCCTTATTAGTGCGGTGTAATAATCATTTGATGTTGCAATTGGCGAATTGCCATACGTGCTCTATTTAATTGCTCACGTTGCTCATCATTCGCATGTTGTTGCATCGTTTGTAAATCATTATATGCTTGTTCTAATTGCAACTGAGCATCCGAATACTCCATCGTATTGTAATGCTCCTGTCTCATGCCTTGGTCTAATTGTTCTTTCGCATATTCCACCGCTTGTTCTGCCTGTGTAATATACTCTTCAAGTGATTGACGCTCTGCCATAATTGTCCCTCCTTGCTTCAATTCCCCTTTAGTGTGTCCCTTCCATATGAACCTTATGAGTATGTTATAATGGATTTTGTTTCATCCCGCATTAACGGGCAGTAAGACCTCTACCTCAAAATTTGGATGAAACAAAAAAAGGTAGGTGGGAGCTCAACTGCCCGTAAACGCCCGATTCGTTCAACTAATAATCAGTGGGGGAACATCCCCCACTGATTAAAGTTTCACTTTATTTTGACTCGTCTTAGGAGGGAAAGTAATGAAGGTTCAAAACCCTTTTCCATATACAAACGACAATAAACGTTATCATACATGGAATTACCACTTACGAAATGAATTTGGTGAAAAAATCTTTAAAGTTTCATTAGATGCTGGCTTCGATTGCCCGAACCGTGACGGTACAGTTGCTTACGGCGGCTGCACGTTTTGTAGTGCTGCTGGATCTGGTGACTTCGCTGGTGATCGCCGCGATGATGTTATAACGCAATATCATGAAATGAAAGAAAAAATGCGCTCAAAGTGGAAAGACGGAAAATGTATCGCTTATTTCCAGGCGTACACAAATACACATGCACCACTTGAAGTGTTAAAAGCAAAATTCGAACCGCTTCTAGCAGAAAAAGACGTTGTTGGTCTTTCTATCGCAACTCGTCCAGATTGTTTACCAGACGATGTCGTTGAATATTTAGCGGACTTAAATAAACGTACGTACCTTTGGGTTGAACTCGGACTACAAACTGTTCATGAACGCACTGCAAATCTTATTAACCGTGCTCACGATTATCCATCTTATGTGGAAGGCGTAAATAAATTACGCAAACATGGCATTAGAGTTTGCTCTCATATTATTAACGGTCTTCCACTTGAAGATTACGACATGATGATGGAAACAACTCGTGAAGTAGCGAAGCTTGACGTACAAGGAATTAAAATTCATTTACTTCATTTATTAAAAGGAACGCCAATGGTGAAGCAATATGAAAAAGGACAACTCGAGTTCCTTTCTCTTGAAGATTACGTAAGTCTCGTTGTTGACCAACTTGAAATTATTCCAGAAGATGTAATTGTGCACCGCATCACAGGTGACGGTCCGCCTGATTTAATGATTGGCCCAATGTGGAGCTTAAATAAATGGGAAGTATTAAATTCCATCGATGCAGAATTTGTACGCCGCGGAAGCTGGCAAGGAAAATATGCAAATGAGGAGAAACAAAAATGAAATTAGAACGTGTATTACCGTTTGCTCGCTCGCTGCTGCAAACGGCTGTTAAAGAAGGCGATTACGCTGTAGATGCAACGCTTGGCAATGGACATGACACTTGCTTCCTAGCTGAAATCATTGGAGATAACGGCAAAGTATTTGGATTTGATATTCAAAAAGAAGCAATCGAAAATTCTACTATCCGCCTGAAAGAAAAAGAACTTTTCGAACGTACTGTTTTAGTTCATGGTAGTCACGATACACTCTTATCCGTATTACCAGAAAACGCAAAAGGAAAAGTAACAGGAGCAATCTTCAACTTAGGTTACCTTCCTGGCGGTGACAAACATATCGTCACAAAACCGAACTCAACAATCTACGCCATCGAACAATTACTAGAAGTAATGGCACCTGAAGGTATCATCGTCCTTGTCATTTACCACGGACATCCAGAAGGACAAGTAGAACGCGACGCTGTTCTCAAATTTGCAGAAGAACTCGACCAAAAACAAGCTCACGTACTACGATACGGCTTCATTAACCAGCAAAATAACCCGCCATTTATTGTGGCGATTGAGAAGCGATAAAGTGAAACTTTAATCAGTGGGGTTTACTGTCCAGCAAATAGCGGGATAATTATATCAACGATTTTTCAGATATATCGATCATTCGACAAAACATAACAAAAAAAGACGTGCATTCATTGCACGTCTTTTTCTTATTCTCCTATATAATGGATGTATACAATATTTGAAGAAAGAAGGATAGAACTTTGCTAGTAGAACTAAGGGGAATTCAAAAGAAGTATGGCAAATCACTTATACTAGACAACATCGATTTATCCATTCCAGAAGGAGAAGCACTCGCTATTATTGGTGGGAACGGGACTGGAAAAAGTACTTTACTCAAAATAATTGCAGGCTTTATTCCACCTACGGCAGGGACACTTCAAAGAAAAGAACATATACAAATCGGTTATGTCCCTGAACATTTTCCTGAAGGAATTCGTTTTACATTAGAGGATTATTTATATCATCTCGGCCACATTCACGGTTTATCAACAAAATATTTAAGAAATAAAATTCCGATGCTCCTTGAATCTTTTCATCTACATCATGCAAAGCATTACGTTGTACGAAACTTTTCAAAAGGTATGAAACAAAAAACAGGCATTATGCAAGCATTACTTACGGACGTTCATTTATTAATTCTAGATGAACCTCTTTCTGGGCTCGATCCTAACTCTCAGCAAGAATTAGAGCATATTTTACTCTCATTAAAACAACAAGGCATATCTATACTCTTCACATGTCACGAAAAACAACTACTAGAAAACTTCGCCGATAGAATTGTGACATTAGCAAATTATACAATTGCGGAAGATACCTCTGTGCAAAAATCAACAGAACAGGTCTATATTGAGGCAATTGTTCACGAAACATTTTCATCTATAGAACTACAAAAGCAATCAGGATTTATACAAGTTACACACAATTCAAATCAAAACCTCATTCAATTACAAATCGAAAAGGAATATACAAACGAAATGCTTCAGTTTTTATTACATAAAAAAGCATCTATCACACTGCTACAGCCTAATTTTTAAATCGAAAGAAGGTTTATTATGTTTGCACTTATTCGTTACCATTTTCTCGACTACACAAAATCGTATAAGTACATTCCTCCTATTGCGATGTACTGCATAAGCTTACTTTTTGTATATACATATAAACCAACTCCCATTGTACCGACATACTTAGAAACAGCACTCGCACTTTATTTATTATCTGCCTGGATTACAGTCACAATTTTTCATACTGAAGATCCTGTACAAGAACAAATCACTATTTCACATACAAATAATATTTCGGCATTATACGTTGGTAAATATGTTACGGCTCTTCTTATTTGTACTGTTTTATCTTTTATATCCGTAATCTATCCAATTATTTTGCAAATGTTTAATGAAAAAATGACAGCTTCTTTATTTCTAGTCGGATTTCTCGCTCACATGTCTTTATCTATACTAGGAATTTCAATCGCAACATTATTTACTAGAAATATTATTCAAAAAGCAAGCACCGCTTGGCTTAGTCTTACATTTATATTACTTATGACGATTGCCTCAATCCGGTTAAAAAAAGAGTTACTATGGTTTTTACCACCTGTCGAAAGCTTTATAATGCTTGGACAATACAAATATAATATACTTACTCATACTCTATGGCTTACAGCTTGGGCTATCGTATATTCATTTTTATTACTTACTTTATTTCTTTTTCTCGTTCGCAGAAAACGTTTTTGATTACATATTAAAGGGGACTAAACAATGATTGGAATACTAGCAGGAATGGGTCCAAAATCAACCGGACCATTCGTCGATACAGTTGTAGCAGAGTGCCAAACAATATATGGAGCAAAGCATGATATAGACTTTCCTCATATGATGATTTATTCGTGCCCAACACCGTTTTATATGGATCGCCCTATTGATCATGCGGCGATGAAAAAAGCGATTATTGAAGGAGCGCAAAAACTTGAAAGTACTGGTGTAGATTTCATCGCAATGCCATGTAATACAGCGCATCTTTATTTCGAGGAATTACAACGTTCTATTACCATTCCTATTTTGAATATAGTCGATGAGACGTTAAAAGCAATTCCTGAAAACACAAAAAGAGTCGCTCTTCTTGCAACAGAAGCGACTGTTCAAGCAAGTATTTACCAAGATGAAATTACAAAACGTGATATAGAGTACATTCATAATGAACAATGGCAAGAAATGATTAATCAAATTATTACTTGTATTAAAGGCGGAGAAATTGAGGAAGCTCGTAAATTATGGAGTCTGCTCGTTTTACAGTTAAAAGACGAAGTAGATACCGCTATTATCGCATGTACCGATTTGAATGTGGTGGTGAGTGAGGACTTTGTTGATTCCGCTCAATGTCTTGCGAAAGCAGTTGTTAGGATCTATGCATCAAATATAAAAAAGTCTTCATAAACATAGAACACATCCTTTTTAAAATGTGTTTTATGTTTGATAAAAACAACCAAAACTTTTAACTTTTTTCACAATTCTTTCAAAGTAATCACACTTAATCTCGCTATATTAGATGAGTAATCTATTCATATAGGGAAGGTTAGGGGAACTGAAGTATGAAACAAAATCGTTCGCTTCATTACATTTTTTGGCGTTGGCATTTTTATGCTGGGCTTTTTATTACGCCGCTTCTTATTACATTGTCACTGAGTGGAATTGGGTATTTATTTCGGGAAGAAGTTGAAGATTTCATCTATAAAGATTTATATTTTGGGAAGAGCGCCCAAACAGAGTCTATTTCGATGGCTGATTCGCTTTTCTTAACAGAGAAAAAATATCCACATTATAGTGTGGCGAAAATTAGTGAGTTTAATGGGGATTATAATACTAGGCTTACGATTGCTAATGAATATACAGGAAAGCAAAAATTTGTGTATTTAGATAGCAATAATCAAATTGTTGGGGATCAAAATGCAGCTGAAACGTTTGCCAATATAATGCGGGAATTACATAGTTCCCTTTTAGTCGGTGGCACTGTCGTCAATTATATTGTAGAACTTGCAGCGTGCTGGACAATCTTTTTAATTGTAACCGGGTTGTATATGAGTATACGCCAATTCAAAAACACACCAGCATCCAATAAGCGAGAAAAGGCAAAACGACGTCATTCTATTATCGGTATTATATTTACAATTCCTCTCGTTCTTTTAGTTGCATCAGGTTTACCTTGGTCAGGATTTATGGGTAACCAAATTTATAAAATCGCAGCGTCGAATGAATCAATCGGATATCCGAAATTGTATATGGCACCACCTGAATCAAAGGTAAAAGAATTACCCTGGGCAACAAGAAAAGAAGCTCCTCCGGAATCAAACTCAAATGAACCAAAAGCAATTTCAGTTGATGAATTACAAAAAGGAATTGAAATAAAGAAGCCATACGTTATCTCACTACCGACTGATCCGAAAGGTGTATTCACTGTTTCGAAATCAAGTGGTTCTGGTATTACGGGTATGGATGTGGCACCAAATGAAGAAATAACAGCTTACTTTGATCAATATAGCGGAGAACTCATTTCGAAAACGGACTATCGTGATTATGGATTATTTGCACAATGGTTCACTTACGGTATCCCGCTTCACGAAGGACATTTATTCGGATGGCCAAATAAAATATTATGCTTACTAACGACGTTATCTTTATTACTTCTTATTTATTACGGAGTAAAAATGTGGTTAGCGAGAAAACCGAAAGGAAAATTAGCAGCACCTCCTAAGCAAAGAGATAAGAAAAGCACATTCGTTTTCTTTATCATGATGGTTATACTAGGCGCTGTCATGCCTTTATTCGGACTATCTGTTTTAGTTATTTTCGCGATTGAACTTCTCATATACATATTTTCACAAATACGATCATAATAAAAAAACCACTCAACATGAGTGGTTTTTTTCATCACTGCGCCATTTTCTTTCGGTACATCTTCCCGTTCCAGTAGAAGAATCGTGAAGTGAGCCCTCCGTATTTTACAATGCGCCGTGCCATTTTGTGCATATTCTTTTGCGCTGATACTTTTTGATCTGATAAATAAATACCAAGTAATCCTCGGCTTATGAGACGATGAAACTTCGCATGAGGCAAATCACCAATGCTCTTCTCTGCTTCTTCTACAAAATGTTTCATACGATCTAATATAGCTTGCTCGTTTTCATAATAACTACAGAAATTCAAATCTCCGCCGATACGGTCTTCTTCTTGATCGATGAAATAATCAAGTAAAATGTGAAGTCCTTGTACGTAAGGGAAGTATCCTTGTCTAATTTTCGCAATATCTTCATCATGTAATTCATCATGAAATGCATATGCTACAAGACAGAAAATTCCAAGCGTAGAACCTGCACATGCTGAAAACTCAAACCAACTCATCTCTGGTAAGTTTTCTTTATGTGCTTCAAACCATGTTTTTAAGCGTGGTTCTCTTTCCTCTAACTTCACGTGTTTATGAATTTGCAAATCACAATAATAACAAGCAAGTTCATGAAGAATTGGAGCAATTTTATCATAATGCTTCGTTTTCTTTAAAACATCCTGACATGTTTCAACAAGCTCATCTAAATAACCACCATCATCTTGATCATCACGATAACGATAATAGTTACCGCCCCCTTCAACTTCAGGGCTTAATGCCATTACCATCGACTCATGAAGAGCCGCAAAGTCTTTCGGGTCAAGTGATGTACTACGATCACATAAATTATCTAAATAGTCGCTAATCGTTTGATAAGCTACGATAAAACGAATACATTCCTCTCGGTGTTCATTTGCTAGTAGCGCTAAAATGCCACCGCCCTCGCAATGAAACGTTTTATTCTCAATACTTGCGATTGCCTGACTATGAAGCTCGTCATTCGGAATATGGTAGGCACGCTCTTTCCACATCGCTAGCTCATGGTGTACTACCGGAAACACATCACGGTATACTTTCGCCATGAGCGTTATGGGATTACTCGGTACGTTCACTTCTTCCTTCATCTCCTCTATTAAATGTACAAATAATAATTTATTTGTTTGTTTCTACTATATTATTGACACGTATTTCAGTAAATGACTGAATATAATTCAAAATTTCATCACGCTCATACTCATTTAATAACTCATGATAACAATTAGGCCACTCCTTATATGCCTTATCACTAATTTTAACATTATCAAACCATGTACGGACACGTGTTTTATCTACAAGTTTATCCTCACACGCCTGCATTAGCAAGAGCGGAACATCTGGAAAATCATCTATTTTCTCATGAGCAATCTCGATAGACTTAATCAATTCACTATACCAACGTACTGATACTTTGCGCAAGAACAATGAATCATTCTCCATCGCATCTCTCACTTCATGATTACGAGTTGACATTTCCACTGTAAGATTCGTTGCAAATTGCAATTTTGGAGCAACGACATTTAATATTTTTGAAGCAGCACGAAGCGAAGCGGAAGGTGCAGCTAATATTCCTAAACAAGGTGAGCTTAGTACAATCCCATCTATGTCCTCTCTTTTCGTTTCTTGCATCATACGAATAACGACAAGTCCTCCCATACTATGACCAAATAAAAAAATAGGCAATCTATATTTCCTTGCTTCTTTCACCCATAACTTTATTTCCTTTATGTATTCATCAAATGAGTCGATATGTCCTCTATTTCTTGAAGTGGTTCCGTGTGCTGGAAGATCGCCCATAACGACGTGATAACCGATATGATTCCACATTTCTGCAACTGCTTCATAACGCCCGTGATATTCCATGGCACCATGTACGATAATAATGACGGCGTTCGCTTCCTCCGCTTCATAGTTCCACATACGAAACTCCCCCATTTCACTCTTTTTCATAATTTGATACACTAAAACTAGTCTCTAGGAAAGGAAGGCTTTACATGATATATCCTTACAAAGAAAAAAATCCAAAAATTGCGAGTAGTGCTTTTATCGCTGACTATGTTACCATTACAGGCGATGTGACAATTGGCGAAGAATCTAGCATTTGGTTTAATACAGTCATCCGCGGTGATGTATCACCAACGATAATTGGAAATAGAGTAAATGTACAAGATCAATGTACACTTCACCAAAGCCCCCAGTATCCTCTTATTTTAGAAGATGACGTTACCGTTGGGCATCAAGTTATTTTACATAGCTGCAAAATTGAAAAAGATGCTTTAATCGGAATGGGATCTATCATATTAGATGGCGCTGAAATTGGTGAAGGAGCTTTCATCGGTGCTGGTAGTCTCGTTTCACAAGGAAAGAAAATCCCTCCTAATACGTTAGCTTTCGGTCGCCCTGCGAAGGTCATTCGCGAATTAACAGAAGAAGACCGTAAAGATATGGAACGTATCCGCACACAATACGTTGAAAAAGGACAATATTATAAATCGTTACAAAAGTGATTTTATCGCTGCCATAAGACTGGCAGCTTTTTTTATGAAAAAATCTAACTTTTTCTTTACAAAACCTTATTATCCCCTCAATAAAATCTTATTAAAATAGAAGTTAATAACTCCATATATATGTAAATGAGGGAGGAAAAATCTCATGAAGGTCAGTGGACTATATAAAATAGAATGTTACATCTTCAAAGGAATTAATCGCTACTTTGATCAAAAAACATTAAATATCTTTTTTAGCAATATTACCCATATCGGTGGTGCAAGTTTTTCCATTGCACTTACCCTATTCTTTTTAATTTTCGCAACAGGGAATTTGCATCAAGCTGCAATTGCAACTGCTATTTCTTTAACAATTAGCCATATTCCTGTGCAAATATTAAAAAGATGGTATCCACGAAAACGCCCTTATTTAACAATTCAGGATGCGAAATATCCAGTTCATCCATTAAAAAATCATTCTTTTCCATCCGGACATACAACGGCTGTTTTCTCTGTCCTCATTCCATTTATTTGCTATAATCCAAACTTGCTTGCTTTTCTATTACCGTTAGCATTATGCGTCGGTATTTCCCGTATTTATTTAGGGCTTCATTATCCGTCAGATGTATTTGTAGGCATGTGCCTTGGCACTTGCTCTGGCATCATCTCTTTTTATCAACTCATTCCACTCATGTAAAGGAGCGATATGATGAGAGTCGCCATTTTTACCGATACATTTACACCACAAGTCAACGGTGTGGCGAAAACTTTGGAACGTTTAACTAAATATTTTCAAAAAGAAAATATCGCCTATTCTGTTTTCGCCCCTCAGCATACGGCAGAAGATAATTTCGTAGCGAATGTGAACAAAATGAGAAGTATCCCGTTAACAGTATTATATCCAGAATGTCGCTTTGCCTTTCCTACTCCGCGCATTAAGCGGGAACTTCTTGCCTTTAAACCTGATATCATTCACATCGCTACGCCTTTCAATATGGGACTTTGTGGGTTATATTATGCCAAAAAGCTAAATATCCCAGTTGTCGGTTCTTATCATACTGATTTTGACGCCTATTTACGTTATTACAAAATCGAATTTCTCTCCAATATGCTATGGAACTATTTAAGGTGGTTTCATAGTCATATGCAAAAAAACTTTGTTCCTTCCCCTGAAACATTACATCAATTAAAGAAAAAAGGATTTCAACAGCTCTATATTTGGGGACGTGGTGTAGATTGTACTCTCTTTCATCCAACTTACAATAAAGACCTATTCCGAAAAAAATATAATATTACAACGAAATATATTCTTTCCTACGTCGGACGCCTTGCTCCTGAAAAAGATATCGATACTCTTCAAACACTTATTCAAACGACAAACAAAGAACGTGACGATATTCATTGGCTCATCGCTGGAGATGGACCTCTTGCCAAGGGCCTGCATGAAAATGTTCCAAAAACAAATGTAACCTTTACTGGATATTTACAAGGTAAAGATTTAGCTGAAGTCTATGCTTCCTCCCATCTAATGGTATTTCCATCTACTACTGAAACATTTGGGAACGTCGTGCTGGAGTCACTCGCATGTGGTACACCTGTTATTGGTGCGAATAGTGGCGGGGTTAAAAATATTATTACAGATGGAAAAACGGGAATTCTTTGTCCACCAAAAGATATAGATTCCTTTCTATCCTCCATCAATTCTTTATTGCAAAATGAAGATCAACTTATGCAAATGGGCATAGCAGCTTCGTCTTATGCTAAATCAAAAAGCTGGGATGAGATCCTTCGTGGCTTACTTGACCAATATGCAGAAGTCCTTCAGCACACTGCATCAGAATTACTCGCTTAAACAGAAAAACTCCCTTCCAAAAAACGAAGGGAGTTTATTACACAGTTATAAATTTTAGTTTAATAAATGATACATAAGGTGAAATATCATTTTATTCCTATATTCATTATAACAAAAAGATACATAACTAAACAGACTTGTAATAAAAACCCATAAAAATTAATATATGGTTATACAGTGTTTTTTACTGTATGGTGATTTTAAAAAATCCCGTTAAAATCAACTTACTCACATACCTTTATACAGCAATTGTTCCCCAATTTCTGTATATCAAAAAACCTTTCATTCATTTGAAAGGTCTTTTTGAGCCTGCACATATTCTTCTTTCGTATTCACATTTATAAACCAATCTACATTCGCCTGTACATCTTCACCAGCAATATATTTCACATTACATTGTGATAAAAGCTGGCCCATACTTCTTTTTTCTTCTTGAAGCAAAGCATAAATCTTTTCTTTCACGCGGTTATTATACGCTGCAAGTAACGGTTGTTTTCTTCCATTAATAATAGGGACAACAGCATCATATTCATCGCTCGTTTGCTCTAATAAAATGGTAATCCATTCATTTGAAACGTTCGGTGCATCACAAGGCATGATAATATACCAATCTGAATCTATGTATTCCATTCCTGACACTATTCCAGCAAGTGGCCCATTTCCTTTATAGTGCGACATATCTTCTATAACTGGAACTTGTACTAATTGCTCTACTCTCTCTTTTATATCAGTATGACTAATAACAACAACATCTTGCAAAATACTTTCCATTACTTGCACAATATGCTCAACAAAAGTAGTTCCCTTCCAAATCGCCAATGCTTTCGGTTCTCCGAAACGACTAGACTGTCCGCCAGCTAATACAATTCCTGCAATTTTCATTGACGATGCAACTCAAATGTAATATGACCTAATTCCGGTAAAATTAACTTGTTCATCGCAAGACGAACCGCTCCGCTAGACCCTGGCATCGAAAAGACAACTTTACGCCCGATTGTACCACCGATTGCTCTACTTAACATCGCACTACTTCCGATATCTTCTAAGTAACTTATCATACGGAACAACTCACCAAATCCAACAATTTCTTTATCTAATAACACTGACACTGCCTCAATCGTTACATCACGTTTCGTAATACCAGTTCCGCCATTCGTTAACACGACATCAACGTCTTCCCTATGATAACCTGCTAACACTGCTTGCTGGATACTTTCTTTATCATCTTTCACAATTTCATAAGAGGTCACTTTATGTCCTGCTTCTTTTAATAATTCATGTAATAGTTGTCCGCTCTTATCCGTCTCTTCCGTACGTGTATCGGAAATCGTCACGATTTTGCAGCGCACTTCTTTTGGAGCTTGTTTTTTATGTTCAGTTACACTCATTTTTCATCTTTCCTTTCCTAAAGACTTTTCTTCATTTTATCATACATATCTTTACACAATTATGTATGAAGCCAATGATGCACCGTGATACAATATAAGTATATACGACCACAAAAAGGAAAATATACTTTCTTATACGCCTGGACTACACACCATTAGCTACTCTTTAAGTCCCCTTATATTTTCTACATAGTAGATTTCATTTTAAATTACAAAATAATTTGGAGGTTCACTCACTATGGAACTATACAAAAAATTAACAACAACATTCATCCTCTTATTTGTTGCTTCCATCACTGTCGGTTTTTCTCTAAAAGGAGCAATTCCATACGCTACATTAGTGAGTATTATATTCGCAACGCTATTTTTACTGAGCAGTGCTTTTTGCGCAGGAAAAGCACGCCAACTGAAAGGGTGACCGTCTATGTTCCATAAGAAACCAATCCTTTGTAAATCATGTGAAAAGGAAATACAAACGTATGAAAAAGCGTGGATTCATATGCCATTTCCGGCAAGTGGTATGACAAATATGAAGAAGTATATTGAGCTAGACGGGGAAGTTTATTGTAGTTCTTGCATTCAAGTAGTAAATAAAGTGAAACTTTAATCAGTGGGGATTTTGTTCTTCCCCACTGATTATTAGTTAAACCAATCGGGCTTTTACGGGATAAAACCAAATAAAAAAAGCTTTGCGCACACAGCGCAAAGCTTTTTTTCATATATTATAGACCAGCTTGCTCTTTTAAAGTAGCTGCTTTGTCTGTACGTTCCCATGTAAGATCTACATCAGTACGCCCGAAGTGGCCGTAAGCTGCTGTTTGTTTGTAAATTGGGCGACGTAAGTCTAGCATTTTAATAATACCAGCTGGGCGAAGATCGAAGTTGTTACGAACTAGTTCTACTAATACGTCTTCAGATACTTTACCAGTGCCTAATGTATCAACTGAAATTGATACTGGTTGTGCTACGCCAATTGCGTATGCAAGTTGTACTTCTGCTTTGTCAGCAAGACCAGCTGCTACGATGTTTTTCGCAACATAACGAGCTGCATATGCTGCAGAACGGTCAACTTTCGTTGCATCTTTACCAGAGAATGCACCACCGCCATGGCGAGCGTATCCACCGTAAGTATCAACGATGATTTTACGTCCTGTTAAACCAGCATCACCTTGTGGTCCACCAATTACGAAGCGGCCAGTTGGGTTAATGAAGAATTTCGTTTCTCCATCCATTAATTCTGCTGGAACTACAGCTTTAATTACGTGCTCTTTTAAATCGCGATCGATTTCTTCCCACGTAACATCTGGATGATGTTGTGTAGAAATTACAATTGTATCCACACGTACAGGTTTACCATTTTCATCATACTCAACTGTAACTTGCGTTTTTCCATCTGGACGTAAGTATGATAATGTGTCATCTTTACGTACTTCAGTTAAACGACGAGCTAATTTGTGAGCAAGCGAGATTGGAAGTGGCATTAATTCTTGTGTTTCATTACATGCGAAGCCAAACATTAAACCTTGGTCTCCCGCACCAATTGCCTCAATCTCAGCGTCAGTCATTTGACCTTCGCGTGCTTCTAGTGCTTGGTCAACACCCATAGCGATGTCAGCAGATTGCTCATCGATAGATGTTAAAACTGCACAAGTTTCTGCATCGAATCCGTATTTTGCGCGTGTGTAACCAATGCCTTGAATTGTTTCACGAACGATTTTTGGAATATCTACGTAAGTAGAAGTCGTAATTTCCCCCGCTACCAATACTAAACCAGTTGTTACAGTTGTTTCACAAGCTACACGTGCATTTGCGTCCTTTGCTAAGATCGCATCTAAAATTGAATCAGAAATTTGGTCACAAATTTTATCTGGATGTCCTTCAGTTACAGACTCAGATGTGAACAGATGACGTTTTTTTGTCATGTGGTAAACCTCCCTACAGTAATTGTATATATTGTACGGAACTCATCCTTAATTTGCCACAAACTGCGACATACATTTATTCTCCCACACAAGCATACAGAAAAACCTTTCCTACTTAACATAGAGGAAAGGTTTAATTTGCTACTTGCATACTGCTTTTTGCCCTTTGCTCTTATCGTTCGAGACCGTTAGCCTCGCACAGGTTTTAGCACCTATTCACCTGTATTTACCACTACAAATGAGGTTGCTGGGCTTCATCGGGCCTGTCCCTCCGCCAGCTCGGGATAAGAGAGTATCCGTCCCAACCTATACTAAAGAAATGATATTCATTTGTCAATTAATATTCACATTTTCCTGAAAGTTTTTCTCAATACCCATAGAATGAAATATTAATAGGGAAATGATACATTCACACAAACAAAAATAAATAAATAGTATACATTATTTATATAATTGTGTTATACTATTGATGGGGATTACGAGAAATATTTCATTAAATGAAAAGGATGGTATATAAATATGAGTACTGTGAATGTCCAAATTGGTTTACATGAATTATTGAACGGAAGCAATGCACAGATTCAATTAAGTGTTCCGCAATTAGTGGAAAAAGTATTAATGCGAAACGAAGGGAAATTAACTTCTACTGGTGCCGTTTCTGCTTCAACAGGAAAATACACAGGACGTTCTCCTAAGGATAAATTTATTGTGAAGGAAGCATCGGTTGCTGACAAAATTGCTTGGGGAGCCGTGAACCAACCGATCTCTGAAGAACATTTTAATAAATTATATATAAAAGTTTTAGAATACTTAAAAGAAAAAGAAGAGTTATTCATCTTCAAAGGATTTGCTGGCGCTGATCGCAACTATCGCCTACCAATTCAAGTAGTTAACGAATATGCATGGCATAATTTGTTCGTACATCAATTATTTATTCGTCCAAATGAAGAAGAATTAGCAACTCACGAATCAGAGTTCACAATTGTTTCTGCACCAAACTTCAAAGCAGATCCAGCAATTGACGGTACAAATTCTGAAGCATTCATTATGGTTTCATTCGAAAAACGTATCGTACTAATCGGTGGTACAGAATACGCTGGAGAGATGAAAAAATCAATCTTCTCTATTATGAACTTCTTACTACCTGAACAAGACATTCTTTCTATGCACTGCTCTTCAAACGTAGGCGAAGAAGGCGACGTAGCACTATTCTTCGGTTTATCTGGAACAGGCAAAACAACATTATCTGCTGATCCAAACCGTAAATTAATCGGTGACGATGAGCACGGTTGGTCTGATAACGGCGTATTCAATATTGAAGGCGGTTGCTATGCAAAATGTGTAAACCTTTCTCATGAGAAAGAACCACAAATCTTCGATGCAATCAAATTTGGTTCAGTTTTAGAAAACGTTGTCATTGATGGTCAAACACGCATCGCTGACTATAACGATACTACTTTAACAGAAAATACACGTGCTGCATACCCTATGCATGCGATTGACAATATCGTACTGCCAAGTGTTGCAGGACATCCAAATACAATTATTTTCTTAACTGCTGATGCATCTGGCGTATTGCCTCCAATCAGTAAGTTATCAAAAGAACAAGCTATGTACCATTTCTTAAGCGGTTACACTAGTAAGCTAGCAGGAACAGAGCGCGGTGTTACATCTCCGCAAGCTACATTCTCTACTTGCTTCGGTTCACCGTTCTTACCGCTTGATGCATCTCGTTATGCTGAAATGCTTGGTGAAAAAATCGAGAAACATGATGCGAAAGTATTCTTAGTAAACACTGGCTGGACTGGTGGCGAATACGGCGTTGGTAAACGTATGAACTTAGGTTACACTCGTGCAATGATTCAAGCAGCACTAAGCGGTGAACTTGCTAAAGCTGAAACTGCAAAACACGACATCTTTGGCCTTGAAGTACCTCGTCATGTTCCAGGTGTACCTGATGAAGTATTAATGCCTGAACAAACTTGGGCTGATAAAGATGCTTACAAAGTGAAAGCAATTGAGCTTGCAAACGAATTTAAAGAAAACTTCAAAAAATTCGATAGCGTTTCTGAAGCTATTATTAACTTAGGCGGTCCAATCGCTTAATTACAAATTTTCTGTTGGAATAACCCTTTTACTCATATGAATAAGTGTCGTGTAACCGTAAAGTTCCGCGTACTCACCGACAAAACCCAATGCGGCTTAACGGTTACACACACTTACATAAAAAAGAAGCTTACGTTAAAAACGTAAGCTTCTTTCTATATCTTATATAAAGTGAAACTTTAATCTCTTCATCTATTGCATACCAATACCCATAAACTTACAGGAAATTCATTTTATAATCATTCGTTTGTAGTTTCCTATGATATATTTTACATATAAAGGAAAGGGTGAGACCCATGAAAAATTTTTCTCGTACAGGAAAAATTTTATTCAGTTATGGAGCGATTCAAATGTTTTGGGGACTTGTAATGCTTAACGTTAATTTATTTGAGCATACAAGTGAAACGATAAAATACATTATTCTAATTACCGGAATAGTTTGTTGTATTGTATCCAACTTTTTTAAAGAACCTAAGAGTCATACTACTAAGTGATTTCATATTAACTTATTGGAAGCGGAAACCTATATTTTATACAAAGTTACGCTTCCTGTTGTACTATCCATCGCCGGATCCCTTATTCCAGAGTAAGCCAATTTCCAATTTAAATAACCAGATTTTCATATATACAAATTACGGCTTCGAACATATAAATTATATTCCTGCTCACTACCTCGCTCTGGTTTCACACCGCATGGGGCTAAAAAAGGCTCTGACCGCTTCTATCCACCGCTGGATCCTCTATTCCATCTAAAAAGAGGCTTTTCATCTTTTTATCTTTTTCAGCCCTTCGGTAATTCTTCCTCATCCTTCATACTATAATACCCTAAATTAATAACGATTAAGAAATAACCACCCAGAATACCTACTGCAAATGCCCACATTACCATATGATGCTCAATTTCGTACATGATAATAGCACCCAAAATTGCAGCTGCAAAGCGATTAAACATACCAAGCGTCGGCGCTTTCGTCTTCTTTACTATACTATCTCCAAGCTTTTCGATACGCCTTCCTAAAATCCAAACACAATACATGCTTACAATAAGTCCAATTCCTGCACCTAGAAAATGTGCTGAAAACGGTGTTAACATCCAGCCTAATAACAGAATACCTAGTAGATAATATGATTGAACTTTAAACGATTTTAATGACAAACTAATCATGCTGTACTCCCCTTCAATGTTTTTTCTATTTATCCAACAAAAGCTGTATAACTCATTTCTTTCGAGTCCATACTACTTAAAATCTATTTCATTCAAATTAAAAACAACATAGACGGTATGTTTATGTTGTTAAAATGCTTTTAGGAAATAATATTATACAAGATTTCTAATATAGAATCCCTCATAAATGTGACGTTTTTCAAAACATTTTCGTCCAATTATGAAAAAATTGATATCAATCTATGAACATACGGATATGATGTAATAAGCACATAATTAAAGGGGGCGTCTAATGATTTATTTTTTAATGGCTCTCATTCATCTCATTGTTCCTGCACTTATTGGACTTTCATTATATTGGTACATGAAAAAACATAGTATTTTCTATGCTGTCCTCGGTGTTCTTCTTCCAGGAATTATTCTAATTACACTCTTCCGCATTCCTTTTCTTAATTTAATCCCACTTATCACTGCCATTTTATTCCTCGTATTTTTACCAAAAATAAAAAAATAGGAAAGCAGATCATAGGTGATCTGTTTTCCTATTTTGATATAGGTTCTTGCACGATAGAATTAGCTTCTACTTTCTCTGATTTCACAAACCATAAACCGAAGAAAATGATGATTCCACCAATAATTTGCTGTAATGAAATATATTCTTTTGCCCATATAGCTGCAAATAAAACCGCTACAAGCGGTGTAATATACATATATACCATCGTGTGCGACGCACCTATTTTTTGTACACCAACATACCACATGACTAAACCGAATACTGTTACAAAGAAAACAGAATATAGTAAAGCAAATAGTGTCATTCCGTGTGTAATGTGAAATGGCATGACAAATACATGTGGACCACTTAACAATAAGAGCGGAATCGCTCCAACTAATGTCGACCATGCAGTAACACGTAATGCTGAGTATTTTTTAATAAGCGGCCCTGCTAAAACGGGATAAAGTCCCCAACATATTGATGTAATAAGTCCAATCCCATTTCCGTAGAAAGAACTAGCGAGTGAATGCCCCGCTACTAAAACTAATGTAGCACCAACAAAGGCAATCATGGAACCAACTAACTTTCGAGAAGAAAATTTTTCTTGTTTCAAGAAAATCGCAAATAAAGTTGTAAAAATAGGTGAAATAGAAATGAGTAACGAAGCATTTGTAGCGGATGTATATTTAACAGTCTCCATAAATAGCGTTTGATACAGTACAATACCTACCGTGCTAACAATGATTAATCTTGGTATATCTTTTCGCTCCATATAAAGTGACTTTTCGATAAAGAACGTAAGTAATAACAGTAGTGGTGCTGCTGTCATCATTCGAACTGCAGTAAACTCAATTGCTGTAAATTCTAAAAGTCCATATTTCGCAATCGTATAGTTAATCCCCCAAATAATAACGACACTTAAAATTAATAACTCAATTCCCCATCTTTTCATGCACAACCCCCTCCGCAAAGAGAATTATACAGAAAATTCAACTATATGTACATTTCATTATGTGAAAAAATCTATAAGAAAAAGGAGCATATTATATACTCCTTCTTTCTTCATTATACTCGAACATGTAACTTCATATTCGGATTATAAAACTGGCTTGGGCTCTTCAGCTGGAAAGTCCCTCCAACTTCATGCCAATCAACTGTTAATTTATCATCCATAAATACAAGCTTTGTACGATCTGCAATAAAGTTTAGTACGCTTGATTCGATATCTACATCGCGCTCATCTTTCTCTGAAACGGCTACTAAATCAATAATCCCGCTCATAACACAACCGCAACCTTCATTATCATAAAATAACTTTATATATTTCGTTTCACTTGGAATCGTATCCATAATCTTTTTATATGCTGCCTCTGTTACAGTAACGTACATGTGTTAACCTACATCCTCTCTTCTCGTATCATTTATATATTGTACCACCATTTTTCTTGGATTTTATATGCAGAAAATTAAGACTACTATAAAATATATGTGATAAAGTGAAACTTTAATCAGGGGGTATCCATCCCCCTCTGATTATTAGCCCTCGCCAATCAGGCTTTTACGGGCAGTTAATGCGTGGGAGGTTGTATCACTGATGTTCAAACTACAGCGATATCTCATTTTCTTAGGTCTATTAGGTAGCTTTTTTATTTCTAGCGGAATGGTATTACAACATATACTTCCCTATTCTCCTTCTATTGGCTGGATTCTAGGTTTTATTTGTTTCCTATCCGCTTCTTATTTTTCCATAAAAAACAAAAACAACTAACAAAGTAAGAACTATCTTAAGGAGGATTACCAAACATGCCAGCCTTAAAAGAAATAGAACAATAACTTAATCATTTATTACAGGAGAAATCCATTGCCATATCGACAATGATTATGGTAGGCATAAATACTCACTCATTATGGATTATGCGAAAGAAACAAATATGTCACTCATCGGTGTGTCACACTCTGCCCCTGAATATTTAGTGAAAGAGACATTGATGTATGATTGGTTTAAAGAGAATTTTGATGTAGATGTTACTTTGATTCCGCAGGAGACCTGGTCGTTATAAAACTAATAACACCTCCCCTATTTTTAAAATCTATATACACAATACGATCGACCACACAAAAATATAGAATCTACAATATATATATAGTAGTTCTACTTTTAAAACTAGATTTTCAAAAATATAGAAAGGAGATAATATATGTACCAACGCAATTGCTTTAGTTGTGACGGTAGACGCAACAGCGGTTCTATTAGTAGCACTGGACCTACTGGCGCTACTGGACCCACTGGTGCTACTGGACCTACTGGTGCTACTGGACCTACTGGCAATGCCGGGCCTACCGGGGCCGGTTTGCAAAGTACTACCGCTTTTAGTCTAGCAGCCGCTCCTAACTATAAAACGGGACAAGTTGTCACTTACACGAGTAGCGGCTATGTTGTAAAAAAAGATGCACCTCAAGGATTTCCGAATGTGTCTCAAGATTATATCGTATTGGTAGAAGGTGGTCCTACTGGTTCTACCGGAACTACCGGTGCTACTGGTTCTACCGGTTCTACTGGTGCCACTGGTTCTACCGGTTCTACTGGAGTCACTGGTTCTACCGGAGCTACCGGAACTACTGGTTCTACCGGTACTACTGGTGCCACTGGTTCTAGCGGAGCTACTGGAGTCACTGGTTCTACCGGAACTACTGGACCTGCTGGTAGTTCAACAGCGAAAAGTATTGTTTTTCAAGGGACGAACGCTGGGTTTCAACGTATAGCAGGTTCTCCAGGAATTGATTCTAACGTTATTCCATATGTAACTGCTGGAGCTGGAAATATAGTTGGTTTTGCTACATCTATAAATATTAATAACTTACCCGCTGCTGTTTATACGATTGATATTTGCAGGAATGTCCCAACAAACCTCTCTGTCCCTACCTCTAGTTACATCCTATCCACTATTACTTTAACTACTACAGATAAAATTACGGGAACTATGACATTTTCAATTAAACCTACGGATATTGGCTCTAGACAACCTCAAGTGTATAACCCTACTCCAGCACCTGGACCTGCCACTGTAACTTGGACTAGTATTACAACCGGAAACCCTGTTTCGAGGGGGGATGCGATATCTCTTTATATTGCCCCCGGGATTACGGCAAGTGCTGTATATTCTATTTTTCTAATCACTGATATATAGCCCACACTTACAAATCGTTCATTTCACAAAAACCTCGCTACCGAGGCAAAAAAATTACAAATAAATGAAAACAAATAACAGACAAATTCATTATATACTCTCGCTTTAAAACACCCATATTTTGGATTGTGAATTTGTACAGTTTGTCAATGTTGTAAACATCCCCTCTACAATGAAAAGGGGAATCACTCTCAAGAAAGTGATTTCCCCTTTTTAAAATTTCCCACTATAATTAAATCGGTAACATAATCTCAACGGTCGTTCCAACTCCAACTTCACTTTCAAAGTTCAATTTACCGTGGTGATCTTTAATAATTTTTTCCGTAACTACTAATCCTAAGCCTGTTCCAGTTTCTTTCGTTGTGTAAAAAGCTTCATTTAGCTTCGGAATTTTATCTTTCGGAATGCCGCATCCCTCATCTATAATTTGAACAATGATCACATCTTCCACTATAACTTTTATAGTAATAGTTCCGCCAACTGACATTGCTTCAATCGCATTTTTTATTAAATTAAAAAATACTTGTTTCAATCGTTTTTCCTCACATGTAATTGATGGTATATCTTTACTATAAATAGCATGCATTTTTATCCCTTGTTCTAAAGCTGGCTTTTCCATAACCCTGATAACATAAGAGATGATTTCTTTAATATTATGCGTTTCGGATTCTACCGATTTAGATTTCTCAAACCCATTTAGTTCTGTAGCAATTGTATAAATTCGCTCTACTTCCTGTCTCATAATTTCACTATAAATCTTATCTTCTGGATATTTTTTCGCTTGCTTATTCACAAGTTTTTTCAATTTTTCTAACGGTCGTCTAATCTTATCACCAATTACTGTCGCCATTTTTCCAACCATCGCTAATTTTTCTACATTTTGTATTTCTTTATCCATCATTTCAAGTGTACGAACGTAAGATTGGAATCTTAAAAATATAATCCAACATATAATAACAAACACGCTATATAATGCTATTGGGATAAGAACGATAAAGGATTGAACAACGAATCCCATAAGTGCATATTTTCCAACAATAGTTCCGGCAACTAACCAAAAGTACCTCTTATTCACAAATATCGGTGCAAATAAAATAAAGAATCCTTCTACTATATTCCCGCCATCAAATTCCGCATCACTTCCGTAATAAATAATGAAGTTATTAATAAAATCCAATATATTATAGCCAATTAAAATAATATACTTCACAATATACGGCTTTTTCCATTTCATAAAATAAAGTCCTATAAAGAATAATCCAACCATCAAACTATATAGCCATAAACCTAATCCTTCTCCAAAAGCATCTGCTAGTTTTTGATTTTTATCTGATAAAAGGACAATAACTTTTTCAGCAAAATCATACGCAAAAAATATAACGAAGAATAAGCTTAAAAATATTATTAATGCCTTTATCTCTTCTTTTTCAAATATATTTCCTTTTTCCATATGATAACTCCTTTAACAACACCTCTTAATCTTGTGACACATTGTGCTCACATTTTTTCGGGAGCAGTATTTCTACTCTCGTTCCTTTCTTTACTTCACTAGAAATGTGTAATTCTCCAAGATGCTCTGTCATAATTCGCTCTGCTACCGTAAGACCTAATCCAATTCTATCTTGCTTCGTTGTATAAAAAGCATCCTTAACTCGTCCTAAATTATCCTTTTTTATCCCAAAACCACTATCTACTATACTTACTATTACATAATCTCTTTTTTTATTTTCAACTTGTATTTTTAATGTTCCGCCATGTTCCATTGCCTCTAAAGCATTTTTAATAACATACAAAAATACTCCTTTTAATTTGCGTTTATCACATTCAATTTCACTTCTATTTTGTTCTTCATTAAAGGTGCAATTTATATTTAACTCGTTCATTTTTCCGCGCATGTTTTCTACCGCTTGTACTAAAACATCACTTACAATGTGTTTTTCATAAACAGAAGGTTTACATGTAGCAACCTCCATTAATTCACTAATCATATTATTCATATTTTCGATTTCGAGAATCATTTGTTCATATGTTGCATCTTTTTCGTGTTTCTCTTTTTGTAATTGCGTAAACCCTTTTAATGAAGCAAGTGGGTTTTTAATTTCATGTCCGACTGTCGCTGCCATTTTTCCGATAACCGCCAATTTTTGTGACTGACTTGCCTCTGCAATACGTCCCTTTACTGCTGAAAGATATTGTAAAAATCGATTTAAAATAATAAATGACACGAAAAGTAACACCATATTTATAACAAGAGACATAAACAGGTTAAGTTCTCCAAATACAAATAGGTATATCATATATTTCCCTATAAGGAATGGCGCTAAGACAAATAAATATCTTTTACTCAAAAAGATCGGTACGAAGAAAATAAAAATATATTCAATTACATTCCCTTCATCAAATGCTATTCTATTATGAAAAGCATACCATCCAATATTAAAAGTCTCTGCGATCATGTATGCAAATAAATATGTATATTTAACTAAATATGCTTTTTCTCTCTCAAATAAGTAAACACTAATACCTAATATAGCCATAATATATGCAAGCTTCCATATCCCTTTATGCCAATTTCCTAAAGGCATTGTATCTTCTAATATAATCGCGTATGCAACCTCGTATACAATTAAAATAACATGTATTACCCATAAGAAAATCTTAGCGTTTTTCTTTTCTTCTTTAGCTGATAGAAAACTCTCTTCCACTTCAACACCCCTTCAAAAGAATACCATTTATTATAATAAATGATTTTCATAGACAAACAAAGATAAATTGAACAAATGAGGAAAATCAATCCATAGATAATATACTTCCCCACACCATATGTAAGCATAAAAACCATGAACAATAATACGTATAATATGGGAGGTGCTTTATATGGACGGTCGTGAAAATAAGAAGATAGAACAGTTACAATCCTTTACGAAAAACAATGAAGGAAAAGAGATGACAACGAATACGGGTGTCAAAATTTCAAATGATGAAAACTCTTTAACCGCCGGCGATCGTGGTCCTACACTTTTAGAAGATTTCCTGATGCGAGAAAAACTCGCTCATTTTGACCGTGAACGAATTCCTGAAAGAGTCGTTCATGCCCGCGGTTACGGAGCACATGGTGTTTTTGAGCTATATGATTCTTTAGAAGACTTAACAATGGCTCATTTTTTACAAGACCCATCTAAAAAGACACCTATTTTTATTCGTTTTTCTGAAGTTGCTGGATCAAAAGGTGCAAATGAAACGAACCGAGATGTACGAGGATTCGCTGTTAAGTTTTATACAGAGGAAGGAAATTTCGATTTAGTGGGTAATAACATTCCGATTTTCTTCATTCAAGATGGTATTAAATTTCCGGATCTTATTCATGCTCTTAAACCAGAGCCACATAATGAGATTCCCCAAGGACAAACAGCACACGATACTTTTTGGGACTTTATCGCCAATAATCAAGAATCAGCTGCGATGATGATGTGGATTATGTCGGATCGCGCAATTCCGAGAAGTTTTCGAATGATGCAAGGGTTCGGCGTTCATACATTTCGTTTAGTTAATACGCACGGAAAGTCACGATTCGTAAAATTCCACTGGAAGCCAAAGCTTGGCGTTCACTCGTTAATTTGGGATGAAGCTCAAAAACTAGGCGGCGCTGATCCAGATTATCATCGCCGTGATTTATGGGAAAATATTAATGCCGGAAACTACCCTGAGTACGAACTTGGCGTTCAAATTTTAGAAGAAGAGGATGAATTTAAATACGATTTCGATATATTAGATGCAACAAAGATTTGGCCGGAAGAAGACTTCCCTGTTAAGATCATCGGAAAAATGACGTTAAACCGAAACGTTGATAACGTATTTGCGGAAACAGAACAAGTCGCACTGCACCCTGGAAGCATCGTCCGCGGTATCGATTTTACAAATGATCCTCTCTTACAAGGTAGACTATTTTCTTATACAGATACACAATTAGCACGCGTCGGTACAAACTATCAAGAGTTACCGATTAATCGTCCGGTATGTCCTTTTCATAACAATCAAAGAGATGGTGCGTCTAAATATATAATTGATAAAGGAAAAGTCGCTTACCATAATAACTCTTTAGCTAATAACTCTCCCTTTACTGTACCTGGTACGAAAGGCGGTTTCGTTACATATCCTTCTACTGTTTCTGGACATAAAACAAGAGAAACAGCCGCTAGTTTTAAAGACCATTTCTCACAAGCCCGTTTATTTTGGAATAGTATGAGCCACGTCGAAAGAATCCATATTATGCAGGCCTTTTCCTTTGAATTAGGAAAAGTAAAAAGTAAATCAGTTTGCCAACAAGTCGTAGGTATGATTGGTCATATAAGTACAGAATTAGCTACTTTAGTAGCTGAAGCAGTCGGGGCAACAGTGCCAAATGTTCAAGAATCAAATGTTACAAAATCCTCACCAGCACTAAGTATGGAACATACAACATTCAGCCCAAATACATTACGAGTAGGCGTCATTGTCGCAAACGGATATGACGGTCAAAACGCACAATATATTATAAATCAATTCAAACAAGCCGGTCTTCAGCCCGTTATTATTTCCGAACGATTAGGTTTTGTGCAAGGCTCTCAAAATGGACAGTGGGAAGTGAATGATACTTTCTTAACAGGATCACCACTTCTTTATGATGGGCTACTTCTTATTGGCGGAAATATTAATGATCATTTTCTTAACAAAGCAAGTTCATTTGTCGTAGAATCGTATAATCACTTTAAGCCAATTGGCGCTTTCCAAAATGGAACTACTATTGTTCAATCTTTAAACATCGAAGGAAAACCTGGCGTTATAACAGAACAAAATCCTACCTTACTTGCGAATGAATTTATTCAGGCAATGACAAAACAGCGATTTTGGGAAAGAGCCTATTAAAATACATGAGGAGGATACGTCATGTTCGTTACAGTGGAAAAAGATGTACACATTTTTGTTGAGGATATTAACCCAGGCCCTGGAAATAAACCTGTCTTCTTCGTTCATGGCTGGCCTTTAAATCATCAAATGTACCAATATCAATTTAATATCTTACCACAACATGGTTTCCGCTGCATCGCCATGGATATACGAGGAAACGGACAGTCTGATAAACCATGGACTGGTTACACTTATGATCGTTTAGCTGATGATATCGCAATTGTATTAGATGCACTTCAAATAGAAAATGCTACGTTAGTCGGCTTCTCAGTCGGTGGCGCTCTCTCTATTCGGTATATGTCACGATATAATGGGCGTCGTATTTCCAAACTTGCATTAGTGGATGCTGTCTCTCCTTCTTTCGTGAAAAACCAAGAATCCCCTTACGGCGTACCGAAAGAACAAGCAGATGCTCTGATTGCTCAAATGTATGTAAATTTACCTAAGTTTCTAAGTGATGTATCTTTATCATTTTTTAATAGAAACTTAGGAGCTGCCACGTTAGAATGGTTTTCCTATCTCGGTATGCAGTCCGCTTCTTATGCTCTCATCAAAATTTTGCAAGCCGCTGCAAACGAAGACGTAACGAAGGACTTAAGTAAAATTAACGTCCCAACAAAAATATTCCACGGTGTTCACGACCAACTCATCCCTTATAAAAGTGCTGAGCTAACAAAAGAGCGAATTAAAAACTCTGAACTATATCCTCTTACAAATAGTGGCCACGGCTCTCCAATCGATCAAGCGGATGAATTAAATAAGGAACTGATAAAATTTTTAAATTCATAGTTCCTTTACAGTAAAAAAAGAATTTGCCCTTACGGCAAATTCTTTTTTCTTAACTACCTTTTGCACGAGCAAATTCCACATATGACTTATTCTTCTCTTCCATTAAAAATAAAACGATAATGCGGAAAAAATGAAGAGTTGGAACAATTGTCATACAAAGAATAGATAAAAAATAAACACGCTCATCGTTAAACGCATAAATACTAACCACTCGAAATCCTGTTTGTTTATAAATCCACACAACAAATAATTGTAAACTAAAAACTAATAATAAATCTGGAACTGATTCTATTAAAATTAAACAAATTGTCCAATTATATAATAGATGAAAAATTCACATACTTCTCACAAATCAATTATTAAAACGATTCTATTTTACTTTATACTAAATGTACAAGTAATACTCCCTAAACCTAGCTTGTCTGGTTACCCCGTTAAATACTATGAAAAAAGAACTTGTATCGTATACAAGTTCTTTTTTTCGCTTATTTAAATAATATATCCTTACTATATTGCTTTCCGGCGAGTAAGTCATATTGAATAAGCTCATATTGCTTTAGCATTTCTTTTTGTTTTTCTGTTAAAATTTTTATTGCTTTTCCGTCTTTTCCTATCCTCAATTCGTCACGAAGTACAGGAATTTCTTCATATAACTTCGATAAAAATTGATAGAATGGTACCTTATTTAATCCAGCATAATCAAAGACAAGATTTGAAAAATAAATTGGACTTACTAAACCTAAATTGTCATTTGGTATATCAAAATTTGCATACATTAATAACGGCGTTTGCGCCATCGCTAATCGTTCACTTGGCGTTTTTTCATTCGTTATATACCCATTCTCTTTATAAAGAGATTTATTTGTTCCTAGCGACGGAAGATGGTCCCCAAAGAATACTAATAATGTAGGTCTATCTAAATTATCTAGCTCCTCTATTAAATATTGAAGAGCTTCATCTGAACGTCTTAAACCTTCTGTATAAGTCTCTAATTCAGCCTTCGATTCTTCATTTTCTAATCCACTAATCTCGATTTGATTTTCGCCAAATCTTCCTTCTGTAAATGGAAAATGATTTTGCATCGTAACTGCATGAATAAAAGTAGGTTGTTTTTGCTTCTCTAATTCAGCTATTATCTCTTTACTCATAGATAAATCACTAATATAGTCTCCATCAACTTCTACATTTTTCATCGTATCTTGTGCATTAAACTTATCAAATCCTAACACTTTATATACATCATCACGTTTAAAGAATGAGCGACCGAACGAATGAATAGCGCTTGTGTAATACCCCTCTTTTTTCAGCGCTCGAGGAATAGATGGAACTTCTATCTGACTTGTAACGGCTTGCTGATATGGTATAGATCCTGGCTTTAACAAACTCATTGAATAACTCGTTAACGCCTCAAATTCAACGTTCGCAGTATTTCCTCCAAATGTAGGAGAAATAGTTTGTCCACCAGGAAAATTTTCTATATAATGATGCAAATTCGGTAAAGGATCTTCACTAAAGGACAGGTTCGTTAACTTCGTTGGATCCCAAAACGATTCACTCATTACAAAAATAATATTCGGTTTCTCTTTTTGCTTCTGCGCCCCTATATTGCTACTATATTGTTTCTTTATATCGTTTGCTATTTGAAGCATATTTTCTTTTGAATAATCTTTCGGCTTTTCAATGACTGTCGTATCTAAATTACTTATAAATCCTAGCACAAAACCATTTGAAGCATAATTTTCATTTTGATCCCACAAAACGAACTCTATACCCGACTTTTGAAACCATTTATTTATAAACGTATTCGTAAAATTACCATACACATATAAAATAAAAACGGATCCTATTATAAATAGAACTCGTACGCCTGCATGAACTTTTACATTTTGAATGTACTTCCTCACATACATACCCGCCAAAATACAGACAACAACACTTACAATAACAAGAAGAATATAACCCCAACTAAAATAATCCATCACCATTGGTATAACAGATTGCATATGTCCAATCTGTGTAAAATCAGAAGGATATAGTGGGTCTCCCCTAAAAACAATTTTGAAGTGATTTACAATAGCCAAAATGATTAGCAAAATGCTTGCCAAAATAGTACTCAAAAAAACTTTCCCAAGCACGTTATACACCAAAACATATATCGCATAAATTACAATTAAACTAAATATAAACTGTGCGTTATAATTGTAAATCCAATTCAGTGTATTTACGAGATTCATATTATTTTGCGTGAAAATAAAAAGCAAAGTAACCACATGCGCTACTAAAAACATTCTAATATAAATCCGAATAATCGGTTTAAATTTATTAACAATATCTTTATTCAAATGCGCAACATACAATAGTACAATCCACATCAAAATTGTCATTATACTTAAGACAATTTTTTGATTTAACATATCTTTCATCGTATCTAAACTAAAATATTTTAAAATCAAAAAAAGTGTGGGTATTACATATAGGGTTACTAGGCCACTTAACATCGCTGAAATTAATATACTTCTTCTTGGCTGATGAAATGAAAAATCACACCTCAATTCATTCCCTCTTTTCTGTTTATTAATTTCACCCCGCACCGTAAAAACAGTTTCTATTAAGATAACATACTTCATGCATTTCGTCTTCACACTGGATTCTACTATAACTGTAGTTTCTTAATTCTCCCTTAATCAACAGTTAATTTTTGGAATACCAACTATTCATTCTTAAAAAACTAACTTCCTTCATTCCACTTTATGATATAATAACTATGTTTTGGAAAACCTTAATACTAATAGGGTTTTATCATGAAAATACGAAAGAAACAATAAAAAAGGAGATGCTCATTTTTGCTAAATAAGTTTAAAAATCTACCTAAAGCGGTATATGCAATTTTGGCGCTTTCTTTCCTACTGCACGTTTTTTGTCTAGTAAAACAGCCAGGATTAGATGGAGAGTTAGTCAAAGTAACATATGGTGCAAATGATGCCTTTAACTATTCGTTAACAGCTGAACAATTATTAAAACATGGTGTATTTGGCTATGTTTATTTAGAACCTAGTGAAGTGCCTGGAAAAAATGCATACATCACACCAGGTCAGCCGCTATTATTAGCTGGTGCTATGATTATTTCTGATGTTACATCACTTCCTTACTATTACGTAGCAACTGTTATTAATATGATACTAAACCTTTGCACAGTGTTATTAGTATTCTTAATAGGGAAAGAGTTATTTGAAAAGAATATTTATGGAATTGTTGCGAGTATTTTATATGCTATTTATCCAAGTAACTATACATACTTCCGTACATTACTAACAGAAGTTCCTTCAATATTCTTATTATCGTTAAGCGTGTATGTATTTGTTCTCGCATGGAAATACAATAAAAC
The DNA here is from genome assembly GCF_016651075.1 of Bacillus sp. TH19. Taxonomy (NCBI): domain Bacteria; kingdom Bacillati; phylum Bacillota; class Bacilli; order Caryophanales; family Bacillaceae; genus Bacillus; species Bacillus sp. TH19. Next base: position 814,805 of record NZ_JAEKEO010000007.1, on the reverse strand, counting down.
AAAATTCCATATATGGTTTGGAATTGTCGTTTCCATTTTACTTATGTTCCGCCCAAATCCAGCTCCAATGATGCTCATTCCTGTTCTTGTCGTCTTATTCACATATGGATTTAAAGACTCAATTCGAATTGGATTATTATGGTTCATTGGCCCGTTCTTTATTATCGGTGCCTGGGTTGTTCGTAACTATTTAGCGTTCAATCAATTTATCTTATTCTCAACCCAAGGTGCAGACCCATTAATTGCCGGTGCAGATCCATTTAACAAAATTGGCTATGAAAATGTAGTTAACCAAATGAAAGCCCAGGGCTTAGATGATAAAAATGCATACGCAAAAGATTTAATCAAAAATGGATTTAAAACGGACTTCACATATTGGTTCTCTTGGTTCACTGTCGGTAAAACAATTGAGTTATTCAAAACAGCTCCTGCTGTAGACCAATACCGTATTCATAACTTTATACAAATGTGTCATAGAGTCTTTATCATCGGTACATTCTTGAGCAGTTTCTGCTTCATGCTAAATTCATTTAAGCATAAGCGCGTTATGATGCTAGTAGCAAGTTCTGTTATTTACATCATCTTCTCAAACTTATTCTTAGCAATTAATCGCTACGGATTTTTCATTAACCCTCTTATGTGCTTAATTCTTGCATACGGGTTAGTTTACGCTGTGCAGAAGCTTCCATTTTTCCGCACTAGCCAAGCATAATAAAAAAAGAGGTCGTCCAAAAATGGACGACCTCTTTTTTTATTTATCCAACACTTTGAACACGGCCAATTTGTCCATCTTGTAATCGAACCTTAATTCCGTACGGATGTGTTTCCGTGTTTGTTAAAATATCTTTCACAACACCGCTCACTGTTTTACTATAATCTTTATCTAATTGAATAACTACATGTGAACCAACCGAAATTTGTGATCTTGTCGGTTTACCACCTGTTGCTTCTGTTGCTTCTGTTGTTTTTTCTTGTTTTTGTGTTCTCTCTTGTTGTGCAGACTGTTGTTGCTGAATCTTCTGTTGCTCTTCTTGCTTACGTTTTTCTTGCTCTACTCTTTGCTGCTCTTCTTGCTTACGTTTTTCTTCCTCTACCCTTTGCTGCTCTTCTTGCTTACGTTTTTCTTCTACTCTTTGCTGCTCTTCTTGCTTACGTTTTTCTTCTACTCTTTGCTGCTCTTCTTGCTTACGTTTTTCTTCCTCTGCTTTTTGCTGCTCTTCTACCTTCTTATCTTCTTCAACTTTCTTCTCATCTATTTTCTGTTCTTCCGATGCTTTCAGCTTTTCCTCTTCATCTTTACAAGCTGTTAAAACCACTACACATAAGCTCATAAGCAAAAATAATAATAATTTCTTTAACATTAAAAAATCCTCCTATATATACATTACAAATAATGACCTTTAATAGAATAACAAATATGTATAAACCCCTTTGTCGTAATTTGTCGTATACATTGGATTTTCCATGTAACACTACATGCTACAAATAGAAAAGAACCTGTCATATGACAGGTTCTTTTCGTTATTTATTAGGATACGATGATTAGCATGTTTACTATACAAGAGGAAGCATCCATATTTTCCATATGATACTTACGATTACTATAAGTACAAAATCAAACAAATCTAATCTCGGACCCTTTTTCATAGTCATGTCTAGCCACATATGAATCCATTTCATTTCCTTATATTTATGAATATTTTTCTTTGCGAATCGGTAAGTGAGCACTTGCATGATGTAAATTCCAATTACACAAATAAGCAATAAGATGAGAAATTCAAACACAAAATTCCTCCCTATTTTTGAAGCGTTCTTTCTACTATATGGTTCTTCAAAACCCATTCCTCAAACTGAGCACTTCCAAACTCCCAGCTCAAATCACGAGCATGTACAGAAAAAACGTAATAACCAGCATATTCGTCCATAAACCGACCTGTCTCTATCTCCTCTTTCTGAAGACCGTATACTCCAAAATTAAAATACACATCCCACACGTCTTCATGCTTCCTCTTATAAGCAATCGATTCCATATCACATTCAGTTCCGAAATAATCAAGATGTAAATGTACGCTATCATCGTATTCGTAATCCATTTTATCACCCCTTATATTTGTACTTCTTTATTACCCGAAAAATTCCTGCTATCTATACTCACATATGGGCACTTACCTACATATTATGCTTGTAGATTGACTTCTAGGAGGTGTCATATAGTGAAAAAATTAATAACCGTTTTTTGCATCATGTTACTAGCTGTTTTCACATTCGCTGCTTGTAGTAGTACAAAGGAAAGTACGAAAGAACAAGCTCAAAAAATTCGCGTTGGCGAAGTTACACACTCTCTTTTCTACGCACCATTATATGTTGGAATTGAAAAAGGATTTTTTAAAGATGAAGGTTTAAATATTGACTTACAAACAACAGCTGGCGGAGATAAAGCGATGACCGCCCTTTTATCTGGCGGAATTGATATTGCTCTCGTTGGTTCAGAAACGTCTATTTATGTTCATCAACAAGGAGCAAAAGATCCTGTCATTAATTTTGCGCAGCTTACACAAACAGATGGCACATTTTTAGTTTCCCGTAAAAAATTAGACTCTTTTAATTGGAACGACGTAAAAGGCGTTACGTTTTTAGGACAGCGTAAAGGCGGCATGCCGCAAATGGTTGGTGAATACGTTTTAAAGAAAAATGGCATTGACCCTCGCAAAGATACGAACTTAATTCAAAATATCGAGTTTGCTAATATTGCAAATGCCTTTGCATCTGGTACGGGAGAATTTGTACAGCTCTTTGAACCGACTGCAAGTATACTTGAAAAAGAAGGAAAAGGTTATATCGTCGCGTCTTTCGGAGCTGAATCTGGTACTGTCCCTTATACAACGTTTATGGCAAAAGAAAGTTTCTTAAAGAAAGATAAAGCTGCTGCAGAAAAATTCACGCGCGCACTATATAAGGCGCAGCAATGGGTTGATACACATAGTCCAGAAGAGATTGCCGATGCCGTTTCACCACTATTTAAAGACACTTCAAAAGACATTTCAGTAAAAGTAATTGAACGCTACAAAAAACAACATTCATATGCGACAAATCCATTATTAGATGATGTAGAATGGAAACAACTCCAAACGATTATGAAAGAATCTGGTGAATTACAAAAAGAAGTTCCACATGAAGCGCTCGTCAATACAAAAATTGCCGAAAGCGTTATTAAGAAATAGAGGCGAAGTGTATGAGCTTTTTACAAATACGTAACGTTTCTCACTGCTTTTTTGCAAAAGAAAATGCCAAACTTATTCTTGAAGATATGAGTTTGCAAGTAGAAGAAGGCGAATTTATTTCAATCCTTGGTCCAAGTGGTTGCGGAAAAACAACGCTCCTCTCCATCATCGCAGGGCTACTTGATCCAATTGAAGGTATCGTATTTTTAGATGGTGAACCGATTACAACTAAGACCCCCTCTATGGGCTATATGCTCCAGCAAGATTACTTGTTTCCGTGGAAAACAATTGAAGAAAATATTATGCTCGGACTTCATATTCGGAAGGTTTATGATGAAAATACGAAAGAACATACATTAAAGCTTTTAAAACAAGTCGGCCTATATGATATAGAACAGCAATACCCTCGTGAACTATCCGGTGGTATGCGCCAACGTGCTGCACTCGTTCGAACATTAGCGACCGACCCAAAAATTTTATTGTTAGATGAACCATTTTCCGCTCTTGATTATCAAACAAAATTAAAACTAGAAGATCTCGTCTTCACATTACTACGTAACTATAAGAAAACATCCCTACTTGTGACACATGATATTGAAGAAGCAATTGCGATGAGTGATCGTATTTATTTACTGCAGGCGAACCCTGGAAAAATCGCAAAAACATTCATCGTTCCAGAAAGTATCCGTTCCTTATCGCCGTTAGAAGCACGCCACCACCATGACTTTCCATCCCTCTTCCAAGAAATATGGAAGGAGCTGGAACGACTTGGATAATATAAAACAACTACATGAACAGTTTCGAAAAAAAGAAAGACAACATGCATGGTTAGCTCGCTCTTTACAACTTGTACTTCTTGTTCTTTTCTTTGCAATATGGGAAATAGCTAGTAAAAAAGAATGGATTGATCCTTTACTCTTTAGCTCTCCTTCAAGTATTTGGGATCTCTTTTTAACGAAATGGATTGACGGTTCACTTTGGGTCCACATATGGACGACATTACTTGAAACAGGAGTAGGCTTCATTCTCGGAACTGTTCTCGGAGCTATTATTGCTACTCTCCTTTGGTGGATGCCACTTTTGTCCCGCGTACTTGATCCTTATCTCGTCGTCCTAAATGCAATGCCAAAAGTTGCACTCGGTCCAATCATCATTGTTATTTTCGGTCCAAATATTTCATCCTCTATCGCAATGGGGGTAATCATCTCCATCATCATTACCATTCTCGTTATTTACAGCGCATTTCAAGAAGTCGATTCCAACTATATTAAGGTCATGGACACATTTGGCGCAAATAAATGGCAATGCTATAAGCACGTTATTCTCCCTTCATCTTTCCCTGCAATTATTTCAACGTTAAAAGTGAATGTTGGCTTATCATGGGTCGGTGTTATTTTCGGGGAACTCCTCGTTTCTAAACAAGGACTTGGCTATTTAATTAGCTACGGATTCCAAGTCTTTAACTTCACACTCGTCTTGCTCAGTGTAATGCTCACTTGCGTCCTCGCAACTCTTATGTATGTATTTGTCGAGGCATTTGAAAAACTCCTTATTGGAAAACGAAAAAAAAGCTGACTTAGAGCGATATGCTAGAGTCAGCTTCTTTCTTCTACCTTTTATCACACATTTTCGAATCATCTGCAATATTCCCATTAGCAACCGTAACTGTATGGAAACAATCTTTCACACGCACCGTAACGACATTATCTTTTCGATCAATAATATGATAATCATTAAACTCTTTATTTAATGCACTACGAATTTGCTCCCCTTCAAAAATCGGAAAACCGTGAGACATTACCCAAATGAGACCAGCAACAGCAAGAATCGTTTTCATACGTTTCATTACCTCCTCGAGAGTAAACTTATAGCCCCTATACTATGCGCATTATAATTGTGTCTAATTTGTGACGTTTTTATACTAATTCTATTTTAATGATTCAGTTCCTTCTTCTTTTTTAAAAAAAGACAGAATTTTCAATTTTATCAACATAAAGAAACGCAAAGAACTATAATTCTTCACGTTTTCCCTTGGCTAAAATATATCGAACACATAATTCGCATTAGTGTCCACTTGGTTGTTCTATCGTTTTCGAAACATCATATAATCCCGCTAACACTTCCGCTCTCATTTTTACAAGCTCGGGGAATTGATAGAAGAAGATAATTTTTTTATATTTTAATTCTGTTCCTTCTTTCACCTTTTTTGAATCTTGTAAAATAAACGCTGTAAATGTATCCGCAATATCCTCTGCCACATTTGTCGTCCCATACAGTGAAACAAACTCACCATGCTTTTCCTTAAAAAATTCAATTTGAGCTTCTTCGCTTTCTTCCACTTTCTTTTCTGTCCACTCCTGGTCAATTGGTTTCCAGAAAGAATTATAAAATTGATTTATATAAGAGCTCTCCTTCGCACATCCTTCTTGTAAGAAAAGAGATTTACATTTATTTTGGTATGATGAAATATCTTTATCTTCTTCAAAAGCCTTTAAGTACTTTTCATTTACTGGTATTTGTTTATGTCCCAGCGTTAATACGTGAGCCGTCTCATGTATTAATGTTTTCATCACTTGATCGATATTTACTGCAGAATCAAGCGTATCTAAACTAATGGTCCACTCTTTCGGATACTCCATACTCGGCATAACATGAGCCACAATTCCATCGTATCCATCTGTTACCATATCAAACTCTTTTATGTCAGTGCGATACTTAGCAGGAATAAGCGTGCTATACATCTCCCATAACGATTCATGATAATCCCTATCTTGACGTTGCTTTAATACTTCTTCTTTCGCGTCCTTATCCTCCGCAAAAGCCTTATTCAATCGTTTGCGATCTAGTTTATCGAAATAAGGATCTACAATTTCATCACCATCGATATAATAAGAAGCTAAAAAGAAATAATTTTCATCATCCTTTTTTTTCATTTCTGCTTCTTTCATATCGTTACTTGAATGTCCTTCTAAATCATAATCCTCTAGTACTTCAAGTTCTGAAAGTCCATCTATCTTTTTATATACTTTTTGAAGTGTTTTATCACCTATTTGTGTGCATTCTTCTGTCGTTTCGCACACATCTTTTTTCTCTCTTTTCGAAGTTTGCTCCGACATATCACATCCAGCTACTAAGCCCGTTGAAATCATAAAACACATTAACTTGCCATACAGTTTCTTCATACGCACCTCCATTATTCCATTCTACAAAAATATCATAATCATTTTTTAACGAATATGCGATAATTAATTATAAAAGCTGTATGGAGGTTTCCCATGATTCGAGCAATCTTATTTGACTTAGATGGAACACTATTAGATCGTCGCCAATCTCTAGAGCAATTTATTCGCGATCAATATAATCGCTTCGCCTTTCATTTGATAAACATAGAAAAATTCGAGTATTGCTCTCGTTTTCTCGAACTCGACAATAATGGTTACACGTGGAAAGATAAGGTATATTCCACTCTCCTTTGCGAATACAACATTACCACTTTAACGCAAGAGCAACTGCTGCACGACTACATTACAAACTTCCAACATCATTGTATTCCTTTCCAAAACATGCATGAATTACTTCAACAACTAACTCAGCGAAACATTAAAATTGGTATTATTACAAACGGCTTTACTAAATTTCAGATGAGCACCCTTCGAGCACTAAACATACATACGTATACAAACACAATTTTCATTTCAGAAGCAGAAGGAATTAAAAAACCACATCCTGAGATTTTCGAACGAGCTTTGCAAAAGCTAAACGTAAAAGCAGAAGAATGCCTTTACGTTGGAGACCATCCAGAAAATGACGTAATAGGAGCTGAACAAATAGGCATTCTTGGCGTTTGGAAGAGAGATTCATTTTGGGGTGACTTTGAACATTCACGTGTCGTGGATGATTTGTTGGAGGTTCTTTCATTTTTAGGGGCGGAGAGAAAAACAAGACGCTAGTAAATGAAATTTCACTTTATCAGCGATTCGACAAGGAACATCGGCTTACCGACAAAAGCTGACAAACAAAAAAGAGGCCATTTTTCAAAAACGCCTCCTCTTCCTTTATTATTCATATACTGTAAACTGCGGTTTACTCGGATGATCTTTAACTAGCGCATCATCTGGAAACTTTGAAACTTTTTTATATAAAGCAATGTCACCGATACAACCTGCTGTTAATAGAATCCCTAAAAATGAGAGTGGCTCCAGATTCATAGCTAATCCCAATACAATTGGTAAAATTCCAGTTGGTAAAAACGGAAGCATTAACACTGTCTTCATTTGCTTTACTGTAATCACCTGTTTAGAATGAGCATATGCAGCACCTAATTTCCAATTGACGCCCCATTTTAGTTCACTCCACGGAACATCTCCGATATAACGAAATCCAATTAAATGTATTGCCTCATGAATACAAACGAGAATAATCATTCCAATAATCAAAAGAAACATAATCGGCAATGTAATTTCAATTTGAAACTCGCCTGAAAAAAGCGCATGTAAATAACCAATTCCAATCGCCAGAGCGAATATTATAAAAAATGAATAAACATTTAATTTAACCATTGAAACAGAGACAGTTGTTTCTTTTCTGTTATCCACCTTTTCACCTCCTAAAATGTAAATATACTTTTACGAAATTGTATAATATACCCAAAATAATGTAAAGATATGTTTACATTTATTCTTGAACACAAAAAAGAAACCGGCCACTTTACTTCGTAAAACAGCCGATTTCTTCTATATGTTTCATCGTACGCGCTAATACATCATCGCGCATAATAAAGCTAAATTTTCTATCAGTTTTAATATTATCAGGAATGTCTTTTAATAAAACAGACCCTTTCGTTTCTTCGTAATGCGTATGTTGCTCTACCGCACTAATTGTTGCAAAATAAATGTTTTTAATGATTATTTTGTCTTTTCCGGATACTTTGTATTGCCCTAAGTAAGTTAAATCAGAAACTATGCCGCCGGTTTCCTCATGAACTTCTCGAACTGCCGCTTCTTCCGGTGTTTCCCCGAGTTCTACTTTACCACCTGGAAATTCAAGACCACGGCGTAAATGATGCGTTAATAACCATTGATCCCCGTACCGGCATACAACCCAAACATGCTTTGGCTCAGGAGAAAATGGGTAACGTTCAAACGATAATTGTACAGTGTTGTGGTAATAATCTTTAAATTTGTACATGCCATTACTCCCCTATTGATGATTACAAGTTTTTCCTACCACAAATTGTAGCATATTCTCGCTTTTCTGCATAATATTATCCAATTACAATCCATTGATTATTCCCATTTGTGCGACTAATTCTTTCGTTTCATGATTCCCTAGATCATAAATCATTTTATATGCTTTTTGTAGTTGTTCATCATATCGATCATTATTCGAATCGTGATGATACTCAACGAATGGAACGTGGGAGCGTACATACGAACCTAAGTCCTCTTCATACGCTTGATCAAAATACTCTCTTAACTCCGTAATCTCTTCGTCATTTGCATAAATTTCAAAATTATACGTATCCGCCGTCTTCACTTGCGAAATTTGACCATTTCCAACTGATATATAATATGTTTTTTTATTCTCCATGTAACACCCTTCTTTCATCCTTTTAATTTCTATTGTTTTCATCAATTACAAAATTATGTAAAATAAAGAAAAGGAGGGATTTCATGCTCAAAATATTAATTATCGGCATTATAATCGTACTGATCATATTAGTACTCTCCGTTATGACGATTAATAAAGGCTACGCATATAAACATTCTGTTGATAAGCCCGAAGATAACCCTTACTCGAAAAATAATAAGGAGGAATCATAGTATGCTTCGTATACTTCGCATCGCACTCGCACTCACTGTGATAATTATGTCGGCAATTGGGCTCTATACAGGTCAAAATAACTTTCTACCACTTTCACAATTTCTATTAGGAGCTTTAATGTTTCTCATCGCAATTGAGCAAATAAAAAAGAAGGATTCAGGAACCGGATTTATTTGCATTGTTGCTGGAGCATTCTCTTGGATTGTTCTCATCATTACATACATAAAATAGAAGGAGGATTCTTTATGCTAAAAGGAGTTCGAATTACTTTTTCACTTATCGCTTTATCTATAGCAATCTATGGTTTTATTACCGGAAATAGAGGAATTATGCCTTATATGTTTATCTTTTTAGGCGGTATGGCTTTCATTGTAAGTATAGAGGAAATGATGGAACATAAAAAAGTAAGTAGTACACTCGTTTTTTTAGTCGGTGCAGCAGTTTTATATCTAGGTATCTCAGAAATACTTCGTTAATTTGTCTATTTAAAGGAGGATTATATGTTAAAAAACATTCGAATTATAATAGCTACTATTGCCCTCATTCTCGCTCTACTTAACCTCTTTGCAAACCTCCCTATGCTGTTACCATTCGTATTTATCCTTTTAAGTATTATGTTTATCCTTTTTGGAATCGATGAAATAAAAGAGCAGCAAAAAGCAAAAGCATTTGTTTATTTTCTTGGTTCTGCCTTTATTTTATATGTTGGGGTGTCTAGTATGCTTTCATAAAAAGAAGAGCAAGTTTTCTCTTAACAAAATAAAAAAAACTGCCCTTTCACAGGCAGTTTTTCTTTCTATCCAAATACTTTCTCAAGTTCATCTTTATCTTGGCTTAACCAGAAGTTCATTAAGCGTTGTGCTCCTTCTAAGTCGTGAAGCTTCGCTTGACCACATTGTGTTTCATTTGCAGCTGGAATTTCTGTAATTTGAACCGCATCTTTTAATGTTAGTTCTAATAAATCAATAATTTCTCGAACCGTTGGTGTTCCGCTTACTACAAGATAATATCCTGTTTGGCAGCCCATTGGTGAAATATCGATAATATCAAAATGCGGATAACGATCAATATATTTACGTAAATTAAATGCTAATAAATGTTCTAACGTATGAATAACATCTGGTTTCATTGCTTGTTTATTCGGTTGGCAAAAACGAATATCAAATTTATTTACAATACCGTCGCTACCTACATTGTGGACTCCGCAATGTCTTACATAAGGCGCCTTTACAATCGTATGGTCTAATTCAAAGCTTTCTACTGATGGCATACAACATCTCTCCCGCTTTTAATTTAATTCCGTTATATCCAATATGATATAACGGAAATGCACATTAGTAAAGTATTATGTACTGTCGTGCTATAATACTTTAAGACTATGCTGAAAAGGAGACCATTATGAAACAGATTTTTATCGGTATTATACGCTTTTATCAAAAGTTCATTTCTCCGATGACACCGCCAACGTGCCGCTTTCATCCGACTTGCTCTCATTATGGATTAGAAGCGTTTCAAAAACACGGTGCCTTCAAAGGATTTTGGCTTACATGTAAGCGTATATTAAAATGTCACCCTTTCCATCCAGGAGGATTTGATCCTGTCCCAGATAAAAAGGATGACAAAGTAAATTCTTAATTGTCGTAACCATTTACAACTAAATCTAATTTTCCTGTGTCAGGATCTATAACAAGACCGTGAACAGGTACTTCTTCCGGAAGTAACGGATGGTTGCGGAGTATTGACACACTATGTTCTACACTTTCTTCTACACTAGAGAACCCTTGTAAGAATCTTTCTAAATCGATTCCAGAATAACGAAGTGTATCTAATTTCTCTTCTGTTACGCCGCGCTCTTTCATTTTTTCAATTGTACTGCTTGCTTGAATTTTTGCCATACCACAATCATGATGACCGACAACACATACTTCATCAGCTCCAAGCTCATATACAGCGACTAAAATACTACGCATAATACTTCCGAATGGATGTGAAATAACAGCGCCTGCTACTTTAATAATTTTCACATCACCGTTACGCATATTCATTGCTTTCGGTAATAATTCAACAAGACGAGTATCCATACAAGAGATAATTACCATTTTTTTATTTGGAAATTTTCCTGTTTCATACTCTTCGTATTTTTTCTCTTCAACGAATTTTTCATTGTATTGTAAAATCTCTTCTAATGACTTCATAGTAAAGAACCCTCTTTTCTCTCATTTACATTACATATGTAGTGTACCAAAATTTGAAAAACTCAAAAAGGATATTGCTTTATAGTAAAAATAGGATTTTTTCAGATAATCGACATAATTCTTTCAAAATATACACACACCTTTGTAACAAGTCTCACATACTTTAAACGTTTTTTCACTATAAACTGATTGTAGATAATGTAAAAAAGGAGTGAATATTTATTATGTCCGACGTTCTGTTACTAAGTCGTTTTCAATTTGCAATTACTATTTTTTATCACTTTTTATTTGTACCTTTGACAATCGGACTTGTTATTTTAGTAGCATGTATGGAAACTCAATACGCCCGCACATTGAATCCAACATACCGCAAAATGGCAAATTTCTGGGGAAAACTTTTTACAATTAACTTCGTAATGGGGATTATAACTGGGATTACGATGGAATTCCAATTTGGAACAAACTGGTCTGAGTACTCCAAATATATGGGGGATATTTTCGGATCACCTCTCGCAATCGAAGCACTCGTTGCCTTCTTCTTAGAATCTACTTTCATGGGAATATGGTTATTCGGTAAAGACAAAATCTCACCAAAATTCCGTGCTTTCTGTATGTGGATGGTTGCACTTGGAACAAATATTTCTGCCCTTTGGATTATTACTGCAAACGGATTCATGCAAAATCCTGTTGGGTATGTAGTACGTAACGGCCGCGCTGAATTAAATGACTTCTGGGCACTTGTTACAAATCCATATGCATGGAATATGTTCTTCCATACTGTAATTGGTTGTTATATTGTCGGTGCTTTCTTCGTTATGGCAATTAGTGCATATCACTTACTACGTAAAAATGAAGTGGAATTCTTCAAAAAATCATTTAAGTTTGGTTTAATGTTAGGGTTATTCGCAGCAACAATTACACCATTTATGGGCCATCAATCTGGTGTATCAGCGGCTAAGTATCAACCAGCAAAAGGAGCTGCGATGGAAGCAGTTTGGGACACTGGAAAAGGACAAGGTTTCTCAATCATTCAAATTCCTGATGTAAAAAATGAAAAGAACTTTGAACTACTTACAATTCCAAAACTCGGCAGTTTCTTCTATACAAACTCATTTGATGGAGAAATTGTTGGTTTAAAAGATATTCCGAAAGAAGATCGTCCAAATGTTAACCTCGTGTACTATAGCTTCCGCTTAATGGTTGCACTTGGCATGTTCTTTATGGCATTAACTTGGTACGGTTTCTATTTAAACCGTAAAGGAAAGCTAGAAAACTCAAAACGCTATTTAAAAATTACAATGTGGTCTGTTTTACTTCCATATATCGCAATTAACGCTGGCTGGATTGTCGCTGAAGTAGGTCGTCAACCGTGGACAGTTTATAAACTAATGCGTACAGCAGAATCCGTGTCACCTATATCAGTTCCACAAATTTGGTTCTCATTAATTAGTTTAATATTGTTCTACACTTTACTCTTAATTGCAGACGTATACTTAATGCTGAAGTTCGCGAAAAAAGGACCCGCTGTATTAGAAGAACCTGCTACTGAAGGAGGTACAGCTCATGTCTCATGATATGCTTGCAATCATCTGGTTCGGTTTATGGGGCGTAATTTGGACAGTTTACTTCATTCTTGATGGATACGCACTCGGTAACGGAATGATTTTCCCATTCGTTGCGAAAGACCGACAAGAACGAAATCAATTACAAGAAGCTATCGGCCCGTTCTGGGGTGGTAATGAAGTATGGTTAATTACAGCTGGTGGTGCAACATTTGCTGCCTTTCCAGTCACATATGCAAATATGTTTAGCTACCTATATACACCACTATTTTTAGTATTACTTGCACTATTTGCTCGTGCCGCTGGACTTGAATTTATGCATAAAGACGATTCACCAATTTGGCAAAAAACTTGTAAATGGGCATTTACAATTGGTAGTTTCCTAATCGCCTTCTTATTCGGTGTTACATTCGCTAACCTGTATTACGGGCTGCAAATCGGAAAAGATGGTTATGAAGGAACTTTACTTAGCTTACTAAACCATTATGGTATTTTAGGTGGTCTTTTCTTCACTGCTATATTCGTCGTATCTGGTGCCCTTTGGATTATGATTAAAACAACTGGCGAAGTATCTGATCGTGCTTATAAAATCGCAAGACCATTTTCAATGGCAGCTGCTATCATTTTAGCTATCTTCTATGTCGCAACTGCAAATCGTACAAATTTATTCCAAAACTTCACGGAATATCCTGTACTATTCATTCTTCCAGTACTTGCAATGTTAATGAGTGTACTCACACTTATTATGGTGTACAAACATAAAATCGGCCTTGCATTCACATTCGTTTGCTTAACAATCGCAATGTTTATGACAACTGGTTTTACAGGTATGTTCCCGAGAATGTTACCATCACGTATTAACGACGCATACAGTACAACGTTATATAACGCAGCTGGTAGTCAATTAAACTTAAAAATTATGTTCTTCGTTGCAATCGTCATGGTACCAATCGTTATTGGATATCAGCTTTGGAGCTACAGCATATTTAAAAATAAAATTCATAAAGACTCTGCTAAAGGATATCACTAAAATAAAAAAGACACTTCGAGCGAAGTGTCTTTTTTATTTTACGTATGATTTTCGATAAGATGTTACATTTCTAATCTAACAACTATGATAAAGAAGAATCACTAACAGCTCACAACTAAATTGTATCACAGGGCAAGCACATCATTTTATGCAATTTTACATATAAAAATTATAACGTAGATTGAATTACTTGGTCATACACATCGTTATCCGTTACATCTGCCGTACTAATACCACTGAATGTCCTCACATTTAGTCCCGTATTTGAAGATCCTGATCCGTTATAGGCTTTCGTTTTTTCAATCGGATGTACGTTATATTTATCACCTAAGTTAATTGTCCCATTACAGTTCTCAATAATAACCCCTTCCACAATAGCTGGCATTTTATCACCTACTTTCATTTCGTTACTTTTATTTTATGAACATCGCCTACAAAAATAGCATGTTTCAATAAGAAAAAGCACTCAAATTGAGTGCTTTTTCTCTAAGCATTAATGGCAAGTTTGGAGACAGTTGACTTTTTCAAAAATTTATTAGGGGTAATATTTTGAAAAAGAAAGCCTTTCATATGTAGCTTAACATCGCTGGAATATATAGTAAATTGATAATGTTTATACGGAAGATTGCTAATGTTTAGTATAGATATTTTCCACTATATCAACAGTGATAACTATCTACACTAAACAACAAAAAGGCGCCTTTTAAAAAGACGCCCTTTCCCCTGTTTATATAAACCCCATCCGCTTTTCGTAAACACACACTAGAAAACAGAATCATGAATTGTTACAAGATTGTTAGGTACAAAAAGAGTAGAGGCTAATGTTTGTATACAATTCTGCTTTATAGCATGTATCCACAATTTATATTTTAATCCTCTTTCATTAAAAAGGAACAAAATATGCAAAATTACATATTTCAAAGAAAAAGACACTCTACAGAGTGCCCTCTAAACCATTTTACTTTTAACATATCACTTTGAATATATTTTACCATATTTAACTATATCGGTTGTTGAGAAAATTCAAAATCGTTATTTTTTTATCAACATCTTCAAAATCATGTAATATTAAGGATGCAATAAAACATTATAAAAATTGAGGTGTACTATATTTATGTATTTTGGAATTATTCCTCTTATATTGTTTATTATTTTTCTTATCTCTTACTTAAAAGATCCACGGAAAATAATAAATGGCTTTTTATTTAATGCCTTTTTCTGTTCATTTCTATTCTTTTGTGCTATAGCCTCATATGCGTCTGGTAATAACAATTTACATTTTATCGTTCTTATTCCTATACTAGCGTTAATTGTAATGATACCTTTTGCTATAGTCGCTTTAATGTTTGGACTATTTCTTAATGCAAAAATTTTAATGCAGAGAGAAGGACGACGCTTCACAAATTCTTTAACTTTAATCGCAGCTTTAGGGATTTTATTCCTTATAATGCTCTCTATCATAAATCCAGCAAGTTTATTCTCTGCACATTTTCAATTTATTTTTGCTGCGATTTCTCTTATAACTATGTATTTCTTTATACATTTATCTAACTTCTTAAGCGCTTATTTTCTATACCAATTCAATAGACCGAGACGTAATCAAGATTTCATCATCGTTCTTGGTAGCGGCTTAATTAATGACAAAGTGCCACCCTTACTTGCAAGTCGCATTAATAAAGCAATCGACCTTTATTGGAAGCAAGCCGCTGTGAATACACCACCAACAATCATTTTCTCTGGTGGGCAAGGGCCTGATGAAGGTCTTCCGGAAGCAGAAGCGATGCAAAATTACGCTGTTGAAAAAGGAATTCCGATTGAACATACGGTACAAGAAAATCGTTCTGTAAACACATATCAAAACATGTCGTTCTCTAAAGAAATTATGGATTCTTTAAAACCAGAAGGTAAGTATAAAAGTATTTTTACAACGAATAATTTCCATCTTTTCCGTGCTGGCATATATGCAAGACAAGCTGGTCTTAATAGCCAAGGAATCGGATCAAAAACAGCCTTTTATTACTGGCCTAATGCAATGATTCGCGAATATGTCGCAATTGTCGTTATGGGGCGTAAGCGCCATATGAAAATATGTGGAACTATTTTAGGTTTCGCTTTATTCCTAACAGTCGTTAGTTTTATACTTTCTTAACAACATCCCATCCTTTAAAAGGATGGGATTTCTTATACGAATTTCAAAAATATTTTAATGGTACTATGGTGATAATATTCCCTGCATACATCCATTAAAGGAGAATTTTTTCAAATATAATGTTAAAATGGTTGTTAGGCATGAATCGAACTGATTAGCAAACATGTAAGAAAAAGAAACTAGTTTGAAACGAGGAAATTATATGAAAAAAATGATCAAGAGTAAGCCCAATAAGCTGAAAATCGCTTCAAAAGCTTTGATGATTATTATTGGGGCATTTATCACAGCGTACGGATTAGAATCGGTATTAATTCCAAATAACGTATCAGACGGTGGTGTGACTGGTTTAAGTATCGTTAGTTCAAGATTATTTGGATTGCCATTAGGAGCTCTAATCGCAGTTATTAACATTCCTTTCGTTTGGTTAGGATATAAACAAATTGGTAAAAGTTTTGCAATTTATTCTATTATCGGGATTGCTTCATTAGCAATAGGTACCGTTGTCATGCACGGAATACCAATTATTATTGAAGGTGATACATTACTCGTTACAGTTGTTGGTGGTATTATTATCGGTTTTGGTATGGGACTAGCATTACGTAACGGCGGCGCATTAGATGGAATCGATATGCTAGCTGTATTACTTTCTCGTAAGTTACCTTTTGGAACAAGTGACCTTATTTTATTCTTAAATATGTTTGTCTTTATTTTTGTTTCAACAGTATTTGGTCTTCAAGGGGCTATCCTTTCGGCAATTGCTTACTTTATCGCTTCGAAAGTGATTCATATTGTTGAAGTTGGTTTAAGTGGTTCGAAAACATTTAAAATCATCACGAAAGAGCCTGAATTAATGGTAGAAACAATTCGCGATCGTTTAGGCCGAAGCGCAACGTATAACGAAGTATACGGTGGTTATTCAAGAGAGAAATTCAAAGAAATTTCTTGTGTAATTAACCGTTTAGAAGAAAGTAAAATGAAGGACCTGATTAATGAAATCGATCCTAATGCCTTTATTACAGTGTATGACGTAGCTGAAGTAAAGGGCGGTAACTTTAAGAAACGTGATATTCATTAATCATTATGAAAAAAGAGGGTGTGCCAAAATATTGGTACACCCTCTTTTTATTATGAAGTTGGTAAATCGATATTCCTTTTCGAATCGTTGATATATTTTGAGCTACGATAGATATAATCGAAAAACCGTTGATATATTTTACTCCCCCCATCTTCCCCCGCTTTTAATCCAATCGACGTACTTTTGAAAGGCGGGCACTTCATGCTGAAAGCGAAGCGGAACATATAGAAAGAGAGTACATGTACACAGTATCCATAGAATACCTACTATAAAGTGAAACTATAATCAGTGGGGGTTTTGTTCATCCCCCACTGATTATTAGTTGAACCAATCGGGCGTTTACGGGCAGTTGATCTCCCACCTAACTTCTTTGCTCCAGCCGAATTTTGAGGTGGGAGTTTTACTGCCCGTTAATGCGGGATAAAGTGAAATTTCATCGTTGTGCTAATAAACAAACTGAGGAATAAGACGAGGAACATAATCAAACTAAACCTTTTATATATACTCATAATAATCTCCTCCTTATAACTTAATTGTACCAGCTATAAGGAATTAATTCCCATAATAAAAAGACCGAAAAGCAAATTCCACTTTTCGGTCTCTATACTATCTTCTCTTCATAATTTTCCCTGAACCGCCAACCCTTGTTTTCGGGGGCGACGTATTCTTTGGTGGGGTTTTAATGGATGATTTCGGCTTCACATCAGATCCACTCGATCCACCCGGATTTTTCGTAATTTTCCCTTTGCTTCCGGTAGAAGGCGGTGGCGTCGTTTTACTTCCTTTTTCCGTAATACTTCCTTTATCACCTACAGATGATTTCGGATCTACATTATCGCCTCGCTTAATAATGGATCCTTTCCCTTCCTTCGTAATTGGAGGCGGGGTTTTCTTTTCCTCTTTCGTAGGTGGTCTTTCCGGGATCACCGGTTTATGATTTTGTCTGTCATTATATCCGCGATAATCACCGTATGATGATTTGCGTGAACCGAATATATCGTTTAATATACTCCCCATGATATATCCTTGTAAGAAGGATGGTTGGTAATTTTGACGGACAAATTCTTCATTGCTTATTTCAATTAACGTATCAGATGGTTTCTCTTTATCCTTTTGTAAATTATACATTTTATCAGAATAAACGAGGAACATTTGATTTTCGTCTTCTTTAGATGCTTGCTTCGGTTTCCTTTCGGCTATAAGTTCCTTTGCAACTTCAGGAACTGACCGATTGGCGGCCCTATACACGTAAGATTCTTGTTTACCATCCTTTGCGACAGACTCTAGTGGGTAACGGTCCTGAATTGACTTCGCCTGACCACTTTGACAGCCCGATAAAGCATAACCGGCAATAACAAGTAATGTAACGATAGCAAGTATAGGGATTACGAACGATTTAATCATGGTAAACAATCGGTTTGACATGATTACGCCCCCCTTATGTTGCTCTTATGATTTGTACATCAGCAGGAATAATTACTTCTCCCTCATACATCATTGTGCGACCATTTTGCCATTCAACACGTAATAATTTACGGTTATCAGATTGGAATTCCCATACGTACTGTTCTTCTGAAGCAGCAAATGGTGTTTTCCCCATAACAACAACACGTCCATTATATTGTTCTTCCATATGATACTCTATATCATCCATTTCAATCGTCGTCGGAATTTCATCGATTGAATCTAAACGACCATCAATCGGTGTATACAATTTGTAATACGTATTTTCACGGTCTTCGATTTTCAAATAACGAATATCTTTCCCATCCTGCAAAGTTAAAATAATCTCCTTGCGAGAATGCATGCTCGTTTTCCCAGTTAATTCGTACATGACTAACGAGACTTCAATCATATCGCCAGGAGCCAACGTTAAAAGACTCTTTTCTGGCTTCGGCGGCTCCGGACTCTTCATTATATTTTTAATACGTTTAAATAAACTCACAATCTACCCCTCCTTTTCTCTTTATAAACAAGCACCTAAAATAAGTGCACCAACGATATGTAATGAACCAGCTAACAACGCATGCGCTACGCTGCCTTCTTTCGTTCCTTCTTCTAAATCTAAACCAGACATTTTCTTTAACACGAACTCAATGAACATTTCTACAATTAATAAAATAACGAATGAAACTGCTGAGGCAAGAAGCGCTTGCCATAAGTCATTCGCTTTCGTTATAGATTGAGATAAAATGTACCCTTGCGCAAATAATTTCATAACGAAACGCGTTGTCACTGCTGTATTTCCATTTTTCATTTCTTTTAAATCATTGTATTTTGTAAAAATCGAATCAACCCACATAATTGCAAATAAAAGTACCGCACTCGCTCCAGTCCATACAAGCATAGCTAAAACATTCATCCACGTCATTACAAAACCTCCTCTAAAAAAGTAATAGAAAACCGACATGAATTCTCTTCAGACATGTCGGTTTCTTTGTCTATTCTATATTATTTCTCGTACTGCTTCATAATACGAGCTAATTCATCGTCAACAACAGAATTTTTGTTTAAGCTTGCGAATTCATCATCTAACGACTTTTCTTTCTTGTAAATTTCACCGCTTGCTTCTGCTTCAGCCTCTAATTGAAGTGCTTTCTCTTCCATACGGCTTAAACCAGCTTTTGCTGAATTTGAATCAAATCCAGACATCGCCTGATTAATATTCTTTTGTGCTTTCGCTGCATTTACACGTGCAACAAGTGTTTCACGTTTATTTTTCAGCTCTGTTAATTGCTTACGCATTTCTTCTAGCTTAAGACGAAGGTTATCAGCAGCTGCTTTGTTTTGCTCATAGCTCGCTTTATACTCATTCATCTTTTGCTCTGCATTTTGTTTTTCTTCTAAAGCACGGCGCGCAAGATCTAAGTTGCTAGCTTGAACAGCCATATGAGCTTGCTCTTCACGTTTTTTCACAAGTGCTTCTTGCTCTTCAAATAATATTTTGAATTTCTTCTCAAGTGCGATTTGAGCTGCTACACTTTTCTCAGCTTCTTGTACATCCGCTTGCATATCGCGTAAATATTGATCCGTCATCTTAACTGGATCTTCAGCTTTTTCAATTAATGAATACACATTCGACATTGTTAAATCTCTTAATCGTTTAAATACAGACATCCAAATTCCTCCTATGATATACCTCATATTTCAAATTCACTACTTGGAAAATTAAAAATCTCCCTTTTCAGTAAGAATATTCATTTTTACAACCTATGTGTTTATTATAACAAAACTAATATGTCCTTACATGTTATTTCCAAAATACAGCCAATATAATATGACATTCCAGATATAATATTGTATTCCTACTATATCCTTATTATTTCTACCTCCAAAATCAACTTATTTTTGCGCAATTTCACTAAATTACATAATTGTAATGTTACTGTAAGCTAACTCGATAGTTACGTTTCAACATTTCTTATACACTAATACCAGAAGCAACGGAATAACAAAAAAGCTTCTCATAATGTAAGGACTAATACAGAAACTGTATTTACTATAAAACATATAAAAAGGAGAAATCATCATGAAAAAATTAGTAGGAATCGGATTAGCAGCAGCAATTGCATTCGGAGCATTATCAGGTTGTTCTTTATTAGGAGAAAAAGCGAACGGCTTAGTATTATACGGAACGGAAGATCAAGTTCAGCAAATCGCAGATAAAAACAAAAAAGATGTAAAAGAAAAAGATGTATATAAAATGAAAGTTGCAACACTTGAAGGTAAAAAAGTACTTGTAATGGATAAGAAAACTGGTGAAGAACTCGTTAAGAAAGAACTACTTAAAAAAGTCGATAAAAATGATGACACAAAAGCAATTGATAAGTTACCAACTGTAACAGCAGAACAAGGTGTATTATTTGCAAAAGAGAAAGTTGAAAATGCTACATTTGATGGAGCGAAATTAAAATATGAAGGTAACACAATTATCGGTGACGGCCGTTCTTATGGAGATATGTTTGCCATCGTTGATGACGCAGCATATGGAAATGTAAAAGGTGAAGAAAAATCTGTAGGTATTCTAAAATTTGATAAAGACCCTAGCAAAGAATTACCTGGAGCAAATGGAGTAGAAGCATCACAACTTGTAAAAATTAAAAAGTAAACAAAAAAGCTTTGCGAAATTCGCAAAGCTTTTTTCTATTTCTGAGCAATTTGCTCCATATCTGGACTACAAGTTTGCGACTGACATGACTTACTTAAAGAGCATGCTGCGCATTTTCCCTTTTTACTTCTCTTTACAAAATTAACTAACGTATATGCTGCATAACCAAAAATGATAGCTCCAATTATAATATTGACCATCACCGCGATACATCTCCTTCTAGAATCCGAGTAAGGACCCAACTTGGTATATAATGAGCGTTAATACATAAGCAACAACGAGCGGATAAACGACAGAGAAAACTGTCCATTTCATCGATCCTGTTTCACGTTTAATAACAGCTACTGTCGCTAAGCACGGAACATATAATAAAATAAAGAACATAAATGCATAGGCTGATAGCGCAGTATAATGTGCTCCCATTACATTTCCTAGCACATCTTCTTTAACCGCATAAATAATTGCCATCGTAGAAACGACAACTTCTTTCGCTAAAAATCCTGTTAAAAGGGATGCCGCAGCTTGCCACGTTCCAAAACCGAGCGGTGCAAAAAGTGGTGCAATAAATCCACCAATCATCGCTAAGAAACTGTCTCCCATATCAACACCAAATCCTGATGGACCTGCATAGTTTAATAACCAAATGACAACAGAACCACCGAAGATGAATGTACCCGCTTTACGAACAAATCCTTTACCTTTCTCCCACGTGCTCAGCCATAACGTTTTCGCTTGCGGCACACGGTAAGGTGGTAGTTCAATGACAAAAATAGATTTTTCCGCTTTTAAAATAGTAAGAGACATAATTTTTGTAACAAGTAACGCAAGAAAAATACCTGCAACGTATAAAGAAAACACAACAGTTGCCTGACTATTAGGGAAGAAAACTCCCGCAAATAGTGCATATACAGGTAAACGTGCTGAACAAGACATAAATGGTGTTACAAGAACTGTAAGTAAACGTTCTTTCTCTTGTTCAATCGTTCTCGCTGCCATAATACCTGGAACGTTACATCCAAAGCCGATAATCATCGGAATGAACGCCTTTCCGTTTAAACCGAAAAACTCCATAATTCTATCCATAACAACTGCAATTCGTGCCATATATCCTGAGTCTTCTAATAATGAAATGAAGAAGAATAGTGCAAAGATTTGTGGAACGAATACTAATACCGCACCAACGCCAGCAATAATACCTTCTGTAACGAGCGCTTGAATAAAGTCAGAAGCGCCAACACTTGTGAGCCCAGCTGTAACCCAATCAGTAAGTTGTCCGCCAAAAAATCCATCAAGCATATCCGATAAAGGTGTACCAATCCACGTAAACGTAACCTGAAAAATAAAAAACATAACTGCTAAAAAGATTGGAAGTCCTAAAATTTTATGTGTAATTAACTGATCGATTTTTTCCGAAAAAGGAATTTTTCCTTCTTTCTCATGCTGCATAACATTTGTTTTTAACTTTTCAATATACGCTTCACGAGTTTTGTAAATGTGCTCCTCCAACGTACAATCAAGTTTTCCATCTAAACGAGATCGAATGGCTATAAGTTCCTTATAAATTGGTAATGCTTTCATTTCTTTTTCTACTACTTCGTTATTGCTTAAAAATTGAAGGGTTAACCACCTCGGATGCTCATAATTCGCTGTCTCTAAAAGAGCAATTATCTCTCCAATCTCTTCATCCATTTGTACACCATATGAAATAACAAATGGCTTTTTCTCTTTTTGTTTCTCTTCATGAAGAGTAGTAAGTAATTCTTCACAGCCTTTTCCGGTCCTTGCGATGACAGGAACGACTGTTACACCTAATATTTCTGATAACCGTTTTACATTAATCACAATTCCTCTTTGCTTTGCCACATCAACCATATTTAAACCAATTGAAACGGGCTTACCAAATTCAAGTAATTGCAATGTTAAATGCATATTTCGCTCAAATTGCGAGGAATCCACTATATTTAACATATGATGAAATTCGTCTGTTAGTAGAAAATTCGTAACGACACCTTCATCACGTGAAACTGGATTCAAATCATAGACGCCTGGTAAATCAATTAATGTTCCTTGCTTATCTTTTAATTTACCAACCTTCTTTTCTACTGTTACACCGCTCCAGTTTCCTACATACTCATAAGAACCGGTAAGTGCATTAAATAATGATGTTTTCCCTGTATTCGGATTCCCTAGCAAAGCAACTTTATTCACGCTAATTCCACCTTTATCATTTTCGCGTCACAATGACGAATACTAATTAACTGCCCACGACACTCCAATGTACAAGGACCTTTAAACATCGCTTTCTGTTTTATGCGAAGTTCGCTTCCTTCCGCAAGACCAAAAGCAGCTAGTCTACGCTTTAATAACTGATCTAACGACTGAATACTTTTTACTAACACTTTCTCACCAATTTTAATATCTACTAAGCTCATAACCTTCCCCCTCAGAAGAGAATGATAATTATTTTCAAAAAAATTATATCATAATCTATTTCTCTTGTACTATACCCTTTCGCTTCATATTTATTAACATTTCGCTACAATTCTATTTCAAACATTGTCATACTAGGTTCATTTGCCATTCTCATCCATTTCGCTTACAATAAACAATAGCAAATAAAGAATCTCGTTATCGCAGGGGGAGCCTTATCGCTGAGAGGGAACACTTCGTTCCGACCCTTAGAACCTGTTAGTTAATGCTATCGCAGGGATTGTGCAAACGTCCGAAATACATACCTCTTTCTTATTTACGTATTTCGTATCCTCCTATGATAATGTTCTTTTTTGTGCAACTTGGATATAGGGGGAGACAACATGCGTAACACCAATTTACAAGCGATGATCGAATCTGCTATTCTTGCAGCCTTCGCCTTGGTCATCGATATTTTACCACTTTCAATCAAAATATCAGCAACAGGCGGTTCCATCTCATTCGCTATGATTCCTATCTTTATTATCGCATACCGCTGGGGCTTCAAAATGGCTTTCTTAGGAGGCTTAATTTGGGGATTATTACAAATTGTCGTAGGCGATGCCATTATCGTCACACCAATTCAAGTAATCATTGAATACTTCGTTGCTTTCGCATTCATTGGATTTGCTGGTTTATTCTATCGTCCAATTCAAAAAGCACTTCTAGCATCTAATAAGAATGGAAACGAACAATCAAACTTAAGTAGCCGTAAAGATAAGCCTTCATCAAAACAAAACCAAGGAAAGAAAGTAATTGGATACATTATCATTGCTACTTTTATCGGTAGTCTAGCTCGTTACTTCTGTCACTTTATTGCCGGTATTATTTTCTGGGGACAATATGCACCGAAAGGTCAATCAGCTATTCTATATTCTTTAATATTTAACGGTAGCACAATGATTGGTTCCTATATTCTATGTACCGTTTTACTTATATTTTTATTTATCACTTCACCAAGATTATTCAAAAGCATAAGTGCTTATCAAATAAATTCACAAAAAAAGGGCGCTTAACTTAGCGCTCTTTTTTCACATCGTAATATCAATTAAAAATACAATAAATGCACAAAAGAAAATAAATACCATTATACTTAGCCAATTGCTATGCACGGTTCATCGACTCCTTACATAACCTCATTTTCTATTCAAATTATACTGCTCCAAAATAAAGATTAGGTAAAGATAATATGAAAATAAATTAAAAAAGCGTAGATAGTATTGTCTACGCTTTTTTCGGTAAATAGAAGTAAAATAACACACCATCTTCGGTATTCTTCACCCCATATTCAGCATCGTGCAATTCTAAAATATTCTTTGAAATTGCAAGACCAAGCCCTGTTCCACCTTGTGAACGTTTCCTTGCCGCATCCACGCGATAAAAACGATCCCAAATTTTATCTAATTGTTCTTCTTCAATGTGAGCACCTTTATTTTCAATACATACTTTTATATGATCCTTCCCGTCTATTGTGGAAATAATAATATCTTCTTTTTCTGGTGTATAACGTATTGCATTCGTAATAAAATTCACAATTACTTGTTCAATTCTATTTTGATTCCCAATCACTTCTGCTGGACATATATGTTTGTGCACACTCAGTTCTTTTTTCTCTATCTCCGCTGAAAGCTGTTCACATATTTCTTCAATCACTCCATCTATATAGAAAGAATCCATCTTCATGTTATATGTGCCAGACTCAAATTTAGCTAATTCAAGCATATCCAAAATTAGTATATCCATCTTGTCTACTTCTTTTTCCATCGCCTGAAAATAGTAGTCTTTCTTATGCTCAGCTACCCCATCTTTTAAAATGAAAATACAGCTTTTCATAATACTCAGCGGCGTTTTTAGTTCATGCGATACACCCGCAATAAATTCTTTCCTTGTGTTTTCTAACTTTCTTTCTTTTTCAATATCTTGTTCTAACTGTCCAATATGTGAATGTAGTTTATTAGATAATGTATTAATATTTTGCGATAAATCACCAATTTCATCTTTTGAAGTAATCGGAATTTTTTCTGTGAAATCCAAATGAGCTATTTTCTTCGTTGTATCATTTATTTTTAGTAGCGGTTTTGCAATTTGTTTTGAGTAATAAAACGAAGCTAGAAAAATTAGAATGACTACAAATGCAACAATATAGATGTAATAATCTTGCACCATTTGTACAGCCTCATCTACAGGCTGTAAAGAAGCCATCGCATATATATATGTTACCGATCCGTCTTTTTCTTTTTTTGGTTTAATTAATAATTTATATTTTATATCATTTTTTTCATAGTCCATTATTTGTGTTGAATACTGTATATGATTATTCTCTTTTAATAATAAATCAGTTTGAAATTCTTTTATGCTATCTAAGAATAAACTATTTTTATAAATTGGATTCACAGGACCTTTTACATCGGGGAACTGTACTTTCGTAACACGTCCTACTATGAAAGCATCTAATTCCTGAGCAGCTTGCTCCTGAACGGCCGGCTTCTTTTCCTTAACAACTTGTTCCTCAGCTGCTTTCTTTTTCTCCTGATCTAATTTAATCATTTTCTCATTAAATGCTTTTTCTAACGGTTTATTAGATCCACTTAAATTTTGCTTACCTAACGAGAAAGAGAATGGAATAAAACTTTCTTCTTTTCTCACTCCAGAAAAATAAATTTCTTGTCCTAAAAACTTCTCTGATAATTTATTATCAATCTCCTCTATATTGACGAGATTACCTAAGGGAATCTTGAATATTTGTTGTCCAAAGCTCTTCTGTTGCTTACGGTCTATCGTTACTTCAAAATAAAAATCATCCACATGTTTTAAATTCCCATTCTGATCTAATATCGTAATCCACGTATTATTTTCTCTTAAAAAATCTTGCTCCAGCTTCTGAATTCCTTCTGCATTTCCTACATAATTCAAATAATTCTTCTCAAAGGAATTTAAATTCACTTTAATATCTTCTACTTTTCGGTTCGCATAATATTGTTTAAAAAATATCGTTTGACCAATAAATATCGTCGCTAAAATCAACATACATAGAGCTGTTGTAAGGGTAAATAATTTAAGTACAATCCCTTTTCTCATATGTTCCCCTCGAATTTATAACCGGTTCGCACTACAGTTGTAATGTACTTTGCTTTCTCTCCTAATTTATTTCGCAAATTACGAATATGACTATTAACCGTTCGATCATCGCCAGCAAATTCGTACCCCCAAATTCGTGAAATTAACTGTTCTCTCGTTAAAACAATCCCTTGATTTTTCATGAAATAAGCTAATATTTCAAATTCTGTATGTGTTAAAGTAATGTCTGCCTCATCAACAGTAACAGTACGTGACGGAAAATGGACGTGAATGCCATGAATTGATAACGTATCATCTTCATTTTCTAAAGGTTTCTTTGATGCTTGTCTACTTTCTAATAATCGTTTCGCTCTCGCTAATAAAATAGGCGGACTATATGGTTTCGCAACATAATCATCTGCCCCAAGCTCAAATCCAAGTAACGTATCATCTTCATCTACACGTGCCGTCAGCATAATAATTGGGACCCCGGACGTCTTACGGATCCTTCGGCAAACAGACCATCCATCAAGTTCCGGCAACATAATATCAAGTATAACTAAATCGACCTCTTCTTCTTCAAATAAGACTAAAGCTTCTTTTCCGTCTCTCGCTTCAAGCACTTTATATTGTTCACTCAAAAAGTAATCCTTTAATATTTCGCGTAAAATATCTTCATCTTCAACAATTAAAATGTTTTTTGACATAATCTATGTCTCCCCCTCTCATTTTAAGTAGCTAGCATTTTGTACTTGATAATTTTATTTTGAATTGCTCGTAATTAACTTTGCCTCGATAATATATCGATCCGGTGCATCCCCTATATAATCAAATGGATAGCAAGTCGTCAGTGTTAATGTCGGTTCTTCTTTTTTTACAATAACAGTGCGGTCATCCGCGTGTGTAATCCACATCTTTTGAATTTCATATGTGTACATTGTATTGTCATATTCTACAATGAGATTGTCTTTTTCTTTAAGCTCCCCTAATTCTGTAAATACAGTATCCCTATGCCCGCTCAGTACAGTATGCCCTCCTCCAGATGGTGTTGTCGTTAAATCACTAACAAACATACCGACTCCTTTTTTCAATGTAGCATCATTTGCTCCCCAATATATAGAAAACTTCTTCTTTATTTTCGGTATATTTAACATAGCTATCTTTTCTCCTTCTTTATGTTGTATTTGAGAAGAAGGTACTTGTGCATTTACTGGTACTTCGCTAGAATGCTGCTTGGATGTTTGTTGTTCAAAATTTTTAATTTCTTCTGTCGTTAAATCTTGTGCAGAACTTTTTCCTTTATACCATTCAAAAGCGTAATAGGCTCCCATTAATAAGCCTACTATCATTAACGTAAATCCAATACGATTTAGAACTGTCACTGTGAATCCCTCCATGCAAAAAATGGTAGGAGTAACCTACCATTTTTAATATATGAAATTATCCCATTCTTTATAGAACAATATTTTATTTATGCCTTAATCTTATTACGACGGTTCAAACCAAATAATGTCCCTATCGCTACAAGACATGCGCTTACTGCCATCATTGCTACATTATTTGATGCTGTGTTTGGTAATTTTTCACCTTGTACAGCTTGTTTCGCTGCATCATTCTTTTGCCCTGCCTTAATTGCTGCTTCTTTTTTTGCAAGAGCTTCCTTTTCTTGCACTTGTGGTGTTACTTCTTGTTTCGCTGTATCATTCTTTTGCCCTGCTTTTATTGCTTCCTCTTTTTTAGCCATATCACTTTTTTCTTGTACTTGTGCTGCTTCTTTTTTCTCTACTTCGCTCTTTTGCTGTTCCTTAATTGCTTCTTCTTTTTTAGCTTTATCTTGCTGCATTTGCGCTGATTCTTCTTTTGTTAATGTTCCAGTAGAAGCGCTCGCTACTGAAGAATATCCTACTGTTAAAAGTGCCATTGCACAAATTGGTAATAGTTTTTTTTTCATTTTATTTCTCTCCTTTTATACTTTATTCTAGTAACACATCACGTCGCACCGGATGTATTACTAGAATAAACAAGAGATGTAAATATAAGATGCAGATGAAATGGAATTCTGTTAAAGATTTCATTTTAGAAAAATAAAAAAACACCGTAATATATACGATGTTTTTTTCGGGTGTGTGTCTCGATATTTATTTGTTACTTTCGCGTGATTGAGAAGTAGAAAGGGCCGGAGTGATAACTAATTGTCTCGGCTCAGTTTTCTTGAAGTGATTTTTGACGTTACACTTACGACATTGAAAGACCCATGCTTTAATAGGATTTGTTAAAATAATTTTTTGCCTTTCGTTAGGGGCCTCTTCTTCCAATTTACAACTATCGCTCCACTTACTCCATTTCATTGTAAATTTAGAAGAAGAATGATCGTCTTCTCGATCAAACGTATGCAAAAAATCCATTTCTCCAGCTAGCATTACGGTGTTACTAGTTGCTAAAAAAGAAAAGGTCGTCCAATGTTTCTCCATGCCCTCCTACTCCTTTTTCACATATAGAGTGCCTAAAACTTAATTTACCTAAAATATGCTTGCCTTTTACCTTACACTTATAGTTTATCCAAAACACTACTATGCAACTATCGATTTGTCTTACAAATCACCTTACATTTTTGTAAGAAACGAAAAAACCTTCACTCTATATACGTGAAGGTTTCTCATTTCTTATCTATATGATCTTTCATATCATCAAGTCCAACTTCTTGCAGCTGTGACATCATACCGTGGGAAATTGCGCCTAATACTAAAGCCATTCCAATTAATGGAATCCGAATTGCAGGTACATCAATTATGTAAGCCAACATACCAAGAACGATTGTTAAAAGCAATGCTTTTATAAATGTTACACTTGTATACTGTTTCTTTTTCATCATAATCACCCTTCACGGAAGCGTTTTCTTAATATGATCAGTATATCATATCATCTGACTATTTTGTGGGCATTTCTGTAAAAACCTTATATCTTCTTTGACTTTTTTCTTTCTATCCTTTACAGTCGAAATGTTCACAAGTTTTACACTGTAGGAGGATTCAAATGAAAATTGAAATAAAAGACACTTTAATTTCTGAAGAACAATTACAAGAAAAAGTAAAAGAACTAGCACTTCAAATCGAACGTGATTTTGAAGGAGAAGAAATCGTTGTAATCGCTGTATTAAAAGGATCTTTCGTATTCGCTGCTGATTTAATTCGTCATATTAAAAACGAAGTAACTATCGATTTTATCTCTGCATCTAGCTACGGAAATCAAACAGAAACAACTGGAAAAGTAAAACTATTAAAAGATATCGATGTAAACATTACTGAAAAAAACGTAATTGTCGTAGAAGACATTATCGATTCTGGTTTAACACTTCACTTCTTAAAAGATCACTTCTTCATGCATAAACCAAAAGCATTGAAATTCTGTACGTTACTTGATAAACCTGAACGCCGTAAAGTGGACTTAAAAGCTGAATATGTTGGCTTCCAAATTCCAGACGAATTTATCGTTGGCTACGGTATCGACTGCGCAGAAAAATATCGTAACTTACCATTTATCGCTTCAGTTGTAACGGAGTAATATAAATAGAGTAAACTTCCATCAATTATTGATGGAAGTTTATTTTCTATCACGATTCGTAAAAGACAAAGGGAGAGAATAAAAATGACAAAGACAAAATTTGAAAAAGTACTCCTCATCGTAAATCCGAAAGCAGGACAAGGCGATTTACATACGAACTTAACAAAAATCGTACCACCTCTTGCGGCAGCTTTTCCTGACCTGCATATCCTTCATACGAAAAAACAAGGTGATGCAACAAAATATTGCCAAGAGTTTGCTAGTAAAGTAGATTTAATTATAGTCTTTGGTGGTGACGGAACTGTATTTGAATGCACTAATGGCTTAGCCCCTCTTGAAACTAGACCTACACTTGCAATCATTCCAGGCGGAACTTGCAACGACTTCTCTCGCACACTTGGTGTTCCGCAAAATATTGCAGAAGCAGCGAAACTCATTACAAAAGGACATGTAAAACCAATTGATGTCGCAAAAGCAAACGGACAGCACTTCTTAAACTTTTGGGGCATTGGACTCGTATCTGAAGTATCAAACAATATTGATGCAGAAGAGAAAGCAAAGCTTGGAAAAATCGGTTACTACTTAAGCACTATTCGAACTGTCAAAAATGCTGAAACATTCCCAGTAAAAATTACGTACGACGGACAAGTATATGAAGACGAAGCTGTCCTTGTTATGGTTGGAAACGGTGAATATCTCGGGGGTATCCCATCCTTTATTCCGAACGTAAAATGTGATGACGGAACACTTGATATTTTCGTAGTCAAATCAACAGGCATTCAAGCGTTTAAAGATTATATCGGAAAGAAACTATTTGAAGACTCAAATGAAAATGACATCTTCCACGTCAAAGCTAAATCCATTCATATTGAAACAGAAGAAGAAAAAGAAGTAGATACAGATGGTGAAAGCTCTCTTCATACACCGTGTCATATTGAGTTGTTACAAGCGCACTTTACGATGATTTATAATCCTAATGTTGTGTAATGAAAAAAACGAGTGATATCACTCGTTTTTTTCTTCTAATCTAATTATGTCGTTGTATAATTTCTTGTATTTCTTTAACTCTCTCTAAAGTAATTCCATTTCTTTGTTCTATCGCTAAAGGGTGATCGGTTGGCTCTAATTCAACATACGGTGCCATTCCAACTTCTCTTATATGTACATTTGTCTTTAAATTTAGTGTTTCTGGATAAACTGGTATTTCTACAGATAACCAGCCAAAATGAGGATCACTATTCTCTCGTCCTCTCTCATCCCACTCTTCTAGTACTTTATCATAACTTTCTTTACTAAGTGATACCCACACAGTCCAGATGAAATTTTCGTGGTAATCAATTATA
The DNA here is from genome assembly GCF_016651075.1 of Bacillus sp. TH19. Taxonomy (NCBI): domain Bacteria; kingdom Bacillati; phylum Bacillota; class Bacilli; order Caryophanales; family Bacillaceae; genus Bacillus; species Bacillus sp. TH19. The sequence goes on along the minus strand of NZ_JAEKEO010000007.1, from coordinate 783,212 downwards.
GGAATCTCTAAACAGCCTCTAATAAAATAATGTTCATCGTCCATTACACAAAGATCTGATGTTAAATGGAAGCGTCCCTCTCTTTCATGAGCCGCTACCTCGTAGTAATAAGATGGTGCTTCACTTCCGTAACATAAAGGGAATGTAAATCGGTTCATTTGTATCTTTTCTCCAGACTTTCTTCTTCTTTTCATCTATTATGAGTTCTCCTATCCTTTAAATTTCATTCACACTCAAAATCCATCCAATTTCACTAGAGTATAACATAGACATACTTGCCTTTTATTTTCTAATAATACTACTAATAAAATAGCAGAAGGGTCTGTTTGCATGCCCCAGTTCTTTTTAGATACAATGAAGGAAAGAAGCAACCTGATACAAGGGAGAGAAAAAACTGTGTTCAACCAACAGTTAGTTAATTTACGCATTGATTTTGCATTTAAACAATTGTTTGGTACGAATGGTAGTGAAGATATTCTAATTGCATTTTTAAACGCTATGTTACAAGAGTCTTTAGAGTCGCCCATTGCTTCTCTACAACTAGAAGATCCACATTTACATCGGGAATATGAAGAGGATAAGTTATCTATTTTAGACATTTCAGCGACATTAAACACAGGAACAAAAGTAAATGTAGAAATACAGCTCAATAATAATCACGATATGATAAAACGTAGTTTATATTATTGGGGAAAATTATACACATCCCAATTACAAAAAGGTATGCCTTACAGCTCGCTTCATAAAACCATCACCATTAATTTATTGAACTTCATAATGTTTTCAGATCACAAAGAATTTCATACAACGGGTACATTATGGAATACACAACAACAGAAACTCTTGAGTGATGACATAGAAATTCACATTGTAGAAATTCCAAGGTTAACAGAACAATGGCATGAAGAAAAAGTAAATCCGTGGAAAGATCCATTTGCTCGTTGGCTTTTATTACTTTCAGCAAATGAGGATGAGCACTTAACTAAAACATTGGAGGATATTGCTATGAACCAAGATCCTATTTTACAAAAAGCGATAAATAAATGGGAACGTATGAGTCAAGATTCTTCTTTCCGACAAGCCTATGACGCAAGGGAGAAAGTTTTAATGGATGAAGCAGCAAAATTCGCCCACGCAGAGACAGAAGGAATAAAAAGAGGAATGGAACAAGGAATAAAAAAAGGGATTGAAAAAGGGATTGAACAAGGCATTGAAAAGGGTCGAAAAGAAGGGGTTCAGCAGGGGAAAATTCAAATGATTAAAAGTATGTATGATCTTGGTATACCACTTGAAACGATTACTAAGGCAAGTAAATTAAGTGTGCATGAGGTTGAGCGTATTTTAGGACATAAATAGTAATAAAAAGAAGCTTGAATGGTTTCAAGCTCTTTTTTATCAACTTTCCTCAATTCTTTCCATCTTCCAAACTAAATTATCTGGATTGTTTTTCTCTAAAAAGGTTAACATCCACATAGTTTTTCCTTTGTCGTTCATCAACATCACTTTATGGTTTAACTTCCAAGCCACGTCACTAACATAATTAGACATTTTATACATATCTTCTTCTCTCATAAGCTTTTCCTTTTTGATTAATCGTCTCGTTCTATACTCCCTTATTTCTAAGTACATATCAGCATAAGCCACTTCATGCTGCCAAATTATACTACATACATATTTTTTATTCGGACTACTCTTCTTTATATATACAAGTTCATTTTTATAATCCAAATCCAGTACCTTATTGTATGCCTTTTCTAACATCTCTATATCCCAATCACATTCCACAGCTAAACTCTTCATTTCAGTATGAACGATTTGAAGTGCTAATTCTTTTTTCTCTCTATCTGATAAATATGGAAAATCCTTTACATTCCCATACTCTACAAACACATTCATATATTCAGGAAAAATTCGATATTTCTTCTCCCACTGATTTAATAATGAAATATCATCCACACAGTAAATCAAGATAACTTTTTCATAGTCTGTTCTTAACTTTGACATATGTCGCTCGTATAAAGAAGTAATACAGCTCGTTTCTTTTAAAAAAGATATCTCTTCCTCATAGTTACTCGAGGATGTTGATTGTAATACCTCTAGACTACTTATATTCTCTTTTCTTTTTAGAAAACTTAATCGGATATCTCTTATAATCGGCATCTACTCTCTCCTTCTTAACACTACGACTATATAATTGATTCTCTAGCGCCAACTAATCAATTTCAACCCATCCCATTCCCATATAGAGAAATAAAAGCCCCACTACAAAAAAGAGCGCACCAACTAAAAAATAGAACGGTGCTCCGTGCAGCGTATCACAAAATAGCCCTAGAATGTTTTGTGATACTACTGTCCATTTATCTTTTTTGAATTTTTTTCTTTCATTTCTTTTACAAACCTATAAATACTTAGACCAATAAAAATGATGCCTATTAATAGGCATCCTACTATAATTAAAATCTCCAATTATAACACTCCATTTAAATACCATTGTCATACATACTTCATTTTAACTAATAAAAAAACGAAAGAGAACATAATTCCCACTACGTTCTCTTTCGTTTCACGAGAAATTTCATCACTATTTTTATTCCCTAACAATCCGAAAATAAGAACGAACCGTTAAGAAATAATAGCCAATATACATGGTGCTATACAGACCAATACTAATTAATAACGGGACTGCAATTTCATACGGAAGTACTGCCGATAAACCTTTTAGCGCAAATAAACTATTTGAAATTCCAACTACTAATGGATATACTCCTCGATTACTCATATTAAATCTATTTTAATTCAGTTCTCTTAAAAATTTTTGATAGTATACTTATTTTCCTTTATAGTTCTTTAGGCTTATCTGAATTGAAACAAGAGAAGAAAAAGAGGTAGAAACATGCGGAGAAGGTTGACGGCATACACCGTGTCAAATTGAATTGTTACCAAGGCGTTCAACGATGATTTATAATCCTGCGTTTGTATAATCACTATTTTACTATAACTTTAATAATTACTAAACTTCGCATTTTTCAAAAAATATAGTATGATGAATAAATAAAAGGTTGTTAACAAAAACGTTAACAGCCTTTTTTGTTTTTTCTAAAAAACTTTTCAATTTAAAGGAGCGATCACATGTATTGGAGAAAAAATGATAAACCTGTAGAAGAACCAGAAGCAATTGCTGTGTGGGAATGCGAAGCAGACGACTGCCTTGGATGGATGCGTAAAAACTTTTCTTTAGAAGATAAGCCACAATGTCCGTTGTGTAAAGGTGACATGAAAAGCAGCGAACGATTACTACAGAAGTTATAATACCTTTCCCTCTTTATCTTTTATATACTGAAAAGATAGAGGATTTTATTTCTCCTTATCTACAGTACAAGTTGCTTCCTAATTATAAATAATGAAAGAAGCAGCTATTACGTAGAATAGCTGCTTCTTTCAATCTATAACTTCTTCATCGCTATAAATTCCATATGATATTCCCCTAAATTTATCTCTATTCATCATCCCCCTTACTCACTACATACTACACTTCTTTCGAAAGAACAATTTTTTTATACAATTGAACTGTAATGAAATAATAAAGCACATAAATGACTAAGAAAATAATAATCGGCAGCCAAATACGGAAATATGGATTATCTATTAAGAACGAGAACATGCTCATTCCGACTAATACGTGCATTATACCTACGATCGCTGGGAACAAGAAAACTAAAAGTAACTCTTTATAAATTGATTTCGTTAATAGCTCATAACGCACACCAATTTTACGAAGCATTTGATAGCGAATAATATCTTTTGAAGCACCAGAAAGAATTTTAAACATTAAACAGCTTGCCAGCATCGCTAAGAAAGCTATGCCTAAGAAAAATCCCATAAATACTGTTCCACTGTAAGTACTGTAATATCCTTCATACAGCATATATTTACTCAAAAGATGTACGTCCTTCATATCTTTATATTTAGCTAGCTCTAATTCATCAATTTTTTTCCATTCTTCTTTATACGTTATAAAATTGTCCGTTTTCCCCAGTATTATAATTTCTTCTTTACCTTGTATCCCGTCATACATCTTTTGATCTACAATTTGTATCTTTTGACTAGGATTCATATATGTCTTTTGAAGAGACCTTAAAACATTTCCCCACTCTTCTGGAATTACATTGGTATTATCCTCATTTTTTTCTTGCCTATGACTTAAAACGGCTCCCACAATTAGCTCCCTCGAAACAGGCACGAATCGGCTACTATTCTCGTCTTTTCCAGTACGTGTTAGCGGACGATTTCTTTCTAAATCTTCTTTCAATTGATAAATAAACTGCTCATCTACTTTGTATCGATATTCATTCTTTTCTTTAAATGTAATGCTATCTAATATTTTCTTTTCTTCTGCTGTGGGATTTTTAATTTCGACATCATAGTATTCTGCACTCTCCACCATATTTGTGACATTATTTTTTAACGCCATCCCACTAGAAATTGCACCCGCACCGAGAGCCACTAACATAGCAACTGTCGCTAATACTTTCGTTAAACTATTAATAGAAAAACTTAACTGTGCAAACGTAAACGCATTGATTCCTTTTTCACTACGATTTTTATTCGCTTTTAGTTTGTTAATAATAATGGGAAGGAATGATGCAAATAGCATATAAGTTCCTAGTGTTACTGTAATTGTAGCAATGATAAATCCTGATTCCTTTAACTCTTTCATATAAATCATCGAAGCATAACCAACTGCTAATAAAATAATTGATAAAAGTACTACTATATTCGTTAGTTTTCCTTTAGTAGGCGTACGCTCTGTGTGACTATTGGAGTGAACGAGTTGTAATAGCGAATTACGCACTAGTTTCATACCATTCATAATTGCGGACAACATAAATAATGCAATGAAAAAGATGAAAGTAACAATAATTGATGGTACATAAAATGCATGATAACCACCGCCAGTAAATTCTAGTTCCTTCATCAGTAAATGTCCAACGCCTTGCGCCAAGATTATACCGACTATCACACCTACTATAAGAGATACTATTCCTAATACAATTGTTTCAATAAACATAAGCAATGTAATTTTATGCTTTTTTGCCCCTAATACCATATACATACCAAATTCTTTTTGCCGAAGTGATAATAAAAATGAATTGGCGTATAAAATATAAAATAATGTAATGAAACCTAATAAAAATGATCCTGTTTGGAAGACTGAAAAAATTCCATCCATGGAATTCCCTTCGATAAACGTTTTATTTAACGCTAACGTTTGAAACATATAAAAAATTGAAATAGACATAATAAGCCCAACTAATAAGACCATATAGTCTTTTCGTTTACTTTTTAGTCCCGACATGGAAAGTTTGAATAACATGTTGAACCTTCTTTCTTATGCTTTTTGTGTGCCTAAATCTGCAAGCACATCTAAAATCTCTTTATAAAACTCTTCACGAGTACCTCTGCGATGAATTTCTTTATACAATTCTCCATCTTGGATGAATAAAATACGTCGGCAATAACTTGCGCTTAATGGATCGTGTGTAACCATCATAATTGAAACATCCTGTTCTTCATTTAAGTTGGTCATCGCCTCTAATAAACTTTTCGCATTTTTAGAATCAAGCGCTCCTGTTGGCTCATCTCCTAAAATTATTGCTGGCTCATGTACAAGTGCACGAGCCGCCGCCGAACGTTGTTTTTGTCCACCAGATACTTCGGACGGATATTTTTGAAGAATCTCTGAAATTCCTAACATTTCTGCTACCTTCTTCACCTTTGATCCAATTCTTTTCGAATGAACACCTTGCAGAGAAAGCGGTAATGCAATGTTTTCATAGATTGATAAATTTTCAAGTAAGTTAAAATCTTGAAAGATAAACCCTAGTTTCTCTGAACGAAAATCAGATAATTCCCCTTGCTTCATTTTCGTAATATCTGTTCCAGCAATTTCAACAATTCCACCTGTCGCTTTATCTAATGTAGAAATCACATTCAATAATGTTGTTTTCCCTGAACCAGATGGTCCCATAATCCCAACGAATTCACCCTCTTGGATTGAGAACGATACATTCTTTAATGCATGTGATTGGCTCTCACCTTTTTTACCGTATACCTTTTGTACATTCTTTACCTCTACAACTGATGTTTTCATATATATCCTCCTACACTTCTTTTCCTACTTTTATTTTCCTTACATATTTCCCGAGCACCTCTTAACCCATTTCTAAGTATAGATAGCATTTCTTAATAAATAGCAGTGGATATTCTTAATATTTCTTTAAGAATATGAAAAAGCCCCAAAGCTAGTACTTGGGACTTTTGGTTTCTATATTCTATTTTTGAGTAAGAAATAAAGACTTTATTTCTCCTCTTTAATCTTAATTTTTGCTTGTTTCTGAAGAGCTGCATCTTCCATTTTATCTATAGATTTATGAACTGATTTTACTTCTTCTCGTGCTTTTCCAAAAGCTTCTTTTTCTTTGTTCCATACTTTTTCTTATTCCTCTTAATCTTACTCTACCTAAAAAAAGTGATATTCATCTCTTCTTCACTTTTAATAGACACTATTCTTTGCTACCCTTTAGGTTCTACTAAAATGACATCTTCTAAATCATATAAATTCGCCTTTGGTTTTGCATAAATAATATGTGCAAGACCATATTTATCGGGCTCTTGATCTATTACCTCTGCTACTTCAAGACCAGGTGGTATTTTCTGGCTCAATTCAGAGGTAATAATGCTATCACCTATTTTTATTTCTTTCGCTTTATCTGATGGAATATTATCAATTCGAAGGGCTTGTTTTTCCTTATCATACCCTGTAACAAATCCTAAAATGGATGAATTATTTTGGAAGGTGATTGTTAAACGATTTGTTCGTTCATCTTTCGTAATTAATTTCACAACAGATGTAAATTGATCTACACTCTCTATCTTTCCAATAAGACCATTCACTGTAATAACAGCCATATCAACCTTTACACCATGTTGTGCCCCTCTATCAAGAGTGATTTTTCCATACCACTCTTCTGCTACGCGCCTTACTACTGTAGCTTGAATTAAATTGTATTTTCCTTGTTCCTTTAATTCTCTCGTCTTGTTGATAAGCTTAGTAAGGTTTTCTTTCTCCTCACTTAATATGTGTACTTTACTCTTTAACGATTCTTGGTGCTCGATTTTTTCTTTCAATACTTGATTCTCTTTATATACTTTATAAATGTCTTCTATATTGTGAACAATATTTTGTACATGCCTATTATTCGTGCATACATACATCATCAATAAAACAAAAAGAATAATTGAAAGAAATAATAATATTTTCTTATTACAAACCTGCATAATCATCCTGTTACTCCTTACCATTCTTATCTACACAATATAGAATACTAGTAGTTGTATACAGAAGAAATGCAGTTTAGATAAAGTTCAGATAATCTTTATCTTCTTTATAAAAATTTTAGAAATTATCATATACTGCCATTACATTTGAAGCTTGATCGTTACTTTATCTATTGAATACAACTTATCATTTCTATAACTAGACATGCTTTATTGTTACTTTTTCTTTTGCTTTAGCGGGCATTTCGTCACCTTGTATTTCTTCCCATTTCATACCATACGTCCCTTTAGACTTAATCTTTAAATATGCTCCTATTCGTAAATGTTTTGAAGAAGTCATCATAATTTTTTGTTCTTCCCCAGATTCATCATACCCTTTAAATTTATAACTCCATCTACCAAAACCTTTACTTTTCACTTCATATTCCCCATCACTGTCGACAACAGCATAATAAACATCTTCTTTAATAAATGGATTCATTTGATCTACAATCGGTCCACCTTTCACTACAAGTAATGTAACTCCAACTATAATCAATACGATAAACGCACTTAATTTTTTCATATAACTTTCGATTCTCCACTTCTCTGTTTTATTAATCAACGTCCACCTGAATGATGGAATAAGACTCTCTCTAAATCAATAGCAACACTATCACTCATTCTTCCCTAATTAGAAGGTAACCGATATTTCTAATGTTCTTCTAATTAAATTGGCAATAAGATAATAAATTGAATAACCCCATTTTCATATTCTGCTCGAATTTCTCCTTTGTGCAATTCAACAATGCTTTTTGCAATTGCAAGCCCCAAGCCTGAACCTTCTACAGCTCTACTTCTCGATTGATCTTTTTTATAAAAACGCTCAAACAAATTCTCCAATTCTGTTTTTGTAAATTCTTCACTATGATTCGCTATAGAAATTTTGATATGCTGTTCTTCTCTTTGAAGTGAAACTTGAATTTCTGCTTTATCTATACTGTATTTAATTGCATTTATTAAGAGGTTTTCAAACACACGTACCATTTTTTCCGAGTCCACAACGGCATATATACGATCTTCCTGAAATTTTTTCACGAATGAAAGATTATGTTCCTCCGCTTGTGGTACTAGCTCTTCTATTAACTGATCAAGTAGTTCATTCATACACACTTCTTGTGAATCTAACACCATATTTTCATCTGTTAGTTTTGTATACTCAAACAAATCCTCTATTAACATCTTCAACTGCTCTGATTTTGAAAAAGCAATTTTTATATACTCATCATGCTGTTCTTTATTTTCATATTTCGCATCACCTAGTAAGCGTAAATACCCCATAATAGAAGTAAGTGGTGTTCTTAAATCATGTGATACATTTGTAATCAATTCACTTTTTTGTTTCTCTATTTGTTTTTCTTTTTCTATATTAGCCAAAAGCTTTTCTGCCATTTGATTAATATTTGAAGTTAATACACCTATTTCATCTTGACCTGCCTGTTTGATTTTGTATTGTAAGTTCCCTTTCGAAAACTCTCTTACTCCTTCTGCCATTGCTTCAATCTGATTCATCTTCCTTTTCGTTATATAAAAGAAAGAAAGTAGAAAAGTAATAAAACCTAGTAAAGATGGGAATGGACTACTACCGTTCACTACATACTTTACATTTCCTTGTGGTATACCACTTGCAATGATATACATATTTTTCGTATTAACAGTAACTGGATAAAAGGTTGTAAACTCCTTACGCTTTTGTTCAGCTCTATCTTGAATTAAATTCTGTGCCTCTACATATCGTACTTGATCCATTTTAAAATCCATTACATTACGCATCGTCTCATGAAGATTAATCTGTTCTTCCGGTGCTCCCTTTGTTTTATAAACCACTTTCCCATTCTCATCTATTATTAAAACCTTCAATTGATTTTGATGATTCAATTGATCAAGCAGTTCTTGTATATTAATTTCCTTACCCTCTTCTGTCATACTTTCAACAAGCCTTTGTGTCTGTCCATCAATGGCTTCCATACCTGATGCATAATCAATGATAGAAATTTTATTCGCATCCTCGAAAAAGGAAGATGAAGACCACCCTACTAATACACCAAGTAATGTACAGAAAGTAAATGTAGTAATTAGCTGTACACGTATACTCTTTTGCAAATAACTACCTGTTTTACCTATCATTTTTTTTAAAACTTGATTCATCCATATTATCGGTTCAAATATCTTTCTCAATCTTGTAGCCAACTCCCCATATTGTTTTAATGTAACGAGGCTTCCTTGGAATTGCCTCTATCTTTTCACGTATTTTCCGAATATGTACCATCACAGTATTATCGGATTGGAAAGCTTGCTCTTTCCATACTCTTTCATAAATTTGCTCTGCATTTAATACCATTCCTTGATTTCGTGCAAGCAATTCTAATACCTCAAACTCTCTCGGTGTCAATTTCACCTCTTCATTTGCAATAATGACCTGCCGCGTTGCTATATTTATCTTTATATCTCCAACTTCAAATACATTTTCATCTTTTACACTTGCCCCGCTCATTTTCATATATCTCCGAAGTTGTGATTTAATACGAGCAATGAGTTCAAGTGGATTAAATGGTTTTGCTACGTAATCGTCTGCTCCAGTTGTTAACCCTAAAATCTTGTCCATATCTTGCGTTTTTGCCGACAGCATAATAATGGGCATTTCCGCTATTTCTCTCACTTTCATACACATATGAATACCATCTATTTTCGGCATCATAATATCAAGTACAATTAGATGCACGTCTCTTTTCCTTACTATTTCTAACCCCTCTTCACCATCTCCAGCTTGTAATACTTCGTAACCTTCATTCTTCAAATAGATGGCGATAAGTTTTCTAATTTCCTTCTCATCGTCCACGATAAGTATCGTTCCTTTACTCACAAAATCTCCTCCAGCATCATTTACCAAACTATGAATGTTGCTTTATTTCACTCACTACCGCATTCTTCTTATGCATATACACATAAGAAATACTAGAAACTATGATAACGATGCCACCAAAATATATACCATACTCGGTCACAAGGGTTACTATCATTTCTATATGCTTTCCAAATATAGAGCCTAGCACAAAGTAAACTAACGTCCAAACAAATCCTGTTACATATGAATAAATCGCATACGTCTTAAATGACATGTTATTCATTCCAACTAAATACGGCACAATATGTCTTACAACAGGTATGAAATAACTTGTAACTAACGCATAATGACCGTATTTTTCAACCATCTGTTGCGATTTTAAAAGATATTTTGCTTTTTTCTTTTTCATTAGCTTATCAAGTACTTTCGTACCAAATACTTTTCCTATTATATAACCTAAAGAAAGCCCTGATACAACGCCTAAATATGTTAAGACAAAAGCGGGAATTACATTTAATATGCCTAATGATGATACGAAACCACCACTCATTACAATCATTTCATCTGGAATCGGCATACCGATAATACCAAGCCATAAACAAAAAAATAGTGCCCAATAACCATACTGCTCAATGTATGACATTAATTCATGTAGCTCCATTATGCATATGCTCCCCTTAGCTCTTTTTTACAGCTAAAGACGTAAGCTGGTGGGAAATTGAACCACACTTTTTCTAGTGTAATTTCAGGGAAGAAATGCTGTATAAATCCTTTTTTCACAAGTGAATATTGGAATGTAATAAATTCTCCATTCTCATGTATCGTTTCCATTACACTGTTTAAAATGCGCTTTGAAACCTCTTCTGGTAAAGAAGTGAAAGGCAATCCCGATAAGACGTAATCAATACATTCTATATTCAATTGTTCCATATACTTCTTTATATTTTCCGCTGAGCCGTGTATAACAATCACGTTCTGCTCATCTTTAAATTTTCTCTTTAACTCTTTGAAAAATACTTCATTAATTTCAATAAGAAGAAATATTGTCTCCTTCTTCTTTCTCTTTATAATTTCTTTCGTAAAGGCTCCTGTACCAGGCCCTAGCTCTACAATGCATTTCGCTCTATTAAAATCAATTACATCTACCATTTTCTTTGCTAATATCTTTGAACTTGGCGCAATCGCACCAGTATGTTTCGGATGTTTAATAAATTCATTTAAGAATGTTATGAGCTGCATGTAACTTCTCTCCATTCGTTCAATAGTTTTCAACTTGTGTTTAAGTATAACTATCGTTTCTTAACAAAAATTGAGGAGATTTCTTAAGATTTTATGAAGATGAAGGAAATCTCCTTATTTACTATAAGCAGATATGAAAATTGAATTACAAGGATAAACGACTCGAACATATACGAATAAGGCATCTTGTTTATTTACCATGAATGATCATGATCCTACTCCGATTTTGTATAGCGAAGTTACTATTTTTATGTTAGAATCCTCTAAGATATTTGAAATTAGTATAGAAATCATTTTTGGAGGCTTTATGAATAATCAAAACGATAATAAATCAAATGCATTATTTGCAGCTATACAAATAGTGCTACCACTTTTATTACCTATTCTTGTCCCTACATTTTTAATAGTGGGAATGAAAAAGTGGATGCCCGATGAAGTTAAGTATCCAAGCATAATATCATTGTTCGCATTATGTATGGGATTTTTCATAGTAGGAATTCTTTTCTCTATTGTTTTACGTTTATGTAACTTATCTGAGGAAAAATTAAAGGAATTAGGATTTTTAGGATGTACACTTTCGGCTGTTAGCACATTTCTAAGTTTTTATGTAGGTTACTTTTGGTTGGCAGACCTTAACTTCACATCAGTTGAATTATCACCTCATGCCGTATTAATTTTCGCTATTTTATGTACCTTGCTATTGGAAGGTATTTTTAAAGTAATGGACATGTTTGATAGTTCGGACGAAAATAAAGCTCACGTATAGACAAAAAAGCATTCGACTAACATGTTAGTCGGATGCTTTTTTACTAAGATAAAACAACTCTTTCATTACTTCGCGCTCACAATCTTATAATAAGAGCGAACTGTTAAGAAGTAATATCCGATATAAATAACGCTGTATACTCCGATACTAATTAGAAGCGGAATCATAATTTCAAATGGTAGTATGTTCCCTAAACCTTTTAATGCAAACAAACTGTGTAGAATTCCGATTACTAACGGAATTGCAAAGATAAAGCTCACTTGTTTTGCAATAGCTTTTTTCATTTCTTGTTTCGTTACACCGACTTTATGAAGGACAACGTAACGCTCACGATCTGCACTTGCTTCTGTTAGCTGTTTGAAGTAAATAATAGAACCTGTTGCTAGTAAGAATACAAGTCCTAAGAACATTCCGATGAACATCATTAGTCCAGTTGCTTCAAGTCCCATATGGAAACCAGTATAGAAGTCTCTAAATGGTGGTGCCATTTCTGATTCACTAGCTGGCATCACTTTTGTTAATTTTTCTGTTAATACTTTACTGTTTCTTTCATCTTTTACATCAATATTTTTTACAACACGTGTTCCAAATGCTTGCTTCGCCTGTTCATACATTTCATCTGGAACGACAACAACTAATTCACCTAAGTTCGTAATTGCATTATTATTTGCACCTTGGATCGTCAATGTCTTCGTTTCATTTCCAATTTGGAATACCGCTTTATTTCCTTTATATTCAGGGCTAAACTCATACCCTTCAATATAAGAACTATCATATATAAATGCTTCACCAGCAGCTACATTCACTGTTTGCGCATCGATTTTTTTCGCAAGTTTGTTGAATTCAGATTGAGATATAAATTGATATTTCTCTGAGATACTGTAGTTCATATTAAAGATGAAATCGACTTTAGCTCCTTCAAACTTTCCTTTTACAGGAACCATCTCAGCTTCAAATTGATCTTTTACAGGATGATTCTCTTTTTCCTCAGCAAAAATCGCATTTACTTTCTTATCTAGTTCTGCATCTTTCTTCTCATAAGAGTAGCTGTATGGTGCAACTGCTTTTGATTGTGTAAATGTATTGTAATACATCGTAACTGACGTACCAACCGCTGTTAATGTTACCGCACTTAAAATAGAAATTGTCGCAAGTGACTTTGCATTCCCTTTAATACGATATAGTAGCTGTGACGTCGTTACCATATTCATACCGTTATAAAACGATGATTTATTATTTCTTGCACGTTTCAATACGAATACAGTAAAGAACATAAATAGTAAGTACGTACCTAATACTGTCGCAAGTAAAATATAAAGTGCAACTGCCATAAAGTTTGCATACATAATTGCCTTCATAAACATTAACGCTAAGAAATAACCTGAACCGATTAAGAAAACTGAAATTAATGCCATAATGACAGATCCTTTTGGCATTGCTTCTCCTTCACGTTCTGCGCGGAAAAGTTCAATTAACTTAAAGCGATAAATTAAACGATACCCTTGGAGTGATGTATATAAAATAATCACAAAGAAAATAATTGCTGTATCAATAATGGCAGCCATCGGTACTTCAAAATGAACGTTTAAGTTTAATCCCATCATACTTACTAATAACTCAAGGAATAATTTTGAAAGGACACTACCAATCGCAATCCCGATTACTAATGACATTAATCCCATTAACATATTTTCATAAAAGAGCATTTTACCAATTTGTCTTTTACGAATACCTAATAAAGAATATAAGCCAACTTCTTTTTTACGTTTACGTGTAAAGAATCCGTTCGAATATATAATGAACACTGCTACGAAAATGATAAGCATCACACTGGAAACTTGAAACGCACCGCTAATCTTTTTAGAGGCTTCCGCTGCTTTTTCCATTTGTGAATTATATTGCAGTGCTTTAAATGTAAAGTAAATGACGATACTAAAAATCATAGATGCAAAATATACAAAGTAGTCTTTAAAGTTCCGCTGTATGTTGCGGAGGGCAATGCTAGATAAGGTCATCAGCCATACCTCCAGAAATAGAAGACATTACGTCAACGACTTTTTGGAAGAACTGTTTACGTGTTGATTCACCACGGTGTAATTCTTTATATAACTCACCATCTTTAATGAAAATAACGCGTTTACAATAACTCGCCGCAAATGCATCATGCGTTACCATCAAAATTGTAGAATTATCATATTCATTTAACGACTTCATACTTTCTAATAAATCTGTCGCTGATTTAGAATCAAGTGCTCCAGTCGGTTCGTCCCCAAATATCATACTAGGACTTGTAACGATCGCGCGCGATGCTGCGCAGCGCTGCTTCTGTCCACCAGATACTTGATATGGGAACTGACTTAAAATATGATCAATACCGAATTTCTTTGAGATTTCCAGAACGCGGCGATCAATCTCACTCGCTTTTACCTTTGATAACGCAAGAGGTAGCGCAATATTCTCTTTTACCGTTAACGTATCTAATAAGTTATAATCTTGGAAAATGAATCCTAAATGATCGCGACGGAATAACGCTAGCTTATCATCATTCATCTTCACAATATCTTTTCCATCAATTAAAATTTCACCGTTCGTCGCATTATCAATTGTAGAAAGAACGTTTAGTAAAGTCGTCTTACCCGAACCAGAAGGTCCCATAATTCCAACGAACTCACCTTCTTTTACTTGTAAGTTAATACCCTTTAACGCTGCAAATTTATTCCCACCTGTGTCATATACTTTTTCAATATTTTTTGCTTCTAACACTGTTTTCATCTCGACATCCCTCATTTCTTCTATTCTCTATTTTCAACTATATACACTCTCTACTCTTGCCACTATCGATGTTTCTTACACAAACATGACAGTTATGTAAGGCACATAAGTAAAGACATCAGAATTTAACCTAATGTACTAAAGTACTTTGTTACTATAACATTGGGATATCATGCCATCCATTCATTCTCCTTACAGGAACATTACAATTTTGTAAGGTTAAAAATGCCCCACAAAGTTGTGCATGAAATGTCGGATGGAGCTATTTCGTTCTTGATATTCTATATACAAAGGAGGTCATATAGTGGATTCACTTAAAAATATGAATGCGGCAATGCAGTATATTGAAGACAACCTTACACACGAAATTGATTTTAAAGAAGTCGCAAAAATAGCTTTCTGCTCCGAATATCATTTCAAAAGAATGTTTTCTTTTTTAGCTGGCATATCACTATCAGAATATATTCGCTGTAGACGTCTTACCCTTGCTGCCTTTGAACTAAAAGATAGCAATGCAAAAGTCATTGATGTCGCTATAAAATATGGATACAACTCACCAGATTCATTTACACGTGCATTTCAAAATTTGCACGGAATAACGCCTTCAGAAGCTCGAAGTACAATTCGTTCTTTGAAGGCTTATTCACCAATGACCTTCCAACTATCCATTCAAGGAGGAAATGAAATGAACTATCGAATTGAAGAAAAAGGGCCATTTCAAATCATTGGTATACAAAAACGAGTACCAATCGTTTTTAACGGTGTAAACAAAGAAATTGCTTCTATGTGGAAAAGTTTAACCCCACAGTCCATTCAAACATTAAAGATGCTTTCAAATGTGAACCCAAATGGAATCATTAGTGCCTCTACTAACTTTTCTGAAGGAAGAATGGAAGAAAAAGGCGAACTCGATCACTATATTGGAGTAGCCACAACGAAAGATTGCCCAGAGCAATTTGCGCAACTTGAAGTCGCCGCTTCAACATGGGCTATATTTGAAGCTGTCGGTCCATTTCCTGATGCATTACAAAATGTGTGGGGACGTATTTATTCCGAATGGTTCCCTTCTTCGAACTATGAACTAGCAGAAGGACCGGAAATATTGTGGAATGAACAGAAAGATGTAACTTCTCCAAACTTCAAAAGTGAAATTTGGATACCGGTTTTGAAGAAATAATGTCTAGATCCAAATTTCCCTAAAATAAAAAAGTTACTGCTCCTTTGAAAGGAGCAGTAGCTTTTTTATTTTAACTTCTTCTTTACAAACAAAATACGAATATGACATTAACTTTATTTTATACTTCTTCTCGACTCGTTATTATACAAGAAAATAGTAACAATCGTAAGTACTATAACAACTCCAAAAGTAAACACTCTGTAGTTCGAGATCGTAGCAGTACCGATTAACAAGGCAGGTATAACAGCCATAATTAAGCCACCGAACATACCGACAAACGATCCTATACTTTGTTTTACTACTTGAGTTTCTGATACCCAATCATAATAACCAAATCGATTATTAATAAAAATCCCCCATACTGCCGAAAATAATGAATATGTTATCGGTGTTATTACGATGAAAAGAGAACTCCAAACATCTAGTTTTAACCCTATTATCAGTAATACAGCACTAATAAGTGATGCAGGTATACTTAATGAAAGATTCATAAGAATTTTACTGTCATAAATCATCTTTGGCGCTATAGGCAACGACTTAATAATCCATACATTTTTTCCTTCTAATGACAATGATACACATGTTGTACACGTCATCGAAATCGCTGCTGAAATAGCAAATGGAGCAATCTTTTGCAACAGAGGCTCAATTCCAGGATACGCTATTAATTGACTTGGCCCTACTACAACTATAGCTAGTGCAAAAGCTAGCGCCATCACAACTCCCATTCCGCTATTTAACACATACACTGTAGAAGAAAAGAAACGCTTCAGTTCTTTTTTATACAATGCGGCCAATACACTTTCTTTTCTCATGCTATGAATTTCATAATTTGAAAGCATATGATAAGTGGTAATCTCTGTATTTATTTGCTTATATTTTAACGAAAGGATTTTTACAAAAAGATAATACCAAATAACCGATATCCCAACAAACAGGATGAAAGCTACAATATCAGCATGAACAATTGCTTTTTGAAACATGTTAGCTAATGGATACACTTTAGTTAGTTGCTCTGAAATAATTGTACCTATTCCGTTCATATCATTAAGACTATATTGAGCATTTCCGCTTTTTAGCATAAAGAAACCGAATGTAATAATTACTATAAAACTTAAAGTCGTAGTTATTTTATTCGTATTTTTAAATTTAGAAGCGATTGCCGTAATCGCAGCTCCAAAGACCGCTGCGATTGTTGTTGGAATTAAAGATGCTATAAACATACTGATGAACCACATAAAGTAAAAAGAAACTGATGGCTTCTCATGTATGCCATAAACAACTCCCATTGGTAGCATGATTATGATTGAAAAGATCGTATTCAGCAAATATAAATACAAAAACCTACTTGTAATAACAGTACTTACACGAATCGGTAATGACATTAAAAGGTCGTAGTCCTTAAAAGCAAAAATCTCTCCGTTTGCCTTAAATATAGTGAAAAACAACGTCAATACACTGCTAATAACTAATGCATAAACTGGGATAATTCCACTTATTTCCAAGCTCACCAACCCATATGCTGAGGCACCACAATATAGCATTAACATGACACCCACCAAGGCAATAGACACTGACAACAAAATCTTATTCTGCTTCTTCTTTTTATCTTTTTCGTATTTAAAAGTATTTAAACCAAGCTGTGTTATCAAGCGGATTTTTAAAAGATCTAGACTACTAATATTCATTAGCAAGCTCCTTCATAAAGAGCTCTTCCAATGAACCTTCCTTTATTAAAGAATTCACTTCCCCTGAAAGTGCTAATTTCCCTCTATTAATCATCGCTATTTTATTACATAACTTCTCCGCCACATCTAAAACATGCGTAGAAAAGAAAATCGCACTTCCCTTTTCACAAAGCTCCTTAATAATACCTTTCAACACTACAGCAGCCTTTGGATCAAGACCAACGAAAGGTTCATCTAAAACTAATAATTTCGGTTTATGCAAAACCGCTGATATAATCGCCACTTTTTGTTTCATACCATGTGAATAAGAAGATATTAAATCACCTAGGTACGGTGTAATCTCAAAAGCATCTCCATACTTTTGTATCTCCTTTTCCCGCTCTTTTGCAGACACCTTAAAAACATCCGCAACAAAGTTTAAATATTGAATTCCTGTTAATTGCTCATATAAATCTGGATTATCTGGAATATACGCCATTACTCTTTTACATGCAATCGGATCCTTTTTTACTGAATGTCCATCAACAAAAATTTCACCCTCTTCAAAATCTATAACTCCTACTAACGACTTAATCGTGGTGCTTTTCCCCGCACCGTTATGCCCAATAAATCCAAAGATATCTCCTGCTTGAACAGTAATATTTAACTGATCTACTGCTTTTTTGCCACCTTTGTATGTCTTGCTAAAATTTATAATTTCTAACATGTGATTTCCCCCAAACTATCCCTTGGATTAAAAACGAAATATTCAGACTGAAAAGCCTTTAATTTTACTCAGTAAGTTTTTTATCCTCACTGAGTATTAGAACCTGTTAACACATAAAAACTATAAATATTAAATTTGATTAGTGTAGTTCAATCGCTTATTGCTCACAATTGCATTTCTTTTTTATAAATAACATATGACTTTATCGTTGATATGAAGATGCATACTAATATTATTCCAATTGCCATAAAAATATTGAATGGATCTGGAAGTACCGCCCCAGCATATATACAAAGTGCACCTATTACAAATACCTTCGAAGCAAATCTGTGTGTTTTTCTCCAAACTACAGGATTTTCTAATGTCCAGTCCATCCGGATTCCTACTAAGCCATTTGGCTTCGTTTGTTGCATATAATTGCCGAGTACTAAAAACAATGTTCCAAGTCCGAAATTAAATGCAATGGAGCCCGATGCAATATAATTAGACACTGCTAATAGCGCAAATATATTACAGCCGAACCCTATCAAAAGAATGGCATAATGGATTGCAGAAAGGACTTTAGCATGCTGTTTATACTTATCTTTCGTTACATCAATATACCCCATAGCTAGCCATATCAAATACAGCAACACCATACTACCTATTGAAACTGAACTCGCTTCTACTTTAGAAAAATATCCATCTACCATTCCTGCAGCATTATAATGACGTGGAATTTGTTTCGGTAAATAAGGCCATACAATGTACCAGCCAATTGCAATTGCAATAATTAAACTCCATGGTAATACGTGTCTTTTCATCCTCTCTCCCCCATAAATTTTATATTAAGCCCCTATCTCTTTCTTATAAACAACATAGGAATAAACCATCGTACCAACAACCAGTACAACGACAACGCTTAACAAACAAATCATCTTCCACATTCCCGGAAGAAACGAGGAAAATATGATTACAATACCACCAATCATCATAATCTTTGATCCTATCCTATGCGTTTTTCTCCATACATTTTCACTACTTAAAGTCCATGGTGTCTTAATACCTATGAAAAAATTTGGTTTACATTGCTGCATATAATTGCCGAGTACAACGAAAAGGATACCGACCATTATGTTCACAACAATTCCAATTGGAACGTTATATCCTAAACCATTTGCTAGTGTCATCATATTAATAGTAAATAAGAAAAATAAAATTGCTCCATTTATCCTTCCAAGTGCTTTAGGAAATTTTTTATAGTTATCGTACTTCGGATCGATCTTAGGTAATACAGTCACTAATACATATATAAAAACCATAATTGCTACATCAAAAATCATCATTCCCATTTTTGACATATATCCATCTACTTCACCAGCAATGTTCCAATGACTCGGAACTTCTTCTGGCAAATGTGGCCAAGCAAACGCCCATGCGATACAAGTTATAAGAATTAATATAATTGCGATAAGATGCTTCCTCATTTCCCCTCTTCCCCCTTATTCGTAAACGTAAACACCCAAGTCAATAAATCCTGAAATACAGTTGTGTTCAAAGAATACATAACGAATTGCCCTCTTTTTTCATCTTGGATAAGTTCAGCATTTTTAAGCGCATTTAGGTGATGAGAAATACTTGGCTTTGTCATATTGAACTGTTCAGCAATTTCGCCAGCAGTTAAATCGCCTTCTTTTAATAAATCTAAAATTTTTCGCCTTGTTGGGTCTGCTAATGCTTTGAATGCTTGGTTCAATGTCTTTCTTCCTTTCGATAATTAGACATTTAGATATTTATCTAAATGTTAAAATGATTTCAGTTAATTGTCAATTATATATACGGCCCTTTTTACTTTTTCCACTTTTGACCTATACTGTTTACTAGCTTATATTTCAACATAATGAAAAGACGTGAAACACATGGTACACTATAGCTACAATTGTTTTTTTGAGGAGGAATATACATATGTATAAAATTTTAATCGTTGAAGACGATCCAAATATTTCATCATTACTGCAATCTCACATTCAAAAATACGGCTATGATGCTGTTGTTGCAGAGAACTTCGATGATATTATGGAATCGTTTAACGCCGTGAAACCACATCTTGTTTTACTTGATGTAAACTTACCGAAATTCGATGGTTTCTACTGGTGCCGTCAAATTCGTCATGAATCTACTTGTCCAATTATTTTCATTTCAGCTCGTGCTGGTGAAATGGAACAAATTATGGCGATTGAAAGCGGTGCGGATGATTATATTACGAAGCCGTTCCACTACGACGTTGTAATGGCGAAAATCAAAGGTCAATTACGCCGTATTTACGGTGATTATGCACCAAATATTTCTGAACGTATCGTTGAGGTTGAAGGACTAAAACTATTCCCTGAGCGTCCAGAAATTCATTTTGGAGCTGAGCAAGTTCTTTTAACGAAGAAAGAAGCTATTTTAGCAGAAATGCTATTATCTAAATTCCCGCGTACAGCGAGTCGTGAAGATTTACTAGCCGCTCTTTGGGACGACGAAAGCTTCGTTGAGGAAAATACATTAAACGTAAACATCACGCGTCTTCGTAAAAAGTTCAATGAGCTTGGTATTGAAAATGCTATTGAAACAGTACGTGGACTTGGGTATCGTTTTAACGCAACTTGGAGTGAATAAACATGAAGCTATTTTTACGTGATCATTTTGCATTTTTCCTACTATATGTATTAAACTTCGGAATCATTTTCGTTCTTTATGATGCAGTAGACGGATTTCAAAATAATAAGTTTTACTTCATCGTTTTAAGCTTATACTTATTCATCTGTTTCCTCGCTTATCGTTACGTTCGTAACCGTAGAATGTACCACAGATTAAGTGAACCACCAGAGAAAATGGAAGATGCGTTTATTGAAAGAGCGACTGCTCCTATGCCCCACAGTGTAAACGAGCTCGTTCGTACGCAATATCGTCTATTCCAAAAAGACCTACAAACATTCGAAGTAAAGCAGCAAGAACACCAGTTATTTATTAATCATTGGGTGCATCAAATGAAAACGCCTGTTTCTGTTATGCAGCTTATGGTGCTTGAAATGGAAGATGAACATTTAATCCCGAAATTCAAAAAAGAATTAGAACGATTAAATCAAGGACTCGATATGGCTTTATATATGGCAAGGCTAAATAACTTCCATGAAGACTTCCATGTTGAGACGATTTCATTAAAAGATGCTGTGACAAAAAATATTAACGGGTTGAAAGAATTATTCATTCGAAACGGAGTCTTCCCCGTTTTAGAAGTTCATTCAGATTTAAAGGTTGCTTCTGATGCGAAATGGCTAAAGTTCATCATTTATCAGTTAATGACAAATGCAGTTCGCTACTCTGGTGAGCGCGGAAAGAAAGTTTTCTTATCAGCTTATCGCAATGGTAAAGATATTATTTTGGAAGTTCGTGACGAAGGCGTTGGTATTCCGCAAGAAGATATTCGAAGAGTATTTGAACCTTTTTACACTGGAAAAAACGGTCGTGCATTCGGAGAATCTACTGGTATGGGGCTTTATATTGTAAGTAAAATTTGTGATTATTTAGGTCACTCTGTGAAACTAGACTCTGAAGTTGGTAAAGGAACGACGATTAAAATCATCTTCCACAACGCTGCAAACAATCAAGCAGAAAACACGGAGAAGGTGACCGAAGCATGACCATAACATATGCTAGCAAAATGTATGAGAACTTACTCTCATACATTTTTTGCAATAAGACTACATATCGGCCTGCTAACGGGAGGCATATATTATGACATTTTGGCAGTTTGCATTTAAAAATGTAACGCGCAACTCAAGAGCTTATTTTGCCTATTTTTTAAGCAGTTCCTTTTCCATTGCTGTGTTCTTTTCATTCGCTGTTTATTTGTTTCATCCAAAATTACAAAATTCCACTATGATCTCTGAAATTTCAGGATTAATGATTTTTTCAGAAGTTGTTATTGTTTTGTTCTCGTTCTTTTTTTTACTCTATTCAATCGGATCGTTTTTAAAGGTTCGTAAAAAGCAATTTGGGATTTTAACTGTTTTAGGTATATCAAAAAAGCAATTACATCGACTCGTTTTCACTGAAAATATGCTAATTGGTATTTTATCTATCTTTTTCGGTATGCAGTTTGGATTTGTATTTTCACAATTTTTCTTATTAGTGACAGCGAAAATTACACACCTACCAGGGATATATTTATATATACCTACGAATGCTTTCATTTTAACAACGATTGTGTTTCTTGGTCTCTTTATCGCTGTATCTGCATTCACACCAATGCTTATTCGAACAAAAAAAGCAGTGCACCTTTTAAAAACAAACAATGTAAAACAAAAAGAAAGAAAACCATCCATATCCATTTCTCTATTTGGTGCTATCTGTTTATTAGGTGGTTATATTTTAGCTGTAAACCCTAAATATTTTTTCTCAATAAACCCGCAAGTAGGCGTTATATATATGGTTTCAAGTATTTTTGTGATTCCAGCACTTGTTACAATTGGGACATATTTTTTCTTTTCTCAAATTAGTTTCTTACTTATTTATATTTTAAAGAAAAGAAGAAATTTTTATATGAAACGTATTAATATGCTTTGGATTTCGGATTTAGCAAGTCGTATTCGCACGAATATCAATATGCTTTTTATTGTAGCGATGCTATCTACAATAGCCTTCACAATGATTACATTTCTATATGGATTTGGAAAGTTTACAAAGCTAGATGTTACGAGAAGTTCACCTTTTCCATTTTCTTATTTTTCATATGACGCAAATCCTTTTGCTAACAAGCATTTAACTTGGCTTGAACAGCAGTTACAAAAAGAAAATTTCTCTTATAAAAAGATAGAAGCTGATTTATATGAAACACCACTGAAAGAAGATGAAGGTATAACGGCTTACAATGACGTCTATGCAATGAAACAAAGTGACTATAATAAACTTGCAGCTTCCCTACGAATGAAACAACTATTCATGAGCGATAACGAAGCATATGTCTTAAGCGATAGCGCTTATTTCACCTTATTTAGCCAATTTGAGCCAAGCTTCAATAGAAAA
This sequence comes from Bacillus sp. TH19, assembly GCF_016651075.1. Classification (NCBI taxonomy): domain Bacteria; kingdom Bacillati; phylum Bacillota; class Bacilli; order Caryophanales; family Bacillaceae; genus Bacillus; species Bacillus sp. TH19. Next base: position 759,593 of record NZ_JAEKEO010000007.1, on the reverse strand, counting down.
TCCATTACACTTTCTAGCACAAATACGATATTACAAGTAAAGGGCTATGAACAAGTAGGGGCCATTCCATCTAACTTTTCATATCAAACTTTAATTTTACCTGATGTTGTTGTAAACAACTTACCAAGTACAACAAAGCATATATCAGCGTACAATTATAACGTACAAAATTGGGAAAAGACGTATAAAATTGCTAATGATTTTATGAAAAAAATACAAAAAGATCGACAGGAATTCCAATACGAAGGCCCCCTTATCCGCCCCTATGAATCAGCAGACTCATTATATAGAATCACATCAGGAAGTGCTGCATACTTCCTAATCGGGACATTCTTAGGTGTCATTTTCTTTATTGGAGCAGGTAGCGTTCTTTACTTCAGAATGTATACAGATTTAACAAACGAACAAGAAAAATATGTAGCAATTTCAAAAATTGGTGTAACAAATGCAGAGATGAAACGATCTGCAACCATTCAACTTAGCATTTTATTTTTCGTTCCATATGTTATGGCATCCATTCATACAATGTTCGCAACAAAAATGCTTCAAGATGTAATTGATTTATCACTATTCAAAGAAATTTCAGCCGTTCTTATTATTTTTGGCATAGTTGAAATCGTCTTTTTCTTATTCATTCGTTCCTTTTACATGCAAAAGTTATCAGAGTATACGAATGGTTAAGTTTTATGAATATATTAGTACAGGAAAAGGGTATCTCTTATATCCTTTTCTTCTTCACTCTATTAGGAGGTTTAGGCGCATGACATTTTGGCAGTTTGCATTTAAAAACGTGACGCGGAACGCCAGAGCTTATTTCGCCTATTTTGTAAGTAGTGCGTTTTCCATTGCAATTTTCTTCTCGTTTGCAGTTTATTTATTTCATCCTAAATTGCATATGACAGGCGTGAATGCTGCTCTGAACATATTAATGACAATCTCAGAAGTTGTCATTGTATTCTTTTCATTTTTCTTTTTACTATATTCAATCGGTACTTTCTTAAAAGTACGAAAAAAACAGTTCGGGATTTTAACAGTACTTGGCATATCTCCAAAGCAATTAAAGAGGCTCGTATTTCTAGAAAACATGCTAATTGGTGGCCTATCCATATTTTTCGGCATTCAATTTGGCCTTGTCTTTTCACAGTTCTTTTTATTAATTACCGCCAAAATTACGCATGTGCCTGGTTTATATTTATATTGGTGGCCTACAGCTGCTATCGTTTTAACTATAGTTATCTTTCTTGGACTCTTCATTCTCGTATCATCTTTTACACCGATGCTAATCCGTACGAGAAAAGCTGTACGTCTTTTAAAAGAAGGAACAAAACAAAAAGAAAGAAAAGCATCTGTACTCATCTCTCTCTTTGGTGCGATATGTTTAATATCTGGATATGTTTTAGCAGCAAACCCACTATATTTTATGTCACTAGGAGATATCGCTGGGCTTTTGTACGCTGCCTCCTGTATATTTGTCATCCCATCACTTGCTGCAGCTGGGACATATTTTTTCTTCTCACAAATTAGCTTCTTACTCATTCGCATATTAAAGACGAGAAGAAAATTTTATATGAAACGTATTAATATGCTTTGGGTTTCTGATTTAGCAACTCGGATTCGGACAAATATTAACATGCTCTTTATCGTGACGATGTTATCGACACTCGCTTTCACAATGATTACATTCTTATATGGGTTTGGGAAATTCACAAAGTTTGATGAAATAAGGAAAAACCCTTTCCCATTTACTTATTTATCACATACTGAAAATACGTTAGCTGATGAACATTTAAATTGGTTAGAACAAAAATTTAACGAAGAGCAGTTTGCTTATAAGAAATTTAAAACGGATATATATGAAGTGTCTTCGGCAGAAGATAACGCGCAGCTCTATTATGCAATTAAACAAAGTGACTATAATGTACTTGCTAAAGCATTAAATTTGGAAACGCTCACCGTAAGTAATAATGAGTCTTATATCCTTATTAAAGACATAGATGATCAATTCATTGGAACAGTTTTTGATCAAGAAAAGAGAAATACTCTGACACTTACTCAAAACTCTTTACATCTACAAGTGAAGGAATATAAAAGTTATAACCCTTTCCCGAATAGCTTAATATCACAACTTCTCGTATTATCTGATGAAAATGTAGAAGCCTTATCAACCGCTTCAAAACAGATGAGTGTATATAGCTTCAAAGTTCCAGATTGGGAAAAGGCACATAATATCGGTTCAGCATTTATAACAAAAATTGATAATGACAATGCAGCTATTCAGGCAGAACATCCACCGTTCCACGCAAGTGAAGCAAGTGACTCTTTATACAACAAGAAACTAAATGTTGCTTCCTTTTTCTTAATCGGAACTTTCCTTGGCGTTATTTTCTTTATTGGTGCTGGCAGTGTTCTTTACTTCCGAATGTATACAGATTTAACAAATGAGCAAGAAAAGTATATAACGATTACAAAAATTGGTTTAACAGAAACTGAGATGAAGCAATCTGCTACAATCCAACTTGCTATTTTATTCTTCGTCCCTTACATTATGGCATCCATCCATACGATGTTTGCGACAAAGATGCTACAAGATGTATTAAATCTCTCGTTCTTCGCTGAAATTACAGTCGTGCTTATGATTTTTGGAACGGTTGAAATTCTCTTTTTCCTTTTAATTCGTTCCTTTTATATGCAAAAGTTATCACAACATATTAAGTTTTAAAAATAGAAAGGTGATTATTATGGAAGAGGTATTACACATAAAAAACGTCTCAAAAGTGTATGAAGGAAAAGTCCCTCATACTGCTTTGAAAAATATAAATTTACACGTAGATAAAGGTGAATTCGTTGCGATTATGGGACCATCCGGAAGTGGGAAATCCACATTTTTAAACGTTATTTCGACTATCGATTCACCTACTTCTGGAGAAGTCGTTATTAACGGAAAACAACCGCATACATTCCGTAGAGAAAAGTTAGCTATTTTCCGCCGCCAAGAGTTAGGTTTTGTTTTCCAGAACTTTAACTTATTAGATACACTAACAATTGGTGAAAATATCGTATTACCTTTAACGCTAGACAATGTTCCTTTAAAAGAAATGGACGAAAAACTCGATAACATTTCAAAAAAGCTTGGAATTGATCATATTTTGGACAAACGTATTTTTGAAGTTTCTGGAGGACAAGCACAGCGTACTGCAGTAGCACGTGCCGTTATTCATAACCCTTCTCTCTTACTAGCTGATGAACCGACAGGAAACTTGGACTCAAAAGCAGCTATCGATGTAATGGAACTATTTACGAAGTTAAATAAAGAAGAAGATGCAACAATTTTAATGGTTACTCACGATCCGTTTGCAGCAAGTTATTGTAACCGCGTTATTTTCATTAAAGATGGTGGGCTTTACAATGAATTACACCGCGGACTATATCGCGAGAAATTTTATCAAGAAATATTAGATGTTTTAGCATTATTAGGAGGAAGGCGTGGATGACGTTTTGGCAATTTGCATTTAAAAATGTCTCGCGTAATTCTAAAGCATATTTTGCTTATTTTGTAAGTAGTGCTTTTTCTATAATGGTTTTCTTTTCATTTACTGTATACGCGTATCATCCACGCTTACAAAATGTACAAAGCTTTCAAGAACGGGATCCTCTAATGAACTTAGCGAGTACAGCACAGCTTGTGATTGTTATGTTCTCGTTCTTCTTTCTCTTATATTCAATTGGAACATTTTTAAATGTACGGAAGCAGCAATTCGGGATACTCACGATTCTCGGTATCTCACAGAAACAATTAAAAAGACTGTTATTTACTGAAAACATGATAATCGGGATATTGTCCATCTTTATCGGTATACAAGGTGGCCTAGTGTTCTCTAATTTTTTCTTATTAGTCACTTCAAAATTAACAAGTGCGAAAGGTCTCTATTTATATTGGCCAACAGAAGCGATTATCGTGACAACCGTAACGTTTATCATTTTATTTTTAATCGTTTCTACATTTACACCTATGTTTATTCGGACTCGTAAAACAGTCCATCTTATTAAAGGGAACAAGAAAGTGACAGCCGAAAAAAGGCCGTCTATACTCATTTCGATATTTGCTTTAACTTGTTTAGGGTTATGTTATTATATTGCTGGTTATCCACAAGGCTACGTAACCGAAAAAAATGTGCAAAACGGATCTGTCTTCTTTATTATATTATCTATTTTGCCACTCGTAGTAGTCGGAACATATTTTTTCTTTTCACAAACATTTCTTCTTTTTATCTATATTTTAAAGAAGCGTAGAAAGTTTTATTTGAAACAAATAAACATGTTATGGATTTCAGACTTAGTTGCTCGTACCCGTAGTAATATTAATGTACTCTTTATCGTTTCTATGCTATCTGCGCTTGCATTTACGATTATTATCGGACTATTTGCTGCGAATAATAATACAAAAGCGTCGATACTAGAGCGATATCCTATTCCCTTCACATACAAATTAGAAGGGGATCATTCCCTTGAACGAAAGCACGTTAATACTATTGAATCCGAACTTTCCAATGCTCATTTTCAATATAAAAAATATAAATTTACGCTTTTAAAAGATAATGCTTCAAAAGAAGAGATTGCAATTATGAAAATGAGTGATTATAACGAAATTGCTAAGCAGTTAAAGAGACCTACAATCACCCTTGATTCAAAAGAAGTTTACATTATTTCTGGCTATTCACCAGAGCTATTAAACCTTGTATCAAATCCATTTGTAAAACAAAATACAATTACGCTTGAATCCAATAAAAAGGAGTTTTATATAAAGGGATTTATTAACAAAGGAATAGCACCACCATTTGCATTAGCAAATTTAGTTATTATGCAAGATTATGCAATCGATACTATGATTCCTCATATTGAAACCATTACAGTTTATAACTACTTCGTGGATAATTGGGAAAATGCAATTATTCCAACGAAAAATATATTAAAAAGTATTAGTAATGACACCGAAAAATATTATGAGGCACATAAAGACGATAAGCATGCATCTCCCGTCCCTTTTAATATTTATACAGCTACTGATGAGTTACTCCATAATAAAGAAAATGCAGTTGCTCAATTCTTTATTTGGGCATTTCTTGGCTTTATCTTCTTTATCGGTGCGGCTAGCGTTTTATACTTCCGTATGTATAACGACTTAACGAATGAAAAACAAAAGTACATTACGATTACAAAACTGGGCTTAACTGAATCAGAAATGTTTCGCTCCGCAACGATTCAATTAGGAATTTTATTTTTCGTTCCTTACATCGTTGCTGGTGTTCACACGTTATTTGCGGTTAAGTTTTTACAAAGCATGTTTTCTTTCTCGTTACTAAAAGAGTTACTGATTGTACTCACCTTTTTCGGGATTATCGAGATTATTTTCTTTTTCTTAATCCGCTCTCTGTACATTAATAAATTATCACAGCATATAAAAATATGAATAAAATAGCCTTGTGCAATATGCACAAGGCTATTTTCAATAGTTTTTAATAATTAGCAGTATCCACCATAGCCGCCGCCATAGCCACCATAACCGCCGTAACCACAACCACCGCCTCCGCCGAAGCAGCTAGCACCGATGATAATTAATAAAATAAACAATACGATTAGAAGCGCAAAACCGCCTCCGCACCCACGTCTGCGGTCGCAATCATCATGTCTGTGTTCACACTTTTCGCTCATTACTCTATTCCTCCTTTAGTATCATTCATAACAAGATCGTCTTGCTCTAAATGAGGGGATTCCATTTATATTATGTTTTCAGGGCAAATAGGAAGCTTGGCACTCCTAAAAACGGGCTTGTTTCATGAAAAGAGCCCCAACACAAAAAGAGGATACCTTTAAATAGGCACCCCCTTCTTCTAAACAAACATATTAAGTAAAAGCGCAAAGCCGAATGCAATAAATGATAACAATGTCTCCAGCACCGTCCACGTTTTAAACGTTTCTTTTACTGTCAAACCTAAATACTCTTTTACAAGCCAGAATCCTGCATCATTTACGTGAGAAAACATTAATGAACCTGCACCGGTTGCAATAACGAGTAATTCTAAATTTACACCAGACATGTGCTGAATAACCGGTGAAACAATTCCAGCTGCTGTCGTTAATGCTACAGTAGCTGAACCTGTTGCAATTCGGATTAATCCCGCTACCATGAACGCTAAGACGATTGGTGATAATGAAATGTGTTCTGCCATTTGAGCGATGGCTGTTCCAACGCCGCTTTCAATTAATATTTGTTTAAATCCACCGCCTGCACCAATTATTAAAATAATGGAACCGACAGGTAGTAAACTTTCATCTGTTAATTTTTTAATCATCTTTTTATTAATTCCTTGTTTTATACCAAGCAAATAAAACGCTGCGAAACATGAAATAAGTAAAGCGATTACCGGACTTCCTACAAATACTAAAAATTCAGTTATTTTTTTCGATAATGAAATATATGGTGCGACTACTGATAAAATCATTAAAACTACTGGTAATAAAATGATAAAGAATGAAGCTTTACGACTTGGCAAATCAGTAGATACTGTCGTAACTCGAACAAGCTCCGGTTCATTTTCAGGTATAACCCTCTTATGTACCCACTTTGCAAATACCGGTCCTGCGATAATTGCTGTTGGTAACGCGATAATTAATGAATACAATAGTACCTTTCCTAAATTCGCATTATAAATACCGATTGCTGTCATCGCACCTGGATGCGGCGGCACTAGCCCATGTACAATCGATAATCCAGCAATAACAGGTAACGCAATTAACAATATATTTTGTTTCGTTGTTTTTCGAATTGAAATAACAAGTGGTAATAAAATGACGATTCCCACTTCAAAAAATAATGGAATACCTATAACAAATCCGGCGAATAACATTGCCCAAGGTAATTTTTTCACCCCGAAGAATCGAATGAAGAAATCTGCTACTTGCATGCCAGCCCCTGAATCAGACATCATTTTCCCTAAAATTGTTCCGAGAGCCAAAATACCAACTAAATGCCCTAGTACACTACCAACACCAGTTTCATAGGCAGTAACAATTTTGGTCAAGTTCAACCCAGACATAATAGCTAAAAATAGACTAGCAACTGTTAAACTAATAAATGCATGCCACTTCCACCACGATACCCCTAAAATAATAATTGCGATCGCAATTAACGTGACGATTAATAAGTATATATCCATATCCCATTCCCCCTTCGATATGAAAATTTTTTACAGAAAAAGAGGGAATTGGTCCCTCTTCATTTTTTACACATCATAATTTACAACGTAATGCTGCATTTCCGTATTGTAGTAGCCTTCACTATATTCAATTACTTCGCCAACTTCATCGTAAGAATAGCGCATACGTTTTAATAACGCTGTTCCCTCTTTTTCTCCTAACGCTTCTGCAACGAAATTAGGCGCAAATCCAACAGCGAATTCATCTCTGAAGTTTTCTAAATGTATACCACGGTCCTCGACTAGATCATAAAGCGATTGTAAGTCAAAGTCCGCTAAGTCTGTACTTGCCATTTGTGCTGAGAAATAGTGCGTATAATGAATGTACGGAGTATCATTTAAAGCATATAGGCGCTCAATACGAAAACTCTCTTTACCAAACAAACGAAATGGTACTGTTCCTTCTTCATTATGAACCACTTCTGCCTTTAGCAATTTCTTTTGTACTTTATAGCCTTCTTCCACTAACACTTCTGTAAATTTCTTTCCCTTTGAAAGCTTTGTCGCAGAAGTATTTCGAATGACTTTCGTTCCTTTACCACTTTTCTTTTCTAAATATCCTTCTTGAACGAGTTCTTTAATTGCGTTTCGCACTGTAATTTTACTCACTTTGAACTCTTCTTCTAATTGTGGTTCAGAAGGAATATTTGTATGAATGGCATAAACACCATGTAATATTCGATCACGAATAATATTTTTAATTTGTAAATATAATGGACCTCTTTTTCTCGTTACGTTCACCGTTACACCCACTACCTTTCTACATCACCTACTGATGCCGTCATTGCCCGAAGTATATCTTTCTCTGATGACATTGGCGTATCACCGACGATTGTATGTGCAAGCATTCCAGCTGCTGACGCAAATGAAACAGCTTTCTCTGGTGCAAACTCTTCTATCTCGCCATGAATAATCCCGCTCGTATAAGCATCTCCAGCACCTATTCTATCATATACAGAAAACGTAAGTGTTTTGGCAAAAGTGAACGTCCCATCTTTACATATGAATCCGCGAAGTGAGTGTGTATTATCGCTATTAATAGAACGATGTGTCCCAGCAATTGTAGCGATATTATATATTTCAGCGACTTTTGGAATAAGATCAACAAGCTGTGCTTCTCGCTCCGTCTCTTCCGTTTTCATTCCGAGAACAAACATCGCATCTTTTTCATTCATCATTACAATATCGGCAAAGCCTAGCATTTTTTCATAATGAGGTTTCGCCTGTTCATACCCATCTTCTCCCCAAAGCGATGGACGATAGTTGCAATCGAAAACGACAGTGCCTCCATTTTCTTTAACTGCCTTCGCCAAAGATTTCATATGATGGCGCACAGTATCATTCATCGCAAGGGTAATCCCGCAAAAATGAACGATATCAATTTCTTTTGCGATTTCTTCAAATTGGTACATCTCTTCACATGCCGTATTGAAACTACTTTCTAATCGGTTCGAATATGTAACGCGGCTTGCACGTGCTCCAAATCCATTTTCTAAAAAGTACATACCAACATATTTACCGCCTCTTGAAACAAACGGTGCCTGAATGCCTAACTTTTGAATATGTGATACCGCAGCATCCCCAACAGAGTTTTCCGGTAAAGTTGAAATAAGAAAACCTTCATGTCCTAGATGAGAAAGTGCTGCTGCAACGTTCACACCTGTACCTGAAAATAAGTAATTTAATGTGTTTGCTTGCGACAGCAATTCATATCCTGGCACTTGCAGGCGCATCATTACTTCACCGAATGCTGCAATTTTCTTACGCATATTGATCAACTAACTTCTTCACGACCGCTAGTAATTCACGAACATCTTCTGTTTTCGTATTGCCAGTTTCTTTATCAATAATAGAAGAGTACACGTGCGGGATAACTTGCTCTACATTTGCCTCTAATGCAATACGTACAATTGTTTCAAAGTTCTCTTTATCAATTCCGCCTGTTGGCTCTAATGCAAATCCTTCTTCCGCACATGCTTTCGCAACAGCGCGATATTCTTCTTCATGAGCCAAGCCTTTCATTGGGAAGTATTTCAATGAATTCCCGCCCATATCACGTACAAGTGCGATTGCTGTTTTAATTGGAACGATTGCTTTTTCTTCTCCAGCTGCACTAATTGGACCAGTAGAAATATTTACGTAACCTACTTTTCCTGTTGGTGATACTAAACTATTAATCCAGCTATCTTTTCCGCCAAGATTTGCGCGCGTCGCTCCAACTGAAGGGAACACTTGGTTAATATGACTACCAGGATAATGCTTCGCAATTTCAGCTACAACTGCCGCTTGGCGATTATCTCCTGCTCCAAGTCCAATTGATACAGCGTCATCAATTTCTTTTCCATATGCTTTCATCGCAGTTACTGCTTCTTCTACTGTCGGATAGTCTTTTGATAACACACCGACTACTACATAACCTTCTGCTGCTTCAAAAATGTCTTTCGCATTTCGGATATTGTTCGCTAATACATTTAATGCTACGCGGCCTTTATAAAAACGTTTTTGAATGTTTGTCATCTTAGTTTCCCCCTACAATTTCTCTCATTTTTTCTTCAATTACATGTATGTCATCACCTTGAAGTGGGCGTGGATCAATATCAAAGAATCCTTGTCTTACTCCGTAATCACGTGTGTAAATTGCGATTTCCCCTTCGCGTAATGCCGTCACAACATCTTTTGCAGTTTTATTTAATTCGTTCTCGTTAATATGAATACGCGCTCTAAAGATCGCTCTTCCTGCTTCATCTTGAACGATTGTTACATTTACACCGTTTAATTCTTTCAGCGGCATAAGCACTTGTAACAACTCTTTTTCTTGCTCACTCTTATCTTCTTTTACTCCATACTCATCAAGCGCTTGAAGTAAACCGAAAGTCGTCTCTTTCCCAACTTTCATACTTCTTCCGATGCAATGTAATTGCACTTTTAGCCATTCAATATATTTTCGTTTACCGCCGACAATACCGGAAGTAGGTCCTTCAATCGCCTTTGAACCGCTATAAATGGCTAGGTCTGAATACTTCACGTATTTTTGAATATCTTCTTCAGCTGCCGCATCAACGATAAGTGGTACATTATTTCGCTGCGCAACTTCCCATGCTTCTTCAACAGAAATCATATTTTTTTGCACGGCATGATGTGATTTCACATATAGAATCGCTGCTGTATTTTCACCAATCGCATCTTCAATATGTTCTGCTTTCCCTTCATTTGCGTAGCCAACTTCTACAAGTTTACCGCCGCCTAAATAAATCATCGTTTCAACAGGAGCACCGTATTGAACGTTATGACCTTTTAACATAATCACTTCGTTTTTCGCGATGACCTCTTGATGAAGTCGTTCACTTTTGCGGCGATTTCCTTCTGTAACGATACCAGCGATAGAAAGCGCAATTCCGCTCGATGCTGAATTCACAACGACCGCTGCCTCTGAATCTAGAATTCTCGCAATATGGTCTCCTGCTTTATCTACTAAATCTGCAATTTCCACATAATTTTGTCCACCATGTTTCATCGCATCCATAACTGTATTTGTCGGAGCAGATACACCTAAAATACTCATTCTACCGCTCGCATTAATCACTCTTTTTAATCCGTACTTAGCATTCAATGAATGACCCATTAATTACAACCCCTTTCGTATCAATTCTTCTTTCAGCAATGCGCTGATCCCCTTCTGAATCAATTAACGTAATCGGTTCATCTTTCACCGTAAATAAAGTTAAGTTTGCAATATCGCCTTCTTGAATACGGCCAAGCTCTGGTTTTTTCAGCCACTCTGCCGCATTTTTCGTAACCGCATCAATTACTTCTTCTAGCGGATACCCCAAGTAAAGGAATTTCGAAAGAACGTGAGCCATACTGTAAACTGGACCGTGTATACGATTCTTCCGGTAAATGTCTGTACTAATTGTATTAAAGGCAATACCGTGACACTTCGCGGCTTCTGCTACTTTAAAAGAAAAACTAGCATTACCGTGACCAACATCTAAATGAACACCACGTTTCACTGCATCTAACAACACAGGTAGCGGTTTGCCTTCTTCATCAAATAAATTATTTTCTTTCCCGTTTAAGTAATGTGTAATGACATCATCTTTTTCTAAAAGAGGTACAACTTCCTCAATACGCGGAGGAGCTGAACCGATATGTACCATAATCGGCAATGATGTTTCACGAGATAAAGAGCGCGCTACGTGCAGCGGTTCAATTCCGCTATCACAAACGACACTTTTACTCATTCTCGCTTTTAATCCAACGATTACATCTTTATACTTTTCTACTGCATCTATTACTTTCTCTTTATCTATCCATTCCATATTGGATAATTCATCAATTCGTTTCAAACCGATGCGAGAAATATTTAAAAAGGCAAATAAATTCGTTTTTGCCTGTTCTCTACTTTGTACTAAATCTGCAATACGATCAGCTCCGCAGCTACCCGCATCAACAATTGTCGTTACCCCTTGCTTAACGCCAATTTCATCTACCTCATCGCCATACGGATCAAACTCTGGAAAAGCATGAACGTGCAAATCAATCCAGCCACTCGATACGTAAGTACCTGAGTAATCAAGAACCTTTTCACCCTCGCCAGCACCAGCTTTCGTCACCTGTGCGATTTTATTATTTTCAATTACAATGTCAATCTCTTCCCCGTTCACACGTTTCACATTACGTAGCACGAATCGTTCTGTCATTGTATTTCCACCCTTTTCTATAAGAAGCCATAAGAATACGCTTACATTAAAGTTTCATTTTATATCTCTTTCACATATTTAGAGTATCATGAAAAAAAAGAAAAGTAAATATAACGTTATAATGTTTAATGGTAAATAAAAAAACAATCCACAAAATGTTGATAGTACAGGAAATTATATCAATGATTCGACAAGGAATATCGATTTACCGACAAAAAACGGCAATCTATTTCTTATATGCCAAAAGACTGACCCAAAACGGACCAGCCTTTTTCTCTATTCTTGAACCGTCACAATAACCCCGTCCATATTGTTCCCCGAAATTTCATACTGCTTATTCACCGGAACATTCACGTTCATACGATCTGAAACTTTATAATAAGAAACCGTATATTTCTTACCTTCAACCTCCGTTGAAACTTCTTTTTCCTCTTTTAAGAAGTCCAAATATTCCTCTAACGTAATCTTCTTTTTTTGCATAATTGCGCTATGTGGTAAGCCGACATAACGTATGTGCCACGGCTCATATTGAATGCCCGTAATATCACTTTTATTTTTCGGATAACGTAAAACAAATCCGTGCTTCCATACGTTCTCTTCAATCCATTTTCCTTCAGGAGCTTTCTCCATTTTCTTTTGAGTAGACCCAACGTCGAGTGATAACCCTAAATTATGTTCACTATATCCTGCTGGAAGTGCATAATCCGATCCCATTTCTTTATATAATTTACTTTGTTCTTGAAAATCTCGGTAACCGCTACTCATTAAGAAATGCTGTACTCCATCTTTCCCAGCTGCATCGACAACGTTCAAAAACTTTTTTACAACACCCTCTGATAAGCGAAGATTTCTATCAAATATTACATAGCCTCTTACTAATTCACTATTGTGATTTACATTGACAATATCGGACCTAACACTATCTTTTTTAACCGGATAATCTCTATTAACTAATAATAGATCACCTTTATAAATTTGTTCCTCTGTAACCTCTATCTTTTCAGTGTTCGCGGCTTTTACTTTGTAATCTTTTTCTGCAATTTTAACATCGATCTCCTTTTGAAATACTGGTGATATATAAAAGCCTACACATGCTGTACATACTATAAAAAGAGAAATAAATACCCACTTTTTCATTTCTAGTTCCTCCTTAACGTAACTTACGTATAGAATAGAAAAAACTATTAAAATAAAAAGTGGGGTAAAGTTTAAATTTTTATTAAATTGCTTTGCTCTCTTCTTTTGGTAATCTCACTTCAAATATCGTTCTAATTACGTTACTTTCAGCAGAGATTGTCCCATCATGCTGTTCGATAATATTTTTTGCGATAAATAGCCCAAGGCCTGTTCCGCCCTGTTGTTCTGACCTCGCCTTATCACCTGTATAAAACATATCAAATAAATATGGTAAATCTTCTTCTGGAATGCTATCGCCGTAATTAATAATTTGTACAACTACCTCTTCATGATCAATATATCCGTTCACATCAACAAACTTTCCATCGTATCCATAGCGAATCGCATTCGTTAAAAGATTTTCAAATACTCGAGCTAACAATTTCCCGTCACCGTTAATAGGTAAATGCGAATCCATATTCAATCTCGCTTCTAAACCTTTTTTTTCTAATAACGGATATAATTCTTCATCTAACTGTATAAGTAATTCACTTATATCAATTGGTCTTTTTTCAATTTGCAACATGCCATAATTCATTCTCGTTATTTCAAATAATTCATCAATTAAGATTTCAAGCCTTTCGGATTTCGTAAAAGCAATTGTGGAAAAATGTTTAATTTGTTCCTTCGTCAAATTCTCATCTTTAAGAATTAAATCTAAATACCCTAAAACAGATGTTAGCGGCGTTCTTAAATCATGAGCTAAGTTGACAATGAGCTGATCTTTACTACTTTCCGCAAAGTCTCCTCGTTCAACCGCTTCTTTTAATTTTTCACTCGCTACATTAATTTCGCGTGCGATATATCCAAACTCATCATTTGATGAAACACGAACTTGATTTGAAAAATCTCCGTTCGCAAGATGATGAATCCCGTTCGAAATCTCATCAAAATATTTTAAATACGGTCTAGTAAGGAAGAAGAAAAACATAATGGACAGAGGAATAAATACAATTAAAAAGAAATTAATGTCCCCAATTTGTCTTACCATTGAACGAAATTGGGCTAAAGGATCCTCATAACGAACTACTAATTTATAATAGAGACGTAGCCCCTCATAAATTAAATACGTTACACCAGCAGCTAATATCATACTTAACGCAAATAGCATAATCATCTTCGAGCGAAAGCTTCTCATCGTTTTAGCCATTGAAAGTATAACCTACCCCCCACACTGTTTTTATTAACTTATCCTTTCTTTTATCTTCCCCAAGCTTTTTTCGCAAAGTACGGATATGTACCATAACTGTATTTCCACTTTCGTAATACCCTTCAGCCCATACTTGCTGAAAAATATTTTCCACACTGTACACTTTCTTCGGATGACTTGCTAATACATATAAAATATCAAATTCTTTTGGTGTTAATTCAATTGGCTCTCCGTACACATTTACTGTTCTTCGCTCAGGATCAATAGCGACTCCGCCTATTTCTAAAGCAGATTTATTCTCCGCTACTTTCGGCTGATTTAACGTAAGAAATCTACGCAGTTGTGCATTTACACGTGCAACTAATTCAATCGGTGTGAAAGGCTTTGTCATATAATCATCTGCGCCTAATACAAGACCTGTCACTTTATCAAAATCAGATGTTTTCGCACTTAAGAAAATGATTGGCATGTGGTGCTTGCCGCGAATCTGCCTCGTCACTTCATATCCATCCATTTTCGGCATCATAATATCTAAAACCACTAAGTCAATTGGCTGCGTTTGAATAATATGCATGGCTTCTTCTCCATCAGCTGCTTTAACGACGTGGTAACCCTCTTTTTCTAAATGTATCTCAATTAAATCAGCAATTTCCGCTTCATCATCAGCTATTAAAATTGAAATGCGCTTCATTTTAGTCCCCCTACTTTATTCTGTTTTCATACGCTCGATTTTAAACTAGTCTATCCAATTTGTACACTAAGAAAAGGCTACCCGTAAGAGTAACCTTGATAAATGAAATTATATCGGCGATTTTTTAAATATATCGACTTACCGAAAATTAACGAGAAAATCATCCCGCTATTTGCAGGTAGTCAGTACTAATAAAAGCTCCCATTCATCGCTCAAAAATAATCCGCTGCTTTGTTATTTCTTCCAACCTGCCTCGATCTACTTCATACTCACGTTCAATACTTTGCGGTACCCTTACTTTTCCGCCTTCAAGCATCACTTCCGGTGAAATAATATCCCTCTCCCAATGTCTACTAGAAGCAGATATATCTCCAGGAATCGTAAAGTTTGGCAAAGAGGCGAGTGCAACATTTTGAGCTCGTGAAATCCCCATTTCTACCATGCCACCACACCAAACTGGTATGTTATGCTCCATACAATAATTATGGATTTGAACGGACTCTGTTAATCCGCCCACTCGCCCTGGTTTAATATTAACGACGCGGCAACTGCCAAGCGTAATCGCAACACGTGCGTCTTCTAAACTATGGATGCTTTCATCTAAACAAATCGGTGTTTCAATTTTCTTTTGCAGTTGTGCATGATCCAGAAAATCGTAATCCGCTAACGGTTGTTCAATCATCATAAGCCTAAATTCATCTAGTCGTTTCAACTTCTCCGTATCCGCTAATGTATAAGCTGAATTTGCATCAGCCATTAACGGGATGTTCGGAAACTCTTTGCGAATTTCTTTCAGTAATTCGTAATCATGTTCTGGCTTTATTTTCACTTTAAAGCGCTCGTATCCTTCTTCCGCGTACTTCTCGATTTGTTTTAACATAACGGGAATTGTATTGATCCCAATCACAACGCCGACTTCAATTTCAGACCTATTTCCGCCAAGCAATGTCGCTAACGACTGCTTTTGACGCTTCGCATATAAATCCCAAACAGCACCTTCAATTCCGGCCTTTGCCATTCGGTTTCTCTTTATATGTTTGAACAAAGACGGTACTTCATTCGGATGAGAAATTTCAGCTTTCAATAAATCTAGTAATAAAAAATCCTGAAGTACATGCAGCGCTGTCTTCACCGTTTCTTCCGTATACCACGGTTCAGAAAATGCAACGACTTCACCAAAACCAATGTATCCATCTGTATCTTCTAATTCAATGACGATACTTTCACGCTTTTCATAAGTCCCGTAACTTGCCGCAAACGGGATAATGAGCGGCATTTCCGTTATATAAAGTGTCGCTTTTTTTATTTCCACCTACATCTCCTCCACTAATTGTCTTAACTCTCGTCTTAACAATTTCTTCGAAGCATTTCGTGGTAATTCCTCTAAGAAACATGCTTTCTTCGGCACTTTATATTTCGCTAATTTCTCTTCGCAAAAACGAAGAATTTCTTCTTCTGTTACGTCTCCACTTTTTACAACAAAAGCAGCTGGTACTTGTCCCCAACTTTCGTCAGCCATACCGACAACACCCGCTTCTACTACCGCCGGATGAGAGAGCAATACTTCTTCAATTTGAGCTGGATATATATTTTCTCCGCCAGAAATAATTAAATCACTGCGTCGATCTAATACGTATAAAAATCCTTCTTCATCTAAATAACCGAGGTCACCAGTATGAAGCCATCCATTTCTGATCGCCTCATGCGTCGCATCTTCACGGTTAAAGTAGCCACCTGTTACGTTCGGTCCTTTTACTACAATTTCTCCTTCAGCACGGGGCGGCACAACTACGCCGTCTTTTTCAATACGAAGCTGACACTGAAATAGTGGTTTTCCGGCCGATCCTACTTTCGTTAACATGTAATCTGCTGTTAACGTACAAATTTGCGATGATGTTTCTGTCATACCGTACGTTTGATACACAGGAATTCCTTTTTCCACACATGTTTCTAATAACGGCTTCGGTGCTGGTCCTCCCCCAAGTAACATGCATCGTAAAGAAGATGGATATGTACCTTCGCCAAGTCGTTCTAATAAATCTGTTAGCATTTTAGAAACGACAGAAATAATCGTAACGCCTCTCGTTTGAAGTGCTTTATGAATAAAATTAGCATCATATTTTGGAACGAGTAAAATGCGCATACCGTACATAATATTTTTCATTAAAAGAGATAACCCGCCAACGTGGAACATTGGCATACAAGCTAACCAACAATCATCATCACGAAGCCCTAAATTAAGCGAAGAACCGACTGCACTTGCCCAGTGGTTACCGTACGTTAAAACAACGCCTTTCGGTTTCCCTGTCGTCCCTGACGTATAAATAATTGTCATCGCTTCTTCTAAAGAGAATTCTTCTTGTATAAATGCTTCCGCCTTCGGTCCTTGCATCACTTCAGCAAATAAACGTACTGGAACATTTTCCGTCTCAAACTCTTGATCCGTCACTAAACAAACAACTTCCGCATCACCCATTTGCCAAAGTAGCTCTTCTCTTGAAAGACGCGTATTTAAAAGCACAGCTACTGCACCTATGTAAGATAGGGCGTGAATAACTGTAATCATCTCCATACCATTTTTCATCAGAACAGCCACCTTTTGCGCCCGCTTCACTCCTACATGCGTGAGGTGTTCACAAACAGATACTACTTTTTCATGCAGTTGCACGAAAGTAACCTTCTCCTCTTCAATTTCAATTGCAGTGCGATCAGGTGTTAAAAATGCACGTTGCATTAACCAATTCGGCATCGTCTCCATCACTCATTCTCCTTTCATGAAAGAAAGAGACCTGATATGACATCAAGTCTCTTAGTTGTTTTGTTTCCGGTGTGATCTTTTGGGAGCGTCTCACATTGTGTGCGAGCCGCTTCCGCTTTTGGTTTGATCACGGGAAACGAGGAAATTGACCGAAGTCCGGAGTGCGTTTTTCTTTGAACGCGTCGCGGCCTTCTTTTGCTTCGTCAGTTGTGTAATACAATAACGTTGCATCTCCAGCTAGTTGTTGAATACCAGCTAAACCGTCTGTGTCTGCGTTGAATGCAGCTTTTAGGAAACGAAGTGCCATTGGGCTGTTTGCTAAAATTTCTTGTGCCCATTGTACTGTCTCTGCTTCAAGTTCTTCTAATGGTACTACTGTGTTTACTAAGCCCATATCAACCGCTTCTTGTGCACTATATTGACGGCATAGGTACCAAATTTCACGAGCTTTCTTATGGCCTACCATACGAGCTAAATAACCAGCTCCGTATCCACCGTCAAAGCTTCCTACTTTAGGACCTGTTTGTCCGAATACAGCGTTGTCTGCAGCAATTGTTAAGTCACATACGATATGAAGTACGTGTCCACCACCGATTGCATAACCTGCTACCATTGCGATAACCGGTTTAGGGATTGCGCGAATTAGACGTTGTAAGTCTAATACGTTTAAACGTGGGATTTGGTCGTCACCTACATAGCCACCATGACCGCGAACTTTTTGGTCGCCGCCAGAACAGAATGCACGTCCACCTTCACCTGTTAAAATGATAACGCCAACATTTGCATCATCACGAGCGTGTGCAAAAGCATTGATTAACTCCATTACCGTTTTAGGACGGAATGCATTATGTACTTCAGGGCGGTTAATCGAAATCTTTGCGATGCCATTGTATGTTGAATAAATAATATCTTCGTAATTGCCTTCTTTTACCCATTCAATAGTCATTACTATTACCTCCTTTTATATTTCTGATCTCCGCTATAAGTGCAACTTCCTTCTTGCTGAAAAAAGTATCACTGCATAGTTTTTAGAAATCCCTTTACTATTGTATCAAACTTTTCCGGTTGTTCCACATGAATTGCATGGCCAGCCCCATCAATTTTGACAAATTTCGCATGAGGGATGCATTTTTCGATGTTTTTTAATAGGCGAAAGAACTTTTCATCGCTTTCTCCATTCAGTAAAAGGACAGGCATTTTTAGGTTTTGCAATTCGTTCCACCATGAAGGCTGAGCCCCTGTTCCCATGCCGCGAAGACTATTTGCAAGTCCTTTTGGATTATTAGCAAGTCGTTCTTTTCGCACCGCTTCTTTTACGTTTTGCGCTAAACGTTTTTGCGTTTCAAATAGCGGAATATTTCCCCACATCGATACAAAACTTCGGATGCCTTCTTGCTCAATTTTATCGGCAAGTCGTTCATCTTTTTCCTTGCGTTCTTTTCGCTCTTTTGCACTCTCAAGTCCAGCTGTACAGTTTTCTAAAAGAAGCGAACGCACATATTCTGGATATAAGCATGCCATCGTAATCGCAAGTCTACCACCCATTGAATAGCCAAGTATGTGCGCATTTTCAATATGAAGATGATCCAGTAGTTCTTTCATTTGCAGCGCCACATTTTGAATATCATAATGCGTCACATCTTCAGGACTTTCCGTTTTCCCGTGTCCAACAATGTCTACTAGAATGACTTGAAACTGTTCGCTCCAAGAAGGAATAAAGGAACCCCACGTTTCCATGCTTCCCGTAAAACCATGAAGAAGTAGAAGTGGTTCCCCGCTTCCGGCTACTTCATATTCATACGATACACCTTGCAATGTTACTTTCATTTTGATTCACCTTGCAAAGATATAGTAATAACGTCCATTGTTTTTGCCCATAGTTCACGATGTAATTTCAAGTTTTCTTCGCGATTCGTACAAATTTCCACAACGTGTAATCCATTCGTTTTCGTTCCATTCTGCACTTCTTCTCGGAAGTTTTCCCAACCATTTATACGGCTAAATGAACCACCATACATTTTGACAACATGTTCATAATCAAGCCCAATTGGTGTTCCAAATAATGATTCGAAATGTTCCTTTTTCTCGTATTGTGGTAAGAATGAGAAAATACCTCCACCATCATTATTTACAACAACAATCGTTATATTTAACTCATGTAACTTTGCGGCTAATAACCCGTTTAAATCGTGATAAAATGATAAATCACCGATTACTAATACGAGCGGATCACAAATAATACTCGCTCCTAAAGCTGTTGAAATGATTCCATCAATACCATTTACACCGCGGTTCGCCATTACTTGAATGTTTTTATCCGATGTGAAGAAAAATGAATCGGTATCGCGAATTGGCATACTATTACTCGCAAATAACGTTGCCCCTTCTGGTAATACACGTACAATATCCGTAATTACTTTTCCTTCAAATGCCGTTTCATATGTTTCCATCTCACAAAGTGTTTCTCTCGTTTTCTCGTTTATATGTTTCCACATTCCGAACCAATCATTCTTTTTCATAACTGGCATTTTCTCTAGTAATGCTCTGCAAAATTCACTGTCACTAGCTTGTACAACTTCTGTCGCAACTAGAGCTGGATCTCTCCATTGTCCAGATTCATCGACAACGATATGAACAGCTTTCGTTTGTTTTTTGATGAACTGCGTTAATGCTTTAGAAACAGGCATTCCGCCGAAACGAATTAAAACATTCGGCTTCCACGTTTCTTTTAACAATTCATTTCGTAAAAATGTATCGTAACAATCTATAACCATCGTTTTATCATGATTACCACTACGAAGGTTAGAAAGTGGATCTGCTAAAATTGGATACCCTGTTTTCTCAGCTACTTTCATAACAACTTCTGTTATTTCTGGATGACTGCCGTCTCCACAAATAATAAGCCCCTTTTCCATATGTGAAAGGCGCCCTACAAGAGAATCTACATATTCACTCGGCATCGTCACGTTCCCTTGCTGAACTACTCCTGTATATTCACCACGCCCTTTATCCCATAAACTTTCTAATGAGAAATCCGGTATAAGCGGCTCGCGAACTGGAAAATTAAGATGAACAGGTCCTTGCGGCGCTAGAAGTGCGCTTGCTATCGTACGCTGCGTTGTCATTCGAGCGTAATGATACATTGCTTCACTCGCTTCAGGAAGTGCCATCTCTGTAAATTGCTTCACAAAAGTACCGTATAAATTAAATTGATTCATCGCCTGTGGTGCACCCACATCTCTTAATTCATGCGGTCTATCCGCTGTTAATACGATAAGCGGCACTCGTGAATGAAACGCTTCACATACAGCTGGATAATAGTTCGCTGCTGCCGTCCCTGACGTACATAATAGCGCAACAGGACGTTTTTTTGCTTTCGCAATACCGAGCGCAAAAAATCCTGCTGATCTTTCGTCTACATGTAAATATGTTTTCATTCCTTCATGTTGTTCCATTAGTAAGGCAATCGGCGTTGACCGTGAGCCAGGACTAATGACAACATCACATACATTTAGACGCGTCAGTTCGTCCACGAACGCGCCTAAATAATATGATAATGCTTCTATATGATTGTTCATTTCATTAATTCCTCCAAAGCACCCAGCATCGGTCTAAACTTCAAACTTGTTTCTTCATATTCAAGCTGCGCTACTGAATCAATTACGATACCACAGCCGGCAAACAAGGATGCCTTCTCGCCATTTAATAATCCGCAGCGAAGTGCAACCGCAAATTCACCATTTCCTTCATCATCTATAAAGCCAATTGGTGCACCATATAATCCTCTATCTAAAAGCTCTACATCACGAATTAATTTCAACGCCTCATGACGAGGTGTACCACCAAGAGCTGGTGTTGGATGTAATTCTTCTACCATCGTTAAAAGACTTGCATCACCTTTTGCTTCTACTGGCGTATATAAATGGATTAAATTTTTCGTCGTTAATAAGCCTGGGCTCTCCGGAATATTAACAGATTCGCAATGCTCACTTAGCACACCTCGAATCATGTTAACTACATAACCGTGTTCAGCCAAATTCTTTTCATCATGAAGAAGCGTCTCACCATTTTGTTTACTTTCTTCTATAGAATTGCCATGACCAATTGAACCAGCAAGGCACATCGATGTGAACTTCTCGCCTTCTTTTCGAATCAATCGCTCAGGTGTCGCCCCTAAGAAGCATGCTCCTTTATAATCAAAAGAAAATACGTAACAATCCGGTTGCCCAATGCGAAGCGCTTCTAAAACAAGAACGGAATCAATATGCTGATCCATCGTTAATTTTAGCTCCCTTGCTAATACAACCTTCTGCACGTTCCCTTGCTTCATTTCATCTTGCACTTTTCCAATCGCGTTCATCCAGCCAATCGGATCAACTTCTACTTTAGAAGTAACTGTTAATTTTGATCCTACTAGTGCACATTTACTCTCTTGTAAAATTCTCTCTTCTACAGAAATAATTTCGTTATAAAGAGTTTCTGCACAATCTTCAGCTGAAACGAACTGATTAATCGTTAACCACGCCTTTTCATTTTTTACAGTTAATAAAAATGCTGGTAGTGAAAATGTGGTATCATCAAATTCTTTCCAAAGATTCGTTTTTTCTTTTTCTTGGTCAAATGAAAATCCACCAAATAAAAGAGGACCTGTTCCAAATTCGTATCCTTCTCTTTGTACGAATGCTTTCTCTTTTACTTTATCCCACTCGTCACGAGCAGTTTGAAAGCGTTTGTGAGAGGAATTTGCTATAGTGAAAACAGAGCCAATTCCAGCAAATATTACATGCTGAGCTGGGTCTGCAAAATAACATCTATTTTCGAATGCGATCCTTTTTCCTGCTGCATAAAACAGAAGTGGATCCACCCAATCTATTTGTTTTACAAAACTAACTAATGTTTTTTCATCAGTCGCACGCTTAATAGCTGTAACAAGAACTTCTTGTAAGCCTTTTCGTTTCGTTTGAATCACAATTGTCTCCCCCCTATGGGCGAAAAATAGTCATAATTACGCTTGATTTTAAGATACACCTCAAAGGAAAGGCCTGTCAACGTTTAGCATTTCTGAGAAATTCACCTTCTCTTCCTAGAAAATAAACGTTGACACTAAATGATGCTTTTTCTACACTTAATTGTGTACAATATGTGACCAAGGAGGATTCAACATGGAAATGAACGTCGAAACGAATTCCTCTCCTACGGCGCCAAAGCCAAGTAAACAAACAGGCTGGCGAATTTGGTGGAGTTTATTACGTCCCCATACATTAACAGCAGCTTTCGTTCCTGTTTTCATCGGAACAGCTTTTGCAATGCAGGTCGGAGGTATAAATCAAATACATCTTCCTCTTTTCTTTATGATGCTTCTTGCTTGCCTTCTCATTCAAGCAGCAACGAACATGTTTAATGAATACTTTGATTATAAAAGAGGACTCGATCATGAAGGTTCAGTTGGAATAGGCGGTGCTATCGTCCGCGATGGCATTAAACCAAAAACCGTTCTTAACTTAGCATTCGGATTTTTAGGCATCGCAACGCTATTAGGTGTTTATATTTGTATGAACTCTAGCTGGTGGCTTGCTGCAATCGGTCTTGTTTGTATGGCCGTTGCTTACCTTTACACTGGTGGCCCCATTCCAATTGCGTACACACCATTTGGAGAACTAACAGCAGGATTATTTATGGGTGTCATTATTATTGGTATTTCATTCTTTATCCAAACAGGGGCAGTAACATCAGAAGTGATTTTATTATCTATTCCAAGCTCCATTTTAATTGGTGCAATTTTACTATCTAACAATATTCGTGATTTAGATGGTGATAAAGAAAATGGTCGTAAAACGTTAGCAATTCTCGTCGGACGCGAAAGAGCCGTTGGTGTACTTGCTTCTATGTTTATCGTTGCCTACATTTGGACAATCGCTTTAATCATCGTTAACATCGTATCACCATGGATGCTTATCGTATTCTTAAGTGTACCGAAAGCATTTAAAGCGACGAAAGGCTTTATCGGCAAAAGCATTCCAATGGAAATGGTACCTGCGATGATTTCAACAGCAAAAACAAATACAATTTTCGGTCTCCTAATGGGAATCGGATTATTGCTTGGATACTTCCTATAAAGTGAAACTTTAATCAGTGGGGGTTTTGTTCATCACCCACTGATTATTAGCCCTCACCAATCGGGCGTTTACGGGTAGCCCGACTCCCACCTAACTTCTTTGCTCCAGCAAAATTCTAAGGTGGGAGTTTTACTGCCCGGCAAATAGCGGGATAGAAAGGAGCTGCTTATGCGGCTCCTTTTTTCATATACCGACTTCCCGGCTGAAATTCATCTCATAATTCCTACTCTCAACGCTCATACTATGTAAAGAAACTGAATTGTAGGAAGGTGGACGACTATGTTAACTCCACAACAAATAAATCAATTTAAATCTATTCTAGAAAAACAACAGCAAGAAGTTGAACAAACGATACAAACTCATGAAGATGAAAACCGTGCATCTGAACGTGATTCAGTAGGAGAATTGTCTAGCTATGACAACCATCCAGGTGATATGGCTACAGAATTGTACGAACGTGAGAAAGATTTCGGACTCATCGAATTTTGGCATAAACAGTTAGAAGATACGAAACATGCTCTGCAAAAAATTGAAGCTGGTACGTACGGAATTTGCGAAGTGTCTGGTGAGGAAATTCCATTTGAAAGATTAAAAGCAATGCCAACTGCTACAACGTGTATTCAGCACACTACAAATAAATTAGATATGCAGACACGCCCAGTTGAAGAAGAGGTGCTAAATTCTTCGTTTCATAAGCACGACGAAGATCATTCTGTAGAGTACGATGCTGAAGATGCTTGGCAAGACGTCGCAAATTACGGAACATCAGAAACACCATCCGATTTAGAAAGACAGGATTCAAAAAACTATAATGGCATGTACGTAAATAGTGAAGAAAATGTTGGGTATGTAGAGGATTTCGAAAACTTTATTGGAACAGATATGTATGGAAAAAACCCACAAGTTTTCGCAACAGAAGAACATGAAGAATATGAACAATTGCTTGATGACTCTGAAGAACGCACCTTTAAAGGTGAATTATCTTCAGATGAGTCTGGTTCTAAAGCATAAAAAAAGCATTCCGAAATTCGGAATGCTTTTTTTCGCTAGCTAATTAGTTTTTTGTAACGTTAGCTGCTTGTGGTCCGCGGTTTCCATCAACGATTTCGAAAGAAACTTCTTGACCTTCTTCTAAAGTTTTGAAGCCGTCGCCTTGAATAGCTGAGAAATGTACGAATACGTCTTCTCCGCCTTCAACTTCGATGAAGCCAAAACCTTTTTCGCCGTTAAACCATTTAACTTTACCTGTTTGCATGTCATGTACCTCCTAAATAAAAATGAAACTATGAATCCACATGAAAAGGTGGATATAAAGGACATGAATGTATAACAAGCTTACAGCCTTTAATACAACGTGCTTTATTTCCGTACCACATTATGTAGCTCAATAGTGTTTTCACTATATCATGCTATATCAAAAACGTCAAATGAGAACACTTTCGTCCCATCGTTTTTTATAATTCTAGTATAACCTTAAATTTTCATTCTATTTTTATTCAAAAATTAATAAAACTACAGTATTCTAATTCCTTTGATTTCTGTACAATATAATTACTACATATGATGAGGTGAAAAAATGCAAGCACATGAAATCGAGTATAAATTATATGGCGATGATATGCAGTTTGTTGAAATTGAATTGGATCCAGAAGAAAGCGTTGTCGCAGAGGCTGGCGCAATGATGATGATGGAAGATCATATCGAAATGGAAACGATTTTCGGTGATGGTTCTGGACCATCTAATGGTCTATTCGGTAAATTAATGGGCGCAGGTAAACGTCTCGTTACAGGTGAAAGTATGTTTATGACTGTATTTACAAATACAGGTCATGGCAAACGACACGTATCATTCGCCGCTCCTTATCCTGGAAAAATTATTCCTGTTGATTTAACAGAATATCAAGGAAAAGTAGTCTGCCAAAAAGATGCATTTCTTTGTGCCGCAAAAGGTGTTTCTATCGGAATTGAGTTTACTAAAAAAATAGGAACTGGTTTCTTCGGTGGTGAAGGTTTCATCATGCAGAAACTTGAAGGTGATGGTCTAGCTTTCATGCATGCAGGCGGAACTGTATATAAGCGCGAATTAAAACCTGGCGAGAAACTTCGCATTGATACAGGTTGTCTCGTTGCAATGACGAAAGATGTTAACTACGATGTTCAATTCGTTGGAAAAGTAAAAACAGCTCTATTTGGCGGCGAAGGTTTATTCTTCGCAACGCTAGAAGGTCCTGGAACGGTTTGGATTCAGTCCTTAACACTTAGCCGCTTAGCAGCACGTCTTACAAGCCCAGCAGCTCAAAACAGCGGTGAAGGTAGCGTTTTAGGCGGACTTGGTCGCCTTTTAGATGGGAAAGAGTAAAACACTAAAAACAGATAGTGCCCTTCATAGGGAACTATCTGTTTATTTTTGACTGTATAAACCATTTTTAATCATGTAATATTCCATCGTAATACTGTAGTTTCCGTATTGAGATACCTTTTCTCGTTGAAAACTCACCAATTGAATAGCCTTCCTTTTTGCTCATCCTACACTCCTCCTAACAATATGTTTACAAAAATCATACTCCCTCACGTAACTGTAGGTTCAAGCCTTTTTTCAAAAAGAATGAATCAAGTCCCTCACTGCATATATTGAACTATACCTTTTCTTAAGGAGGGCTTTCTTGATGCGTACTCCTTTATCCTTTGATAAAGATACTGCCATATTGTTAGCATCTTGCTGCGATCTAACGTATGAACAATATAAACAAAATGGCATTTTCGAAATACCCGATGGGTTCCAATATGTACAAGGGTTTCAAGGAAAGGCCATTCAAAAGACAGAATGGTTCGGATTCATATTAGAATCTGAGGATACGATTATTGTAGCTTTTAGGGGCACACAAACAGATACAGATTGGATTATCGATTCACTCGTTAACCAAAAGCCATACCCATATGCTTTAAATAGTGGAAATGTCCATAATGGCTTTCTTTCAATTTATGAATCTTGCCGGGATTCCATTATGGATATGCTCGTGTCATTACCAGCCCATAAGAAACTTCTTGCAACAGGCCATAGCTTAGGCGGTGCACTCGCTACACTACACATACTAGATGCACGTATAAATACTGCCTTCGCACAGTACGGTCTTTATACCTTTGCCTCTCCAAAAGTTGGAGATATCGCCTTTCGAAATTATTATAAACTGCAAGTAGCTAGTAGCTTTCGTTTTGTCAATTTATTCGATGTCGTTCCTCTTCTCCCTCCAAGAAATGTCCATTTTAATGATAAAGACTGGGAATATGCACACGTCCATCACAACATGACATTTACGAAAAATACAAAATCCATTACGAATAATCATTCCATTACAACATACAAAACATGTCTGACCTCTCATTTTTAACCAGTAAACAATTGGAAATTCAATATTTATATACTATAATAATCTATGAAATTACTTTCGGATGAGGGGACCTTACATGCTAAAATTTTTCTTTGCACTTTTTCTTATAATAATTTTTTCGTTTACAGGTTTCTTTACATTTTCATACTTTGCGACAGGGGAATATGACGGAACAGCTATAATATATACCGCTATCCCATTTCTTTCTTAAGCAACATAAGTAAAACGAGCTTAATCTCATTAAGCTCGTTTTATTTTTCTAAGCAAACGTATCCCTGTTTTAAAAATAAATAAAAGCCCCTTCAACAGGGGCTTTCATCTAAAATAGTTTAACAGTATTACCAATACCCCAAATTTCATTACTGTACTGCAAAATTGTTCGATCACTCGCAAAATGCCCCGATTGTGCAATGTTCAAAATCGACATTTCCAGCCATTTCTCCCTATTTTCGTAGGCCCTTCCGACAGCTTCTTGTCTTTCAGCATATGGGCTAAAATCTCGAAGAACGAAGTATTCATCATTTTGAATAACGAGAGAATCATAAATCGCTTCAAATTCAGCTCCCGACTGTGCAAAGAAACCATTCGTTAACTGATCTACTACTTTTTTAATGTGCATATTGTGGTGATAATAGTCACTTGCACGATATCCACCGTTTTGGTAGTAATGAAGAACCTCCTCCGCTGTTAAGCCGAAAATGAAGCAGGCATCATCACCGACCCGGTCTTTTATTTCAATATTAGCTCCATCTAATGTTCCGAGTGTAATTGCACCATTCATCATGAATTTCATGTTACCTGTTCCCGATGCTTCTTTACTCGCAGTTGAAATTTGTTCACTTACATCTGCCGCCGGGAATATATCTTCAGCTAAAGAAACTCGGTAGTTTTCTAGAAAGATAACTTTCATAAATTGACTTACGTACGGATCGGTATTCACTTTTCTTGCAAGCTCATTTATTAATTTAATAATTTTCTTCGCATAATAATAGCCAGGTGATGCTTTCGCTCCAAAAATAAAAGTACGCGGGTAAAATGAAAAACTAGTATCCTCTTTTAAACGGTTATACAAGTACAAAATATGAAGAACATTTAATAACTGTCGTTTATAGGCATGTAACCTTTTCACTTGCACATCAAAAATAGAATTTGGATCAATAGTGATCCCCATTTTATTATGAATGCTCTCCGCTAAAATAATCTTACGCTCTTGTTTTACCCCTGCAAGCTTTTCTTGAAAACTAGTATCATGTATGAAGTTTTGCAGTGCTTGCAGCTTAATTGGCTCTTTCTTCCATTCTTCTCCAATCGCTTCCGAAATAAGATTCGTCAGCTGTGGATTCGCCTTCATTAGCCAGCGCCTATGAGCAATTCCATTCGTTTTATTATTAAACTTATCTGGATAAAATTCATAGAACAATCGCATTTCACGCTGCTTTAAAATTTCTGTATGAATTTTCGCCACACCGTTAACGCTATGGCTACCAACAATCGCTAAATGAGCCATTTTCACAAGGTCATGCGCAATAATGGCCATGTCCTCAATACGCTTCCAATCGTACGAATAACGGTCCCAAAGCTCATGACAGAAACGTTCATTAATTTCTTCAATAATCATATAAATTCTCGGTAATAACGGTTTAAAAATGCGAATTGGCCATTTCTCAAGCGCTTCCGATAACGTCGTATGATTCGTATAGGAAATCGTCTGCGTTGTTATGTGCCAAGCTTCTTCCCATGTCAATTTTTCTTCGTCTAATAAAATACGCATAAGTTCTGGAATTGCTAGAACCGGATGTGTATCGTTTATATGAATCGCGATTTTTTCATGTAACTGACGAAGACTACCGTGTCTCTCCCTATGCATACGAACGATATTTTGCAAACTTGCTGATACGAGGAAATACTGTTGTTTTAAACGAAGTATTTTCCCCTCATCATGCGTATCATCTGGATATAAAAACTCCGATACGGCCTCTGTTTCACGCTTATATTTCAAAATATCTTTACAATTTTGCGGGAAAGGAACTGGCTCCGCATTCCAAAGCCGAAGCGTATTTACAGTACTCGTTTCATACCCTACAACTGGAACGTCATATGGTACTGCCATAATAACTTCTGCATTTGTATGCCTGAACTCTAAACGTCCATCAATTTCTAGTGGTTCAACGTTTCCAAAATAACTTACTTCTACGGCTTGGTCATACCTTCTTACTTCCCAAACGTTTTCATGAAGAAGCCACTGTTCTGGAAATTCTACTTGATAGCCATCAACAATTTTTTGATCAAACAGACCATGCTTATAACGAATACCACAGCCATGTCCTGGTAAGTTTAAAGAAGCGAGTGAATCGAGGAAACAGGCTGCTAAACGTCCAAGTCCGCCGTTACCAAGGCCAGCATCTGCTTCAATCTCTTCTAACTCGTGCAAAGAAATTCCAAGTTCAAAAAGTCCTTTTTCACATACATCTCGAATGCCTAAATTTAATATGTTACTGCCTAGTAAACGCCCAAGTAAAAATTCAATGGATAAATAATACATTTGTTTTTGATCTCCAGAACGATAACTTTCATTCGTTGCAATCCATTGACTATTCATATACTCACGTACCATATGACCGAGCGTATTATACTGATCACGAGTTGTAGAATCTTTGAAACTTTTCCCATACATCGTTTCTAATTTTTCTAGAAAAGCGGATTTGAAGCTTTCAACATGAGTAAACATTTTTTCACCACCTCAATGTTATTCCATGAGACTTTTATACAATTTCTTGTATGCAAGAGCAGATTTCCCCCAGCTATAATCTTCAGTCATCGCTTGCTTTACAAGCTTATCCCATACCGGTTTATCTTGATAAAACTCAATTGCACGAAGAATCGTATGTAACATGTCATGCGCATTAAAATTCGTAAAGCTAAAGCCATTCCCAATTCCAGTTTCCTCATCGTAAGAATGTACAGTATCATTTAATCCGCCTGTTTCTCTTACAATTGGAATCGTGCCATATGCTAGCGCAATAAGTTGTCCAAGTCCACACGGTTCAAACAGCGATGGCATTAAAAACAAATCGCTTCCCGCGTACACTTGGTGCGCTAACGCTTCATTAAATCCAATATATACTTTTACCTTTTCTGGATATTCGTATGCCATCCATTCAAAGAACTGCTCGTATTCAGAATCGCCTGATCCCAAAATAATACATTGTACATCTTCTTCCATTATTTCACGGAATACAGTACGTACTAGATCAAGCCCCTTTTGCTTCGTCAATCGTGTTACCATCGAAATAACTGGTGTATCTTCTTTTTCTGGTAAACCAAAATAACGCTGCAATGCGCGTTTATTTTCATTCTTTTCATCTAGCGATTCTGCACTATACTGAGCCGTAATATATGGATCTGTTTCTGGATTATATACGCTCGTATCAATTCCATTTACAATGCCACTAAGCTTATCATTATATTTTCGTAGCAATCCATCTAACTTCTCACCGAAAAACTCATATTGAATCTCTTCTTTATATGTCGGGCTAACCGCTGTAATTTGGTCAGATGCGATAATACCGCCTTTCATAAAGTTCACGTTTCCATAAAACTCAAGCTGTTCACTATGAAAATATTCATGACCAAGCTCCAGTAAGTCGTACATCACTTCAGGAGGAAATACACCTTGGAACTGCAAGTTATGAATCGTATATACCGTTTTAATATGCTCATATAACGGGTTATCTTGATACTTTTCACGAAGTAAGAAATTAACCATAGCTGTATGCCAATCATGGCTATGAAGAACATCTACTTCGAAATCAAGATGCGGAATACACTCTAAAACTGCTTTTGAAAAATAAGAAAAACGCTCCCCATCATCATAATGGCCATATAGAGAATCTCTCTTAAAATAATATTCATTGTCTATTAAGTAATACGTAATCCCGTCCTGCTCACCTTTTAAAATCCCGCAATATTGATTTCTCCATCCAAGGGGAACGCTAATTACTTTATGAAGCGTACATCCTTCTCTTAACTCTTTCGGGATAAGACTGTAGTTTGGAAGTATAATGCGAACATTCACTCCTAATTTTTTTAATTCTTTTGGAAGCGCTCCTGCTACATCAGCTAGACCTCCGGATTTAATAAACGGTACACATTCTGATACTGCAAATAAAATATTCACCTGTTGTTCCACTGCACGAAAAGCGTATACATCATAAATCGCTCTTCTTACAGCTTCCTCCCTTCAAGTTTTCATATAGAGTAAAACCTTAATTAGTGGGGGTTTTCTAAATCCCCCACTAATTATGCACCTGCTATTTACGAATAACTGTTGATTGTACTATTTTGTACACTACCTTTTTCTACAACATATGGCTCATCGGTATTTCCTTTTAACACTACGCCGTCACCAATTTTCACGTCTTTATCAATAATAACACCGTCTATTATGCAATTATCTCCAATTTGGCTCTTTTGCATAATAATACTATTACGAACAATTGAACCTTTTCCAATTTTAACAGAACGGGAGACAACACTATTTTCTACTTCACCCTCAATAATACTGCCGTTTGCAATCATCGTATTTTTCACTACTGCACCCTTCACATAACGAGTTGGTGGCTCATCTTTTACTTTCGTAAAGATTGGTGCTTCTTTCTTAAATAATTGCTTCCAAATAGAAGGCTGCAAAATTTCTAGGCTATGTTTATAGTAACTTTCAATAGAATCAATAATAGCTACATATCCTGTATGTTCGTACGTAGTAATATGCAGTGATTTCCCGCTCTTTTCTCTCACTACATCAAATAAACTGTATTGCTCCACATCTTTATATGTCTCAAATAAGTCTAGCAATAATTGTTTCTTTAACACATATGTTTGAAGCGAAACCCCTTCATGACAAACTTCAGTAATATCTGCAGACGTATGTATATGTCGCTCTAACACCGCTTGAAAGTTTAACGCTGTTACAAGATGGCTATTCGTAATAACAACATATTCTTCTCTGCTTCTTAGAAAATAATCAATATGTCTTCTAAAATGTGCAAAAGATCCAAATTCGTCATGATCACATTGGCAGTTCGGTGGGAATAAAAACAGCCCATCACGCTTTCTATCTAAATCCCACTGTTTTCCTGAACCGACATGATCCATTAAAGAACGATTTTTATGACTTGTAAAAACCGCCACGCTATGAATATTAGAATTCACCATATTTGAAAGCATGAAATCAATGAGGCGATAACGGCCTCCAAACGGTAACGCCGCTAATGAACGATGCCCTGTTACTTTCTTTAAGGAAGGAAAACTTCCCGTTGCATTAATAATTCCTAACATTTTTTCTCCCATTCATTTCATCCCCCTTTTCTATTTTCCTTCAGCAATTAGTACTACATCATCAACATTTTTTTCTGGACGAATTATTGTCCCATCTTCAATAACCATTTCCGATCCAACGATCGCTCTTTCAATCACAACGTTTTTACCAATCTTTGCCCCCGGCATAACGACAGAATCGATTACCATACTACCTTCTTCCACCGTCACTCCTTGGAATAAAACAGAATGCTTCACGTCCCCTTCAATGACGCACCCTTCATTAATAAGTGACTCTTCTACTTTTGCCTTTTCTGCAATATATTGAGGCGGCTCGTTTGGATTTACAGAATAAATGCGCCAATTACGATCGTTCAAGTTCAACGATGTTTCATCGCGAAGTAAATCCATATTCGCTTCCCATAAGCTTTTCACCGTTCCAACATCTTTCCAATATCCTTCAAATGGATACGCCATCAACTTCTTCCCTTCATCTAACAAGAGCGGAAGTACATCTTTTCCGAAGTCATTACTAGATTCAGGGTTTCTTGCATCCATCTCTAAATATTCTTTTAAAATAGCCCAGTTAAAAATATAAATTCCCATTGATGCAAGATTACTTCTTGGAAATTGCGGTTTCTCCTCAAATTCAACAACTTCCATCTCTTCATTTGTATTCATGATGCCAAAGCGACTTGCTTCATCCCACGGCACTTCAATAACAGAAATCGAAACGTCCGCTTCTTTCTCAATATGGTAATCTAGCATTTTGCTGTAATCCATTTTATAAATATGATCGCCTGATAAAATAAGGACATATTCTGGTTCATACTGACTTAAATAGTTTAAATTTTGATAAATAGCACTTGCCGTACCTGTATACCACTTCACACCTGAAGACTCCGCATAAGGAGGTAACACAGTGACTCCACCGTTTACACGATCAAGATCCCAAGCATTTCCGATTCCAATATAATTATGAAGTTCTAACGGTTGATATTGTGTTAAAATCCCCACTGTTTCAATACCGGAGTTTGCACAGTTACTTAACGTAAAATCAATAATGCGATATTTACCACCAAATGGAACAGCTGGCTTGGCTAAATTTTTTGTTAATGCACTTAAACGACTACCTTTTCCCCCTGCTAGTAACATTGCTACGCACTTTTGTTTTTGAGCCATCTTGTTTTTTGCTCCCCTTTCTCGTCTTCACTGGTCGTAATATGGATACGCCAAATGGTGGAATTGTAATTTCTACATGTGCCGCTTGATTATGATATGGCTCCAGAATCGTCTTGAGACGTTTCTTATTAACTTGCCCCGATCCGCCATATTGCGCCGAGTCACTGTTTAAAATTTCGTTATAGTACTCGAAGTCTGGTACACCTACTTTATAGTTTTCATATGTAGCTTTCGTAAAATTACATACGATAACTAACGCATCTTCCTGCTTATCCCCTTGGCGGATAAACGAGAAAATACTTTGCTCATTATTATTAGCATCAATCCACTGAAATCCTTCAGGCGAGTGATCTAACTGCCAAAGTGGTTTTGAGCGCTTATACAATGCTATGAGCTCTTTAAAGTAATCATGCATATTACGATGCATTTCAAAATCATGTAAATTCCAATCTAAATCTTCAAGGTCTTTCCACTCATCAAATTGCCCGAATTCTCCACCCATAAAGAGTAATTTCTTACCTGGATGAGTAAAGAAATATCCATATAATAAACGAAGCTGAGCAAACTTATCCCAGTAATCTCCTGGCATTTTATTTAATAACGACTTTTTCCCATGAACGACTTCATCATGAGAAAGCGGCAATATGAAGTTTTCAGAGTGAGCATATATTAAAGAGAATGTCATTTTCTCATGAATGTATTTCCGGTACTCTGGCGCACATTCCATATATTTCAGCACATCATTCATCCAACCCATATTCCATTTATAATTGAATCCAAGTCCACCCTCGTATGTTGGAGCTGTTACAAGTGGCCAAGCTGTTGAATCTTCCGCTGTCATAAGAAACTCTTCATCTTCTGCAAACACGGCTTCATTTAACTCTCGTAAAAAAGAAACAGCATGTTCATTGCTTTGCTCTTTTCCTTCTTTATTCCAGTACAGCATATTCGCAACTGCATCTACCCTGAAACCATCAATATGGAAATGCCTCATCCAAAATAACGCATTTGAAATTAAGAAATTACGTACTTCTCTCTTCCCTAAATCAAAATTAACAGTTCCCCATACAAGGTTTTCTTGTACGTCTCTATCTTTATATTCATAAGTCGGTGTCCCATCAAACAAATATAAACCGTGAGCATCTTTACAAAAATGCCCCGGTACCCAATCTAAAATGACACCGATTCCATATTTATGACATTCATCGACAAAATACATCAAATCATGTGGCGTGCCGAATCTACTTGTCGCTGCATAATATCCTGTTCCTTGATATCCCCAAGAACGGTCATAGGGATGCTCAACAAGCGGCATAATTTCAATATGTGTAAATTGATGTTCCACCACATACGGAATGAGCTCCTCGGCCATTTCTCTGTAAGAATACAGAGCGCCATCCTCTTTCTTTTTCCAAGAACCGAAATGTAATTCATAAACTGTCATCGCTTCTTTATAAATCGATTTTTTCTTTCTCTTACGAATCCAGTTTTTATCATTCCATTCATATCCCTCTATATCAAAAACTACAGATGCCGTATTTGGTCTTACTTCTGCATATACTGCGTAAGGATCTGCTTTTAAAATAACGTCACCATCCATCGTTTCAATCGCATACTTATATATCTCATTCTCTTCAATATGCGGTACAAACAAGGACCAAATCCCCTCTTCTGTCACTTGTAGCATCTTATGTTGCTCATAATCCCATTCATTAAAATCCCCAACAACACTCATTGCTTTCGCATGAGGAGCCCATACTGTGAATCGTACACCTCGCATCCCATCTTCCGTCACAATATGTGCCCCAAAGATGTTATAACTGTCATAGTACTTTTCTGTATGAAACTCATCTCGTTTCACTTCTTCACAATTTATTACATCCAATATGTTCACCTCACTAAGATGACAGAAATTTTTTACTCTTTATCATTTCTGCGAAAAACTGAAATATCCTTGTTATTTTTTTAAAAAATATTCGTTTTTTTCTTAAATTTCACTTAAAATGTTCACATTTTTCGTGTAAATTATCGAATTTTGACGAATATTCATTGCAAGCGCTTCATTTCCCTTACTATTTCTCGCCTTTCATTGTTGCTCAATATTTATTTTATTGGTTTCTCTCTGTATTTCACGCTCTTTCCACGTAAAATACATGCGAAATAATCTATTGTTTAAAAATATTTCTCAACATTTTTTGTCCCAAATTTTATCACTTCCCGACGGAAAACTCCCACCTCAAGGAATATCTAATGAGTATGCGGGAGATGAATGCCGTTTTGGAAAAATCGCCACAAGGTTAACTCCTAAAGAATAAGGTGAAACTCTGCTCGCAAATAGTGGGATAACGCACAAAAGCACTCTATTCAAAAATAGAGTGCTTTTTCTATAAACGACCCTTCTCCAGCAAAAGGGGTATATTGGGGATATACAAGGGAAACCGGAAAAGGAATTTATATTAAATTATATAAAAACTCAGAGGTAGGAAGCAGTTTCCCGCCTCTGAATTATTTAGCAATTATTATAGTACTGGTGCCATTGTTTCTTTTAATACTTTTACAGAATGAGCGAACTTCACTTTTTCTTCTTCGTTTAATTCAAGTTCTACGATTTCACGTACACCTTCGCGGTTAATAACAGCTGGAACACCTACGTAAGCATCTTTCTCACCATATTGACCTTCAAGGTATGCAGATACAGTTAATACGCTGTTCTCGTTGCTTAAGATCGCTTTAGTTACACGAAGTAGTGACATACCGATTCCGTAGTAAGTTGCGCCTTTACGCTCAATAATGTGGTAAGCTGCATCGCGTACATTTTCAAAGATTTTATCTAAATCTTCTTGGTTATACTGTTCGTTGTTCGCTAAGATTGTTTCTAGTTTTTGTACACCTACAGTAGCGTGGCTCCATACTGGAAGTTCAGTGTCACCATGCTCACCAACGATGTAAGCATGAACGTTACGTGGATCTACATCTAAGTAGTCACCTAACATGTAACGGAAACGAGCAGAGTCTAAAGTAGTACCAGAACCGATTACGCGCTCTTTCGGTAAACCAGATTCTTTCCAAGTTACGTAAGTTAAAATATCAACTGGGTTAGTTGCGATTAAGAAGATTCCATCGAATCCGCTATCCATAATACCACGAACAATTTGTTTAAAGATCTTTGTATTTTTCTCAACTAAGTCTAAACGAGTTTCGCCTGGCTTTTGTGGTAATCCAGCAGTGATAACTACTAAATCTGCATCTTTACAATCTGCATAGCTACCGCTCCAAACTTTTGTTGGTGCTGGAGAGAATGGTACCGCATGGCTTAAGTCCATTGCTTCTCCTTCTGCTTTTGCTTCATTAACATCTACTAGTACGAATTCTTCAGCTACACCTTGGTTGATCATTGAGTAAGCGTAACTGCAACCTACAGCTCCTGTTCCTACTAATACTACGCGATTGATACCTTTTTTCATGTTAATTTCCCCTTTCAATTGTTTACATCTATTTTTTATTATTGTTTAAGTAATTAATTAAAATACTAATTTAATGTTGTTTAACTTCTTTACATACATATTGTATCACGGATCATTGTGAATTCCTTCACAAATTATGACCTATTTGTGAACTTTTTCACATAGAGTGTAAAGTTATCGTGGTAGGTGTGGAATCAATACCAACTTATGCGTTTTATTTAGATTGTGAAAAGAGTTCTGGTGATAAGTGAACTTATATCGGCGATCCGACAAGGAATATCGACTTGCCGACAAAGAAGCTGTCTCCAATAGATTACCCATTTAGAGACAGCTTTTCTTCTATCTATATTATTTATCCTGCTATTTGTGGGCAGTAAGACTCCCACCTCAAAATTTGGCTGGAGCGAAGAAGTTAGGTGGGAGTCGTGCTGCCCGTAAACGCCCGATTAGTGAAGGCTAATAATCAGTGGGGATGAACAAAACCACTGATTAAAGTTTCACTTTATTTTCCGCAGTAGCCCCTAATACAGCGGCCTTCACATAATTCTTATCATTTAACTTTTGTAAATCCGCAGTAATACTTTTAGAGGTTTCTATACGGGGTCACTATACATTGCCATCAACTTAAGAAATTGGCATTTCCCCATA
The DNA here is from genome assembly GCF_016651075.1 of Bacillus sp. TH19. Classification (NCBI taxonomy): domain Bacteria; kingdom Bacillati; phylum Bacillota; class Bacilli; order Caryophanales; family Bacillaceae; genus Bacillus; species Bacillus sp. TH19. The sequence goes on along the minus strand of NZ_JAEKEO010000007.1, from coordinate 721,750 downwards.
TCGAAAAAAATGAGCGAAATTATTATAAATAACTCTGGAAAGATAAAATTTTCATTTTGGGGATACTTCAAAATATTAGCCTGATGGACATAGGTATCACCACATGTCCATGGATTAAAGAAAGAGCCTATTATTAAACTGTACCCTACTCTTTGGGTCGGAAGAGGTGCTATAGATGAATGTAAAGACATATAGGGCTCAAGTGTTTTCTTGGTCTAAGGAGGCCAAGGTAGAAATAGTAGAACTCATTTCCGCCGGCATAGGTATGGCCGGACCTGTTCTGTTCGCCACAGTTCTAGGCTATCCCGCTCTTGGTTTTGCTGCATCGGTCGGCAGTTTGGCAGTCAGTAGCGTGAAAGTCGGTTCGAGTTTTATAAATCACGGAAAAAAGCTGGCATCAGCGCTGATATCAGTAGTGCTCGCTGCGATTGCTGCTGTTCTCTCTTTCGGACATGGCTATCTGACATTTGGAGTCTTGATCCTGCTAGTAAGCCTTGCTGCGTTAATTGGCGGGTGTAGTCGTGCCTTGGCGGTGGCAACAACACGCTTTATCGTATTCCTGATTATCATCCTCAACATGGTCGACCAGACGGAGTACCGGCTGGAACTAATTTTTTCAATCTTAGCAGGGGCGATTTGGACCGTCAGTATCAGCTTGGTGCTAAGCATCTGGGTACACCGTTGTTTTAAATCATCGCTGGATGGAGCTGTGAAAGGGCCAACATCGAAAAAAATCATTCTATGGCGGAATTCTCTTGCACACCTATCCGGTTGGCAATTCCCCATCAGGCTCGCATTATGTCTAGGTATAGCTGAGGGATTGCGAATACTTTGGCCCGAGCACCACTTCTATTGGATTGCAATTACCGTAGTGATCCTTACTCAGCGGAAAATAGAACTCTTTCCAATCAAAACAACACAACGAGTGCTTGGTACAGTAATCGGCGTGATTGTTGCGAGCTTGCTTCTCGCAACTAGTCTACCAATTTGGGGGTTGGTTATAAGTATCGGGCTATTCGCAGGTGTTCGACCTCTTCTAAAGGTTCGAAATTATCTTGTATACTCTGCAACCATGATCCCGCTCATTATTTTGATCATGGAAGCCGGCAAGCCGTTCCAGTTTATCATTCTGTTCGACCGTGTATTTGCAACCCTTATCGGTGCAGTCATCGTGATTGCAGTGAACTTGTTATTCAGTAGAGCGATGGCGAAATCAGTGTAAAGGTGGTTATCTAGCGAAAGATGCTTTAATATTTCGGGTATCTTTTCCAGTTGAACAAAATTCCCCGCTATAATGACCTTTTCATACTCCATCGCTCTCTCCTTTCTATTAATTAGACGATTCAAATAGAAAAAAGTATACAATTCCTCAAAAAAAAGCAGACGATTCAACGTCCACTTTTATACAACAAAAAAGAGATAGCAGATTATGCTATCTCTTTTAGTATGACCCGTACGGGATTCGAACCCGTGTTACCGCCGTGAAAGGGCGGTGTCTTAACCACTTGACCAACGGGCCAAAATCTGGCAGAGAAGAAGGGATTCGAACCCTCGCACCGCGTTCGCGATCTACTCCCTTAGCAGGGGAGCCCCTTGAGCCACTTGGGTACTTCTCTATAATATGGCTCCGCAGGTAGGACTCGAACCTACGACCGATCGGTTAACAGCCGATAGCTCTACCACTGAGCTACTGCGGAATAATTATGGTGGGCCTAAATGGACTCGAACCATCGACCTCACGCTTATCAGGCGTGCGCTCTAACCAGCTGAGCTATAGGCCCATAAAAAGCGGGTGAAGAGAATCGAACTCTCGACCAGAGCTTGGAAGGCTCTTGTTTTACCACTAAACTACACCCGCATTAAATTAAAAATGGTGAGCCATGAAGGATTCGAACCTTCGACCCTCTGATTAAAAGTCAGATGCTCTACCAACTGAGCTAATGGCTCATTTTGAAAGTGGTGCCGGCTAGAGGACTTGAACCCCCAACCTACTGATTACAAGTCAGTTGCTCTACCAATTGAGCTAAGCCGGCTTGCGATTTCAAAATGGTGGCTCGGGACGGAATCGAACCGCCGACACGAGGATTTTCAGTCCTCTGCTCTACCGACTGAGCTACCGAGCCTTTATGTAAAAAAATGGCGGTCCCGACCGGGGTCGAACCGGCGATCTCCTGCGTGACAGGCAGGCATGTTAACCACTACACCACGGGACCATTTGGTTGCGGGGACAGGATTTGAACCTGCGACCTTCGGGTTATGAGCCCGACGAGCTACCGTACTGCTCCACCCCGCGATGATATAATATTTAATTTAGAAAAAATGGAGGAGGTAGAGGGATTCGAACCCCCGCGCGACTCTCGCCGCCTGTCGGTTTTCAAGACCGATCCCTTCAGCCGAACTTGGGTATACCTCCGAGATATGAACTTTGAGTGGTGGACCTTGTAGGACTCGAACCTACGACCGGACGGTTATGAGCCGTCTGCTCTAACCAGCTGAGCTAAAGGTCCTTTATGGTAGCGGCGGAGGGGATCGAACCCCCGACCTCACGGGTATGAACCGTACGCTCTAGCCAGCTGAGCTACACCGCCATAAGTTATATTCAAATAAGTGGAGCCTAGCGGGATCGAACCGCTGACCTCCTGCGTGCAAGGCAGGCGCTCTCCCAGCTGAGCTAAGGCCCCATATTTTGAAAATATCGGGAAGACAGGATTTGAACCTGCGACCCCCTGGTCCCAAACCAGGTGCTCTACCAAGCTGAGCCACTTCCCGTTAATAAAAAACGCGCCCGAGAGGAGTCGAACCCCTAACCTCTTGATCCGTAGTCAAACGCTCTATCCAATTGAGCTACGGGCGCATATGGTGCCGAGGGCGGGGGTCGAACCCGCACGGTGGTCACCCACCGCAGGATTTTAAGTCCTGTGCGTCTGCCTGTTCCGCCACCCCGGCATGTCATACTGAAAATTGGAGCGGAAGACGGGATTCGAACCCGCGACCCCAACCTTGGCAAGGTTGTATTCTACCACTGAACTACTTCCGCAAGACATGTTTGAGTTATTTTATTAAAGTGCGGGTGAAGGGAGTCGAACCCCCACGCCAAAGGCGCTAGATCCTAAGTCTAGTGCGTCTGCCAATTCCGCCACACCCGCATATTATAATTTAAAAAGAAAAATGGGGCGACTGATGGGAATTGAACCCACGAGTGCCGGAGCCACAATCCGGTGCGTTAACCACTTCGCCACAACCGCCATGATTTTCTGGTGCCGACTAGAGGACTTGAACCCCCAACCTACTGATTACAAGTCAGTTGCTCTACCAATTGAGCTAAGTCGGCTAAATGGTGGAGGATGACGGGATCGAACCGCCGACCCCCTGCTTGTAAGGCAGGTGCTCTCCCAGCTGAGCTAATCCTCCGAATTGCCTGGCAACGTCCTACTCTCACAGGGACAAGGTCCCAACTACCATCGGCGCTAGAGAGCTTAACTTCCGTGTTCGGTATGGGAACGGGTGTGACCTCTCTGCCATCATTACCAGACTGTATTCATTTAAGACAAGAATTATCATAACTTATTCGACATTTAAAGTCAACAAGTTTTTTATATTCTTTCAAAACTAGATAACATTGCTTCATATTATATGGTTAAGTCCTCGATCTATTAGTATTCGTCAGCTCCACATGTCACCATGCTTCCACCTCGAACCTATCAACCTGATCATCTTTCAGGGATCTTACTAGCTTACGCTATGGGAAATCTCATCTTGAGGGGGGCTTCATGCTTAGATGCTTTCAGCACTTATCCCTTCCGCACATAGCTACCCAGCTATGCCCTTGGCAGAACAACTGGTACACCAGCGGTGCGTCCATCCCGGTCCTCTCGTACTAAGGACAGCTCCTCTCAAATTTCCTGCGCCCACGACGGATAGGGACCGAACTGTCTCACGACGTTCTGAACCCAGCTCGCGTACCGCTTTAATGGGCGAACAGCCCAACCCTTGGGACCGACTACAGCCCCAGGATGCGATGAGCCGACATCGAGGTGCCAAACCTCCCCGTCGATGTGGACTCTTGGGGGAGATAAGCCTGTTATCCCCGGGGTAGCTTTTATCCGTTGAGCGATGGCCCTTCCATGCGGAACCACCGGATCACTAAGCCCGACTTTTCGTCCCTGCTCGACTTGTAGGTCTCGCAGTCAAGCTCCCTTATGCCTTTGCACTCTACGAATGATTTCCAACCATTCTGAGGGAACCTTTGGGCGCCTCCGTTACACTTTAGGAGGCGACCGCCCCAGTCAAACTGCCCACCTGACACTGTCTCCCGGGTCGATAAGACCCGTAGGTTAGAATTTCAATACAGTCAGGGCGGTATCCCACCAGCGCCTCCACCGAAGCTAGCGCTCCGGTTTCAATGGCTCCCGCCTATCCTGTACAAACTGTACCAAAATTCAATATCAGGCTACAGTAAAGCTCCACGGGGTCTTTCCGTCCTGTCGCGGGTAACCTGCATCTTCACAGGTACTATAATTTCACCGAGTCTCTGGTTGAGACAGTGCCCAAATCGTTACACCTTTCGTGCGGGTCGGAACTTACCCGACAAGGAATTTCGCTACCTTAGGACCGTTATAGTTACGGCCGCCGTTTACTGGGGCTTCAGTTCAGAGCTTCGCTTACGCTAACCCCTCTCCTTAACCTTCCAGCACCGGGCAGGTGTCAGCCCCTATACTTCGCCTTACGGCTTCGCAGAGACCTGTGTTTTTGCTAAACAGTCGCTTGGGCCTATTCACTGCGGCTTTCCGTTAAGAAAGCACCCCTTCTCCCGAAGTTACGGGGTCATTTTGCCGAGTTCCTTAACCAGAGTTCTCTCGCACACCTTAGGATTCTCTCCTCGCCTACCTGTGTCGGTTTGCGGTACAGGCACCTTTTATCTCGCTAGAAGCTTTTCTTGGCAGCGGGGAATCAAAGACTTCGCTCCATAAGGAGCTTCCCCATCACAGCTCAGCCTTCACGATAAGCGGATTTGCCTACTTATCAGCCTAACTGCTTGGACGTGCACAACCAATCGCACGCTTCTTCTATCCTTCTGCGTCCCTCCATTGCTCAAACGATAAAGAGGTGGTACAGGAATATCAACCTGTTGTCCATCGCCTACGCCTGTCGGCCTCGGCTTAGGTCCTGACTAACCCTGAGCGGACGAGCCTTCCTCAGGAAACCTTAGGCATTCGGTGGACGGGATTCTCACCCGTCTTTCGCTACTCATACCGGCATTCTCACTTCTAAGCGCTCCACCAGTCCTTCCGGTCTGACTTCACTGCACTTAGAACGCTCCCCTACCACTGATACCATTGGTATCAATTCGCAGCTTCGGTGGTGTATTTAGCCCCGGTACATTTTCGGCGCAGAGTCACTCGACTAGTGAGCTATTACGCACTCTTTAAATGGTGGCTGCTTCTGAGCCAACATCCTAGTTGTCTAAGCAACTCCACATCCTTTTCCACTTAATACACACTTTGGGACCTTAGCTGGCGATCTGGGCTGTTTCCCTCTTGACTACGGATCTTATCACTCGCAGTCTGACTCCTAAGGATAAGTCATTGGCATTCGGAGTTTGACTGAATTCGGTAATCCGATGAGGACCCCTAGTTCAATCAGTGCTCTACCTCCAAGACTCTTACACTTAAGGCTAGCCCTAAAGCTATTTCGGGGAGAACCAGCTATCTCCAGGTTCGATTGGAATTTCTCCGCTACCCACACCTCATCCCCGCACTTTTCAACGTGCGTGGGTTCGGGCCTCCATTCAGTGTTACCTGAACTTCACCCTGGACATGGGTAGATCACCTGGTTTCGGGTCTACGACCACGTACTAAACGCCCTATTCAGACTCGCTTTCGCTGCGGCTCCGCCTCTTCAGCTTAACCTCGCACGGGATCGTAACTCGCCGGTTCATTCTACAAAAGGCACGCCATCACCCATTAACGGGCTCTGACTATTTGTAGGCACACGGTTTCAGGATCTCTTTCACTCCCCTTCCGGGGTGCTTTTCACCTTTCCCTCACGGTACTGGTTCACTATCGATCACTAGGGAGTATTTAGCCTTGGGAGATGGTCCTCCCAGATTCCGACGGAATTTCACGTGTTCCGCCGTACTCAGGATACATTCAAGAGAGAACGAAGTTTCGACTACGGGGTTATTACCCTCTGTGACGGACCTTTCCAGGTCGCTTCGTCTACCTCGTTCCTTTGTAACTCCGTATAGAATGTCCTACAACCCCAAGAGGCAAGCCTCTTGGTTTGGGCTAGATTCCGTTTCGCTCGCCGCTACTCAGGAAATCGCATTTGCTTTCTCTTCCTCCAGGTACTTAGATGTTTCAGTTCCCTGGGTCTGTCTTCCATACCCTATGTATTCAGGTAAGGATACCATACCATTACGTATAGTGGGTTTCCCCATTCGGAAATCTTCGGATCAAAGCTTACTTACAGCTCCCCGAAGCATATCGGCGTTAGTCCCGTCCTTCATCGACTCCTAGTGTCAAGGCATCCACCGTGCGCCCTTTCTAACTTAACCAAACTAAAATTAAAAAAATATGAGCTACACTGTTATCTAGTTTTCAAAGAACATACATTTAAACTTGAGAGATAGTTCTCTCAAAACTGAACGAAACAAAACAAGTCAACGTTTATTGATGAACTGCGTTCATCAATTCTCCATAGAAAGGAGGTGATCCAGCCGCACCTTCCGATACGGCTACCTTGTTACGACTTCACCCCAATCATCTGTCCCACCTTAGGCGGCTGGCTCCATAAAGGTTACCCCACCGACTTCGGGTGTTACAAACTCTCGTGGTGTGACGGGCGGTGTGTACAAGGCCCGGGAACGTATTCACCGCGGCATGCTGATCCGCGATTACTAGCGATTCCAGCTTCATGTAGGCGAGTTGCAGCCTACAATCCGAACTGAGAACGGTTTTATGAGATTAGCTCCACCTCGCGGTCTTGCAGCTCTTTGTACCGTCCATTGTAGCACGTGTGTAGCCCAGGTCATAAGGGGCATGATGATTTGACGTCATCCCCACCTTCCTCCGGTTTGTCACCGGCAGTCACCTTAGAGTGCCCAACTTAATGATGGCAACTAAGATCAAGGGTTGCGCTCGTTGCGGGACTTAACCCAACATCTCACGACACGAGCTGACGACAACCATGCACCACCTGTCACTCTGCTCCCGAAGGAGAAGCTCTATCTCTAGAGTTTTCAGAGGATGTCAAGACCTGGTAAGGTTCTTCGCGTTGCTTCGAATTAAACCACATGCTCCACCGCTTGTGCGGGCCCCCGTCAATTCCTTTGAGTTTCAGCCTTGCGGCCGTACTCCCCAGGCGGAGTGCTTAATGCGTTAACTTCAGCACTAAAGGGCGGAAACCCTCTAACACTTAGCACTCATCGTTTACGGCGTGGACTACCAGGGTATCTAATCCTGTTTGCTCCCCACGCTTTCGCGCCTCAGTGTCAGTTACAGACCAGAAAGTCGCCTTCGCCACTGGTGTTCCTCCATATCTCTACGCATTTCACCGCTACACATGGAATTCCACTTTCCTCTTCTGCACTCAAGTCTCCCAGTTTCCAATGACCCTCCACGGTTGAGCCGTGGGCTTTCACATCAGACTTAAGAAACCACCTGCGCGCGCTTTACGCCCAATAATTCCGGATAACGCTTGCCACCTACGTATTACCGCGGCTGCTGGCACGTAGTTAGCCGTGGCTTTCTGGTTAGGTACCGTCAAGGTGCCAGCTTATTCAACTAGCACTTGTTCTTCCCTAACAACAGAGTTTTACGACCCGAAAGCCTTCATCACTCACGCGGCGTTGCTCCGTCAGACTTTCGTCCATTGCGGAAGATTCCCTACTGCTGCCTCCCGTAGGAGTCTGGGCCGTGTCTCAGTCCCAGTGTGGCCGATCACCCTCTCAGGTCGGCTACGCATCGTCGCCTTGGTGAGCCGTTACCTCACCAACTAGCTAATGCGACGCGGGTCCATCCATAAGTGACAGCCGAAGCCGCCTTTCAATTTCGAACTATGCAGTTCAAAATATTATCCGGTATTAGCCCCGGTTTCCCGGAGTTATCCCAGTCTTATGGGTAGGTTACCCACGTGTTACTCACCCGTCCGCCGCTAACTTCATAAGAGCAAGCTCTTAATCCATTCGCTCGACTTGCATGTATTAGGCACGCCGCCAGCGTTCATCCTGAGCCAGGATCAAACTCTCCAATAAAGTTAGTTTGTCTAGCATCTAAAAATAAAAATTGACGTTCACGTTGTTTGTTTCGTTCAGTTTTCAAAGAACTTGTCTGCCGCTTCAGAAGCGACTTCATCATATTAACATCTTCATTTTTCGATGTCAACTATGTTTTTTAATTTCTTTTTTGTCGTTTTCTGCGTTTCTGCATCAGCGACGTTTATTAATATATCATGTGAAAAAATGAAATGCAACACCTTTTGAAAACTTTTTTGAAACCAACTACATTTCTTTTTTAATATCATATACTTAAACGAAACATCTCTTTCATTTCTAAGTAATTCCTACATATATTCTATAGAAAGTCACTCTGTCAAAAAACGTTTCTTTCTATATAAAGTGAAACTTTAATCAGTGTGGGGTGTTAATCCCCCACTGATTATTAGCCTTCACCAATCGGGCATTAACGGGCAGTCGTCTCCCACCTAACTTTCTCGCATTCGGCGAATTTTGAGGCGGGGCTGACTGCCCGCAAATAGTGGGATAAACGTTTTATTCATATACCATATCATACAAGGAGGAATATACATGGACTACACCGACTTATTAATAAAACTAGGTCTCTCGGCTATTTTAGGATTCGCTATCGGTTTAGAGCGCGAATTAAAACGTAAACCACTCGGCTTAAAAACGTGTTTAGTTATTTCTATTATTAGTTGCCTCCTAACTATTGTTTCTATTAAAGCAGCTTACAACTTACCACATACCGATCATATGAATATGGATCCACTTCGACTTGCCGCTCAAATTGTATCAGGAATTGGTTTTTTAGGTGCCGGTGTAATTTTACGCAGAGGAAACGATAGTATTGCGGGGTTAACGACCGCCGCTATGATTTGGGGTGCTTCTGGCATCGGTATTGCCGTTGGAGCTGGTTTCTATATCGAGGCTATTTTCGGAATGTGTTTCCTTATGATTAGTGTAGAACTTATACCATTAGCGATGAAATACGTCGGTCCTAGATCATTTCGCCAACGTGATATCGCAGTGAGACTCGTTGTACGAAATATGGACAATATCCCGACCGTAATTGAAGAAATAAAAGAAATGGATATAAAAGTTAAGAACATGAAGCTCAAAACATTGGAAAATGGTTCGCACTATTTACATTTAAAATTGTCTATCGATCAAAAAAGACATACTGCTGATGTTTATTATGCTCTTCAGCATCTTGAAAGTGTTCAACAAACTGAAGTTGAAAGTATGTATTAATTATGAAATGAACTCTCTTTTTAATTAGAGAGTTTTTCTTTTTTCTATAATGGTAACAATGAATGTAGTCCTGAAAAGTAAGGAGGAATAGGAACTTGAAATCCCGTCCGAATTTAGTAGATACATTTCGTGATTCCATTATTTTTCGTTTAATTTGCTTTATTATTGTACTTACTGCCCTCTCCGGCTTTCTTATACATATATTAGAGCCATCTCACTTCACCACATGGTTCGACGGGGTTTGGTGGTCAATCGTTACCATTTTCACCGTTGGATACGGCGATTTCGCCCCCCATACAACGATAGGAAAACTTATTGGTATATGTATTATTTTATTAGGAACGGGATTTTGTTCTTATTATATGGTTCTATTCGCTACCGACATGATTAATAAACAATATATGAGAATTAAAGGTGAAACAGCTGCTACCTCTAATGGTCATATGATTATCGTTGGCTGGAATGAGCGTGCAAAACATGTTGTAAAACAAATGCACATATTACAACCGAACCTTGATATCGTTTTAATTGATGAAACACTTTCTTTACTTCCAAAGCCATTTCATCATTTAGAGTTTATAAAAGGTTGTCCGCATCACGATCAAACTTTATTAAAAGCTAACATTACAACAGCTCACACTATATTAATAACAGCGGATAAAGAGAAGAACGAAAGCTTAGCAGATACACAGTCCATTTTAAATATTTTAACTGCAAAAGGACTTAATCCAAACATTCACTGCATCGCTGAACTTCTTACTTCTGAACAAATCCAAAATGCAACGAGAGCTGGCGTATCAGAAATTATAGAAGGAAATAAATTAACGAGCTATGTATTTACCGCTTCTCTTTTATTCCCTTCCATTTCAGGTGTACTATTCTCACTTTACGATGAAATCTCTGATAATAAATTACAACTGATGGAGATTCCCCCGTCCTGCACCGGACAACCCTTTGCAAATTGTAGCTATACTCTTTTAAAGCAAAACATTCTCTTACTAGGTGTAAAGCGCGACGAACAATATATGATCAATCCAGTTCATTCTTTCATTCTCATCGAAAGCGACATACTCATCGTTATTCACCATTAAAAAAATGATTTTCTAGTTCTTGTACCAATACTTTACCAATATTGACATACTTTCTTTTCACATCTCCATCTGGATCTTGCGGCTCCGCAAATTGATCCAATCCACTCGTTCCAGCTGTTAAAGCATTAACATTATCATCTAGTTCGTCTTGATATACGTGCGAAAGAATATACGGTGTTTCAAGACGGACTATTACACCAGGCACATCTAGTTCCCCATCCACCGCTGTAAATGGTACGCGTAAAAATTGATACCCTTCTTCTTCGTCTATTTTATAATCAAAGCATCCTTTATCATAATCCCAATTGCCGCCAATACTATATCCAAGTGGTTTCATAACCTCTTCTAACTTATATAACGCATATGTACATCCTTCTAATTTTGATTGAATCGGAATCAAGCCCATCCCTCCTAGACTTTTCCTTTAGCATACCCATTCTAGTTTGAATATACCGATGTACCTTTCAATAAAATAATAAAAAGCGACCGGAGACCCGATCGCTTTTTATTATTTTAAACGCTCTTCTAATTCTGCTTTTAATTCTTCAAATCCTGGTTTACCAAGTAAAGCAAACATGTTTTTCTTGTATGCTTCTACTCCTGGTTGGTCAAATGGATTTACGCCTAATAGGTAGCCGCTCATCGCACATGCTTTTTCGAAGAAGTATACAAGGTAACCGAATGTGTACTCATTTAATTCAGGGATGTTTACGATTAAGTTTGGTACTCCGCCATCGCTATGTGCAAGTAATGTACCTTCGTATGCTTTTGTGTTTACGAAGTCTATCGTTTCACCAGCAAGGTAGTTTAATCCATCTAAATCGTTGTCGTCTAATTCGATTTTTAGTTCGTGTGTAGATTTACCTACTTTAAGAACTGTTTCGAATAGGTCACGACGACCTTCTTGAATGTATTGACCTAATGAGTGTAAGTCAGTTGAGAAGTTTGCTGAAGATGGGAAAATACCTTTTTGATCTTTTCCTTCACTTTCACCAAATAACTGTTTCCACCACTCAGAGAAGTAGTGAAGTGCTGGCTCATAGTTAACAAGCATTTCAATTGTTTTCCCTTTATTATATAGAGCATTACGAACTACTGCGTATTGGTAAGCTGGGTTTTCTTCAAGTTCTGATTTCGCGAAATCATTATGACCAGCAGCTGCACCTTTCATCATCTCTTCAATGTTTAGGCCACTTACAGCGATTGGCAATAAACCTACTGGTGTTAATACAGAGAAACGACCGCCAACATCATCTGGAATAACGAACGTTTCGTAGCCTTCATTATCAGATAATGTTTTTAAAGCACCGCGCGCTTTATCTGTAGTCGCATAAATACGTTTGCGTGCTTCTTCTTTTCCATACTTTTCTTCTAATAATTTACGGAAAATACGGAATGCGATTGCAGGCTCTGTTGTTGTACCTGATTTGGAAATAACGTTAATAGAAAAGTCTTTACCTTCTAGTACGTCCATTAAATCTTTCATGTAAGTGGAGCTAATGTTTTGTCCAACAAATAGCACTTGTGGAGTTTTACGTTGTTCTTTAGAAAGCGTGTTATAGAAAGAATGGTTTAACATTTCAATTGCTGCGCGTGCTCCTAGGTAAGAACCACCAATACCTACAACAAGTAAAATGTCAGAGTCATTTTTAATTTTTTCTGCGCATTTTTGAATGCGAGCGAATTCTTCTTTGTCATATTGAAGCGGAAGCTCTACCCACCCAAGGAAATCGTTCCCAGCTCCAGTTTTTTCGTGGATTGCATGATGTGTTACTTTTACTGCATCACGTAAATAAGTTAGTTCATTTTCACCGATGAAGGATAACGCTTTAGAATAGTCGAACGTTACATGTGTACTCATCTTTTTCCCTCCAATTATGTATATGTATTTCTGTATTCACTTTAGCGAAACTAAAGTTGTAAATCAAGCGATTCAACAATTGTAAACGTAACCATTATTTATTTTTTAGAAAAAGTTCATTTTTTGCATAAAAATTCGAATTTTTCGGTATAGATGTATATACATCGTTTTTCGTACATTTTTCATGTATAAAAACAACAAAACTATACCATTCTATAAAGGAGTTAAATTTTCTTATTAACTCCTTGCTTGCTCACGCTTCACATTAAAGGGGGGCTTTTCATGAGTACCTTGCAACGTATCGCATTAGTCTTCACTGTAATCGGCGCTGTTAACTGGGGACTGATCGGGTTCTTCCAGTTTGACTTAGTAGCGGCTATTTTCGGGGGACAGAACTCAGCTCTTGCACGTATTATTTACGGCATCGTTGGTATTTCTGGGCTTATCAATCTCGGCTTACTATTTAAACCATCCGAGAATCTTGGTACTCACCCAGAAACACATGAAATTCAATAGTCAGTATGTCTTTTTCGCCTCCGACATACGAATATGATTGCATGCAATCATATTTGCAAATATATATATCATAAGTCACAGTAAAAGAGGAACGCTCATATGCGTTCCTCTTTTACTTTATTACCTCCGACTCTTCAATCCATTCTGCTAGCTTTTCTCGCAGTGTATTAAATCCGTTCTCTGATGGATTCGGTATAAGAATTCGTCCTTGCTTTCTTTTCGCCGCTTTTAACGATAAACTCATTTTTCTGTGTTCTTCATCAATTGAAAGTACTTTTACTTCTACTGTATCTCCGACCTTTAAAAAGTCATGAATGTCTTTTACATACCCATTTGTGATTTCAGATATATGCACAAGTCCTTGTGTTTCTGCATCCAAAGCTACAAATGCACCGTAATCTTGAATTCCAGTTACTTTCCCTGTTACAACCACTCCCGTTGTATATTGTTCTGACATGTGAAACACTCCCATACGTTTACCATTTTCTCTACAATTGTAAATAGCAAAGCAGATGTATTTATTGTTAAATATCCGATTAGTGAGTAAGTATCCTAAGTAAAACACCGAGGATACTCCTACCTTATATTAGTAAATTATACCACTTTGATAGAACTCATTCAAAATTCACGAAAAAATTTCCTGTAATACGTATAATTCTCCAATATTAGGATAGAATACTAACACATGGCTTTCTAGTATTCCCCCCCTTTTATGGACAAAACGTATTGTGTTTTGTCCTTTTTTTATTCTCTATGAACCGTTCCATTCTCTTCATTGCTTCCATAAGTTGCTCAAGCGATGTTGCATACGAACAACGAATAAATCCTTCACCACTCCCGCCAAACACATTTCCAGGAACAACAGCCACTTTTTCTTCTAATAATAATTGTTCTGCAAATTCTGCTGAAGATAGTCCGGTTGAAGCTATAGAAGGGAAGACATAAAATGCCCCGCCTGGCACATGACATGTTAAGCCCATTTCATTGAAAGATGTCGTCATAAAGTTACGACGTTTTTTATAGCTATCTCTCATTCGAATTACTTCATCATTTCCCCCGCGTAATGCTTCAAGTGCTGCAAATTGAGACATCGTCGGTGCACACATCATTGAATACTGGTGGATTTTGAGCATTAATTCTGAAAATTGAACAGGGGCTGCAATCATCCCAAGACGCCATCCCGTCATGGCAAACCCTTTTGAAAATCCTGAAATTAAAATCGTATGGTCACGCATATTTTTAATACTCGCGAAACTCGTATATGCTTCGTCGTATACGAGCTCTGCATAAATTTCATCCGATAACACGATTAAATTATACTTCTCAACAATAACAGCTAGCTTTTCTAATTCGGATTTATTTAACATTGCGCCTGTTGGGTTATTGGGAGAACAAAGTAATATTGCCTTTGTTTTCGTTGTAATAGCTGCTTCAATTTGATCTGGCTGTACTTTAAATTCATCTTCTAATGAAGTCGCCACTGGAACTGGGACCCCGCCCGCTAACGTAACAAGCGGTGCATACGAAACGAAACTTGGTTCAATAATAAGTATTTCATCATCAGGGTTTACAATAGCACGCATCGCTACATCTAGCGCTTGACTCGCTCCAACTGTAACAATGATTTCATCATTCGGATCATAAGATACTGCAAATTGTTTTTTTAGATACTTTGCTATTTCTTGACGGAGCTCCAATAATCCTGCATTTGCTGTATATGACGTATATCCTTGTTCTAAAGAACGAATACATGCTTGCCTTACATTCCAAGGTGTAACAAAGTCCGGCTCCCCCACTCCAAGTGAAATAACACCTTTCATACTTGCCGCTAAATCAAAAAACTTTCGTATACCGGACGGTTGTAAAGATTCTGCTACTCTAGATAGGTCAAATTGCTTCACGGTGTCACCACAATTCTCTTATCATCATCTGTCTTTTCATAAATAATCCCCTCATGTTTATACTTCTTCAAAATAAAATGAGTTGTCGTTGAAACGACAGATTCAATTGTTGCTAATTTCTCAGAAACAAACATCGCTACTTCTCCCATCGTCTTTCCTTCTAATGTAATAGAAAGGTCATATGTCCCAGACATTAAATAAACGGATTTCACTTCTGAATAGCGATAAATTTGTTCAGCTACTGCATCAAAACCGACACCACGCTTCGGTGTAACTTTCACATCAATCATCGCCGTTAAACCAGTATGTTCTTTCACTTTTGTCCAATCGATATGTGTTACATAGTCCACGATAATCTTTTCACTTTCTAATTTCGTAACCATTTTTTTCACTTCTTCTACTTCTATATTTAACAACTTCGCTAATGTATCTACAGATAAACGACTATTCTTTTCAAGACAAGCTAATAATTCCAATTCTTTCTCTGTCACCATATAAATCATCCTTCCTTTTAGTTTCTGTCTAAATTATACAAATACTCTTTCCAATTTGAAAAGAAGATTTTTTTAGTGAATTATGTCAAAATAAAGTGAAACTTTAATCAGTGGAAAGACTCACCCCGCTGATTATTATTTGAACCAATCGAGCTTTTACGGACCGTTGCTTTCCCACCTAACCTCTTTGCTTAAGCTGCTTTTTGAGGCGGGAGGCTTACTGTCCGTTAAATCGGGGTAAAGTGAAACTTTAATCAGTGAAAAAACGCAGGATAAAGTGAAAGGGGATGGAACCGTGAAACCAAAAGTATATATTGCCGAACCAGTTCCAACATTTGTAGAAAACTATTTATCAGAACACTGTGATTTTGAAAAATGGGATCAAAACGAGAAAGTACCTCGTGATGTTCTATTAGAAAAAATAAAAGATAAAGATGGGTTATTAAATTTCGGATCTACTATAAATGAAGAGTTATTGCAGGTTGCTCCTAATTTAAAAGTAGTAAGTAACATTTCTGTTGGCCATGATAACTTTGATTTAAAAGCGATGGAGAAACAAAATGTTATCGGAACGAATACTCCATATGTGTTAGATGATACAGTAGCCGATCTCGTTTTCGCTCTTATGTTATCTGCTGGTCGCCGTGTTTGCGAACTCAATTCCTATGTAAAAAATGGTGAATGGAACGCTGAAATTGGAAAAGAACACTTCGGACTAGATGTACATCATAGTACGATTGGTATTATCGGAATGGGACGAATTGGAGAAGCTGTCGCAAAACGAGCGAAATTCGGCTTTGATATGAATGTCCTTTACTATAACCGTCGCCGTAAAGAAGAAGCTGAGCAAAAATTTGATGCTACATATTGTGATTTACAAACTTTAATCAAACAATCTGATTTTATTATTCTTCTTACTCCATTAACAGATGAAACGTATCATCTTATCGGTGAAAAGGAATTTTCACTAATGAAAGAAACAGCAATTTTCATTAATGCTTCTCGCGGGAAAACAGTAGATGAAACTGCATTAATTCATGCGTTAACAGAAAAGAAAATATTTGCAGCCGGCATCGACACATTTACACAAGAGCCGATTCAAAAAGAGAATCCGCTCTTATCATTACAAAACGTTGTAACTTTACCGCACATCGGATCTGCAACATTAAAAACTCGGCAGCAAATGGCAATGACAGCTGCTGAAAATTTAGTAGCAGGATTACAAGGAAAAACACCACCTAATATTGTGCGTGGGTAATTATAAATAAGCGAAAGGCAAGATGACGATGTCATCTTGCCTTTTTTTGTTAACATATTTTGTTTCTTGCCGGGAGATGATATGAACAAAAATCAATGGAGTGACAAAAAATGAACCATGAATGCAAATGCCCTTACTTCACTTTTTCCACTCGCGGGACTACTATTCATTACGAATTGTATGAACATAATACAAAAAAAGAACGACCTACTTTCGTACTCGTTCACGGCTTCCTCTCTTCCTCATTTAGCTATCGACGACTCATTCCTTTACTAACAAAGGAAGGTACAGTAATTGCCCTTGATTTACCACCATTCGGAAAAAGTGATAAATCTCATCTCTTTAAATATTCTTATCACAATTTAGCAGCTATTATTATCGATTTAATCGAACATTTATCTCTCTCGAATATTGTACTAGTTGGCCATTCTATGGGCGGACAAATTTCACTCTTTGTAAACCGACTACGCCCTGAATTAATTTCAAAGACGATTTTACTATGTAGCTCTAGTTATTTAGCACGCGCAAACTTACCTTTACTGTACTCCTCTTATTTACCGTTCTTCCACTTATACGTGAAGAACTGGATTATTCGAAGGGGCATCGTCCATAACTTAATGAATGTCGTTCATGACCATTCATTAATTGACAATGAAATGATGGAAGGCTATGCTGCTCCTTTTTATGATGATCGTATATTCCCTGCTTTAACTCGAATGATAAGAGACCGTGAAGGTGACTTATCTTCAACTGAATTACAAAAAATCGAAACCCCAGTATTACTCATTTGGGGTGAAAAAGATCGCGTCGTCCCTGTACATGTAGGACACCGTCTCCATAAGGACCTACCTAATTCAACTTTCATTTCTTACGAAAATACAGGGCACTTACTACCTGAAGAAAAGCCCGACCATGTTTATGAAGAAATTATTACGTTTGCGACGCAATAAAGTGAAGCTTTAATCCGTGGGGGTTTTTACGGACAGTTTGATTTCTCGCCTAACCTCTTTGCTTCAACCGAATTTTGAGGTGGGAGTCTTACTGCCCGTTAAAACGGGATAAAGTGAAGCTTTAATCAATCAGCACAAATGAAAATAAACAAAAAGGCTGTCGTAAATTCCGACAGCCTATAACGAACAACTTCCGCCTTCTTTTAGTACGAGTAACTCTACTGCTAATTTTTCGCATTTTTCAAGTGCAGGTACTTCTTCAAAAGACATAAAGTATATATGTTGAATCTTCTTTGCGATGTATTTCGGATCATCAAACACACTTACGACGTTTACAACATCGCTCGCTTCTGTTTCATAAAACTCCGGTCCCATTTGAAACGGATCCCAATTTTTCACAACCTCAATCATTTTGTCATATGCACCCATCTGCTTCCCGCCTTTTCACTTTTTAATGCTTTTCTTTATCGTATCACATCAGCTATTCTATAAGAAGAGTGAGAATTTTCATAACTTAACAGTTTGACAGAAGAAAGGAGCAAACATATGCAACTATTTCATAAAACGGTAAATCGTCGCGGAACGCATAGTACAAAATGGGATACATATAAAAATGAAGAGCTCATCCACGCTTGGATTGCCGATATGGATTTTGAAGTACCAAAACCAATTCAAACTGCATTACAAAAACGCACAGAACATCCTATTTTCGGCTATACACTTCCTCCTGAAAATATTGGGGATATCATTTGTAATTGGACGAAAAGCCAATACAATTGGGAAATACAAAAAGAATGGATTGTATTTAGCGCAGGTATCGTTCCAGCTCTTAGTACGAGCATACAAGCTATAACGAAAGAAGGAGAAGCCGTACTCGTACAACCTCCTATTTATCCACCATTTTTTGAAATGGTCAAAACAAATAATAGACAATTATGTGAGAGTCCCTTATTTAAACAAAATGGCATATATAAGATAGACTTCGAGCATCTAGAAACTCAATTTAAACAAGGTGTAAAACTAATGCTTCTTTGCAGCCCTCACAATCCTATCGGGCGCGTTTGGACGAAAGAGGAGCTAACAAAACTCGGTACGTTATGTACGCAATATAATGTAACCGTTGTCGCGGATGAAATTCACGCCGATATTATTTATAGAGGCCATACTCATACACCGTTTGCTTCTTTATCTGAAGAATTAGCAGCACGCACTATTACTTGTATGGCTCCGAGCAAAACATTTAATATCGCTGGATTACAAGCATCGATCATTATTATTCCGAATGAAAATCTCCGTAATGCCTTTATGTCTATCCAATATAGACAAGGATTCCACGGATTAAATACATTTGCTTATACAGCAATGCAAAGTGCCTATACAGAATGTAATGATTGGCTAAATGAAATTCGATTGTATGTTGAAGATAACGCTCAATTTGCTTGTGAGTATATTCAAAATCACATACCAGCTCTTTCTGTAATTAAACCAGAAGGTAGTTTTTTACTGTGGATTGATTGTTCCCACTTGGATTTTTCTCAAGATGAACGAACAGCATTGCTTGAAGAGAAAGGTAAAATCATCATTGAGCCCGGTGAGAAATACGGAACAGGTGGAGAAGCCCATATCCGAATTAACATTGGCTGTCCTAGATCTGTTTTAGAAGAAATTTTAAACAGACTACACCATACATTCTCATAACAAAAAAGGAGGCTATCCCAAAATGATTTTGGGATAGCCTCCTTTTTTCGGTAAATCGATATAATTCCACTTACTATCATGCGGTTTTACAACAAAAGCTATCATTCACGGTAGCTTCTATTTTTTCTTCAGATCCGACGCTTTTTTCACGATAACACCGCAAGCAATTCGGCCACCAGATTTACCAGTTGGTTGCGTCATACCATCATCAGCGTTTTCTGTAATAATAATAGACGCTCCATCTTTTCTATGAATCGTCGTTTTTCCTTCTTCAAGCGTTATATGCGGAGCATCGATTTCTGCTTTAATCTTTCCAGAACCATCCGCCACTACATTCGGTAAATCACCATTTTCCGCACCTTTCGGATTCAAGAGCCCATGTTTTTTATTATCTGGATTAAAATGATTCCCAGATGATTCGAAACTAGGCGCTTTACATTCTCCGATTTCGTGTACATGTATACCGTGTGGTCCTGGTGTAAAACCTTCCGCTTTAATCGTAATTTTCACTCCACTTGTTTGCTGAGCTACTTTTGCAGTCCCAACTTCATCACCTGAAGCATTATGTAATTTCACATCAATTTCTTTCGGCTTCCCTTGGTCACAACCCGCCATTAGAAATAATAAACAACAACTGAAAAAAAGCCGTCTTTTCATTCAATTCCCTCCAAAATGCTTTCTGCCCTTAGATTGTCCGAGCATAGAGGGAAACATACAAAAATGAATTACCGTTTCTTTTCAGCTAAAAGCTTTTCTTCTACTTTCTGTAATCGCTCTGCTTCTCGTTTTGATACACGAATAAACATACGCCACGTAGCAACCGCACCGATGATAAATAGAACGCAAACAATACCTGGAATAATATACTCCGTTTTATCTTCAGGGAAATATAAAGGCATCATAACGAACACTCCTTATTATAGGATTCAAAAAAACATCAGAATTTTCTGTTATATATCTTTAAATTATAGTTGAACCAGTTCATATTCTCAAGGGGGCGTTCCGAAAGCGAATGATTTCTTTGACTCCTTCGCGCACTTTCCTTACTATAAACTTGAGGTGAAAAATATGAGAGAAACATTTGAAATTGGTGAAATCGTTACTGGTATTTATAAAACTGGAAAATACATCGGCGAAATTACAAATAGCCGTCCTGGCAGTTACGTCGTAAAAGTACTAGCTGTTTTAAAACATCCAGTGCAAGGTGACTTACATAATGTAAAACAAGCTGACGTACCATTCTTCCATGAAAGACGTGCTTTAGCTTTTCGTGAACAGACGAACATTCCAGAGCAAATGGTGAAGAAATATGAAGGGGAAATTCCGGATTATACAGAGTCACTAAAATTAGCATTAGAAACTCAAATGAATTCATTTTCTGAAGATGATTCACCTTTTGCGGGGCGTAGTCTAGAAACACTTCAGCAATTGAAGCAAGATTACAAACTTTAAAAAACAAAACGACCAAATTACATATTTTGCAATTTGGTCGTTACTGTGTACTCACTTTCTTTAACACTTTCGAAAAATCAACAAGTTCCCCTAATGTCGGAGGTGCTGGTTTGACTAAATACTCTTTATCTTTTTCTACTAACTTAAAAATATTATATGTCGTCATCGCATCATCAAGCGCACAATGATGCTTTCCTGTTCCTGCTTTTCCATACGCCTCAATCGCTTTCCACAGCCCTGTTTGATTTCTCTCTCCAAAAAACTTCTTATACTCAAGCGATAAATCACGACACTGTCCAAAGAATGGAAATTCTACTCCCGCCATTTCACAGTTATGCTTTAAGACTTTCATATCCATATTTCCCCACGTTACAATTGTCGGTTTACCACTCTTTTCATATTCTGCAAGTTTCTCAACAAGTTCATGAAAAGAAATTCCTTTGTCCACTACTTCCTGTTTAATTCCTAAAAATTTTTTACATCGATCCGTTAAAGACGGAAATGTTTTCGGTCTAATATGCGATGAATACGTATCTTCCACCTTACAACCAACAACTGAAACGAGTCCGACCTCAATAATTTCTGGGAAAAAACCTTTTGGCTTTTTTCTATGCTGGGGCATCGTAAACTCAAAGTCTAAAAATAAAAATCGTTGTTCATCCATACGATCCCTTCCTTATCATATTTGTCATTCCTTTCTATTTGACACTCCTACACGAACAAGCTCGAATGCTGATTCGATTTTAAATATTCAGATTGGATGTATCTTATATATATGTCAGATGCCCACAAATATTTTTAAAAATAAGAAAAAATGACCTATGCAGAAAATATGACAAAATAAACCCTTTCATTTACATCCGCCATTTTTCTACTTTATAATGACGTTATGTGTGTTTCATCTAGTTAATTTTTTGACACACTAAGAAAAGTGAATGAAAGGAGATGAGAGTTTTGCACGAAACAACGCAAGAACTCGCAAACTGGCAGTATTATTTCGCTATCGCAGTCTTTTTAATTACATATGCCATTATTATTTCTGAAAAAATTAACCGTGCTGTCATCGCACTTCTTGGTGCAGCATTCATGGTAATTGCAGGGGTCGTTGACTTACACAATGCCTTTACGAAACATATTGAATGGGGAACAATTACATTACTCATCGGTATGATGATACTCGTAAACATTACAAGTAAGTCAGGTGTCTTCCAATACGTTGCCATTAAAGCCGCAAAAGGAGCACAAGGAAATCCAATTAAAATTTTAATTTCACTTTCCTTACTTACCGCGCTCGGCTCCGCATTTTTAGATAACGTTACAACAGTACTTCTTGTTGTTCCAGTTACTTTATCTATTACGCGCATCTTGCAAGTAAATCCTGTTCCATATTTACTTTCTGAAATTATTTTTTCAAATATCGGAGGAACAGCAACATTAATTGGTGATCCGCCAAACATTATGATTGGTTCTGCAAATAAGCATTTAGATTTCAATGCTTTCTTATTCAACTTAGCACCTATCGTGATCATCATTATTGCTGTTACGGCAACAATTCTTTACTTCATGTACCGTAAGCAATTAATTGCTGATCCTGTACAAATTAAAAAATTAATGAGCTTAGATGAAAAACAATACATTAAAGACCCAGTATTAATGAAGAAATCTTTAACAGTACTTGGCCTTACTATTTTAGGTTTCATGACTCATTCCATTTTCCATATTGATGCAGCTATCATCGCCTTAACTGGCGCTACTGTACTTATGCTAATCGGTGTGAAAGAGCATGAAATTGAAGAGGTATTCGCAAGTGTAGAGTGGGTAACAATCTTCTTCTTCGCGGGACTATTCGTACTCGTTGGAGGACTTATTGATATCGGGCTTATCAAAATGTTAGCTCAAAAAGTAATTGGAATAACAGGCGGAGATATTTCTCAGGCATCTATCCTTATTCTATGGGTATCTGGTATCGCCTCTGCAACAATCGATAACATTCCATTCGTTGCAACAATGATTCCACTTATTAACGATATGGCAGTTGGGCTAGGTTTATCACCTTCTGACGCACAAGTCGACGTACTATGGTGGGCATTAGCATTAGGTGCTTGCTTAGGTGGAAACGGAACATTAATCGGGGCTTCTGCTAACGTAATCGTAGCTGGTATCGCAAGTCGTGAAGGACATAAATTCAGCTACATGGAATTCCTTAAAGTCGGCTTCCCAATTATGATCGTTTCATTAATCATTTCTCATATTTACATTTACTTACGCTATCTTATGTAGTAGAAAAAAGCGCCCTGCTCAGCAGGGCGCTTTCGTTCTTTTTTCAGCATATCCGAATTATTATAGAACCAAATATATCGACCGCAGGGCAACTTTGATACGCCTACTCGTTATACCTCACCGGCTCATTCCGAATAATGAACAAATGAATCGGCAAGAAAACCGAAAATGTGATTGTATGAATGATCGTAAATAGTATGGAATTCGTTCCGTATCTATCCAAAATAGCATAGATAAGATAAATAGACAGTACAAGTGATACAGCTGTTGCTAATATATATAGAATTGGTACGAAATTAAAGATGAAGCATCCAACATATATGCCAAATACTTTCCACCCTGCTTCTTCTTTCAAGAAATCTGGTAATTTATCTTTCGCTAAATCACCCCATATCTTACTATTTATAAACGGAATAAAAGCAAGAACACCATCAGTTGCACCATCATTTTTCGCCATCGTATAAAGTGCAAAAGCCGTTAACAAATACGAAATAATTGCCCAAATTATTATAACAAGCATAAACGCAAAACTAAGAGCAAAGAAACCTGCTAGTACGCCTTGATCTTCCATCTTATCCTCTCCTCTCTCTTCTCAACATATTTCATTACAGTGCAAGTTATGTTTTAAAATTTAACGCGTTATCCGAAAGAAGTCTCCTTCCTCAAGTGTGTGAAGGACAATAGTCCAACGGTGGGTGGGAGATGAATTTCGGTTTAGAATTTATTTCGCCTCTGCTATAATCAGCCTTATAAGAGGTAACGTTTGGTATGACAATGAAATGAGATAATCATGTAGTGTTCATGTTGTGTTATCACCACCATAGATAAAGTAGAAATCTTTATGGGAAAGTGAGATGAACTGATATGACAAAGCATAATAAGGCGTACAAATTTCGTCTGTATCCAACAGAAGAACAAGCACATCTGATACGTAAAACGTTCGGATGTGTACGCTTTGTGTATAATAAAATGCTGGCTGAGCGGAAAGAAGTATACGAAACATACAAAGAGAATAAGGAAGAACTGAAGAAACAAAAATTCCCTACTCCTGCGAAATACAAAGTAGAGTATGAATGGTTGAAAGAAGTTGATTCATTAGCACTGGCCAACGCTCAATTAAACTTGCAAACTGCTTATAAGAATTTTTTTAGTGGTCAAAGTGATTTTCCTACATTCAAAAGTAGAAAGAGTAGAAAATCCTATACAACGAATCGAGTAAACGGGAATATTATGTTATTTCATGGTTATATCAAATTACCGAAACTGAAAGTAGTGCGATTAAAGCAACATAGAGAGATACCGCAAAACCACACCATCAAGTCATGCACGATTTCGATGACACCTACTGGTAAATACTTTGTATCGATCTTGACTGAATATGAAAAAGAGATTGTGCAAAAAGAAGTAGAAAGTGTAGTTGGATTAGACTTCGCAATGGCTGAATTGTACGTGAGTAGCGAAGATGAGAAAGCCAATTATCCTCGCTTTTATCGTCAGATGCTGGATCGATTAGCAAAAGCGCAACGAGTATTAGCAAGACGTATGAAAGATTCAGCGCGTTGGAATAAACAACGGATCTGTGTAGCGAAGTTGCATGAAAAGGTCGCAAATCAACGTAAAAATTTCCTTCATCACAAGTCTAAAGAATTGGCTACTCATTTTGACGTTGTAGCAATCGAAGACTTACATATGAAAGGAATGTCACGAGCACTTCGCTTTGGTAAGAGTGTAGCGGATAACGGTTGGAGGATGTTCACGACATTTTTAGCATATAAGCTACAAGAACAAGGAAAACAGCTTGTGAAAATAGATAAGTGGTTTCCTTCTACAAAGATGTGTAGTCGTTGTGGAAACAAAAAAGAAATGTCACTATCTGAACGCACGTATAAGTGTTCGTGTGGACTAACAATCAGTCGTGACTATAACGCAGCTATCAATATCAAAAAGGAAGCCATACGGTTATTAGCGTTGGCATAAATAGTAACAAAATAACCTTTGGAACAAGGGAGTTAGCTCGGCTGTCCTAAGACAAATTCGTTAGCTATCAAAAGTAGCGATGAACCGAGAAGCCCCCACTTCAAGTAAGCTCGTAAGAGATACTAAGTGGTGGGTAGTTCACCCAAACTCTTTGTATAATAAGAGAAGAAAGATAATAAGAGAGGAGTACATACCTATGCATCCATTTGTAAAGGCATTACAAGAGCATTTTACAGCTCATCAAAATCCCGAAAAAGCAGAACCGATGGCACGTTATATGAAAAATCACTTCCCGTTTCTTGGTATTCAAACTCCTGAGAGAAGACAGTTATTGAAAGACGTCATTCAAATACATACTCTCCCAGATAAAAAGGACTTCCAGATTATCGTGCGTGAACTTTGGGACCTACCAGAACGTGAATTTCAAGCTGCCGCACTTGATATCATGCAAAAATATAAAAAACACATAAACGAAACTCATATCCCATTTCTAGAAGAACTTATTGTCACAAAATCTTGGTGGGATTCTGTTGATAGCATCGTCCCTACATTTTTAGGTGCTATCTTTTTAAAACATCCAGAATTAATTTCCGCATATATTCCAAAGTGGATTGCATCAGAAAACATATGGTTACAACGTGCCGCTATTTTATTCCAGCTAAAATATAAACAAAAAATGGATGAAGAACTCCTTTTCTGGATTATCGGACAACTACATTCCTCAAAAGAATTTTTCATTCAAAAAGCAATCGGCTGGGTCCTTCGCGAATATGCAAAAACAAAACCAGATGTAGTATGGGAATACGTTCAAAATAACGAACTTGCCTCGCTTAGTAAACGCGAAGCAATTAAGCATATTAAGCAAAATTACGGAATAAATAACGAAAAAATAGGCGAGACTCTATCCTAGATGGGCACGTTCCTCTATTGAGATTTAAAAAAGAACGTGTTAAAATATGTTCATTATTATTAATATAAGTAGCGATGACGGACTTATAAGTACTTGCATAAAAAGCGATTCAGGGATAGTGAAAGCCTGAAGCTGCGAGGAAACGGCAGTCTCGAGCAATACGTGATAAAGTGGATGCACATTTTGTGTATCAACTAGGGTGGAACCGCGGGCAAACGCTCGTCCCTAGGCGATTAAGCCTTGGGATGAGCGTTTTTTTATGTTTTTTAAAGCATATATTGCTCGTTTCCAAAGTACCCATCACGTCATCGCAAATACGTTAACTTTCAAAAGGAGGATTTTATTATGTATTCAATGGAACAAGTTGTAAACTTAGCGAAACATCGCGGTTTCGTTTTCCCTGGTTCTGAAATTTACGGTGGTCTTGCAAACACATGGGATTACGGTCCACTTGGAATCGAATTAAAAAATAACGTCAAAAAAGCTTGGTGGAAAAAATTCATTCAAGAATCTCCACACAACGTTGGTTTAGACGCTGCTATTTTAATGAACCCAAAAACTTGGATCGCTTCTGGTCACGTTGGTAACTTTAATGATCCAATGATCGACTGTAAAAAATGTAAAGCTCGTCACCGTGCTGACAAATTAATTGAAGATGCATTAGACGCAAAAGGTATCGAAATGGTCGTTGACGGTCTTACTTTCGACCAAATGGCTGACTTAATGAAAGAACATGAAGTAAAATGCCCAGATTGCGGTAGCCAAGAATTCACGGAAATCCGTCAGTTCAACTTAATGTTCAAAACATTCCAAGGTGTTACAGAGTCTAGCACAAACGAAATCTTCCTTCGTCCTGAAACAGCACAAGGTATTTTCGTAAACTTTAAAAACGTACAACGCTCTATGCGTAAAAAACTTCCATTTGGTATCGGCCAAATCGGTAAAAGTTTCCGTAACGAAATCACACCTGGTAACTTCACATTCCGTACACGTGAATTCGAACAAATGGAACTTGAATTCTTCTGTAAGCCTGGTGAAGATTTAGAGTGGTTCGCATTCTGGCGTGAAACTTGTAAAAACTGGTTACTTTCACTTGGTATGACTGAAGAAAGCATGCGTCTTCGTGACCACGGTGAAGACGAATTATCTCATTACAGTAACGCAACAACTGATATTGAATTCAGATTCCCATTCGGTTGGGGCGAACTATGGGGCGTTGCATCTCGTACAGACTTCGATTTAAAACGTCATATGGAACACTCTAACGAAGACTTTAACTATATCGATCCACAAACGAATGAGCGTTATGTGCCTTACTGCATCGAGCCATCTCTAGGTGCAGACCGTGTAACATTAGCATTCTTATGTGATGCATATGAAGAAGAGCAATTAGAAAACGATTCTCGTACAGTTCTTCGTTTCCACCCTGCTTTAGCACCATATAAAGCAGCTATCTTACCATTATCTAAAAAGCTATCTGAAGGTGCTACTGAAGTATTCGCAGAACTAGCTAAAGACTTCATGGTAGACTTTGATGAAACTGGTTCTATCGGTAAACGTTACCGTCGTCAAGACGAAATCGGTACTCCATTCTGTATCACATACGACTTCGACTCTGTTGAAGACAAAGCTGTTACAGTACGTGACCGTGACACAATGGAACAAGTTCGTATGCCAATTAGCGAACTAAAAGGTTTCTTAGAGAAAAAAATCCAGTTCTAATTATAAAAAAGAGGCGCTCTATTGAGCCGCCTCTTTTTACTTTTCACGTTTTTCTTTAATTGCTACTGTACATCTTGATATACATAGTAACTCATCATTTTCATCAATGATGCGAATATCCCAAACCATTGTCGATTGTCCTCTATGTATCGGTGTTCCAATTGCTGTTACAATTCCATCTTGCTTTGAGCGAATATGATTTGCATTAATTTCTAATCCGAAACAAATACATTTTTCTTGATCAATTAAATTGTATGAGCCAACACTTGCCACAGTTTCTGCTAATGCAACAGATGCACCACCGTGTAAAAATCCAAACGGCTGATGCGTGCGTTCATCAACAGGCATTGTAGCAACTACTTTATCCTCTGTCATTTCTAACAACTCAATTCCAAGCGAATCCATTAAAGTTTTTGACATATCGTTTTCAACCTCTCTCCCTTTAGATCAAATGTATAATTTTACCTGTTTAATTTCAAACTACCTATAACACTTATATAAGGAGGTTTCACCTAAATGAAACAGAAATTTTGTATACTATTGCTTATGTTCTCCTTGCTGACTATTGTACCAAATTGTGCAATAGCAGCCAAAGCATCCAACCTGACAATCAATGTTAAGACTGTAACGCAAAAAGGTAAGAAACCTTATATAGAATATCAAATTAATAGGCCTTCCTTTCACAACTTTTCTGATTCGAAATTTCAAAATAAGCTGAATTCCTATTACAAAAACTCTACTACTAAATTTAAAAGTAAATTAGAAAAAGAAGCGAAGAAATATTATGAAGAAACAGAAGGATCTAGCACACCTTTTCATCCATACGTTGCAAATGTTGACTATAAAGTAGCTTTAAACAAACCACCTTTCCTAAGTCTATATGTGAATTACTATCAATATACAGGCGGAGCGCACGGACTGTATACGTGGAAGGCAAATACATTTGATTTAAACGAAAAAAAATTATTACACTTAGACGATTTATTTCAACAAGAGGATAAATATAAAGAAATAATTCGCACAGAGATTGTAAGACAAATTAAACAAAATGAAAGCATTTATTTTCCTGATGCAGTCGAAAAAGTAACGAGCACTAAAAAGTTTCACTACTTTTTAGAACCGGATAATCTTGTGATTTATTTCCCTTTATATGAAATTGCTCCTTATTCAAGCGGAATTCCGCAGTTTCGTATTCCATACACATTGCTTAGAGACTATTTAAAGCCTTCTTATCAAAATATTTTGATTGACAACAAGTAAATATTTTCGCTACGATAATGTTAACCTAAACACAACTGGAGGTTAACATTATGAAGAAGCTTCATGTTTTAGATTTAGCATTAGCTGCCATGTTCGTCGCTCTTATGGCTATTGGTGCAAATATTGTATCGTGGGCACCATTCTTACAAATAGCGGGCATTCCATTATCTATGCAACCATTTTTCGCAATTTTAGCAGGTCTTCTTCTCGGGAGTAGACTTGGGGCATTATCAATGACTGTTTACATGCTTGTTGGAGTAGCAGGTGCGCCAATCTTCGCTAACTTCAAAGCTGGGTTTGGAGCACTTTTAGATCCTACTGGTGGTTTTATTATCGCATTTATTATCGTTGCTTACGTATCAGGAAAACTAGTAGAACAAAAAAAACGACCAACATTCAGCACCTTTGCAATTTCTTCTTTCGTCGGAATCATTTTAACGTATATTATCGGTACTACTTATATGTACGGGGCAGTCAATATTTTCATGGGTGGTAATATGAGTTATAAAGCTGCCTGGATGATTATGATGTGGTTCGCAGTAAAGGATATTGCGTTTACAATTATCGGCGCTATTATCGCACCTCGCATATACTATGCTGTACGTCGTTCCGCTTATCAGCATTCTCATTCGACGATTTCATAATAAACAAGGAGCTGTTCCTATAGGAACAGCTCCTTGTTTATTATATTAAGACTCTTGCTTCATTTGCTCGTCTAAAACTTTCTTCATCATTACTAGCATATCATCACGTAATTCTGGGTGCTGCAATGCCATTTCAATTGTCGTTTGAACGAATCCTAATTTTTCACCAACGTCATAACGCTTTCCTTCAAAATCATATGCAAATACACGTTGAATTTCATTTAAGCTTTGAATAGCATCCGTTAACTGAATTTCGCCACCCGCTCCAACTTGTTGCTGTTCCAAGAACATAAAGATTTCAGGAGTTAAAATGTAACGTCCCATAATCGCTAAGTTTGAAGGCGCAGTACCTTGCGCTGGTTTTTCAACGAATTTACGAACTTGATAACGACGTCCCTCTTGCTCCAACGGATCAATAATTCCGTAGCGATGTGTTTCTGCTTCAGGAACAGTTTGTACACCAATAACAGAAGAAAGTGTTTTGTCATACTCGTCCATTAATTGACGTAAACATGGTTTTTCAGCTTGAACGATATCATCGCCTAATAATACTGCAAACGGCTCATCACCAATGAATTTACGTGCGCACCAAACAGCATGTCCTAATCCTTTTGGTTCTTTTTGTCGAATGTAATGGATATCTACCATTTTAGAAGAAGCTTGTACTTTTTCAAGTAACTCATACTTTTTCTTCTCTAATAAGTTTTGCTCTAATTCAAATGCGTTATCAAAATGATCTTCGATAGAGCGCTTTCCTTTACCAGTAACGATAATAATATCTTCGATGCCTGATTTTACTGCTTCTTCTACGATGTATTGAATTGTTGGTTTATCTACAATTGGAAGCATTTCTTTTGGCATTGCTTTCGTTGCTGGTAAAAAGCGTGTTCCTAATCCCGCTGCCGGGATAATTGCTTTTCTCACTTTTTTCATGACAAATACCCTCGCTTTTCATTCTAATTCTCTTAGTAAAGTGCAAATTTATAACACTCGCTCGTAATAATCCTCTACATCAAACAAAACTACAAGAAAAGAGGAGGCCGTTCTCCTCTTTTCCTATCAGTAGCATTCTATTCTATTATAAACGATTCATAATATCTTCTTTAATAGTAAGTAACTTTTGTTCACTATTTTGTAAGGAATCATCTTGTACACCAAAGTAGAATTTAATTTTCGGCTCTGTTCCAGATGGACGTAAGCAGAACCAAGAACCATCTTCTAATTGATATTTTAACACATTTGATTTCGGTAAGTGAATCTCTTCCTTATTTCCATCTTGTAACGTTGTAATGATGCTTTCTTTATAATCCTCAACTGCAACGACTGTTAAACCAGCTACTTCTTTCGGAGGATTCTCACGGAATGTTGCCATCATCTTTTGAATCTGTTCGGCACCATCTTTTCCTTTTAACGTTAACGATACAAGGTCCTCACGGAAGAACCCATACTTCTTAAATACTTCTAGCAGACCATCGTATAACGTTTTACCTTGTGATTTGTAGTATGCAGCTACTTCACATGCAAATAGAACTGATTGCACCGCATCTTTATCACGGCAGAATGGACGGATTAAATAACCGTAGCTTTCCTCATAACCGAATTGGAATTCATATTGTCCGCTTTCTTCATACTGTTTAATTTTTTCACCGATAAATTTAAATCCTGTTAACGTATCAACTGTATCTAAACCGTATGCTTTTGCGATTGTACGGCCAATTTCAGACGTTACGATTGTTTTTAAAACAACACCGTTTTCTGGAAGCGTTCCGTTTTCCTTCTTTTGTGATAATAAGTAATCAAGCATTAACGCACCTGTTTGGTTACCAGTTAATACTTGGAACTCACCATCGTGATTGCGAACTGCTACACCTAGACGGTCTGCATCAGGATCTGTTGCGATTAACACGTCTGCGCCTACTTTTTCACCGTCGCGAATTGCATACTCAAACGCTGCATGCTCTTCTGGGTTTGGTGATTTTACTGTAGAGAAATTTGGATCTGGTAACTCTTGCTCTTTTACAACAGTTACATCTGTAAATCCAACTTCTTCTAAACCACGGCGTACCGAAATATTTGATGTTCCATGCAATGGTGTAAAGACGATTTTTAAATCTTTTCCTACTTCTTTCACCATCTCTTTATTAATAATGACATTGTTCAATTCTGCTGCATACGCATCATCTACTTCTTGTCCAATTATATGTAATAAACCGTCAGCTTTTAATTGCTCAACATCAGCAACTTCAACTGTTAATTCATTCTCTACTGCATTTACGTAGCTAATTAACTCATCAGCTTCCTTTGGAGGCAACTGGCCACCATCTTCACCATATACTTTATAACCGTTATATTCGGGCGGATTATGGCTTGCCGTAAGAACGATTCCACTTGCTGTATGTAAATGACGAACTGCGAAAGAAAGCACTGGTGTTGGACGTAAGCTTTCAAATACATATGTTGTAATACCGTGTGCACCAAGAGTAGCAGCTACTTCCATTGCGAATTCAGGTGATTTATGACGAGAATCATACGCGACAACAACACCGCGTTTTTTCGCTTCTTCACCTAATTTTTCAATAAACATAGCTAATCCTTTTGTTGCTTTACGAACTGTATATACATTTAAACGGTTCGTACCAGCACCAAGTTCACCACGCATACCACCTGTGCCGAACTCTAGATTTTTATAAAAGCTATCCTCGATTTTCTTCTCATCTTGCTTCATGTTTTCTAGCTTTTCTTTTAATTCTGCGTCTAATTCTGCATATGAAAGCCAGCGACTAAATTCTTGTTTCCAATTCATACTTCCATCTCCTCTCGCCTGTCGTACCTTCATTATATGAAAAAAACAACCTGAATCTCAATATTTTTTAAAATCTAGCAGGATTTTACTATAAATATTTGTATACACTATGGTTAAATACTCCACCAAAGGGAATGAGGATTATGCAAGAATGGGGCTTGTCAGAAGAGCTCAAAATAAAAACAAAGCAGATGATTGAAATTGCTGAAAAAGAATTATCAAACATGAAGCATGCAATCGATAAAGAAGATGAATGTATTTTATGTAAAATGGAAGATATTCATCATATGTTAACAAATGTACAGACGTTAGCAGCTACATATTATATTCAAGCATATTTATCACCTTATACGGAAAGTTCACATTTCATCACTACAGCTGTCCAACATTTAAGCGTTCGAAAACACGGTGCTCTTATTATTGTGGAACGAAGTGACGCTCTTGATTCTTTCATTCAAACTGGAACGACATTAAACGCACACTTAACCGCGCCACTACTTGAATCGATTTTTTATCCAGGGAACCCTCTTCATGACGGAGCCGTTCTCATTAAAAATAATCATATTGTCTCGGCAGCTAATATTCTTCCATTAACAAAAAGCATGGAAATCAATCCTGAGCTAGGAACACGTCATAGGGCTGCAATTGGCTTATCCGAGAAAATTGATGCACTTATATTAGTTGTCTCTGAGGAAACAGGGCGTACTTCATTCGCTTTAGGTGGGACGTTATATACGATTTCTTTATAGGACGAATCTTTCACTATGTAGCACTTTTTGGAACGGTAAAATAGTAAATGAAATTATATTAACCGTAACTCCAAATATATCGACTTACCGACAAAAACTGACAATAGTCATACCATATCAATAAGAAAAGGCTATCCCAAAAATTTGAGACAGCCTTTTCTTCAAAAATTATTCTTCTCCGAAACGCTCAACAAGTGTTGCAAGTGTACGCACCATTGCACCTGTTGCTCCAGATGGTCCTAAATCATGTGCTCCTGATGTTTCAGATGTTCCAGCGATGTCTAAGTGTACCCATGGTGTTTCTTCTGCAAATTCACCAAGGAATGCCCCAGCCATAACCGCATGTCCTTCACGGCCTGGTGAGTTATTTAAATCAGCAAATTTACTGTTTTTGACACGTTCTTTATCACGTTCAAAAATCGGCAATTGCCAAATTGGCTCATCCGTTTCCATAGAAGCCTCTAACACTTGTTCAAACAATTCTTCATTATTTGTCATCGCGCCTGTTGTATGATTTCCAAGTGCAACAATTACACCGCCTGTTAATGTTGCAACATCAACTAAGTAATTTGCGCCAAGTTTCTTCGCATACGTAATACCGTCAGCTAACGCTAGGCGACCTTCTGCATCTGTATTTAATACTTCAATTGTTTTTCCGCTCATAGATGTAATAACATCATCTGGCTTAAATGCTGTACCACTTACAACGTTGTCAGTTGATGGAATAACAGCAATTACATTTTGCTCTGGGCGAAGTTCACCGATGATCTCCATCGCGCCAAGAACAGCTGCAGCTCCGCCCATATCACCTTTCATACCAACCATGCCTTCACGTGGTTTTAAAGAATAACCGCCTGTATCATATGTAATCCCTTTTCCAACAAATCCAATTACATCTTTCCACTCTTCTTTTCCTTTATAAATAAGAGCGATCATTTTTGGCGGTTCAGTAGATCCTTGGTTTACTGCAAGTAATGCACCCATACCAAGCTCTTCCATCTCTTCTTTCTCAAGAACCTTATAATCCATATCGTATTTTTCTGCTAATTCAACTGCATACTCAGCAAGCTTTGTCGCTGTTAATACGTTTGGCGGCATATTTACAAGTGTACGAGCTGAATTTGTTGCACGTCCATGTACGTAGCCAACTGTTAATGCAGCTTCAATTTCTTGTGCATCTTCCGCTGTAATAGCCGTGAACTTCTCTAGTTCCACACGATCCTTTTTATCTGATTTATACGTTTGTAACTCATATGTACCAAGACCTTGTACTTCTGCTGCAATATGAGCTACATCAATCGCATCTAATTTCTCTGTTACGAAAGAATCAAGCAAGATTGCTGCATCTTGTACTTTTGCTGCTTGTAACGCTTTAAACGCCTTACCAAGAGCAGCACGTAACGTTTCCGTTGTATATGACTCTTTCTTACCTAAACCAACAAAATAATAACGTTTAACATTTGTTTTTCCTAAGCTATGTACTTTTGAAATGGCTTTCTTCTTAGTTGAAAGTTCTTTTTCTTCTAATAAAACTTGTAATTGTCCTTCAAACGCTTTATCCAGTTCTTGTACAAAGCTACTCGTTTTATCTTCTTCAAATAAGGCAACAATTACCACTTCATGACTTACTAATTCTTTTTGTACTCGAAACATGTTCAGACCCCCTAAATTTCTCTACGTCCATTATAACTTTATTTTCGATAAAATGCGACAATTCTAAATTCTGTTATTTCATATAAAGTGAAACTTTAATCAGTGGGGGTTTTACCGGCCGCAAATAGCAGGATAAAGATGCTATCTCCAATATCTTCTATGGTGAAATAAGACAAGAAAAAAGTCTAGCGTTATTACCACTAGACTATCTTTGTTTTAAATATTGTCCACGAAACACTTGCATCGTTTCGTCTTGATTTAACATCGTTAACTCTTCTTCCGAAAACTTGCCATTTCCTATTTTCACTATATACACATTTACTTTTTTCTTACCCCATTGGCTATAAACATCTTTCACCGTATCATAATATAAATCGAGACGATTTCCTTTTATAGCACCGCCCTTATCAGCTACAACACCATATCCGTAACCTGGCACGAATAGAATTGTCCCAAGCGGGAATACGCGTAAATCGGCAGCGATTGTGGAATATAAATCCCTTTTTGCTTTAACACCTGAATATGTAATGCCATACTCTGGATGCCCCGGCCTCTTTCCAGTTGACTCTATACCTGATGTATAACCAGTTGCAGTCATTTCTATAACACGATATTTAGACCAGTCATTTGCCTGCTCTAAAGCATTTATCACTTCTTTACTCGGAGCAATTTTTTTCTCAATTTCTGCTGCATGTACTTCTTTTACACTTGTTCCTTCATATGATTTTATAATCTCTAATAAAGAAACTCCTGTGAAAGCCTGCCATGTTACGCATAATGCGAATGCAAGTAAACAAGTCATCATAATGCGAATACAATATCGTTTTAACATTTTTATATTCCACACTCCTTCATCGTTAATCATTCCCTATACGATGAAGGAATATGCAAAAAAATAATCTCCAAATTGATTGGAGATTAAAACATTTGATATCCACTTTTCCGAAGTTTTTTAATTATGATTCCTGCTAAAGCAGCACCTACTAATCCAGTAGATAGAATAAACACATCTGCGTGTCCTAAATGCGATACACTTGTCCCAAATGAAGAAAATGTTTCTTTTGGCTTTGAAAAATAGTCCCATACACTCGCTTTATTAATAATAAGCATACAAATAATCGGATATACAATAACCATTACCCACGTAGCTCGCAAAATCATGTTGAGTAAAAATCCAATTCCAAAAAATAAAATAAAGAACAACATCATTGAAATAAGTAGTACCGGTATACTCACTTCTTCTCCCTCTCCTTCGCATACGCCGTAAACACATGATAAGCCGTATAACCAAATTGCTCTCCTGGATTTAATGTTTTGTCCATTTCAAAATGCGACTCTGCTCTTCCTTCTAATAAATATTTGATGAGTACAGAAGTATTTTGATCATCTGCAATATTTTCTGGATGTAAAAAAGCTACTTCCGACAATTCTTTCTCCTGTACGATAACGTCTTCTCCCTCTGGCTCTAGAAGAAAAATAATCATATTATCACTAATTTCATTATGAATAACACCTGAGCGAATACCAATAATCCCCTTTACATGAGCAACAATGCCTGTCTCTTCCAAAATTTCACGTTTCACAGCTTCATCAACAGTCTCGCCTTCATTAACAAAACCAGCAGGTAAAGACCATTGCCCTTTCAATCCACCGTATTTTTTCTTAACGAATAGCCATCTCCCATCTTCTGTAGCTACTAAGCCACTGACAGCTAACCACACTTTCCCTCGCTTCCCCATGATATAACCTCCTCCATCAAAACGAACAGAATATTCTTTCTTTTTTTATATATTATACTATATTTTCAATACGAAAAAAGCAGAAACAGCTCATAGCCGTTTCTGCTTTTTCTACTATATATTAAAAGAACTTCAATTTACCTTTTTTAAGAACTAATAAAGGTCCGCCTAGTAAGAATAAGTAACGGTTGTCGATTACTTTCTTCATGAATGAAGCTTTCCAACCTGTTAACTTTTTACCCATAACAACGCCCATTGCATCGTCATGACCTAATGAACATACAGATCCTTTATTATCAAATGCGAACTTTTTCATTTCACCTTTGCCGCGAACTAACACAGTTAAATTGTGTGCAATATTATAACCTTCTTGAATTGCAATCTGTGCTGTTGGTGGGTATGGACGGTTAATCTCTTCGTTGATGATTAACGCTGCATCACCAACCATGAATACATCTTCATGACCTGGAGCGTGCATGTACTCATCCACTTTAATACGTCCGCGCATTGCTTCAAATCCAGACTCTTCCACAATACCATTACCACGAACACCTGCAGCCCAAACTACAGTTTCAGATTTAAGAAGTTCAGCATCATCACCGTTGGCAACGATAATACCTTCTTCAGTTGCTTCCTTAATTGCTGTACCGATGCGGAATTCTACACCTTTTTTCTCAAGTTGTTTTACAGCGTACTCTACTAATGCTGGATCGAAACCAGGAAGTGCTGTTGGAGCAGCTTCTACACAGATGATACGTGCTTTTTCACGTGGAACATCGTACTCTTTGCAAAGTTCAGGAATACGGTTTGCAAGCTCACCTACGTACTCGATACCCGTAAATCCAGCGCCACCAACAACGATTGTTACTAACTCATCACGTTTTTCAGTCGCATATTGAGCGAATTTTTCTTCCATATGCTCACGAATTTGACGAGTTGCATTAATGTTAGTGATTGAGAATGCATGCTCTTTTAATCCTTTAATTCCGAACGTTTCTGATTCGAAACCAAGACCGATTACTAAGTAATCATACTCTAATTCACCATCTTTTAAGATAATACGTTTTTCAGCAGCTTTAATCTCTACTACTGTATCTTGTACAAAGTTCACTTTATTTGTATCGATAACGTCTTGAATATCTAGACAGATTTTATCATCTTGTAATGTACCAGCTGCACTCTCATGTAACCAAGTTGCTTGGTAGTGATAGCTGTTGTTGTTTACTAACGTAATTTCAGCTTCACTTACAGATAATGTTTTTTGCAGACGAACAGTCGTAATCATCCCGCCATAACCTGCACCTAAAACTACGATTTTTGGAGTCTTCACTAAATCACAACCCTTTTCTTTATATAATAGTAATAAAAAATAATACCAAGTACTAAAAACTCTATTTGTCAAGAATGTGGAATTTATCACATTCTATATCATAACAAAACGCAGTCAAAAAATCGTACGAAATTTGTCATAGAAATTTAACATAATACTTCCCTATATTAGTCGGTTTCATTCCATAATTCAAGCACCTAGAGAATTATCAATATTTTAAAATAACATAGCGTTTTCAAGGGTTTTTCAGCCTTTTTTTCATGTATTTTCCTTTCGCTATATTTTATACAATTCTAAAACATCTATGCGCAAACTTACTTATTATTCAGTCGTTTTCAGAAGTATTATTAACTGAAATATGCTATCATTTATTTGAAAGTGTCATCATTTGCAGGATTTTCATGTACATATGAACAATATATGAAATCAATATTAAAATTCCATCATCTATAGGGGGAATGAAAATGACAGAAAATCAAAAAGTTTACGACATAACGATTATTGGTGGTGGCCCAACAGGACTATTCACCGCATTTTATGGCGGAATGAGACAAGCAAGTGTAAAAATTATCGAAAGCTTACCTCAACTTGGAGGGCAATTATCCGCGCTATATCCCGAAAAATATATTTATGATGTAGCTGGATTCCCAAAAGTGCGCGCACAAGAGTTAGTTGATAACTTAAAAGAACAAATGAAAAAGTTCGATCCAACCGTTTGCTTAGAAGAAGCTGTTGATACTCTTGAAAAACAAGCTGACGGTATATTTAAGCTTGTTACAAATAAACAAACTCACTACTCTAAATCTGTCATTATTACTGCTGGTAATGGTGCGTTCCAGCCACGCCGCTTAGAATTAGAAGGCACAGCAAAATATGAAAAGAAAAACTTACATTATTTCGTTGATGATATGAATAAATTTGCTGGAAGACGCGTCGTTGTATTCGGCGGTGGTGACTCAGCAGTAGATTGGACAATGATGTTAGAACCGATTGCGGACAAAGTTACAATTGCTCATCGCCGCGATAAATTCCGTGCACATGAACATAGCGTAGAAAGCTTAATGAATTCCCGTGCAGAAGTAAGCACACCTTACGTTCCAGTTGAACTTATCGGTGATGATACTATTGAACAAGTTGTTCTTCAGCACGTAAAAACAGAAGAAAAAATTATCATCGATGTTGATGACGTAATCGTAAACTACGGCTTCGTTTCTTCACTTGGTCCAATTAAAAATTGGGGCTTAGATATTCAAAAGAACAGCATCCTCGTGAACTCAAAAATGGAAACAAATATTCCTGGCATTTACGCTGCTGGTGACATTTGTACATATGAAGGAAAAGTAAAACTCATTGCTTGCGGCTTTGGTGAAGCACCGACAGCAGTAAACAATGCCAAAGCTTACTTCGATCCAAACGCAAAACTTCAACCAATGCATAGCTCAAGCATGTTTTAATATAGAAATGAAAAGAGCTCCTTTTACATGAAAGGAGTTCTTTTGTTATAAAGATCCCTAATCCAAATTACCTCTCTTTCTTCACAGCTATGTACCTTAGAAAAAAATACCACATACTCCTAAAATATGTTACAATAAAACAGAACGTACGTTTCATTCAATGGAGGGGAATTTTATAATGAAAGAACCTATTATCATTAAGAAAGAAGCTTTCCAAGCAATCGGCGTTTCTATTACGACGACAAATGAAAAAGAGGCATCTACTGAAGGAAAAATCCCAGGGCTTTGGAACCAATACTTCCAAGAACAAATCATGCATCACATCCCAAATCAACAAACAAAAGAAACATTCGCTTTCTACTCAAACTACGAATCAGATGAAACTGGTACATATCAATTTACTATTGGCATGCCTGTTTCTTCATTAGAAAACGTTCCTGAAAATATGGCAGCCTTAACAATACCTGCCGCAACGTATGCGGTATTTACAACGAGAAAAGGTCCTGTGTCTGAAGTCATTTGTGAAACTTGGGAATATATTTGGCAATGGTCGAAAGAAAACAAACGTGCTTTTACAACAGACTTTGAGCTTTATGACGAAAATGCAGTAGATCCAAATAACGTACAAGTGGATATTTATATTGCTTTAGCGTGAATGACAAAAAAGAAGATACCCTTTGGTATCTTCTTTTTTGTCGTTAAATAGCCACTGTGCAAATTCATTATTATTGTCTACAATGAGAAAGTGCAGTATAGAAATATTAGAAACTGTATAAAACGATTGTTAATAGGTTTTTCAGTCTAAATTTGGTACATAGAAAGGAAGCAATATGGAGGAACTACAACAAAATAAATCTGCTTTAGAAGGAAGCGGAAAACCGTTATTAAAAAATACGAATTTCCTTTTTCTTTGGGCAGCTACTCTCTTTTCAAGTTTTGCTTTAGCCTTTTTTACTTTTTCACAAACATGGTACATAGCAAAAACATTAAACCTTGAGGCTTCACTCGGTATTGTTTTCGTGGCTCTTAGTGTTCCAAGGCTCATCTTTATGATTATCGGCGGAGCATTAGCTGATAAATTCCCGAAAAAAAATATTATGTTTTACTCTAATATTATTCGCGCTATTCTTGTCGCAACCATTCTCACCTGGTTCATCGTCGGTGATGTAACACTATATACATTTGCTTTGTTCGCTTTGTTCTTCGGACTTGCTGACGCTTTCTTCTGGTCAGCAGATGGATCTATTCTGCCTGAACTTGTAGAAAAAAGCCGTTTAACACAAGCAAATTCACTTACTCAAATGACAAACCAAGGATCGGTCATCTTGGGCCCTGTACTTGGCGGTATTCTCATTAAATTTACGAACTATGAAACAATCTTTTCAATTACAATCCTGCTACTCATTATCGCAGCGATACTCGTTCAAAAAATACAATTTACAGTACCCGAAAAAAATGAAACAGATAAAGGCATGTTTACTTCTATTAAAGAGGGAATTTCATATGTAAAAGAATCACCATTTCTTTCAACTTTCCTTATATGTAGCGCCTTTTTAAATTTATTTTTAATCGGCCCAATGCAAGTAGGCTTCCCGCTCTTCGTCAAAAACGTTCTGCACGGTGATTCACTTCAGTTTAGTTACTTAGAAGCGTCTGTTGGCGGCGGGATGGCGATAGGAGCTG
The DNA here is from genome assembly GCF_016651075.1 of Bacillus sp. TH19. Lineage (NCBI taxonomy): Bacteria > Bacillati > Bacillota > Bacilli > Caryophanales > Bacillaceae > Bacillus > Bacillus sp. TH19. The sequence continues at coordinate 680,835 of NZ_JAEKEO010000007.1, read as the reverse complement.
TCATTGTCGGATTAAAAAACATTAACCGCAGACGTGGTCTATTTTGTATTATCATGATGCTACTGTCTGGTGTATTCTTCCTAGCCATCAACTTTAGCACCGTACTTTGGCAAGCGTTATTAGCTGGAATGTTTTACGGTATTACAATTGCGATGGCTATCGTTCCACTTATGGCAATGATTCAATCAACAGTAAAAGAAGAGATGATGGGACGCGTTATGAGTTTACTCATGCTTTCATCGATGGGATTCATTCCGCTCTCTTACGCATTTACATCGCTTGCACTTGGGATAGGCATTCCAATTGTAACGGTTATGAAAAGCGGTGCAATCGCTGTTATCGTCTTTGTACTATTTGTAGCACTTCGTGTTCCAGTTGTAAGAAAGTTCGATTAGCTACTTGGAGTCATGTATTATACGCATGGCTCTTTTTTAAATGGATCGAATAACGGTATTCCCTTACTTCTCCTTAATGCCGCTCCCCACTCTAATCCAATTTCTAAAAATAAATCTCGCATCGTACTATACAATAATGCTCCAACATCTTTAAGAATTTCTCCGTACTTATACGCTCTCACAACACTTTTCACCCGCCAAATTAAATTTCCATACGCTTCTTCATCAGCTAATATCCCCTCTAATAAAGCACCTTGCTCTAGTAATCCGCTCTTTTTATAAGCAAGTTCCACCTTACTCCAAAATATATTAATCTTCTTCGGATTACTCGTCATCGGCACCAGTGCATATATAAAAGGCTTCGGTATATCGTGACGACAATACGTTTCATCAAGCTCGTACGTTACTTTTCTTTTATCTTTTATTTGTGGAATGTTTTTAGAAAGAATTGTTTCCCCCTCATTTTTTTGCTCGTTTCCACTACAGCCATCTGTACGATCATCACTTTCACATGCGGACATTTTCATACGGTCATCCATGCGGTCAATTGCAGATTTAAGAAATACATATAAGTTTGCACTATATCCCCCGCGCTTATATCTTTCTTTTGTCGCAACACGTTTTATAATTCCTAGTTCCTCTAACTTTGCAATCGAGCGACGTACCGTACGAATACTCTTTCCAATATTCGTAGCAATCGTCTCCATTAACGGACAAGCAACTCCCACTGTTTTCTGTTTCTCATTCACTGCATACTTTCCTAAAAAATGAATAATGATAGCATCCGTTTTATTCAATTGAAATCGATAGCACTTCAAAACTTGTTTTTGATATGTATTAAACTCTTCTTTACTTCGAAATTGACTATATGGTTTCATTAAATTATATAAGCTTCCCATTTTTATCACCTCACTTATAGGTAAGAAATAGGAAGAGAAATTGGCGTGATATTTAATATTTTTTATTGGAGATGAAAATATGATTGTAATTAGCGCTTGTTTAGGTGGTATCGCTTGTCGTTATGACGGTAACGATAATCTCGTTTCACAAATAGAAGAGTTATTACAAAGGGAAGACACCATCCTCGTTTGTCCTGAAGTATTAGGAGGATTACCAACGCCTCGTCCTTCAGCTGAAATTATTGGTGGGAATGGCGATGACGTTTTGGACGGAAAAGCGAAAGTAATGACAAAAGCTGGAGAAGATGTTACAGAGGCTTTCGTGAGCGGTGCTTATAAAGCTCTAGAACAAATTAAAGATTTACATCCAGAATGTATTATTTTAAAAGAACGTAGTCCATCTTGTGGTAGTTCTACTATTTACACTGGAGAATTTAATGGAAATAAGCAAACTGGTTATGGAGTGACAACAGCGCTATTCCGGAGACATGGATTTACAGTAATTTCTGAAGAAGAATTTGAAAACAAAAAAAGGAATTGACCCTGTTCGTCAATTCCTTTTTTCTGTCTTATTTCACACCTAATTTTTCTTTCACTTTCGCAGGAAGTTCATCCTTTTTCACTTCTTCCCAAGCTGTTACGCCTTTCTTATCTGAATGGAATACACGTAAGAATGCTTCCTTGCGAAGATTTTTCACAGCTGTAAATTCTAATTCTTTTTCTTTACCTTCTTTATCAAAGGCAGGTAACTTATACTCGAATGATTTATGCGGCTGACCGCCATCAGCTTTTTCATTCTTCTCAATTCCATCAGTTGTAATTTGAACGTAGTACTCATCTTTACCCATACGGTTTAAATCACAACCAACTAATAAACTTGCAAATACAACTAAAATACTAAAAAGTGCAATATGTCTTTTCAATTCCTTCACCTCATGTGTTTTTCTTATATTGTTATCTTAAAGCCTAAGCTTTAAAGAAGAAATTCAAAAACATGACATAAACATTACACTTTTGTAAGATAATAAAGTAAAACTTTGATCAGTGTTTATTTACCGGCACTCATCTAGCCTAGTCATGACAATCTATTAACGTCAATAACGTCTTCCACGCCAGTTTTCCCACTTGTCACGAATCTTATCACGTAATTTCCTTATACCGCTTATTACACCTTCTATTACGCACTCTATTATGATATCAATTACAAGGTAACTTACAAATCTAATTATAGGTTTAATCACATATCTCCTTACGAATTCAAAAATATCGTCAATCTTGCGTCCCCTCCCGCTCGTACAAAAAACTGCTACTTCCCATTCTTTTTGCGCAATCTACGTTCTGTTACAACCGCTGCGCCTACTGCAGTAGCTATCAACAAAAATAGTACTGCGATAGCGTCCACAATGAGGCTATTGAATTTGGATGAAACCCCAACAAATACTAAAGCTATCGTTCATACTGCTAGCATAATTATCGTTATCTTATCTTCGTTCATCATTGTCCTCTCCGATTACTCACGGTTCTCTCTCCAAGACTTTATAAAGCCACCGACAACTTTACTGCAATTGTTCCCGTAATTAATTTATTATCGTTGTAATCCATCTTCTACTACCTGCGTAACAGTTCCATTCGGTTCGAATATTACACGTAATGTTCCTTCGCCGCCATAACCGGTATAGCCGTATACTGAATACGATTTATATTTCTCAATCATATGTGGCTGTCCAATCGCAGCTTTTACTTGATTCGCAGGCATACCTTTTTTGATTTTCAAATAGTGATTATAGTCTACTTCCGCCGAATCGTTATTTACATCTTTATACCACGGTACGCGGTCGTTTTTTTCTTCATATTCCTTTACAGGCTCTTCACTGCTTTTCGTAGATACCTGACTCTCTTTATCCGCATCCTTTATAGCAGTGCGTTCAATATTAACAACGTAACCATATGTATTTAATTCAACCATAATTTCATATGTACCATCCGTATCCTTTTCAGTATAAAACACGCGTTTTTCCTTGTTATTATAATTTTTTATGTTCTCACCACCGTAGTCAATCTCGTTAAGGATATCCGTATATGTCATGCCTTCCTCAATCTTTTCGGCTTCGTCACGAGAAATATAACGCTTCTGTGACGATGTAGCGTCCTCATATTTAATGCTGTCACGTTCGCTCGTAGTCATAGGGGTTTCCTTCTGTTCTTTTAGTACTTCCGCTTCCGATTTCACTTGTTGCTTTGCTCCCGCTTTTGTTAACACGTCGGTATCGTTAGAACAAGCTCCAAATATTGATGCTGTAACCAACGTCATCCCTAATACCAGTACTTTCTTAAATGACTTCATTGTAATTCCTCCGGTAGTTTTTAATTTCTAGTAATCAGCGTATTTTAATTAATATGGAACGAGTCAGTTCTATACAATTCGATATAGCCTGCACCTTCATGCATCCTCTTTAGCCTTCTTCTTGCATATATTCGTTATCTTTGTCATGCTCTTTTTCTTTTTAGCGCAAAAGAAAAGACCTTCCTAACGATTTGGTTTCATCGCTAAGAAGGTCTTTATATGCAACCTACCCATTCAATTTCCACTTAGAATAAAGGGATGAAAAAACTTAGCAATCTTCTGGCTTACCAGCATTCGACGCTGTACGGAAAGATGATCCGCATCCACATGATGCGATCGCGTTCGGATTGTCGATTGTGAATCCGCCGCCAAGCATAGATTGCTTATAGTCAACTTTCACTCCCTTTACAATCGGAGCACTTTCTTTATCGATAACAAATTCAACACCGAAAAACTCAAGAACTGTGTCGTCTTCTTTTGGTTCTACTTCAAATCCTAAGCCGTAAGAAAGACCACTACATCCGCCGCCATGTACAGCAAGGCGCACGTACTTCTCTCCATCTTCAGCATCTTTTAACATATCTTTAATTTGAAAAGCTGCTTGTTCTGTTACTTCAATCATGAAATACACCATCCTTTCTGTTCTCATTCTATTATACATCTTTACGCTTCTATCTTGTACTCATACACTCCGCGGCAAATTATTTCCGCAGGTCCTTTCATTAATACATTTCCTTCTTCTGTCCATGCGATCATTAAGTCGCCGCCTGCTAAGTGAACCGTAATTTCTTTACCGTGTTCCATTTTCCCATTTAAAATTGCCGCAACGACAGCTGCGCATGCTCCTGTCCCGCAAGCTTGTGTTACACCAGACCCTCGTTCCCAAACGCGGAAATTCATCTCTTCATCATTCAAAATCTCGATGAATTCAACATTCACTCGCTCTGGGAACATTTCATGCGTCTCAAGAACCGGTCCTAACGTTGTAAGAGGCGCTTTTTCTACATCATCAACAAAAATAACCGCATGTGGATTCCCCATTGAAACAGCTGTAAATGCATAACGGTGATTATTGTATAAGAAGTTTTCACGAATAAATGGTGTTTCTCCTTCACCAAGCATCGGTATCTCTTCACGTGTTAAACGAGGTGCTCCCATGTCGATTTTCGCTAATGTAACTTTGTCATCTTCTACCGTTACTTCTGCCGTAACAATACCAGCTAACGTTTCAATTGTGAAAACTTTACCTTCTACTAGTTTATGCTCATACGCATATTTCGCTACGCAGCGTAAACCATTTCCACAGCTCTTTCCTTCTGAACCATCGTTATTAAACATGCGCATTTTTACTGGTGCCACGTCAGAAGGACAAATTAAAATCATTCCATCTGCACCAATACCGGTATTAATATTTGAAACCTTTTCCGCTACAATTGCTAAATCTTCTTCTCTAATTTGTTCCTCAAACATATTTACATATATATAACTATTTCCAAGACCATGCATTTTTGTAAAAGAAAATTGGCTCATTTTTATTCACTCCAAAAATATTTTATTATTTCAAGTATAAAATGCATGCTTTTAGAACACAATATGAATGTCCCCCGTTTCTCATATTTGACAGTGTTTTGGCAATAAGCCGTTCTTACACAAATCGTGTAAGAAAAAAGCCCTTCTAAAAGGGCTTTTTTTTCGAAATAAACACTCCTAATAAAGTGAAACTTTAATCAGTGTGGGACGGGCAACAGGGCTTCAACCTAACTTCTTTGCTTCAGCTGAATTTTGAGGTGGGAGTCTTACTGCCCACAAATAGCGGGATAAATGAAAAAAGAAAAACGTCGCCTGTTTGCAACGCTTTAAAACATTGGATTTTCATCCATATAATCATATACATTATTTACAAGTTCTTCTACTGTTGCACCTTGTACCACTTCACCATTTACAAGTGCAAATGGACCTTCAAAACAGATACCACAATATCCTAAACAACCATATTCCATTACGTCTAAATTAGGATCTTTTTCTAATTTTTCTAAAGCTGCTTGCGAACCGCTTGCAAGGTTACCTACACAAAATTCGATTAATGGTTTAATCAAAACTCTCTCCCCCCTGTATCTCTAAACAAATTACCATTTACTTTATATGGTATGTGCATACCTAATTTGCGAAACGGATAAGTAACCCTCTCTACTTGTTACCATTCCACTTTATTTATAAGAAGGAAACTAAGCTGTTTCTTGTTGTTTTCGTTATATATTCTGAACTATTTGGTTACTTCACTATTTCACTTCATAATAGATAGTCTTCTTTATATAACATACTACTCATAATGAAATAATAAATAGTAACTAGAAAATGAAAACCATTTACTTTACTTTTCTTCTTATTGTACAACAGAGTATTCATTCATGCATTGTTATTTGTTCACAAATTCGATATAATTTGATTGTGTAAAGTCAAAATATTTTATTAATATAAAATTGTATGATTAGGGGATATTTCAACAGAAAAGGGGTAATCCATCATGAAACACCTCGTACTACTAGGTGGTGGCTACGGTGGAATGAGAATTCTGCAGCGGCTACTTCCAAGCAACCAACTTCCAGATGATGTACAAGTGACATTAATCGACAAAGTACCATATCATTGCTTTAAAACTGAATATTATGCATTAGTTGCGGGTACAATTTCAGAAACGCATATTCGCATACCGTTTCCTGAGCACCCACGTCTCAATATTCAATACGGAACAGTAACAAATATTGACCTCGAAACGAAAGCCATTCATCTCGATGGCGGTGAAACGATTCAATATGATGATTTAATTATCGGGCTTGGCTGTGAAGATAAATATCATAACGTTCCTGGGGCAAAGGAATATACACATAGCCTACAATCAATTGAACAAACACGTAAGACATATGGACAATTAAATAGCTTAGAACCAAATGCAACAGTAGCTGTCGTTGGGGCTGGTTTAAGCGGCGTTGAAGTGGCAAGTGAACTTCGCGAAAGCCGTTCAGATTTAAAAATCTATTTATTTGATCGAAAAGATAGAATTTTATTCCCATATCCAGAGAAATTAAGTAGATACGTAGAAGAATGGTTTGTAAAACATAAAGTTACCATTATACGAAACTCTAACATTACAAAAGTGGAACCAAACATTGTATACAACCATGATGAACCACTTGAATGTGATGCAATCGTCTGGACAGCTGGTATTCAAGCAAATGAAGTTGTTCGAAACCTTCCAGTAGAACAAGATGGTAGTGGACGGGTTGTTTTAACTAAATATCACAATATTCCAAATAATGAGCACGTTTATGTCGTAGGAGATTGTGCAGCACTTCCACACGCACCATCTGCTCAACTTGCTGAAGGTCAAGGAGAACAAATTGTCCAAATATTATTAAAACGTTGGAATAATGAACCCCTTCCTGATGAACTGCCTGTTATTAAATTAAAAGGTGTTCTCGGTTCTCTCGGCAAAAAACACGGATTTGGTTTACTAGCAAACCAACCATTAATGGGACGTGTACCGAGATTATTAAAATCCGGTCTTCTTTGGATGTACAAATATCATAACGGTTAATACTTTAAAGGCTGCCTACATAGTAGACAGCCTTTTTCTATTCATTTTTTGTAACTACTCAGTCACTCTATGAAAAACCGACAAAAAAGCATTTTTTTAAATGGTCGAGAGGGACTGGCTATGTATAGGATCGGTCAGTGACTTTTCCTGCCACGCGCAAAGTTTTAAAACAAAGAAAAAAGATGTTCCTTCTAAAGAGACTTTATTTTTCTATTTTTCTCTCTTTTTGATACGATATAACTAGAATCAGAAAGGAGCAATTTATGTTTATATTAAAAGACATCACATATAAAGATATTCTACACATTCCTTATTTACAGATTCAAAAAGAAAAAACAACTTGTATTATCGGTGAAAGTGGTAGTGGTAAAAGCACATTACTTCGCATGTTAAACGATTTACAATCACCAACATCTGGCACAATTGAATATAACGGAAAATCTATTTTAGATTATCCTCCCATTCAATTACGCCGTGAAGTTGTCATGCTCGGACAAACTTCGCCTATTTTTGATGGAACAATTAAAGATAATTTATTAATGGGACTTAGATTTTCTGAAAAGCCATTTCCAAATGACGACGCCTTGCAAGGCGCATTAACGACTGTTAGCCTAGATAAAAAATTAGAAGATAACGCCTCTTCTTTATCAGGCGGTGAAAAACAAAGACTTGCTTTCGCTCGTATTATACTAATGGATCCGCCCGTCTATTTATTAGATGAACCAACTTCGGCACTAGATGGTGACACAGAACGCCGCGTTATGAAACAATTCACTCTACTGGCAAGAGAAAAGAAAAAAACAGTTATCTTCATCACGCACTCGCAACAACTTCCAGAAGAAATCGCAGACGATATTATTGAAATTAGTAAAACAAACGGTGCAACTAGAAAGGAAGTGCTATCAATTGAAGGGCGTTATTGAACTACAAATTTGGCAACTTGCAGCTGCATATATTTTCATCCTTATTTTAATCGGGCTTGTGAAATTAAAAGGAATACCGCGTGAGAAACAAATTACAATTGCTACATTACGTATGACGATTCAGCTTGTACTAGTTGCATATGTTCTTACATACATATTTGAAAATAGTAATCCGTTTTATACAATAGCTCTCATTACTTCTATTACTACATTTGCGATTTTCAATATTTATAAACGAGTTAATATTCCAATGTCAAAAGAATTAAAACGAGTAGCCGCCCTCTCCATGATTGCTGGATCACTTGGCCCTCTTCTACTATTTATCTTTGTCATTATCGGACACGATCCTTGGTATGCTCCGCAATATATCGTTCCTATTGCCGGCATGCTAATCGGTAACGCTATGACAGGTATTTGCCTCGGGGCAAACACCTTTTTAAACAGTATGAAATCACAAAGAGACCATATTGAAGGCGCACTTATGCTTGGCGCAACACCGAAAGAAGCCGCTGCGCCGCTCATACGCGACGCTTTTGACTCTGCTATTTTACCAACGATCAATTCTATGGTCGGAATGGGAATTATAAGTCTTCCAGGCATGATGACAGGACAAATTTTATCCGGTGTATCACCATTTACAGCTATCCAATATCAAATTGCGATTATACTTGGCATTTCTGGAAGTACAGCTTTCTCTGTTATTATCTTCTTACAGCTTGGGTATAAAACGTTCTTTAATAAGCGGTGCCAGTTGAAAGAAGTTGAAGTACAATCATAAAAAAGACGCTCTGCAAGTTACTTACAGAGCGTCTTTTTTCTTTGCTAATCTTACGCTTTCTTAACGAACTGTGATTTTAACTTCATAGCTCCGAAACCGTCGATTTTGCAATCAATATCGTGATCTCCCTCAACTAGACGGATACTCTTTACTTTCGTACCAATCTTTACAACTGAAGAAGTTCCTTTTACTTTTAAATCTTTAATTACAGTAACAGCATCGCCATCTTGAAGAACGTTTCCGTTCGCATCTTTTACAACTTTTGCACCATCATTACTTTCAGCTTCCGCTTCTTGACCCCACTCATGGGCACATTCTGGACATACGAAAAGAGCGCCATCCTCATACGTATATTCTGAATTACATTTTGGACAATTTGGTAAAGTAGCCATAAATTCATTTCCTCCGTTCATTATTTATACGTAAAAATCAAATCGAATTTTTACATCTCGATAAATAAAATTTGTATAGCATTTCTTTATAGTGCCATAGTCTTACGTTATTGACAAGTCTACCTGGAATTCTCATTTTTTATTGTATTTTACAAAATTTCAATTCGTATGGTGTTTTGTGTTCACATTTTTCGTTAATTAGCTTATTCGACATGTACTTCTTCCATCCAGCTGCTTGTCTTGGATTTCACTACTATTAAGTGCTCATTTTCCCATTTTAGTTTGCCTAAAAATCTAGAATAGACTACTGCATTCCCTACTTCTTCTACGAGTAATTTATTTACTACTCTTAGCCCTTTATCGTTATACACTTCACACATTAGCTGAAATCCTTCCGAACGATGAATTCCTTTTAATATAGCCGTTTTCTTTCGACTTGGGCTCTTCTTCGGTGTTTTATCCACTAAAAACACAATCTCGTAATTCTCTTTCTCTATTTCTTGAAGCGCTTCATTCACATACTCTTTAATCATTTCTAATGATATTTTTGAATACTTTTCAATAGCTGGCACGACATAGAGGTAAACCAACTCACAAAAATGCTTATACTTCTCCTCAACTGATTCCAAATTTAAAAATTGCATATAATCATAAGGCACGGATATACAAATCTCCCCTAGGACCTCATGTAGTTCATAAGAAATATCTTTATTAGGATTTGCTAGACAGTAGATATCAATATTTTCTACATTTTCTAATCCAAGATCCCACTTACTTAATTCCTTTGAAAAAATCAATTCAAAAATTCTCATTTCATGTAATCGATTATAATGTTTTTTAGGACGTTTCTTAGCCCAATCATAAAAATGTACATCCATCATACTCTCTTTTCCTCCTAATATTATTTACTTTTCTAATATATAAAAAGAAGAACCCTCACAAGATTCTTCTTTTCAAAATGAACGAGCTCTCTCTAGAAACTCCAACTATTCTCTTCAATGTAAAATTGATATTCTTCTAACTCTTCTTCACTTAACTTCTTATTATTCTCATATACTTCTTGCCATTCAAAATAGTCTTCACTAAAATAAACAGCAAATTTAATTTTTATATTTTTCTTCTCTTCATAATCATAACCAGTAAACTCTACTACGTCATAATCCTTTTCTTTCTTTACAAACTTCCAAGTTGGATTATCATTCATAACCTCTAAAGTAAATCCTTCATCACTTGAACGAACAACATTTTTTATATTCGGCTCAGTTGGTAACAAGGAGAGTCCGAACGTGGCTACACCAAATACTATCCCTACTATAACTTGTAAACCAATCATACCAGCAAAACTAGCGCCGCCCTTTGATTGTAAGTAATACGCCTTCTCATGATCAAGCGTATCTTCTGCTTTATGTAAAATACGAACAGCGTGCTTATAATATAAACGGTTTCCTTGCCATCCAGTAAATATCATCATTACTAATTGAAAAGCTAAACTAATTGATAAAAAAATCCCATCCGGAATGTCTATAAAAGGGGCTACAAGTACACTAGGTACCGATAATAATGTAAGTATAATAAACAACTTATACATTTTACGATAAGCTAACCAAAAAGTTGGAACGAAAAAGGCTACCCAATTCCACGTATTCCCTTGCGCTGGGTTTTCTACTTTGCCCCATTTAAAGTCATAATAAGCTGTATTCTTTTGAACAACTTTATGTAATTCTTGCGGAGAAATTGTTTCTTGTAAAACAGTGTCCTTCACGTACATCATCCTTCTCTTATTTCTATATAACTTTATTGTATATCTATAAAAAGAAGGAATCTAACAAAAAATAGTTATATTTCATAAAAATGAACAAAAATCGAATACATTCCGACAATTATCCATTCTATATTCCATTTTACTATTAAATATATTAGAATACTCATATATAAGACATTTAATACACTATGTTAAACATCTTGTATATTCGCAAAAAAGGATGTATCAAAATCATTTTGACACACCCTTCTCCTATTAAACTACTATTGTAATATGACCTAGCCTAAAATCTCGACTTAAGAGACTTCACAAATTAGCTCTCTACTATTTCAAACATATTTCCACTTACACAACTATCCCACATTACCCTTCACTTTCTCAATAACATCTTCTATACGCTTAGCTATACATTCTGGCTCCCAATCTCCCTCACCATGCATAGCTGTATAAACCGGACAATTCTCATCATTACTATCTACAAAGATCGGGTCTCCGAGATACGAATCTATCCCAATTACAATCCACCCGTCTTTCCAATCTCCCTCTTCATTTCCGACTAAGCTTTGCCCTCCCTCATCAAAGCTATAACCAAGTTGTCCTTCTTCTATTTCTTCACTATTAAATAATTCGATTGTCATAGGTTCAAATTCACACTCTAACTCAATTTCATTATCCTCAGCGCGATCTATATATGCTAACAGTTGTTTAATTTTATTGTGGTTAATCATAATATCTTCCCCCTCTATTGCGCAATTTTTTAATTAACTATAATATACAAAATAAAGTTTATAAAACTATTATTTGAGGTGACCAAATATGAAGACTACACTTTGGGCAGAAGATGACTATTTAAAATTAGCACCTATTAACGACGAACTAATAAAAAAAGCAGAAGAAGTACTAAACGTAAAGCTCCCAGAATCGTACATAAATCTTCTAAAAGAACAAAACGGAGGAACTCTTCGATTAGATGCTCACCCTACTTCAGAGCCAAATTCTTGGGCAGACGATCACGTTAATGTTTCTGGATTATATGGCATTTCTTTTGATGAAAATGAGTCTAGTATTTTAGAGAGCCATTATTTAATTCAGGAATGGGACATGCCTGAGAATATCGTGCTTTTATCTGGTGACGGACATACGTGGATTGCACTAGACTATCGAAACGTAGCCGAAAACCCTCCAGTTATATTTATCGATAATGCGTTTGAGGAAATTATTGAATTAGCACCCAACTTTGAAAGTTTCTTACAAAACTTAACTACGTACGATTATGATGAAGATGAAGATGAAGAGTAAACCTATCTCTAAAGGAGTGCGCAATAGTGCAAGATTTCATTATAAAGTGAAACTTTAATCAGTGGGGGTTTTGTTCATCCACCACTGATTATTAGCCTTCACCAATCGGGCTTTTACGGGCAGTTGATCTCCCATCTAACTTCTTTGCTCCAGCCGAATTTTGAAGTGAGAGTCTTACTGCCCGTTAATGCGGGATAAACATCAAAAAGAACAGTCTATTGCATAATGTTTCACATGAAACTATCCATATTTTAGATTATCTTTCGACTTCTCATTCCTTGCAAAGTACTTTTTCATTATATAAAAATAGTAAAAGCATCCTTTATATGAAGGATGCTTTTACTATTCACCTACCACTTCTCCCTGCACTCCTCAATCAAACACAGCAAATACCTTTTCGTCATATCAGCCCGTCTCCAACGAGAGAACTTTTTCTTTTCTTCTGGATTATGCCGCATTCGCTCTACCTCTTTCAATAAAGGCTCCCATTCTTTCGCTGAACGTTCTAATAAATATTGCAATCCTCTATCTTTTGAAACGATTGTTTTATGATCTAACGTATATAAAATGCGTCCCATCGTAACGACTGCTGATTCCACCCATTCTTCTATAAAAAATAAATAGGGTCTCTTCGCTTTTTCACTCCAGTACTGTTCTACGTTGTATTTCATTGTATTTACTACATGGTCCCATTGTATTTGGAGAGGAAGGTCTTCTGCTTCTTTCCCGGTAACTGTAATACCTTGATTTTTCAATGTCCACCATGTTACCGCGTTAATATCCCAATGACCAATATCAGCCTTACCATCTGCACAATATACGTACTCATTCATTTCATGATTGTATTTCCCTAAGTCAGCAAGCGGAATATACATACCATCCATTCTTTTACCTAACGTACTTTTACTAATTTTTTTATGCAGTTCTATAATTTGTTGTTTTTCAGCTTCATTCACGGAATCACTTATTACCGTAACAAAGTCAACATCGCTCGTTTCTATATGAAATGCTCCTAGCGCGATTGATCCGTAAATATATACCCCGACTATTTTTTCATCCGAAAAAATTTCTTTTAATTCTACTATGTACTGCTCCATTAATTGCTTTACTTCTTCTGGTAAAACTTGTTTTATTCCATTCTCCACATCTACCCCTCCATTAAAAAAAGCCTTTGCAAATTCGCAAAGACTCCCTGCTTTATAAATATTTCTCGATTTCTTCGTAAACATCCTTCAAACGAGGATTTCCTTCTCCAACAATCTCTCCATTCACAAGAACGACTGGATAAAATAAATCTTCTTCTACTACGCGCTCTGCGAATGCTTTTTTATCTTCATCTTCTTGTTCTTCTTGAAAATCAATATACTCGAAATTAAATTTATTTTCTTGTCCTTCATATTTACGACCAATCGCCGCTTGTAACCACTCAAACGTTTCTGTTGAAGATGGCATTCCGACGCAACTCGCACAAATCACTTTCGTCCCATACACTTGCACATTAACCATTTCTTCTCCCCCACTTCTTGCCCTAACAGTATATTCAGATGTCTTAGTACATAAGCACATCATTTTACAAACTTATTCCATACCCCTATACTGAAAAAACACGTTGTACACACGATATAATATTTTGACAATAAAACAAGAAGAGAAAAAATAGATTTTCCCCTCTATCTTGATTATAATAAAACTGATGAAAGGAGTCGATAAAAATGGAAAACCCACATATGCAAGAACAAGTACTAGAGGTATTAGATAAATTACGTCCATTCTTACTTCGCGATGGCGGAGACGTTGAATTAGTAGACATTGAAGAAGGTATCGTAAAATTACGCCTTATGGGTGCATGCGGAAGCTGCCCAAGTTCTACAATCACACTAAAAGCTGGTATCGAACGCGCATTACTTGAAGAAGTACCAGGCGTTATTGAAGTAGAACAAGTATTTTAATTTAAAAGCGGCGGTGGCTCGTTCAGCTCTGACTGGCTAAGGTTCTTTCGCATAGAAGGCGCTTTTTGCCTTCTTATGCGGAAGGTTCTTAGACACGAAGAGCTAGCCACCAGAGCTAGATAACATCTAAAAGCGGAAGCGGCTCGTTCAAAATGTGAGGAGGATGGAGCTTCTGACATAGAGGCGCTTTTTGCCTCACAGGAAGGCGCGAAATGGCCGACTGTTCTAGCCGCTGGAGCTAGACATTATCTAAAAGCAGAAGCGGCTCGTTCAGAATCGCTTCCTAGAAAGAGACCCAAATGGGTCTCTTTTTTTATTCAAATAACACTTCCCCTTTAACATCATAAAACAAAATTGGAAATCCTTCTCAAAAAGTGCGATAATTAATACTATAGAATCGTTCACACATATACAGAAAAAAACATAGGGGGACGACACATGCCAAGAATGGGGAACACTTTCTTAACAATTCAAGAACTAGAAAAGAAAAAAGAGTATTTATTAGACCTTTCATCCGTTATACCAACATGGAATGCAAGTTATCAATTTTTATTTAAAGAAATCCAGCAAGAATTATTGAGTAAAGTAAATGAAAAAATCGAAAGACATCAATTCATTTTAAATATATGTGCAGATCAACAGGTAGGGGCATAATGTATTACATACAATTGTGATATAAAAAAGAGACCTCACCCGGTCTCTTTTTTCATTTTAAGACAGCCAATCTAATTTCCTAATGCCTAACTTATCAACAGGTAAACGAAATGACTCGTAAAAATGATTCATAAATTGCTCAGTGCGCTTCACATCATGTAAAATGATTTCTAAACGGGCTCTATATATGCCTTTTTGTTCTTCGTTTCCTGTTTGATAATATCGTTCAATCGTTTCAAAGTAGTGAAGCGGGAACAGAAGCCTTGCGAATAATAAGCGCCAACCAAATGAAGAGAGCGAATAATTACGTTCATAATCTGTAATGAATTGAACTACCGTTTGCTCCCAATCTTTCTTTTTTTCTATCATCATATAGCGAATACATTCTGCTATATCTCTACTTGGGTGATCATATACCCAATCAAAAGGAAGTTTTAAACGCTTCGTTTGCTGCCATAATAAAGGTGTAAATCGTTCTTGGCAAATTGTTGCTGCGTCAGTTATTTGTGGTGTATCGTCCATTTCTGTATCGACAACATATTGAATTGCATTTTCTGCAACTCCTAAGTAATACGGGAAGGATTCAATAAACAATTGATCGAATACGTCTGAAGGATGGTTCATCACTTGCGATTGCCAAAACCTTTCTAATTGGTCGAGCCTTTTTTCCCATAATGCTTTCCATTCACCAATGCGGCTTAATTGCTCAACTTCTTCTGGAAAGAATGCGCCACGTTTATGGAATATAGAAAGCTCACTTCCTAATGATGTAGCATGTCGCTCTAACATACGCATACCTTTTAATAAGCAGTAATTTTTTTCTTCTATCTCACTTACATAGTAGCCGTGTATAGTCGGAACGAAAGTCGAAACAGTTATATCCCCTTGCTGGTTCATATAATCACTGAGCTTTTTCATCTCTACAAGTACTTCTTCCTCCATTTCTCCAATTGGAACAAGTACATAAATTTTGTTGCGAATCCAAAAGCTTTTATAGGGGCCAAGGGGGATTAATTCTTTAACATGCATGTGATAATGCTCATAAATATGCTGAATCATCGCAGTCGCCACCTATGGTTTTTCTTTATATATATGAGCTTGTGCTCGCCTTTCATTCCTATGCACATGATAAAGCAACGAAACGTATACAAATACTAAAAAGAAAAAAAGGTGATAAACATGAAAGACTCAAATCAACTACAAGAAAGAGCATTACAACTATTACAAGAACGCGGTGTAACAATTGACGATATTGCTGATCTTGTTCATTTTCTTCAAAAGAAATACCATGCAAATTTAGAGATGTCAGAATGTCGCTATAACGTTGAGCGTGTACTATCCAAACGAGAAGTACAAAACGCACTTATTACAGGCATTGAACTTGATGTCCTCGCTGAAAAAGGACTATTAAGTCAACCGTTACAAGATATCGTAAAACGCGATGAAGGACTATATGGAATCGATGAAGTCATCGCACTTTCAATCGTTAACGTGTACGGTTCTATCGGTTTCACGAACTTTGGATATATCGATAAATTAAAGCCAGGTATTTTAGAATACTTAAATGATAAATCAACTGGAAAAGTTCACACATTCCTTGATGATATCGTTGGCGGAATCGCTGCCGCTGCTTCAAGTCGTTTAGCGCACCGTGCTGAGCATTCGGAATAACGTATCTAGGCCGTCAGTTTCACACTGACGGCCTTTCATATTCCATAAGCATGAACTCTCTTCCACGGCTCAAAAAAAGAGGTCCTACTTGAAATCCAATGTTTTTATACAGCCTAATCGCTCTCTTATTGAATGTCGCTACACTCAGTCGAAACATTTTCGAATTCAATTCCTCAGTAGCAAATGCTATTCCCGCTTGAAAAAATATTTCCCCCATCCCTTTTCCTGTTAACTCCGGCTTCATTCCAAGCCCAATATCTACTACATCTTCTCCCCTATATAAATTAGCATCTCTTCCCCCTGGCACTTGTGCATTTTCTCCAAAACAAAAATAGCCGATGAATTCTCCATTCTCTCCGCAACAACCGTAATACGTCCCATCTAGCAACTCTTCTATTACTTCAGCATCTCCCGAAAAGCTATATAACGTATAGGGATTTTCATACTTCCACGTATTTATTTCTTTCGCTTCTTCTTCTGTTAACTTATGTATATCCATTCATCTCGCTCCTTATCAAATACTCTACTAATCTATATGTATTTACTCATTCATTTTCCAAACTTGATTCTCCTCTAATCGTAATATGCATAGTTACATACGCACACCCCTTTAAAAAATGCTAAAATTTATTTGAATCGCTGTTGTTACACTTCTTGATTAAGAAAGACTGTTAACCGGAAAATTAACGTCTTATCAAACCCAAGCAATTGGCACGTTTTGTCATCATGAAAGACACTCGAAAGAGTGTCTTTTTTCTATACCTGAGCAGGACCTGCTCATTTACAAAATTAATGCATAAATTAATATAACTCTTAAACCCATTATTCCCTTTCTATACGTTGCAGCGTTCGTTGCGACAGATTCGGATAATAAAAAGCACTCCAGCCAGAGTGCTTTTTACTTTCAAACAAGGAGGTTACATATATGGATAGTACTCTTGTATTTAACTTTGGCATTGGTATTGTTATCATTTTATTCGTCTTCTTTGTACTTTGTATGAGCGGGATATAGTAATCTTTTATGCTGATAACTCCTTTAAAGTATCACTCAATTTAAACTTTCTTAATTGTAATGAAGCAATCATTGCTGCTCCTGCTCCGAGTATAATGCTAGCTAGTGCCAATATTAAAACTTGATTATACGGAATGATAATAACCGTTAACTCTAAGCTTGATAACACAATATAACTAAATACAATCCCACCTAAAACCCCAATACAACCAGCTATCGCTCCAAGTAAAGTGCCCTCTAATAAAACAATCCGTCTCATTTGCTTCGGAATAGCTCCTACCGCACGAATCATACTAATTTCAGCACGTCTTTCATGTAAACTTGAGACAATCGCATTCATTAAACCTATACCAGAAATAATGAAAACAATTACAACTAACAAGCGAATTAACATCATCATTTGCGATAATAACTGTTCTTGTTCTTTCAATAAATCATAACTGTTTATAACTTCTACATTCTCTTTATTATTTGTAATTTCTTTTACTTGCTTCTTAATCGCTTCAAATGATTGTTTAGAATTTGTCATAATTTGAATCGCTTCATATCCTTGTACGTGAAACTTATCGCGAGCCCATTGTTCATTTACAAAAATATCTAACCCTCTTAACCTTAATCCTTGCTCAATAATCGAAACGACTTTAATCGTTTGTTTTTCTTTCCCTTTTCCTTGTACTTCAATCGTATCATGCAACTGAAGTCCTAAATTTTCAGCCACTTCCTTCGTAATGACTCCCTCACCATCTTGTAACGGCTTACTTAAAGTTTGCCCTGCAATCACTTTCGCCTTTGTTACTTTCTGGTACGCTACAATATCGTTACCGACAACTTCCATTGAATCGTAGTTCAAATTGTTTTTTTTCGCAAATTCATACCATTCTTGATTCGCTTGTTTAAAGTCATAATTCACAAGCTTTGCTGTAAAGTCAGTAGCATTCCCAACACTTGATTCCACACCATCAATTTTTTTTACCTTCTCCATCCAACTAAACGGTAATGTTTCTATTCCTTGTGACTCTACTGGAATTCTTATTACTAAATCTGCTGGTAAATGTTTTTGTAATCCTTTTTTCATACCTTCATACATAGAATTTACATACATCGTGCCAACAAGTGCTAACATAAAACCAAATGCTAGTATAGCAACCGATACAGCTGCCTTATTCCGATAACGGATTACATTCCGGCTGCTAATCGTCGTTTCAATTCGTAATATCATTTGAAGTGGTTTTGCAATCACTGGTGCTATCATCCGAATAAATAACGGAATCGCAAATAACAAACCAACTGCAAATAACAGCGCTCCTATCGCACTTGGATTAAAACCGATATACTGCTCTAATACGTTACCTGCTAGTCCAATAACAGTACCAATGATTAAAATGCTAAGGCTAAAAGCACTCCATCTCTTTTCTTTTTTCTCATTACTAGGAAGACCTGGGCGAAGTGCTTGAACTGGTGGAATCTTTCTAACCATAAAAGCTGGTATAATGGCCCCTATGATAGACATAACAATCCCTAATAAAAAAGTAATGAGTAAAATCTCACCTGAAATCGAGAATGATGCTTTCCCTGCCCCCTCAATATTCACCCATTTATTAATGAATGATGCGGCGATTGTTTGCGTACCCGCTCCAAGAATAACTCCTGCTAGCGATCCGATTGCCCCAATACATAAAGCCTCTAATAAAACGACTAATATAATTTGATTTGGATTACTACCAAGTGCACGTAATAATGCCCATTGCTTAAATCGACTTCTGACAGATAAGAAGAAACTTCCCATTATTAAAAGGGCTACAACAAATAAGGCAATACCACCTAAACTAAAAATTAATGGCTTCATTACATTTAGTCGTTCAAATGCCTTATCTACATAAGTACGTTGGTCCACCTTTATATTTTCAATCTTTTTATGTACATCAAAAGCAATTGCTTTTTTCACATTTACATCTTGTACTTTCACTTGAACAAGATTGAATTGATTTGGTAAATTTAATTCTTTTTGAAGCCAATGGATTGGAAAATAAGCACTATGCCCCATTGACGCCATTAACGGTGGATTTAAAATGCCGACAACTTTCACAGCCTTTTCACCATGCTGCGGGAATGGCAGTTTAATCGTATCTCCTGCACGTATATTTTCACGATCTGTATACCCTTTTGTCAGTGCTACTTCAGCACCTTCTTTCGGATATCGTCCTTCTAATATTTTATAAGAATGCATTTCTGGAGAATCTTGCTCAACACCCCAATAAGATGGCTTTCCCGATAGTTCTTTATAATGTGGAAAAGGATACGGTATAAGTGCTTTTGATATTTTTTCAGCATTTTCTAAGCCATATATTCCTTTTAAACTTTCATTATTTAAATACATGTCATTTTTTATATAGCCAAATTGTAAATTATAATCTCCATACCGACTTACTACTTGTTCCTTCACACTTTGCTCTACTGATTGATTACCTAGTAATAACATCGTCGCTAACATAACACCTAAAGCTGCACCGAGGGCAATCAACATATTTCGCAACCAATTTTGTTTCATCGATTTTACCGCATACTTAATTACCCATCGCATCACCTTTACCTCCTACTTTAAAGTGACGATTCATAATCTCTTGAATTTGAGTAACTTGTTGCGGGATATTTCGAAATTTCCACCCTTTACTTTCAGTATGCTCATGAATCACCTCACCATCTAATAAGAAAACGACTTTATCAGCATGGGCCGCTACGAACGGATCGTGCGTTACAATGACAGCTGTTTGCCCTAATTCATCACATGCATTGCGAAGTGCCGCGATAATATTTTTGCTGTTTTCTGAATCTAACGCCCCTGTTGGCTCATCTGCTAATATAATAGCCGGCTCATTTGCAAAAGCTCTTGCTATCGCAACCCTTTGCTGTTGCCCACCTGATAACTGTGCTGGTAAATGCTTTTCTTTTCCTTTCAATCCAACGAGCTCTAATAAACGATTTGCTGTCACCGTTGCCTTCTTTTGCGAAACATTATCTAATAGTAAAGGCAACCCTACATTTTCCTCCGCATTAAACACTGGAATTAAATTAAACTGCTGAAAAATAAAACCGATTTTATGCCTTCTAAATAAAGCGAGCTCTTTTTCTTTTAATGTTGAAATCTCCGTACCATCAACTCGAATACTACCTACCGATGGAATATCTAATCCACCTAACAGCTGAAGTAAAGTCGTTTTACCCGATCCACTTGCCCCCATAATACAAACAAAGTCACCTTTTTGAATTTGAAGATTAATATCTTTTAAGATCTTTACTTTACTATCCCCAATATCAAACGATTTTTCTAACCCTTCAATTTCAATAATATTCATCCCGATATCCCCTTTTCTCTCTATATACCAATCTATATATTCTATTCAAAAATGCAAAATCCCTACTATTTTGTATTTTTTTGTCACATACTAACATTTATATTAACCGGCAGTAAGTGCCCGATTAGTGTGAGCAAATAATCAGTGCGGGATGGACACCCCCCACCGATTAAAATTTCACTTTATTTCTCACGTCAGAAAAGTTGACTCTCGCAACGGAAGTAACCATAATAGTTACACGGATATATAAAAACTATTCACATATCCACAATTAGGAGGAAGAACAATGAAACATGTGATCGTTTATGCACACCCGAATACAGAAAGCTTCAACCATGCAATTTTAGAAACTGTAAAAAGTGAATTAGAAGGAAAAGGTCATGAAGTACGCGTTCGTGATTTATACGAATTAAACTTCAATCCAGTATTAGGTGCTTCCGATTTCATCTCATTTTCCCAAGGAAACACACCAGAAGATATTAAAGAAGAACAAGAGCATATCTCTTGGGCTGATAATATTACATTCATTTATCCAGTTTGGTGGGCGGGTCTTCCTGCTATTTTAAAAGGATACGTTGATCGTGTATTTAGTCACGGCTTCGCTTATGCTTACGGTGAGAATGGCATTGAAAAGTTATTAAGCAGTAAAAAAGGATTGTTATTATCTACGATGGGAAATTCGAAAGAAGTATACACAGCAGGCGGGATGTTTGATGCAATGAAAAAAACAACTGATGCTGGTATTTTTGAATTTACGGGCATTGAAACACTTGAGCATACATTCTATACAAGTGTTCCTTCTGTGGATAATGCTGTGCGTAAACAATATCTTGAAGAAGTTAAAGAAGTAGTGAATCGCGTATTTTAATAAAAAACTCCGGTTATAACAACCGGAGTTTTTTATTTCATCATCAATTTCGGAATATATCTTTGAAGAATGCTTTCTAATTCATTCATATCTTCCTGTCTAATAAGTAAATTTACATTGTCATTCATTTTTTCTCGCCCACGATATAAAAATATATTTTCTTTTGGATTTTCCCATGTTGATGTTTTATAGCCTTTTAATTCTTCGTATGAATAAAAGTTCAATCCGTCTATTACACCTTTTTCATATATTTGTACACTTTTAATAAGATGGATAGCTATTAAAGTCATAAAACAACTTGCTACAGCATAACTACCTGACTGAATGAGAAACTGTTCAAATGTACCAATATCACCACTTACGTATTGAGCATATATATACATACATTGTCCGATAAAGTACGCTGGTCCAAGTAAGGCAATCCAACGTCGTTTCACCCGAGGATATGCTGCAATAAGCTTTCCCGCGCTTTTTTTCATTTCATTTATTTTATATATCTTCCATAGAACAAAGAATAAAACACATAATGTAAAAATAAACATAATACATGACATCCAGTACACTCTTATTTTCCCCCTTCACATCATTACATATAAATTTTACATTTTAAATCCCTATAGTACATATGCAATTGTGCATAAAAAAACAGGCAACCTCTTCCGGTTACCTGCCTTTCATTACATCTTCTCAATCCACTCCGTCAAGTTGTGCACAACTTGCGTCGGTTGTACTTCATATTCTGTTAACTTGTCCACAGTTGTTACTCCAGTGTGGACAAGAAGGGTATGCATACTAGCATTTATCCCCGCTAAAATATCTGTATCGTAGTTATCCCCAACCATTAAAGCTTCTTCTTTTCCTATGCCAAGCACTTTTAACGCTTGTTCCATAATGATTGATTCTGGTTTACCAATAAAGATTGGGTCCACACCTGTTGATACTGCAACAACTGATGTTAATGAACCGTTACCTGGTAATAATCCGCGCTCAGTTGGAATTGCAATATCCCCATTTGTTGAAATAAACGTTGCACCGTTACGCACAGCAAGACATGCTTTTGCTAATTTTTCATATGTGATATCACGATCTAAACCAACAACAACGAAATCAGGATTTTCATCCACAAGTTCAAAGCCTTTTTCCACAAGTGCAGCGTGTAATCCCTCTTCACCAATCATATATACAGTTGCATCTTGTTTGCGCTCATAAATAAAGTTCGCTGTAGCCATACTCGTTGTGAATACTTGCTCCGCTTTCGCTGGAATATCGAAACGAACAAGCTTTTCTGCAACTTGTTCTGGTTTACGAGTTGAGTTATTTGTAACGAATAAATATGGAATACCGCGCTCTCCTAACGCTTTTACGAAGTCGCTTGCTTCTTCAATTTGTTCTTCACCGCGATACATCGTACCGTCTAAATCAATTAAATAACCTTTATACATTATTATGCCTCTCCTTCTATGCTAACGTTCATATCTATCATACCACTCTTATATTAACCCCTTTTTCAAAAGAAAAAAACGCTTTACCCTAAAGCGTCCCATAACGTTCATTTTTTCTCTTTTATTTGGTACGAACAATTACAATCTCCCTCACACATGTTTGCTAACGTCTTCACATTTGCATCTGCAAATAACCGCTTATACATATCTTTTTCATCTTCACACACTTGCGGGAATCTCTCTGCAATTTCCTTTAACGGACAGTTTTGCTTTTCAAATATGAAAGAATGCTCCCCATCTCGCTTTATTTGAACCATATAACCGTTTCTCTCTTGCATAGCAGCTACTTCTTGAACTTTATACGCTAAATTGCTTTGATTACTTATCCTCTTTTGCAACTGTTCTTCCATTCGTTTCGTTCTCGCTTGCAAGACGTGACGCAGCATTTTTTCATCGCCCATTCGAGCTAAATCTTCTAGCATATCAATAGCAAACTGCTTATATTCTTTCGGGAATGTATCTTCTCCCTTTTGACTTAGTCCATACAAATATGTTGGGCGTCCAACATGCTGCCTTACCATCTTTGAATAAATTAGCTCATCATTTTCTAGTTTACTTAAATGTCGACGAATCGCCATCTCTGTAATTTCTAAAGCTTCGGCTAATTCTGCTACAGTATGCTCACCCTTTACCTTCAATAATTGTACAATCTCTTCTTTCGTAGTACGTGCTTCCCCCATATTTCACCCTTCTCCCTTTTCTCTCTCATATACAATATAAGATCCCCAAAGGAATCCCCGGGGATCTTATAAGCATAATTATTCTGGTACAAATGCAGATACAGGTCCTAATTCCTTTTCTAAATAACTACGAATATTTGCTGGGTATTTCTCTACCACTGCGATATTTTTTTGAATCGTCTTATATAATTCATCATGATTCATTTGAATATAATCTTGCGTAAGCATTTTTCGAAGAAGAATAATTTCTTTAATATGCGCTCCCTCTTCTCCACTTATAACTCTCTCGTCCATTAAAATATCAATAATATCTTCGTAACTTCCTGGATCGCGCATAATAAATCCATCAATCATCGCATTCCCTACATCTAATATACAATCGATAATAAGATGGGCTATGCGCTCTAATGCATAAAATTCAAACTCTGTTTCATATGTCTTTTTCTCTTGAAATGTATTTGTTGCTCGTTCTAAACATACTAGCATTTGTTCTATTTTCTTTCTGTCTACGAAGTACATGAATGTCACCTACCTGGAAATTAAAGCATTTACATTTTAATTGTAACGCTTTCTTCTGAAAAAATCGACAATTTTTCGAATTCACCTTTTCCTCGTTATTTGTTATAGTTATATTTGTATGATTTTTGAAATTGGAGGAATGCAACCTTGGAACGTGAACTCGCACTAGAAATTGTCCGTGTAACAGAAGCAGCAGCCTTAGCATCCGCACAGTGGATGGGCCGCGGAAAGAAAAACGAAGCAGATGATGCAGCAACTACAGCTATGCGTGATATGTTCGATTCAGTAAACATGGCAGGTACAGTTGTAATCGGTGAAGGAGAACTTGATGAAGCACCGATGTTGTATATTGGTGAAGAACTAGGAACAGGTAACGGTCCAGAAGTAGATATCGCCGTTGACCCGTTAGAAGGTACAAACATCGTTGCGAAAGGCCTTGCAAATGCAATGGCAGTTATCGCAATCGCAGATAAAGGAAACCTTCTTCATGCTCCGGATATGTACATGGAAAAAATCGCGGTTGGTCCAAAAGCAGCTGGTAAAATTAGCTTAGATGATCCAATTGAAAAAACAATTGATATTGTAGCAGAAGCAAACAATAAAAAAATTCGTGACCTAACGGTTATCATCCAAGAACGTGAACGTCATCAAGATATTATTGACCGTGTTCGTGCAAAAGGTGCACGCGTAAAACTATTTGGTGATGGAGATGTTGGTGCATCAATCGCAACAGCTTTACCTGGAACAGGTATCGACTTATTCGTAGGTGTTGGCGGAGCTCCAGAAGGCGTTATTTCTGCAGCAGCATTAAAATGCCTTGAAGGTGAAATGCAAGCTCGCTTAGTTCCAATGAACGAAGAAGAAGAAGCTCGTTGTCGTGAAATGGGATTAGAAGATCCTCGTCAACTTCTTATGTTAGATGACTTAGTATCTGGTGATGATGCAATCTTCTCAGCAACAGGTGTATCTGCTGGTGAATTATTAGACGGCGTGAAATTCCTTGGCGGAGATTTAGCTGAAACATATTCTATCGTAATGCGTTACAAAACAAGAACAGTACGTTTCATTAAAACGCATCACCATTTAGATCATAAACCACACTTAAACTTAGATATTTAATAAAGGAGCCATGTGTATGGAAGAACGTTTCTTTCTGTACGACGATACAGTCGCTACAAAAACTCGTTTCGTTAGCTTTTTGGGGGAAAATGAGCGTCATGATTTAGCGCTTTTATACTCCGATCGTCATTACGGTAAAACGATAGTCCTTGATATGCAAAGCAACAAATTTGCTATCATCGGTCCTGACGATTTAAACGAACAAGGCTACTTAGAGCATGCATTTTCGATGTCTGAAGAAAATGCAGAAGAATTACGCTCATTTTTATTTGAACTTATATAATTTATCTGGAGCACCAGCTATGTTAGCTGGTGTTTTTTTACAATTAATATTTTGAATTTTCAATCTTATGTGTTATACTTATGAACAAATCTATTTGGATAGAAAGGACGTTATCTGCGTATGCCAACATTTACTTTGTAATGGATCAGCAATTGGATAGCATTACTCTCAAAAAAGCACCGTGCTTTTTCAAGGGAGTAGTCTGCCCATTCCCATTACGAAGGAACGTAACGCATCTGTAGTATGATGTTTACGGAGGTTCCTCTTGGGGGAACCTCTTTTTATTTTTGTCTACTTCTTATGTCTTCATACTAGAAGACATCCAAATAGCTGTATTACGTTCCTTTACCACTAATATAAGAGGTGAAGGAAAATGCAGAAAGTACAACTTTCTTGGAGTTTATATGAAAACGAACTAGCAACAATCGAAAAATATTGTAAAAATTGCAGGCGTACTACCCTTTTTACCGACACGAACATTCGCAGGCATAACGCAAACGGAAAGAACATATACCGATTTGCAATTTATAAATGTCCGAAAGATCATACGTGGAATCAAAAACTTCATATTTATAAATCATTTACTGATCACGTCGAAACTGTCGAGATGACTCAGCAAGAACAAACGGAAACAAGTACTACCATTTCCATTACACAATACAAAGAAAGTGGTATAGCCGAAATAACGATCGTATTAGACATAGTTTTCGGTTCCCACCGGATTGATAAAGTGTTATCCACATATATTTCAGATTGGAGCCGTGCACTCATTGTGGATAAAATTAAAAATGGGCATATCCAATTGAACGGACAACAAATGAAACCAAACAAAACTCTTTCTGAAGGTGATTACATTTCAATTTGTTTGTAAGGTGGACTCTCATGTTAAAGGTGAGAAAAGGTACGATTGATTTATTGAATGACTTAGATGTAATGTAAACAGTCTCCTCATAATTACTATGAAAAAATCCTCTTACAATCGTAAGAGGATTTTTTCATTTCTTCACTTTTCGCAATACAAAGTGTGCACAACCGAAGTTACAGTACTCGTATAAATACTCTGATAAAGTACTAATTTTCGTATCATATGTCGAACGTTGATTACTATCATCAAAGAATCCGCGCAATCTAAGTTGCTCATAACCCCAGTCTCCAACGATATAATCATATTTATTTAAAATTTCTGCATAGCGCTCTTTAAGTGCTTCTTCACTAAAACCGTCACGAAAGTTTTTAATCACTTCGTACTGAACATTATTAACGCTCACCGTAGTATGAATCTCTTGCTTTTGCTCCATTATGAACTTCCTCTCTAAGCATTCTTCTTTTTATCGTATCACAAAGCATAACAACCAACAATTTCAAATACAAAAAATTGAAAATTAGTGCATGCTATGGAGAAGGAGGTGCTACATCGTGAAAAAACAAATTATACTCTCTCTTCTCACTCTTTCCTTATTTGTGGGTTGCCAATCAACTAATAAAGCCGAAATGGAGCGTGAAGAAGGAAGTCGTGTTCTTGTTTCCAACAAAAACGACATGTATCATACGGAAAATACAAATACACGGCTCACAAGGGTGGGCTATTCATCTAAACAAAAACATGAAGTATCTAACAAACAAGTAGGCGCCATTAACCGTGAGAAAGTCGCTGAAATGATTACAAGCATGACAGTCAAACTTCCTGACGTCACCAATGCCGCTACACTCGTTACCGACGACGAAGTGTTCGTTGTATACCGTGCAAACACAACGGATCCAAAACTCGTAACAGATCAAGTATATAAAACTGCTTTGTCCATCGTTCCTCGCTATTATAAAGCATATGTATCAACAAACCAAAAGTTGATTTCTCAAATTCAAGGTCTTCAATCTGGTAGCTTAAACGATAAAGAATATGAACAAAGTCTTGATATGTTAAAACGTGAAATGAGCGATAATCCTCATTTGAACAATACGGGGGATCAAACTTTAAATGACATGATTAAAAAATAAAAAGGTGGAGAAAACCTCCACCTTTTTACTATTTCTTACGATCCGCATAAACCTCCATCGCATCACACATAAACTGCGCTAAACCTTCACCAAACTTATCAATATTTTTCGTAAAACGCTCATCAGCAACATACATTTGACCGAGTCCCTTAAAGGCCTCTAATGAATATTCACCAAAGTTTTGCAAGTAATCGTACCATACCCCGATTGCGGATTGCGCCTCTTTAGAATCAGGTGCTCCATTTCGAAGTGTTGCTAGATTTCTGTAAATATTATTAAACTCCTCCTGTTTCTCTTTAGACATCCCCTTCGCTGTTTTATTCGCTTTATCTACAGCCTCATCTCCCCATCGTTCACGTGCTTCTTCTTCGTACGGATTATGGCTGAAATCGAAGCCTTCAAATTTCTCTTTATTCGTCATTTCAATCTCTCCTTTTGTATGCTGAATTGTTTTATTAATCGTCGCTATCACCTTATCTAACCTGGCACGCTTTTCAAGAAGCATTTTCTTATGAAGCTGTAGCGCTTCTTCATGATCAAATGATGGACTCATGATAATTTCTTTAATCTTCTTCAAAGGGAAGCCTAGCTCTTTAAAAAATAAAATTTGCTGCAGTGTCTCTAAATTTCCATTGGAATACAGACGATATCCAGACTCTGTCGTCTCATCTGGGGTTAACAACCCAATTTCATCGTAATGATGCAGTGTGCGCACACTAATCCCAACTAAATTAGCTACTTCTTTTACCCTCATTGTCATGCGTATCTCCCCCTTAATACATACGATAAAGTATGACGCAACGTTAGAGTCAATAAGTAAATTCATTTATCTCTAAAAGTTTCATCTCTCCCATATTTCATGCATAATAGATATGTACATATATTAGAAAGCGGTGAAAGTATGGTTTCAAATACTGTAATTGCCAGCATCATATTTCAACTCGTTGTTTCGGTTCTGGTCCCAATTATTGTACTCGTTTATTTCCGTAAAAAATATAATATTAATTGGAAAGTGGTCGGCGTTGGTGTTCTTATCTTTATTGGATTTACCCAAATTCTCGAAACACCGTTCCACCTATTTATGCGTGGTAATCCAGCAATCGCTCCATTTTTAGAAAATCCGTATGTCTTTGCAATTTATGGCGGACTAACTGCTGGTATTTTTGAAGAATTAGGACGCTTCGTTGCCTTCTTCTTCCTACTAAAAAAATATCTAGAATATAAAGATGGCTTCGCTTATGGAATTGGTCATGGCGGGATTGAATCCATTTTAGTTGGCGGATTCTCTGCATTGCAGACACTTATATTCGCTAATGCTATTAACAATGGTAGCTTCACTCAAATGGCAGAAAAACTACCACAATTAAATCTTGTAAAGGATATGTTAATAGAACAACCTGCTTATTTATACTTCCTTGGCAGCTTGGAAAGAATTATGGCTCTTGTATTGCAAATTGCCTTCACAATGCTTGTCGTATACGCAGTAAAACAGAAGAAATACATTTTCCTCGTATACGCTATACTATTCCACGCACTTGTAGACTTTTTCGCAGCACTTTACCAAACAAAAACAATTAACATCTTTGTTGCAGAAGGAATTACTCTTCTCTTCGCGATTGGTGGTTTCATTCTTATTCGTAAAATGAAAGAGAAATTAGTAAGTGTGCCAGAATAAAAAATAACCCACCAGTTGGTGGGTTATTTTTTATATGGATTTTCGTAGTGATGATAACTTTTCCCCCTTGTAGTTCCCTCTTTGTTTCCGCATCTATAACGATGTACTTATGAAACTCATCTACTTCATCTTGAGAAAAGGAACCAAAAAAATAAACTTGGCGATCTGGATGAACAAACGAATCCTGAATCACCACTCTACTACGACAGCCGACAGCTGTTTTTTGTCGGAAGGTAAATTCTGCATCTTGTACTTCTTTCCATAAAATTTTCTTTCGAACACTATACGAAGCATTTTTGTATTCCTTATAGACCTTCTTATCTAACTGTTCATAAAATAGATTTTCATTCACAAACGATTTATTTCGATTGCTTGGATAGTCTAATTTTTGATTTGATTGTGCATATGTTGTGGACAATTGCGCGAGAAAACAAATACTGAATACAATGCATATCATTATTTTCATAATTGCACCTCAAATTTTCATTATCCACATTACTTTTCCACATACTTAGATCACTATTCCGTTTCCAATAAAAAGGAATTATTTCCACATTTGTCGAAGTATATAGCGTCAACTTGAAAGATGGGGATGAATTATGAAGAAAATTATTGTAATACGACATTGTTCCGCAACTGGACAAAAACGTGATGCCGAATTAACGTTTGCCGGAAAAGATCAAGCTAACACCCTTGCTGCATTCCTCTTAGAAAATCAGCTACAAATAGATCATATTATTTCGAGCCCATTTGTCCGAGCTATCGATTCCATTCGGCCCTATGCGCTCAAAGCTAACCTATCTATCGAAGAGAATGAACGATTAGCTGAACGTATATTAAGCAACGTTCCGATGGATGATTGGATGCAAAAACTAGAATCTACTTTTACAAACATAGATATTGCCTTTTCAGGCGGAGAGTCAACAAAACAAGCAACGGACCGTGCTATATCGCTTATCCAAGACGTTTTAAAGTTAAACCATACTACAACACTACTCGTTACACATGGAAACTTACTTACGCTCATTTTAAAGCACTTTGATCGTACGATCGGCTTTAGTGAATGGAGAACTTTAACGAATCCTGATGTTTACGAAATTACAATCGATGAACAAAGTTTCATAAAACGATTATGGGAAGCATCGTCCAAATAGTATCCCTTTCCAAAACACTCAGTTGACGCCACGAGAAGAGACTGTATTAACAATAGAGAGGGGTATCATTCCATATGTACGAAGACGTACTTTCTTTACTACATAAAACAAATGCTTCTTATGAAAAGTTTGAACACGAACCAGTACTTGACTATGAAACAGATCGTATCGTTCGTGAAAGACTTGGTTTGCAAGGCACTCCAAGTAAAAGCTTATTTTTAAAATCAAAATCCGGGGAGCATTACGTATTCTTTACGTTAGAAGGCACTCGCCTCAACCGAGGAGAGATGAAGGACATAACAGGAGAGAGCTTATCTCTCTGTTCTCCTAATGAGCTAAGAGAAGAAACTGGTTGCACTCCTGGATGTGTAGCTCCTTTCGGTTATTCACAAGATGTAACGATTATTGTGGACAGTTCAATTTATACTTACGATAAAATTTTAATTACACCTGGTGTACCTGAATTTACAATTGAATTATCCACAGAGGAATTAAAAAAGATTTTATCCACATGTCAAAATAAAGTTTTAGAGTATAAGAAAAAAGAGAGCTAATGATTAGCTCTCTTTTTTCATTATTTCGCTTCTGCTACTTTTTCTTTTGCAGAACGTACTTGCTCGTCCGCATGATAAGAAGAACGTACAAGTGGACCAGCTTCACAGTGGCTAAATCCTTTGCTAAGTGCAATTTCTTTTAGCTCTGCAAATTCTGCTGGTGGATAATATTTAATAACTGGTAAATGCTTCTTAGATGGTTGTAGGTATTGTCCAAGAGTTAAAATATCCACATTGTTTGCACGTAAGTCATCCATTGCTTCAATTAAATCTTCTCTCGTTTCACCTAAGCCCAGCATAATGCTCGATTTAGTTGGAATATCAGGCTGCATTTCTTTTGCTCGACGTAAAAACTCTAATGAACGGTCATATTTTGCTCTAGCGCGAACTCGGTTAGATAATCGACGTACTGTTTCAATGTTATGGTTCAAAATATCTGGTTTTGCATCCATTAACATTTTTAAGTTTTCTTCTACCCCACCCATATCAGATGGTAATACTTCGATAGACGTGAATGGATTTTCACGACGTACAGCGCGTACTGTTTCAGCAAAAACAGCTGCTCCGCCGTCCTTTAAATCATCACGTGCAACCGCTGTTATAACAACGTGCTTTAAGCCCATTTGTACTACAGAATCTGCTACGCGTTCTGGTTCTTGTAAATCAAGCTCAGTTGGTAAGCCTGTTTTAACCGCACAAAAACGACAAGCACGTGTACAAACCGCACCTAAGATCATAAATGTTGCTGTTTTCCTTACAGCCCAGCATTCATGAATATTCGGACATTTCGCCTCTTCACAAACTGTATGAAGATTCTTAGAACGCATCATTTTCTTTAAGCCTGTATAGTTTTCATTCGTGTTTAACTTAATTTTCAACCATTCGGGCTTGCGCTTATACTCTGTTTGTTTTGTCATGGTTATCAACTCCGCACAATATGAAATAGTTTACCGTGTTCGCTTCTTTCAATGTAACATATCTATTCTAACGTATGAAAGCGATTTGCTCAAATGAAGATTCTAAGATTTTTTCCAATCGTTCCCTATAATGAAATACTCCGTATATCCCACACTAAAAAGAGTGATGTTGTGAAAGGAGTCTATTTCATGCTTCGAAAAATTTCTCTTTTGCTTTCGATTTGCTTTCTTCTCCACCAAAACATCGCTTACGGTGAAGATAATCAGCAAAGCATATATGAAAAGCGCATGGCACTATATAAAGAAACTGAGCAATCTTCCGGTATTCCGTGGTATTACTTAGCCGCAATGGATCAATACGAAAGAAACATACGGAGCGTAAGAAAAGATATTCCGAAAAAACCAGATGCCATCATTTCCCTTTATTTCAAACCTGAAATATGGGCTGGACCTGTGAATAGTAATGATACTCTCCCCCATACAATTTCTCTATTTGGCGGAATGGGTTTAGATGGTGACAAAGATGGATTTGCAAATGCAAATAACGACCGTGATCTTCTGCATACAGCAGCAACTATTTTAAAGAAACAAGGAACGTCGGAAGACCGTGTTAACATTATGCTTTGGGAATATTATAGACGTGCAAAAACAGTTGAATTAATTACAGAATACGCCCGAATTTATAAACATTATGGACGCATTAATTTAGAAGGCAATGCTTTCCCTCTCCCGATTCGCAGTGACCATAGCTATCGTAGTACTTTCGGTGCTGGTAGAAGCTTTGGCGGCAGGAGGATTCATGAAGGAACCGATATTTTTGCTGGATATGGCGTACCAGTACGATCAACTTGCTTTGGCGTTATTGAAACAAAAGGATGGAATCGTCTTGGTGGATGGCGCATTGGTATTCGTGACCTTCATAATAATTACCACTATTACGCTCATTTAGGCGGGTTCTCTAAAGAAATACAGCTCGGACAAATTGTCGAACCAGGAAAAGTAATCGGATTTGTCGGTAGTACCGGCTACGGTCCTCCTGGTACAGCTGGAAAATTCCCGCCCCACTTACATTTCGGCATGTATAAAGACAATGGCTATACAGAATGGGCTTTCGATCCATACATGCATTTAAGCCTTTGGGAACGAAAAGAACGAGCAAATACAAAACGATAACCGTAGCAAATTGCTACGGTTATTTTTTATAAATATAAATCAATAGAACACTACTGACTAATTATCCATTTTCTTTTTATCTGGTACAACAACTCCCCCGCTTCCGTAATAAGTAGGCACTTCACCTTGAACGATGCGCGTCGCAATCGGAATGTTTTGCTTCACTTTAATTTCTTTCGTGCGTAACGGAATCATAACTTGTAACGTCACTTCCACTTCCATAATAATTTTGATTGCTGTATTATTAATTCCTTGCGGCTCAACTAATTGTTTAATATCCGTATTCACATGACCAATTGGCGTAAAATTAATCGGAATATCCGGTCCTATATTACCAAGAAGCGCATTATCAGTTATGCGCCCAAAAGGAACTGACATAGATACCCCATTCTCTTCAAAAATACCAAGTGCTTTCGTATCCCCTTTTTCTACTTGTTGTAAATATTTTTCTATGTATGCAGTAGTCGATGTTAATATTTCATTTACTTGTTTTGTATTTAAATCAATTGTAGATACTTTCCCGTTCCTATCCGTTTGTACTTTCATTAATGAATCTACATCAAACCCTTCATTAATTCGGTCTTTTACCGCTTTCGTCATAACTGCGGTTGCCATTTTATGAGTCTCTGTTTCCCCATACTTAATTAACGTTGGCTGAATACTTTTATTTACAATCCATAAACCTTGAACTACCATTACGATAAAAATAATAAATGAAATAAGCAGTATATACCGAAAGGAAATCGGTCC
This sequence comes from Bacillus sp. TH19, assembly GCF_016651075.1. Lineage (NCBI taxonomy): Bacteria > Bacillati > Bacillota > Bacilli > Caryophanales > Bacillaceae > Bacillus > Bacillus sp. TH19. Next base: position 646,620 of record NZ_JAEKEO010000007.1, on the reverse strand, counting down.
CCTTCGAAACCGCGAATTTTTCGAACGAAATATGCCCATAAGAAAACCCTCCTTCTTATATTATTTCTATGCAAGAAAGAGGGACGATATATGCTTATCTCATTTTTAATAGTGCATCTTTTCCGATTGTGCCTACCGGAATACCTAAAGCTTCGGCTCCAGTCGTTACTGATTCCAGCGGTGCTTCAAGAAGTTGTTCAATCGTTCTTACACCAACCGCACGGCCAGCAATAATTCCTCGATCACCTAACTTCTCATTTAGAAGACCTACATCTAAAGCACCGCACATAATATATCCTTTATCGCTCATTACAGCTAGCAAATTTGTCTTTGGAAGTTTTACGCTAACAGCAATGAACGTATAGTTATCAATTATAATTGGCTCTACATTAACCATAGTTCACACTCCTCTCTTTCTTATCTTTATGACAAGAGAAAAATGAGTGTTACAAGTTAACTAGCCTATAGTTTGATTGAAGATGTATAAGTTATCAACATGTCTGTTAGTACATCTCTAAGCAATTCCGGCATATAATATTGTTTGTCAGAAAGTGTGGATAGCTCTGGGTATAAGTATCCGAATGTAAACATATCAATCGTTCCTACCGTATATATCCGGTCTAATTCCAGCGATTCGCCGTTAATCAATACATCTTCTAGTAAAATTTTATTCCCTGGAATCGTATCTGGAATCACTTCCAAACCATCGTAAATCATTTTCCCCATTACTTTTCCACGAAATCCGAATCCTTTCACCTCAAGATTCTCCATATTCGGGCGGCGCGCTTTCAAAATAACTTCTCTTAACGTTTTCCCTGGTACTTTTAACAGACATGGATTAATTGGATGTGGACAAATCCGATGAATATCTCCGCGCGTCACAACACCTTCATTTAATCCCTCAAGAAGTACACCAGCATTCACCATCCCAACATCCGCATTACACCACTCTTTAAGTGCACTTGCCAACATATGAGAAAACGTCGTCTCCTTAAACCAATCAACCGGCAATGATTCTTTTAAATGAACGACAGGCTCGGCCATTATCTGTTTACTTTCTTCCTTTAGCATTTCAATTGTGGATAACGGCTCGCTATAAGCACCTAACCGTTCAGTCTTAATTGCTCTACCGTCTTTTTTCAACAGTCTCTTCGTCTCTTTATCCACAGTAAGCTGAACGTGACCAACGTAATGTCCCCACTTTTCACAACAGCAAAGCAAAGTATTATCCACAAGAACACCGCGCTCAAATAAATGATGCGTATGTGCCCCTAAAATAACATCTATATCATAATGCTCCGCCATATACTCATCCATACTTTTTCCAAGATGAGAAAGCACAACAGTAATATGAGCTGTATCCTTAACTTCTTCTAAAATAGACTCTAAATGGATGATTGGATCTTCAATATGCCAATCTAACATATGATAAAACTCTGGATAAGCTACCGTTAATCCAATAAAGGCAATCGTAATCCCATCTGTCGTTGTATGTAATTTATAAGGCTTCGCCCACGCTGGACGTACACCCTCTTTTTCAAATAAGTTCGCTACAAGCACCTCAAAACCAGCATCATCATATAGACGATTCAAATGCTCTTTCGCCAATGTAATTCCTTCATTATTTCCGATCGTTACATAATCATATAACGCCTCATTTAATAATTTTGTATTCCCAAGTCCATTTGTCGCTTCCGAAATACTATGAAAACGATCCACATGATCGCCAATATCCACAGTTAAAACAGTCTCCCCCGCTTCCTGTCTTCGCCTTTTCTCCCCTTGTACAAACCGAGAAATTTGCGGCCAATTTTCAAAATGACTATGTATATCGTTTGTATGATAAAGGTGGATGATTGTTTCTTTATTTATATTCAGAGAAAAAACCTCCTCTCAGTTCCTTACTGCCATTTACGCTATACGTACGCAATAATCCTGTAAATACTTTTCGTCTTTTCTTGCTATTCTACATTGTACTCGCATTATAAGAAAAAGCCAAAGATTGCCCTTTTAATATGGAAAACTTTATATTACTTTTTCTAGTCTGTTGATTAGTTTGAGGGGGGAATTTTTGTGAAATGATTCTAGTTGGTGGGGGGAGGAGATTTGTCAGTATCTTTGTCTTACTTCCATATAGGTGCTCCTCTCGTATTTAAATGTTGAGGGGGATATGAGGGATTTCTTTTGTATTACTTTGTCGACAAATCGATATTCCTTGTCGAACCGCTGATATATTGAAATTATCGCCGATATATTCCGAGTTGTGGTCGATATATTTCATTAAACACCCACCCGGGTATCTTACAGTCGAACCCGAATATACAACATAAAAAAGCGCCCTGCTATGCAGGGCGCTTTCTTCATACATATATTATCCAGTTCCAGCGGATAGAATGTTCGGTGGCTTCACTTCTTCCTATGAGGCAAAAAGCGCCTCTACGTCAGAAGCTCCATCCCCCTCACATTCTGAACGAGCCGCTTCCACTTTTAAATATTAACCAATAGAACCTTCCATCTCAAACTTGATTAGACGGTTCATTTCAACTGCGTATTCCATTGGAAGTTCGCGAGTGAATGGCTCGATGAAGCCCATTACGATCATTTCTGTAGCTTCTTGCTCAGAAATACCGCGGCTCATTAGGTAGAATAATTGTTCTTCTGATACTTTAGATACTTTCGCTTCGTGCTCAAGTGAAACGTAATCGTTTTTGATTTCGTTGTAAGGAATTGTATCAGATGTAGATTGGTTATCCATGATTAACGTGTCACACTCGATGTTAGAGCGAGAGTTTTTCGCTTTTGGTCCGAATTGTACGATACCACGGTAAGTTACTTTACCACCATGCTTCGCAATCGATTTAGAAACGATTGTTGAAGACGTGTTTGGTGCTAAGTGAATCATTTTCGCACCAGCATCTTGGTGTTGGCCTTTACCAGCAATCGCGATAGATAATGTTAAACCACGAGCGCCTTCGCCTTTTAAGATAACTGCTGGGTATTTCATCGTTAATTTAGATCCGATGTTACCGTCAATCCATTCCATCGTTGCGTTTTCTTCACAAACCGCACGTTTTGTAACTAGGTTGTATACGTTGTTCGCCCAGTTTTGGATTGTTGTATAACGGCAATATGCATCTTTCTTAATGATGATTTCTACTACCGCACTATGAAGTGAGTTAGTCGTGTAAACAGGTGCTGTACAACCTTCTACGTAGTGTACGTGTGCGCCTTCGTCTACGATGATAAGCGTACGCTCGAATTGTCCCATATTTTCAGAGTTAATACGGAAATACGCTTGAAGTGGTGTATCAACTTTAATACCTTTTGGAACGTAGATGAATGATCCACCAGACCAAACTGCAGAGTTTAATGCAGAGAATTTGTTGTCTGTTGGTGGGATTACTTTTCCGAAATGCTCACGGAAAATATCTTCGTTCTCTTTTAATGCGCTATCTGTATCTTTGAAGACGACTCCTAGATCTTCTAGGTCTTCTTTCATGTTGTGGTATACAACTTCAGATTCGTACTGTGCAGATACACCAGCTAAATATTTTTGCTCAGCTTCAGGAATACCTAATTTATCAAATGTCGCTTTAATTTCCTCAGGTACTTCATCCCAAGACTTCTCAGATTTCTCAGATGGTTTTACGTAGTACGTAATTTCATCGAAATCTAAGTCGTTTAAGTCGCCGCCCCATTGTGGCATTGGCATTTCATAGAACTTATCCAGTGATTTTAAACGGAAGTCTAACATCCACTGTGGTTCTTCTTTCATACGTGAAATCTCTTCAACGATCTCTTTTGTTAAACCGCGTCCAGCACGGAAAATCGAAACGTCTTTATCCTTGAAACCATATTTATAATCGCCGATATCTGGCAGTTGCTTCGCCATGTTGGTGTGTCCCTCCTTATATAACCTCGTTTTTAGGAACCTTTAACATTACTTATCTTCGTTTAAGCCCTTTTCTAACGCTTTCCACGCTAATGTTGCACATTTAATACGTGCCGGGAACTTGCATACGCCTTGTAATGCTTCAATATCTCCTAAATCAATGCTGTCATCATACTCTTTTCCTAGCATCATGTCAGAGAAAATTTTAGAAAGCTTAAGAGCCTCTTCAATTTTCTTTCCTTTTACTGCTTGTGTCATCATTGAAGCTGAAGACATTGAAATTGAACATCCTTCGCCTTCAAACTTCGCTTCTTGTACAATACCCTCTTCTACTTTCATCGTAAGTTGAATACGATCGCCGCAAGTTGGATTGTTCAAGTTAACGGTAACACTATCTTCTAACACGCCATGGTTACGAGGATTTTTGTAATGATCCATAATAACTTGACGATATAACGTATCTAAATTATTAAATGACATTTGTGAAATACTCCTTTGTCTTGATTAGCGATTCAACAAATGTATCAATTTCTTCTTTTGTATTATATAAATAGAAGCTCGCACGTGCTGTAGAAGAAGCTTTTAGCCACTTCATAAGTGGTTGTGCACAGTGATGTCCTGCGCGAACCGCAATGCCTTCTACATCTAATACAGTTGCTACATCGTGAGGATGTACGTCTTCAATATTAAATGTAACTAGACCAGCGCGATGCTTTGGACCATAAATTGTAACGCCATCTACTTCTGATAGTCTCTCTAAAGCGTATTGCGCTAATTCATGTTCATGCTTTTCAATATTATGAAGACCGATTTCTTCTAGGAAATCAATTGCCGCACCAAGTCCGATTGCATTACCGATAATCGGTGTACCTGCTTCGAACTTCCACGGAAGCTCTTTCCAAGTAGACTCTTGTAAGTCTACGAAATCAATCATTTCACCACCAAATTCAATTGGTTCCATATTGTTTAGCAATTCTTTCTTACCATATAATACGCCGACACCTGTTGGTCCGCACATCTTATGAGCAGATAATGCGTAGAAATCACAGTTTAAATCTTGTACATCCACTTTCATATGAGGTGCACTTTGTGCTCCATCAACGATCATGATTGCACCGTTTTCATGTGCGATTGCTCCGATTTCTTTTACAGGGTTAATCGTTCCAAGTACGTTAGAAACGTGCATGATAGAAACGATTTTTGTATTCGGTGTAACTGTTTGGCGAACATCTTCTAAAGAAATTGTACCGTCTAGTTGAAGCGGAAGATATTTTAAAGTTGCACCAGTTTTCTTCGCAACTTGTTGCCACGGAATGATGTTACTATGGTGCTCCATGTAAGAGATGACGATTTCATCGCCTTCTTTTACATTATCAAGACCATAGCTAGCTGCTACTGTATTTAATGCAGTTGTCGTTCCGCGCGTGAAAATAATCTCTTCCATTGATTTCGCATTAATAAACTTGCGAACTTTCTCACGTGCACCTTCATACGCGTCGGTAGCTTTCGTACCGAGCGTATGAACACCGCGATGCACGTTAGAATTATATTCTTTATAGTAACGTTCTAACGTTTCAATGACTTGAATTGGTTTTTGAGAAGTTGCTGCACTATCGAAATAAACAAGTTGTTTGCCGTTCACTTTTTGATCAAGAATTGGAAACTGTTTGCGTATTTCATGAATATTCATTAGCGAACTTTCCTTTCAATTACCTCAACAAGCTGTGCTTTTACTCCTTCAATTGGAAGCTCATTTACTACAGGTGCTAAGAATCCATGGATGACTAAACGTTCTGCTTCGCGTTTTGGAATCCCACGGCTCATCAAGTAGTATAATTGGTATGGATCTACGCGGCCTACTGAAGCTGCGTGACCTGCCATTACATCATCTTCATCGATTAAAAGAATTGGGTTTGCATCACCGCGAGCTTTCTCATCTAACATAAGAACGCGAGAAGATTGTTGTGCATTTGATTTAGATGCACCATGTTCAATCTTACCAATTCCATTAAAGATAGATGTTGCACTATCTTTTTGTACTCCGTGTTTTAAAATCCAACCTTCAGAGTGTTTACCGAAGTGAACAACTTTAGTTGTAAAGTTTTGTGTTTGGTTACCACGGCCAATTGTTACTGTTTTTGTATCAGCAAATGATCCGTCGCCCATTAAGTTCGTAACGTTCTCTGAGATTGTATTTCCGTCATTCATAAGGCCTAGAGCCCAATCAATACGGCCGTCGCGTCCAACAATACCGCGGCGGTTAACGTAAGTTGTTACGTCTTTTGCTAATAGATCAACCGCACCGAATTTCACTTGTGCGCCTTGTTCCACGATTACTTCTGCTACGATATTTGCAATACCTTTAGCATTTTCATTTGCAACGTAGTTTTCTACATATGTTGCAGTACTGTTCGCATCAGCTACGAATAATACGTGGTTATATACGTTAGCTTCTTCGCCGTCTACTAAGAATACAGCTTGAAGTGGAGTTTCAAGAACAACGTTTTTCGGAACATATACGAATGCACCGCCGTTGATTAATGCAGCATGAAGTGCAGTTAGACGATGCTCGTCTACTTTCACGCCGTCTTTCATTAAGTACTTTTGTACTAGTTCAGCATGCTCTGTTGCAGCTGTTACGATGTCTGTAAAAATAACACCTTTTTCTTTTGCTTCGTCTGCTAAAGAAACGAACGCAGTTGTACCAGCACGTTGTACTAATACGCTGTTATTTTCATCGATTAAGTTTTTCACTGCTTCTGGAAGCTCTGTTAAAGAACTTACAGGCTCTTGCTTAGCAGCGTCGCCTTTTCCGATAAAGTCCCATTTTTCAATTTTCGTTTTATCAGGCGTTGGCATTGGAAGTTCAGTTGCTTGTGCAAGAGCTTGTAAGCGGAACTCAGTCAACCAAGCAGCTTCGTTTACTTCGCTTGCGCGCTGACGGATTGTTTCTTGATCGAAAGGTAATGTACCGATTGTCATGTTTATGCTCCTCTCTTACGCTTCTTGCTCTGCTGTTTCGTCTTCAATACCTAATTCTTTTTTAATCCAGTCGTAACCTTCAGCTTCTAGACGTTGTGCAAGCTCAGGGCCACCAGATTTAACGATACGACCGTTCATCATAACGTGAACGAAGTCTGGAGTGATGTAGTTTAATAAACGTTGGTAATGCGTAATCATTAGGCAGCCGAACTCTTCGCCGCGCATTTGGTTAATACCTTTAGATACAACTTTTAATGCATCGATATCAAGACCTGAGTCGATTTCATCTAAGATTGCAATTTTTGGCTCGATCATCATTAATTGAAGAATCTCATTACGTTTTTTCTCACCGCCAGAGAAACCTTCGTTTAAGTAACGTTGTGCCATTTCTGGATCCATTTCTAGGAATTCCATGTTTTTATCTAATGTACGGATAAATTTCATAAGAGAAATTTCTTCGCCTTCTTCACGACGTGCATTAATTGCAGAACGTAAGAAGTCAGCGTTTGTTACTCCGCTAATTTCACTTGGATATTGCATTGCTAAGAATAGACCTGCTAGTGCGCGCTCGTCTACTTCCATTTCTAATACATCTTCACCGTCGATGATGATGCTACCTTCTGTTACTTCATACTTTGGGTGACCCATAATCGCAGAAGATAAAGTTGATTTACCTGTTCCGTTAGGTCCCATAATTGCGTGGATTTCTCCACCTTTTACTTCAAGGTTTACACCTTTTAAAATTTCTTTACCGTCGATTGATACGTGTAAGTCTTTAACCGTTAATGTAGAACCAGCCATCTCAATACCTCCATTAATCCTCTATATACATTTTAAAAATTACTAAAACGTTCATATTCTCATTTTATTCTCATTCTAATCTTATAGCAAATAAAATGATATCGCAAACACTAAGAAAATGTAACAATTTTTTCACAAATGTATATAAGTATTTCCTTTACATCCTCTTATGATACACCTTTCTTCTTATATATATAAAGAAAAAAGGACTGGATTATCCCCAGCCCTTTCCAGCACCTATTCGTTCACAGGAAGTACAGCACCTTTATATTCTTTGTTAATAAAATCTTGAATTTCTTTTGAATGTAGCACTTCTACTAGCTCTTTAATTTCTTTTTTCTTCTCGTCACCTTTACGAACTGCGATAATATTTGCGTAAGGAGAGTCTGATCCTTCAATTGCGATTGCATCCTTTGTTGGATTTAATTTCGCATCAATTGCGTAGTTTGAATTAATAAATAAAGCATCACCTTCATTGTTTTCGTACAGCTTCGGTGAAAGTCCAGGTTCTACATCTGTTTTAAACTTTAAATTTTTCGGATTTTCTACAACATCTTTTACTGTTGCTTTAACAACATCTACACCGTCTTTTAATTTAATAACGCCGCCTTTTTGTAACAATGCGAGCATACGGCCACGCTCCGCTACGTTATTACTCATAATAACTGTTCCGCCATCTGGAAGTTCTTTTAAGCTTTTATATTTCTTAGAATAAATGCCCATTGGCTCTAAATGAATTTTTCCTGCATTTACAATTTTGTATCCTTTTTCTTGAATCTCTTTATCTAAATAAGGGATATGTTGAAAATAATTTGCATCGATTTCTTTATCAGCTAATGCCTTATTTGGTAAAACATAATCCTGGAATTTTTTTATCTCTAACTTAATGCCCTTTTTCTCTAATATTGGCTGTGCCTTTTCTAAAATAACAGCGTGCGGTATATTAGAAGCGCCAACGACAAGCTTATTCTCATCTTTCCCCCCGCAAGCAGCTAATGTAAATACAGACAGTGCTGTAACAACTGACAATAGAATCTTTTTCATATGATGTCCCCTTCTCCCCTATAGTTATGTAGTAAAAAAAGGACCGGCATACACCAGCCCTTTTTCCGCAATTATTCTTTTACAGGAACAACTGCCCCTTTATATTCTTTAGTAATAAAGTCTTCAATTTCTTTAGAATGCAGTACTTCTATAAGAGCTTTAATCTCTTTTTTATCTTTATCGCCTTTACGAACAGCTACTACGTTTGCGTATGGAGAATCATTTCCTTCAATTGCAATCGCGTCTTTTTCTGGGTTTAATTTCGCATCAATTGCATAGTTAGAATTAATTAGAACCGCATCGCCTTCTTTATTGTTATACACTTGTGGCAATAAACCAGGCTCGATATCTGTTTTGAACTTTAAGTTTTTCGGATTATCCGCAATATCTTTTGGAGTTGCTTTAACTGGCTCTACTCCGTCTTTAATTTTTAAAATGCCTTCTTTTTGTAAAATTGCTAAACCACGACCATGATCAGTAACAGAATTACTCATAATAATTGTCGCCCCGTTTGGAAGTTCTTTTAAGCTCTTATATTTTTGAGAATACACACCAATCGGTTCTAAATGAATTTTTCCTGCTATTTCAAAATCATATTTCTTATCTTTGATCTCTTTTTCTAAATACGGAATGTGCTGAAAGTAGTTTGCATCTAATTCTTTATCTGCTAACGATTTATTCGGTAACACGTAGTCTTGGAATTTTTTAATTTCTAACTCAATTCCTTTTTTCTCAAGTAACGGTTTTGCCTTTTCTAAAATTTCAGCGTGCGGTACGTTAGAAGCACCAACAACAAGTTTCTTTTCATCTTTATCTTTCCCGCCACAAGCAGCTAACCCAAAAATTGAAGTTGAAATAAGTGCTGTAAGTAATAATTTTTTCATTTGAAATATCCCCCTGTTTTCATTATCTTTTATCTATTCGAGTCGTTAAACTATCACCAATCCACTGAATTAAAAATACAACGAGTAATACACAAATTGTCGCAACGATTGTTACATCGTTATTTCCACGCTGGAATCCCTCTAAGTAAGCAAGTGTTCCAAGACCACCAGCACCAACAACACCTGCCATTGCTGTATAGCCGACTAAAGCAATAGTCGTAACCGTAATACCAGATACTAACGCTGGTAACGATTCTGGAATTAACACCTTCAAAATAATTGTGCTTGTTTTTGCTCCCATCGCTTTTGAAGCTTCAATTACACCTTTATCAATTTCACGAAGTGCGATTTCAACCATTCTCGCGTAAAACGGTGCCGCTCCAATAATTAAAGCTGGCAGCGCTGCACTCGCTCCGAGTATTGTTCCAAGAAGAATCTTTGTGAACGGGATTAATAAAATAATTAAAATGATGAACGGTATAGAACGGAAAATGTTTACGAACGCTCCAATCACCGTATTAATCGCTTTATTTTCCCATAAATTATCTTTCGCTGTCATAAAGAGTAATAGTCCTAAAATAAGTCCTAAAACAAATGTGGCAAGCGCTGCGATTGCCGTCATATATAACGTTTCACCAGTTGCTTCTAACATTTGATTCCAATCAATATTTGCGATTAACTTATCCATGTGCAATCACCTCCAGCTCTACTTGATCTTGATGAATCCCTTCTATTGCTTGCTGGATCGCTGTTTCTTCACCATTTAAATGAACGACTAAACTTCCGTAAGAGCCGTTATTCGTTTGCGCGATATTTCCTTGCAAAATGCTAACTTCTATATCACCGCGCTGCATTAACCTTTGAAGTACCGGTCTTTCTACCGCTTCACCGACAAACTGCAAACGAATTACTTTTCCATCTGGATACTTTTCTATTAAACTTTCAATCGTTTCATTCGTATCTTCAGAATCAGTTAACTGCTGTACAAATCGTTTTGTAATGTCTTGCTGTGGATTACGGAATACGTCAAGTACTGGACCCGTTTCTACGATCTTCCCTTTCTCCATTACAGCAACTCGATTACAAATTTTGCGAATAACGTGCATCTCATGCGTAATCAATACAATTGTTAAGCCGAGACGCTTATTAATATCTAACAATAAATCTAAAATTTGATCTGTCGTTTCCGGATCAAGAGCTGACGTTGCTTCATCACATAAAAGTACTTGTGGATTATTTGCTAACGCTCTTGCAATCCCGACGCGCTGCTTTTGTCCACCACTTAGCTGAGATGGGTACGCGTCTCCTCTTCCTTCTAATCCAACAAGATGAATTAACTCATCGACACGTTTTCTTCTCTCCGCCTTATCGACACCTGCAATTTCAAGTGGGAATGCGATATTTTCACGCACAGTTCGTGACCAAAGTAAGTTGAAATGCTGAAAAATCATTCCGATTTCTTGTCTTGCCTTACGAAGTTCATTTCCAGTAATCGCTGAAATCACACGATTCGCAATTGTAATTTGGCCAGAAGTTGGTTTCTCTAACTGATTAAACAATCTGATTAACGAACTTTTCCCAGCGCCACTATATCCAATAACACCAAATATTTCGCCTTTCTCTATTTGTAAGTTGGCGTTATCTACAGCAGTGACATCACCGCTTTTTGCCTTATATATTTTCTTTACATTTTCTAATAAAATCATGATGTTCACCCCTTTTTTGTTTAAAAAGCGTAAGCGGCTCATTTAGAACAAGAGGGCGTTGGAATCCCAGACGTAGAGGCGCTTTTTGCCTCATAGGAAGGGATGAAACGACCGACTGTTCTAGCCGCTGGAGCTGGATTTCATAAAACTTTGGATAGACTCCGCATTTTTTTATTTTTCATGCGTGTAGTCCATCGTTATAGCTCCTCTTATTATTTGAATGTCCTCCGCATTCAAACAACAAAAAACCTTTCCGCTTCTAGAGAAGCAGAAAGGTTTATATGCGTATATAACAACATTATCCCTCTCTCTCATCTCTCAAAGCATTTGCTTTGCAGGAATTGGCACCATTTCAACATAAGTTGACGGTTGCCGGGCTTCACAGGGCACAGTCCCTCCACCTCTCTTAATAAGAGAAATCAGATTAAATTTTCGTCTGATTTAAAATTTATGAAATTGTCTATATTTTATGAATTGAATTGTATCAATATCCACACGCTCTGTCAACAGAAATTTTCGTAAAAAAAGAAACTTCAGAATTTTAAGCTCCGACTGACATCGGTTTACATATATGAAACATCGATTCAACTAATAACATCGTTCGATACGTTCCAGAATATTGTACCCGTCCATCACTCATTAACTTTTGCAACCTCATATTTCCAGTCACTAATTTTTGTACATCCTCTTCCTCTAAACAAACGATTTGTTCCGTTCCTCTCGCCTCTTTCAAAAGTTCTATATAATCTCTTGAAATTTGTAACGAACAGCATTCATCTCCAAAACGAAAATTAACAGTTCTTTCTCCTTGCCTTAAAAGCGGTTCTAAATGATATTGACCATTAGCGTAATTTACAAATGATTGAAGCAAAGAATATAATTTCATCCTAAACCACATCCCTCATATCACTTTCTATTACATACCATTCCCTCTTATTAAAGGGCAATCCTGTTATTTTCGCTCGACAAATACTGTATCTATCACGCATGTCGACATATTTCCCAAGAAATATGTCGAGGCGGCAAAAACTTTGCCGCCTACTTTAATTCCGTATATAAATATTCCACCGAATGAAATGCATATATTTTCTTCATCAGTGTCCCATTTTCAAAAATAAGTAAACACGGTACACTTTCTATCCCATACTCTTTCGCTAAATGCGGGGCATAATTTAAATCTAACATTCCAATTTTCAAATCTTCAATCGTCATCTCAACGACCGTTAACATCTTCTTTGCCAATTGGCATGTTCCACACATTGGTGTATACACATATAACACTGTTTTTTCTTCATTTCCTATTAGGGCTGTAGCTTCGGCACCTGTCCAATCAATCACTTCTATCATTCCTTACCGTAAATATTCTGTATAAACGTCAATGTCTGCTCCCCATAATACATTTGCTAAATGTGAAGAAGGTGCAGTCGCCACCTCGCGATACGAGCGATCAATATAAATATGCTCTGCTTGCGGAAATTCTTTTCGGAATTGTTTCCTTAACTTTTCTCCTGCATCATCAGCATCCACTAGCACATATACGTCCTTATCAAAAAATTGATCAATGAGCTCATCCATTTTCGACAAACCAATTGTACCATTTGTACAAACAATTTCCACTGGTTCACGAATAATAGATTCAATCTTTCTTCTATCCGATTTACCTTCTACAATAATGACTTTTTCCACATAAATCATATGTCATCACCCGATCACCATATACTATACAACCTTTAACTTAGTATATAGTATATTCGTTATTTTCATGTTGTTTCCTGTTTATTTTTGCAAAAGAAAAGCGGAAGCAGCTCGTTCAGAACAGGAGGGCACCCGCACCCCTGAACTAGAGGCGCTCTTTGCCTCAAGTGAAGGAGTGAAATGACCGACTGTTCTAGCCGCTGGAGCTGGATCACAAAGAAAAGTGCAAGCGGCTCGCTCAGATTGTGAGGGGGATGGAGCTTCTGACGTAAAGGCGCTTTTTGCCTTGTAGGAAGAAGCGAAGCCACCGAACAATCTAGCCGCTGGAGCTGGACAATAACGAAAAGCGGAACCGACTGTTTAGCCCTGTTGGCTAAGGTTCTTTCGTACAGAAGACGCTTTTTGTCTTCTCGTACGGAAGGTTCTTAGACATGAAGGGCTAGGAGGTGGAGCTAGACAACGAAAGGCGCAAGCCGCTCGATCAGCATGAAGCCTCCATGAAAAAAGTTTTTCAAAAACGTTCTCCTACATAATAATTAATATATATATGTTTTTAAATTCATTATGTACACAACATAAAAAAGGACAGCACAAAGGCTGTCCTTTTTCTTCGACTATAATTAGTCTTGGTTTGTCATTTCTGCATATTTTTCTGCAGTTAATAACTTCTCAACTTGGCTTGCATCAGAAAGTTCAACTTTAACCATCCATGCACCCTCGTATGGAGATTCGTTAACTAGTTCTGGTTGGTCACTTAATTCTTCGTTTACTGCTACAACTTTACCACTTACAGGTGCGTATAATTCAGAAACTGTTTTAACAGATTCTACGCTTCCGAATGGCTCGTCAGCTTGGATTGTTGCACCTACTTCAGGAAGTTCAACGAATACGATATCGCCTAACTCACCTTGCGCAAAATGAGTAATACCGATAACAACCGCATTACCTTCTGTTTTTACCCATTCGTGTTCTTCAGAGTAACGTAAATTATTTGGAATGCTCATGACTGTACCTCCAGTGAATGTATTAATTATGTAAAAATACCTTATTGGTACTTTTTCCACACACTTTCAAACTGCTCTTCGTTAAAACCAAGTGTTACACTCGTTCCATCTGTTACAATTGGACGTTTAATTAACATGCCATCAGATGCTAAAAGCTCATACATTTCGTCTTCGCTTGCATCCTTTAACTTATCTTTTAAACCAAGTTCGCGGTAACGCATTCCACTTGTATTAAAGAATTTTTTTAATGGTAATTCACTTTTCTCATGTAAATTACGTAAATCTTCTTTTGACGGTGGATTTTCAACAATATGAATCATCTCATATGCTACATCGTTTGCCTCAAACCATTTCTTTGCTTTTTGACATGTGCCACATTTTGGATATGAATAAAATGTTACTGTCATAAATTCACCTACTTTTTTACTAACCTTTACCTTTATCATATAGAAAACATTTTATTATTTCAAACGATTATTCGCTAAACTTTTACTTATTTCGTGATAATTTTTAATAATCCTGCTAATTTTTCTTATTTTTCCGCCATTTATTAAGAAAAAATAAATATATAATTTTTTAAAATTTTTTTCTCATCCCACGCCGAACATATATCTTAAACAAACGTTTGATTAACTACCTATTTTTCTTTGTTAGCCCTTGAGCTGTATCGGTTTCTTCTTACCGAACATACATCTTAAACAAACGTTTGATTAATTTCCTACTTTTCTTTGTTAACCTTTGAGTTGCATCGGTTTCTTCCTACCGAACATACATCTTAAACAAACGTTTATTTAACCATTTCAGCCTATAATCACAGAACCCGGAAACACTTTAAATGACAAAGGCGTACAGATAAAAGGAACTAACGATTTTGGCCGTAATAGTGAGAGTATTCCATGATGTTGAAGAAATTACTGCAATGAAAAAAGCCCTAATTAGGGCTTCTTATTCCGCTTTTACAGCAAGACTACTATCCATGAAATTGCTAATTGAATGAAATAAAAAAAGACGCATTTAAAGTGATGCGTCTTTTGGCAATGTTTCTTTTGTGAAATCATATAAAGCAACTGCGCCTAAAATAACCAATATACTTTCAGGGGCATCTAACAAAATAGTTCTCCAAGTTTCTGATATTACCCATTTAATACCTGCGGCTGATTCAAGATACGCTTGAAAATAACTGATTGTAAAATCAATTACACATAAACATACAAGTAATGTTAGACCAAATTGAATCAATTTCTTATTTTTAAACATGTAACACCTCTCAAAATTCATTGGATATTTCTGCTTTCAGTTCATTACATATAAAAATCTTTATATGTAATTTTAACATGAATAAAATCCAAATAAATACAATATGCACATTTGCATATTTCGTGAATATTGAGGAATTACTGTTAATAAAAAAGCCCTACAAGTGTAGGACAAAATAGCTTTAGCAATCCCGACAATTAATCGCATAAATAACGGAATCATTTGAACCACTATATAGCCAATCCCAGTCCTTGAAATAAGGGGAAATCCCTTTTCCTGGCTACCACCCATAATGAATATCCCGCCACATAACGCTACAACGGATGCGATAGAACCGACAGGTAAGAAATTACTGCAAAGAAAAAGCCATGCATAAACATGACTTTCATAGCATAATCACTTCTATATTCAATAGAAATTAAAGTGAATTATATTTCTTTACTTTTAAAGGAATAGATATTACATATAAATCTATAGCATAAGTAATAATCAAAATCCCTTTTCCTTCATCAGCAAATTTTGCTTGCAGAAACTTTTCTGAAACTTTCCTTTTTCCCCATCTCTTTGGAAGATATCCGAATCCTAAGAACATAATAATAGCCCGATACTCATTAACTTAACTACTTTTCTTTTTTCCATGATATTTCAAATTCTCCACCATGTTCTTCTGTTATAATTTTAACTTTATATGTATCATCTTTAGACACTTTAATATTATTTTTACTGTTTCCACTATTAACTTCCAGTATTGTATTATCATTTGAATCTAAAACATAAGCCTTTATGGTTCCTTGCTTAGTTTTATCATCAAAGGAAAATATCCAGCTTTCACCTTTTTTTACATCCATATCTTGAGTGGCAAAACCTGTGAAACTTTTATACTTTCCATCTATACTATTTGAACCTCCATGAACCTTACCACCAACAATCGTTCCCTCTCTTGTAAAACAACCACTAAGAACTACCAAACATAGAATAAATAATAATGTATTTTTAATAGTTTTCAACATCATTCCCCCTTATCCTCACAATAAATATCCTCCTATTTACATTCAAAAAAACTATAATAACTATAATATACCCTAGTGAATATATTATAATTATTATAGTTGTAAAATCAATAATGCTATTTTAAATCTTCACGCAACTTCATTTCATCTTCATTTACATATCCAGTAAAAATCACCTCTGATATATGTTCATGATTAAAAAACATATTATATTCGGTTGAAATATTTCCGATAGGATAATAACAAGCTACATAATCCCAAGTTTTCTTAGTTTTTGAATCTTCTTGTTTTCTACCATATATCATTAATGGCTGTTCCCATGTTTTAAATTTCACAACTGAACCAATCGGAAGTAATGTGTCTTTCTCTACCTTCTCCATTTTAATTCACCTCTTTATTTAATGAAAAATTTACCTATTTTATATAAAATTAAAAAACTAATAGGAACTGTAATTAAATATATCAATGAAAAGATTATTTTTTCTTTTAAATTATATGTAGCATCAAACATTGTAAGAATAATAGTACCAAAAAAACAAATAACAAAAAGAATTGTTAAAATTTTTTTCAAACTTTCTAAAGTCATAAAAGATACTCCTTTTTACTTTATCTCTACTTCAACACCTGTACCCACAGGACTAGCTCCAGGTCCCCAAGGGAAATTCACTTTAAATCCACTTGAACTTACCTTTAGTGAACCACCGGCTTGTCCAAGTGAGGCTGAACCACCAAGATGTAAATCATGATCTGTAAATGGTATAGGTATATCTATCCCCGCTTCATATTTTGCTAAAGAGGCCTCCGCCCCAAGTTCAAAGCCATTTTTATCTATTTTAGCAGCAACTTCCGCGTTTGCCATGCTTAAACTTGCTTCTCCTTTTAAATCTCTTCCATCAATATTTACTGAACCTTCAATACCTACTTTTACAGTGTTATATGAGGCACTGCCTCCAATAATTGCTCCAGCTTTCAATTCACCACCTATAGCTTTAGCATATAACGGGCCACTTCTTTCATTATATAAATAGCCTTCTTTAGACTTGGTACTTAACAAATCAGTTATTGATTGTAAATTAACTTTATTATTAATCCCTAATCCAGCACCTAATCCAGCAGCACTTAATCCGGCAGTACTTAATCCGGCAGTACTTAATCCAGTAGCACCACTAGTCATATTAACTCCATTATTATCCGTTGTTTCAAACTTAAGGGCAATACGGACTAATTCTTCTTCAATATTTTTCAAATGACTATTAAAAGATTCATAAGCTTTGGTTAAAGTAGGCAAATCATTATAAAAAGATAAACTCGAAGCTCCTATCCATCTCATTTGAAGATTCAACAATTCTGAAAGAATCCTATTATGACGATCAGTTGCTTCAGCACTAGCGTATTTAAAATTTTTTGCCCTATTTCTTAATTCCTCTGGAGTAACCTTGATCTCTCCCATTTATACCCCCCCTTATTTCTATGGTTCCTAATTTAACATTAGAATTACACATTCATATAATTACTGTTTTTCCCAAAAAAATCAAGGTAAAAATTATATTATTTAGAATTTTTGATGATTGTATTCCATGATAGTTAGGGAATTCCTCCAAATAAAAAAGTAATCTATATATCTTTAGCAATTTTATAAACAATGGAACCATTTGAACCACTATATAACCGATTCCTGCATGCAAAATAAAGGAGAATCCTCGTTCCTGGCTCTACCTACCATAATAAAGCTAAAGCAGCTTGCATACTTGCCCACAAACCAATACCAATCGCAAGGGGGGAGATGTGGAACTAACATTATCATCCCTTGATAAAACGAGCTAATACTCGATGCGCTTTATTAAATTTTATAATTAAATCTGCAATAGCTGATATAAAATTATAAATCGGTATCATTACAGCCGCGAATGCATCTGGCATACGTTGTAAAGCTTGCGTGAGCTTCTCAATCACATTGTTATATGCTTCTACATAAAAAAATAAGAAGCCTCGTTTACAGGCTCCTTCATCATCTATTCAAATAATCTGCAATTGTTTGAAATACTACGATATACATATTATGAATACTTTCTTCTGTATTTCCACCATTCGATAAACCAACTGCCCATTGTTGTCCTTCACCACTTCCGATATTTGCAAAACCTTGCGTATACATAGCATTTACATCTTTTCGTGCACTGTTATACTCTATCTCTTTTGTAATAAAAGTTGAATATGATTTATCTTGTAAACCAATAAAAAACACTGGTTTCTTTAGCGATGAAAATACATCTTTATACTGCTCTGTTGAGGCTTCTTGAAAGTGATCTTTCATTATTAGAAAACCATCCACTTCCTTAGATTTCTTTTCCAATTCCTCTAACTTCACATTTTCAAACTTTATATTTCTAAACGTATCTTTCGGCTTTTCACCAACAACTCCAATTACGAGTGCTCTCCCGTTGTATTCTAATTTCTCTCCTTCTTTATCCTTTGCACACCCAGTACTCACTAGGCATAACAATATAAAAACTAAGAAATAAAATGAACACTTCATATAGCACCCTTCCCCTCTTTTAAGTCAAGTGACAAAAATGTAAGGTGAATTCAAGAAAATGTAAGTAAAATCGATAGCCCAATTGGATTTTCTATATTATAATCAATTGAATTTATTTACATTACTAAAACATAGGAGATTATCATGAAGAAATTTAAACTTTCATCTCTTCTTCCGTTAAGTTATATACTTCTACTCGTACTCGTAAGTCCCCTTTACGACGTATTAAATAAATCTACTGTTCACGCAGTAGATGTCACAACTGTAGTAGATGATTGGATTCCATTTGTGAAAGCATTTATTATTCCTTACTTACTTTGGTTTCCATACTTATACGGTGCACTTATTTATTACTGTTTTGCTGATCGAAAGCAATATTATGTCACTTTAAGTAGTGTAATTCTTGGAAAACTTGCTTGTTTTTCGATTTATTTTTTTTGGCAGACAACTGTACCACGCCCAACCGTCGTTGGAACAGATGTATTTTCCGAACTAGTCCGCTATATTTATAGTATTGATCATCCAGTAAACTGCTTCCCAAGCATTCATGTCCTTACGACATTTGTAATTATGTTAGCTGCCTTTAAGCGCAAGGAACAGCATACTTTGGAATATTACATCCTTACTTTCTTCGGTACGCTTATTATTTTATCAACATTATTTACGAAGCAGCATGCATTTGTAGACGCCATTTCTGGAATGACGCTTGCAAGCGTACTTTACTTCGGCGTTCAGTTGTTATTAGCAAAAGAAACCGTACGTGTTCCAGTAAAACAAAATCAAAAAATGTAAAAAGCAGACTGTGGCTTCAGTCTGCTTTTCTCTATATTAAGGAGATTTTCAAATTAAGATTGTGGTACAGTCATGTCACCAGAATGAATACGACCTGCTTTTTTAAGAGCAATGTACAGTATATAAGAAACAGCTACTGGAATGATGATATAAGTGATTACCATCGCTGGGACAACTTCCCACCCTTGGCTGGAAATTAAATTAATTGGTGCGATAAGAGAGCTTAATCCAAGACCTGCAATTTCTTTTCCTGCTTCCAGTTGGAAAATTAATGCTGATACTGGGCCCACTATAGCACTGGCGACGACAGTTGGGATGAGAATCATTGGATTTTTAGTAATGTTCGGCAACTGTACTTTTGGAGTACAAAGTGCCTGAGCTAATATGCCACCTAAATTATTCTCTTTCGCTGAAATAACAGAGAATCCGATAAACTGAGCAACACATCCTGCAAGTGCTGCACCGCCTGCAACACCATCTAAGCTAAGCGCTATCGCTAACGCAGCTGATGAAGCTGGAGAGATAAGTAACAATCCCCAAACTACAGCAATCACGATAGAGGCGATAAACGGGCTACCAGCTGAACTATCTTTAATGAATGCTCCAACTGTATTTAAAACTGGGCTAATATTTTGAGCTAACCAAATACCGACTAAACCAGAACCTAATATTGCTGCAAATGGAACGAGCATCATATCTAAAGCAGTTTTTCCACTTAATCGTTTACCAATATAAACTGCTAAAGTCGCTGTTAATAATGCACCGATTGGTTCACCTGTTTTAATGATGAGACCAGCTTCAGTAATTGAAATGGAACCTGCTCCAATTGCTCCAGCTACCATTGCTGAGAAAATTACGAGTCCGTTTGCACCGAGCATAAAGGCAATCCCGGCTCCAATTGCTGGTGCCATAAGTGATTTTGCAACAACTCCGATTGTAATAAGTAATGGGATATCAACAATTCTTCCTATATTTTCGATCAGTAAACCAATTCCAAGGGATACGAAAATACCCTGTGCGATTCCGGCTGAAGCTTTAAACACACGAGACATTATATATTCCTTCATTTGTTTCACCTTCTCCTATAATTTAGTAACCAACTGTTTTCATATAATCGCGTAAAACATCGGTTGATTTTGCAAAGCGACTTTCTTCATCTTCTGATAAGTTTAGTTCTACCACTTCTCTTACACCGTCTCTAGTAATAATTGCTGGTACTCCTGTACAAATATCGTATTCGCCATATTCACCATCTAAAATAGCTGAAACAGCGATAACACGGTGATCATCATTGAAAATTGAGCGCGCAATATAAGCTAAAGAATTTCCGATTCCGTAATAAGTAGTTCCTTTGCGCTTATAAATTTCCCATCCAGCTTTTGCAGTCTTCTCAACAATTTCATCTAAATCTATTTCACCAAATTGGTCTTTTTTCTCTTCTAAAATTTGTAAAATCGGTTTTCCACCAACAGTTACGTGAGACCAAGCAACCATTTGAGAATCACCATGTTCTCCTAATGAATACCCATGAATACTACGAGGGTCTACATGTAACATTTCAGATAAAATTGTTCTTAAGCGAGAAGAATCTAGTGATGTACCTGTACCAATCACACGATTTCTAGGTAATCCAGATAGCTTCCACACTTGATATGTAATAATGTCAACTGGGTTCGATGCGAGTAAGAAAATGCCATCAAATCCACTTTCCATTACGCCGCCAACAACACCCTCCATAATCTTAGCGCTTGCTCCTAAAGTGTCTAAACGACTTTGTCCAGGCTTCGGCGCTGGTCCTGCTGTAATAATGACAATGTCCATATCTTTGCAGTCTTCATAACTTCCTGCATATACTTTTGTTCTTGTATTTGTAAAGTTAATGCAGTGGGATAAATCCATCGCTTCTCCAACTGCACGTTCATGATTTATATCAATT
Source organism: Bacillus sp. TH19 (assembly GCF_016651075.1). Lineage (NCBI taxonomy): Bacteria > Bacillati > Bacillota > Bacilli > Caryophanales > Bacillaceae > Bacillus > Bacillus sp. TH19. Next base: position 625,081 of record NZ_JAEKEO010000007.1, on the reverse strand, counting down.
AACAATAACTCTTCGCAAATCCCTTGGTTTACAATGGAATACGCACAGCTTGATCCAACTAATCCAGTACCGATAATTGCAATTTTTCTTGTGTTTCTATTCATAGCAATCTCTCCTAATTGATCATGTAGTCTATTTCTTTCGTTCTTTACACCCCTAATTATAGAGGTTCTCACGATAGAAACCATGGATACTTTGTGAAATGTTGAGCAAAGTTTTTGTCCTTTTTGTGAATTGTCATATTACATTTTCGTCATATTTGTTACAACCGGAAAAATATTTTTTATGTATTTATTGACATATACCAAACAAAAAAACGAGCGAATCCATTCGCTCGTTTTTTTCATCACACTATTCCGCACTTAATTGACTTTTCAATTGCTGTACAATCATTGGATTAGCAGGCGCTGCCGGCTTATAATAACTTTTTTGCTTTGCGTATTCATACATATTACGTTGACGGGATTCATCTTGATTACGAATTTGAATTAACGTTTGATGTAACTGTTCATTATCAGACTGAGAAATATAATTTGCATAACTTGTTAAACTTGAGTTTAACCCTGCTAAATAATCATTTACCATATCTTTTTCATTCATTTCTCTCTTCCTCCTATCCTAGAAAAGTCATTAATTGTTGTTTCGTATTTCGTGCATCTTGCGCATCCTTTTGTAGCATTTGTTTCAACTCTGGATCTGTACAAGCCTGTGCATACTGGTCCAATTTGTTAATAATCGTCGCATGTCCACCAATTAAATGACGTAAATTTTCTACTTCAAGCTCTGTTAAGTTTTGCATAGAATACTCCTACCTTTCTTTGTTCATTCACGATTTAGTATTTATTTCTTTTAGGATTATATGCACTAAAAAAACCTTAGAATCGCTTCTAAGGTTTCCTCTTATTCATACTCAAGCTGCAACACCTATAATTAACGAAAGAATTAAGAACACAACTACCACTTGTAATTTTGCCTCCAGCAAACCGCAGCCTACTATACAAAAAGCATGATCAGTAACAAATTCACGTTTTTTTGCTTCCTATTCAATCCCTCATTACATGTAATCCTTGAATAAACGTTTCCAATAATACATGTAAACTTTTATCTAAATCTAGTGGCAAACCAAATCCACCTTGCTGTTCAATCGACGCAAATCCATGACAAATACTTCTGAATCCACGTGTCGCATGAAGTGCATTCTCTCCCTCTAAGCCGTATTGTTGTAAAACCTGAAGACAAAGCTTTACAATTCCGTCACCTGCTTTTCTTACTTCTTCCTCTCGTAAAAAAGTTGCTTCATATAATCCAGGATGTTTGCGTACGAATGCGACATACGCTTCTCCTAAAGCATGAACTGCTTCATCCATACGTTTACCCTCAGCCGCTTCTTCCAGTCTGTTATGCAGCTGTTTTATTCCGTACATACCGAGATTTTTCCGTACATCTTGTAAACCTTTCACATGATTATATAGCGAGGGTGAACGTACCCCTAATGTTTGCGCTAATGAAGCTAACGTTACTTCTTGTATTCCATTTGTATCTGCAATCTCTGCCGCTGTTTCTACAATTTTCTGTAATGTAAGTCCGATTCTCGGTGACATAAATTAACCTTCTTTCCTACTTTCTATATTCCGCTTAGCTTCCTTAATAGCAAGTTTTATGACAGTGCCTGGATCCTTTATCATTTTCCCATGTCCTGCCGCAAGTAAGGAAGGCTCATATTCGCTTAGCTTCTCTGCACTTTGTAATGATATTTCTTTGCTCCACGTTGCCATTGCAGGAAACGGAAACCAAAATTTCATTTGCCCCGAAACAGCCATACCCCCTCTTGTTTGGAAGGCATCCCCGACAATAAGAGCTTTATTTCGTACATCAAGAAGCGACATGGATCCTGGCGTATGTCCCGGTGTCATAATCGCAAGAAGCGATCCAACTCGGTCGCCATCTTCCAATAAAACATCAGGTACCGTTTTTACCTTTTTAGGTACACCGCCTTTTATCGGTATATTCGGTTCATCCTTTTGTAACGTCGTATCTCCTTCTAACAGCTTTGCGTCCCGCTTAGAAATATAGACTGGAACATTAGGAAGTACTTCCTTTAACGCGTCTAATGCACCGATGTGATCATCATGCGCATGTGTTAATACAATCTTAGTAATTGGCTTCCCTATTTTCTCAGCCGCCTGTAAAATACCTTTTGTGCTATATGGCAAAGCCGCATCAATTAAAGTTAAACCATCTTCTTCCTCCACAAAGTAACAATTCACAGGAAACACTCTTGGCAAAAATGACAATTGATATACCGTTTTTTCATGCATCATTCTCATATTTCCATCTCCCTTTTCACGAAAACTAATATCATTAGTTTTATTATACTAATGGTATTAGTTTTGTGTCACTAAAAATTTCATTTTTACAAAAAAAAAGAAAAGTAGCCGTTTATACGACTACTTTTCTTTACAGCTATTAAACTGTGTAACGCTCATCTTCTAAAATTTTCGCAGCAATTTCACGTTTCTTCGGAATTACATTAAGTGGTGTGTGGCGAGTTAATTTACGTAATGATGATAACATCATGCGCAGCATGTCGCCATTTTCAACTGCGATAAGTGTTTCTTTCGCATCTGCTTCGATTTCGTTGAATGCTTCTTGGCAGAATACTTCAGTGTATAACACTTTTTGTTTATTCTTTTCAAGACCAGTTGTTTTAATTGCTTTCTCTGTACGAAGAACAGCTGACTCCATTGCGTATAGGTTGCTTACGATGTCAGCGATATTCACAAGAATTTCTTGCTCTTTATCTAATGCTTTACCGTATTTTTGAGCAGCTAATCCAGCTACCATTAAGCCTATTTTCTTCGCGTTAGTTACTAAATATTTTTGAAGTGCTAATGGCTCATCGCCTACTTCTTCTGGCATCATCATCATTAACTCTTCTTGTAATTTTTGTGCTTTTTGAAGAAGTGGTAATTCACCTTTCATCGCTTTACGTAAGAACGTACCTGGTACGATTAGGCGGTTAATTTCGTTCGTTCCTTCGAAAATACGGTTAATACGAGAATCGCGGTACATTCTTTCAATCTCGTATTCTGCCATAAATCCGTAACCACCGTGAATTTGAACACCTTCATCTACTGTATAATCTAGTACTTCAGAACCGAATACTTTATTTAAAGAGCACTCGATTGCATATTCAGCGATAGAAGCTGCTACTGCTTTACCGTCCTTTACTTCCTCTTCAGATAATGTGCTCATGCGGCTTTCGAATAAACCTACTGTACGGTATACAGAGCTTTCAGCTGCATATGTTTTCGCTGCCATATTCGCAAGTTTCTCTTGAATTAATGGGAAGCGAGCGATTGGTTGTTTGAACTGTTGACGTTGATTTGCATATTGTGCTGAAATTTCTACTGCACGTTTCGCAGATCCAACTGTACCAACACCTAATTTATAACGGCCGATATTTAAAATGTTGAACGCGATAATATGACCTTTACCGATTTCACCAAGTAAGTTTTCTTTCGGTACTAATGCATCTTCTAAAATTAACGTACGAGTTGAAGAACATTTAATACCCATTTTCTTTTCTTCTGGGCTTGTAGATACACCAGCATATTCTTTCTCTACGATAAATGCTGAGAAGTGCTCTCCATCAATTTTTGCATATACGATAAATACGTCAGCGAATGCAGAGTTTGTAATCCATTGCTTTTCACCATTTAATACGTAATGTGTACCTTCTGCATTTAAACGTGCCGTTGTTTTTGCACCTAATGCGTCAGATCCTGAACCTGGCTCTGTTAATGCGTATGCAGCTAATTTTTCACCAGTTGCAAGTAATGGTAAATACTTTTTCTTTTGCTCTTCGTTACCGAATAATACGATTGGTAAAGATCCGATACCAACGTGAGCACCGTGAGTGATTGCAAAACCACCAGCGCGCGAGAATTTCTCTGCGATTAACGCTGAGCTTACTTTATCAAGACCAATTCCGCCGTACTCTTCTGGTACGTCAGCGCCTAGTAAACCAAGTTCACCAGCTTCTTTTAAAAGACGAACAGAACGATCAAACTCGTGTTGCTCTAAATATTCAAGCTCCGGAAGAACTTCATTTACGATAAAGTCCTCTGTCGTTTTTGCAATCATTTTATGCTCAGATGAAAAATCTTCTGGCGTAAACACTTGATCAATTGTAATTTCCTCTACTAAAAAGCTACCGCCCTTAACCGCATTTCCTACTGTTTTTTCCATGAAAATTTCCTCCTTCATATTTTCATAAGCCGCTTCTCTCATTTTGAAAGAAGCTGGCTCTCAATTTTATTTTTTATAAACCTTTGTTGCTTCCATTCTTTTCTTTAGCGCCCTCACATTCTGAGCGAGCCGCTTACACTTTTTTCATAATCCAGTTCCAGTGGCTAGAACAGTCGGTCGTTTCACCCCTTCCTGTGAGGCAAACAGCGCCTCTTCGTCAGGGCTTCCGACGCCCTCCTGTTCTGAGCAAGCCACTTCCACTTTTTATATAATCCAGTTCCAGCGGCTAGAATGTTCGGTGGCTTCGCTTCTTCCTACGAGGCAAACAGCGCCTCTTCGTCTGAAGCTCCATCCCCCTCACATTCTGAACGAGCCGCTTACACTTTTTTATAGTAATTCAAACACTCCCGCTGCTCCCATTCCGCCGCCGATACACATTGTTACGATACCGAATTGTTGGTTGCGACGTTTCATTTCGTGAATAAGAGATAGTGTTAGTTTTGCTCCTGTACAGCCAAGTGGATGTCCAAGTGCGATTGCACCGCCGTTTACGTTTACTTTTTCTTCATCTAGACCAAGTTCACGAATAACTTGGATAGATTGAGAAGCGAATGCTTCATTTAGTTCAAATAGACCGATATCAGATAGCTCTAAACCAGCTAATTTTAACGCTTTCGGAATTGCAGCAATTGGGCCGATTCCCATTACTTCTGGTGGTACTCCAGCTACTGCGAATGAACGGAATTTTGCAAGTGGCTTCATGCCATCGCTCACTGCTTTTTCACGATCCATTAATAGTACAGATGCTGCACCGTCACTCATTTGTGAAGAGTTACCAGCCGTTACAGAACCGCGAACGTTAAATGCTGGGCGTAATTTACCTAAAATGTCTAGCGTCGTCTCTGCTCTTACACCTTCGTCTTGTGCGAAAATGATTGTTTCTTCTTGCAGTTTGTTGTTTGATCCAACCGAGCGTAACGTCACATCTACAGATACTGTTTCATCCGCAAAGTTCCCTGCAGCTAATGCTTTCGCAGCACGTTGATGACTTCTTACTGCAAATGCATCTTGTTCTTCACGAGAAATTCCATATTTCACAGCAACTTGCTCTGCTGTATGTCCCATACCCATATAATATTCTGGAGCAGCTTCTACAAGGCGACTGTTCGGACGAACAACGTGCCCCATCATTGGAACTAAACTCATTGATTCCGCTCCGCCTGATAATACAGCTTCAGAGTGACCAAGCATAATGCGCTCTGCTCCGTAAGCGATACTTTGTAAACCTGAAGAACAGTAACGGTTAATTGTAATAGCTGGAACATCGTAAGAAAGTCCTGCTAGCCCGCCGATATTACGAGCCATATTTAAACCTTGCTCTGCTTCTGGCATCGCACAACCGAAAATTAAATCATCAATTGGTCCTTCATAATTCGCACGCTTTAACGTTTCTTTTACTACTAACGCCCCTAGATCGTCAGGACGAACTGTTTTTAATGAACCCCTCTTTGCTTTTCCAATTGGTGTTCTTGCTCCCGCAACAATGACAGCTTCTCTCATGAACGATATCTCCCCTCGTTATTAGTTACGTAATGGTTTTCCTTTTACAAGCATGTGCTGCATTCTTGCTTGTGATTTCATCTCACTTACTAAGCTAATAAATGCTTCACGTTCTACATCTAATAAATACTGCTCATCAACTTCTGTTCCGTACGGTACTTTTCCGCCCGCAATGACATATGCCAGTTTCTTCGCAATGTGCAGATCATGTTCAGAAATGTAACCTGATAAATGCATTGCCTCTGCACCAAGTACAAGCGCTGCATATCCTGTCTCACCAACAACTGGTATCTTTTTGCGGATAGGTGCTTTATAACCTGCTTCATATAAAGAAAGTGCTTTTTGTTTCGCATCATATAGTAAGTGATCACCATTCACACTAATACCGTCTTTATCGCCTAAGAAGTTGTTCGATACAGCTTCTTGTGCTGATGTAGAAACTTTCGCCATCGCTACAGATTCGAATACTTTATTCGCAACTTTTTGTAAGTCAAATTCTACACCGTTTGCCATTTTGTTTAAGTGTTTAATGTATAACTCTTTGTTACCGCCTCCGCCAGGGATTAAGCCAACACCTACTTCTACTAAGCCCATATATGTTTCGCTAGAAGCTTGAATGCTCGCTGCTGGTAAACAAACTTCTGTACCGCCGCCAAGCGTCATACCATATGGCGCCGCTACAACTGGCTTAGAAGAGTACTTAATTTTCGTCATTGCATCTTGGAAGTTTTTCACAACCCACTCAATTTCAAAGTAGTTGTCGTCTTGTGCTTCCATTAAGATCATTGCAAGGTTCGCACCAACGCAGAAGTTCTTCGATTGGTTTCCGATAACAAGACCTTTATAATTTTTCTCTACTTCATCAACAGCGTAGTTAATCATTTGCGTAATATCCATACCGATTGCATTGCTCTTCGAATGGAATTCTAAGCAAAGGATACCATCGCCTAAATCGATTAAGCTCGCTCCGCTATTTTTCTTTAATACGCCATTTTTCGCTTTTAATTGTTTAAGAGAAATTGCCTTTTTATTACGTTCGATTAGCTTATATTCGCCATTATCGTAATAGTAGCTATCTCCGTTATCGTGTTTGTAGAAAGTAGTGAAACCTTTCTCTACCATTTCTTTCACCCAAGTCGGAACAACTACGCCGTTTTCTTCCATCTTTTGAACGGACTTTTCAACGCCGATTGCATCCCAAACTTCAAATGGCCCTTGCTCCCAGCCGAAGCCCCACTTCATCGCTTGGTCAATTGCAACGATATCGTCAGCAATTTCTTTATGAAGTTTTGCAGAGTATAAAAGAGTTGGTGTGATGATGTTCCATAACAACTCTCCTGCGCGGTCTTTCGCGTATACAAGCGCTTTCAATTTATTCGATAAACCTTTTTCTTGTTTACTTAACTCGATAGATGCAGCTTTTAATTTCTTGCGAGCTTCGTATTCCATCGTTTCAGGATTTAGTTCTAAAATTTCTTTTCCTTGTTTTAAGAAGAAGCCTTGACCTGTTTTGCTTCCAAGCCATTTTTTATCAAGCATGTCATGCATGAAAGCAGGTACTTTAAATACATCACGCTCTTCTTCTTGTACATTTTCATATACGTTATTTGCAACGTGTACAAATGTATCTAAACCAACAACATCTAATGTACGGAACGTTGCGCTCTTCGGACGACCAATTAATGGACCTGTTACAGAGTCAACTTCTCCAATGCTATAGCCACGCTTAATCATTTCTTGAAGCGTTACAAGCAAGCCATACGTACCGATGCGGTTTCCAATAAAGTTTGGTGTGTCTTTTGCGATAACAACGCCTTTTCCAAGAACGTCTTCGCCAAATAGTTTCATGAAGCTTAATACTTGTGGATCAGTTTCTTTCGTCGGTATTACCTCTAGAAGTTTTAAATATCGTGGTGGGTTAAAAAAGTGTGTTCCTAAGAAGTGTTTCTGGAAGTCGTCTGAACGACCCTCTGCCATTTTTTCAACGGAAATGCCTGATGTATTTGAGCTCACAATTGAGCCTGGTTTACGAACAGCATCTACTTTTTCAAATAGTTTCTTCTTTATATCTAAGTTTTCAACTACTACTTCAATAATCCAATCTACATCACCTAGACGCTCAAGATCATCTTCTAAGTTACCTGCTTCAATCAGTGCTAAATTTCCTTTCACTGTCAGAGGAGCTGGTTTTTGCTTTAATAGTTTTTGCACAGCCGTATTACTAAAACGATTTCTCACACTTTTATGTTCTAATGTAAGTCCCTTCGCCTCTTCTTCTTTCGTAAGCGCAGGTGGTACAATATCAAGCAATAATGTCGGAATACCAATATTAGCTAAGTGTGCCGCAATCCCTGAACCCATTACGCCTGAACCTAGAACAGCAGCCTTTTTAATTTGGAACATCCATTTCTCCCCCTATTCTTGAATGAATGCTCATTCAATTTTTCGACATAAGTCGCAATCAATGAGTGAGCCTCTACTAATAAATATATGATACAGTTTGAATTTTCGCAATATATTTATTGATAAAATTTTCTGAAATAAATATATTTCTTTCATTTGGCTATGCTATACATGTGTATTTTCTTCATCAAAATGCACTTTTCCTTTTTATAATCTGACGAAACTGGAGGAATATATATGGCAAAACTTAAGAAGAACCCTTCAAAAGCTGGAATTAGCGCAGCAAGTGTAACTGGAAATGCAGGTCCGCATAATCACGGTGTTGAAAAAGGGCGTCAAAGTAATAACCAACAATATAAGAAGCATAATATGGGCGAAAAATAACGGTATATTTTTGGGCAGAGAACGTGGCATAATGATTAATGGCTGCTTTTTCTGCCCAATTTATTTGTACATATGGAAAACAAAAGAGGGAACGACGATGAAACGAACAATAATTATGATTGTAATGATTGCCACACTATTTACAGGGATGATTTTCTTCTCTTATGCACAAAGGCAACAAGTTGTAAGAGCAGATCAGCCTAACATTACTGGGCAATACGGGATTACAATCGATGCAGACACAGGTGAAATTTTGTATGGAAAACGGGAAGATGAACGCTCTTATCCGGCTAGTATAGGGAAAATGATGACTACCTTACTCTTACTAGAAAATGTGAAAGAAGATGAAGAAATTACGGTTACAGAGAATGCGATTAAAACGGAAAGTCAAAGTAAGAAGATTAAGCTTCGCGCGGGTGAAAAATTAAAACGTGATGAGGCATTAAAACTTATGCTTATTATTAGTGCAGACCCAATCGCTGAGTCAATTGCAGAACATATCGCAGGATCAAAAAATGAGTTTGTGAAAATGATGAACGCTAGGGCGAAGGAACTTGGGACAAAACATGCGACTTTCAAAAACGCAAGCGGTGCTGATGCACTTGGAAATAAAGTATCACCATATGACATTGCTATTATTACGAAAGAATCCTTGAAGTATCCGATCGTTTTAGAATATATGAATTCAATACATACAACACTACATACTTCAGAGCGTTCTCCGAAAATCGCAAACTATGGACGGGAAGAACTATATGATGATCCATATGCGATTGGAAGTAAAAGCGGTTTATCAGCACTCGGAAAATACACAGTCGTAACAGTTGATGAAAAAGACGGTAAACGCGTCATTAACGTCGTGTTATCTTCTACTCGTACGCAGCTATATCCTGATACGAAGAAAATGGCGCACTACGCATTTCAGCAATTAAAATAACCAAGGAGTATTTTCTCCTTGGTTATTTTTTGATCATACCTTTTAATACGAACGCAACGTTTGCTGGACGTTCTGCTAGACGGCGCATGAAATAGCCATACCAGTCGTTTCCATAAGGCACGTAAACGCGCATTTTGTAACCTTCTTTTACTAGCTCAAGTTGACGCTCTGTACGAATACCAAATAACATTTGGAATTCAAATTGATCCCTTGGAATGTTGTGTTCTTCCGCAAGTTTTTTCGTATATTCAATAATCGCTTCGTCATGTGAAGCAATTGCAGTGTAATTTCCATTTAATAAGTGCATTTTAATAATTTTTTTATAATTGTCATCTACATCTTTCTTATCCGGGAACGCTACCTCTTCAGGTTCTTTATAAGCTCCTTTTACAAGACGTAAATTAGGACTATAAGCATTTAATTCTTCCATATCTTTTTCTGTACGATATAAGTAAGCTTGAATAACTGTACCAATATTATCGTATTCAGATTTTAATTGTTTAAAGATATCAATTGTTTTTCCGCAGCGCGTATAGTCTTCCATATCAATTGTAATAAACACACCGTTTTCTTTTCCAGCTTCTAAAATACGGCGCATATTGTTCATTACGATTTCATCAGAGATATCTAATCCCATAGAAGTCATCTTTAAAGAAAGCTGCGAATTAAGACCTTCTCTTCCAATTGCACGAATCGCTTCAATCGATTCGCTAGCCATTTCATTTGCTTCCGCTTCGTTATCAACGAATTCACCTAAATAATCGATCGTTACACAAAGACCTTGCTTATTTAATGCTTTAATTGCAGCTGTCGCTAATTCAATCGTTTCCCCTGCGACGAAGCGACCTGCACCAAAGCGTAAACCGTACTTTTTAGCCAGTTTTGTTAGCGCTTTATTTTTAGATAAGAAAAGAAACGAATTTCGCATTAATTGTTCCATGTAATTCACCCCTACGACTATAATTTATCTGTTTTTTACCCCTCTTCGAAATTATATCACTGTTTAAAATTATTTGATACAAATAATTATTTAGATAATTTATAAAATACTATCAAAACATTTAAAACTCTATATTCTCGTTTGTAAATATGAAGAAACTATTTTTCGACATTCAGAAAAAACGGGTTTACTAGGGAAAAAATGAGCATGCCGAAAATATTCGACATGCTCACAAAACCATTTATATTTCCTGTAAATTATATAAGGATATTAATAACAAAAACTTGAGGTAACATTATCTCAAGCCTTCTTACTTCTCATTTCGCTTCTCATCATTCAGCTTTTTAATATTCGTAATTAACTGTACCATCTCTTCTTTTGCATCTGGATACGTCTCATTCCAATGTTTCACTAAAGCTGGCATCGTCTTAGCCATATAAGAATAAAGTGCCCATTTCTGTACCTGCTCTTTTCGCTCTTCGTTGCTCTCTCCAAGTAATAGTTCCGTGTATTTCTCTAGCAAGCCATCAAACTGCTCATTAAACTTTTCACTCATCTTATTTTCCTCCTATATGAAAAAAGCAGCGAAGATCGCTGCTTTTTCTTATAATTTTGATCGAACAGAGTTTAATTTCTTCTCCATCGTACTTACTTTATCACGGCGATCATCGATACGAATTGTTGTCGCAACGCGCTGTGCACCTTTCGTGTATGGAACTTCATGCATTTGTTGAATGACTTCTAAAATGACAGGAAGATCTCCTTCAATTACTGTATTCATCGGTGTTAATTGATACTTCACGCGATCAGCATTTTTCTCTAGTACCTTTTGTGCTTCTGCTACATATTCACTAACACTTGCATTACCTGTTCCTACTGGAATAATCGATACATCAACAATTGCCATAATAATCTTCCTCCTATTACTGCTTCTTATATATCCATTGTCTATTTTACCGAAATTCTCATCATTTTACTAATACGTTACTCTTCTACTTTAAACTGCTCAACCAATCTTTCTAAGTCCTGCATATTCTCTGTCAAACTTTCCATCGTATGAGCTACTTTTTCTAAATGATTCACTTGTGACTCAGTTGCTGCATTTACCTCTTCAGAAACAGCCGCACTCTCTTGACTCGTGCTAGCAATTGTTTGCATAACTTCTGTGATTTCTTCTTGCTCGTGACCTATGTTATTTACCTCTTCTACAATTTTTTCAACTGAGGCACTAATAGTATTTACAACTGACATAATTGTGCGGAATTCTGTCTCCGCCTCTGTCGTAACTTTATTTTGTATATTCGCAATGTCTTTCAATTTACTTACAACTTCTACAACTCGCTTTACTTCTAACTGCACATCGCTAATCATTATTGTAATCTCACCCGTTGCCTCTTTTGATTGTTCAGCTAATTTCCGAACCTCTTCAGCAACAACAGCAAAGCCCTTACCTTGCTCACCTGCACGTGCTGCTTCAATTGAAGCGTTTAAAGCCAGTAAATTCGTTTGATCCGAAAGACCTTTTATAAGTTCTACCACATTTTGAATCGATCCAACCCTTTGCTCTAACTTACCGGACGCTTCTTCCGTATGAACAACGATAGAAGATGATTGTTCTCTTGTACGAACTAAATTACGCATCGTATTGAGTCCCTGCTTAGATGCCTCTTCAGCTTTGCCAGCCACTCCTTTTATTTCACCAACGGAGTTATTCATTTGTTCCACTGACTGCGCCATATTCTCGAGCTGTTCTGAAACTTCATCTACACTATTAGCAAGAGTAGACGCGCCTCCGCTCACATCATCCATTGCACCTGAAACTTCTCTACTAGCTGCTACAGTTTCATTCGTTAAATAATGCAGATTGTGAGTCGATTTCTGTACTGTCGATACACTATTTTTAATTTTACTTACCATTTCATTCATTTGCTCAACCATATCATTAAAGTGAGTCGTAAGCATACCAACCTCATCTTTACTTGTCACCTTCATTTGTAGTGTTAAATCACCTTCCGCTACTTTTTGAACGTGATTTGTTAATAGTTGTAATGGTCTTGCTAATCTTCTTGAGAATAAATATGATGCTACTATTCCAACCAATAAACTAATACACGCCATTATAATAACTGTATTTCTCGTACTACTTAACAATCCATCAATCGTTTGTTTCGGATAAAAGATTCCTATCTTCCATTTCATCGCATCAAATGACTGACTATAAACAACTACATCTTCACCTTTTAATGTAGTGACAGCATATTTTGTTACCTCTTTATTTAAACTCTTCATAAGTGGCTCTTTAGAAACATCTTTCCCTACTTTTTCTGGATAAACAAGAGCCATATTTTTATCATTTATAATAAACATTTCTCCGTCATTATTGTATTGAATATTGTGAAGCAATTTCTGAATTGTTCCGAGCGATACATCCATCGCAACAACGCCTAATACAGATCCATCTTGAGCTGTAATTGCTTTAGAAACCCCTACACTTAACTTTCCTGTCGCAATTTCATAAGAAGGTTGTCCCCAATGAACCCTTTTCACATCAGCCTCTGAATCTTTATACCACGTTCTTGTCGTTGGATCATATCCTTCTGGCACTTGCCCACCTTCAGCAAGATTGGCACTTAATGTTTTTTTATCTTTCGTACCAATATATAAATCTAAAATACCGGGATGATTCTTTTTATACTCTGCAAACTCTTTCGTTAAAAACGCTTCCTCTTCTGGAGTAACCCCATCTTGAATCATATTACGAATCATCTCACTGTTCGCGTAATACCCCATATCTTCATCAGTTCTTTGAACAAATGTCGTAAGTTGCTCTGTCACAAGGTCCATCGTATTTTGAGAATACTGGTCTAAGGAACGCACTTCCTTTTCTTTCTGTAATTGATACATAGCTGTACCTAATATTACGAACATCATAGAAATAAGTACCGAAAATACTACTGCAATTTTTAAACGTAAACTTCTCAACATATTCCCTCAAGCATCCCCTTCTCGGTAAAATTCAATCGTATTAATCACCATATTAAGTATAATAGATAAATTAGAAAGCTCAATCCATATAGTTTAAAAAATTGAAATTTATTCTCATTTCAATCAACTTACTTGTTATCTCAACACTTGTGTAAAAACAAATAGTTCATTATCCTTAACATATAATCTCATTCGTTCGGAGGGAACTATGCTACAAAAATTCGGTTTCTCACAATATGAAAGCCAAGCTTATGAAGTTGTCGTATCAAGCAATGACCCATTAGATGCAACAACTATCGTTAAACATTCAGGTGTTCCAAAAGCAAAAATATACGAAGTGTTAGCACGACTCATTGATAAAGGGATGGTAATGGATTCTGTTTCTGAAAAGAAAAAATTGTATACAGCATTACCACTCAAGCTAGCAATTGAAAAGTTAACGACAGAATTCCAATCTAATATTAAAGAACTTGAAAATAATATTTCTAAAAAATCATTTACAGATGACCGCGTTTGGAGTTTAAAAATGCAGTCTTCTATTAAAGTACAAAGTAGGCAACTTATAGAAGATGCGAAAGAATCCATACGCATCTCCGCATGGAACGATACCCTTTTAGAATATCTTCCTTTACTAGAACAAAAAGAAAAACAAGGCGTCCAAGTCGAGTCCCTCATAGTTGGAAAAGTGGAAACTGACTTAGAAAACATGCATTTTTTAATCCCAGCTCAAGAACCTAACGCATTAGAGCGTTATTTACTACTCATCGTTGACGATAGTGAAATTTTATTTGCTGGTGTAGAGCAAGAATCATGGCAAGCGATGAAAACAATGTCACAACCTTTCGTGAAGTTCTTTACGGAGTTCTTCTATCATGACGTTGCACTTGCGAAAATTACAGAGAAGCACCATGATCTCTTTATGCAGGATGAGGAAATTAAGGAATTGTTGATGAAGTTGAGATATTAACAAATCCCAAAATCGATTCTACCATTTGAATAGATAATATAATTTTTCATACAAAAAAAGCTGTATCAAACGGAGTTTTACATACTCATTTGGTACAGCTCTTTTTTACGCTTTCGCTAATTTAATTTTATGTAGTTGGTTTTTCGGATGGTTTTGATTTGTAAATACAGAACGTTCATTTCACGACTTCTTTTGCTCCTTTATCTCCATCAAAAGCTCAATAATCTTCTCATTTTGCTCTACTTGTTTCTCAGAGTTTTGATAGATGAAACGAATCCATCTAAATACAAAAATAATAAGAAATAATGGGACTAAAGAAATTAGAAAACCAATAATTGAAAAATTAGACTCCATATACTATCACCTCGCTATATACTCCCTTCTCCATTTCTCTACTAACCCCTGCAATTTTTCACACAAAAAAGAACCTATCAAATGATAGATTCTTCTTTCGTAAGCTGATTCGAGCGTCCTCTCGTAATAGAGAAAATCGCACAAAGCAGTGCCAATATAATGAAAACGCCGCCTACCCAAGCGTTATATATAACAGATGATTTCTCAATAACAACTCCGCCCACTGTTGAGCCAAGTGCAATTCCTAAATGAAGTGCAGAGTTATTTAAACCTTGCTGAATACCAGCTGATTCTGGCGCAATTTCAATTAAATAGTTTTGCTGTGCTGGCGAAATTGCCCAGCTCAGCATACTCCAAAGCCCCATCATAATAATGAAAAGCGGGAATGAGAATGTCATCATCGGCAACATAAAGATTGCACATGCAAATACGATAATGATGGAAATAATACTTTTCTTCGATCCCCATTTATCAGCAAGCCAGCCGCCAAGGCCACCTCCAAGTACCGCTGCAATTCCGAAAATGAAGTAAAACACACTAATCCAATTTGCTTCAACATGCATCACATCTTTTAAAAACGGTGTTAAATATGCGTATAGCGTTAAATGACCTGTTAAAAATAAAAATGATGTTAACTGTGCGCTTACAATTTTTTTATCCTTTAACGTAGCAATTTGTTCTCTTATTGATAATACCGATGTCGCTGGTACTTTCGTTAAGAACAATGAAATACAAGCAATCGCCATAACCGTTAATATTGAAATTAATACAAATGGTGCACGCCATCCATATGCATTTCCGAGCACAAGACCGAGCGGTACTCCAAGTACGAGTGATCCACTAATACCCATGAAAATGATTCCAATTGCACGCGCACGGAAATGCGGCTCTACTACACTAGAAGCAAGTGTTACCGATAGTGCAATAATAAGCGATCCACTCGCTGCACAAATTACTCTCGAGAACATTAGCATCTCGTAATTCACACTAAATGCCGAAATGATATTTCCAATTAAGAAAATTGATAATGCCACAACATACAATTTCTTTCTTTCAAACTTGCCTGTTACTGCTAATAAAACCGGCCCTGATAGAGCAAATACTACTGAAAATATTGTAATAAGCTGACCAGCTGCACTAATCGACACACCTAAATCATTAGCAACTAAATCAAGCGTTCCTCCTATAATTAGCTCAACCGTTCCGACTACGAAAGCCGCAATAGCTAAAATATATACACGAAAATTCAAACCTTTCCCCACACTTTCTCTTTTGGTTACTACCGTTATAGTAACCAAAAGAGAAAGTGGACGCAAGTACAAATTTTTTTACAGCGAAAAAAGCAGGCGTATTATACGCCTGCCCTTCAATCATTAAACTCCAGTTTCTTTCTTCTTATTTAAGTACCAATACACCGGAAGTCCAGTAAATACCATTCCAATTGATAAGAAACAACTTACCGGATCGTTAATAATCGCACTTCCAAGTACAAACAATGACCCTAAAATCGCAACGATTGGTACAATCGGGAATAACGGTACACTATATGCACGCTCTTTATCCTTGTTACGTCTTCGTAAAATGAAGACACCAATAAACGTCATTACGTAGAAAATATAAATAATGAATACGGAAATCTCAGATAGCTTATTCGGATCACTAATAAGCATTAAAATAATTCCTAAAATGATTTCAACAGTAATCGCATTTGCTGGTGTTTTAAATCTCGAATTTTCTTTTGCAATAAACTTAGAAAACGGAAGGTGTCCACGCTCTGCCATCGACATCGGAATACGTGGGAACGTTAAAATCTTTCCATTTAAACAACCGAAAATAGAAATGATAATACCGATACTAATAATTTTCCCGCCATATTCTCCAAGTAACATACCCGCAGCTGTCGCTGTTGCATTTTCTCCAAGATCTACAATTTTCGCTGCTGGTAATACATTTAATAACGCTAAGTTAATTAACACGTAAGCAGCTGTTACAATTAAAATCCCAACTGTCATTGCCTTCGGTAATAACTTTGTTGGGTTCTTCATTTCTCCGCCAATAGAAGCGAGTAAAATCCAGCCATCATAGGCAAATAAAGTTGCTAAAATTGCCATCCCGATACTTTGATTTTCTGATATCGGTACAACTACGTTGAAGATATCACTATTCCCTTTCCAAAACCCTAGCACAACAATTAATATAATTGGAATCATCTTCCCAACTGTCGTAACCGTTTGGACGATGCCCCCATATTTTGTCCCCAAACTATTTATAACGCCTAGGAACACAACTGTTCCAATTGCGATTGGTAAATTCCAGACTTTATCTAAATAGAAAAAATTGATCATTAAAGAACTAAAATACAAACCTAACGTTCCAATAATAGCTGGTCCATAAACAATTGTTTGCATCCAGCCAGATAAATACCCCCAAAAACTTCCGTAAATCTCCTCTAAATACGTATACAACCCACCATTTTTCGGAATTTGCGCTCCAATTTCGGCTACTGTTAAACCACTTGCTAACGTCAACAGACCACCAATTACCCAAGCAAGAATAGCCATATTAGAACTCCCTGAGTAATCTAATACGCTCCCTGGTTTCATAAACACACCAGACCCAATAATAGTTCCTACTACGATAGAAAGTGCTACTGTTAAACCAATTTTGTTTTTCTCATCATGATGCATGCTGCGTATCCTCCTTCCAATTCTAGTGTGATGCAAAAATGAAATAAAAAAACACTCCTCCCTAAAAAAGGGACGAGTGTTGTATTCGTGGTTCCACCCTTGTTTCAATTAGTAAAGTGACACACTTCACCAATTTCTCAAGTCTAAATAACGGTTTTTGCCGGCATGCAATTACTAGATATCCGTTCACTGCTGCAGTTCAGAGGTGGTAATCGATTTTCCCGTATTAGGAAGCTCACAGCCAAAGGCCTCCCTCTCTGATAATCGTAAAAAACTGATCATATCCTCATCATCACTTCTTGATGTCGAATTTTTTAGTTATTGTTCATTATATTGAATTGTTAGAAAAAATCAATATATTTTTTTATATAACATAAGAAATGTTTCTCTTCTTATATTATAACAGAAGTTACGACACTTCTCTAATTCCCTAAAAATGGTACAATCTATATAGGAGGTGCACCAATAATGATTGCTGTTTTTTGTATTATCGCTACGTTTCTTTCTGTTCTATTCGCTATCATGTACAGGCACAAGTATCCTGGTTATAGCATTTTAGCGGTAGCTATTATACCAGCTTCTTCCTTCTACGTATTAGGTAAATACCAATATACTGAAGTGTTTATCGGTTTTGCAATCTTCTACTGCATCTTTGGATACATACTAACAATGAAAAGAATTTCGATAAAGTGAAACTTTAATCAATGGGGGTTTTATCCATCTCCCACTGATTATTAGCCTTCACCAATCGGGCGTTTACGGGCAGTTGATCTCCCACCTAACTTCTTTGCTCTAATCCAATTTTGAGGTGGGTGTCTTACTGCCCGTTAATGCGGGATGAATCATTAAAAGGGACCGATTTCTGCTTACAGAAATCGGTCCTCGCATTTGTCGTATGTACCTTTCGGTTGCCCACACGAAAGATACTACATAGTTCAATTATTTATCATCTTTTTTCATAAAAAATTTATGATTTGGAAGATCCACATTTAAATCTGCTAATTGTTTCTTTTCCTTTTCTAGAATCGCTTTCGCTTTTTCTTTTGTCACCTCATCTAAGTTTGCAAAGATGTCTTCATGCTTCCCTTTCTCTGGAAGATTCACACCTAATTTTGTCAATTCTTCTTTCGCTTGCTCGCGAGTTAATTTCCCGGACTTTTCTTGCTCAAAAATAGACTTCGCTTTTTCCTTTGTCGCCTCATCTAGATTCGCGAACATATCACCGTGCTTCCCTTTCTCTGGGAATTTCACACCTAGTTCTTTCAACTTCGCTTTCGCTTGCTCACGAGTTAGTGTTCCAGACTTTTCTTGCTTCAAAATTGCTTCCGCTTTTTCTTTTGTCGCCTCATCTAAATCCGCGAACATGTCACCGTGCTTCCCTTTCTCTGGAAGCGTTACGCCTAATTCTTTTAATTTCTCTTTCACTTGCTCATGCGTTAATGCTCCAGACTTTTCTTGCTCAAAAATGGACTTCGCTTTTTCTTTTGTCGCCTCATCTAAATTCGCGAATATATCTTTGCGCTTACCTTTATCTAGGAATTTCACGCCTAGCTTTGTTAATTCCTCATTTGCTTGTTCGCGAGTTAATTTCCCGGATTTTTCTTGCTCTAGAATCGACTTCGCTTTTTCTTTTGTCGCCTCATCTAAGTCCGCAAGCATGTCTTTGCGTTTCTCCTTCTCTGGAAGTTTCACACCTAGTTCCTCTAATTGTTTCTTTGTATCGTCCATAATTGTTTTTACTTTTTGTTTTGTCGCTTCATCTAAATTCTTCTTCGCAGTTCCTTTTGTAACTTGCTCGGCCGCTGGAGTATTCGTTGCCGCAAACGCTGGTATACCAGCTCCTCCTATAATTCCAAATGATAAAGCACCTGCAATTGCTAAATATCCAACTGTTTTCTTCTTCATAGGAAATTTCCTCCTTCATATTTCTAAAGCATGTACACTTTCGTATACAATGCCAATAGTAATGTTGGTTTCTTAAAATTTCCTTAACGATTTAAATAAAAAACACCGCTCATCACGAGCGGTGTTTTTCTAAGCTTTTTGTAATTGTAATTCTTCACGTTCCATTACTTTTCTTAATACAATTGTTTGTGTCATTGTAAATAAGTTACCTGTAATCCAATACAGCACCAGTCCTGATGGCGCCGCAAATCCCATAAATAGAATCATTGCAGGCATCATAATTTGCTGTATTTTCAGCATTTGAACTTGTTCTCCAGGCGTTACATTTGATTGGAACACCTTCATTTGAATAAATGTTGTTAACGCTGCGATAATCGGTAATATATGATATGGATCTGCATGTCCTAGGTTCACCCATAAAAATGAAGATGTACGAATCTCTTCAGTTCGGCTAATCGCATAATACAAAGCAGAGAAAATCGGCATTTGTATAAAGATTGGCCAGCACCCAGCTAACGGATTCCAACCGCCTGATTTCATTAGTTCTGACATTTCTTTTTGATACTGCTTTTGTTTTTCAAGATCTTTACCCACATCACCGTATTTCTGTTTCAGCTTCTGTAATTCAGGTTGCATTTTTTTCATTTTCGCTTGGCTACGATATTGCGAAACAGCTAATGGAATCATTGCTGAACGAATAACGAGCGTCATGATAATGATGGCAATCCCGAAGCTAGCTCCAGGTATATGATGAGCAACAAATTGAATCATAAATGAGATTGGATATACGAAATAATGGTTCCAAATTCCCGTACTATGTGAATCAATTGTACCTGCATTACTGCAGCCAGATAAAACAAAAACAAGTAATAATGATAAACTAATGAGCCTAGCTCGGTATGATTTTAACATGTTCATTCCTCCAATGTTTCGTAATTAATTAGCGAAACATTGGTGTATACGGACCTACCTCGTCACTCTCTCCACTCGATTCTTGTCTGCGGACAGAACGAATCATTCCATATTTATAAAAAATAGAAAATAGCGGTACATTTCTTGTACCCTCTTCACACGTATCTACTAGTTTAAAAGCTCTCTGTCTACCGCTCGATGCTTGCTGACGCACAAAGCGAGAAACGTTAGCAAGAAAAAAGACTTCTAATACACAAAGCGCTGTCGTTACAAACGATATATATAGAATTGCATCCTGCAATAAAAATTCCATCGCTTCACATCCTTAATAAAGTCATTTTAGCATATTCAGCAAACATTCTCTATTTCCTTTTGTTCTCAAAAGTTTTTTTGCATATTTTCTCAAAAAATTATGCTAGAAAACCAATGTATTCGCTTTCTTTAGTATATTCACACGTATCTTTGAATAGGTTTAATTTGTTAGAAATTTATAAAATTTTTGCATTATAATAAAACTATTGCCAGTTTTTGAAAAAAGCTTTATTCTCTTCTTGTAATCAAAAATGAATATGGAGATGAAACATACTATGGGTCAACTAGGAGACGCCGATTACGTTCCCGACACCGCCTTTTTATCCTTCCCAGCAGCTAAAACATTTCATTTAGAATTCATCATACAGTTAGTTGTTATTTTTATAGCTTCTATTTTGTATGCAATTTCTATGAATATGTTTTTTATCCCGCATAATATGATTAGCGGTGGGTTCGCTGGTGTAGGGATGATTATCGGTTATTTAATGCACTACAATATCGGAGCACTTATCTTTTTACTAAACATTCCGCTTCTTATTTTAAGTCACTTTTACTTAGGAAAGAAGACAACCTTTTTAACGGCATACTTTGTGGCTGTATCATCTTTAGCGATGAACATTATCCCAGTACACCAAGTTTCAGATGATATTTTGCTGTCTTCTGTATTCGGTGGTGTCATCTGCGGTGCTGCCTCAGGAATCATATTCCGATTTGCTTCTTCAACAGGTGGTTTTGATGTTGTTGGATTGATTGTAGCGAAACATCGCGATGTTTCAATTGGAGCAATCATCTTTGGATTCAACTTAATCTTACTTGTTGCAGCAGGATTTATTTTCGGATGGGATATTACGCTTTATACGTTAATTAGTCGGTTTGTAGTCAGCAAAGTAATTGATGCCGTGCATACAAAACATATTAAATTAACGATAATGACAATTACAGAAAAAGGTGAGGAAATAAAAAGCTCACTATTACATCACGGCATACGTGGCGTAACAATGGTAGATGCTGTCGGCGGCTATACAAACCATAAGAAAAAAATGATTTACACTGTCGTAACTCGCTACGAGTTGGGCGAAATGAAACGTATTATCCGCCAAGTGGATAATAAAGCATTTATGAACATTACTGAAACAGTTGAAATTGTCGGCCGTTTCAAACGTATATAAAAAGGCGCAAGGAACTACAATTCCTTGCGTTTTTTATTTTTTACACTTATTACAAAATCAGATAATTCTATTATTGTATCACTAAATATGTTATAATAAAACTAGACTTACAAAAAAGAGTATATAGACTTGGAAGTTTCTCTTATTTTTATAAGCAAAAAGAAACGAGCAGTCGGGTATATTTCAGACACCATACACGTAACGGTTTAAAAAACCGATCATCTTAGTTATTCTTCACTGATCTTTTTATAAAAGATACGTACAACTAAAATTCACTTCAATATACTATACCTACCTTTTTGACTTCCAAATCATCTTATTACATAAGGAGATGAACATATGAATCAATATATACGATACACACTAGCTGTCCTATTTGCGATCGTCGGCGGCGTGATCTGTTTCTGGACAAACACAGAGCTTGGAGAGAATATCATTTTTAATGGAATCGAAACCCTTGTAAGCGCTTCAATTTTAGGCGGATACATTTTCTTCCTCTTCAATCCAGAAGAAAATGCTCAAAAAACAATGTTATTAACAATGATCGGAATCGTTGGTGGATGTATTTCCTACTCAATGACAAACTATACATTACCACTTCAATTAAGCTCAGCTTTCTTCCATGGTCTATGGACTTGGTTTATCGCATTCTGCCTAGCAGACGTATTCAATCTATTACAGGACACTGAAGAAGAAAATGGTCGTCAAATTGAAAGTAACTCGTAAGCTGGAAGAAATTCTTCCAGCTTTTTTGTTTACTGTTCTTTCCTGTTCATACCCCATCACCAAAATAAAAAGAAGTTACCTCCACGGCAACTTCTTTCCCATATACCCCACTTAGTATTCAATTAAATATATCAACGATTTTTAAAATATATCGATCGTTTCTCCACTTATATCAGCGATTTTTTCATTATATCGACGGTTCGACACTCAAAACGCACAACATGCCTATCCCCCAAGCAGCTTACTGCCGAACTCTACAATTAAAAAGATAATTAATAGGACTGCGAGTATTTTTACTGCTACATATGCCACTTTAAAAATTACATAAATGAGTAAGACTAGCAAAATAATCGCTAAAATTTCCATATATAACTCCTCCAAACTTTGCTCTTCTTACCTCATTTTACTCGCCCCGATCTTTTTATGGAACGGCATAAGATTACATATAGAAAAGAGGATACCTCACCCATCGTAAGATACCCTCTCCTTCAACTGCTCGAACCACTCTCTATCCAATTGTAAATATCCTATTTCACTCTTCTCAGCGCTCTTCAATTCTTTATCTGCTTTCTTCATATAAATATGGCATGCTTCCATATCTTGCTCTAAATATTTGATAATTCCTTGCGTACGGTAATACCCATGTAAGTCCAGCCTTGTAATTGCCTTCGCATGATTCTTCGCTTCTTGCAAGTAAAGATTTTCCTGCTGATAAAGTACTCTATATAAAAGATACCAACTATGAAAACTACCAACAAAATATTTATTTTCTTTTGTCACAGGTAACTGCACAATTTTCTCTAAATGCACTATCGCTTTTTCCATTCCCTCTTGATCAGCTCGGGCATAAAATACGAGCATAAGTCCGCTCATTATTTCTCTTATACTTTTATCCTCTTTTATTTTTTCTTCACTAATTTCTACTAATCTCTCATCCCAATCTTTCGGCCGTTTGTAGCTTAATAATTCACCCGATACTTGAATATTATATAAATGCCCTCTCGCCCTTTCATCATCTTTAATTAAAATGAGAAATTGCATGCCATCACTCAGGAATGTTCCTTTTATCGGCACTATTGTAACGGCAAAAATCGTAAAGTGTAAAACGGAAAAATATAAAAGATATTGATAATAACTAACCATGTATATGTAACCTGAAGTAATACCGAATAGTACACTTGTAATCGGTCCACCTAAAGTCATCCACGCCCATTTTTTTGAAAGGTTCGGTGTCACTATAGAAGGCGGCACTAGCATCGCCACGCCTCCAAAGTACTCCCATAATTTATTTTCTCGAATTCGTATTTTTCCTTTCTCATTTTGCACAGTAATAGGTCCTACTGCCATAAATTTAAACTTTAAACCGCCTATTAAACCAAATATTACATGCCCTAATTCATGAATAGCCAACACAAGCAATGCAATCCCGAAAAAGGTCCATATTTCTATAATTTGCTGTACTTTTTCTATTCGAATAAATCCGTATAAAGCGGAGCAAACGAAAGCAACGAACATTAAAAAAGCAGGTCTTCTTAAAACGTCCACCGTTTTTCTCCCCTTAATAAATCATTTTTTTATGCATTTCGTACATATATGTTCCAACATGTAATACCCAAACGAACGAAATCATAATGACCATAAAGAAGTCTTTTCCATCTAAAATTGCATACGCAATCGCCGCCAACCACGCACAAGCAAGTGTCATGTTTGTATATTGATATGCCTTATATCCCGCTTCATGAACAATTTGCTTTTGCCCTTCATCTGCATTCTTTGCCCACATTTCCATTGACTGAGAATACGTAACACTCTGTTCTGGATATAGAGCGTTATATCTTTTCCTCATTACAGATCCTAACCAAGTTATAGCAATAAAGCACACTGTAGATACGACAATACTTACACTAACAAAGAGCAAGTTCCCCTCACTTGTATACGTTCTATAAAAAGTGATAACTGAACAAACAAACCATGATGGAATAATAATTTCCATTACTCGAAAATAAATAAGCGCTATCCCTAATCTTCGTCCCTTAACATTTTCTTCTTCATCTTTCGTTTGTGCGAGCGCTCTTGTACGCTTCCAAATATAATATATAATCGCTACGCCAAATACACTCATCATAGCAATGCTAATAACAGGAGGTATTTTGCTAGTACCCACTGTTGCAATATCACCTACTACATACCCTATAAACCCGCCGCATACTGCTCCTACTAACAACTTCAATATAGCCGTCATTTTCCCATTTCCCTTACTCTTCATCTCCATCTTCCCCCTCCACTAACATAAATATCTCCTCCACTGGCACTCCAAAAATTTGTGCAATTTTTAGCGATAACACAATAGACGGCGCATAATCCCCGCGCTCAATTAAACTAATCGTTTGCCGCGATGATCCAATCACTTTCCCTAAATCCCCTTGTGATAAACGATGCTTTGCTCGCAATTCCCTCACTCGATTTTGAAGCTTCATGTCTTCCCTCTTTTTCATTTATTTAATTAAAATTGTAAATAACATCCTTATTTTTGTCAATTATAATTGTCATTTTGACGTTAATAATTGACAAAACACCTTCTATATTATCACCTACATAACTTATATAATGAATATAAAATACTAAACATGCGAGGTTACATATGAATAAAACATCTATTCTTTCTTATATTCTCACTAAACTTACAGCAGCTTGTTTATTCTCTTTATTACTTGCTATTCTCACACTTTCCGGAAATAGTGGGCTAACAAAATATAAGTTATTGACCGGGTTACCTGAACTACTCTTTTCTTTACCTGCACTTGTCCTTATTTCTTATGCAATCCTTTGTTCCGTTTGCATAGATAAAGTAAAGTTTAAAAATTACCGCACCTTAAAAACATTAGGTCTTTACATTCTTTGCGGTTATATATTCTTTCTTCCATTCCTATTCTTTCAAGAAACAGGTTTTCTTTTTTTACTTTTTGCAGGATCTATCGGAGCACTTTTTTCTGTTTTCTTCTATTTATGCTCACTTATAACAAAAAAGTTTATATGGATTGGATATATCATCCCTAGTGCTATATTTATTGCACTCATCATGATTAACTTCATTGATGTCACGCAGAAAGAGCAATGGACAGAGAAAAGGACCCAAAACTCTTTCGAAGCATCTTTTCAACATTTTAGTGGTGAACATAAAATTCCGATTGAACTAAAACGAGGTGACATATTAGAATTCACCATTGAATCACCATCTAAAAATCCCAATGGCTACATGGGTGACATAAAAATGGCTAGTGAATTTCAAGAAGAAGAAAATTATTTAGCTTCATCCAGCCCTAATACATACCATTTCGCAGCAATTAAGACAGGAACTTATTACATTATAGTTAGCGGAGATCAATTAAAAGGAAAGTTGAAAATAGATTGGAACATAAAATAAAAAAGGCAGTGCTCTAAAGCACTGCCTTCCTAAAATCTGACATAGAATGGATTCCATATTAACTTGCGTTTTGTAAAAATACTCGTTTTAGTTGCTTGCGGAAACGAACGCTTAACGTAATTGCTACAATGACAATCGCTCCGAAAATGATTTTGCCGATATGATCTCCCAGTAATCCGAAAATATCATGTAAGTTACCACCTAACCAGTAGCCGCCAATTAAGAAGAACGATACCCAGAATAAAGCACCTGAATAAATTGTAATTGCAAAGCGGCGAAACGGTAAGTTAATGATACCTGCAAAGTATCCTGTAAAATGACGTACACCAGGAATGAAGAAGCCAATAAAGATAAGGAAATATCCGTATTTATCGAACCACATTCTCGTTAAATCAATTTTTCTTTGTGTTAAAAATACGTACTTCCCGTATTTTTGAACAAAAGGCATACCAAGCTTATTCCCTAAAAAGTATTGAATCGTCATTCCTACACTTGTCCCAATAAAGGATAGGATAATTAAAATAGGTAAACTTAGATCACCCTTCTGTGCTAAAAACCCCGCATATGCTAATGTTGGCTCTCCCGGAAACGGAAGTGCAATATATTCTAACAGCAGGCCTACAAGTACTACATAATACCCATATTGCTGAAATAATTCATGAACCCATTCCATGTCATCTCCCCTTTCATTCACGTACAACTTGTTACTATTATTGTATAAAAAAATTGTCGAAATAACTATCACAATAGCTTACATTTTTATTACATTTTTGTAAGGCTCATTCTAAAGTTTTTTGTTCTCTATTTACTTATATCTATTAGCATTAAAAAACAAGCTAACAACTATATATCACGCGAAGGAAATCCATTAATATACATTTTTCATCCAGTTTTTAACTCTCGAAAACCACCTTATTTTGTTCTCTATAAAAAACCACCACAAACTCATATGAACTTCATATTAGCTTCATATACGTATTGTAAGATTATATCGGAATTTGTTGAAAAATTTAGCTAATATATGACTAAACATTAAACTGAATAAATATAAGTCGCTTTTCGAAATTGAAAAAAGGGTGAATAAGAAATGGAAGCTTATAAAATGCACGATTTTATTAATACGAATATTGAATCTCATCAAAATGAAACCGTTTTTAATTTACAAATATGTGAAACAAATGAATTTGACGTAAGTTTAACAAAATCTACAACGCTGTCTTTTATCGTTTCAAAAAAGAACATTAAGATCGTCACGAGAAAATGGGTTAATTCAAATCAAGAAAGTATGATTGGCAAAAGCTACATCATTCCAACGAAAGCTTTTCACTATTTCTTACCGATTATTTCTGAAACTGAAGATGAACTAAATATTCGAGTTCAAAGTTTTGGACTACATGGTGAGCTTTTATTAAATGAAAGATTACTTATTGATAAAAACAACAAATGTAATACAAAGATTACTACCTTCTTTGAAACATTAGATGAAAATGTCAATCAAGCATTACGAGGATTACAAATTCATTGTATGTAAGACTACTACAATAAGTAAAAGGAGAATATAATGAAAAAACTATTATTAAGTGCGCTATTATCATTAGGATTTTTAACTCTTCCATTCACTACTGCAGAAGCAGCTACGACGAAAGATCAGCTTATCGTAAACACACAAATAAATAAAATGGATTATTATCAAGATGGAAAATTCATAAAAAGTTTCACTGTCGCTACTGGAAAAGCAGCAACACCAACACCTAAGGGTACTTTTCAAATCGTAAATAAAATTAAAAACCGTCCTTACTATACAGGAAAAATTAAAGGCGGCGATCCACGTAATCCACTTGGGGACCGCTGGCTCGGATTAAATATGGCAGGAACTTACGGAACAACGTATGCGATTCATGGAACTAACAATAATCAAGCAATCGGGAAAGCAACAACACTTGGTTGTATTCGTATGTTTAACAATGATATTCACTGGTTATTTGAGCGCGTTCAGCAACAAGCTACTGTCACTGTAAATTAGCCTAAGAACAAGATTTATGTGTAGCCAAGAATTTTATGTCTTGGCTTATTTTATTTATTCATTTACAGTAGCAAAACAACTGTATTTACATATATAATAAAAATAGATTGCATTCAACATCATCGTAACATTGATAAACATAGATATTAAAATTATACAGTTATAATATTTTATAAATTTTACAATACATACTATAATAGAACTACTGTAATTCTGAACTATTCAGTGACACTAAACAATCCCCCTTGCTACTTTCATTACTATTTTATAGCGGGGGCTTATTATATGTATAAACAATCTGAGTCATCCAAAAAATGATGAATTCGAATATTGCAGTAAAAAGCGTTATTTAGGAGGTGTTACTATGACGCATATACTGGTGATTGAAGACAACCCAGATATACAAGAACTTATTCGTGAATTTCTAATGGCACAAAACTTTACTGTTGATGTAGTTGGTGCTGGAACAGAAGGCATTCTTCTTTTCCAAAAAAATTCATACGATCTTGTCCTCCTCGATGTAATGTTACCAGATATAGATGGCTATAGTATTTGTAAAATTATGAGAGGACAATCTGATGTACCAATCATTATGTTAACAGGCTTACATAATGAAGAAAGTGAAATTAAAGGATTTGAGTTAGGTATTGATGACTATATTACAAAACCGTTCCATTACACCGTATTTATAAAACGTGTAGAAGCTGTATTAAGAAGGGCAGCAACAAAGGAAGCAGAAGCTGCAACTATACTACAATTCCATGAATTGATGTTAAATTCTACAGCATATGCCGCTTATGTTCATGGTAATCAAATTGAATTGACTACAAAAGAATTTGAAATTATATATACTTTACTGCAAAATCGGGGAAAAGTACTATCAAGAAGTGATTTGTTGAATAAGGTATGGGGCTATGAACATTATGGTGATGTGAGGGTTATAGATACACATATTAAAAACTTACGAAAAAAATTAGAAATTCCTTATATTAAAACGGTGAAAGGCATTGGCTACAAAATCGAATCGTAGCAAAGACAACATCACCAAAAATATATTCATCAAAACCTTATTATTTTGTATTCTGTTATCACTTTGTCTTTATCAAATTATTTATTTTCTAGCCTCGAATTACGATAAAGATCGTTTGAAAGCTTCTGGAACGCAAACTGCGGAACAAGCGGAATCAGACAAACAAAACGACCAAAGTAAAACAAAGCAAAATAAAGCTGTGTCAGAGAGTAGCATCTCTAATTTTCAATCTTCTCAAATAGACATGAAAGCACTCTCTACAGCCATCAATCATCTTTTGCAGCCTAGCCAAACTGCAAAAGCAAAAGAACATGCACAAAATATTCCGGGGAAAAGTAACACAACGTCTTCACTTACAGAAGCGGAAAAGCAAGTTACTAACAATGATGCCTTACATACACAAAATGCAGCAAGTAAAGCAAATGATACACATGATAATCCAAAGTTAACAGATGTGTTGCAGCAGTTAGCTCCACATATTGGGGCGACAATGCTAGCATTATCTCTGCTTGGATCTTTAATCTACGCAAAAATAATCGCCAAACCTTTCCGATATATGAGCGATGCTTTAAAAGATATTATGAATCTTGATTTCTCAGATAAAAAGCTACTTAACAAAAATACAGATCAAACAGATTTTAATTTGCAAGTAGCTGCCTCACAAGTACCTACTATTGTGAAAAATTTACATGAAAGCAATCAAGATTTAAGAAATGAACTCAAGAAGGAACAACAGTTAGAACAATCTCGTAAAGAATTTATGTCTATGATATCCCATGAATTAAAAACACCAATCGCAGCCGTTATGGGACAACTCGATGGCATGATTCACGGAATTGGCGCTTATAAAGATAGAGATAAATATTTAAAACGTTCATATGAGATGATGCAAGATATTAACATATTAACGGAAAAAGTGTCAGAATTATCCAAAATACAAAACCCTCAATTTAAACCAAATTTAAAAGTTATCTCATTAACTAATATTATTGAGGACGTTATAAAGAAAGTAGATTATTTTGTATCTGTAAAACAATTAAATGTTCAATCTAACATTAAACAAGATGCACAAATTTTAGCTGATCCTAAATTTATGCAAACTGCTATTTTTAACATTATTTCAAATGCAATTCATTATACAATTGACCATCAGCATGTATATATAAAACTTTATGAAAAGCCAAACGGTTACGCATTAGAAGTATTAAATACAGGTTCTCAAATTGATGAAGATAAACTTGCCCATTTATTTGAACCATTCTATCGCGCAAATCCTGACAAACATGGCTTAGTACAAGGTAGTGGTCTTGGGTTATATATTGTAAAACAAATATTAGATAAACATCAGTTTCCTTATGGAATACAGAACACACCTCAAGGTGTAAAATGCTCCATTGTATTCCCAAAAGCAATGTAAAACCTACTCTAATTTCATACCCCAAATTCATACTTCGTATGAATGGCGGAATTTTGTAGAGTATCTTACTCTGTTTCGTTCGCCCGTTATCCTTATTTGGATAGCGGGCGTTTTTTATTATTTAAAAGGAGGATTTTTATGGAGAAATTTAAGTATTCATTACTAGTTTTATTCGGCGCTTGTAGCTACGGCGTACTTTCAACTATTTTTAAACTCGGATTCATTGACGGATTTTCCGCACACCAACTACTAGGAGGGCAATATGTCTTCGGATGGATTGGGCTCCTTTTACTCGTTCTGTTCTTTTCACGTCATAAAGTATCAAAAAAACAATTCTTTTCGTTACTAACAGTCGGCACAACAATGAGTATGACAGGTATTTTCTATGCTATTTCCGTAGAAGAATTGCCAGCCTCTATCGCTGTCGTTTTACTCTTTCAGTTCACTTGGATTGGTGTAGTCATCGAAGCAATTGCCAACCGGACATTCCCAAGCCGTGAGAAAGTTATATCTATTATTATTTTATTTACTGGTACATTGTTTGCTGGTGGAGTATTTGAAGGTCTTGGACAAAACTTTTCTACGAAAGGTATTATTTTCGGACTATTAGCTGCCGTCTCTTTCTCATTCTATGTATTTGTAAGCGGGCGCGTTGCTACAGATGTTCCGCCTTATACGAAAAGCTTTCTTATGACAACGAGTGCTACTCTTATTGTATGCTTATTTTTCCCGCCTACCTTTTTAACGGACGGCGCTTTACAAGCAGGCCTATGGAAATATGCTTTCTTCCTTGGACTGTTCGGGGTTATTATACCTGTCATTTGTTTTTCAATTGGTGTACCAAAAGTCGGAACGGGACTTGGTACAATATTAGGTGCAGCTGAATTACCAACAGCAATTATCGCTTCTATTACACTTGTTCATGAAGTTGTATCGCCAATGCAGTGGATTGGTATTGTGGTTATATTACTCGGTATTTTCACACCACAACTACTTACTGCTAGGAAAGAAAAAAAACATAATCGTGTGCATAGTGCGTGACAACATCAACTTGTATATAAATGTGAATAAAGTTACGATATGTTAAACTTTATTACTCAAAATAACATATGATATTGCGGCTATTATTCTCGTAATCCTTGCTGTGCTTTTCTTTTTGAAAGATAAGAAAGAGGGTTATACAGCATAACAAAAGACCTTTCATTTATCCCGCATTAACGGGCATTAAGACCCCCACCTCAAAATTCAGAGAAAGCAAAGAATTTAGGTGGGGGATCAACTGCCCGTAAAAGCCCGATTGGTTCAACTAATAATCAGTGGGGGATGAACAAAACCCCCACTGATTAAAGTTTCACTTTATTTGAAAGGTCTTTTCCTTATATTTCACTTTACCGCTCCATATAACTTCTCTACCTCATGTTCAATTTGTTTTACATCGATTCGCTCAAATAATGGCTGTACATTATCAATTCGGTTTGGCAACGTATTTTGAGGTTCCCAATTTACTTTAACACTCGATAATGTATTTCTAACTCTTTCACTTGAAAACGGTAAAAACGGTTCAAGCAGTTGTGCAAAGTTTGCTATTAGGTAAACACAATTATAAATTGTTTCCTCACATGAAACTGGGTCGTCTTCTCTTTGTTTCCAAGGCTGCTTTTCATCAAAGTATTTATTTGCAAAGCGTACTGCATCAAATATTGTTTCTAGTGCCACCTTAAATTTAGTTTGTTCAATCGCCTCTCCTACACTTTTATATAATCCTTCTACTTTATCTTTCAGCTCTAAATCAATACTTCCCTTCGGTACAGCACCACCATAATATTTTTCAATAAACTTTAATGTCCGGTTCACAAAGTTCCCGTATGCACCTAACAATTCACTATTATGACTGTAAATGAATTCACGCCATGAAAAATCAGTATCACGATTTTCTGGTGCGTTAACTGTTAAAAAGTAACGAATAGAATCGGGATTGTAGCGTTCCAATATATCAGGTACCCATACTGCCCAGTTTTTACTTGTCGATAATTTTCTTTTTTCTACTGTTAAATACTCATTCGAAACGATATGACGCGGGATCGCTTCTTCTCCTATTCCAAGTAATACCGCTGGCCAAATGATTGAATGAAACGGAATATTATCCTTACCATGTACATAATATGTTTTCGCTTCTTTATCCCAAAACTCTTGATCATCTTTCCCTGTTTCTTCAGCCCAATTTTTACTCGCCGAATAATATCCTGTCACTGCTTCAATCCATACGTAAATTTTCTTATCTTCATATCCTGCCACCGGAATTGGTACCCCAATTGGTAAATCACGTGACACTGCCCTATCTTGTAATCCTTCCTTTAAATATCTCTCTGTTAATTGAATTGCATTGTCGCGCCATGTTCCTTTCTGCTTTGCAATTTCTACGACCTCTTTAATTTGCTGCTGAAATTTATGCAATGCAAAATAGAAATGCTCTGTTTCCTGTACTGATGGCGTACTACCACATAACTTACACTTCTTTTCTAACAAATCGAGTGGATCTAAGATGGCAGAACAAGCATCGCATTGATCTCCTCTTGCTGCCTCATGACAATGTGGACAAAGGCCTTCTACATAACGATCTGGTAAAAATTGCGTACACGTTTCGCAATAAGCTTGTTCAACTACTTTTTTATAAATATAGCCTTCTTCTAATAAACGCAAAAAGACTTTTTGAACAGTTTCATGATGATGCTCACTATCTGTACGTGTATAGCAATCATAAGTAAAACCAAGGCCACGAAAACATCGCTCAAACTCTTCGTGATACTTATCAGCAATTTCTTTCACCATCACACCGTCTTGCTTTGCTCTAATTGTAATCGGTGTTCCATTACAATCACTTCCTGAAACATACAACACATGCTCACCTTTTGCCCTGTAATAACGTGCTAAAATATCTCCTGGTAACAAACTAGCAATGTGTCCAAGGTGTAACGAACCATTTGCATACGGCCAAGCGCCTCCAATAAAAATACTCATCTTATATTCCTCCTTTAAAATATAAAAAGCCCCGCCCTTATCTTAAAAAAGATAAGGGCGGGGCTGTATAAACAGTCGCGGTACCACCTTATTTCGTCAGTCATTCGCATAACTAACCTTAACAAGTACGGAGCTATATGCTCTTATACTGTGGTTTTGATAACGAGTACCAACTCTCGTCGCCGCCTACTATTATCATTTGATAAGTTCAGGACGAAGCTCAAAGGCCATTGTTCAAATGAATATTCTTGCTTCTTCTCAGCTACCGAAGCTCTCTGGAAAGAATGGTTCCATTCTACTTTTCCTTTTCAACGCTTTTATGTATAAAACGTATTTTACGACTTAACAACAGAAAAATCAAACTTTTATTCAAAAAAACAGGAAATCCTACTCATTCACCGAATAACTATACGTTCACAAAAGGAGTGAAAAAATTGAATCAAAAACAACTAAGTACTATTAATGAAAAAAGCTGGAACGCAGCTGCTTATGAAGCTTGGACAAATCGCCACGGGGCGCCAAAGGATTATGCGAAAAAGCTCATGGAAGATCCCGTGCGCGAGGTAAATCATTATTTACCTTACATACAATCTCCAAAAGGAAAGCGTATTATTAATTTACTCGGATCAAAAGGAAATAAAGCAGTTGCTCTTGCTCTTTTAGGAGCCGATGTAACAGTTGTAGACATTTCAGCAAGTAATGAAAAATATGCAACCGAACTAGCCGAAGCTGCTGGTGTCTCTATTCAATATATCATTTCCGATGTACTAGATTTAAATCTATCCCAATCATTTGATATCGTGTTACTGGAACTTGGCGTGCTCCATTACTTTTTAGACTTAAAGCCACTCTTTCATATAATCTCTCACTTACTAAAACAAGATGGGACCTTTATACTACGTGACTATCATCCCGTTTATACAAAATTATTAGGAGTAGATCATCCATCATTTCGAGCAAATGGAAATTATTTCGACGAGGAACTTATTGAAGATGACGTAGCTTATAGTACTCTCCTTACGGGATCACAGAAATACGCTTTACCGAAAACAAAAATTAGGCGCTGGATACTAGGAGAAATCATTACATCAATGGCAGAAACAAATTTCAAGGTTGAAAAATTGATTGAAGAACACGGATCTCATCAAAAGTGGGTTTTCCCTTCTACTGCACCAGAGGGCATTGAAGAGCGTATACCTGGTCTATATACATTAATTGCGACAACATGCAAAAAAGGATCCCTTCACGGATAGGATCCTTTTTTTGCATGCTTACGCATATAAGTTGAGGTTGGAGATTACCATAATTCTGTAGAATAGGACACAAGATATTTCAACATTCGTCTCTGACTTACGTCGTCAAAAAGGGGTATGACCAACATAACGAAGAGTAATGTTTAGTTGATAGTGATAATCGTTATCAACTAATTAGAAGTATACAGGATGTTATTTCAAATTACAATACCATTTCTGATTTTTATTTATGAATTTTTTGATATACAAATGTATACATTTTAAGAACATTTACTCACATTAATCTGCCATATTCCATTATCTGCTATAATTTTCATTGAACAGATTAATAACTTCTTAATTATGTTTTTATTAGTTTCGTTCTCAATATTTATAAATTACAATAAATAGTTTTTCCGAAAAAGGTAGGGGTAACAATGAAATATGTTAGCATTCGAAAAAAACTACTGTTCACACTCTTAAGCATTTCTTCCTTATTTAGCATTGCTCTTATTGTTATTCTTTCATTCGCGATGAATCAAGCAAGTGAAATCGAAACATTAAAGAATGATGTATCGAAAAGAGCAACGATTTTAAAAGAACGTGGCGATTGGTTCCAAGCGCAGGTCGCTGGTTTACAAGAATATTTACTATCACATGATCAAAAAGGATTGGATAAATTCAACCGGGAAGGAAAAAAACTAGCTGATACTAGGGAGAAAGTAACAAGTGATAAAAAACTCCCAGAAGGAATGAAAGAGGCCATTTTAATGGGAGCAAAATGGCGCAGCGTCGTAGATAATGAAGTCCTCCCTCTTGCACGGGAAGGAAAATGGGATGAAGCATCCAAAATTGCTCTTGCTCAAACAGATTATGTAAATGATCTTTTAAGTCGTTTTACTAAATATGCAAATGAAGAAAATGACAAACGGGACGTATTAATTGCTGACGTAGAGTCTTCTTCATCCCTTATTCAATATATTATTTTCTTCTCACTCATTACATGTACATTAACGTCTATTCTATTGGCATGGTGGTTCTCTGGTAAACTCGTTAAACCGATTCGACAAATTGATGCGAAGTTAAAAGAATTAGCTTCTCAAGATGGCGATTTAACCGCTAGATTACACGTAACGAGTAAAGATGAAATTGGTGACATCGCAAATTCCTTTAATCAAATGCTTGCTAACTTACAGCGTATAATAAAGCAAGTTCAACAAACATCAACAAGTGTAAAAGAAGCTTCTGAAAATGTGTTTATCGAAACAACTGCTTCTATGGAAAATACCGCAAAAACTAAAGAGACTATGAATGCTCTTGAGCACAATATTCGTTCACAAGTTTCTAGCATTGAAGAAAGTTCAACCGCAATGGATGATATGGCAACGAGTGTTCAGCGCATTGCACAAGCTGCCTCTTCTGCCGCTAGCCTAGCTGTTACAACTTCTGAAAAAGCAGATGATGGAAATAAAGTCATTGAAAAATCTATTACACAAATGCATACAATTAACGAAGCTGTTAACGCTACATCACAAGTGGTAGAGCGACTCATTACACATACGAATCATATTGATACTGCACTTCAATCTATTTCTAATATTGCCGAGCAGACGAATTTGCTCGCTTTAAATGCTTCTATTGAAGCGGCCCGTGCTGGTGAACACGGAAAAGGATTCGCTGTTGTTGCCGATGAAGTACGAAAACTTGCTGAACAATCTCAGCTAGCAGCAAATGACATTAACCATTTACTTCATCAAATTCAAGCGGACACAAAAATAGCAAATGACATGATGACACAAGGTCAGTCAGAAGCTTCTGAAGGAATTACAGTCATTCGTACCGCTGGATCTTCATTCTCAGAAATTGTTAATCACATTAACAATTTCTCTACACAAATACAAGAAATGTCTGCAACTGCTAAAGAAATGGCCGCAAGTTCTGAAGAAATGAATGCAGCTTTAAATAATATCGCTTCTATTTCAAATGAAGTTGCTGCCGAAACATCGAAAACAGCAACTTCAGCTGGTGACCAAGTAAACAAAATGAGTGTCGTTGCTAAAAAATCATCAGAAATGAAAACAATTGTGCAAGAACTTGAAGTGCTCGTTTCTCATTTCAAAACAAATAGTTAAAATGAAAATTTCATTTATACTTCTACGAACTCTAAATTGTTAGAAAGAGCGATTTAGAGTCTCTCTTTTTTCACGCTAAAATATCTCTTTCTATCTCCCATTCTGTCTGCTATAATTCCTAAAGGAAAGAAGAAAGCTTTATTCCAGATGGAGTAAAGCTTTCTTTCAATTTTTTACATTAATTAATTAATTAATTCTAATACTAAGATTTTACAAGGAGGATTTTTATCATATGAATTTTATTAGCATTCGAAAAAAACTAATGTTCATGATGGGAATGATTTGCGCTTTATTCGGCATCGCCTTAGCTTTTATTTTATTCTTTACCATGGATCAGTCTCATAAAGCTGAAACATTACAAAAAGAAATTTCTCCTCTTGCAACAGAATTGAAAGAGCGCGGAGACGCTTATCAAGTACAACTTTCTGCTTTAAGAGGTTATTTACTACAACATGATCAAGTCGAATTAGACAAGTTTAATGAGATGAGCAAACGTCTTGAAGATACAAAAGGGCAACTTCT
Source organism: Bacillus sp. TH19 (assembly GCF_016651075.1). Classification (NCBI taxonomy): domain Bacteria; kingdom Bacillati; phylum Bacillota; class Bacilli; order Caryophanales; family Bacillaceae; genus Bacillus; species Bacillus sp. TH19. The sequence continues at coordinate 587,791 of NZ_JAEKEO010000007.1, read as the reverse complement.
TTCTAACCCTAACACTTCTCAGTCCGTGAAAAGCACAATGGAATTAGGATCCACTTGGAGAAAGTTCATTGAAGAGAAAGTATTCACTCTTGCAAAAGAACAAAAATGGGAAGAAGCTTTACAAGTAGCTTCTACAGAGAATGGCACTGTTTATAAAGTAATCGGTGATTTCACAAATTACAGTAATGAACAAGCTAAATTACGTGAACAATCTATTGAAAAAATTGATCAATCTTCACTACGAATTGAATATGTTGTCTTCTTATCACTTGTTATTTGTATTGTAACTGCAATTATTCTTGCATGGTGGTTCTCTGGTAAGCTTGTAAAACCAATTCAACAAATTGATACTAAACTAAAAGAATTAGCCTCTCAAGAAGGCGACTTAACAGCCCGTCTACAAGTAAATAGCAATGATGAAATCGGTGCAATTGCATCATCGTTTAATAAAATGTTAGAAAACCTGCAACATATCATTAATCGTGTTCAAAAAACATCTGTAGAAGTACAAACAGCTTCTGAAAATATGCTAGAAAAGACTAATACATCACGCGAGGCAACAATAAGAGTTCAAAGCTCGATGTCCAACTTAAATTCAAGTATTCAATCGCAAACTTCTAGTATGGAAGAAAGCTCGACTGCGATGGATGATATGGCAATAAGTGTTCAGCGTATCGCTGAATCTGCTTCATCTGTAGCCGAACTTGCTGTAGCTACATCTGAACACGCTAACGACGGAAGTACTGTTATCCAAAAATCTGTTTCACAAATGACAACGATACATGAAGCTGTAAATGCTACATCAGAAGTAGTCGAACGTCTAATCACTCATACAAAATATATTGATACCGCTGTACAATCTATTTCTAATATCGCTGAACAAACAAATCTACTTGCTTTAAATGCTTCTATTGAAGCGGCTCGTGCTGGTGAACAAGGAAAAGGATTTGCTGTCGTAGCTGATGAAGTTCGTAAACTTGCGGAACAATCAAAAACAGCGGCAAAAGATATTAACCAATTGCTTCATCAAATTCAAAATGATACGGAAACTGCTAGCTCTATGATGTCTAAAGGTCGTTCTGAAGCATTTGAAGGCATTACTGTCGTTCGTGAGGCTGGTACTTCTTTCACAACAATTGTTGAACAAGTAAATAAAGTATCAACTCAAATGCAAGACATATCAGCAACTGCTGAAGAAATGGCTGCAAGCGCTGAAGAAATGAACGCTTCACTTAATAACATCGCTTCTATTTCAAATGAAGTATCTAGTGAAACAGCCGCAACGGCACAATCTGCTGAACAGAAAGTCATCGTGATGAATGAAATGACTCTCACTGCAAAACAAATGAAACAAACAGTTGAAGAATTAGATCAGCTTGTATCTCATTTTAAAACTGAATAGCTTTTCAAAAAAATATTCCTCTCTCAGAGAGGAATATTTTTTTGAGCTCATTTCCTGCACTTATCCCGCATATCCGTTATAATGAGAACCGATATCATTAATATTTAGGGGGTGCTACACATGTCACAACAAGCATTTGAAGAAAAGTTATATGCAAACTTAGAAGCTGTTATTGACCCTGAGCTAGGTGTTGATATTATCAATCTCGGATTAGTTTATGACGTTACAGCAGATGAAAATAATAATGCTGTCGTTACAATGACGATGACTTCTATCGGTTGTCCAATGGCTGGCCAAATCGTATCAGACGTTAAAAAAGTATTATCAACGAACGTACCTGAAGTAAATGAAATAGAAGTAAACGTTGTATGGAATCCGCCATGGACGAAAGAACGTATGTCGCGTATGGCGAAAATCGCACTAGGTATTCGTGATTAAATAAGGAAAAGACCTGACAATCCAGTCAGGTCTTTTTTCTCTTATTATTTTACTCCTACAGCGTCATAAGCTTTCGTTACAGCTTGTACCTCTTTAGAGTTTTTACCGAATAAATCTTCTGCTGATTGAAGTGCAGCTTGACGCATCATTTTGAAATCAGAGTTTGCAGTTAAATATTTTGTAAGAGCACGATAGTAAATTTTTTCTGTTGCTTCACGGCCCACTCCAGTTACTTTCACATTGTAATGCGTGCCGCCCTCAGAAACTAAATACGCCGCCTTATTGTTAATACTACTGTTAATATGAACGCCGCCATTATCAGCTGTTCCAGTATAACGTTTATTGTAGTGATCTGGGTAACCTTCACCTGGTTTTAATGGGTTTGGAATAGATGCTGGATCCTTCAGAGAACGAAGTGCATCTCCAGGTTTACCAGGTGTATAAATATCAGCACCTAAATCCCAGCTCTTCTTCTCAACCATGACGCCCATAATATCAGATAACGATTCATTTAACGCTCCTGATTCATTTTTATATACAAGGTTTGCTGTATGTTCAGTTACAGCATGCGTTAATTCGTGGCCAATAACGTCTAGGCCAGCTGATAATGGAATAAATGTCTTACCATCTCCATCACCATACATCATTTGTACACCGTTCCACGCTGCGTTATTCCAAGATTCACCTACGTGAACAGCAGAAATAAGTTTTGCACCTTTATCATCGAAAGAGTTACGGTTAAATGTCTTTTTATAATAATCATATACTTTTCCTGCATTCACATGCGCATCAACTGCCGCTTTATCTTCGAAGAACTTAGATTTACTTCCAATTTCTTCTCCTGTATATCCAAGAATTTGTGAGAATAAATTAAACCAGTCTTCGTTCATATTCTCTGCATCAAATGTATGGACACCTTGTCCTCGTGTACCATCAAATAAGTTGAACGCTCCTGTTTTCGTATCTTGAGCAATTTCAAATGATTGTCTAGCACCTAATACTCCGTAACCAAATCCAGTAATGTTATCTACAGCATTATATTTCTCAATAACATTTCCATTTGTTGCATCAACAAAGTAATGCCAATATCCTGGAGCTGGTTTCGAAACCGACGCTTTTACAAGATATGCAAGATAGTATTGACCATCTTTTTCATACACATATAAATCTTTTTTCACACCATCATAATTCTTTACTTTACCAATTTCTTTCTCAATATTAGCTTTTGCAATCGTTTCTGCTTGTTCCGCACTAATACTTGCAGATGTAGGAATATTTTTATCATCTAAACTCGGAATAACTTGTCCGAAAAATGCTTTTACATTGTTCTCTTTATCAAGCGTAACCGTTTGATCTGAACCATACACAGGAATGTTATTATGCTTCTCAACTAACTTCACATGTGTTGTACCAGACTCAGCATCTTTTTCTTCACCAACGATATTGAAATGTTTGTCAATATTTCCCGCTAGTTTAAACATATCCTTTTTACTCTCTAAATATTGAAAGACCGTCTCTTTTTTATCTAATCCTTCCGGCGCTTTCCATTCTTCACCTATGTAAGCTGGTGTTTTAAACTCTTGGTGATACTGGATTTTTTGCTCTTCTGCTTTCGTCGTAGTTGCTCCAAATGCCCCAAACCCACTTGCGATAACAGTTAATGCTAATGCTGATGAAATTACTTGCTTTTTCAATCTAACACTCCCCATTTCCCTAAAAGTTTTTAACACCTTTATAAATATTCTGAATATTCTCCCCAATACCTGCTCTCAAAAATTGAGAAAGTTTTTTCTGATAATTAAACTCACCAAAAAGAGGACATCGAAAAACGATGTCCTCTTTCCTATAACTTTTCATTCCGCTATTTATATGCTGGAAAGCCACCACTGATTAAAGCCTCACTTTATTGCATTTTCATTTCAATTGCTAAATAGTGAGACTTCTCTTTCGCTTGAATGTGAATATCTTCTTCTACAGCCTCCGCTGTATCACACATTACAAGTGTTTCACCGTTTACAACGCTGCTACCGTCAATTTGTACAAGGTACAATTGACGTCCTTCTTTAACAGGAAAATGAATTTCTTTACCAGCTTCTAATGATAAAGAATATAAATTTGCATCTTGGTGAATATGAATTGGTGCATCTCCATCAGAAGGAGATACCATATGGAACCACTCATTTTCACGTTTACTCCAATCAAATTTAAACTCACCATAGTTCGGTTTATGACCATCACGGTCCGGTAAAATCCAAATTTGCAATAAACGTAATGTTTCACTTCCTAAGTTATGCTCACTGTGAAATACACCAGTACCTGCACTCATATATTGAACATGCCCACGCTCAATTGTCCCGCGGTTCCCCATACTATCTTCATGTGTTAATTCACCATCTATAACGTAAGAGATAATCTCCATATCACGGTGCGGATGCATATCAAAACCAGTTTGTGGCGCTATTAAATCATCATTCATAACACGTACTGCTCCAAAATTCATGTTGTTTGGATTATAATAATTTGCAAAGGAAAAATGAAAATGTGTATTTAACCAACCGTGATTTGCTCTTCCCATATTTTTATGATCAACTTTTCTAAACATATCCTTCACCTCATATTATCTCGAAATCGAGATATTTATTTTTAATTTTATCACTGCAACTTCTTCAGTAATTCTAATAATTGTTTTTGTTCTTCTCTATTTAACTTATCAAATTGTTCTGCTTGAAATGTTTCTTGCGGCGGGACTATTTCTTCATATAGAACCTTTCCCTCTTCTGTTAATGAAATATATTTCGTGGTACCTTCTTGTTCACGCTGAATCCAATCGAGTTGCTCCATCTTATTTAAAAGTTGAGTAACATTTCCTTTCGTAACAAACAACTTATTTCCAAGTTCTTGCTGCGTTAAACGATCGTTTCCTCCAATTTGAACTAATACATCAAACTGAGCGGCAGATACATTCCACTTTTTCAAATGCTGATTCGTCTCACGAATACTTCTATTATAAAAGCGTGATAAACGAAACCATAATAGTAATCCAAGTCTTTCCTCTGCTTTCATTACATCACCTCGCTCATTTGATACTATTAGTTTAGAACTAAACTTACCAAAGGTCAACTACTCATTTTAAATTAGCAACAAATAAAAGCACAGTGATTTTCCTCCACTATGCTTCAGATTAAATTTCTATTTTTATATTCATCTAGCTTCCTCTCCGCGAAATGCCTCGCATCTTTCTCAATCCATCTTTCTTCGTATAGTTCATTTCCAACATATAGTACATCGTCCTTATGCTGCATCGCATGCCTGAATTCATGCAATAGCGTTTTGAGCACTTGCTCATATTCTTCCCACATACAAACGAAAATTAATTGTTTTTCTTTATGATAAAAACCACCTACTGGGAATAAAAACTCCTCTTCTTCTTCTCCTAATGATAAAAGTACATGATTCGCATCACACGTATCACAAAAAATAACTGGCGTTGCACTTACTTCAATAAGAGAAAACAAATCATTTCTTAACTTTTTGACATCCCAAGGAAGCTCCGAATCCAACACATACCAATTCTCAACTTGTTGATATACATTTTGAAACTGGAGTTCCATTTCTCAATAATCCCCTTCCTAAACTCCCTTTTCCTATATATATGCCACAATATGGTAAATATTAAACATGCACTTTCATCCTTTAAAAAATGACGATAAAAAAGAATCTATGTCAGCATAGATTCTTTTTCCGTAATCACTTTTTTTTCATCATTTTTTTTAATATAAAATAACCAATTGCACAAACAATAGCAGCAAGTGCAAAGTATTTCACATATGGCCCAGCTACTTTATTAATACTTTCCCACTCTGTTCCTAATTTAAAACCTAAATATATAAATACAATTGACCATGGAATAACAGCTAGTGTAGTTAGCGTAATAAACTTAGCATGTGACATTTTCGCAATACCCGCTGGTATCGAAATAGCATGACGCACAACAGGAATAAAACGCGCTGTAAAAATAACACCAGTTCCGTAACGATTAAACCACGCTTCAGCATAATCAATATGTTTCTTCTGAATCAAAATATATTTTCCATATCGCTCAAGAACAGGTCTTCCTCCGTATCGACCGATCCAATAAATGAATAGTTGTGCGATTACACCACCAATTGTACCGAACGCGACAGCCCCCCAAAATGTAATGCTTCCTGTTGATACTAAATAACCTGCATAAGATAATACGATTTCACTTGGGATAACCTCTATCATTAATCCCAGCATAATTCCCCAATAACCAAGTCCTTCTAGAAAAACTAAAACTGAATGAATCAACTCTCCTAACATCATTTACCTCTCTTTACTGTTTTCATTGCAAAAAATAAAAGTACAAGCAGTAAATATCTTGTACTTTTATTTTTTCAAAATTTATCTAGTCTTCGTATCCCACTTAAAGATTTTATTTAAAAATTTATATACATTCTTTGACTCTTTCGTTAGAAGCGGACCTAAAATGGATAGTATAAGCACATATAGTGCTGAGAATGGTTTCAATACCGACATTAACCCACCCGCGATACCGATATTAGCCATAATGATTGAGAATTCTCCCCTTGAAACGATTGTTAATCCAATATTTGTTGATGCTTTATGAGATAATCCAGCTTGTCGTCCCGCAATCATCCCTGCTACAAAGTTTCCGATTATCGTCAGAAGTACAGCACCTAACGTTAACCATATTGCTCCGCCCAATGAAAACGGATCGATACTTAATCCGAAACTGAAGAAGAAAATAGCTCCGAAGAAGTCTCTAAATGGAACAACAAGATGTTCAATTCGATCACTATGCTCTGTCTCAGAGAAAACTAACCCTAAAAGAAGTGCCCCGATTGCTTCGGCAACGTGAATTGTTTCCGAGAAACCTGCAATAAAGAATAACGAAGCAAATACTACAATAATGAAAATTTCATCTGAACTAATATTGAGCAATTTATTTAATAACGGCGTCGCCTTTCTAGCTACAATAAAGAAGAGAAGCATGTATCCTAAAGCAATTCCAATTGAAGTGAGAGCACCTAAGAAGGAAGCATGATCCCCAAGAACTAAGCCTGAAACGACTGATAAATATACAGCAAGGAATATATCTTCAAACATAATAATTCCTAAAATTAATTCGGTTTCATTATTACCAGTTCTTCTTAAATCCACTAACACTTTAGCAACGATAGCACTAGAAGAAATCGTAATAATACCCGCAATAATTAAAATTTCTAGTAAAGGGAATCCCATTATAAATCCGTATAATAATCCAAGTGAAAAGTTAATTAAAATATAGATTGTTCCGCCAATCGCAATAGAACGTCCAGATTTAATTAGTTTTTTCATCGAGAACTCTAGTCCTAGATAGAACAGAAGGAACAGAACGCCAATCCGTCCAAGGAAGGAAATTACACTCGCACTTTCAATAAATTTGAGATCGATAACACCGATTGTCGGTGCATGCGGTCCTACTAACATCCCAAGAACAATTAGAAAAGGAATTACTGAGAATTTAAACTTTCCAGCAATTACCGCCGCAATTGCTACTAAAACTAAAGCTGTACCAACTTCAAAAATTAAAGTATCCATCTAGTCAGTCCCCCTATTCGAAAGTAATTCATTAATAATCTTTTTAATTTCTTCTCTCTCACCAGAAACTACAAGCATATCTCCTTCTTCAATCACCGTGTCTGGACCTGGATTAAATAGCTTTTTCATATTCTTTTTCATAACTGCAATTATCGTTACGCTATATGTTTTTCTTATTTCAAGGTCGCCAATTGTTTTTCCGATTGCCGGAGCTGCATTCTCCACTTTAAACCACTCAATTGCTAAACCTTCAAAGACCATCTCAACATTTTCTAATGCTCTAGGTTTGTATACCATCCCGCCTAATATTGCTGCAATTTGTCTCGCCTCTGAGTCACGTAATGAAATACTTGATAGACTTTCTTCATGATCTGAATCAAAATGATACATTTCTCTACGCCCATCATCATGAATGACGATCACCATCTTTTCGTTACCTTTCGTAACGATTTGAAATTTATAACCAATACCCGGAAGTTCACTTTCTCTAATATTCATATTTAGCTCCTCCATAACTTCTTTATTTTAATTTTCTGTTTTTCTGTCTTTTGTTCATCCAATCAATTTTAGAAATTCTAACCATTCAGGATACCTATGACTTGGAAATCTTTTATTGTAATAATAAGTGGCTCCTAAAAAGATACTTAAAGATGTAATGATAAAAAATAAATTACTTCTTATTTTCAAACTCTTAAGACTTACTTTCAATAAAGATTCTTCTTTCAAATTATCCCCTCTTTTTCGCTTTAAATTTAGTTTTTTAAAATGTAAATAATTCTAAAAATATTACGATGTAACATAATCATAACACAAAACACATTTAAGTAACATGATTTTTTAGAAAAATTGATTCTGGTATATTTTTTGCATATAATTTTCTTATTATGAAAAAAAGGAAGTGTATTATATGGTTGATATCTTTAGCAGATTCCTTGAGGTAACGAATAATATTTTATGGTCATATATTCTTATTGCAATGTTAATCGGCTTCGGTCTTTATTTCTCTTTCAAATTAAAATTTGTCCAAATTACTCATTTCCGTGAGATGGTCAGTTTAATTAGTAAAGGATTTAATCGAAAAGAAAAAAAGAAAGATAGCATCTCTCCATTCCAAGCATTTTGCTTAAGTGCAGCAGCACGTATTGGTATCGGGAACTTAGCTGGTGTAGCATTAGCCATTTCAATGGGTGGACCTGGCGCAATATTTTGGATGTGGTTTATCGCTATCCTTGGAGCAGCTACTAGTTTTGTAGAATGTACGCTCGCGCAAATCTATAAAGTAAAAGATGGAAGCAGATTCCGTGGTGGACCAGCGTATTACATGGAAAAAGGGTTAAACAAACGCTGGATGGGTGTTTGGTTTTCACTTCTTATTACAGTTGCGTACGGATTAATTTTCAATTCTGTACAAGCAAACACGGTAACAATAGCATTTGAAAATGCTTTTGGACTAGAGCGAACGATCGTAGGAGCTCTATTAGCTTTATTAGTTGCAGTTATTATTTTTGGTGGTATCAAGAGCATTTCACGTATTACAGAAATGATTGTTCCTCCAATGGCAATCATTTATATCGGCGTAGCTGTTTTTGTCGTAATTAACAACTTCACTATGTTACCAAGCATTTTTACAGAAATATTTAACAGCGCATTTGGTTTAGACCAAGCTATCGCTGGTGGTATTGGAGCAGCAATCAAATTCGGAATTCAGCGCGGTTTATTCGCGACAGAAGCAGGTATGGGTAGCTCTCCTAATGCAGCAGCAACATCAGATGTATCTCACCCTGTAAAACAAGGACTTGTTCAAGCATTAGGTGTTTTCGTAGATACATTCTTAGTATGTACATCAACAGCGTTTATCGTATTATGTTCTGGACTTTACAAAGGATCGAATTTAGAAGGTATTGAATTAACACAACAAGCATTAAGCTCACAAATTGGACCGTGGGCAAGCACTTTCTTAGCGATTATTATTTTCCTATTCGCTTTCAGTTCTTTACTAGGAAACTACTATTATGGTGAAACAAATATCGCATTCATTAAAGAAAGCAAAACATGGTTACTGATTTATCGTGTTGCAGTTGTCGGAATGGTATTCTTCGGATCTATCGCTGCCCTTCAAACAGTTTGGAGTTTAGCTGATTTCTTTATGGGACTAATGGTATTCACAAACTTAATTGCCATCTCATTCCTTAGCAAGTTCGCCTACGCAGCATTAGTAGACTATATTAAACAAAAGAAACAAGGAAAAGATCCTGTCTTCGTTGCAAGTTCTATCCCTGGCTTAAAAAATACAGAGTGTTGGGATGGGCAAAATTTAGAAGAGAAGAAGCAAGTTGGATAACAACTAAAAGCGGAAGAGGCTCGCAGGAAAAAGCGAAGCCACCGAATATTCTAGCCGCTGGAGCTATATAATAAAAAATCCCTATTACTTCATAGTAATAGGGATTTTTTATTTACAACCGTTCATAATTTGTTCAAATTAATTCCAGCAAAAGGGTTGATTTATATAAATTACTAGATTATAATAATTATAAATTAGTAATTCATATAAAATAATAACTCAAGAGGAGATTGATCATAATGAATACACAAGTAATCGAAGCATTAAACAAACAAGTAGCAAACTGGAGCGTTTTATTTACAAAACTACACAACTTCCATTGGTACGTAAAAGGACCTCAATTCTTCACACTACATGAAAAATTTGAAGAGCTTTACACAGAATCAGCTACTCACATCGATGAAATCGCAGAACGCATTTTAGCAATTGGCGGCAAACCAGTAGCAACAATGAAAGAATACTTAGAACTATCTTCTATTCAAGAAGCAGCATACGGAGAAACTGCAGAAGGGATGGTCGAAGCAATCATGAAAGACTACGAAATGATGCTAACTGAACTAAAAAAAGGCATGGTAATCGCTCAAGAATCTGACGACGAAATGACATCTGACCTACTACTAGGCATCTACACAGAACTAGAAAAACACGCTTGGATGCTACGTGCATTCTTGAATCAATAATAGATTTTAAAGCGGAGGTGACTTGCTCAGAACAAGAGGGCATTGGAGCTCCTGACGAAGAGGCGCTTTTTGCCTCACAGGAAGGCGCGAAATGACCGACTGTTCTAGTCACCGGAGCTGGATACCACTTAAAGCAGAAGCGGCTCGTTCAGAGCCGCTTTTTTCTATTGATTGGTCGCACTTGATAATACATAAAATTATATCGATCGCAACTCACGATATATCAACGTTTCGACAAAGTATATCGCTTTACCAACAAATCACGACAATAATAGCACTCCCCTCCTCTACTTTTATCAATATATTACAATCTCTTTTATGTTAAAATATAGGTAACACCCTTTAGTAAAATAGATCCAAAAAAGCTTTTCCATATTCATCATTTACTACTTAAATGGCGGGAGTGGTTCAGTTGAAAGACTACTTAATTAGAGCATTTTTTGCGTTAATAACAGTTGGGATTCTCTTACTCATAGCTAATATTTTCAACATACGTGTCGAGGTTAAAGACTATGCTTTCCTCGTTGTTGTAGCTATTGGTGGCGGTTGGGGTGGCTGGTACCTGTATAAAAAACAAAGTAATCAAAATGATAAAGGCATTCCAAAATAATATGGAATGCCTTTTTTCTTTAATACATAATTAAGCTTAAACCACTAATAAAAGCAGTCCCCAAAAACATCATACAACCCATATTCTATCGTAAATAAAAAGAATTCATTTTGAATATAGAAATAGTCCAAAATCTTGCATAACAGAGGTATGCCCCATTTGCCGCAACATTGTGGCTATATTCCCACGGTGATATGCTCCGTGGGTGACGACGTGTAGTATTGTTTCAGAAACCGTCGTATCCAGGAGCCCAGCATACGGATTATCAACCTCAAACACTTTTTCATAATCTTGTTGACTACTTAAAAGTTCTTTATATCGTTTAGATAATTCATAAAAACTAGTTTCCATTTCCTCAATATTTTTTGTTTCTAGCTGTTCTTTCAATTGGTCTGTGTGTACCATTGCATCACTCATACTTTTTCCAGAAATGATCTCGAGCCAGGCTAAATCTGTGAGGTATATGTGAGACATTACTTTTGCCACCGAAGAAAAACCACTCTTAACTTCCTTATGGAAAATGTCTTGCGGTAGTTCTTTTAAGCGATTTAAAATAACTTCATTTGCCCATAAGTGGTAGCTATACATTTTTAATACAGAACGCCCCATGCTCATTTCTCCTCCAATTTTCATTTTAATGATTAGATTATGATACATAGCTGATTAAAAATTCATAAGGATTACATCTATAAAATTTATTCTGATTTCGATTAAAAAAACCTCTATTAACTTCATAAAAAACATTCCCTATCTTCCACAATCTTCCCCTTTAACGGAACAGTTCTATGTCACTCAATAATTCCTTACTCACCTTTTATTCAGATGTTCTTTTTTTAAGTCAGCAAAACATACCTCCATCTCCTTCCCCTCTTCCAACGATTTCACATCTCACTATCAATATATTTAACCAAATTAAAAACACATGTCTTTTTGCGATAAAAAGACATGTGTTTCCAAAATCCACTATAAAAATGCACTATGATAACTGCTTCCACTTCGTCCCCAAAACAGGACGCTCATAATTTTGTATTTCATGAATTAATTTAGCAGCCGTCTCAGCTGAAACGATTAACTCTTTATTCGATGGGTTCATAAAGCCTTCTTCCGCTGCGCGATCAACCATTTGCAGAATTGGTCCGTAAAAGTCTTTAATGTTTAATAAACCAACTGGCTTATCATGTATACCAATTTGTGACCAACATACAACTTCAAATAATTCTTCAAATGTTCCGTATCCACCTGGTAATGCAATGAAAGCATCCGCAAGCTCTGCCATTTTTGCTTTACGTTCGTGCATCGTTTCTACTTCAATTAATTCTGTTAATCCTGTATGAACGATTTCACCACGGAATAAACCACGCGGCATAACACCTGTTACACGTCCACCTAAACGAAGAACTTCATTCGCTACTTCTCCCATTAATCCAACGCATGAACCGCCGTATACAAGCTCATAATCGTTCTCAACAAACATTTTCCCTAACTCTATTGCCTGCTCTTTAAATTCTGGTCTTCCCCCTAAATTTGAACCTGCAAACACACAAATCTTTCTCATTCCTACACCCCGAAACTATATATTGTTATGATACAATGAGTATTGTACAACATATTGAAGGGATGAGGAAGAAATGGATATCGTCGCATTTCAAAGATGGGTGGAGGAATTTTACGAAAAACGAAGCTGGTCACAGTACAACTCCTTTATTCGCTTAAATTTCTTAACTGAGGAAGTTGGGGAAGTTTCACGCGTTGTTCGCGCAATTGAAATCGGTCGTGATCGCCCTGATGAACAAACGAAAACACAAGAAGAGCTAAAACAAGAACTAAAAGAAGAACTTGGTGATGTACTATCTAATCTTATTGTTCTTTCACAAAAATATGATTTGGATTTACAAGACATTATGGAAACACACATCACAAAGCTTTCAAAAAGATTCGAAACATCTAAATGAGAACATTATCAATTGTGATATAATGTTCTTGTCAAAATAATAAGGGGGATTTTATGTTATCTAAAAAATTGCACGACGCACTAAATGAACAAATGAATTTTGAATTTTACTCTGCCCACGCTTATATGGCAATGGCTGCTTACTGTACAGCGGAAAGCTACGATGGATTCGCTAACTTTTTCCTTGTACAAGCTGAAGAAGAGCGTTTCCACGCAATGAAGCTTTACAACTACATTAATGACCGCGGCGAGCGCGCTATTATTACTGGATTTGATCATCCTAATAACGAATATGAGTCTGTATTGAATGCTTTTGAAGTAGCACTTGAGCACGAGCGTGAAGTAACGAAGCGCATTTATCACTTATCTGATATCGCTTGGGATGAGCGTGAACACGCAACAATTACCTTCTTAAAATGGTTCGTTGACGAGCAAGTAGAAGAAGAAGCTTCATTTGATAGCATCATCCAAAAATTAAAACGTATTACAAGCGATTCAAACGCATTATTTATGCTAGATGCTGAATTAGAGAAACGTACATTTACGCCTCCAGCTGAGTAGTATTCCAATCACCTTAATGAATGTATTAAGGTGATTTTTTCTTTTCTCTCTAGCTTAAAATCACCTTAAATTTCCTCGTATTTGACATAACAACAGTAAATAAATAGTATTATTTTCAATATAAAACAATATACGAGGAGAGAAAAAATGAACCAACGTGTAGAATTTGTTGACGCCATTCGTGGTTTCGCTTTATTTGGCATTTTACTTGTTAATATAACATTAATTCAATTCGGGTTATTCGCTAATGAAAAACCCGCTTATATTTTCGGAAAACTCGATGAAAGTGCTAATTGGTTTATTCAATTTTTCGGCACACAGAATTTTATTTCCCTATTCTCTTTTTTATTTGGGCTTAGCATTATTTTGTTACAAAAAAGTATTATCGCAAAAGGAAAAAAGTTTTTCCCTACATATATAAGGCGTATTAGCATTCTTTTACTACTAGGCTACATTCACGGCACTTTTGTTTGGGAGGGAGATATTTTATTTGCCTACGGGATTGTCGGGATTTTCTTAATGATGTTCATCAATCGAAAACCAAAAACGTTACTCATTTGGGCATCCATTTTATTAGCACTCATTATGTTCGCATCTTATCAATCTGAACCAACATCAAACACATTCAATGATGTCGCACCTTATATTGAAAAAGAGCATAAAGTTCATGAAACTGGAAACTATATGGATCATATCAACTTTAGATTAACTGAAAATCCTTTTGATTACATGGGAATTAACGGTGTCTTCGGATTAGTTATCCTGTCAATTTTCGCATTAATTTTTATGTCTCCACTCTTCTTACTCGGCATGTACGTAGGAAAAAAGGGATGGCTATTTGAGATTGATAAACATATACCTGCTGTCAAAAAGATCTGGCTTATTACTGGTATTTTTTCTTTTACAATCAAAATTTTAACCATGTTCGTAAAACATCCGATTTTAATTATGTTACAAGATGGCCTTACACCCGTAACCATGACCTTCCTTTACGGAAGCACAATTACTTTATTGTTCCATTACAAAAAAGCATCGCGCTTACTAACATACATGGCGAACATGGGAAAAATGTCAGTTAGTAATTACTTAGCACAATCTATTATTGCAACAACCATTTTTTACGCATATGGGTTTGGCTTATACGGTAAAATCGGCTATTTCTTCGGTATTCTTTTAACCATTGGAATTTATACGATTCAATTATTCGTTAGTACCTATTGGCTACAGCAATACCGAATGGGGCCTGTAGAATATGTGTGGAGACTGGGAACTTATTTAAAAAGACCACGATTTAAAAAAGACTTGGATAAAGTAAGTTAAACAAGCAATGAGCTTAGACTCATTGCTTGTTTATTTTTTCTCGAAGCTTAATGAGCTTGGGCAAATCCTTCTTATAAAGACTTGAAATTTTTTCGACAAATTCACTGTTAGTAAAGGTTCCATCTCCATCCTCTACTATGCTCAAATATCCGTGTATCAATTTCAAAAATGCTCTAGCATCTTCTCCGGTTAACTTATCAATATTCTCAATAACCTCATCAAGCTCTTTTAAGTTGTCTCGCTCTTTCATCATAATTCCGCCCACTGCCTTATTATATTTATCATACCCAAACAAAAAAGCCGTTCATCCTCTAGGCGAGAGATAAACGACTTCTTTGTTATTTATTAAAGCATAACCCCAACGATAATCGCTGATAATATACTTACTAACGTTGCACCATATACAAGTTTTAGTCCGAATGATGATACAACATTTGCTTGTTTGCCATCGATACTCTTCGTTGCACCTGCGATAATTCCGATAGATGAGAAGTTCGCAAATGATACAAGGAAGATTGATAAAATACCTACTGTACGGGCTGATAACTCACCAGCTACTTTTCCTAGATCAAGCATCGCAACAAATTCGTTCGTTACTAATTTCGTTGCCATAATTTGTCCCGCTGCTAGCATCTCTGATGTTGGAATACCCATTACGAATGCTAATGGTGAGAAAACATATCCTAAAATGCTTTGGAATGTGATTCCGAAAATTGAATCGAATACACCGTTAATTGCTGTAATTAATGCTACGAAACCGATTAACATTGCCGCTACTGTTACAGCGATAGAGAAACCAAGCATAATATATTCGCCTAACATTTCAAAGAATGTTTGTTTTTTATCTTCTTGTAATTCTAAAATGTCGTCTTCTTCTTTTACGTCATATGGATTAATAATATGAACGATAATGAATCCACTAAATAAGTTTAATACAAGTGCTGTTACTACATATTTTGGATCAATCATTTTCATGTAAGAACCGACGATTGACATCGATACTGTTGACATGGAAGATGCACAAAGTGTGTATAAACGATTTTTCGGTAATTTGCTTAGTTGATCTTTTACTGTAATGAATACTTCACCTTGACCAACGATTGCAGCTGCTACTGCGTTATATGATTCAAGTTTTCCTAAACCGTTAATTTTACTTAATACGAAACCGACTGCACGAATGATAATCGGTAAAACTTTAATATGTTGTAAGATTCCAATTAGTACTGCTAAGAAAATAATTGGTAATAATACTGTTAAGAAGAATGGTGCTTGTCCATCATTTGCTAGACCACCAAATACGAAATTAACCCCTGCTTCCGCAAATTTTAAAATAGCGCCAAATCCATCTGCAATCCCTTTTACTAATACAAATCCGACCTTTGTATTTAGTAAGAAATACGCAAGTACCAATTGAATGACAAGCATAAGTGCAATTGGTTTATATTTAATTTTCTTACGATCTGAACTGATAAGGAACCCTAGTACAAATACTACAAGTAAACCGACTAGAAACATTACGATTTTCATATGTGAATCCTCCACTTCTCCCACGAGTTATCGGTCGTATAACGAATGACGTCTGACCATTGATGTTAAAAAAATTTAAAACCCCTAAATATTATTCAACTGTTTTCTAAAATCAGTAAGCGTTTACATAAATTGCAATTTATAAAAGGTAGCTTCTTCTCTCCTACCATACTTGAAAGTCTGAAATTGATACCACCTACAAATCAAATTGTAAGCGTTATCTAATCGAAATGCAATATAAATTTTAAAAGATTTTTATATGTTAATATATTCCTAACTAATTGGTTTTTTCATGCAAATTTACCATAAAAAATAGCCCTAGCTATAAGCTAGGGCCATCTTTGTTTATAACATAACACCAACGATAATCGCGGATAAAAGACTTACTAATGTCGCACCGTATACAAGTCGTAATCCGAATGATGAAACAACGTTTGATTGGTTTTCATCGATCCCTTTCGTTGCACCTGCAATAATTCCGATAGATGAGAAGTTCGCGAATGATACAAGGAATACAGAAAGAATACCAACTGTACGAGCTGATAAATCACCAGCTACTTTTCCTAGATCAAGCATCGCAACAAACTCGTTTGATACTAATTTTGTTGCCATAATTTGTCCCGCTGTTACCATTTCTGCTTGCGGGATACCCATTACGAATGCTAATGGAGAGAAAATATATCCTAAAATAGCTTGGAATGTAATACCGAACACTGAATCAAACAAGCTATTGATTGCTGTAATTAATGCTACGAAACCAAGTAACATTGCTGCTACCGTAATCGCAATCGTGAAACCAAGCATAATATATTCGCTTAACATTTCAAAGAATGACTGTTTTTTCTTATTTTCTAACTTCAGTGTATCTTCTTCTTCTGTAATATCGTACGGGTTAATAATATGAATGATAATGAAACCACTAAATAAATTTAATACAAGTGCTGTTACTACATATTTTGGTTCAATCATTTTCATATAAGAACCAACGATCGACATCGATACTGTCGACATGGAAGATGCACATAGTGTATATAAACGATGTTTTGGGATTTTACTTAATTGATCTTTTACTGTAATAAATACTTCTGCTTGCCCAACAATTGCGGCCGCTACTGCATTATATGATTCTAATTTTCCTAAACCATTTACTTTACTTAGCATAGTACCAATAGCACGAATAAATATCGGTAAAATTTTAAAGTGTTGCAGAATTCCGATTAACACTGCAAAGAATACGATTGGTAATAAAGCTGTTAAGAAGAATGAAACCTCTCCTTTATTAACAAGACCACCAAATACGAAAACGATTCCAGATTCCGCGTATCCAAGAAGCGCTCCAAATCCATCTGAAATTCCTTTTACTAAAATATAACCAATTGGCGTATTTAATAAGAAATACGTTAACGCTAGCTGAATAACAAGCATAATTGCGATTGGTTTATACTTGATCTTCTTACGATCAGAACTTATAAGAAAGCCGAGTACGAATACAACTAGTAGTCCTACAAGAAACATAACAAACTTCATTAATAAAATCCTCCATTTAACTCTTCATTAACGTTGAACGTCTGACTACTCAAAACAAGGAATAATCCGAACTTTCCATTTCTCCTCCAAAACCTTCAATTGGATATGAAAAACCATAAATTCTCTTGTCTCAAAGCCATTTTCCATTCTAACACAAATTATAACTCACATCCGCATTTTTCTTAAAAAAATACATTTTATTATAAAACACTCATTAATGTTCGTATTTTCCCTCTTCCTTTAGTTTATCACCATAAAAAAAAACGAGCATCAAATTTCTCTGATGCTCGTTCCTTTTTATTATACAGCTTTTTCTTTATCTGCTACTGCTGGCTTGTCCCAGCACTCTGTATTGTTTAAACCCGGAATAGACTCCGCATAAAAGACAGGATCTTTTCCTTGTTTCTTTTGTTTTACGTAATCTGATAATGCCGCAAAAGCATACTTAGAAAGGAATACAATCGCCACTAAGTTAATAATAGCCATGATACCCATGAATAAATCTGCTAAGTCCCAAACAATTTGAATTGTTGCTACAGAACCTAACATAACCATACCAAGTACCGCGATTCGATAAACATTTAGTAAAACTTTACTTCCATTTAAAAACTCAATATTTGTTTCACCATAGTAGTAGTTACCTACTAATGAACTAAATGCAAACAAGAAGATTGCAACTGCTACAAATATAGAAGCCCACGGTCCGATATGTTGACTTAATGCTTGTTGCGTTAATTGAATTCCGTTTAAATCAGCCGCTCCAGGCACATCTGATAATAAAATGATAAATGCTGTACAACTACAAATTAATAATGTATCTGTAAATACCCCTAAAGTTTGAATGAAACCTTGTTTAACTGGGTGCGTTACGTTTGCAGTCGCAGCTGCGTTTGGCGCACTACCCATACCTGCTTCATTTGAGAATAATCCACGTTTTACCCCTAGTAAAATCGCAGCTCCTAATCCCCCGCCCACTACTTCTTTAATTCCGAAAGCATGTAAGAAAATTTCTTTAAATACATATGGAATTGCCGTAATGTTTGTTACAACAACGAATAATGCCACTGCTACATATATAATTGCCATTACTGGAACAATCATTTCAACCGCACGTGCAATACGTTTTACTCCGCCGAAGATAATGATTGCAAGTAAACCAGCCATAAACAGACCTACAAACTTACCATCTGTGTTAAATGCTCCATCAAAAGCCGCGGCTACTGTGTTTGACTGCACGGCGTTGAAAATTAATCCGAAACTAACTGTTATTAGAACAGAGAAGACAACTCCTAGCCAGCGTTTCTTTAAACCCTTTTCCATATAATACGCTGGACCACCGCGGAATGCGTTCCCATCTTTCACTTTATAAATTTGCGCTAATGTGCTCTCTACAAATGCAGAAGCACCCCCAATTACCGCGATTAACCACATCCAAAATACCGCTCCTGGTCCACCTGCTGAGATTGCGATAGCTACACCAGCTAAGTTACCAGTACCTACACGAGAAGCTGTACTCATACAAAAAGCCTGGAATGATGATACACCACTTTTTTCTTTTTGCGCTTTTCTTGTTTTTGAACTCGCTCCATCCCCAAGTAAACGAATCATTTCTCCAAAGTAACGTATTTGAACAAACTTTACTCGGAAAGAAAAATAAAGCCCAAGTCCAATTAGCATTGCAATAATAATATATGACCATAGAACATTATTTATATCCCCAATAACACTAGTTAAAAAATCCATCATTGCGTTCCCCCTCTTCATAACACTAAGAAGATTATATTCTAAAAACTTTTAACAATCAAGAATTTTCGACAAGAAATGTAAGGTTTTATAACATGAAAATGTTAACAATTATAACATCCGTATTTTTTATAAAAATTATATTAATCATCTTTTAGCCTTAATATCATTAATTACAACAAAAAAACGAGCATCGAATTCATCTCGATGCTCGCCTTTTTATTATACTGCTTTTTCTTTATCTGTTACCGCCGGCTTATCCCAACACTCTGTGTTCGTTAAACCAGGAATAGAATCTGCACTGAATACCGGATCTTTTCCTTGTTTCTTTTGTTTCACATAGTCCGCCAACGCAGCATACGCAAATCGGCCAAGAAGTGTAATCGCAATTAAGTTTGTGATTACCATTAGACCCATAAATAAGTCTGCCATATTCCATACAACTTGAAGCGTCGCAATAGAACCGAATAATACCATTCCCACTACCGCAATACGGTAAATCGTTAACCAAGTTTTACTTTGCTTAATAAACTCAATATTCGTTTCACCATAATAGTAGTTTCCTAGAAGTGAACTGAAAGCAAATAAGAAAATGATAATCGCTAAGAAGCTACTTGCCCATGGGCCAATTTGTGAACTTAATGCATTTTGCGTTAATTCAATACCTTCTAAATTTGTTGCTTTATATGCACCAGAACATAGTACGATAAACGCTGTTGATGTACATACTAAGAACGTATCTACTAAAACACCGATTGTTTGAATAAATCCTTGTTTCGCTGGATGCGTTACATCAGCTGTTGCAGCCGCGTTTGGCGCACTACCCATACCTGCTTCATTCGCAAATAATCCGCGCTGAATACCAAACTTCATTGCAGCACCGATACCGCCACCTACAGCTGAATCTAAACCAAATGCCCCTTTAAAGATTTCTGTAAACATATCCGGTATTAAATAATAATTTTTAATAACGACGAAAATTGCTACTGCAATATAAATAAGCGCCATTGGCGGAACGATCATTTCAGACATACGCGCAATACTTTTTACACCACCAAAAATAATAACCGCAACTAATACCGCTAACACAATCCCAACAACGTAACGCTCAATACCAAAAGCATTTTTAAATGCTAATGTAACTGTATTTGCTTGTACGGAGTTGAAAATTAATCCGTAAGTAATTGTAATTAGAATAGAGAACCAAATTCCCATCCAACGTTTATTTAAACCTTTTTCCATATAATAAGCAGGACCACCACGGAAGCCACTGCCATCTTTTATTTTATAAATTTGCGCAAGCGTACTTTCTACGAAACTTGAAGACGCCCCAATAATCGCAATAACCCACATCCAAAATACAGCTCCAGGTCCTCCCATAGAAATAGCTAGCGCTACACCAGCTAAGTTCCCGATACCAATACGAGCTGCTGAACTCATACAAAATGCTTGGAATGACGATACACTTCCCTTTTTACGTGTCTTTCCAGTTAATCCATCACTCATTAATCGAACCATTTCCCCTAAATGAGTAATTTGTACGAATTTCAATTTAATAGAAAAATAAAGACCTAAACCAATTAACATTGCAATAAGAATATATGACCAAAGAATTGTATTCGTTGACGAAACAAATTGCTCTAAAATATCCATACAATTAACCCCTCCTTTTCTCCATAAAACGAATTATATTTAAAAAACATTTAAAAATCAACATTTTTCGACAATTTACGCTTTTCCAAATGTTAGTGATTTATAACGTAACAATCTTTTTATGACTCTCCTCCCTCTAACTGTGCATACTAAA
Source organism: Bacillus sp. TH19 (assembly GCF_016651075.1). Taxonomy (NCBI): domain Bacteria; kingdom Bacillati; phylum Bacillota; class Bacilli; order Caryophanales; family Bacillaceae; genus Bacillus; species Bacillus sp. TH19. The sequence continues at coordinate 566,262 of NZ_JAEKEO010000007.1, read as the reverse complement.
ACAAAAAGTAAATCTACAAACTACCCCATTGACAAAAACACCAACCTGTAACTATAATGATTACATCGGGTTGTAACAAACCTTATTACAACAAATTCATTTACTTTCAGATATACACTTTAACAAAACACTTTGGAGGGATTTATTATGAAAATCGGAATCATCGGAGCAACTGGTAAAGCAGGAAGTCGTATTTTAAAAGAAGCATTAGATCGCGGACATGAAGTAACTGCAATCGTAAGAAGCGCTGCAAAAATTACAGAAGAAAATATAAAAGTTTTAGAGAAAGATGTATTCGCTCTTACATCTAATGACCTACAAGCATTTGACGTAGTTGTAAATGCATTCGGCGCTCCAGGAGGCGAAGAACACCTTCACGTAGATGCAGGAAATGTACTAATTGAAGCTATGAAAGGTGCACCAAATACAAAATTACTTGTAGTTGGCGGCGCTGGAAGCTTATTTGTAGACGCAGAGAAAACAACACGCGTATTTGATACGCCAGGTTTCCCAAATGAATACCTTGCAACAGCTCAAAACCAAGGTAAAAACTTAGAAATCTTGCAACAAACTAAAGATATTACTTGGACATTCATCAGCCCTTCTGCACTATTCGCATTAGGAAAACGTACTGGTTCTTATACAGCTGGAAAAGACAACCTTCTTGTTAACTCAAAAGGTGATAGCTACGTAAGTTACGAAGACTTCGCAGTTGCAGCACTTGATGAAATCGAAAATCCAAAACACGTAAACGAACGCTTCACAGTAGTTTCTGAAGCTGAGTAATAGAAAAAAATGCGCGTAGATCCAACATCTACGCGCATTTTTTATTACAATATTCCCTTTACTAGTTCTAATCCACTTTGAGTGATTTTAAATGCAACTTCTGCTGAGGCTACTTGTTCTGCTAACTCATTCTTTTTATACCATTTCAGACGACTTGGTTCTGCATGATACACTTTTACAACATCCCCATACTCAAATGGAGTACCATTTACTTGTTCTGCAAAATTCTTTGAGGTTTCTTGACCGTCTGCTGATATATGCTTTTTCTCATTTCCATTTTGATCATAAATCGTAAAACCTAAATACTGTTCGTTCACAAAACGATAATGAATCACATCATTCGTAAATGTTGCATGTAATTTCTTTTCGTCATGATTTAACGTAACAATAGAACGTGTAACATTGGACACACCTTGATACACCAGGCTATCTCCATACGTCACTTCAATCGGTACTTCTGTTATTGTCTTATTCCCAAAACGATCTTTCGTCTCTACTTTTACTTTTTGCTCACCGATTTTTGTTGTACTAGGTTTTTCCACAAAACCAACTACTTCTCCACCTTTTACTTGAACAAAGTTTTTTGCATCTAATTTTTCAGCTTCTGTTCCGATTGTCACTTTTTGTGGTACTGCTGTTACTTCTTGTAAGCTTTCCAGTTTTTCAAAACCTTTTTCCGTTATTTTAAAGTACAACTCTTGTTCCACGTTCCCTTTACCGTTACCTACAAACTCATTCTTTTGATACCACTTTAATCGATTTGATTCTGCATGATATACCTTAATAACATCACCATATGCGAAGTCTACACCATTCAACTGTTCTGCAAAACTTTCAGAAGTCTCTTGCCCTTCTACCGAAATAACTTTCTTTTCATTTCCATTTTGATCATATAGCGTGATTCCCATATATTTTTCATTCTCAAAACGATAATGAACTTTAGAATCCGTAAATGTTGCCTGTAGCTTTTTCGTATTATGATCCGCAGTTACGACAGAACGCGTTTTATTACCATCACCTTGGAAGACTAAACTATCGCCATACATTACTTCCAATGGCACTTCTGTCACTTTCTTATTTCCAAAACGATCTTTCGTTTCTACCTTTACTTTTTGTTCACCGATTTTTGTTGTATTCGGTTTTTCTACAAATCCGATTACTTCTCCATCTTTCACTTGAACAAAATCTTTTGCTTCTAATCTTTCAGCATCTGTTCCGATTACTACTTTTTGCGGTACTACTGTTACTTCTTGTTGAGCTTCCATTCTCTCAAAGCCCTTTTCTGTTACTTTAAATAATAATTCTTCCTCTACCTTCGCCCTACCTTGGCCGATAAAGTTATTATTTTGATACCAATTAAAGCGATCTGATTCTGCGTGATACACTTTTACAACGTCACCATACTCGAACTCTAACCCATTAATCGATTTTGCGAATTCTTCCGCATTTTCAACACCTTTTACAGTTGCTTTCTTTTTCTCATTTCCATTTGGATCTAGTAATGTGAATTCAAAATACGCATCTTCTTTAAAATAATAATGCACTTGATTAGAATCAGCTGTCGCACTCAACTTTTTCTGATCGTGTTGCAGTGTTACAATCGATTTAATATCAGTACTATAATTGAGCCCTTTGAATACTAAGCTATCACCATAACCAACATTTACTACAACAGGAATTAAATTTTTATTCCCTTTTTCATCTATAATTTCTACTTTTACAGTTTTTTCTCCAACTTCAGGCTTATCTTGCATAATCACACCTGTTGTTTTTACACCTTCTCCTAAATTCTGTACAAGTTCTTTTGCTTTTTTCTCATCATATGTAGTACCAATTACTACATTTTGTATTTTTTCATTATTTGGCTCGCCATATGGAATTTCATATAACTCAGTTTGTTTTTCACGAATTGGATTGCTATCTGTAGATAACCAAACTTCCTTTTCTAATTTTGGTAAATTTAATTTTTCAATCTTCTCTCTAGTATCATCATTTGGAATTATTCCCCATTTATAAAAGAAAGGAATTAAATTTTGCCCAGCTACTTTTGACGTCATGTAAATAAACATCTGCTTTTTCTCTTCATCAGATTTAGGCATTTCTGTATCATGTAACACACGATACATTTGATGTAATTTCGGATAGAACTGGTCTCCATAAGCTAAATGCAACTGCCAAAACATAACTAATTTTTCGAATTCATTCATCTTCTCTTGCGCATTCGGTTTACCTAGATAAGCAAATGCGGCTTCATAACGATTTTCTTGCTCTAACCTTGTTTTATGTCCAAATGCAGTTTGAACTGCTAAAGAATAAATGTTAACGGTTACTTCTCCAAGCCCCTCCCATAACCAAGTGTCCTGTTGATGTTGATGCCCCACTTCATGCCAAGGTCCCCATCCATCCGCAGTTAACTCTTCTAGATTTAGTACTGACTCTAAATTCCCTTTACTATAAGCTGTTCGATAATAAGTCGCATACATATAATTGTCCGTATACCAGTCTTCAACATAATGAATGGAATGTTTGCCTTGATTCGCAACACCCACACCATCTTTTGATAAACCAGATATCTTATGTTCTATATTAATTATTTCATCATGTTTCTTTAATAACGCAGCTGGATCTTCTTGCTTCAAATGTTCCGCCACAGTCTCAGGATGCATAGTTAGTAAACTATTTTCCCCTTTCATCTCGATTGCATATGAATTCGGTGATTCCTTCAACATACGTTTCCAATCTTCTGTCGTATGTTTACCTAAAATAAATAAAGGATTTGGTATACCACCTTTTTTTACTTTAGCAACTACTTCTCCCGTGTTGTGATAATTATAAAAGTATAATAGCCCTCCATTCGGAGAAGAAATTTTATTTTCACCAGGATTTAAATTGAATTGTTTAGGTTCTTCTTTTTCATAAGAATATGTGCCAATATAAGCTTTAATCTTTTGATTCCCATCTACTTGAATAACTACTTCTTCACCTGGCTTTACATAAATACCAGTTGGTTCATAGGGAGAAAAACTCATTCGACGCTGATGCAACTCACGTATCTCTTCTACATCACCTTTTGGCAGCAATTGATACACTCGTTCTTCTTGCTGTTTCTCCTTATCTTCAATCATCATCTCTGCATATACCTTAGGCACTTCAAGACCATACGGAGTTAATAACGTAGCTAAAAAAACTCCAGCTACTAATACCCTACTCTTTTTCTTCTTTGACATAATCTGTGTCCCCTATTCCTTTTTTTAGACAAACTACCCTATACATTCATTTAATTGAAAATCCTATTATTTTTATAAAACCATTTAATGAATAGACTAACACCTCGCGCACCTGTATCCATTACTACCGCATTCCTCTCAATGTATTCAATTTCCTACATTATAAAATTTTTATGTATTGTATCCTCCTCACTTCTTTCTACTTGTGATGAGTTCTCTTCCTACATAAAAAGAGAATAGCAAAAGATGTACTTCAGTCTTGTCATCTATACATCTAAAAATGTGAAAAACAATAGAAACTTACATTTTCTTCATATATGACCATCTATAGGTAGTTTTTCCAACTGAATTTTACACGCTTTCTATTTTGTTGGATAGCCTTTTCAATCAGAATAATGTTACAATTCCGTGAATATAATCCATTAATCGTAACATTCGGATTTCAACATATTTTATATTATTCTAAAATATAGTTTAAACTGTCCCAATATTGTTTTCATGTTATCTATACCCGTTTATTATTTTTAACATATAATTTAACTTCTACTCAGATAAGAAAAAAGCACTGGCAAGCGCCAATGCTTTTTCCACTATCTTTTAATTTGATTCGGTTTATGTGGTTCATTTGGTGTATAGGGTTTATTTGGTTTATTATCATGACCATTTGCTTTCTTCCAACTTACCGCCAACTCTGGACTTGTTTTCTCTTCACTACGCTCAAGTAACACAACTGCATTTTGAATTGTCGGTGTTCCTTTATGCGCGATTCCTTGTAGTTTCGTTAAATTCCCTGATACTTTAAAGCTAAATCCACCCGATGGTGTTTGTTTCGGAATTAAAATGCGGAACTTTTCTCCTACATTAAATTCTGTTTTTCCCTCGCCTTTTTCATTTACGAACTTCGCGCCTTCTGGTGCACCTGTTGCTTGCACTTTATACGTTCCACTTTTTGCATTTGTTTGCACTGTGTATAAACCTGTTTCAAAAAACTCATTTTTTAATACTGCCTCTTGTTCTTCTGATGGTACTACACTCATCGTAATTTCTTGTAGTTCCTCACTAGCGCTTGCTTTTGCAACTATATCTTTCGTTACTTTTTCTACATTTTTATTACGGAAATCTAAATCGTTAATATCAATTTGTTTTAACGCATTCCACACCGCAAGCTGCGTTGCGTAATGTGCCTCTCTCCAATCGGAAACACCTAATTCTTGTGGGCTCTTCTGTGGATACCCGTTTAATAGTACACGATATACGTTAATATCTACTTTACCCATTTCAGGTAAATCTTGGCCGCTCGGAGATTTCAAATCTACATTTAAGCAAAAAGCAATTTTGCCATCTGCTGTTTTAATAAGCTCTGTTCGAATTGGTTTTTTCTTTGACTTACTATAACTCCAATCCATTTGATACTTCGTGTGATCCATAACCTCTGCGGATGCCTTTTGAAGTGGGAATAATAAGTTCGCAAATACAAATAAAACACTCAAAAAAGCGGCCATTAGCTTGAACGATCGTTTTATATTCATGTCTACAACCCCTTATAAAATAACAAATTTACTACTATGTATTATTTAGTTAGAAAAGTTTTTTATGCATAGACAAAGCAAAAAAGAGTGCAAACTTTTTTGCACCCTTTGAACTTACCTCTATTAGAAATCAAAGTTATCAGGATCTGGACCAACGCGGTGGTTCTGATTTAAAGCATCAATCTTTTCCATATCTTCTTTTGTTAATTCGAAGTCGAATATATTAGCATTCGCAATAATACGCTGTTCTTTCGTTGATTTCGGAATCGTTACAACTTCATTTTGAAGATCCCAACGTAAAATGATTTGCGCTGTTGTTTTACCGTACTTATCAGCAACTTCTTGTAAAGTTTCATTATCTAATAATTGCCCTTGCATAAGTGGTGACCATGCTTCCATTTGGATTCCTTGTTCTTTACAGAAAGCTTGTAGTTCTTTCTGCGTTAAACGCGGGTGATACTCTACTTGGTTAATCATCGGCTTAATTTCCGCACCTTCCAGTACGTCTTTCAGATGATGGATTTGGAAGTTACTTACGCCAATTGCACGCACGCGTTCTTCTTTATAAAGTGTTTCTAACGCTCTCCACGAATCTTTATATTTCCCTTCAACAGGCCAATGGACAAGATATAAATCTAAATAATCTAGTTCTAATTTTTTTAAGCTCTCTTCGTATGCAGCAAGTGTCGTTTCATATCCTTGATCTGCGTTCCACACTTTTGAAGTAATGAATAAATCTTCTCGAGAAATTCCTGCTTCTTTTATACCAGCGCGAATGCCTTCTCCAACTGCTTTTTCATTTCCATAAATCGCAGCTGTATCAATGCTACGGTATCCTTCTTTAATGGCTACTTTCACAGCCTCTACAAGTTCCGGTCCATCTTCTACTTTAAATACCCCTAAACCGAACCAAGGCATTTCCACACCGTTATGCAATGTTGTTTTACTTTGTAAATTTTTCATTATATTTTTCTCTCCTTTATTTTGCTTGATCTCTTTTTTCTAAGTTCATACTCCAAGCTGTTAAAATAACAGCGCCTACTACCATAATGCCGCCTACCCAAGCTGTATGAATTAATCCTAACGAGTTCGTTACAATACCGCCCAAATAAGCCCCAAGAGCAATTCCTGCGTTAAATGCTGCAATATTCATTGCTGATGCGATATCAACGGCACTCGGCACGAAACGCTCAGCCAATATAACGACATACACTTGTAGTCCTGGAACATTCATAAACGCGAATAGCCCCATAAAAATAATTGTGATAAGCCCCGCTACTTGAAACGGCGCTGTAAATGTTAGTACGAATAATACAATTGCTTGAATAAAGAACATGTAAAATAGTGCACGAATTGGATTATGATTCGATAATTTTCCGCCGACCATATTCCCAATCGCAATTGCAATCCCGTACACTAACAAAATGATTGTAACGGTACTCGATTTAAATCCTGTTACTTCTTGTAATAGCGGAGATAAATACGTAAATGTTACGAATGTTCCTCCGTATCCTAATGCAGTAATGACGAAAACAAGTAAGAGTCTTCCGTTCGTGATAAGTTTGAATTGATCACGAAATGATACTCGTGTACCCTTTTTTAAGTTAGACGGAATTAACATGCTGTTTGCAACTAAGGCAACAATTCCAATGACCACAATCACCATAAAAGATGCTCTCCAGCCAAATTGTTGACCAATAAACGTTCCAATTGGTACACCTGTAATCGTCGCAACGGTTAAACCAGTAAACATAAATGCTATTGCACTAGCACGTTTATTCTCTGGTACAAGCGCAGCCGCAATTGTGGATCCTATCGACATAAAAACGCCGTGTGCAAACGCAGATACAACCCTCGCCATAAGCAACACAGTAAAACTTGTTGCCACTGCCGCAATTCCATTACCAATAATGAAAATAATCATAATCCACATTAATAACGTCTTTCGCGACATACTAGCTGTTAATGACGTTAATACTGGGGCACCAAACGCTACCCCTAATGCATATAAAGAAACGGTTAAACCCGCTGTTGTAACAGAAACATGTAAATCCTCTGAAATAGATGGTAATAAACCGACACTAATAAATTCGGTTGTACCAATTCCAAACGCACTAATTGCTAGTGCTAATAAAGCAAACATACTTCTTCGATTCGTCTGTACCGCTGAAGAAGATACTGTATATGAATTCAATTGAACTCCTCCTTAATGCGAGAAATCCAATCATAATAGTGTGATAAAAAGGCCTTTTTATCTTCTACAAAAATAATGTTACTGCTGATATATGCTATTATGAATGGCTTCACTCTTTTTTTGAAGAACGCACTTTAAAGTACGATAGGTACCAAAAAGTAACATAGGCACTTTTTAGTACCGTACTACTCATTTCCCTCTTACGTATGCTATTATGGAACATATTCAACATGATAAAAAGTACGTACTTTAAAGTGCTATAGGTACTTTTTAGTAACATTTAAATTATTTGGCTTCTTTTGTTGGAGAACTGAAATCTACATTCATCAAAGGAGATTTTTATATGAAGAAATATAATATTCCCGTTGAAGCGACTTTAGAGGTTATCGGCGGAAAATGGAAAGTCGTTATTCTTTGCCACTTAACGAAAGGTACAAAGAGAACGAGTGAATTAAAACGTCTCATGCCTGGTATTACACAAAAGATGTTAACACAGCAATTACGCGAATTAGAAGAAGACGGAGTTATTCAAAGAAAGGTATACAATCAAGTACCACCGAAAGTAGAATATTCTCTTACAGACTACGGTTGGTCTTTAGAATCCATTCTTGATTCTCTTTGTACTTGGGGCGAATGCCACCTTGAAAAAAGCGGTAACACATCAATGCTAATTACAGAAGGTGAACAATAAAAAAAGGAAAAAATGAACATAAATTTGTCCATTTCCTCCTTTTTTTCTTTATATATATGTACATTTTTAAGATAGATAAAATAATTTATGCGCTTTCATGCCTTGTCAGTACTAGGTTACAGAATCAATATCAAATAATTAGGAATCATTTTTATGTTAACATACGTGTATATAGTATATAATATAGGATATATATTATATACACTTTCCGATAAGGGAACTTTCCATTATGCGGACAAGCCATGTATCGGACAGTTCATAAATAATAGGTAGGACATTATGGTTTTGGATTTATGATTTCAGCTTACTTGCTGTCATAAATTTAAAGGCATTTTATTGTGCTTTGTGAAACTTTGTATAAAGTTTCGCAAGTGTTTACTATCTTATCTATCAAAAATAAGAGTATTGCTATCGTAAAGGAGAATTGGAGATGCCAGAAACTATGACTCAAACAAAGCCAGAACAAGAAACTGTACAAATTTCTGCTAGCCAAGGACAACTTGATGTACTTGATCAGTTGTTAAAACCTGAGGTACAAGAATCATTAACAACACTAGTGGAACAGCTTCCAAAATTAACTGAGCTTGTTAACATTTTAACTAAGTCTTATGACTTCGCTCAAACTGTTGCTACTGATGAAGTATTAAAAAGCGACACTGTTAGTGCAATCACAGAGCTTGTAGAACCTGTAAAAGATACAGTGAAAAGCATGGCTGCAACTGCTATCGAAGCGAAAGATCGTGCTGATGAAAGCAACGAAGTTATCGGCCTGTTCGGTCTATTAAAATTACTAAAAGACCCACAAGCACAAAAAATGTTCCGTTTTGTGAACGCATACCTTCAAATTAGTGCAGAACGTAATAATAAATAATTTAACTTATAACAACAATTAGTAAAGACGGGGGATAACATACTATGTCAAAACAAATTGTCATCTTAGGCGCTGGTTATGGCGGTCTTCTTGCCGCTTTAAACGTACGTAAATACTACAGCAAATCAGAAGCACAAGTTACAGTGATTAACCAATACCCAACGCACCAAATCATCACTGAACTACACCGCCTTGCAGCTGGTAACGTTGCTGAGCAAGCAATTGCAATGCCACTTACAAAGCTTTTCAAAGGTAAAGACATCGATCTTAAAATTGCAACAGTTGAGTCATTCTCAGTTGATAGCAAAGAAATCAAACTAGCTGGTGGCACTACTTTATCTTACGATGCACTTGTAGTTGCTTTAGGAAGTAAAACTGCTTACTTCGGTATTCCAGGACTAGAAGAAAACAGCATGGTATTAAAATCTGCTGCTGATGCAAACAAAATCTACAAACACGTTGAAGACCGTATTCGTGAATACGCTAAAACGAAAAACGAAGCTGATGCTACAATCGTAATCGGTGGTGGCGGATTAACTGGTGTTGAGCTAGTTGGTGAGCTTGCTGACATTATGCCTAAACTTGCAAAAAGCCACGGCGTAAATCCAAAAGAAGTTAAACTTCTTCTTGTTGAAGCAGGTCCAAAAATCCTTCCAGTATTACCAGACCACTTAATCGAACGTGCAACTGCTAGCTTAGAAGCACGCGGTGTTACATTCTTAACAGGTCTTCCTGTAACAAACGTTGCTGGTAATGAAATCGACTTAAAAGACGGTCAAAAAATCGTTGCTAACACATTCGTTTGGACAGGCGGCGTACAAGGTAACCCATTAATTGGTGAATCAGGTCTTGAAGTAAACCGCGGTCGTGCAACTGTTAATGCACATCTACAATCTACTTCTCACAAAGACGTATTCGTTGCTGGAGACAGCGCTGTTGTCTTCTCTCCAGACGGTCGTCCATACCCACCAACTGCACAAATCGCTTGGCAAATGGGTGAGTTAATTGGATACAACTTATACGCAGCACTAGAAGGCAAAGCATTCGAAGAGTTCGCACCTATCAACTCTGGAACACTTGCTAGTCTAGGACGTAAAGATGCTGTTGCTACAATCGGAGCAAGCAATACTCCGCTTAAAGGTTTACCAGCATCATTAATGAAAGAAGCAAGTAACGTTCGTTACTTATCACACATTAAAGGTCTATTCAGCTTAGCATACTAATCTGAATATAAGCCCGAATCATGCCCTGCATGGTTCGGGCTATTTTTATCCCGCTATTTGCGGGCTGATAATCAGTGGGGATGAACAAAACCCCCCACTGATTAAAGTTTCACTTTATCCGTAATTTTCTCTAACTTATTTATTCGACAAAAGAATAATATAACCTCTTTAATTATCGAAATATACTGACTTTTTTACATCGAAATTGTGTATATGAAAAGAGCGGAAGTAGATATCTTCCCTACTTCCGCTCTTTCACAAGAACTATTCTCCTAATTCCACTAAGCTGTAGTTCTTCTTCCCTTTACGAATAATGATGAATCGTCCATCAAATGAATTTTCTACAGTAACATCTGTACCCACATCCGTTACTTTTTCACCATTCATAGATATAGCCCCATTATTAATATCTTCACGCGCTTGACGTCTAGAAGGTTCAATTCTTAAATCAACTAGCCACTCTACGATATTTTTCGTCTCTTTTGAAGATTGGAATGTCGGCATCTCTTTAAAGCCTTGTTCAATTTCATCAGCTGTTAACGACTTAATATCTCCGCTAAATAACGCTGCTGTAATTTTCACTGCCTGTAAAAATGCTTCTTCTCCATGAACGAATTTCGTCATTTCTTCTGCTAATACTTTTTGTGCTTCACGTTTATGAGGCTCTGTTTCTACCTTCGCTGCTAATTCATCAATTCGCTCTTTCGTTAAGAACGTAAAGTATTTCAAGTATTTAATTACATCACGGTCATCTGTATTCACCCAGAACTGGTAAAATTCAAACGGTGTTGTCTTTTCCGGATCAAGCCAAATAGCACCACCTGCTGATTTACCAAACTTCGTACCATCTGATTTTAATAATAATGGAATCGTTAATCCGAATACTTTCGCTTCATGACCTTCTAACTTACGAATTAAATCTAAACCACTCGTAATATTTCCCCATTGATCACTACCACCAATTTGCAATTGAACATCTTCTTTTGTGTATAAATGATGAAAATCCATCGCTTGCAAGATTTGGTACGTGAATTCTGTGAAAGAAATCCCTGTATCTAAACGACTTGCGACAATATCTTTCGCTAACATGCTATTTATGCTAAAGTTTTTTCCGTAATCACGTAAAAACTCGATAATGTTTATTTTATGTGTCCAGTCATAGTTATTTACCATCTTCACTTCGCTATTCCCGCCAAAGTCAAATAGCTTTTTCATTTGCGCTGTTAACGCATCTACATTATGCTGCACCACTTCTAAAGTTTGCAGTTGACGCTCTGATTGACGTCCACTTGGATCACCAATTGTTCCTGTTGCCCCGCCAATTAAAATAACCGGATGATGACCAGCTAATTGGAATCTCTTCATCATCATAAACGGAATCAAATGTCCGATATGCATACTATCACCAGTCGGATCAACTCCGCAGTATAGTGAAATCTTTTTCTCTTCTACTAACTTACGTAAACCTTCTTCATCTGTCTGCTGATTCACAGCACCGCGCCATTCTAATTCATCAATAATATTCATCTTTTGTCATCCCCTTTATTTTTTTGAAAACAAAAAAGCCCCTATGTCTACAATAGACATAGGGACGATCATTCACCGTGTTACCACCCAGTTTGCATAAATAGCATAGCTATTCATACCACTCTTAGCAATAATATCGATTGCTAGTCCGCTTAGCGTTACCTAAGATACTCCAGAGTGTAATTCACAAGTTTGTTTGTGCTAGGTTCCAGCAATCCCTAGCTCTCTTTAATAACAGTGACAAACTGCTACTGGGCTCTTTCAACGTATATTTTATTTGTTAAATTATTAGCCATTATATTGAATCCAAATCAAATTGTCAACAATACCCAAATGTTATTTCGAAATAATTCATACTTTTATACGTTTTTTATTCAAAGATTACTGTAGATCTTCTCCAATAATCCTTACTTCTCTCTCTAATTTCACACCGAATTTTTCTTCAACAGTTGTTTGTACGAAATGAATTAAATCGATATAATCTTGTGCAGTTCCGTTATCAACATTCACCATAAATCCAGCGTGTTTTAAAGAAACTTCAACTCCGCCAATTCGCTTACCTTGCAGTCCTGATTCTTGAATAAGCTTACCCGCAAAATTATTTGGTGGACGCTTAAATACACTGCCACATGAAGGATACTCTAAAGGTTGTTTTGATTCACGCTTATACGTTAAATCATCCATCTTTTCCTTAATCTCTTCACGCACACCTTCTTCAAGTTCAAACCTCGCTTCAAGAATAATGTAATGATTGTTCGCAAATACACTCTTACGATATCCAAATTCAAATGCATCTTTCGTTAAAGTACGTAGCTCTCCATCACCTGTCATTACGACAGCTTCTGTTAGCACATATGCAACCTCACCGCCATATGCACCAGCATTCATATATAACGCTCCGCCAACTGAACCTGGTATACCACAAGCAAACTCAAGTCCTGTTAAACAGTGATCTAATGCAATTCGTGACACATCAATAATTGCTGCACCACACCCCGCAACAATCGCTGTCCCTGTTACAGTAACATTGGTAATATGAATTAAACTTACTGTAATCCCGCGCAGACCACCGTCTTTAATAATAACATTAGAGCCGTTTCCTAAAAACGTAACTGGAATATTGTATTGATTCGCATACTTTATAACTTCTTGAATTTCATCATAATTCGTAGGAGAAACGAACACATCCGCTTTCCCGCCCACTTTAATATGCGTATGATTCTTTAACATTTCATCTTGCTTCACATGACCTTCAGGCAATACTGTACTTAAATATTTATAAACCTCGTGCATATTCATTTTACGATTCCTCTATTTCTATAATCTTTTTATCCCGCTATATACGGGTCCATAATATCCCCACATAAAAATGCATTACAAAACAACAGCTAACGTGGTGAATACAGTGTACATAAAGCACACCTATAAACCTCTTAAATTATAAGAGGTTCCACTCATATTAAAATATATATCGCATAATAAAGCAACCCAAATGGGCTACTAAACTTGACATGTAACCATATAGACAACAATTTGTAAAATATATAGGTTTTTCAAAGTAATACCCTTCAATATCTTACTATACCATACGAAAGAAAAGTGGTATTTTTTTGTAATCTTTACTTTATTTTCATCAATAAAAAAGAGCACATCCCACAGAATGTGCCCTTTCTATACTTTTTAACTTATTTTTCGTTCTCTTCTTTTTCCTTATCAAACCATAATAGCTCATCGTCATCAACTTCACCATTATAATTGATTAGAATCTCTTCTCCCGCTTTTATATCTTTGTAAGCAAAGAAGTTAAACGTATGATTCTCGAAGACAATATCATACGTTGCATTCGGATTATATGCATGATTAAATAACATGCCGTATCCTAACAGGAATGCCGTATGATTTACCCCATACTCAAATGCGTAGTCAGCAAGTAACGTTTTCTCAATGTGTTCATGCTGTTCATTCGGATAAGAGATAACTGGTGCTGAGTGAATCAACTCACCCTTTTTAATATCACGAGTTGCAAATACCCCTCTATTAAATTCTCCATCACTAAGTTCAGAAGTCTTAACTTCGATCATATGCGTCACCTATATAATTCTTTCTTTGAAGTATTTTATTCCGCTATTTGCGGGGTTCAACTAATAATCAGTAGCGTATAGCCCCACTAATTAAAGTCTCAGTTTATCTCCTTAAGCTTGGCAGAAAACGCGCAGAAAAGCAATTAAATTACTATCAAGTATTCATTTAAATGAAAAAAGAGCACACATGGTGTACCCTTTTTAAGAGATATTACTTTTCTAAAATATCTTCTAGCAACTTCACTTGCTCGCTAACAGTATGTAACGTCTTCACCGATGTATCATTTCGATGCTTTTCTTCTTCAACACTCGCTAACACTTCTTCCGTAGCTGCAGAAGTTTGTTGAATTACGTTAGAAGCATGTGTAACGTCCTTTACGATATTCGTCGTTTTAGCTTGGAAACTTTCTTGATGACCAACAATCTCCCTCATTACATCATTAATCGCATCAATAAACTTCCCTAAATCCGTTACATTCGTCAAAACACTTGCTAACATTTCGTTACATTCTTCTTGTACTCTTTCTGACTTCTCTACCTGCACTTCTACTTTACTTGCTTGATTACTAAACTCCTTCAAAATCCCTTGAATTCTCCCCGCAGAACGATTCGATTCTTCAGCAAGCTTTAATACTTCATTCGCTACAATAGCAAAACCTTTTCCATGCTCGCCTGCCCTTGCAGCCTCAATATTTGCATTTAAAGCTAACAAACTCGTCTGACTTGAAATATTCGTGATTACATCTACAATTTCATTAATTTGTTTCGATTGTGTCATCAATTCTCTAAATATAGTTCCTGATTGTGAAACAACATCATTTAAACTTCTCATGTTAGCTTCAAAATTTCTTAAAGTACTTACACTACCCTTTGAAATTTCTAAACTTTCATCAACACGAATCGAAGCATTTCTTACTTGAGAGATGATTTGTTCAATATTCCCCTCCATATCATTCAATACTTCTACTGAACGAGACATCATCTCTGATTGCGATTGGGTTCCCACTGCTACTTCTTCAAAAGCAAAGTTAATTTCACTCATTGACTCCATCGATGTATTCATATTTTGTCTTAAATGATTGAAATTACTATCTAGTTTCACAACTGTTCTCTCAATAAGCCTTTGCGTTTCTTCTAACTCCTGAGCTTTCTTCATCACCGCTTGCTTCTCATCACTTAAACGAGCCAACAGATTAGAACCAATCTTCGTTACACCCCACATTGCAATCGTTACAATCGCTAACAAGCTTGCGAAATTTGCAGCTTCAGATGACGCTGTATACGCAAAAAATTGATTTGGCCAATAACTACAAAGTATAAATGTAACAACAACTGCTACCCCGCCAAGAATTAAAATAAGACGTTCACTCAAATAAATAAGTGAAACCGCTAATGTAAAATAGACCATTTGAAATACAGCTGGGCTTTCATTAAATGCTTGTACCATAATGAAAGACATAATAAGTAGCATACATGTCATGATGTATTTATACATTGCTTCCATACTTTCTATAAAAGTAAGCAGCGTTCCAAATACTACGATAGAAATACCACACATCCAAAATGCTATTGCTCTCTCTGTAAAAATATATCCGTAATACCCAATCGCGATTATCCCAAGGAAGAAACTACACATCGTGATAAATAGCAATAAATGATTTTTCTGTGATTCTTTCTCAAGGTTAGAAAAACAAGTTCTCTTTAACCACTCCATATATGAAGCCCCACCTTCTACTCATACGTATCGATTACTTCAGCTTGAATACCGCACTCACTGGGTTATGATCGCTATTTTCAAACTTCAAATCTTTCCCTTGTACATTTACAATTTCAACATTCGGTGAAACGATAAAGCCATCAATAATCGTGACGAAATTTTCACCTTCCACATATTTCTTCACATCATCTCTCACAGTCATAACAGACGGATCTACAGCCCACTTAAAGCCACCATCAGTAAAGTCCTTTGGTAACTCTACTAACCACTCAGGACGCTCTTTCACAAACTTCGGATCACTTAACTGAACGTTAGAAAGTAATTGATTCCAGTCTCCGCCCATTATGACATAATCACCATTTTCATAATGCTTGTTCATATATTTTTTTAAATATTCTACTTGCTGTTTTCTAATTTTCCCGCCTTCATCATAAGCAGACAAATGTAAATTTACGAGTCTAACAAATTTCCCATTATTAACAGGTATTTTATGTTCAACAATCGCTCGGTCTAAATCAAATAAACGCTTTGGCCACGGCTCCATTCCAGGAAGCTGAAATCTCTTCGCTGTTTGAACCGTATATTTAGAAAATGTACTTAATCCAGCTTCAGCATATCCCATCGGATTTGTTATTGGCACCGGAACCCATTTCGTATCGTAGTTCTTTCCGAATGACGAAGCATAATCAGGTAGTCCTTTTTTCAAAAATTCATGCCCATTTATATCAAATGATCGCATTGATTTTATATCTATTTCTTGTAATAGTGCAAAATCACTATTCTCATTTTGTAAAAACGAAAGCATATTCTTTAAGTTAGTTTCCGTTTGTTCTTTACTACTTGAACCAGATCCTTTTCCCCCATCCATAAAGAAGTCTTGATCCTTATCTAGTCCAGCATATCCAATATTAAATGTTGTAACTTTAAATTCATTTCCATGCGCAATTACGCGCTCCTTATTGTTTTCCACCTTCAAGCTTATAACATCAGCCGGCTGTTCTTTTGTAAGTGTCATATAAGCTAAAAACCCACCTACAACTCCCACACCTACTAAAATACATATAAGTACTATTTTTAATAACTTTTTCAAACAAACGACTCCTTTTCTAAAACATACGATTTTACTTTTCTTTATTTTCAGTTAAATAAAAAAATGACAGACATACGAAATATTTTATCACACTGAAAACCTTATATCACTATATTTAGTTTATAAGTAAGGATTCCCTATCTTAAACTATTATATAAATACAAAATGCACCAACTTCTCCACTGGAAATTAAACACAATGTTTAGTACACTATATGTAATAATCATAGGTGATGGAGTTCGCCATAACCGCTGCTTAGCTAATGACTCCTACCAGTATAACTACTGGTAGGAGTCTATTTTTTTGAGCAAGCTATTTAAAGAGGTGAGGAATTTGATTTATATTATCGTCGGTATAGCCGGTATATTAGGAGCCCTTTCTCGTTATTATTTAGGTCTTACTATTCATACATTTTGGCATCATTCTTTTCCATTAGCTACATTACTCATTAACTTAGCCGGCTGCTTCTTATTAGCATGGCTAACTACGTATATCGCCCGGCTAAACATCTTACCTTCAGAGGTTATCACAGGCATCGGGACTGGATTCATCGGTTCCTTTACGACGTTTTCAACATTTAGTGTAGAAACTGTGCAATTAATCAATCATTCTGAATGGAGCACGGCTTTCTTATATGTATCATGCAGTATACTTGGCGGTCTCATTATGTCTGGACTTGGCTATACACTAGGTGATTTCTTAATTAAGAAATCACTTACGGAAGGTGATCACTTATGATGGAAGCTTTATTAGTAGCAACTGGAGGATTTTTCGGTGCGATTACACGATTTGCAATTAGCAATTGGTTTAAAAAAAGAAATAAAACACCCTTTCCAATTGCTACATTCCTTATTAATATAACAGGAGCATTTTTACTCGGGTATATAATTGGCAACGGAGTCTCTACAGGATGGCAATTATTATTAGGAACTGGATTTATGGGCGCATTCACGACATTTTCGACACTTAAATTAGAGTCCATTCAGCTTCTCAATCGCAAAAAAATTTACACATTCCTTTTATATTTAAGTACTACTTACATAATTGGTATCCTATTCGCATTCCTTGGAATGAAGCTCGGTGGAATATAAAAAAGCGACTCTATTGAGTCGCTTTCTTTCATAAGAAGTATGTCCCGCCATATGGAATGGAAAATAAAGTGAAACTTTAATCAGTGGGGGTTTTGTTCTTACCCACTGATTATTAGCCTTCACCAATCGGGCGTTTACGGGCAGTTGATCTCCCACCTAACTTCTTTGCTCCTGCCGAATTTTGAGGTGGGAGTTTTACTGCCCGGCAAATAGCGGGATAAACCAGCTGGATACACATCATAATGTATACTTTGCACAGGAAGCTGTGAATACGACATATACTGGCTCTGCATCATTCGTGCTACTTGTGCTTGTTGTTGCATTTGAATGGCCTGATGCACTGCCTGAATTGTCATCTGTGCCCCGGCTAGCGTTATAGCTGCCCCTACTTGTCTACCATTATAAAAATAATGATTCATCATTATTCAGCTCACTTATTATTTTTCTTCCATATGGTATGTTTCTATTTCATAGTGCGTATTTTGTCCCGATTGATGAATCCCTCACTAATTAAACTTCACTTTATCTATTACTTTTTCTCAGCTTTGAAGTAATAAATCCAAATAGTAATACACCAATACCACTAAAGAACAATACATAACTTATCGGTACTAGGAAAAAGAAAGGTTCTTCAAGAAATCCATCCGCTCCTACTTTACTGTTTGAAGCATGTATAGTTAAAGAAATAATCGCTAAGATCATGAAAGAAATAGCTACTACGTATTTATTTTTCATTTTACATTCTCCTCTATTCATATAATTCTTCTTAATTAACATCATATTATCCAAAACAAAATCATTAGTCAATAATAATTTATTGTTTTACAATAAATTATTATTGACTAGAATGAAAATAAAAGGTTTATGAAGCATCTTAAATTGCCTCACAAACCTTTTATAGACAATAATTATTTACACTTCAAACCTCTTGCTTAATACAACATAAATTGAACACAATAATACGAATATCCCAGCATAAATTAACAAAATCTCTACACTAAACGCATCAGCCAAAGGACCAAATATTATCATCCCTAAAGGAAGCGCGCATGAGTTAGCAATTTGCACAAGGCTAAACATCCGCCCGTGCATAGAAGGTTCTACTTTCTCCTGCAATAACACAGTAACTGGCGTATTAAAGCATGGCATTGTTATACCAATTAAAAAATTAAAGATTAAATACATAATAAATATCGTTGCAATTCCTAGTCCTATCATAAGCAGACCATATAAAGCACAGGCTAGCGCTGTTGTATGCATACGATTACGGAAGCCACCCCACGATGCAATTAATACTCCACCAGCCGCTGCGCCGGCACTAAATGTCATCTCACTAGCAGTAAGTCTCCACATCTCCGCCCCGTAAGAACGAGTTACCATTAACGGTGTTAAAAAGGCAGCTGGACTTATTAAAATCATGACAATGATTAATAAAACGAGTAGCCTTTTAATAAATACATTTTCTTTTAAATAAGCAAATCCCTCTTTTATCCCTTGTAGATTAGATTTTTGCTTACTCTCTGCATTCACATGTCCTTCCACTTGAATAATAAACATCATAATAATTCCGATCATAGCCGTAATAACATCAATAAAAAATGTTGTTTCAATGCTAGCAATAGAAAGAATTGCGGCACTTGCCGCTGGTGAAAGAAACATAATTAAAGATGTAATACTGCTATTTATCCCATTTACTTTCATAAGATAATCTTTCGGAACGATTTGTGGAATTAACGCATTCACAGCTGGCGTTTGCACCCCTGTACCAGCTGAGCGAATGAGTAGTACTATAAAAAGTAACCAAATACTTTTATATCCTGTTAAAAATAAAATTGCCAAAACTAACGTAGCAATTGCTATAATCCCATCCGATAACATAATCATCTTTTTACGGTCATAACGATCAATCCACACACCTGCAAACAAAGATATCGCAATTTGTGGTAGGAAACCGCAAACAGTTGAAATGGTCAACATCACTCCTGATGATGTTGTAAGGGTGATATGCCATATGATCGCGTACTGTACGAGAGATGAACCGAACAACGAAATCGTTTGAGCGGTCAAAAACATTATTATTTTCACTTTCCAATCATTATCATTTATCATCTTTTTTACTCTCCTCAATTAAACCGCTCTCTATGTTGAAAATACTATCTGCCCAACCATGATAAAAACTTGCTTCGTGAGATACGAGTATAATGCTGCCCTTAAACTGCATTAGCGCCTTTTGCAAAGCTTCCTTCGCTTCTGCATCTAAATGATTCGTCGGTTCATCTAAAATTAAAAAATTACAAGGTGATAATAACAATCCACACAGTTTCACCTTCGATTGTTCACCACCACTTAACGTACGAAGTTCTTGTGAAACATGTGTATCTTTCACACCACACGCAGCTAAATGATGGCGTATTTCTTTCATATTCAACTTAGAAAACTGCTCCGAAATAACTTGAAGTGGTGTCAAAGAATCATTCTCCCAATTCAAATCTTGCTCATAATAACCAATCTTTATTTGCTCTGAAAATTGAAATTCTCCAGAAATACTAGAAATATTTCCAACGATTGTTTTTAATAAGGTGGATTTCCCTACTCCATTAAATCCTGTAATAACAAATTTTTGTCCTCCTACTACCGAGAAATTCAACTTTGGTAATAAAGCAAACTCATATCCAACCTCAAGGTCATTTACTGTCAAAACCGTCTGTGCTGAAATTGAAAGCTCACGAAAATGAATAGATGGTTTATGAGTAAAATTTGGAGGTGCAATTCTTTCCATACGCTGTAGCTGCTTTCTGCGTCCTTGCGCTATTTTTGAATTCACTCCAGCAATATTGCTACGAATATACTCTTCCGTTTTTTCAATTTTCTTTTGCTGTGCATCATATTGGCGAATATAATCTTTTCGCAAATGCTCCTTTTGTCTTACAAAATCTGAGTATTTTCCGTAATACTTCTTCACCGTTCCAAACTCTACATCACATATGCAAGAAGTCACTTTTTCTAGAAAATCAAAATTATGTGACACTACAATAAACGCTCCTTCAAAACTCATTAAATAATTAGCAAGCCACTCAACATGCTCTTTATCAAGGAAGTTCGTCGGTTCATCTAGTAATAAAATATTAGGCTCTTCTAATAAAAGCTTCGCTAAAATTACTTTTGCACGTTGTCCTCCGCTTAGTTCAGCGATTATACGATTCATGCCAATAGCATCAATACCTAAGCCAGCTGCAATTTTACTAATTGTGCTATCTACCGAATAAAAATCACGAGCCTCAAGTTGTTCTTGATATGCGGCCGCTTTTAACAATTTGTCAGGATCACCTGTCATAGCACTTTCTTCATACAATTTGTTCATTCTATCTTCCATTTCAAACAAATCATAAAAAGCTCTCTTTAAATATTGTGAAATGGTATAAATTCCATCAATTTCTGCATATTGATCAAGATGCCCAATTTGAATATTAGGCTGCCACTTTATGTCTCCCTTATCAGGAATTATTTCTTCAATCAATATTTTCATTAACGTACTTTTCCCCGCACCATTCTGTCCAACAATCCCCATATGTTCTCCTTTATGCAAATCAAAAGAAGCATTTTCATATAAGGCTTTATCTATAAAACTATGTGATAAACTTTCAACTTTAAGTAAACTCATCCGTATTCCTCTTTTCCTGAAATTAAAAAAAGCAGAGAGATAGCGTCATTCGACACTAGCCCTCTGCTTCGTGGTTTTTTCCTATACTACTCCAATTTTTGTAAATCTCATTGGAATAGCATACACAAAGGGCCATAGACAAAGCATTGTCTATGGCCCCTTAATCTATTTTATACATCAGCTAAAAACCATAACCAAATAAGCATAGATACACTATACTTTTCAGAAAAGTTATTCAGCCGATGAATATAGGGACTTTATGCCCCATGATTAAGCTCCGTACAACGCTTCATCGTATACATTTGTGCGGAGCAAAGTTTTCTAATGAGTTTTACAAATTTTATATAAAGCATGTTCTGCACCTTCCTTAATACTTAAAAGAGATTTTAGCATACGTTTTTATGAAGCGTCAACATCACTTCCAAATCATTCAACTACTTATTTTCAAAATATTGCTTCTGAAACATACACATTCTTATCGCATTATGGTAGTTACCATCAACGAAAAATTCGTCTTGTAACTCACCTTCCACCATAAATCCAACCTTTTTATAAACATGTACAGCCTTTTCATTCTCTTTATCAACAACTAAATAGAGTTTATGCATATTTAATACAGAAAAAGCGTAATCCATCGCTAAACGCGTCGCTTCCGCTGCATAACCATGTCCTTGATAATTCGGATCAATAATAATCTGGAATTCAGTTCTTCGATGAATATAATCAATTTCCACTAACTCAACTAATCCAACCATCTCATTATCTTTCTCCAGGATAAAACGGCGTTCACTTTGATCGTGGATATGTTTATCATATAAATCCTGTAGTTCTACAAAAGCCTCATACGGCTCTTCAAACCAATAAGACATAATATGTGCGTTATTATTAAGTTCGTGCACGAACTTTAAATCTTCCCGTTCTAAAGGACGTAACTTTAATTCCTGACTCATTTCTATAACCTCCAAGTAAAATAACCTCTTCACTTAATTTCTCAATTTTTTTCGATTTCAAACGCCCTAATTACATTGTAAACCTTCAAGTAACTTGAAGGTCAAGGTACAAAAAGTAGTGCAAACTTATGTCTGCACTACTCTTTTCTCAAATCTCTCTTATTTGATATGTATAAAGAAATAACTAAAACAAGAATTGCTCCCGCGTATAATAACGTCTCCATTGGTTCCTCATGAGACACGATAATTAAACGAATTAACGCCGTAATTCCGATATAAATAAAATAACGTAACGGAAAATGATAATTCGACTTAAAATACTTAATAATTAATGCGATGAACTCGAAGTATAGGAAATAGACGATGATACTCTCAACTAATTTATAAGATGTATACTTCTTCGCTGAAAATATGTATTGAACAAAAGTAATCGTCTCGTTAATTAAAAAGATTGATAAAACAATGGATAATATGATTAACGCTATATTTAATATCCACTGTAAAACGCTAGCTATATAATGATCGATATTAAATGACTTCATTTTCTCTTTTAGCTCCCCTTCGTATACGTACGTATTTATTATAGCAAAATTATCATTGGAAAGAAGTTAAATCATACTTCCTCCCTTTACTCTCACCGGTATATAGAACTTCCAATACTTGAAGTAACCTTTTCACGATTGAGCTTGATTGCACATTCAGAAGCTCTTCCAACTCACTATTATTAATCGCCTTTTCAATAAGACGTGTTTAATCTTGTAAAATACACTTATGTGCATAGTTAGAAACACTATTACAATTCGAACACTGCCATCCTTTTTTCACCTTAACAGATGAATATTTTTTTCGTACATAATAAAAAAATAAAAAATTTTGTCACAAAACCCGTTATTCCGGGTTCTCTATAATACAGGCATCAAATGAGAGTGAGGTTTTAACTGACATGTTAAAAATAAAAAAGGAAGACAGGCCTTTTTCGGATGTGACATTTGAAGATTTGTTTAAACAAAACTATGTTTACGTTGTGAAACAGATCGTATGGATTGTCAAAAATCAGACTATCGCTGAAGAATTAGCCCAAGAAGTCTTTTTACAGCTATATCGCAACGATTGGAAGAGAATTGAACACTTACCTGGATGGCTAATAAAATCTTCTACTTATGTAGCGTATAAATGTCTACGATCTGAAAAACGACATCAGGCGAGAGTAGATAAAACCATACAATATCATGAAGTACAACATATTTCATCATTAGATGATGACTGGATTAGACAAGAAGAAATTACAAAGGTACAAATGGTACTCAGTAACATGGATGAACGGGATCGAACCATTTTATTAATGAGGTTTTCTGACTTTCAATATAAGGAAATTGCAGAAGTGCTTCAAATTGACATATCTTCTATTGGAACATTATTAGTCCGAGCCAAACAAAAGTTTCGTAAGATTTATAAACAGTTAGAGGAGGCGTAATAAATGAATTGTTATGATGTGGGATTTATTCAAGCATATATGGATGGGGAATTACCTTATGAGACAAGAAAAGAATTCACAAAACATTTAGATACGTGTAACGCATGCCAAGACCTATTACTAGAAATTAGTAAATTAAATCAATGGGAAAATGTCATGTTAGAGGAAGAAATAGTACATTCATCAAAGGAAATCAAAATTGATGTAGACCAAGCGTGGAAGGCATTTGAAAGTCGCGCAAAATTAGAAGATGTTTCTTATATCAATAAAAAACCTGAACAGAAGAAGGGATTATTTACAAATATGAATAAAAAATCAAAACGTTTCATGTATATAGCAGTAGCGGTAGCAGGGCTTTTTTCAACAGCCATGATTCCACAAGTTCGAGTGGCGGCTACAGATGTTGCCTCTTATTTTTCCAATGCAATTTCAAATGATACGATTATTGATGAAGGAAGAGACGTTACAAAAGGGCAATTTATTCCTCTTGATGAAAAGATTACAGATCAAGGGGTTACAGTACATCTGAAAGAATTATATGTAGCGGATGCACGTATATCCGTTCATTATAAAATTGAAAAAGAAAATGGAAATGTAGTACCGTTTGAATTTGATACAACGGGGTTACAACTTAAAGATGATGGCAAAGTAAATGGTCAACAAGAAAAAAACCCAGAGTATAAGAAAAATGGGTACTTCGGACAATTAGCATTTATTCAAGGAGCAAATGGTGGACCATTAGAACTAAAAGCCTCCGGTGAAGAATTAAAGCATATAGGTATTCGTTTTAAGGATAGACCAGAAGGTGTCATTACATTTATCGAAGGTCCTGAAGGGAAAGATTCTTTCAAACAACCACTTACATTAGATGTAAATATAAGCAGGATTGGAAAATTATCTGGTTCTTGGAAAGGTCAACTTCAAATTGATCCTACCAAATTGAAAAAATAAAGTGAATTTAAATGAAAAAAAGAATAGAACGATGTATATCCAATACCATGCTTATATTCTTCCTTGTGTTACTTACATTTATTTCATACATGATTTCTACTCTATCATTTTTAATTTCATAAACATAAAAAGGTAGTATAGAAAGTAGCCGGTTCCTTAACATACAGGGAATCGGCTACTTTTCGTCCAAACGCACAATTTTCTTTTTTCGTATGGTGCCCCTACATGCAAAACTTACATAAAATCTAGATGAACTCCAAATAAACTCCAGATACCTGTTTTATGCTAAATGGAATCTTAAACAAGGAGGTAATGGAAAATGTTTAAAACATTATTAGCAGGAACACTTTTAAGTACAGGATTATTAGCGGGTGGTGCAGTAGATACAGAAGATATGAAAACGAACAAACTAGAATCGAATAAAAAAATAGAATGGAGACAAACAAATAAAAGTGAAAAAGAATCCGCAAAAAAGATGGACAAAGGTACAAAAATTGATCAAAATCAACCAATGTCAGTTACAACAAGTTTAGATGGAACAACAACCTCTTCGCCAATCCATAATTCACCTGAAGACGCAGTGCCAGCAATTCCTAACGAAGATGTGAAATCTAACCATAATCAAACCTTTGAAATGCCTGAGGACACTAAATCAAAACCTGTACATGATTCTTCTAAATAAGCTATAAAATGAAATAGGATCATACCGTCAGATAAGTAATAATAGAATCCCTGTTGCATACAGCGCAGGGGTTTTGATGTTAAAAAAGTTCCCTTCACTAGTCAAAAGCAAATAATGAAAAAAGAAAAATCAGATGTAAAATAATCAATAATTATTAAAAACAAATAAAAGGATTATCTCTTATTTAATAAGAGATAATCCTTTTATTTTTGGAACCATATCTTTCCCACCAGCAAAAAGAACCATAAACTTGCAGAAAGTTTATTTTAACTTCCCTATTGATAGATTAACACGATAATTCCCATACTTTAATAGTCGCCCCAGAAAGTTATCCAATTCTTCATTAGAAGCAAAATGTGTTTTTAATAAATAACATCCCTCACCGCTTATACGGTGTACTTCAGAAATCCCTTCTTCTCCTTGAAAGAAATTCATAAACTCTTGGTGATTAGCTGTTGTTACGAACAAAGTAACAAATGCAGTCACTACTTGTCCTAATTTGATTCGGTTTATTGCAATTGTATATTGTTCAATAATCCCTAAATCCTCTAATCTTCGAATTCGATTTCCTACAGCCTGCCCCGTCATATGTATTTTTTGACCAAGTTCTTTCCATTGTATTCTTGAGTTTTCTCCTAATAATTTCAGTATCTCAAAATCTGTTTGATCAATGATATAAACCAATCCTTTCATCGTGAAAGTAGAAAGCCAGAAAGTGTTTCGCCAACTTATTCTGCTTGTCGATACAATTCACTATACTTAGTTTATCCTCTTACATCACATTGTTTATCAGTTATATTTACTTATAACACAGAGGACGCAACAAAAGAATACATCTAGATTTAAAGGAGGTTACAAATATGTTATTACAAGAGATTTTATCGTTCAATGAACAATTTGTAGAAAATAAAGAATACGCTCCTCATGAAGCGACAAAAATGCCTAAAAAACGTATGGTTGTTGTTTCTTGCATGGACGCTCGTTTAATTGAGCTACTTCCAAAAGCTTTAGATATACACGATGGTGATGCAAAAGTTATCAGAAATGCAGGTGGTAAAATTGCTTCTGCTTTCGATAGTGTTATGCAAAGTGTTGTCGCATCAGTATATGATTTAAATGCAGATGAAATCTTCCTTATCGGACACCAAAGATGTGGTGCGAGCCAAACTAATCCAAAAGGAACACTTCAAAAAATATTAGATCGTGGAGTAGCTTCACCAGAAATTTTATCAGCGATTGAATATGCTGGTGTTGACCTTGAAAAATGGTTATTTGGATTCGATGATGTCAACGGTTCAACTCAAGCTAATGTTGATTTAGTAAGAAATCATCCACTTATTCCAAAAGATGTTCCTGTACATGGTTTAGTTATTGATCCTCACACAGGTAAATTAGATTTAATAGTTGATGGATATAAAGCATTAAATGGTATGAAAAATTAATTATTACTTAAATGAAGGGAAGTTATTAGATATGAATAGACAAGAAGCTACGCAAAAAATTATGGAAGCAAAAATTGCAAAAGGTTTAACATGGGAAGAAATTTCAAAAGTAAGTGAAAACTCTGAGACTTGGGTTGTAACAGCGTTATTAGGACAAGCTACAATGACACGTCCAGAAGCAGAAAAAATCGGTAAACTATTAGAATTAGATGAAGAAGTAGTTCAAGCATTAACAGTAGTTCCACTTAGAGGTCAAGTAATGCAAATGCCTCCTACTGACCCAATCTTATATCGATTATATGAAATGATGTTACAATACGCACCAACTCTTAGAGAATTAATCCTAGAAAAAGCTGGCGAAGGTGTAATGAGTGCAATTAACTTCAATCTAGGTGTGGACACACAAGAAGATCCAAAAGGTGGCGATCCTCGTATCGTGATTACACTTAACGGGAAATTCTTACCGTTCCGTACATGGTAATTAATTAAAAATCTATTTATATAATTAAAGTGATTTTATAGATTTACAAAATCCATCCTTTTTAATCTAGCTGTGTAGAAAGGATGGATTTTTACTATGAGATTCTTTTTATACGAGGGAGAATAATATGAATAAAAAATACGTCGATACGAGCTTTAGTATTCTACAGTGGTTTGTGTTTTTATTAGCAAATGCAATTGCATTGCCTATCATTATTGGTGGCATATTCCATTTATCAATAGAAGATATCTCAACATTAATGCAACGAACTTTTTTAGTTGTAGGAGTAAGTTCATTTATACAAGCATGGTTTGGGCATCGCTATCCCATAGCGGATGGGCCAGCCGGCTCATGGGTAAGTATATTTGTCATATTGGGACAAGTCGCTATGCATCAGGGACAAAGTGCAAAGGATGTATTACAACTTTTAGAAGGTGGATTAATTATTGCAGGTATATTACTCTTCGTCCTTGGTATAACAGGGCTTGTTCATCGAATTCTACGTTTATTTACACCCTTGGTTACAGGAACTTTTCTTTTAATATTATCTCTTCAGCTTAGTGGTGTGTTACTAAAAGGAATGATGGGATTACAAGGAGCTGTAACTCATCCTGATTATACAACGGCTGCTATTGCGCTCTTTGTTTTTGCCCTTATTACTTTCTTATCAATTAAAGGGAACGGATGGATGAAAAGTTACGCTGTGTTACTTGGAATTTCATGTGGTTGGCTTTTGTATGCTGTATTAGGAAAATCATCTCATATACCTTCACACACACCGTTAGTTAAGTTACCAGAGCTATTTTCTTGGGGCACACCTAGATTAGATATCGGAATGGCTCTAACTGCAACTTTATTTACATTTCTTTTAGTTGCAAATACAATCGCTGCTATTTCGGCTGTAAAACAAGTGGCTCCGTTATCTAAAGAAAATGAAAAGCAAATACTGAACCGCGGCGTGTGGGCCGGAGGTATATCGCATATTATCTCGTCGGTGTTTTCTACAATTGGAATTGTACCATTACCTGCATCAGCAGGATTTATTCAACTAACAGGACAAAGAAAAGTGAAGTCGTTCCTTATAGCAAGTCTTATATTAGCAGGAATTTCTTTTATTCCTTCAATTGTAAACTTTATATCCTTGCTACCAGGTCCTATTGCTAATGCCGCACTTTTAGCAACATTTGTCCAAGTAATAGGCATTTCATTCCAATCCATTTTACGTGAAGAATTAAATCAACGCCGATTAACTATATTAGGAATTTCATTATTAATCAGTTTGGGAATAATGTTTCTTCCAGAAAGTGCATTTAGCGGAATTCCTTCTTCCTTACAATATGTTTTAAGTAATGGATTACTTGTGGGTACCATGCTTGTCATTCTATTGGAACAGTTTTGGAAAGAGTAAAATTTGTGACTAAGTAAAAAAGCGCCCTGCTTACAGGGCGCCTTTTTATACCTAATGACTAATACTAGCAGTTGGGTATAATGTTGTTCCTCCAATTGAAACTTTTATTTCATTTGTTAATGGAACATTTTGTTCATTAATAATTGTTCTCCACCATTCCCATGCAAGACCAGTACATTCTCTAGCTACGATTTTTATATTTTTTGAATTTGGTGGAAGAGGGATAACTGTAGAGTAATGAGCTGTTTTGTCTCTGCCGCTACCATCCCATGTTTTATGTGTTAGTACTTCTTTCCCATTTTGATCAAATGTGAATTCATCCCAAGATACATCAAATTGAGCAACGTAAGCACCGTAATGATCCAGTGTCATTTTAGCACTTGAATATTCTGTAGTTGTCGTCTCGATATAATCTGTATTGTTATGAACAGCAGCAGTTGCATTATCTTTTAAAAAAGTACTTGTATATGAAATTGGGTATGCTGGATTTTTAAGACTTAATTCAGCATTATCTTTAATGATATTTCGGATTTCATTGAAATCTTTAGTAACAACCTTGTTATGCTCTTTCGCATCTCCGCCTAATACTACAGCAGTAAAAGTACTTTCTTCAAAAATATCTTTGTACTGTCCACTCGTTTCGACGCTGTTATTCTTAAGTAAGGCTTTAAAAGCAGCTTGTACATCTTTGCTCTTAGATGTTGTTTCTAATTTTACATAAACAGTTCTACCATAAGCTACATTTGAGACCATAACAGGTGGAGCCGAATTACTTACACCTTTACGAGTTAACTCACCAAAAGTAACACTATTATCAAAAAGATCGGATGGATTGTTAGGTAGTTCAGCACTTACGGTATAAAATATTTGCTTATATGCCGCTACCATCACTTTTTTCTCTCCATTTGCAACCGCATTAAAATCAATGTTTAGACTGTTATCAAGATATTTGGCGTTAACGTTAAGGGCACTTGCGATTTGTGATTTACTATAAACCATAGATTCTGTATACTGCATTCTTGCGGGTAACGTATGTGTTTTAGAATACTTTTCATTCCAAGTAGATACTAAATCATCTACTGCTCCAGCCACATTACCATATGTCGGATTTTGGACAGTAATTGTATTTTCTTTTCTCATGCCAGGTAAGTCTATACTAATATTCAAAGGCTTTCTCTTAGCCACTAATAAACTCGGTTGATTGTCTGCAAAAGCTTTATTTGCAAGTTGTACCGCTCCTGGATACGTACGATTCACCACAGAATCAATAATCGAAATATCGACTGGTGAAGTTGTAAGTGATTTTTTCTCGCGTTCCACTACTACAAATTTACCATTTGAATTGATACTTTCTTTTGGAACAAAGCTCTCTACTTTATCACCATTTACAGCTAAAACCTCTTGATTATTATATTTAAGATTTGCTATACCAGTATCAATGCCACTAGCATTTTTGGTTACATCAGTTGCATTACCTACTTGTGTTTCTGCGAAGGAAATAGATGAATAATTAATAGTGCATAGACTAACTAATAAACACGCAAGGAACTTTCTTCTTTTAGTGTTTTTCTTAATATTCAGAAAAATCACCCCATTCTTTTTTTAGTAAGATATGATAATGATTGATAAATGATTGATAAATGATAGCTAACTAATAAACCTACATAAATGCTTTCAAAAGTTCTTGAATTAACGGGATTACGCCACCTACAAATTTCAAAACTGCCATTGCGATTTCCATATTATTTCCTCCTTTTTTATTGCTACGAAAATGTGATTTATCTTTATGCCCTCATTATAGTGACCCCTTACACTTTTATCAATACACTCTTATATGCAATATTACATACAAAAAAACAAGCTGAATTCTTATAAAAAGTTATACAGAGATAAATTTTTCGTTTGGTAAATACTTGAAAACACAAAGCATTCCTTTGCATTTCATAAGTAATTTACAAGTTTATTGTTGGAAGCATCGCAGGACCGGAAGTAATGAAATACATGCAGGACTGTTACGAGCAGCCAGAAATATTAAGAGTTATCATGGGCAACCGCATAAAAAAAGCTGCTGCCTATAAAATACAGACAGCAACTTCAACTAGAGTAGCTGGCATGATTTACACAAGCTACAGTATTTTTTTGACATACTCATTTTTCACATTTTGTAACTAATAAACAGCGATTGGCCCATAAGGACCTTTGATAATTTCAATTTTCGTTTCAAAAATATCTGTTAAAATTGTTGGGTCCATAACCTCTTCTACTGTTCCAAAAGCAGCAATTTGTCCATCCTTCATAGCACAAATTTTATCCGAATATTTGGCTGCAAAATTTATGTCATGCATAACAGTCAAAATTGTTCTTCCAAATTCATTAGCTGCACGTCTCAAATGCTCCATCATTTGAACAGAACGAGCAACATCAAGGTTGTTCAGAGGCTCGTCCAAAAGTACATATTCAGTCTCTTGGCACAATACCATCGCTACATATGCCCTTTGTCTTTGGCCACCAGAAAGCTCATCTAAATATCTATTCTCTAAATTAGTTAAATCTAGGAAATCGATATATTTAGAAATAATAGCTTCATCCTCTTTAGTTAATCTTCCCTTTGAATAAGGAAAGCGCCCAAATCCAACTAATTGTCTAACAGTAAGCCTAGTTACAAAATGATTCTCTTGTCGCAATATGGTCAAAACTTTTGCTAAGTCTTTTGATTTGGATTCAGAAACATCCATATTTGCTACCTGAATTTGGCCTTCATCCATATCTAAAAGTCTTCCAATCATCAATAGTGTCGTTGACTTTCCAGCGCCATTTGGTCCAATTAAAGAAGTAAAGCCCGCTTTTGGTATTTCAATATCCAAAGGTCCTATTTTCACCTTATCAGTATAGAACTTTTTAACATTATCAATTTTTATCATAAAGCCCTCTTCCTTAAAACTATAGTTAAGAATATGATTCCACCAAATAATTCAATAATAACTGAAACTACACCTTGAGCATGGAATACATGATACATTAAAAAGTATGCACTCGTCATTATCAAAAATCCTATTGCAAAAGCCATTGGAAAAATATATCTATGATCATAAGTTGACGCCGCCTGATAACTCAAAGTTGCTACTAAAAAGCCGTAGAACGTAAGTGGTCCAATTAGAGCTGTTGAGATAGACATCAAAATAGCAACTAACACAAGCGTATAAATTACACTAGGTTGATATTTAACCCCAAAAGAAGTAGCAACATCCTTTCCTAATGACAAAACATTCAACTTCTTAGAATGAGCAAAAATTAATACTGCTACAATTATGATCATAGGAATTACAATAGGAAAATATGCAGGGTCTGCATGATTAACAGAACCAAATAATCTCGCTTGTAAAATATCAAATTCTGAAGGCGCAAGTAGTTTTCTCATGAAAGTTGACACAGAATTTAGCCCGGTACCAATAATAATTCCAACTAAAAGCATAAGTTGTAAATTCCCGTATTTACCGGAAAGTAACCATCCATAAAGTATCAAACTCATGAAGACCATCACAACAACTTGAAATAAAAATGATCCAATTCCATTAAAGTTTATTAATGCACTAGCACCAAAGAAGAATATTGTACTCGTTTGAATTGCTGAATAAAGTGATTCGAAACCTAAAAGTGAAGGAGTAATAATCTTATTATTCGTAATAGATTGGAAAGCAACTGTCGATAAGCTATGGCAAACTGCAGCAATAATCATTGCAACAATAGCCACTATCCTTCTCTTAACAACTGGGATAAAAGAAGGTGAATCTATCGGAACTGGGTTATTATAAACTAAAAGTCCATATGAAGAAAGGAGACCTAAAGCAATCAATGTTATGAGTAAAATCCAATAACGTCTTGCTTCCTTCTTAGAACGAAAAGCACTAGCTGATCTACTTTCATTATGAAGGCTAGAATCGATTTCGACATTTTCTTTATTTTTATATTCTAATGTGATCATCGCAGCCTCCTTGGTTTTCTTTGTCTCAATAGAATAGTAATAAACACGACCGCTCCCACTGTTGCAAGTATTAAAGAAACAGGGACTTCAAAAGGCTTTATAATTGTTCGAGAAATGATGTCACAGGCAGTTATTGTCCCCATTCCAATCACACAAACCCAAGGTAAATTACTTCTAAGATCATCACCTCTAAACATGGAAACAATATTTGGCACAATTAATCCCAAGAAAGGTAAGTGTCCAATAACAGCTGCAACAATTCCAACTGCAACAGAGATAAGGCCAGTCCCAAAAAGAACAATTCTATTGTAATTAACGCCAAGGCTTGTTGCGACATCTTCTCCTAGTCCAGCTAAAGTCAATCTATTAGCATACATAAAAATAAGCAAAGTAATGATAACAATCAGCCATAAATATTCATATCTTCCCACCTGAATGTTAGCAAATGAACCTACGAACCAAGTTTCAATACTTTGCGTCATTTGAAAAAGAAGTCCCATAAAAGTAGAAACTGCAGAAATAACTGCTCCAAGCATCAATCCAATAATCGGGACAATTAAAGACGAACGAAGCTTAACTCTTCTTAAAAATAAAAAGAAAATCATAGTTCCTATAAAAGAAAAAATGATTGCACCAGTCATTCTTTGAACTAAAGTCGGGGCAGGAAATAATAAATACACAAAAAGCAGGCCTAAGCCTGACCATTCAATAGTACCCGTTGTAGTAGGTTCAACAAAGCGATTCTGTGTAATGAGTTGCATTACGAGTCCTGCCATCGCCATTGCAGCTCCAGTAAGCATTAATGCAACTGTTCTCGGAACACGAGTGATGAAAAACATTTCCATTCCATCCTCTTGTCCACGTATATCATAAACTCCAGTAAACAGTGATATAATCCCTAAAATCATAACAACTATAACCGCTATTATAAAAGGTTTTGTCCATATTTTATTGTGATTATAAAACTGGGGTTGAGAAATATTCTCAACCCTAGAAATCATATTTTTTGACACTGTTTCGTACCCCTTTACACTACTTAGCTAAAGTTTTTGCAAGATTTCCAAATAACTCTACATAAGTCTGAATTGATTCATTTGTGTAAGTATCTTCTGGTGCATAAACAACTTGTTTTTTAGAAACAGCAGTTGTGTTTTGAAGAGCTGGTGATTTAGAAATAACATCCTTAGCAGGTGTTGACTTAGCTGCATCAGATGTTGCAGCATCACGATCTAATACGAAAAGCCAATCAGGATTTGTTTGTGCAATAGCTTCAACAGAAACGTCATCACCTTTATGACCTGCAGTAGAATTAGACACTTCTAATGCTGGAGTCCAACCGAAAATTTCATACATTGGTCCCCAAACACGACCAGAATGTGGAGCAGCAAAACCAATATTCCCACCAGTAACGATAACACTCATAACTTTATCTTTTCCGTTATAAGCAGATTTTGCTTTTTCAATAGATTTATCAAAATCAGCTACTAATTGTTTAGCTTCTTTATCTTTATCAAAGATTTTTCCTAGAGTAGTTGTAGAATTTTTAAGTCCATCTACTAAATTTTTTCCAGGCGTAGTAGATTTCTCAGAAACATCAAAATTAAGATCAATAACAGCTGCTTTTGGCACTAACTTTTTGATTTCTTCGTAATGATCAGCAAATCTTTGACCAACGATTACAAGTTCAGGGTTTGCCGCTGCAATAATTTCAAGATTTGGTTCGCGGTGATTCCCAATATTTTTAACTGAATCATCCTTTTTATATGCTGAATCTGCAGGCATTATATCCTTTGGAGCAGCCGCTAATTTAATTCCCCAATCAGATAAAGTTTCAAAAGTTCTGTTATCCAAAGCAACTACATTCTTTGGGTTTACAGGGACTTTAACAGTTCCATGAGCATCAGTGATTTCAACCGTTTTTGGCTTATCACTACTATCACCTTTATTAGCTTTCGAAGTTTCCTTACTTGAATCTGAGCAAGCTACTAACATTAAAGTGAAAATTGCTAGAATACTTACTAATTTTAAAAGCATAGTTTTTTTCATACGTATACTCCTTATAATGTAATTTAGTTCGAAAATGATAACGTCCATAGATTAAATTAGATAGTAACTTTTCTGCATTTAAATCGCTATTGATAATCATTTTCATTTGAACATCCTGTTAATAAGTATAGTCATTAATTATGTGAAAATCTTGTGAATGGTGTGAGTTAATAAAATTAAACATAAATTAGATACAGTCTCATCTAATGCGCACCAGAGTCATCCCCCACACGTACTAATCAATAGATTGGGCACCTTATAAACCATGATTTCTACTGCAAAAAAATGCCCATTAATAGCTTGTTTTTTCATAATCCATTGCCTGATAGCAATCTTCTTTTTATAGTTTCCGTCTTTTAATATTTCACAGAAACTATTTGATTATCAGGTTTAATAGAAAAAACGAGTAAAACTGTATGAAATAGTTTTACTCGTTTTTTCTATTATGACAAACTGTACTTTACCTATTATCTTATTTTTATCATTCAACCATTGAATAGCCTCTGCCATGTATCGTTTGAATATATCTGTCTTTCTTCTCGCACTTTAACTTTTTTCTTACATACCCAATATATAAGTCTACTACATTTGGATTTACTACTACGTTATATCCCCAAACCTGATTCAAAAGCATTTCACGGCTCAATATTGTATTTTTATTCTTGATTAAAAATACAAGTAAATCGTACTCGCGCTTCGTAAGCGAGAGATTTTTACCACCTTTTTTCACAATATGGCTAGATGCATCAACAAAGAGATCTTTAAACTGAAAAAAATTTATCTCATTTTGCTGGATACAGTCAGTTCTCCTTAAAATAGCTTGAACCCTTGCTACTAATTCTTCTTTCACAAATGGTTTTCTAATATAATCATCTGCTCCTGCTTGTAGCCCTGCTATGCAATCCTTGCTAGAAATATTGTCGGTCACAATAATTATCGGTGTCGTTTTAACAAGTCGTATTTGTCTACAAATTTCTGGCCCCGATATACTTAATGAATCCCAATCCAATATGATAATATCCCAATCTTGTTCATATACTATATTTAAACCTTGGTTTTCATTGTGAAGTTTTAAAATGAAATAGCCCTCTTGCGTTAGACCGCTTACGATTTTCTTTGCAAAAGACCGTTCATTCTTAATTACTAACACCTGCTTCACCGATGGTTCACCTCTACTTCAATATAACTTAGTTGGATAAAAAATTATCCCCAAAAAATAATTTAAGATTTATAAGTATTAAATTCCTAAAAAAAGTCATTATAACAGCTTATTAGGAGAACTCTATATAATCTTACAATAGATATGGAGAAAAACACAAAATATATGAAGATTTAAATAAATATTTTTTAATCATTAAGGGGCAGCTATAGTATCTACCTGCTTATCATCAATAACCATTTCTTCATTTTTTGTTTCAGAGGGATCGCTCCATCCCCATCACCTTAAGCATTTTATAAAACCACAAAACAAAAAAACTGTATTCTTTCTATTTTTCTACTTATAAATACTTGTGTAGAATTCATTTTGTTGTTGTTTATTTAGAGAAAATTGTAATCGTTAGGGGATGACACACACAAAATGCATTGAGAATGGAATTGAAGAAAACGAAGAATTGGATACATTCTATTTTTAGAACCGTAACTTTTCCATAAACAAAAAGAACCATCCCCCCGCCACTCTGGCAAAGTTATGGTTCATATCATACAAAATAAAAAACCACCAAACAGTTATGTATTGGTGGAGACGGTGGGAGTCGAACCCACGTCCAAAAATATCGGCACTTAAGCTTCTACGAGTGTAGTCGATATATTAGCATTTCGCGAACTCTTCGGCCTATCGACAGGCTTCCAAGTTGCTAGTCTGATTGTTCTCTTCCTTCGCCCTCAGACGGCGAACTCCGGCGTAGTCCACTTAGTTTGAGTCCCTTACCCTACCACATGGACGATGGAGGGAGGAACCTTTAGTGCAATTAAGCAGCTAAAGAAAGATTGTTTTGTTTGCCAATTATAGGCTTTGACGTTTTAACGAGGCCGATCCCCTCGACTCGCAACCTAAGCTCGAACTATCCCTGTCGAATCCGTAACGTCCCCATGATAAAAATGGAGCATACGAAGAAATATCGTGATAGCTACTAAGAGCTGTTTTTCAATGTGCAACAATCTTACA
This sequence comes from Bacillus sp. TH19, assembly GCF_016651075.1. NCBI lineage: Bacteria > Bacillati > Bacillota > Bacilli > Caryophanales > Bacillaceae > Bacillus > Bacillus sp. TH19. The sequence continues at coordinate 528,991 of NZ_JAEKEO010000007.1, read as the reverse complement.
TAAGTTATTATATCATACGCGCGCCGTTTTACAAATGTAAATATCTGTATTACATCTTTTGACGATCACGGAACACGCGTGCAATTTCACGTTTAGCTTCTTTCTCTTTTAAATCGTGACGCTTATCATATTGCTTCTTACCTTTTGCTAAACCAAGTGCCATTTTCGCAAATCCATTTTTCAAATAGATTCTAACTGGAATTAATGCATAACCTGTTTCTTTTGCATAACCTGCTAGCTTATCAATTTCTTTCTTATGAAGAAGTAACTTTCTTGTACGAAGCGGATCGTGATTAAAACGATTCCCTTGTTCATATGTATTAATATGCATATTATGAACCCATACTTCACCGTTATGTATACGTGCAAACGCGTCTTTCAAGTTCACGCGTCCAGCGCGAATCGACTTAATTTCCGTTCCTTGAAGGACAAGCCCTGCTTCGTATGTTTCTTCGATGAAATAATCATGAAATGCTTTTTTATTTTGCGCAATAACCTTACCTGTACCCTTTGGCATATAACGTCCCTCCTCTATTTTTACCATTGTAACAAATGTAAACCAAAAGCGAAAGTGGCTCGCTCAGAATCTTTGGACATTGGAGCTCCCGACAAAGAAGCGCTTTTTGCTTCGTCCGAGGGCGCGAAATGGCCAATAGATTCTAGCCACTGTAGCTGGATTCCAACAAAAAGCGAAAGTGGCTCGCTCAGAATGTAAGGCGAAGCCACTCTTTTCTTACTTGCGCTTTTTCTTTTTCTTCTTGAATCCTGGTACATTTTCAAAGAATCCTTTTTTCTTCTTACCATTACCATTACTATTACTATTACTATTACTATTACCATCTTTTTTCCCTGGCTGACTAGCGGATGTGGATGCAGATGCTTTTCCTTTTCCTTGTCCACCACGATCAAACTTTCTTCCTGTGCCGCGTTCACCACCGCGCTCATTACTACGTTCGCTACGTCCACCGCGTTTCTTTCTGCCTGTTCTTGGCTGTTCAATCACAACCGGACGATCTTTGAACTTACGACGAGGTGTGCCTTTCATGCCAACGATTTCAAAGTCGATTGCGCGCTCGTCTTTATTTACGTTAATAACACGAATTGTAATTTCGTCACCGATGCGGAATACGTTACCTGTACGTTCTCCAATCATCGCAAAATGTTTTTCGTCATAACGGTAGTAATCATCTGTTAAATAGCTAACGTGTACAAGACCTTCAATTGTATTTGGAAGCTCTACGAATAAACCGAAGTTTGTTACAGAGCTAATCATACCGTCATACTCTTCACCGATCTTATCAACCATATACTCTGCTTTTTTCATTTCGTCTGTTTCACGCTCTGCTTCAACAGCGCGGCGTTCCATATTAGAAGAGTGCTCTGCAATCTCAGGTAAGTTTTCACGCCATTTCGCTTGCGTTTCGTTGTCTACTTTACCATTAATGATGTATTCACGAATCAATCTATGAACAATCGTATCTGGGTAACGACGAATTGGCGATGTGAAATGCGTGTAGAACTCAGTTGATAAACCAAAATGTCCTAAGCTGTTCGAATCGTAACGTGCTTGCTTCATAGAACGAAGCATAACTGTTGAAATAACTATTTCTTCCGGCTGACCTTGAACCATTTCAAGAATTTGCTGCAATGCACGAGGGTGTATTTCATTCGCACGTCCCTTTACTGCATATCCGAAGTTTGTTACAAACTCGAAGAAACGCTCAAGCTTATCTTCTTTCGGATCTTCATGGACACGGTACATAAACGGTACGTTCATCCAGTGGAAATGCTCCGCTACTGTTTCGTTCGCAACAAGCATAAACTCTTCAATTAACTTCTCTGATACAGAACGATCACGCATTACAACATCAGTCGGTTTTCCTTCTTCATCTACTAGTACTTTCGCTTCTTTAAAGTCAAAGTCAATCGCACCACGGCGCATACGTTTTTCACGTAAAATTTGTGCTAACTGCCCCATTTCTTTAAACATTGGCACTAGCGGCTCGTAGCGTTCAATTAGCGCTTCGTCTTCATCTTCTAAAATGCTTCTTACGTCAGCATACGTCATACGCTCTGTCGTTTTAATTACACTTTGGAAAATCTCGTGTTTTACAACATCACCTAGATTGTTGATTTCCATTTCACAAGATAGTGTCAGACGGTCTACTTTCGGATTTAATGAACAAATACCGTTTGATAAACGATGCGGAATCATCGGAATTACACGGTCTACAAGATATACACTCGTTGCTCTCTCTGCTGCTTCAACATCAATTGGAGAACCTTCTTGAACGTAATGACTTACATCCGCAATATGAACGCCAAGCTTATAGTTACCGTTCTCAAGCTTCGTTACTGTAACAGCGTCATCTAAGTCTTTCGCATCCGCACCATCAATTGTAACAATCATTTGATCACGTAAATCACGACGATCTTTTATATCTTCTTCTGAAATCGTTTCTGGTACACTGTTTGCATGCTCCATCACTTCTTCAGGGAATGCTAAAGGTAAATGATGTTTATGAATGACAGATAAAATATCTACTCCTGGGTCATTTTTATGACCTAGAATTTGAATAACTTCACCTTCTGCGCTTAAACGGTTCTCTGGGTAGCCCGTAATTTTCACAACTACTTTATGGCCTTCTACAGCGCCCATAGATGCACTTTTCAAGATAAAAATGTCACTTGTCCAGCGTTTATTATCAGGTATAACAAATCCAAAGTTCTTTGACTCTGTATATGTACCAACTAGTTCCTTCGTTCCACGCTCTAAAATACGAACAATCGCGCCTTCTTGGCGTGATCCACTTGATTGTGCGCTAACACGTGCTAATACTGTATCACCATGAAGTGCACCATTTAATTCTGTCGGCGGGATGAAAAGATCATCATCTCCTGTTTTCTTCTCTTCTGGAACGACGAACGCAAAACCACGTGCGTGCCCAATTAATTTACCGCGTACTAAATTCATTTTTTCTGGAAGACCGTAGCGGTTACTACGTGTGCGGATAACAAGCCCCTTCTCTTCCATCATTACAAGTGCCTTTACGAAATCTTTAAAGCCCTCAGAGCCTTCGATTCCAAATGCCGATTCTAATTCTTGTATCGTTAACGGTTTATACGCTTCTTCCCTCATAAATAATAACAACTTATCAATATGTTCTTGCATGATTTCTTCCAAGCAGAAATACCTCCTTTAAACCCTTATATTATTTAGTGTATCCGAAAGATGGGGGATGTATAAAGTGAAACTTTAATCATCTCCCAATGATTTTTTACAGCTTTCATAAAGTGTAACTTTAACCAGTGGTTTTTGTCCGTCCCCACTGATTATTAGCCTACAAATAGCGGGATAAAAATTCCCTTATGAAAAAAAGAGGCAACTAGACCTTACCAATCTAGTTGCTCCAAGAAGTTATATACATCCTCATGTAGCACATCACGTTCTTTATCAAGTGTAATGACATGCGTAGAGTCTTCATACCATTTAATGTCTTTTAACGTAGATTCTACACCGTTATAAATAATGTTAGCACTATCTGTATTAATCATCTCATCATGACGTGCTTGTACAACGAATGTTGGAGCATAAATCATATCAACATTATTGCGTACGTCACGAATCAACTCCTGTAATGCTTTTAATGTATTCATTGGTGTCTGTTTAAATTCAAACATTTCCTGCTCAATTCGTTCTGGTGATTTTTGCTCACGCTTTTTATATTCGCGGGCATATGCCAATATACCTTGGTACATAATTTCTTCACTTTTAATGTACATCGGTGCACACATTGGTACAACACCTAAAATCGGTAATGTATAAGCAAGTTTTAATGAGAATACTCCGCCTAATGATAATCCAACCGCAGCTATTTTCTCGTAACCTTGATCTTTTAAATGCTGGTAGGCATTCATTACATCTTTCCACCAGTCTTCAGGGCCTGTATGAACAAGCTCTTCTGGTGGTACGCCGTGTCCTTTATAAATTGGTGCATGACAAGTATAGCCTTTCTTCTCTAAGAAACGCCCTAGCATGCGTACGTCAGCTGAGTTCCCTGTGAATCCATGTAATAATAAAACAGCGCGGTCTCCACCTTCAAATGTAAATGGTTTCGGAGATGCTAATTTCATCATGTACTTCTCCTCTTTCTCTTCTGTAATCTAGTCGTATTCTTTCTATTCTTAGTGTACCATATTTATAATTCTATAATCTAATTAGAAACTTTTTTTGAATAACAAATCAAAAAAAGAAGAACCATTAGCATAATCCGCTAACGCTTCTTCTTTTAATTTTATAAATTTAAGTACGTAACACCAATTGTTAGTACGAAGAATAGTACAGCTAAGACAACTGTAACACGGTTTAATACCGCTTCAATTCCACGTGCTTTTTGCTTACCAAACAATTGCTCTGCACCACCTGAAATAGCGCCTGAAAGGCCTGAGCTATTACTAGACTGCATAAGTACCATAACAATCATTAAAATCGATACAATAATAAGTAAAACTGATAATAACGTATGCACTTGGCGTACCTCCTACAAAGATTCAGTTATTTTAAATGTAGCATAAATCCTATAGAAAAGCGAGAGCTATAGAATCGCTCTCGCTTTTCTTCTATTACATGAACATCATTGCGAATAACGGTCCAAGCAAGCATGTCAAAATTGCTGTTAATGTCATTGTTACCGATCCAATAACACCTTCATGCTCATTATTTTTCATCGCTCTCATAACACCCATAATATGAGACGCACATCCAAAGCCAATTCCTTTACCAACTGAGTTTGTAACACGGCTCCATTTTAATAAAATTGGTCCTGAAATCGTTCCAGTAATCCCTGCGATAACGACGAATGCTGCTGTTAAGGACGGGACACCACCAACTTGTTCAGATACACTCATCGCAACTGGCATTGTCACTGATTTTGGTAAAGAAGATAAAATTAAGCTTTTATCTGTTCCCATAAGTGTGGCGATAGCAAAATCACTTGCAATAGCAACTGTTGTACCTACTAATACACCACCAGCAATTGGTACAACATATTTTTGCAGAACATGACGTTGTTTATAAAGCGGGATTGCAAATGCTACAACACCTGGTCCTAATAGCTTCGCAATCCAGCCACCACCACTTTCCATATAATTTTGATATGGTATATCAAGCATTATAAATAAGAAAGCCATTAATCCTGTTGCAACAAGCATTGGAATGGTAAATGGTGTTGGAAATAATTTGTAGATTTTTTTAGATAATTGATATAATAGCACCGTAAAAAGAACCCAACCGATTCCGATTAATATTTGGCTCATTGTGTCTCTTTTTCCTTTCTATTCGCAAGATATTGTCCTGTATGTCCTGCGACAATAATAATTAAAAACGTACTCGCTACAACTGTAATGAAAAGGGAAATTCCTTTACTCATAAAAAAAGCACCGTAATTCATTAAGCCAAGCGTTGGCGGAATTAATAAAAACGGCATAATAGCAACGAGTGTTTCTGCTCCTAAATCAAACCATTTCACTGGAAGTACTTTTAGGCTAAGCAAAACAAGTAGGAGGAACATCCCAATCAAACTTCCTGGAATCGGAAGATTCAATATTTCTTGCACCCAATTTCCAACCATATAAAATACATAAAGAGCAGCAATTTGGACAAGAATCTTTGTAAGTTTCATGTTCATCATCCCTCATGTTTATACGATCTTCTGTTAATATCCTTATCATAGTATAAATTGTAAAAACCTGCAATTTATCAAATCGACAACGAAAACCCACTATATTATACGCTTACACCCTTGATATGACTGCGTTTCCTAATGTAATTTACGTCAAAAACCTTGACCTAATATATAAAGTTTATATTTTCTGAATTTTGCTGGTTATTATTTTAATAAAACAAAATCCTTCACTCCATTTTTATTCTGCCTTCTCTCTAGCACACATATATATATAAAGATAGGTGGTGAACGTATGTCTAAAAAAATTCTCATTTTTGTGATCCTGGAATCGACGATGCGATAGCCCTCCTCCTCGCATTCTTTATCGATGAAATTGAAATTGTTGGGATTGTCGCTGATTACGGCAATGTTCCAAAAGAAATGGCCGTACAAAATGCTCATTTTCTTAAACGAAAATCAAGAAATAGAGATATGAAAATATTTGGTGGTTCAGACCGTCCTCTCAATGGAGGTCCACCCGCTTTTTTTACTAATATTCACGGTAAAGAAGGGTTAGGGCCAATCATCCAAAATGAAAAGTTACAAAACGGAGAAATGGAGAATTTTTTTGAAGTTATCCCTCTTATCGAGCAGTATAAAGACGAACTAATCATTGTAAGTTTAGGGCGACTCACTTCCCTAGCTGCTTTATTTATTTTATGTAAAAACTTAATGCAGCAAATTAAATCTTATTATGTAATGGGTGGTTCCTTTCTGCACCCAGGTAATGTAACTCCCGTATCAGAAGCGAATTTTTATGGCGATCCAATCGCGGCTAACATTGTATTACAATCTGCATCCAACATGTACATATATCCGTTAAATGTAACTCAGTATTCCATCGTTACACCTGATATGGCTGAATATATTGAGGCGAAAGGAAAGGCTTCTCTCGTCAAACCTCTATTCGATCATTACTACTATGGATATTACGAAAAAATTTTACCACAATTAAAAGGCTGCCCTTTTCATGACACGATACCGATATTAGCTTTACTTGATAATTCTATGTTTACCTACTACAAATCACCAATTACCGTCATGACCGAATCTTACGCTCAAGGAGCAAGCATCGGTGATTTCCGCTCTTTAGTAGGATCAAACCCATTCACCAATCGGCCCTCGCAGCAAATTGCTATCGATTTTGATTATAATCTCTTCTTTAAATACTTCATGTCACTTATGACAGACGAACAATTTTAGCAAAAAAAAACAGACCGTGATTTCTCACGGTCTGTCGTTATTTTCTACAATTATCGTTTGATATTGTAGAAAGATTGTAAACCAGCGTAAACAGCGATTTCGCCTAGCTCGTCTTCGATACGTAATAATTGGTTGTACTTAGCAATACGGTCAGTACGGCTCATAGAACCAGTTTTGATTTGGCCAGCGTTAGTTGCAACTGCGATGTCAGCGATTGTAGCATCTTCAGTTTCACCAGAACGGTGAGATACAACTGCTGTGTAACCAGCACGTTTAGCCATTTCGATTGCTTCGAAAGTCTCAGTTAAAGTACCGATTTGGTTAACTTTAATTAAGATTGAGTTAGAGATACCTTTTTCGATACCTTCAGCAAGTTTTTGAGTGTTAGTTACGAATAAATCGTCACCAACTAATTGTACTTTATCACCGATACGCTCAGTTAATAATTTGTGACCATCCCAGTCGTTTTCGTCTAAACCATCTTCAATAGAGATGATTGGGAAGTCTTTGCAAAGCTCTTCGTAGAAATCAACCATTTCTGCAGAAGTTAAGCCAGTACGGCCTTCGCCTGCAAGGTCATATTTACCAGTTTCTTTGTTGTAGAACTCAGAAGAAGCAACGTCCATTCCTAAGAATACGTTCTCGCCAGCTTTGTAACCAGCTTTTTCGATAGCTTCAATGATTACTTCTAATGCTTCACGGTTAGAACCAAGGTTTGGAGCGAATCCACCTTCGTCACCTACTGCAGTGTTAAGACCTTTGTCATGTAATACAGCTTTAAGTGCATGGAATACTTCAGCACCCATACGGATTGATTCTTTGAATGTTGGAGCACCAACTGGTAAGATCATGAACTCTTGGAAGTCAACGTTGTTATCAGCGTGAGAACCACCGTTGATGATGTTCATCATTGGAGTTGGTAATTGTTTTGCATTGAATCCACCAAGGTAACGGTATAATGGAAGACCTACGAAGTCAGCTGCTGCGTGAGCTACTGCCATAGATACACCAAGGATAGCGTTAGCACCTAGTTTACCTTTGTTTGGAGTGCCATCTAATTCGATCATAGCACGGTCGATACCAGCTTGGTCAGTTACGTCGAAACCAACGATTTCTGGAGCGATTGCTTCGTTAACGTTGTTTACTGCGTTAAGAACACCTTTACCAAGGTAACGAGATTTGTCACCGTCACGTAATTCTACTGCTTCGTGCTCACCAGTAGATGCACCACTTGGTACGATAGCGCGTCCGAATGCGCCGCTTTCTGTGTAAACTTCTACTTCTACAGTTGGGTTACCACGAGAGTCAAGGACTTCGCGAGCATAAACATCAATAATTGTTGACATAATAAATTCTCTCCTTTTTATATAAGCAAATTATTTAATAATTGTTTTACCTGTCATTTCTTTCGGTTGTTCCACATTTAAAAGTGTAAGCATTGTTGGGGCGATATCTCCTAAAATACCACCTTCACGAAGCTCTACATCATTTTTTGTAACGATGAAAGGAACCGGGTTAGTTGTATGAGCTGTCATTGGTCCACCTTCAGCAGTTAACTCCTGATCGGCATTACCATGGTCAGCAGTAATAAGTGCTACACCATCTTTTGCAAGAATCGCTTCTACAACTTTTCCTAAACATTCGTCAGTTGCTTCTACTGCTTTAATTGTTGGTTCCATCATCCCAGAATGGCCAACCATATCACAGTTTGCAAAGTTAAGAATGATAACATCATGTTTATCATTTTCAATGTCATTTACTAAAGCGTCCGTCACTTCATAAATGCTCATTTCAGGTTTCAAGTCATACGTTGCAACCTTCGGTGAGTTAATTAAAATACGCTCTTCTCCTGGGAATTCAGCCTCACGACCACCGCTAAAGAAGAATGTAACGTGCGGATACTTTTCAGTTTCCGCGATGCGAAGTTGCTTTAATCCCGCTTGCGCAACAACTTCACCTAATGTGTTATCAAGGTTCATTGGCTTGAATGCCACGTAACCATCTACAGTTTCACTGAAATGTGTCATACAAACGAATTCAGGAATGTGAGGTACTTTTTCACCACGATCGAACTCACGGAAGTCTTCGTTTGTAAATACACGAGCAATTTGAATTGCACGGTCTGGACGGAAGTTATAGAAGATAACTGCATCATCATTATTGATTGTTGCAACTGGCGTGTCATCTTCGTTAACAATTACAGACGGCAATACGAATTCATCATGAATACCATTTGCATAAGAGTCTTCTACACACTCTTCTGCTGATTTATAAGTAGGGCCTTCACCATTCACCATAGCACGGTAACATTTTTCTACGCGATCCCAGCGCTTGTCACGGTCCATGGAGTAATAACGACCAGAGATAGTCGCGAATTGTCCTACTCCTGTTTCTTTAATTACTTCATTTGTTGCATCGATATAACCTTTTGCTGTTTGTGGTCCAACATCGCGGCCATCTAAGAATGCATGGATATATACTTTCTCCACGCCTTCTTTTGCTGCTAAGCGAAGAAGAGCAAACATATGGTTCATGTGACTGTGCACACCACCATCAGAAAGTAAACCGAATAAATGAAGAGCAGTACCTTTTTCTTTCACGCTTTTAATTGCATTTTGGAAAGTTTCGTTCTGATCGAACTCACCTTCACGAATTGCAACGTTTACGCGTGTTAAGCTTTGATATACGATGCGGCCCGCACCGATATTTAAGTGACCAACCTCTGAGTTACCCATTTGACCTGCTGGAAGACCTACTTCCTCACCAGAAGCTGTAAGCGTTGTGTGAGGGAATTTGTTCCAGTAACCATCAAAATTAGGTTTCTTAGCTTGTGCTACAGCATTCCCGTAAGTTTCTTCACGTAGTCCGAAACCATCAAGAATGATTAAAGCTGTTGGCTTTCTCATTTTACCGCCCCCAGAAGACCTAAGAACGAAGCAGGCTCTAAGCTAGCACCGCCAACTAAAGCGCCGTCGATGTCAGATTGTGCCATATACTCTTTAATGTTTTCTGGTTTTACGCTACCGCCGTATTGAATACGAACAGCTTCTGCAGCTTCTGGAGAAACAGCTTCTGCAACAACTTTACGGATGTGCGCACATACTTCATTTGCATCTGCAGAAGAAGAAGATTTACCTGTACCGATAGCCCAGATTGGCTCATAAGCGATAACAGTTACTTTAACTTGCTCTTCTGTTAAACCTGCAAGTGCTTTTGTTACTTGACCTGCTACTAGATCAAATGTTTTTCCGCTTTCGCGCTCTTCTAAAGTCTCACCACAACAAACGATTGGTGTTAAACCATGTTCAAATGCTGCAAGAGTCTTTTTATTTACTGACTCGTCTGTTTCAGCAAACATTTCACGACGCTCAGAGTGGCCAAGTACTACGTAGCCTACTTTTAAGTCGCTAAGTGCTACTGGGCTAATTTCGCCAGTGAATGCACCATTTTTTTCGAAGTGCATGTTTTGTGCACCTACTTGTAAGTCAGTTCCTTCAGCCTTTTCTACTAAGCGCTCTAAGAATAGAGCTGGCGAACAAACTACTGCATCAACAGCTGAAGCTGCTGGGATTTGACCTTTAACTTCCTCTACGAAGCTAACTGCTTCAGATAGAGTTTTATTCATTTTCCAGTTACCTGCGATAATTGGTTTACGCATGCTTTGCACCGTCCTTTTTCTTTGGCTGCTACTTATTTGTCGTTAAGACAAACTACACCTGGAAGTTCTTTACCTTCCATGAATTCTAATGACGCACCGCCGCCAGTAGAAATGTGGCTCATTTTATCAGCCATACCGAATTTTTCAACAGCTGCTGCAGAGTCACCACCGCCGATAACAGAGTATGTATCTTCTGCATCTGCTAATGCTTGCCCTACTGCTTTTGTACCTTCTGCGAATGGAGTCATTTCGAATACACCCATTGGTCCATTCCATACAACAAGCTTAGAGTTTTTAATTACATCTGCATAAATTTCACGTGTTTTAGGACCGATGTCCACGCCTTCCCATGTAGAAGGGATAGAGTCGATACCAACGATTTGAGTTGTTGCAGTTTCAGAGAATTCCTCTGTGATTACAACATCAACTGGCATATAGAAGTTTACGCCTTTTTCTTTTGCAAGTTGCATAAATTCTTTAGCTAGTTCAATTTTGTCGTTTTCACATAGAGATAGACCAATTTCATGACCTAATGCTTTAACGAATGTGTAAGCAAGTCCGCCACCGATGATTAAGTTATCTACTTTGTCTAATAGATGACGAATTACACCGATTTTATCTTTTACTTTCGCACCACCGATGATAGCTGTGAATGGACGTTCTGGGTTAGAAAGTGCTTTACCTAATACATCTAACTCTTTTTCCATTAATAAACCAGATACTGCTGGTAGGTAGTCTGCGATTCCTGCTGTAGAAGCGTGAGCACGGTGAGCTGCACCGAATGCATCGTTTACGAAGATATCAGCAAGAGCTGCAAATTCTTTCGCAAGTTCTGCATCGTTCTTTTCTTCGCCCGCATAGAAACGTACGTTTTCAAGAACTAATACGTCGCCTTCGTTCATTGCTGCAACCATTTCTTGTGCAACTGGTCCGAATGCTTCGTCCGCTTTTTTAACATCTTTACCAAGAAGCTCGCCTAAACGTGCTGCTACTGGAGTAAGACGCAATTCTTCTACTGCTTGACCTTTTGGACGGCCTAAATGACTTGCTAAAATTACTTTCGCACCTTGCTCTATTAAATATTGAATTGTAGGAAGAGCTGCACGGATACGAGTTTCATCTGTAATTTTGCCTTCTTTCATAGGTACGTTGAAATCAACGCGGCAAAATACACGCTTACCTTTTAAATCTACGTCACGAATTGATTTTTTGTTCATTGGATTTCCCTCCGACTACTAGTTAGGATTGACAAAACCCATTCAAAAGCTTAACACATTTGCTTCTAAAACGAAAGAAGAGAGAGAGGGAACAAACCCTCTCCCTCGTTTTGTCATTGATTGCTTATATACTTAAGAATTAAAGACCTTTAGAAGTCATGTATGCAGCTAGGTCTACTACGCGGTTAGAGTAACCAGTTTCGTTATCGTACCAAGAAAGTACTTTAACCATGTTACCTTCCATTACCATTGTAGATAATGCATCGATTGTAGAAGAAGCTGTACATCCGTTATAGTCGATAGATACTAATGGCTCTTCGCTGTATCCAAGGATACCTTTTAATTCGCCTTCAGAAGCTGCTTTGAATGCTGCGTTTACATCTTCAACTGTTACTTCTTTGTCAAGTTCAACAACTAAGTCAACAAGAGAAACGTTAGCAGTTGGAACACGTACAGCGCCGCCGTTTAATTTACCTTTAAGTTCTGGTAATACTAATGCTACAGCTTTAGCAGCACCAGTAGATGTTGGGATCATGTTTTCAGCTGCTGCACGAGCACGACGTAAATCTTTATGTGGTAAGTCTAAGATTTGTTGGTCGTTAGTGTAAGAGTGAATTGTTGTCATCATTCCGCGTTTTACGCCGAATTTTTCGTTTAATACTTTAGCGAATGGAGCTAGACAGTTTGTAGTACAAGAAGCATTAGATACTACGTTGTGGTTAGCTGCATCGTATTGTTCGTGGTTAACACCCATAACTACAGTGATATCTTCGTCAGAAGCTGGAGCTGAGATGATAACTTTCTTAACTGATCCACCTAAGTGTTTCTCAGCGTCTGATTTTTTAGTGAAACGGCCAGTAGATTCTACTACTACTTCTACTCCGTAGTCGCTCCATGGTAATTGAGCTGGGTCACGCTCAGCGATAACTTTAATTTCTTTACCGTTAACAACGATGCTGTTTTCGTTAGCAGATACTTCTGCATTTAAAGTTCCGTGAACTGTATCATATTTTAAAAGGTGAGCTAATGTTTTAGCATCTGTTAAGTCGTTGATTGCTACTACTTCTACCTCAGAGTTGTTAAGAGCTGCGCGGAATACGTTACGTCCGATACGTCCAAATCCATTAATACCAATTTTAGTCATTTAAATTTCCTCCTTGGGGGATTATATTAAAGGGTAATACCCTTTGTTAATTGTTTTGCTGCACCTTCATCTGTAATTAGAATTGAAGTGTGCCCTTGCTTTATTACAGCCTGTATTGCTTTTGCTTTTGAAGAACCTCCAGCGACTGCGACAACGTGAGATACATGTTGTAAATCTTCAAGTTGCATACCAACTGTTCTTACTTTATGAACAACATTTCCTTGTTCATTAAAGTAGTAACCGAAAGCTTCGCCAACTGCTTCGCTTGCCTGAATCTTTAACCAATCTGCTTCTGAAGTATTTCTGCGACGTGCCATTGTTAACGCATCACCAATTCCATGAATGACGATATTGGAAGATCGAATCAACTCAAGAACTTCTTTCACGGAGGGCTCTGTTACAATAGACGCATATGCTTCGCTACTAACGTGATCTGGAACATACAATAAGCGATAATTACTCATCGTATTTTGTGCCATTTTGGCGCAAATGGTATTGGCTTCTAACTCGACACCTTCTCCAATTCCACCACGTGCTGGGACAAATAGCATATGTAAATCTTTGCAATCAAGTTGCATCATGTCCGCAGCAGCAGCTAGCGTACTTCCTCCAGCCACAGCAACGATATTATTCACTGTCAGACGGTCTTTTATACAAGTCACACAAGCACGGCCCATCTCCAGTTTGACCCAAGGTGATTCATCACTATCACCAGGGACAACGAAAACTTCATCCAAGTCTAATGTTTCCTTAAGTTGTTTTTCTAAAACCTTTAACCCGGAAATTTCTTTCATAAAGTCTTCCAAAGCAAGAACTAAAGCTGTTCCTTCTTCTGTCAAAGTCATTCCAGAAGAAGCGACGTGAACTAAGTTTTGTTCTTTCAAAACTTGAACTTCACTTCGCAATACTCGTTCTGTCATACCGAGACTTGCAGATAAGTTTCTTCTTCCAATCGGCTGCATAAGCCTAATGTACTGAAGCACTTGCATTCTCGTTTGCATAACAGGTAGCAGATCAGGTAATAATTTTTTTGTGTTCTGAATCCATGAGCGCATATCTTTTCTCCTCACTGCATCGGTTCATTTCCTTTCGTGGTCACTTTATGTCCCGTAGTGACATTTTCCGTCCCACTTAGGTTAAAAAAATAATCCCTGCTACGTGTATTATTGTAACAGGAGACAGAAACTTATTCAACTCTTAACTGCATTGTTTATATAGTTTATTATGACACCTTTGTGAATGTTACCATATTCTACTTGTCTTCCGCCTATTTCTACAACAGGAATCATTAGATGGTATTTCTCTAAAAGGTCATTATCTTCATATATATCTATTTCCTCAATTTGAAAAGAATATTCACATTGTACTTCCTTTAAAATTTGTTTGGCCTTCACGCAAAGACCACAATCTTTTTTTGTATATAGTACAACCTTCATCTTCTTCACCTATCCAATTGTTTTTCTTAGAGACGAAGCAGGAATATGCATTTGTTCTCTATATTTCGCAACCGTTCTGCGAGAAATAACGATTTCATGCTCTTCTTCTAATAATTTTGAAATCTTTTGATCCGAAAGTGGCTTTTTCTTATTTTCTGCTCCAACAAGCGTTTGAATGAATTGTTTCACACGCTTTGTAGAAACCGCCTCATCTTCCGTCGTAGAAATAGAATTACTAAAGAACGATTTCATCTCAAATAAACCGTGCGGCGTTTGTACATATTTATTACGCGTTGCACGACTAATTGTAGACTCATGCACACCTAACTCTTCCGCCACCTCTTTTAAAGCAAGTGGTTTTAAATACTCTGGACCTCCCCAGAAGAAATCATGCTGTTTTTCCATAATAATATTCATCACTTGTAAGAGTGTTTGTTTTCTCTGTTTCAAACTGCGCATAATCCATTGCACATGCTGATACTTCTCCGATACGTAAGAAGCCACTTCACTTTCACTATTATTTAGTAACGCACTATACTCAGAGTGAATTTCAATTCTTGGCATATTTCTCTCATTCATCTGTAAAACGAGATGATCGCCATCTTTTTTTACCGCCATATCAGGCACGATATAAAGTGGTTTATCAGAAGAAAATGCAAGACCTGGTTTCGGCTGCAATGATGTAATACAGTTCACCGCATCCTGTAATTCCTCGTTGGTACACTTCAACACTTGAACGAGCTTTCGCCAATCTTTCTTAACGAAATAATTAAAATGATCATCTATAATTTCTTCCGCTAACCCATTTCTTCTTTGTAAGCGCTTCAATTGGATTGATAGACATTCCTGAATATTACGCGCACCTACCCCTGCTGGCTCTAACGATTGAACAAGCTCCACGGAACAGTCCACTACATCAATTGGCGCAGAAAGAAGCTCTGATAACTCTTCATTAGTTTCTTGTAAATAGCCATTTCCATCCATGTTCATAATAATGAAAGAAGCTGCTTTTCGCTCTTCTTCATCTATTTTATAATACTGTAGTTGATTTAATAAATGTTGCTGAATCGTTGTAGAATCCACACTGTAGATTTCCATTTGATTCTCGACTTGTTTGCGGGTACTTTTACTTGTGTTAGAGCTCTTTTTCTTCTCCCTCTCAAAACCACCTAACTCAATAAGGGGATTCTCTAACGATTGCTCATACAAAAACTCCGATAATTCTTGTACATTATACTGGAGCATTGTAATCGCTTGCCTTAACTCTTGTGTCATTGCCAAACGTAAGCTTTGTTCTTGTAAAAGACTTGCCTTCAAACTAATCTCCCCCTTGTTTCTATTGTACAATAAGTTTGGTAAAAGGAGAATCCTATCGCAGACACCCATTCCAAAATATTATTAATTTATATGTATTAATGAGATTTACATCTTACAACCTAAATTTGAATAATATTGAAAGAAAATAATAACGCATAAAAGTTATTACCACATACTAATAGTAAATCTTATTATCAGATATAACAAGTGATAATAAAAAAAGGTCTGAACTTATACTTGTAAGTTCAGACCTTTTTTACAATGGCGAGTACATATCGAATATTACACGTTTCTTCACCATTGTCGCATTTTCATTTGATAGATTAATTCCGTTCGTATCCTCTACGAGTACCACACGCACCAAATTCACAGCGTTGCGATTTGCTATAAAGATACTTTCTTGTTTATCTGCTTTGTGTAATTTTCGAATTGTGACTTGGATTACCTCTGAGTTATTTTTCCAGGGTCTATTCTTACAAGTGAACAACATTTATGACATGTACTTTTTACTTAACTGCAATAAATACCTAGCGATGCCGTTATCTTATAAACTTCATTGAAATTTTCATCTTCCATGAAGACCTCCATGATTTCAGGTATTCCTTTTGCATACGCAACTAACATTTCGAATGCATCATCTTTCGTTATCTTGTGACGAGTCACACTACTGTTGTGATGTTCCATCGTTACATAATAGACCTTTTCTCCGCACTCCTCTTCTTCAATACATGTAAGAAACGATTTTATTTCAAATAGCTTGCGAGAACCTTTTTTCATTCTTCTTCTCCTTCATAACGGTCAAGAAAGTCCGATAATGCCAACGAAAGATGATCACTTTTATTAAACTTCAGCTTACTGGCAAAGACGGCTAGCCTGTCCCTATTGCTTTGTGAATCACTACTATCTTACGTGTCATATCTTCGTTCAGCAACTTAACAATACGCTTGTGCAATATATCTCGTTACAATTTCTTTTAGTGCTAAAATCTGTTCTGATTTGAATTGCATTTCACTCTTTAATTCTTTTCATAACGAAAAACCCCCTATACACGATTATTTCTAATCACATACAAGGGGTTTCTTTAGATTTACTATTAATTTTCAACACGTTCTTCACGCTATTATGTGCTATTTACTCAATACTTTTAAATAGAACACATCACAACAACAATACATAACGCGCCCAGAGGGATTCGAACCCCCGGCAGACGTGGTACCGGAAACCACCGCTCTATCCGACTGAGCTATGGGCGCATGATTATTACGATAATATCAACGGTTTGCCTCCGTCTTCTTCCGACTTGTTCTTACCGAAAGTTAAACGTAGGATACGAACACCAACACGTAGACGTTCGCTTCTTTACATATGGATATTATATCCTGACGCTAACCTAATACGCAAGCATAAAAACCTCTTCTACACTAGCTTTAGCGCGCAGTTTTCCTTCTTTCGTTCCCCCTTAATCTACTTAAATCGAAATAGAACGCATATAGTCTATAAAAAAAAGACAGGCGAAGTGATGCCCGCCCATCTCCGCACTATTTTATATATTTTGATCGCAGACTAAATATATCTTCCCCTTCACGAATGCCTGCCGATCCCTTCCTCACATTTTTTACGACAGTCCAATTCGGGTTAGTTTCATCACCGATGTTCTGTACTGTAAAGTTGCCGTCACCATATTCTCGGTGACCTTCTGCCAATTTCTCCGTTAAATCATTCTCTTTTGATCTCACCATCTTTGCGCCATCTCCCTTTTTATACAACCCTCTTAAACTGTCCAACCGATTACACGTCCAGTCAATTGGAGATCCTCGTTTTCCGCTTCGATTAATTTTAACACACTGTCGGGGGTAAGTTCCGATAACGGCTGCGCAATCGCATTAGAAACGTTATTTTCTTTGATAGTAGAAACTCGGCGAGAATTGGGTAAAAGACAATTCGCTGGGCTGTGTCAGGACTTCGCGAGAGATCACCCCCCTGATTCAAAAATCACAAATACTATCTCTAAGGGACTCCTGCGACGGCTCAGCGGGGTGGCTTGGAGGGTTCGGAAAATTTTCGTTTGGGTTGGCTTGTGGTGAATAGCGTATTCATTTTGATGAATGACGAATACAACATAAATGACTTTTGTTACTTTCGACTTTCTCTTCTAAACGTTGATTTAAAAGAATTCGCAAGACTTTCGATGAACAAAACAATTCGTAAATGTTTTATGCATTAAAAGAAACGTTGATTTAATAACGTTCTTCTTTCGTGAATGACTTCGATTGAACGAATAAGATAATGAAGATATTATTTTTTTAAAACTGAACACATCCTTTTTTTTACTATACAAGAAAATTTTATTTCAAATTAAAAATAACTACAATAATAGAAATATATATATTTTATCGATATGTTTTTTGTGAATAACCAGAAATTTAACCTCATGTAATTTTCAGTTACTTTTTAATCTTCAACAGGTAACATACCTACATCATGAATTACATATCATCCTCTTCCATCTTATAAAGCGCCACTATAACAAAGAATTCATTGACGCTTGAATCAAAGCTTCAACTTCAAAAACCTAAATTTTCCAATCATAAATTCACCCCAACTCACAAATTATAATCTTTGAATTGATATTCCAAAGGGGGCTTCATTCAATGACTGTAATTACAAAACTAAAGCAAACTGTTTCTGGATTAAAAAGTGCACAAGCTAGCTTAGAGGGATTCGCTCTTGATACGGATAACCAACAAGCAAAGCAACTTTTCCAAACAGCTGCGCAGCAAACACAAACAATTATTGATTCTTTAAACCCACGTGTTGAAGAAGTCCAGCAAGAAGAACCACAATACACACAGCAATAACCAAAAGTGCCATTGTATCTAATGGTACACAATTTGAGAAAAAGGGTGATATGCAATCATCCTTTTTTCTCAAATTACATAATGCAATAGAAATGGAATGATTATAATGCGAAAACTCGGAATCATAACCGCGTTATTTATGCTCCTATTCGGTTCACTTACCGGATGTGATAATAGCCCGTTAGATAAAAAGGTAAAGAAAGAAGAAGCTAAACGAACGAAAGAAGACAAGGGCCCTAAGTTAACAAAAATGAGTACAGAATCCTTTAATCAATCTATATCGCAAGAAGCTAAGAAGAAGGCTCTCACTATAGAGGGAATTACAGAAGCTACCGCAGTTAATACAAATTTAGATCTTTACATAGCCGTTAAACCTGAACATCACGAAAGATTTGGTTTAAAGCCTTTAAGAAGTAAATTAAAAAAGAAGCTAAGTAATGAAAACCCTACTTTCGATATTCGTGTAAGTACAGACAAAAAGATCTTTATGCTCATAGAAGAACTTGAAAACAAAATTAAGAAAAAGAAAGTGAGTAAGGATGGCATTAAAGAACAGTTAAAACTCATTCAATCAGAAATGGGATCTAATATTTAAGCTTTCTAAAAGAGAAGGAAGGATTCAAATGTCTAGTAAAGATAAAAATTTAACACCTGTACAACAAGAATATAAAAAATTCGAACAACAGCGCGAGCCGAAGCGCCCCGTTTTAAAAAATTGTATAAAAGCTTTTTTCGTCGGGGGATTAATTTGTCTAATAGGCCAACTGATTTCCACCTTTTATATTACGTACTTTGATTTCACTGAAAGATCTGCCGGGAACCCTACCGTTGCAACTCTTATTTTTATCTCCATGCTACTGACGGGATTTGGCGTCTACGATCGCCTTGGGCAATTTGCTGGTGCTGGTACCGCCGTTCCCGTTACTGGATTTGGTAACTCTGTTATTGCCGCATGTATTGAACACCGTACAGAAGGATTCGTTCTCGGCGTTGGTGGTAACATGTTTAAACTAGCAGGATCGGTCATCTTATTTGGCGTATTTTCCGCTTTCGTCATCGCTCTTATTAAAACGATTCTCTTTCAATGGGGAGGGCTGTAAATGTTACAAGGACACCGAACATGGGTATTCGAAAACAAACCAGTTATCATCTCAACAGGTGTAGTCGGTGGCCCATTTGAGGCAAATGGAAAAATTCCTGAAGACTTCGATACCCTGCATGAAGATTTATGGCTCGGACAAGATTCTTACGAAAAGGCGCATAAAATTTTATTTGAAGAAGCTTGTAGCCGCGCTACCGAAAAGGCAAAGCTCCGTAAAGACGATATTCAATTCGTACTCGCAGGGGATTTAATTAACCAAATAACTCCAACTAGCTTTGCATGCCGCACACTCGGAACACCTTATCTCGGTTTATTCGGCGCCTGTTCTACCTCTATGGAAGGCTTAGCACTCGGCGCAAGTATCGTAAATGCAAAAGGTGCAAAGTATTTATTAACTGGGGCATCAAGTCATAACGCTGCGGTAGAAAAACAATTCCGCTATCCAACTGAATATGGTGGTCAAAAACCTCCTACGGCTCAGTGGACAGTGACCGGTGCAGGCGCGGCTATTTTAAGCGACACTGGATATGGTCCACAAGTAACATCGGCCACCATTGGACGAGTTATTGATATGGGACTAACAGATCCTTTTAATATGGGTGGTGCGATGGCCCCAGCTGCTGTCGATACGATTGAAGCTCATTTACGCGAACGACAAATTGACGCCTCTTATTACGACTTAATCGTAACAGGCGACCTTGGACATGTCGGTCGCGAAATCGCTTACGACCTACTACATAAACATGGAACAAAGGTAAAGAGCGAGCAATTTCAAGATTGCGGAATCATCATTTATAGAGAAGGTCAACCTGTCATAGCTGGTGGAAGTGGTCCAGGCTGTTCAGCAACAGTCGTATACGGACATTTATTAAACCGAATGAAAAGAGGAGAATTCAAGAAAATACTTGTCGTTGCGACAGGCGCTTTACTATCTCCACTTACATTCCAACAAGAAGAAACGATTCCGTGTATCGCTCACGCTGTTTCGATTGAATTTGGAGGTGCAACGCAATGATTTTTTTCTGGGCTTTCGTCATTGGTGGACTCATATGCGTAATCGGACAGCTTATGTTTGATGTCGGCAAACTAACCCCCGCTCATACGATGGCAACACTCGTTGTTGCTGGAGCTATATTAGATGGATTCAATCTGTATGAACCATTAATCGACTTTGCAGGCGCTGGGGCAACTGTACCTATTACAAGTTTCGGTAATGCCCTCGTTCATGGCGCGATGGAGGAAGCAGCCAAACATGGCATCGTCGGCGTTATTACCGGCATGTTTAAAGTAACGAGTGCTGGTGTAT
This sequence comes from Bacillus sp. TH19, assembly GCF_016651075.1. NCBI lineage: Bacteria > Bacillati > Bacillota > Bacilli > Caryophanales > Bacillaceae > Bacillus > Bacillus sp. TH19. Next base: position 508,027 of record NZ_JAEKEO010000007.1, on the reverse strand, counting down.
CAGCTGCCATTATTTTCGGCTTCATTGGAGCATTGCTATTCAAACCGAAAGGATAAGGTGTTCGTATGACAGTTATCGCTAGCGTTAAAACCTGCCTTGCCAGTGTAAGGGGCGCTCAAGCAAGTTTAAGCTCCCTTTCACTAAATTCACAGGACGCGGAATCAAAACGTGTATTTCATGAATGTATGTTAGAAATGGACAGCATCATCACCGATTTACAGAATAGAGTTTCAGTATTAGAACGTGAAGAACCTCAATATAAAGGGTTTTAAGTAGACTGGAGGAAATGACTATGTCTCACCTGCCGGAATGGACACTTGTCATTCTTCGCTCTGTATTCATATTAATTATTTTATTCGCTATTACGAAATGGTTAGGAAAAAGACAAATCTCTCAGCTCTCCTTTTTTGAATACATAGCCGGAATGACAATCGGTGACATCGCTGCCCAAGTATCTACAGGGCTTGATTCAAAATTTTTCCACGGCGTCTTTGCGATACTCATTTTCGCTGTGGTACCTTTTTTCACTGGAATCCTCTCTTTAAAGAACAAAACAGCTCGAGATTTTTTTGAAGGAAAATCTACCGTATTAATAAAAGATGGCAAAATACTTGAAGATAATTTAAAGAAAGAAAAGTATACAAGTGATGAATTACTTGAGCTTCTCAGAGGAAAAAATGCGTTCAGCGTAGCTGATGTTGAATTTGCTGTACTAGAACCGAGCGGTGAATTAAATGTATTATTAAAGAAAGATCGCCAACCACTTACAGCAAAAGATATCAGCTTAAAAGTGCCAAACGAAAAAGAACCGCAAACTGTTATTATGGATGGAAATGTACTAGATGAACCTCTTTCTGCTAGCGGGCATAATCGCGCTTGGTTACATGCTGAGCTAGAAAAACTCGGTGTTGCCATTGAAAATGTCTTTCTTGGTCAAGTTGATTCATACGGACAACTTACTATCGACATCTATAATGATAAACTCCAAATGCCTTCTCCTCAAAACAAGCCTTTACTATTGGCATCCTTAAAGAAATGCAATGCTGATCTTGAATTATTCTCTTTAGAAACGAAATCAAAATCAGCGAGTGATATGTATAGTAAAAACGCAAAACAAATCGAGAAAATCTTAAATAAAGTAACCTATCTGTTAAAAGAATAAAAAATGAAAGAACGCTTCTATACAAAAGGCGTTCTTTTGCCTTTCCCACACCATTAATCACGTTTAAATTTATGTAATTCGGTTATGATGTTGAAGATACATAAGCAGGGGATTTTAAAAACATAGCGAATAAATCATGATACAACTACATATTTTTTGATTTAAAGTGGTTTCGTTTGACCTTCATTGACCATAATTGTATTATAAGACTAAGAAAGCTTTTAAAGGAGGAAATAACAGATGAATTTAATTCCTACAGTAATTGAACAAACAAATCGTGGAGAACGCGCTTACGATATTTACTCTCGACTATTAAAGGATCGCATCATTATGCTTGGTAGCGCAATTGATGACAACGTAGCAAACTCAATCGTTTCCCAGCTTTTATTCTTGGAATCTCAAGATCCAGAAAAAGATATTCACATTTACATCAACAGCCCTGGTGGTTCTATCACAGCTGGTATGGCAATTTACGATACAATGCAGTTTATTAAACCACAAGTATCAACAATCTGTATCGGTATGGCTGCATCTATGGGTGCATTCTTACTTGCAGCAGGTGAAAAAGGAAAACGTTACGCACTTCCAAACAGTGAAGTTATGATTCACCAACCACTTGGCGGAGCACAAGGTCAAGCGACTGAAATCGAAATCGCTGCAAAACGTATCCTATTCTTACGTGAAAAATTAAACCAAATTCTTGCTGACCGCACAGGTCAACCACTTGAAGTTCTACAACGCGACACAGACCGCGACAACTTCATGACAGCAGAAAGAGCTCTAGAATACGGCTTAATCGATAAGATCTTTACAAATCGTTAAGACACTTAAAAGCGGAGGCGGCTCGTTTAGAACAGGAGGAAGTTGGAACCCCTGATTCCGAGGCGCCTTTTGCCTCGAATGAAGGGGTGAAACGACCGACTGTTCTAGCCGCCGGAGCTGGATACATCTAAAAGCGGAAGTGGCTCGTTCAGAATCGCAGGGCGTTGGAGCCCCTGATTCCGAGGCGCTTTTTGCCTCGAATGAAGGGGCGAAACGACCGGAGATTCTAGCCGCTGGAGCTGGATAGAATTTAAAGCGGAAGCGGCTCGTTCAGAATCGCAGGGCGTTGGAGCTTTTACATCCGAGGCGCTTTTTGCCTCGAATGTAAAAGCGAAACGACCGAAGATTCTAGCCACTGGAGCTGGATATACTTAAAAGCGGAAGCGCCCTATTACAGGGCGCTTTTTTTATTATGTACAAGGGTATCACATACCCCACCTAGTATCTAATCCAATATATCGGTGATTTTTCAATTTTATCGACCACAACTCAAATTATATCGGCGTTTCGACACAACTTATCGACTTACCGACCATTCCCGACAAGCGCGAACCAGCTATATACCCACCGATCATTCGTTACCACACCAACCACACACCCCACAAACAGAAAAATAAAAAAAGCTATCGCACATTCGCGATAACCCTTTATTGTACATATGCAGTTAATGCTTCCAAAGCCTCTTCTGCATCTGAACCTTCTGTTGTGATTGTAATCATGCTACCAGTTCCGATTGCTAAGCTCATAATCCCCATTATGCTCTTTGCATTCACTGTCTTTCCATCTTTCTCGATGAAGATATCCGCATGAAAGCGATTTGCCTCTTGTACAAACAACGCAGCCGGACGTGCTTGTAAGCCGTTTTTTAATGCCACTTTAACCAGTTTTTGAACCACAGCTCCATTTCCCCTTTAACCTTTTATTTTTTTGCTCCTGTTTCCCCCGCGCGTAATTTCTCTGCAATTTCATCGATTTTACGCAAACGATGATTAATACCCGATTTACTAATTTTCCCCCCGGATACCATCTCACCTAACTCTTTCAATGTTACATCTTGATAATCTCTTCGTAACTGTGCAATTTCTCTTAATTTATCTGGCAAAATATCAAGCCCAACCGTCTCATCAATATAGCGGATGTTCTCAATTTGCCTTAGCGCTGCACCAATTGTTTTATTTAAATTAGCTGTTTCGCAGTTAACTAAACGATTTACTGAATTACGCATATCGCGAACAATTCGAATATCTTCAAATCTTAAAAGTGCATTATGAGCACCTATAATATTTAAAAACTCTGTAATTTTTTCAGCTTCTTTCAAATACGTAATGTACCCTTTTCTTCTTTCCAACGTCTTACTATTTAAATCAAATCCGTTCATCAGTTCACATATAGAATCATTATGTTCCTTATATAACGAAAAGATCTCTAAATGATAAGATGATGTTTCTGGGTTATTTACTGAACCACCTGCTAAAAATGCACCGCGTAAATACGATCGTTTACAACATTTCTTCTCGATTAATTCCTGCGATATATTTCGAATAAACGAAAAGTCATCTCGAACAATGTGAAGATCTGCTAATATTTCACGAGACTTCTCAACAAGCCGCACGATATATACATTATTTTTCTTCAATCGCATTTTTTTACGAACAAGTAATTCTACCGTCACATCATATCCTTTTTTCAAAAGCGTATAAATCCTTCTTGCAATTGCTGCATTTTCCGTTTGAATATCGATAGATAGGCGACGGTTTGAAAAAGAAAGCGATCCGTTCATTCGAAGCAACGCCGATAATTCTGATTTCTCGCAGCATTCCTTCATTTCAAGGTTGGTCAACTCTTTCTTTGTTTCTGATGCAAATGACACAGTCAACACCTCCTTATACTATTACTTTGGAACAAAAATCTTGTCCTATATGAATGAGGAGCGTTACCTCAAATGAGGCAACGCACATTTATAACAATGAATATAAAATAGAAGCTAACTTTAATGTATCATGTCTTACAACACGATCATCATATTTCGCTAATCGATCTTGAATGATTTCGATATTATGTTCAGCAAAACGATTTGTATCCAGTGCAACTGGTTCCGACATCTCTTCCTCATATAACTTACGTAATTCACGAGGAATATCACGATTATTTACAATCGCAGTGTCGATAAATGGTTTACCTAAATGATCATGTAACGCCTGCACATGATCAAATGCAGTATAACCCTTCGTTTCGCCCGCTTGCGTCATAACATTACATACATATACCTTCTTCGCTTTTGCAGCAAGAACAGCGTCTCCAATTTTGTTAACGACTAAATTCGGTAATATACTTGTGTACAGACTTCCTGGACCGAAAACAAGCAAATCAGCTCGTTTAATTTCCGTCAACGTTTCACATAACGGTTCTACATCTTCTGGAGTTAAAAAGACACGATTAATCTTCTTCCCGAAATGAGGAATCTTTGATTCACCTGTTACAACTTCTCCATCTTCTAATTCTGCATGAAGTACCGCACTTTGATTCGCTGCTGGTAATACACGTCCTCTGACATTTAATACTTTACTCGTTTCCGTAATCGCGTGGTAAAAGTCTCCTGTAATCGAAGTCATACCTGCCAATAGTAAATTTCCTAACGCATGCCCTTTCAGTCCGTCTCCAGTTGTAAAACGGTGCTGAAATAAAGCCTCCACTAATGGTTCTACATCCGATAACGCAACAAGTACGTTACGAATATCACCTGGAGGTGGAATTTCTAGCTCATCACGTAGTCTACCTGAACTGCCTCCATCGTCGGCTACTGTTACAACTGCTGTAATATCAACAGGATATTGTTTTAATCCCCTTAATAAAACAGAAAGTCCAGTTCCACCTCCCATGATAACAATTTTAGGTTTTCTCTCTTTTTTCATCCCTTAATGGCCCTTTCTCTTCTCCACATCACGATGAGATACATGAACGCTATACTCTGGTTTCAAATGTTTCCCAAGGTACTCTGTAAGCGTAACAGAACGATGTTGCCCACCTGTACATCCAATCGCAATTACAAGTTGACTCTTACCTTCTCTTTTATAATGAGGCAGCATGAAAGTGATAAGATCCGTCAATTTCTCTAAAAACTTATGTGTTTCATTAAATTTCAACACATACGACGAAACTTCTTCATCCAGTCCTGTTAATGGCTTCATATGTGGAATATAATATGGATTTGGTAAAAAACGAACATCAAATACTAAATCAGCATCAATTGGAATTCCGTACTTAAATCCAAATGACATAACATTTACACGAAATGCTTGCTCAGTTTCTGTTGAGAATAAGTGAACAATTTTTTCTCGTAATTCTTTCGGTTTCAAATCAGATGTATCAAGCACAATATTCGCTCGTGCCTTCATATCAGTTAAGAGACCACGCTCAGCTTCAATTCCCTTTAACGGCAAGCCAGTTGGCGCAAGTGGATGTGAACGTCTCGTTTCTTTATAACGAGTTACAAGTGTGCTATCTTTCGCATCTAAAAATAAAATATGAGGAATAATCCATGTACGTTCTGATAAATCATCAAGCGCTCCCCATAAATATTCAAAAAACTCTCGGCCACGTAAATCAATACCGAGTGCCACTTTATTCATTTTACCTTTTGAATCTGCCATAAGTTCAATAAACTTCGGCAATAACATCGGTGGTAAATTATCTACACAAAAATATCCTAAATCTTCGAAACTTTGTAACGCTACCGTCTTTCCAGCTCCAGACATCCCTGTAATAATTACCATTTTTATATCATTATTCTCTGTCATCGTATCCTCTCCTTGCAGGTTTAACTCGGATCTAATCGATATGAAAGCAACTCAAAATCTGGGGTATATACAAATGTACCGTAGATTATACCATTCCCTTTAATTAAATAATCAATAATGTGATAATCTCCTGGTGCCATTGCTAAATCATCAATTTTATCAAATGTATGCCAACCAATGATGCCTTCTTCGCTCTCTAATTTGTTTTCTCCTGCAAAATCTGTTGCTAAAAAGGAGAACATCATCCATTCAGAAACAACTTTATCACCTTCTTGGATGACAAAAGTGAAGACCCCTTTTAATGCTGGATTCTTTAAATAAATACCTGTTTCTTCACGATACTCGCGAACAACGGTATCTCTTACTGTCTCACCACGCTCCATTTTCCCGCCCGGTGCAACCCACCAATTCCGGCGAGGTTTTTGGAGTAAGAGTACTTCATTATCTCTAATTAACACACAGTTTGTCACTCTTTGCATGTTTCTTCACCTCAGCTACTTGCAGCAAAATTTCTCACTGCATACTCATTTCATTATACTATCAAAAACAGTTTGCTACAACGAAGGTGCCAGTCCCCTTTCGCTAAGCAATTGTAAAAATTCTTTCTGTAACAAGCAATCAAAATACCTTACTTCCCATGAATAGCACATAAAAATCCCCTTAACGATTTTTATCGTTAAGGGGATTAAAACACTTATTTCTTACCGAAATAAGTAACAACCGCAAATCCTAAAATAAAAGTAATAATTGAACTTACAATTGAAATTCCACCAGTCGGAATGCCAGGGAATACAATGACAATCGACCCGATAACGAGCCCAATAATTGCCGCAAATGTCATACTTTTATAACGATCTAACAAATAACTAATTCCTTTACTACTTACAACAAATCCGGCCATCACGCCGGCACCGATAACCACGATTAACGGTAAATTGAGTGTTGTTAAAGCGTTAATTGCTGTTGGATACACACCAATAATTAATAAAATAAACGATCCACTAATTCCAGGAAGAAGCATAGCCATACTAGCCATCCATCCTGCGAAAAATAAACCAATTGCATTTAAAATTGTTAACGTCGTAATCGGATCAGCTGCCTTATCTGGTTTAAAGAATGCTGTTATTGCAACAAGAATTGCTGCAATTATTAATAAGACAATATGACTACCTTTAAACGTTGCCTTTGCATCAGCTTCTCTCATTAACATCGGTAATATACTAATAATTAAACCGAGAAAGAAAAATTGAGTCGGTTCATAATGATTTGCTAATAAATATTTAATAACGTGACTTAACGTTAGAAAAGCTGCCGCTACACCAGCTGCAAGTGGGATTAAAAATGCTAAATGTTTTTTCCATTCACGACTAAAGAATCCGCTAATTGCTGCGAGCAATTGTTCATAAATTCCCAACACAACAGCGATTGTTCCGCCGCTCACACCAGGAATTAAATCACTAACGCCCATACAAAATCCACGATATATATTACGCCATTCCATACTGAATAAATTCCTCATTTCTTATAGTAATTTTTCCCGTAAATTCTAGTATAACAATAAGAATCATTATATTCTTAATTGTTTTTGACAATAGTTTGACATTTGGACAAAAAAAGAAAGCCACCTATCGGTAGCTTTCTTCTCAAAAGGAAAAATAACCTTATTTTTCTGTTACAGTCTTTAGTTCCTCTACTAACTCTTCTATATAATGCTGTGCACTCTGCGCTGCAATACTACCATCGCCTGTTGCCGTTACAATTTGACGAAGCATTTTTTCACGAACATCACCAGCTGCGAAAATACCAGGAACTTTCGTTTCCATACGCTCGTTCGTTTCAACATAACCATTTTCATTTGTAATACCTAGCTCAACAAACGGTTTTGATAATGGTAACATACCGATGTATATGAAAACGCCGTCAGTTTTAACTTCTTGTTCTTCTCCGCTGTTTACATCTACAAGTGTTACGCTTCCTACTTTACCATTTGCATCGTTAATTTCTTTTATAGTGTGATTCCAAATGAAATCTACTTTCTCATTTTGGAAAGCACGATCTTGTAAAATTTTCTGTGCACGAAGAGTGTCACGACGGTGAACGATCGTTACTTTTGATGCGAAGCGTGTTAAGAACACACCCTCTTCAACAGCAGAATCTCCGCCGCCAATAACAACAAGTTCTTTCCCTTTAAAGAATGCACCATCACATACTGCACAATATGATACACCGCGGCCGCCAAGTTCTGTTTCACCTGGTACACCAATTTTTTTATACTCTGCACCGCTTGAAACGATAATTGCACGTGCTTTATATTCTTTTTTACCAGCAATAATTGTTTTGTACTCTTTACCATCGGTGATTGCTTTCACATCACCGTATGCATATTCAGCACCAAATTTCTTCGCATGCTCAAACATTTTATTTGATAAGTCTGGTCCTAAAATAGACTCATAACCTGGATAGTTCTCTACATCTTCTGTATTTGCCATTTGTCCACCTGGAATACCACGCTCAAGCATCAGTGTGCTTAAATTCGCACGAGATGTATATACCGCAGCTGTCATACCAGCTGGTCCTGCACCAATAATAATGACATCATAAATTTTTTCTTCTGACACACTATTCACTCCCATTCATTCATACACATTAAGTTACCCTCATTATACTGTTAGCATCATTTTTTTCCCAATGATTTGCCTACCCTACGTGTGCGTGCGCTTAACAGCCTGCACATACTTTCGTACAGTCGCTACAGATACATTATATACATCACCAAGCTCTGCCTGTGTCATCTTATTTCTTTGTTCGCCGCGCACAATGTATTCAATTGCCGCTGACCAACCGTACACATTTGTAAAAGTCGCTCCAGATGTATATAAACGTATGAACGTGCAAAACCAAAAATTTAAACACTCTTCGATTAATTCATCGTCTTTTTTCGTATAATTGTATAATGCATCCGCGATTCGTACGCACTTTTCAAATTGCTGTAAATCAGCTGGGATGCTTTTATGACTATTAAGTAAAAAGAAATATTTTGCAAGTTGCGATACGATTGGAACACCATTTTTCGCTTGCGTTACATCAAAGAAGAATCCAACCTTCTCTGGTGTTGACAATTCATTCATTAAATATAAAGCTAGCATTTTCTCTTCTAGCGTCGTACTTTGCTGAAATGATTTTCGTAACTCTTCAAATAAAAGATTTTGTCCCTCATCTGCTAAATTCAGTGCATTCCACGGTTCTTTTCCTTTTTTATCAGGATGCAATTCTACAACATGTTGCCACATTTTTTCAGCTACTTGCTGTTCCTTCACCATATACGCAGAGTATGCAAACCAGTAATAAAAACTGACGTCTCCTTCGTACCCTTGACGCTTTAATACTTTGAACCATTTATATGCAGGTTCAAAATGACCAATTGTTGCAAGCGTTGTTCCAAGTTTCAAACGATGCTCAAATGAAATTGGATATACCGAAACTAACTGCCCCGCTAATGACTCTACTTGCTTATGCTCTCCAATTGAATATAGAAAAATAAGCGTATTACAAAGCGCATGCATATTACCAGGATTTTTCTCTAAAATCATTTCTGTTAACTTAAGCGCTTGATCTACATTACCTGATTGAAAATGTGCAATCGCTAAATTATTATGTCCTGACCAAAATTCTGGATATTCTTTCGTAACAACTTCTAGTGTAGCAATCGCCTCTTCTAATTGTCCGTTACGAATGTAGCGGTTCGCTTCTTCTTGCATAACAATTAGCTCATCTTCATCCTCAATCTCTTCCGCACCCATTGCATCTTCTTCCATAATCTCAAGCAATTCTAATGTATCTTCTACAAATTCCTTCTCTTCCGCAACTTCTAAATATCGCTCTGCATACTTCTTCGCCTGTTGAAACAAGCCCATATATGCATAATTATTTGAAATAAAATAATAGCATTGCTCAAGTTCAGGATTGGATCTAACAAGCTTTAGAAATATCTGATTCGACTCTTGATATTCACCAGATTCAGATAATGCTATTGCTAGTTGGCATAAAATAAACGGCTCCTTCTCGCTTTGTGCTGCTCTTCGAAAATATTTAATTGCATCTTGCAATTTTTGCCCTTTATAAGCCCTCATCCCTTTTTTATAAAAGAAGTCCGCTAACTGATTAAAAGAGATAACTTGTCCGTTCTCCTTATATATTCTTTGATTTTTCCCCATATATCCTCCAGTTTTTTGTTTTCTTCGTTCACACATTCTTCTATCTATAAGTATAAACGATTCCGTAAAAAACAAAACAGTATATTATAATCAATTATTTCCTTTTTATTCATAAAAAGAGAAGGGAAATGTTACATTTTTAACATCAACCTTCTCTAGTGGCCATTTCCTCTTTCGTATAAATAATACGCATCGGATTTCCGCCTACGAAAGCGCCGCCTGGTACATCTTTATGGACAAGTGTGCCTGCAGAAACGATAGCTCCATCTCCAATTGTCACACCTGGTAAAATTGTCGTATTCGCTCCAATCATAACTTCATTCCCTATGACGATTTCTCCGAGTCGATACTCACGAATTAAATATTCATGCGCTAAAAGCGTTGTATTATAGCCGATAATTGAATTGTCTCCCACAGTAATCTTTTCTGGAAACATAATATCTGGCATTACCATAAGTGCAAACGACGTTTTCTTTCCTACTTCCATCCGTAAAAACGTGCGATATAACCAATTCTTTACGGATAAAAATGGCGTGTAACGTGCGATTTGGATGATAATAAAGTTTTTCATTACCTTCCAAAAAGAAACTGTTTTATACACATTCCACAATGAATTTTCTCCTGAAACAGGATAGCGCGTTGTCCGTCGCACTGAACTCTCTCCTCTACTTATATAAAGTGACACTTTAACCGGCAGGAATCTTACTACCCGTTAATGCGGGACAAAATCGGTAGTAAATCACTCATTTTATCTAGCACATAATCTGGTTTATACGCTTCTAAATACGCTCTACCTTTCAATGTCCATGAAACCGCTACTGTTTTCGTACCTGCATTTTGTCCACCGACGATATCATGATGATTATCACCAACCATCAGGGTTTCTTCTGGCTTTGCATCTAATAATTTCAATGCTTTTTGAAGTGGTTCTGGATGTGGTTTCACATGTTCCACATCATCAATCGTCACGACAACATCAAAAAACTGATCAAGTTTCGAAAGCTTTAATCCCATTTCAACCGTCTGTCTCGCTTTCGTTGTAACGATGCCGATCTTATAACCTTGCTTCTTCAATTCTTGAACTGTTTCATATACAGTTTCATACTCTTCCACTAATTCATCATGATGCTCATGATTAAATTGACGATAACATGTAATCATCTCTTCAACCTTACTTGCATCAATCTTACTAAAAGTATCATGCAAAGATGGACCGATAAATGGCAATACATCTTCACGCTTATACTGATTAGAATAATAGTGATTTAACGTATATAAAAAAGAAGAGATAATAAGTTCATTTGTATTAATTAACGTTCCATCTAAATCAAATAACACTGTATTTATTTTCATCGTCCTTAATCCTTTCATTACCTGAATATGAAAGAAGCAGCATCTTATATAAGATGCTACTTTTCTCTAATTTTCTAAATATCTTTTATCAGCTTGCCCCATTTTTCGTCTCACAATAATGAAAATGATAGAAATAACAACAATTCCAATAGACATTACTTGTGCAATACGAAGTGGTCCTAACATTAAACTATCTGTACGCAAACCTTCTACGAAGAAGCGTCCCACTGAATACCAAATTAAATATGTGAAGAATAATTCACCACGGCGTAAATTCACTTTTCGTAACGCGAGTAGTAAAATAACACCTGCAAAGTTCCATAATGATTCATATAAAAACGTTGGGTGATAATACACACCATCAATGTACATTTGATTAATAATGAAATCTGGTAAATGAAGACCTTCTAAAAACTGTCTCGTTACTTCATCACCATGTGCCTCTTGGTTCATAAAGTTTCCCCATCGGCCAATTGCTTGTCCTAGTAAAATACTCGGCGCAGCAATATCCGCTAACTTCCAGAATGAAAGCCCGCGTCGTTTCGCAAAAAGGATTCCTGTAATAACAGCCCCGATTAAACCACCATGAATCGCCAAACCACCTTGACGAATATTAATAATTTGACTCGGATTTTGCGAATAATATTCCCATTCAAAAATGACATAATACATTCTCGCAAAAAGAATGGCAATTGGTACTGCGATTAATACAAGGTCGATAAATGTATCTTTGTGAATACCAAGCCTTTCTCCCTCGCGAGTTGCTAGCCAAAGACCTAATAGCACACCTGTACCGATAATAACCCCATACCAATAAACAGGGAACGGCCCAAGTTGGACTGCTATACGGTCAAGCTGTGGTACAGAACCTAACAGCATATATATGACCTCCCTCTCCAGAGTCTACTCTTGATTTCCTAACTCAATCGCACTCATTAATCGTTCAGAGAACTGTTGTGCCGCATTGACTCCCATACGTTTTAATCTGAAGTTCATCGCTGCTACTTCAATAATAACAGCCAAGTTTCGACCAGGACGAACTGGAAGTGTAATCTTCGTAAGTTCTGTATCAATAATCTTCATCTTCTCTTCATCAAGACCTAAGCGATCATAATTTTTCTTTTGATCCCAAATTTCAAGATTAATAACAAGTGTAATACGTTTATAATTTCGTACTGCCCCTGCACCGAATAACGTCATTACGTTAATGATACCTAGACCACGAATTTCTAATAAGTGCTCAATTAAATCAGGTGAGCTCCCTACTAATGTATCTTCATCTTCTTGACGAATTTCTACGCTATCATCCGCAACAAGGCGGTGACCACGCTTTACAAGTTCAAGCGCTGTCTCACTTTTCCCGACACCACTTTGACCTGTAATTAAAACACCAACACCATAAATATCTACTAACACACCATGAACAGCTGTTGTTGGTGCTAACTTACCTTCTAAATAGTTTGTTAAACGACTTGATAATCTCGTTGTCGTTTGAGCAGAACGTAATAAAGGCACGCCTGATTCACGTGATGCTTGTAATAACTCATCCGGTACATCTTGATTACGAGTTACAATAATACAAGGCGTCTCCTCAGTACAAAGCGCTTTCATTCTCTCTTGCTTTTGCTCTGTCGTTAACGTATCAAAGAACGTAAGCTCCGTTTTTCCAAGAAGCTGCACGCGATCAGCTGGATAATATGTAAAAAATCCTGCCATTTCAATTCCAGGTCGCGATAAATCACTCGTATCAATCGGACGATGAATCCCTTCTTCACCACTTACTAACTCCAATTGAAATTGTTCAATTAAATCTTTTGTCCTTACTTTCGGCATATGTATAAACCTCCACTCCGCTGCGGGTTCAGTCTCATTTGATGTAAAATTCCATTCTATCGGATATTGTACCATTTTTTTCTGGAAACAAGAAACTCGGTTTCTAATAAATAGAAAAAAACATTTCATATGAATCATGAAATGTTTTTCTTTTTGTCATTTTCTCTTTTTTTCATGTAATGGTTCAACAATTACTTTTTCAATTATCATATTAAAAATAGAAATACAAATTGCCGCAACAATCGCTACACCAAATCCAGATATATTAAAGGCGTCCCCTAATAACGAATCCGTCATCTTTAACGTAATCGCATTAATAACAATTAAGAAGAAACCGAAAGTTACAAGAGTAATCGGTAGCGTAATTAAAATTAAAAGCGGCTTTACAAATACGTTTAAAATCGCCAATATAATACTCGCAATAATTGCAGTTTGTATATTGGCTATGTAAAATGCGTCTGGTGCAACCCCTTTTAAAAGTCCAGATACAGCGATTAACACAACGCTATTTACAAGAAGTGATACAATCCATCTCATTTCCTTACACATCCTTTTAACATATATATTTCATCATACGCTAATAGATAGTAAACGCAAGTAACATACATACACTTATATCAACTTATTCTACCCTTCATGCTTGTATACCTACTAACAACCTTACCAGTTTTCCTTAGTGAAATAAAAACCGAGTGCAATTCCCACTCGGTTTTTATTAACAACTTATTGTGATAACTCTACTTCTTTTATTTTCTCTTTCATTCTTGCTTTATCACGATCTAAAATCTCTTTTAAATACTTACCTGTATAAGAGCGCTCTTCTTTCACTACTTGCTCTGGCGTTCCGGAAGCAACGATTTGTCCGCCTTTGTCTCCGCCTTCTGGTCCAAGGTCAATAATATAATCAGCTGTTTTAATAACATCTAAATTATGCTCAATTACAAGTACCGTCTCACCACTCTCAACAAGACGTTGCAACACTTCTAGAAGGCGTGCAATATCATGTGCATGTAAGCCAGTCGTTGGCTCATCTAAAATGTATAACGTACGCCCTGTAGAACGACGATGTAATTCAGAAGCTAATTTCACACGCTGCGCCTCACCACCTGATAACGTCGTAGCTGGTTGTCCTAATTTCATATAACCAAGCCCTACATCTACAAGTGTTTGAAGTTTACGCTTAATTTTCGGGATATTAGCAAAGAACTCTACCCCATCTTCAATTGTCATCCCTAACACTTCAGAAATATTCTTATCTTTATATTTCACTTCTAACGTTTCACGGTTGTAACGTTTACCGTGACAAACTTCACATGGAACATACACGTCTGGTAAGAAATGCATTTCGATTTTAATAATTCCATCACCGCGGCACGCTTCACAACGGCCGCCTTTTACGTTAAAGCTGAAACGTCCTTTTTGATACCCACGTACTTTCGCTTCATTCGTGTGCGCAAATACATCACGAATATCATCAAATACGCCAGTGTATGTCGCCGGATTTGAACGTGGTGTACGCCCGATTGGTGATTGATCAATATCAATAACTTTATCTAACTGCTCAAGACCTTTAATTTCTTTATGAGCCCCTGGCTTTGCTTTCGCTTTATATAGCTTTTGAGCTAATGATTTGTATAGTACTTCATTAATTATCGTACTTTTTCCAGAGCCCGATACGCCTGTTACTGCTACAAATGTTCCTAGGGGGAATGACATTTTCGCATTCTTTAAGTTATTTTCTTTCGCACCGACAATCTCCACTTTACGTCCGTCACCTTTACGTCTTTCAAGTGGTACCGGAATAAACTCTTTACCGCTTAAATATTTCCCAGTTAATGAATTCTCGTCTTGCATAACTTCAGCTGGTGTACCTGCTGATACAACTTGACCACCATGAATACCTGCACCAGGTCCGATATCAAGTAAATAATCAGCAGCCATCATCGTATCTTCATCATGCTCAACAACAATTAACGTATTTCCTAAATCACGCATTTCCTGCAATGTACGAATAAGACGATCATTATCACGCTGATGCAAACCGATAGAAGGCTCATCAAGAATGTAAAGTACGCCAGTAAGGCGAGAACCAATTTGTGTCGCTAAACGAATACGCTGCGCCTCACCACCTGATAAAGTTCCTGCGGCACGACTTAACGTTAAATAATCTAAACCGACGTTCACTAAGAACCCAACACGTTCCTGAATTTCTCTTAAAATTAAATGAGCAATTTTTTGTTGTTTCTCCGTTAACTCAACAGTTGAGAAGAACTCCTGTACTTCTTGAACAGAATATTTCGTTACATCGGCAATCGTTTTATCACCAACGAAAACAGCTAAACTCTCAGGCTTTAAGCGTCCACCTTTACACTTCGGACAAGCTTGCTCTGCCATATATTTCTCCATTTGCTCACGAATATAATCAGAACTCGTCTCACGATAACGACGCTCAATATTCGGAATAACACCTTCAAATAAAATCTCATTTTCCTTTACTTGACCAAATTCATTCACATAGCGGAAATAAAGCTTCTCTTCCCCGCTTCCGTACAGCACTTTATCAAATAAATCCTTCGGTATATCTTTCACCGGCATATCCATATCGATGCCGTAATGATTACACACAGATTTTAATAATTGCGGGTAATATTGTGAACTTGTCGGTTCCCAAGGAGCAATCGCATGTTCATTTAATGATACATCCCAGTTCGGAATAACAAGTTCTAAATCTACCTCTAACTTCGATCCAAGTCCATCACAAGAAGGACACGCGCCGAACGGACTATTAAACGAGAACATACGCGGCTCTAATTCTCCGATTGAAAAACCACAATGTGGACAAGCATGATGTTCACTAAATAGAAGTTCTTCCTCTCCCATTACATCGATTAAAACTCGGCCCCCGCCAAGCTTTAAAGCACTTTCTAGTGAATCTGCAAGTCGGCTTGCAATTCCTTCTTTCACAACAATACGGTCAATAACAACTTCAATTGAATGCTTCTTATTTTTTTCTAAAGTAATCTCTTCCGATACATCCAGCATCTCTCCATCAACGCGCACACGAACATAACCTTGCTTCTTAATATCTTCTAATACTTTCGCATGCGCACCTTTACGCCCTGACACGATAGGCGCTAGCACTTGCAACTTCGTACGTTCAGGATATTCAAGAACACGGTCTACCATCTGTTCCACTGTTTGTGATGTAATTTCAATTCCATGATTCGGACAAATCGGCGTACCAATTCGTGCGAATAATAAACGTAAATAATCATAAATCTCCGTTACCGTTCCAACCGTTGAACGAGGATTACGACTCGTCGTTTTTTGATCAATTGAAATCGCTGGAGATAAACCTTCAATCATATCCACATCCGGCTTATCCATTTGCCCTAAAAACTGGCGCGCATACGCAGATAAAGATTCCACGTATCTACGCTGTCCTTCTGCATAAATCGTATCGAATGCTAACGATGATTTCCCCGAACCAGACAATCCCGTCACAACAACAAGCTGATTTCTCGGAATGGTTACGTCAATATTTTTTAAATTATGCGCTCTAGCACCTTTTACAACAATAAAATCTTTACTCACTCTTTTCACCCTTCCGCTTTTAATTCTAATAGTAAATCTCTTAATTCAGCTGCACGCTCGAAATCTAATGCCTTTGCTGCTTCTTTCATCTCTGCTTCCATCTTCGCAATTGTATTTTCACGTTCTTTTTTCGTCATCTTCTTAGCTGGTGTTGCTTCATATATTTCCGTATCCTCAGCTGCTGTTGTCGCACGAATAACGTCACGTACTCCTTTTTGAATCGTTTTCGGCGTAATACCATGCTTTTCATTGTAAGCTTCTTGTATACTACGACGACGCTGTGTTTCTTCAATTGCAATTCCCATTGATCTCGTTATGCGATCTGCGTACATAATAACGCGGCCGTTTGCATTACGCGCCGCACGACCAATTGTTTGAATTAATGAACGCTCTGAACGTAGGAACCCTTCCTTATCAGCATCTAAAATAGCTACAAGTGATACTTCTGGAATATCTAATCCTTCTCGTAATAAGTTAATACCGACAAGTACATCAAACTTACCAAGGCGAAGATCACGGATAATTTCAATACGCTCTAATGTTTTAATTTCAGAGTGAAGATAATTCACCTTAATTCCTACATCTTTTAAATAGTCCGTTAAATCCTCTGACATTTTCTTCGTTAAAGTCGTAATTAATACACGTTCATTTTTCGCAATCCGGTCATGGATTTCTCCTAATAAATCATCTATTTGTCCTTCAATTGGTCGTATATCAATTGGTGGATCTAAAAGCCCTGTTGGACGAATAATTTGTTCTATTGCTTTCGGTGACTGCTCTAACTCGTACGGTCCTGGCGTTGCCGAAACGTAAATAACTTGATTCGTTTTCTCTTCAAACTCATCAAACGTGAGCGGTCTATTATCTAAAGCTGATGGCAGACGGAATCCATGATCAACAAGCACTTGCTTACGTGCTTGGTCCCCGTTATACATCGCTCTTACTTGCGGAACCGATACGTGCGACTCATCCATAACGATTAAGAAATCCTCTGGAAAATAATCTAAAAGCGTATACGGCGTTGAGCCTGCTGGACGAAGTGTTAAATGACGGGAATAGTTTTCAATCCCTGAACAAAAGCCCATCTCGCGCATCATTTCTAAATCATAACGCGTTCGCTGTTCTATGCGCTGCGCCTCTAACAACTTACCGTTATCATTTAATTCTTTTAAACGCTCTTCTAATTCTTTTTCAATATTTTCAATAGCGACCTTCAGCTTTTCTTCACGTGTAACGAAGTGAGATGCCGGGAAGATTGCTACATGATCACGTTCTGCTAATACTTCACCCGTTAATGCATTTACTTCTCGAATACGATCTATTTCATCCCCAAAAAATTCAATTCGAATACAATGCTCATCAAGTGATGCGGGGAAGATTTCAACTACATCTCCGCGCACACGGAATGTACCACGCTTAAAATCAATATCATTACGTCCATACTGTACATCAACAAGTTCACGAAGCAATTGATTGCGGTCCTTTTCCATACCAACTCGAAGCGAAACAACTAACTCGCGGTATTCTTCCGGAGAACCTAAACCGTATATGCACGAAACACTCGCAACGATAATAACATCATCTCTTTCAAATAAAGAAGACGTTGCCGAGTGGCGTAATTTATCAATTTCATCGTTAATTTGCGCATCTTTTTCAATAAACGTATCCGTATGTGGTACGTACGCTTCCGGCTGATAATAATCGTAATAACTAACAAAATACTCCACAGAATTGTTAGGAAAGAAATCTTTCAGCTCACTATATAACTGTCCTGCTAACGTTTTATTATGAGCCATTACAAGTGTTGGCTTCTGCACTTCTTTAATGACATTTGAAATCGTAAATGTCTTACCCGTTCCTGTCGCTCCAAGCAACACTTGCTTTTTCTTTCCACTATTAATTCCCTCTACAAGCTTCTCTATCGCTCCCGGCTGATCACCTTGCGGGGAATACTCTGAGATAATTTCAAATGGATGTTCCAACTAAAAACCGACCTCCTCATAAAAATCTGTATTATTATTTTACCACGAATGCCCATAAAAAACCTAAAAAAACGAACAGATATTCGGTAAAGTTTTCGACAAGTTATATATAGAAAAAGGAAGGAATAAATACTTCCTTCCTCTACTAACTCTATTTTTTAAGTACATATAATAAGTCATATCCATTGCGCCCATTTTCATTCGTACAATCTATTAACCTATATACCGTTTCTGATTCACGTTGCTCTTTAACAATCCTTTTACAACTATCTTTATGTAACCCTTTATGGTCACCAGCAAATTGATCTTGTCTATTATCTAACACATAAAGTATATCTTTCTCACTATGCTCTAACGTTTGAAAAATCGGGTCACCTTCATGTGTATACTGTACAATTCTTATTTTATCAACTTCCCCTTGTTCCACATTCCAAACGAACTTCTCGAATTTATCTAGATTAGAAATTTCCGCCCCCTTTGCAACGACATCATTCTTCTTATCAATTGCACTGTTAGGTTGTGAACATGCTACTAAACTAAAGAGAAATAAGCATATAAAACCTGTTCTTTTTCCTATCGTTATCCTCTCCTATACAAACTATTGGTATACTAGAAAAAAGCTACTTTCCTCTATGAAAGTAGCTTCTTATTTCCTTTCTCCTTCTTCGGAAAAATAACATATGAAAATGAAATCGCAGTATCCGCTAAAAGAATAATAGCCCATACTTGGCTTACACGGCTTGCTGCTTTATTTAAAACGATTCCTGACTCTAACCAATTCCCCCACTGTTCTACTGGAATAAGCCCATACATGAAGAAAAAGAATATATGAACAGCAATAAACAAAATAAGATGTAAAATCCAATTTTTTATTTCCTGCTTCGCATGCGCCATCCCTGTTACTTCAAGTGGTTCTTCGATAATAGGCGCCGGTTCATTCCGCCACTTCGCAACTAATTTTTGTACATATATATCTAATTTCTTCAAATCCTTTTTCCCATAAAAAACTGCATATAATAAAATGATTACCGTAATGATTTGAAAATTAGAGAACTTCCCTGTTTGATAGTAGTCTACTACTCCTAAAGTTAAAATAAACACTTCATTTACAAGTAGCACAATCCCCATAATAAAACTTGCCTTTTTCAAGCGAAATCCATACCTTAGTAAAAAGAATCCGATAGCTGATAACCAAAATACAATCTCTGCCCCAATTAAAAAATACCAACGATATTCTGCAAGTATACTCATTTATCCCTCTCCCTTTCGTCATATATACGAAAAGCCTCATCCATATATAATAGAAGCTCTTCTTCAATTGGATACATACTCATTTTCTGTGAATCTTCTTTTGACTTTCTTACTTCCCACAATTTATCTAAAAATGCTTCATCACCATTTGCCATCTCTAAACACTTCTGCATTAATTTCTTTGTTGCGCCTTGTACCTCATCACATGATGCTTCCTTACCGTCTTTCATAAAGTTACGTAGTTGCTTTAATAAATTTACCCATTCTAAAACATTCGGGTCTTCTTCACTCATGTTCGGCAAATTATGAAGCAACTTTTGTTCTCCCTTTGAAAATACTTCATTTTGAAATATTTCACGTATACGAGACGACTGTTTCGAAAGCTGAATAAGTTCAAACATAACTTTCCAATCAAGTTCTCCTTCCACATCTACCGAATAAACAACAGCTTGTAAAACACGCTCCATTCGATTGAATTTCTTTTGTTCTTCCTGTACAAACCGAAGTTGTTTTTCAAGAGAATCCTTTAAGTTAAGCTCACCTTTTACTAACATATTCGCAGCCTCTTTTAATGAAAAACCCATTTCTTTTAAAAATAAAATTTGCTGCAAACGAACAACATCTCTCTCGCTATATAACCGATGTCCTCCATCAGTTTTCCCACTCGGCTTTAATAAATCAATTTGATCATAATAACGTAACGTCCTTACTGTAACCCCTGTTTCCCTCGTTAGTTCTTGAATTGAAATCAACTCCATCACCTCTTCTCCTTCATTATAAAAGGTGACGTAACGTAACTTTCAAGTAGTTTGTAAAAAAAATACAAAAAGCTATTTATACCTTTTGTATAAACAGCTTTTATGGAAATAACCCCTTTTGTATAGCACGCCCACAAAATAAAATAATTGCCCCTACAACAACACTTGTTGCTGTTTTATGATAATGCGCTAAAATTAATAAATAGTATGATAAACCTACAGCACCAATCATAATACATACACTTGGCACTGGATTACGAGAGAAGTTTTGTATTCCCCAAAACAAAGCAAAAATAGCCGTAGCGACACATAATACCGGTAATCCCATCCCAGTTCCCCTTTTTCTATCTATTCCTTGTTGCTAACACACTCGTCGATGCCATACTTATTAATAAACCAAAAATAGCAATATATAATAACTCATTTACATGTACTACTTGCCTATCTAAATACTTATTTACACAAAGATACATAATGAACAAAAAAACGCAGCTTGTAATACAAATCGTAAAATATGACTTCATATTGTTCACAACTCGCTCATCAATTGACGGTACTCTCTCTTCTTTCAAACGCTTCTGTTCTCTATATTCCGAAATGCCATATAAAATGACTAGTGCTACATTCGATATGAAGATCGTTCCCCACGTAATACTTAAAATCATTAAACTCACATTTAAAACAAGACCCGCTAAAAACAAACTTCCTATGAACCGTATAATATCTTACTTACTCATACATGATCAGCCTCTTTTTGATTTCTATATTTCCATTTCGGCCAATAGTTCACAAAGAAATAAACAAACTGTCCTAATACAAATAAAACAAACGGCATGCCCGCATTTCCATAAATAATTAAATTATACAAACTCCATACCGCTAAACTCATTGTTAAAAACAACCCTAAATATTTAAACGCTTTATCCGATTGAAATCTCTCAAATTCATCTTGCATTTTCATTCCTCCTATCGTTATGCTCGTTTTCCCGCCATTACTCCTATGATGAGACTACCAGCAAATAAGAAACTACATACAATGAATATTTCTGGAATCGGTATAGTAATTCGCCCTATCGCTTTGCTTGCAACAATATAAACAATAAGCAAAAGAAATGCGAATATAAATGAGACATTTACATACTTTTTTATATTTTCATTTACCCGCTCATCTATATCTGGAAGTTCTTCTTTTTTGTACTTCCGCTTTTTGTAATTCATATACAATATCAGAAATACAATTGCTAAAATGTTACTAACTATAAGCGATAACATCGGTATGGATGGGTCCATAATACGAACTAAAACGTCCCCTCCACATAATCCTAAGACCGTAGCGCATATACAACTTTTTAGTATCGTTCATTTTCTCTCCCCTTACTCCAGCGTAAATATTTCCTCTACCTTCATTCCAAAATATTTGGCGATTTTTAGGGATAACTCTAGACTTGGGTTATAGTGGTGGTTCTCAATCGCCACGATTGTCTGCCGCGTCACTTGCATCGCCTTTGCCATTTCAATTTGCGTTATATGATGTTGTTTTCGTAATTCCTTAATTTTATTTTTCACACCCATAGGCTCCACCTTCGAAAGTAAAGATATCTTTACTTTAATTATAAATATTTTCCAAATCCAAGTAAAGATATCTTTACAAAAAAAGGTAAAAAAAAGAGACATCTATAAGATGCCTCTTTTTTTGCTACATAAATCCTAACGCATACACAAGAACATACCCAAGAACAGATAAGCAAACCGAGCCAATCAACCCTGCCACAAATGCTCTGCTTCCTAATTTGCGGAACGTTTTAAACTCTACATTTAAACCTAGCCCTGCCATCGCCATTGCGATAAGCATGTACGCAATTACTACAATGTATCCGGCAATAACTTCTGGGATAATCCCAAGCGAATGCACCGCACTCATTGCTAAAAATCCGAAGATGAACCAAGGAATCGGAAGGTCGCGCCACGATCTTCTTTCCTTGCTTTCCTCGCTCTTACCAAACCATAATCCAATTAAAATCGCTACTGGCACAAGCATCGCTACGCGCGTTAACTTCACAATAACCGCGATGTCTACAGCCGTGCTACCTCCTGGCGCTGCAGCCGCGATAACGTGAGCGATTTCGTGCAGCGTCGCCCCTGAGAACACCCCGTAACCGTAGGGTGAGAAGCCAAGCACTGGGTATAATAGCGTATAAATAAGTGTAAATATTGTACCTAAAATTGCAATAATTGCTGCCCCGACTGCTGTTTCTTCATCTTTCGCTTTCACTTGCGGTGCAATTGCCACGACCGCTGCCGCACCGCAAATTGCCGTCCCACATGCTGTTAAAATTCCAAGTTTCTGTTCTACTTTAAATACTTTCGTTAGTCCATATACAACGAAAATTGTAAATGTAATAACAACCGCTGCGATGACCAATACTTTCGGCCCTGCCTTCGCAATATCTACAAGATTTAACCGCATTCCAAGTAAAATGATCCCAAAGCGAAGCAACTTCTTACTCGCAAAGTTCGTTCCCACTATCGCTTCTTGAGGAATCCCGATTGCGGCGCGCCAAACCATCCCGATTAGAATAGCGATTACTAATTGTCCCATAATATTTAAAAATGGAAGCTCTGCTAAATATTTCGCGGCAATGGCGATTAATAACGTAATCCCAATACCTTGCGAAAATCCAAAGCCCTTCTTCTTTTGTATAACAAGTGTTTGTTCCACTTTGTACCACCCCAATAATCGTATTGGAACATGCATGTTCTTTCTAGTTACATTATAAGAGAGTTTTAATAATAAGTTTAATATCAATATTGAATCCCTATCATCAGAAATACTTATGATAAAATAAAAGCAAAAATAAAGGGGCCTAACAAATGAACGTCGACATTTTAAAGATCTTTGTTACTGTCGTTGAACAAAAACATTTTTCGCGTGCTGCGGAACTATTAAACCTTTCACAACCTGGCGTTAGTATGCACATTCGCAACTTGGAAAATGAATTTGGGACTACACTTATACAGCGCTCCCCAAAGCACGTCCAAGTTACGGAAGCTGGAAACATATTATACATACACGCAAAGCAGATGCTCTCACTTTATGAAGATGCAAAACAGGAAATTAATGCGCTGCATAACGTCGTAACAGGGACACTTCGCATCGGCGCTAGCTTTACAATTGGCGAATACTTACTTCCAAAAATACTTGCGCGCTTTGCCAATGAAAATGCACACGTCGAAGTTCATACATTTATCTCCAATACGGAAGAAGTTTTGCAAAGCCTCCGCTCTAATCAAATTGATATCGGCTTAGTGGAAGGCCAAGTCGTATACGCTGACGTAGATGTTGAAACTTTTATGCAAGATGAAATGAAACTCGTCGTCCCGCCAAACCACCCATTGCTCCATATCGAGGGAATTAACGAAAATACATTGCAAGATCAAGTCTGGGTATTAAGGGAGAGCGGCTCTGGCACACGTGCCTATAGCGATCGCTTTATACACCAACATCATTTAAAAATGAAGCGCTTCTTTACATTTAGCAGTATTCAAAGCGTGAAAGAAGCCGTTGCAGCCGGTCTTGGCATCGCTATCCTTTCAGATTGGACTGTTCGAAAAGAACTATTAGCACAAGAAATATTCCACATCCCTGTTCCGAACGAAGAGCTAATCCGTCCATTCTCCATCGTGCGCGGCAAATATTTTATCCCGTCTAAAGCTATTCAAGTCTTTTTAAAACACGTAGATTCTTTTGCGAAAAAACAGAGTTGACCTTCACATTAGTGTGAAGGTTTACAATACATGTAAAAGGAGTGAAACGCATTGCGAATTGGAGAGTTATCAAAAGAAACTGGGGTTAGCGAAAGGGCACTAAGACATTATGAAGAAAAGGGATTACTCCCTTCGAAACGCCTAGCAAATGGCTACCGTGATTTTGATGAAAGTGCAATCGAAAAAGTAGAGCTGATTCAAATGTACTTGCAAATCGGCTTAAATTTAGAAGAAACAGAACGAATGCTACGTTGCCTTGAAATCGAGCCACATCTTTACGAAAATCCGTGTAGTAGTATCCTTGCACTTTACGAAGACAAACTTGATGAGGTAACGAAGCAAATCACATTACTTTCCAACATTCAAACGAATTTGCAAAAACACGTTTCACTCCTAAAACAAGCAAAAGAAAAGGGATGATTACATGTTTGTTATACATGGCAGTTCAAGACAAAACGGAAATACGGAAGCTTTAACACATATGGTGATTGATGGGATTGAAACAGAACAAATTTACTTGCGTGATCATATCGTCCACCCAATCATAGATCAGCGCCATGATGTAGAAGGATTTCAACCTGTAAATGATGACTACGAGCAGTTAACCAAACGCATGCTAGAGCACGACACGATTATCTTCGCTACACCGCTATACTGGTACGGAATGAGCGGCCATATGAAGAACTTCGTTGATCGCTGGTCACAAAGCTTGCGTAATAAATCTCTTCATTTCAAAGAAAAAATGAAAGGCAAAAAAATGTACGTTGTCATCGTTGGCGGAGACAGTCCAAAACTGAAAGCATTGCCGCTTATCGCCCAGTTTCAATATATCTTTGATTTTGTTGGTTCATCATTTGAAGGGTATATTATTGGGGATGCGAATGGACTAGATGAAATCAAGAACGATGCTGAGGCGCTGGCAAAAGCACAATTGTATAATAATAAATTCAAAAATAGCACACAGAAATAAGTTTGACAAATCCATTTGTATGCGCATACAATAAAAATAATATTATGAAAGGAAGGTACTTTGACCAATGAAGTTCTAATTCTCTTATTTATTTCATCCATCACAAATAGTGAACAAAAATGATGAAAACTAGCAGAGGATTAGTCTGTCCATTTGTCGATACTTCCTTTCGATACGATCATGTAAAAAATCGTTTATTTATGTACGATTTTTACATTGAAGGGCGACATTTATCCTCTCTAGTGAAACTAGGGAGGTTTTTTTATGACTATTTTAATCGCACGTAATATCGAAAAGAGCTTTGGTGATCGCACCATATTTACGTTACCATCACTAGAAATTCAAGCAAACGATCGTATAGGGATTGTCGGAGTCAACGGAGCTGGAAAATCTACGTTATTACAAATATTAAGTAAAGAAATAGAAGCTGACAAAGGCACAGTAACTCATCATAGTTCTATCGCCATCATTCCACAGCTTAGCGAGGGGATACCGGAAACCGCTTCTTCCCTCGCTAAGGGCAAATGGAATATTTCAAACGTCGCAAATTCAATGAGTGGCGGTGAACGAATGCGCCTAAAGATCGCCCATGCCCTCGAACAAGATGCAGGCATTCTATTTGCTGATGAGCCAACAAGTCACTTAGATATGTTCGGTACAGAGCAATTAGAAAAGGCACTTTTATCTTATAAAGGTGCACTTGTTTTAATATCGCATGATCGTGATATTTTAGATGCCATATGTACAAAAATCATCGAAGTTGAAGACGGTACTATTCAAGAATATAAAGGTAATTATTCAAACTATCGAAAGCAAAAAGAACGTGAGCGAATACAAAAGCAAGCAGAATATGATCAATATATACAAGAAAAAAATCGGTTAGAACAGTCAATTTCACAAAGAAAGCAACGTGCTTCTAGCATGACAAAAATCCCAACACGGTTCAGTTCATCTGAATCTAAACTTTATAAGTGCAGCGGGGCTCATGGGCAAGAAAATGTTAGCAAAGTAGCGAAAGCACTAGAAACACGCCTTGAAAAGTTGGAACAGAAAGAAAAACCGAAGGACTTTTCTCAAGCTCAGTTTGACGTACAATACCACACACCAATTCATAGTAAAGCAGTTGTTCAGTTTAATAAAACAACGAAGAAAATAGGGGATCGCACACTATTTAAAAATATGAATGGAACAATTGTCCCTGGGGCAAAACTTGCTATTTTAGGGGAAAACGGAAGCGGAAAAACAACTTTTTTCAAAATGCTTCTCGCGAACGAGCGTGGCATTCAGCTTTCGAAAAGTTGTAAAATTGGATACTTTGAACAAACATTATCTATTTTAAAAACAGATAGAACAATTTTAGAAAACGTTCTAGAAGAAACAAACTATACAGAATCGTTCGTTCGAACAATACTTGCAAGGCTCCTATTCCGCCGTGAAGATGTTCATAAACCTGTGCACATCTTAAGTGGTGGAGAACGCATGAAGGTTGCACTCGCAAAAGTATTTTTAGGAAACTATAATATGCTTCTGCTCGACGAACCGACAAACTATTTAGACTTGGCAACGCAAGAAGAATTAGAAAGCATGTTACAGGAGTATCCTGGTACAATACTTTTCATTAGCCATGACCGTGCCTTCATTCGTTCTGTTGCAGACCATATTCTACAAGTAGATGAGAGAGAGCCAAGAATATTCCACGGCAATTACGAGCAATACACAAAAAGAACAACCGAAGCTTCTGTAAACGTTACTGAACAAGAATTATTGAGGTTACAAACAAAATTAACTGAAATCATCAGCCGGATTTCTATCCCAAATCAGCATGATGACATCGCATTTCTAGAACAAGAATACGAAAAATTATTAGTTCGAATTCGGCAGTGTAAAGAAGCGCTCTAACGTCTTCCCCATATATCGACGGGACCTTCCAGATTTCCCAAGAAATATCGAGGCTTCGACATAGAATATCACCCTACCTATCATGTTAAACACAATAACAACAAAAAGCCGTGCACCAGCACGGCTTTTCACTTTATATACGAACAGCAGTCCCGCTCACCGCAACCATTAGCATCCCTTCGCGAACGACTTCGTAGTCGACGTCGATACCAACAATCGCGTTCGCATTTTTTTGTCTTGCGAGAGTTTTCATCTCTTCCATTGCAATGTCGCGCGCTTCTTTTAATTTACTTTCGTAGGCGCCTGCGCGACCACCGACAACGTCACGGACAGAAGCGAAAAGGTCACGCACGATATTCGCACCCATGATTGCTTCGCCATTAACGATATCGATATACTCAATAATTTCTTTCCCTTGAATTGTAGAAGTTGTTGTTACAATCATGCTTTATAGCCTCCCATATAAGATTTCCACTTACTTATGGTGCACTAATTCAGCAGAAATTATATTTACGAACTAAACTGCGCCTCATACAATCGGCTGTAACCCTCGCCTCGTTTGATTAGTTCCTCATGTGAACCTTGTTCTGCAATACCGTCTTTATTTACAACGACGATGCGATCTGCATTTTTAATAGTTGCAAGCCTGTGAGCGATAACTAATGTTGTACGGCCAACAGATAGTTCTGCAAGTGATTTTTGGATAGCAAGTTCTGTCTCTGTATCTAGCGCAGAAGTTGCTTCATCTAAAATTAAAATTGGCGGGTTCTTCAAGAACATACGGGCAATTGCTAAGCGCTGCTTTTGTCCTCCTGAAAGTTTCACACCACGCTCACCAATAACTGTATCTAAACCGTCTGATTGCGAGTAAATTAAGTCCTCTAGCTGAGCACGTTTTACCGCCTGCCAAATTTCAGATTCTGAAGCTTTTAAGTTTCCGTAAGCGATATTTTCACGAATTGTTCCTGAGAATAAGAAAACATCTTGCTGTACAATTCCGATTTGCTTACGAAGTGACGATAACGTCATCTCTTTGGTGTCAATGCCATCAATTTGAATTGATCCAGATGATTGTTCATAAAAACGAGGTAATAAACTACATAGTGTTGTTTTCCCTGCCCCTGATGGTCCAACGAAAGCAACTGTTTCACCTGCATGTATTTTCAAACTAATATCGTTTAAAATCGGCTCTTTATTTTCATATCCGAACGTGATGTTATTGTATTGAATATCGCCGTGTACATGTTTAACTTCTATTGCATCTTTAGAATCTACAATATCCGGCTCTGTTTCCAGAAGTTCTACATATCTTTTAAAACCAGCGATTCCTTTCGGATAACTTTCAATAACCGCATTAATTTTTTCAATTGGGCGGAAGAAAATATTCGTTAATAAAACGAATCCAATAAATCCACCGTACGTTAATTCACCTTGCAGAACAAACCATGTACCACATATTAATACAAAGAGTGTTACAAGACGCATCAGCATATAACTAATCGATGAATTTAACGCCATAATTTTATACGCCATTAATTTTGTTGTACGGAAACGAGCATTATTTACAGCAAATTGCTCTTTCTCAAACTTTTCATTTCCGAATGCTTGTACAACGCGGATACCACCTACATTGTTCTCGATACATGCATTGAAATCAGCAACGTCTGAGAATAAACGTCTAAACGTACCTGTCATTTTTTTATTGAAGTAAAGTGCCAACCATAATAAGAACGGGATTACGAAGAATGTTAGAAGTGCTAACTTCCAGTTAATCATCATCATAAATGAAAATGCTCCAACTAAAGTCATAATGGCAATGAATAAATCTTCTGGTCCATGGTGAGCAATTTCCCCAATTTCCATTAAATCGTTTGTAAGACGTGAAATTAAATGACCTGTTTTATTATTATCAAAAAATCTGAATGATAGCTTTTGAATGTGATCAAATAATTTCTGCCTCATATCTGTTTCAATGTTAACCCCAAGCATATGTCCCCAATATGTAACGACATATTGCAAACCTGCATTTAACACATAAACTACGAACAAGCCGAAACAAGCCCATAAAATAAGCGTCCAATTTTGTCCTGGTAATAACTTATCAATAAATTGATTTACGATAAGCGGGAAACCAAGTTCGAGTAAACCTGCGATAACTGCACAGGAAAAATCGAGTACGAATAAACCTTTGTACGGTTTATAGTAAGAAAAAAATTTACGTAGCATATCTTTCCTCCCTTTTCCAAATTAAAAGACTCTCTAAATGATAACCATTATCAAATAATTATTCAAGTTATCCGTCTATGAAACTAAAAAAACCTTCATCTATATTTGATGAAGGTTTCCATTTTATTTTATATAGCTTCCGAATCCCACTCGTGCTCTTGCTGAACAAATACAACACCTAATTCATGATGTCCCCCGGCGTATAATGCCGTTTGAGCAAGACGAAGCTCACCATTTGTATCTACTACTTCTAATTTACAAAACGCTCCTGTCGTCTTCGTTTGAAGCGCGTCATAAAACTCTTCGGTACTTCTTGGAATGATTCCATTTACTTTCGTAATAACTTCTCCAGGCTTTAAATTCATCTCTGCCCCAATTGTATTAGGAATTGTATCTAACACAACAAGTCCATCATTACGTGCGGCAAAGTATGCTGGTCTTTTCTCGTCTGCAATTTTCTCTTGCATCGAGATTGTAAAGCGTCCAAGCATTGCGACTCCCATCGCGATAATTGCAAGTACGTGCCACCAGTAACTTGCGATACCTAAAACGAGTACGAGCCCCGCTAAACCATAGACGCGTCTTCCTGTAAATAATAAAGCTTCCGTCGGCTCATAACTTCTAACCTTTCTCATAAATCCAATTAAAAATGGAACGAGGAATAAAGAGTATGTAGTCGAACCTATTGAAACGACAGGCCACCAAGAAATAAATCCTGTCACCGCGTCTCCTGGTATAAGAATAAATACTGGTACAAGCCATAAACGATTGGATTCATGTAGTCCAATTCGTAGCCCACGCTTACCTTTGTTAATTTTTGGTGTAGAATAACGAACTGCATTTTTAGAGATTAATAAACCCTCTACAACGAGCATAACGCCTAGTAAAATAGCAAGGGATACAATCGTACCCTCTTCACCTTCTCCAAGCTGTAAGAAGGAAACTGGCATCTTAGACGATAACAACACGAGTGCAATCGCGATTCCGAAAGTATAAGCTACAGATAAATATCGATACATAGCAGTTAATCCGAATAATAACGTCCAAAGTAAAATTGCCCATAAACTCGCTTTTGAAACAACAAGCCCAAGCCCAATCGTAATAATAGATACGATTAATCCGTACCCAATACCTGCAAATAGAGTTGTTCGTAGTTCAAACCAAATATCATATACTTTAAAAGAAAAATCTTTTCGTTCTCGTAATATACGTAAGTATCCAACGAAGATACTACTAATTAAAAATACATAGACAGCAGGGTGTAAGAAAAAACGTCCAACCGCTCGTAGTATTTCAAAAAGCCATGCCTCCACGAATTCATTCACCACCATTTATATCATTCTTTCTTTTTATCTTATCATATTTAACACATAAAAAAATACAGGCATCAAAGTGCCTGTATTCTTTCTTATTTCGCTATTAATTTCAATGCCGTCTGTAATTGTAAATCATTTTCTCCAGAACGGATTTTTTCAATGATTTTAGTTTGAATCGCTTCAGCTGTCTTTTTATCAAGTTGCCCTGTCGCTTCCATCTCATTCGCATTTTGGAATGCTTTTAGTGCTGATTCTGTCTCTTTGCTAAAGTATCCATCTTCACGTCCTGGTACATATCCTAGGCTCTTAAGCATTTCTTGCGCGTGTTTTACTTGTACATCATTTGAATTGTATGAAAGTGTCTTTTCAATTTGAATTGGTGTCGCATGATAATAATCTGGTTGCTTCACTTCTACAGTTGGCGCGATTCCTTTTTTATGAATCCAATTGCCATCTGGTGTTAACCATTTAAACATTGTTAATTTAATGTTGCTGCCATCTTTAAATGGAACAGCCTGTTGAACAGTACCTTTACCAAACGTTTTTTCACCAATTAAATCGTATCCTTCTCCTTCTTTTAGCGCACCAGCTAAAATCTCTGAAGCAGAAGCACTTCCATTATCAATTAATACTGAAATTGGATATGACTTTCTCTCTTTCAGTTCCGTAGAGAATTTCTTCTTCTCACCATTTCGCTGTTCTACTTGTAGCATTGGCTTTTTATCTGTCATGATGTCTCCTAGTATATCTTCTACACTATTTAAATAACCGCCAGGATTACCACGCACGTCAATAACTAAGCCTTTTATGTTTTTCTTCTCTAGCTCTTTTAACTGATCCTTAAATTCTTTCGCAGTATTTTCAGCGAAAGAAGTAATTTGCATATAACCGATATCTTTTCCGCTATCTTGCTTTACGGAACTAAATACAGTGAAAATCGGAATCTTTTCACGCTTAATTTTAAATTCTATCGGATCAGCCACTCCTGCGCGCTTAATTTCAATTGCAACAGTCGTTCCTTTTTTACCACGAATTTTTAATACTGCTTCTTCACGTGATAAATCTTTCACACTATTTCCATCTACAGATAAAATTTGGTCATTCGGTTTAATTCCTATCTTTTCTGCTGGTGAACCTTTAATTGGCGATACGATAATAAGCTTACCGTCCGTCTTGTTCACTTCAGCTCCAATCCCTTCAAGTTCAGGATCTAATGACTGACTAAACTGTTTTGCCGTTTCTTTATCCATATACGTGGAATAAGGGTCCTTCAGCGTAGACAACATTCCCTGTATCGCACCTTCGACTAATTTGTCGTCTTTCACGTCTTCCACATAACGTGAATCAATTAGTGCATACGCCTCATTAATCTTTACCAAATTCCCTTGCGCTGTGCCAGCATTACCATTCGATACTGTTTGCGTTACATACGCTGGGTTTATCCCAAACCAGTACATACCACCAAACATCCCGCCAGCACCAATTAAAAATGCAACAACCATTCCAATAATTGCAACTCTACGTTTCAATGCGGAATTCCCCTTTCCAGAACACACAGGTGGTGTAGCAAAAGGCATCACACGATGTGTGATGCCTTTACCTATTTCTACTATATGATAAGCTTGTACGAATTATGTTTGCAACTTTTTATACTTTTAAGAAGCGACGAATTGACATTACACTTCCCCACATACCGATTAATGCACCGATTAACATTAATAAACCAGCTAATTGGAATACGAATGGGTTGTATGGTAGAAGCTCGAAAATTGTTCCGCCAAGTTTTTCATTAAACACACCTTGCAACGAATTATACATAACTAAAATTAGGCCAATTGGAATAATTGATCCTAATACTCCTAGGAATAATCCCTCTAACAAGAACGGCCAACGAATAAACCAGTTTGTTGCACCAACAAGTTTCATAATTTCAATCTCAGTACTACGAGCATAAATTGTAATTTTAATTGTGTTAGAGATTAAGAACATCGCTGTGAATAGAAGACCCGCAATTAACGCAATCCCGATGTTACGACCAGTTTTTACAGTATCAAATAATTTTTCAACTTGACCTTTACCGTATTGAACATTACTTACAAACTGCATTTTCTCAATCTTTTTCGCAATTGTTGCCGTATCTGTTGGTTCTTTCGCCTTTACAACAAATACGTTTTTCAGTGGGTTATCTTGCTCAAATAACTCGAACGTTTTTCCACTATCGCCTAAGCTTTTAATTAAACGTTTCAGCTCTTCTTCTTTAGAAGAATATTTAATAGAATCTACTTTCGCAATTTTACTCATATCTTCTTCTAATTTCTTTTGATCAGCTTCTTTTGCTGCTGGATCAACATGCACACGAATTTCTACATCTTGCTCTACTTTCGTCGCAAAATGGTTCATATTCATAATCGCTGTCAAAAAGACACCTACAAGTAATAATGTAACTGTTACTGCACTTACAGAAGCAAATGTCATCCATCCGTTACGGGATAGATTTTTCACACCTTCTCGCAAATGTCGACTAAGGGTTTTAGCCTTCATATCCGTATCCTCCCTCAATCTCGTCTCGAACAATTTTTCCGCCTTCAATTGCAATTACACGATGACGAATTGTATTTACGATATCTGCGTTATGTGTCGCCATAACAATCGTTGTACCACGCTCATTAATACGTTTAAAAATCTTCATAATATCAAGAGCTGTTTCAATATCTAAGTTACCTGTTGGCTCATCGGCAATTACAACCTTTGGCTTATTTACAATCGCTCTTGCAATCGCCACACGTTGTTGCTCTCCGCCCGAAAGCTCATTTGGAAGTGCATCAGCACGCTCTTCAAGACCAACAAGACCTAACACTTCTGTAACGCGCTCACGAATCGCTTCCTTCTCTTCTTCAATTACTTCTAAAGCAAACGCAACATTCTCATATACCGTTAATTTAGGTAGCAATTTAAAATCTTGGAAAATTACGCCTAATTGACGACGGAAATATGGAACATCTCTTTCTGCTAATGTTTCAATTACAAGTCCATTTACATTAATTGATCCTGTAGATGGCTTCTCTTCACGATACATCATTTTAATAAATGTAGATTTTCCGGCTCCACTCGGTCCAACTACGTATACGAATTCACCTTGTTTAATGTTAACTGTGAGACCAGCAATGGCTTTCATACCATTTGGGTACTCCTTATAAACATTCGTCATTTTTATCATTATTTATCACCCAATACTTAATGATTTTTTTAGAAATACTTTTCTGTACATTTGAAAATAAAAGAAAAACCTTTATTTTCATTCGACCATTCTTGTTGAAGGTAGCTTCCATACATGCTTTTTATTAGCAACGCTACTCTATGTAATATATTTCATCAAAATTCTACAAACCCCATTGTAACATCAATCGGTTTCCAATTCAGATACAATTTTGTTACAGTTATGTTACATCCTAATAAAAGGTAAACGAGCTCATGTAATTACTTAACTCGAAGCACTTTTCGGTCAAGTTATACAATCAGCTCGTTTATTAATTACGTTTCTTATTTATGCTCCGCTAACCATTCAGCTACTTTTTTCGCATCTTCACCTTGAATAATTCCTGGTGACATTGAACCGCGGCCTTTTTCAATAATCTTTTCAATCTCTGCTGCATCATATTTCTGTCCTACTTTTCGTAAATCTGGTCCAGTTGCTCCTGATAAATCTTTAGCGTGACAACCTATACAACTTTTTTGGTAAATTTGCTCTGCGCTATCTGTGCTTGCAGATTGTTTTGATGGTTTACTCTCTTCTTTATTTCCACATGCTCCTAAAGCAAAAACGACTGACGTCCCCAGCGTAATAGCCAACAATTTCTTTTTCACTTCTATCGCTCCCCATTGTTGATATTCTTTTCATTCATAACTAGGCAATAGTTTTCATAACACATTCAATATTCATTATAAGCATTATCTTTATATAGAAAAACTAAGGTGTATTTCATATTTTTCACAAATATAGTGAGAAGCCTAATAAAATAAGCTTTCATAAATTGTTTCAATTCTGTGAACACCTTAGAAAGTTCTATAAAGA
The DNA here is from genome assembly GCF_016651075.1 of Bacillus sp. TH19. NCBI lineage: Bacteria > Bacillati > Bacillota > Bacilli > Caryophanales > Bacillaceae > Bacillus > Bacillus sp. TH19. Next base: position 473,013 of record NZ_JAEKEO010000007.1, on the reverse strand, counting down.
GCCTTTTTCTCCAATCAAAACTGAGAAATTCTATATAAAGTCCTACTCTATTACCACTTTGTTTTACTATTCTCTACCTTTTACAAAACAATATACGGCATTGTATTCTACATATAATCTCATCAAAAAGAGAAGTTGTCGTTTCCAACTTCTCTTCCTCTTTATTTCATCAATATAAATAAGATAAGCCTCTTTATATCCTCTTGGACCTCAGCATGTGCCAACAATTCTGTTGGCTTTTTCTCTTATTAAATACGAGAACGTAAATACGCATCAATAAACGGATTAATTTCTCCATCCATAACTGCTTGTACGTTACCAACTTCTGTATTTGTACGATGGTCTTTCACAAGAGAATACGGGTGGAATACGTAAGAACGGATTTGGCTTCCCCATCCAATTTCTTTTTGCTCTCCGCGAATCTCATCTAATTGTGCTTGTTGTTCTTCTAATTTCTTTTGATATAATTTCGCTTTTAGCATTTTCATCGCATGCTCACGGTTTTTAATTTGAGAACGCTCTGACTGACATGTTACAACCGTGTTTGTCGGTAGATGAGTTATACGAACTGCTGAATCTGTCGTATTAACGTGCTGTCCACCTGCACCACTTGCACGATACGTATCTATTTTCAAATCTTCTGTACGCACTTCAATTTCAACTTCATCATTGAATTCAGGTACAACTTCACAAGATACGAACGATGTATGACGACGACCTGAAGAATCGAACGGTGAAATACGTACAAGACGATGTACACCTTTCTCCGCTTTTAAGTAACCGTAAGCGTTATGACCTTTAATTAATAATGTAACACTCTTAATACCAGCTTCATCGCCCGGTAAGTAGTCAACCGTCTCTACTTTAAACCTACGTTTTTCAGCCCAGCGCGTGTACATACGTAATAACATAGAACCCCAGTCTTGTGACTCTGTTCCACCTGCACCTGGGTGTAATTCTAAAATAGCGTTATTTTTATCATAAGGATCGCTTAATAGTAACTGCAGCTCGTACTCATTCATTTCTTGAATTAAAGTTTTCACTTCTGATTCTAGTTCCTCATGTAAATCTTCATCATACTCTTCTTTAAGTAAGTCATGCGTCATTTCTAAGTTTTCGAACGTCTCATCTAACTGACGGAACCTTCCAACCATATCTTTCAGCGCATTCGCTTCATTAATTACAGCTTGTGCGCCTTGTTGGTCATCCCAAAATCCTGCGCCCATCATCGTTTCTTCTAATTCTGCAATTTGTTTTTCCTTAGTAGGAAGGTCAAAGAGACCCCCTAAAAGCCGCTAATCTCTTAGCCATTTTTTCTAATTCTTGCCTAATTTCTACTAATTCCATTTCCTTCACCTCTATGTAATTGCTGTTACTTTCATATGAAAACAAGGGAAACTCTCTCCACTTATTACGGAGAGAGTTTAAACCTTTTCATTATACATTTTTGATGTAAAAGTTTGCAAAGCAGCCTGAACTACAGTTCCCTATTACTGCCCAATGCCACAACAGTTTTTATATTTCTTGCCACTACCGCATTTACATAAATCGTTGCGTCCCATTTGGTCACCTTTTACAACCGGTTTTTTCTTCGCGTCCTCGCCATCGCTTGATGGATGAACAGCTTCACCTTGAACAACTTCTTGACGCTCTAAGTTTTGCTCAATTTCAGCTTTCATAATGTAACGAGAGATTTCCTCTTCAATAGAAGCGATCATCGACTCGAACATTGCGAATCCTTCCATTTGGTATTCACGAAGTGGATCGATTTGTCCGTAAGCACGTAAATGAATACCTTCACGAAGGTGATCCATTGCATCGATATGATCTGTCCATTTCGTATCTACAACACGGAATACAACAACCTTTTCGAATTCACGCGTCTGCTCTTCAGGTAGAAGCTTCTCTCTTTCGTTATAACGCTCTAATAATTTCGCGATAATTGATTCGCTCATTTCTTCTGGAGCAAGGCGACGTAACTCTTCTTCTTTTACATCTCCTTCTTCAAGAAGGTTTGTATTTAAGTAATCGACAAGACCTTTAATGCTCCAATCTTCTTCGATTTCTTCTTGCGTATGAAGTGCAACAGCACGTTCTATCGTAGATTTCATCATACCTTCAATAATACTGCGTAAGTTCTCTGAATCCATTACTTCTTGACGCTGTTTATAAATTACTTCACGTTGTTGACGAAGTACATCGTCGTATTGCAATAGCTGCTTACGTGCATCATAGTTATTTCCTTCCACACGTTTTTGTGCAGATTCTACAGCACGAGAAACCATTTTACTTTCGATTGGCTGTGAATCATCCATACCAAGACGATCCATCATCGCTTTCATATTGTCAGAACCAAAGCGGCGCATTAGTTCATCTTCCATTGATAAGTAGAACTGTGTTACACCAGGGTCCCCTTGACGACCAGAACGACCACGTAACTGATTATCAATACGACGGCTTTCGTGACGCTCTGTACCGATAACTGCTAGACCGACGTTTCTAATATCCTCGCCTAACTTAATATCCGTACCACGACCAGCCATATTCGTCGCAATTGTTACAGCGCCTTTCATACCAGCTTCTGCAATGATATCTGCTTCACGCGCATGGTTTTTTGCATTTAAGATATTATGACGTACACCTTTACGTGTTAACATTTTTGAAATAAGCTCTGACGTTTCAATTGCAACTGTACCAACAAGAATAGGTTGCCCTTGCTTATGACGAGTTACAATATCCTCAACAACTGCATTGAATTTACCTTCCATTGATTTGAAGATTAAATCAGCACGATCATCACGAATAATATCTTTATTCGTTGGAATTACGATAACATTCATATTGTAAATACTACGGAATTCTTCTTCTTCCGTTTTCGCTGTACCAGTCATACCAGATAATTTTTCGTACATACGGAAGTAGTTTTGGAACGTAATTGTTGCAAGCGTCATACTTTCATTTTGAATTTCTACGCCTTCTTTTGCTTCAATAGCTTGATGTAAACCTTCGCTATAACGACGACCTTTCATAAGACGACCAGTGAATTGGTCTACGATTACGATTTCGCCTTCTTGTACAACATAATCTGTATCAAGGTGCATAACAACGTGTGCACGAAGCGCCTGATTAATATGGTGAAGAAGTGCTACATGTTTTAAATCGAATAAGTTATCGATATGGAAAGCTTTCTCAGCTTTCGTAATACCATCTTCTGTTAACATTACATTTTTCGTTTTCACATCAAATGAATATTCTTTTTCATTTTCTAATGTACGAACGAATGCATTTGCAAACATGTATAGCTCTGCTGATTTTTGAGCTTGTCCCGAAATAATAAGCGGCGTACGTGCTTCATCGACTAAAATAGAATCGACTTCATCGATGATAGCAAAATTAAGTGGACGCTGAACGCACTGCTCTCTATATAACACCATGTTGTCACGTAAGTAATCGAATCCAAGCTCGTTATTTGTGCTATACGTAATATCAGCAGCATAAGCAGCTTGTTTCTCTTCACGTGACATACTATTTAAGTTAATCCCTACAGTTAGGCCAAGGAACTCATGAAGTTGTCCCATTTCGCTCGCATCACGTTGCGCTAAATATTCATTGACTGTAACAACGTGAACACCTTTTCCTGTTAATGCGTTTAAATATACAGGTAAAGTAGATGTTAACGTTTTACCTTCACCTGTTTTCATCTCAGAGATATTTCCTTCATGTAAGGCGATACCACCCATTAGCTGTACGCCATATGGACGCATTCCAAGAACACGATTCGCTGCTTCACGAACAACCGCAAAAGCTTCAGGAAGTAGATCATCTACTGTCTCACCTTTTGTTAGACGTTCTTTAAATTCAATCGTCTTTCCTTTTAATTGTTCATCAGTTAGCGGCTTAATAGATGATTCTAATGCATCAATTTGCTCCACTGTCTTCTGCATACGTTTAATTTGGCGTTGGTTGACATCAAATACCTTTTTTAAAATACCGATCATAGGAAATACGCTCCTCTTTTATTAAAATAAAACTTCCGATTGCTTTCTTTTTCTCTTTACAATCAGTCGTTATAAAAATCAAATTTATGTTATGCCAATTTTTCTCCTAATTTAAAAAGCTAAAATGTATAAACCTAATGATAATTGTAACACTTGTCTTATAACTATGACAACAATCGTCCAAATGTCGAGCCGTAGATTCAGAAAAAGTTTTTATTTTATTTTATTTCTTCCAACAAACTACTATCTCTTCGTTACAAATTTTGTATTAAATCTAAGTAGTATTCTTTCAAGTTCTCTTTTAAAGAAGATGGCTCAATTATTTTTATAGTTTTACCAAAACTAGCTAGATATGAAATGAAAGAAATAGATCCGAATTTCACGTATAAAGAAAGCCAAGAACATTATATTACCCATTCCGTTTTACAAATTGGCACTAATAAAATTATGATTGCAGAACAGGCAGTGGATTCCACACGCCCTTGGCAATTAAGTAATAGCTCATCATTATGCATTCAATCTAAAGATTTCCAAACCATTGAAGTACTTTATCACAATCTAATTCAACATGATGAGCTTTATATTTTAACACCTTTTGAAAAAAACTCCTTCAGCCCTGGTTACGCCATTGTGCGAGATCCTTTTGGAATAGTAATACAATTGACCGTTACAAAACATGACTTCTAAATTTTATTACGAATAAGCCATTTAAATTCATATCAATATTACAAGATAGGAAGGCAAAAACATATAAAAAAAGCGCAGCCATTTCGGCTGCGCTTTTGAATGATTATTTAGTTTCGATTAAACCATATTTCCCGTCTTTACGGCCATATACAACATTAGTTTCATTTGTATCAGCATTTGTGAAGACGAAGAAACTATGTCCTAGCATATCCATTTGCAAGATCGCTTCTTCAACGTCCATCGGTTTTAAATCGAATCGTTTTGTACGTACAAGTTCTAATTCATCCTCTTCTACCGCATCCAGAACAGCTACTGCTTCCGGAAGGATAAAGTTAGTTTTCACAGAACCTTTCTCACGTAATTTACGGTTTACTTTTGTTTTATGTTTACGAATTTGTCGCTCAATTTTATCAACTACTAAATCAATCGCAGCGTACATATCGCTATTTGTTTCTTCTGCACGAAGTAATAAATCTGTAAATGGAATTGTTACCTCGATACGTTGCTTGTCAGAGTATACTTTTAAATTAACCTTAATCTCTGGGAATGTATCAAAATAACGCTCTAATTTACTTAGTTTTTTCTCTACATATTCCTTTAATGCTGGAGTTACTTCAATATTTTCACCACGAATGTTGAATTTCATAGATGAATTCCTCCTTTCAAGCCTATGTACTATAATTTCGACCTTGGCTTAAAAACTCCTTCTAATTTTTTTAAAAAATTAGTGGAATTGCGATTTTTTTATCGTTTTTTGTTGAAATGAAAAGATGCATCGTTTCTATCTTTATTTTATCCTATTAACATCGTGAATAACGAATGTAACTGTGGACAATTAGTTACAGAAAAGAAACAACTTTTTGACAACTCCTCTAAAACAAAAAAGCCCTTGTTACGAACAAGAGCTTTCGCCATCTATATAATGCTGCTAAAAATACAGCTCTATCTTTTCCAAAAACTTAATTTTTACAGTTTCACAACATTAGCCGCTTGTGGCCCACGTGCTCCATCAACAATATCAAACTCCACTTGTTGACCTTCTTCTAACGACTTATACCCATCTTGTTGAATAGCAGAAAAATGAACAAACACATCGTCACCATCTTCACGCTCAATAAACCCAAATCCCTTTTCTGCATTGAACCATTTTACTCGTCCTTGCATGTTCATTCCATTCCCTTCACTCTTAAAATCAGGGCATTCGCCCCATATTCTGACTATAGCGAATGACAAGACTGTAAGTCAAAGAAGACCTGTCGTCTTTTTATTACTCCTTTCGACATTCACATATTAACCTCTACAAAGCGTCAAACAAGAAACCTCTCTCGCTCCTCGATCATACAAAAGGCTTCCAATTTGCCTAACAGTAATTCCTGTCGTATACACATCATCCACGATTAAAACGTGTTGCTCATGAAACATCTCTTCTCCCTGAAAATAAAAAGGATTAACTCCCGATATCCTTTCTTTACGCTTCTTCTTACTTTGTTTTTCTGTTTCTATTCTTCTTAATGATGTACAAAACATTTTGATAGGCAAACAAGAAGCTAGTAACTCCGCTTGATTAAAACCACGCTCGTATTCTCGCTCTTCACTAAGAGGAACCGGAATGGCAACTGAAACATTCGCAAAATATTTTTGAAAAAGACTTCGAAAAGGCTGATGAAAAATATGCACTAATTCAGCATCTCCTCGAAATTTAAACTGTGCTAATATTTCTTTCATCCCTTCATCATACACATGCAACGAACGATTTATGAGAGACGGAAACCCCTGCTCGTTCGTCCACCTTATGCAGTCCATACAAATATCCCCATTTTTATATTCAGCTGGTACAAGTTCTAAAGGCCGACCACACTCCTTGCAAATATCTCCTATAATATAGGAAAGTTTTTGCTCACATCTATCACATATATACTTTTTATGAAGCTTAACAAAAAAAGTGTACCAACTAATCGCATATGAAATATACTCATCACAAAGTAGACAATGCATCAATCTATCAATCCTTGTTCTTTAGCATTCTTATTCATACTTTGAATATGTTTTTTCGCACGAACCATCGCCTCTGTCTTTCCATAATGAAAATAGATAACATCTCCATGCGGTTCATCAGAGCTTCTGCCAGCACGCCCTGCAATTTGAACGAGAGCACTTTCTGAAAATATTTCTTCCTCAGCTCCTAAAACTGCAACTTGCAAATTTTTAACAGTTACTCCTCGTTCCAAAATCGTCGTTGTAACTAATAAAGGGATTTCTCCTTTTCTGAAAGCTGCTACCTTCTCTTTTCTCGCCGGATCTTCTGCATGCACACCGTCAATTTGATTGTTTAATGATTTTAATAACTGGCTAATTTCTTCTACATATCGCACATGAGGAACAAATAAAAAAATGGGGTATCGTTTCGATAAGTACAGATTTAACCATTGTAATAAAGCACGAGGAATTTTTTTACGTATAAGACCCTTTTTCCAATTTCCGCACCACTGAAATATCGGAACTGGCAATGGATGACGATGGTATCGCCCTGAAATAATAACCCCTTTTTGCTTACCACTTCGCAACTTACGCTTCCACTTTTCATCTGGAGTTGCAGTTAAATAAATACGTGCTGCCTTCTCTTTCATCGCTTCGTTTACTGCATACTGCAACATCTTATCTGCATGATATGGAAAAGCATCTATCTCATCTACAATCATGACATGGAACGCCCTATAATAACGTAACAATTGATGTGTAGTTGCAACGATTAACGCCGCATCTTTTTCTCGGTCTAAACTCCCTCCGTATAAAGCAGCTACATTTATATTTGGAAACACTTCTTGTAATCTTGGTGCTAATTCAAGTACAACGTCCGTTCTCGGCGTTGCAATACAAACTCTTTCTCCCTTTTGTAGTGCCTCTGCAATTCCGCGAAACAACATTTCTGTTTTTCCAGCCCCGCACACTGCCCAAATAAAAAATGATTCTTTCTGCTTAACAGCGTCAACGACACTTTGCGCAGCTAACTCCTGACCGTCAGACAAAACGCCTTCCCACTGTAACGGATTCAAATAACTTTCTCCGCTTATTTCAGCAATCCCGCGAACAAGTACAGTACATTCACTTACCCTGCCCATCGTTATACATTTCCGGCAATACGTACATACTTCATTGCACCTTTTACATAGCAATGATACAAATAGTCGCTGCTCTATATTTCCGCAGCGCTGACACATATATTTTGAAGACTTCTTAATTACCCCTTGTACACAAACGACGTCTCGATTCCTTTTCAGATGATCCAATTTATTCTGTAAATCTGAAGAGAGTTCTTCTAACAGTAACTGTCTACCAGCTAACATCATCAATAGCCACCTCCAGCACTACTATAAATCCTTCTCTTTATCTCGTAAAAACTCAAAAAAGCCGATAACCTACTTATAAAATAGTAAGCTATCGACTTTATACACGTTTTTTATTCAATTATAAATCCTATAATCTACCGTAACCTAAGAAATGTTTTTGGTTGTAGCTACTGCTTAAGCTAGCGTAAGCAATCCCTTTATCACCTGCATGAATCATCTGGTCGTTACCAACGTAAATACCGATGTGCGATGGACCTGCTTTATAAGTACCTTGGAAGAATACTAAATCTCCAGGTTGTGGGCTACTTACTTTCGAAACTGAGTTCCAGTAACCTGCAACGTCTTGACGACCTACACCATAAATGTAAGAAATAAATCCACTACAGTCAAAACCACCGTTTGATGGAGATGCACTTCCCCAAACATATGGCTTACCTAAGTATTGTTGCGCTTTACCAATTACGCCAGGAGCCGGAGTTGGACCTGGTGCTGGCTCTGGTTTTTTGTTTTCTTGTTTAGGCTCTTCTTTTTTAGGCTCTTCTTTTTTAGGTTCTTCTTTTTTAGGTTCTTCTTTTTGAGCTTGTCCAGCATTGTTTGCTGGTGCAGCTTGTTCTGCAGGCGCTTGCGCTGGTGCAGCTTGTTGAGCTTGTGCTTCTTTAGCAGCTTGTTCTGCTTGTTTTTGAGCAGCAGCTTCTTGTGCAGCTTTTTCTTGCGCTTCTTTTTCAGCGATTTGTTGTAATTTTAATGCCTGTTGTTCAAGCTCTTTCAATTGACCTTCCGTACTTGTCATTGTAGTTACAACTGTATCCATTTTACCGCTTAAATCGTTTACTGCTGTTGCTTTTTTCTCTTTTTCAACGTCAAGTTCTTTCTTAGCAGTTTCAATTTGAGCTTGTGCTTCTTTTAATTCTTTTTGTTTTTCTTTTACTGTCTCAACATCTTTTTTCACGTTCGTTTGATCTTCTTGTTGTGTTTTCATGATATCTTCGTCAGATTCCATAATTTTAGACACAGAAGCTAAACGATCAACTAAATCTGCAACGTTTTTAGAGTTTACAAGAACTTCTGTTACAATGTTCGTATTTGGCTGTTCTTGTAGTGCAACTAAACGTTTTCTTAATAACTCTTCACGTTTTGCAATCTTTGTTTGTAGTTCTGCAATATCTTTATTTTTATTTTCGATTAATTGCTCAGTATCAGAAACTTTTTTTGTTGTTTCATCAAGTTTTGAAGCGTTCTCTTGAACAGACTTATCCAAACCTTGGATTGTTTTGTTTAAGTCATTCATTTGTTTTTGTAATTCATCACGTTCTTGTTGTTGTTTATGTAAAGTATCATTTTGTGTGTTAATTTGTGATTTCACGTCAGAAATTTTATCTTCTGCAAATACATTTGGTGTTAGCCCTGAAAACATTAACCCTGCAACTAATGCGCAAGATGCCATTTTTAGCTTTTTCATTTTATTTTTTACACCGCTTTCTTTTTTCTTTTTTTCATTTTCCGTATATAACCTATTAAAATTTATACCATAATTCGGGAGTTTTTTTGCTAATGTTACGGTTTTGTAAAATAAATGTAATATTACATTTATCTCTATAGCAAAGTATATCTAAATTTGTATATATATGTAGAATTTCAAGAGCCTTACACCGTTTTTTATAGGATTGAAAAAAAACGTAAGGGAACCCCTTACGTTTTGAAAATACTCCAATATGAATGAAATAGAAACGTTACTTCATCCATTTTTCAGCCCAATTTTGGACCTCATCCATAACACTTTCCAACGCTTTCCCTTTATCAGTTACACCGTACTCGATTCTAACTGGTACTTCTGGATAAACATTACGAACTACAATACCTTCGCCTTCTAATTCCTTTAAACGTTCTGACAACATACGATCGCTCATATTCGGTATAATATCTGCGATTTCTCTGAAACGTTTCGGCTCTTCGAGCAAAGATTTAATAATTAAGCCAGTCCATTTCTTACTAAGCATTGTAAAAGCTGACTCAAACTTTGGACATAAACAAGAATTATGCTCCATATGTTTCACCTCTCTTCTATTATAATATAGTTTCTTGTAAAAAGTAAGTAATAAAACTTTCCTCATTATTTAATTTTACATACATTTTACCATTTCCAAATATTAACTTGTCAAATACCCGTAAAATACCCGTAAAAAAACCCTCTTCAAGTAAGAGAGCTTTTATATCTTTATCACTTCGTATACCAACCTAAACCAAGCGCACCTTCACCTAAATGCGTCCCAATTACAGCTCCGAAATAACTCGTACGAATTGTAACATGAGGGTATATCTCTTCTAATTCTTGTTTCCATTCATTAGCTTCCTCTTCACGATTCGCATGAATAATAACAGCTTCCATAGGCACACCTTTATTTGCCTGCTCATCAAAGATTTCAACGATACGCTTTAACGCTTTTTTACGCGTACGAATTTTTTCGAATGGAATAATTACTTTATCTCTAAAGTATAATACTGGTTTTACTTGTAACAAACTACCAATAAAAGCTTGTGCACTATTTAATCTTCCACCACGTTGTAAATGATGTAAATCATCCACTACAAAATAAGCATCCATCGTTTGCTTCATTTCATCAAAGCGAGCGATAATCTCTTCTGGGGCTTTCCCTTCACTTACTAATTTTGCCCCTTCACGCACGTAAAACCCTTGTACTTCACAACTAATTTCAGAGTCGTACGTATATACATCAATACCATCTACCATCTGTCCAGCTGCCGTTGCTGTTTGATATGTACCACTAATTCCACTGGAAAGGTGAATGCTAATAACTGCATCATATTCTTTAGATAACTCTTCATATAACTCTAAAAACTTTCCAATTGCTGGTTGCGAAGTTTTCGGAAGTTCCTCTTGTTCACGTACTTTTATATAAAAATCATTTGCTGAAACTTCAGCCTCTTCTTGATAAGATTCCGTTCCAAACACAACGTTTAATGGAATCATATATATATTGAGTTCGTCACGAATATGCTTCGGTATATATGCTGTACTATCGGTAACAATAGCTGTTTTCATTTTCGTACCTGCCTTATAAAAAATTTTTATCCCCTAATTTTACACGAAAACTAGAAAAGGTGCATCCATACATAAAAATGCCGGCTAGAAACTACAATCACTCGCTCGACAAATTACAACAAAAAGATAAAATACTCACCAAAAATTTCAACATATTTGTAAAAAATGTTTGAATATAAAAACGCTCGCTTTTAAAATGTAAAGTACTAGTTATTTTGAAAGATAGGGGCGTATACCATTGTTATTACAATATTTAACAATAAAAGGCTATGGAGAGCACGAAATTGTGATTCAAAAATCAAGATTCATTTGCTATGTGAATCGCGCCACAACGGAAGAGGAAGCTCAAACATTTATACAAAAAATAAAAAAACAGCATTGGAATGCAACACATAATTGTTCCGCATATTTAATCGGCGAACAAGATCAAATTCAAAAAGCGAACGATGACGGTGAACCGAGCGGCACAGCTGGTGTGCCTATGTTAGAGGTATTAAAAAAACGAGGTCTAAAAGATACTGTCGTCGTCGTTACGCGCTATTTTGGCGGCATTAAACTTGGTGCTGGTGGATTAATTCGCGCATATGGAAAATGTACAAGTGAAGGTCTTAACCATGTAGGCGTTGTTGAACGAAAACTAATGCGCGTTATGCAAACAGAAATTGATTACACTTTACTTGGCAAAGTTGAAAATGAATTACGCAATTCAGAATATGCTATTAAAGATATACATTATCTAGAAAATGTCACATTTGATGCGTATGTAGAAGAGGACAAAAGACAACCATTCACAGATTGGATGATTGAATTAACAAACGGGAAGTGTACAATTAAAGAAGGAGATATGTTGTACTTAGAACAAGGCGTTGTCTAAGAATAGCTAACGTCTCGCCTTTAAAGATTAATGTAGTGAATTAATTCCCTACAAATGAACTAAGGAGATTATATATGGAAGAACGTTATAATCATCTCCAAAATAGCAGAATAAAAAAGAAACGTAGAAGAAAACTTTTCATCTTTCTTATTTTCGCATTTTTATTTGGTAGCGTAGGACTTTATATGTTAAATTCCTACACTTCTCTCATGGGGATGTACAGTGGATTTAGCCGTGAAAAATCTAAATTACGAGCAGAAGATGTGGAAATCACAAAAAAACCTTTCACAATACTAATTATGGGTATTGAGGATTACGCAACAGATGGTCAAAACGGCCGAACAGATTCACTCATGTTCGCGACAGTTAATCCAAACTCAAAAAAGGTTTCACTTATGAGTATCCCACGCGATTCTCGTGTTAAGATTGTTGGCAAAAATAAAGAAGACAAAATTAACGCTGCCCATGCTTACGGTGGAGAAAAAATGGCAATCGACACCGTCGAAGAGTTTTTAAAAGTTCCTGTTGATCATTATATTAAAATTGATTTCCAAGGATTTAAAGGTATCGTTGATGCTGTTGACGGTATTACCGTTGATGTCCCCTTCGATTTCTGGGAACGCTCTGACGTGGATTACTATAAAAAAATCCAATTTAAACAAGGTCAACAGAACTTAAATGGTGAAGAAGCACTCGCATACGTCCGTATGCGAAAGCAAGATCCTAACGGTGATTATGGTCGAGCCGCTAGACAAAGACAAGTACTGGCTGCTGTTGCCCAAAAGCTAAACTCTGCTTCTACCGTATTTAAAATTAAAGATTTAACAAAGGTAGTTGGAAAATATATAAAAACCGATATTCCTATTTCAGACGGACTTGCTCTTTACAATAAAATCTCTGGATTCGATCCTTCTACAATACAAACGTTAAAACTTGAAGGAGAAGACAGAAAAATTGGCGGTATTTATTACTTCCTTCCAGATCCAATCAGTGTAGAGACTGCACGTAACGAAATTGAAAAGGAAATAGGAGAAAAAGCAAAAGTTCCAACAGAGACTACGAAAAATGAGAATACAAATTCCGATTCAAATTCTAACTCCAGCGCAAAAGCAAAGAAAGAGCCGAGTGAGAACAAAACACCACCTCCTCCCCCTTCTACAAATGCTCATGCAGAGTGGATTATGAGGAATCATGAATAAAAAAAGAGCCAAATCGTATACGATTTGGCTCTTTTTATTTCACGTAATTGTTGTTACTTCTTAAAGTATTGTAAAATCGCTTCTACAATACGCTCTGATGCACGACCATCGCCGTAAGGGTTAGATGCTTTCGTCATCTTATCATGAGCTTCTTTATCAGATAACAACTCATCAGCAAGACCAAAGATTGTCTCTTCATCTGTTCCTGCTAATTTCAGCGTACCTGCTTCGATACCTTCTGGGCGTTCCGTCGTATCACGAAGGACAAGGACTGGCACACCTAGTGATGGTGCTTCCTCTTGTACACCACCAGAATCAGTTAACATTAAGTATGAACGAGCTGCAACGTTATGGAAATCAATTACATCTAACGGCTCAATTAAATGAATACGGCTATGCTCGCCTAAAATATCATTCGCTATTTCGCGAACAACAGGATTCATATGAACAGGGTATACAACTTGTACATCTTCGTGCTTATCAACAAGACGCTTAATTGCACGGAACATATTGCGCATTGGTTCTCCTAAATTTTCACGACGGTGTGCTGTCATAAGTACAAGACGATCATTTCCAAGTTTCTCTAACACCGAATGGCTATAAGTTTCTTTTACAGTTGTCTTCAGTGCATCGATCGCTGTATTTCCTGTTACGAAAATGCGTGACTCATCTTTATTTTCTTTTTGTAAGTTCGTTGCTGATTTTGTTGTAGGTGAGAAATGAAGATCCGCCATTACACCTGTTAGTTGGCGATTCATCTCTTCTGGATATGGAGAATACTTATCCCATGTACGAAGTCCTGCTTCAACATGTCCTACTGGAATTTGATTATAAAAAGCAGCTAAGCTTGCAATAAATGTCGTCGTTGTATCACCATGCACAAGTACGATATCAGGCTTCGCTTCTTTCATTACTTTATCTAAACCTTCTAAACCACGTGTTGTAATATCGATTAACGTTTGACGATCTTTCATGATATTCAAATCGAAATCCGGCGTAATTCCAAAGATATTTAATACTTGATCTAACATTTGACGGTGTTGTGCTGTTACAGTCACAATTGATTCAATCTTTTCTGGGTGCTTTTGCAACTCTAATACAAGAGGTGCCATTTTAATTGCTTCTGGTCGTGTCCCGAAAATTGTCATTACTTTTAAACGTTCAGTCATTTCATTGCCTCTTTTCTTTCACTAGTTAAAACTTCTATTATCGCATATAAAAATATGCATGTGAAAATACATTTTTTAACGAGCCTGAGAAACATTACTATTACAGACGTCTTTTCGCCCAACTGAGTAATAATCTAATCCATGCTTCTCGGCATCCTCATTAGTATAACAATTTCTCCCATCAAATAGAATAGGTTCCCTCATAAGCTGTGCATACTTTTCTAGCGGATAATTTCGAATTGATTCCCATTCTGTTACGATAAAAACTGCATGCGCCTCTCTAATCGATTCATCTATACACTCAGCGTATCGTATCGTATTTCCAAATAAACTTCTTACATTTTGAATAGCTTGTGGGTCATATAAAACCACATCCGCACCCATATTAATTAATTCTTCTATTACAATAAGAGATGGTGCTTCCCTAATATCGTCAGTATTCGGTTTGAATGCTGCACCAAGAACCGCAATTTGCTTTTTCTTCATATCTATAATTTTCTTCGCTTTTTCAACTAACAACAACTGTTGTTTATTATTCACTTCAATGACTGCTTTCAACAAGCGAAAATCATGAGAAACATTCCCTGCAATTTGCACAAGCGCTTTCGTATCTTTTGGAAAACAAGATCCTCCATATCCGATGCCTGCATTTAAAAAAGATGCACCAATTCTCTTATCCATCCCCATCCCTGTAGCTACATCTACTATATCTGCACCCACTTGCTCACATATATTAGAAATTTCATTAATAAAACTAATCTTCGTAGCTAAAAAAGCATTAGATGCATATTTAATCATCTCAGCACTTCGAATATCTGTAATATACGTTTGTAAGCTTAATTTACTGTACAAATTCTCTACTTTCCTTGCAGCTTCTTCACTACATGCTCCAATTACGATACGATCACCCTGAAAAAAATCATAAATACCAGAACCTTCTCTTAAAAACTCTGGATTCGATACAATATATAATTCATGTCTACCTTGTAGTTTATCCTCAATCCATTCTCTCATTACATCATTTGTCCCTACAGGAACCGTACTTTTCGTAACAACAATAATATCGTTATTCACATATGTTCCAATATCATCACAAGCACTACGAATATACGTTAAATCTGCTGTTCCATCTAATAAAGATGGCGTTCCAACTGCAATAAATATAAACTCTACATCATTAAATGCCGCTGATTTACTTGCTGTAAAAGTTAAATGATTATTCTCATATGCTTCATCTATTAATTCATTTAATCCACATTCATAAATAGGTAACTCGCCTTGTTTAATCCGTTCAATTTTCCCACTATTTATATCGAAACATGTGACTGAATGTCCCAATCTCGCCAATCCTACTCCTGTAATCAATCCAACATATCCGGTACCTATTATCGTAATTTTCATTTTCTTTTCGCACAGGAATATACATAAGAAAATATACGAATACATAGAACTCCTCCTGCGCTTCCCCCTCTCACACTAAGAATGAGAAAATTCTTTCACTTCTTTATTATATGAATCGTTTTTTTATTATTTTTTAAGATTTTGTAAAGTTAAATGATGCAATATATACAAAATGTAAATTCCCACAATTTAACACGGAACTTACTCATTTTACGTGCAACACTTATAATACTGAAACAAAAGTCATCGCTATATGAGAGGGGAGTACAATGTCATATTACAAGACACAATATGAGATCAACCTTCTCTAAGGACACAACATTCCATATCCAATTGTCATATATTCTATTCACTGCCCTTTACAGCCAAAAGAAAAAAAGATTGAATTCTAATCTTTTTGTGATACCATATGTTATGAGCCTGTAAATAAACATCATAATTTTCAGATAAATAAGATTGAAAAAATTACGTTAAACTATAAAGGGTGGGGTATTAATGGACTCACAAGTGATTTATGCCATTTTGGCATCTTTCATCACTGTACTCGTCGTTACTCCTTTAGTTATTAAATTAGCTTTCAAAATAGGAGCAACAGACAAGCCAAATGCGCGTAAAGTACACCAAAAAATTATGCCTCGTCTTGGCGGGTTAGCAATTTTCATCGGTGTAGCCGTAGGATTTGTTGTCGGTGGATTGTACGAACAAAGAATGTTATCGATAACTTTAGGTGCTATCATCATTGTTATCATCGGGATTTTAGATGATATGTACGAACTATCTGCGAGGGTAAAATTCGGTGGACAACTATTAGTTGCCATCATGATTGTCAAAAGTGGATTATTAGTGCAAGTATTATATATTCCAATTTTCGGAGATACTGAACTCGGATGGCTTGCTTATCCAATTACTGTATTTTGGATTGTAGGTATTACAAATGCCATCAACTTAATTGATGGATTAGATGGATTATCCGCAGGGATTTCATCTATCGTACTTGCAACGCTAGCATATATGGCCTTCACTAGCCCATGGGGTACTGGAGCAGCTATTATATTACCTCTAGCACTGATTACATTAGCAAGTACAATTGGATTTTTATTCTACAACTTCCATCCAGCAAAAATTTTCATGGGAGATACAGGAGCACTATTTTTAGGATACTGTATTTCTGTTATATCGTTACTTGGATTATACAAAAGCGTAACGTTATTCAGTTTTATCGTTCCAATCATTATTTTAGGTGTACCTATATTTGATACGACATTTGCAATTATCCGCCGTATCGTAAATAAAAAGCCTATTTCAGCACCTGATAAATCGCATTTACATCACCGTTTGCTTGCAATGGGATTCTCTCATCGTAAAACGGTACTAATTATTTACGCATTGGGTATTTTCTTTAGTGTAAATGCAATTATTTTCAGTAGTGCAACATTATGGTTATCCATTATTCTTCTTTTCATTTTAATCTTCTTTACAGAAATCATTGCTGAAGTAATCGGTCTTGTACACGAACGTTACAAACCAATTATTTCCTTCTATAAAAAAGTGAAAAAACGCGAAGACTAATTGTAGTATAGCCTTTACTATTATGAAATATTCAAATAGCATCCTCTTTTCATAAGAGGATGCTATTTTTTATTTTTTAATCCTTATTCCCCATTTCCAAAATATAGATTGTTTGAGAGTGCCTCTATTGGAGAAAGATATACGTATAACGAAAAAAGTATCAAATTTTCATTTTTACATCTTGATTGTCAAACTGAGGGTGAATGTTATGATCAAGCGATTACTTCAATGTATAATTTTATTTTTAACTATTACTATGTACGCATCATCGAATACAAAAGCAACTACAGACATTCAATTAAAAGATTACCAAAGTACTCAAACTACCTCTCCTACAACAAAAATTGCGTACTTAACATTTGATGACGGACCAAATAAATACACACCACAAATTTTAAATATTTTAAAAGAGAAGAACGGAAAAGCAACTTTCTTCGTTATTGGCGGAAAGGTGCCACATTATAAAAAAATGATGGAGCGATTGATTAAAGATGGACATTATATCGGTCTCCATAGTATGTCGCATGATGTAAAACGTCTTTATACTGGCGATCCATCTGTTTTAATTGCAGAAATGGAGCAAACCCAAAACATTGTCCAGCAAGTTACACATTTAAATACACATCTCGTTCGGGTCCCATACGGTAGCATGCCTTACTTAAAAAAGAATTACCGTGACGCACTCGTATCTGCCCAGTATAAAATGTGGGATTGGACAATTGATACATATGACTGGAAAAGCTATGATAATCCTTCCGCAATACTAGAAAGAGTACGAAATCAAAGCGATGAACAAGTAGAGGTTATTTTAATGCATGATTCTAGTGTCACAGTGCAAATACTCCCAAAAGTAATTGATTATTTACACTCACAAGGATATAAACTACTTCCCTACAATCCATCTTCCCATCTTGAAGTGAATTTTTGGAAAGACACAAGATTGTAACAGCTTTAGTGCCTATGTACTAAAGCTGTTTTACCCCGCGTTAACGCCCGATTGGTGAAGGCTAATAATCAGCGGGAATGAACAAAAACCCCACTGATTAAAGTTTCACTTTATTTTTCTCTTCCCACACTTCTCATTTTTGTGTAGAATTTTAAATAGTGATGAAGTTTCGAGGTGAATAGAAATGAAACGAATAGATCTCATTTTTAACGCAATACAAAAAGGGAATTATACAGAAGGTATAACAGCATCAGAACTCGCTACACTTCTACAGTTAGACCGTGCAAATGTTAGTAGCGATTTAAACAAGCTTGTGAAAGATAATCGTTTATTAAAAACGAGTACACGCCCTGTCCGTTTTTATATAGAAACGAACACTTCATTGGAAACGCATTCAACAAAGGGCACTTCATTAGATACATTTGCTATTGAAAATACAAGCCTAAAAATTGCAATTGAAAAGGCAAAAGCTTCTATTCTCTATCCTCCAAACGGTATGCATACTTTACTACTTGGAGAAACAGGTGTCGGAAAATCGATGTTCGCTTCTTTAATGCACGAATACGCAATTGAAGTGGAACAACTTCCAAAAGATGCACCTTTTATCGTCTTTAACTGTGCTGATTATGCAAACAATCCACAACTACTACTTGGACAGTTATTTGGGATAAAAAAAGGAGCTTACACAGGTGCCAGTGATCAAAAAGGGTTAATTGAAAAAGCACATGAAGGAATTCTCTTCTTAGATGAAGTACATCGCCTTCCTCCAGAAGGACAAGAGATGCTCTTCACATTTATTGATCGCGGAGTATACCGCCGCCTTGGAGAAACGGAAAATGAACGTAAGGCACGAGTGTTGATTATTACTGCAACAACCGAAGAACCAAATTCATTTTTATTAAAAACATTTACAAGACGTATTCCGATGACCGTTACGCTTCCACCACTTCGTGAGCGAACACATAAAGAACGGTTTGCTTTACTGCAACTATTTTTCACAAATGAAGCAATTCGTCTAAGGAAAGAGATTCATGTTAGTCCAAATACAATGCGTGCTTTCGTCTTTTACAATTGTCCAAATAACATCGGTCAATTGAAAACAGACGTACAAATTGCCTGTGCGAAAGCTTATTCTGATTTCGTAACAAAAAAACGTGATTCTGTCTGTGTTTCAAGTACAGATTTACCTTGGTATATGAAAGAAGGATTATTTATTGAAAGAAAGAGCCGTCATCTATATCAAATACCAAATGAAACATTTGTATTTACAGGTGATGAAGGTTGGAGTAAACATACAATAAAACCCGAAGGAAGTCGCTCTTCTATTTACGATTATATTGATTATAAATATGAAGAACTTCAAGCACGCGGCATTGAAGAGGAAGAATTAGAATTACTAATAGAAAATGATATTCAAAGCTTTTTTGTCCAATACTTTAACCAAATATCTAAAAAAACAAGTCATGAAAATGTTTTTAAAATTGTGGATCGTAATATCGTTTCCGTATGTGAAAAAATTGCGGAACTAGCTGAAAAATATTTATCTAAAACTTTCGATGAAAAAGTATTTCTCGCTTTAAGTTTACATGTACAGACAACTCTACAACGTTTACAGGGCGGGAAACAAATTCACCACCCACAATTAAATCAAATTCGTACGAAATATAAAGAAGCTTTTTCCGTAGCTATGCAATGTATTCAGCTATTAGAAGAAGAATTACAAATAACAATACCTATTGATGAAGCTGGCTTTTTAACAATGTTCTTCGTTGTTGATCCAATTCCTGCCTCACAAACAGAAGTAAAAGTATTAATATTAGCACACGGTAATGGTATCGCAACAGAAATGGCAAACGTTGCAAACGAACTTCTCGGTATCGATGAAGTAACTGGTATCGATATGCCCTTGCATGAATCACCAAAAGACTTCTTAGAGCGTGTTAAAGTGTATATGAAAACACTTCAAAATGTAAACGGGCTTCTCTTACTTGTTGATATGGGATCTCTCGCTTATATTGGTGATATATTAGAAACTGAATTCAAAATCCCTGTACGTGTTCTTTCCATGACGAGTACACCACACGCACTAGAAGCAGCTCGAAAAGCTCAGCTTGGCTATTCATTAGATGCACTATACGAAACAGTGAAGAACTTAACGCCGTTCTATTTAAACGTACAGGAAGAAAAGAAAAAGCCACTATCGCCAATGAAATCCGTGATTTTAACAGCTTGTTTAACCGGCGAAGGAAGTGCTTTAGCAATTCAAAAAATGTTAGAGAACTATTTACGCTTTGATAAAGACTTAATTGAAATTATTCCGATTAGCATCGTTCATGAAAAAGATTTAACGAAAATGATCGAGAACATAAAAAAAGAGCGTAATATCATTTGTATCGTCACGAATTTCGATATGCAAATACCTTGCTTAACATATCATTTCCAAGACATTGTGAACTACACAGCTATTCAACCAATTCAAGAATTGATTACGTATGAAGAAACCTATGCAAAAATGGCTGATATTCTTGAACAACAAATGCAGCGTAACGATGGAGCATTACTTATTAAAACAATTCGTTATGCATTAAATACAATTCAAGAATTGATTTCTTTACAGCTAACTCCCGACAGTTTAATGGGTGTGATTTTGCATATGAGCTGCATGGTTGACCGTCTTCAAAAAGGTGAAAGTCTCCTCCCTCATCCTGATAAAGAGAAACGAAGACAAGATGAGTACTGGATGTATATGAAAGTGAAAAAAGCATTGCAACCTATTGAAAATACATTTGAAATACAAATCCCAGATGACGAAGTATTTTATATAATGGACTTCTTCATTAAAAATCAGCCTGTAAAAAATTAAACTAGGGGATATTGTAGCACTCTATATAATTAGAAAAGGCTGTTCCAAAATGTTTTTTGGACAGCCTTTTCGCTTACTTCTTTACTTCCCTTATTCTCCCCCTTATTTCTCCCTTTTTATTAGATTTCGTATTAACATTTACATATACATTTGCTTGCATTATCTCTTGAAACAAGCTGTCAAATGCTCTCCCCTGTAAAGGCCCTTCAAAATCCTCTACTCTAGCTACACCAGTAACGACTCCTTCATTCACACTAATTCCTTGCTCTAACGGACCAAACAAACTTAAAACAACTGGCCCAATTTGATTCGCTTTTCCTAAATGAATTTGGCATGACGTGATTTTTTTTATGTTTTTTAATATGACCCGATATTGCAACTTCTTTAAATCTTCACTAAAAATGAGCTCTGTCACACCGTAAGCTTCTGTATTTACAGGAGGTACTTCCCTCTTTCCTGTTAACCTAGCAAAGAAATGTGTTGTCATACGGGCATTCTCCTCATATAAATTTCCCAGCACTACTTCTACTACTTTATGGTTTAGACATAATCATTTATGACTTTTTCAAATTTTAATTACAACTAAAAGATTCACAAAATCTTTACATAGAAATCATTTCATTCACTTTACTGCCTCTTGTATAATGCACATAGAAAAACATTCTAGGAGGTTCTTTTGAAGATTAACAACTACTCTTTTCGATTATTAATGGAGATTTTTCTCGTATCATTTAAATTAGGACTTACTTCGTTTGGAGGCCCTGTCGCTCATCTTGGTTATTTCCACCACGAATACGTGCAAAAAAGAAAATGGATGGATGAACGAAGTTACGGGGACTTAGTAGCGCTATGTCAATTCCTTCCTGGCCCTGCTAGCAGCCAAGTCGGGATGGGAGTTGGATTATTACGCGGCGGATTATTAGGAGCCATTATTTCATGGATTGGATTCACTCTCCCGTCTGTGCTCGTTTTAGTCTTTTTCGCTTCCTTCCTGAACCAGTTCGAACTTGGAAGTACAGGCTGGATTCATGGACTGAAACTTGTAGCGGTCGCAATTGTCGCTCATGCAATATGGGGAATGGCTCAAAAGTTAACACCGGATCGAAACCGTGTAACAATCGCGATTGTAACTGCCGCAATCGCCCTATTATGGCCAAGTAGCTGGACACAAGTCATTCTCATTATAGTATCTGGCTTTATTGGTTGGTTTTTATATCGCGGTCAGCCAATTAGCCAAGCAAATAAAATAAACGTACCTATTTCAAAAATGGTAGCCATGTCTTGTCTCATCTTATTCTTCGGGCTATTAATACTGCTACCAATGTTACGACCGTACTCTTATTTCATCTCTTTATTTGACAGCTTCTATCGCTCTGGTGCACTTGTATTCGGAGGAGGGCACGTCGTACTTCCTCTTCTTGAAAGTGAGTTTGTACAAAACGGGATGATGACAAAAGAACAATTTCTTGCTGGATACGGATTAACACAAGCAGTGCCAGGGCCACTATTTACATTCGCTTCTTATATAGGAGCAGTGCTAAATGGAACCGCCGGAGCAGTTGTTGCAACGATCGCTATCTTTCTTCCTGCCTTCCTGCTCGTTGTTGGCGTTTTACCATTTTGGGACAGTGTAAGGAGAGTATCTTACATACAAGGTGCACTACTTGGAGTAAACGCAGCCGTTGTCGGCATTTTACTTGCAGCTTTTTATGATCCAATTTGGACGAGTACAATTATGAATTCTGTAGATTTCGTTTTTGCTTCTCTTCTATTTTGCTTACTCGCTTTTTGGAAAACACCACCTTGGGTTATCGTTATAATCGGAGCCTTCGGTGGATATGTTCTATCCATTTTGTAAGCACAAAAAACGACGGCCCCATTTAGCCGTCGTTTTTTCTATTAAAACTTCACAAGCTCCATTCCCTCAGGCAACTCGCTCTCCGTTAAAATACGCAACTCTTTCACGCGATCCATTACGTAAGAAGAACGCTTCACAAGCTCTGGATCAATATAAGCTGGATGCACCATAATTTCTACCGTTTGTTTATCCTGTACTCTTTCCTTTAACTTCACAAAGTAATCTTCCGTCACACCGTCAGCGTAAAAGTCACTGTAAAATACATCTGAAAATGGGCGCACCGCTCGCTCTTCTTCACAACGACGAATTGGAACATTGTATTTACTTGCTAAGCTCTCAAGAACGTCGTGTAAAAGCGGTAATCCATGCACGTGATGATGACTATCTAAATGAGTTGGTGTTAAACCGTAAGACAAAAATTTCTCAATTTGAGCCGTCCACTCTCTTTCAACCTCTTCTGGATTTATATTGCCTTCCCATACAACACTTTGTTTATGAAACAATCCATCGCTACTCACAAGTGATGGAACGTCTTTAAGAAGCGGTTCTCCTGCCGTTAATACGAGATGCACTCCTACTCCTAACGTTTTATACTCTTTCGCTAAGCGTACGGCATGCTCTGTCCCTGGCATATTCATCATCATCGTCGTTGAATTTACAAGCCCGTTTTTATGTCCATCAATAATTCCGTAATTCGTACCTTCTGTAAGACCGAAATCATCTGCATTTACAATTAGCTTAATCATCGCAATACCTCCTACTAGAATAAAAAAAAGCGGGCTAAATAGCGCCGCTTTATTTCTCTATCTTCTTAAAAAATTGTGGAAGATGTTCTTTATGAGCTTCTAACATTTCATCTAAAATTTGTTTTGCAACTTTATCTGATGGTACAAGTGGATTAATTGTCATAGCAAGCAGCGCCTTATGATAATCCCCTGTAACAGCAGCTTCAATTGTTGTGCGCTCAAATGATTTAATTTGCTGTACTAAACCGCGAACTGGTACTGGAAGATCTCCGACCGCAATTGGTTTTGGACCTTCTTTCGTAATAATACAGTTCACTTCAACAGCCGAATCATGTGGCAAGCTTGCAATTGTTCCGTTGTTTCGTGTATTAACAGGCTGGATATCACCTTTATTATTGTAAATAGACGTAATTAAGCTACATGCTGCGTCACTATAATAAGCTCCGCCGCGCTTTTCTAATTGTGGTGGCTTAATATCTAAATTCGGGTCTTTATATAGCTCGAATAAATCATTTTCTAATTGTTTTACTACTTCTGCACGTGTACCTTTTTCAATCGAAGCTGCTTTCTCTTCTTCCAACATTTCACGTGTTTTATAGTAGTAACGATGATATGGACACGGAATTGCACGAAGACCGCGAATAAAGTCTGGCTCCCAGTTAAGCGCAGCAATGTTTTCCATCGTAATTTGCTTTTCTGGATCTGTTACAAGTTCTAATACACGATCCATTACGCTTACGCCATCCAAGTATACATCTAATCCGTATACCATATGATTTAAACCAGCGAAATCAACGTGTACCCGGCTTGCATCTACTTCAAGTAATCTTGCAAGACCCATACGAATTCCGATTGGAACGTTACATAGACCAACTACTCGTTGAATGTTCGTGTAGCGAAGTACAGCTTCTGTTACCATACCAGCCGGATTCGCAAAGTTAATTAACCATGCATTCGGACAAAGTTCCTCCATGTCCTTACAAATATCTAAAATAACAGGAATCGTTCTCAGCGCTTTGAACAAACCACCAGGACCATTCGTTTCCTGACCAATTACATCATATTTTAATGGAATTGCTTCATCTTTTGCACGTGCTTCTAACAAACCAACGCGAAGCTGCGTTGTTACGAAGTCAGCATCTTTTAATGCCTCACGGCGATCAAGTGTTAAATGAATATCAATTGGTAAACCTGATTTTTTCACCATACGTTTCGCTAAGTCACCAACGATTTCTAACTTCTCTTTTCCTGCCTCAATATCTACTAACCAAATTTCACGAACAGGAAGCTCGTCATAACGTTTAATAAATCCTTCAATTAACTCTGGTGTATAACTAGAGCCACCGCCGATTGTAGCAATTTTAATTCCAGTCATGCTTTATTCCCCTTTCGCTTCTAGCTTTTTATAAAGGTCAATAAATTCTGCCGCTAATTCTTTTACCGTAATAGAATTCATTAAATGATCTTGCGCATGAATTAAAAGAACACTAATCTCTGTTTTTTCCCCTCTTGCTTCTGATTGTATGAGCTCTGTTTGGAAATGATGCGCTTCATTAATCGCTTCTTTCGCCTTTACCATCGCTTCATCAGCTTCTGCCATTTTCCCCTGTTTGGCGAATTGCAGTGCCTCCATTGCAAAGCTTCGTGCATTACCACTATTTAAAATCAATTGGAATGGAATTTGTTCTGCTGTAGTCATCATAATTACCGCCCTCTCTATTATGGTTCAACCGATTTAAATACCCCTTCAGTTTGAACATTTCTATTAAATTATTATTTTATTAATGATAGTTTGGTGTTCTTGTAGATGGGTCTCATCTTTCTGAACATGATATAAAAGTTAGTTGTTCTGACGAGCTATAAAAACTCGTCAGAACAACACTTTTTAAAGTGATACTGAATTGTCGTTTCCTTTTGTTTCAGCTTTCGCAGCTTGTACATACGTACGGTCACACATTAATACGAATGGATAGTAAATAACTACCGCGATTGCAAAGTTTACTAGCTGCAATGCAGCACCAGCAATGCTTCCGCCCGCTACAAGATAACCACTAAAGATTGGTGGCATTGTCCACGGAACTAAAGCAACTGTTTTTGGTACCCATCCTAAGGAAATTGCTGTATAAGAAGTAATAACTAATACAACTGGTGTAAGTACGAATGGAATGATTAACGCTGGGTTTAATACAATTGGTGTACCGAAAATAACTGGCTCGTTAATATTGAAGAAACCAGGACCGATAGATACGCGACCTACACCACGAAGTTGCGCACTCTTTGCAACAAGCATTACTGCTACTAAAAATGCTAATGTTGCACCTGATCCACCGATGTATACGTATACATCAAAGAATGGCTTTGTGAAAATGTGCGGTACATCATATGCAGACATACCATCGTTAAATAATTTAATGTTCTTTTCTAGTGCTGGTAAATAGATTGGGTCGATAATACCACCAATAATATTAGGGCCATGTAATCCGAAGAACCATAATACGTGAATAAGTAGAGCAACAATAATTGCACTTGGTAATGTACCTGCTAAACCTTGTAAAGGTAATTGAATTGTTTCAAATACGATTTTATGAATACTTGTTCCCGCTAATTTCACAGCTAATTGAATACTTGCTGTTGCGATTAAAATAACAAATGCTGGTACTAATGCTGCAAAGGATTTCATTACTGCTGGTGGAACACCATCTGGCATCTTAATTGTAATATCCCTTTGAACAAAGAACCTGAATACCTCGGTTACAAGAAGAGCTACAATGATAGAAACGAATAAACCTTGTGATCCTGTCCAAGCTAAATCAATACCGCCTTCTTTTGGTGTTGTCGGAGATATAATAATTAATGCACCGAATGTAATAATTGCTGCTGACAACGCGTCTACACCGTAAGATTTCGCTAAATTATAACTTATCCCAACTGCGGCTATGAGGGCTAATATTGCAAAGGACCCTGTCCACATACCACCGCCGATATCTTTCCAAACATCCCCAAATGCACCCTTCATAAGTTTTTGGAATGCATCAACCGGTAGATTATTTATAAGTACTGCAAACGATCCAACTAAAATAAGAGGCATAACTGCGATAAAACCATCACGGATTGCAACTAAATGACGCTGCGATCCGATTCTTCCTGCGACTGGAACTAAATATTTCTCCATAAATGCAATAATTTTTTGCATTTCGCTTCCCCCCTAATTATTTTTTTAGTGTTAATGCGTGATCTAAAACTGCTTCTCCATTCATCATGCCGTAGTGCATTGGGTTAATAACATCGACTCCAACGTTTTTCTCATCGGCAAGCGTTTTCATTGTAGAAAGCATGTAACGAACTTGCGGTCCTAATAATAGTACGTCTGCTTGATCGATATTGTTTTTTACTGCATCCCCAGATACAGCCCAAATCTTACCTTCTAGACCACGAGCTTTTGCAGCCGCTTCCATTTTTGTAACTAGTAAACTTGTAGACATCCCTGCTGAACAACATAATAAAATATTCATTTATAAATCCCCCTTGTGTGGTATAAAAAATTTATGTTTTTTATTTTTCTTTACGCTATTTATTAATGCAATTACCGTGCCAACTTTTCAAAACGCCTAAAATCAGCGTTTTTTCGAGTGATTTCTTTGTGTGTTACCGCTTTCAATTAGTGTGTCCCCAAAAAAACACACAGTGTGTTATAAAACACCTCACTTTTAACACATAACTGTATGAAAATAGATTAGTGTTTAGTTGTCTAGTTGTGTTTAAAACAAAAAAACACTAATTTTTTTAAAAGTGTGAAAATATAGTACCAAAAAATATAATATTTCAACTCAAATCAAAACAAATACCTATTCAAGACACCCGTCTAGTTATTGTCCAGTCAAACTCTATTAAATTACATAGAATAAAATAAAGTATTTTGAAAGGGGATTCCAATGCCAAAGCATAGAAAAAAGAAGAGAATGAAGATTTATAGAATACAGGTTCAAAATAAATGGTATAAACAAGAAGAGGATTTTGAATTAAATTCCAACATGGATGCACTAGATCGACAGGACACTGAAGATAAACAAGACAGACCTGACAAACACGACGAACCAGATAAACACGACGAGGATGAAGACGATAAGCAAGTACAATCGGAAAATGTAATTATAGTACCCACAGATTCACACAACTTAGATATATGGGATGAAATTTCTCTAAAGGAAATACAAGCTGGGGAACATACAAATTTATTTGAAGAAAAAAGTAATTATCAAAATATTAATTTAGTCCAAGTAAACGATGTTCGCTTATACTTGGACAAGCAACTACAATTCAGCTCCGTTGATGAGCAAATTTATCATGAAGCGCTTGTACATCCGATTATGGCAAAAGTAATTGATCCAAAACGCGTTCTCATATTAGGTGGTGGCGATGGTCTTGCCTTACGAGAAGTTTTGAAATATGAAACTGTGCTACACGTAGACCTTGTTGATTTAGACGAGGCAATGATTAATATGGCACGTAATGTTCCAGAAATAGTATCTTTAAACAAAAACGCTTTTTTTGATAATCGCGTGAACGTGCACGTATGCGATGCAAAAGAATTTCTAAATTCACCTTCATCTTTATACGATGTAATCATCATTGATTTCCCTGATCCAGCGACAGAGTTATTAAGTACTTTATATACAAGCGAACTTTTTGCTCGTATAGCTACGTTTTTAACAGAAGATGGTGCGTTCGTCTGCCAATCTAATTCACCTGCTGATGCACCTCTAGTATATTGGAGCATCGGTAACACTATTGAACATGCTGGATTAACTGTGAAAAGTTATCATACAATCGTTCCTTCTTTCGGAACTGACTGGGGATTTCATATTGCTGCTAATTCTGCCTATGTACTCGATCAAATTGAGCAATTATATGTAATACCAACTCCTCGAACATTACCTTCTCTTCTTTCTCCTTTGTTTCAATTTAAAGAAGAATATTTAGAACAACGTAATCTCGCTCTTTTAAACTCAGAATCGAATCTTATCCTACATCAATGTTACAAAAAGGAAATGGAGTTTTGACAATATTATAGTAAGGAGTGCTACCCTATGGAATATTCTACTTTTGGTAAGCATATAATAGTAGATTTATGGGGAGTGGACTTTTCCCTATTAGATGATGTTCACTTTTTAGAATATCATTTAGTTAACGCTGCAGATTGCTCTGGTGCCCATATTTTAAACGTAAGTACAAAAGAATTCGATCCGCATGGCGTTACTGTTTTAGTTTTACTATCCGAAAGCCACCTTTCAATTCACACTTATCCAGAAAAAAACTTTGCAGCCATCGACTGTTATACGTGCGGTACGACCGTTGAACCGCAAATAGCGATTGATTATATCGTAAGTATATTAAGACCAAATGAGATGCATATAAAAAAACTAATTCGTGGTACAGGAGAGATTATTACTGCCGATTAATTATCACTCTTACTCATCCGTAAAAAGGAGGATTGTAAATACCATCAGTGGAACAAACACTCCACTGATGGTACGGACACATACATAAAAAAACTTTGCCTAAGCAAGGTTCATTCATCCACCGACATCTTCCTATATAATTCTACAAACTCACTCGCCAATTCCTTCACCGTAATTGCGTTCATTAAATGGTCTTGTGCATGCACCATCAAAAGGGTAACTTCGTTTTTTTCCCCGGCAGCCTCTTTCTGTATGAGCTCTGTTTGTAAGCGATGCGCCTCTTGCAATTCATTTAAAGCTTCTTGTAGTTTCGCTTCTGCTTCCTGAAATTCACCGCGCTTTGCGCAATCAATTGCTTCCATTGAGCAGCTTCTCGCATTACCACCATGCAAAATTAAGTGAAAAGCTTTCGTCTCTATCGTATCCATGTTAGTTCTTTACTCCCCCTTTTCTTCCGCTACTTTTTGTTTATCCCATATTTTTAAGAATGGAAAATAAATAAGAAATGCAAGTGCAAAGTTAATGAGCTGTAAAATAACTCCTGAAATTTTCCCGCCTGATCCTAAATATCCACTAAAAAGAATAGGTGTCGTCCAAGGTACAGCCGCTCCGCTCGGACGTGCGACCCATCCCCAATCCATTGCAAAGTAAGAAACAATCGTTAACACAACTGGAACCAATATAAATGGAATAAGTAAAATTGGATTCATTACAATTGGCATACCAAAAGTTACCATTTCATTAATATTAAATATACCCGGCGCAATTGACAATCGCCCTAAACTTTTTAATTGCTGACTTCGCGCAAATAGTAACATTCCTACAACTAAAGCGAGTGTTGCACCAGAACCACCCATATAAATCCATAAATCAAAAAACTGTGCGGTAATCGTATTCGGTACATCTTGCCCTGCTTGGAAAGCAACTCGGTTTTGATCCATTAACGACAACCAAACGGGGCTCATTACACCACCAACAATAGTAGCACCATGAATTCCACACGACCAAAGAACATGAACAAGAATAACTGCTATTATTGCGCCCCAAAGACTAGCACCAAGTACACTAAGTGGTTCCTGTAAAATTTGCCCCACAATATTATGGATACTGCCAAAAGAAGTATTTTCTATAATTAAGCGCAAAATCCAAATAACCGTTACAACAATAAAACCTGGAACAAGTGCCGCAAATGAACGTGTCACAGCTGGTGGAACTGTCTCCGGCATCTTTATAATCATCTTTTTTTGTACAATAAACCGATAAAGTTCAGTAGATATAATTGCAATAATCATCGCTACAAATAAACCTTGGCTTCCCATTAGCGCCGCTGGGATTGCTCCATCTACAATCACACTTTCCTTCGTGCTTGGTATAATATATGCAACTTGAAATGGAGTTGCAAGTAAAAACGTCACAAGCGACAATGCTCCGGATGCTAAAGCGTCCACTTTATAATATTCTCCAAGTCTGTAAGCGATTCCAAAAACAGCTATTAAAGCCATTATATTAAAAGTTGCACTAACTGGATACCCTAAAGCCCTCTGCCAATTCTCACCAAATAAACCTGCCATAAAATCATTATATCCTGGTATTGGTAATGCACTAATAATAAGGAAAAATGATCCAATAATCAAGAAAGGCATCGTTAAAACAATTCCATCACGAATCGCTTGCAAATGCCTCTGCTCTGCAACCTTCCCTGCCACTGGCATCACATATTTCTCTAAAAACTTTATCATCTATCCCACTCTCCTCATGGTTTCATGGACAAAGCTGCTTGTAAGATAGCCTCTCCATTACAAAGTCCGTAATGGACGGATTGAATGACATCAACAGGTATTCCCTTCTCCTTACATAATTCTTTCATTTTCGGTAATAAATAACGTACTTGCGGTCCAAGTAAAAGTACATCTGCAGTATCAATATGATTTCGCACTTCTGAACCTGATACTGCCCAAATCTTTGCCTGTATCCCTCTTGCCTCTGCTGCTTTCTCCATTTTTGTAACAATCAAACTGGAAGACATTCCCGCTGCACAGCAAAGTAAAATATTCATCTCGCTCCCCTCCCCCTTTTTCCAAACCTAAGTTATGGTGTAGCCCTTGCCACCACTAGGTTACAAATATATATGTCTAGATTTCTAACTGTATGCCGAGCTTAAAAACAAAAATTTCTCGGTTTTCACGCTATTCCATCTATCCGTATTTTCCTAGTAAAGAAGTCTCTAACTCGCTATAATGATTCAGTATGATTTTTTATAATCGATAGGAGGGTATATTTATGAAGGCATATCGCTTTCCGCTTATTTTATTATCTTCTATCCTAATTGGTGGTTTCATTGGTTATTTCATGGGTGCCGATGCAGTTGCTTTAAAGCCGCTTGGTGACATTTTCTTAAACTTAATGTTTACGATTGTTGTACCTTTAGTATTCTTTAGCATCGCGTCATCTATTGCTAATATGGATGGATTAAAACGTTTCGGTAAAATTATGTCTAGTATGGCTGGAACTTTCTTATTTACAAGTATTTTAGCTGCTATTTTTATGATTATTATCGTGAAAGTATTCCCGCCAGCACAAGGTGTTGTATTAGAACTAACGCAGCCTGATAAAGCTGAAAAAGCAGTTAGCGTTGCTGATCAAATTGTTGGTATCATAACAGTATCAGACTTTTCAAAGTTACTATCTCGCGAGAACATGTTAGCTCTTATTTTCTTCTCTATCTTAATGGGGGTTGCAACTTCAGCAGTTGGCGAAAAAGGGAAACCATTCGCTACATTCTTACAAGCTGGTGCAGAAATTTCAATGAAAGTCGTATCTTTCATTATGTACTACGCTCCAATCGGACTAGCTGCCTACTTCGCAGCATTAGTTGGTGAATTCGGACCACAACTTCTTGGAACTTACTTCCGAGCAGCAATGGTATACTATCCAGCTTCTCTTATTTACTTCTTTGTATTCTTTACATTCTATGCGTACCTTGCAGGTCGCAAACAAGGTGTACAAGTATTTTGGAAGAACATGGTCTCTCCTACAGTTACATCACTTGCAACTTGTAGTAGTGCCGCAAGTATTCCAGCGAACTTAGAAGCAACGAAGAAAATGGGTATTTCTTCTGACGTTCGTGAAACAGTTGTCCTTCTTGGATCTACACTTCATAAAGACGGATCTGTTTTAGGCGGGGTATTGAAAATTGCTTTCTTATTCGGTATTTTCAACATGGAATTCGAAGGACCGAAAACATTAGCAATTGCACTTGTTGTTTCTCTATTAGTAGGAACAGTAATGGGTGCTATTCCGGGCGGGGGTATGATTGGTGAAATGTTAATCGTTTCTCTATACGGATTCCCACCAGAAGCATTGCCAATTATCGCAGCAATTAGTACAATCATCGATCCTCCTGCAACAGTGTTAAACGTAACAGGAGATAACGCTTGTGCCGTAATGACAGCTCGCCTTGTAGAAGGTAAAAACTGGATCAAAAATAAATTTGCTTAATATATAGAAAGAGGATGCTCGGTGGAGCATCCTCTTTTTTGTTGTTATTTGTCGAAATGTCGATATAATCCCATCCCGCCACAAATTTGTTATAATCTTCACAAATATTCCACATCCATTATCCATTCTCCGTACTATAATCATGTATGGAAAAGGAGATGGACGTAATGACTCAAAGTGCACCAGAATTTAAAGTTTTGCAAAGCATTGCATTTCTTGCTGTCGTTTTGCAAAGTTCCTTATTATATACAATGAATCAAGGAAATGTCTTACTCGAGCAATCCCTCATTATGGGCATGCTATTTAATCTTGCAAAATTTTCAGCGCCTGCATTCATATTTATCGTCGGCTTCCATTTAATTCGGCTATATACGAAGCAACTCGTTTACAGAGAATATATTTATGAAAAAGCCGCACATTTACTCATTCCTTATTTCTTCTGGTCTATTCTTTACCTATTAACAACAAACGATGTCATTACACTACAAGGCGGAATAAAAAGTTTATTACTCGGAACAGCTGCACCTCATCTTTGGTACGTTATTATGATGTTCCAAATTCACTTATTGTTCCCTTTACTATGCACACTATTTTATTGGTTTCAAAAACGAACAGAAAATAAAAAAGACATATATAAATATATGACCATTTTCGCTTGTCTATATTTCTTCTTAATGTGGTACTCTTCTCACTACATTTTTAATGGAGAGAAACTGACTAGTTCAACCATTTTACATTATACAGATCGTTCCTTCTTCTTCTACTCATTCTATTTCGTCATAGGAGGAATAGCTGCTGTATCATTAAAAACTTGGCGTATATTTGTCATGAAACATATTCCGCTTATAACAATCTTATTTTTCATCTTATTTTTATTCATCAATTATGAGTTATTTAGTTTTTACGGCGCCAATTCTATTCATTTAACGGTTTCTACTTATTTAAAACCGTCCATGTTTTTATATATTGTTTGTGAAATTATGATACTGTACGTGTTATCTATTACAATTGTACAGCGACGTGGTTTCTTATATAAAGCTTTACGTTTTATTGGGAATTACACGTATGGCGCTTATTTAGCTCATTTTTTCTTCTTGCAACTATGTACAAAATTTCTTTCCTTATTCGCACTGCAAGAAAACACAATATTATATAGCCTATTACTATTTATATTAACGACCACAATCTCTATTTCAGCAATGGTCATTGGCAGCATACTACCATTTCATACGTGGATTACAGGGCCTTCCCCTACGACAAATATGAAATGGGCGAAGATTGCCATTCGGAAAAATCATGAAAAAGTATTTAAACCATATATTTGATATAATAGTATTTCATATAAGAAAAGAAAGTAGGACACACCTATGATTAATCAAATTGGACAAATTATGTTATATGTAAATAACCAAGATGAATCAGTACAATTTTGGACAGAAACAGTAGGATTCCAAATCGTTGCGGAAGAAAATAACGGTCAAGGATTTCGCTGGATTGAAATTGCGCCGGCAAAAGAAGCTGGAACAAGCATCGTCCTTCACGATAAGGCGTTAATTGCGAAGATGCAACCTGAATTAAACTTAAATACCCCTTCACTTATGTTCTTCTCTAATAACTTAGATCAACTGTATAAAGATCTTTCTGAGAAAAATGTTACAGTTGGACAAGTTGTAGATTTACCCACTGGTAGAGCGTTCAACTTTGCTGATAATGAAAATAACTACTTTGCAGTTATGGAAAAGAAATAAGAAAAAGCTATCCGAAAAGGTCATAATAAAACCTTTTCGGATAGCTTCTTTTATTAAGAAACTTGCTCTGCATTCGTTTCCTTATGCTGTATATGACTCGTAACCCATGTGATTCCACCAGCGACAACGAGATAGCATAATAAAATTAAAATTTGCATTCGCAATTGCGACCAATCTCCTAAAGAGATAACATCTTGTAATCCTCTAAGAGAATGAGACATTGGGAGAAACTGTCCAATTTTGCTAAGCACAGCTATATTTAACTCTCCTGGGAAAGTACCTCCGCTCGTCGCTAATTGAAGAACGAGAAGCGTTACCGCTGCGAACTTCCCAACAATGCCGAATACCGTTACTAACATAAGAATAAATGTCATGAACGTAAAGGAAATAACAATACTTGATAAAACAAAGAGTGATACACTTGCAACTTCTAATTTCATAACTCCTAACACTACCACATCTACAAGTAGTGCTTGAATGAGTCCAATTAAATATACTAATCCTAGTTTATTAATAAAATGTACTGTTCCGCTTACCTTCATATTTTGTCTACGGCCAAGAGGTAAAATATTCGATGCCATAATTCCGCCAACATAAAATGCCAGTGATAAAAAGTATGGTGCAATACCTGAACCGTAGTTAGGCACATCAGAAACTGTCGACTTCACTAAGTGAACCGGCTCTGAGAACATCGTATTGCGTGCATCATCATTGCGAACATCCGCTATCTTCTCTGCGCCCTCTCCCAATTTCGTAGAAAGTTCTTTCGCACCATCGTCAAGTTTAACAAGTCCGTTCGTTAACTTATCAGCACCATGATTCAGCTCTGTTCCGCCACTCGCAAGGTGATTTACACCTTCTTGTAATGATGTAAATCCATTTCCCCACTTCGTAAATCCATCAGCTACATTCTCAGCACCATCTGCTATCTTTTTCGTTCCAGCGGTAGCTTCGTTTAACTTAACTCCGAATGTATTCATGCCTTCCTCAATCTTATGCTGACCATCAGTAAGCTTCCGCGCACCTTGTGTCAATTGTTGTTGGCTATTATTTAAAGTGTTTGTTGCTTTAGCTAATCCGTTAGAAGTAGCAATGATCTTTTGAAAAGCAGGATCTTGCTGCACTTCTGGATGACTTTTCACGTACTCTTCTAATTGTTGTTTTACACTATTTGCTGCATTGTCCGCTTTCACTTGCCCTTCAGCAAGTTTCTCACTTCCGTTCACCCATTCATTTGTACCAGCACTTAATTCACTAACTCCTGATTGTAAAGACTTCTCACCCTGTGCTAGCAGCTCCATACCATTATGAAGTGATGTCGCTCCTTGACTAAGCTCATTTGCTCCCCCAGTTAAGGCCGATTGACTAGAGGCAAGCTTATCACTTCCTTCTTTTAACTTCACTGTTCCATCATTTAAACGATGAATACCATCTGTAAGCTGATTCGCCCCATTTTTTGCATCCGTCGTTCCTTCATGTAACTTCTCAGCGCCATTACTTGCATCACTCAACCCTTGTGCCAAATCTTGAAACTTTGAAAAGACACCTTCTGTATAAGATTTCGTAATACTATTTGAAATTTTTGTTTTCATATTTTCAACAGCTGTCGTTCCAATTTGAGCTGCTACAAAGTTTTTACCTGGATTTACTTTATACTGCAATTGTGCCGGCTCTGGTTTCTCATCCATTAGTGTACTTACCTTTTTAGAGAACTCCTCCGGAATCGTAACCACCATATAATACTTATCTTCTTTTAGCCCTTCATCAGCATCTTTTTCTGATACGAAATGAAACGCCAATTCCTTATTCTCTTTTAAATTTTTAACAAAATCGTCTCCAGCCTGGATTTTTTTTTCATCCATCACAGCACCCTTATCTAAATTAACAACTGCAACAGGTAATTTATCTAATTTTCCGTACGGATCCCAATATCCAGCTAAGAAGAATCCTGAATAAATTAAAGGAACGATTAATAAAAAAATTAAAGCGATACGTCCATGTTTATGGTTCCACATCGCCTTCCAATCTTTAAATATAAGTTGAATTCCCTTCATGAAACATACTCCTTCTCCTAATTTAACACCCTTCGAATGGTTTAACAGATTTACTATACACGTCACTTTCCATACTGTATAATACATCTTTAATTATCAATTCATTCCTTTTGGTCTATAGAAAGGAGATTCGAAGTGGAACTTCTTCAATTAAAATACTTTCAGACAGTCGCACGACTAGAACATATGACAAAAGCAGCTGAAGAATTGCATATCGCGCAGCCTTCACTCAGTAAAACAATCGCTAGACTAGAAAAGGACTTAGGCGTCCCCTTATTTGATCGCCAAGGTCGACAGATTACATTAAACTCTTTCGGCAAAGTATTTTTAAAACGAGTAGAACGCATTTTTCATGAATTGAGTGAAGGGGAACGCGAAATTAAAGATTTAGCTGAATTACAACAAGGCTCTATTACACTTGCAGTTTCTATTCCAAGAATATTACCCGAGTTACTCGGTTCTTTTTTACTAGAACACCCTAACGTTCGATTCCAACAATTTCTCGCATCTACTCCTTCTATGAAACGGCAACTAGATAATATGGAAATTGATTTTTGTATCTCCTCTATACCAATTGAAGGCGAGGAAATGGTTTGGGAACCACTTATCACAGAAGAAATTTTCTTAGCTGTTCCTTCAGGACATCGGTTATCAAACCGCGAAAGTATCTATTTGCATGAAGTAAAAGACGAATCGTTTATTAGTATGAACACTGGTTACGGATTTCGGCACTTAACAGATGAATTTTGTAAAAAAGCTGGTTTCACTCCACATATCGCTTTTGAAGTAGATGAACCAACCGTGATTAGCGATCTCATTAAGCAAGGTCTTGGCATCGCCTTTGTCCCAAGTTTAACTTTATTAAAAAATTCTACTTTAGCATCAAATAAGTTACGTATTATTGAACCTAATTGCGAACGAACTATCGGCTTAAGTTGGTCGAAGAAGCGCTATTTATCAAACACCGCCCAGCAATTTCGTGAATTCGTGATTGATTACTTCTCCAATATTAGGGCGTAAAATTATATCGCTTTACAAACAAATAACGACACAAATAAAAGGTACCATCCCCATAGGGTGGCACCTTCTATTTTTTACTCTTACCCAATTCCATTTCCGCTAAAAGCGGCAATACGTTATCGAAAATATGTGTATTATTATTCTCACCTGTTACATATCCACCATAATATCTACTAAATACATTATCATTTCGGAATGTAGTCATCCGCCCATACAATTCCTTCGCAAACTTTGTATCACCTGTTTGTAGTACGTACAAAATTGTTAATCCGTAAGATGCTGGTGATTCATAGTTCACAGCTTGTTTTCCCGTTTCTAAGTTATAACGACCATATAACTTTCCGTCTTCGCGAAATTTCTTCTTTATAAATTCCAAATAAGCATCTGATGAAAGACCGCCTAAACTACGATGATAAGCGACGTATGATTGATCAATAAGATTCACTTCTTTATCGTACGTAAATGTCCCATCATCTTTATACTCTTTCGGGAATGCCCAGCCCTGCCTTGGATAATCCGCTAAAAACTGAACAACTTCCTGATACTGCTGTGCAGAAATTTTTCCATACTTTTTCATATAAGAGAATGCATGCGGATTTATGTAAGATGTTGTTGCAAAGTTATTTTGTTTTCCTGTATCTGCATCATAATAATCAACGTAATAATTACCTTTTTTATTATAACGAAGTACAGAATCACTCAATTGATCTGCAAGGTTTTTATAGCGATCTTCCTTGTACATTTCATAAGCACGATATAATTGTTCTATAATACGAAGATCATCGATAAGTGCATTAGTAGCTGACTGCATTTCTCCCTTTTCAGAGATTTTCCATATAACGATGCGATCCTTGTGTACAAAGTTATTTTGAATAACCTTCACTTGTTCATCAAATAAAGCTTGATCATCTTTATCAAGTGTATATTGTAGCCATAACCCTGCAGATTCTGATAAAGCTTCATGCCCCTTCGCTTCACCCTTACCTGCCTTTGTATCCTCTAAGCGATACGTTGCAAGTGTTTCATTTTCATTCACCATATGTCGTAAAATAAAATGCTCGGTACGATTTCCTTGTAAAGCTGACCAAAATACAACTCCACCTAAAGCGATTAAGAGAATAACCCCAATCCCTATATATAAACGTTTTCGCAAGCTTTTCACCTCCTTTTAAGGCTAACCTTAATTTTACCAGAACATACGCAAATATAAAAAAGACAATCCTTTAGATTGTCTCTCTCACCTTATCCTTCGCAAGCCTCTTTAGAAGGTCTATATAGCGATTCCACAAGTCGATCATATTCACGACGCGTAATTTCTTTATTATACAACTTTAATAATAAATCTCTATGCTCTCTTGAAAATGCCATCTTTTTAATGACTTCAGGATACATAAAACACCCTCTCCATTTCACATAAACTTCCTCATCCCGGAAATAGAACTTACGTTCGCATAAAAGATTATAAAAGATTCAGCCCTAAAAAACAAATAAAATATTACCAAACATCAATTTCTTTCTTTTTAGAATATTTAAACACTATATTACCGTACTCATTTTTTAAATACATATATATTTTTGGTAGTTTTTTGAATAAATTTTCCAATTCAATCAGAAAATAATGGCAAAAAGAAGGGGAGTATACATATGGATACCGTAACATTAGCAAGGGCATTTTTTGGTTCTTCATTAGCATTCCACATTATCTTTGCAACGCTTGGAGTCGGGCTTTCTTTAATGATTTTTATAAGTGAAATACTCTATCACTGGAAGAAAGATTCCGACTATGCCATTATGGCAAAAAGATGGACAAAGGCTTTTGCTATCCTTCTCGGTGTAGCAATTCCAACTGGAACAATTGTTGGTGTACAAATTTCACTTCTTTGGCCTGGTTTCGCCAAAATTGTTGGGCAAGTTATTTCCGTTCCGTTTCAAATTGAGATTTTCGCCTTCTTTTTAGAGGCCTTATTCATGTCTATTTACGTATATGCGGCTGATAAACTACCTCCAGTTATGAGATTAATCTCGCTATTTTTCGTTATGATTGGCGCCACTGCATCTGCCGTGCTTATTACATCGGCAAACACATGGATGAATACACCTGCGGGCTTTTCAATGAATCCAGATGGCTCAGTTTTTAACGTTGATCCGTGGAAAGCTTTCTTTAATCCGAGCTTTGGCACAAGTGCATTCCACGTCGTTATTACGGCCTATACAACTGGAGCAGCTGTTATCGCTTCTATCGCTGGATTTAAATTATTAAAGAAAAATTTAAGCGCTCGTGAAATTGCTTACCATAAAAAAGGATTACTGTTAGGGCTTGTCGTTACATTTATCACAGGTGCTACGATGTGGCTTTCAGGACACGAATCTGCTATTGCCTTACATAAACATTCACCTGAAAAACTAGCATCTGCTGAAGCTTTGTTTGAAACGACATCACACGCGCCTTTATCGATTGGCGGGGTTGTGGACCCTAACACACTTGAACTAAACTATGCCCTTGAAATTCCGAACATGCTTAGCTTATTAGTGGGACTAGACCCTAACACCGTTGTAAAAGGTCTAAAGGAATTCCCGCAAGAAACATGGCCACCATTTTACACACATACACTGTTCAATTTAATGGTCGGCACCGCTGCCTTTACCTTTGCAGTTGCAGCTATTGCCCTCTTATATTGGTACTTTGTTTACCGAAAAAAAGGAGTAGAGTTACCGAAGTGGCTTCTTTGGGGAGCTGCCGCCTGTGGACCCGTTATGTTGCTCGGTATTGAATTCGGATGGATTTTTAGTTGTAGTGGTCGTCAGCCATGGACAATTTATGGCATGCAACGCACGGTAGATGCTTCTACGCGCGCTGATTTCGTCGGTCCTTTATTTGTTTTATTCATCATTTTATATATCGGACTTGGTATTTTAACAGTCTTTGTACTACGGACATTCTTTAAGAAACATCCGTTAAAGAATGATTTACATCACGAAGGAGGCGATTCTCGTGCATGAGGAAAGCATTGCAATCATCATCTTATGGGCTCTTATTTTCGTATATAGCATACTAGGGTCTATTGATTTTGGAGCTGGTTTTTGGGGCATGGTATACGCTAAACACCCGACGCTTGCTGCCAAGCTTGCTAATCGGTACTTATCACCAACTTGGGAAGTAACGAATACGTTTCTTGTCTTTGTCGTCGTTGCTTTTCTCGGTTTCTTCCCAAAAGCGGCCTTCACCCTTGCAACCGTTATGTTTGTACCAGTTATGTTAATTTTAGTACTCGTTGCGATTCGTAGTACATTTATGGTATTTGCTTACTCCCTGCCAAAATACCAACACCTTCTTCGGATTATTTCAGGTATTACCGGGTTCTTAATCCCAGCTCTATTAATTACCGTTCTACCAGTTACAGAAGGTGCCTATATTACGATGTCTGAAGGAAAAGAAGTGCTCCTTTACGGAAAACTTCTTTCTAGTCCCGTTATTTATTGTTATATGCTCTTCGGACTAACTTCGGAACTATTTCTATCATCTCTCTTTCTTGCTGATTTTGCTAGGGAACAAGGTTCTGAAGATACGTACCGAATTTATAGAAGAAATGCCATCATACTTGGTCCTGCAACGCTCGTGACTGCTATTATCGCTCTCGTTGTAATGGACCCTGAAACACACTGGCTTATGCAAGGACTAATAAAGCAATTCCCATGGTTTACAGTCTCTATCATTTTATTTGTTATCGGATACTCTTCTCTTTGGTGGACAAATAAGAAATATGGCACACTAGGCTTTCCTCGCATTGCAGTTTTAGCTGTCGTCGCTCAATATGCATTTGCAAGCTACGCTTACGGCGTCGCCCATTTACCTTATATCATTTACCCGGACGTAACTGTATTTACAAGCTTTACGACGGTCGAAACATTCTATGCACTTCTTATTCTTTACGCAATCGGGATTGCAATTTTACTACCAGGATTTATTTTCTTCTGGAATTTATTCTTAAAAGATCGAACATTTTTAAAGGAAAAATAGTAAATTAGGGGCATTCACACATAGAATGCCCCTAATTTATTAGACTCCTCTCCTAATAGTTATTACACTACCCCTTATACTTGCCTTGTTGCTCAAAATACACATATTCACTAGATTAAGGTAGATGCCTAGTTCTTCTTATTTTCTTTTGAATATAATGCTATATAAACTTGAGACAAGCTACATTTGTTCAAGGGAAAATAGAAAGGTAGGTTAAATATGAGCATTGAAATATGGATTACTATTATTGTATTCTTCTTAACGATGATTGTTATCTTTTGGCGACCTCGCGGTTTAAATGAGGCGTGGCCGGCAGCAGTCGGCGCTAGCATTATCCTCATTACTGGACTTGTATCAAAACCAGACGTCATGGACATTATAAGTAAAATCGGCGGTGCCTCTATAACGATATTAGCGACCATCGTTATGGCGGTTATATTAGAAAGCTTCGGCTTCTTCCACTGGTCTGCAGCGAAGCTCGCGAATTTAGCGAAAGGTTCCGGACGACGCCTATACTGGTACATTCAATTACTATGTTTTCTTATGACTCTTTTATTTAATAATGACGGTAGCATTTTAATTACAACACCGATTTTGATTTTACTTCTGAAAAACCTTCAATTAAAACCTCATCAACAAATCCCTTATTTATTAAGCGGTGCTTTAATTGCCACTGCATCTAGTGCACCAATCGGTGTAAGTAATATCGTAAACTTAATCGCATTAAATATTGTTAATATGACTCTTTATATGCATACAGCTATGATGTTTGTACCTGCAACACTAGGACTACTGTTTATGTCATGGCTCATGTATACAGTTTTAAAGAAAAAACTTCCAGAAAGATTACCTGTTTCTTCATATGATATTGAAGAAATTTTCTTCACGAAAAACTTCCATCCGTTAAAAGGACAAAATTCTGTTAATACGAAACAAAAACGTACGAAATTCATGTTAAAAGTATTAGGCTTCGTTTTCCTTATGCGCTGTCTTCTATTCGTTGCATCCTTCTTATCGATTCCAATCGAAATCGTTGCCGTACTCGGTTCACTCGTTCTTCTCATCTGGAGATGGTACTACTTACGAACAAACCCAGTCGATATTTTGAAAAAGACACCGTGGCACATTTTAATTTTCGCTTTCTCTATGTATGTAATTATTTACGGGCTTCATAACGCAGGGTTAACAGCGGCACTTGTAAGTTGGCT
Organism: Bacillus sp. TH19; assembly: GCF_016651075.1. Classification (NCBI taxonomy): domain Bacteria; kingdom Bacillati; phylum Bacillota; class Bacilli; order Caryophanales; family Bacillaceae; genus Bacillus; species Bacillus sp. TH19. The sequence goes on along the minus strand of NZ_JAEKEO010000007.1, from coordinate 430,290 downwards.
CGAACCAGTTGTAAGTCAGCATCTACTCTATGCCAGCTTTGCAATGGGCGGACTCGTTTCCCTCCTCTCTAACATCTTCAATAACCACCCTGCACTTATGATTGGTACAATCACATTAACAGAAATGGGACTAGATCCAGTCACATTAAAAACTATCTATCTCGCAAATATCATCGGTAGTGACATCGGTTCACTATTATTACCAATCGGTACACTAGCTTCCCTCATTTGGATGTATATCTTAAGACAAAACAAAATTAAAGTGAAATGGAAAGATTATTTAAGCGTATCTCTCATCGTAATCCCACTCACAACAGTCGTCACATTATTCCTCTTATACTACTGGGTACAATTATTCTTCACCTTATAAAGTGAAACTTTATAAGGTGGGTGGGTGTTCATCCCCCACTGATTATTAGCCCGCACCAATCGGGCGTTTACGGACAGTTTATCTCCCACCTAACTTCTTTGCTCCAGCCGAATTTTGAGGTGGGAGTTTTACTGCCCACAAATAGCGGGATAGACGACAGAAGCCCCCTTTGCTACCGTCTTAGCAAAGGGGGCTTCTTCTATATTTAAGTTAGGTACAGTGTGATCAATCAAGTAAAGAGGTGTAACGTGTTATTGATATAAGTGACTACCAGTTTCTTTGAATTCTACCGCTTTCTCTTTCATTCCTTTTTCAATCGCTTCTGTCGTTTCTAAGTCATTTTCTTTCGCATATTCACGAATATCATGTGAAATTCTCATACTACAAAACTTTGGGCCACACATTGAACAGAAATGCGCTGTTTTCGCCCCTTCTGCTGGCAACGTTTCATCATGGTACTCCATCGCGCGTTCAGGATCTAAAGATAAATTAAATTGGTCGCGCCAACGGAATTCAAATCGTGCTTTTGAAAGTGCATCATCACGCTGATGAGCCGTTTTATGCCCTTTCGCAAGATCGGCTGCATGCGCAGCGATTTTGTACGTAATAACCCCTTCGCGAACATCATCTTTGTTCGGTAAACCTAAATGTTCTTTCGGGGTTACATAACAAAGCATCGCCGTTCCAAACCAGCCGATCATCGCAGCACCAATCGCTGAAGTAATATGATCATAACCTGGTGCAATATCTGTCGTTAACGGCCCAAGTGTATAGAACGGCGCACCCTGACAAATATCAAGTTCTTTCTCCATATTTTCTTTAATTAAATGCATCGGTACATGCCCAGGTCCTTCAATCATAACTTGCACATCATGTTTCCAAGCGATTTTTGTTAATTCACCAAGTGTCTCAAGCTCAGAAAACTGCGCTTCGTCATTTGCATCTGCAATAGAACCTGGACGTAATCCATCTCCAAGAGAAAACGAAACATCGTACTGCTTCATAATTTCACAAATCTCTTCAAAGTGAGTATATAGGAAGTTTTCTTTATGATGGAATAAACACCACTGCGCCATAATCGAACCACCGCGCGAAACAATACCTGTCATACGCTTTGCAGTAATTGGAATGTAACGAAGTAATACACCAGCGTGAATCGTGAAGTAATCAACGCCTTGCTCCGCCTGCTCAATTAACGTATCACGATATACTTCCCACGTTAAATCCTCTGCAATTCCGTTTACTTTTTCAAGCGCTTGATAAATTGGCACAGTTCCAACTGGTACCGGAGCATTACGAATAATCCACTCACGTGTTGTATGAATGTTTTTACCTGTAGATAAATCCATAATCGTATCTGCACCCCAGCGAGTCGCCCACGTCATCTTCTCTACTTCTTCTGCAATAGAAGACGATACAGCAGAGTTTCCGATATTTGCATTTACCTTCACGTGAAAATTACGTCCAATTATCATCGGTTCCGCTTCAGGATGGTTAATGTTCGCCGGCAAAATCGCACGACCTTCTGCAATCTCCTTACGAACAAATTCAGGCTCTACCCCTTCACGAATCGCAACATATTCCATCTCAGACGTAATAATGCCATTACGCGCATAATGCATTTGCGAAACATTTGCACCTTGCTTCGCTCTAAGCGGCTTACGATCCATTTGCGGGAAAACAGGTGTATGTTTTGAAGCCACTTTCACACCGTCATCCTCAGGTTTAATTTCGCGTCCTTCATAAGCTTCCACATCACCACGCCCCAAGGTCCAAGAGTGGCGCGGCGCCTGCAACCCTTTTTCCAGCTCCACTTTATACTCTGGATCTGTATAAGGTCCACTCGTATCATACACACGGATTGGCGGATTTTGAACACCGTTCGTATCGCTTTGTTCAATCTCGCGCATTGGTACTTTCATACCTTCATGTGTTCCATCCACATACACTTTCTTACTTCCTGGTAAACTCGATTTCAATTCAATTTGCTCAGCTGAAACAGACTGTTTCATAACCTTTGTTGCCCCCCTGTTCGTGACAAGGACGAGATATGGCCAGCGCATGCCAAAATAAAAAGAGCCAGGTCCATAAAAGAATAAGGACCTGGCTCATAAAGACATAATTATGTAAAGCCGTTAACTTCCCTACGCTGGTACGAGCCAGATCAGGTCCAAAGGGTTAAGAAGTTCACACGCTTCTCTCTCAGCCCACGCATACGTTAGGCACCCCTAGTTTATCACTGATTTAATTTTCAATACTTTCCCATCATACACTATAATCTGAAAAATGCAAAGTTTATTTCTTTTGTTGTTTACGGAATCATCCAAGTTAAATAATAAGCCTGCACATACGTCATAATCCCAACAATAGTAACGAAGAATAAACTATGCTTCAATGTAAAGCGGAACAAATCTGACTCTTTCCCAGCAAGTCCAACTGCCGCACAAGCAATCGCAATTGATTGCGGAGAAATCATTTTACCTGTTACACCGCCCGTTGTATTTGCTGCAACAAGAAGCACTTCAGATACACCGACTTGCTGCGCTGTAATTGCTTGTAAATTCGAGAACAGTGCGTTCGCTGACGTATCTGATCCTGTTAAGAATACGCCAATCCATCCTAAGAATGGTGAGAAGAACGGGAATAATCCGCCAGTTCCTGCAAGTGCTAACGCTAATGTAGAAGATAGACCAGAATAGTTTGCGATAAATGCGAATCCTAATACGAATCCAATAGATAGAATTGGCATTTTTAGTTCATTTAACGTTTCTTTAAATGTTGCTACTGCATCTTTTGCACTCATTTTCAAAATAAAGATAGAAATGATACAAGCAATTAAAATTGCTGTTCCAGTCGCTGATAAAATATCTAATTTCAAGATTGCTTCATAAGGTGTTGGTTTATTTACAATTGGCTCTGCTTTCATTACTAAATTGTGCAAGCTTGGAACTTCAAATTTAAATACGAGACTTTCTAAAGCGCCGCCCGGAGCGAATAACGCTTTAAAGAAACTCTGGCTCCAGATGACTACCATCACAGTCAAAATAATGAACGGAGACCACGCTTTTACTACTTTTCCTACCGTTAGTTTCGGCATAGATGTCGTTGTCGTCGCCGCGGCTACTTCACTATTCGCTTGCTTAGTTTGATAAATTTCTTTCGGCTGCCAAACTTTTAAAAATAGCGATAAACTTACTAAACTTACAAGCGCTGACGTAATATCCGGAAGTTCTGGTCCTAAAAACGTCGCTGTAATAAACTGTGTAATTGCAAATGAACTACCCGCTACAAATAAAGCAGGCCACGTTTGTTTTACTCCTTTAAAGCCATCCATTAAAAATACGATAAAGAACGGAACAAATAAAGATAAGAACGGTAATTGATGCCCAGCCATTTGTCCAATTTTATGCGGATCAATGCCTGTTACTTGTCCAGCAACTGTAATCGGAATCCCCATCGCTCCGAACGCTACTGGTGCAGTATTTGCGATTAAACAAAGACCTGCTGCATATAAAGGATTTAGCCCAAGACCTGCCAGAAGCGCTGCCGTAATCGCTACTGGTGCACCAAATCCTGCTGCCCCTTCCAAAAATGCTCCAAATGAAAATCCGATTAAAATAACGAGTAAACGATGGTCATTCGTAATGGATAATACAGATGCACGAATGACATCAAATTGACCTGTTTTCACAGAAATTTTATATAAAAATACTGACATAATGATAATCCACGCAATTGGCCATAATCCGTATAAGAAACCGTATCCGGTCGCTGCCATTGCCATTGTGAATGGCATTTTATACGCAAATAACGCCACCAAAATCGTTAATACAACTGTAATAAATCCTGCCACATACCCCTTCATGCGGAAAACCGCTAAAGCTAAGAAAAAAAAGATGATTGGAATAAGTGCGACTGCTGCCGAAATCCAAATGTTACCGAACGGATCGTAAACTTGTGTCCATGTGTTCATTGTTCTCTCCCCCTAAAGAATCCCCTTTTAAATAAGATATAACCTTATCAATAGACTACCAGGTCATCATACCTTTAAGTCTAAAAAATACAAAACGTTTAAGAAAACGTTTTCAATAATTTTATCACAACAATTTTTATTTAAAAAGATTTTTTTGAAAATTTCATTATTTAAAAAGGAAATCTTACAAAAGCGTCACGTTTTTGTAATGTTAATCGATAGGAAGGTTGCCAAATTTATCGCATACTAAAAGTATAACAACGGACATTACTTATGAGGTGATATATATGAACGGAAACAAAATATTAGCAGCTTTATCATACTTTAGTGTATTATTTGCACCTATCTTATTCCCTATTATCGTGTGGATTGTGGGCGATTCTGAAACGAAACCACATGCGAAACGTGCTCTATGGACACATATCGTTCCAAGCATCGCTTCATTTATTGGATTAGTTATTTTAGGAATTATGGGCATCGGATCTGATCAACCAGACGTAACACTTGGAATTGGAGCAATCATCGTCTTATGCATTTGCGGAATCATTAGCTTATACTACTTCATTTGGAATATCGTGAAAGGTATTAAGGTACTGAAAGCTTAGTTTTAAACAAACGTTTAATTAAAAAGGAACTGCCCAAAAATTAATGTCGCATGATCGTAAATGAAATTTTATCGGCGATTCAACAAGAGTAACCTACCTATTAATAAGAAAGAAACCGTCCCAAAATACCTTTTGGGACGGTTTCTTTATCTTCTGCGTTTCTTCTTTTTTCTCATCATTTTCTTTCGGCGCGTATTCGCTTTATCCGCTATAATGTGAAGCGTACTCGCCACAACAATCCCCATTACAAACGTTACAATTTCAACCTCGTGTTCCTTCGCAATTCCTATTAAATTTCCACCGAATGCGATTATATTTAATAGGAATAAAAACGGAGAAAACACGATTAACATGTATGCAATACGAATAATATCACCAATTATAATCGTATGTGTGAAGAAGGAACGATGGGGCATTACGCTCCTATATGGATACCAAAAAATGCGGAGGAATCCCCATTTATTATACGCATTACTGTACGTATCTAAATCCGGTGTTAAAAATGAAGTACCTACTAAAAAGCCAATTGCAAAAGTTAATAAAAAATCAAAACTTGTTAATCCATACGAAAAGAGCATAAACAAAACAACCGGAAGGGATATTAAGTTTATTTTCGTATGCGTTCTTCCTGATGGCATAATGCACTTCCTCGCTTACGTTCGCCCTGTCATCCTATGACAGTTCTCACCTATTGATCTAATTTTTGATCGATAAATGATGTGTCTATATCCGAACCAAACCATTCTGCCAACTTCACTCGTGCCTTATCTTTCACATCTTCATTTACGTATATCGATGCTTGTAATAGTGCGGCCATTAACGCACCTAAATCATCCGTATAACCGACTCCAGCAATGAAATCTGGAATGGCATCAATCGGTGCAATGAAATAAGCAAGTGCTCCGATTACAATAATTTTCACTCGTTTTGGAACATCCGGTCTTTGCAACACGTAAAACAACAATAGACTCGCATAGATTACCGACTGCCCTGCCTGCTTCGCAACATGTTTTATTTTCTTCCAAAACGCTTCAACTGAAAATTTTTGTTTCATTCAAAAGCCTCCCTATTTTCAAAAAAAATAAGCTACAATATGTTATGTTATCAGTAAAAGTTCATCAAAATTACACATAATCTATCAATGAAATTTCATTGTAACAAACAAAACCAAAAAGAACAAGTGTTCGTTAATTTTTTCGTATTTTCCTTCATATAATAGTTTTCTAGACAACCACTTAAAGATTTCTATTCCATATTTCTCAACCAAAAACTTTCAATTCCGCTTAACATTCTTTTCTATTTTTGTTATATTTTCTAGTTGACGAGCCTATAAACGAATGTTAAAGTTTTCTCTGGTAGTGACAAATCACATACAAAAAATGTAAAATGTTATAGTGTTTCTCAGAAATGAATTTTGTTGTATAATACAGAAATGACGTTATGCTTATGAGCAGCACAAGAAACCAAAAAGGGTATGCATAGTTAAAGTCGTATATGGGTGAATATAGAAACTCTAATTATGACCAAGAAAACTATGTATTTTTTATTTTAACATTTTTCGCTCCAAAATCGACCAAGCCTGATAGAGAAAGGGTGGAAATGAATGAAAGAAACCATGAAATCACAATTTCAAAATGTGCGTTTCACTTTATTCGTAGCTTTGGCCGTATGGCTAAAAACCTACATCATTACACGCACTAGCTTCGATTTAAAACTTGAATCTTTCATGCAAGAATTCATTTTATTCATTAGTCCATTAGCAGCATCATTACTGTTTGTGGGTCTTGCATTATTTGCAAAAGGGAAAAAACGTAACTATATAGCACTAGGAATTAACTTTATCTTAACGTTCATTCTTGTTGGTAACGTAATGTTCTACGGATTCTACAATGACTTCGTTACTTTACCAGTACTAGGACAAACGTCTAATTTCGGAAGTTTAGGTTCTAGTGTGAAAGAATTATTTAACTACAAAATCATCCTTGCATTTGCGGATATTATCGTATTCTTCGTTCTATTGAAGAAGAAGAAAGATTTTGCACCGACAGAACGTGTAGCACGTCCGATGCGTTCTCTATACTTCGTGTCAACGGTTGCTATTTTCTGCGTAAACCTAGGATTTGCAGAAGCTGAGCGTCCAGAGCTATTAACACGTTCATTCGACCGCGTTATGCTTGTTAAAAACCTAGGATTATATGTACACCAAGCATACGATCTTGGCTTACAAGCAAAATCAAGTTCACAAAAAGCGTTTGCTGATAGTAGTAAATTGCAAGAAGCAGAAAACTATGTGAAAACAACACAAAGTAAACCAGATCCAAATATGTTTGGTACTGCAAAAGGGAAAAACGTAATTGTTGTCTCTCTTGAATCATTACAAACATTCTTAATTGGTGCGCAAGTTAACGGACAAGAAGTTACACCATTCCTAAACCAATTTGCGAAAGAAAGTTATTACTTCGATAACTTCTTCCATCAAACTGGGCAAGGTAAAACGTCTGATGCTGAATTCTTAGTAGATACTTCAATGTATCCACTAGACCGTGGTGCTGTATTCTTCACACACGGTAATAACGAATATACAGCAACTCCAGAAATTTTGCGTCAGCAAGGATATCACACATCAGTATTCCACGCGAATAACGCAACGTTCTGGAACCGTAACATTATGTATCCGGCACTTGGTTATGATCGTTACTACAACGAGCTTGACTACAAAATTACGCCAGAAACAAAATTAAATTGGGGATTAAAAGATATCGAATACTTCGATCAATCTATCGATATGTTAAAAGAAGTGAAGCAACCGTTCTATACTCGCTTCCTTACTTTAACAAACCATTACCCATTCACTTATGATGACAGTACGAAATTAATCGATGAATACAATTCTGGTGATGGCGTATTTGACCGTTACATGGTAACTGCTCGCTATTTAGACGAAGCAATGAAACACTTTATTGAGCGTCTAAAAGCAGAAGGTATTTACGACAACTCAGTTATCGTATTCTACGGTGATCACTATGGTATTTCTGAAAACCATAACCGTGCAATGGCACAGTTCTTAGGAAAAGAAGAAATCACTACATTTGACCATATGAACTTACAAAAAACACCGATGTTTATTCACGTTCCAGGTCAAAAAGAAGGTAAAACAATTTCAAAACCAACTGGTGAAATTGACATTAAGCCAACAATTCTAAACTTACTTGGTGTAGATTCTACGAATCAAATTCAATTCGGTCATGATGTATTCTCACCAGAAAATAAAGGATTCGTTGTTCTTCGTGACGGTAGCTTCGTTACGGATAAGTACATGTACACGAACAGTACATTCTACGACCGTACTACTGGCGAAGTTGTACAATTACCGAAAGAAGAATCTCAACCACTAATTGATCGTGCCCAAAATGAATTGAACATGTCTGACAAAATCATTGAAGGTGATTTACTTCGCTTCTCTGAAAGTAACAAGATCAAAACTGGTGAAGTAAAGACAGCTATTAAAGAAGAAAAGAAGAGCGCTGAGTAATCTCAGCCTCTTTTTTTATTTTCTGCTATCCTTCCTCTCCTATTCATTAACTTTAAAATTACATAACCTTCACCTAATATTTACACCACATTAACGAAACATCTTTATAATAAAATATGTAAACAAGGTTCCACATATTTCTTATCTCTCATCTTCAATAAGATCCCTTAGAGAAATGTGTGCATCATTTGTTTTCAACTTTCTTATAATTGTCTTTCCAAGTGTTTTGTTTGCATAAATGAAACCTTTAAAGACGATGTCCCTATGAATGATAGCTACCCTCCTTGTGCAGCATTCCATACGAATGTTGCTTTTTTTTTTCAAAAAGAAGGATTCTTATTTCTCATTTCCGAATTTGTATATACAAAATGCTATAAAGTGAAACTTTAATCAGTGGGTGTTTTGTTCATCCACCACTGATTATTAGCCCTCACCAATCGGGCGTTTACGGGCAGTTAATGCAGGATAAATCACCACTACTTCTCTGTGATTTACAAATACATATACGTCATATGTAGAGAATTGCTTACATAAAAATTACTATAGTGATTTTTATTCATGTACTAACGAAAGGATGGGACGAAAATTGGCATACGAAAGATTTGTACTATGGAATGATGCAGTTATTGATACAACAAAACATCGCGCGTACATAGAACTTGAAGAAAGAGGTTTACAATTTGGTGATGGCGTCTATGAAGTTATTCGCCTTTATAACGGAAACTTTCACTTATTAGACCCACATTTAACAAGATTATATCGATCCCTTGAAGAAATAGAATTATCACTTCCTTTCTCAAAAGCCGAACTCATCATCTTACTCTACAAATTAATTGAAAACAATAATTTCCACGAAGACGGAACAATTTACTTACAAGTATCTCGTGGTGTACAAGCTCGAGCACATGCATTTTCATATGACATATCTCCGACAATCTATGCTTATATTTCAAAAAAAGAAAGACCATCTTTATGGATTGAATACGGTGTACGTGCTATATCAGAACCTGATACACGCTGGCTCCGCTGTGATATTAAATCGTTAAATTTATTACCAAATGTATTAGCTTATACGAAAGCTGAACGCAAAGGTTGTAAAGAAGCACTTCTCGTACGAAATGGTATTGTAACTGAAGGTAGCCACTCTAACTTCTTTCTTATAAAAAACGGAACACTGTATACGCATCCAGCCAATCACCTTATTTTAAACGGCATTATTCGTCAGTACGTCCTTTCTTTAGCTAACACTCTTCAACTTCCTGTAAAGGAAGAGCTTTTCAGCGTTCGCGATGTTTATCAAGCAGATGAATGCTTCTTTACGGGAACGACTATTGAAATTTTACCGATGACCCATCTCGATGGAACTGCGATTCAAGATGGTCAAGTTGGCCCTATCACCAAATTACTGCAAAGGTCATTTTCTCAAAGCCTTTTAAAATCCAACAGCACATCTTCCTAAATACGAATAATCTTCTCATTTTCCACATCAAATATATGTATTTAAATGGAAATCAAGGTACGGATTTATACCTTGATTTTTTTTTTGTAACCTTTTTGTCATATTCAGATTACCACATAAGTCTTGACAGTAATCGACATGCTCTTTAGAATTTTTAACAGTTGGTAAATATTTCTTCACTACATTACAGACAGAAAGGAATCGACAAATTATGAAAAAATACCTTGCCGGTCTTGCGGCAGTGTCTGTAGCAGGAGGAGCAGCTCCTACACTTGATAGTGTTCAAGCTGCCCCTGAACAAAATACACAAAAAGCTGCTACACAAACTGTCCAAGCTTCCGCATCAAACAATTCATCATATACGGTGAATGCTAGCGTACTACATGTTCGTGCAGGATCAAGTACTTCTCACGACGTTATCTCTCGCGTTTATAATGGTCAATCATTAAACGTAATTGGAGAAGAAAATGGTTGGTTCAAAATTAACGTTAATGGACAAACTGGTTTTGTTAGTGGCGAGTTTGTATCAAAAAACGGAGCAACGAATAACAATGTAAGCACAGGTGGAAACAATAAAGTTACTGCTGATGTATTACGTGTACGTACAGCTCCTAACACTTCTAGTTCTGTTTCAGGACGTGTATATGAAGGACAAACTTTAAACGTAATTGGAGAAGAAAATGGTTGGGTGAAAATCAACCATAACGGACAAACTGGTTATGTTAGTAGCCAATTTGTATCAGGCGCTTCTTCAAATACTGGCTCTACAAGCAATAACAACAATAGTAACAATGAATCAACTGTTCAACCAGCAAGTGGAAACTATACAGTAAATGTATCTTCCCTTCGCGTTCGTACAGGTCCTAGCACTTCTCATCCAACTGTAGGTTCTGTTAAACAAGGACAAGTAGTAAAAGTTGTAGGCGAAGTTCAAGATTGGTTCAAAATCAATTACGCAGGACAAACAGCTTACTTAAGCAAGGACTACGTAAAAAAAGGCGGTTCTAACGAAAACGTCACTCAAGGTAACAACCAAGAGCAAAATAATAATGGAACTATTCAAACTGGTGGTACTTACGTTGTTAACGCAACATCTCTACGTGTTCGTACAGGCCCTGCTGCTTACCATAGTGTAATTGGCGGCGTGTTAAATGGCACAACATTAAACGTAGTCGGATCTGAAAACGGCTGGTTTAAAGTAAACTACCAAGGAAAAACAGGCTATGTTAGTAGCGAATTTGTAAAATTCGTTAAAGGTGGCACAGCTACTCCTGAACAACCGAAACAGCCTGAACAGCCAAAACAACCTGATCAAGGTGCAATTGGCGACTACTACATTAATGCTTCTGCACTAAATGTACGTAGCGGCGAAGGTACAAATTATAGAATCATAGGCGCACTTCCACAAGGACAGAAGGTTCAAGTAATCTCTGAAAACTCTGGATGGAGCAAAATCAACTACAACGGTCAAACTGGTTACATCGGAACACGTTTCCTATCTAAAACACCAGTTGGTGGCGCAGTAGATAATAAGCCTAACGACAACCAAAATAACAATCAAAATAATAACAACAATAACAATAATAATAGCGGTGACAGTTCTTCTCTACTTGCATACGCGAAATCTATGCAAGGCGTACCATACGTTTGGGGCGGTACTTCTGCTAATGGTGTTGACTGCAGTGGTTACATCTACCACGTATTTAAGAAATTTGGTCATAACATTAGCCGCCAAAGTGTTGCTGGATATTGGAGCAGCTTACCACAAACTTCAAGTCCACAACCTGGAGACTTAATTTATTTCAAAGATACTTATAAAGCAGGTCCTTCTCACATGGGTATCTACCTTGGCGGGGGGTCATTCATCCAATCCGGAGATAAAGGTGTAGCAATCGCTTCATTAAACAATTCTTATTGGAAAAGCCATTTCTTAGGGTATACGAAAGCACCTTAATTTATAGTTTCAGAGCCTTCTAGTTTACTAGAAGGCTTTTTTTAAAGGACTCGATATAGTACTTCCCTTTCATTCTCTCTACGAAAAAATTATGCGTTCATTTTCCTATTTCATACACTATATTCTATTAAAATTTCCCAAAATGTTATCATAATGAATATATTCCCACAAAAAACATAACCTATTTCATGTCTATTCATTTTATATGTGTTTTTTCAAAGAATTTTCTTTTTATTTAAACTTTTCATTAGACGTTTGACCTCCGATGTCCATTATGATAAGTTACTTAAGATGTTATATTCGCAAAAGTATAGACAACTGGTTTATACACTTTTTTACTATGAGGAAGGAGCATACACTGCATGAATGTTTTATGGGGAATTGGCGGCGTGATTGGAGTATTAGCAATTGCTTTCTTACTATCTTCTAACCGCAAAGCTATTAATTGGCGCACAATTTTAATCGCGCTAGCATTACAAATGACATTTTCATTTATCGTATTGCGATGGGATGCTGGAAAAGCAGGCTTAAAAGTTGCTGCTGACGGCGTTCAAGGATTAATTAATTTTTCTTACGAGGGAATTAGGTTCGTTGCTGGGGATTTAGTCAACGCAAAAGGCCCTTGGGGATTTGTTTTCGTTATTCAAGCACTACTTCCAATTGTATTTATTAGTTCATTAGTTGCAATCTTATATTACTTAGGTATTATGCAGAAATTTGTTAGTATCGTTGGTGGTGCATTAAGTAAACTTCTTGGAACTTCTAAGGCAGAAAGCTTAAATGCAGTAACAACTGTATTTTTAGGACAAACAGAAGCACCAATTTTAATTAAACCATACTTAGCACGTTTAACTAACAGTGAATTCTTCACTATTATGGTAAGTGGTATGACAGCTGTTGCCGGATCAGTTCTTGTCGGATATGCAGCAATGGGAATTCCGTTAGAACATTTATTAGCAGCAGCAATTATGGCAGCTCCATCAAGTTTATTAATTGCAAAACTAATTATGCCAGAAACAGAAAAAGTAGATAATAATGTTCAACTTTCAACAGAGCGTGAAGACGCAAACGTTATCGATGCAGCTGCACGCGGTGCATCTGAAGGTATACAACTTGTTATTAACGTAGCTGCAATGCTAATGGCCTTCATTGCATTAATCGCTTTATTAAATGGCTTATTAGGATGGGTTGGTTCTTGGTTCGATATTAAACTTAGCCTTGATTTAATCTTCGGTTACTTATTATCACCATTTGCAATCTTAATCGGGGTTTCTCCAGGTGAAGCCGTGCAAGCAGCTAGTTTCATCGGTCAAAAACTTGCAATCAACGAATTCGTTGCATATGCAAACTTAGGACCACACATGGCAGAGTTCTCTGCAAAAACAAATATGATTTTAACATTTGCAATCTGTGGTTTTGCAAACTTCTCTTCTATCGCAATTCAATTAGGTGTAACAGGAACGTTAGCTCCTACTCGCCGTAAACAAATTGCACAATTAGGGATTAAAGCAGTTATCGCTGGTACACTAGCGAACTTCTTAAACGCAGCAGTCGCAGGTATGATGTTCCTATAAACTCATGTAAAGTCTCCTCTTTTAAAGAGGAGGCTTTTTTATATAACATAAATATAATTTTCATATATATTAAATACTTTATGTATAGATGTATAGACGCTATGTTACAATAATTAGTATGTCTGTTTATTTTTTCTTGTACAAGAGGGATACTACCTGATATCGCTCGCTAAAAAAAGACTTCCAGCTACATGGTCCATTTCTTAATAATTGTGCATACTACAAATATCCAGCACGAATTAGCTTTAAGGAGGAACGTTTCGTGAAAGATAAGTCCTATAAAGTCCTCTCTATGTGGATTTTACAAATTTTATTTTATTTTACTACTGTACATGTGACGAAATATGAGCACGCGCTCATTTTTACAATTATATATGTCATCATAAATGTACTATTCCTATTTTTACCTGATAAAACAGCATTTATTTTCTTCATACTGGGAACAATCATTTCAGTATTCTATTTATTTTATCAAGCGTGGCTTCACTTATGGAGTACATCAGATCAATGGGAATATATTATTACCCACTTCCTGATGGCAGCTAACTTCTTCATTGTTTATATTTCAACCCATCTATTAAAAAAGGTTATCCTTAAAAATAAAGAGTTAACTGAACGGGTAAGAGTGCTTGAGCAATACATTGGAGAATCAAAATTATTAACAAGACAAGAATTCGAAAGACGACAAGCTTTATTAACAACTGCGATGAATCGTCGTAATGAAACAGGCATTATCATTTTCTTTGATTTCACTTCCTTTAGTAAATATACGAAGGAAAGTGTCATGGATCGTGTAGCTTCATTGTTAGTTGATACAGTCAGAGCTGACTTTGACCTTGCTGGTGAATATGACAGCAACACATTAGTCATTTTATTACAAAATACAAATGAAGCCGGTGCTGACATTGTAATGAACCGTCTACATCCAAAAATGGAGCAATGGCTTGCTGCTGAAGCAATTCAGGACATTAAAATAAAACGAGAACAAATCACGACAAAAGGACAGACATTATTATGATGACACTCGTTATACTCCTTTTATTCCTTCTGTTCTGCGTACTCGTATTTTGGATTAGCATCACATTTTCAATCAAATATGTACTTATTTTTACGGCCTTTCTATTCTCAGGCCTACTCGTTTACTACTCTCTCTTAACACTCGCAGGCTTAATTCATCGAAATAGTAAGCGAAAAGATCGTACGCTAGAACATTATCCAAGTGTAGATATTTTAATACCTGCCCATAATGAAGGGGTTGTTATTAAAGATACATTAGAAGCAATGGCAAAGATTGAATACCCAGGCAAACTAAACGTTTATTTATTAAACGATAACTCTCAAGATGAAACACCTGAAATTGGCGATGATTTCGACAAAGCTTATGCTCATATTCATCACATTCGTGTACCACCTGGCGAACCGAAAGGAAAATCGCGTGTATTAAACTACGGCCTTAGCATTTCGGATGGTGAATATTTCTGTGTTTACGATGCAGATAATCAACCTGAACCACATGCACTGCGAATGCTCGTAGAACATGCTGAAACAACAAAGGATGCCGTTGGAGCAGTTGGACACGTTCGTACAGTAAATGAGAAAAGAAACTGGCTTACACGAATGATTTCATTAGAATTTCAGATTTTCCAGCTCCTTATGCAATCTGGACGCTGGCTATTATTCCAAACAGGTTCACTAACCGGAACAAACATGCTTCTTCGTCGTTCCGCATTAGAAGAACTTGGCGGCTATGATCCTTATGCAATTGCAGAGGATGCTGAATTAACATTAAGAATTACCCAAAAGGGCTATCTCTTACCAATCGTCCCGGAATCGATTACATGGGAACAAGAACCTGAACATTTAAAAATTCTTATAAAACAGCGGACACGTTGGCTTCAAGGAAACTTATACATTTTAGAAAAAATGTTTTCTTCATTAAGCTTTTTTAAAGGGAAACTTCTCGTCCATTCCTTACAACAAGTTTTAGTGTATGTCGTATTTTGGCTATTCCTAATCATTTCAAACGTTTGGTTTATAATTGGACTGCTCGGCATATTCCAAATTCAATATAGCATTCCATTACTATTTATGTGGTATGTCGCATATATTACATATGTTTCTCAATTATTTAGTGCTCAGAGCGTCGAACGAACCTTTACACCGACCAATATTTTCATAAGCGTCATTATGTACTTTACGTACGCACAGCTCTTTACGTATTTGTTTATTCGCAGTCTCATTCTTTACTTACGTGCAAAGAGCAAGAAACAAGTAATTGGTTGGGATAAAACAGTACGATTTAAAAAAGAAAAATAGATTTCATTAAAAAATAAGCACAGAGCGCCGTATGCTCTGTGCTTATTTTTTACCGTAATACTATATATATCAGACAATACCCCTTAGCTGAAAGTTATTTCACGTCCATCCCCCAACGAACGATCGACCTTCATTTATATACGAAAAAGTGATTGCTATTTTTGTAGAACCAATTGCTTCTCTTGATGCTCTTTACGAGTTTCAGTCTTTGGTTCCGTGCTTTCTTGGGCATTTCGATGTGCCACACGTTTCAAACAAATATGCTTCCACTTTCTTTCGTAACGTTTCATTATTCTAGTTGTCCCCCTTGAATGCGCTTTAAAACTATTTGAAATCGCTTACAGGAAATAATATAGCACATATACATAAAAGTAACAACACATTTCCGACATATTTTTGTCAAAAATATGAATATAATGTGTAAAATATCGGATAATGTCGAACTATATCGATTTTTCTTTTTAAATTACCGATATCTATAGTATTCCGCAACAAAGTAATGCTTTTCCTACAATGGTATAGAACAGTGAAAAAGGACTGCCGAATGTCGGCAGTCCTAATACTATTTATATATACAGAATTTTTTTCTTCTATTATTAATGTTGTTTCATACGTCCTTCTTTTTGCAACTCTTTAAATAGTGCTGCAATCATAAAGAAAATAACAAATACGAACGGGAAGGCCGCAATAATCGACGCAGTTTGCAGCGCCTCTAATCCTCCGACATACAATAAGATCGAAGCTAACGCCGCTAGAACAATACCCCAAACCATTTTAATACGATTTGGTGGGTTTAAGCTACCATGTGTCGTTAACATCGCTAGAACAAACGTAGCAGAGTCTGCCGATGTAATAAAGAATGTTGAAATAAGTAAAATGGCTAACACACATAAAGCCGGTCCCATACTACCCATTTGGTCTAACATAGCAAACAATCCTACTTCTGTGCCCATTTCTTTAATTTGTCCATATATATTTGCACCATCAAATAGCTCCATGTGAATACCTGTTCCTCCGAAAACAGAGAACCAAAGCGCACCAATTACTGTTGGTACGAGTAACACACCAACAACAAATTCACGAATTGTACGCCCGCGCGACACACGAGCAATAAACGTACCTACGAATGGTGACCATGCAATCCACCATGCCCAGTAGAAAATTGTCCATGACTGAATCCATTGATTTCCGCCTTCATTTAATGGACTTAAACGGAAACTCATACTCGGCAATTCTTGAATGTATGAACCGATTGTTGAAGTGAAATAATTCATAATAAAGTTTGTTGGACCTGCAAATAATACAATTATCATAAGTGCAAACGCTAAAATAATATTCGCATTACTTAAATATTTAATTCCTTTATCGAGTCCCGTTTGCGCAGATAGCATATAAAGAACAGTTACAATTCCGATGATTACTAGCTGCGTTGGTAATGAGTTTGGAATGGATGTTAAATAACTAACACCACCGGCAATTTGCTTTGCCCCAAGTCCTAATGATGTCGCCACACCAAATACTGTCGCAAATACAGCTAGAACATCAAACATATGGGCAATACGGCCATGTTCACCGCCTTTAAATAGCGGACCGACCGCCGCACTAATTGTACTTGCTCTTCCTTTTCTAAATGTAAAATACGCAATACATAATGCTACAAGTGCATATAATCCCCACGGATGTAATCCCCAATGGAAAAATGAGAAACGAAGTGCAAGGCGTGCACTCTCTTCAGTCGCACTCTCTCCAAACGGAGGTGTGTATAAATGGTTCATCGGTTCTGCGACACCCCAGAAAACCAAACCGATTCCCATACCGGCACTAAATAACATAGCAAACCATGTCATATAACTATAATCAGGTTCATCATCATCTTTACCTAAACGAATCGAACCGTACTTAGAAACAATTAAGAAAATAGCAATTCCTAAGAAAATAGAAACGGAAATAATATAGAACCATCCAAACTTACTAACTAACGCAGCTTGAATTACAGTCGTTACATTTCCTAAGCTACCTTTTCCAATAATAGATTCGGGAATAATCCCCCAAAGTGTAAATGCAATACATAATGTTAATGAGACAATAAATGTTTTCGTCAGTTTCCTCATCAAATCCCCCTTCGTATGTTTCATTTCTTGTAAAAATCATAAATTCCGATATGTTAAATCGGATAGAAAACCATAGTTTTTTGTGGTGATTTTCTTTCGGCTCTCTCAAGTTTGCCTTCACCAATTAGAGTTCTTATGGACAGCCTTACCTTCCGTACAACCTTTCCACTCTGCAAGAGCTACAAGATTGGAATACTACTGTCAAATTGTGTGAGAAAAATGCGGATGGGAAGAGATTTTCCCAAAAAAGGATGTGTTACAGTTTTAAAAAAGGGCAGATTTATTCTTTACAACCCTTTCTTCTTGTAACAATTATGCGGTTTTTTGCTAGTATATAGCGCGTGTTTATAACTTCACAAACGAGATGTTTATGTTTATATAACTATATTACCCATAAAACGGGAAAATACTCAAGGAATGTAACTGTATAGTAATCATTATGTAACACTCTTGTAATATTTTTATTTGCGCCGAAAAAAATACGTTGTATTAAATATTTTGAATATAACTAGAAACCTACTAATTATATGGAATGAAAAACGCTTTCCTCTCATTCTAGCTATATTACAAAGTGTTAATGACTTATTACGAATGGTTTGTAATTGTGTGTTTTCCCAAAATCCGAAAAAATCTGTTGCTATAATGAGGACACGAAAACAAACGCAATGGAGGCTATCATGAAAAAATTAATTGGAATAGCAACAGCAGCAGTTTTTGGTCTTGGGATTTTCACCGCATCTGCTAATGCAGAAACTGTTGTAACAACAGACGTACTAAACGTACGAGAAAACCCTACTACTGAATCAAAAGTTGTCGGTAAATTACAGAATGGTCATAAATTAGATGTTCTAAATACAGAAAACGGATGGTCACAAATCAAATTAGATGGTAAAGACGCATTCGTAAGTGCAGAGTTTACAAAGAACTCTTACTATGTAACAGCTAACGTATTAAATGTACGTGCTGAAGCGAACACAAACTCAGAAATTCTTGGAACGCTTAAGAAAGACGATATGATCGAAACAACGAACCAAGTACAAAATGAGTGGTTACAATTTGAATATAACGGGAAAACAGCTTATGTTCACGTTCCTTTCTTAACAGGTACAGCACCTGTTATCGAGAAACAAGAACAACCTGCTCCTGCTAAAACTGTAGCACCAGCTAAAGCTCAAGCACCTGCAGCACAAGCAAAACCAGCTGCTAAGCCTGCTGTGAAAGCTGCTGAGACTAGCACACCTTCTAATGGTCGTGAGTTAACAGTTGTAGCTACAGCATATACAGCTCACCCAAGTGAAAACGGTGGCACATACGGCGGCCGTGTATTAACTGCAATGGGTCATGACCTAACAGCGAACCCAAACATGAAAATGATCGCTGTTGACCCAAAAGTAATCCCATTAGGATCTAAAGTATGGGTAGAAGGTTACGGAGAAGCGATCGCTGGAGATACTGGCGGTGCAATTAAAGGTAACCGTATCGACATCCTACTTGGATCAGATAGCGCTGCTCAAAAATGGGGACGCAAAACTGTTAAAGTGAAAATTTTAAAATAGCCAATGACTGCTAAAGCCGGTTCTCTTTGTTGAGAGCTGGCTTTTATTTTTTTATAATAGCTATAAGGAGGTTACGTCCATGAATGTACAAGCAAAAGTAGACTGGGTCGGTACACCAAAACCGTACATATATAAAGATGATGTAACATATGATGCAATCGCAATTGACTTCTCACTAACAAGCGATGACAATCGCTATAAATTAATTGTGCTCAAGTCTGAAGAAAATACACATTACAAACTCGTACAATACGGAATAAAACCAGGCTCTCAAAAACCATTCCCTATTGATATTCCATTCGAGCAAGAAATGCTACCGCTCATAAAGCAAATATTAAATGATCCATATGTACAAGCGATATTAAAGGAAGCCCGCTTCTAATTGCAAAAAAGGATATCACCTAGTAGAATTTCCCAACTAGGTGATATCCTTTTTACTTTCCCTTCATGAACACGAGTAGAGAAAATTATATCAACGGTTCAACATGGAATATCGATTTACCGACAAAGATTGACAATAACGGCAAGCTACCTAAAGAAAGAGGCTGTTCAAAATTGAACAGCCTCTTTCTTATATTAACGAGTCGGACCAGATACTTCATCTGATTTCAGCGTATTATTCGCTCCAAGAGAATGGTACAATATCTTTCCATTTCCATTAACAGTAACGATATGGTCATTATTAAAGCTCTTGAATTTTACAGAGCCGTCACCGTAACGAATATGATATTCTTCATATGTCGTTACTTTATATTTCGTTGCACTTTGACGTTCTACATTGCGAATATTCATTGTCAATAAATCTTCTGTAATTCCTTTTTTGTGTAGATATTGTAAGTAATCACGGTCTTCCTTATACGATTTCCCGCTCTTATCATAATCATTTTCAATTAAACTAAAATCATTTAATGCAATTGCACGCACGTTATTATAAATATGATTTTGTACAAAATCTCCAACCGCTGAACTAGAAGCTTCTTTTGGGAACTTTAAGTAATATGTACTTTGATCTCCAACTTTAATACTTTCAGATTTCATCACACCAAATTCAGCGTTTTTCTCTAAATGTACTTCTACCGTTTCATCCGTTGGTACAGGACCAAGTTTATAACTTCCGTAATTTAACTTTCCACGTTTCTTGCCATTAACAAATACAGTTGCATCATTTTCATCAGATGAAATGGTTACATAATTTCCTTCAAGTGATAAATTCACTTCTACTGTCCCATTCTTTTCATCTGCTAAATCCACTTCTTTTTCTGTCTCTAATTCAGCAAGTTCCGTCTTCGCCTTTGCCTTTACAACATAGGCACCCGGGAAGTATGGACCTAATTCTTTCGAAGTTTTATCACTAGAAAGCTCTGTTTCTTTTTTATCATTCACATATATTTCAGCATTCTTTGCAGTTGTGCTAACATTCATGTAATACGACTTCATGCTGAACTTATACTTCGGATACAAGAACCATTCTTTCCCGTCTTCTATAATTTTCCCATCTTTAAAAGATGCTTTATCACTTGCTAACTTTTGATCTACTGTCTCTCTTTGCAAATATGATAACAGTTCTTTATTATAAGAAGGATTCTCTTTTAAATAACGGATATACGCCTTAATATCTTCTGTCTTAACCTTTAAGGTTGGATCGTCTACTTTCAAAATCTCATCGATTGCATTCACATCTTTATTTTGGAATGCTTCAATCATTGCATTTACTTGCTTTTCCTTCGAAAACTTGCTCGCACCGAATTTATATGCGCCAAACAAAATAGCAAAAACAATGACAAAACCTATAAGTAAAAACATGTTCTTCTTACTTTTCACTGACTTTGTTTCTCTACGCATTTCTGAGTGAGAAGAAGCTGTTTGATCAGCAATTTCTTCTACTTTACTTCCGCAATCAGGACAAAAGTTCAAATGATCCGCAACTTGTTTATTGCATGTTCCACAAAACTTCAAGTATTTCTCCCCCTTATTTTTTCACTAATTTCATACCCGCGAATGTTAATACGTAAGAAATAAGAAAACTACCTACTATTAAATATAGCGTGTTACTTTGAATAGATAATATCGGTCCAGAAATTCCAGCGAACTCCTTCATAATTTCCTTACTTCCTGAAGCTGTAATATGAATTTTTGCTAATCCATTTATACAAAGCATCATCACTGTATAAACAGCACTAAACACTGCTATAGTTACGTACATATTTCGCATACGATATTGAGCCAATTTCATTCCAGCCCTAACTAGTAGAATACATGGTAGAAGAATTAATAATCCCCACCAATGTAAATACGAATTAAAATCATCAATATCTTTTATACGATCAGCACTAGCACCATTAGCGATTTCCAGGTCTTTTAAAGACGTACCCTGTATTGATATGCCTGACATATACGATACATGCAGTGGCCCTTTTTCGACTGAATATCTATGCATTTCTCTCTCCATATTTCCCCACTCAATTTCAGTTGGAGAAAGGTGGGCCATATTCCACATGAAAGGTGTTGCTTCTAAAGAAAGTAATACTTTATACGCCTTCTCTGGAAAATCAATTGGACCCATTGATTTTGAACTACTAAATAAAATCGTAATAAGTATAATACCAAATGTAATAAGTAGTCCTTTCAAAACAGTCACTATACTATAATAAATAGACGTTACATACGGGACAAACTGACTAGTAGAAGAAAGCATACGATGCGGTCCTGCTTCAATACTCATACCAATAAAGCTGAATAATAGGCCAAATATAATACCAAACAATAAACTAACAACATGAGAATATACAACATCAATAGTCATCGTTTGATAGAAATAAGAAATAGATGTAGAAGAACTTGCCATAAAGCTTACAATACATAAGAAAATACCGTATATCATGCCAATTACACATGATGTCATGAACTTCTCTCGCCAACTAATTGAAGGTTTTTTTCTTTCAACAAAAAATCCACTTCCACCTAATATAAGTGCCGGAATAGTTACCAAGATGAATAATGGCATATGAAGAAGGAATGACATCGTGTATGCCCCGCTCCCGCTAATCTCAATACCTATTAAATGACACATTAAAATTAATGGTGCTATACCAATAAATGATTGATTAATGGTATTCATATTCAACATACCATCCGTATTTCTAACCGCTGTCTCCACTACATCATTTATAGCAGAATCTATTATTAAACTGCCAATGAAGCCTGCAATGAACATACATACAATTGCAAAAGCACCACCGAATAATCCTTTTTTCAGCATACTTCCTGATGCATTTACATGTAATTGCGCTCCTGCATTTGGTAATTTCATGTTCGATTCTTTTTGGGCGACTCCTAATAAAGAATCACCGCATTTCTCACAATATGTAGCATATTCTTTACTTTCCTGTCCACATGTTCGGCAATACTTCGAAGATTGCGGGACTAACATAACATGGCTATCTATACTATCCGTACTTGAGCCGTCATGTGTACAATAGTTTACTGCCTCAGGCTGTTCTAAACCGCAAATTTTACAATACATGTTCCTCACTCCTTACTTTGCTTCATACCACATGCTGGACAGAATGTAGCTTCCGTTGCAATTTGTTCACCACATGAAGAACATGCTTCTTTTTCAATATTTTTTGATTGAAGGAGTAACTCATTTTCTTTACCGCACTGCCCGCAAAATTTATCATTTAATGATAATGGACCACCGCAACTACACTGTCCTTTTTGTTCTTGTCTCTGTAAATTAGAAATTTGTCTGCGCGTGTTATAAATAGCAACATCAAGCTCTTGCACTGGTGCTACAATAGCTTTCAACAAATCTATTCGAACTTCATCATCACGAAGTTGCATATATACCGTTTGACCAAGTTCAAGTAAAATTTCAGTTTTTTCTTGTAACTTCTCTTGTGTAATCTTCTTTAATTGCGCCATTTCCTGTGCTACTTGCAACTTCATCTTGCCTTGCTCAATTCCCTCTTGCAACTTATTCATGCCATTACCAAACTTCGATTGTAAATCTGACAAACAAATTCTCTCCTTTTAATTACATAGTAATATACAAAATTAACATTATATATATTACCATGATTTTCTAATTGTGTAATTAGAATTTCATTTTTTCTGTTTTGAGCATTTTTTGTTTATAATGGTAAAGGAAAGAAATCTGTGTACGGAGGAATATTATGCTGCAAGACTCAATTACGAAAGATGAAATTATGATGATTGCGAATGAGTTCGTTCAAGGGCTTGATCCACAGCAAGTTGCTGATCAAGAGCATGTCGCTACAGCTCGGCAACTATATCGTAGTGGTGTTGTCTATAACGTTGACTTTGATGGCTATACGCTATCCGGAACTGTAAATGCTGAAGGCAGTGTATATAGTGTTCACATTCCGATTCGTAATGTCACTGAAAGCTATTGCGATTGCTTCGCGCCAACGCAATGTCAGCATATGCTTGCTGTGTTACTATCTGCAGCTTCTAGTTTTGGGCAAGTAGGAGATGTATTAACTTTATTCAAAAATAATACAAAACCTTCTCTTCCTCCTATTCGAACTGCACGACAAGTATTGCAATCATCAGCTTTTGAAGAAATGGATTATAAAAGTTGGCAAACATACTTTGAAAATGAATATGAATCATTTAAAAAAGAACAAGCGCGGCTCACTTATAAACAAATGTATTTTCTTATGAGTCTTTTTACAGACTTCTATACAAAATTAGAACGGAAAGCTCCGCGCATCGTTGCTATTCATGAATTATTTAAGTTGCACGCGGCACTTTATTGCTTTCAAAAATTATTAGAAGAAATTCAAGAATTTGAAGCAAACAAACTATATTCTTATCACCAACCAGTTAACGTCGTTCGCCTATTCGTTGATAAAGTTGAATCTACCGTTAGGGACCTAAAAACAGAGGCGATTCCAGAAGAATCCAAACCGATTTTAGAAGAAACAGCGCGGCTCATACATGAATCATTCTTCTCTACCGATGCCTATACACAAGAGCGATTCTTCATTTATCGTCACGTATGGGGTGAACTGTTAAGAACAGAGGAGCAGCTACAAGAAGAAAAAAAACGAATCGATACTAAAATCAATCCACTTTCCAAAGCATTAGCATCTTCTCACCTGCTCTTTTTAAACGGTGAAGATGTATCGGCAATGGAATTACTGGAAAAACAGCCTTCTTCTGTTGTGAGCCTTTACTTCTATTGGTTAGAAGAGTTATTAAGTGCGATGGAGTGGGACCGCGGGAAAGATTGGCTTTCCTTTACTTATAAACAAGTAAAAGAAACGATAACGGAACAAGAAAACACCGTCTTCATACAAGATATCGTTCGATTATTTGTGATGATGTATGAGACATATGCAACACATACGAATGAACAAGCGGGATTAGAAATGATTTTACAAGAACTATTACCGTATAGTTTCACAAATTATGAACAATATGTACTTGCGAAGAAACAATACCATGCATGGACAGAACTTCAGCTCTTATATGGATTCGAAGTAATCGAACTTTTGAAAGAACCATTGAAAGATATTGAAAAAGAAGCGCCCGAAGCAGCACTTCCTCTTTATCACCATGCCGCAATGGAAGCAATTGAAGAGCGAAATCGCAAATCATATAAACGTGCCGTTCGTTACTTAAAGAAATTACGTATGCTTTATAAACGACTGAAGCGAACTGATGAATGGGATGCTTTCATTATTCATATCGCTAACTTACATTCACGTCTGCGTGCACTACAAGAGGAATTACGGAGAGGAAAATTAATCGATGATCATACAAACTGAAGTAACAATTAGGCTCCAGCACGTTAGTCAAGGTTGGTTCCTTTGGGGAGAAGATGATAGCGGTACGCTCTTATCCGTAGCAACTTGGAAAAAAAATGCATTCGCATGGCACTCTACTTCTTTCTACGGAACGTTTTTAAAAGAAGCAACGTATGAGGGAAAACAAGGCGTTATGTTAACGAATGCACAGGCATTTGAATACATCGCAAATAAACCGATGAATTCATTTGCAAATATGCAAATGAACGGTCCTATTACGGCACTTACAAAAGACGCAAGTGAATTATGGGACGCTTTCGTCAGCGGCAGCTTCGCACCTGACATGAAGCATTGGTCTCAGCAGCCATCTTGGAAAGTTCAGAATACTTCAATTGAAGATGACATGTTAGCATCTCTTTTCTCTGCCGCTGTGAACGAAAGTATTTTGCAAGATGCTCGCTCAAATGACGGATGGGAAGATGCAAAGAGACTATACGAACATTACGACTTTACGAAAAGGCAATTGGAAGCAGCACTACATGAAGAGGATTGGCTTCGAAAAATTGGTTACATTGAAGATGATCTTCCATTTACAGTCGGCTTAAGACTACAAGAACCGCAAGAAGAACTTGAAATGTGGAAGCTTGAAACAATCGTTACACCAAAACGTGGTGCACATCGCATATATGTATATGAAAGTATCGATTCCTTACCAAAACGATGGCACGATTACGAAGAACGTATCCTTGAAACACAAGAAGGATTCAGTAAGCTCGTACCGTGGCTAAAAGAGGACGACAAGTTCCGAGAAGAACTCTTTGAAACGGAAGCTTGGAACTTCTTAACCGAAGCAAGTAATGAATTACTGGCAGCAGGTATTACAATTTTACTACCATCATGGTGGCAAAATTTAAAAGCAACAAAACCGAGGTTACGTGTACAGCTGAAGCAAAGTACAGCACAAACACAGTCTTTCTTCGGCATGAATACGCTCGTTAATTTCGACTGGCGCATTTCAACGGACGGAATTGATTTATCAGAAAGCGAATTTTTCGAACTCGTTGAACAAAACAAACGTCTTTTCAATTTAAATGGTCAATGGATGAGACTTGATCCTGCCTTTATTGAAGAAGTAAAAAAACTAATGCACCGTGCCGATAAATATGGACTTGAAATGAAAGATGTGTTGCAGCAACATTTATCTAATACGGCAGAAACAGAAATTGTAGAAGACGATAGTCCGTTTACCGATATTGAAATCGAGCTAGATGGATATTACGAAGAGCTTTTCCAAAAACTTCTGCACATTGGAGATATTCCAAAAGTAGATGTACCATCTTCGCTACAAGCAACACTCCGCCCGTATCAACAACACGGTGTTGAGTGGTTGCTATACTTACGAAAGCTTGGATTTGGAGCATTATTAGCCGATGATATGGGACTCGGAAAAAGTATTCAAACGATAACTTACTTACTATACGCTAAAGAAAACAATCTCCAAACAGGTCCTGCATTAATTGTGGCACCAACATCAGTCCTTGGAAATTGGCAAAAAGAATTTGAGCGTTTCGCACCAAGCTTACGTGTTCAATTACACTATGGAAGTAACCGATCTAAGGATGGGTCATTTAAAGATTTTCTTCAATCAGCAGATGTTATATTAACTTCTTATGCATTAGCTCAGCTTGATGAAGAAGAACTTAGTACGTTATGCTGGGATGCTGTTATTTTAGACGAAGCGCAAAATATAAAAAACCCACATACGAAACAGTCGAAAGCAGTAAGAAACCTACAAGCAAATCACAAAATTGCTTTAACCGGTACACCGATGGAAAACCGACTTGCTGAGCTTTGGTCTATTTTCGACTTTATCAATCATGGGTATCTCGGAAGCTTAGGACAATTCCAGCGCCGCTTCGTCACACCGATTGAAAAGGACCGCGATGAAGGAAAAATCCAGCAAGTTCAGCGGTTTATCTCGCCGTTTTTACTGCGTCGTACGAAGAAAGATCAAACGGTCGCATTAAACTTACCAGATAAACAAGAACAGAAAGCTTATTGTCCACTAACTGGCGAACAAGCTTCCTTATATGAACAACTTGTTCAAGATACATTACAAAATGTAGAAGGATTAAGCGGAATTGAAAGACGCGGATTTATATTACTTATGCTGAACAAGCTAAAACAAATTTGTAATCACCCAGCCCTTTATTTGAAAGAAGAAGAACCACAAAATATCGTCGAGCGCTCTATGAAAACAAAAACGGTAATGGAGCTCATCGAAAATATAAAAGACCAAAATGAAAGTTGCTTAATCTTCACTCAGTACATTGGCATGGGGAACATGCTAAAAAGTATGTTAGAAGAAACATTCGGTCAGCGCGTCCTCTTCTTAAACGGGAGCGTACCGAAGAAAGAGCGTGACAAGATGATTGAGCAGTTCCAAAACGGAACGTATGACATCTTCATCTTATCGTTAAAGGCCGGCGGAACAGGATTAAACTTAACTGCCGCCAACCATGTCATTCACTATGACCGTTGGTGGAATCCAGCTGTAGAAAACCAAGCAACAGACCGTGCTTATCGCATCGGTCAAAAACGCTTCGTTCACGTTCATAAGCTTATTACAACGGGAACACTTGAAGAGAAGATTGATGAAATGTTAGAACGAAAACAATCATTAAACAACGCCGTCATTACAAGCGATAGTTGGATGACCGAACTATCAACCGACGAACTAAAAGAATTACTTGGCGTATAAAGTGAAGGCTTTTACGGGCAGTTAATGCGGGATAAGATGGATGTTTCTATTCCCACAAATAGCGGGATAAATGAAAAAGGAGCAAATCTCTAACTGAGATTAGCTCCTTTTTCTATGCCAAAACCAATTGCTTATTATAATTCCTGTTAACCCGCCGCACGTATCAAGCAATGAATCTTGCCACATCGGTGTACGGTCTCCCGTAAACCATTGATGAATTTCATCAAATGTTGCATACCCCGCAACGAAAAGGAGGGCGTATGCAAAGCACCTTTTTCTCGAATAACCCGATCGATGAAAAGCATAATACGTCAATGAACCGAGCATAAAGAACACCATAAAATGAGCACCTTTACGAAGGAAAAACTCAACAAATCCACCTACACCTTTATTTGCGATACTAACAGGTGTACCTCCCCCATAATCGATAGATACCCATGAAAAATGCTCTTTCACAAACTCAGCATTTACATATTGCTCAATATCCGAGCGCATATCCTGTTTTTTATATGGCTGTGCTGAAGAATAGAAAATAATCCCCATCCATAGTAATACAGGAATCCAAAATAACCATTTACGATTCATTCTTCCGAAAACCCCTCTCTTAGTCTTTTAAGAGTACCAAAAAAAAGAAAAAATTTCACGCCAAAACATGACATTTACACCCTATTTATAAAGTGAAAGGGGGTGATAAACATGGCAGTTGAAACAATCGTAATGGATTTAACTTTACGCCTTGTATTAAACGGAGGATTAGACAAAAACGGTAAAACAGTTTTTAAGAACAAACAATTCAAACGTGTGAAAACAAATGCAGATTTAGGAAAAGTACATGAAGTAGCACGTGCTCTTGCTTCACTACAACAATCATCACTTCACGCTGTACAACTTGTAAGCACGTCAGATCTTTCTAATCTATAATTAAAAAGGAGGGAATAAAGCATGCAAGTACTAGAGTTAATTTTCGTGAAAGAAGATGGAAAAACAGTTGCCTTTTCTATCGAAAATCCCATCACACCAGTAAATGAACTAGTCGTAAATCAAGTAATGGATACCATTCTTTCTTCATCTGTATTTTCATCAATTAGTGAAAATACTCGTAAAAAAGGGGCTCGCCTCATAGAAAAAAACGTATCTGAAGTTCAAATCACTCCGTAAATCAAAAAGACGAATCTGCATTATTTTGCAGATTCGTCTTTTTTCTTCGGCATTTCAATTGGAATAAAGATGTTTGAAAAACCAACACAAACATACTTATAATTCTCTCCGCCTAAATCAAACTCTGTCGTATATGTTGAGAAGAAAATATAATCATTTCGCTTTGTATAATGCTCAATTAATAATCCAACTTGTGGTTCAACATACTTATTTGCTAATTTCTTTCCCGCCGATGCTAAGTCGCCAAGTATACCCTCTTTGTTTTCTTTCTCAACCTCTTCTAGCTTCTTACTCACATCATTACGCTTCATAAATTGTTTTGCTGCCCAATCCGTATATTCTCCCTTACCCGGATTACTGTTTGCTAAATAAACCAAGAGAACAACAGCTAGAGCCATAATAATATACTTTTTCTTCATGCTATATCACCGCCTACTCTTTTCTATTTTCATATATATGTACAAGCGATGCAAATTAGAAAGACTATCATCTATTGATTGTAAACGAACAGTAAAAATTTACAATACACAACAGAAGATTAATAATAATTTTACATAATTCGTATATAATTATATTCAGAATAACAATTCTTATAAGGGAGGATTTTAGAATCATGAATAATGAAAATGATATTTTTATTTCTAGTTCTACAATGATGCTCGAACCTTGCAAACACCCTTATTACCGGACAAAAATTATCGACAGTAGCGGAAACCCTCTGTACTCTTGCCAAACAGCTATCCAACTTATAAAGAAATCTTGTCTAACACATGTTCATTCTACTTATCAAGGTAGACGTCATGCAGTCCAAATAAACTTTAAGCTCAAACAAAATGTTCCAATTCCGATTAATCACAAAGAATATATTTGCGTTTTCCCAACAGAATCTCCTTCTTCTCCAAGCTGCATTTGGTTGTTCTATAACCATATAGATGAGATAGAGTTTTCCAAAAAAACTAACAAAGCTAACATTCATTTTTTTAACGGAGCTACCATAACAATACAAATAGGTTCTCATAAGTTACAGCAACAATTTTTCAAATCTGGACATGTATTATCCCGAATGAACATGCAAGATTCATTACACTCAAAAAACCTCTTGCCACATTTACTGCCTTAAAGTAAATAGAATGGAACGCAATATTTCCTTTGCCTTCCATTCTACTTATTATTCTTATCCCCTTACACTATCTCTCATTTTCTCAAGTGCTTGTCGATATACCCATCTCACTTGATAGTACGTCATCCCCATTTCAGAAGCTATCTCTCCCATATTTTTCCCTGTAAAAAATCGCTCTGAAATAATATGCTTCTCCCTCTCATCTAACACACTCATAAAATCCTTCGCCCTCGTTCCAGCATCTTCACACTCAAATCGTTCCTCATACTCGTCCGTGCATACATAGCGCTCTTGCACTACGCATTCTTTCTTCAACCTCTCCAATATATAACCACGTACTGTTACGACAGCATAAGCAGGGAAACTACCTTTCTCCTCCTCATACCTTTCATAAGCATGCCAAAGACCAATTAAACCACATTGATAATACTCTTCATAATCCTGGTAAATATTTAACCTCTTTATTTGATTTACAATCATACCTTCATACAAAACAACCGTATCTGCAAAAGTCGCTGGCTTCACACAGTGCCCGTTTCTAAAAGGTATACCTCTTCAGTATTCCGCGGTACCTCTACAATATAAAATGAGAAAAGAAATTTCATTGTGGGTAATTTCAAATACTGCTGCCGTAATTTGAAATTACACTAGGCCGTATTTGAAATTCTATTTGAGGTATTTGAAATAGGAGTAAAAATAAAAAAGGTGACTCTAGGAAGAGTCACCTTTTTTATTTTATTATTGGAACATACCTTTTACCGCACCAAATCCAATAGTTAAGATAAAGAAGACAACCATAAGAATTGTTGCTTTCTTTTTACTTAAACCAGCCGTAATTTGAAGACCTAACCATGTAATAACAAATCCCCAAATTGTGAACACTTCAATATTATTTGCAATACCTTTTGCAACACCACCACTTGAAGCGAAAATCGGTCCTAAACCAGTATACATTTCTTGTCCTGACCCGCCTAAAACAAGTGCTAAAACTGTGTTTATTAATAAACCAAGTAATGAAATAATGCTTGAGTACACACTGATTGTTAATAATTTCTTATAAGAAGTATCATTGCTCATTAACATCATAAATATTTTATACACTGCTGCACTAATAAAGAAACTAATCGCCATACCAATAGCACCAAATACTGCACCCGTACCAAACGACATTATAGGTGTAACGCTAACACCCAAATCCTTATTCATCTTAATCGCCTCAGGGGTTAGGGAGTACACATAAGCAGCAAGGCCTGCAACAAGTCCACCTAATAAAACAAGTATCCAAAATGCACCCCATACCGCATTACTCGTCTTCATTCTCTCAAACTGTAAGCCAGGAGAAGTAATCATTCCAAACAATGACGGCTTCTCTCCTTCAACCTTTTGCGTATTCAAATTCGCTTCCATTATAACGCCTCCTTCTATTTATATAACCCGTTCTAACGGGCGGTTCACATCCTCATTTTGAGGCTACGAACCGCCCACTAGAACGGTAATGTGTAGTAGAGAACCCCTTCTCTACTACACTAACAATTTACTCATAACGAAGTGCTTCAATTGGATCTAATTTCGCAGCTTTGTTCGCTGGAATTAATCCGAAGATAATACCTAGTGTCATAGAGAACAATACGCCCCCAACGACAACTTCCCATGAAACGAGCGGTGGCCACTTCGCAAATGTGGAAACGATATATGCCCCGCCATACCCAAGACCAATTCCGATTAAACCACCTAGAAGCGTTAACATAACTGCTTCAATTAAAAACTGTAATAAAATTTTACTACGCGTCGCTCCAAGTGCTTTACGTACTCCAATTTCACGCGTACGCTCCGTTACAGATACGAGCATAATGTTCATAACACCAATACCACCAACGACTAATGAAATACCAGCGATACCACCAATAATCATTGTCATAATACCGGTCATCTTTGAAATACCTTCTTGAAGTTCTTTTAAATTCATAACTTCGTATTTACCAGTTGCATCAGTCGGTTTACGACTGTTTAAGACATCAGCAGCTTTTTTACCTGCTTTTTCTAAATTATCTACATTTTTCGCTTGAACAGAAATATTTTGAATTTCATCTTTTCCATACAGTGTCGGCCATAATGAAATCGGAACTAGTGCTTCTGACGGTCCCATTCCCATAAACTCGTTATCTGATTTGTAGACACCGATAATTTGCATCGGTTGCCCCTTCATTTCAATAATTTTACCGACTGGATTGGCATCCTTAAATACCTTATCTTCCATTTGTTTACTAATCATGACAACATTATTACCTTGATCCACATCTGATTCTTGTAAAGAACGTCCCTTTAACAACTTTACTTTATTTACTGAAAAATACTCACTGTCTAATCCAGTAATATTCACCATTTCTATTTTATCTTCAATATCAATTGGTTCCATACTTGAATTTGTTGTTACAACATGTGCGATATCTGGAATTTTTTTAATTTCAAAAATATCTTCTTCAGTTATCTTCGGTGCTTCTACCATCGCCATACCAAAAGGATCATTCATATCGGCACTATAATGAATCGGTACCGTTTGATTACCTGATCCAACAAATTGGGATTTCAGTGCAGCTTCCCCGCCTTGCCCAATCGCAACGACGGTAATAATAGAGCCTACACCGATAATAATCCCTAGCATCGTCAAAGCTGAGCGTAGTTTATGAGCTAAAATAGACGATAAGGCAATTTTCATACTATCTAGTAAACTCATACTGCACACCTTCTATCTTCTGTAACTTTCCCATCTCGCAGTACAATGCGGCGGGAAGAATACGCTGCTACCTCTTCTTCATGCGTAACCATAACAATCGTCGTACCTTCTGCATTTAGCTTCGTGAAAATATCCATAACTTGTGCACCAGACTTCGTATCAAGTGCACCTGTCGGCTCATCGGCCATAATAAACGTTGGATTATTTGCAATCGATCTCGCAATCGCTACACGTTGCTTCTGTCCACCTGATAACTCACTAGGTAAATGATGGACTCTATCTGATAATCCAACTTTTCCAAGCGCTTCAAGGGCTCTTTGACGACGCTCTGCTTTCTTCACCCCACCATAGATGAGCGGAAGTTCAACGTTTTCCACTGCGGAAAGACGCGGCAGCAAATTAAAGTGCTGGAACACAAAGCCGATATATTCATTACGAATTAAAGCTAGTTTTGACTCGTCTGCTGTTAAGATATTCACATCATTCAACATATATTCACCTTCTGTTGGACGATCTAAACAACCGATAATATTCATAAGCGTTGATTTACCAGAACCAGACGGTCCCATAATAGAAACGAACTCACCGCTTTGAATTGTTAAACTAATACCATGTAAAATCGGCACTGCCAATTTTCCTTGATAATATGTTTTAGCAATATTATTTAACGTAATCATTTCTCTTTCACTTCCATTCCGTCATACACGTTGTCGGAAGGATTTTTAACCACCTTTTGCCCCACTGTTACGCCTTCAACAACCTCTGTCCAATCTCCATCATTCGCGCCTTTTTTCACATTTTGCTTACGAAGTTTTCCTTTGTCTTCGATATAAACAAATGCATCTTCGCCTTTTTCTACAATGCTCTTACTTGGAACAGCAATCATCGTCTTATTCTCTAAATTTACTTGCAGAGAAACGTGATAACCTGGAGATAAACCATCTTGGCTATCAAGACTTGCTTTATATGTATATTGAGACATATTTTGAGTTCCCTCACCAGCAGCTTGAGCCATCTCTGCACTCGTTGGGAATTCACTTACTTCCGTAATCTTACCTGTCCACTTCTTCTTATTATTTGCTTTCGCAGTTACAGTGAACGTTTGATCTTTTTGAATTTGTGACTTTTGAAGCTCTGTTAAAGTCCCTTGAACCTGGAACGGGTCTTTAGAAGCAACTTGTAAAAATGCTTTCCCTTGACCACCTAATGCCTGAGATGAACTTTGCGCTGCATCCTTATCTAACTTCTGTACAACACCAGTAAAATTACTATAAATCGTAAGTTCTTTCTGTTTTTTACTTAACTCTTCTTTTTGTAACTTCCCTTTTTCTTTCTCAAGGTCAGTTGTCTTTTGTGCCATTTCTAACTCACTTACTTGCTCTTCCATCGGGTCTGTTACTTCTTTCCCAGCCCCACTATCTTTTACCTTCTTAATTTCTTTCTTCAATGAATCAATCTTCTTTTTCCCTTGATCGTAACGCATATCAGCCATCTTCTGATCAAGATCAGCTTGCTTCATTTGAAGATTAATTTCTTCATTATCATAAGAGAATAGTTTCGTTCCTTTTTCTACCTCTTGTCCTTCTTTCACTGCAATATCTTTCACTTTTCCTTTAGTCGGATCCGCATAGAAACTTTCAATATTTCCTGGCTTCACTTGACCAGAAATTAACTTCGTATTATTAAGCTTTCGCTCTGTCACTTTCTCAAAACTTACAGCATCTGTATTAGCCGTACCTTTCTTCTTACCTTGCATAACAAAAATATTAACTGCTGCTACAATAACAATTAGTGCAATAACTCCGATAATAATCCATTTCTTCTTCTTGTTTGGAGTACGAACCGTATTAGGTAACATATTCTCTCTCCTTTTATATCTTAATAGTTTAATAGATATTCAATTGTATAAAACTTTCTGAAATTTATAACCCCACTTACATTGTTACACTCATTTTACAAAGTTTTACACAATCATTTATATTGTAACAAAAATACCAATGATTAGAAATATGACATTCTATCTTTTAAGATAGTTTTAAGGAAAGGTTTCCTTATATAAAAAAAGCGATCCAAAATAATGATTGGATCGCTTTTCTGAATAAACTATTACGCCACTTTAGGACCTTTTCTCTCATGTCCACGTTGAACGATAAATAAGAATACTGTTGATAAAATACCGCCTGCTAATAGTAAGATGAAGCAGCCATCCCAGCCAGAACGATCAACAATAACACCAATTGCTGCGTTTGCTACAAGACTTCCACCTACATAACCGAACAGACCACACATACCAACTGTTGTACCTACTGCAAATTTCGGTACTAATTCCATCGCACTTAAACCGATTAAAAACTGTGGTACGTAAATTAAACAACCGATAATAGAAACTGCAATACTTACAACAAGTACGCTAGATGCTTGCCAATATACAACCGTACCAATAACAACTCCGGCCATACTCATAATACATAACGGCATACGTTTTCCTTTAAATAACTTATCACTTAAAAGACCAACGATTAATGAACTTGGAATTGCCATACCTTCAAAAATCGCGTATGCAGCATGCGCTTCTGTTTTTGAAAAACCTTTAACTGTCGTTAAATAAAGCGGAACCCAGTTAATAACACCGAAACGAATTAAGTAGACAAATGCATTCGCAATACATAAATACCAAACGAACTTATTTTTCACTACATATTTCATTAAAATTTCTTTTGGTGACATCTTGTTAGCATTATCTGCTTTTTCAAGATTTTCATAGTCATTACGATACTCATCAATTGGAGGAAGACCTTCAGATTCTGGTGTATCCTTCGCATTAATCCAAACAAGAACTGAAATTACCATTGCGATAATTGCTGGGAAAATAAATACGCCGCCTTGCCAATGGTTTTCACCGAAAATACCTACACCAATTCCGACAAGGGGCGGCACTAGCATTCCGCCAACGTTATGTGAAATATTCCAAATACCTGTTTTCGTACCACGTTCTTTCTTCGAGAACCATTTCGTCATAACAATACTACAAGGTGGTGCTCCCATACCTTGTACAATACCGTTCAGGACAAGTAATGTAACAATCATCCCAAATGAATTTGCAAACCCGAAGCAAATATTTACAAGCCCTGATAAAAATAATCCGACTGCGATAAAGCGCTGGGCGAAAGCTTTATCTGATAAATTCCCCATAAAGAACTTACTAAATCCATAAACAATTGCCATTACTGAACCTAGTAATCCAATTTGAGCTGTACTAAAACCATATTCTTGTACTAAATACGTACTTGATAACGTAAAGTTACTGCGCACTAAATAATAAGCAGCATATCCAACTGAAATTCCAATTAGTACACGAATACGCAGTAATGTATATACTTTAGCGATCATATCCGCTGGTAATCTCTCAATTGCAGGTGCTGGCTTAAGCCATTTAAACATATTCTTTCGTCTCCTTTTCTCACTGCTGAGAGAGACGCTGTCTATTCCATATCTCGATTATTCCACTATTTGATATATTTTTGTTCGTCCTTCTAACCGGCTGACCTTCTATCTCTTTCTGATTCTTCGCAAACATCGTTGGTACGCCAAACGAAACTTTTTCTAAAATGTGCCCCGCTTCTTCTGATAAACAATAATCAATAAATAAGTCCGCTATAAAACCACTCGGTGCACGCTTCAGTTTCGAAATCGCATTAACAGATAAGCCTGTTTGCTCAGGTTCATTACTTACAATAGGAAAGCCTTGTTTCTGAAGCATTCTCTGATCTCCCGCAAAATTGATGCCTATCATATATTCACCGCTCGCAACCAGTTCTGCGGGCATATAACCATTCACCGTTACTTCACCAACTTGCCTTGCAAGATTCTTAACATACTCTTTCGCTTCTTCTTCACCTAAAGTATCAATAAGTGCTTGAAACAAAGTATATGCTGTGCCGGAAACATTTGGATCAGGCATTGCAATCTTACCCGTATATACCGGATCTAATAAATCTTGCCACCTTGATGGATAGGGAAGACCGAGCGGCGCTATTTCTTCATTCCACCGCTCTTTATTAATCGCAATTGCCAGTTTCTCCACTTCATAACCGTACCAATAACCATCTTTATCTTTAACAGTCTTTGAAATACGATTCGCATGCTGGGTCGTAACAGGAATAGAAAGGTTCTTTTGCTTCATCATTTGATGCGCATCTACTGTACCGCCAATAATAATATCCGCCTTCGGATTTCCAGCTTCCTCTTCTACTCTCCGAAGAAGTTCTTCTGTCGATAGACGAATAAATTCATATGTACACCCGCGTTGTTTACAAAATGACGAAAGCAAAGCTTCACCAACTTCCTCGCGGGCCGCTACATACGCAACGAGATGACGATCATCCAAAATAGGGAGACCACTTTTATTATATTTAATAGAGGTTGTATCTCGAGAGCAACTAGACATCGCTCCTCCGATTACTAGCAAAAAGAAGAAAAAGGCTATCTTTCTCATGACACACTCTCCTTTACAAGGAATTCTGCTAGGGAGCCCTTCATATACATGACATTCCCGTTATTATCACCGAGATATTGCACAACAAAGTACGATGGATACACAGAAATAGTTAGAATATCCTCCCGCTCATTCTTTACACGTTTGCCTGTTTTATAGGCAGTAATATAAGCAATCGGCTCATTCTGTGATTGTAATAATTTCTGAATTTCTCCGTAATCTGTAATTTGCTTTGCGTATCGAATAGAATCAAATATTTGCGTAAGATCTATAGTACGTATTACATCCCCTTGCCTCACTACAACTTCCTTTGCCTCCGCAAAGAAATTACTAATGCGCTCTGGTGTATAATACAGACTTAACAAATACGTTTGAAATGCTGAGATCATCGGATCCGTGCCATTCTTTCCGTATACATTAGCCTCGTACTGGAACAAGTCACCTACTGCAAAAGTACGTTTATGTCCATTCAAGTACGTTACTTCTCCAGTAAATACTTGTTCTTGATTCCTCGCTTCTCTCGGTTCTATTCGAATTCGGTCAAAGAATGAAACAATCGTATGCAAACGAACTTCATCCGTTACAACAATTTCTCCCCACTTCTCATGCCTTACTTTCACTTCAGTAGGAAGGGATTCATTCACTCTTTGTAAAACGGCTTGTTTGTCATCCACAATTGTGATTCGATTATATATTTGCTTCTCAATAACATAAAACAAAATAAGAGAAACGATCATACAAAAGACAAACATAAGAATTTGAAATGATAGCCTTTTCATTTCTGCCTACCTCCAAGATAAAAAAACGTTGTTTCGAAAATACCGCATAATTGTTTCATAAATGTATCATTTAACCGCTTTCAAGTTTTTTATGTCTTCCATCCGTCTCGGAAGTAAAAATGTAATGCATATTGTAGTCCCCATCTCTTCACTACTCTCAATTCGCATACTTCCGCCTTGCTTCTTCATAATCTCCTGACAAATGTATAAGCCATAGCCATTCCCGTAACTTGAAGGAAGCACCTTACCTTCCGGAGACTCATTCCATTCTGCAAGCACACCTTCATCCATACCAATACCATCATCATGAACAAAAACTTTCGCTTCCTGCTCATTTATAATTACATTCATACGAACTTGCGTAGCATCACTATATTTAATCGCATTATCAAGCACATTCAAGAAAATTTGCTTCGTCTTATCAAAATCCGCAACGACGTGTACTTCTGTTAACTCATTCATAACTTCAATTTCAAACTGCTGCAACCTGAGTTTCACAATCGAAACCGCTTCTTCTGCCAATTCTTTAATATTCACGACTGTAGGTGATACTTCAAACGTACTCTTCCCGTACTTTGAAGACTTAAGTAATTCCTCTACAAGTGATAATAGACGCTCACTTTCTACAGACACATAACGGAGGCTCTCCTGCACATCCTCCTTCGACTGTAACTTCGGAATTAAATCCACATAACCGATAATTGCCGTAAGCGGTGTTTTCAGCTCATGCGTAATGCGGTCCAAGAAATCTTTCTGTTTCTCTTTCTCTTCCTTCAGCTGCTTAATATGCAGTTCAATCCCATTAGCCATCGCATTAAAGGACGCTGAAAGCTGCGCAATTTCCACATACTCATTCAGCTCAATCTTACTTTCATAATCTCCATTCGCAAGCCGATATGCCATTTGCCTTAACTGATCAATTGGTTTATGAAGAGACTTCGCCAAACGAATCGCAAAGAAAATACCAGCAGCTACTAAACAAAGCGACGTCATTAAAAACGTCCAACTTACATTTGTTAAAACTTCCTTCTCATCCGTTAACTCATTTATAAAACGAATACTTCCAATGACATCGTTTCCATAATAAACCGGACTTGAAAACAAAAGAATTGGAGCTGGGTCTCCCTCCTCGAAAACATAAGATTTCTTTCCCTTCAAAGAACTCTCAATGTCAATATTCCGATGAAGTAACGCTCCTTTTTGTGTATCTGCAACAACATCTCCATTCTTCCCAATCATCTGCACTCGGACATCCATTCGCTTTGCTAAATACGAAGCAATTAAAAGCGAATTAGGCCCTAGCGTCTCAACTTCTGCTTCCTTCTCTAAATAATTCATCGTATAGATTTGCGCTTCCACACTTAACTTTTCTAAGGAATCTGCCGCATTATGATACACATTCTTCTCCAGTGCAATATAAACAACCGCATACAAAAGAACAAGAATTGGAATCAACAACCCAACTATTCCAAACACCATATTTCGTTTTAAAGACATATCATCACCTTTTAGCAATCAAGCTTATATCCCACACCATAAATTGTCTTAATATACTCCCCGCTCGCGCCGAGTTTCTTTCGAAGCCTTTGCACCATAATATCAACCGCTCTCGTATTTCCGATATACTCAAACCCCCATACCTTCTCTAATAGCTCATCTCTCATGAATACACGCTGCGGATTCGAAACAAACAACTGACATAAATTAAATTCTCGGTACGTTAACTGAATCTCCTGTCCACTCACATGAAGCTTTCGTTCCTTTGGACAAATAAGTAAATCACCAGCCCCAATCACCTCATGATTTAAAGGAACCTCCTTCTTCTTCACGCGCCGCGCCATATTCTTCACCCGAAGAATGAGCTCCGCATAATTAAAAGGCTTCGTCACATAATCATCAGCTCCAAGCTGAAGACCAAGTAACTTATCATTCATCTGACTCTTCGCTGTCAGCATAAGCACCGGAATATCACGCTCCTTCTCCCTGAATAAACGTAACAACTCATACCCATCCGTATCAGGAAGCATCACATCTAAAATAAGTACATCCGGCTGCTCATTCCATCTCTCTAAAGCTTCTCTTCCATCAGCCGCCGTCAATACTTCATACCCTTCCATCTCTAACTGCATCCGAATCAAATTACGAATACTCGATTCATCATCTACTACAAGTATTTTCATCATTCTCCTCCTTCCATCCTGTATTATAGTACAGTTTAGTATAGCAAAAATAAAACAAAAAAAGAGAGGGTATTGTCGAACATATTTTGTCGACGATACCCTCTCTCATTTATTAAACTTATTTCTCATACCCATTAGGTTTCTTCTGATGCCAATCCCACGCGTGCTCGATAATTGTCTTCACATTTACATACTCAGGATTCCATCCTAACTTCTCTTTCGCCTTTTGAGAAGACGCTACTAAGCGTGCTGGATCTCCCGCACGGCGTGGTGCCATCTCAGCTGGAATCTCATGATTCGTAACTTCACGAACTGCATCAACAATTTCTTTTACACTAAAGCCATTACCATTTCCTAAGTTGTAGAAATCACTTTCCCCACCATTTTGTAGGTCTTTAAGTCCTAAGAAATGAGCCGCCACTAAATCTTCAACATGAATATAATCACGGATACAAGTACCATCTGGTGTATTATAATCATCACCGAACATCATAATCTTCTCACGCTGACCTAACGCCACTTGTAAAACAAGAGGGATTAAATGTGTCTCTGGACGGTGATCTTCCCCAATAATACCACTTGGAGTTGCACCAGCCACATTAAAGTATCTGAAAATCTTATAGCGTAAATTAGAGGCTTGGCTATACCAATGAAGCATCTTTTCGATTGCTAACTTCGTCTCTCCGTATGTATTCGTCGGATTTGTCTTCGTTTCCTCAGTAATAAGGTCTACATCTACCTCACCATAAGTCGCCGCAGTAGAAGAGAAAATAAACTTATCTACTTTAAACTCATCCATTACTTCTAGCAGGCAAAGTGCACCATACACATTGTTATTATAATATTGAAGAGGCTTCTCCATACTAACTCCAACTAAAGAATCAGCTGCAAAATGCATAACCGCCTCGATATTTTCTTGTTTAAAAACATCTCTTAAAAATTCCTTATCACGAAGGTCACCATTATAAAACTTCGCACCTTTCGTAATCGCATCTTCATGACCAGTTTGTAAGTTATCTACTACAACTACAGATAAACCTTCGTCTACTAATTTTTTAACAGCGTGAGAACCGATATAGCCCGCTCCGCCACAGATTAGAATTGAATTCATTGTCTTCCTCCTACATATATTAGGATTTCTTACTTACTCACTTTCTTATTATAAAAGGTATACGATTGCTCGTATACCTTTTATATATCATTACTTAGCTACAAAATAATCCGTTACATATTGTGCCCAAACTTCATGCCCTTTAGCACTTGGGAAACCGAACTCCTCTTGTAAGTACGGTAAAATTGCTTTCGTTGTTGCATCAGGCCATGCTCCCCAATGATCAACATATGTATAACCATTTTGCGTCGCAAATTGTTTTAATGCTTCAATCGCTTTCGGATAATTCTTCGCACCATACACTGGGTTTGATGGTTGAATCATAATTGTAGCGCCTTTTGCGCTAGTAGAAAGTGCCTGAACAAACTTCTGTGTATTCGCAACAGAATTTCCATTACCATTTTTTCCGTTATCAGTAATAAATGGTGGCTCAAACAAAATCACATCTGGATTGTCTTTCGCAATCTCTTTATCGCGTTTATTCGCGATTAATTCCTCTGTACTTTCACCCTTATATTCCTTTACCGTCACATTCCATAAACCTTTACCGTAAGAAGCCTCTAAATTAGCAGTGAACTTAGCTACCCAAGCATCTTTTTCAGATGAAGAAGCTTCATCACCAACAATAACAAGATTTACTGCCTTCTTATCCTGAGCAGCTTTCTTTAACTTCTCTTTCACTGCATCAGGTAAGTTCTTCGCGTATGCTTCATTAAAAGATGACTTTGCATCTTGTTTTTTCTCTTCTTTTTTCTCTTCCTTCTTCGCTCCGCTATCTTTCACTTCAGCCTTTGTTTTCGTTACTTCACTCGTTTGTCCTGTTGCATTCGCAATCTTCTTATTCCAATATAGTTTACCGCTCACAACCGAAGCAATAAACAATACAAAAATAAATAGGACAACTACTGCTTTCTTATTCATCGATTCACCTCATCTATTAATCTCACAATATATAATACTAATATAAATTTATGCAAAAATAAACCCAACTCCTTCCAAAGGGGTTGGGTTCGATAAACATTACTTCGTTAATTCAAGATGTGCTTTTAACTTGTTCGTTAAATCTTGCTTTGCTGCATCTGGAACATAGTAGTACCAAATACCATCAGCGGCTTTATGGCCGTCACCTGGGATTTGAATTTCTTCACTGTTTTGCATGCAATCTTTATAGTTCTTTTGAATATCAAACATTTGATCTTGAGTTAAACTTGTTTTTACGTTTTTCTCAATTGCTTTTAGTACGTCACCATAGCTTGCTAGAGACGATACACTTGCACCTTTTTTAATTACCGCTTGAATAACTTGACGTTGACGCATTTGACGGCCGAAGTCACCGCGTGGATCTTCGTAACGCATACGAGTATACTTTAATGCTGCTTCACCATCTAAATGGATATTTCCTTTAGCAAAGTGAGTCTCCCTTGATGTAAAGTCCAAATCATTATTTACATCAACACCTCCAACAGCATCTACAATATCTTTAAATCCAGCCATATTTACTTCAATGTAATGATCGACTGGTACATTAAGAAAATTCTCTACTGTTTTTACAGCCATATCAATACCACCAAAAGCATAGGCATGATTAATTTTATCTTTTTTTCCTTTACCAATGATTTCCGTATAAGTATCACGAGGAATACTGGTAATCTTCATTGATTTTTTTTGTGGATTTAATGTGAATAACATTAATGAATCCGACCTAGATGTTTCACTTTCCCTTTGATCTGTTCCCATTAATAAAATAGAAATAGGCTTTTGATCTGCAACATCCACTTTTTGATCACGTTTTTCAGACTTATCACGATCTAATGGTTTATGTACCATATCTAATGTGCTAGATACATTAGAATAGATAGTATAAGCATATACTCCGCCAGCAACAACAAGAACACCAATGATACCTAAAATCCAGAATAATATTTTCTTTTTCATAATCTATGCCTTCTTTATATTCTTATAGTTTATTTCCATTCAAACTTATCAATAACTTATCGAATTCGTCAACCCTATAATATCAAATATTATTGACTTCTTCTACGTACCAACATACTTTTGATTATCTGAAACATCTCCATAAAATATTTGTCTTTTACTAGACCTAAAAAAATAAAATAAAAAATGATACTACCTATCATAATAAATATAGTTGGAAAGATGCCTTCGGGTCTACATATCACATAAGGCAATACTATTGTTATAATAGTTATCAGACAATATGAAAGGTAATTTATTGAAAACAGATTGAATTTCATACCTGTTTTCCTCAACCATAAAGAATAAGCTACTAACTTAGATAGTTCAGTTAATACAAACGTAATGGCTGCACCTACAATAAGATATTTTGTAGTTAAAATAATATTAGCTACCACATTAATTACTAATGCTATTATCATCACATATATAGATATACGTTCTCTACCAGTAGAATACAAATAGTATGCATAAATTGCTACTAATGGCATTATTATTAAACATAGAGAAGTAATTTGCGATACCACAATTGCACCCAAATACTCTGTACCAAAAAGAATTTTTATTATGATATTAGAGTATAAAATAAAGCCAATACATGCTGGTATTGAAACAATTCCTAAAAAATGACCCGTTTTATTTAGGATTTTTTGTTGTGAGCTGTGATCATTATTATTATTCAAATAACTAAGTCTTGGTAAAAGTACAGCAAAAGCATTTGAAACAATCGCTACTAACATTGT
Source organism: Bacillus sp. TH19 (assembly GCF_016651075.1). Classification (NCBI taxonomy): domain Bacteria; kingdom Bacillati; phylum Bacillota; class Bacilli; order Caryophanales; family Bacillaceae; genus Bacillus; species Bacillus sp. TH19. Next base: position 386,011 of record NZ_JAEKEO010000007.1, on the reverse strand, counting down.
AGTCATCTTTATACCTACATTGTAAAGACCCAACTTTTCTTTCGCCGCAATACTCCCTAACAGAATAGAATTTAATTGTAACGTAACCGTACTAACAAGTGAAATTATTAATGCCAAAAAGACAGGCTTAAAATGTACAGTAAATGATAACTTTCTCTTTTTTATTTCAATAAATTTCAACAAATACCAACCATTTAATAAGGCCGTCAGCATAAAGCTACCAAAGTTCAACAAAACATATATAAGATAATCGTCCTTTTCTGTAACAAATGTAAACACACAAATAACAAAAATAATTTTAACGACAACATCACGAGTTGTAATATATTTGAATTTTTCTACTCCTACAAAAAACCATTGGAAGGTAAATAAATTTGTTAACAGTGTTAATCCAGTAATAAAGAAAATGAAAAATTCACTATTTACTTCTGAACTATTAAGTAAAAAAATTAAATATAAGCATACCATACAAATTGTTAATATCAATTGTATAATGAACAACTCTTGAAATTTAGTACCTAGTTTTTCATTATCATCTTTAACTATAGCGATTTCACGTGTTGCATGTCCTACTAATCCTGTTCCCGCAAATACAGCAAAAATAGTAACTATGCTAGTCGCATAGTTAATACTTCCATAATGTCCTGGCCCTAAAACCCTCGAAATATAAGGAAAGGTTATAAATGGTATAATTAGTAATACTATTTGATTTAAAAAACTATACATTGTATTCCTAGTTAAGCTACTCATTATCTATGACACATCTCTCAAATTTAATATTTTCTGCACTTATTTTTTCATTAAAGAAATTATCTTCTCCAAATTCTCACGGTTAATCTCTGCAACTTTTTTACTTCCCTTAATTGCTTTAGATTTAAACTCTTGAATGTCAATGATAAAATTTTCCATCCCCTCAACAATACCATCTATTGTATTATCCACAATTAAGCCATACTCACTTTCACCAAGAATACTAACAGTCCCTGTTCTTGTTGAAAGCACTGGGACCTCTAGAAGAATTGCTTCTGCTACAACTAATGAATATCCTTCGACTCTCGACGATGATATGAAAAATTCACTATTTTTAACATATTTATATGGATTTTCTGTAAAAGGAATAAATACAACATCGTCCTCAATATTTAACTCAATAACTAAATTTTTTAATGCATTCTCCTCAACACCACTACCAAGAATTAATAATTTTATATCCTTTAACTGTCCCTTCCCCCTTAAAGAGGCATATGCTCTGATTAATCTATCAAAACCTTTTTCTTTCACTAGTCTTCCCGCAGAACAAATATATTTAAAATTCAATTCAAATTCCTTTTCAGCTAGCTTCCTAATACGATCACAATCTATAAAATTCGGAATAACAAAATTATTTTTATGACTTTTCTTAAAGTAGTCTTTATATCCTATTTTTGATTGTTCTGATACGAAAACCATACTTTGTACATTATCATATATCGCTGTTTCTTCCGAATAATTCTCAAAAAAGTTTTGAGCATGATTGTACCTACTTAAATCCGTATGAATCCAACCAATATGTTTTGATGATTCAATATGCTTTGAAGAAGATATAATTTTTATTGGTAGTCCTTCGACAAATCCTATTTCAATATCATATGTTCCCTTTAAACGGATACTCATAATTTTTCTTATATAATCTGCACTAATTTTTTCAAGCAACTTAAACAAATTAGTTACAATAAAGCGATTTAAAATCCTATCACTAATTTTTCTCGATTTTGCGTTTATATTAAATAAACTAACATGTTTTACCCTTCTCGAAAGTTGGTTATCTAATTTATTTTTACAAAAAGTAAAAACCGTAATAGAATATCCTTTATTATCTGACAAATTATTCGCAATATCTATAAGGACTCTTTCTGCTCCGCCTGCGCCCAGTTGTCCAATAACAAACAAAATCTTTTTCAAGGATTTTCCCCCTATAATTCGATCATACTAAATAAATCTTTATTTTAAAAACCCCATACCATTTTGTAGTATGTTTCTCATTTCTTCTTTTTTCTCTTCTGTAATATTGCCACCTAAAGTATAGCTTTCATCAAATAAATGGCTCTCGTCCATTCTTTCCTGCTGCTTAGCAATATATTCACTTGTTCTGCCAATTACCTTAGCGGGATTTCCAGCAACCACTGTATCAGCTGGGATACTTTTATTAACCACACTTCCAGCACCTATTATGACATTGTCCCCTATTTCAACGTTAGGAAGTATAATAGAACCTGCTCCTATAAATACTTCACTACCAATTTTAACAAGCCCAACTTTAGTATAATCTAAATAGAATTTAGTACTTGCATCATGTGCTAAAATATGAACATTTGGAGCTAGTGTAACATTATCTCCTATGCTTATTTTCCAGCAATGACTAGGGTCTATTATACATCCATCATTAAATGCAAAATTCTCCCCTATTTTTAATCCTGTTTTTTTAAGACCTTCTAAAGTTTCCTCATATCTACTTCCAAAACCTAATTTCCTTTTAATTTTTCGCTTTATTTTTGAAATCATATTAGACTCCTCATATGAAGTTTTATTTTAATCTATTTGCAGTAACCACTACTAAATTTTATAACTGCTAATTACCTCTATAATTTCTTCTAGTTTTTTCTGATTCTCATTCAACACCATTTTTTCCCCTGCTAATGCTTTCTTGGCATATACAGAATTCTCATCTATTATTTCTTGGATTCCTTTTTTTACCCCTTCTGCATTATTTGGAACCACTAGTCCAAACTCCCCGTTATTTAAAATGATAGAAGCCCCTGTATCAGTAGCAATAACCATTTTTTTCAGAAGCAATGCTTCTAGAACAACAGTAGGATACCCCTCCACTCTGGAAGACGAAACAACAAACTCACTATTCTTAATATACTTATATGGATTTTTATTAAATGGTACAAATATAATGGATTCCTCTAATTTTAATCTCCTAACAAGTTCTTTTAACTCGTTCTCGCTTTTTCCGCTTCCTATTATCATTAGTTTGAGGTTCCCTATCTTACCCTCTTCTTTTAGTTTATAATAACTTTCAATTAAACGATCGAATCCTTTTTCAGCACTCAATCTACCTACACTACAAATATACTTGAAATCCAATTCAATTTTTTCTTTAGATAAAGATATAACCCTATCCGTATTTAGTATGTTTTTCAGAGCATAGAGGTTGTCTTGATTATTAATCCCCTCAAAATACTCTAGATAGCCTGCCTTAGATGTTTCAGATACAAATATTACTTTATCCATCCTAGAATAAGTATCCAGTTCCTCAACTTTACTTTTAAAATAAGACTTACAATAATTAAATTTCTTTAAATCTGTATGAATCCAGCCTATCTTCATTGAAGAACTTTGTGATACAAATTTTATAGGAAATCCTTCTAAGAAAGCTACTTCAATATCGAAAGTTTCTTTTAAGAAGATATTAAGCAATTTCCTCATTTTAGATGGACTTAAAATCTTAAGTGATTTAAGAATTAATCTTATTTTTATTTTTGATACTACATCTTGTTTAGCTAGATCTACATTAAATAATTTCACATGTCGTATTTCTTTATCTAATTGATCATCTAATATACCACTACCAATTGTAAAAAGTGTCATCCTGAATTTTTTTTGCTGACTTAATACATTCATTAAATCTATTAGTACTCTCTCCGCTCCCCCTCCACCTAGATAAGGGATTACAAATAATATATTTTTCATTGTTTCCAACCACCATTATAGAATTAAGCTCTATTTTATCTTTTTAAAATTCCTATACAAGCCATAATAAATTCTTGAAGAGATTTTCCCTTCTGTGGAATGCTATTTTTAAGGTCTATATTTTAAAATCTATCTCTTTTAAAAACTCATGGAATTGAAATTCTATTTTATCCCACTCATGATTTTCCACTGTTTTTGACAACTGTAAAGCATCATACTTAAAAATTTCTTTAGAAACCTTTTCTATCCCTTCAACGATGCTATTTATGTCTTCGTTAATCAGTATTCCATTCCTATCATTAATAATTTCTGCATTAGCTTTTGTATTAGTTCCTATACATATTATTCCATTGATAATATATTCATATGTTTTAGTAGGAGGCTGTACATCATAATAATCCGTAATCGGCACATAAGAGAATCCTACCGAAGCCTCTTTAAAAAGATTTATTATTTCATCATGATTTTTTCTACCATGATATTGTATCTTCTCTTTATTTTCTGCATTGTTAATTGCGTTTATAACCTCTTGCTGATATGTTTCCGTATATGCAAAACCAACTATATCAAACCGAGTCTGCATACCGCTACCTACTCTTGAACAAAAAATATCATACGCTTTAATAACATTTTCAAAATTTCTATTCTCAAATGTCCCCACATACAAGAATCTAATTTCCCCTTTATCAAATCCTTTTTGACTTATATCGATAATACGGTCCGCTCCTAAAGGTAATAACGTATACTTTAGTATTTGTAATTTCTTTGCTAATAAATCAGAAATAACTGTAACATGGTCAAAAAATTTTGTAGACCACTTCATGGCATTATCATAAAAATGTCTTTTCTTTTCACTAGCAAACACAGCGCATGTTCGAATATCCATTATCCATTTAGTTACAGGTGTTATTTTTTTCATTAGCATTGGAATATGACCACAATATTCAATTGTCCCACTTACAATAATCCAATTATATTCTTTTCTTTTTTTCATAATATGCTTAATTACCCCGAAATTGTATTTAACATAATTAATAAATTTATTTTTACTACGTGATACATATATTAAATCAACATTATTTGGAGTATCTATTTTTGGACTTCCGTTATCAAAGCAATATATATCGATTTTTATATTCTGTTCAGCTAAATAAGCAACCATTTTCAAATAATCCGTATTATATCCATATTGACTTTTTGGAACAAGTAAAAGTTTTTTCATATTTATTTACCTCTTATAATTTCCTGCATCTTTTTAATTCCACTATAAAAGGTAGCAAATAATTATTTGCTACCTTTTACTAAAAAACTTATCATATTTAGTTTTTTAATTATTCCCTATTATATTTCATAACAAGTAATTTCTCATTACTATTCAAGAAAATTTTGATTATTAAATAAGAGAACCAAAAAACAGGTATTATTTCCCAATAATAAATATTATCAACCATAAATAATATTGTCGTAGCTAAAAAGAATCCTATTGTTCTCTTATCAATTTTAAATAAGTTATAGAAAAAGAGAAAGTATATAAGAAGGAAGATGCTACCACCTATAATTCCATAATCGAGAAATTCATTTAAAAACACATTATGTGCCCCTTGAAAATATGTATTTATTCTATATAAATACCAATTATCTATTACTCCATTAGGATTTTGTTTTAAAAGCTCTAGTGCACCTTCCCAAATATATTTTCTTGACCCCCAACTACTCAAGTCTCGTATATTTGAAGTATAATTTAACACTAGTAAACTACATATAGACGCTCCAAAAACTGTAGAAAAAGCGATAAGGTATCTAAAATACTTGTTAATTTTTTTATAATTAATAAACGTAACTAGTAGTGCGGCCATTGCCACAAGAGACATCATTGAATTTGTAAGTACAACATTAATAGCCAGTATTATTATTCCAATCCAACATATTCTTACATCTAAATATGGATTAATTCTTAACAAGAACATTCCTGTCAAACAATAAAAAGCATACTTTGTTTTTTGTGAGAATATTGATTGTAATCTAACTTCATTAAAATAATGCATCATGGCATTCTCATCATAAACAATAAAAAATGGTGAAGTAAAAGTAATATTGATTCCATAGATTCCTTTTATATACAAGAAAATTCCCATTAATCCCATAAGGATTAATGCATAGCTAAAGATTCTAGAAAATCTAATAGAAAAATCATCTGTCCACTTAAAAAAAATAAGGATAAATATGAATGTTATAATATATAAGTTATTAAGATATACTTTATATATAGATTTGTTTTCAATCCCCATATATAACCCTGTCACTAATGTAAATAACATATATACTATAAGTAGTACTATCATTGTTAATTCTTGTTTAGTTATATCAATCTTTATGTGTTTTACCTTTAATAAATTAAATAAGGTATACATAATATAAATAAAACATATCAAACTAGATGGATATACATATATATTATTGAATTTATTTCCCATAATAAGAAAAAAAGAAAAAAAGAATATGCTACCTACAATTATTTTATTCATCACTCTATTCCTATCTATTACATTCGCTTAAATTTTTTTCAGTAATTTTAATTTCACGTAAAACCATAATAATGCTCCTTATGTCTATCCCTTTATTATATATGTCCTTAAAATTCACAATAAAGATATAAACACTAAAAATCATTAATTAAAAGGTGATTTATTTCTATTTTTTAATATTTTCTCATATAATAAATAAACATCCTCCAATGAATTATACACATTATATTTTTCACATATTTTTTTCGTATTATTTCTACCCATTAATTCCATAATCAACTGATTATTTAATAAACAAGTGATTTTATCCCCTAATTCTGTTATATCTCCAGGCTTAATAACAAATCCATTATCTGCTTCTACAACAGAAGCAATGGAGCCAACTTCAGTAGATATAACAGGTAACCCATAGCTCATTGCTTCTAATATTGACATTGGCATCCCCTCATTATAGGAAGGCAGTACATAAATAATGCTTTTACGATAAATTTCTTCTATCTTAGCTTCATCTGATATCCAACCCGGAACAATGAACAAATCACCTAAATCTAATTCATTAATCCTCTTTTTTACCTTTTCAATTTCACCATCACCAGCTAAAACAATTTTATATTTATTATCTATTTTCCCCTTTAATTTAGCACCAACTTCAATCAAATCATAGGTACCTTTTCTTTGAGAAAGTACCCCCATTGTTGTGATATATACTCGATCATTAAAATCATTAATAGATTCTTTTGGAAATACTGCGTTATCTAAAGAAACAACTTTTGCTTTACAAATTGATTCATAATATTCTTTCCACTGCTCTCCTAAAGCTAGTATGACAGTTACTTTGTTCAGCGTATCCACAATATCTTTCTTTCGCTTATCTGAGCTTTCATTATAGAAATCTTTAAATTGAGATCCATGCATATGCAATACAATTGGGATATTATTTTTATGCAAAATCTGTATAATTTTACTTTTGCGAATAAAACTCCCTCTGTAGGACATATGGATATGAGCTATGTCATATTGATGCTTTAATACATTAAGTTTAAAAAATAGTTTTACATACTGAATCATAAAGTAAAATATATTTACAAAATGATTGCTACCATAATAAGTTGGAAAATATTCTAATTTAGTTTTCTCACTAAGGCCAGCTTGCATATAATTTTTTACCACTCTAGTAATCCCACCCGTTACACGTATATGAGATCCAATCATGATAACATTCATTAACTCACCTATTTCTAATATTTTTAGTTTCTAATTGTACAAGTTATATGGTCTTCTTTAAAAATGCATCTAATATATTAATAATATTATTAGTATTAGATTGATATTTTTTAAATTGCATATTTTTTACAGTCTCTAATGAATGTTCTAATTCTTCAATATCTGAGATTCCGTATATTAAGTTAGAATTTGTGAACTGCTCTATTATTTCGAATTGATGATTATCTACATGTTCACCATACTTAACAGTACGAGGAATACCAATCACTTTCTTTTCTTGCTTTACCCCATTAATAATAGATCCTGTTCCTCCATGGGTAATAATTATTTCACTTTTTTTCATTAAATTTAAGAATTCTTCTTTATTTAAAAATTTCTTGTATGAATACAGGCGTGGTTCATACGTTGAATAGCCGATTTGAGCAAAAACTTCATCTGGTTTTACTTTTTGTTCTTCAACTAAACGATCAATTTCTTTTAGTAATCTATCAAATTGAAACTTTTGAGACCCTACTGTAACGAAAATCAATATATGCCGCCTCCATACGTTGCGTTTGGATAAAACTTTTTCATATCCTCCCACTGAACTAAAAATAAATCTGCATGTTTATACATTAATTTACCAGTAATAGTAGGTGAAGTTATTTTAGAAAAAGATTCAATAAATATTAACTTTTTCCGAAATAATTTCGCCAATAGGCATATTGGTACTGTTGCCAATGCACCAGTGGAGATAACAACATCTGGTTTTTCTTTTAATAAAATAATTAAGGTTTGAAAAAATAAAATAATGAATTTAAAAAAGAAGGAAAATTCCCTTCTGTTGATTTGAACCACATCATAATGCTTTATACCTTTTGAATTGAATTGATAATTTGTTTTTTCGGTCAAAATAAAACTATCATGTTCCTTCATCATCGGATGTAACATCATTAATTGTTCTAGATGCCCCCGGATGAGGCAGCAAAACATATTTTCAATATTATCCCTCTTTCATTTCTCTAACATAAACAATAAAAAATTCTCATTATTTAAATTAGATACTCACTTTATTTCTCTTAACAACAGCTCTTCCTACTGAATAGTAATTCACATTACTATTTTTTACATTTTCTATCCCAAAGCAATTTCTACCATCATACACATTCGGGTCTTTCATTTCGCTCTCAAATTTTTCTAATGGTATAGATTTAATTTCATCCCATTCTGTTAAGATAAATACAATCTCTGTATCTTTAATTGCTTCAAGCACTTCATGCACATATTCTACTGTACCGGGTAATACTTTTTTTGCATTATTGATCGCTATTGGATCATAAGCTTTTACATGAGCCCCCATCTCTATAAGCTCTGGTATAATAACTAGCGAAGCGGCCTCTCGAATATCATCAGTATTAGGCTTAAAAGCTAGTCCCAAAACACCTATGGTTTTGCCTTGCAACGTTCCAAATTCCTTAATTGCTTGATCAAGTAGTTTTCTTTGTTGCTTATTATTAAATTCGATAACTGAACTTAATAAACTAAAATCATAATCTACATTTTCTGCAATTTTTTTAAGCGCCTTTGTATCTTTAGGGAAGCATGAGCCCCCATAACCAATACCTGCTTTTAAAAATTGATTACCCACTCGACTATCTAGACCCATTCCTAACGCTACCTGCTCTACATCAGCACCCACTTTTTCACATACATTAGCAATTTCATTAATGAAGCTAATTTTTGTAGCTAAAAAGGCATTAGACGCATACTTAATCATTTCTGCACTACAAATGTCAGTTTCATATATAGAAATACCAAAAGGTTTATTAACCTCACGCATTACTTCTAATGCCCCTTCGCAATCCGTACCAATTACAATACGGTCGCCATTAAAGATATCGTAAACAGCAGATCCTTCTCGAAGAAACTCTGGATTTGATACCACTTCAACTTTAATATTTCCCGTTAATAGCCCTCTTAATTTTCTCTTAATATAATGGTTAGTCCCTACAGGTACGGTACTTTTCGTTACCACAGTAACATCTTGTTTTATATTTTGAGCAATTTGTTCTATAACTTCATTAACATAAGTTAAATTTGCTGTACCATCCTCATTTTCCGGAGTACCTACTGCAATGTAAATAACCTTTGCTTCTTTAAACGCTTTTAAATGATTTGTAGTAAAGTTTAAACGGCCAACTTCAATATTCTTTAGCATTAATTCATCTAGTCCTGGTTCATAAATTGGTGATTGTCCACTTTGCATTTTCTTTACTTTTTTCTCATCTGTATCTATGCAAGTAACATTATGTCCTATTTCTGATAAACCCACGCCTGTTACTAGACCTACATATCCAGTTCCTACTACCGCTATATTCATATTATTATATCTCCCTTGCAATCATTTTGTTTTTGAATACAAGTTAGAGCACACGCCATAACTTTTTAAATTAATTTAGTTTATCACCTAAGGTGTATATTGAGTCGTATTAAAAAGCATCTTTTGATCCAAATAACACTAATATCGTCTTCAGAATAAGCTTAAAATCAAGCCAAATACTGCATTTTTTAATATACGTTAAATCTAATTCAACCATTTCTGCAAAACCAACACTATTTCTCTCTGTAACCTGCCAAATTCCTGTACACCCTGGTGTAACAAGTAACCTTTGTTTATCGTAAGAAGTATATTCTTTGACCTCTCTCGGTAGCGGTGGACGTGGTCCAACCAAACTCATATCACCTTTTAAAACATTTAATAATTGTGGCAATTCGTCAATACTTGTTTTACGAATGAACTTTCCGATTTTTGTAATGCGTGGGTCATCTTTCATTTTAAACATAGCACCTGATACTTCATTATGATCCAATAAATCTTTCAACTTTTCTTCCGCATCTGTTACCATTGAACGGAATTTATACATTCCGAATTCTTTTTCAGCTTTTCCAACACGAGTCTGTTTAAAAAAGATAGGACCTTTCGGATCTTCCAGCTTAATAAGTATGGATACAATAATAAAAATAGGGGAAAGAAAAATAAGACCACACAACGCACCAAATATATCCATTAATCTCTTTGTAAATAAATACGCCCACCTTTGATTTACCTCTTTCGCGGCAAGTAATCGTTGTTTTTTTACATTTTCACTTGATACTTTCGTTAAGGCCAATGCCCTTTCACCTCACTTTATATGTGTACATTTTCTTTTTTAACAAGATCGTTCATATATCGTATCAATTCATCTTTCAATTCTTCATGCTGAAGCGCCATCTCAATCGTCGTCTTAATAAAACCGAACTTCTCTCCAACATCATAACGAGTTCCTTCAAAATCATACGCAAACACTCGTTGAATTTCATTCAATCGTTGGATTGCATCCGTCAACTGAATCTCTCCACCAGCACCTGTTTGTTGATCCTCAAGAAACATAAAAATCTCTGGCGTTAATACGTAGCGCCCCATAATAGCTAAATTTGATGGTGCTGTACCTTGAGCTGGCTTTTCTACAAATTGACGCACTTGATAACGACGATTATGTTGCTCAACTGGGTCAATAATCCCGTAACGATGCGTTTCATTTTCTGGCACTGTTTGCACACCAATAACCGATGATTGTGTCCCTTCGTATTGATCCATCAATTGACGTAAACATGGTGTTTCTGCTTGGACAATATCATCCCCAAGTAATACCGCAAATGGCTCGTTTCCAATAAATTTACGTGCACACCATACCGCATGACCTAAACCTTTTGGTTCTTTTTGTCTTATGTAGTGAATGTTAATTTTTGAAGCAGCTTGCACCTTTTCAAGTACTTCATGCTTCCCTTTTTCTAAAAGGTTTTGTTCTAATTCAAAAGAGTGATCGAAATGATCTTCAATTGCACGCTTTCCTTTTCCAGTAACAATAATAATATCTTCAATTCCTGATTCTATCGCTTCTTCTACTATGTATTGAATTGTCGGTTTATCGACGATTGGTAACATTTCTTTCGGCATTGCCTTCGTCGCTGGTAAAAATCTTGTCCCAAGACCAGCAGCTGGAATAATCGCTTTTCTTACTTTTTTCAAATCTAGTCCCCCTGCATCCAATAATTTATATGTATAAATAACAAAAACCCTACCTATAGAGTCATAGTTATAACTCCATAGGTAGAGTTTCTAATAGAAATAAATTTATGGGCATCCAACCCAACCTCACGCCATACTCCCGACGACAAGCGTCTAAGGTAGGTTCGAAATAAAAATTTCTACCCACAGCACAACCGAGTGCCCCCGTTGATAACGGTTAGGAGACATCACCAAAGCTCTTCAATTAAAAAATACCAAATAATTTCTTACGACGAATTTGTTCTGGATATTCTTTATAAATTGCTTTTCCACTAATTAATAAATATGGATTTTCCTTCAAATCGCTCATAACGTTCATTCCGAATTCTTTTCCAATTAATTCATAGCTTTCCGCTAAATGGAACCCTCTTGATGTTGTGTTGTGCGCATCTGATGCGATCATGTGCGTTAAATTATGTTCAACGAGTTGTAGTGAGAATTTTTTTATCTTTTTGCCGAAATTCCCTAGCAAGCTACCTGCCGTTACTTGTGTTAATGCACCCTTACTTACAAGGCTGTATAACTTATCTGGCCGCTCGATTAACTCGGCATTGCGTTCTGGATGAACAATAATTGGGATCATCCCTTTAACGCGTAGTTCATATAATAGTTGTTCTGCATAGCGAGGTACGTGATTAGATGGAAATTCAATTAATATGTATTTATCTGTTTCGTTTAAAGTAACAATTTTACCAGCTTCATAGTCTTCTAATAAATCACCATATAACCTGACCTCTTGCCCTGGTAAAATCTTCAATGGAATTTCATTTTGTTGTAGTTCATCATTTAGTTGTTTTACTTGATGAATAATTGAAGTACGTTCATTTGTATATTTCCCGTTTTGATGGTGTGGTGTTGCGACGATTGTATGTATTCCTTCTTGGACAGCCTTTTGTGCCATGGCCAGACTATCTGTTACTGTTTGTGCACCATCATCGATGCCAGGTAAAATGTGACAATGTAAATCAATCATTTGTTTCATCCTCCCTCTCTCATATAAAAATCTTTTTTCCTTTGGATATGAGTTATCTCATATCCAAAGGAAAAAAGGAGATATGTTTTTGCCATATCTCACTTTTTAATTAGTTCGCACCGTAGTAATAATATAAGCCTTGTTCACGTTCACGATCGTTTAGAACAACACCTAACAATTTACCTTTTGCAGATTCTAATAATCCTTTTGCTTTTACCGCTGTTTCCTTTTCTGTCGATTCACTACGAACGACAAGAATGGATGCATCACATACATTCGCCATAATTTGCGCATCTGTTACAGCTAAAATTGGCGGTAAATCAAAAATAACTAAATCGTACATACTATACGCTTGCCCAAGAAGTTCTTTCATCGATTTCGAACCTAACAATTCCGCCGGATTTGGTGGGATTGGACCACACGCTAAAAAGTGTAAATCATCAACTAATGTCGCTTGTACACACTTCTCTAAACGTTCACTATGTGTTAATACATTCGTTAATCCGAAAATATTATCAACTTGGAACATTTGATGCATCGCTGGTTTACGCATATCTGCATCAATTAATAATACTTTCTTTCCTTGTTGAGCGAAAACAACTGCCATATTCGCTGTTGTCGTCGTTTTCCCTTCACTTGGGTTAGCAGACGTTACCATTAACGAATGTAAATTCGTATCAACAGATGCAAATTCGATATTCGTTCGAATATTACGATATTGTTCTGAAATTGGTGATTTCGGTTGTTGATGAGCAATTAATTGACGACGTTGACGATGATTTTGTTTCTTTTTAAATAAACTATTAAGAGCCAATTGTTTGTCCCCTCACTTTTCTTGATGATGGAGCATGTGATTTCACGCTTGCTGTTTTTTCATCCATACGTGCTACAATACCTAACACCGGTAAGCCAAGTAAGCTTTCTACATCTTCTTCTTTTTTCACTGTGTTATCTAAGTATTCTAGTAAGAATGCAAGACCAACTGAGGCCATTAATCCAACAACGAAAGCAATTGCTACGTTTAACATCGGGCGTGGTTTAATTGGAGATTGATTTTCCGCAACTTCTGCTTTTGACAATACAGTTACGTTATCGACATTCATAATTTTAGCAACTTCACCTTTAAATACATCCGCAGTTGCATTTGCAATATCACGAGCTACTTTTGGATCTTTATCCTCAGCTGTAACAGAAATGACCTGTGAATCTTTTTCGTTTGCAACATTAATCTTTCCTGTTAAAGCTTGTGCAGTCATATTTAAATGTAATTTTTCATTCACTTGGTCTAAGACTACTGGACTTTTAATAATGACCTTATATGTATTCGTTAATTGAATATTTGTTTGAATTTCACCAGCTTGAATCATTGCACCCTCTTGCTTTTTCTGGTTAACAAGAATTTGCGTTGAAGATTGGTAGATTGGTGTCATGAAGAAGAAGCTAATGATAGCACTTACAATAGCTGCACCAAAGGCGATTACGAGGATCATTGCTAAACGTTTTTTTAAAATATAAAATAACTCTTTTAAACTAATTGTTTCTTCCATAAGTCCCTCCAACTTTCTAAAATTTGCACATAAGAAAAATTATAACATATAATCTTACATTTTTTTATTTTAGTCATATCTATGTTCTTTTGTTATTTAAAAACATATATAATCTTACAAAATAATCTTAAATATGACAACACATTCCATCAATTTTACAAAATTCCTATTATATCTTTTTTTTGTATAATTCAATATATAATTTTAAAATAATTCAAAAAAACTGGTAAAAACACTTACCAGCTTTAAAAATTACTATTTTACACATTATTTTCTAATAATATCCATATTGTTCTTGTTCTTCTTTTTTATCATTTAAAACGACGCCAAGTAGTTTTCCAGATGCTTTATCTAATATTTGTTTCGCCTTTATCAGTTTATCTTTTTCTGTTTTTTCACTACGAGCTACTAATACAACTCCATCGCATTTGTTTGCAAGTATTTGCGCGTCTGTAACCGCCAGCACAGGAGGCGTATCGATTAGAATGACGTCGAACATCTTATATGCCTCTAAAAGCATTTCGTCCATTTTACGGTATCCTAGTAGTTCTGCAGGGTTTGGCGGAATTGGGCCTGCTGGCATGACATATACATTATCTATATCTGTTTTTTGAATACATTGCATAAACGAAGCCTGTCCTGATAATAAATTTGTTAAACCATTTGGATTGTGAACCGCAAATAAGTTTTGTAATGTCGGCTTACGTAAGTCCGCCCCAATTAACAATACTTTTTTCCCTTGTTGACCGAAAACAACTGCTAGATTAGAAATAGTCGTTGTTTTCCCGTCTCCTGGATCTGCTGAAGTGACAATAATAGAACGAATATGGTTATCTACAGATGTAAATTCAATGTTTGTACGGATATTACGGTATTGTTCTGTAATACGTGATTTAGGCTCTTTATGTGTAATTAATTGTCGTAATGGTTTTCTTTTCTGTCTTCCGAACATGTTCTAGTCTCCTTTTTCAAAATGCGACCTTTTCCCTTTTTCTCTTTTATGCTCGATATGCTACGCCTATTTTTCATTTACTTCTACCGTTAAATTTCCCCATTACTTTCCTCTACAGTTCATCATAACGAATCATAATTACCTTTGTCCTATCTCATAACCTCTATAATGTGACAACGACATCTCTATTTTTGTCGCACTATCATTTATCTTGATTCCAAGATATTTATAGCGTCATTATATACAAACTTCCATTCATTTACAATTAAAATTCTGATTACTCTGCATTTTAATATTTCAAGCAAAAAATATAGTAATTAAAAAAATCCTTCTGCATATTACAGAAGGATTTTTTAATTACTATCTATTCTTTCTTATCACCAATTGCAAATGTAATTTCAGCTTCGCATGCAACTTCACCATCTACTGTTGCGATTGCTTTTCCTTTTCCAATTGGTCCACGTACGCGTGTCATTTCTACTTCTAAACGAAGTTGATCACCTGGGCGTACTTGTTTTTTGAAGCGACAGTTGTCGATGCCTGCGAAGAAAGCAAGTCTCCCGCGGTTTTCTTCTTTCTTTAATACAGCAACTGCCCCAACTTGTGCTAATGCTTCTACAATAAGTACACCAGGCATAACGGCATAATCTGGGAAGTGTCCATTAAAGAACTCCTCGTTTGCAGATACATTTTTAATTCCAACCGCTCTTTTTCCTTCATCTACTTCTAATATTTTATCAACAAGTAAAAATGGATAGCGGTGAGGAATGATTTCTTTAATTTGTTCTATATTTAGCATGTAACAATCGCCCCTTTTGTAATATTGGTCTTACCACTTGGACATATTGTTATTATCCCATTTTGTTTATTATTTGTCATTATAAAGTAAAACTTTACTCTCTATTATAAAAAAATGCACACACTCTATTCCATTAAAATAGTTGCACTTCTCAGCAACTGACACGGAGGTAGAAAAGAGTGTGTGCCCAAATTAGGGAAAGGCAATATGTATTTAAACATTCTTTGCCTTAATGTCGTATTCCGAATCATTATATTACATACGTTTTCAAATAAGAAAACATTAAATTTAACCATATATATGGATATATCACCTTATTTCTTTATTTTCCTCTATTTTTCTTCCGTTTTCGTAAAAAATTAGAATTAAAAAAATCAAAAAAAAAGAACTAAGGTTTTCCCTTAGCTCTTTCTCACTTTATTTCAATGCACGACGTGGTAATTTATCGATATTCTCTAACATAATACCTGTACCAATAGCAACACATTGCATTGGGTTTTCAGCGATTAATACTGGTACCTTTAATTCTTCTGCTAGAAGCATGTCGATACCGTGTAATAAAGCTCCACCGCCTGTTAGAATAACACCGCGGTCGATAATGTCCGCAGATAGTTCTGGTGGTGTGCGCTCTAGTACGCCTTTTGCAGCTTGTACAATGATAGCTGCGTCTTCTTTTAGTGCTTCTGTAATCTCTTCAGAGCATACTGTAATTGTACGTGGTAAACCTGTTACCATGTCACGTCCGCGAATTTCAAGCTCTTCACTACGTGCACCTGGGAATACTGTACCAACTTTAATTTTAATATTTTCTGAAGTACGTTCTCCAATTAATAGCTTATACTTACGTTTAACGTAGTTTAAGATTTCCATATCAAACTTATCGCCAGCCATTTTGATAGAGGAAGAGGTAACAATATCACCCATAGAAAGTACGGCAATATCTGTTGTACCTCCACCAATATCAACAACCATGTTTCCGCTTGGCTGGAAGATTTCCATACCAGCACCAACTGCGGCTACTTTTGGTTCTTCTTCTAAAAATACTGTTTTACCACCTGAACGTTCAGCAGCCTCACGAATTGCTTTTTGTTCTACAGATGTGATATTTGTTGGACAGCAAATTAAAATGCGAGGTTTTGAAAAGAAGCTCTTCACGTCCAATTTGTTAATGAAATACTTTAACATTGCTTCTGTAATTTCGAAATCTGCGATTACACCATCTTTAAGCGGACGAATTGCTACAATATTACCAGGTGTACGTCCCACCATACTTCTTGCTTCTTCACCTACTGCTAATACTTTTCCACTATTACGATCAATTGCCACAACAGATGGCTCATTTAATACAATACCCTTACCTTTAACATGAATTAATACGTTAGCCGTACCTAGGTCAATTCCGATATCTCTCGCAAACATTCCCGTCATTTCCTCCTCGATATTCAAAATCAGGTTACACCCGAATTCTTTTACACCTAATTTCTGATTTTATCATAAATTTAACAGAAACGTAATATTCGCAAAAAGAATTCTTCTGAAAAATATTACCGAATTCACAAGGAATGTTTGCTATTTTAGATTTATTGGCGCACAGGGTTTTCTGTATCTTCTTTTCGGTACTTTTGCTTTGTTGCTTCTCCACCTCTTAAATGACGAATAGACTTATGATAATCAAGAATTTCTTTCACTTCATTTGCCAGCTCTGGATTAATTTCTGGCAAACGTTCTGTTAAATCTTTATGGACTGTACTCTTTGATACCCCAAACTCCTTTGCGATTACACGCACTGTCTTTCTTGTCTCCACGATATACTTGCCAATCTTGATAGTTCTCTCTTTGATGTAATCGTGCACACCACTCGCCTCCCTAAATTGGATGTGAGAAGTGTGAAATGAGACTCGCTGCATACGACTATGAAGTAAATGTGAGTGCTGTTTGTAAGCGTTAAACATTCTTGGATTTATAATGAAATGATTCACGATTTCTCACCTCAAACACTCTCTTTGCATTGGTTTATACCATTGTATTGCCCGCACTACTGATATATGCTACATGTTCACTATTTTTGCGGACTAAGTTAAGAAAAATTACGTTTTTTTGTGAGAAATACGTTAACGATGACAATTATGGCGAAAAAAAGTGACACCTCTTTATAAAAGGTGTCACTCTTCTCTTTCATATTCTTCTTCTAACAACTGATGGTGGGGGACTTCTTTCTTACCGGCAATATAATAATATAAAGCGAATAAAACAAACAATAAAATGATAGCAATCGACAGAACAGATAAAAATGACACAGTATCCCCTCCCTTTTGTAATATATATTCGAGAATCTCGTCATTTTTCCTTGTTATTGCAACTTTTTTCTCGAAATTGATTATTTTTATATGAAAATAAAAAAATCAGCTCTCCTAATGAGAACTGATTTTTTCACTTTATTATTCTTGTGAAGAAGAACCGTTAGATGATTCTGTAGAACCATTCGTTGATTTTTCTTCTTTTTGAGATTTGTCATCTTGTTTGCCGTTCGTCTCTTTATCACTAGTCGAACCGCTTGTCGATTTCTCTTCTTTTTGAGATTTCTCATCTTGTTTGCCGTTCGTCTCTTTATCACTAGTCGAGCCGCTTGTTGATTTCTCTTCTTTTTGAGACTTATCTTCTGGTTTCGTGCTTGTTGACTTTTCTTCTTTTTGAGATTTGTCATCAGCTTTTTTACCAGAAGCATTTGTCGCCTTTGCAGCACCTGCATCAGCTTTAATTTCTGCTACTGATTTATTTAAATAACGCTCAGGGTTCACAGCCACATTGTCTTTACGTACTTCAAAGTGAACGTAAGAACCTGCATCTTTATTCATTGCATTTAGACCTGATTTTCCTAACACTTCACCTTGCGCGACTCTTGCACCTTTTTCTACTTTCACACTGCCTAAGCTTTGATAAGATGCTGCTACACCATTTCCACTATCTACTGTTACAACATAACCAAGAAGTGAATCTTTTTCAGCTTTCGTTACTGTACCACTTAAAGCAGCTGTAACATCAAATTCTTTTCCGTTTTTCGCAACAATGTCAATTCCTTTATTCGGGGAATATGTGTTGTTATAAAAGACAAGTGCTTTTTCTTGTTCCGCCTCTGATGCTGCATCTTCATAGAATTTCTTCTGTACTACTACTTCTGCATTTGCTGCAGTTGGCATTTTCACTACTTCTGAAGATTTTGTTACTGGTACTGCCGGATCTTCCGTTTGTGTATACGGTGTTGCTTGATCTTGGTTCGGAGCTTTCTTTGGATTAGCTCCCTGGAACCATAGCGCAACCATTAAGATTACCGCTGCACAAGCAATGTATAGTGCCGGAAACACCCATCTTTTTTGAAATAAATGTACTACTTTTTGCGACTTTTTACTATTTCTTCCTCGCATTCCATCATCACCTCAGCAATCATTTTGAACAATATTCACTCATCCTATACAACCTATAACTAATTACTTTTCGACAAAATCTGTAAAAATATGTATAGGAATTACAAAATTTCCGAGGAAATGATAGAAAAAGGAAAAAACTGAGCGTTTCAGCTCAGTTTTTAGTCCATTTGTTTCTTTCTATAAATGAAGAGCGTAATAACAAGTACTGCGACTAACCAAATAGTTATATTCAATAAATTACTAGCAATTGCACTAAAACCTTCACCTTTTATAATACTGCTAACGGCAAGACCGATATGACGAGTTGGTAAATAATCAATTATCTTTGTAACAACCTCATTCTTCACAAACATTCCAATTAAATCACCCAAAAGAAATGTCATTAATATTGGCAATCCAATTGTTGAGGTTTGTGGCACATTTTGAGCCAATAATCCGATACAAGTGCCAATGAGATTAAATATTAGCATTCCAAGAACAAAGATGAGTAATAATAATGCAAAATTACCTTCTAATTTACCTAAAATAAGTAGATTAATAAAACAAATTGCAACTGTAATCAGACCTGTTAATGAACTTTTACCAATTAATACTTCAATTGCTGATGCTGGTGATAGCATAAGAACACGAAGCGTATTTTTTTCCTTTTCTTCAGCGATGAGCATTGCCTGTACAAAACCTCCGACCATAACTAACGCCATCGCAGTTAATGTACCTGCCCCAACTTCTCTAAAGTTATCTGCGCGACTAAATAGTATTGCAAAGAAAACCGGCATTGCCATCATAATTAAAGTTTGTGAATTCGTTTTAAAATCCTGTAACTCTTTCCGAAAAATAGCTGAAAATCGTCTCATTGAAAATGTCATTATAATCCCCTCCCAGTAACTTCAATAAAGATATCGCCTAGCGTTGGTTCGTGTGAATGAATCGATAGTAATTCGCCCTTTTTCATCCATTCTGAAATACGTTTTGCACCTAATTCGTCTTTTTGCACGACTTCTTTTTGCTTATCTTTTAATACGACTTGTATTTGATCTTTCGCGTATTGTAAGCGAAGGTTTTCTGGTGTATCAAGCGCTACAATTTCTCCGCCGCATAGAAAGGCGATGCGGTTACACAGTGTTTCTGCTTCGTCCATATTATGAGTCGTTAAGAAAATCGTCGTTCCTTCTTTATTTAAGTCTTTTAAGATTTTATGAATGTTTTGTACGTTAACTGGATCGAGTGCAGATGTTGGTTCGTCTAAGAAGAGGATATCTGGTTTATGAAGGATTGCTCTCGCTAATGTGACGCGCTGCTTCATTCCTTTTGATAATTTTTTCACTTGTGTTTTTTTATCATCCAATAAGTTCACTTGTGCTAGCACTTCATCGATTCGTTCTTTTTTACAATCGTATAAGTCACAAAATAGTAGTAAGTTATCATAGATGCTAAGTCTTTCGTATAGGCCGCTGTTGTCTGTTAAAATACCAATTCGCTTGTAATCGATACTACTTGGACCTGTAATGTCTTTACCTAACACTCTTACAGTTCCAACGCTATGAAGCAATTGAGAAGTTAAAATCTTTACTGTTGTTGTTTTCCCAGATCCACTCGGTCCGAGGAATCCAAAGATTTCTCCTTGCTTCACCTCAATATTTACATTTCGAAGGGCCGTTTTTCCATCGAAACTTTTCATTACATCTTTCATTTCAATTGCCAATGTCATTTCGTCATCCCCTTTGTTTTTCTTTTTATAGATGAAAGTCGCTTTAGCGCTTTTCGTTTGTTTGTTTCGCTTTTCTTGACTCAATCATATGAAAAACAAAGGGTAGGCGCAGTAAAATACCGGTAAAAGGAGTATTTTTACTGGTGAATGAATCGTATTTTGAGCTTATTGGAGCATTTTTATAGCCCAATTACACCTTTTAACTCATCCATTCGTCCTTTTGAAAGCGGGATTGAACTTTTTCTTTCGTCATCCAAAATTAAACTAAAGCTATTACGTGTCCACGTAATGACTTCTCGTACTCTTTGTAAATTAACGAGGTACGAGCGATGACATCTAAAGAATCCGAATCCTGTTAATCTCGTTTCTAGTTCACTTAATGTTAATGCGCATACGAAGTCACCTTCGCGCACATGAATATGTGTCACTCCATTTTGCGTTTCAATGAAATGGATCTCCATCGGATCCAGTAAAATGATTTTATCGTTCACTTTCGCTGGTATTCTTTCCAGTTTCATTTGCGGAATCATTTGAACTACTTTTTCTTCATCGACTTCTTCAACTTCCTCTTGCTCTATTTCTATCTTTTTCACACCATCGTTGTTTAATATGTACACATCTTCTGTCAGCGAAAGGGCATCTGATAAAAAGGAGGACGTAATAAAGATTGCCTTCCCTTGCTCTTTCATTTTCATAATCGCTTTTCGAATAATGATCGTACTCTCTGTATCGACATTTTGCTCTGGCTCTTCTAAAATAACTAAATCCGGATTATGAATCATAACTCGCCCAAGATGAAGACGGCGTTTCTCTGAAAATGATAGTTTTTCTATTTTAACGTTCAACTTATCTAGGAGACCGACATATTGTACTACTTCTTCCATACTCATGTTAGATTCATAAAGCCCTAATATAAACTTGAAGTACTCCCTCACCTTCAAACGATCGTATGCTTCATCTTTCAAAAAACAAAAACCAATGCGGGAATAATTCTTCTTTCCAATCGCTTTGCCTTCAAATAGTACATTCCCAGTCGAAGCTGCTTCTTCACCGATAATGATGCGGTGCAACACTTTAGCTGTATGGTTATTACACTGCAAAACAACACATTGTCCCTTCTCAACCTCTAGCTCAATTGCCGGTAACTGGTTCGTCTTCCCTAACTGTTTCAACTCCAGTAGCGCCATTTCGTCTCCCCCAAATGTTTTTATCCTATTATACCAAACAATTAATGGAAAATTATGATATTTTAAACAAAAAAGAAGTAGGTATCAGGAAACCCCTGACACCTACTTCTTCACCATCAATTTTCCTTCATAATCATTCATCGTCTTTATTTCAATGCCTTTATAGTAATGAGCGACTATCTCTGTATATTTCTTACCTTCCGCTGCCATACCATTCGCACCGTACTGGCTCATACCGACGCCGTGACCGAATCCTTTCGTTGTAACGGTGATGTTATCCCCTTCTTGTTTCCACGTAAAGTCTGAGGAGCGTAAATCTAACTTTTCACGAACTTGTTTTCCTGTTAATGTTTTCCCTTGGAACTCTACATCCTTTACTCGCTTTCCTTCCGTAAGGTCTTTAATATTACCAACCTTTCCGTTTGCTAGTACTTTCACACCGAGACGTTTTTGAAAATCATCTACTGTGAATTTTTGCTCACTCGTAAATTTTGGAGAGGCTTGATCCCACGGACTATCTACGCTTTTCAAGTACGGATAATCATTTCCCCAATAATCAGCTGCATTTTCTGTTCGTCCGTTACTCGTTGAGAAGAAGGATGCTGAAATTGGTTTTCCATCATACGTTAAAACTTGTCCTGCGGTTTTCGAAACGGCTTCCTCAATTTTCTTTAAATTATTTTCATAGTTATTACCCCATTGTTTCTTCAATTCCTCTTTGCTTTTGTACACTTGATCTTTCACTGTATCTGTCACGTCCGCATTGTTTTTCTTACCACCGCTTAGCATACGCTGCACTACAAATGTTCTTGCTGCTAATGCCTGCGCCTTTAGCGCCTCTATTTCAAAGCTGGCATTCATCTCAGAAGCTACTACACCGGCCACATACTCCTCCATAGGTAATGTTTCTACCTTCTTCTGCTGATCACGATATACAGCAACTTGAACCGCTGTATCCACTTTCCCTGGAGCTGGTATACTTTCTATCGCTGGAGGAGTTTTAGAAGCTGCTTCTTCCCCTACTTTTGCTTTCGCAAACGGAATAACAAGAGCAGCAGGTACAATGATAACGAGCGCTATTAAGAGCGCTACTGTAATGAAAAGTGGCTTTGAAAATTTCATCCTATTCCCCCAATATAAAGTTGGATTCCTTTCATTCTTATGGAAATACGGGATCTTTTAGAACATACTTGGGGGTATCGATATAAAGTGAAACTATAATCAGTGGGGTTTTACTGACCGCAA
Source organism: Bacillus sp. TH19 (assembly GCF_016651075.1). NCBI lineage: Bacteria > Bacillati > Bacillota > Bacilli > Caryophanales > Bacillaceae > Bacillus > Bacillus sp. TH19. The sequence continues at coordinate 362,604 of NZ_JAEKEO010000007.1, read as the reverse complement.
ATAGTGGAATAAAACAAAAATTTTCTAAATATTTTCACTGAGACGTGCATAAGTATGGAATTTATTGACTATAACAGTAATAACCCAAAAAAAATAGCCCCTATGTCAAAAGACATAGAGACTACTTCAATTAAGCGTGAAGATCAGAAACTTCTTGTTCTTTCACTTCTTCTACTTTTTCGTTTACACGTTCAATAGTTGCACCTAATGCAGCTAATTTCTTATGGAAATCTACATAACCACGGTCAAGATGTTTTAACTCTGTTACACGAGTATAACCTTCTGATACTAAACCAGCTAAGATTAATGCTGCTGCAGCACGTAAATCAGTTGCGCCAACTTCAGCTCCTTGCAAGCTACTTGGACCGTTCATAATTACAGAACGACCTTCGATTTTAATATCAGCATTCATACGACGGAATTCTTCAACGTGCATAAAGCGGTTTTCGAATACCGTTTCTGTAATCATACTTGTTCCATCAGCATGTAGTAATAATGCCATCATTTGTGATTGCATGTCTGTTGGGAAACCTGGATGAGGCATAGTTTTAATATCAACCGCTTTTAACTTATCTGGGCCGATAACACGTACACCTTCATTTTCCTCAATAATTTTAACACCCATTTCTTCCATTTTCGCTGTAATTGAGCGTAAATGTTCAGGCACAGCATTTTCAATTAAGATGTCTCCACCTGTAATTGCCGCTGCAACCATGAATGTTCCTGCTTCAATACGGTCAGGAATAATAGGGTGGTTTGCACCATATAATTTTTCAACGCCTTCAATACGAATCGTTCCAGTTCCAGCTCCGCGTACTTTCGCTCCCATTGCATTTAAGAAGTTAGCTAAGTCAACGATTTCTGGCTCTTTCGCTGCGTTTTCAAGGACTGTTGTCCCTTTTGCTAATGTAGCTGCAGACATAATGTTTTCTGTCGCGCCTACGCTTGGGAAGTCTAAATAAATTTTAGCTCCTTTTAGTTCGCCCTCTACGTGTGCCTCAACAAATCCGTTACCAACTTTTACTTTCGCTCCCATTGCTTCGAAGCCTTTTAAATGTTGGTCAATTGGACGTGAACCAATTGCACATCCACCAGGAAGTGCAATACGAGCACGACCGTTACGTGCTAATAATGGTCCCATTACTTGAACAGATGCACGCATCTTACGTACATACTCAAATGGTGCTTCAATGTTTAATTCTTTAGAAGAATCGATTGTTACTTGGTTATTTTCAAATACGACTTCAGCATTTAAATGACGTAATACCTCGTTAATTGTGTATACATCAGATAATACTGGTACTTCAGATAGTACATTCTTTCCGTCACTCGCTAATAGGGCTGCAGCGATTATAGGTAATACAGCATTTTTTGCGCCCTCAACACGCACTGTGCCGCTTAACCGCTTTCCGCCACGGACGATGATCTTTTCCAAATTATTCCCCTCCGTGTCCTTTTTTCAGTATCTATTCACTCAATACTCAGAAGTTATGATCGGTGTGCCAACCACAATTGTATCTTTGTTGTTTGTAGAACGTATTGCTATTTGCACATTTATTTTCTCTCTATTTGTTGAAAGAGCGTCATTCCACTTTTTATTATATGCGGAGACTGATACAAATGCTCTTTCTTCTATCTGCTCGATCGCTCTTGCTGAAAGATCTTTCAAAACCTGATTGGTTTTATTTTGCAAAACACCTTCAATCTTATCATTCAGTACACCCTGAACACAAGTGTAAATTATAGGTTTTTCGCTAAAAATTTTATTCATTCTCTGAACATACTTTGGGTCCCATTTCGCCCCGCTTACTTCAAAAATAATAAAAGTGTTTTCTTTAGTAGTTTCCTTACTCCAAGTTACTACTATTCGTTCTTCATGTGAAGAAGATTTTTTATAGGATGTAGCTTTATATCCATCTGGAGATTGTTCTAATTCCCAACTTTCAATGTTTGCCTCTTCCTTCACATCGTTTAACAATTTTTGAAACGTATGTATATTAGAAATCGTTTTCGTTTCTCGCGCTAACCATGACCACCGCTCTACTTTTGCATCATTTTTCTCTAAAGCTGCAATCATGCTCTCCATTTTCTGTTCATCGCTTATAGGTTTCATCTCTTTATATCCAACCAAAAATAAAACAACACTTAAGGCAACAATAAGAATCGCTTTAAACTTCAATTTCATCCCCCCTATCCCCATTGTTAACGGAGATATGAGGTTCTATACACTTACTTTACTAAATACGTTAAACTCTTTGAATAGCCTAAATAATCAAGGAAAAAGTTACTTACAGATGTCCCAATTGCAATTGTAATTAGGATAAGTAACACTCTCGTCTGCATCACTTTCCCAGACTTCATTAAGCGCTCAATGTGAATACCTTGTAAGGCCCACCACGTAATGGTAATAAACAATAAATGCGAAACAATGGCAATCAGTGCTTGTTGCCCTAAAAGATGTGCCAAAAAATCGACCCCTTTTTTTGCTTGACTACTACTTACGCAAAATGTAAAAAACGATACCATAAATAAGTAGAAGCCACACTTTTTCACACGCAAATAAGCATCTTACATTTTACATCGTAATTTTCTGTTAAAAAACATATACCTATAGGTGTTTTCATTTGCTGTTACTCCAAAATAAAAAGCGTAGAGTACGGACTCTACACCTTTTATTTTTACTATTGTACCACGTTCCCTAAGAAGAAGAAATCTTTCATTAATGGAAAATATTCATAGAAGAAATTGTAACCAATCATCGGCATAATCCCTAGTATTACAATTGAAATTGCGCAAAGACTCATGACAATCTTTATATTTAACGGTAATCGGAGCTTTTCTTCTGTCTCTCCCTTGCGGAAAAACATTTGCTGTAATATTTGGAAATAATATATGAATGAAATAACCGTCGTCCCCATCATAATAGAAGCTAATACGTAATGAGCAGGTTCAACATGAAGTGCCCCTAAAAAAATGTTAATTTTTCCGATGAAACCTGCTGTCCCCGGTATTCCAGCTAACGATAAAATAAAGACCGTCATCACTATAGCTGTAAAGGGGGATCTCTTATATAACCCTGTAAAAATCGTCATATTTTCCTTATCATTTTGTAAGATTAATCCGTGGATGATTGCAAATGCTCCTATATTCATAAGCATATATGCAAGCATATAAAACCACATACTATCCATCGTAAACTGCGATAGTGCTACAAGAGGGACTAGCAAATACCCAGCATGCGCGATACCTGAATAGGCAAATAGACGTTTTACGTTGTATTGCTTTAATGCTACTACGTTCCCAACAATCATCGTAATACTAGCTAGTACCGCAATGTATATACTCATACGCCCGTACAAAGATTGTGCGTCTCCTTGGATTGCCACACCTGCAAACACCATAAGAAACAAACGCGTAATGAGTAGAAAACCAGCAATTTTAGAAATCGTTCCGAGAAAAGCAGTGACAGGTGTAGCCGCTCCCTCATACACATCTGGTGCCCACATATGAAATGGCACTGTTGCAATTTTGAATGAGAGTCCAACGAGCAAAAGTAGAAATGCGAGAGCTAACAATAACTGAATGCCCCCAGCCAATCCTTGCGTAAATACCTTTTGCATTTCCACTATGTTGGTCGACCCTGTAATACCGTATAAATAACTCATTCCAAAGAGTGTAATTGCTGTTCCAATTCCTCCGTTAATGACATATTTCATTGCAGCCTCATTCGATGCACGGTTTCTTTTTCGGATTCCTACTAAAATATAGGAAGAGAGCGAAAGCAACTCTAAACCAACGAACAATGTGATGAAATCAACGCTAGAAGCCATGAACATCGCTCCAAGAAGCGCCATTAAAAACAAATAATAATATTCTCCTTTATCTTGAATAGGCTCCTTCTTGTCATCGCTTATTGCCATACATAAAACGAGAGCTGCTCCGCCTAATAACAACGTTTTAAATCCTTTTGAAAATCCATCTAGTACAAACGATCCATTTAAAATATCTCCTGCCGGTTCGCTATATAGCGTCATTAATGACACTATCGCTAACAAGGCAGCGGCAATTGCACCAATCGCAACGTACCTATGGTTCAGCTTAAAAAACAAATCACATATGGAAAGAAGGATGGCTGCCCCGAGAATAATGAATTCTGGTACCATGAGATGCCATGATAAGCTAAGTAACGTGTTCATATCCATCCTACTTCACCCCCAATGTTTTCAATGTAGTTTGAAGTGGATCCCCTAGTAGTTCTGGCATTACCCCAATTGCAATAATACAAACGATAAGCACTATAACAGGAACGTACTCCCATCCGTGTATATCAAATTTCGCTTCCCATTCTTTCTTACCAAATATCACTTGAAGTGTCGCTCTTAATACGTATACAGCGGTTAAAATAATTCCAATTACACCGACGGCGGCGATAACAGGTTTCCCTTGGAATAAACCGAGAAAGGCAAGGAATTCGCTAATAAATCCGGACATCCCTGGCATTCCAAGCGATGCCATACCGCCCGCTAGGAAGAAACCGCTAAGCACCGGAACACTTTTTGCAAGTCCACCAAGTGCTGTAATATCCGAAGTCCCGAAACGCTCTTCAATAATGCCAAGCAAGAAGAAGAGTAAGGCCGCAATTAAACCGTGAGACACAACTTGGAACAATGCCCCTTGTGTACCTGGTGCATTTAACGCCGCAAGCCCCATTAATACAATGCCCATATGCGAAATACTAGAGTAAGCAAGTACCTTTCTAAAGTCCGTTTGGATGAGGGCTAGAAAGGCCCCATACAATAAATTAATTACCCCTAAAACCGCAATTAGCGTTGCAAAATCACGAAAATATTCTGGGAATAATCCTTTCCCGAAGCGAACAATACCGTACGCGCCAATCTTCAGCAAAACCCCCGCGTGAAGCATAACTACAGCAGGATGCGCTTCTATGTGTACATTGACCATCCAGCGATGCAAAGGGAAAACAGGGAGTTTAATCGCAAAAGCAATCATTATGGCAAGAAACAAGCCGAACTGTACGCTACTTGAGACGGCCATTCCTCCCCCAGCACCTACACTCGTTAATATTTCTTTAAGCTCCGCAATATTTGTTGTACCTGTTTTCGCAAATAAAACCGAGAAAACGATAAGTAAAATAGCTGATCCAATACCGTTATATATTAAATAACTATATGCAGCCTTTTCACTCGACAATTTCCCCCACTTGCCAATTAATAAAAACATTGGTGGCAACGTAATCTCAAAGAACATGAAGAACAACATTAAATTTTGAGCAGCGAAGACACCGAGCATACCTATTTCTAACATGAGTAACAGCATGTAGAATGCTTTCAAATTTCTTTTGACAGAAAATGCCGCAATAGCTGCAAGCATCGCTAGAAGGGCTGTGAGCACCATCATTACAAGCGATAAACCATCAATGCCGAGCTCGTAATAAATTGAAAACCACCTTTTGTCCACTGCTGTGAAATCCCCAAATTTAATCCATTTCACTTTTTCATCAAATATCGATAAGCTCTTTCCTGAAGCGTATGTACAAGCAAGGACGATAGCAATTCCAAATGGAAGCGCCGTTCCGAATAAACCAAGCGCCTGCACTGTACGCGATTCTCGTTTCGGCGTTAATAAAAGCAAGAGAATTCCTAAAAGCGGGGAAAAAATGAAGAACGTTAATAGCAATCCATTCACCGTAAATCCCCTCCCGTATATAACAAAATAATTAGGAGCACTGCGAGCGAAACTGCTGTTACAGTTCCATACACTTGTACATTCCCGTTTTGAAGCCGCGATCCTAGTCCACTCATACCTTTAACGAGTCCAGCAATTAAAACTGCGATTCCTTCTACAACGTATACTTCAAATAAGCGAAGCACATGAGCGATTCCTTTCGTAATAGGAAGCACTGTCGCATTGTATAGTTCATCCACATAATATTTTTCTTTCAAAAGGTTATAAAAAGACGTCCCTTCTCCGCCGGCCCAATCTCTAGAGATAGATTTCTTGCCATATATGAAATATGCGAGGGCAATTCCCGCAAATGAAACGAGCGTCGCAACAACCATAATCCAAACAGGTCCATGCACTTCCTTCACCTGGAATCCTATATCTTTCGTAAGCCAATCCCCAAGAAACGTTCCGAACCACGGTGTATTTATATAACCGGCCACTACCGCAAGAACACCAAGGACAATCATCGGATACGTCATGGTGCGAGGTGATTCATGCACCTCTTCCTTCGTCTTCGTTTCCCCCGTAAAGACAAGAAAATATAAACGGAACATATAAAATGCTGTTAGAAATGCCGCAATTACTGCTAAAACGAATAGAAAGTAATTGCCATTCATCCAAGCCGCCGCTAAAATTTCATCTTTACTAAAAAATCCGGAAAGAAGAGGAACACCACTAATTGCAAGTGTGCCTATTAAAAATAGTGCACCGGTTACTTTCATCTTTTTCTGTAAACCGCCCATTTTATTAATGTTTTGCGTATGGACTGCATGAATTACACTTCCTGCTGCCAGGAACAATAATGCTTTAAAAAAGGCGTGTGTCGTTAAGTGAAAGATACCAGCTACATAACCAGCCGAGCCTAGCGCAAGCATCATATACCCGAGCTGACTAACTGTAGAGTAAGCAAGAACCCTCTTAATATCAGTTTGCACTAGACCGATAGAGGCCGCAAAGATTGCAGTGAAAGCCCCAACGATTGCCACAGTTTGCATCGCTACCGCACTTGCTGAAAATAGCGGGAACATCGTCGCTACTAAATATACGCCGGCTGCAACCATCGTTGCCGCGTGAATAAGCGCCGAAACAGGCGTCGGTCCTTCCATTGCATCTGGCAACCATGTATGAAGCGGGAACTGACCCGATTTCCCCATCGCACCGATAAAAATTAATATCGCCGTTATTGTAATCATAGAAGGAGAGAGGTCACCCGTATGAATCGCTTTAAAAATCGCGTCATATTCAAAACTACCTGCGTGCCAAAAAATTAAAATCATCCCAACAAATAGCCCAACATCCCCAATGCGTGTCATAATAAAAGCCTTTTTCGCAGCAGCCTTCGCTTCTTCTTTAAAGAAATAAAAACCGATAAGTAAAAACGAACCAAGGCCGACTAACTCCCAAAATATATAAAGCTGTAATAAATTCGTCGATATAACTAGCCCAAGCATCGCAAAGGTAAAGAGCCCTAAATATGCATAAAAGGTTGGTAATCTGGTGTCACCTTTCATATAACCTTTTGAGTACACATGTACAAGAAAACTTACAAGTGTAACGATAAACAACATTAAAGCCCCTAATGCGGTAACTTCAAAACCAAATGATATATCTATATCTCCTACCCTAAGCCATACCCACTTATGCTTCACTGCCTCGGATGAAAATCGTTCTATTAGTACCACTACCGCGGATATAAAGGAGAGAAAGGTAAAGAAAATACCTAGTACACTACTTCCCTCTCTAATTTTCTTCCCGAACGCAATAAGTAACAAAAACGAAACAAGCGGGAAAAGCGGTATGAGCCATGCATAATCGATCATTGTTTCCTTCCCCCTTTTCGGTCACAATGCTATCCTTTGAGCGTATCCATCTCATCTACATGAACTGTCGGGCGATTACGGTACAAAGCAATCAAAATTGCAAGACCTACCGCTGCCTCCGCTGCCGCTACAGACATCGTAAACAGCGAAAAAATTTGTCCTGTTAAATTCGGAAACAAACCTAATTTACTAAACGCTACTAAATTTAAATTGGCGGCGTTTAACATCAATTCGATACAAACTAGTACAATTACTGTATTTCGCTTTGTTAAAGCTCCAAATAAGCCGATGCAAAACAAAATAATCGCAAGTGTTAAATACGCAGAAGCCGGAACGCTACTCATGGGAATCCTCCTCTCCCTCATCCTTCTTCGCAAGGATAATCGCTCCTACAAGTGCTACAAGTAAAATAACTGAGGTTAATTCGAATGGAATAATATATTTTGAATAGAGAAGTGTACCGATTTGAAGTGTGTTATTTTCATGGAGAGGTAAACTTCCTTGTGTGCTTTGATTTGAAAAATCGATACTATTAACAGCGAAATACATAACTGCTCCAAATGCTACAACCGCAAAGAAGATAATCCATTTTCGAAGAGTAAGGCGCGATTCATTTTCCGCGTTATGTTTCGTTAACATAATGCCAAAAATCATAATAATAGTGATTGCACCAGAGTAAAGTAAAATTTGTGCCACTCCGATAAATTCGGCTGATAAGAGAAAGTACAAACCCGCAATGCTAAGGAACGTAAGCACAAGGGCCAGCATCATATGCATTACTTTCGTTAAATTCAGCATAAGAACGCCGCCGATAATCGCAGACAAGGATAATATAAAGAAAGCTATAAACTCGCCGTTCATGCTTTATTCTCCTTCCTGATGTTCTCGTCGTTCTCGTCAAGCCACTGCAAATTTTTAAATAAATCATCACGTGAATACTCTGCAAGTTCAAAGTTATTTGTCATTACAATCGCCTCTGTCGGGCAAACTTCTGTACATAAATCGCAAAGAATACAAATTTCAAAATTAATATCATACGTGTCGATAATTTTCCCTTTTTTCGTAGGATCAGGATGTTTTTTTCCTGTTAATTGAATGCAATCTGTCGGACAAATGTTGGAACACTGATTACAAACAATACATTTCTCTGGATAAAACTTTTGAATACCTCGAAATCGGTCTGGTAATGGCAACGGTTGATTTGGATAATCATACGTCACCTTTTTCTTACTCAAATTACTAAGCGTATATTTTAACCCTTTAAATAGTCCTTTCATCTCTTACTGGCACCCCCTTTATAGATTAGAAGAATAGCTCCTTAATCAATGCCGTTAAGAAAATATTTGCAAGTGCGATTGGTAATAATACTTTCCAGCCAAACTCCATTAACTGGTCACCTCTTATGCGCGGGAACGTAACGCGGAACCAAATCAATAGAAAGACCACACCGCTGAATTTCAAAGCAAACCATACGGCTCCTGGAATAAACCCAAGGAACATAACTGGATTCCAGCCTCCTAAAAAGAGTACTGTAATTAAAGATGACATCCCGAAGAAATACACATACTCTGAAAGCATGAAAAACGCCCAGCGAAAACCTGAGTATTCCGTATGGTATCCTGAAACAAGTTCTGACTCCGCTTCGGGTAAATCAAACGGTGTCCTATTTAACTCTGCAACTGCCGCGATTAAGAAAATGACGAAACCGATTGGCTGTGCGAAAATGTACCATACCTTTTCCTGCGCCGCTACAATTTCATTCAAGTTAAGACTACCAGCTAACAAAACGACGCCAATTACACTCATTACAAGTGGAATCTCATAAGAAATCATTTGCGCTGCCGCACGCATCCCTCCTAAAAGGGAATATTTATTATTTGATGCCCATCCCCCAGTTACGACGCCGATCGTCGTAATCCCAGAAACAGCAATGTAATACAGTAACCCTACGCCAATATCCGCGAACTGAAATTTATCAGTAAACGGGATAACCGCAAGTACCATAAATGCTGGTGCGAATGCAATAACAGGTGCTAATATAAACAACGGTTTATCAGCAGCTTTCGGAATGCTATCTTCTTTTAATAATAGTTTCAAAACATCAGCTACCGTTTGGAGTAAACCGAACCGGCCCCCAACTTGGTTTGGTCCAATCCGTCCTTGCATAAATCCCATCACTTTCCGTTCTGCCAAAATACCGTATGTAACGAAGCCAAGGACTGCACATAATAGAAGCACCGCTAATCCGAAAAAAATGAAGAAATTCGTCCAGCTTGAAGGTGATTGTAAGAGCGTCTCAATCATTAGCCGTCAACCTCCCCAAGTACAATATCAACCCCACCTAAAATCGTAATTAAATTGGCGATGTTTTCACCTTTCAATAACTTCGGTAAGATTTGCAAATTATAAAAAGACGGTCTGCGAAATTTCAAGCGGTACGGCTCTTTCTTTCCATCACTAGCAATATAACAGCCAATCTCTCCCCGCGGTGACTCTATACGGACGAACGCTTCTCCCTTAGGTGCTTTAATAATTTTCGGCACTTTCGCTATAACAGCTCCATCGTGTGGGAACTGCTCGGCTGCTTGCTCAATAATTTTTAATGACTCCTCAATTTCCTTCATCCGGCAAACGTAGCGGTCCCAAGCATCTCCCGTGCTCCCAACAGGAATATCAAAATCAAAACGATCATAAATAGAATACGGTTCATCTTTGCGAAGATCCCAGTGGACTCCCGTGCACCGCAAATTTGCGCCGCTTAAAGAATACGAGATCGCCTCTTCCGCGCTATATACGCCAACGCCTTTCACACGATTTAAGAAAATTTCATTTCCGCTAACAAGATCGTGATACCCTTCCAACTGCTCTCTCATATACGGAACAAACTCTTTCACCTTTTCAATCCAGCCGTCTGGCGCATCCCACTTCACACCGCCGACTCTCATATAGTTGAAAGTAAGCCTTGCACCGCACAATTCACTTAATAAATTTATAATCATCTCTCGTTCACGAAAGGCATATAAAAATGGACTAACTGCTCCTATATCAAGCAGGTTCGTTCCCCACCAGACGAGATGGCTCGCAACTCTCCCAAGCTCCATCGCAAGCACCCGTAAATATTCAGCACGCTCTGGAATCTCAAGATCCATCATCGTCTCTACAGCGTGGCAAAGGACGTAATTATTCGTCATTGCTGATAAATAGTCCATTCGATCTGTATACGGGATAATTTGTGTATATTGCAAGCTCTCAGCTATCTTTTCTGTTCCGCGATGCAAATATCCGATAACCGGTGTAGCCTCTTTAATAATTTCCCCGTCAATCTTAATTACAAGCCGAAACACACCATGTGTACTCGGATGCTGCGGCCCTACATTTAAGAGCATCTCTTCCGTACGGATCACAAGCTACACCTCCACATCATACGGTTCATAATCCTTCCTAAGCGGATACCCCACCCAATCATCCGGCATTAAAATGCGAGATAAATTAGGATGACCTTCAAATACAATACCGAGCAAATCATACGCTTCGCGCTCCGGCCAATCTGCCCCTTTCCAAAGCGGCGTCACCGATTGTACTTGCGGCGCTTCCCTATCCAGCTTTACCTTCACTGCTACTGACTGTTTCTTTCCATATGAAAATAAATGAACGTATACTTCCATATGTGTCACAAAATCCGTCGCATGTAGCTCTGACATATAATCAAAAGCAAGTCCCTCATGGAATCTTAGCAATTCCATCACTTCATAATATTTCGAAGGCTCCGCCACAAGCGTTGGAACATCTTTTGAAAGCTTATTAATATAGGAATCTACTAATGCATATTCTCCTACCCTCTCCTTAACAACCTCCACATAGCGATTTAAATATGGTTGGTTAACTGATGGTTCTTCCTGCTGCAGTTCGTCTTCTATCCTATTTACAGATCCCTTTGCCCTTGCCGCAGCAGCGGCTTTCGCTTTAGCAGCTGCAATTGCCTTTGCTTTCTCATCTCCAGAATCCCCCTCACCTTGTGAGGCTTTCTGCTTCGCTAACGCTGCTGCTTTTGCTTTTGCAGCTGCTACAGCCTTTGCCTTCGCTTTAACTTTTTCTTCGTCCGTTACTTCTTCTGATCCTTCTCGCTTTTGCTTCGCTAATGCCGCTGCTTTTGCTTTTGCAGCTGCTACAGCCTTTGCCTTCGCTTTAACTTTTTCCTCGTCCGTTACTTCTTCTGATCCTTCTCGCTTTTGTTTCGCTAATACCGCTGCTTTTGCTTTTGCGGCTGCTGCGGCCTTTGCCTTCGCTTTGGCTTTTTCTTCGTCCGTTACTTCTTCTGATCCTTCTCGCTTTTGCTTCGCTAATGCCGCTGCTTTTGCTTTTGCAGCTGCTGCGGCTTTCGCCTTTGCTTTAACTTTTTCCTCGTCCGTTACTTCTTCTGATCCTTCTCGCTTTTGCTTCGCTAATACCGCTGCTTTTGCTTTGGCAGCTGCTGCGGCTTTCGCCTTCGCTTTGGCTTTTTCTTCGTCCGTTACTTCTTCTGATCCTTCTCGCTTTTGCTTCGCTAATACCGCTGCTTTTGCCTTTGCAGCTGCTGCAGCTTTCGCCTTTGCTTTAACTTTTTCCTCGTCCGTTACTTCTTCTGATCCTTCTCGCTTTTGCTTCGCTAATACCGCTGCTTTTGCCTTTGCAGCTGCTGCAGCTTTCGCCTTTGCTTCTTCTACATTAATCCCCTTATCTTTTGGTAGCGCTTCCTCTTTCGCATGACGGGCTGCTTCTCTTTTCATACTTTCTAAGTCTTTATTTGGATCACTCATTTATTCGTCACCTGCTTCCCGGTCCTCGCCTCGTAACGAATTTTTTCTTTTAATTTATTAATTCCATAAATTAAAGCAGCAGGATTTGGAGGGCATCCAGGAATATACACATCAACTGGTACAATTTGATCTACACCTTTCACAACAGCATACGAATTCACATACGGACCACCGGCCGTTGCACAAGATCCCATCGCTATTACCCACTTCGGTTCAGGCATTTGATCATATAGGCGCCGAACAATAGGTGCCATTTTCTTCGTTACCGTTCCTGACACAATCATGACGTCCGATTGTCTTGGTGAAGTCCGAAAAAATGACCCAAATCGATCTAAATCGTAATGTGATGAGCCTACTCCCATCATTTCAATCGCACAGCATGCCAGTCCAAATGTCATCGGCCATAAAGAGTTGCTCCGCGCCCATCCCTTCAACTGTTCCAATGTAGAAAAAAAGATATTCCTTTCTAATTCCGCTCGCTCCTGTGGGTGTAATTCCTCAAAATTTATAACCATTGTAACACCTTCTTTTTCCAAGCATACGCTAATCCAACTAGCAACATCACAACAAAAATGAGCATTTCAATCAGTGCAAATAAACCAAGCTTGTCATATGCAACAGCCCATGGGTATAAAAATAAAGTTTCTACATCAAAGATGACGAACAATAAAGCGAAAATGTAATAACGAGCATGAAACCGAATATTTGCATCATGAAAAGGCTCAATTCCACTCTCATACGTCGTCGCTTTCGCTGCACTCGGTTTGTTTGGACGCAGCATTTTCCCTAATGTAAGAGCCACTACCGGCAGCAATATACCTAATAGCAAGAAAATCAAAACGATCATATAACTATTTTCATATACACTTGCCATTGTGAAACCCTCCCCCCTGAATTAAGAACAAGTTCACATAGTAAACAATATGTCTTACTTGCATTATTTATTATTTTTAAATTTTTCTAAATAATGCAACTATTTAATTCATTATAGCAAACTTCAAATTCCTATGTCGATATATTGGGAACAGAAACAACAATTAATACTTGCTGAGCAAATCTATTTTTACAACTCATTATAAATGTGTAAAATAAATATAGAAATTCTATATGTTTTCAAGCAATCATAAAAAACATAAACTACAAAAAGGTGGTTCTTATGTATATACAGTGGGTGATATAAATGAAAAAACAAACACATGTAAGTATTCTTATAAGCATTTCATTGTTGTATATAGCTATTCATTACGTATCAATGTCCGTTTTATATGAGTACGCACTCCCATTTCAAATATTAACTGGAATAAGTACCATATTAATTGATATTACAATTTGCAGTTATATATTTTATTTTTCAAATATAAAACAAGGGTTATCTCATTTGTTTTGGATAACATTAACTATCGGATCCTTCTCTTATTTCATCGGCGATATAGTAGTTGCTTATCAACGCTTAATTCTGCATGACTACTATACATTCGTTGATCCATCAGACTTTTTTTACTTATTATTTTTAATTAGCTTTGCATTTGCCTTTCTATATGAAATTATTTATGGCCGAGATTTATTGGAACAGCTTTTTACGATATGTGATATTTGTATTATTGTTACTGCTCAATTTACTTTAAGCTACTATTTACTTATTGAAAGAACCATTCATATTTTTACAACATCATATATCGACATGTTTGTTCAACTCACGTATCCAATGGCTGATCTACTCTTTCTTTTAATAGGAATCAACCTTTTATTCAGACCATTATCCTTACTACCAAAGCAAGTTGGTGCTCTTCTTGGCAGTGCTTTAATTTTGTATGCTACTACGGATTCTATTTATGCTTATATAAAATACTTCCAGCCTGAGCACTCTATGTTCACAGTTGCTCCATTCTATCAAGTAACCTTATTATTGGTAGCAATCGCTTGTATACTTCACACAAAAGAGCCCGAAAAACAAGAACAAATATTACTAACACCTCAATTTGGTGAATCAATCCGATTATCATTACCGTATATTTCTGTCGTGATGCTTATTGTTTTTATATTGGTCGAAAATGTTTTTGCACCTATCGTAGTAATTGGACTTATGGTAACTTTCGCCTTCGTTCTCATACGCCATACGTTAGTTCGAAGACAAAATAAAATATTATTGCTAGCACAAATGCAATTCAGCTTAGAACTCGAGAAACAAATCGAACTACGTACAGAAGATTTAGTAGAACAAAAAAATGAGTTATATCATAACCAACAAATGTTTAAATCTTTATACGAGCATCATCCAGATCCAATTTTCACATTAGATTTGTACGGTAATTTTCTCAATGTGAACAACGCTGGAACTACTTTACTCGGTTATCAAACGAATGAATTATTAAACCAACCATACTATTCACTTATGTATGAAGAAGATTTAGAAGAAATCATTACTGCCTTTCATCACGTGAAAAAAGGGAAATCTATTTCTTTAGAAATACGGGCATATCATAAAAATAGAGATATTTACTACTTACATGTTACAGCTGTTCCCATCTTTTTAAAGGAACATATTTCTGGGGCCTATTTAATGATTAAAGATATTACAGAAAGCAAGCAGCAACAAGAGCAAATTAATTTCCTAGCATATCACGATACTTTAACGGAACTTGCGAATCGCCGTTCATTTCATCAACAGTTAGAAAAGGCAATTGCACGAGCAAAAATATCAAAAAGACCTTTTGCTGTTATGTTTCTCGATTTAGACCGTTTTAAAGTTATTAACGATACTCTCGGTCACCGGGTAGGAGATCTTCTTTTAATTGCTGTAGCAAAAAGACTAGAACGAATATCGACGTCAAATATGAAACTTGCTCGGTTAGCTGGGGATGAGTTCACAATTCTTATAGAAGATTATAAAGAAGATAGAGCTGTACAAAAAATAGCTGATATGATTGTACTATCTATGAATGAGCCATTCGAAATTGAAAATCAACATTTACAAATCTCGCCAAGTATCGGGATTGCAATATACCCAGAAGCAGGCGAAGATCCGTTATCTATTTTACAACATGCTGATATGGCCATGTACGAAACCAAAAATAAAGGAAAGAATGGTAGCTCACTTTATACGAAAGAGTTATATAAAAAAATGGAGCGAAAAGCTAGAATTGAAAAAGATTTACCACTTGCTTTAGTAAATAAAGAATTCTTTCTCGTCTATCAACCACAAGTTGACATTACAACGAATAAAATCATCGGTGCCGAAGCTTTAATCCGTTGGAAACATCCACTATTAGGTGACATTTCACCATGTGAGTTCATTCCAATTGTGGAAGAGACTCCGCAGGTCATCCCACTTGGGCATTGGGTGCTACGAGAGTCTTGTCGTCAACTAAAAATATGGCAAAGTTTTGGATACACAAACTTAAAAATGAGTGTCAATTTATCAGCGAAAGAATTTCAACAAAATCAATTAATCGAAAATATTTCACAAATACTAAAGGACGTTAAAATTGACCCGAAAGATGTAACACTTGAACTAACAGAACGAATTGCGATGATTGATGAAAAAGAAACATTATCGAGACTAAAGCAATTAAAAGAATATGGTATTCAAACGTCCATTGATGACTTCGGTACCGGCTACTCTTCTCTTGCTTATTTATCAATTTTCCCTATCGATACATTAAAAGTACCAAAAGAATTTACACAACTAGCCGATCATCGGCCTGAAGAAAGAGCCATCGTTTCCACTATCCTTTCCCTTGCAAATACTTTAAATCTCTCTGTCGTTGCTGAAGGAATTGAAACAGAAAAGCAGCTTAAGTTTCTGCAAAAAAACAACTGTAAATACATGCAAGGTTACTATTTCAGTAAACCTCTAACAAGTAAACAGTTTATAAAATTCCTACAAAAAACACCCAGTATGAACCAATAGTTCACACTGGGTGTTTTTTAAAGTGTCGGAATTCTTTTTTCGTAATATTCTTCTGCAATCTCTTCGTAAAAAGCTGCTGTCGTTGTATAAAAATATGGAATCAACCATAAAAATCCAATCCCTAATGTAATACAACTTAATATAAACCAACCAATAAAACTTAAACATAAAATGAAATACTCCATCTTATGTCCAGCCATCATACGACGACTTTCTGTAATAGCTTGATTTATTGAATACTCAGGATGATCATTTATAATAAAATACGTCATCGCATAAGAAAATGATTTAATAATGCCCGGAATAATAAATAGTAAGCACCATAAGAAAATATAAATGTTTACTACTATATATAATAAAAATGACTTTATAAACTTACTTCCTTCCGTAAACCATCTGAATATATGCCCAATACGCGCTTCTTTTTCACGAATTATATATAGTGCTAAACAATAACCACCTAGCGTTAATGGACCTACCATCAATATTGTAATAACATCTACTGAAAGTGAGTTATCTACTTCTTTCCAATCCCAAACCTGAGAGAAAATGAAATCAACACTAAAACTAAAAGCTGAAATAAGAATCGAAATAAGTAATGTTGCCCCAACAGCTAAGCCCCATTTTCCTTCTAGTGAATCTAGTGCTTCTCCTTTTAAATCACTAATCATAATTAGCCTCCAATACGTAATAATTCTATTAGTATAGCATGTTCCTACTGCAATTCACCTTTTGCAATATAGCGATAAAAATGTGCTGTCGTTGTACCTACATATGGACTAAGCCAAAGAAATCCTATTCCAAGAGTAAGAATTGCTAAAATAGCCCATCCTATGAAGTTAAGCCATAAAAGAAATAAATCTAGTTTATGCCCCTTCATAAAGTTCTTACTTTCTTTCATCGCCTGTGAAACGCTATAATCTGGATTTTCAACCATAACATAATACGTCATCGCATAAGAAAAATACATCACAATCATTACAACAATCGAAATAGCTAATAGTACAAAGAAAGCAATTGTTAACGATACATTCCCTTCCTCACCAAAAAACGCGAATACACCTAGTAACAACATCGGAATCCACGTACCTGTATATAACAAAATCGCAAGCATAGCCCACATTGTTTTCATCACTCTTTTAAAGCCACGAAATCCTTCAAATAAATAATCTACTCTAGCATCTTCTCGTTTACTAATTTGTAGCAACACATTCGTATAACCGTATGATGTAATACCATAAGATGCATTACTCAAAATGATCATTATGCAATAAAAAATTCCAAATGTAATACCTGCCCCGACTGATATCGCTTCCTCTTCAATTGAACCCGCTAAACCAACAACTAAGAAAAATATAATAATTCCTGGAATTAAAAGTATAAGCATTGCAGCCATTGAAACAACATAACTTAAAATAATATGTAAAATCGTTGATCCAACACCTAGTCCCCATTTTCCCTTTAAAGAGTACAATGCTTCTCGTTTCATTTCACCGATCATTTGTTCATCTACTTTATGAAATATAAATTGTTATATATTTTCTACTTATACAAACAACAATATAATTATACCAATTTTGTCAGTTTATTCTATCTATTAAATTGAGTTTCAGTTTCGACATTTAAATAAAACACATCTATGCATAACAAAAAACGAACCTGCAGTTCTTTTTATTTCTTGATTTTCACTTGGCATCGGGCAAAAAAGGCTCTGACGGCTAAATGCTCTCTCCTACCTAAAGAGAGGCATTTTTTTCCCCTTTTTATTTATATCCATAACAAAAAATCCGTAAAGGCAAGAGCCCTTACGGATTTTTTTACTTCATATCTGAAACGTTTAAACGGTTCACAGCACGCTGCAAAGCCATTTCTGCACGTCTAAAGTCAACATGCGCTTGTTTATCTTGCATACGTTGCTCAGCGCGACGTTTCGATTCATTTGCACGATGGATATCGATATGGTTTGCTTCTTCAGCAGATGATGATAACACAGTTACTTTATCTGGACGAACTTCGATAAAGCCACCGCTTACTGCTACATAATCAGTGTGCCCACCATTTTTCAGACGAACCGCACTAATTTTTAAAGGTGCAACAGTTGGAATGTGACCTGGTAAGATCCCCATTTCCCCACTCTCTGCTTTTACGCTTACCATTTCTACTTCTTTTTCGTAAACCGGTCCATCAGGAGTTACAATACTGACTGGAAATGTCTTCATAATTCGTCCCTCCTAAGGCCTTACGCCATCATTTTCTTCGCGTTTTCAATAACTTCTTCAATGCTACCAACAAGACGGAACGCATCTTCTGGAAGGTCATCATATTTTCCTTCTAGAATTTCTTTGAAACCACTAACTGTATTTTTTACAGGTACGTAAGAACCTTTTTGACCTGTAAACTGTTCAGCTACGTGGAAGTTTTGTGATAAGAAGAATTGAATACGACGAGCACGATGTACAACTAACTTATCTTCTTCAGATAACTCATCCATACCTAAGATAGCGATGATATCTTGAAGCTCTTTATAACGCTGTAAAGTTTGCTGTACTTGACGAGCTACTCCATAATGCTCTTCTCCTACGATTTCTGGAGAAAGCGCACGAGATGTAGATGCTAATGGATCTACGGCTGGGTAAATACCCATTTGTGTTAAACGACGCTCTAAGTTTGTTGTTGCATCTAAGTGAGCGAACGTTGTAGCTGGTGCTGGATCCGTATAGTCATCGGCTGGTACGTATACCGCTTGGATAGACGTGATAGATCCTTTATTTGTAGATGTAATACGCTCTTGTAATTGACCCATTTCTGTTGCAAGTGTTGGCTGGTAACCTACCGCAGATGGCATACGACCAAGAAGGGCAGATACTTCAGAACCCGCTTGCGTGAAACGGAAGATGTTATCGATGAACAATAGTACGTCTTGTCCTTGCTCATCACGGAAATGTTCAGCCATTGTTAAACCTGTTAATGCAACACGTTGACGCGCTCCAGGTGGCTCGTTCATTTGTCCGAATACCATCGCAGTTTTCTTAATTACGCCAGAATCGCTCATTTCGTGGTATAAGTCGTTACCTTCACGAGTACGCTCACCTACACCAGCGAATACAGAGATACCACCGTGCTCTTGTGCGATGTTGTTAATTAATTCCTGAATTAATACTGTTTTACCTACACCGGCACCACCGAATAGACCGATCTTACCACCCTTAATGTAAGGAGCAAGTAAGTCTACTACTTTAATACCAGTTTCAAGAATTTCTACTTTAGTAGATAACTCTTCGAATGCAGGCGCTTGACGGTGAATTGGATCACGACGTACATCCGCAGGAACATCACCATCTAAGTCAATTGCATCACCTAATACGTTAAATACACGACCAAGTGTTACATCACCAACTGGTACAGAGATTGCTTTACCAGTATCTTCTACTTCTGTGCCACGAACAAGTCCATCTGTGGAAGACATTGCAACTGTACGAACTGTGTCATCACCTAAATGAAGTGCAACTTCAAATGTTAAGTTAATGCTTGCTCCGTTTTCGTTGCTTTGTTTTACCGTAAGGGCGTTGTAGATTTCTGGTAGCTTTCCGCCATCAAACTTAACGTCTACAACCGGACCCATGATTTGCGTAACGCGCCCTTTATTCATCGGGTTCCCTCCTAGCTTTCTTTTAATTAGCCAGCTTTCTAAGAGAAGTCGGCTTTTAATTTTTATTAGTTTATAGCTTACGCGACTCTCCTGTTCTGGACGAACCGCTTCCGCTTTTTATTGAATCTAGTTCCGGTGGCTAGAAGGGTCGGTCATTTCACCCCTTCTGAGCAAGCCACCTACGCTTTTTAATACTATTCTAACGCTGCTACTCCACCAACGATTTCCGTAATTTCTTGCGTAATCGCTGCTTGACGCGCACGGTTGAATGAAAGTGTAAGTGAATCGATAACTTCCATTGCGTTGTCTGTAGCACTCTTCATTGCTGTCATACGCGCCGCGTGCTCACTTGCTTTACCGTCTAGTAATGCACCGTACACTAAGCTTTCTGCGTATTGTGGCAATAATACTTTTAAAATTTCTTCTTCAGAAGGTTCGAATTCATAAGCTGTCGTCGGTTTATCAGACGCCACATCCGTAAGCGGTAAAATTTTATTTTCCGTTACTTCTTGTGAAATTTTACTTACATAATGATTGTAGTAAATATACAGCTCATCATAAGCACCATCTGCGAACATCGCAATTGCTCGAGAAGCAATATCTTTAATATCAGTAAATGACGGGTGGTCAGATAATCCAACTACTTCATCAATGATGTTAAAGCCGCGACGTTTTAAATAATCACGTCCTAGTCGTCCAAGCACAATAATTGAATATTGGTTTGAATCCATATTATGACGTTCACGAATTACGTTACTTACTGTACGTAATACGTTACTGTTATAACCACCTGCTAGTCCGCGATCAGATGTAATAACGATGTACCCTGTACGCTTTACAGGACGCGCATTTAGCATTGGATGATTAATCCCTTTACTTCCTTGCGCAATGCTCGCTACTACTTCTTGAATCTTTTCCATATACGGAACGAAAGATTTAGCATTTTGTTCTGCACGGTTTAACTTAGATGCAGATACCATCTCCATCGCTTTCGTAATTTGACTCGTTTTCTTTGTCGAGTTAATCTTCGCTTTTATATCGCGTAAAGATGCCACAGGTTTTCACCACCTTTTTTCCGGAAGTTGGCACGATTAGTAAGAATCCTCTTCCTAATCTACGTTGCAAGATATTCTTGCTCATGATTGAAGGAAAAGAATAGGTGCACCTACTCTTTTCCTTTACATAACCGTCAGCAATCTCAAAGATTGAGATGCCTTTATATTATCTAGCTCCAGCGGCTTGAATGCTCGGTGGCTTCACTTCTTCCTACGAGGCAAAAACCGCCTCTTCGTCAGAAGCTCCATCCCCCTCACATTCAGAACGAGCCGCTTCCGCTTTTATTTATTATTCAGAAGCTACGAATACTTTTTTAAATCCGTTAATTGCTGCTGCAAATTTGTCGTCATCCGCAAGTTTCTTAGTTGTGCGAATTTCGCTTAATAAGTCAGTTGCATTTGAATCTAACCAAGCATGGAATTCTTCTTCGAAACGAGTGATATCTACTACTGGGATATCATCTAGGAATCCACGTGTTAAAGCGTAAAGAATGATAACTTGTTTCTCTACACGTAACGGTTTGTGTAATCCTTGTTTTAATACCTCAACTGTACGAGCACCACGGTTTAATTTCGCTTGTGTTGCTTTATCAAGGTCAGAACCGAACTGAGCGAACGCTTCTAACTCACGATAAGATGCAAGGTCAAGACGAAGTGTACCTGATACTTTACTCATCGCTTTAATCTGAGCTGATCCACCTACACGAGATACAGAAGTACCCGCATCGATTGCTGGACGTACGCCAGAGAAGAATAGGTCAGATTGTAAGAAGATTTGTCCATCCGTAATAGAAATTACGTTTGTTGGGATGTAAGCTGATACGTCCCCTGCTTGTGTTTCGATGAAAGGTAGTGCAGTTAAAGAACCGCCGCCTCTTGCATCACTTAATTTTGCTGCACGCTCTAATAAGCGAGAATGTAAGTAGAATACATCCCCTGGATATGCTTCACGACCTGGAGGACGACGTAATAGTAATGAAAGCTCACGGTAAGCCGCTGCTTGTTTTGATAAGTCATCATATACTACTAATACGTGTTTACCATTGTACATGAACTCTTCACCCATTGTTACACCAGCGTAAGGAGCTAGGTATAATAATGGAGCTGGTTGAGAAGCTGATGCAGTTACAACGATTGTGTAATCTAATGCACCGTGCTTACGTAGTGTTTCTACTACGTTACGTACTGTTGATTCTTTTTGTCCGATAGCTACATAGATACAAATCATATCTTCATCTTTTTGGTTAATGATCGTATCAAGTGCAACTGCTGTTTTACCTGTTTGGCGGTCACCGATGATTAACTCACGTTGACCACGGCCAATTGGTACAAGAGCATCGATCGCTTTAATACCTGTTTGAAGTGGCTCATGAACAGATTTACGATCCATTACACCTGGTGCTGGACTTTCGATTGGACGAGTGTTTGTTGTATTGATTGGGCCTAAACCATCAACTGGTTGACCTAATGGGTTTACAACACGACCGATTAGTTCTTTTCCTACTGGTACTTGCATGATGCGACCAGTACGACGAACTTCGTCACCTTCACGGATTTCTGTGTAAGGTCCTAAAATAATGATACCTACGTTGTTTTCCTCTAAGTTTTGTGCTAGTCCCATAACGCCATTAGAGAACTCTACAAGTTCACCAGCCATAACGTTATCAAGACCATGAGCACGCGCAATACCGTCACCGACTTGGATAACTGTACCAACATCACTAACTTCGATTTCAGACTGATAGTTCTCGATTTGTTGCTTTATCAGTGCGCTAATTTCTTCAGCTCTGATGCTCATGTGCTTCACCCCTATCTATTCTTCATTAATTCACGCTGAATACGTGCTAATTTTCCTTGTAAGCTTCCGTCGTAAATGCGATTTCCAATACGTACTTTAATGCCGCCTAGTAAATCTTCATCCACAACATTTTTCACGCGAATTGCATCTTTTCCTGTTTTTTTTGCAAATGCTTCTGCAATGTTAAGTTTTTCTTCTTCCGATAGAAGACGAATAGAATATACAGTTGCATCCGCTACGTTACGTTCTTCATTAGCAAGAACAACATATTCATTTGCAATTTCAGGTAGGATATCAATACGCTTGTTATCAATTAAAATATATAACGTATTTAAAATAGATTCAGAAACAGATGCGAATACGTTTGCAAGAAACGTTTTCTTCTGCTCTTTTGAAATGTTCGGTTGCGTTAAAAAGCTATGTAGTTCTCCGTTCTTTGTAAAAACGTTTTGTACAAGGCGTAATTCCTCTTCAAACATTTCTAATACGTGTTTTTCTTTTGCAATTTTGAAAAGAGCGACAGCATAACGTTTTGCTACAATCCCATTGCTCATCGCGCTTCTCCTACTTCTTTAATATAATCGCGAATTAACTTCACTTGATCTTCTTCTTTTAATTCTTTTTCAATTACTTTAGAAGCAATATGAACAGATAAAGAAGCAACTTGTTCTTGTAAAGCAGCAATCGCTTGCTCTTTTTCGCGTTGAATTTCTTGTACAGCAGATGTTTTAATTGATTCTGCTTCTTCTTTCGCAGCAGCAACAATAACATCCTTTTGATCTACAGCTTGTTTCTTCGCTCTTTCGATTAACTCTTGTGCTTCAACACGCGATTGTTTTAACATTTCACGTTGTTCTTCTACTAATTTCTTCGCTTCAGCATTACTTCTTTCTGCAGCGTCGATTTCATTAGTAACATGCTCTTCACGTTCTTTCATAATTCCCATTAAAGGACCCCACGCGAATTTGCGTAGCATTACTAATAGAAGTAAGAAAATGAACAATGTATAAGCAATCGTTCCAAATGGAATGGAAGCCCCTAATAATAAAGTTGGCACAAGGATTCACTCCCTTCAAAATATCTAAATTGATCATATGAAAAAAAAAGACATACGTTTCGTTCATAAAGCAATGGCGAAGAAAGTTCGGAAAAACACTCTTCGCCATCTATGTAAGGGGAGTCTCCCTTATTTGTTCATTACGATGAAAGCAATAACTACACCGATAATTGGAAGTGCCTCAACTAATGCAACCCCGATGAACATAATTGTTTGAAGTGCGCCTTTTAATTCTGGTTGACGAGCAACACCTTCGATTGTACGTGATACGATAAGACCGTTACCAATACCTGCACCTAATGCTGATAAACCAATTGCAATTGCAGCTGCGATTACACCTAAACTCATTTAATTTGTCCTCCTTTGTATTATAAAAAAATAAATTTTTTCTTACTTAAATTATATTAATGGTCATGGCTTACTTTATGAGCCATATAAACCATCGTTAACATTACGAAAATAAATGACTGGATTGAACCAACGAATACGCTGAATCCCATCCATGCTAACATCGGTACAAGTGCACCTAATGCTCCTAAGAATGATGCCCCGCCTAACTTAGCAAGTAATCCTAATAAGATTTCACCTGCGTAAATGTTACCAAATAAACGAAGACCTAACGTTAATGTGTTAGCAAACTCCTCAATAACCTTTAATGGGAATAAGAATTTCATAGGTTGGAAATAACCTTTAACATATTCTTTCGTACCCTTCATCTTAATTCCATAATAATGGGTGAGGGTAACTACCATCACGGCTAATGTTAATGCAACTGCTGGATCAGACGTTGGTGATCTCCACCATGCAATATGTTCGCCAGCCTCAACTGTTGAATACATGAATGGTAAACCAAGGAAGTTCGATACGATGATAAACATGATGAGCGTAACGCCAAGCGTTAAGAAACGTCCACCTGTTTTCCAATCCATCGTACTATTGATAATCCCTTTCACGAAGTCAAACACCCATTCCATGAAATTTTGCATCCCGGTTGGGCGAAGCGCTAAGCTGCGAGTTCCGATAACAGCGATTAAGAAAACAATAACTGCTGCTACAGTAACCATCATAACTGATGACAAATCGAACGTTAAACCTAGAAATTCAACTAATTTACCGTGTTCCACTAGTAATTCACCTCTCTTCCCTGCTCGTATACTCTAAATAAAGAAAATCTATGATCATGACAAGGTATCCTGTCAGCAATCCTACACCTAAGCCCCACATCGCAATTAACTCTTGATATTTGGCTGCAAATAAAATTAATAACCCAATCGTGGCGAATCTTGAATATGTACTTACCGCTGTCGCCTTAAACTTCACGTTTTCTCCATTTGTTACGCGATCTAATAGCTTGTCTGTTCTACGTGCAATGATGCGCAAACTAAGAAAACTGAAAATCGTTCCGATAATCAGCCCAAGAAATACATCCTTGTAAGAGGTAATTCCCCATCCTAGCACTAGAAGCGCAAGCAAGTAGTACATATATTTCTTTTGTCGTTGGACAAGTCCATGTACGTCTATCATCATTGCTCTCCCGAATAGTAATGTTGAATGAGTCGAATCATTGCGTATACCCCTGTTCCTAACCCGAGTAATAACCCTATAATAAGAAACAACGGAAACGTTCCAACCTTATTATCAATCCATTGCCCACCAAAGATTCCGATAAGAATAGAACCAACTAACTGAGCAAGTATTCCTGACATTAAAGCATACGCTTTTATATGGCTGCGATCGTTTTTTTGCAAGGATTCATCCCTCCAATATGTAACCCTCATTCACGATGTGTTAATAATAACTCATTTTTCTGCATAAATTCTATACAAAATAAAAAGTTTACATTTTCGTCACGGAATAGATGCATTTTTGTCACTGAAAGCCCTACCATCTATCCCCGTTGTTAGCATACAATAGGGTATTAACAGTGTCAACGAGAAATCGTAAAAAATCAAAAAATTTGAGTATTAGGCATTTCCTCCCAAAAATGAAAACGTTCCCCTTCTAAATACTGGTTAGAGATATGCAATTTCTAACAGTTTTCTCTTTATAATAGAAGAAAATGTTCACAAGTTTGTCACTATTATATTTTTAAGATATAGCGCTTTCCTTCCATAATATAGTGTCCCCGAGACGTAAGACTTCTATATTATATGTGATGTGTATATAACTTATGTTGTATATACCCTGTATATTTATCTCCCCCTCCCCCGTGCGCTGAGGGCGAAAAAAAACGAGAGGGGAATCCCCCTCTCGTCTGTTGTCTTACTTCGTTCCGAATAAACGGTCACCAGCATCACCAAGACCTGGAACTACATAACCATGGTCATTTAACTTCTCATCTAATGCTGCTACATAAATATCAACATCAGGATGCTCTTCCTGCACTACTTTTACTCCTTCTGGAGCAGCTACGATACACATTAATTTAATTTGCTTTGCACCGCGCTTTTTCAGAGAATTAATTGCTTCAGCCGCAGAACCACCTGTTGCTAGCATCGGATCTAGTACGATAAAGTCACGCTCTTCTACATCCGTTGGAAGTTTCACATAGTATTCTACCGGTTGCAATGTTTTAGGGTCACGGTATAAACCAACGTGTCCTACTTTTGCTGCTGGAATTAATTTCAGAATTCCATCAACCATTCCTAAACCTGCACGTAAAATCGGAATTAAACCAAGTTTTTTACCAGCAATCACTTTTGTTGTCGCTTTGCTTACAGGCGTTTCAATTTCAATGTCTTCAAGTGGAAGGTCACGAGTAATCTCGAAAGCCATTAAGCTTGCTACTTCGTCCACTAATTCACGAAAATCTTTCGTACCTGTATTCTTATCGCGAATATATGTAATCTTATGTTGAATTAACGGGTGATCAAATACATACAGTTTTCCCATGTGAATCTCTCCTTTAGATGATATTCATGCGTTTACACGCTTCTTTACACTATTTACGATTGTAAAGAAAACGCTACTAATATTCAAGGGCAAATTTGGCAAAATCATGATTTTGCGATGAATCTATCTAGTATCTTTACCAATTATGGGAGCTGTATCCTTCATTATATCGCCAAAATTTATTCATCATTTGTATACATACTTTAAAAATAATATATGTCCACAAAAAAGACTGCCAAAACAATTACGTTTCAGCAGTCTTTTTCAATCTATTATAGATCTGTATACATTGAGAATTTGCTCGTTAACGCTTCTACACGCTTACTTGCTTCTTCTAATGCAACTTCATTCTCATGATTTTTTAATGTATAAGCAATAAGTGCCGCAATTTCATCCATTTCTTCTAAACCGAAACCACGAGATGTTACAGCTGCTGTACCGATACGTACGCCGCTTGTTACAAATGGGCTTGCTGTTTCAAATGGAATTGTATTTTTGTTCACTGTAATACCAACTTCATCTAATACGTGCTCTGCTACTTTACCTGTAATTTCTAAGTTACGAACATCAATTAAGATTAAATGATTGTCTGTTCCACCAGAAACAAGTGTAAGTCCTTCCTTTTGAAGGCCTTCAGCTAAGCGGTTCGCATTATTAATGATATGTTGTGCATATGTTTTAAACTCATCTTGTAGTGTCTCACCAAATGCAACAGCTTTTGCAGCAATTACGTGCATAAGTGGGCCACCTTGAATACCAGGGAAGATTGATTTATCAATTTGTTTTGCAAATTGCTCTTCACATAAAATCATACCACCACGTGGACCACGTAATGTTTTATGTGTTGTCGTTGTAACGAAATGTGCATGTGGTACTGGGTTTGGATGTAAACCAGCAGCTACTAAACCAGCGATATGTGCCATATCAACCATAAAGTATGCACCCACTTCATCTGCAATCTCACGGAATCGTTTGAAATCGATAACACGAGGATATGCACTTGCACCTGCAACGATTAATTTTGGTTTATGTTCTTTCGCTTTTGCTAATACATCATCGTAATTAATACGGTGAGATTCAGCATCCACGCCATATTCTACGAAATTATATTGTACTCCACTGAAGTTAACAGGGCTTCCGTGTGTTAAGTGACCACCATGAGATAAATTCATGCCAAGTACTGTATCGCCTTGCTCTAAAATCGTGAAGTATACTGCCATGTTCGCTTGTGCACCAGAATGTGGTTGAACATTTACATGCTCTGCGCCAAAAATTTCTTTCGCGCGATCACGTGCGATATCTTCTACTACGTCTACGTGTTCACAACCACCATAGTAACGTTTTCCAGGATATCCTTCAGCATACTTATTCGTTAGAACAGAACCTTGCGCCTCCATTACTGCTTCACTTACGAAGTTTTCCGAAGCAATTAACTCGATCTTTGAACGCTGTCTTCCTAGTTCTGCCTCAATTGCAGCAAATACCTTTTCATCTTGACGTTTTAAATGATTCACCAAAATCCCCCTTTTCTGAACGAATTACATCAATTCCCAATAGTTTTTTCTCATTTATTCAGAAAAAACGAAAATTCAGGTTGTAATTCTTTCGAACCTTCATGTTTTCAACTACATTCTAACATGACTTTCTATATCATAAAAGAAAAAAAAAGACCAAAATTGGTCTTTTCTTTCTTCTATTATAAAGTCAGACCACATACCTTTTACCTTTCGATATACAGCTGTTATAAGACTTTATAATTTTTCATGTTTAACGGCAAGGAATAGCTTCTTCATTTGCCGCATAAACGGCACGTGCTCCACCTATTAGTTTCCCACGTGTTTTCGCCATCGTTACATGCGCACTTCCTATTTCCTTCACACTTGTACGAACCGGTACAGCTACATGCTTTAAATGCATACCGATAAATGTATCGCCGATATCCATTCCTGCATCTGCTTTAATAAACTCAATTACTACCGGATCTTTAAAATTGTGATACGCATACGTCGCTAATGCACCACCTGCTGATCTAACAGGCGTAACTGTTACAATTTCAAATTGATATTTCATCGCTACATCTCTCTCAACTACTAAAGCACGATTTAAATGCTCACAACATTGAAACGCCAATTCAATACCTGTTCTCTCTTGAAATTGTTTTAACTCAGAAAAAATCGCCTCTGCCACTTCCATCGTTCCTGATGTTCCAATTCTTTCACCTAGCACTTCGCTCGTGCTACACCCCACTACAAAAATTTGACCACTTTGCAGCGTGGCTTGTTCTTGGAAATCAGAAAGCGACATTTGTAGCTGTTCTCTTACCTTTACGATTTCTGTCATTACGCCTCTTCCTTTCACAGGTTGGTTCACCAAATTATATTTCATACTACTTATAGTTAGAATCTATTACTTTGTTTCGTACGTTTTAATTTTTCCTACTCGGTTTTCGTGACGGCCACCTTCATAGTCAGTTGTTAGCCAAATTTTCGCGATATCACGCGCTAGACCAGCTCCAATTACACGCTCGCCCATCGCTAACATGTTAGTGTCATTATGCTCTCTCGTCGCTTTCGCACTGAAAGTATCATGAACTAATGCACAACGAATACCATTTACTTTGTTTGCTGCGATTGACATACCAATGCCTGTCCCGCAAACTAAAATACCACGATCCACTTCACCATTCGCGACCATTTCTGCTGCTGGAAACGCAAAATCAGGGTAATCAACAGAACCAGCTTCACATTCACAACCTAAATCAATATATTCAATATTTAACTCTTCTAATAAACTTACAAGTTCTTTACGGATATTCATACCGCCGTGATCAGATGCTACTACTACTTTCATTTTTACCCCTCCGAAGTTTCAATCAATTATCTTCATTTCACACTCGCTACCTTAATGGAACAAAGTGATCTCCAATATCGTATTATACACGAAACATCAACCTTCTGAATGCTTTTTCAGTAAAGTTTGTACAAGTTTTTCCATCTCTTCTAACGTTTCTTTATAAATAGAAAGCGATCCGCCAAATGGATCTGAAATATCCTTACTTATACCCTTAGTTAATCCATATAATGTATCCAATTTCTTTTCCACGCTCGGATAATACCCAAGTACAATTTGCTTATGATTTTCCGTCATTGTTACTACAATATCCGCCCAATCAACCAAAGTATCGTTTACCTGCTGCGCGGCATGATCGATTACAATTCCTTTTTCAGCTAAAGCTTCCTTTGCATGTATCGACACATCGCTTCCAGGATAGGCGAAAACACCAGCAGATTGCACTTCAAATTTACCTTCTCCATAATGACGAAGCAAAGCCTCAGCCATCGGACTACGGCATATATTTCCAGTGCAAACAAATAACACCCGTTTCATCTAAACCCACCCCTTTTTTTCTGTTTCCTACATTTATCCCGATTGGTGAAGGCTAATAATCAGCGGGGGATGAACACCCTCCACTGATTAAAGTTTCACTTTATCATAGCGTACATTAGAATAGAACAAAAGAAATGTGAACATACGAAAGGCGCATTTCTCTTATATTTTTTCTAAGAAAAATGCGCCTTATCCACATATATGAAACCCTATTTCCAAGTGCCCAAAGTATTTTACCATACATAATGAACACACTACGAAACAAAATAAGGAATCCATTTCATATGAAACGGATTCCTTCTATCAAATAATTATTTCATTGTAACTTTCATTACTTCTGTTGAACCTTTTGTAGCTGTTACACCTACAGTTGTCTTAATAGACTCAGCTGCATCTGTGTTTGTAATAACGATTGGAGTAATTGTGCTTTTCGCTTTTTCACGAATTAATTCTAAGTCGAATGAGATTAATTTATCTCCAGCTTTTACAGCTTGTCCTTCAGAAACGTGAGCTTCGAAACCTTCACCTTCCATTTTTACAGTTTCTAATCCAACGTGGATTAAAATTTCTGTACCGTTTTTCGCTTTAATTCCAATAGCATGTTTCGTGTGGAATAATTGTACGATTTCACCATCAACTGGAGATACAACTACACCTTCAGTAGGATCGATCGCAACACCGTCACCCATCATACGACCAGCGAATACTGGATCTGGTACTTCTTCAATATTTTTCACTGCTCCAGTTAATGGAGCTACGATTGTTTCTTCATTTGTTTTTGAACCAAAACCGAATAATTTTTTAAACATAGGATAGTCCTCCTTATAATTTACCTAAAAGTTTATAGGGCAATCTCTATTCAAGATCGAAATACACGTAAGACTTCATACTTCGAATGTTATACTGTAAAAACTCTTTCGAAATAAATCATGTCATTACTACTAGACTCTTATTGTAGCGCTTCACAAAATTCCAGTCAATTCTGATTGTCTGAATAACAATGAGAAGTTAACTTCTACTTATATTTTCTCTTTTTTTCACTTACTTGTCTAGAGGTCTTTACTACATTTTATTTTTTGTTGTTAATTTGTAAAATTCCTTTCAAATTTTTGTTGAAATACACTTGACTAAAGTAAGTAACTATTTTATTGTTGCTTATATAAGGTAAGTTAATAACTTTTAGGAGGTTTTTTAAAATGATGGATATCGGTCTTCTTATTATTCGTCTTATTATAGGAATTACATTCATGGGTCATGGTGCTCAAAAATTATTTGGTTGGTTCGGCGGTTACGGCTTAAAGGGAACTGGCGGCTGGATGGAGTCAATCGGCTTACGTCCTGGCGTATTTATGGCATTTATGGCTGGCGCAACTGAACTATTAGGTGGTTTCTTATTCGCAGCAGGTATTTTCACTGTAGTTGGTTCATTATTTATCGTAGGAACAATGTTAGTAGCAATTTTCACAGTTCACGGAAAAAATGGTTACTGGGTAACACAAAACGGATTCGAATATAATTTAATGTTAATCGCTGTCGCTATCGGTGTAGCTTTAATTGGACCTGGCGCTTACGTTTTACTTTAATATTTATCTCTATTTCAAGATATTTACCAAAAAAGAGATTACTTCAGTACAATCGAGGTAATCTCTTTTTTTTACATCATCAAAAAAATATTATTTTCAGCAGGAGATTCCCATTGATATCTTGTAAAGGAACAATAAGTATTCATATTTAGAAAGGGGATTACAACATGTTATCCATTAATCCAAACGAACAAACTGAAAAAGATAATTACAAATTACTAACAGGAAGTATCATTCCACGTCCTGTTGCATTCGTTACTTCTGTAACTAAAGATGGCATATTGAACGGTGCGCCATATAGTTATTTCAATATCGTCGCTGCCAATCCACCACTTATCTCAGTTTCAGTACAACGCAAAGAAGGAAAACCGAAAGACACTTCCAGAAACGCAATAGAAAAAGGGGAATTTGTCGTACATATTTCTGATGAATCTTACGTAGAAGCAATCAACGAAACAGCAGCGAACCTACCTCCTAATGAAAGTGAAATCGAATTAGCAAAACTAACACCGATTGACAGTGATGTCATTTCAGTACCAGGGGTTAAAGAAGCAAACATTCGAATGGAGTGCATATTAGAACGCGCTATCCCACTCGGCGGAACCGAAGACTCGCCAGCTTGTGACCTACTAATCGGCCGCGTCGTCCGCTTTCACGTCGCTGAACACTTATACGAAAACGGCCGAATTCACGCCGAAGAACTAAAACCAATAAGCCGCCTAGCAGGACACAACTACGCAAAACTAGGAGAACAATTTGAATTAGTGAGGCCTATCTAAAAGTGGAGGCGACTCGTTCAGCTCTGACCAGCTAAGGTTCTTTCGTCCTAAAGGCGCTTTTTGCCTTTCGGGCGGAAGGTTCTTAGATGCGAAGAGCTAGTCGCCGGAACTGGATATCACACCCTAAAGGCGGAAGCGGCTCGCTTAGAATGAGAGGGGGATGGAGCTCCTGACGTAGAGGCGCTTTTTGCCTCGCAGGAAGGCGCGAAGCCACCGACCATTCTAGCCGCTGGAGCTGGATACATTTAAAAGCGGAACCGACTGCCCAGGCCCGGTGGCTAAGGTTCTTCCTCGCAGAAGATGCTTTTTATCTTCTCGTGGGGAAGGTTCTTAGACTCAAGGGCCTAGGAGGTGAAGCTGGCCACTGGAACTGGATATATCCCCTACAAGCGCAAGGGGCACGTTCACTTCCATCACCTAAACATAACCCCCCGCTGAAAGCGGGGGATTTTTTATCGTAATTCTTCGTTCTTCTCCTCTAATGCCGGGAATTTCTCTTTTTTAGAGCTACCAAGCTTTATTACAAAGAAATATAAGGAAAGTAACGTAATAAGGAAAACAATTAAAAATGGGTACGGAGAATAAAAAGTACGCGCCGCCTCCGATTTTCCTGCAACAAACTTCAATGACTCAATATCTAAGAACTCAGCAAACATTTGTACACCGAGCATACTGAACCAAAAAACAAAAAAACTAATAATAATACCAAAAACTTGCTTCAATCTCGTCATTCATCTCATCCTTTCTATATTTGTAATTTTTTAGTGTGATCAATATAGTACAAACGAAACTATGCACAGAAAGGAACTATCTCACCATTCACGAATTAACTTAATCCAACCTAACATCGAAATTTGCAAAATAACACCCAATATTATAAGTCTTCTTAGCCATCGAGGAAAGAAGGTTAAAAGCTTAACATACCATTCCAATAGCTTGTTCATAATTCCCTCCTACATAAAATTATATAGGAAAAAGGAGATACAATCCAAACCCAACAAGAATAATACCACCTACTATTTCACCGTATGTGCCAAGTATATTTTTGGCATGGCTACCAAGCAATAAACCCATCCAAGCCAGTAACATACTTATTAGTCCGAACAATAATATCGTAATAATTGTCTCTGCTCCGTAAATTCCAAGACTAAGACCTACTGAAAAACTATCTATACTGACACCAAATGCAAATACAAATAAACTAATTCCAATTGGAGCAGTTCTAGTCTCTTCCCCTTCTAAAATAGACGAATATACGATATAGAACCCTAGCCCAATTAATAAAATAGCTCCTGCAAAATTTGCGACATCTCCATACCTCTCTGATAGAAAACGTCCTAGTACCATTCCGATAAATGGCATAATAATATGAAATATCCCAATCGTCATACCTATATAAAGGATTTGTCTTAACTTTAATGTTACCATCCCCATACCGAGGCTCACTGAAAATGCATCCATCCCCAGGGCAAATGCCATAATTATTAAAGGTATTAATTGTTCAAGTGTCATTCATATCCCCCCTCGGACGTGCTACTTCACAATATGCTTATCCGAGGAGAAATATTCTGTTTGCTAAAGGTACATTATCATTCAATAATAATCTGATGTCCCGCAGCTTTTGTTAAACGATTCATAATTGCATTTCCTATGCCTTCATTCGGGAATGATTCACTAAAAATAACATCTACTTCACTTGCATCAAACGTTCTAAGCACATCATATAACTTAGTCGCAACGCTGGCTAAATCGCTTCGCACACCACAAGACAATACAACATCTGCACTATACACATGCTGATACTCTTCTGTCGTTAATACACCTACTTTAAATCCTTCTTTCTTTTTCTCATCCACAATACGTTGAATAAACTCACGGGACCCTTCAACAATACTAAGTGGTGCTTTCGGTGCATAATGTGTATATTTCATTCCAGGTGATTTTGGTTTTTCTTTCTCATCCTTTAAAGCTGGATCTAAAGAAACATTTCCTATCACGGCCTCTAATTGCTCCTTCGTAATCCCACCTGGACGTAAAATCGTCGGAACCTCGCTCGTACAATCAATTACAGTTGATTCAACGCCTACTCCTGTTGCCCCGCCATCAACAATACCAGCAATTTTCCCATTTAAATCTTCATACACATGAGAAGCTAACGTTGGACTTGGGCGTCCTGAACGATTCGCACTCGGTGCCGCAACAGGCACGTTTGCCTCTTCAATAAGGGCGAGCGCTACTGGATGATCCGGCATCCTCACTCCGACTGTATTAAGTCCTGCCGTAACCCTCTCTGAAATCCCTTTTTTTCTCGGTAAAATGATTGTTAATGGTCCTGGCCAAAAATGCTCCATTAACTTTTCTGCAACCGGCGGAATTTCTCTTACGATACCATCTAACTGAGATTTTGTTCCTATGTGGACAATCAGTGGATTATCGCTCGGCCTCCCTTTCGCTTCAAAAATTTTCGCTATCGCTTCATCATCCATTGCGTTTGCTCCTAACCCATATACCGTTTCCGTTGGGAAGGCCACCGCTTCATTTTCTCTTAATAATCTCGCTGCTTCTTTTAATTGTGGATAATATTTTTTTCTTTCCACAACATTATCCACAACCCACATATTTGTATGCATTTTTTCCCACGTCCTTTTCTACCATGAAATACTTGTCTATTTTTAGTTTACTATGAGATTTATCCAAAAGACAAACAAGGTTTATCCACAAAATGTGGATAAACCTTGTTAATCCGTGGATAACTTTGTGAATAGCTGACAATTTAGTATTATTGCATTTAGCTCTTTTATATTTTTACAAAAGTGTTCTAACTGTCGAATTTCCTCTGGCACTTCCTCTTTCTCTATAATGACAAAGTTAAAAAACTGAAAGATGGTCACAGATTGTGGATGATTTGTGAGTAAGTACAATTGTCGAATATCTTTTTCTTTCATATACTGCAAAAACATCTCGAAAAAATATAAGAAAGTCTGTTTATCCACATTAGGTGTGAATAAACAAGAACGGATAAGTGCATTTTCTCCACTTTGTTCATATCCAATTACCGCTCGTATTTCTCCCGCCTCTTCCAAGATCATAAATTGTGCGTACAACTCATTTATTTTATCATCTTTTTTATTAGCTTGTCCGAAAAAAGAATGTAATCTTTCTACATCTGCTTTCGTAGCAAAATACACGTTCTTCATAGTAAATCCCTCCTCATTGATATATATGAGGAAGGATTTATTAATAGCACTATTTAGAGAATAAAGATGTAAAAGCTTCGACGATAAATAATTTAACCTCTGGTTTCTCTTCCTCTTCTACTGTTACATACTCATTTTGCTTTTCTTGTTTTTGCTCCACAGGTTTCTCCACTTTTTCCACAGTTTTTGTTTCTACTTTTTTTACAGGCTGTTCTTCTACTTGTGTTTCGTGTTTTACTACTTTCTTTTCCTGTGCTGTTACCTTTTCAGCTTTTTCCGGCTTTACTACTTTCTTTTCTTTCACCTTATCCTCTTTCTTCTCCGGTACATCCACTACTTCCTCATCTAATTGTCTCACCTGCTCCTCTTCAGGAGATTCAGCTTTCACAACATGTTCTTCTTTCCTTACAGCTGTACCACTTGAAAAATCTAAGAAACACATCGGTGGAAATAATACACACCACCAGTTTGCACCTTCACCTTTTCCAATTGTAATAAGTACCGCTTCATATTCTCCTGCCGGATAAATAAAATTCCCATATACCTTTGTAGGAAACTTCACATTCTTACCGAATTTCACTTGAAACGCCTCTTTACTTCCTTCTCTTTTCAGTGTATTTGCCACTGTCTTTTCAATTTCAGGAATATGATTTTGAATTACTTTTCGAGCTTCTTCAAATGACGTTAAATCCGCTACCCATCCATCAATTTGCGCTTTTACTTCATCGCGTACTTTACGCTTTAACGCCTGATCTTTATCGGAATCACTATTAGCTAAAATACGTAATCGAACGGCCTCTTTCGGAATAACAGTAGGCCCTTTTGCATCAGCTTTCATATATCCAAACTGCACAAGTAACTGTGCACCAATTAATAATAAAAGAAAGTAAGCAATAACTTGTTTTTTCATTTCCTCCACCGTCCCCTCTAGAAACAGTGTGGACAGACTTTCATCTTTCTAAACTATTAAATTCAAAATCTATGTAAAAAACCGATAGAAAGGCATTTTTTTAATTGGCGAGAGGGACTGGCTATGTATAGAAGCGGTCAGGGCCTTTTCCTGCCACGCGCAAAGTTTTAAAACAAAGACAGGCAACAAGGTGTATGTCCATTTTTATCTTTATGACAGCAATCTATAGGTAATAAGGTGCGTATTTTCGCTGAAATAATACCCCTTACCAAACTTCTAAATGAAATGTATGGCTGAGTAGTTGCGAATTTTTCATACAAAAAATAGAGTAAGGCTTATGCCTTACTCCATCTCTGCAAATACCATGCGATCTTTTCCGTTAATATCAAATACAACTTCAACTTGAGCTCGCGGGAAAGTTTGCTGTAATAACGCTTTGACATCTTCACCTTGCCCTACACCAATTTCAAACGCCACAATCGCCTTGTTCTGTAATACATTCGGCAATTCCTCCATAAAACGACGATAGAAATCTAGTCCATCTTCCCCACCAACAAGCGCACGCTTCGGCTCATGCTCCTTCACAACAGTAGAAAGACCACGCCAATCTTCCTCTGGTATGTACGGAGGATTGGAAACAACAACATCTAACTTCTGACCTGTTTCATAAAACGGAGACAGTAAATCGCCGTGATAGAAAGTTACATCCGCCCCTAAAGTTTTTGCATTTTCTTTTGCAACTTCAATCGACTCCTGTGCGATATCTA
Organism: Bacillus sp. TH19; assembly: GCF_016651075.1. NCBI lineage: Bacteria > Bacillati > Bacillota > Bacilli > Caryophanales > Bacillaceae > Bacillus > Bacillus sp. TH19. Next base: position 325,259 of record NZ_JAEKEO010000007.1, on the reverse strand, counting down.
CTGTATACACATGAAGATTTTTATTTTCTAAAGCGAGCGTAATAGAAATCGCTCCACTACCTGTTCCAATATCCGCTATGTGAAGCTCCTCATTACCGAAATGGCGCTCAATTCTCTCTAGCACTCCAACTATAAGTTCCTCTGTTTCCGGTCTTGGTATCAATACCTCTTCATTTACAAAGAATGATCGGCCATAAAACATTTCATAACCGAGCATATATTGGATCGGAATACCTTCTACATGCTTGTGGATAAACTCTGCAAAACTTTTCTCTTGTTCCGCAGTTATTTCTTCACGCATATTCATGAGCATCCCGGTTCTGTTCGTCTTTAATACATGACAAAGGACAATTTCTCCCGCATTTTCATCTCGTCCATTTTCCTGTAAAAAAGAAGAAGCCCATTTCAGGGCTTCATAGACACGCATTACTCAGCTGCCTCCATCTTTTGCGCCTGATCTTCCATCACTAAGGCATTGATGAAATCATCTAACTTACCTTGTAGGATTTGATCTAGCTTTTGAATCGTTAAACCGATTCGATGGTCTGTAACACGGTTTTGCGGGAAGTTATACGTACGAATACGCTCTGAACGATCTCCCGTACCAACAGCTTGTTTACGGTTTTGATCATACTCAGCTTGCGCTTCTTGTCTAAATTTATCATAAACACGTGCGCGTAATACTTTCATCGCTTTTTCTTTATTCTTAATTTGTGATTTCTCATCCTGACAAGATACAACTACACCAGTCGGTAAATGCGTTAAACGTACCGCTGACATCGTTGTATTAACGCTTTGTCCACCAGGACCACTAGAAGCAAACGTATCAACACGAACATCTTTTTCATGAATATTAATTTCTACTTCTTCTGCCTCTGGTAGTACAGCTACAGTTGCTGTAGATGTATGAATACGTCCGCCAGATTCCGTTTCAGGAACACGTTGTACACGGTGAGCACCATTCTCGAATTTCAGCTTCGCGAAAGCACCTTTACCGTTAATCATAAAGATAATCTCTTTATATCCACCTAACTCTGTATAGCTCGCTTCGATAATTTCAGTTTTCCAACCTTGCACCTCAGCATAACGGCTATACATACGATATAAATCACCAGCAAATAAAGCTGCTTCGTCACCACCAGCAGCGCCACGAACCTCAACGATAACGTTTTTATCATCATTAGGGTCTTTTGGAACAAGTAAAATTTTCAGACGTTCTGATAATGTTTTCTCTTGTCCTTCTAATTCAGAAACCTCTTCTTTTACCATGTCACGCATATCAGCGTCTAACTTATCTTCTAACATTGCTTTTGCATCTCGTAATTGCTCACGAACATCTTTATACTCACGGTACACCTCTACCGTGTCCTGAATATCAGATTGCTCTTTTGAATACTCACGAAGCTTATTTGTATCGCTAATAACCTCTGGGTCACTTAACAACTCATTCAACTTCTCATAACGATCTTCTACAGCTTGCAAACGATCTAACACACCATTCACCTCTACATCCTAGTATCTAATACAAATAGTATATGGTACTTAATCAAAAAAACGCAAATTATATTTAAAAGCGTAAGCGGCTTGCTCAGGATCGCAGGACATTGGAACTCTCGACCTTGAAGCGCTTTTTGCTTCGAGCGAGAGAGTGAAATGGCCGGAGATTCTAGCCGCTGGAGCTAGATAATATTTAAAAGCGCAAGCGGCTTGCTCAGAATGGGAGGAGGTTGGAGCTTCTGACAGAGAGGCGCTCTTTGCCTCGCAGGAAGAAGCGAAACCACCGACCATTCTAGCCGCTGGAGCTAGATAATATTTAAAAGCGCAAGCGGCTCGCTCAGCTCTGACTGGCTAAGGTTCTCTCGTACAAAAGGTGCTTTTCACCTTGAGTAGCGGCGGTTCTTAGACACGAAGAGCTTGCCACCAATCTTCATCTATTTTCGAAAAAAACCCGCTCTACATAGCGAGTTTCACTTATCTTTGTTTTGTAGGTACTGCATGACAATGACGACAACGTGGTTCATACGATTCTGAAGCCCCAACTAAAATAATTGGATCATCAAATGCCGCTGGTTCTCCATCGATTAAACGTTGCGTACGACTTGCAGGAGATCCACATTCAGAACAAACTGCCTGCAATTTAGTTACATGTTCAGCAATCGCCATCAGCTGAGGAACTTGTCCAAATGGTAGACCACGGAAATCTTGGTCTAATCCAGCTACAATGACACGATAGCCACGATTTGCCAATACTTGCACCACTTCCACAATGTCCCCATCAAAAAATTGTACCTCATCGATTGCAATAACATCCATTTCTTCTGTTACATGGTTAAATATATCTTTTGAAGCTGAAACAGGAACTGCTTTAACCTTTAATCCATTATGTGATACAACATCTTCTTCACTATAACGATTATCAATACATGGTTTAAATACAATCGCATGTTGTTTCGCAAATTGTGTACGGCGTATACGGCGGATGAGCTCTTCTGATTTCCCAGAAAACATACTCCCGCAAATCACTTCAATCCAACCATTTTGATTCATTAAGTACATTGAGCTCTCCTTTCATCTACTTTCCTAATCCAAAGTAGGGTAAAGGTTTAATATTTTCGCAAAAAAAACAGACAAGCGAATACATACACTTGCCTGTTTTATGTTCTTTATTACTTGATGCCGTATTTCTTATTGAAGCGGTCAACACGTCCGTCTGCAGTAGCAAACTTCTGACGTCCAGTGTAGAATGGGTGAGAATCAGAACTGATCTCAATTTTTAGTAATGGATAAGTGTTACCATCTTCCCACTCAACAGTTTCGCTAGAGCCTTTTGTAGACCCGCTTAAGAATTTGAAGCCAGTGTTCGTGTCCATAAATACAACTTTATTGTAATTTGGATGGATTCCTGCTTTCATTCTTTTCATCTCCTTCCGCCCTGAATCATTTTCGAAACAGAGTTTTTCATCTTCAGCTGCTTACACAACTATATTGATGAAACACATATGATGAAATTATAACAAGGCTAACTCCATTTTGCAACTACCTGTTTTTGTCTTTTTAAAATTAAAAGTGGAGGCGGCTCGCTCAGCTCTGACTGGCTAAGGTTCTCTCGCACAAAAGGTGCTTTTTACCTTGAGTAGCGGAGGTTCTTAGACACGAAGAGCTAGCCGCCGGAACTGGATATCAATTAAAAGCAAAAGCGGCTCGTTCAGAATCCAGGTCACTTCAAGCTCTCGACCAAGAAGCGCTTTTTGCTTCGACCGAGAGAGCGAAATGGCCGGAGATTCTAGCCGCTGGAGATGGAACTAGATACACCTTAAAGCGCAAGCGGCTCGCCCAGAATCGTAGGGCACTTCAAGCTCTCAATCCAAATATGATTTCCATCTTAAAAAAACAATTTTTTCCATATATTACTCTCTCTAATATTCCCTTAAAAACATAAAAAACTCGCTTACTACGAAATAAGCGAGTCCCCATCTTTTCCCTTTACTTAGTGGTTACATACCTTTTTGAGTCTGCAACAATGTTTTGTAAAAATTCTTCATTTGTCTTTGTTTGACGAAGTTTACGTAAGAAGCCTTCAACAAAGTCTGGTGTATCACGCATTGTTTTACGAATACCCCACAGCTTGTCTAAATGTTCTTTCGGAATTAATAGGTCTTCTTTACGCGTACCAGAGCGACGAATATCAATCGCTGGGAAGATACGGCGCTCAGCTAATGAGCGATCTAAGTGAAGTTCCATATTTCCAGTTCCTTTAAACTCCTCGTAAATTACATCATCCATACGAGATCCTGTATCAACAAGCGCTGTTGCTAAAATCGTTAGGCTACCGCCCTCTTCGATATTACGCGCAGCCCCAAAGAAACGCTTCGGTCTATGAAAAGCAGCAGGATCAATACCACCCGATAAGGTTCTACCACTTGGCGGAATAACAAGGTTGTAAGCACGCGCTAAACGGGTAATACTATCCATTAAAATGACAACGTCCCTTTTATGTTCTACAAGACGCATTGCACGCTCTAATACAAGCTCCGCTACTTTAATATGATTCTCTGGCACTTCATCAAAAGTAGAACTTACAACATCACCTTTAACAGAACGTTCAATATCTGTTACTTCCTCTGGACGCTCATCAATTAAAAGTACAATTAATTCTGCTTCCGGATGATTTGTTGTGACACTGTGTGCAATTTCTTTTAACAGACTTGTTTTACCAGCCTTTGGAGGCGCAACAATTAAACCACGTTGTCCAAATCCAACTGGTGCGATTAAATCCATGATGCGTGTCGGTAACTTTTTCGTTTCCGTCTCCAATTTCATTTGGCGATCTGGGTATAACGGTGTTAATGCAGGGAAATGTACACGCTCTTTTGCTGAGTCTGGATCATCTCCATTTACAGCTTCAACTTGTAGCAATCCAAAATAGCGCTCATTTTCTTTCGGAGGTCGTACTTTACCAGAAACCTTATCTCCATTACGTAAATCGAAACGACGAATTTGCGAAGCCGAGATATAAATATCTTCTGAGCTTGGAGAATAATTGATAGGACGTAAGAATCCAAATCCTTCTGATTGAATAATTTCTAATACGCCTTCCATGAAAAAGAAACCTTCTTTTTCTGCTCGAGCTTTTAAGATAGAGAAGATTAGCTCTTTTTTCGTTAACTTGCTGTAATACGAAATCTTAAATTCCTTCGCAAGCTCGTATAACTCTTTTAATTTCATGTTTTCTAATGCTGCAATTGACAAATTCATTCAGACACCACACTTTAACTTTATTCTCTTTTCACATGGGTAAAGGGAAAAATACGGAAGGCAAATAAATAATAATGAAAGGCAATAAGTTCAAGTAGGATAATATTCACTATTGTAACCCTTTTATCTAGTTTTAATCAATACGTTGAAACACAAATACAAGAAGCGAAGACAAGAAAATTTGTCTTCGCCTTTTGATATTTCTTTCTTTTTTCTACTCACCTGATTTTAAGGCAGAATAAATAAGGCATTTCCGCTTTTATTTAATCCAGTTCCAGCAACTAGAATGGTCGGTGGTTTCGCTTCTTCCTGCGAGGCAAAAAGCGCCTCTTCGTCAGGAGTTTGAAGTGTCCTGCGATTCTGAACGAGCCGCTTACGCTTTTTATTTAATCCAGCTTCAGCAGCTAGAATGGTCGGTGGCTTCACTTCTTCCTGCGAGGCAAAAAGCGCCTCTACGTCTGAAGCTCCATCCCCCTCCCATTCTGAACGAGCTGCTTACGCTTTTTATTTAATAACCAAATTCGGTTTTTTATTTAAGCTATGGCGGCCGTCTACGAAGCGTACTGTGCCTGATTTTGCACGCATAACAAGGGATTGTGTTGTTCCGACGCTACCTTTAAATTGAACGCCTCGTAATAGTTCTCCGTCTGTTACACCTGTTGCTGCAAAGATTGCATCGTCACCTTTTACTAAGTCTTCCATACGAAGGATACGATTGATATCTTCAATACCCATTCTTTTACAACGAGCTAGTTCAGCTTCGTTTTGAGGTAAGAGCTTCCCGTGAATTTCTCCACCTAAGCATTTTAATGCGACCGCAGCTAACACACCTTCAGGTGCTCCACCAGAACCGAATAGAATATCTACACCAGTACGGTCAAATGCTGTATTGATTGCTCCAGCTACATCTCCATCGTTAATTAATTTAATACGAGCACCAGCTTTACGAATTTCTTCGATAATTGCTTGATGACGTGGACGGTTTAAAACTGTCGCTACAACATCTTCGATATCTTTATTTTTCGCTTTCGCAACTGCACGTAAGTTGTCGATAATAGGTGCGTCAATATCAACTGCACCAACTGCTTCTGGACCAACCGCTATTTTATCCATGTACATGTCAGGAGCATGTAACAAATTGCCGTGATCTGCAATTGCAATAACAGCAAGCGCATTCCAGCCGCCAGCCGCTACGATATTTGTCCCTTCTAAAGGATCAACTGCAACGTCTACGCGTGGTCCATATCCTGTACCCAATTTTTCTCCGATATATAGCATTGGCGCTTCATCCATTTCACCTTCGCCAATTACAACTGTACCTTTCATCGGAATTGTATCAAATACATCACGCATAGCTGATGTTGCTGCACCATCTGCCTCATCTTTTTTTCCGCGCCCCATCCAACGCGCTGATGATAATGCTGCAGCCTCTGTTACACGTACTAACTCCATAGATAAACTTCTTTCCACGATAATCCCTCTCCTTTAAGCCTTTATATTTCTGCCGTATTTTGTGAACCTTATTTTTCTATAAAGTGTACTTCCGTTAGTAGTGATTCTTCGCTCCCCATTAACGGAAGTATCACCACCTTATCCCGATTGGTGAGGGTTAATAATCGACGTGGGATACCCCATACTGATTAAAGTTTCACTTTATGCATTCTTCATTTCTTCAATTTCTTGCTTTGTCATTTGTTCTCGCCAAATGTTTGCACCAAGCCCTTTAAGCTTGTCTACTATATTTTCGTAACCTCGATCAATATGATCAAGTCCCGTTACTTCTGTAATGCCATCTGCCATTAAACCCGCAATAACAAGGGACGCACCAGCTCGTAGGTCACTCGCTTTCACCTTCGCACCTTGCAATAAAACCGGTCCAGTCACAATTGCTGAACGGCCTTCTACTTTAATTTGCGCGTTCATACGGCGCAATTCATCAATATGCTTGAAACGTGCGCTGTAAATTGTATCAGTTACAACTCCTGTTCCATGCGCTTTTGTTAAAAGCGTTGTAAACGGCTGTTGTAAATCCGTTGGAAACCCTGGATATACAAGCGTTTTTACATCAACTACTTTTAACCTTCTATTGCCGTTCACTGTAATTTGGTCATCGTTCGTTTCAATTTGAACACCAGCTTCTCTTAGCTTCGCAGTAACGGATTCTAAATGCTGAGGAATAACATTATCAACTGTTACTTCTCCTCCTGATGCTGCTCCTAAAATCATATACGTACCAGCTTCAATACGGTCTGGAATAATAGTGTGGTGACAACCGTGCAGTGAATCCACACCATCAATTCGGATTACGTCTGTACCAGCACCTTTAATACGTGCTCCCATACTCGTTAACAATGTAGCTACATCAATAATCTCTGGTTCTTTCGCTGCATTTTCAATAACAGTTCTACCTTTCGCTCGTACAGCCGCTAGCATAATATTAATCGTAGCTCCTACACTAACAACATCTAAATAAATACGTGCCCCACGTAGTTCGTCTGCTCTTAAATAAATGGCACCTTGTTCATTTGTAACATATGCCCCTAACGCTTCAAACCCTTTAATATGCTGATCAATCGGTCGTGGCCCTAAATGACATCCACCTGGAAGCCCAATAACAGCTTTTTTAAAACGGCCAAGCATTGCACCCATTAAATAATAAGAGGCGCGCAATTTTTTCACTTTTCCATTTGGTAAAGGCATCGCAACCATGTTAGAAGGATCGACTACCATCTCTTCTTCCTGCCCATAAGTTACTTTCCCTCCAATTTCCTCTAGTAAGTCTCCTAACATTTTCACGTCCGAAATATTAGGAACACCGCCAATAGTTACTGGAGTATCTGCTAAAATTGTCGCTGGAATTAGTGCAACAGCACTGTTCTTTGCACCACTCACACGAATCGTTCCATTTAAAGCTCTTCCGCCTTCAATTAGCAACTTTTCCATATTGAGCTCCCTTCTTGTGAATGTATTTATCTTCTACTTCTTGATAAGAAGTAGAAGATTCCCCCTTAAGAATCTCAATCACTCTTTCCATCCTGAAACTCAATAAGTAGAAAACCATCACCTGTAGCTCCCCTGCTATACAAATAGATGAAGATTAACTATTCATCGAATCAAATTACTCAATTCAGATACTTACCACATTTATTAATAGGACTATGCACATTATTTTCTATATTCGCAAACCAAAAATTCACTTTATAAAATCTTTAGACTTGTTCGCGCTTTCATTATACAACGAAAGGAAACCGTCTAAAAGACTAGACGGTTTCCAAAACGGAATTTTATTCTTACGCTTTACCGTTAGAACCGAACTCACGCATTTTACCAGCAACAGTTGCTTTGATAGCGTCGCGGCCAGGTCCAATATATTTACGAGGATCGTAAACTTCTTGGTCTTTGTTTAATGCTTCACGAACAGCTTTTGTAAACTCAATTTGGTTCTCAGTGTTTACGTTAATTTTTGAAGTACCTAAAGAAATAGCTTTTACGATATCAGCAGTTGGGATACCAGTACCACCGTGTAATACTAAAGGTACGCCAGTGAAGTCACGAACTTGTTCCATTTCAGCGAATCCTAAGTTAGGCTCACCTTTGTAAGGACCGTGTACAGAACCTAAAGCTGGAGCTAGGCAATCGATACCTGTTGCTTCAACAAGGTGCTTACACTCTGCTGGATCAGCGTAAATTACGCCTTCAGCGATGATGTCGTCTTCTTGTCCGCCAACTGTTCCAAGCTCAGCTTCAACAGATACGTTACGAGCGTGTGCGTATTCTACCACTTTTTTAGTAGTTTCAACGTTTTCATCGAATGGGTGGTGAGAAGCGTCGATCATTACAGATGTGAAACCTGCATCAATTGCTTCTTTACATTTTTCGAAGCTTGAACCATGGTCAAGGTGAATCGCTACAGGAACAGAAATGTTCATTTCTTCGATTAAAGCTTTAACCATAGCTACAACTGTTTTGAAACCAGTCATATGACGAGCTGCACCCTCAGATACACCTAAGATTACAGGAGATTTTTCTTCTTCCGCAGCAGCTAAGATAGCTTGAGTCCACTCTAAGTTGTTCATGTTGAATTGACCAACTGCGTATTTTCCTTCTAGTGCTGTGTTTAGCATTTCTTTCATAGAAACTAAAGGCATGGTGAATCCTCCTAAAAAACGTTTTTTGTATCCGATAAATTCTTATCGCTGGTAGTATGACCAGAATAAGGTAAAATATGTATATTTACATACCGGACTTCTTTCTACACTCAATAGGATAACAACTTGTACTCAAAAACTCAACTGTATTCACCTGCTCAATAGTCCATGTAAACGCTTTTTTCCATATTTTTTATAAAAAATTCACTTTTTACGCCTCTACAGCAAGCTGATCTCTCACTGCTTGACGAATCTCATCAATATCAAACGGTTTAGCAAAGTGCATTAAAGCTCCTAAATCTTTCGCTTCTTGAATCATATCCAATTCTCCATAAGCAGTCATTAAAATCACTTTAATACTCTCATCAATTTCTTTTACATGTTTTAAAATCTCTATACCATCCATACCTGGGATTTTCATATCTAACACTACTAAATCTGGATTATCTTTTTTCACGATATCTAAAGCTTGAAATCCATTCGCTGCTTGGAACGTCTGATAACCTTCTTTTTGGAACACTTCATGCAATAAAACACGAATGCCATATTGATCATCAACGATTAAAATTTTCCCTTCCATAACTCCCAACCTTTCTGTGTAAGTACAAGATTTAAAGCTTCTTATATCTTATCGGTTTATTTTCGCTACTCTTTGCCAAATCCCTTCCTATTCTTTCTTATTTTACCGTTTACTATTTCGTTATGCTACCCTACGATTTCCCCTTTCTAAAAAAAATGAGCTATAATGGGAACCGGCTAGCACGAAAGAAAGGAGCAACAACATGTTAAAAATTTTCTCGACTCAATTAAGTGGATATTTCTCCAAAATTTCTCAAAAAGAGGAAATGAATATAGAAGATAGCGCTCGTCTACTTGCCCAGGCGTTAGTTGGCGATGGCTTCATTTACTTGCATGGTACAAACGAAATGGAAGGTATTGTTTCAGAAGCATTATTTGGCGCCGAACCAATGAAACAAGCAAAACGTTTAATAGAAAACGGTGAACCGGCGGCAGTGACTTCTGCGGACCGCGTACTTCTTATTAGTCGTTTTTCGACAGATGAAGAAATTATAAAAACCGCGAAAAAACTTCATGAAGAAGGCCAATCTATCGTTGGAATCTCGGCTATTCAAGAAGGTGTTGAATCACTGGAACAATATACAGATGTACATATTGATACAAAGCTGTTAAAAGGTCTTATTCCAGATGATGAAGGTAACCGCTATGGGTTCCCAAGTTTAATTATAGCTTTATTTGCTTATCACGGATTGAAATTTACAATTGATGAAATGTTAAACGAATATTAAAAAAAGCGCCCTATTTCAGGCGCTTTTTTTTATTACTTGCTCTCTTTATTCGTAATAGAAGCACTTACGAAGTCATGGAACAATGGTTGTGGACGGTTTGGACGAGATACAAGTTCTGGATGGAACTGTGCTGCCACGAACCAAGGGTGATTTTGTAATTCAATAATTTCCACTAGACGACCGTCTGGGCTTGTACCAGAGAATACAAATCCTGCTTTTTCCATATCTGGACGGAATTGATTATTGAACTCATAACGATGACGATGACGCTCATATACAACCGGCTCATTGTAAGCATTGTAAGCATTTGTTTCTTCAGCAAGCTTACATGGGTATAGACCAAGGCGAAGTGTACCACCTAAATCTTCTACATCTTTTTGTTCTGGTAATAAATCGATAATTGCATAAGGTGTGTCAGGATTAATTTCAGAAGAGTTAGCTCCTTCTAATCCTAATACGTTACGTGCAAATTCGATTGATGCAAGTTGCATACCTAGGCAAATTCCTAAGAATGGAACTTTGTTTTCACGAGCATATTGAATTGCAACGATTTTACCTTCTACACCACGATCGCCGAAGCCACCTGGTACAAGGATACCATCTGTATCGCCAACTAATTCTTTTACGTTCTCTGCTGTTACGTGCTCAGCATTTACCCATTTCACTTCTACATCTGTGTCGAATGAATAACCTGCATGACGAAGCGCTTCTACAACAGAAATGTATGCATCTTGAAGCTCTACGTATTTACCAACAAGAGCGATTTTTGTTTTCTTAGAAAGGTTACGTACTTTATTAACTAGCGCAGTCCAATCTGTCATATCTGCAGCTGGATTATCTAACTTCAAGTGATCACAAACGATTTGGTCCATGTTTTGTTCTTGAAGAGATAATGGAACCGCATATAAAGTATCTGCATCGCGTGCTTCGATAACTGCTTTTGTATCGATGTCACAGAATAATGCAAGCTTGTCTTTCATGTCCTGAGAAACAGGTAGTTCTGTACGAACAACGATAATATTTGGTTGAATACCTAAGCTGCGAAGCTCTTTAACGCTATGTTGCGTTGGTTTTGTTTTCATTTCACCCGCTGCTTTTAAGTACGGGATTAACGTACAGTGAATGTACATTACATTGTCACGACCGATGTCGCTCTTAATTTGACGAATTGCTTCTAAGAATGGTAGAGACTCGATATCACCAACAGTTCCACCGATTTCTGTAATAACAACGTCGGCATTTGTTTCGCGACCAGAACGATATACACGTTCTTTAATTTCGTTAGTAATGTGAGGAATAACTTGAACTGTTCCTCCTAAATATTCACCACGACGCTCTTTTTGAAGAACTGAAGAGTAAATTTTACCTGTTGTTACGTTGCTGTATTTATTTAAGTTGATGTCGATAAAACGCTCATAGTGACCTAGGTCTAAGTCCGTTTCTGCACCATCATCTGTTACGAATACCTCACCGTGTTGGTAGGGGCTCATAGTCCCTGGGTCTACGTTAATGTATGGATCAAACTTTTGAATAGTTACGTTTAAACCACGATTCTTTAAAAGTCTTCCAAGAGATGCTGCTGTAATACCTTTACCTAAAGACGATACTACACCGCCTGTTACAAAAATATACTTAGTCATGAAAAAGCTCCCTCCTATTTTGCTGTTATATAATCACCGTTGCAAAGCGCAACGTATGTAGATAACACTGTATCCATCTTATTGTTAGACTCTTTTTATTTTCTAAACAAAAAACAAAAAAGAAAATTGCTCCCCTCATCACATAAAGTAATAAGTAGGGAGCAATTTTCTTTTATATTTACACTTTAAAAGTATTATCGTCTTTTTTTAAAGAGCCCAAAAATGATTCTACATGGACGATAATGAAAAGTCAAGAACTACCGCTCTTCCTCTTCTTCTTCTTCAGTTTCATCATACTCAAGTTCTTCTTCTGCGAAGTCTTCATTATCTTCTTCTAAATCATCAAGATCATCATCTTCATCATCTGCGTCTTCGTCTTCAAGAACTTTGTCCAAATCTACTACATCTTCTTCTACTTCTTCTGCTTCTTCTTCTTCTACATCATCTTCTTCAATGTAGTCGTCAAAACCGTCTTCTTCAACTTTGCGTTTCTTCTTCGGTTTTGGCTGAGGCAGAATTTCTTCATCAATTTGCTCATATGGGTACCAGCTACGTAGCCCCCAACGATTTTCTCCTAAATTAATGAAACGTCCATCGATGTTTAAATCTGTATAAAATTGTGCGAGTTTCGTATTAACTTGCCCTTGAGATAGTCCCAGCACTTGAGCGATTTCTTGAACCAACTCGTTGAATGTCGTTGCTTGTCTTTTATTCCCTAAAACACTATGTACAACTTCAATCATTGAACATTCTTTTAGCTCTTCTGGTGAATATTGCTTAAAACCCACTTATGCGGCACTTCCTTTCTTCAAATATAAGCTTATATATAACGGTCTGCTTAAAAAAATCCATACTATTCATTATAAACAAAAGTCGCACAAATATGCTACAAAAAAAACGGGAAACTTTTATCCCGCTATTTACGGGCAATAAAATTATAATTTGTCCATTCTTTATTTCGGAGACATATGTGCTCCTTGCAGTACATACCTAATTTGCATTTCTGTATATTCTTCGAGAGTATACAGTTTTTGCAGGGCCCAACGTCTAAATCCCCACATTTGTCCTTGTATGAAAATATTATGTGCAAGAAGCTGTATTTCCTTTTTATTTAGTGTAAATGTCCCATTCTCCGTACACTGCTCTAAAATATCCTCAAACATCCCGACCATTTGAAACTCTTTTTCTAATACATATGGGAGTGATTCTTTCGGTAAAAAACGTACCTCTTGATACATAATTAATACTTCTTCTTGCAATTCATCCATTACTTTAAAATAATTCATTATCGCTATCTTTAAGCTTTCTATACTTCCCTTCTCTGTACACACTACTTCCTCTAACCGCTCTTTTACATGTTCATAAATACTATCACAAACTAAATATAATACATCATCTTTTGTGCGAATATACTCATAAAGTGTTCCGATACTAAATCCAGCCGCTTTCGCAATTTCTCTCGTTGTTGTACGCGGGAATCCTTTTTGCTTAAACAGCTGCACCGCACCTTTAATCATTTGTTCACGTCTTAACGCAACTAATTTTTCATCTTTCACTGACGCATGTACATTATGTTTAACCATCCCTTCACCTCTCTCTATTATTTTTGGAAGTAAAAAGCGTAGGAAAATACCTACGCTTTTGTTCCTACTTCGTTAACATACGAGAAATTACAAGCCTTTGAATCTCTTGTGTTCCCTCATATATTTGTGTAATCTTTGCATCGCGCATATAACGCTCTACTGGATAATCTTTCGTATAACCATAACCACCAAATACTTGTACCGCTTCAGTCGTTACCTTCATCGCTGTATCACCTGCAAATACTTTTGACATCGCTGACTCTTTCCCATACGGAAGCCCTTCAGATTCAAGCCAAGCCGCTTGATATGTTAAAAGACGCGCTGCCTCTACATCCGTTGCCATATCCGCAAGTTTAAAGCCAATTCCTTGTTGCGCCGCAATTGGCTTCCCAAACTGATGACGTTCTCTTGCATATTCTACAGAAGCATCTAAAGCGGATTGTGCAATACCGACTGCTTGTGCCGCAATACCATTACGGCCGCCATCTAATGTCTGCATCGCAACTTTAAATCCTTGGCCCTCTTCCCCTAGTAAATTCTCTACAGGAATACGGCAGTCTTCAAATATAATTTCAGTTGTTGGCGAAGAACGAATCCCTAGCTTACTTTCCTTCTTCCCAACCGAAAATCCTAGCGTATCACTCTCCACAATAAATGCACTCGTGCCGCGCTGCTTCGAATCAGGATCTGTTAATGCAAAAACAACATAAATATCAGCAATACCGCCATTTGTAATAAAAATTTTCGAACCATTTAAAATGTAATGGTCTCCATCTCGTTTTGCAGTCGTCCTCATTCCACCAGCATCTGATCCAGAGCTTGGTTCTGTTAAGCCATATGCACCAATTTTCTTCCCTTCAGCCATTGGGCGCAAAAACTTTTGTTTTTGCTCTTCCGTTCCAAATTTAAAAATTGGCCATCCAGCAAGTGAAGTATGTGCAGACAACGTTACACCTGTAGAAGCACAAACGCGGGATAATTCTTCAACGGCAATTACATACGCCAAGTAATCGCTTCCAATTCCGCCGTATTCTTCAGGCCACGGAATACCGGTTAAACCAAGCTCTGCCATTTGATCGAATAAAGCGCGATCAAATCGCTCTTCCTCATCACGCTCTGCTGCTGTCGGTGCTACTTCATTCCTCGCAAAATCCCGAACCATTTTTCTTATCATTTCATGTTCTTCTGATAATTTAAAATGCATTCCCGTCTCCCCCTCTGCCTTTTTATAAAGCTCGACTAATTACAAGCTTTTGTATTTCGCTCGTTCCTTCATATATTTGTGTGATCTTCGCATCACGGAAAAATCTTTCTACTGGATAATCTTTCGTATAACCATAACCACCAAATACTTGCACCGCTTCAATCGCAACTTCAACAGCCGTCTTAGAAGCAAATAATTTCGCAATAGAAGCTTCTTTACCGCATGGTAATCCTTGTGCTCTTAGCGATGCTGCTCTGTATACAAGTAATCGCGATGCTTCTACACTTGTTGCCATATCTGCAAGTTTGAATCCGAGTCCTTGCTGCGCCGCAATTGGCTTTCCGAATTGCTCACGCTCTTTCGCATAATCAATCGCACATGCAAGCGCCGCTTCCGCGATTCCTAATGCTTGCGCTCCGATTCCAATTCGCCCAACATCTAAATTCGCCATTGCCACCTTAAATCCTTGTCCTTCTTCACCAAGTAAATTCTCGGCCGGCACTTTCATATCTTCAAACGTAAGTTGCACTGTACGAGAACCAAGAAGACCCATCTTATGCTCATCTTTTCCAATGATTAAGCCTGGTGTATCTTTCTCTACTATAAATGCTGAAATCCCGCTTTTCCCCGCATCTGGATTTGTAGACGCGAAGACGATATATGTACTTGCTTCACCACCATTTGTAATAAAGACTTTCGATCCATTAATGATGTAGTGATCGCCCTTTTTTACAGCTCTTGATTTCAAACTACCTGCATCTGATCCTGCATTCGGTTCTGTTAGAGCAAATGCGCCTAAATATTCACCAGTCGCCAGTTTAGAAACATATTTCTGCTTCTGTTCTTCTGTTCCGAAGTATAAAATCGGATTCATTCCAACTGACGTATGTACAGCCAAAATTACACCAACCGTTGCACTTACCTTTGAAATTTCCTCAATTGCTAGAATGTAAGAAATAAAATCCATTTCTGCCCCGCCATATTTTGCAGGCGCAGGAATACCCATTAGTCCAAGCTCACCCATCTTTTGCAAAATCTCTTTCGGGAACACCCCTTGTTCCATACTAGGAACAAAGGGAGCTATTTCCTTCTGTGCAAAATCTCGAACCATTTTCCTCATCATTTGTTGCTCTTCAGTAAAGTGAAAATTCATGTACTTCGCCTCCGTTTGCTATATATCTTTTTAACAATCTGGTAAGACCACTACTTCAATAAAGGGAGGCCTTTATTCGTAAACGTAGAAACCACGACCTGTTTTACGTCCTAACCATCCTGCATTCACATACTTACGTAATAATGGACATGGGCGATATTTACTATCTCCTAATCCTTCATGCAACACTTCCATAATGTATAAACACGTATCTAAACCGATAAAGTCAGCTAACGTAAGAGGTCCCATCGGATGATTCATACCAAGTTTCATTACTTCATCAATCGCTTCTTTCGTCGCTACTCCTTCGTATAACGTATAAATCGCTTCGTTAATCATCGGTAATAAAATACGGTTCGATACAAACCCTGGGAAATCATTTACTTCAACTGGCACTTTCCCGATTTTTTTCGTAATATCCTCAATCGTTTCGTACACTGCATCATCTGTAGCTAAACCACGAATAATTTCAACGAGTTTCATAACTGGAACTGGATTCATAAAGTGCATGCCGATTACTTTCTCAGGACGTTTCGTTACCGCTGCAATTTCCGTAATTGGTAACGATGACGTATTCGTCGCTAAAATTGCGTGTTCTGGAGCGATTTCATCTAAATTCGCAAAAATTTTCTTTTTAATATCCATTTTTTCAACAGCTGCTTCAATAATAAGATCAGCTTCTTTGACACTATTTAAATCGAGCGTCCATGTAAGACGATTTAAAGTCGCATCTTTCTCTTCTTCCTTCATACGGCCTTTTTCTACTTGGCGGGCTAAATTTTTTGAAATAACAGCTAGCCCTCTATCTAATTGCTCTTGCTTTAAATCTTGCACTTTCACATCATAGCCTGCCATTGCACACACTTGTGCGATACCTGAACCCATTTGCCCTGCACCAATTACAACAATCTTTTGTACACTCATTTTTTCTTCCCCCTTAATTGTTAATAAACTATATATCTTCTAATCTTAATTAGTGAACTTCAATCATCACTGCATCACCTTGACCGCCACCGCTACAAATAGAAGCAATTCCAATTCCGCCGCCGCGCTGCTTCAGTGCATGGATAAGTGTAACGATAATACGTGCTCCGCTCGCTCCAATTGGATGCCCCATTGCTACAGCACCGCCATTTACATTCAATTTTTCCGGATCGATCCCTGCGATTTCTGTACTTGCAATTGCTACAGCCGCAAATGCCTCATTGATTTCAAATAGATCTATGTCTTCAATTGTCTTACCTGTCTTTTTCAGCAATTCATTAATTGCATAACCTGGCGTTCTTGGGAAATCCTTCGATTCTACCGCAATCGCCGTATGCGCCAAAATTGTCGCTAATGGTTTTCTTCCTTCTTGCTTCGCTCTGCCCTCGCTCATTAATACAAGTGCAGCACCGCCATCATTTAGTCCCGGAGCATTACCTGCTGTCACCGCTGACGTCTTATCAAATACAGGCTTTAATTTCGCTAATTTTTCAATCGTTGTATCCGCGCGTGGCGCCTCATCCTTAGCCACGACGATAGGATCGCCTTTTCTTTGCTGAATTGTTACTGGTACAATCTCCTCTTCAAAACGCCCTTCTTTATGTGCCGAAACCGCACGTTGATGGCTACGATATGCCCATTCATCTTGTGCTTCGCGAGAGATTCCATCTTCCTTCGCAACTTCTCCGCCATAAACACCCATGTGTATACCTGAAAATGCGCATGTTAAACCGTCTGCAACGTTTAAATCGATAACTTCGTTGTTACCCATTCTGTATCCCCATCTTGCCCCTCGTAAAATGTAAGGGCTGTTACTCATCGATTCCATTCCACCAGCTACAATCAGTGATTGATCACCAGTACGAATAATTTGATCTGCTAACGTAACTGCGCGAAGCCCTGATGCACAAACTTTATTTATTGTTTCTGTCTGCACTTCCCAAGGAATGCCGGCCGCTCTTGCTGCTTGGCGTGATGGAATTTGTCCTTGCCCTCCTTGGATAACCGTTCCAAATATAACTTCTTCAACATCACTAGCGGAAACATTCGCCCTTTCAAGCGCTGCCTTAATTGCGATTCCTCCAAGCTCTGTTGCTTTCACGTCTTTTAAAGTTCCTCCAAATTTTCCAACCGGTGTTCTTGCAGCACTTAAAATAACTGTTTTACTCATGTTTCTTTCCCCCATTTCTTTTTTTAGCACCGAGCGCTCGCTCGGTATCCTTGCGCCTAGAAGAGGTGCAATTATTGCACCTCTTTCTAAATTTGAATGCATTCCTACAAACTACATTGCTTCTTTCTTCTGTCCGATAACTGAGCGTTCTAAAATCTCTGTTACGTCCAAAGTTTGAACTGTTTCTTCAACTTCTTTCGCTTTCGTGCCGTCACTAATCATCGTTAAGCAATACGGGCATCCTGTACCGATAATTGACGGCTGTACAGCTAGCGCTTGTTCTGTACGAGCAACGTTAATACGAGAACCTGTCGTTTCTTCCATCCACATTAGGCCGCCACCCGCACCACAGCACATTCCCGTTTCACGGTTACGCGCCATCTCTACAAGGTTTACACCTGGAATTGCTTTTAGAATATCGCGCGGCGCTTCGTATACTTCGTTGTATCTTCCTAAGTAACAGGAATCATGGTACGTAACTGTCTCTTCAATAGAATGGACAGGTTTTAAACGACCTTCCTTCACCCACTGGGCTAGTAATTCTGTATGATGATAGACTTCTGCTTGTAAGCCAAAGTCCGGGTACTCATTTTTAAAAGTGTTATAAGCATGAGGGTCAATCGTAACGATTTTCTTCACTCCTGCTTTTTCAAATTCTTCAATATTTTTAGTCGCCATTTCCTGGAATACAAATTCATTTCCAAGGCGGCGCGGTGTATCACCAGAGTTCTTTTCCTTATTACCAAGAATTGCGAATGAAATGCCTGCTTCGTTCATTAGCTTCGCAAATGATATCGCAATCTTCTGACTGCGATTGTCATACGAACCCATTGATCCGACCCAGAATAAGTATTCAAACTCTTCGCCAGCTTTTGATTTCTCCTTTACAGTTGGAACTGTTACTTCATCGTCACCTTGGCGCCATGTTTCACGCTCTTTACGGTTCAGTCCCCACGGATTACCTTGACGCTCAATGTTTGTCATTGCACGCTGCGCTTCCGCGTCCATTTTTCCTTCTGTTAAAACGAGATAGCGGCGTAAATCAATAATTTTGTCAACATGCTCATTCATAACTGGGCACTGGTCCTCACAGTTACGGCACGTTGTACATGCCCAAATCTCTTCTTCTGTAATAACGTCTCCGATTAAACTTGGGTCGTACGCTAGCGCTGTAGCCGCTGATTCTTGTTGTCCTTTTCCAGCTGCCATCATCGCTAACTGATTTCCTTGTGTATTATTAAAAGCAACAACTGGAACCCACGGTGCTTTTGATGTTACCGCTGCGCCTTTATCAGTTAAATGATCACGAAGTTTTAAAATTAAATCCATCGGTGATAACATTTTCCCTGTTCCTGTTGCCGGACACATATTTGTACAACGACCACATTCGACGCAGGAATATAAGTCGATAAGTTGATTTTGTCTAAAGTCTTCAATTTTACCAACACCGAATGTTTCTTGTGTTTCATCTTCAAAATCAATTTTTTCAAGTTTTCCCGGATTTGAAAGACGACCAAAAAACACGTTAACTGGTCCAGCAATTAAATGCGCATGTTTTGATTGTGGAACATAGACTAAAAACGTTAACAAAATTAGTAAATGCACCCACCAAGAGAAATAGAACACTGAAATGGCTACGGTTTCATTTAATCCCGAGAAAACGTAAGCGATTGCAGAAGCGATTGGTTCACTCCATGAAAGCTCCTCGCCGTGCCATATAATTCCCATCCCATTACCAAGTAGCACAGAAATCATTAAGCCACCAATAAAGATAAGAACAAGGCCTGATTTAAAATTACGTTTCAAACGAACAAGCTTTTCAATATAGCGTCTATGAAAAGCCCAAAAGACTGCAATTAAAATAACGAGTGTGACAATTTCCTGGAAGAATGTAAATGCAGGGTATAGTGGTCCAAGTGGAAGATGCGATCCTGGTGCAAGTCCTTTCCAAACGAAGTCAATTGCTCCAAATTGGACAAGAATAAATCCGTAAAAGAACATAACGTGAATGATGCCGCTCTTTTTATCTTTCAGCAGCTTTTTCTGACCGAAAACATTGACCTTAAGAAGATCCCAACGCTCTTTAAAACGACGGTCAAATTCAATCTTTTTTCCTAATTGTATGTAGGCCATCCTTGTTCGTATAAGATATACAAACAAATACCCCGCATAAGCAATAACAGCAATGGCAGCCAGCCAATTAATGATTAGTAAGCTATTCATTTTATGCTACCCCTCTCTTTGTAAGCTCTCTTTCTTTTTTAGAATCTTCGAAAATATATAATTTTCTGAATTATATCCCCTATTCCCATTATATAATGAGTGAGCATTCAGTCAACAGTTTTTTGTTATACAACAACACATTTTTTAATAAAGCTGTTTATTTCGGTGAAACTATAAAGTGAAACTTTAATCAGTAGAGAGCTGTTTATTCCCTACTGATTATTAGCCCTCACCAATCGGGCTTTTACGGGCGGCCGAATCCCAACCAACTTCTTTGCTTTAACCCAATTTTGAGGTGGGAGTCTTACTGCCCGCAAATAGCGGGATACAGTGAAATTTTGATTTGTAAAAAATTGATGGTGAAAAGACCGTGAAGGAGGGAATTTACTTATGTTTTTCTTATCTCTCTTGTTATTAGGCAGCGCTCTCTGGATTACAATCGACCTTTCATATGGGAGAATTGTTCATTTAAAGCGTGTACGTTCTCGTTCTTTCCCTTTACGTCAAAGTGATTTTCGCCTTTATACATACGGAAATGATCTATACGATGCTCTCTTTACTGATATAAAACAAGCTAAACACCATGTGCACGTTTTATTTTTTATTGTAAAAAACGATGATATAAGTCGTACGTTTTTAAAGTTACTTATCGATAAAGCACAAGAAGGAATTGAGGTAAGACTTTTACTCGACCGGTTTGGAAGTCATTATTTATCAAAAGAAGCGATTTACTCGCTACAAAAGCATGGTGTCTCTTTTTCATTTTGTCATAAAGTGAAATTTCCTTTTCCTTTCTTTTCTGCAAATCAAAGAAACCATAGAAAAATTACAGTTATTGACGGGAAAATTGGTTATATTGGTGGATTTAACATTGGCGAAGAATATTTAGGGCATAATCAAAGGTTAGGGTTATGGCGAGATTATCATTTACGTCTTACAGGAGAAGGGATACAAGATTTACAAAAACAATTTTTACATGATTGGCTCGACGATACAGACCAAAATTTATTAGATTCATCTCTTTATTTTCCTATGCAACAACCAGGGACCATTCTACATCGTTTCATCCCTACTGATGGTGCCTATTTACAAAATACATTTTTACATTTAATCGAAAGCGCGAAAAAAGAACTCTTTATCGGTACACCATATTTTATTCCTGGAAAAAAAATTATGAATGCATTATTAAAAGCGCGAAAACGTGGGGTTCAAATAACTATTCTCGTTCCACAAAAAGCTGATCACGCCCTCGTTCGAGAAGCAAAATTCCCATATTGCCGAAAGTTAATACAAGCTGGTTGTAATATTTACGCTTTTCAGCAAGGATTTTTCCACGCAAAAATTATTATAGTAGACGATCATACTTGTGATATCGGAACTGCTAATTTCGATATGAGAAGTATATATATTAACCATGAAATCAATTGCCTTTTATACGATAAACATTTCATACAAGAAGTAAAACGTAAATTCGAGGAAGATTTGGAACGCTCCTTATTACTTTCCTTCGAAGATGTCAATCCTCTCTCCATTATCGATAGAGGAAAGGAATGGATAGGAACGCTACTCGCGTTCTTTTTATAGAGAAATTTCAAGGGCCAATGAGGTGCATCACATATGATAATTCGATTTGGATATGTCTCACATGCTACGGCATTATGGGACTGTTCGCCTGCCAAAACAATGACATTTACAAGCTGGAAAAAGCTAAAAAAACAAGAGCGTGAAGATAAATTATATAATGTTACACTGCAAAATCTAGAACACACAATACGCATCCTTCATTACAATATTGCACACGAAATTCCATTATATCGTTTATCATCTTCTATCGTCCCGCTTGCAACACATCCTGAAGTTGAATTTGATTACATTCAAATATTTGCTCCACTATGGCGTAAAATAGGAGCATTAATTCAAGAACACAATTTACGCGTAAGTTTTCACCCAAACCAATTCACACTATTTACAAGCGACAAACCACATATTACAACTAATGCAATTACAGATATGACCTATCATTATAACGTGTTAAATGCTATGGGAATTGCAGATTCTTCCTACATTAATATCCATGTAGGTGGCGCGTATGGGAATAAGGAAAAGGCAATCGAACGTTTTCATGAAAACATACAAAAACTCCCTTACCATATAAAAAGACAAATGACCCTTGAAAATGACGATAAAACGTATACAACTTCTGAAACTTTGGCTATTTGTCAAAAAGAAAAAATCCCTTTCGTGTTCGATTATCATCATCACATAGCGAACCTTTGTAATGAACCGCTAGAAGAATTGCTTCCTATGATATTTAAAACTTGGTCACATACAAATGTCCTTCCTAAAGTTCATATTTCTTCTCCTAGATCAGAAAAAGAATTTAGGGCCCACGCAGATTATATTGATTTAGAATTTATTAAACCCTTTTTACACATTACAAAAAAAATTAATCATAATTTTGATATTATGATTGAAAGTAAACAGAAAGATTTAGCAATGCTACAATTAATATGTGAACTATCCTCTATAAGAGGAATAAAAAGAATAAATAGCGCAACATTGCAATGGTAAATTGTAATGTTGCGCTATTTTTTTCAAAAAAAGTAATTTTTCTAGTAAAAAACACCCTATTTTATATGCTATGATTGAAATTAGCATTTTCCACCTGCGATTCAACTTTATTGAAACGGAGTCATAATATGATTAATCAAAAAAAATATGTACACTTTGTCATGATGTATATAATTATATTTTTTCTTTGGATATTCCTTATTCCTAAGAGCTTGAATATAAAAGAAATTGGCATTCTCTTCTTATTTTGTTTTGCTACACTCTTTTCTTGCTATTGCCTATATAAAGCAATTAAGAAGATGAAGCACGGTGACAAACTATTTTGGGTTCTAGTACTATGCACTTGTATATGTGGATTAGCTATGGAGATAACTTTATTTCTTCATTCACTTTCTATATATGATCAAGTCATATTCTCATATAAGGCATTGCCTTTTTTCATCATACAATATATTTTGCTCTTTTCTGGCTTTGCTATAAAGTTTATAAAACATTACTCTATTAGAGGCCTTGCTCAATTTTCATTCGACAGCATCTTTATCGTTATTATGAATATTTATTTTACCTTAACCTTTATTTTAGATATTTCAAGCTTTCGTATGTTAACCAAGGAAGCGTGGATTTTGATTGGGTATTTTATTGCACAATCATTAGTAATTTATGCCGTTATTAGCCTATATAGAAGAGAACGGTATTCTTCTAGTAGAATCTCATTAATTATTGGCTTTACTATCATACTTGTTTACGGATATATACACTTGCTTCAGATAAACTCAGGGATGGAAACCTCTTCTGAAGTCTCTTATTTAATACATACTGCTTCGATTTTACTAATCGGTTTATCGTCCATACTGTACATTTTGGATAAACCAATACAACATGAAACGAAAACGAAATATTATCGATTCGATTATGTACGCTTTATATTACCTTATTTTAGTATAATCATTACTTTTTCCTTTGCTGTTATTCAACCTTGGGATGATAAGTTCATGCTAATCGGTCTAGTATTATCACTAGTCTTATTATTCCTACGACAACTTTTCATGTGGAAAGATAATCAAGTATTAATCGATACGTATGAACAGTTGACTACACAACTAGAAGGTGCAGTTGAAGAAGGCGTATCTGCCCTATCAAAAAGTGAACAACGTTATAAATCTTTATTCGAAGATCATCCTGATGCTGTTTTTTCTTTAAATATGAATGGGATTTTTCAACAATCTAATAAGGCTTGTGAAAGTTTATTTACAGCCTATTATTGTGAAGTAACAAGCTATTCTCTTCAACACTTCATTGATCCACAAGATCATGAATTATTGAAGAAATCTTTACAAATTACAAAAGAAGGTAGACCACAAACTCTAGAAATTCGTACAAAAGAAAAAGAAGGATATTATTATCACCTTCACATTACATTCATCCCTATTTTTATAAATAAAGAGGTTGTTGGGATGTTTGGTATAGCACGTGATATTACAACTTTATATGAAAAACAAAAGCAAGTAGAGCATATGGCTTTCCATGATGCACTTACAGGACTACCGAATCGCCGGAAATTCGAAAAAGATTTAAAAACGATTTTAAATACAGCTCAAAACACCACTAATGACGTTGCGGTCATGTTCCTCGACTTAGATCGATTTAAAAAAATTAACGATCGACTCGGCCATGATGTCGGAGATTTATTATTAATTGAAGTAGCAAAAAGATTACGTGGATGTTTGCGTTCAAAAGATATCGTTGCCCGCCAAGGCGGAGATGAATTTACGATTCTATTACCAGATATGTACTCTGAAAAAAGTGCTTCTTTTATGGCTGAACAAATTTTAACTATTTTAAATAAGCCTTACTTTATTAAAGATGAAGAACTTTCTGTTACACCGAGTATCGGAATTGCGATGTACCCTGACTACGGAACCGATGTAACCGAATTAATGAAAAATGCAGATATGGCTATGTATCGAGCAAAGGCTAATGGAAAAAATAGATTTATTTTCTTCTCAAAAGAAATGAGTATTGCGCAAAATGAAATACACTTCCTAGAAGGTGAACTTTCAAAAGCTCTACAACAAAATGAATTTTTCCTTGAATATCAACCACAAGTAAATACAAAAACAAAACAAATTATCGGTTTTGAGGCATTAATTCGCTGGAAACATCCAAAACTCGGAATTGTATCGCCTGCCCAATTCATTCCTCTAGCAGAGGAAACAGGATTTATTATTGAACTTGGTAATTGGATTTTACATACCGCCTGCTTAGAAGCAAAAAAGTGGCATAACCAAGGATTTTCTCAATTAAAGGTTGGTGTAAATTTATCTGTTGTTCAATTCAATCACGCAGATTTAATATCAACTATTTCAAAAGTCTTGGAAGAAACCGAACTAAAGCCGGAAGCGCTAGATATTGAGATTACAGAAAGTATCGCGATTAATCAAAATCATTCTGTAATTGCTAAACTAGAAGAACTTCAAAATCTCGGTATCCAAATTTCAATTGATGACTTTGGAACTGGTTATAGTTCTTTAGCTTATTTAACGAAATATCCAATCAATACATTAAAAATTGCTCGAGAATTTATTTGTGGAATTACAAATAGCCCTTTAGAAGAAGCCATTATCGCTTCCATTATTACGCTATCAAAAGAATTAAATTTAGAGGTTATTGCGGAAGGTGTAGAAACAGAAGAACAATGGAAGTTTTTACACGAGCAAAACTGTGACCACATTCAAGGATTCCTCTTTAGCAAACCTGTTTCTAGTAAAGACGTTTGGAGGTTACTCCACAAAAAAACAACCGTCTAAGTAAGACGGTTGTTTTTTTAATGTTCAAATGGTAAATCTGAAGCTAATTGTACCTCTTGATCATTATGAGAAATTACTTGGCTTTTCTCTAAAGCCGTATCTGTTAATGAAATACCCCATGCCATTGCTAACGTTAATAGACTACCAATAAGTAGTTTTTTCATATTCCATCACCCACATCGTTTTCTTTTAATATATCATGAAAATTTATCCACAACTTATGCAATTATGCATACCCATTTTTTGGAGATTTAATTACTTTTTGTGGATGTAACTTACGAAATATACCACTATACATATTCCAAATCATTTTAATTTAAATACTCCTTTTTTTTTAATAACGTCTCTTTGTAAGAATGTAAATCTAATAAATCAAAGAAGAAAGACGCTTTTTTATACACTTCTTTAATATCATCTGATGAATACTCTAATTTCTCAAGACACTCGCCCTTTTGATAATACAATTGACCGATTAATTCCATACTTCCCATATACCGAGAAGCTTCAATCGCTTCATTTACTTGATACAATGCTTCTTCAAACTGATCACTCAAATATAAAGCTTTTGCATAATTGTATCGAACCTTAACTGTGAATGCCTCATTATTATGTAGCGATTCTAACCGTTCTAAAATAGCTCGAAATGAAGTTATTGCCCTATCTAATTGATTATTTTCTGCACAAATACTTGCAATAGAATTTTCAATATATAAATTTTGAAATACATCTATCCCTCCGTATGATTGATGTACAATTTTTTTTAACTCTAAAATGCAATATTCAAAATTAATTTTCTGTAAAACATATGCAGATAAGTAATAGTACCAAAGAAGAAACTGATTAAATTCTGGATGAAACTTTTCTTTTTTTAATTCATTTGAAACAATGCTATAAATTTCAGCATATTGTTTCTTCTTACTCAACATTTGAATTCTATCTTTAAATAACTTTTTCCTCTCAATATCGGAATAAATGAGTACCTCATAAAAATGAATAATGGGAACTTGTAATTTTGCTGCTATACCTTGCAGTATATCCATACTTGGGTATACCGCGCCCGATTCAATTCGGCTCACTTCCGATTGATGACATACATTATCGGAGAGTTGTTTCTGTGTTAATCCTCTCATTACCCTAATTTTCTTTATTTCACTTCCTAATTTTTCTGCGTGCATACTTACTCACCATCCCATTATAACAATCTAATTTTTTTAAGTTGTCATACCACTACAATAATGTGAATTCGACAATTTTTGATATGAAATAATGCATAATATATATAAAATTCGGCAAATTCCTCATACAATTCATCTCACATACACAATACAAGATTAGGAGTGTTATAGATGAATTATAGAAAACTTGCTAGTGCTGTCGTTACATTCGGTCTTCTTTGTCCTTTATCAACAGAAGCTATTCACGCTCAAGAATTAGATAAAAATGAAGTGAAAGTTGAAATTGCTCAGCCTGGTTTAACAATCGGAAAATTAACACAACCTCAAAACGATACAAAAGAGAATATTGCTAAAAAGTATTTAAAAGGTGAGGTAAATGGGGCTAAAGCTCAACAAGAGCAAGTTACTACTGAAAAGAATGTCGATTTTCAACCTACAAATAAAGAAACAAAAGAAAATCAAACCGAATTACGCCTTGCACAAACATACAAAAATTATAAAGTATATGGTCAAGATCTCATTGTAAAAGTAGATAAAAATGGAGTAATTACAACTGTTAGTGGTAAAGTTGCCCAAAATTTAGACCAACAACTTAATCTTACTATAACAAATTTTTTGTCGAAAAATGAAGTAAAATCTAAATTACGCAATATACTTCAAATTCCAAGTGATGCGACAGAAACAGAATTTTCTAGCGAAACGGTAGTTTATAAGAAAAAAGATGGCTACTATACATACGCAACGGTCCTTACATTTACTTATGAAAACAATGAACAAGTTATAAACGGAAATGCAATCATGGACTTACAAACTGGTGAAGTACTTTTCCAAGAAAAGTTTATTAAAAATAAAGAGAATAAAACTATTAATCAAGTAACAGCACCTAAACTATCACCAGCGAAAGAACAAGGAACTGGGAAAAATGCGCTACAAGAAAATGTATTATTTAATATTGCGAAAGGCTCTGATGGAAAATTTTATTTAGCTGATTTATCCCGCGGAAATGGTATTTATATTTACAACGCAAACTACGCTGATTCCCTTGGTGGCGATAGCCAAGCTGGTTATCCAGGGACACTTATTTCAAGCGATAACTCTAACTTCTTAGATAAAGAAGCAGCTGGTGTTATGAAAAATATGAGTGATATTTACGACTATTTTAAGAAAGAACATAATCTGAAAAGTTACGATAATAAAGACTCAAAAGTTGTTGCTAGCGTCCACGGATTTGATTCTACTGAAGTTAGTGATGGTGTAAAAGAAAACTATGTAAATGCATTTTGGCATCCAGGTTGGAATCAAATGGTCTTTGGTGACGGGCTAAATGGAAAATTAACCTCTGCTCTTGACGTAACAGCTCATGAATTTGGACATGCTGTATTTAGTGGTACGACGAAAAATAAAATTGTGCGATATCCAAGTGCTGAAACATCTGCGCTAAATGAAGGTCTAGCAGATTTTTGGGGTACACAAATAGAATATTACGTAAAGAAAGATAAAGGAAATTGGATTATGGGTGATACGTTAGGTGGTCTAACAATTCGTGACATCCCAGGGGAAATTGGTGACGGCGGCAACAAACTATACACAAACTTAAAAGATTTCTATAATGATGGAAATGATCAAGAATCTCACGTGAATTCTGGAATTATCAGCCATGTATTATATCAATTAGCTGAAGGTAAAACGTATAACGGTATATCTGTTCAAAGACAAGGAAATGAAAAAGTAAGTAAAGTTGTTATGCGTGCATTGCAAAACTACGCAACTTCAGCAGAAGATTTTGAATCACTTCAATCTCACATTGTACAAGCTGCAAAAGACTTATATGGTAATATGACAGCAACAGAATTCGAAAAGGCTTTCCAAGCACATGGATATAAGGCTCTAGCAAAAATTAGTAAAGTAGTAGAAGTACAACAAGGAAAATAAGCAAAAAAGAAGTTTACCACTCATAGGTAAACTTCTTTTTATATCCATCCCTTTTCTTCCGCAATTGTAATTGCCTCAATTCTATTTTTTGCTTCCAGTTTCGCTAATACTTCAGAAATATAATTACGTACTGTACCAGGTGAAAGATAAAGCATCTTAGCAATTTCATTTGTAGTCTTTCCTTCTTTCGCAAGTAAAAGCACTTCTTTTTCACGTTCTGATAACGGATTTTTCTCCTGCCATAAGCCAAACATTAACTCCTGAGAAATCTCTCGCTTCCCTTTCATAACATTTCGAATTGCTGAAGCTAAATCTTCACTCGGGCTATCCTTTAATAAATATCCGTGAACACCAGCTTTCATTGCCCTTTCAAAATAACCAGGACGCGCAAATGTTGTTAAAATTATTACTTTACAAGATGATTGTTCTTTCTTTAAAATTTCAGCAACATCTAAACCACTTTGGATCGGCATTTCAATATCCATAATACTTATATCTGGCTTTAACGATTCGATTAATTTTAACGCTTCTTCACCATTCGCAGCTTGCCCAACTACTTCAATATCATCTTCCAGATCAAGCAGGGCTCCTAATGCACCACGAAGCATTCGTTGATCTTCTGCAATAATAATTCGAATCATGCCCTCACCTCATCTTTTCCTGTTCTAATTACAATTGGAACTTTCACCGTTAACAGTGTCCCTGGATTGATCGTATCCAGTTCAACTACTCCATCAATAAGGGAAATCCGCTCCTTCATACCTCGAATACCGTTTCCATCATGACTTTGATTTTCCAAACCGACGCCATTATCTTCTACTTTCAAAATCAACTCACCTTGTGATTCTAATATAGAAACTGTACATGCCTTTGCCTTACTATGCTTCACGACATTCGTAACAGCTTCACGTAAACACATACCTAAAATATTTTGTTCAATTGGTGATAACGAGCTAGAATTAGCCTCCTGCTTTACTTCTAATTCAATATTGGCAGCTTGCAAAATCGCTTTTATTTGCTCAAGTTCTTCTTCCACTGTAATCATACGCATATCAGAAATTAATTCTCTCAGCTGTTTTAAAGCGGTGCGAGATGTTTGTGTAATTTCCTTCGCTTCCATACTTGCACGATCTGGATTTTTCACAATTAACTTCTCCACGAGCTGACTTTTCAAAGTAATAAGAGATAATGTGTGTCCTAACGTGTCATGAAGATCTCTTGCAATTCGCTGGCGCTCTTCACGTTTTACTAAGTCTTTAATTTGTTCATTTGCTTCGTTTAATTGATTTTTCAACATCTTTTTTTGATTAAAATTACGCATTCCAAATGGCGTAAGAAGCATTAAAATAAACATTGGAACTATATTCACTAAATTTGTAGTTGTTAAATGCTTAAAATATACGAATATAAAGGCCCCAAGCATTGTAATCAACAGTCCTAACAACACTCGAAATACTTTCTTACTTGGCGCAAAGCCCATCGCACTTGCCGTGAAAAAACCAAAAAATATCATAAAAGCATTATAAAATAAGGCAAATAAAAAGATGAGTACCATTTGGATACATGCCCATAAAATGAACGTCTTATTAACAAAATAAAGTTGACGGTATGTGATAATAAAAAGCACCAACATACCGCTCCCTATCCCAAGTTTCCACCCTGATACCTGCGTTAGATGGTAAATCGGAAATAACAGATACACTAACCACATATACGGGAAGAAACCCATCTGTTTCGGAAAAACTTCAAACCTCTTCTTCTCTATCATTTATACCGCTTCCTGTCTTTTTCTTATATATATTGATACTACAACAAATATAAGGAAATAACCTCCTAGTACCGCGATATTTTCCCACCCAATCGATTTTCCAGCTACAATGTCCCATGCACCGCTTCCAAAGTGGTATGTTGGTGTCCATTCACCGATAGATCTTAATATTTTCGGGAACACTTCAATTGGCATCCATAATCCACCGATTACAGCTAGACTCATATTTAAAATATTGGCTAAACCAGCTGCTGCATCCGCCTTCTTAATTGAACCTATTACTGTTCCAAGGGCTAAAAATGGTGTCACGCCTAGTAATAGCCATAATCCGGCACCAATCCATTGGCCTATCGTTAACTCAACATTATTAATTAATATTCCTGCCATAAAAATAACTAAGATTGAAAAAGCATTCACTACTGTTTGAGCAATAATTTTAGCTACTAAATATGCCCCCTCTGGAAGCGGTGTAATTTTTAACAAATGTGTCCATCCTTGCCCTTTTTCCTGAGAAAGTCTCACACCGAAACTAAAAAGGGCAGTCCCTACAATACTGAAAGTCGCCATTGAAATTAAATAATGTGCTTTCCATGCATCTCCGTTTTGCGGGACTTGAACAACATTTGTAAAGATGTAATAAAACATAACTGGCATTAATAATGAGAAAAAGATGAATAATTTATTGCGGAACGTACGTAAAACCTCTATTTTACATTGCATCCATAATGCTCTCATGCGATTCCCTCCTTCTGATTTGCAACAAACTGTTCAAATGCTTCATCGAGGCTTCCACGTTCAACTGAAACGTCTGTTACAGGTAGATTCCTCTGATAAATTGCTTGTAAAGTGGCATCTGTATCTTCCGTCGTTAAAGTGAAGCGCCCTTCATTTGACTGTACTTCTGTTACATGCGGTAATTCCTTTAGTAAACTCTTAGGAATTTTCTCTTTCGAATAAAACGAGATTGTTTTTCGAGAAATCGTCGCTTTCATCTCATCTGGTGTGCCATCTGCGATAATCTTTCCGTTCGCAAATAATAAAATTCGATCTGCTAGCGCATCCGCTTCTTCTAAATAATGTGTTGTTAAAATAATCGTTTTCCCTTCACTTGCTAATTTTCTAATCGTTTCCCAAAACGTTTTTCGAGATGTTATGTCCATCCCTACAGTTGGTTCATCTAAAAATAACAACTCTGGATTCCCTGCAAGTGCCAGCGCAAAATTTAACCTTCTTTTTTGACCGCCCGATAATTTCTCACATCTTTGCTTTCTTTCTGGTTCTAAGTTTGACAACTGCAGTAATATTTCTTTCTCTACAGGATTCGTATAATAACTACGGAATAACTCAATTGCCTCTTCTACCGTGATACTATCAATTACACTTACTTCTTGTAGCATCGCACCAAGGCTATTACGAACATCTCTATGCTTCGGACTCTTTCCAAATATAGAGACATTCCCCTCTGTCGGATCTTTTAATCCGAGCATCATTGAAATTGTCGTTGTTTTCCCCGCACCATTTGGACCGAGTAATGCTACTATTTGCCCTTTATTTACATGAAATGAAACGTTATTTACTGCTTTTTTATGTTTAAATGTTTTAGAAACACCATTTACTTCAATAATCTTTTCCATCTCTCCACCCCCGCCGTTTCTTATATTTACATTGTATGTTCTGGAAAAGTTAGGAAACAGTATGATGCGTCATGACATCAATATGACAATTGTCATGTATTCTTTATGAGAGGAATCAACCCGCATACCGCACGCGAGTAGCAGTACAAAAATAAACATGATACAATCGGATAAGACATATATTCGAGGAAGGACAGTGGTTTTCATGATTATTCGTAATGAACAAGATTTAGAAGGTTTACGAAAAATCGGCCGCATCGTTGCACTTGCACGCGAAGAAATGAAAAAGCAAGCGAAGCCAGGTATGACAACGAAAGAGCTTGATTTAATTGGTAAAAAAGTATTAGATGAGCACGGTGCTATTTCAGCGCCTGAAAAAGAATATAAATTCCCAGGTGTAACTTGCATTAGTGTAAACGAAGAAGTTGCTCACGGCATTCCAAGCGATCGCGTATTAAAAGAAGGCGATTTAGTAAACGTAGACGTATCGGCCGCACTTGACGGATATTATGCAGATACAGGTATCTCATTTGTTCTTGGCGACGATGAAGAAAAAGAAAAACTTTGCCAAGCAGCAGTAGACTCATTTTGGGAAGCAATGAAAAAAGTAAAAGCTGGCTCAAAACAAAATCAAATTGGTCGTGCTGTTTCTAATTTTGCACATAAAAGTGGATATAACGTTATTCAAAACTTAACTGGTCACGGTATTGGTCTTAGCTTACACGAAGCTCCAAACCACATTTTAAGCTACTATGATCCAATGGATAATGCGCTTCTAAAAGACGGCCTTGTTATCGCTGTAGAACCATTTATTTCTATGAAAGCTGATCATATTATTGAGCGCGGTGATGATGGTTGGACATTCGTTACACCAGATAAAAGCCTTGTTGCACAATGTGAACATACAGTTGTTGTAACACGCGGTGAACCGATTATTCTAACAGAAATCTAAAATAAAAAACGATCGATTTGTAGATTTCTTCTACTAAAACGGTCGTTTTTTTCACTTTTGGAAAATATATGAAATGTTATTGAACTCTTTATCATTTAAGTATATAATCTTTAGCGGAGGTTATTCATCATTATCTTTAACAAAAGATGATATCACTATAGTTTGAAATACCTTCTTTTTTATTATGTAAAATAACTTCAAAAATGACCGGAGAAATGATTTAGTCGAATATTCTAAACACCTTATATTCGTCTAATATGTAAGGAACAATAATACCTAAACTTCGGTCCACTAAGCGTACAACTCTCTTTTGACAAAACAGATAACTATGTTCAAAGTACATATTGTCTTCATCCTGACCAAAATCAACCCTATCTAGATTTTTATTTCCACATAACTTTAAGGCGAAAAACTGGCCTTCACAATGGGATACATTACTTTGGTTAGCATGTATCGTAAAACTTACCTTTATAACCATTCTTTTTTACCAACTTTACATGAAAATCATCTCACATATAAAGGGCTGATATCGTTCCTTTTATCAGTGTTTTTTCGACATTTTTTGTCGAATTATGCATATTTCATTCCATATAACTGTTTGAATATGCATTTTGTTTTACGTTATACATAATATTACTTTGAACATAATTTGTTTTTATCAGAGAACGTGTATAGAAACGGAGGGATAGTAAAAACAAATAGCTTATAACAAATAACTTTTTTATATTCCATTTGTTCATATGGAATAAGTCCCCAATGGACAAATGAATGTTCAAGGGAGGAAAAATGAAAAAACTTTTAAATATATGTTTAATTGTATTTGTACTATTTTCACAGTTTATTAGTTTCCCATACAATCAAGCAAAAGCTGAAACGTTAAAGGAAACTTCTTTATTTGACACTGTTGAAATGAAAGATGCAACTGGTCATATTATTGACGAAGCATTAAATCCTAAAAACTTAATAAATATAGGATCCACCATTCAGTTAGAATATGCTTGGTCAATAAAAGATTCTCAAGTTTTACATGCAAACGATACAGCAGTGCTTCAAATACCACTTGCATTAAAAGTATCTAAAGATACGCAAGGAGATTTGGTGGTTGATCAAAAACATATTGGTCAATATTTTGTGACAGCTAAAGATAACAAACTGAAACTAATATTTAATGATCAAGTAGAAACTTCAAAAGATGCTAAAGGTAAAATTAAACTTGAAACTGTATTTAATCCAACTTTAAAATCCGATACAAAATCAGTTCAAATTGCTTTTCCTTTAGGTACGATGATTCATTCTATATCCGTTCCTGTTCAATTGGAAGATACTAAAGATAAAGAACAACCGGTTAAAGAAGCTGAAAAAGATGTAGCTAAACCTGCTACTGAGAATCCGGAACAAAATGCAGCTAACAAACCTGCTGAGAATCCAGAACAAAACACAGCTAGCAAACCTGCTGGAAATCCAGAACAAAACGCAGCTAACAAACCTGCTAAGAATCTAGAACAAGACCCAACTAACAAAACTGCTGAGAATCCGGAACAAAATACAGCTAACAAGCCTGCTGAGAATCCGGAACAAGAGTCAGTTAACAACCCTACTGAGAATCCGGATCCATCTCCCAAACAAATAACGGAGAAAATTTTAACAAGTGTAAAATTGACGGACAAGGATGGGAAACCATTTAATAACGATGATAATCGTCCGAGCACAGATTCCCCTGCCAACATTGAGTTTGAATGGGAGCTGTTAAAATCAATGAATGTAAAAAGTGGAGATTACTATATTTTTGATCTTCCGAAACATTTTAAGATTTACAATACAATTAAAAGCCCCTTATATGATGATAAAAATAATGTGATTGGGGAATTTATCGTTACAAAAGATGGGAAAGTCACCATGACATTTAACGAATATGTTGAAACCCATCCAGATGTTGTTGGTAATCTTAAATTAAAAACAGAGTTCAATAAAGACGAAATCAAAGGGACAACAACACAGGAAATTCCTTTCCCAATTAAGGATAAAGATGTTTCTATTACAATTGATTTCAAACCAAATATAGAAACAGCTACGAACAAAAAAGGATTGCCTGATAGACCAATTAATACAAATGAAATTAATTGGACAGTAGAAATGAATAAAACGAAGGATACCCTTACAAACGCTGTTTTCAAAGATAATATTCCACAAGGTACAAGCCTAAATAAAGACTCTATTAAAGTTTATCATTTAGATGTGGATATTAACGGGAACGTAAAACGTGGTGCGGAAGCTGACCCAAGTGAGTACAAAATCGTTTCATCCGATGGTTCAAAATTAGAGATTGCTTTTAAGGATAAAATCAATCAAGCGTATCAAATTGAATATGCAACAAAAATAACCGATGAAAATGCAACGAATTTCAGAAATGATGTCACGATAACAAGCGATAATCAGTCCCAACAAAAAGCAAATGCCACTGTAACTGTATCTCGTGGTACACATTTAGATAAAACAAGTAAATATGATCCCAAGACACAAACAATCGAATGGACAATTACTTACAATGGCGATCAAAGAGATATCAAAAAAACAGATGCGCTTTTAAAAGATATTTTTGACAATACACATGAACTTGATGAAAATTCTATTGTCGTAAAAAATGCTGCTTATGATGATAAAGGAAAACTTGTGACTGGTGATACTGCTAATAATTACACTGTAAACAAAAAGAACAATGGGTTCGATTTACAATTTAATGAAGATATTAACAGTGCTTATGTAATCACTTATAAAACAAAGCCAACTGATAAAGTCATAAAAGATGGAAAAGTCAAAAATACAGTTACCGCAGATAATGGTTCAAGTAAAGAAAATGAGGCTAGCTTCAAGCAGCAAAACATTATTAAATCTAATAATAAAGCTGACACAAACTACAAAGACAAAACAACAACTTGGACAATTATAGTAAATAATAACAACTATCCATTAAACAACGCGACCATTACGGATACCTTTGATCATGGTGGATTGCAATTAAAAGATAAGCAACTAGAAATTAAAGACGGAGATTATACTCTTCAAGCTGGGACTGACTATGTTTTAGATGTGACGGATAAAGGTTTCAATATTACTCTTATAGGTACATATCAGTCTAATATGACAAAGACATTAGTCGTAAAATATACTACAGACTTTGATTATACAAAATTAGAAAGTGGCCAAACTTCATTTAAAAATACAGGTAACTTATATTGGATAGATACCGATTCTAAGCCACAATCAAATAAAGATGCAGCGAATTTTGATCCTGATACTTTCACAAAGGCGAATGGGTATAAATACGGTTCTTATAACGCCCAAACAAAGGAAATTACTTGGATAATAGGCTTCAATTATAATAATGTTGAGATTAAAGATCCTTATGTTATAGACGTAATAAAAGATAAACAAAAGTTAGTACCAGGATCCATTGAAGTACGTGACATGATTTTAAATGGAAGCCCGGATAATGCAAGACCTGGTAATGCTGTACCAACTGAGCAATATGAACTTGAAGAACCTACAGATAAAAATAACAACACCCTAAAGGTTCATTTCAAACAATCAATTAATTCACCTTATTATATTATCTTTAAAACAAGCCTTGATGGTGAGCTTATCCAAGCTACCTACAACAACGAGGCCGATTTAAAAGATGGCTCTAAAATTGTTAACACTCTTAAAGGTGATACTCAAGTAAATAAAGGTGGCAGCTTCGTCACAAAAAAAGCTGTACAAGACGACAACTATATTAATTGGAGTATCGCAATTAATGAAAGCCAATCAACCATCGCAGACGCGGTTGTAACAGACGATCCAACAGATAATCAAGTGCTTGTGGAAGATTCATTCCACTTATACCCGACTACTGTTGATCCATATGGAAATTTAACAAAAGATACAGCAAATGAATTAAAAAAAGGAACAGACTATAAGTTAACGATCACAACAGACAATAAGACCGGAAAGCAACATTTCGAAATTGCCTTCTTGAAAAAAATTGATCGAGCTTATATTTTAGAATACCGCTCATTTATTAATGCAGACGATAAAGAAAAAGTGAGTAATAAAGCAAAAATCGCAGGTAATAGTTTAACAGTAAAAAATACTGAAACTACTGAAACGATTGAAGTTCGAATGTCTTCCGGTTCCGGTGGGGGCTCTGCTACTAAAGGCCGCGGAAACCTTGAAATTATAAAGGTAGATAACGACAATAAGAACGCACCATTGGCCGGAGCAGAATTTACTTTATACGATCGTACAGGGAAAACCGTTATCCGTAAAATAACAACAGACAAAGACGGTATCGCTAAGTTTAATAACTTAAAACGCGATAAATATTTATTAAAAGAAACGAAGGCCCCAGCAGGCTATGTAATTAGCTGGGATCTAAAGCAAGGCAGACTTGTTGAACTTGGTTCACAAGAAACGACAACATACAAACTTAGCAATAAGAAATTCGTTGGTAAAGCTGTGCTTACAAAGGTTGATGACCTGAATAATAACGAAACACTTAAAGGTGCAGTTTTCGCCTTACTAGATAGAAATAACAAAGTAATTCCTGGCTACGAAAAATTAACAACTAATGAAAATGGACAAATTACTGTAGATCCATTGAAACCTGGAACTTATCAATTAAAAGAAATCGAAGCTCCAGTTCATTATGATCTAAATAGCCAACCAATCTGGTTTACTGTCTCAGAAGATCAAACAACAGTAATTAATGTAACTGCTAAAAATAGTCTGAAGAAGGGTTCAGTCATCTTAACGAAATTTGATGAGAATAAGAAACTTCTTGAAGGTGCCATTTTTAGCTTACAAGACGAAAAAGGTAAAGTAATCCCTGGCTATGAACAATTAACAACAAATAAAGATGGATATATTGAAGTAAAAGACTTACGTCCTGGCAAATATCAATTTGTTGAGACACAAGCTCCTCTTCATTACGTTACAGACCCGACACCTATTAAGTTTGAAATTGAAAAAGGACAAACAAAGGCGGTATCTGTCAAAGCAGAAAATAACCTAATTAAAGGTGGCGTCACTTTAACGAAAGTTGACGACGTTGAAGAAAATGTAACTCTTGAAGGTGCGGTATTTAAAATAGTCAATGAAAAAGGCGATACAATTCAACAAAACTTAAAAACAGGATCAGATGGAAAGTTAATCGTTAAAAACTTAGAGCCTGGTAAATATAAATTTATCGAAACAGAAGCTCCTAAGTACTATGAATTAAATAAAGAACAGATTGATTTCACTATTGAAAAAAGTCAAACCTCCTTCGTTTCTGTTACTGCAAAGAACAGTTTAACGAAAGGTGACGCTGAATTAGTAAAAGTTGATAACGTTGATAAGAAAGAATCTCTAGAAGGTGCAGTCTTCAAGGTTATTGACGAACACGGAAAAGATGTTCATACTGACTTAACTACAGATGCTGAAGGGAAAATTAAGGTTTCTGATTTACGTCCTGGCAAATATCAATTTGTTGAAACACAGGCTCCTGAGCATTATAAACTAAGCACAGAACCTATCAACTTCACAATTGAGAAGGGCCAAAAAGAAATCATCACTGTTACAGCAGAAAATCGTTTAGTACCGGGTAATGTTGAACTATTAAAAGTGGATGATGTGGATGGAAATGCTCTTGAAGGAGCAGTCTTCAAGATCGTTGACGAAAACGGAAAAGATGTTCATATGAACCTTATTACTAACAAAGAAGGTAAAATAGCTGTTTCTGGACTACGTCCTAGTAAATATCAGTTCATCGAAACAAAAGCTCCTGAACACTATGATTTAAACAAGAAACCGATTGATTTCACTATCGAGAAAAGTCAAACTGCTACAAAATCTATTACAGCTACAAACAGCTTAACTAAAGGCGGTATCGAATTAACGAAAGTAGATTCTTTAAACGATAAAGAAAAACTTGAAGATGCCGTATTTAAAATCGTTAACGACAAAGATGAAGACGTTCATACAAACCTTACTACTGATAAAGAGGGAAAATTAGTAGTAAAAGATTTACGTCCTGGCAAATACAAAATTGTCGAAACAAAAGCTCCTATTTACTACGATGTAAATATAGAGCCTATTGAATTTACAATTGAAAAGAGTCAAAAAGAACTCCTTCCACTTACATTTAAAAATAGCTTGACGAAAGGTAAAGTCAAACTAATTAAAGAAGATGATGTGGAAAGCAATATAACTCTTGCTGGTGCGGTATTCACATTACAAGACGCAACTGGCAAGGAAATTATGAAAGATTTAACAACAGATGAACACGGAATATTAGTTATTCCTGATTTAGCACCAGGAGATTATCAATTTATTGAAACCGCAGCCCCTGAACATTATAAATTAGATCAAACACCTATTAAGTTCACGATTAAAAAAGGTAGCAAGAAAGATCTTCCTATCCCTGTCACTGTAAAAAATAGTTTACTTACAGGTGGCGTCACTTTAACAAAAGTAGATGACGTTGATGGCACTACACTTGAAGGTGCGGAATTTATAATCGTTGACGCTCATGACACTAAAAAGGTAATTCGCAAAGGCTTAACGACTGATGAGAACGGTATAGTTACCGCTTCTGATTTACGTCCGGGAGATTATCAATTTATTGAAGTAAAAGCTCCAAAAGACTATGACTTAAGCAAAGACCCTATTCCGTTCACTATCGGAAAAAGTCAAAAAGAAAATATTACCGTTACTGCTAAAAACAGCTTAACGAAAGGTGCTGTCACTTTAACAAAAATCGATGACATCGATCGTACGATGCTGAAAGGCGCAATCTTTAAAATCGTTGACATGGACGGTAAGGAAGTTCATACAAACCTTGTTACAGACGACAACGGCGAAATTTCTGTTTCTGATTTACGTCCGGGAGACTATCAATTTATTGAAACCCAGGCTCCTGAACATTATGTGTTAGACGGAACACCGATTCCATTTACAATTGAAAGAAGTCAAACGAAAAAGATTACTGTTACAGGTAAGAACACTTTAACAAAAGGTAGCGTTGAATTAACTAAAATTGACGATATTGATATCGATACAAAACTTGCTAACGCTGTATTTAATTTATTAGATGCAGACGGAGAACTAGTTGAAGAAGGCTTAAAAACAAATGATGAAGGAAAAATTGTTGTTGAAAATCTACGTCCTGGTACGTATCAATTCGTTGAGACAACAGCTCCTGAACATTACGATTTAAATAAAAAACCTATCGTATTTACAATTAAGAAAAGCCAAACAGAAACACTTCTT
The DNA here is from genome assembly GCF_016651075.1 of Bacillus sp. TH19. Classification (NCBI taxonomy): domain Bacteria; kingdom Bacillati; phylum Bacillota; class Bacilli; order Caryophanales; family Bacillaceae; genus Bacillus; species Bacillus sp. TH19. The sequence goes on along the minus strand of NZ_JAEKEO010000007.1, from coordinate 284,965 downwards.
GTTACGGCTACAAATGCTTTAACAAAAGGTGCTGTGGAACTTTCTAAAGTGGATAACATCGATGACACTACCCTTGAAGGTGCAGTATTTAACATTGTTGATATGAATGGTACTGTAATTCATAAAGACCTTGTTACAAATGGTAAAGGGAAGATCGAAATTAACGACCTACGTCCCGGTGATTACCAATTCATCGAAACGAAAGCTCCAAAGCATTACGTTTTAGATGAAACGCCTATTGGTTTCACTATTGAAAAAGGACAGAAAAAAACTATTTCTTTAACTTCTAAAAATAGTTTAAAACAAGGTAGTATCGAATTAATTAAAGTTGATGATTTAAACGATCAAACAAAACTTGCCGATGCTGTGTTTAATTTACTAGATCAAAACGGGAAAGTACTTAAAACGGATTTAAAAACGAACAGTGAAGGAAAAATCATTGTTGAAAACTTACGTCCTGGTACGTATCAATTTGTCGAAACAACGGCTCCGAAACATTATGATTTAGACAAAAAGCCAATTGTAGTTACAGTTGAGAAAAGCCAGAAAGATATCGCTACTGTTACTATGAAAAATAGTTTAACAAAAGGCGGCGTGGACCTTACTAAAGTGGATGACGTCGATGGTACTACTCTTGAAGGCGCAGTATTTAACATTGTTGATATGAAGGGTACTGTAATTCGCGAGAAGCTTACTACAAATTCACAAGGTAAAATTAGCGTTTCTGACTTACGTCCTGGTGATTATCAATTCATCGAGACGAATGCTCCGAAACACTACGATTTAAATAAAGAACCAATTCCATTCACAATTGAAAAAGGACAAGCTGAACCGATTTCTGTTACTGCTAAAAATAGTTTAACAAAAGGTGCGGTAGGGCTTTCTAAAGTAGATGATATTGATGGTACTGTCCTTAAAGGTGCTGTATTTAAAATTGTTGATATGAACGGTAATGATGTTCGCACTGATCTTACGACAGATGCATATGGTAAAGTTGCTGTTCCTGATTTACGTCCGGGAGACTACCAGTTTATTGAAACGAAAGCTCCTGAACACTATAAATTAAATGATACACCAATTAAATTTGCAGTTAAGAAAAGCCAAAAAGAACAGCTGCAAGTTACTGCTACTAACAGCTTAACTGAAGGTGCTGTAGAGTTAATTAAAGTAGATGATGTAAACCCCGATACAAAACTTTCTGATGCGGTATTTAACATCATTGATGCGAAAGGTAAAGTTGTTCGCACGAATTTAACTACTGATGAACACGGGAAAGTTTCTGCTTCCAATTTACGACCGGGAGATTATCAATTCGTAGAAACGACAGCTCCTAAAGATTATGATTTAAATAAAACACCGATTCCTTTCACTATCGAGAAAAGCCAATCAACTCAAGTTTCTGTTACTGCTAAAAATGGCTTAACAAAGGGTGGCGTGGAATTAACGAAAGTTGACTCTTTAGATGCGAAAGAAACGCTGGAAGGTGCGGTATTTAAAATTACTGATATGAACGGTAACGACATTCGTACGAATTTAGTTACCGATAAAGATGGAAAAATCATCGCTAAAGACTTACAACCTGGAGACTATCAATTTATTGAAACGAAAGCTCCGAAACATTATGACTTAAATGAAGAACCGATTAAGTTCACAATTGAAAGAAGTCAAACAAAACATGTCTACGTTACAGCTACGAACAGCTTAACGAAAGGTAGTGTGGAGTTAATTAAAGTTGACGATGTTGAAGAAAACACAACACTTGAAGGTGCGGTATTTAAAATTATTAATAAGGATGGACACGACGTCCGTACTGATTTAACTACTGATAAAAACGGCCGTTTAGTTGTGGATGAATTACCACCAGGAGACTATGAGTTTATCGAAACAAAAGCTCCTAATCACTATGACTTAAACGAAACACCTATTAAGTTCACAGTTAAAAAAGGACAAGAAAAAATCGCTTCCGTTACTGCTACGAATAGCTTAACAAAAGGCGCTGTGGAACTTTCCAAAGTGGATGACGTTGACGGTTCTGTCCTTAAAGGTGCAGTATTTAAAATCGTTGATATGAACGGAAAAGACGTCCGTTCTGATTTAATTACTGATAAAAATGGAAAAATCTCTGTTTCTGATTTACGTCCGGGAGACTATCAGTTCGTTGAAACGAAAGCTCCTCTGCATTACGACTTAAATCAAAACCCTATCAAGTTTACTGTTGAAAAAAGTCAAACAGCTAAAGCTTCTGTTACCGCTACTAATAGCTTAACGAAGGGCGCTGTTGAATTAACGAAAGTCGATGACGTTGACAACTCTACTCTTGAAGGTGCTATCTTTAAAATCGTTGATCAAAGCGGCAATGATGTTCGTTCTGATTTAACTACTGATAAAGATGGGAAAATTAGCGTTTCTGATTTACGTCCAGGAGACTATCAATTCGTTGAAACGAAAGCTCCTACTGGCTATGATTTAAGTGCTAAGCCAATTCCTTTCACAATTACGAAGGGACAATCTGGGGTTACCTCTGTTAAAGCTTTAAATAGCTTAACAACAGGTTCAATTGAGTTAACTAAAGTTGATATTGATCACCGTGGAACACTTGAAGGTGCCATTTTCAATATCTTAGACCACGATGGAAAAATAATCCGAGAAGGCCTAAAAACAGACCAACACGGTAAATTAATCGTAAATGATTTGAAACCTGGTAATTATCAATTAGTGGAAACAAAGGCTCCTGAAGGCTATCAATTAGATGCTTCACCGATAAGCTTTACAATTGAAAAAGCTCAAGCTACACCACTACAAATTACAGTTTCAAATAAGAAGATCGAATCTTCACCAGGTGGAGATGATAAACCAATTACTCCTCCAAATAAAGAGGAGAAACCAGGAAAAGAAACTTCCGAAGAACTAGAAAAAGGAAATCCTGAGACTCACGGAAAAGAAACTTCCGAGGAACTAGAAAAAGGAAATCCTGAAACACAGACAAACAAACAGCAAGATGATCGAAATATAGATAAAAAACTTCCAAATACAGGTCATAAAAAAGATCATACACAAGCAGCAGGTATCGTTCTTCTACTAGCTGGATTGTTAAGTATTTTAGCCACAAAACGTAAAAAACATTATAAATAATATGTTTTACAGCCAATCAATTTATTAGTTGATTGGCTGTTTTTTTTGTGCAAAAAAGACGATACACAAAGTATCGTCTTTTTAACGGGGTGAGGCTGTCCAAAAGTACGGAAAACTCTTGAACAGCCTCGTATTTTCATATGGATGCCTTACATATATCACTGATGACAATTATGAAATGCGGAAACATAGTTACCATCACATGATTGAAACAAAACAAAAGAAAAGAAACCCTATAACGGGTCCCTTTTCCCTACATAATCTAAAGTTTGGGTACACTAGATTCATGCAATGTAGGAGCCTTCAGAACAGAAAGCGAACCTTCATTTAAAATGATAGCATACATATATCTGCTGAAAATATGCAAATGTGCATATAGCGTTTTTTTATTTCTCAACATATATTTATTGAAAATTCAGATATATAAAGGTAAGATAAAGTGAAACTTTAATCAGTGAGGGTTTTGTCCATCCCTCATTGATTATTAGTTGAACCAATCGGGCTTTTACGGGCAGTTGATCTCCCATCTAACTTCTTTGCTTTACAGCTGAATTTTGAGATGGGGGTTCTACTGCCCGTTAATGCGGGATATAGTCGTTATCCGTCTTCTTTTGTCAGTCAGAGAGAATAGAAGAATGGGAGAGGAAAAAATGAGAAAATCACTGAAACAAAAAATAGTAAGCTCCTTGCTTGCTGTATCACTCGCCGTTAGCTTAGCTCCAATCGGGCAAGCAAAAGCTGATTCCACGTCAGAAATTACACAGACTCCACCTATTACAAAACAAGTTGATGCAAGCCACGCCATCGAGCATATCCGTTTCTTATCCGAAACAATCGGTCCCCGTCCGGGTGGTACAAAATCAGAAGAATGGGCTTCTCGCTATGTTGGTATGAAGCTTAAATCAATGGGATATGAAGTAGAGTATCAGCCCTTTCAAGTGCCGGATCAATACGTTGGATTTATCGAATCACCATTAGGGACAAAGCGTAATTGGCAAGCTGGTGCTGCTCCAAATGCACTAATTTCTACAGAAGCTGTTACAGCTCCGCTTATCTTTGTTCAAGGTGGTACAAAATTAGACGATATTCCAAATGAGGTAAACGGAAAAATTGTTTTATTCGAAAGAGGTGCAACAGTAGCAGATTATAATAAACAGGTTGAAAATGCTGTTAGTAAAGGGGCAAAAGGTGTTCTTTTATACAGCTTAATTGGCGGACGCGGAAACTATGGACAAACTTTCAATCCTCGCTTAACTAAAAAACAGGCTATCCCTGTCTTCGGTCTTGCTTATGCTCAAGGAAATGCATTTAAAGAAGAAATTGCTAAAAAAGAGACAACAATTCTTTCCCTAAAAGCGAGACATGAATCTAATTTAACATCCTTAAATGTCATCGCTAAAAAGAAACCAAAAAATAGCACAGGTAATGAAAAGGCCGTCGTTGTAAGTTCACACTACGATAGTGTCGTTGGAGCACCTGGGGCAAATGATAATGCTTCTGGTACAGGATTAGTATTAGAACTGGCTCGTGCTTTTCAAAATGTAGAAACTGATAAAGAAATTCGTTTCATTGCTTTTGGTTCTGAAGAAACTGGCTTACTTGGCTCTGATTATTATGTTAATAGTCTGTCCCAAAAGGAACGTGATCGAATTTTAGGTGTCTTTAACGCAGACATGGTTGCAACAAATTATGATAAAGCAAAAAATTTATATGCAATGACTCCTGATGGCTCAACAAACCTTGTAACAGATGCTGCCTTACATGCAGGTAAACAATTAAATAATGATCTCGTTCTTCAAGGGAAATTTGGCTCTAGTGATCACGTACCATTTGCTGAAGTGGGTATTCCTTCTGCACTCTTTATTTGGATGGGCGTCGATAGTTGGAATCCATTAATCTATCATATCGAAAAGGTATATCACACGCCGCAAGATAACGTATTTGAGAACATTTCACCAGAACGTATGAAAATGGCATTAGAAGTTATCGGAACTGGTGTTTATAACACTCTTCAAAAACCTGTTACTCAAATAGGGCAAAAAGCGGCTTAATCATTTAAAAGACCACTGATTTAATTAGTGGTCTTTTATTGAGAAAAAATATATATGCATAAAAGCATATTTTTTCCTATTCATTATCGTATACAATATTAACTGTAACAAAAATGATTACAACTAATAAGGAGGCTTTTCTACTATGAAAAATATGATTTTAGCCGGCGCATTAACTTTAACAGGAATTACTGGCGCTACCGCGTTTATTCCTGAAACAAAAGTCGCTGCTGCCGCTCAAGAACAAAGCTTTACAAAATTTTATTCTTTGCAAACTGGAGCTAGTTCTGAACAAGAACCTATTTTCCTTCAAAAGGGACAAGAGCTAACAATTCAACCTAACAGCAAAACTCCTAGTTACAGTGTTTATGACTCAAATCATAACCTTATTGGGCGTTATTCTGATGGTTACGGCCGAATTTTCACTGCAAAAACAGATGGAAATATGTACGTTCAATTTCATGCACCTTACGTTTACTATAGTCCTGTTAGCTTTTCTGTTACTTATACTATTCAATAGAAAAGAGGTCCTTTACAGGGCCTCTTTTATTTCTCTTTCCAATTTACTTTTACAAATCCATCTTTCACCATTACACCACTTATATTAAACACATACTTTTCATTTGCTTTTAATGTAACTGTAAAAACACCTTTTTTCGATTCACAGATCTCCTTCAACTCTTTTATCCCTTCCCCTTGTCTTTCGTTTTCGCTAATTTATAGCATAGGGAATATATTTGCTTATATATATATCAATTAATTCTTCTACCTTTTCTTCCATCTTAACCCCCCTGTCATTTATATAAGACGACGCAAATTCTCCTTTTGTTTGATAATTTTTTTATTATCTCCATACAAAAAGGCAATCACAACATCGTGTGATTGCCTTTTATTTAAAGCGAGCTCTGCCTCCTAATCCCTTCCGTCTAAGAACCTTAGCCTTTGGGACTAAACAGCCGCTTCCGCTCTTCTTTATGTCCAGCTCCAGCGGCTAGAATACTCGGTGGCTTCGCGCCTTCCTCCGAGGCAAAGTACGCCTCTCTGTCAGGAGCTCCATCCACCTCCTATTCTAAACGAGCCGCTTCCGCTCTTCTTTATGTCTAGCTCTGCCTCCTAGCCCCTTCTGTCTAAGAACCTTCCCCACGAGAAGATAAAATGCATCTTCTGTGGGAAAGAACCTTAGCCTTCGGGACTAAACAGTCGGCTCCGCTTTTCTTTATTACATTTTTTCTGGTGCAGATACTCCTACGATTGCTAATGCATTTTGAAGTGTCGTGCGTACTGCTTTCATTAATTCGTAACGAGCTTTACTTAATTCTAAGTTATCTTGGTTTAATACTTTTTCTGCATTGTAGAAGCTGTGTAATGCTGCAGCTAATTCAAATGCATAGCTTGTAATGCGGTGTGGCAAACGTTTTTGCGCTGCATCCGCAACTACAGCCGGGAATTCACCAAGTTTTTTCAGTAACTCTACTTCTTTCTCAGAAGTAACAAGTTTGTAATTCACGTCTCCGCCTGTAGCTAATCCTAACTCTTCACCTTGACGAAGGATACTGCATACACGAGCATGTGCATATTGTGCATAGTATACTGGGTTTTCATTAGATTTTGATACAGCTAAGTCCATATCGAAGTCTAAATGAGAATCACCGCTACGCATTGCGAAGAAGTATCGCATTGCGTCCACGCCTACTTCTTCCATAAGCTCACGAAGTGTAACTGCTTTACCTGTACGCTTACTCATTTTCATTTTTTCACCATTTTGGTACAGTTGTACCATTTGGATGATTTCTACTTCAAGTGTTTCTTTATCGTAACCTAGTGCTTGAATAGCAGCTTTCATACGAGGAATGTAACCGTGGTGGTCAGCACCCCAAATGTTGATTAGCTTATCGAAACCACGCTCTAATTTATCACGGTGATAAGCGATATCTGGCGTTAAGTATGTGTAAGAACCGTCATTTTTAATTAATACACGGTTTTTGTCGTCACCGTAAGTCATTGAACGGAACCAAGTTGCTCCGCCTTCTTCAAAGATTTCGTCACGCTCTTTTAATACAGCAAGAGCCTGATCAATTTTTCCGTTTTTGTATAATGATGTTTCTGAGAACCACACATCGAAGTTAACACGGAAGCTTGCTAAATCTTTTTGAAGTTTTGCTAACTCATATTTTAAACCGTATGAACGATAGAATTCATAGCTTTCTTCTGCATCAGCTTTTGCATAACGATCGCCAAACTCTTCAGCTAAGCGTTTACCGATTCCAATGATGTCCGCACCATGGTAACCGTCTTCTGGCATTTCTTTCTCTAAACCTAAAGCTTGCATGTAACGAGCTTCAACAGAAAGAGCTAAGTTATGAATTTGGTTACCAGCATCATTAATGTAGTACTCACGAGATACATCATATCCTGCTTTTGCTAATACGTTACATAAAGTGTCACCTACTGCCGCACCACGTGCATGTCCTAAGTGAAGATCACCTGTTGGATTCGCAGATACGAACTCAATTTGTACTTTTTCACCTTTACCAGTATTCGTTTCACCGTATGCTTCACCAGCGTTGACGATTGTTGGGATTAAGTCTGTTAAGTAGCTATTATCCATGTAGAAGTTAATGAAACCAGGACCAGCGATTTCAATTTTTTCAATAGAAGCTTTTGCTTTATCGAAGTTTGCAACTAAGTCTTCTGCAATCATACGAGGTGCTTTTTTCGCAACGCGTGCAAGTTGCATTGCCATATTTGTAGAGAAGTCACCATTTGTTTTATCTTTTGGAGATTCTAATACAACGTTTGGAATTTGTTCTTCTGTCGCTAGTTCTGCCTTTAATACAGCAGCTTGAATTTCTTCTTTAATCAATCCTTTTACTTGTTCTAAAGAATTCATTATTTTGCCTCCTTCAAATTAAGTGTAATTGTATATCTGCCAGCTTCTTGTTCACTTAGAAGCAATGCGTACGTTAAGAAGAGTTGTCCTTTTTTCTTTTCATCCGACCATTTAAAAAGAACGTTATCAGTTTTCGTTTGCAATGCAAACGTACCAAGTTCACTCGTATACGTACCAGTTGTCCATTCACCTTTCACATGCGTCTGACGCATAGAAATAGCACCTGAACGCATAATGAGAACTTGTTCATCTTGAATTTTAATAATTGTTTTCACTTCGCCTTGTTCGTTCGGCTCTTGGAATGTTATATATGTACCTTGACCTTTTACATAGTATTGACCATTTGCTTCAAAAGCAACGGTTTCCTTCCTCGCCCCTTCACGGATTTCTGTTACGAAATGAACGTGTACCGGCAAGCCTGCAAGTTGTTTCTTCACGTCTTGCACACCCTTCAAATGTTATAGATATTAAATACTACTTATAATAAATCACTTTTCCTATCATATCAAAAAAAGACTCTGTCTGTCTGCTGAAAAATCAGGAAAACTCCTTTTCAAAAAATAATTCACCTTCACTTTATTTCATATGTTAAAATATTTTTTAAATCTAAATATTCTTTCATTTAGAGGGGTGAATTTGGTGCTACCAACAAAATTAAAAAAAGGTGATGAAATAAGGGTTATTTCACCATCTTGTAGTTTAAGTATTGTCTCAAATGAAAACAGAGACCTTGCTATAAAAAGATTAACCGACATAGGCTTTCAAGTTACATTCTCAAAATATGCTGATGAGATAGATCGATTCGCCTCCTCTTCTATTTCTTCACGAGTTCAAGACCTCCACGAAGCATTTAGAAATCCTAATGTAAAAGCCATTTTGACGACACTTGGCGGATACAACTCTAATGGTTTATTGAAACATCTCGATTATGATTTAATTCGAGAAAATCCGAAAATTTTCTGCGGTTATTCTGATATTACCGCTTTAAGTAACGCGATTTATGCTAAAACAGGCTTAGTTACATATTCAGGTCCTCACTTCTCTTCATTTGGAATGGAGAAAGGGCTCGATTATACGACCGATTACTTTTTAAAGTGCTTAACTTCTCATGAACCTATTGAAATACTACCAGCTGAAACTTGGAGCGATGACTCTTGGTATATGGATCAAGAAAATCGAGAATTTATTAAAAATGAAGGATATGTTTCAATTCAAGAAGGGGAAGCGATGGGAGATATTATTGGTGGCAATATGAGCACATTTAATTTACTGCAAGGTACACCATATATGCCAAGCTTACAGGGCAAAATTTTATTTATTGAAGAGGATAGTTTAACAGGAAAATCTACCCTAAAAACTTTTGATCGATATTTACATTCTCTTATGCATCAACCTGACTTTGAACATGTAAAAGGCATTGTTATAGGACGAATGCAAAAAGGAGCAGAATGTATGATAGAGGACATTCAAGAAATGATTGCTTCAAAGCCTGAACTTACACATATACCTATCATTGCAAATACAAGTTTCGGACATACAACTCCTATTTTTACTTTCCCAATTGGCGGAAGGGCAAAAATCATTTCTAATAAAGAAAGTTCAGCTATCACCATTTTAACGCACTAAAAAAGGAGCGAACGATTCGCTCCTTTTATGGTTTTTCTATTTTTTGCAACGCTTTTTGCGGGATTGATTCTTTCGAGATTTCAGCCCATCCTTTTCCCTGCATACCTTTTGCATAAATTTTTATAAAAGCACCCGTATGCAATTCACGGTTCACCATTCTTTTAATAACTTGTAACTTTCCATCTTCTGTATACCCTTTAAATGTATACAAATATTCATCGTCTTTTTTCTCACTTTTATCTATAACAGCATAATAATCTTGTATTTCTTTATTTGAAAAGAAGTTGTCTACAAAAGCATGCACACCTTCTGTTTTCGTGTTTAAATAATATGCTGTTCCACCTAAAATAATGGCGAACACAGCTAAAACTTTAATTACCAATTTCATAAATGCGCCTCCTGTTTGCACTGCTTTCTCACTAGCCGTATGTCTATACCTGTATTATACGAAAAAAGGCATACTATACTCTATCGAAATGCCTTACACTTTCCTTACATTATTGTAAGAGTTTTTCACCTTACAGCAATTTCCCAATAAAAAATTTTTCCGTTTAACAAACTTTTATATTATTATTGAATGATACAAATTTTTATTACAAAAATCAAAGGAGACAATTTTCAAATGGCTATCTTGCAAGGTTTAGCACTATTACTTGTTGTACTTTGTCTATTTACACTTTTCAGTTACCGTGCGCCTTACGGAATGAAAGCAATGGGCGCTTTAGCTAATGCAGCAATCGCAAGTTTTCTTATTGAAGCATTTCATCGTTATATTGGTGGAGAAATGTTTCATAATGACTTTTTACAATCAGTAGGAGTAGCTTCTGGTAGCATGAGCGGTGTCGCAGCGGCAATTTTAGTCGCATTAGCAATCGGTGTCTCACCCGTATACGCTGTTTTAATCGGTATAGCTACTAGTGGATTCGGTATATTACCAGGATTTTTCGCTGGATACGTTTGTGCTTTCGTCGTGAAATTTCTCGAAAAGAAATTACCAGCTGGTGTAGAATTTTTAGCAATTCTATGTATTGCCGCACCAATTTCACGTGGAATGGCCATGCTTATGGATCCACTCGTTAACGCAACACTCGGTAAAATCGGTTCTATGATTTCAGTTGCGACTACAGAAAGTCCTATCATTATGGGTATTATGCTTGGTGGATTAATAACAGTTATTTCTACATCTCCATTAAGTTCTATGGCACTAACTGCAATGCTTGGATTAACTGGTTTACCAATGGCAATTGGTAGTCTTGCGGTAGCAGCTTCTGCCCCAATGAACTTCATTTTCTTTAAACGACTAAAAATCTGTTCAAAGAAAGATACAATCGCCGTGGCAATCGAGCCGTTAACACAGGCCGATGTTGTCTCAGCAAATCCAATTCCTATCTATATGACAAACTTTGTTGGCGGTGCGCTTGCCGGTATTATTACGTCGCTATTCCAGCTCGTTAATAATGCACCAGGGACAGCATCACCAATTCCAGGACTTCTCGTACTGTTCGGATTTAATGATGTAATAAAAGTAACGATTGCTGCCGTATTATGTGGAATCGTTACCACTATTGTTGGATACGTCGGTTCCATTGTGTTCCGCAAATATCCAATCCGTTCTGCTGATGAAATTCGCGGAATTACTTCGGAAGAGAAAGTTGCGTAAAGAAAGGGAGCTATTCTCATCGTTTGAGAATAGCTCTTTTTTATGTCGCGTGACGGTAAGTGAAATTATATTGAACACAACTCCGCATATATCGACTTAACTACTAAATAAGACAATAATAACCTACCTATTAATAAAAGAAGCCGGCTCAAAACACTTTTTGAGTCGGCTTCACTTTTACTTTATCCAGCTACAGCGGCTAGAATGATCGGTGGCTTCGCTTCTTCCTTCGAGACAAAAAACGCCTCTACGTCTGAAGCTCCATCCCCCTCACATTCTGAGCGAGCTGCCTACGCTTTTATTTAACCCAACCGAGCAGCATTTCCCGCACGAATTTGCTTGCTGCGATTGGTGTTTGATCACTATGATCGTAGACTGGAGCTACTTCTACTAAGTCTGCTCCGACTACTTTTATATTTGAATTTGCAATTGCTACGATGGACTCTAATAGTTCTTTAGATGTGATACCTCCAGCTTCTAATGTTCCTGTTCCAGGAGCGTGAGCTGGGTCTAATACGTCGATGTCAATTGTGACATAGACTGGGCGTCCTGCAAGTTTCGGTAATACTTCCTTTAACGGTTCTAATACGTCAAATTTATATAAGTTCATACCTACTTCTTTTGCCCATTCGAATTCTTCCTTCATTCCAGAACGAATACCGAAAGAATATACGTTTTCCGGACCAATTAAATCGCACACTTTACGAATTGGTGTAGAGTGGGATAAAGGCTCTCCCTCATATGACTCACGTAAGTCAGTATGAGCATCCATATGGATGATTGCTAAATCCGGATATTTTTTTGCCATTGCCTTAAAAATTGGCCAAGACACTAAGTGCTCTCCGCCGAGACCTAGTGGAAACTTACCGGCATCTAATAGTTTTGTTACATATTCTTCAATCATGTCTATGCTACGCTGTGGATTCCCAAATGGTAATGGGATATCACCCGCATCAAAATATTTTACCTCTTCTAGTTCACGATCTAAATACGGACTATATTCTTCAAGACCGATTGATACTTCACGAATACGTGCAGGGCCAAAGCGAGATCCTGGACGGAAACTTACTGTCCAATCCATAGGCATCCCGTAAATAACTGCCTCTGACTCTTCAAAACTTGGATGACTTTTAATAAATACTTTACCTGAATAAGCTTCATCAAAACGCATATTCTTTTCCTCCTTATGTGGAACTTAAGGTATCCCAACCTTTCACTATTTCTCAAATTTGGAGCGCATTGCTCCTCTTTCTCGATTTACCTGGGCCTTCTTGTTATCACAAGAAGACTACTTCATTTGTAGCAGTGTAAGTAACTAGCATGTTCAAGCCTTCTAGACAAACACCTTAAATGAGTTACTTACACTTTATTTATTTCAATTTAACGCTCTTACTTAATTAAATCGCCAACAAATTTCGGTAATGCGAATGCTGCATTGTGTAATTCTTTTGTGTAATATTTCGTTTCGATTTCATGGAAACGCTCTTCACTTACTTCTAATGGATCATGTTTTTTAGATCCGATTGTGAACGTCCAAAGTCCACTTGGATACGTCGGAATGTTTGCTGTGTATAGACGAGTAGTTGGGAAAATCTCTTTTACGTCTTTAAACACAGTTGTAATTAGTTCTGGTGTAAACCAAGGGTTGTCCGTTTGAGCAACGAAAATACCATCTTCTTTTAACGCTTTAGAAATTCCAGCGTAGAAGCCTTTTGTAAATAGGTTTACTGCTGGGCCTACTGGCTCAGTAGAATCTACCATAATTACGTCATATTCATTTTCGCTTTCTGCGATGTGTAGGAAACCGTCTCCTACTTTTACTTCTACACGCTCATCATCTAATGCGCCTGCAATTGATGGTAAGTATTGTTTAGAGTACTCAATTACTTTTCCATCAATTTCAACAAGAGTTGCTTTCTTTACGCTTGGGTGTTTTAATACTTCACGAATAACACCACCATCGCCACCACCTACTACTAATACGTTTTCAGGGTTTGGATGTGTAAATAAAGGTACGTGCGCTACCATTTCATGATAAACGAACTCGTCCTTTTCTGTTGTCATAACCATGCCATCTAAAATAAGCATGTTTCCGAACTCTTCCGTTTCAACCATATCAAGTTTTTGGAATTCTGTTTGCTCCGTATGTAATGTGCGGTTAATACGCGCCGTAATTCCAAAATGCTTTGTTTGTTTTTCAGTGAACCATAGTTCCATCGTACAATCACGCCTTTCAATGCAAATTTATAATAGGGACATCATTAATGTCCCCTAACAAAAATAAAACAAAACATCCAAAAAGTATAGTTAAAAGTACAAAAATACCGAAAATATATTTTAGTCAGAGGGTTCTAACATATATGTGAAAAGGGATTGCTCTGTAATAGGAAAGAAAACCCTTTCTTAAGAAAGGGTTTTTGTCTCTATTTCTACCGGTTTACGAATCGGAATTAAGATCATTACGCAACCAACTAACACAACAATTCCACCGACTAAAAACGGACTTTGTGGTGAAACTGTATGACCGATGACCCCTGATAAAATTGGAGCAATCGCGCCTCCTAACCAACGAACGAAGTTATAAACACCTGATGTAACAGATCTTTCATAAGGTGAAATATCCATTACATAACTTGTAAATAACGCGTTATTTAAGCCTGATGCTAATCCTGATAGAACAATTAACACGATTTGTAACCACATGATTTTAACGAAGAATAGTGCAATTAAGAAAATCGCAAATACAAGTAAACTACCTTTTAACAATGTTTTTGGTTCATATTTACCTTCTAGCTTATGCGCTAAAATTGCTGATCCGTAAGCTAATGCTAATCCCCATCCGCAAAATACAAATCCTAATTGAATAGCAGATAAATGCATAATAAGTGGTGAATATGCTAACACGACGAAAAATCCGTAGTAATATAACATCCCAGAAATAGCACCTTGCATAAACGGTTTATACTTCACCAGGTTAAGTAATTCTCCTACGCCTGCCGCTTTACGCTTCACTTTTCGCTCCGGTTCTTTTACAAAAAAGAAAACTAAAATAAATGCTAAAGAAATTAAAATACTCGTCGCAAAAAATGGGTAACGCCAAGAATGTCCACCTAATATACCGCCTAATAAAGGTCCACCTGCCATCCCTAAACCGATAGCTGCTTCATATAATCCTACTGCTTCATGAACTTCTTTACTTAATGCAATTAATAATGTCATCGCCGTTGCGAAGAACATCGCATTTCCTAATCCCCACCCCGCGCGGAAAAGAGATAATTGAGCAATCGTTTGCGATATACCACATATAAATGCAAATACAGTTACAATCGCAAGACCGATCGTCATCATTCGTTTATCACCAAATCTTGATGCAAATATTCCAGCTGGTAACATCATAATTGCCATCGTTAAAATATATGCTGTAAATAACATCTCGACTTGCCAATGCGAAGCACCAATTTGTTCAGCAATACTTGGTAAAATTGGGTCGACTACTCCTATACCTGAAAAAGCAAGGAAGGTAGCCACCACTGTAATCAATCTCCCTAATTTTTGTTTGCTCTCCATTTTGATTACTCTCCTTTTGTATTCTCTAAAAATGTAACCGCACGGCTTAAACTATCCTCTAGCTCTGCCTTAACACGCTGCATTTGCTCCATTTTTTCGTCTAACGTTTGCACTTGTTTTTCAAGCATCTCTTTAATTTCTTGAATCACTTCACGGTCACGCGGATTCTCACTATTTCTTCTTTGTTCCATTCTTTCTTTTAAAGATAAGAAATGTTGCATTTCTTGAAGCGTAATTCCTAGTACTTCTTTCGCTTCCACAATCCTTTTAATTCTCGCAATGTCCTCGTCTGTATACAGGCGAATGTTCCCTTCACTGCGTTCTGGGGGATGAATTAAACCAATTTCCTCATAATAACGAAGTGTACGCTTTGTTAAACCAACTTGCTTTGTTACTTCATCAATTTTATACATGTGTATTCCTCCCTTCACCGATTATTACATTTTACGTTAACGTTAACTTTTGTGCAACTGTTATACTTTTGTAAATGTTTGTCATATGAATTGTATTTTTCTCAAAGCAGTTTCATAATGAAAGAAAAGAGATGATAAGGAGATTTTCACATGAATAAACCACTTATTTTCGCTCACCGCGGGGTAAAAGGAACACACCCAGAAAATACGATGATTGCCTTCCAAGAGGCTGAACGCATTAGTGCTCACGGAATTGAACTTGATGTTCATCTATCAAAAGATGGTGAACTAGTTGTTATTCATGATGAAACGGTGGACCGCACAACAAATGGCGTGGGACTTGTTTCTGAGAAAACTGTAGAGGAATTACAAGCTTTAGATGCTGGTAGCCATAAAGATCCTTCTTTCCATGAGGCGAAAATCCCAACATTACGAGAAGTATTTATTTGGCTCTCTACAACAAATTTACAACTTAACATTGAATTAAAAACAGATGTTCTTCATTATCCAAATATTGAAGAAAAAGTTGTTGCTCTTGTTCGTGAATATCATCTATCCAATCAAATTGTATTTTCATCATTTAACCACGATTCCGTTTCATTATTAGCAGAAATTGCTCCAGAAATTCCAAGAGCGATTTTGTACGATACACCACTTGCAGATCCTATTGCTGAAGCAAAAAAACATGGGGCAACTGGATTACATCCAAACTTTCAATTATTAACGAAAGAGTTTGTCCAATTAGCACAGGGGCAAGGATACGTTTTTCGTCCTTACACTATTAATGAATATAAAGATTTACAAACTATGATTGACTATGGTGTAGATGTCATCATTACCGATTGGCCAGCACGTGCCTTTGAGCTCCTTTCTTAATTGAAGGGGCTTTTTTGTTTTCAAAATTTCATTGTTTAAAATAAACGAAAACCCTCAATACTAATACAATAATGCTTGTATTAATGAGGGGCTGAAAAAGATGGATCAAACTATGAATCCAAAACTTAAAAAATATAAACGTCTTTTCTTCACCGTAATGTTTTCTTGTGTTCTTTTTTTCGTTTTTTCCTTTTTTATTATCATTATAGCTGCAAAAATTATGGGGCCTCCCCCTGTTGCAGTGCCGCAAACGAGTGTCTTTTACGCTAATGATGACACTGTTATAGGACAAAGTAATGAAACACAAAAGCGCTATAATGTATCTCTTGATGAAATTTCTCCTTATGTAAAAGAGGCAACACTATCTATTGAAGATCAACGATTCTACAAACATCATGGATTTGATATAAAGCGTATTGTTGGTGCCATTGTTGCCGATTTAAAAGCAATGGCAAAAGTACAAGGTGCTAGTACTATTACACAACAGTATGCTCGTAACCTATACTTAGATCATGATAAAACGTGGAAGCGTAAACTATTAGAGGCAATGTATACCGTTCGCCTTGAAGTGAACTATAATAAAAATCATATTTTAGAAGGATATTTAAATACAATTTATTACGGGC
The DNA here is from genome assembly GCF_016651075.1 of Bacillus sp. TH19. Lineage (NCBI taxonomy): Bacteria > Bacillati > Bacillota > Bacilli > Caryophanales > Bacillaceae > Bacillus > Bacillus sp. TH19. Next base: position 268,124 of record NZ_JAEKEO010000007.1, on the reverse strand, counting down.
ATGGTGCTTACGGAATCGAAGCTGCTTCTCGCCTGTATTTCGATAAAACTGCAAAAGAATTAACATTAGCGGAAGCTAGTATGCTCGCAGGCATTCCGAAAGGACCTAGCTTCTACTCTCCCTTTTTAAAAGAAGAGCGTGCTAAAGGGCGTCAATCTCTCATACTAGATGAAATGGTAGAACAAGGTTATATTACAAAACAGCAAGCTGCCTCGGCAAAAAAGGAACCGCTAACTTTCGCCTCATTAGATACGAAAAAAGTGGCAGAGGTCGCGCCTTATTTCCAAGATGCTGTACAAGCTTCTCTTCTTCGTGATATCGGATTAGATGAGCAAGCCTTGCAGCGAGGTGGCTTACGTATTTATACAACGCTAGACCCTAAATTACAATCTGTAGCAGAGCAAGCTGTAAAAAATCATATACCTGAAACAACAAACATCCAAACTGCCCTCGTCTCTATGAATCCAAAAACGGGTGAAGTGGCTGCCCTTGTTGGTGGAACTGATTATAATACGAGTCAATTTAACAGAGCTACACAAGCCACTCGTCAGCCCGGCTCTACATTTAAGCCATTTCTATATTATGCAGCCTTAGAACGAGGATTCACCCCTGCTACGCGCTTAAAAAGCGAATACACTGTATTCACTTTAGGTGACGGTGTTTCCAAATATAAACCGAAAAATTATAAAAACTATTATGCAGACGACTTTGTGACAATGGCACAAGCACTCGCTGTTTCTGATAACGTATATGCTGTGAAGACAAATCTATTTTTAGGCGAAGACATTCTTACAAAAACAGCGAAGCAATTCGGTATTACTAGCGCATTAAAAGATGTTCCGTCTCTTGCTCTCGGCACATCTCCTGTAAAACCAATTGAAATGGTCAATGCTTATAGCATGTTTGCAAACGGCGGGAAAGAAGTAAAACCAATCTTTATAAGGCGCATCGTTGATCATGAAGGAAATATGCTATACGATGCTCATTTAGAAAGTAAACAAGTTCTAGATAAAAGCAAAGCCTTTGTGATGGAAGAAATGATGGCAGGTATGTTTAATAAAAAACTAAGCAGTTATGCCGCTGTGACCGGTCAATCGATGTTATCAAAACTATCAAGAACATATGCTGGAAAGTCTGGTTCTACAGAAACTGATAGTTGGATGATTGGATTTACCCCGCAGCTCGTAACAGGGGTTTGGATTGGATACGATCAACCTAAATCCATTTCAAACGTAGCAGAACAAGGATACGCAAAAAAAATATGGACCGATACAATGGAAAAAGGATTAGATGGACAGCCTAAACAAGAGTTCAAACAACCAGCAGATGTTGTTGCAGTCGATGTTAATCCTGAAAACGGTAAGATTGCTACAAAAAATTGTCCCATTTCTGTGAAAATGTATTTCGCAAAAGGTACAGAGCCAACAGAGTATTGTATGGATCACGTTGATGATAAGGAAGAGTTCGAAAAGGTTAGTGAAGAGAAGAAAAAGACGGGTTGGTGGAAAAAATATCTCCCGTGGTAAAAAAATAGCTGACGGAAATCCGTCAGCTATTTTTATTCGCCTAATAATGCGTGGCGCAATTCTTCACTAGATTCGTTCCAAATTGCTTCATTATGCTCTTTTAAGAATGTACCAAGTACTTTTTTAGATGATTCATCCATATGATCAATCATGATGTGACGCTTTAGGGATTTATCCATTTTATTTACATGCTCTGGAAGTGATTTATATCCGCGGCGAATTTCACGATCAACTGTCATTTCACAGGCTGTTGCACCTGCGTAATAAGCACCGTTTGGTGTTCTTTCAATTGTTACCCAAACAAGCCAAAACGGTTTTCCGTTTGGAACTTCATCTTTATTTGTTAAAAACTTAATTCCTTTTTCTACTGTACTACGCGCATGCATCGCACCGATATCAACGAACGCAGTTTTCTCTAATACATCAACAAATACAGGAGAAATATTTTCTAAACTTAATGCCCCAACGCCAAAACCACCATGTCCATCTGTTGAATCATTTTTCACGATATTAAAACCGATTTTTTTCTTTTTCTCTGTCATATGTAAACTCCTCCTCGCTTAATGATTAAAAAAGCCTGAAAATAGGCGCAATGATATTTTGTAAAAATACTAATACATATGGAATAACAACATTGAAAATAGGTTGAATTGTGTAATTGCTAAGCGGTGTAATAACAAGAATTAATAACGCAATTGATCCATACTTTTCATACTGTGTCATTTTCGCACGAATATTTGCTGGTGCTAAATCTTCCACAACGCGATACCCATCAAGTGGCGGGATTGGTAATAAATTAAATACAAGTAAAACAATATTAAGCATAATAAAAATTTGGAAAAATTGATCCAGCGTATCTGCTACTGCAAGTGGCATCGCATCTAACACACCAAACGTTATTAAGCTATACCAAATAATTAAACCTATTGCACTTAAGATAAGATTACTTATCGGTCCCGCAATAGAAACTAATATTCCCGCAAGACGCGGTCTTTTAAAGTTATACGGATTAACAGGTACTGGTCTTGCCCAACCGAATCCAAGAATTAGTACAGCAATCATACCGATAGGATCTAAATGAGCCATCGGTGATAATGTTAAACGTCCTTGCTTTTTCGCTGTATCGTCTCCAAATTTATATGCAACATACGCATGTGCAAATTCATGCACAGATAGCGCAATAATAATCGCCATTGCTACCAATGGAATTTGTTGCAATGGGTATCTAAATAACTGATCCATAACTCATCTCCTCTTCCATATGTCAAAAAAAGAAATTATTTGTTTTTCCGATTGTTCTTCCTCATAATCCGCTATAATAAGAGTGTAACTTACATAAAAGGAGCGATTATACATGCCATACGTAACAGTGAAAATGCTAGAAGGACGCACAGAAGAACAAAAGAAAGCTCTTGCTGAGAAAGTAACAGCAGCAGTAAGCGAAACAACTGGTGCTCCTGAAGAAAACATCGTTGTTTTCATCGAAGAAATGTCTAAAAACCATTATGCAGTTGGCGGAAAACGCTTAAGCGACAAATAATTTCAAGTTTTTTCATAAGAAGCAGCTCTTTGCTGCTTCTTATTTCTTTCCTTCTAACAACTCGATAATTCTCTCTTTATATTTTCCTTTTCTTCCATCTTCATAGATTAAATCATGCGGATAGAATAGCTTTTGATCCGTTCGCTTCTTACCTGTAATCGCCTCAACAATATCCGATTCACGCGAAAGCTCTCTAAGTTCCCCGTTCGGCATAAGAAGTAAGATTGGCAGACGCTCTTCTTCTTCTCCTGCGCGGTAAAAGTCATACGGTAAATCCGATGTTGAATCCACAACTAAGTAATACTCTGGATCGAGTCCAATCTTTTTAAATAAGCTACTTAGCTCCATCCAATTATCTAAACCGTGCTTATCTGTAAACTCCACATATTTAAATAGATTTCGATTCATAAAACGACGGCATAAGTCACTTAAAATCGGATCTTCTTCCTCTTGCCATACTTGGAAGTAATAATACATTACGTTCTCGTCTAACTTTAAATAATCCTCTACTGTCACTTCTTCTTCAAATAAAGAATAGAAATGAACAGGATGATTTTTAAACGCATAATACTTCTCATGCAGTGATTTAGCTCGGTGTAAAATCTTCGTTAAAATTACTTCTGCACTACGTGTTACCGGATGAAAATATACTTGCCAATACATTTGATAACGGCTCATAATATAATGCTCTACAGCATGCATACCACTATTTTTAATGACAACTTGATTACCGTACGGGCGCATGACACGCAGTATACGTTCCATATCAAAGTTCCCATACTTTACACCAGTAAAATATGCATCTCTTAATAAATAATCCATACGATCGGCATCAATTTGGCTCGAAATCATACTAATCGCTAATTTATTAGTAGATGTTTTCGCAATTACATCTGCTACCTTTTGCGGGAAATCCTTATCCACACGGCTTAACACACGATTAATTTCCGTATCACCAACGATAATCTTTTGCGTAAATTTCTCATGATCTAACGAAAATACTTTTTCAAACGAGTGAGAAAATGGGCCGTGACCGACATCATGAAGTAATGACGCACATAAACATAACAATCTATCTTCAGCATTCCAGTTCGGTCTGCCATCAAACACATCATCAATCATACGACGAATAATTTCATATACACCTAACGAATGAGTAAAGCGACTATGCTCTGCACCGTGAAATGTAAAAAATGTCGTACCAAGCTGCTTAATACGGCGCAAGCGTTGAAATTCTTTCGTTCCGATTAAATCCCAAATAACGCGATCACGCACGTGTACATATTTATGTACTGGGTCTTTAAACACTTTTGTTTCGCTGAGTTTGTCGTTTAAATATACCACTTTCCGACATCCCCCTTTCTTTACTGCATTCTTACTATATATTATAAACGATATAGGAAACAGAAAGAAATGAAAGACTATATTAATTCCTGTTATATAAAGAAAAATCACCTTTACCAAAACAAAGGTGATTTTTCTTTATATATTATTTTCCTAAAATGAACTCAGTAACTTCGTCTAGGATCATTTCTTTACCTAGTGGGAAGTATCCTTTGTTTACATCTTCATTACTGATTGTAAATACATGGTTGTTTTTAACAGCGTTCATATTTTTCCAAATTGACTCTTCTTGGAATTCTTTTAGACGCTGAGAACCGTCACCAGTTGTAAATACGAATAAGTAATCTGGGTTGTAATCAATTAAAGCTTCTTTTTGTATTTGTACTAACGGTTTATCAGTTGGTGTACCTTTAACTGCTGGTAATTTTAAATCACCAAAGATTACGCTACCGTAACCGTAGTCACCGTATACACGGAATGCATTTGGATATGCAGCCATTTTCATGAATGTTGCATCGCCAGTTTTAGCAACGATTTTGTCATGTAATTTGCTTGCTTTTTCATCATACTTTTTGAACCATTCTTTTGTTTCTTTCTCTTTACCGAAGATTTGACCTACTTCTTCGAATTTTGGACGCCATTGGTCTAATGGAGTTTTTAACATAACTGTTGGTGCAATTTTAGATAATTGGTCATAAATCTTTTCTTGACGATTGTTTACAATAATTAAATCTGGTTTTGCAGCAGCCACTGCTTCGATGTTAATTTTATCGCCCCACGCAGAACCAACCGGTTTTACATCTTTCAATTTCTTCTCAATATGTGAATCAATTTTTTCTTGTGTTGTATTTGCAGTAATAATCGGTTTCATACCGAAAATTAATAATTCTTCTGTTGAACCACTAAGGTCAGCAATTTTCTTTGGATTTGCAGGAATTTTAATTTCCCCTTTTGCGTGTTGTACAGTGCGCTCTTCAGTTTTCGCATCTGCTTTCTTTTCTTCTTCTTTGTTAGAACAAGCTGCAAATAGTACAGAAGTAACAACTAGTACCATTGCTAATAGTGCCATTTTAAAATTCTTCATATTCCGACTCCTTCTAGCTGTATTTCTCTTATAATTTGCATGTAACTATAAGAAACGAAACAACATTTAATTAATATATTTTTATTAATTGTTGTTTATAACCCGTTCTAACGGGCGTTCAACTTCCCATCCGTGGGTAAGAAGCTCAACGTCCATTAGAACTCCCCCTCTCACCTCTTTAAGAGGGGGAAATTCTATTAATTATGCTTTTTTACGCAATTGATTATTAATCATCGCTAAATCGTATGTTAAACAAATTGGTTTACAGTTTACTGGACATGGAACGATTTGCGCTTCAATCTCAAATACGTTACGAAGTGTTTCACTCGTCATAACTTCATCTGGCGTTCCTTGTTTCATTAACTTACCTGCTTTTAATGCAATCATATGATCAGAGAAACGAGAAGCATGATTTAAATCGTGAATAACCATAACAATCGTTCTGCCTTCTTCTTTGTTTAACTTCTTCAGTAAGTTTAATACCTCAAGTTGATGAGCCATATCTAAGTATGTTGTTGGTTCATCTAACACAAGTAAATCTGTTCCTTGCGCAAGAGCCATCGCAATCCATACACGTTGACGTTGACCACCTGATAAAGCTTCTGCTGGACGATTTGCGAATTCTGTCATCCCCGTCACTTCAAGTGCCCAATGAATGTAGCGATAATCCTCTTCTTTCAACGTTCCAAATCCTTTTTGATGAGGAAAACGTCCATATGAAACAAGTTCAAACACAGTAAGGCCTGTTGGCACTTCTGCAGTTTGTGGTAAAATCGCCATTTTCTTTGCGATTTCTTTCGTTGGCTGTTTCTCAATTGCTTTTCCATCAAGATAAACAGTACCTCGTTTTGCTTTCAAAATACGAGAAGCCGTTTTTAATAATGTGGATTTCCCACAACCATTTGGTCCAATAATCGTTGTAATTTGTCCTTCCGGAATTTCAACTGTTAATCCATCTATAATTAACCCTTCATTATACCCAACAGATACCGCATCAACTGCTAAAGTTGCCATACAAAAAGCCTCCCTTTATTTTGTCCTCATAAGTAAATATATGAAATATGGTGCGCCAATTACAGAAATAACAAGACCGACCGGTATTTCTGAAGTTGGTAACACACTTCTTGAAATTACATCTGCAAATAAAAGCAAGAACGTTCCTATTAATGCAGCCGTTGGTAACATAATTTGATGTTTACCACCAACGAGGCGTCTCGCTAAATGCGGAGCCATTAAACCGATAAAACCAATGCCTCCCGCCACCGCAACAGATGCACCAGCTAAACAAACTGCAATAAATAATAATTTACGTCTTTCCTTTTCTACGTTTACACCAAGGCCAACTGCTGTAGAGTCGCCTAAATTCATTACATTTAATATGTGCGCTTTACTAATGGCAAGTGGTAAGAAAATAATCATCCATGGGAGTACACTTAGTACGAACTTCCAATCTGTTCCCCATAAACTTCCTGCCAACCAAATCGTTGCAAAACGGAAGTCGTTAGATGTCATCTTCATAGAGAAAATTAAACTAACCGCACCAAATCCGGCTGCAACAGCGATACCAACAAGAATTAATCGAGTTGATGAAACACCGTCTTTCCATGCTAGTAAATAAATAATAACCGCTGCTAATATCGCACCAACTAACGCGAAGAATGGAAGGATAAATACAGATAAAAATGTACCAGTTCCAACTTTTCCAAAGAAAAAGTAGACGAATACAACAACTGTTAATCCCGCTCCGGCGTTAATACCTATAATACCTGGATCAGCAAGTGGGTTTCGTGATAGCCCTTGCAAAATTGCACCTGACATAGCTAATGCAGAACCAACTAATATAGCAATAACCATACGCGGCATACGAAATTCAAATAAAATAACAGATTGATCTTCTGCACCCAATCCAACTAGTGACTTTAATACATCTATTGGAGGAATTTTAAATGTTCCTGTATTTAAACTTATTAAAAATACACCAACAATTAATCCTACTAAAATCGTTAAAATAGAAACGTTCTTTTTTGTTAAGACGCTCGTCCTCACATCTTTCCTCTCCCTTCATTACGTGCTAAGTAGAGGAAGAATGGCACCCCAATTAGCGCTGTAATTGCTCCAATTGGCGTTTCAAATGGTGGATTAATAACGCGAGATAACATATCTGCACATTCAATTAGCAATCCACCTAAGACCGCAGAACATGGAATAACCCATCTATAATCTGAGCCTACAAGGAAACGAGTCATATGCGGAATTACAAGTCCAACAAATCCAACTGATCCTGCCATAGAAACCGCAGAACCTGTTAATACAAGAACAAGTACTGTTCCGATAAATTTAATTAATGTCGTATTTTGACCAAGTCCAATCGCAATTTCTTCACCAAAGCTTAAAATTGTGATATATCTCGACATCATAATTGCTATAATGAGACAAACAAGACCAATCGGTACTAACATATTAATACTTTGCCATTTCACTCCGGCAACACCGCCTGCATTCCACATACTTACCTCTTGGGCAAGGTTGAAATACAATGCAATTCCAGATGAAATTGCCCCTAATAAAGCACTAATTGCTGCACCTGCTAAAGCTAATTTTACAGGCGTTAATCCACCTGGTGAAGAAGACCCAATACCATATACAATGCTCGCTCCAAACGCAGCTCCAATAAAAGATGCGATAACAAACATTAAATAAGGTGAATTAGGGAAGAATGCATACATAATTGCAATTCCGAATACAGCACCATCTGTAATCCCCATTAACGATGGAGATGCAAGTGGATTTCGTGTCATACCTTGCATAATTGCACCTGATACCGCTAAAAAAGCACCTGCAACTACGCCCCCTATTGCTCTAGGCATGCGAAGTTCTTGAATTACGTTATGGTGCGTTATGGAACCATCAAACTGAAATACAGCTTGCCAAACGGTCTTTAAACTAATATCTGCTGCACCAAACGAAATAGAAACTGCCATACTTAAAGCTAACAAAATTGTGCCTGCTATTAAAATAATAGAAGCAACGAGCGGTCTGCTCTTAATCTCTTTAACATTCACATCTTGCTGTTCTATACTCCTTGCGCTCGCTTCCATCCCTCAACCATCCTAACCAACAACATATATTTAATAAAATGAAATTTATTCTCAAATAATAATAAAAAAATTAGGTGAATTGACCTTTTTCATGATAATGATTATCAGAATCAGACACTTTCTATTCTACCTACCACGTCAAAAGACTGTCAACCATTATTTTGAAATACGAATTCATACAAAACGCTATCTTATGGACATAAAAAAAGAAGAGTAATCTGTTCACTCTTCTTTTTCTTACTTATTTAATTTTGCTTCAATTTTTACAATTAATTCGTCTTCTGTTGGAGCCGCAACTGGACGATTATTTACAAACGCGAATGATTTTTTACGACCAGGGCCACAGTAAGACTGACATGCAACCTCAATCGTTGCACATGAATCTACTTTTTTTAACTTCGGAATCAACGTTTTAACGTTCGTTGCCTGACAATCATCACACACACGAAATTCGTTTCCCATTATATATAACACTTCCTCTATTTTAAACTTTTCACAAGTACATTTAAAAATAAACACTAAATGGTATTTTACCGCTCTTTGAAGCTTGTTGCAAGTCCCCGGGCGTAGCTCTATTCCTATATAAAGCTACCTATTTTTTATATTTTCTCCTTCAAAAGCTTTCATCATTCATAGCCATATTTCTTCTCTTCATTGAAATCTACCATATTTTTAAAAGCTTTGTATAAAAGCTCATTTTTTTGCCCATTATAAAAATAGGAAGTTCATAAAAAGAAAGGGAGTTGAATCTATGAAAGTAAGACAAGATGCTTGGACAGACGAGGACGATTTATTACTTGCTGAAACGGTGCTTCGCCATGTTCGAGAAGGAAGTACTCAATTAAATGCTTTTGAAGAAGTAGGAGATCAGTTAAATCGCACATCTGCTGCTTGTGGTTTCCGCTGGAATGCTGTTGTTCGCTATAGCTATGAACAAGCTCTTCAACTAGCAAAAAAACATCGTAAAGATAAAATGCGTGCTGCGGGCGGTGAACAGACAAAAAAACGTTTGCTTTACACACCACCAGCTTCAGCGGCGTCGATAACTGATTATGAAGAACACGTACCGTATGAAACAGCTGTTCAATATACAGAAGCTACTCCATATCAAAAGCCGACTGTCCCTGCTCCAAAAAGCTCAATAACAATGCAAGATGTTATTTACTTTTTACAAACAGTTGGATCTTCAAATATAAAAGTAACAGCTCTTGAAAACGAGAATACGAGATTGAAACAAGAAATTAAAACGCAAATCCTGCGAAATGAAGAACTAGAAAAGAAACTAGAAAAATTAGAACAACAATCTCATACTGTACAAGAGGATTACGAAACACTTATGAATATTATGAACCGTGCTCGTAAATTAGCAGTAATGGATGATGAGGAACGCTCACAAACATCTTTCCGCATGGATCGAAACGGTAACTTAGAAAAAATTGCAGAATAAAAAGGATGCATGCAATGCATCCTTTTTATTCTTTCACCTCTAAACTCCCCTTTATATATGAGAAAACCCCTTTCTACATTTTTTGCTATAATAGAGATTGTCATTTTAAAAATAAGGGGTTAGTTATATGAGCAATTCCCGTTCGATTTTATCTCAGCCAGAGTGGCGTATTGTAGATCAGTCTAGTTTAGGACCAACTTTCCATGCACTTCAGTCATTCGCAATGGATGACACGTTATGCACAAGTATTGGAAATGGTCTATCCGCTGCAACAATGCGCTCTTGGGTTCATCACAATACAATTGTTCTTGGCATTCAAGATTCACGCCTACCACATTTAGAAGAAGGTATTTCCTTTTTAAAAGAAAACGACTTCAATGTTATCGTTCGTAATTCTGGTGGACTTGCTGTCGTACTTGATGAAGGTGTTTTAAACGTATCACTTTTATTCCAAGAAACAGAAAAGGGTATCGATATCGACCTTGGATACGATACGATGTGGCATTTAATTAAGGAAATGTTAAAAGATTACGATGTTACTATCGAAGCAAAAGAAATTGTTGGTTCTTATTGTCCTGGTAGCTACGATTTGAGCATTCGCGATCAAAAATTTGCTGGTATTTCTCAGCGTCGTATTCGCGGAGGCGTTGCTGTACAAATTTACTTATGTGCGACAGGAAGCGGATCTGAGCGTGCCGCACTCGTTCGTGATTTTTACAACGTAGCAATTCAAGGCGAAGAAACAAGATTTACGTATCCCGAAATTGTACCGAGTACGATGGCTTCACTATCTGAATTACTTGGCGAAACAATTACAGTGCAAGATTTAATGATGCGCCTTTTAAAAACGTTGCAACAATTCGCGCCAAAGTTAACACCATCTCAGCTAACAGTAGATGAAGTTCCTTTATATGAGACGAATTTACAACGTATTATTGACCGTAATAATAAGGCACTTGGTTTAGAAAAATAGAACCCAAAAAGACCACCCTCATTTCAAAAGAAATAGGATGGTCTTTTTTCATATTAATTCGTTATAGAATTAAAGTGCTTGAGCTGCTGTAATTAAAGCTAACTTGTACACTTCTTCTTCGTTACATCCACGAGACAGATCATTTACAGGCATATTTAAACCTTGTAAGATTGGTCCTACTGCTTCGAAGTTACCTAAGCGTTGAGCGATTTTGTAGCCGATATTACCAGCTTCTAAGCTTGGGAATACGAATACGTTAGCATCACCTTTAATTGTAGAACCTGGAGCTTTCTTCTCAGCTACAGATGGTACGAATGCAGCATCGAATTGGAATTCTCCATCTAAAGTTAATTCAGGAGCCATTTCTTTTGCAATGCGAGTTGCTTCTACAACTTTTTCTGTTTCTGGAGATTTCGCAGAACCTTTTGTAGAGAAGCTTAACATAGCAACGCGTGGGTCAATACCGAATAGTTCAGCAGTTTTCGCACTTTCGATACCAATTTCAGCTAAATCTTGGCTGTTTGGTGCAATGTTAATTGCGCAATCAGCGAATACATACTTCTCTTCTTCACGTACCATGATGAATACGCCTGAAGTTTTTGTAACGCCTGGTTTTGTTTTAATAATTTGAAGTGCTGGACGAACTGTATCAGCTGTAGAGTGAGCTGCACCACTTACTAAACCTTGTGCTTTGCCCATGTATACAAGCATCGTACCGAAGTAGTTTTCGTCTTTAAGGATTTTGCGAGCATCTTCTTCTGTTGCTTTACCTTTACGGCGTTCAACGAAAGATGCTACCATTGCATCCATTTCTTCGTATGTAGCTGGGTCATAAATATCAACGCCTGCTAATGTTAAGTTCATGCTAGCTGCTTTTGCGCTAATTTCTTCTTTATTACCAACTAAGATTGGTTTTACTAACTCTTCTTTTGCTAAACGCTCTGCAGCGCCTAAAATTCTTTCATCAGTTCCTTCAGGAAGTACGATAGAAATGCCTTTTCCTTGAACTTTTTCTTTTACTGTTGTAAATAAGTTGCTCACGAATAAACCCTCCTACATATGTTAAAAAACTCTATCTTTAAGAATACTGCTTTTCCTCTATATTTTAAACTTATAGCTCCCAAAAAATAGATAAAATGAAAATGATTATATTTTCATAAAATTCAGCATAGAAATAAAGCCTCTTTAAGCCTTATCTCCTCCTATTTTCAAGTAAATTTAAATGTGACAATTTTATGCGCTGAAACTTTATGTAGATGTTTTTAATCCTATATATGCTATAGTTAACGTGTAAAATATCATTAACTGAGGTGAATAGAATGAGTGAAGCAACAACAACGTTAGATGGCTGGTATTGTTTACATGATTTACGTTCTATTGATTGGGCAGCATGGAAAACATTATCTAGTGACGAACGCGGACAAGCAGTGTCTGAATTTTTAAATGTCGTTGAAAAATGGAACGAAGTAACTACTGCAAAAAAAGGCAGTCATGCAATGTATACAGTTGTTGGTCAAAAAGCAGATATTATGCTTATGATCTTACGTCCAACAATGGAAGAGTTAAATGAAATCGAAACAGAATTAAATAAAACAACATTAGCTGAATATTTAGTTCCTGCATATTCTTACGTATCTGTTGTTGAACTAAGCAACTACCTTCCAGCTGATGAAGATCCATACCAAAACCCACAAATCTTAGCTCGCTTATATCCTGAGTTACCAAAAGCAAATCATATTTGCTTCTATCCAATGGACAAGCGTCGCCAAGGTGATGACAACTGGTACATGCTTCCTATGGAAGAACGTAAAAAAATGATGTACAGTCACAGTAAAATCGGTCGCCAATACGCAGGGAAAGTACGCCAAGTAATTTCAGGATCAGTCGGATTCGACGATTTCGAGTGGGGCGTAACATTATTCGCTGACGATGTTCTTCAATTTAAGAAGCTTATATATGAAATGCGCTTCGATGAAGTAAGTGCCCGTTACGGTGAATTCGGTACATTCTTCGTTGGGAACATTTTACCAGACGAAAAAGTAGAGAAATTTTTACACATATAATAATGAAAAAGGAACGAATTTCGTTCCTTTTTTTATTATCCTCTATATTTACCCACAAAAAACTTCTTTTCTCTGCAAATTTGAACAAAAATCGACAAATTCTTTTCAATTTCCTTACAAAATTGTAACCTTTCTATATCCAAATTTATGCTAAAATGATACGAGCTATATGCTAATAACGATGCGAAGGTGATAATGTATATGAAGAAAATCTTGTCTATTTTACTATTGTCTCTATTGTCAATTTCTTCCTTAGGAGTAACAACATCCCATGCAGAAGAAAAAATACATATAGAGGCAGCTGCTGCACTGCTATTTGATGCGGATACAGGAAAAATACTGCATGAACAAAATCCAGATGAATTACTAGCTATCGCTAGTATGTCAAAATTAATTGTTATTTATGCCGTATTAGAAACAATTAAAGAAGGAAAAATCACTTGGGATACGAAAGTAACTATTTCTGATTACGCTTATGAAGTTTCACGTAATAATGAATTCTCTAACGTGCCGTTCGAAAAAGGACGTCAATATACTGTAAGAGAATTATACCATTCTATCGTTATCTTCTCTGCAAATGGATCTAGTATTGCTTTAGCAGAATTACTTGCAGGAAGTGAAAAGAACTTCTTAAATCTCGCAAATGAACATGCGAAAAAACTAGGGTTAAAGAAATATAAATTTGTAAACGCTACTGGGTTAAATAACGCTGATTTAAAAGGAAAACATCCTGAAGGAACTGATCCGAATGGAGAAAACTCCATGTCAGCTCGCGATATGGGTATTCTTTCAAAAACAATTATTACAAAGTATCCAGAAATGCTAGAGGATACAAAACAAAGATTTAGAAACTTCCCAGATAATCATCCAAAACCAATTCGTATGGAAAATTGGAACTGGATGTTACCAGGTGCTGCTTTCTCTTATGAAGGAGCAGATGGTTTAAAAACAGGAAGTTCCGATACAGCTGGGTATGGTTTTACCATTACAGCAAAACGCGGTGATTTACGTCTTATATCTGTTATTATTAAAACGAAATCAATGGACGAACGTTTCACAGAATCTCGCGCATTAATTGAATATGGATTTAATAACTTCGAAAAACAGAAATTAAAAATAGATAAAAACAACAAAATTTCTGTAGTAAAAGGAAAAGAAGACTACGTAACAGTTGCACCAGAAAAAGAAGTGACAGTAGTTACTGCAAAGGGTAGCAAATCACCTTACAAAATTTCTACTGAAGCAGATAAATCACTTGCTGAAGATGGGCATTTAGTTGCTCCTATTAAGAAAGATGCAAAGGTAGGTTCAATCGTCTTAGAAGCAACTGATAAATATGGTTTCTTAGACGGAAATAAAAGTATAAAAGTTACTGCAAAAACGAATGAAGAAGTAGAAAAAGCAAATTGGTTCGTGTTAACAATACGCTCCGTTGGTGATTTCTTCTCAAACTTATGGTCTAAAGTATTTTAATGAAAAAAGCTAGCCTACGCTAGCTTTTTTTCATTCCCTCACAAAATGTAAAACTTCGTTTGGTTGTCATATCTGCGTCCTTTTTCTCATACGTATGAACTAGTAATTGTTCCACACTTCATCTAGAAATAAACCTCTTTCCAAAAGGTATTCCAAAAAGAGAGGTGACACATAATGGGTGTTATCGCGCATACAGAAGAAGACGTAAAGTTGTTAGCTAGACTCATGCGTGCCGAAGCTGAAGGAGAAGGTCAACAAGGCATGCTAATGGTTGGAAATGTCGGTGTAAATCGTGTCCTCGGAAATTGTTTAGATTTTAAAAAAGTACGGAACTTACGTCAGATGGTTTATCAAAATCCTGGTGGTTTTGAGGCTACCCAAAAGGGATATTTTTATCAACGAGCACGAGAACAAGACATTGCCTTAGCAAGGCGGACTATTCAAGGACAACGTTTTTGGCCTGCAAATTTCGCTTTATGGTTTTTCAGACCTGAAGGTCCTTGCCCACCAACTTGGTATGATCAACAAAACTCTGGACGATTTAAAAAACATTGCTTCTTCCAGCCATCTGCTGGAGACTGTCCAAGCGTATATTAAGGAATGAAAATGAGGAGGGATTTTTGAATGGCACAGCAACAAAATCCGTACTACGGAACAGGTTTTTATCAACCATCTGGAACTTACGTACAACCGCAACAGATGAACCCACAACAGCAGCAACAGCAACAAGCAATGCAACAACAAGCTGCTCAGGCTCAATTGGCAGTTTCTCAAGGTATGTTGCCACTAGAGCAATCGTATATTGAAAACATCCTTCGTTTAAACAAAGGTAAACCAGCTACAGTTGTAATGACTTATGAACGTGGTAGCTCGCTCGGTACACAATCTTATACAGGGATCATCGAGGCAGCTGGCCGTGATCATATCGTAATTAGTGAGCCGAAATCTGGAAAACGCTTTTTACTACTAATGATTTATTTAGATTATGTAGAATTCCCAGGAGAAATTACGTATTTACCTGGTCAACAAGCGACTTATGCTCCAAGACCATAAAAAAAAGCTGGCAAATGCCAGCTTTTGTTTTTTATAACCCTTTTACAACTGCAGTTCCGACTAAAATCCACGCCACAATAAACGCCACACCACCAAGGGGTGTAATTGGGCCAAAGAATTTAATACCTGTTGTACTTAAAGCATAAAGGCTACCTGAGAACATAATAATCCCAGCTACCATAAGCCAACCAGCAGTACTTAAAAGTGATGATTGCATTTTGTCCATTAATAAAGCAACTACGAATAAGCCACCTGCATGAAACATTTGATATGTAACGCCCGTCTTCCAAACCTCTAACATTTTTGCAGAAATTTTATTTTCTAAACCATGTGCTCCAAAAGCCCCTAATGCAACAGATAGCCCCGCTGCAATACAACCTAGTAAAAAGAAAATTTTCATCTTAATTCCCCTTTTTATTTTTATCATAAGCAATTTTCACATATAATCCAAACGATTTAATCCTTAAAAATCAAATAAAGATTTACCATTTGCACCTTCTTCTTTTACATGCACAGGTTCTCCAGAAACTGGCATAACCGGTTGAACTGTTGTTATAGGCTGAGATCCGATTATTTGTGATTGAACTTGTGGTTCTCTATACGTAGAAGGCTCAACTTGTTCATCTAATAATAAATCACATAATGCACGCACAACTAATAAATGCTCTTTTGATTGTTGTCCTGCACTACTTTTTGCCTTTGCAATTTCATTCGCCATTTTATTTAAAATCTTATCGCTAGATACTTGCATTCCTTGTCACCTCTTACTTTGTAGTTCTTTCTCAAATTGTCCCAGTTTCTCTACTGAACCAAATACTATTATCATATCATGTTCTTGTAATTTTTCCTGCCCTGTTGGATTGTGGATAATATTCCCATCTCTTAAAATCGCCAAAATCGTTACATCAAATTGATTTCTTACATTGCTCTCTAGTAACGATTTACTAACTAAGATAGAATCTTTACCAACTTGAATTTCTTCAATTACAAATGATTGGTCTATTCCATACAACACTGTATCAATATAATGAACTGTCAACGGATTCGCAATACCTTTCGCTATATGAATTCCCGCCATACTAGATGGATTAACAACCTTATTTGCACCAGCGCGTCGTAATTTCTCCTCTGTTTCTGGCTTTTCAGCTCTTGCTACTATTTTAATTGCATCATTAAGCCCTCTTGCCGTTAATGTAATAAATACATTCTCAGCATCGTTTGCTACGATGGCAACTAGACCAGCTGCCTTTGAAATTCCAGCATTATGTAGCACTTGATCTTCAGTTGCATCCCCATGTACATATAAAAGTTTTTCCTGTTCGAATATACTTTCATCTTTATCCACAACTACAAATGGGATTTTCTTTTCCTGTAATTCATGCACAACTTGAAGCCCTACTCTTCCGCAACCACATACTATAATATGCTTTTGTAACTGTGCTATTTGTTTATCCATCTTCTTCCTCCGCACCGCATGAAATAAGTTACCCTCAATGATCATAGCTGCTACTACCCCCATTGCATACGTAACGATACCGACGCCAACAGGTATAATAAGGAGCGCAAAAAATTTTCCTGCCTGTGTTACAGGCACTACATCACCATATCCAACCGTTAATACAGTAATCATCGTCATCCAGAATGCTTGAAACAAGCTAATCTCTTCAATTGTCATAAATCCTAGCGTTCCTAGAATTACAACAAAGGTCATACATATAACTGCTATCCATAATTGCTTACGTGCATTCATATTATATTTCAACTCTTTTCTCTATCTACAATCTTTGCCAAAGGAAATGAAATACCTATATACTAGAAACGGAATCTATGAAAGAGGTTGATATAATGAAGCTATTTCTTTCTGCCTTACAATGGGCACTATTTATTTTAGCTGGAAGTCTTATTGTACCAATTAGTGTTGCAACTAGTTACGGTCTCGACGGCGCTGAAGCTATCGCGTTTGTACAAAGGACATTATTTGTTCTCGGTTTTGCCGGCCTACTGCAAGCTATATTCGGTCATAAACTTCCTATTCAAGAAGGTCCCGCAGGCCTTTGGTGGGGAATTTTCTCCCTGTATGCAAGTTTAGGCGTCGTATTATTTGGATCAAGCAATGAAACACTTAAGGTCCTTCAGTACGCTTTCCTACTAAGCGGAATTATTTGTATTATTCTTAGTGTTTTTGGACTTATCGATAAACTAGTTCGCTACTTTACACCTACAGTAATTGGAACGTATTTATTCCTTCTTGTCGCACAACTTAGTGGCTCCTTCTTAAAAGGTATGTTTGGCCTTGATGGACAACATACGGAAGTACAGCCAAAGGTATTTATTCTTTCAATCATTGTTATTTTACTATCTTTTTTCATTATGAAGCTACCTATTATTGGACGATATTCCGTTCTTTTCAGTATCGTCTGCGGCTGGATATTATTTGCGTGCTTCGGATTATCTAATCCAGTAGCACCTGTGACAGATATAATTCGTCTTCCATCTCTATTTGTTTTCGGAATGCCTCGCATTGAATGGAATATGGCAATTACGGTAGTTTTCATCACACTATTACTTCTAACAAATATGTTAGCAAGTATTCGCGTTGTACAAAAGGTTGTTTCTAAGTATGAAGAAGATGCTGCTCCAAATCGCTTCAAACAAGCTGGCATTATAACAGGAATAAATCAATTGCTAGGCGGTCTATTTTCAGCCATTGGTCCTGTTGCCATTTCTGGATCAGCAGGATTTATCGCAACAACAAATATTTATAAACGCCTCCCATTTATGTTAGGGTCAAGCTTTATCATTCTTGTTAGTATATTCCCAAAGATTACTTCATTCTTTGCAGCAATCCCCGTCGCAGTTGGGTATGCTGCGATTTACCCTGTATTTGCAAGCATGATTGGTCTCGCCTTTCGCGAATATGACACAGTACAAAATAAAGAACAATTATTTAAAGTAGCAGGTCTTTCAATCTTTACGGGAATCGGAGTTATGTTCGTTCCAGCCGGAGCATTTTCTACGCTGCCGCCATTTTTAGCATCTTTTTTAAGTAACGGTCTTGTTCTTGGATCTGTAATGGCTATCTTGCTGGAAATATTATTTTCTCGTTCGCACGAAAAACAACCATCTTAAATTGGAAAACTTCCATTATTGCACTCTATCTTTAGAGTTGTTACGATAATGATAAAGTGAAACTTTAATCAGTGGGGTTTTTGTTCATCCCTACTGATTATTAGCCCGCACCAATCGGGCGTTTACGGGCAGTTAATCTCCCACCTAACTTCTTTGCTCCAGCTAAATTTTGAGGTGGGAGTCTTACTGCCCGGCAAATAGCGGTATAAATTATCACGGGCAACACGCTCATGATAATTTATACTAACAATGCAGAACTTCTCCTAGTTTCATGCAAAGAAGTTCGATGTCTTACTATATATTCCCCACTATCTTTATAAAAATTTATTTCTATTCCAACAAAGAAAGGGATTTTCTATATGACTTATAAAATGATTGTTTTAGATTTAGATGATACTTTATTACGCGATGACCATACAATTTCACCTCGTACGAAAGAGGCTTTAATGACAGCACAAGAAAAAGGAGTTAAAGTTGTACTTGCTTCTGGGCGCCCAACGTTCGCAATGCGTGCGATTGCAAAGGAATTACATTTAGCGGAATATGGAAGCTTTATTCTTTCATTTAACGGTGCAAAAATCATTAACTGCAAAACCGATGAAGAATTATTCAGCAGTACATTATCTCCTGAAATCGTTCACAGTTTATATGATATCAGTAAAGAAGAAAATGTATGGATTCATACATACATTGGTGACGATATTATAACTGAAGAAAATAACTCTTATACTGAAATTGAAGGTCAAATTACTGGTATGCCAATCGTAGAGGTAAGTAACCTTAAAGATGCTGTACAACAACCAGTTGTAAAAGTTCTAATGGTAGAAAATCCAGAATACTTACAAGTGGTAGAAACAAAACTGCAAAAACGACTAGAAGGTCAATTAAGCGTTATGCGCTCTAAACCATTCTTCTTAGAATTTACTGAACATGGTGTTACGAAAGGAACGAGTTTAAACCAATTAATCCAAAAACTTGGTATTAAGCGCGAAGAAGTTATCGCAATGGGCGATAGCTATAACGATCAAGCGATGATTGAATTTGCTGGTCTTGGCGTTGCGATGGGCAATGCACCAGATGATATTAAAGAAATTGCAAACTATGTAACAGATACAAATATGAACGATGGCGTTGCAAAAGTTGTAGAGAAATTCGTTTTAAAAACGGAAGTACTTGTTTAATATTTTCATTCATAAAACCTATTTGAAGTCAAATACTTCAAATAGGTTTTTATTTAAATTGCAATGCTTTTGTGACTATATTTTGAACTTTGCACTATTCTCGTAGTGTAAACTTTCTTTTTGTATATAATTAAACAAAATAGACTATTTCATTTTGAAAAAGAATACAAATTTACTATATACAAGCATACATTAAAGGAGGCTACTTCATGTTATCTACACCAATCGGAAGATTAAGAGCAATCGGCTTAATTGAGGGGATTTCTTTCCTATTACTATTATTTGTAGCAATGCCATTAAAATATTTTGCAGGCTTTGCAACAGCTGTTAAAATTACAGGCATGGCTCATGGCGTTTTATTTATTCTATTCATCTTTGCAGTAATTCAAGTAACAATCGTACACCGTAAATCAATTTTATGGGCACTTGGGGCATTCGTTTCATCAGTTATCCCATTCGGTACTTTTGTACTAGATGCAAAACTAAAGAACGAACAACAATAATAAAAAGGTAGTTAACAACTGTTAACTACCTTTTCTATTTATAAATTTGGAATTTCCCAATCAATTTCTCTTTCGCCCATATTAGCTAAAATCGTATTTACTTTAGAGTACGGCTTACTTCCAAAGAAACCTCGTCTTGCTGATAATGGACTTGGATGTACAGACTCGATAATACGATGACTCGTATTCGTAATTAACTTTTTCTTCGCCTGAGCATGGCGTCCCCATAATATGAAAATAACTGGCTTTTCACGTTCATTTAATAGCTCAATTACGCGATCTGTGAAATGCTCCCATCCTTTTCCTTTATGAGAATTCGCCTCACCTTGACGAACCGTTAATACAGTATTTAATAGTAAAACCCCTTGCTCCGCCCATTTTACTAAATAACCATTATTCGGAATTTCATAACCGTATTCATCTCGAAGTTCTTTATACATATTTAGCAATGATGGCGGCGTTTTAATACCAGGTTGTACCGAAAAGCTTAAACCATGCGCTTGATTCGGTCCATGATATGGATCTTGTCCTAAAATAACGACCTTTGTATTTTCATAACTTGTATACTGAAGAGCGTTAAAAATATCTTCTACCTTTGGATAAATCACATGCTCCTCATACTCTTCTTTTAAAAAGTTAGCTAAATTTTGATAGTATTCTTTCTCAAATTCTGGCCCCAGTAATGGTCCCCAATCGTTCTGCAAAATATTTTCCATGCCTTCACTTCCTATCCAATTAATTCACCATATCCTGCCTTGTAAATACTACAAACGAAATGATAAGAGATACTACTGCCCAAACCGTTAAATTTATTAAAGAAAATCCCATTGATAACCCTTGTAATGCAGGAAGTTTTCCTGATAAATAATCCGTTAGCGATAAATTGACACTAAAAATGTATTTCGCACCTTCCCAAGACGTTGCGAATGAACTTAAAATGCCGCCTGCAATTAACGCAGCTAACATAACGCCCATACCAGCTGGTGTATTACGAATTAAAACAGAGACCATAAATGATATAGTTCCAACAACGATAGCAACAAACCAAGCTAGTCCGTACGCCATTAAAATGTATTGCCACTGCGGAATAAGGTGTACAAAGTTTGTATTTAACGTTTCCTTATCAATGACGAATCCTGTTAACACAGGTAAATTCCATCCAGAGTATCCAAATACAAGCCCTGATAATGCGTAAGCAAACAAACCAACAAGAAGCAATATGAGCGAAATGAAAAATAACATCGTCACATATTTACTAAGGAGTATTTTCCAGCGCCTAATTGGCCTCGTCAGAAGCATTTTCATCGTACCATCACTTCGTTCTCCTGAAACAATATCAATGGCGACAATCATAACGAGCAATGGAATAAATAACGTTATTCCTTGTTCAATAAACGCCCTCACAAATGTCGGTGCTCCTGGCGCAGTCGGATTAATATTATGATCTAAATAATATTGTTGTTGTTCCACTCTTACTTTTAACCAATCCCGCCATTCTTCTGGCAATCTAGAATTGTTCAAGCGGTTTTGTGAATCAACAATTTGTTGCTGTAATGATACTTTCCAATCGGTCGTACCAAGCCTTTTTTGCGTCGTTTCTATTTCACGATACTGAGCATACACAAAAAGTGGAATCAAGATTGCTAAAATAAGCATGACAACAACAATTCGTTTCTTACGATAAATCTTTTCTGATTCATTTAAAACTAGATTCGCAAATTCACGCATGTTGCTCACCCCTTGTGAGTTCAATAAATAAATCTTCTAGCGTAAATACAAGCTCTTTGACGCTATGTATATCTATCCCGTTTTCTACAAAATGCTTATTCCAAACATTAATAGACGCAACATCCATACGACATAATAAACGCTCATCTTCTACACTAACTTCCTCTATCTCTTCAGCAGCGTCTAACATGTCTTTCGCTTTGGAAATCGGTGTAACGACCCATTCCACACGATCACTCGCTGTTTTGATCAACTCTTCAATAGGTGCAACTGTTATCATTTTTCCTTTATGAATAATAGCAACACGGTCGCATATCAGTTGCACTTCACTTAGCAAGTGACTCGAAATAAATACACTCATATTTTCTTCTTTTACAAGCTTATGTATAAATTCCCTAAGTTCTCTAATCCCAGCTGGATCTAAACCATTCGTCGGTTCATCTAATATGAGCAATTTCGGGTTTCCAAGTAGCGCCTGTGCAATTCCAAGGCGCTGCTTCATACCAAGGGAATATGTTTTTACCTTATCGTGAATACGCTCATCTAAATGAACCATTTTTACAATTTCAATAATACGTTCATCTGATATATCACCAAGCATGCGCGCAAATTGCTTTAAGTTTTCCCATCCCGTTAAATATGTATAAAGCTCTGGGTTTTCAACTATACTTCCAATTTGACGCATCGCTTCTCTGAAATTTTCCTTAATAGAATAACCACCGATAGAAATAGTACCTTCTGTCGCTTTAATCAGTCCGACTAACATTCGAATTGTTGTCGTTTTCCCGGCTCCGTTCGGTCCTAAAAAGCCAAACACTTCTCCTTGTTTTACATCAAATGAAATGTCCTCTACAAGCGTCTTCTTTCCAATTACCTTCTTCAAGTCTCGTACAGAAAGTATTGTCGTCATTTTATCCCTCCTTGCTCTAGTTTTAATTTGCTTACGACGTTTTGGACCAATCGCTCTGCCATATATGTGTAGCCTACTTCATTCGGATGAAAATGATCGGAGTATAATAAATCTTTTCCACGATTTTGGAATAAATCAAATGTCGGTGTAATATATACATTTTTATCATTTAATGCTAACTTCTCTAAAGAAGCATTCCAATCCACAACAATATTTGATGAACCTCTTAAATCTTCTACATCCTCAAAAGGATTGTATAAACCTAGCCAAAAAATAGGACTATCTGTGTTTAATTTACGAATTTCTTCTATAATTTTCTTCGCTTCATTTTGAAACGTTTCCGTATCAGGACGATACGTCTCTAAATCTATCTTTCCGAGCGATTCCCATCCTGGGAATAAATCATTTCCTCCAATTGTTAAAACAATTACATCTGCTTGCTTAATTGAATATTGAGCTCCGCTGCTTTCGATTTGTTTTAATAAATCAGGCATTTTCGCACCACTAACTGCCAAATTGCTTAGTGCAACTTTTTGTTTATAATCTTTTTGTAAATTCTCTTTCATTCGTCCAATATAGCCAATTCCTTCTTTATCACCAACGCCGCGCGTTAACGAATCACCTAAACTAACTACTTGTAACGTTCCCGTTTTCTTTTTCTCTTTTGCCACTACGTCAGTCTTCGTAATTAATTTTGAAGCTTTCGGATTTAATACATCATTTACACCCGAAACAAAACCGTATGCAAATAAACAGAAAGATGCAATTGTAATGAGTAGAATTACTTTTACTAATTTTGATCTCATATCAAAACCCCTTTTAGCCCCTATAGATTGTCCATAATTATACCAAACGAATTTTCGAAAAGCGATTTTCACACCTTCTCTATTATGTCGTTTCCCTATCTACCAAATCTGGTAATAACTCTACATGTTTCACATCTATTTCCTCATCATTAATCTTTTCATATAATAATTCAAATGCCTTTACACCAACATTTTTACTAGGATGCGAAATCGTCGTAATACCTAATATATTTGCCACCTCTTGATCATCACATCCGATAATCGTAATATCCTCTGGGATACGAATTCCTTGTTTTTTCGCCTCCGTTACCATTCCTGCAGCAATATGATTGCAAGATACAAGAAAAGCCGTCGGTTTTACAGACATACGAGCCCATTCCCTGACTACATTGCGCCCATCTTCCACCGTAAAACAGCCCTTAAACTTCCAGGCATCTAACGGTGTTACAACAATCTGTTGAAGTGAATCCTCATACGCCTTTTTTCGCCTCTGGCTATTAATACTATTACTTCTTCCAATGCAATATCCGATACGTGTATGACCAGCATCTATTAAGCTTTTCATCCCGCGCAAAAATACTTTGTAGTAATCAATATGTACACTCGAAATGAAATTCGAATCTATTTCTTCACACATCACAATTGGACCAAACTTCGTATACTCTTCAAGTTTTTCCTTACTATTTGTCCGTGAACATATAATTACTCCATCAAGCTT
Organism: Bacillus sp. TH19; assembly: GCF_016651075.1. Classification (NCBI taxonomy): domain Bacteria; kingdom Bacillati; phylum Bacillota; class Bacilli; order Caryophanales; family Bacillaceae; genus Bacillus; species Bacillus sp. TH19. The sequence goes on along the minus strand of NZ_JAEKEO010000007.1, from coordinate 243,548 downwards.
TTTCATTTTTAACATATGTAAAATTTCAAGCTCTTTTTCTTCGCTATAATTTGTCTGGCAAAGCATCATATTATAATTGTTCTTTGCAGTTTCCTTTGATATCCCCCCAATAATGGCACTGTAATATTGATCATTTACGTGCGGCAATAAAACGCCAATTACATTCGTTTTTCCTTTCACTAAATGAATCGCATTCACATTTTGCGTGTAATTTAATTCTTCAATAATCGCTAAAATCTCTTTTCGTTTCTGTTCATTCACATACGGATGATTATTGAGTACACGTGAAACAGTTGAAACAGATACCCCAGCAAGTTCAGCAATCTTTCTTATATTAGTCATCTCATTCTCCCCTTCCCCTCAAAAATTCTCGCTTGACCTGGTAAGCTTTCCACAGTATATCCTTTCTTAGCAAATACATTTTGAAAGGATATACAACTATGCTTCGATTCAAACTAGAATATATATTTTTCATTGGCGGTTTACTCATTCTCGCCATCGGTATTAATATGATGACGACAATTACTTCCTTTGGACTTAGCCCTTATGATTCCTTCTTTATTGCACTATATCAAAATTTTGGGATAAGTATTGGTTTTTGGATTTTCATGATTAACTTTGTTTTTACCCTGATCGTACTCTTTTGGGACAAAAAACAAATTACAATCGGCACAATTGTAACGATGATTCTTATTTCTCTTTTTGTTGATTGGGTTGGTTCTATTACGACCATTATGGACATTATCCGCTCTCTTCCAAAATATATAACACTTATTTGCGGAAACCTATTCGTCGGAGCCGGAATTGGTCTTTACGTCTCTACTAACCTTTGCGCAGCACCTCAAGAGGCTTTCGTTTTAACTGTTGCTGAGAAAAAGAAATGGACATTTAGAAGAACAGAAATTTCATTAGCTTTTTTATTTTTAACATTAAGCTTCTTATTAGATGGGCCAATCTATTTTGGAACAATTATCTTATCCTTTACAACAGGTTGGATTATTCAAGCTTTTATTCAAGTTGGTACGCAAATTTTAAATAGAAAAAAACCTATTAAGCAAGCCGCTTAATAGGTTTTTTCGTTTTATTAGAAAAGATACTACTTAGCATCTCCTTCAATTCGATAATTTGCCTTCACACAATCTATTTCTTCATACGATTGCAATGTATGTAGAATGTACTCATAATCCGCAAGAGAAGCACGATGCGTTACAATTACTATTTCTGCTTTCCCTTTCTCTTCAAGTGGCATTTGAATAATCTTTTCAAAACTAACACCGCGCTCAGAGAACAATGATGTAATTTTTGCAAACACACCAATTTCGTCTTTCACATGAAGTCTTAAAAACTTTTTCACAATAATTTCATCTGGCTCTTTTAGTACCTTTTGATATTGCGGAACTACAGCACTATTTCCTGTTACACCTAACCTAATATTTTGCATTACAGCAACTAGATCAGAAACAACAGCTGTCGCTGTCGGTAAGCTTCCTGCTCCCGGACCATAAAACATCGTTTCTCCTACCGCTTCACCATACACATACACAGCATTATATTCATTTTGCACTGCCGCAAGAGGGTGTGCATTTGGAAGTAGCGTTGGCTCAACTGTAACCTCTAATTTCTCGCCATCTCGCTTTGCAAGACCAATTAATTTAATCGTATAGCCTAAGCTCTTACTATATTCAATATCTTCTGCTGTAATAGAAGTAATCCCTTTTACCTTCACATCTCCAAGCTCTACATTTGTAGAGAAACCGAGAGTAGCCAAAATCGTCATTTTTCTTGCTGCATCCAAACCTTCTACGTCTGATGTTGGATCTGCTTCTGCAAATCCAAGCTGCTGAGCTTCTTTTAACACGTCGTTATATGCTCTCCCTTCGTCTGACATTTTCGTCAAAATAAAATTTGTCGTTCCATTTACAATTCCCATTACTTTCGTAATAAGATCTGAAGAAAGTCCTTCTACGATGCTTCGTAAAATTGGAATCCCTCCAGCTACACTTGCTTCGTAAAATAAATCAGCCTGATTATCTTTTGCTACCGCTAAGAGTTCCGCTCCGTGTAACGCCATTAAATCTTTATTTGCAGTCACAACGTGCTTCCCGCTTTTTAAAGCTTGTAAAATATATGCTTTTGCATCATCAATGCCGCCCATTACTTCAATGACAACATCAATATTAGGATTATCTAAAATTTCATTCACATCTTGTGTTAATAGAGTAGAAGGCACGTCTACTTCTCTCTCTTTCTCAATGTTTTGCACCAATACTTTCGTTACTTTCACTGGACAACCTACTTGGTGTATAAGTCGTTCTTGATGATCTGTAATAATACGAACTACACCACTACCAACTGTCCCAAGACCTAATAACCCCACTTGAATTTCTTTCATAATACTGTCCACCCCTCAAAAATTGTGTTTAGATGCCATTATATAGACAAAAAATCTGAAAAACAATGTATTTTGAATATTGAGAAAAATAAAGGTTAATCTTTACAAATAAAACGCTACCACGTGTTATACAATCATTTACAATATATAAGGGGTTTCTTGATACACGTAATAATTCAGCCAATTAGAGAATAATAAATTCCCATGACTCCTCCACCTAACAATTGGCTTCTCATTTGGATTATTATATTTAAAATAATTTTTTGGCACATCAATATTTAATCCTTTTTGGCAGTCCCGTTCGTATTCTTGCTTTAACGTATCACAACTGTATTCACTATGTCCGAGTGCGAAAACTTGCCTTCCCTCTTGCCCAATAGCAAGATGAACGCCTGCTTCTTCAGAATTGGCTAATAACGTTAATTCTTTCACTTTTTCAATATCGCTCTCTCGTACTTCTGTATGACGAGAATGCGGAGCAAAAAACACTTCATCAAACCCTTGTAACAATTTCACATGTTGCTCGCGAACCTCATGTTCAAATACACCAAACATTTTTTCCGCAAGAGGATACTTCGGCACACCATAGTGGTAATACAAACCAGCTTGTGCCCCCCAGCAAATATGAAGCGTAGATGTTACATTCGTTTTTGAATACTCCATAATACGTCCAAGCTCTTCCCAATAATCTACTTCTTCAAAAGAAAGAGTTTCAACTGGTGCTCCTGTAATAATGAGTCCATCAAATTTTTCATTCTCAATATCACGGAATGTTTTATAGAAGCTCGTTAAATGGTCCTGCGCTACATTGCGAGACAGATGCGATTCCATATGAAGTAAATGAACATCTAATTGCAACGGTGTATTTCCAATTAAACGAAGTAATTGCGCCTCTGTTTCTTGTTTTGTAGGCATTAAATTTAATATAGCAATTTTCAAAGCACGTATATCTTGTGTTACTGCTCGCTCCTTCGTCATTACAAAAATATTTTCCTTCTGCAATACTTTGCGAGCTGGTAAATCTTTATCAATTATGATCGGCATGTTGTTTGCCTCCGACTAGTGCCGCTTCTAAATCTGCAATAATATCAGAAACATCTTCTATACCGACCGATAAACGGATTAAATCAGATGTAACGCCAGCTAAACGCTGATTTTCTGCGCTTAATTGTCTGTGCGTCGTACTAGCAGGATGTATTACACAAGTTCTTGCATCAGCTACATGCGTTACAAGAGTTGCAAGCTTTACATTTGCGATAAATTCTTTCGCTGCTTCTAATCCGCCCTTAATACCAAATGTTAAAACTCCACTAGCACCTTTTTTCAAATACTTTTGTGCTAACGAATAATTTTCATTACTATCTAATCCTGGATAATTCACCCATTCAATGCGATCATGATTGGCAAGCCACTTAGCAACTTCGAGAGCATTTTCACTATGACGCTCCATTCGTAAATGCAATGTTTCAAGGCCAATGTTGCTAATATATGCATTGAATGGGCTCATACAGTTTCCGTAGTCTCTTAATAACTGAACGCGTGCTTTCACAATATACGCTGCTGCTCCAAAATTTTGAACATAGCTTACGCCATGATAACTCGGGTCAGGTTCGACAAGCTCAGGGTATTTTCCATTTGTCCAATCGAAGTTCCCTCCATCTATTACAATCCCACCTAGAGAACTTGCATGGCCATCAATATATTTCGTTGTAGAATGGACAATGATATTTGCCCCATGTTCAAACGCCTGGCATAAATAAGGCGTCGCCAATGTATTATCAACGATAAAAGGTACTTCTAATTCTTTTGCTGCCGCTGAAAGTTCTTTGAAATTCAAAACGTTCATTGCTGGATTTCCTAACGACTCTGCATAAACGAGTTTTGTCTTATCATTAGCAAGTGCCGCAATTTCATCTGCCGTTAAATTAGGATTAAAGAACGTAACATCTATGCCCAGCTTTCGCAAACTCACTCCAAATAAATTAAACGTTCCTCCGTAAACAGTTGAAGAACAAAGTAAATGGTCTCCACTACTGCAAATATTTAAAACCGCAAGCATAATGGCTGCCTGCCCAGAAGCTGTTGCAACAGCCCCTACACCGCCTTCTAAATCTGATAACTTCTGCTCAAATGCGGCTAGAGTAGGATTTCCAATACGCGTATATATATATCCCTCTGCCTCCAAATTAAATAGTGCTGCTAAATCATCTGACGTATCGTATTTATACGTTGTACTTTGATAAAGTGGCAAAACACGCGGCTCACCATTTTTTGGCGTATAGCCACCTTGCACACAAATCGTTCCTTTCCCCCATGATTCTCCCATCTCTCATTCTCCTTTCTTTTATCCCGCTATTTGCGGGCAGTAAGACTCCCACCTCCAAATTCGGCAAATGCGAGGAAGTTAGGTGGGAGATAACTGCCCGATTGATGAAGGCTAATAATTAGCGGGGGAGGGGCAAAGCCCCCACTGATTAAAGTTTCACTTTATCCAAAATAAAAAACTGCCCCTTCCCTGAAAACAAGAAAGGAGCAGTTTGAAAACACGCTCTAAGGCTCTTTCTTATCTCTCAGGATTATTACCTGCAGGATTTGGCACAATTCCGTTATACGGCTGTTGCCAAGGTTTCATCGGGCCTGTCCCTCCACCTTTTCTTGATAAGACTATGCAATTACCGTTGATTTTATAGCAATAATTTCCTGATGTCAAATGGTTTTTCTGAATGTTCTAAATTAAATGCGAGGAATTTAATATAAACAACAAAAGAAATATATTCCATATTCATTTGAAAAAGACCTTTTAAAAACTCCGATCAATATATAAAATTAAATAAGTGGTTTAACCGCGTTGGTTTCAAATTTTCATGAGATTTCAATATATTGAATAAGCCAAACCCTCAAAAAGATACTATATATATTCAATTCATTTCACACTAGCATATTTAATCCTTTCTACATGAAAATTTACATAACGGAGGTACAACATGACAAATAAAAAGGACATGCACTATATACTCGTCCTATATGGCATTCTTTTAGGCTCTATAGTAGGAGCTACAGTCTGGTTATTTTTAGTTACAATAAATATCGGAATTCACTTTATTTGGGGATACTTACCTACTATTTTCTCTTCTCCGCCTTATTACACCATTTGTGTAACAATCATCGGTGGTATCCTCGTTGGTTTAACACAAAAATACTTCGGTACATATCCACGTCTTATGCCCGAAGTGATGGCTGAATATAAAAAAACAGGTAGAATCGAATACAGTTTTGTACATAAAGCTACTTTAACTGCGATTATCGTTTTAATATTTGGAGCTAGTTTAGGCCCAGAAGCAGCACTTGTTGGAATTATCGGTGGACTTTGTACATGGGTAGGAGATCGCTTTAATTTTGCTTTAAAGGGAATGAATGAACTAACAGAGGTTGGAATTGGTGCTACTTTAAGTGTAATTTTTAATGCACCATTATTCGGTTACTTAGCTCCGAATGAAAATGAGGGTGAACAAATTAATGAATTTTCGAAAGGAAAAAAAGCAATTGTATATTTAGCTACCACTTTTGCCGGTTTTTCCGTTTACTTATTGCTTAGTAAACTCGATAATCGTGGATCCTTTATTGTTGATTTTGGGGAAGGGTCTCTTGCTCTTAATGAATGGATCGCCTTTCTACCACTTGCTAGCATTGGTGCTATAGTTGGTTTCTTTTATTTCAAATTAGAATTCACATTAGAGAAATTAATCCACCCCTTCAGGGAATACAAGGTGTCACTTGGAATTATAGGCGGTATTTTATTAGGGGTTACAGGAACTTTTCTCCCGTACACGTTATTTTCAGGGGAACATCAATTAAAAGATTTAGTCGTTGAATGGAGCCATTTATCCTTCTCGGTACTACTTCTTTCAGGAGTTTTAAAGTTATGTATTACTGCCGTTTGTTTAAATACGGGTTGGCGCGGCGGACATATTTTCCCAATTATATTTGCTGGATCAAGTATCGGATATGCTATAGCTTCTATTATCCCTATAGATCCAATAGCTTCTGTAGCCATCGTCACGACAGCTATTTCAAGCTATGCATTAAGAAAACCAATAGCTATAACATTACTATTACTCATGTTTTTCCCGCTCAATTTATTATTACCGATGCTCGGGGCAGCAGCGATTGGGAATGCATTTCCGCTTCCTAAACATAACGAAACTACAAATTAATATAAAAAAACAGCATTAACATGTAAATGTTAATGCTGTTTTTTCGAGTGACGATTATATTTTTAATTAAAATTTACTTGCTACTTTAGCCGCTTCTTCAAGACCTGCTGCAATGATCTCTTCTGCTTTATCTGGGAATTGGTTATGTCCTTCAATAACTACTGTTTCCATGTTTGTTGCACCGAAGAAGCCCATCATGCTCGCTACATATTTTACAGCCATTTCCATTTCAGCTGCTGGTCCTTCAGAATATACGCCGCCGCGTGCATTTAATAATGCAATCTTCTTATCTCCAATAAGCCCAACTGGACCTTCTGGTGTATATTTAAACGTTTTACCAGCACGGTTTAAATAATCAATATACGTGTGTAATACGGCTGGAATCGTTAAGTTCCATAATGGGAAACCGAAAACTACTTTATCAGCTTCTAAGAATTGATTTAAATACTTATCAGCAACTGCTACCACTTTTGCTTCTTCTTCTGTTAAATCAAATCCTCTACCTGCTTTGAATGTACCATTAATCATATCTACGCCTACATATGGTAATTCTTCTTTATATAAATCAAGTTCTACCACTGTATCATTTGGATGCGCTTCTTTATAGTTTGCTAAAAATGCCTCGTATAATTTCACACTAACTGCTTGTTCCGCTGGGCGGTTGTTTGCTTTTACAAATAAAACTGTTGCCATTGTTTTTCCTCCTACTACTCACTCTTATGTTGTTATATATCACTTACGAAAAAGGGTACTCCCTTATAATTATTGTTGCTTACAAATACATTTTATCTTTATATCAAAACAATTACGTCCTCACATAGACGTATTTTTCCATAAAAAAAGTCCACCTTCTAAAGGCGAACTAGGTCTTACGACTTTTGTCTTATACGATTCCATTTTTCACTGCATATAATGCTGCTTGTGTGCGATCGGATAAATGTAACTTACTCAAAATACTACTCATATGAGCTTTTACCGTTTTTTCTGTAATAACTAAAACAGAAGCAATTTCTTTATTACTCATCCCTTTCGCCAATAACTGCAATACTTCATTTTCTCTCGCTGTTAATACATCCACTTGAACGGAAGGTTCTTCTTCTTTCTCTTCCTGTGGTAATGTTTGAGAAAGAAGGGCATTTGCTATATCTGGATGTAATTGAATATTACCTTTATACGCGCTTCGAATAGCTTCAACAAGCTGATCTGGTTCGATATCTTTTAAAATATAACCGCTCGCCCCAGCTTTTAGTGCCGGCAATACATGAGCTTGATCAGAGAAACTAGTCAATACAATTACTTTCACGTTTGGATATTCTTTTTTAATACAAGCTGTTGCCTCAATTCCATCCATCTCAGGCATATATAAATCCATTAATACGACATCTGGACTTGTTTCGCCTACTTTCACTAGCGCCTCTTTCCCATTATTTGCTTCACCAACTAATTCAAAATCTTCCTGTGTGCTTAGAAAAAATGCTAATCCTTTTAAAACAACTGTATGATCATCAACTAACAATACTTTTATTTTCACAAACTTCCCTCATTTTCACATCATAATGGTACATTTACTTTTATACTCGTTCGTTTCTTACTACTTACAATTTTAATTGTTCCACCAACTAATTCTACTCTTTCACGCATCGTAGTCATACCGAGTGATTTCTTCTCTTTTATATCCTTTTCTACAAACCCATTTCCTTGATCGACTATTTCTAATGATACATTTTTCTCCGTCACTTTGAAATAAATCGTCGCTTCTCTTACATTCGCATGCTTACTTACGTTATTTAAAGCTTCTTGTCCAATTCGCCATAGCGCTTCTTCTACTACACGCGGCAAATCACGTACACCTGTAACTTGTTCCCGAATTTTCAATCCTAAACTTTCACCATATTGCTTTAAAGCTGGTAATAACCCTTTCTCTAATCCAGCCGGACGGAGCTGCCAAATTAATGTCCTCATTTCTTTTAAGGCACCTTGTGCTAATTCACGCATCTCATACAAAGACTGATCTACCTTTTCATTTTGACCCTTTAAGACAGCTTCAGCGCCTTTCGTCATAAACGTTAATGAAAACAACTTTTGTGAAACAGAATCATGTAAATCTCTAGCTAAACGATTACGCTCTTCCATTCGTACAAGTTCGCGGCGTTTTTCATTTAATCTTAAGTTCTCTATCATTAATGAAATATGATTTGCTAACGCTTGTACTACATCTATCGTATTTATATCAAATTCTCCATTATTAGAACTTACACTTAATACTCCAAATATATGATCTTGAATATGTATCGGAATAGCGATAACTGCCCTATTGGGATGCTCTATATTCCCAACCTGACGCTTTGACAAGACAGACTCTTCTTTTTCCAACGCTTCCTGTGCTGCTGCCCTCAAATCATCTTGTAGTTCACCTTTCTTATAAGAAGCTCTCACAGCTAGTTCATTTTCTTCTCTAATAAAGAATACAACTTGCTCCCATAGAAATAAGCTCCCTATTTGCATTACAATCTCTTCTGGTAATGCATTAAATTTATGAATTGTCCTTAAAGCTTGAATAAAGCGTTCTAACTTTACATAATAATGAGCTCTTCTCTTTTCATTTTCATACAGTTTTGTACGCTTTAATGCCGTTCCAATTTGAAAGGCAACTGATTGTAATAGTACTAATTCTTCTTCCGAAAAATGCGTTTTACCTGGGCTAGCTACATTTAACACGCCAAATTCATCTTCTCCCGCTTTTAGCGGTACTGTCGCATGATGTACAATCCCTTCTGTATCTCCCCAGTTGTATTCAATCGCATTATTAATTCTCTTACATTCAATAATATTAACTGCTCGCTCTAGTTTTCCTTCCACAAAGCGGTGTAAGCACCAGCAATTCCCCTCACACATCGGTCGTTTATTTTCGAATTTCAATCCCTCTGGTAATTGGTAATCAATTAATTTTGTATATCTACCATTTTCATCCGCAAGGAAAATCCATCCTGTCGTTAAACCCGTTACATTCAACAGCTTTTCCAGCACAGCTTGAAGTACGTGATATGTATCATTTGAGGTATTCAACGTTTCTGCAATCTCTTTTAATATAACTAATTCATTTGTACGATTCTCTTGAAACATAATTCGTCTCCTACATACAAGATTTTAAATAGTACTTAACATAAATCATCTACTTTTCACTTTGTACTTATTCGTAACATTGATATAATGGTGAAAACATAGTTTTCATTATATCACTTGAGGGGGCTTTCATAATGACATTGAATAAGGCACTTACTATCGCTGGTTCTGACACAAGTGGCGGTGCTGGTATACAAGCAGATTTAAAAACATTCCAAGAACTTGGTGTATACGGAATGACATCTCTTACGACAATCGTAACGATGGATCCACATAACGGTTGGGCACATAACGTATTCCCAATCCCAGCTTCTACATTAAAACCACAATTAGAAACGACAATTGAAGGCGTTGGCGTAGATGCTTTAAAAACGGGTATGCTTGGATCATTAGAAATTATCGAAATGGTTGCGGAAACAATTGAAAAGCACAATTTCGAAAATGTAGTAGTTGATCCTGTTATGGTATGTAAAGGAGCGGATGAAGCGTTACATCCTGAAACAAATGACTGCTTACGTGACGTTCTTGTTCCGAAGGCATTAGTCGTAACGCCAAACTTATTTGAAGCATATCAATTAAGTGGTGTGAAAATTAATTCTCTTGAGGACATGAAAGAAGCTGCAAAAAAAATCCATGCTTTAGGCGCTAAATATGTACTGATTAAAGGTGGTAGCAAACTAGGTACAGAAACTGCTATTGATGTGTTATATGACGGCGAAACATTCGATCTTCTAGAATCAGAAAAGATTGATACGACAAATACACACGGTGCAGGTTGTACATATTCTGCTGCAATTACAGCAGAACTTGCAAAAGGAAAAACGGTGAAAGAAGCAGTAAAAACTGCGAAAGAATTCATCACAGCTGCAATTCGTCATTCATTTAAGATTAACGAATATGTAGGACCAACACATCACGGTGCATACCGCAAATTCGTTGCACCGAAAGAACTTGTCTAACATAAAGCTTTTTATTAATAAATTTAAAAATAGATTAAAACCCACAGAACATTTATTGTTCTGTGGGTTTTAATTACTTTACAGAAATGTTTTAAAGTACTCCCCAAATTCCTATGATGCTGAACTAACCTTGTTTCTACCATTTCTTTTTGAATAATATAACGCATCATCCGCTGATTGAATAAATTGCTCAGGTGATTTTTTATATTCTGAAAGCCCAACAGAAACTGTAATTTTAATTTTTTCCCCATTTTGCAGTTGAAATGAATGCTTTTCAACTGCTAGTCGAATTTGTTCCCCTATACGAGTTCCAAATGCTATCATTTTTTTCGGTAACAACAGAGCAAACTCTTCGCCACCCTTTCGAAAGACTAAATTTGGGAATGGTGTATTTTCTAACAAAATACGCCCTAGTTGTTTTAACACTTCATCTCCAGCAGGATGACCGTACGTATCATTTACATACTTAAAATGATCAATATCTATAAGCAATAAACAAAGTGAATCATTCTTCATATGTTTGTTACCAATATGACGATTCATCTCTAAATCAAACTGTCTTACATTTCCTAGATTCGTTAATGCATCTATCGTTGCATAATGCCTCATCGTTTGAAATAATTCATTGGATTGCAATACGTAACTTGCACTTACAAATGTGATGTATCCTGCAACAATACTACAAACAAAATATAATACCACTACAGATACATCCTTAAATAAAATAGACAGTGGTAATATTAAAATAGACAAGCTATACACATTAAGCCATATCCACTTTGTAAATATAGAAATTTTCATCCGCCAAATGAAGACAATACCAATTCCGGTTACTATGATGGTATAGCAAGCCAATTCAGAGGCTAAAGAGTAATCAGTAAAAAGTAGCCGAGTTATTAAAATGATAGCAACTGTTATACTACTGGCTATCGGCCCCCCAATTATAACTGCCAAAATAACTGCCAAGTAACGTAAATCCAACAGACTATCTTCAATATGTACACCAAAATGCATTAATAATACACCTAATATCCCAGTAAAAATACCTACTACACATTTTTGCCAAACAGCGAATCCCTCTTTTAACGGCTTATCTCTTAAAAGCTGACCACCTACAAAGATAAAGGAAAGAATAATTGTCATATTTACAAATAGATCTCTGAACATAAAATAATCTCCCTACTTTTTCTTTTCCATCTATCCCTTTCCATATGTTATTGTATTACGAAATCCCTATAATTCCCAAACTTTTTTATTTTGTTGTTCCACGTGGAACAACAAAATAAAAAGGGACGAAATTTCGCCCCTTCCATTAACAACATCGTGATATTTTTCCGCCTTTTGCATTAAATCTAGCTTCTTGTGCCTCAGCAAAAAATTGCTTTTGACATAAAATTTTCTCTTCTGGATGATTTATTTTCATGTGATTTACATACGTTTCATAACTTGGAACTCCGACAAGTAAACTAATAAATTGCTTTCTCTTTCCCCATACGTTCCGTAAATTTTTAAGCATAGTTCCTCGACTCACTTTCATCTTTTGGAATATATGGTGCCTCTTTTAATGGCATTGGCTTATTTCTTAATACTTGAATCCAAATTCGAATTGCAGAAATTAATACAGCAATTACAACTATCATAAAAATTCCACAAAGTGCCGCATCAATATAGTCATTAAAAATAATTTTTTTCATTTGCGCAACATTTTTAGCTGGAGCTAATATCTTACCATCATCTAATGCTCCCTGAAATACTTTCGCATGTGATAGAAATCCTATTTTAGGATTTTCATGAAATAACTTTTGATAACCAGCTGTCATCGTTACAATAAGTAATCCTATAGTCGGAATAAGCGTTACCCAAACGTATGCCTTTTTCCCCATTTTGAATAAAATTGTCGTTCCAAGTAATAGTGCAATCCCCGCTAACATTTGATTTGCAATACCGAAAAGTGGCCATAGCGTATTAATTCCACCGAGAGGGTCAACCACCCCTTGATATAAGAAGTACCCCCAGCCTAATACACATAACGTTGTAGCAACCACATTCGCTATTGTGGAATCTGTTTTCGCAAACGGCTTGTACACATGCCCTAAAATATCTTGAATCATAAATCGTCCTACACGTGTTCCAGCATCAATCGTTGTTAAAATAAATAGTGCTTCAAAAAGAATGGCAAAATGGTACCAAAATGCCATCATCGCCGTTCCACCTATTACTTGTGAAAATATATGTGCCATACCAATTGCTAATGTTGGTGCGCCACCTGTACGTGATAAAATGGTCTGTTCTCCGACGTTAACAGCAAGTTCTTTTAATTCATTCGGTGTAATAGCAAATCCCCACGAAGAAATAACTTGAGCCGCTTGTGATACATCTGTTCCGATCAGTGCTGCTGGACTATTAATTGCAAAATAAGTTCCTGGTGTTAATACACAAGCTGCAATCATAGCCATCGCCGCTACAAATGATTCCATTAACATTGCCCCATAACCAATTGGCTGTGCATGACCTTCTTGCTCAATCATTTTCGGCGTCGTACCTGATGAAACGAGAGCGTGGAATCCAGAGACAGCACCGCAAGCTATTGTAATAAATAAGAACGGAAATAAATTCCCGGAGAAGACAGGGCCTGTTCCATCAATAAACTTAGATACTGCCGGCATCTTCAAATCTGGAGCTACAATTAAAATACCAATTGCTAATCCAAGTATCGTTCCTATTTTTAAAAATGTACTTAAATAATCACGTGGTGCAAGGAGCATCCAAACTGGTAATGCCGATGCAATGAATCCATATACGATAAGCATAATAGCAATTGTTTCACCACTAAAAGTAAACATACTTGCAAGTGTTGGATTTTCTGCTACATACTGTCCACCAATGAGCGATAGGACTAGTAGAACAATACCGATTACTGATCCTTCCCCTACTCGCCCTGGTCTAATGTAACGCATGTAAACTCCCATTAAAATAGCAATTGGAATTGTTGCTGCGATTGTAAACATTCCCCATGGGCTTCCAACAAGTGCCTTCACAACTACTAAAGCTAATACTGCTAATAAAATTATCATAATACCTAAAATACCAATCATCGCAATTAATCCTGTAACAGGACCAATTTCATCTTTAATCATTTCTCCTAATGATTTACCATTACGTCTCATTGAAGCAAATAAAATTACAAAATCTTGTACAGCTCCGGCAATAACTACCCCAACAATAATCCAAATAGTCCCAGGTAAATACCCCATCTGCGCCGCCAAAATTGGTCCTACTAAAGGACCTGCCCCTGCAATCGCAGCGAAGTGATGTCCGAATAAAACCCATTTATTTGTTGGAACATAATCCTTCCCATCATTTAACGTATGAGCAGGCGTTTGCCTATTATTATCTAGGCCAAAAACTTTCCTTGCTATAAATCTACTATAAAAGCGATAAGCAATCGCATACACTGATACAGCAGCAACTAATAGCCATACAGCATTAATTGTCTCACCTTGTGATAAAGCTATTACACCAAAAGCAGATGCTCCTACCGCTGCAATAACTCCCCAAAGTAAAATTGATTTCAATGTTTTCACGTACAATCCCCCCATTACTACTTCTTAGAGGAGATTGTACTAAATTTTCTGAATATTTAATTTAAATCCTCCTTATCATGAAGGATTTCTAGGCTATTATGTTAAAATTCTCTCATTACTTGTCATAGCTCAATTTTATTTCGAAGCCGTTTTACATAATTACGGCTTACTGGAATCGGTTGCTCATCGTACCTGTCTAAATGCAAATTATACGTGCCATTATAATAAGGTTTAAGTTCTTGTACATATGACATATTAATTAAATAGCTTTTATGTACACGTAAAAAATCATATGCATTTAGTTTATTTTCTAATTCCTGGAGTGTGTATGTTGAAATATACTGATTATTCGTTGTATAAATTGAAACGGTTTTATTTTCCTTATTTTTACTAATATATACAATATCCTTCGGGAGAATATATCTAATCCCCTCATGGCCTTCTATCGGCAGTTTACGCAGATGACTCTTTGCTTTCTCACCTTGTTCTTTTCCCATTTTATATAAAATGAATTGTAAATCTTCTTCACGAAATGGTCGTAATAAATAATAAAATGCTTGGAAACGAAAAGCTGTAATTGCCTCTTCTATATCCTCACCAATAAAAATAAATTTCGTATAACAATTCACTTCTCGTAACAAACTCGAATATTCAAAACCAGTACCATCCATTAATTGCGAATTTAAAAAAACAAAATCAGGTGTATGTTTTTTCATTATTAGCAAAGATTCTGTTCCAGTTTTCGCTTCAAAACATTCTACATTTCGAATGTTTTCAGTAAAGTTCTCAACTAATTTTCTTCGCTCTTCTGTTTCTTCCATGATAAGTAAGATTTTCATTTATCCAGCCACCTAATTCCTTTGTCCATATGTCTTGTTGTATACATTCGCTTTAGTAAGAAACATTCCCTTTTTCTTACTATACCATTATTTATCTAAAAAAACAGAAAAAAGGAAACCACTTTGGTTCCCCTTTTCTTTTATCCCGATTGGTGCGGGCTAATAATCAGTGGTTGATGGACAAAACACCACTGATTAAGGTTTCTCTTTATACTAATTCCCTCTGTTTCGTTTCTTGACCAAGTATAACTACAGCAAGTGCCCCAATTAAAATTGATCCACAGAAAATCGTAAATATTAGCGATAGTGAGGCTTGTGAAGCAACTAAATACCCTACTAATAGTGGTCCAAGAATACCACCAATACGCCCAAATGCAGCTGCCATTCCTGCACCTGTACCGCGAATAGTTGTTGGATACTGTTCCGGTGTATAAGCGTATAATGCACCCCAAGCACCTAAATTAAAGAAGGATAGTAACATACCCGCCACTATTAATGCTGTTAATGAATCCGCAATTCCGAACACATAAGCACTACATGCTGTACCAATTAAATACGTAACCAATACAAATTTACGACCAAGACGTTCAATAAACCATGCAGCTGTGAAATATCCTGGGAGTTGAGCTAAAGTCATAATGAGTACGTACTGAAAACTTTTTATTAAACTAAAGCCTTTTAGTACCATTACACTAGGTAACCAAAGGAACATTCCATAATAGGAAAAGACCACACAAAACCATAGAATCCATAACATAATTGTTGCTTTACGATATTCTCCAGACCAAACCGATTTTATATTTTCAATAACAGATGGCCTTTTTGCAACCTTTTGGAACCTTGGAGAATCGGGTAAATTCCATCTTAAATATAAAGCATATAACGCTGGAACTGCACTTAATACCATAGCAACTTCCCAACCGTATTTAGGAATAACAAAATATGAGATAAGAGCTGCGATTAACCAACCACCAGCCCAAAAGCTTTCTAATAGTACAACTATTTTTCCACGTTCGTGCGCTTCAACACTTTCTGATACAAGAGTAGATGCAACTGGAAGTTCCCCGCCAAGTCCCATACCAATTAAAAAGCGTAAAACGAGGAACATCGCGAATGTCGTCGTTAAAGCAGTTAAACCACTACCGATAGAAAATAGTAATAATGTAATAATAAAGACTGATTTCCGTCCTATTTTATCTGATAGTATCCCAAAAAGGAGCGCTCCTACTGCCATACCAATTGAATTAACGCTACCTATCCAACCCATTTCTTGAGTACTTAATCCCCAATCTTTTTGGAGTGCTACGATTACAAATGAAAGCATTCCAACATCCATTGCATCAAATAGCCAGCCAAGCCCTGCTATACCAAGTAGCTTTCGCTTCGAAATTTCTTTTACCTTGCTCACAAGAAGTCCTCCTTACACAGGTGTCTTTACACATCATTTTACATGTGTGTATTGCATAAGTAAAATACTTTCTTATAAAAATTCTCCTTCATCATTCCCACAAAGTAAAATGTTTATCAAAAATAAACAAATAAAAAAAAGTAGCGATGTTCCGCTACTTTTTTGAACGCATTACTTCTTTTAAAAATTCAGCTAATACTAACTGACGACGCCAACGTGTTGGATTACTACATAATCTGTAAAACCACTCTAAATGAATAGATTGAATCCATTTTGGCGCACGCTTTACCTCTCCAGCCCACACATCTAAACTACCGCCTACTCCAACAGCCATTTTCGTTTCTAAACGATGCTTATTGTTTTGGATAAAGTTTTCTTGTCTTGGAAAGCCAAGTGCAACAAGTAATAGATCTGGTTTTGCCTCTTGAATACGTGAAACAATATTCTCTTCTTCTTCTTGTTTAAAATATCCATCTTGTATCCCCACGATAGATGCAGCCGAATATGTCTTCGTTAAATGATCAGCCGCGGCTTGTACAACATGTGGTTTTGCACCTAATAAGAAAACAGATACTGGTTTATTCTCTTCTGATAACTTCGCAAATAAATTACACATTAAATCAAAACCTGCTACACGTTCTTTTACAGGTGTACCAAGCATACCACTTGCTTTTACAACCCCAATACCATCAGGTGTAATTAAATCGGTATTTAGTAATGTTTTATGGAACTCTTCATCCTTTTTTGCACACATAACAATTTCAGGATTTGCTGTTACTACCTGAAAAGTATGAGTTTGCTCCAATTCTAGTTGTTCCTTTAAATATTGGACCGTTTCATCCATTGTCATTGTAGAAAAAGGAACACCTAGAATATCAACCGTTTGTACTGCCATATTTAACTATCCTCTCTATCATTAAAGGTTTTTCGCTATTAATTGCTTATATGTTTCTTTCGTATCTTCATATAATTTTTGAAGTGAGAAGTTCATAGTAGCATGCTCATAAATATGCTTGCCCATTACTGATAACTCTCCAGTTTTCCACTTATCATACGCCTCTTCTAATGCCGATGCCAATGCTTTTCCATCACCAGTTGGTACAATCCACCCATAAGTTTCATCTGCAATTAACGGTTCAATTTCTCCAGCTCTAGTCACAATTGATGGTACACGTTGATTTGCCGCTTCTAATAAAACTAATGGAAATCCTTCGCTATGGGAAGTTAACAAATTGACATGTGATGAAGCAAATAATTGTTTCACATCTTGACGATGCCCTAAAAATTCAACTTTATCATTAATCCCTTTTTCAGTAGCTAACGCCTTTAGTTCTCTTTCTAACGGCCCGTCACCAACTAATAACACTTTAATTTTCTCCAATTTTGTTTGTTGTAACGCATCGAATAAAACTTCATGTCCTTTAACAGGATGCAAACGCGCTACTTGGATTGCCGTAAACACATCTTCATCAATATTAAACATTTCCTTTTTATTATAGCCATCTGCTTTTTCCTGATCATATTCAATCCCGTTATAGATAACATGCATCTTTTCATTTGAAATACCTAATGTGGCTAAGCTTTTTTTCAACCTATTCGTTACAACAAAAAATAAATCTATATTTTTTAAAGCTTTCAAATTTAATTTAGTAAAAATCCAGCCTTTTAAGCCTTGTTTAGTAAAGTCTTGAAATGGATCACTATGAATTGTCGTAACCCATTTTGCTGCGAATTTCTTATTCATTAGAGAAACAAAGAAATTCGCCCTAGGACCGTGTGTATGAACTACATCAAATTTTTCTTTATTAATGAATTCACTTATGTTCTTTAAAATGGATAAATCATAGCGAGATTTTTGTGAAAACACATGAACTTTTATTCCTAGCTCTCTTGCTTCTTTCGCAACAATTCCATCTTCAAATACTGCTAATTCTACTTCACCATCCGGAAACTGATCGAGCAGTGAAATAATATGTGTTTTTCCTCCACCATCTTCTGCCCCTGCATTCATATGCAATATCCTCATATTTTTTCCTCCTTTAAATCCTCGCTACATTTCCATCTATCTTTATTTTACTGTACTAAAAAATAAAAGCTAACAAAAGTTAGCTTTTATTTTTATCATTCAATTTCTAGATCTACGATTAGATAAGCTAACAACACTACAAAGTAAATCCCGACTCCTGGTGCTGTCAAAATATGTCCTGCAATATATGCAATACCTAATGCTAATACTAAGCTTGCTGTAATCATTCCATATTTTATATTAAATATCTCTTTAAATCTTGTAACAAATGCTAGTAGGATTCTTACGCCGTAATAAATAAATGGAATCATCATTAACGCAAAACCAATAATTCCGAAATCATAAAACCAATCATGGAAGTCCATTTCAATTAACTTCGGATCTGGTTGCTTTTGTTCATTATACTTAAAGTTACCTGCATAACCCATTCCTAATAATTTTTGTGACGTTGGCGCTTCTTTAAAGAATTGCTTATGTCTCTCTTCATATACTTGACGTCCGCTGAAAATAAGATTTTCTTGATTTTCTTTCTTTTGCTCTTTCTCAAGCTCTTTCTTAACTTCCGCTTCTACCTTCGCCTTTTCTTCTGGTTTCTCAACTTTATGTTGTTTTTCTTCTTTTTTAATTTTCTCTTTAATTTCTTTTTCTTTTTGACCTTGCTGCGCTACATTTTGTTCTGATAAATAGTTGTTATGAATACCCATATTTTGTGCTAATGGCGTCATTTTAAACGTTCCGACAACACCAGCTAATAGGACAATAGCGATTAATCCATTAAGTACAAGAGACCTTTTGTTTGGATTTCTTCTATCAAATAATAATTGTAGTACGATAATCCCGATTGCTGCTGCTAACGTAGCACCAATTGAGCCCATCCCTACTTTCGTACCAACTTGAATTAACGAGTAAATCATTAAAAGCGATGGAATCCAATATAAAACGTTTTTCACGCTCTTTGTTTTTTGAATAGAATATAGTACCACGATAGGGAAAATAATAGCTAAGATTGACCCTAGTTCATTACCTGCATAGAACCATCCTCGGGAACCAACTTTCATCCATTCATAACTACCGAAATCTGTACCTGTCGTAATAGAAATAACCATAACAGCACTAATAATTAATGTTGAATACATAATGTTATTTCTAACTTTATCGCTAATATTTACTGTTTTCTTTAGTGATTTTAAAGCTAAAATGTATGAACCAAGCATAATATATATATACAATGCTTTTCCAATGAATTTAACTTCTTCTGCGAGTACAATAGGACTCTTGATTAACTTGTTATTAATAAACCCTATTCCTAATGCAGCTCCTAGTAATACAAGATAAATCAAAAACTTCCTATTTTCTCTTTCTTTTGCCTGAATTAAAATATAGATACCGCCCATTGCCATAATGAGGAATCTCACCATAATTCCAACTGTCGCATTTACTTTTAATAACTCAATGCTAAGAGACGTTAATAAATCTAAAACAGGCTGTAAAATAATAAAAAAGAGCAAAAAATGCTCAAATCTAACCCTAGCTTGATTTGCTAACATTCCAAGACCTCCATACAAAATCTTCACATTATCTTTTAATCATAGTTTTCTACTGTTTAAACACACCTAGCAATTATAACATAACTCATATTTAAATTGAGAACTATTTTTCATGCCGAAACTAGTCAAGTCCAGCATTATTAGTAACCGAAAACATTGTCCTTTAGCTATCCTTCCCTCTCCCTATAAAAACTATCTAACACATATGCACTTATTTTCGACCGTACATAAATATTCCTTTATCACTTTATACAAATGTACAAATCGGACTTATCTTATTGTACCATCCCTCCAACTAAGCTACATCAAAAAACTATACTATTAATCTTTCCACACTTTTTCGCTTTACTTTATTGCTACTTATCAAGCATTTTCAAACGCTTTCTTTAGCTATTTCATCCATTTTTCTACATGTAGCGAAAAGTAATTGTTATTTCCAAAACTTTAGTGTATATTTTTTCTCTGGAACATCTTTAAGAGGAAGGAATTAAAGCCATGTTATTAATCGATATATTTACGTTTCTTGGCATTATCGCCGCTGCCATTTCTGGTACATTAGTTGGTTTAAAAAAAGATCTAGATTTATTTGGTGTCCTTTGTTTAGCTGTAGCTACTGCGCTCGGCGGCGGTATTATTCGTGATATTATGATTGGTAACCTGCCTCCTGTCGCATTTGTAAAACCCATTTACTTTTTCGTAAGTGTACTATCAGCATTATTCACATGTATGTTTTTTGAGCGCATTAATAAACTTCAAGTCGTTATTATGCTTTCTGATGCTGTTGGTTTAGGGGTATTTACAGCTATTGGTGCAAATGCAGCAATGTCACATCACGTTGACGCCTCGTTTTTAGTCGTTTCAATGGGAGTTATTACAGGTATTGGGGGCGGTATTTTACGTGACATTTGCGCTCAAGATATCCCGTATGTATTCCGAAAAGAGATATATGCAATTGCTTCTATTCTAGGAGCAGTTAGTTTCTTAATTACACATGCAATGGGGGCACACATATTAGCTTTCTATGTCTGTTTATTAATAACATTCGTTATTCGTGTAGTCACCGTAATATATAATGTACATTTCCCAGTTTTCTTTAAAACACATGCAAAAATTAATAAAGGCCATTAAGAGAATTCTACATAGAATTCTCTTAATTTATATACAATTCCATATACTATAGAGTAATTGTATATAAAAATA
The DNA here is from genome assembly GCF_016651075.1 of Bacillus sp. TH19. Taxonomy (NCBI): domain Bacteria; kingdom Bacillati; phylum Bacillota; class Bacilli; order Caryophanales; family Bacillaceae; genus Bacillus; species Bacillus sp. TH19. Next base: position 222,256 of record NZ_JAEKEO010000007.1, on the reverse strand, counting down.
TATAATTACATTAGAACAAAAAAATGAAAACGTTTTATAAACAGGGGGAAGAATGATGCTTGGGGTTTTTAAAAAAAATAAAACAAACACCAGTATAATTGAATTAAGCAAAGGCCAACAAATCATATTTAACGTGCCTGCTAATTCTGAACTAAAAACTCAAATGGATATGCTACATATTTCAAAGGAAGATTTACAAATTGTTAAAGTATTACAGCCATTTATTTTTGAGGAAATAGATTGGATAACAGAAAAATTCTACACCAACATCACAAAACAACCTAATTTAATTGCTGTTATTGAACGCTACAGCTCTATTCCCAAATTAAAACAAACTTTAAAGACACATATTAAAGAATTGTTCAGCGGGAATATGAATGAAGATTTTATTGAACAACGTGTTAAAATTGCAAAAAGGCACGTACAAATTGGTTTACATAGAAAATGGTATACCGCTGCTTATCAAGAATTATTCCGCTCCGTCATAAAGATTTTGCAAACGAAAATTTCAACGATAGAAGATCTTTCTTATTCTATAAACGTAATAAATAAATTATTCACATTAGAACAAGAACTTGTTATTGCAGCTTATGAATCCGAATATGAAAGAATCCAAAAAGAACATGAAAAAGAAAAAGAACTGACAACTATGACGATTACACATATTGCAACAGAACTAGCGGCAGTATCTGAAAAAACAAGCTCTTCTATTCAACAGTTAACATCTAAATCAGAAAGTATCGTAGGAATTGCAAAAACAGGTACATCATTAGCTACGACATCAGAAGAAAAGGCCAATAAAGGAAAAGAACAATTAAATCTGCAAAACAAACGAATGGAAAGCATCCAAACGAATATGGAAACTATCATTACTGATACTCATGAACTTCTTGATATTTCTAACAAAATTAACGAAATCATTGATATTGTAAAATCAATCGCCGAGCAAACAAATTTACTAGCATTAAATGCTGCTATTGAATCTGCACGTGCTGGCGAATTTGGTAAAGGTTTTTCAGTCGTAGCGGGAGAAATCCGAAAGTTATCAGAGCAAACGAAAGAATCAATTTCCAACGTTACAAAACTCGTTGAAAAAACTAATGAACAAATTATACACGTCTCTTCTTCCGTGGAACAAATAAGCTCTCTCGTATCTGAAGGGACAGATAGTATGCATGCGACAGATCAATATTTCCAAGAAATCGTAAAAGATATGTCTAACTCTAAAGAACAAAATAAAAAAATTGAAAATGAATTAGAGACTATCTCACAAGTAATGAAGAGTATTCAAGACGATTCCTCAACAATGGCCTTAACAGCGGATAATTTACAACTAGAACTAAACCGATAAGACGAATCGATATAAAGTGGAGATTCGTCATCTCCGCTTTACATTCATCCTTATCATCCATCTACAAAAAAAGAATCCAAAATGGATTCTTTTATTTTCTGAAAAATATTTTTTGGCAGTAAAAATAACTCATATAAACACCAAAGCTTTGTAAAATAAACAAAGCTGGCATAATAATATTATAATATGCCATATCTACTCGGAAGAGCCTTAACGACACGTATCCGGTAATTAATAATACAAACAACATATATCCTTCATTTTGCTGTTTCTTAATTAGAAAATGTAATAAAGCTATGGCCATAAATAATGTCACCACTATATATATAAGCTTTTCACATTTAAAAATAATAGAATTTATTCCCTCGTCTGAAAGCTGGTTAATAACTGGTTTTAACAGTTTAAATCTTTCTACTTCCATTTCTGTTAACTCTTGATCAATGTGCTCTTTTACACTTTTATTTTTGGATATTTTTTCTTCATTTTGACTTTTTCCAATTAAAACAGATTGAACATAAGTCTGATTAGAAATCGTATACTGTGACATTCCCATCATCTTGATACCATAGCTCACACCAAAATGAGTACTATAAAACAGAATAAGTATTCCCATCACTTTTAATAGTAATTTTTGTTTCGTTGCTGATTGAAATAATTCAATTAACAGCACATATACAACTATAAAAATAGGTAAAAATAACCCCATTGGGAAAATCATATTGCTAAGCGCAAATAAAATGGCTGAAATTACCCACATATAAGGATGGTCTAATCCCTTATATAAAAATATGTAACAAGCACAATAAAATAAAAATATTGCGAGTGATTCCGCCGTTAATACAGAACTTATAAATATATTTGGAATATATAAAGCGTAAAACATTGATGCAATACGACCACACTCTTCTCCAAAGACCATTGACGCAATGCGATAAATGAAAAATGCAGTTCCTGTACAAAATAAAATATTAAATAATTGTAAAGCGAATACCGTATCACCAAATATACGAATGATGATCGATTCATAAATAATAAAAGGTAACTGTGCTATATTTTCTATATTATTGCCAATTGCAATCTGCTTTGCAGACTCATACATAGCTTTCATATCACCTATCATTGGAACATCTACAAATAGAACTGTGATAAGTCTTACAACTGTAGATATGCTTATAAGAAAAACAAGAAATTGTTTATCTGTAAAACGATATTGCAAAATTGATGCTACTAACAAAATAAGAATAACAAAAATCACTAATACAATTGTTATACTTGTTGTACTTCCTCCAAAAAATTGCTTACTTGTTTCAAAAGCCGACCAACAACTATAGGCAAAAAATGCGAGCATCGCACCAATCATTATTTTACTGAAGAAAGACGAAAAATTTGTTCTTATATGATTCATATGTCCATTGCACCTCTATTTCCATTCATAACAAAACGATTCTATCATGAATAAGCACAAGGTTAATAGGGAATTTCTATGACAAATACATAGTCATTACTTTTTCACTTGCAATGTAAGCGAATCCTCTTTTACACTACATTTTATATATGATAAATTTTCTTTCAGTTACATGAATACAAATACAGAAATTTCAATAAAGTGAAACTTTAATCCACGGGGGTTTTGTTCATCCCCCACTGACTATTAGCCCGCAAATAGTGGGATAATCCTCTTTTGGAACACTTTACTTCATTAAATATCTAATATGGGTACTCCACTTACACATGTCACTCTGATTGAAAACAGAAAATAGGGGATGAATATATGGAAAAGAAATTCATGCGAGAATCAAAAGCAATTAAAACAACACGTGTTTTTCCTAACGATTTAAATAATCACCAAACACTTTTCGGTGGGAAATTATTAGCAGAAATTGATAGTATAGCTTCAATTGCAGCTGCGAGACACAGCCGCAAACATTGCGTAACAGCATCTATCGATTCCGTTGATTTTTTAACTCCAATTCACCAAGCAGATTCTGTTTGTTATGAAGCATTCGTATGTTATACAGGAAAATCTTCAATGGAAGTTTTCGTAAAAGTAATTGCAGAGGATCTACTAGCAGGCGAGCGTAGAATGGCCGCAACGTGTTTCATTACATTTGTCGCATTAAAAGACGGAAAACCTTCATCTGTACCACAAGTAATCCCTGAAACAGAGGAAGAACATTGGCTACATACAACTGGTTCAGAGCGTGCAGAAAATAGAAAAAAAGGACGTTTAAAAAGTAAAGAAATGGCTGAAGTGTTAACTTTAAGTAAGCCTTGGAATATGTAACATTAGGATTTTATCTTATACATGCACAGGTTTTTTCTTCCTTGCATGTATTTTTTATTATAATAAAGTGTTACGCCTTAGCATTTTTATTCGATGCCTGTTTCCTAAAATCACCCATCAGCTTTTCCTTTATTTTGTTATACTATTAATGGTATATTAAATAATGTTCGTTTAAAAATAACCATAGTATGATTAAGTATATAAGGGATGGTGCGATAATGTCTATTGAGGTACCAATTTCAATACCAAAAACGTTAATTATTATTCCAGCGTATAACGAGGAAGAAGCAATTACAGATACATTAACAAGATTATTAGAACTAAAACAGCATTTTACAGCATTAAGCATTTGCGTTATTAATGATGGATCAAAAGATAAAACAGCTCAAATCGTAAAAGATTTCCCTGTTCATCTTGTTAATTTACCATACAATCTAGGTATCGGTTCAGCTGTACAAACTGGATATAAATACGCTTATGAGAACGGATATGATATTGCGATTCAGTTCGATGCTGATGGACAACATAATCCTGATGATTTATACAAAATCATACAGCCTATTGCCGAGGATCAATGCGATATGGTGCTTGGTTCACGTTTTACAGAAAAAACAGCATATAAAGGTAGTATTTCCCGAAGAATCGGTATTTTTTATTTTACCGCTCTATTGAAAGTACTAACAAAACAAACATTTATGGATCCAACTTCTGGGTATCGTGCTATCAATCGAGAAGTAATTAAGATTTTTGCACACAATTATCCAAAAGATTATCCGGAGCCAGAAGTCCTTATTCATTTAAAAAAGAAAAAACTTCGCATTAATGAAATATCTGTAAATATGCAAGAGCGACAAGGTGGACAATCTTCCATCACTCCCCTTAAATCTGCATATTACATGGTTAAGGTAAGCCTTGCTATATTGATGCAAAAAATCGTGAAAGGTTGATAATAAATGCATATAATTACCTTTTCATTTATCTTTATTTTATTACTATTCTTCTTAATTATTAATTCCATTCGTCGTGGGACTTTAGAAACAAAATATGCTATTTTATGGATTTTTGTTTGTGTTGCAATGGCTATTTTAAGTTCTACGGATAAAATTATAAATTGGATTGGAAAACTATTAAAAGTAGAATATCCTCCGTCCATTTTATTCTTATTCGGACTATTATTCTGTTTTATTTTAATTTTTGACCTAACGAAAAAAATCTCTAAATTACACCATCAACTTGTAACATTAACGCAAGATTATGCTTTATTAAAGCAAAAGTTAAAAATAAAGGATAAAGAGTAAGATTCATCCATTAGAACTTATCTTTCAAAAATCTAACATTAAAAAAGCCTCTTAATTTCATCTTGACAATCAAGAGGCTTTTTTATAAATTTAATCGTTTTTAAACATACATTTGTTCGCGCTCCTTACATCCTACTCGCTATTTAAACTATAGCAAGCCACTCCATGTAGCGATATAAATAACCAATAATTATATTATTGATCAAAACCTCCAGTAATAGACTTACCTTTTATCCACAGTATAAAGCTTCACACGAAATAACTACCTTTTATCCACATTATAAATAATATAAAAAGTTGATTTACAAAGTTTATATGCGGTAAACTTATACAGATGTTCTTGTTCTTACTTTTAACCTTTAAGACCGAATATTTTGGTCTATTACAAAAATAAAAAATATATTTAGAAGGGTTTTATTATGCAAAAATCAATTGCTAAAAATATTATATACAAAATTTTATTAAACGTTTTCAATGTCATACTTCCAATTCTTGTTGGCCCCTATGCTTATCGTACACTAGGTGCCTCTTCGATGGGAAAAGTGAACTTCTCTGAAACAATTTTTACTTACTTCTTTATTTTTGCTGTATTCGGCATTCATCAATATGGATTAAGAGAAATTAGTGCAATTAAAGATAATAAAAAGAAGTCTGAACAATTATTTACTAGTTTATTTATATTAAGTATCTTTACGAATTTATTAACATTTGGGGCATACTTACTATTTAGTTACTTCGGATATGCGGACAAAGGATTGTTTTATATCCTCCTTATATTCGGATTTAACTTTATTGCAAATATTTTTTATGTAGAATGGTTAAATGAAGCCTACGAAAATTTCGACTTTATTACATTGAAAACCATCATTGTAAAATTAATTTACGTCGTAATGCTCTTTATCTTTGTACAAACTTCTCAAGATTTTTATCAATTTACAGGACTATTAGTACTTTCTAATTTCTTAAACAATATTATTAGTTACGTATATATAAGGCGTACTGTAAAATTTGATTTTTCAAATATCACTATCAAAAAACATTTAAAACCATTATTATTAATTGCCATTTTTTCAAATGCACATATACTTTATACTCATTTGGATCGCTTCTTCCTTGGAGAATACGTAGGTGAAAAATATGTTTCCTTCTATGTAATGGCTTTTCAAATTATGTCTATTATTAACTTACTCATGTTAAGCGTTATACAAGTAACCTTACCAAGACTTTCTTACTTATCTGAAAGTGATGATGGAAAAGCATACGATAAATTATTAAATACAATATCTCAACTTTATTTCATTACCTTATTCCCAGCAGCAATCGGACTTATCATTGTCTCGAATTTAATTGTTGTAATCTATGGTGGAGCACAATATGCAGCCGCTGGACCTACATTGGCTATTTTTTCTGTTTATATGGTTGTGTTAGGTATTCAATCCATTCTCGGAAACCAAATTATGTATATCAAACGTAAGGAACATATACTAGTACGTGCGCTATTAGTATTTGGGGTTATAAATATTATACTTAAAGTAATACTGCTGAAGTCCAATTTATTCACACCAACGACAGCAACTTTGACAACAACAATTGCAACTCTATTGCTTGTTGCGTATATATATTTTTATATCAGAAAATCCTTAAAGGTAAACTATCGTCTATTTACGATGGCCAACTTTAAATATTTATTATACTCCCTTACATTCTTACCAATTTCTTATGTAGTTCAACTATACGTGTCAGGAACAATTCCTTTATTTCTAGCATTAGTTTTCGCAAATGGACTTGCATATACTCTATTGTTATTCCTGACAAAAGATGAAATCTTATTCATGGCTCTTTCCAAATTTACATCCAAATTAAAAAAATCTTAAAGACGTAATAAAAAGCGACGTACCATTCACTCTTGAATAGCACGTCGCTTTTCTGATTTTTAACCTTATAAAAACTATTCTCATTGTAATATATCAACATTGAGTTGCATTCCAATTACTTTTTCAGTAAACTTTTCGCAATTATACGTGTCAGAAGGCCTTTATCCATCAATGAAACAGAACAAAACTTAGGAGAAAACAGTATTTTTATATTCCATAAACCATGATGCGTTCCTTTCAGAATCATATCAAGCCATAGAAATTGAAATACTTGTTTAATATTTTGATCCTCTCTGTTGGCCTTACAATATTGTTCTTCTAATTGGCGTTTTACTTCTAGTAGTTCTTCTTTTGTTAATGTATTTCTTGCATATGGTACACGATCAAATTCAATTCCAATGCGAGATAGAGCCTCTGTAGAAATCTTTGCGGCCATAACCTCTTGATCAGAAGCATTAAGACTACTTACACTTGTTTCTGACCATCGATAATTCAATAGTGGTTCCTCTAAGTTAACTACCTTATACTTCTCACTTAGTCTCTGGAACAACTCATAATCTTCAGCATGTAAATAATTCAAATCATAGTAAATGTTATTTTCTTTTAAAAATTCCGTACGCATCATCACAGATGGATGAATCATACAGCTTCGAACATATAAACAATTTCTAATTAAATCTGGTGAACCTGAAATTTGCCACGGTTTTCGATTCTGATCTATAACCTTAACGCCAGTTCCACAAACCGCAACATCAGGGTGCTTCTCCATATACTGCAATTGAATTTCTAGACGTTTTGGATCTGCTATATCATCACAATCCATCCTAGCAATATACTCTCCTGTTGCTAAATCGATTCCTTTATTTAACGTTTTAATCAATCTTAAATTTTCTTCATTTGTCACTATTCTTATTCGTGCGTCATTATAAGAATTCAAAATCTCCATACTACTATCTGTTGATCCATCGTTTATAATCAGCAATTCAAAATTTGTAAAAGTTTGGTTTAAAATACTATCAACAGACTCTCTTAAGTATTTCTCACCATTATATACAGGCATTAGCACCGTAATTTTAGGCATCGTTGACCTCCAAAAAAAGATTTTAAATTTTTTCATATTATATAATAGATACTTTACACCATTCAAGAAAGGCTCCTCACCTTTCCATTTAAATCGAATACATCTATTTCCCATATATATAACCTGTATCCTGTAAACCACAAATATGAAATTCTTTGTATTTTTCCAGTGTATTTTCCATAATTGTCTTCACTTAGTATAACAGGTTCCCTTATTAAATATAGCATCTCTACAAATTCTTTCATCAACTTATCCAGTAACCTAATCAGTGTCAATATACTTATTTTTTATTTATTCGTTCCGGTATGTATTAACGCATTGTTCCAATTAATGAATTCCTCCTGTACACCTATAAAAACATAATAACCACGCCGATCTTCTGTATTTTATCCATAAAGATCTGGAAAATGAATAATGTACCTTTTTGAAAGGATAGCATTATACTCAAGAATTTAGTATCATGATTCAAGGTACTATTTCAAGTTGGACGGAGGATACTATGAGCTTATTAACAGTAGAAAAACTAGGCCATACATTTGGCGATCGCACATTATTTAAAGATGTATCCATGCGTTTACTAGCAGGAGAACATGTCGGATTAGTCGGTGCAAACGGTGTTGGTAAATCAACATTTATGAATATTATTACTGGTCAACTTATCCATGATGAAGGCCGTGTAGAATGGACACCTGGTACAAATTACAGTTACTTAGACCAGCATACAATTTTAACACCTGGTCGCACAATTCGTGATGTATTAGCTGACGCGTTTTTACCTTTATTTGAAAAAGAAAAAGCTTTAAATGAAGTTGCAGAAAAAATGGGAACGGCAACACCGGAAGAATTAGAGGACCTTCTTGAGCAGATGGCAGAAATCCAAGATGCTCTCGAAGCAGGTGGTTTCTATTTACTAGATATGAAAATCGAAGAGGCAGCAAGAGGTCTTGGAATTGATGCAATCGGTTTAGATCGTGATGTTTCAGCACTAAGTGGTGGACAACGTACAAAAGTATTACTTGCAAAGCTATTACTTGAGCAACCAGAAGTGTTATTACTCGATGAGCCTACTAACTATTTAGACGTTGAACATATTCATTGGTTAACTAATTATTTAAAAGAATATCCACATGCATTCTTATTAATTTCTCATGATACGGAATTTATGAACAAATGCGTTGATGTTATTTTCCATCTAGAATTTACAAAAATGACGCGCTATACAGCGACATACGAAAAATTCCTAGAGTTAGCCGAAATTAATAAAAATCAACATATAAATGCTTATGAAAAACAGAAAGAGTTTATTAAAAAGCAGGAAGACTTTATTGCAAAGAACAAAGCTCGTTATTCAACGACAGGTCGTGCAAAAAGTCGTCAAAAACAACTTGATCGTATGGAGCGTATTGATCGTCCTGAAACAGCAATTAAGCCAGAGTTCTCATTTAAAGAATGTCGTGCAAGTAGCCGTTTCGTCTTTGAAGGTGAAGATGTAGAAATCGGATATACACATCCATTATTACCAAAACTAACAATGACAATTGAACGCGGTGAAAAAATTGCTATCGTTGGATGTAATGGTGTCGGTAAATCAACATTACTAAAAACAATTTTAGGAAAAATTAAACCTTTAAGCGGTAAAACGAGTCTTGGTGACTTCTTAGAGCCTGCATACTTTGAGCAAGAAGTAAAAGCGGATAATATAACACCAATTGATGATGTTTGGAACACATTCCCTAGCATGGACCAACATCAAATTCGTGCAATGTTAGCGAAATGCGGATTAAAAAATGAGCATATCTCTCGCCCGCTAAATCAATTAAGTGGTGGCGAACAAGCAAAAGTTCGTTTATGTAAGTTAATGGGTGAAGAAAGTAACTGGATCCTATTTGATGAGCCAACAAACCATCTTGATGTTACAGCAAAGGAAGAACTTCAAAAAGCTCTGAAAGCATATAAAGGGACAATCCTTCTTGTATGTCACGAACCAGAATTTTATGAAGGCTGGATAACAAAAACTTGGAACATAGAAGAATGGGCACAAAACAAAAAATAATATACATGGGATAATTAACCATGATTTTATGATATACTATACTTTGCGTGACGACATCTTATTCTGTTGTCACGCTTTTTATAGAGACAAGATTTTATTTACGCTGGAGGCAATAATATGCTTTTTAATTCTTATGAATTCATGCTTTATTTCTTACCTGTAGCAGTAATTGGATATTTTATATTGCAAAAATTCAATCAAAACATTGCGAAAATTTTCTTAGTGGGCATGTCCCTCTACTTTTACGCATATTTTGAAGCGAAATATCTATTACTAATAGGAGTTTCATTATTTACAAACGCCTTTATAGGCCAACAAATCATACAAAAAACGAATAAAAAAACTCGAAAAATATTATTGACAGTTGGCTTAATATTTAACATTTCATTGCTAGGGTATTTCAAATATTCCGATTTCTTCTTAGACAATATAAATACTATATTTGGAACTGATATACCTTTATTAAAGCTGCTATTGCCTTTAGGAATTAGTTTTATCACCTTCCAAAAGATAGGTTTTTTAGTAGATTGTTATAAGAGAGAATTAACAAAGTTTAACTTTATTGATTTTTGCTTATTCGTAACGTTTTTCCCGCAACTTATTGCAGGACCAATTGTCCATCATAGTAAGGTTCTACCTCAATTCCAGGATGAATCCAAGAGAAAGTTGAACGTTGAGAATATTGCAAAAGGCCTTTATATATTCGGAATCGGTCTTACTAAAAAAGTAGTAATTGCTGACTCACTAGCACAATGGGCTGATTTTGGCTTTAGCAACGTAAATCAACTATCTACGACTGATGCATGGATTTCATCGCTTGCATATACATTACAACTGTATTTTGATTTTAGTGGATATTGTGATATGGCAATAGGTGCCGCGCTGTTATTCAATATTACATTACCAACTAACTTCTTCTCTCCTTATAAATCTTTAAGTATTCAAGATTTTTGGAGACGCTGGCATATGACATTAGGGCGATTTTTCACTCAATATGTATATATTCCATTAGGGGGCAGTCGTAAGGGACAAGTTCGAACTTATGTAAATTTATTTACAATCTTCCTTATTAGTGGTATTTGGCATGGCGCTGGATGGACATTTGTTATTTGGGGCGTTTTACACGGATTGGCTATTGTAATACACCGATTATTTAAAAACTTAGGTGGAAAAATGCCTAAAGTATTCGCATGGATCTTAACAATGGGATTTGTTCATGTAACGTGGGTATTTTTCAGAGCAACTTCAGTAGAAGATGCATTAACTATGTTAAATCGCATGTTCAATGTAAATTACTTGCACCTCCAAACAGCAATTATCCAATTCCGTCCAGAAACATTAACCGGTGTTTCTACATTGGATAATTTAATTTATTCAATCGCTAATTTATTCCCATTCCAAGTAACTGGTAGTCAATTTAACTTCCAAACTATCTTATACCTAGCAATTGGAATGGTTATTGTATTATTTACGAAAAATTCTATAGAAAAATTAGAATCTTTTCGTCCAAAACCGATTTATGCTCTTGCATTAGCTAGCATGTTTATACTGTCTTTAATGTATTTAAATCGTGTAAGTTCATTCTTATACTTTAATTTCTAATAACCGTAGGTGAAAAATATGTATAAGCGTTTTATATGTTGGTTTATTATATTCCTATTCATTTTATCTGGAATAGTTTGCTCTATTGTCTATAAGCTTGATCCATTGTACGTATATAAATTTAAGAAAAACGATTATTTTTATGCTACTGAACGCTATCAAATGCCTGGACTTGTTAAAAATATGGATTATGACACTTTATTTGTAGGAACTTCTATGGGCAGAAATTTCCTTGAACCTGATGTTGATAAATTACTTCATACTACAAGCTTTAACGGCTCTCTTCCAGGTTCAACAGCAAGGGAACAAAATATGACAGCTCAGTTAGCTACGCATTCAAAAACTGTTAAAAACATTATTTGGGAGCTTAATTTATATTCATTCTCTGGAAAACCTGAATGGGTATCAGAAGGAACTTCACCGTTCCCAACTTACATGTATGATACAAATAAATTGAATGATATCCAATATTTTCTTAGCCCATATTCTCGAAAAACGGCATTACAGAACATGAAATTAAATTTAGATCCAACAAAATCTCCACAGGATCCTCATTGGCTATATAAATTTGGAGATGACGAGCCAAAATTCTCAGTAGATATAGCCAAAAAGGTTGTCGATGGAACACCGCATCAACCAATCATTGAGGGTTGGTATCATGAACAAATGCTTAAATCTTTTGATTCTAATATTATTGAACTTGTAAAACAAAACCCGGAAGTACAGTTTACATTTTTCTATGCACCGTATCCAGTAACATATCACGTAGTTATGGATAAAAACGATCCAAAGCATACAGAAGAAAATATGTTATTTAAGAAAGAAGTATACAATAAATTAAAAGAACTAAAAAATGTAAAACTCTATGATTTCCAAGATCAAAAAGAAGTTACGTATAATCTTTCTAATTATATGTCCGATCAAACGCACTATTACAGATATATAAATGATTGGATTGTAAAACAATTAGCGACAATTGAGCCTATTACTAATAAAAATGATTATGACCAAAGGCTAACTGATTTCTCTAATGAAATAAAGAATTTCGATACTTCTAAACTAATAAATTCAGATGAAAGACCTAAATAATAAAAAGGGCCCATTACAAATGGTGCCCTTTTTATCTTGGCAATTTATTTCTGTTTTAATTTCGCGCATTGTAATACTCAGTCAACCTTAACCTAAAATCTGTTAGTTCGTCGTAACTTTTTAAATTAGCTAACATCCCTCTAATGACTGGAATCCTTGGATTTGATAACCGTATTTCAGCCTCTAAAACATCTAGCGTAACAAGCAATTCATCATTTTCTAATTGATCAGCTAATGTTCGTTTAAATACAATAATTTCACTTAAAAAATGTTCCTTCACCTGTTCCTTAATAAGCTCGGAACTGCAAAGAAATTCTCCAAGTCTCTCTTCATGTAGAACAGGTTCCTCCGAAGATTCTAGAAGCCCCTCTACTAAATTGTCTATCCTTTTTAAAATAAAAGCTGAGACATAGGACAAATCAATTTCTGGCGTATTTAAAATAATTAATTGTAAATAACCGTGGCATATCCCTTCCACCATAATTACCAAATCTAATAAGTATGGACTGATCTTTTCACCATAAATAGACAGTAGGCTATTCCGATAAAATGCATGAGATTCTAACTTCATCCGCACCATAAACTCTTCTACTTCTTTATTAAATGGAATGGCATTTTCTCTTGCATGCATAATAATAAATTCTTTATGTTTTTGCACATCAGTAAACTGAAAATATAATTGTTTTTCAAATTTTTCACGTGGTAATAACGATTCTTTTTCAATATCCAGCATTTTCTTTTGGATTTTGTCATAATAATATCGAAGTGTTGCTAATAAAAGCTCATCTTTCGATTTAAAATACAAATAAAAAGCCCCTTTTGATATCCCACAAGCTGTGACAATTTCTTGTACTGACGTTGCATTTACACCCTTAGTCGCAAATAACTTCATAGCCATCTCTATAATTAAGCGCTCTTTTTCTTTCATATCTTCTCTCCTAAACTTAATTTCGCATCTTATGTAAATTTAAATTCAATTTAATTTTATATTAGCAAGTAGCAAGATCCCTACCCAAAAATTTAGCGAGACAAAATTCTTTTCGAGGCCTACTATCTATATAGAAGCTCAATTAATAAAAGCTAATGATTCAGTAAGGACCAGTAAAAAATCTCTCCCCTTACAGTTTCACTTTATTATACCATCCCTTTTCATTGACGACTGACCAATCAGTCAGTTATATTATGTATTAGACTGACCAGTTGGTCAATACAATAAAAAGGGAGCGCAAACATGAACAAACTTATCAATTTCTCGTTAAAAAATAAGTTCGCGGTTTGGCTACTAACCATTATTGTTACCATTGCAGGCATTTATTCTGGGATGAATATGAAGTTAGAAACAATTCCTGATATTACAACGCCTATTGTAACAGTAACTACGGTTTATCCTGGTGCTACACCAGAAGAAGTAGCTGATAAAATTTCAAAACCAATGGAAGAGCAACTCCAAAATTTAAGCGGTGTAAACGTTGTTAGTTCATCATCTTATCAAAACGCATCTTCTATTCAGGTAGAATATGATTTTGATAAAAATATGGAAAAAGCCGAAACGGAAATTAAAGAATCGCTCGCAAACGTGAAACTGCCAGAAGGTGTGAAAGACCCGAAAGTCTCACGAGTAAACTTTAATGCCTTTCCTGTTATTTCATTAAGCGTAGCGAGTAAAAATGAATCTTTAGCTGCCTTAACAGAAAATGTAGAAAAAAATGTTGTTCCTGGATTAAAAGGACTTGATGGTGTCGCATCTGTTCAAATCGCAGGTCAACAAGTAGACGAAGTACAGCTTGTCTTCAAAAAAGATAAGATGAAAGAATTAGGTTTAAGTGAAGATACTGTAAAAAATATGATTAAAGGTTCGGACGTATCGTTACCACTTGGCTTATATACATTTAAAGATACGGAAAAATCAGTTGTTGTCGATGGTAACATTACAACAATTAAAGCATTAAAAGAATTAAAAATTCCAGCTATCCCTTCATCACCGAATGGTCAAGGTAGCCAAAACGCTGGTGCTGGAACAAAAGCACCACAGATGAATCCGGCCGCTATGAATGGCATACCAACGGTTACATTAGAAGAGATTGCTGATATTAAAGAAGTTGGAAAAGCAGAATCCATTTCTCGAACGAATGGAAAAGAAGCAATCGGTATTCAAATTGTGAAGGCTGCTGATGCGAATACAGTTGATGTTGTAAATGCAGTTAAAGATAAAGTGAAGGACCTTGAGAAAAAATATAAAGACTTAGAGATTATTTCAACATTCGATCAAGGTGCGCCTATTGAAAAATCAGTCGAAACAATGCTTAGCAAAGCTATTTTCGGTGCTATCTTTGCGATTGTTATTATTATGTTGTTCCTGCGAAACATTCGAACAACACTAATCTCTGTCGTTTCTATACCACTTTCTTTATTAATTGCAGTTTTAGTAATAAAACAAATGGATATTACCCTTAACATTATGACACTTGGAGCAATGACAGTTGCTATTGGACGCGTTGTTGATGACTCAATTGTTGTTATTGAAAATATTTACCGACGTATGTCTTTATCAGAAGAGAAATTACGTGGGAAAGATTTAATTCGTGAAGCTACGAAAGAAATGTTTATCCCGATTATGTCTTCTACAATTGTAACAATCGCTGTATTCTTACCTCTTGGACTTGTAAAAGGTATGATTGGTGAAATGTTCTTACCATTTGCTTTAACAATTGTTTTTGCCCTACTTGCTTCCTTACTTGTGGCAGTTACAATTGTGCCGATGCTAGCACATTCCTTATTTAAGAAGGAAAGCATGAGAGAAAAAGAAGTACATCATGAGGAAAAACCAAGCAAATTAGCAAACGGCTATAAACGTATACTTGAATGGGCGTTAAACCATAAAATTATTACATCAAGTATCACAGTCCTCCTATTAGTAGGCAGCCTTGCACTTGTACCAATCATCGGTGTCAGCTTCTTACCATCTGAAGAAGAAAAAATGATTATCGCAACGTACAAACCTGAGCCAGGTCAAACGTTAGACGACGTTGAAAAAATTGCAA
The DNA here is from genome assembly GCF_016651075.1 of Bacillus sp. TH19. NCBI lineage: Bacteria > Bacillati > Bacillota > Bacilli > Caryophanales > Bacillaceae > Bacillus > Bacillus sp. TH19. Next base: position 206,583 of record NZ_JAEKEO010000007.1, on the reverse strand, counting down.
CGAAAGCTGAAAAGCATTTCCAAGATAAAAAAGACGTCAAAACGATTCAATTCTCATTAGGCGGCGAAAACCCAATGAGCCCTGGTCAAACAAATCAAGCGATGTTCTTCGTTCAATATGATAACGATACGAAAAACTTTGAAAAAGAGAAAGAACAAGTCGTTAAAGATTTACAAAAGATGTCTGGAAAAGGTGAATGGAAAAACCAAGATTTCGGAGCAGGTGGCGGTAGTAACGAAATTAAGCTATACGTTTATGGAGATAGCTCTGAAGAAATTAAGCCTGTCGTGAAAGACATTCAAAATATCATGAAGAAAAATAAAGATTTAAAAGACATAGACTCTAGTGTTGCAAAAACATATGCAGAATATACTTTAGTCGCTGATCAAGAAAAGTTAAGTAAAATGGGGCTAACTGCTGCTCAAATTGGAATGGGACTTTCTAATCAACATGACCGCCCTGTTCTTACAACAATTAAAAAAGATGATAAAGATATAAATGTATATGTAGAAACTGAAAAACAAAACTATGAAACGATCGATGACTTAACAAATCGTAAAATTACAACACCACTTGGTAATGAAGTTGCTGTTAAAGATGTTATGACTGTAAAAGAAGGTGAAACTTCTAACACAGTAACACATCGTGATGGCCGTGTTTATGCGGAAGTTAGTGCAAAACTAACATCTGATGACGTTTCAAAAGCATCTGCCGCTGTTCAAAAAGAAGTAGATAAAATGGATCTTCCTTCTGGTATAGATGTTTCTATGGGTGGTGTTACACAAGATATTCAAGAATCATTCAAACAACTTGGCTTAGCGATGTTAGCTGCGATTGCCATTGTATACTTCGTTCTTGTTGTTACATTTGGCGGTGCCCTTGCACCATTCGCAATTTTATTCTCGCTACCATTCACAATCATTGGTGCACTCGTTGCCTTATTAATCTCTGGCGAAACGTTAAGCGTATCTGCGATGATTGGGGCTCTTATGCTAATTGGTATCGTTGTAACGAACGCAATCGTGCTCATTGACCGTGTTATTCATAAAGAAAATGACGGCCTATCAACACGTGAAGCATTATTAGAAGCTGGTACAACACGCCTGCGTCCTATCTTAATGACTGCAATTGCAACAATCGGGGCTCTTATCCCGCTTGCATTAGGATTTGAAGGTAGCGGCTTAATTTCTAAAGGACTTGGCGTAACAGTAATTGGTGGATTAACAAGTTCAACGTTATTAACACTTCTTATTGTTCCAATCGTTTATGAAGCATTAAGCAAATTTAAAAAGAAAAAAGTAAAATAAAAAAATAACCTCGCTGACTGCGAGGTTATTTTTTATTCCCAAACAAGATTAGGAAATCACCATATCCTTCTTTTCCTAAATCTTCTTTTTGAATAAAGCGTAGCGCTGCCGAATTAATACAATAACGAAGGCCGTTTTGTCCTGGGCCGTCTGGAAATACATGCCCAAGATGTGAATCTCCTTCTTTACTTCTCACTTCCGTACGCGTCATATTATGGCTAACATCCATTTTTTCTTTCACACTAGCTGACATAACTGGTTTCGTAAAACTCGGCCATCCACAGCCGCTATCGAACTTATCGAAAGAAGTAAATAATGGTTCCCCCGAAACAATATCTACATAAAGCCCTTCTTCTTTATGATTCCAATACTCATTTTGAAAAGGCGGTTCTGTCCCATTTTCCTGTGTTACATAAAACTGCATCTCGTTTAATCTTTCTTTTAAATGAGCATTATTCTTTGGCCAATGTTGTTTAATAAAAGCATCTCGACCTGAGCCTTTACGATATAACTCATAGCGAAATGTATTCTTCTTATAATATCCTTGGTGATATTCTTCAGCTGGATAAAACGTAGCAGCTGGCAATATTTTTGTCGCAATTGGCTTCGAAAAATGCCCACTTTTCTCGAGCTCTTCTTTTGAAGCCTCTGCCTTTTTATGTTGTTCTTCATTATGATAAAAAATCACCGTTTCATAAGACTGTCCACGGTCGTGGAATTGTCCCCCTATATCAGTCGGGTCAATTTGTCTCCAATATATATTTAACAACTCTTCATACGGCATTTTATTTGCATCAAATGTAATTTGTACTGCTTCATAATGCCCAGTTGTTTCCGAGCACACTTCTTTATACGTTGGATCCTCTTGATGGCCACCTGTATAGCCTGAAACAACCTGTATAATCCCTTCCATCTCTTCAAATGGCGAAACCATACACCAGAAACACCCTCCGGCAAACGTAGCTAACTCTATCTTTTCATTTACAGCCATTATTTCACCCCTATTCTATCTTCTCCTTACAGTATGGCATAAGGAACGTCATGTTATAAAAGAAAAAGCATCGAACATCGATGCTTTTTCTTTACTTCACTTTATTTTTTTCCAACGTCCTTCTCCATTTCATCACTTGTCACATCTAAGACATCTAATAAGAAAATGAAGATTGGAATACCGATAATAAGTCCCCACACACCTAAGAAATGCTCAGAGAAAATTAATATCATAAATGTGTAGAAGATTGGTAAGTTTGTTTTTTGAGACATAAACTTCGGATTTAATACATAGCTCTCAAGTGCATGAATTACTGTTACGATAACTACAATATAAACGACATACATAATACCGCCAATATTGTAAGCAATCATACAAAGTGGGAATAACGAGATAATAACACCCGCCACTGGAATTAAACCAAGCAAGAAAATCATTAACGCTAAACCTAGTAATTGCGGGAATCCTAATATCCATAATGCAATAACAGATAAAACACAGTTAACAATTGCAATTAAAAATTGTGCTTCGATTACTTTTCCGAATGAACGTGCAAATTTCTTTCCGAAATACTCTATTTCGTTATAGAAAATTGCAAGTCGGCTTTCTTTAAATTTCGAAGTAAAAGCAACGATACGTGCTTTTTCAAGTAAGAAAAATAAGCTTAAAATTACAGAAAGTAAAACTTGAAGGCCAAATTTCCCAACATTCGTAATAGATTTATACAAAATGTCTACGCCTTGCCCCACATATTTAGAAAGCTCCATATGATTAACAGCATTAACTGCATACTTAATTAATTCACTATCAGGTGGATTTCTTAAAAATACATTAAATTGATAAATCAATTGTGAAATTTGTATTGTTAATACCGGTAAATATTTAAATAGCGTAATGGCAATTCCTGCCACCAACATTACATATAAAAGCGCTATAATAATTTTTCGATTAATTGGCATGAAATGATCTAATTTACGAGAAATAAACTTTTGGAATCGATCCATTAAATACGTCAACATAAACGTAATTAAAATTAAATTTAACATACTTTGCATCCCATACAATATGAGAGCAAGTAATACTAATACGATTAACCTCTGAAATCCTTTGCTTTGAAACAGGTTTTTTATTTGCATAATCGACGAGTACTCTCTCCTGTCCTATAAAGTAAAACGTTAACAAGTAGATCTCTCTCTATCCTCTACTTATAATTATCCTTTAATATTAAAGCCATTGCGAGCAATTTATATTCAACCCTAACCACCCGTTAATTGTGCTATATATTATGTTACTTCTTATTTTACAATACAATGACCTATTTCAGAACGCATTATACGTAGTATTAATGAAGATTTAAGGAAACTTTTATCCTTCAATAGGTCTTACCACTACTGTAACATAAAAAGCAAGCTATCAGTAGAAATCCGTCCTACAAATAACTTGCTTTTATATTTTTTTTAGTAAGTTTTATCATCCAATAAACGGCATGAACATTGGAATAACCACCACTGTTACGACACCAACCACTGTCACAGCGATACTGGCCATAGCTGCTTCTACTTCACCCATTTCGATACCTACTGCAACCCCTAACGCATGTCCTGCTGTTCCAAGCGCTAAACCTTTAGCAATCGGATGTTTAACTCTAAATGTTTTTAAGAATAAAGCTCCTAATGCGTATACGATAACAGCATTAAAGATAACTGCAAATGATGTAATTGCTGGAATACCACCGATACTTTCAGAGATTGGTAATGCAATTGCTGTTGTTGCTGCCTGCGGTAACATTGAGTTCATTACAGCTGTGTCTAGACCAATTGCTTTTGCGACAATGTACACAACAACCACTGAACAAATAGATCCAACCACAATAGCCGATAAAATTTGCCACCAATATTTTTTTAACTTATCAACTTGTTTATATAATGGAATTGCAAACGCGATTGTTGCTGGTTCTAAGAAGAAGCTAATCATTTTTCCGCCAGTATTATATTCTTCAAAAGTAAAGTTACCTACTTTTAGAAAGACAATCCCTAATACCATCGCTACGAATAATGGTGTGAATAAGAAGAATCCTTTTGAATGCTTAAATAATAATGTTCCGATTCCGTATGCGATTAATGAAACGACGATTCCGAAATATGGAGTCATTGTGCTTGCCATGTTCATTCCCTCCTAACAATATATACTAAATTGGTTACGCAACTTTTCCGTGCTTGCGTCCTTTATTTACTACTTTCAATTCTTTCGTATCTTCTATTTCTTTATCGTCTTTTCCTAAAATAAATTGTGCAAATAATCCTGTTACAGCGAGTAAAATAATTGTTGCGACAACAATTACAGTTAAAATTTGTACAAAATATTGTCCCATTACACCGAGAGAATTAATAACCGAAATACCTGATGGAACGAAAAGGAATCCGATAATACCTGTTAAAGCCGTTCCGAGTGATTCAACTTGTTCCAATTTAATAACTTTTAAACATAATAGGCTAAATAAAATAACTAATCCGATTACCGATGAAGGCATTGGAATTGGTAAATGCGTTGCAATAATATTAGAAACTAACATAATAGCTGAAAATATGAATGCTTGTGATAAGAAACTATATACTTTTTTCGTACTCATTTTGGCCACCTCTTTCGATTTGGTACCTTTATTGTATAAGATAAAAACAAAACTGTAAGCGTTTACATAACAGAACGTCAAATATACAAAATTAGTTACAAAAATAGGAAGACGAAATACAAAAAGCTACTTCTTAAATACGAAGCAGCTTTTTAAGTTCTTTTGCATATGTACGGCTAACCGGGACTTTGGATCCCTCTTTCATAATTAAGTTATAAGTCGAATTAAACCACGGCTGTATCTCAGAAATATGATTAATATTAGCAACGAAACTACGATGAACACGCATAAAAATTGTTTGTGGTAATTTCTTTTCCAAAATGACAAGCGTATCATGTGTTACATATGTTTCTTTCATTGTTTTTACAGTTACTTTCCCATCTACAAGCCCTACATAAATAATATCTTCAATGTTAACAAGTACAATTGATTCCTCAATTGGTAATGCTAATTTATGCATCTCGGCCGTTACATCTACACTCTTTACATCTTGCTTTGTTTCTAACTTTATTTGCTTTTGTTTTTTATATTTTTTTAATGTCTGTACGATACGTTCTTCATCAAATGGCTTTAAAATGTAGTCTAACGCATCTACTTCAAATGCTTGCAACGCATATTGATCATATGCAGTAGCAAACACAATTGAAGGTGGATTTTTCATTTTCTTTAATATATTTGCGATTTCAAATCCATTATCATCAGATAACTGAATATCTAGAAAAACAATATCTGGTTTGTTTTTCATTAATTCTTCTAATGCATCCTCTACACAATCCGCCTCACCAATTATCTCTACTTCTTTTGTTTTCTCTAATAAATATTTCAATTCATCCCGTGCTAACATTTCATCATCAACTACTAATACTTTTAACACTCCGTTTTTCCTCCTCTACTTTTTTCGGAATCACAAAGAGGATCTTTGTCCCTTGCTCTAATTCACTTTCAACTTGAAGCATTGTCTCTTTCCCAAATAACCCGATAAGTCGTTCATTAATATTATATAAGGCTGTTCCCGTCCCTTTCTTTGATGGAACTACCATTTTTCCTAATTGCTCTAGACGTTCACTCTCAATCCCTTGTCCATTATCCTTTACTTCAAAGTGAACCATCCCTTCTTTTTCAAACACATGTACCTCGACTTGGCACACTGGCTGCTTTTTCGGAAAAGCATGGCGCAATGCATTTTCAACTAATAGCTGAAGCACAAATGGTGGAACTAAAGTCACCTTTAGTGCCTCTTCAATGTACATCTTCACTTCATACTTATTCGGAAACCTCGCTTGCTCTAACGATAAATATGCATGTACATGATTCAACTCTTGTTCTAATGGAATAAGTAATTGTCGTGCCCCTTGCAAATTACAACGAAAATAAACGCTAAGCTGCAATAATAATTTTCTCGCTTTCTCTACATCTGTTCGGCATAAAGCTGATACTGTATTAATTGCATTAAATAAAAAATGCGGATTGATTTGTGCTTGCAACGCTTTTATTTCGGCATCTTGCAATAACTTACTTTGTAACTCAGCTTCACCTAACTCAAGCTGTGTGGAGAATATTTTCGCTAGCCCTTCCGCTAACTCTTCTTCAACACGACTTAATTGATTAGGGTTTTTAAAATAAAGTTTTAATGTTCCTATCGTATTTCCATGTGAAGTTAATGGAATAACAACTGCCGCTTGTAATGGACACCCTTCATGTTGACAATTAATAATCTCACGTGATTTTGCCTTCATTATTTTCCCTGTTTTTAATACTTCTTTTGATAAACCTGTTATTAAACTGTGTGAAGGAATATGATGATCTGATGCTAATCCAACGTGAGCTAAGATTTCCTCTGTATCTGTTAAGGATACCGCATCTGTTCCCGTAAAGCGGTGAATAATTTGTGCCACATGTTTACAAGACTCTTCTGTTAGCCCTTGGCGGAAATATGGTAACGTCTTATCAGCAATTCGTAATACTTTATGCGTTTGCAAAGCTTTTGCGTTTTCTTCTTGTCGTAAAATAGCTAGTATCATCGAAAGTAAAATGAAACTGCCAAAACTATTTACAAGAATCATCGGTAGCGCAATTGTTTTCACAACACTAAGTCCATCTTCTATAATTAATAGAATCATAAGCATTTCTAAAGTAACGATAAAAACACTTAAAATCGCAGAAAATTTAGGAGTAATAGTACGGTTATATTTTTTGAAAATGTATCCAATATAACCTGTTATAATCCCAGCCAAAATTGATGAAATTGCACAACTTACTGCCGTCGTCCCACCAAGCATATAACGATGAATACCCGCAATAGAACCTACTCCAATTCCGACAATAGGACCGCCAAGCAATCCACTAATTCCAACACCCATGATTCGTGTATTCGCAATTGTGCTGGATGATGAAACACCTTGTAACCAATTTTCATTCATAATAGTATTTCCTGCTATTTCAATCCCTGTGTAATTGCTTACAATTGTAAACACTGAAAAAATACAAATAAGCTTAAACTTATCTACATATCCGTCTTGCTTATGAAGAAGACGCCGGAACGTTTTAATATGAGAGAGTAAAAATCCTAAAATAACAATAAGCCCGACGCGTTCAATCATCATAAGTACTAAATTTAGCATCTGTGATTCATTCCTTTTTATATTAGTAGTTAGTTTTATTATGGGAAAATAATGAAGCGTGCGTCAAGGAGAATGAAATGTTTTTTGAAATATTTTACACATAACTATCCCCTCTTTATTTGACAATCTAACAGAAGAGTGCTAAAAATAAAGTAATATAATACAGTCCTTTAACCCAACCCCGTGAGGTTGAGAAGGAAGTCGGAATATACTATACGTATGATCTTTTTTAGGGATACGTATGCTTTTTTGGCCTTCTCATCATATCAGGTGAGAAGGCCTTTTGTTATTCTTCCATAGCGACTGTAGAAGAAAATAAGGAGGATTAATGATGAACGTCACTACTGATGTACAATCAACAACAGAGGAGACGAAAGAGAAAAGATATAAAACATTGTTTGGTTCTGCGCTAGGATATGCAGCAGAAGGTTTAGACATGTTGCTCTTATCTTTCGTACTCGTCTACATTTTAAAAGAATTTCATTTAAGCCCTGTTGAAGGTGGAAACTTAACATTAGCTACCACAATAGGAATGCTAATCGGGTCTTATTTATTTGGATTTATTGCTGATTTATTTGGGCGTATCCGTACGATGGCCTTCACAATCTTACTATTCTCACTAGCAACAGCACTTATTTATTTCGCAACAGATTATTGGCAATTATTAATTCTTCGCTTTTTAGTTGGAATGGGAGTTGGTGGTGAATTCGGGATTGGTATGGCCATCGTAACTGAAACATGGTCTAAAGAAATGCGCGCTAAGGCGACATCCGTTGTTGCACTTGGATGGCAATTTGGCGTACTAGTCGCTTCACTCCTTCCGGCATTTATCGTCCCACATTTCGGATGGAGAGCTGTTTTCTTATTTGGACTCATTCCCGCTCTACTAGCTGTTTACGTCCGCAAAAGTTTAAGTGAACCGAAAATATGGGAACAAAAACAACGATACAAAAAAGAATTGTTACAAAAAGAAGCTAAAGGTAATTTAACAACTACTGAGGCAGAACAACTAAAGCAAATGAAAAAGTTCCCACTTCGAAAGTTATTTGCCAATAAAAAAGTAACGATAACAACAATTGGTCTTATTATTATGTCATTCATCCAAAACTTCGGATATTATGGAATTTTCACATGGATGCCAACTATTTTAGCGAATAAATATAACTACACATTAGCAAAAGCGAGCGGTTGGATGTTCATCTCTACAATCGGCATGCTAATTGGAATTGCAACTTTTGGTATTCTAGCCGATAAAATTGGCCGCCGTAAAACTTTTACAATCTATTATGTCGGTGGTACTATATACTGTCTCATTTACTTCTTCTTATTCACAGACTCAACATCATTGTTATGGGGAAGTGCACTGCTTGGATTCTTTGCCAATGGCATGATGGGGGGATTCGGAGCAGTTTTAGCTGAAAACTATCCTGCTGAAGCTCGCTCGACAGCAGAGAACTTTATTTTCGGTACAGGACGTGGGTTAGCTGGATTTGGACCTGTTATTATCGGCTTACTTGCTGCAGGTGGTAATTTAATGGGAGCATTATCTCTCATCTTCATTATCTATCCAATAGGTTTAGTTACAATGCTATTATGTGTCCCAGAGACGAAAGATAAAGTATTAGAATAGATTGAAACTGTACGAAATGCTTATCCAAATACTGTCCCCTCAGGAAAAGTATTTGGATAAATAGCAAAGAGGAAGCATCTCAAATGAAATGCTTCCTCTTCTTATATACATACAATTATTTATTTTGATTTACTAGCTTTTTGGAACAAGAAGCTAGTTTTATCTTCTTCTTTTACAATACCTTGTTTTAACGCTAATTCCCCTGCGACTTTAGGCGCTAGCCATAGCATTGGGAATAACAGAATAGATACCGGAACAGCCGTCACTACAATGAAGGATTGTAAGGCGTTAATACTTCCCTCACCCATATATAAAAGAATTGCCGCAACTGCGCCCATAATAAGCGACCAAAAAACTCGCAAACTAATTCTAGGATCTCCATCTCCAGTCACTGCCATTGAAATCGAATAAGCCATTGAATCTCCTGTTGTCACTACAAATAAAATTGTTAATAAAAGAAATGCAGGTCCAATAATATTAGATAATGGCAACTGCTGCGTAATTGCAATCATAGCCGCTGGCATACCTGATTCACTTAATGCGGTCGAGATAGAACCAGGATTCATTAACTCATAAAACACACCTGATCCCCCTAGTATAGTAAACCAAAACGTTGTAATAATAGGTGCAATAATTCCAATTGCAACGATGATTTCTCGGATTGTTCTTCCTCTTGAAATTCGGCTCACTAAAATTGCCATCATCGGTCCATATCCAATAAACCATCCCCAGAAAAAGATTGTCCACGATCCTAACCAAGCTGTATCACCACGATATGTGCTCATTGGAATAAATTCATTTATATAAAATCCAAACGAAGAAACAAATGAATCGATAATAAATCCACCTGGTCCAAATAGTAATACAAATACCATTAATAGAACTGCTAACCTAACATTTAAATTACTTATAATTTGAATCCCTTTATCAATTCCTGTTACCGCAGATATAGTAGAAACAGCTACTACACAAACAATAATGGCTAATTGAGTAGTAAACACATCAGGAATGTTAAACAATGCTTGTAACCCATAACTTGCTTGTAGTCCTAAAAATCCGATTGGACCAATCGTCCCTGCAGCTACTGCAATAATGGCAAATACATCAATCATCGTTCCAAGCCAACTCTTTCGCAACTTCTCTCCAAAAATAGGATATAAAAGCGTTCGAGGCTTTAACGGCATACCTTTATGATAATGTCCGTACATCATAACTACCGCACTAATTGTACCTAAAATCGTCCAAGCCAGGAAACCCCAGTGCATATAACTTTGTGCTAAAGCAGGCATGACTGCTTCTTGCGTTCCAGCAGTTATACCTTCATGTATTGGTGGCACCGTCATCAAATGGTACATCGGCTCTGCGGCTGCCCAAAAAACGCCACCTCCAGCAAGTAATGTAGACATAATAATAGCGAGCCATTTTGTCGTACTAATCTCAGGTTTTTCTAGCCCCCCAAGTTTAACTCTCCCATATTTTGAAAACGCCATACACATTGCAACAACAAATGTACCAATTAATAAAACCTGCCAAAAGGCACCAAAATATTTAATTGAAGCTGCAAAACTGCTATTAATGGCTCCCTCTACGTAACTTTTATTTAAAATAACTGCAATTACAAATAATAAAAGTGAGCCACCACTAATAAGAAATACAGGCCAATCCGTTTTTCGACTCTTCATCCTCATTTACACTTCCTCCTTCCTCAGCAATCTAAAAAAACAACTTTATTATGTTTTCTTGTTTACACCCAAAACACAATGATTATATAAGAATAATAATTCATCAATTTCCTACACACTTATGTTGTCCCTAAAAATATGCTAAATCCCTTATTTAAAAGAAAATTTCTATTCCTATTACATAAAAAAGCAAAACAAAAGACCTTATATTTCTATAAGGTCTTCGAAACAGAAATTTGATTATAACATAAGGAACTCCTTGGTTCAAAAAGTCCTTTCCAAAAATAACCGATAGTAAAGGCTTCCATTTGCTACGTAACAGTAATTAAAAAAAATTATATTTTGCAGAAAAAAAAACTATACTAGCTATTATTTATGAAAGAAATTCGGCTTCAAAATTTCATTTGGATACGGTTTATGATAAATATGAGTGGTAGCTGGCGACAACGGTGGAATGAGCCACACCCAATTACCTGTTACAACCCGTCCACATGCCGCTTCCTGCTTCTCAAATTGTTGAAATTGTTGTGCAGCTGTATGGTGATCCACAATACTAACTCCTTGTTTTTTAAAAGAATGTAAAACAGCCACGTTTAATTCAATTAGCGCCTTGTCTTTCCATAACGTACCGTTTCTCGATGTATCGAGCTTCATCATCTCCGCAACAGCCGGAAGTAAATTATAGCGATCATGATCCGCTAAGTTACGAGCCCCAATCTCCGTTCCCATATACCATCCATTGAACGGGGCTGCCGTATAAGAAATACCGCCAATTTCTAAGCGCATATCTGAAATCATTGGAACCCCATACCATTTTGCTCCAAGTGACGAAATCGGGTATTCTGGGTGTTCAATTGGCACTTCTTTTACTTCTTCTCTCGGAATTTCTTTATATATAGGTGCCTTCCCGTTTATAGAAAACACAAGTGGCAATACATCGAAATTCGTACCTTCTCCTTGCCAGCCAAGTTCCTGACAAAAATCTGTAAACGCAGTGGAATGAGAGTCACCAATCACTCCCATTTCTGTTTTATATCCTGCATACCGAATCAATTGGTGATTATAAATTCGTATATTATTTTCTTCACCTTGATATTGCTTAAAAATTGTAATTGTCGGTTTAACTTTCCCATCGTTCGTTGCATATTTAATATGATGAATTAATGCATTGTATACACCTTCCTCATCATTTACTTCACGTGCATCTAATATGTGCATCTTACTCCAAAATAGTCTTCCGATACATCGATTACTATTGCGCCATGCCATTCGTGATCCATGAACAAGTTCTTCAAATGTATGCTCATACGTCCCCGTCTTCTCTATTTCAATTTGAATTTCTTTTATTCTCTCTTCCATGAATTGTTCTTTATTAAGCTCTTTATAGCAAACCGTAATAAAATGACTCGCTTCCTCTATTAATTGTTTCGTTTTACTCATAAACGATCTCCTTCTATTTCAACAAAACGTTACTACTTTACAGTATAAGCAAAAAGAATAAGAGTCACAAATGAAAGTCGAAGTGTTACTTTTATTGTAATATTTTTCAGAAAATTAAAGAGATTACTATTGACTTGTATAAAAAATAGGTGTATTTTTGACTCAGGTAAATTATTTTTACCTAGACCAACTTTTTTAATAAGAAAGGAGGGAATGTTATGTCTTCATTTCAATTGCCAAAGCTTTCATATGACTATGATGAACTAGAGCCATATATCGATGGCAACACGCTTTCTATTCATCATGGAAAGCACCATGCGACATACGTAAATAACTTGAATGCCGCTTTAGAAAACTATACGGAATTACATAATAAATCTTTAGAAGAGTTACTATGTAATTTAAAAACTTTACCAAAAGAAATTGTTACAGCTGTCAGAAATAACGGTGGTGGACATTATTGTCATAGTCTTTTTTGGGAATTAATGAGCCCGCGAGGTGGCGGTGAGCCTAATGGAGACGTTGCAAAAGTAATTGATTATTATTTCAATACCTTTGACAACTTAAAAGATCAACTTTCCAAAGCAGCTATTAGTCGTTTTGGAAGTGGCTATGGATGGCTTGTTCTGGACGGTGAGGAACTTTCCGTTATGAGTACACCCAATCAAGATACACCTTTGCAAGAAGGTAAAATTCCATTACTCGTCATCGATGTATGGGAACACGCCTATTATTTAAAGTATCAAAATCGGCGTCCAGAATTTGTTACCAACTGGTGGCATACGGTGAACTGGGACCGGGTAAATGAAAAGTATTTACAAGCAATTCAATCACAAACACATTAGTCGTGCGTATAAGGTAAATTTGGTAATGTAAAATTAGTATTGTCGAAATCCTCCAGAATCCCCCGGATTGCCACCGGGGGATTTATGATTATTTCATTGTATTTATGTAATAAAGTAAAACTTTTTCCGTCTCTAATTTCAACTCTCGGAACGGGAATCCTAATTCACGAGCCTTTCCATTATGTAACGTACAATTAATCACTCCATTATAAGGAGCTATATTATCTCCTACTTCTTGAATGAGCGCTTTTATCCCGGTATTCTCTTCTATGAAACGAATAACTTCTCTGGTAGAAACCACCCCGTTACTACAAGCATTAATTGGCCCTTCTATGTCCTTCATCCCGCACCAAGCTAAAAATTCCCCTGCTTCTTTTTCATGTATAAATGACAACTCTCCATCTACATGATCCACAACGATAGACTCTTGTTTCACAACATGTTCAACGTAAAATTGTAATCTTTTCGTATAATCGTTTTCTCCAATAACGACGGGAAATCTTACCGCAACGACTGGGAATGTTGCATGTTGAAATAAAACTGCTTCAGCTAATCGCTTACCTTCACTATAATTGAAATCATTCCTACCTCCATACGTAATTGTATACTCGTACGGATTGAAGTTTTCTTCTAACAGGCCTAGCGCAGGCTCATAGACAGCCATTGAAGATGTCATAATGTATTTCTTCGTTTTTCCTTTTAGCACTTCACATATTATCTTCGCTGCATTCGAGCTATAGCATAAATTATCGTATACGATATCATAACTTTTACCTTCAAAACGCTCTTCTAGTAGCCTCTCATCTTCTCTATCTACAATCAGTCTTTTTACTGCACTTCCAAAGGGATCTTCAGTAACTCCCCTCGTCGCAATCGTTACATCATGTCCAGCTTGCAACAGTACTTCTACTAAATGTTTACCAAAAAATCTTGTTCCCCCTAGCACCAATACTTTTTTCACCTTCATCATCCCCGTTTTTACAAATTGTAAAATACTACCTCTATTATTATAAACGCTAAAATAAAAAAACATGGAATCAGTTTAACGATTCCATGTTTTTTCTACACACGATACATTAACGTACTCGATATTTAAAAATACAATAGCAGCAATATAAAATAGAAATTACTGATACATAAACCCATAGTTCATATATGAATCCCTCGCCCCATACTCCCATAAAATAAAAGAGTGAAGGCAACGTCAATGTTACCCACGATTGTACAAAAGCAATTCTGCCAAGATATTGATTGATATTCTTTTTTTGTGCATTTAATACAAAGAATAAATACCAAAGTAATGCCCACATAAACCATGTTAACGCATTAACAACATCGTGGAATTGAACAAATGAAACAACCATATAGAATAAAGCAATAATTGCTACCCAAATACAGAACCAGCCTAGTCCACTACTATCCATTCCTTTAATAAAAGTAACGCCTACATATAAATAAGTTAAACCAAATAAAAAAGTAGCTGCATATGAATATACCGTCCAATTACTTTGATCAGAAATCATAATTAAATAAAACGGTATAATAATTTGTAACGCTCCTACAAATAAATTAAAAACACCTGCACTTTTCATCTCTACTTTGCCTAATATGACAAGACTATTTAAAAATAAAGCTGCACCTGAAAGTAATAATCCTACGTAACCCATATATATTCGTGTGAAAATCTTTCCCTTTCACACTTTTAACCTCCCCACAATATAAAGTGATACTTTATCCTGCATTAACGAGCAGTAAAACCCCCACCTCAAAATTCAGCTAGAGCAAAGAAGTTAAGTGGGAGATCAACTGCCCGTAAAGCCCGATTGGTGAAAGCTAATAATCAGTGTGGATGAACAACCCCCACCCACTGATTAAAGTTTCACTTTATTATTTTTCTTCCTATTTAAAACTACATACATAATTTTTAATCTGAATAAGTTAGACTTCCTACCTTAAAAAACAACAAATTTAAAACGCTTTCAATAATAAATAACCCTATCAAAACATGAAATAGGATTCCTTGATTATAAACGTACTCTAACAATGATACAAGTGTTGGAATACTTTTCAATACTACGTTTTGAATTTCTATAAAAAATTAGTAGAATGATACATTTTCCCTATCTCATTCTATTAATTTTTTGCATAGAATATCGTACACTCATATTAATTTAGAAAGGTTTGATATTTATGCCTCTTCATTATCCAAATCATTTTGTTTTTCACTCCACAGGTGTATTAACAAGAGAGCCCGCAACTGTTTCAGCAGTAGTAAACATTGTAAATTTAGATGCATATTACACACACCATGTAACTATAGAGGTTTGGGATTGGTCTAACTATTCTAATCCTATAAAATTACCTGTACTACTTGGTGAAAATACGGAAGTAGCATTCCCATATATTTTACAAGGCAACCACTTAGCAGTTTTTTATGCTGATTTAGATGACTCTATTGATTTGTATGAAATTCGTATTTCTTATCCTGGCCACTCCAATATTGTTGCAAATTGTTTTGGGCGAAGTATCCCGCCATATACAAGCCAAGAAGGTAATACAGTATACCATAAACAACTCGTTCGAATTCATTAAATCTCCCCCTATTATGTGAAAGGGGCTGGTCAGTAATACATTTATCTTTATAAGATAATCTTATTACTGACCTAAAGCGTGATAGTCAATCTTGATAGTTTCTCATTTTGAACACTTGCTATTTATATGAAGAAAGTAGTGGATCCTTCTTAAATTACTTTTGGATGTGGAGATCTATGTTCACACCAATAATTCAAATTTTACAAATTGATTTTCCTGAATTAGATCTTATTCATTCTGTATCGACAGGGTATGGTGGATTGCTTGGTGCTGCAATTAGTGCCAAGTCCGATATACCATTTATTCTAACTGAACACGGTATTTATTCTCGGGAGCGTGAAGAAGAAATACTACAATCTACTTGGATACCAATTGAATATAAAAAAAGATGGGTTTCTTTCTTTCATCACTTGTCTCATCAAGCATATGAACAAGCCGCTGATGTAATTACGTTGTTCGGCCGAAATAGTGCATATCAAAAAGAATTAGGTGCTCCGGCCCATAAACTAAAAATCGTTCCAAATGGCGTTACTTTATCTGACTATAAAGGGTTACGTAAACCAAAATACAATTCGGATAAACTCATCATTTCCGCTATTATACGAGTTGTGCCAATTAAAGATGTAAAAACAATGATTTATGCAGCTAAATTATTATTAGAAAAAAATATTCCATTTATATTTTACTTACTAGGTCCTGATACAGAAGAAGCAGAATATGCTCAGGAATGTCGTGATTTAATTCAACAATTAGGATTAGAAGAGCATGTAATAATGACCGGCAAAGTAAATATTAAAGATTACTTAAAACAAACAGATATTCTCGTATTAACAAGTATATCTGAAGGACAACCATTAGCCTTGTATTATAAAATTGTGATGCTATTTTTATTTTTAGCTTTAAACATCATTTGGATTCAATCCATTTATTTAACAGCAGCTAAAGATTATCAGTCCATCGCTCTTGCATTTTTAATTGGTTCCATTTTCTCCTTATCTGGAATTGCGCTTATCGCTTACTGGCATCCAACACTTGGAATAGAACACGGATTGGCCCTATTACTTTTAATTTCTTTTACAATCGGGACTTTCATTACATTAGTGTGGTTAAGTATAGTTATTGTACGAATGTTTCCAAATAGTGATGCTACTGAACAATTTACCTTTCTTTCTTATTTAGATAAATATCCAGAACTATTTTGGTCAAGCTTACTTTACAATATTGGCATTTGGGTATGTAACTTTGTTATTTGGTTCGGAGAAGGGCGAGGAAATATTGAAAACACGTTTATTTATCATCAAATTTATGATACATCTGTTTTCTGGGCTTATTTAAGCATTATCCCAACCTATATTTTCTTCGTAGTATCCATTGAAACAAGGTTTTATGAACGGTATAAGAAATTCTTCGGTTCAGTTAACAATGGGGCGACATTAAATACAATTTTACAATTAAAAGAATCAATGAACTTTGTCCTAAAGCAAGAAATGGAACGAATACTTCGTAATCAAGGTATTTTTTCTTTACTTATTATTTTTATAATATGGATGTTTAGTTCACAATCTGGAAACGTAACACTTGAATACTCTATTTTGCAGCTGACTATAATTGGTGCTTATGCAAACGGGATGGTCCTTGTTATCACGTTACTACTCTTATATTTTGAAGATCGTAAAGGGGCATTTCGAACATCAGCCCTGTTCTTTTCTGCAAATTTGTTATTAAGTCTTCTTCTACTTCCATTTGGGTTCAATGGTTACGGTATTAGTTTTGCACTTGGATCTTCTATTACATTCTTATATGCTATTTCTAGACTCTTTACTTACATTAAAGATATTGATTACTATACGTTTTGTCAGTCAAATACTCCTATAAAACGGCGAACTTTCTTTACTAAATTTGCTAATAAACTTAATGGAAATAAATAAATAAATAAAAATGACCTTTTGCTCCCGCAAAAGGTCATTTTTTTATCTGGTTATTAAACTTCTAGATAGCCATTTTTGTTATTTGATTGCCATCTCCAAGAGTCTGCACACATCTCTTCTAATCCGCGTTTTGCTTCCCATCCTAATTCACGCTTCGCTTTCGATGCATCTGCAAAACATACTGCCACATCACCAGGTCGACGCTCCGTAATTTTATAAGGAACTTCTTTGCCCGAAACCTTTTCAAATGCTTCAACCATTTCCAACACACTATAACCAGTACCTGTACCGAGATTGTATGCATCTATCCCAGTAGTGCCAAGTACCTTTTCAAGCGCCTTTACATGGCCATTTGCTAAGTCTACAACATGAATATAATCACGGACACCCGTGCCATCTTTTGTTGGATAGTCATTTCCAAATACACTTAATTCCTTTAACTTCCCTACTGCTACTTGTGTTACATATGGCATTAAGTTATTTGGAATTCCGTTTGGATCTTCTCCAATACGTCCACTTTCATGTGCACCAAATGGGTTGAAATAACGAAGTAATGCAATACTCCATTCTGCATCCGCAAATGCTACGTCACGCATAATTTGCTCAATCATTAATTTCGTTTGACCATATGGATTTGTTGCACTTAATGGAAACTCCTCCGTAATTGGTGATGTTTCTGGGATACCATACACTGTTGCAGATGAACTGAAGATCATCTTCTTCACATTATGCTTCTGCATCACTTCACATAGCACTAATGTGCTTGTAATGTTGTTATGATAATACGTTAACGGAATTTCTACTGATTCCCCTACAGCCTTAAAGCCTGCAAAGTGAATAACAGCTTCAATTGTATTTTCTTCAAAAATCGTATCAAGTGCTTCTCGATTTAAAATATCTTCTTTATAAAATTTAAACTGTTTTCCTGTTATCTCTGTCACTCGATTTATAGACTCTACTGAGCTATTCGAAAGATTATCTACTACTATAATTTCGTAACCGTTTTTTAGTAATTCTACGCATGTATGACTACCAATATATCCTGCTCCACCTGTTACAAGTATTGCCATAATTATAGTCCTCCATATTTCATTCATTATAAACTTCTCAAAGTATATCACATATTTCTTATCATATGTTTATTATGCGAACACAGAAACTTACATTTTATCCCATGATTTTTTGTACAATACACGATTCAAATCAGGTAATAAAAAAACGCCACATAACAGACATCGCGTGGCGTTTTTTGATCAAATTACGTAACAATATACACTTAGAAAATGCGCAAGACTACCTAACAATACAAAAACATGAAAAATTTCATGGTGTCCCATATATTTAAACTCCAACCATTTTGGCTTCGCACCGTAAATAAACCCACCAATTGTATAAAAAATGCCTCCAAGTACTAAGAAAATAATACCTCCTGTACTTAGATTCTCAGCTAGCGGTGCAAAGAATAGAACAATTAACCAACCCATCAGAAGATAAATTGCTGTCGATAACCATCTTGGACAATTAAACCAAAACATTTTAAAAGCAATACCACAAATTGCCGTTGCATAAACTAAACAAAATAATAGTAAACCATTTGCCGAATTTAATGTAATTAAGCAAAAGGGTGCATATGTACCTGCAATTAATATGAAAATCATAGAATGATCTAGCTTCCTAAAGAAATAAATAACACGTTCACTGGCTACGACACTATGATACACAGCTGATGCCATATAAAGGACCATCATCCCGATACCGAATAAAATAACAGCTGTAATTGCAGCAACAGATGGCATCTTAACAGAAACTTTCACAAGCATAGCTAATAATGCAATAAATGATAATACAGCTCCTCCTAAGTGAGTAAATGCATTAACCGGTTCTCTTACATAAACATTCATATAAACACCCCTCATATAATTACATGTAGTTTTCATAACTACATGTAATTATATACATATTATCCTTGCGGGTCAACATTTACAATTCATTTGTTTCGTAATACCATATTTAAAGATATACTAAACATTAAGTTCCACTAAGTTATAAAAGTGAGGGGTTCTACGTGGAAAATATAAATAAATTACTTGAATCATTACATTTAGAAAAAAGTATTAAACTTGAGGATATCCCAAATGTCGACTTATATGTAGACCAAGTTGTCCAACTATTTGAGAATACTTATGCGGATACAACAAGAACTGATGATGAAAAAGTATTAACAAAAACAATGATTAACAATTACGCAAAAGGGAAAGTATTCATCCCTATCAAAAATAAAAAGTATTCAAAAGAACATATGATTTTAATCAGCTTAATTTATCAATTAAAAGGAGCTCTTTCCATTAATGATATAAAAAGCTCCTTAGAAAATATAAATGCACCGTTAATAAACGACGATACATTCGAATTAAATACTCTATATAAAGATTACCTTTCTCTTACTGACACCAATGTGGAAAGCTTTAAGCAAGACGTGAATAACCGTGTTAAGGAAGTAAACGAGGTTTCTTCCTTAGAAGATCCAAAGCTAGAAAAGTTTTTATTACTAACATCCTTCGTGACTATGAGTAATATGTATAGACGTTTAGCAGAGAAACTAGTTGATGACCTCAAAGAAACTTAAACAAAAAAACTATCCACCTGTTAGAGGTGGATAGTTTTTTGTTTACTTAATTGCTTCATGAACCTTTAATTGTTTCCCTTTAATCGTTGTGTTTTTCATATTTTTTAAAACAAGTGGTCCTTTTCCATTTAATATTTCAACGTAAGAAACATTGTCTTGTATTGTAATAATTCCTATATCTTCTGCTGTAACACCTTTAATTTTAGCAATTGTACCGACGAAATCTACCGCCCTAATTTTCTTTTTCTTCCCGCCATTAAAGTACAATTTCATAATTCCTTTGTTTAGGTCTGCATTTTTATCTTTCTTTATAATTGGTTTAGCATGTATCTTTTCCTCAAATACTGCTTTCCCTTTCATAACTTCTTCTTTTGAAGGTGCAAGTGCCTTTGGAATTTCAAAGCCAATGTACTCCTCAATCTCTTCTAAAAATCTATTTTCATACGGCGTCATGAATGTAATAGCTTTCCCGTTATTACCAGCTCGTCCCGTTCTTCCCGTACGATGTACATAACTTTCTTTTTCTAATGGAATATCATAGTTAATAACATGTGTAATATTATCAATATCAATTCCTCTAGCAGCTACGTCTGTCGCTACTAAATAACGGAACTTTCCTTTTCTAAAATCGTCCATAACTTCAAAACGATCTTCTTGTACCATACCACCATGTATTTTGTCACAAGGATAGTTAACCCGCTTTAACTGCTGAAATACGTGATCTACATTTTCTTGCGTACGGCAAAAAATAATACAACTATCTGGATTCTCAATCGTTGTTACATCTTTAAGAAGTGAAAGCTTCTCCTCTTCTCTCATCTCAAAAAGTGTATGTTCAATTTTATCTGTTGTAATCCCGGTAGCCTTAATTTCAATATGCGTTGGCGAATCCATATACGTACGAGATAACTTTTCAACATCTTTTGGAAGTGTTGCTGAAAATAGCATTGTCATTCGTTTTTTAGGTAATTCGTCAATAATTGCCTCTACTTGATCGATAAAACCCATATTCAGCATTTCATCCGCTTCATCAATAACTAAATACTTCAAACACTCTAAAGAAAGGGTACCTTTTTCAATATGATCTAACACACGGCCAGGAGTCCCAACTACAATATGTGTTTTTTGCTTTAACTCTAATTTTTGACGTGCAAATGGAGATTTACCATAAACTGCAGCGGCCTTAATTCTTTTGAAACGACCTATATTCGTAATATCTTCTTTTACTTGCACCGCAAGCTCTCTCGTCGGTGTTAAAACTAAAGCTTGTGGCTTATTCTCTTCCCACTCCACCATTTCACAAAGTGGTATGCCAAATGAAGCGGTTTTTCCACTTCCAGTCTGTGATTTCACGACAAGGTCTTTCTTTTGCAAGGCAACTGGAATAACCTCTCCTTGCACTTCCGTTGGATGTTCATATCCTAAACCAGTAAGTGCTCTTACAATTTCTTTACTTAATGCATAATCGGTAAAACTTTTTTTACTCATATATTAACCTCTTTTTATTCTGTATTATTTTCTTTTTTCGCTTTTTCTATCAATGAATCATCATATACCTTATTATCACCTTATTCATTATACTTGAAAGCTCACATAAAAAGGCGAATCATTCGTGATTCGCCTGACTAAACAAAAGGATCTTCTATTTTAAAAACTTTTTAAAAATATTATTCCATATTATTCTGCCTTCTGACCGGTAATAACACTTTCTTTCTTCGGCTTCTCTTCTATTACTTTTTCTTCCTTACGGTTCTCATCTTTTGTTTTATCTACATCTACTTCCCTCGGCACACTCTGTATAATTTGTTCATTCGCATTTTGATAATATATTTTAAACTGTTCTTTCCCTTTCGTTTCCCTAATAATTACGTTAAGTTGCTCTTTTACATCCGCAAACTTCTGCTCGTTTTTCGACTCCTCTACTTTAACTAGCATTTGCTTATATTTTTCTTCCTCATCTTTTTGATTAGCTAAAACTTCTCGTTTTTCTTTTGCTTGTTTGGCTAATATAACTGAACTAGCAGAATCATTTTCAATTTCCCTCAATAACGAAATTGCTCGGTCTATATTACTTTCCTGTAATGCTTCAATCATTTTATTTATTTGTTTGATTCACCTTCAACCTTATTTCCCGATCATCCTTCTTTTCTTTTAACGCTAATTCAAAAGATACGACTGCTCTATCGTATTCTTCATTTTCCAATGCTAAATCTCCTTGTTTCTCTGCCTTATCAAATGCATCATTATTGCTACATCCGGCAGTAACCAACAAAGTTATTCCTATTATTAGTATTAACTTTTTCATAGTATTTCCCCAGCTCCCTCGCTCAAAATAAGAAGCATACATACAATCTTATGCAATTATCGCAACTTTCCTTACTTTTTTATAAACGAACATTATGCATAATAAATCTATTTAAATTCGTTTTTAACGTTATTTTTAAAATGTATTGGCTTCTTTTCAAAAAAACGTTAAGAAAATCTTTGACTTCTTACTGAAAATGATGTAAATTATCCTATAGGCGAACATTTTCAATTAATAAAAATAAAATATTCGTATTTTAGGGGTGTAAATGATGGAAAACGTATTTGACTATGAAGATATTCAATTAATTCCTGCAAAATGCATTGTAAATAGCCGATCTGAATGTGATACAACTGTCACTTTAGGAAAACATAAATTTAAATTACCTGTCGTACCTGCAAATATGCAAACGATTATTGATGAAAGAATCGCAACTTATTTAGCTGAAAATAATTACTTCTATATCATGCATCGTTTCCAACCAGAGAAACGAATTTCATTCATTAGAGATATGCAATCACGTGGATTAATTGCTTCAATCAGCGTTGGTGTTAAAGAAGACGAGTACGAATTCGTACAACAATTAGCTGCTGAGCAACTTTCACCTGAATACATTACAATCGATATCGCACATGGTCACTCTAACGCTGTGATCAACATGATTCAACATATTAAAAAACATTTACCAGAAAGCTTCGTTATCGCTGGAAACGTTGGAACTCCAGAAGCGGTAAGAGAATTAGAAAACGCTGGCGCTGATGCAACAAAAGTTGGCATTGGACCTGGTAAAGTTTGTATTACTAAAATTAAAACAGGCTTTGGAACTGGCGGTTGGCAGCTAGCTGCACTTCGCTGGTGTGCAAAAGCTGCAAGTAAGCCAATTATCGCTGACGGTGGTATTCGTACACATGGCGACGTGGCTAAATCAATTCGATTTGGAGCAACTATGGTTATGGTCGGTTCTCTATTCGCAGGTCATGAAGAGTCTCCAGGGGAAACAATCGAAAAAGATGGCAAACTTTATAAAGAGTACTTCGGTTCAGCTTCTGAATTCCAAAAAGGTGAGAAGAAAAACGTTGAAGGTAAGAAAATGTTCGTTGAGCATAAAGGTTCTTTAGAAGACACTTTAATCGAAATGGAACAAGATCTTCAATCTTCTATCTCTTACGCTGGTGGAACAAAATTAGACGCAATTCGTACTGTAGATTATGTAGTCGTGAAAAACTCTATTTTCAACGGGGACAAAGTATATTAATTTATAAATTTAACTAGAAGGACAAGCATTTTTTATGATTGTCCTTCTTTTTCATGTATAAAAATGTAAAATATTTTCATTTCACTGAATTTTCTAGTATCATGTTTTTAGATACTTATAATAAGGGGGATATAACAAATGAAAAATGTAATTGAGAAACGCCTTATTCGCGCGGAAGTCTCTACTGAATTGACATGGGACCTTTCTGATTTATACGAATCTGATAAAGAGTGGGAAACTGCATTACGTGTATTAACAGACGATATAAAAAAACTTGATGCATTTAAAGGACAATTACACACTAGCCCCGCTACCTTATTAAATTGCCTACTTTTAGAAGAAGAACTTTTAATGAAGCTAACAAAACTCGGCGCATATGCAAATTTAAAAGAATCCGCTGATCGTACAGATTCAGTTATTCAAGCGAACTCTTCCAAAATTTCCGCTCTAGGAACGAATGTACATACCGCACTATCCTTTATTCATAACGAAATTCTCTCATTTGAGGAGGGAACAATTGAAAAATATTTAACTGAGGAAATAAAACTTGAACCTTTCCGTAAATCATTACTAGAGATACTCAAAAAGAGGCAGCACACACTCTCTCCTGAAACAGAAGAAGCTCTTGCTGCACTCGGCGAAGTTCATAGTTCACCCTACAAAATTTACGGCATGACTAAATTAGCCGATATGGATTTCCCTTCTATACAAGATGAACAGGGAAATGATTTGCCTGTATCGTTTGCATTATTCGAAAGCAAATATGAATTTTCTCCAAGCGCATATATACGTAAAAAAGCATATTCATCATTTGTTTCCACATTGAAACGATATAAAAATACAGTTGCAACAACATATGCTACTGAAGTAAAAAAACAAGTGGCGCTTTCTCGTTTGCGCAAGTACGAGTCCGTTACCGATATGCTTTTAGAACCTCAAAAGGTTCCACTTGAAATGTATAACAACCAACTAGATATTATTTATAACGAATTAGCGCCTCATATGCGCCGTTTTGCAGATTTAAAAAAGAATGTATTAGGGCTTGATCAAATGCTTTTCTGTGACTTACATGCACCGTTAGATCCTGAATTTAATCCAACAATCACTTACGAAGAAGCTGGCAAACTCATTCAAGATTCTTTAAAAGTATTAGGAAATGAATATAGTTCCATTATCGAAAAGGGCTTCAAAGAAAGATGGGTAGACCTTGCAGATAACGTAGGAAAATCAACAGGTGCCTTCTGCTCTAGCCCATACGGTTCTCACCCTTATATTTTAATTACATGGCAGGGTACGATGCGCGGGTGTTTCACATTAGCTCATGAATTTGGACATGCTGGTCATTTTTATTTAGCAAATAAAAATCAGCGTATTATGAATGTGCGTCCATCTATGTACTTCATTGAAGCTCCATCAACGATGAATGAATTACTATTAGCCCAGCATTTACTTGCGACTACTGAAGATAAGAGAATGCGCAGATGGGTTATTCTGCAACTACTCGGCACATATTACCACAACTTCGTTACCCATCTACTTGAGGGAGAATATCAAAGAAGAGTATACGCTCTAGCAGAAGAAGGGCAAGCACTCACAGCTACAACTTTAACTGAAATAAAAACGAAGGTCCTTTCGACATTCTGGGGAGATTCCGTAGAAATTGATGAAGGCGCCGGTTTAACATGGATGCGTCAACCTCACTATTATATGGGCTTATATTCTTACACATATTCTGCGGGACTAACTGCTTCTACCGCTGTAGCTCAAATGATTAAAGAAGAGGGACAACCTGCTGTTGATCGCTGGCTTGATGTACTCCGTGCAGGCGGTACAATGAAACCACTTGAATTAATGAAACACGCTGGAGTAGACATGTCAAAACCAGATGCAATCCGTAAAGCTGTTTCTTACGTAGGCTCCTTAATTGATGAATTAGAACGTTCTTATCAAGAATAAAAATAAGCCCTCGCTTTATGAGGGCTTATTCTATATTTACTTTCCAAATCTTTTGCGGTATCCGCACTTTCTACATAGTTCTTCTACTGCAACCCTTTTTGAAAATCCATCTACAATATTGTTCGCTCTTTCGCCTTCAATAATATTAGAGAATGAATCATTATTAATATTTCCAAGATTAATAATTCCCTCACCATCTAGACAACAAGGAATAACCGTTCCGTTCGCTAAGATTCCAGCCTGATTTCGAAGACCATGACAGAATCCTTTTCCATCATCCTCTTCTTCATGCAATGCCGGCCACTGGAATTCATAGTCTTGATTAATAAAGACACGTTCCGCAATTTTTATACCTTTTCCCGGTGTAAGCTTCTCTTCAATTTG
Source organism: Bacillus sp. TH19 (assembly GCF_016651075.1). NCBI lineage: Bacteria > Bacillati > Bacillota > Bacilli > Caryophanales > Bacillaceae > Bacillus > Bacillus sp. TH19. Next base: position 180,392 of record NZ_JAEKEO010000007.1, on the reverse strand, counting down.
ATAAGATAGATCAAACTCATTTTCAATTATAGATAATAAATCCCTATTTTTTTGGATTTCAGCATTTGTTTTATTATCCTGAGTTAAATTCCATAATCTTAGTGAAACGATTAAGTCCGATTGACTTGTTGCCTCTCTAATGAAAGAAAGTATACTCCTTACATAGCCCTCTTTATCTTGCGAACCTGGGTGTCCATCAAAACTGTGCAGTGAAAAATTCATTTGTCTTAACGCAGGCTTATTTAACAGTCTATGCCTTCTCTTATTAATTAACGTTCCGTTCGTTGTAATATTAACTTTAAACCCTTTTTCATGGCTTAAATCTAATAGTTGATCTATTTTCGGATGGAGCAACGGCTCACCCTTCACGTGCAAATAAATGTAGTCTGTGTGAGGTTTAATTTGGTCTAATCTTTTAGCAAAATCCTCTACAGAAATGAATTGCTTCTGCCTTTCCGTCGGCGGACAAAAGCTGCACGCAAGATTACATACACTCGTAATCTCCAAGTAAAACTTCTTAAACTTCTTCACCTTTAATTCCTCACTTCTATGACTACTTATACTTTTTCCCTCTTCATATTACAGCATATTTTTTTAGAAATAGAAACATACTTATTTTAGGAAATCTACATACCATCTATTAATGTTTAAAAGACCATCGGTGATTTTTGTCCAATGGTCTTTTTTACTCTTTATATACAAATGAAAAATTTATTTATGGTACGGTTCACCACGATTAATCCGAAACGCTCTATACACCTGCTCAAGCAATACTAGACGCATTAATTGATGTGGTAATGTCATCTTTGAGAAAGAAAGAGATTCGTTTGAACGCTTCATTACTTCAGAACTAAGCCCCAGTGATCCACCAATTACAAATGTGATCTTGCTCTTTCCATATGTAGCAAGGCGATCTATACTTACCGCAAATTCTTCTGATGATTTTTGTTTTCCTTCTATAGCTAACGCAATGACATGCGTATCATCAGAAATTTTATCCAGTATACGAATACCTTCTTTTTCTTTTACAATTAACATTTCTGCTGCACTTAAATTTTCTGGTGCCTTTTCATCTGGCAATTCAATTACTTCTACTTTTGCGTAAGAAGATAATCGTTTTAAGTATTCTGCTATACCTTGTTTTAAGTATTTTTCTTTTAATTTTCCGATTGAAATAATCGAGATATTCACATTTATTCCCCACCTTACAAACACGTTATCCACAGGACTTATCCACATATCCACAAATGTTACCCACATATTGTGTGAGAATCTGTGTTCGATACAACATATGTCGCCTCATTTTGACAAAATTCACATGTTTTTTTCTCTTCTTTAGAGTTATCCACATTGTTAATAACCGGTGCGACTTCACACTCATCCACAATGATATCTAATGCTAATTCAACATGTTCTAAACAACAAGGTAAATTCATATTCCTCACCTCACTTTTCTACAATAGAAAACAGGAGGTAGGCCCTCCTGTTTTTAATACTTTTGAATGCCTAATTTCACCGTTGTTGTCGCTCGTTTTGTACCACGATAAAACGTAAGAGTCATTTTATCATTAATTTTTTTATTATATAAGGCCGTGCGGAACCCAATAATATCGTGCACCGCTTTTCCATCTACCGCCACAATAACATCATGTTCTCTAAGACCCGCATCCGTACCTGGCGAAGGACTTTTCACATCTAAAATGCAGACTCCTTCTGTTACGTTACCTGGTAAGTGTAATGTTTTTGACCAATAGTAACTCGGAATCTCATTTAATGATCTTAGTTCAATCCCAACGTAAGGTCTTCTTACTTTACCGTACTTTTCTAGTTCATTCATAATAGGAACAGCTCTCGTAACTGGAATAGCTAATCCAATTCCTTCTACTTCTTTTGCTGCAATTTTCATTGAGTTAATACCTATTAATTGTCCCGCTACATTTACAAGCGCTCCACCACTATTACCTGGATTAATTGCCGCATCTGTTTGCAATACTTCTACTTGCCAATCGTAATGTCCATCTTGATCTAAATCTACAGGAACAATACGCTCATTAGCCGAAATAATACCTTGTGTGACAGTTCCGGAAAATTGTAACCCCAGTGGATTTCCAATCGCAATAACTGGTTCTCCTCTACGAACGGTATTAGAATCGCCAATTTCAATCACTTTCTTCACATGCTTCGCATCTATTTCTAGTACAGCTAAGTCCGTGACTACATCGGTTCCTAATACTTTACCTGGAATTTTCTTACCGTCACTTAAGCTCACTTCAATACGATTCGCCCCAGTAACAACGTGGTTATTCGTTACAATATACGCATGTCCATCTGTTCTCTTATAAATCACACCAGAGCCTGTACCAGCTTCCGAATCAGCCTCCGAAAAATTGTCTCGTTGAATATTAATAACACCAACAACAGCCTCTGAAGCACGATCAACAGCGTCTACAAAGCTAATCTGTTTAACAGGAACATTTCCACTTTGAGCTTCAGCCATATTTTTTTCACTTGCTTCAGCTTGCGGAAGCTTACCTGCATGATTTGAAAATAAAGGAGCTCCAAATGCAAATAATGAAGCCCCTACAATTGTCCCCGCTATGCTAGAAATGACAATACCTTTATGTTTCTTTTTTCCTGCACGTTTAATACGATATTTTTCTTCATCAATAAAGGACATATTTGTTCACCTATCTTCCTGAAAACAACTATATTCACCTTTATTGTTTACTAAAATGAAGAATTATACGTATTGAATTTTCGTAGGCATTTTTTGATCCGTATCATGTATTTCAAAGGATTCTCCAACCCCAAAACCTTTTTCTTCTAATACTTGTGATACAGACATACGCGCTAATTCTTTCATGTTATTATCTAAGCTTAAATGTGCTAAATAAATGTGTTTTGTCTCATCTGTAATAACATCAGCCATCGCTAATGCAGCGTCCTCATTACAAACGTGGCCAACGTCGCTTAAAATACGTCGCTTAATGCTCCATGGATAGCGTCCCATACGAAGCATTTCCACATCATGATTACTTTCAAACACGAAAGCATTTGCTCCCTTAATAACACCTTTCATACGGTCACTTACGTAGCCCGTATCTGTAATAAGAGCTAACTTTCTATTATTGTTATGAAAAGCGTAAAACATCGGTTCCGCCGCATCATGAGAAACACCAAATGATTCAACTTCAATATCCCCAAATGTTTTCACGTCTCCTATTGAGAAAATGAATTTTTGATCAGTTGGGATATTACCTATTAAATGTTCCATTGCAGTCCATGTTTTCTCGTTCGCATAAACAGGTAAATCATATTTACGCGCCAATACACCTAATCCTTTAATGTGATCACTATGCTCATGTGTTACAAGAATACCTGATATGTCATTTATATTCAGTTCAGCTTGTTTAAATAAAGCCTCTGTCGCTTTACCACTTAAACCTGCATCGACAAGCAGTTTTTTTTCATCTGTTCCTACATATAGCATATTCCCTGTACTTCCACTTGCAAGTACACTAAAATGCATGCTCATTCTTTCTCACTCCATTATGTTCTTCCGGCACTTGAGTTTCCCCTAATTCCATAACTTGTCCTTCAATTGCATTCACAAAAAAATCCTTTTTTTGTTCTGTCTTTAAGTTCCATGTTGGAGCAAGCACTTGTATATTAGAAGAAGACTCCGCAAGAGTCGCATATCCAATCTGCGCCTCTTTCACGTGCGTATTTTCTGCAATTTTATTTTTCAAATATATATTTTCTAAAGCTGTTTGAGCAGTAATAATTTCTTGTTCTTTCGTCTTTTCGCTTTCGCCCATTTCCTTCAAATCCGTTAACATTGTTTGTGTATATGAAATAAGCTCATTTTTTTCATTTAAATCTACAACAATCATCGCACGATTATTGTAGAAGATTGGTTTATCTTTATACTTTTGAAAGAAGTAAATTTTTGAGTCCTTTATTGCTCCAAACTCATATTTTTGTCCATCCAGCACATAATTTTTCAAAAACTCATTATACTTATCTTTTGACAATGATTTTGTATTTAAAAAAGGCTCTTTTAATTTACCCTCTATTTGATATTCCTCTTGCACATGCGCTGTCTGATTTTTTAAAGATTGCACATCTTCTTCTTTGAAACCCTTATTTTTTGCCATTATAAATGACTCTTTTTTCGGTTCTTTAGGGAAATTTCCCATAGTAATTTTTTCAGCTTTTAATTGTTGATCGATTTTCGTTTCCGTCACAAGTTCTAATTGATTACTATCTTGCTTCTGAATGAACTGAAAGATAAGAAAGAGGTCTAAAACAAAAAAGGTCACAATAAATATGGTTTTAATTCGATCCCAATCCATTTAGTCCCCCCTCACTCCACTCATATATTTGTTGCTTACCATCTTCTTCACATTTTACATACCATATCGGCTGTAAGACAGCGATTCTCACATCACTGATGGACGGTTCCAATGACATTTTATAACCAATACCAACATCCTGAATTGATTTTTTATCAATTTCTGGATTATTCTCTAATGATGTCATCACTGTACGACCTGATGCGAGAGAAGTTGTTTGTTGTTTACTAGGCAAAGTAATACTGAACTCAAAAAAGGGTCTTTCATACTGCATAATTTCACCTGAACCCCATACTTGTTTTAATTCCGCTATTCCATTTGCATTAAATACAGGCAAACCATCCTCATATAAACGGAATGAAGTTTTCCTCCCATTAATATAATCAAAACGATAGGACTTCAAGGACCCACTATGCCCACTTACAAAGTCAAAACTTTTTTGTAAAATTACCGCATTATCCGTAGATTTATCACCATGTACAGCGGAATTTTTATATTTCAACATTGCATCCGACTTATCAATTTCCATAGAACGGATGCCATCTGTAAATGTTTCCTTTGTTTTCTCAGAAATAGGACTTAAATAACGTGGATCACTAAATAAAGCATTTTTAAATGGATCCACTTCTAGTTTAGCTGTAATATACTCTGCCTTACTTAATTCCGTAATCCCCTCTGGTAAAAAAAGTTTTTTTGTATCATTTATTTGATACTCAAAATATGGTCTTGCTACTGTTATAAGTTGATTTTGAGCATTTATAATATCCTTTATATAAGCACCACTCAATGTTGCTTGATATATTTTATGAGGAGTATCATAGGAAACAAAGCTAACTTTAATTTCTTGGTCCTTACTTCTAGAAGGATCAATTATAATACGATTAAAACTTCTGTTACTTTCTATGTTTTTATCTTTAATATTAAACATATTTTTAATCGTATCTAATGGGATATTTGTAGGAAAAACAAATTCAATTTTTTCTTCTCCGTGTACATAAGACAGAAAATCACCTTTAGGGACTGTCCCCGTTATTTCCTCGAAATTATGTAATTCTCCGTTTTCAAGAATTTTATAGATCGAATCCACATTTTCCTTTTTTTCGCTTACATAATGATTTTTCTCTTTATGAATAACGACAGAGGATGGGCGAACAACCTCCGAAATCTTTATCGTATTTATCTCTTCGTTACCTTGAACGAACTTTGTATTTTGCATAGAAGTAGAATCAGGAACATATGTCCACAAGTTAAAAGTAAGAAATAGACTAATGACAACCAAATTAATTAGAACTATCGTTTTAAAGTTTTCCATACTCATTCCCAATCGTCCTCTTCATCTGTCGCCATTGGCAATGTGAAATAAATAGTTGTCCCTTTTCCTTCCTCACTTTTCGCCCAAACCGAGCCGCCATGTGCCTCAATCATTTCTTTCGCAATGGCTAACCCAAGACCTGTACCACCCATTTGTCTCGAACGCGCTTTATCTACACGATAAAAACGTTCAAATATTTTATCTACATTTTCTTTCGGAATTCCCATTCCTTGATCACTCACACTAATCTCTAATAACTCCCCGCGGTCACGTAGGCGATATGTTACTGTACCACCTTCTGGCGAATATTTTAGTGCATTGGAAATAATGTTATATAAAACTTGTGTAATTTTGTCTGTATCCATATCAATAAATCGAGATTTTTTAGAGAAAGATCGTTTGAAGCTTACATTTTGCTCTTTAGACATTTCAAAACGATCGATAACGTTATTAAAGAAATCAGTAAAGTCGACCCATTCCTTCATTAGGCGATGTTCTGTACTATCTAGTTTAGATAGTTGTAACAATGCATTTACAAGCCTGATCATTCTTTCCGTTTCTTCTTGTGTAACTGTTAAAAATTGCGGTGCAATATTGGGATCTTGCCATGCTCCATCAGTAAGTGCTTCTAAGTAACTGCGCATCGTTGTTAACGGCGTTCTTAACTCATGAGATACGTTCGCAACAAACTCACGGCGCTCTTGTTCTATCCGCTCCTGCTCTGTTACATCATATAATACAGCAATTAAACCATTTGCCTTCCCTGTTTCTTTTTGAATAACAGAGAAACTAGCACGTAAAATATATGGTTCATTTCTCGTACTAAAATCTAATAAAACTGAATCAGGCTCTTCATATAAATGATCCAGTGTAAATTCTTCTTGTATTCCTAGCACTTCTAACACTGATTGATCTAGCGCCGTTTCACGCGAAACATTTAACATCTTTTCCGCAGGATCATTTAATAAAATGATATCCCCTTTTCGATCAGTAGCAATTACTCCATCTGTCATATGTGATAAAACGGATGATAATTTTCGTCTTTCACTTTCTGTGGAGGAACGAGCTTGTTGTAATTTTTTAGATAAATTGTTAAAAGATAATGCTAATTGTCCAATCTCATCGTGACTATGCACCTTTACTTTTCGCGAATAATTTCCTTTCGCCATTTCAATTGCTTGTCTTCGCATATCTGAAATTGGTCTCGTAATTGTTTGAGCCAATAAAATTCCAAGTACAGCTGTTACTAATAAAGCAATTACTGTACCCGTTGCGAAGATTTGGTTGATGTCCTTCATTTGTTTATACACATCTTCCATAGATGCAACGATATGAATGACACCAAGTACCTCTCCGCCTGGATCTTTTAGAATAGGGGTAATCATAACTTGAACTCGATGACCTGTATTTCCATCTTTCTCAATCTTTGACTCTGGTTTCTTTTGTACCATTACCCGTTGTACAGCTGTATCTGCTGACGTTCTTCCTACCTTATTTTGCTTAGACCCGTCTGAAATTGCCATTAATTTTTTAGTAGAATCAATTACACTTACTTCTTGAATATCTTTCTTACGATCTGATGCGAATTTTTGAATCGAATCATTAATAGCTTTATCTACTGATTCTGTTTTAGGACGTTCTTTTACAAACTCTTGCTTCAGGTTATAAGAAAGTAGATTTGTTTGCTGCGTTAAGGAATCTTGAAAGCCTTTTACAAGGCTTTTTTCTAATTCCCTGACGAAATATACACCAATTACTTGCATTGCTATTAATATTAACAGCATATATATGAGCACAAATTTTAAATGAATAGATTGAAAAAAACCAACTTTCTTCATATACTATTCCTGTTCTGGGTCACGCAAGTAATACCCTACCCCACGTCTAGTTACAATTAAAGTAGGATGACTTGGATTATCTTCAATTTTTTCGCGTAAACGACGTACTGTTACGTCTACTGTACGTACATCTCCAAAATAATCATAACCCCAAACTGTTTGTAATAAATGTTCACGAGTCATAACTTGACCTAAATGCTTCGCTAAATAATGTAGTAATTCAAATTCACGATGTGTAAGCTCAATGCTTTCTTCACGCTTTGTTACACTATAAGCGTTCGAATTGATAACGATTGGTCCAATAACCATTTCGGTATTTTCTTCTTTCTCTGCAGCACCACCCTGCTGATGGCGACGTAAATTCGCTTTCACACGAGCAAGTAACTCCCTCGTACTAAATGGCTTCGTTACATAATCATCTGCCCCAAGCTCAAGCCCTAATACTTTATCAATTTCAGAGTCTTTTGCTGTAAGCATAATAATTGGCATTTCTGAGCTTTTACGTATTTCACGACATACCTCTAAACCGTCTTTTCCCGGTAACATAATATCTAATAAAACCATATCTGGCTGTTCTTCATTTGCTTTTTCAATCGCCTCATCACCATCATGCGCCATTACAATTTCAAAACCTTCTTTTTCTAGGTTGAACTTCAAAATATCCGCAATTGGCTTTTCATCATCAACTACTAAAATTTTCTTTCCCATCATCGTCTATTTCCTCCTTATAAAAATATGATCAATAATCCTCAAACATATTGGTGTTTCTATAGTATGTTCCTATATGACAACAATCTTAGTCTAAGTATTTCTCCTCTATTCTCATAGACTCATGTATCATCCACTTTTACACGGAATCCTATACGATCTATAGAAAAACCTCTAGCTTCAACTGCTAGAGGCTCCTCATTCTATTGTAAAATAACTACCCACATTTGTAAAACTGGACAAAATAAAAAGGATATTAAGTGGGCCCACTTAATATCCTGAGAGTGGCTCGGGACGGAATCGAACCGCCGACACGAGGATTTTCAGTCCTCTGCTCTACCGACTGAGCTACCGAGCCAAAACTATATATAAAACCACTAATGGTGGTATAAACAAAAGTGGCGGTCCCGACCGGGGTCGAACCGGCGATCTCCTGCGTGACAGGCAGGCATGTTAACCACTACACCACGGGACCAAAAATGAACATAAAAAAACATGACCCGTACGGGATTCGAACCCGTGTTACCGCCGTGAAAGGGCGGTGTCTTAACCACTTGACCAACGGGCCACGAAAAATAAAATGGTGAGCCATGAAGGATTCGAACCTTCGACCCTCTGATTAAAAGTCAGATGCTCTACCAACTGAGCTAATGGCTCATACTCACCAACGTCATATTTTCGTGACGACAAGACATATCATAACATGCTATCTTTCATTTTTGCAATACCTTTTTTTATTTTTTTATAAAAAATAAGAAAAAACTCATAAAAATATGAGTTTTTTCTTAAAAAAATCAATTTTTTATATCAATTAAGCTTCGTATACGTTACGAACGATATTTGTTTGATTACGATCTGGTCCAACCGAGAACATAGATAATTGGATTCCTGTTAATTCAGAAACACGCTCTACGTATTTTCTTGCATTTTCAGGAAGCTCATCCAGTGATTTCACAGCAGTAACATCTTCTGTCCAACCTGGAAGCTCTTCATATACAGGCTCACATTTCGCTAAAATGTTTAAGTTAGCTGGAACTTCATCGATAACTTCGCCATTGCATTTGTAAGCAACACAAATTTTAACAGTTGGAATACCTGTTAATACATCGATAGAGTTTAATGATAAATCTGTTAAACCACTAACACGACGTGCATGTCTTACAACAACGCTATCGAACCAACCTACACGGCGTGGACGACCCGTTGTTGTTCCGTATTCCCGACCAACTTCACGAATTTGGTGACCGATTTCATCATTAAGTTCAGTAGGGAATGGACCATCACCAACACGGCTTGTATATGCTTTACATACACCTACAACGCGAGTAACTTTCGCAGGACCAACTCCAGTTCCAACTGTTACACCACCAGCAATTGGGTTAGAAGATGTAACGAACGGGTACGTACCGTGGTCGATATCAAGCATAACACCTTGTGCACCTTCAAATAATACACGATTATTGTTATCTAGTGCATCATTTAATACGACAGATGTATCGCATACGTAATGTGCGATTTGTTGTCCGTATTCGAAGTACTCTTCAAAGATTTCTTCTACGCTGAAACCTTCTGTATCGTACATTTTTTCAAACAAACGATTTTTCTCCACTAAATTACGCTCAAGCTTCTCTTTAAATGCTTCACGGTCTAAAAGATCAGCCATACGGATACCAATACGAGCAGCTTTATCCATATATGCAGGACCGATACCTTTTTTCGTTGTACCAATCTTGTTATCACCTTTACTCGCTTCTTCTAATTCATCTTGTTTTAAGTGATAAGGTAAAATAACGTGCGCACGGTTACTTACACGTAAATTATCAGTACTTACACCACGATCGTGTAAGTATTTCAACTCTTCAAGTAATGCTTTCGGATCTACTACTAAGCCATTTCCGATTACACAAATTTTCTCTTTATAGAAAATACCAGATGGAATTAAGTGTAATTTATATTTAACTCCGCCGAAAACAATTGTATGTCCCGCGTTATTTCCACCTTGATATCTTGCAACTACTTCCGCATGCTCAGAAAGAAAATCAGTGATTTTACCTTTTCCTTCGTCGCCCCATTGTGTTCCTACAACTACTACTGAAGACATTATTAAAGCACCTCCGCAATTTTCAAACGATCTATTCAAACAATATAATTGTACCAAAACAGAAAGAGAAGTCAACCAAAAAGCGAACATTTTTTTATCGAAAAACGTTTTCGTTCGTAAGAATTACATATTCACCTTATGAAAGCCCTATCTTTCATATAAAAAAAAAGAAACACATCTTATTATAAGAAATGTGTTTCTTTTTTATACTGCCTTTATGCGTGCGGTGCATGTCCATCCTCAAAGCGGCGTTCTAAGTTGACGAATTTATTAAATTCCTTAACAAACGCAAGCTCTACTGAACCTACCGGACCATTACGTTGCTTTGCAATGATAATTTCAATTGTATTTTTATTTTCTGTTTCACGATCATAGTAATCTTCACGATATAGGAAGGCTACAATGTCAGCATCCTGCTCGATACTTCCTGATTCACGAATGTCAGACATCATCGGACGTTTATCTTGACGAGATTCTACACCACGAGATAACTGCGACAAGGCAATAACAGGTACTTGCAATTCACGTGCAATCCCTTTTAATGTACGAGAAATCTCAGATACTTCCTGCTGACGGTTTTCTCCTGATTTCCCACTTCCTTGAATAAGCTGTAAATAGTCAATCAAAACCATCCCAAGACCTTGCTCTTGCTTTAATCTACGACATTTTGCTCGAATCTCATTTACTTTAATCCCTGGTGTATCATCAATATATATACCAGCATTAGAAAGGCTACCCATCGCCATTGTTAATTTCGCCCAATCATCAGAAGTTAATGAACCGGTACGAAGTCTTTGTGCATCAATATTTCCTTCTGCACAAAGCATACGCATAACAAGCTGATCAGAGCCCATCTCTAAACTAAAAATCGCTACATTTTCATCAGTTTTCGTCGCTACGTTTTGTGCGATATTTAGTGAAAATGCAGTTTTCCCTACCGATGGACGCGCCGCCACGATGATTAAATCATTTCGCTGGAAACCTGCGGTCATCTTATCTAATTCAGTAAATCCAGTTGGTATCCCGGTAACTTCACCCTTTTGATTATGCAAAAGTTCAATTTTATCATAAGCATCTACAAGAACATCTTTAATGTTTTGGAATGCTTTTGCATTTGTTTGGTGAGATACTTCTAATATTTTTTTCTCAGCCTCATTTAAAAGGCCATCCACATCATCTTCTCGCTCGTATCCATCCGATACAATATGAGTCGCCGTTCGAATTAAACGACGTAAAAGTGCCTTTTCAGCGATGATGCGTGCATAATATTCTACGTTAGCAGCTGTTGGAACAACTTCTGCTAACTCTGCTAGATAAGAAACCCCACCAACTTCTTCTAGTAATCCTTGATCAGCCATCGCTGATGTCATTATTACTAAGTCGATTGGTTCTCCCTTATCAGACAACCCAAGCATGACTTCAAAAATCTTTTGATGTTTCGTTCGATAAAATGAGTCAGGTACCAATAGTTCCGATGCTGACGTTAACGCATCCTGATCAATTAATATGGCACCTAAGACTGCCTGCTCAGCTTCTATATTATGCGGAGGGGTACGATCAGCCATTACATCACTCATGCGCAATCCTCCTTGCTTAATTTATTTTTATTGTTCACTAACATGAACTTTTACTGTTGCTGTTACTTGCGGATGCAATTTCACATTGACGTTTGTATAACCTAATGCACGGATTGCATCATCCATTTCAAATTTACGTTTATCAAGTTTAATCTTGTGTGACTTTTGCATTACATCTACAATTTGTTTACTCGTGATAGAACCAAATAAGCGGCCACCTTCTCCAGATTTCACCTTTACTTCTACAGTTAATTTCTCTAATGTTTCTTTCAGCTCTTTTGCATTCTCAACTTCTGCTGCTGCATCTTTTTCCTCTTTGCGCTTTTGAGCATCTAAAGTTTTCATACTGCTGTTTGTCGCTTCGGCAGCTAACCCCTGTTTTAGTAAGAAATTATTTGCATAACCGTCTGGTACGTTTTTTATTTCTCCTTTTTTACCTTTACCTTTTACGTCTTTTAGAAAAATTACTTTCATGATTGTGTGCCTCCCTGTAAATAGTCATCAATAACAAATCGAAGCTTCTCCTCCGCTTCATCTACTGTAACATTTTTCATTTGTGTGGCTGCATTTGTTAAGTGCCCGCCACCTCCTAAATTCTCCATAATTAGCTGTACATTCAATTCACCTAAAGATCTACCACTAATTCCAATGAAATTTTCTCCACGTTTTGCAATAACAAACGTTGCAATGATACCTGTCATTGTCAATAATGTGTCTGCTGATTGTGCAATAAGTACTTGGTCATAATATTCATCACCATCAACTTTAGCAATCGCAATTCCATTTTTATAAATGTACGCATTTTTAATGGCTTTTGCAACTCGTAAATACTGACCCATATCTTCTTTTAAAAGCTCTTGTACAAGTACAGTGTCTGCGCCATGCGAGCGTAAATAAGAAGCGGCATCAAATGTACGAGCGCCTGTACGGAATGTAAAACTTTTTGTATCAACAATAATACCAGCTAACAATGCCGTTGCTTCTAACATTGTCATCTTTAAATTTTTCGGTTGATACTCAAGTAATTCTGTAACAAGCTCTGCCGTTGAAGAAGCGTATGGCTCCATATAAACAAGTAATGGATCTTCAATGAAATCTTCCCCGCGGCGATGATGGTCAATAACTACTACATTTTCAATCTTGTGTAACAGTTTTTCCTCCATCACCATTGAAGGTTTATGCGTGTCAACAACAACAAGTAATGAATCATCATTTGCAAATTCCATCGCTTGCCCTGGTGTAATAAAATGTGACCATAACTCTTCATTTTGTTTCACTTTATCCATCAAACGTTTGATTCCTTTATCAGAATCATTTTCATCTAATACAATATATCCTTTGCGCTCATTTAATTGAGCTACCTTTAAAATACCAATCGCTGCACCAATCGCATCCATATCAGGAGCTCTATGCCCCATTATAATGACATTACTGCTTTCTAATACTAAATCCTTTAATGCATGCGAAATAACCCTAGCACGTACACGAGTACGCTTTTCAACCGGATTCGTCTTACCACCGTAAAACTTAACTTTACCCGTTGCTTGTTTAATAGCTACTTGGTCTCCTCCTCGTCCTAATGCAAGGTCTAAACCAGATTGGGCCATCGCTCCAAGCTCTGATAAAGGTAAATCACCTGAGCCAACACCAACACTTAATGTAAGTGGTATATTCCTTTTTGATGTTTCTTCACGCACTTGATCCAAAATACTAAATTTCCCTTTCTCCATTTGCGCTAAAATACTTTCATTTAGTACAACGAAGAATCTTTCTGAAGATGCACGTTTCAAATATGCACCATACTTAACAGCCCATTCATTTAGACGTGACGTCACAAGACTTGTTATATTCGTACGTAATTGGTCATCTAATCCTTGTGTAACTTCATCATAGTTATCTAAATAAATAACAGCTAAAACAGTGCGTTGATCTTCATACATCTTTTCAATTTCTGTTTGTTCCGTTACATCAAAGAAATAAATTAGTTTTTCTTCTTTCCTTACAAAAACACGAAACTTACGATTATTTAAAGAAACTATATCGTCAGAAGTTTCCCCCTTAATAAAAAGGAGTAATGTTTCTGATACATCGTAAAGGTGCCAACCAGCTAATGCATGCTGCCCCAAACATGATGATAAATAAGGATTCGCCCAATCAATCCCATAATCCTTATTGTATAACAAAATACCAATTGGCATTTGGTTAAATGCTTCATTACTCACTTTCTTTACCCTTGTAATCATATCTGTCGTATGTTTTTCAAAATTCCTTTGAAAAGTAAGTTCGAATCGTATAACGAAAAAAAGTACAATACAAAAGATAAAGAAGGCTGATATCCCCATAATTAAATGAAAGTAACAGAGGAGTGAAATTAGCACGAATACAAAAAATGCCAATACGTAAACAGGATATAAAAACCACTGTTTCTTATAAAATTCAGGCATGTATACAACTCCTATAAAGTAAAACTAACTCACTTTCCAGTTAGTTAAACAAATTAAAATAGTGTAAGGAATATTATTTTATTCCCCTATTTTAGAACGTAATGAAATCCCTAAATCAATTATACCTAAGATTGTTACAAGAGGAAACATCATCGGAATAAACATGCAGACAATAAAACTAATAATAGGAACACCTTTCGTAAAACCTTTGCTATGCGCTATAAAAGCGATAAATGTCAGACCTTGCAGTACTAGTAGTAAAGCAAATATGACATATAAATTAGAAAATACCATATGTAAATATGATGTCGGTTCTACTTTTATAAAAGTTGATAGCAAAATAAATATAACGTAATACCAAACAATACTCTTTGGTAATTGTATATCTTTAAATTTAGGCCATGGTATAACGTCATGCTTTAGTTTTCTCAAAACACTACCTGATATCATAACTGTAATCCAAGAAAAACATACAGAAACCATTACAAGCAAACTTGGGAATAACGTTTGTAACACATCATTAAATTGTGTAAATAATTCTTTTTGCTCTTTACTAATAGGCATACCCGCAGCAGTAACTATCTTTTCACTTTGCGCCATACTTTCATTAAACATATTTTGCATTTGCTTCATTAAATCTATGTTAAAAAACTTTATACTCGCAACATAAATGAGCATAATACCAATTAAGTACACAAGCGTCCCCGCCATTAAAGTTTCTACCGGCTTTTTTCGTTTTTTATACATATATCCTAAAACGATACCTATCAATCCAAACATAGTTGTCTTTACTAGGTTCATCGGCTGACTGACAATAACAGTAATAAAAAGCGCCGCAGTAAAAACTATAAAGGCGTTAGATAATCTATATCTTATCGTTAGCAATATAAATGGCAATGGCAACGCAAACGTTACAACTGTACCTAAAAGTGGAACATACATAGATATAAGCAATAACATTGCATATATCGCTAACAGTGCTGCACCCTCAGTAATAAATTTCGTATTCTTCATCATCTAACCTCTCTTTCAAAAAAAGAAAAGCATAGCAAAATGCACAGTAGAGTCCGACTCTACTGTGCATTTCATACGCTATTATTCACCAACATATGGTAAAAGTGCCATTTGACGAGCACGTTTAATTGCAACTGTAAGTTTGCGTTGGTATTTCGCGCTTGTTCCTGTTACACGACGAGGTAAAATTTTACCGCGCTCAGAAACGAAACGTTTTAATAAATCAACATCTTTATAGTCAATGCGAGTGATGCCGTTAGATGTGAAGAAACACACCTTACGACGCTTCGCACGTCCACCTTTGCGTCCTGCCATGTCTATTCCCTCCATTCTTTGTTAAAAATAGCCGATTCACACCATTAAAATGGTAAATCGTCGTCCGAAATGTCAATCGGTTGACCAACATTCGAAAATGGATCGTCATTCTTCGTAAATCCAGAGTTACCTTGATTACCTTGGTTACCTGAATTACTAGATTGACCAAATGGGTTAGAGCTTTGGTTACCGAAACCAGCTCCTGATGGTTGCTGATTGAATGAACCACGTTGCTCCCCACCGCCATTACGCGGCTCTAAAAATTGTACGCTCTCCGCAAGAACTTCTGTTACATATACACGTTTACCATCTTGTCCATCGTAATTACGAGTTTGAAGACGTCCGTCTACGCCTGCTAAGCTACCTTTTTTCAAATAATTTGCCACGTTTTCTGCTTGTTTACGCCATATTACACAATTAATAAAGTCAGCTTCACGCTCACCTTGTTGATTCGCAAATGCGCGATTCACAGCTAACGTAAAAGTAGCTACTGCAACACCATTGGGCGTGTAACGTAAGTCAGGGTCCTTAGTTAAACGACCAACGAGGATAACACGATTCATCAATCGAACCACTCTCCCTTATATATCAATTATTTTTCTTCTTCTTTAACAACGATATGACGAAGGATATCTTCGTTGATCTTAGCTAAACGGTCGAATTCGTTAATCGCCTCTGAGTTAGAGTTCACGTTTAAGATCATGTAGAAACCTTCACGTAAGTCGTTGATTTCGTAAGCTAAACGACGCTTACCCCACTCTTTCGTGTTAATGATTTCTGCACCATTGTTTGTTAAAACACCTGCAAAACGTTCAACTAAAGCTTTTTGAGCTTCTTCTTCAACGCCAGGACGAATGATGTACATAATTTCGTACTTTCTCATTACACTTTCACCTCCTTTTGGTCTAAACGGCCCATAATGGGCAAGGAGCAATTAATTTATAGTAATTACTCACGAGTTTAGATTATATCATAGTAAGTTATATGAATCAACTCACCAATACGTAAAAAACTTGGCAAACACATAATATATTTGCCAAGCTCATATCTTTATTTTTCCTAGGAAATATTAAATTAAACGTTGAAGCGGAAGTGCATAACATCTCCGTCTTTTACGATATACTCTTTTCCTTCTAAACGTACTTTTCCAGCTTCTTTTGCAGCTGTCATAGAACCGTTTGTCATTAAATCATCATAAGAAACTGTTTCTGCGCGAATAAATCCACGCTCAAAGTCTGTATGAATTACGCCAGCACATTGTGGTGCCTTCATACCTTGTTTAAACGTCCATGCACGTACTTCTTGCACACCAGCTGTGAAGTAAGTAGCAAGTCCTAATAAATCATATGCAGCACGAATTAATTGATCTAAACCAGATTCTTCAATGCCTAGTTCTTCAAGGAATACTTTTTTCTCTTCCTCGTCTAGCTCAGCGATTTCTTCTTCGATTTTTGCACATACAACGATTACTTGAGAATTTTCATTTGCTGCAAATTCTTTTACCATTTGTACATATTTATTGTCAGAAGGATCCATAATATCATCTTCACTTACGTTTGCTACATATAGCATTTCTTTCGTTGTAAGTAAATGAAGGCCTTTAACAATCTTCATTTGCTCTTCTGTAAATTCAACAGTACGAGCTGGTTTTCCCTCTTCAAAAGCTTCTTTTAAACGAACTAAAATTTCATGCTCATATACAGCTTCTTTATCTTTTTGTCTTGCTAACTTCGCAACTCGTTCGATACGCTTATCAACAGATTCCAAATCCGCTAAGATTAGTTCTAAGTTAATTGTTTCAATGTCATCAATTGGATCTACTTTTCCTGAAACGTGCGTAATATTTTCATCTTCAAAACAACGAACAACTTGGCAAATTGCATCTACTTGACGAATGTGAGATAAGAATTTATTTCCTAACCCTTCACCTTTACTCGCACCTTTTACGATACCTGCAATATCAGTAAATTCAAATACAGTCGGAACAGTTTTTTTCGGTTCTACTAATTCCGTTAATTTATTTAAACGCTCATCTGGTACTTCTACAATCCCTACGTTTGGATCGATTGTACAGAATGGATAGTTCGCAGATTCTGCTCCTGCTTGTGTAATTGCATTAAATAAAGTGGACTTACCTACGTTAGGTAATCCAACAATCCCAGCCGTTAATCCCATATTTTTCACTCCTATGTCTCAATCTTTCATCATTATAGATAGTAACGAAAAAAATGACAAGTTTCCACCAAATGAAAAAAAGCAACGGCTGTCTACTGCAGCCGTTGCTTTTTCACTATTCTTCGTGCTTCACAAGTATTTTTTTCACCTTGCGATCAAACTCTCTTCGAGGAATCATTACCGAATGGTCACACCCCTCGCACTTAACGCGGATATCCATTCCCATACGAATAATCTTCCAGCGATTTTCACCACATGGATGGGCTTTCTTCATTTCCACAACATCGTACAAGTTATATTGCTTTTGCTCCATTCTCTAAATCCCTCCCACTATTAAATTGCTTTTTCACTAACTAATTCTTCGCGACTATATAAAACCATACGTGGGTATGGAATTTCAATCCCATGTAAATCAAGACGATTTTTAATCTCTTTGCGAAGAGCCCTCGCAATAACTGCATGCTGCATCGGCTCAACTTCAGCAATAACACGTAATACAACTTCAGACGCTGCCAATGTTTGAACACCTAGCAATTGAGGTGTTGTTACCATTTTCTCATATTTTCCTGGTAATTCTACTAATAAATCTTCAATAACTTGCTCCGCTCGTACTATATCACTTTCATAAGAAATAGATACATCAACAAATGCTACACTATTACTAACGGAAAAGTTCGTTACTTGTACAATGCTACCATTTGGTATTATATGAATTTCACCTGTCCAGCTTTTCATCTTCGTTGTACGTAGTCCAATTTCCAAAACAGTTCCTTCAAATTGCCCTATTCTTACATAATCACCTACTGAAAATTGATCCTCTAACAAAATAAATAATCCTGTAATAACATCTTTAACTAAACTTTGTGCACCAAAACCGACTGCTAAACCAATTACCCCAGCACCGGCTAATAGACCTGATGCATTAATATCAAACACACCTAAAATCGCAATTAACATAATGAACATAACAACGTATGCCACAATATTTTCAAGCAACTTCGCTACCGTAACTGTACGACGTTCTGAAATTTGAATCGGCGAACGGCTTCCCATACGAAACGCATTTCGTACAATTGCCCTTGCAACTCGCACAACGATTGCACCAAGTATTAAAATAACGATTATTTTTAGTGACTTCACACCTATATTCGTCCAATCAATGGACTCAAACCATTTCAACGCTAAATCCATGTCCCTCTACCTCTCTAGCTAAAATTTCTTTTTAGTTATCCTTATTATTGTATCAGAACTCTCTCTGATTTCTGAAAAAAATTTATGACTTTAATTCCATTTGTTAACTTCCATTCAGGTATAAAATGAAACGAATATATATATACTAGTACTATTATTTCCATTTTCATTCACAGTTTGTAGAAAGTATGCACTTATAATTTTCCATTTCACACACCATATAACATATTGTGAAAATTTATTAAAAGGATGGGTGCTTCATGAATATTAGAAGTTTTCGCTTACCTTTTTTTGAAAAAGAAACTCAAAATGTTATGCATCATGACTTAGAAGCCTCTGAGACAATCAGTAATTTCTTACTTTCCCATATTCCCATTAAGACTAATATGCCACTCATTCTCGTTTGTATCGGAACAGACCGTTCCACCGGTGATGCACTTGGTCCATTAGTTGGTACTAAACTAGAACAAATTGAAATCAAAAACCTTCAAGTATTCGGCACACTAGACGAACCAATACATGCACTAAATCTAGAGGAAAAAATTCAGAATATACAGAAAGAAAACCCTACTTCATTTATTATTGCTGTTGATGCATGTTTAGGAAAATCTCAAAGTATCGGTTCTATAACTACCGGAAAGGGTCCCAGTAAACCTGGAGCTGCGATGAATAAGAAATTACCTGAAATTGGTGATTTGCATATTCATGGCATCGTAAATTTAAATGGTTTCATGGAGTTTTTCGTACTTCAAAATACAAGACTAAGTTTAGTTATGAAGATGGCCGATGTAATTGCACAAAGTATAAAAGAAACCGATCAAAAATTATCTGCATTAAAAAAAGCAAACCATCTATAAACAATAAGATGGTTTGCTTTTTAATTTCCCTTTGATAATAATTCTAAAATTCGATTTAAATCTTCTTTATTAAAAAATTCGATTTCGATTTTACCTTTTTCTTTTTTCGTTTCTTTAATTTTTACATCCGTACCAAACTTTTCTCTTAAAAACGTTTCGCGCTCTACAAAAAATATATTTCTTTCTTTTTTCACTTGTTGTGTTTCACGTGAAACACGTTGATTAATTTCCTGGACAATTTGTTCCAATTGGCGAACGTTCAGTCCCTCTTTTTCAATTCGCTTCAATAAAGATTTCAACTGTTCTTCATCTTTTATTGTAAGTAAAGTTCTTCCATGAGCCATTGAAAGTTGACCGTTTGCAATCATATCTTGAACGAATGAAGGGAGGCTTAACAAACGAGTATAATTTGCGATATAAGGCCTGCTTTTACCAAGACGTTTTGCTAATTGTTCTTGTGTTACATTTAGCTCGTTCATTAACATCTGATATGCCATTGCCTCTTCCATAGGATTTAAATCTTCTCGTTGTAAGTTTTCAAGCAAAGCAAATTCCATCATTTGCTGCTCATTTAATTGCCTTACGACAGCAGGCACTTTCTCAAGTCCGGCCTCTTTAGCAGCACGATATCTTCTTTCACCTGCAACTATTTCATATCCTTTAATACTCTTTCGAGCAATTAAAGGTTGCAATATACCGTGCTCTTTAATAGAAGCCGCTAATTCCTGAATCGCTTCTTTATTGAAATATTTACGTGGTTGATATGGATTCGGCCTTAATTCAGTTACTATAATCTCCTGAATTGTTTCTTCTTCTTTCACATCTAAATCTGGAAAAAACACGTTGATTCCTCTTCCTAATCCCTTAGCCACCTGCAATCACTTCCTCTGCTAAATCTAAATATACTTCTGCTCCTCTTGATTTAGCGTCATACTGCATAATTGGTTTTCCATGACTTGGTGCCTCACTTAAGCGAACATTACGAGGAATAATCGAACGATATACTTTATCTCTAAAGTATTTTTTCACTTCATCTATAACTTGAATTCCTAAATTTGTACGAGCATCCAACATCGTTAACAATACACCTTGAATTGCTAAATTTTTATTTAAATGCTTTTGCACAAGTCGAACTGTATTTAATAGCTGACTTAACCCTTCCAGCGCGTAATATTCACACTGTACAGGAATAATAACAGAATCTGCTGCTGTTAATGCATTAATCGTTAATAACCCTAAGGATGGGGGACAGTCAATAATAATATACTCATATTCATCACGAATCGGCTGTAACGCTCTTTGCAAGCGTACTTCCCGGGAAATGGTTGGTACCAATTCAATTTCAGCACCAGCCAATTGAATTGTAGCGGGTAGAACATCTAAGTTTTCAGTTGCGGTTTTCCGTATGGCACCTTGAACATCTGCATCTTCTACAAGAACATTATAAATACATTGATCTAATTCAGACTTTTCAATCCCTACACCAGTCGTTGCATTTCCTTGAGCATCAATATCTACGAGAAGGACTTTTTTTCCTACTTGTGCCAATCCAGCCCCTAAATTAACGGATGTTGTTGTTTTTCCAACACCGCCTTTTTGATTAGCAATAGCAATGATTTTTCCCATGATGTCACCTACTTTCAACCTTTCTTTCTTATTCTAGAAACAATTACGTTTATTGTAACATGAAATAAAAGTTTTTCTTTTACGTCCTTATTAAACTTCAAAATTTATTTCTAAACTCCTTCTTGCTTTAACAAGAAAATATAGTAAAAGAGACCTCTCCAATAGGATAAGGTCTCTAGCACGTAATTATTTTTTCTTCGGAATTTTAATCGTAATTTGATAGTATTCATCAAACTCTTCTTCCGCAGAATTAACATTCAAACCACTATTAGCAACCATTTGTAATGATTGTCTAATCGTGTTCATAGCAATTCTCGCATCTCGACTTACTGCTTTTTGCTTCGCTTTACGCTTTGGTTTTACTTCTTCTAATAACTTTGCAATTCGTTCTTCTGTTTGCTTTACATTCAATTGCTTCTCCACAATCTCTTGTAAAACCTTCAGTTGTAATTCCTCATTCTTCAAAGGAATAAGGGCGCGAGCATGCCGTTCTGTAATACTTTTTTCTAATAATGCACTTTTGATTTCTTCAGGCAATTTTAATAATCGCAATTTATTTGCGACTGTCGATTGTCCTTTTCCAAGTCGTTGTGCCAATGCTTCTTGTGTTAAATTATGTAACTCAATCAGCTTTTGATATGCCACAGCTTCCTCAATTGCTGTTAATTCCTCACGTTGCAAATTTTCAATTAACGCTACAGAAGCTGTCTCAGTATCATTTAAATTCTTTATTATTGCAGGAACTTTTTCCCACCCTAACTTTGTTGCTGCGCGGAAACGCCTTTCCCCGGCAATAATCTCGTACTTATCATCCTCATACTGTCTCACAACAATCGGCTGGATAAGCCCATGTGTACGAATCGTTAATGCTAGCTCCTCAATACGTGCATCGTCAAAAACTGTTCGTGGTTGATAACGGTTAGGGGTAATGTTTACTATCGGAATTTCCTGTATTTCTTCATATACCTTTTTAGCTATTTCTTCATGGCTTTCGTCTTGTAATTCGAATTCGCTCTCTTTATCTCCAAAGCCAAATAAACGAGAAAACGTATTTTTCATACATATTCCACCACCTTTTAGGCCTATTGACTGTTCTACATAAAATGTTTCCTATGAAACATTTACGTTTTCATTTATATAATTTAATCTTACGTCTAATAAGATTTATTTTTCAATAGGTAATTTATTGGGCGTTCCCGGTTTGCGTGGATATTTCTTTGGTGTCTTGCGCTTTTTCTCGATTAATAAAATATTACGCTCGCTTTCTTCAAACGGTAATTGGAACGTAGACATTTCTTTCAATTCTCCGCCAAGTACCTCTAAAGCATATTTGCCATTTTCGATTTCTTCGTTCGCCGCTGCACCTTTCATTGCAATGAATGTTCCCCCTACTTTTACAAGTGGTAAACATAGCTCACTTAATACAGAAAGACGTGCAACTGCACGTGCCATTACAATATCGTATGCTTCACGTACACCTTCTTTTTTTCCAAATGTTTCAGCACGATCATGACAAAATGCAACATCACTTAATTCTAACTTTTGCGCTAAGTGATTTAAGAAATTAATACGTTTTTGTAATGAATCTACAATTGTTACTTTTAAGTGCGGGAAACAGATTTTTAAAGGGATACTTGGGAATCCAGCTCCTGCCCCAACATCACAAATAGAAAATGGTTTCGAAAAATCATAATAAAAAGCCGCTGTAACAGAATCAAAAAAGTGTTTTAAGTATACTTCTTCTTTCTCCGTAATAGCCGTTAAGTTCATTTTTTCATTCCACTCTACTAATGTTTCAAAATAGATTCCGAACTGCTCTAACTGTCTAGAAGAGAGGGAAATACCCTTCTCTTCTAGCATAGATTGAAATTGTTCTATGTTCATCTAGCAATATCTCCTTACTATGTTATTGGTTCGATACTCGTGCAATTTTTCCTTGTTCAATGTAAATAAGCAAAATGGAAACATCAGCTGGATTTACGCCAGAAATACGTGAAGCTTGCCCCATTGAAAGCGGACGAACATCTTTCAATTTCTGTCTCGCTTCTGAGGCAAGGCTAGAAATCGCATCATAATCAATATCCACAGGAATTTTTTTGTTTTCCATTTTCTTCATACGTTCTACTTGCTGTAAAGATTTTTCAATGTATCCTTCGTACTTGGTCTGAATTTCAACTTGTTCCGTAATTTCATCACTTAATGCTACTTCACTTGGTACTAAAAGATGAATATGCTCATATGTCACCTCTGGACGACGTAATAAGTCACTTGCACGTATTCCATCTTTCAATTCACTTCCACCAATACTACGAATTAATTCTTGAACTTCAGGACGCGGTTTAATAAAAATACTCTCTAACCGTTCCTTCTCCTGTTCAATTTGTAACTTTTTATTTGTAAATCGCTCATAGCGATCTTCTTTAATTAAGCCAATTTCACGACCAACTTCAGTTAAACGAAGGTCAGCATTATCATGGCGTAATAATAGGCGATATTCTGCACGAGACGTTAATAAACGATATGGTTCATTTGTACCTTTCGTTACAAGGTCATCAATTAAGACACCAATATAAGCATCAGCACGACCTAAAATAACTTCTTTTTTACCTAAAGAACGACACGCTGCATTAATCCCAGCCATAAGCCCTTGTCCTGCTGCTTCTTCGTAACCAGAAGTTCCGTTAATTTGTCCTGCTGTATATAAATTTTTAATTTTTTTCGTTTCAAGTGTTGGCCATAGTTGAGTTGGTACGATCGCATCATATTCAATTGCATAACCCGTACGCATCATTTCAACATTTTCCAGGCCAGGAATTGTTCTAAGCATTGCACGCTGTACATCTTCTGGTAAGCTCGTCGATAAGCCCTGTACATATACTTCTTGTGTATTACGTCCTTCTGGCTCTAAGAAAATTTGATGACGTGGTTTATCATTAAATCTTACTACCTTGTCTTCAATTGAAGGGCAATATCTAGGCCCTGTTCCTTTAATCATACCAGAATACATAGCTGAGCGATGTAAGTTTTCATCTATTAAACGATGTGTTTCTGTACTTGTATACGTTAACCAACATGGAATTTGATCCATAATAAATTTTGTCGTTTCAAAAGAGAAAGAACGTGGCTTATCATCACCTGGTTGAATTTCTGTTTTACTATAATCAATCGTATTACTGTTTACACGCGGAGGTGTACCTGTTTTAAATCTAACAAGATCAAAACCAAGTTCCTCTAAGTGTTCAGATAATGTAATAGATGGTTGCTGATTATTTGGACCACTTGAATATTTTAAATCTCCCATAATAATCTCACCACGTAAAAATGTTCCCGTTGTAATTACAACTGTTTTCGCTGTGTATTCAGCACCAGCTTGCGTAATTACCCCTTTACATACACCATCTTCAATAATTAAACGCTCTACCAGACCTTGAAACAACGTTAAGTTTGGTGTTTCTTCAATTGTTTTCTTTAATTCATGCTGGTAAGCGAATTTATCAGCTTGTGCACGAAGCGCGCGTACAGCTGGTCCTTTACCCGTATTTAACATACGCATTTGAATATGTGTTTTATCAATATTGCGTCCCATTTCTCCGCCTAATGCATCAATTTCACGAACAACAATCCCTTTTGCTGGTCCACCAACAGAAGGGTTACATGGCATGAACGCTACCATATCTAAGTTAATTGTTAACATTAATGTTTTTGAGCCCATTCGTGCTGCCGCAAGACCAGCTTCACATCCTGCATGACCTGCACCGATTACTATGACATCATATGAACCGGCATTGTATCCCATTGTTTATTCCTCCTAATAACCTCTATCTTACTAAATCATCTCTGATTAAAGTTTTACTTTATTTTCCTAAACAAAATTGAGAGAACAATTGGTCAATTAAACTTTCATGGACAGTATCACCAGTAATTTCACCAAGTATTTCCCACGCTCTTGTTAAATCAATTTGAACCATATCAATCGGAACACCATTTTCTATCGCTTCAATTGCATCGTTAATTGTTCTTCCTGCTTGTGTTAATAATCCGATATGTCTCGCATTAGACACGTATGTCATATCCGCAGAATCAATTGTTCCTTCAAAGAATAAATCAGCTATCGCCTTTTCAAGCTCATCTATTCCTTGCTCCTCAATTAAAGATGTTGTAATAACACGATTTCCTACCGCTAAATCTGTAACACGTTCCATATCAATTTCTTGCGGTAAATCTGTCTTATTTACAATAACAATGAAATCTTTTCCTTGTACGGCACGGAATAGATCCTCATCTTCATTTGTTAAAGCCTCGCTATAATTCACTACAATTAACACTAAGTCTGCTTGGCTCATCATTTCCTTCGAACGCTCTACACCAATTCGTTCAACAATATCTTCCGTTTCACGAATTCCGGCTGTATCTATAAGTTTAAGTGGTACACCACGCACATTAACGTACTCTTCAATAACATCACGAGTTGTTCCTGCAATATCAGTTACAATTGCCTTTTTCTCCTGAACAAGACTATTTAATAGCGATGATTTCCCAACGTTAGGTCTACCGATAATTGCGGTAGAAATGCCTTCACGTAAAATCTTTCCTTGCTTCGATGTTTCTAATATCTTTGCAATTTCAGCACGGACATGTGTAGCTTTCTCAATTAAAATATTATGCGTCATCTCTTCTACATCATCATATTCTGGGTAATCTATATTCACTTCAATATGAGCTAATGTTTCTAATATTTCTTGACGCAGATGGCCGATTAATTTAGATAATCGTCCTTCCATTTGGTTAATCGCTACATTCATAGCACGATCTGTTTTCGCACGGATTAAGTCCATAACAGCTTCTGCTTGTGACAAATCAATACGTCCATTTAAAAAAGCACGTTTTGTAAATTCACCAGGCTCTGCCAGTCGTACTCCTTGCGCTAAAATAAGCTGTAATACTTTATTTACCGAAACAAGTCCACCATGACAGTTAATTTCTACTATATTTTCACGCGTAAAAGTCCTTGGTGCACGCATAATGGACACCATAACTTCTTCAATAACTTGATTTGTATCTAAATCGACAATATGACCATAATGAATTGTATGAGAAGAAACCTGTGTTAAATCCTTCCCTTTAAAAATACGATCGACTTTCTCAATCGCATCATCCCCACTTACTCGAACAATGGCAATTGCACCTTCCCCAAGTGCTGTGGAAATTGCGGCAATTGTATCAAATTCCATGTCCTTTCACCTCACTTGCTTATTTATCTCTATTTCAACATGAATTTTTTCCGTCACTAAATTATTAGGATACCATAACGAACCTATCTACAAAAGAATAATAACTCATTTTATTATGTCCTTATGTAAAAAACACTAAACTTATTCACAGTGGATAAGTTTAGTGTTTTTTAGTTATCCACATTTATTTTCTCCTCAAAAAAACCGGCACTCAATTGAGTAACCGGTCACTTGGAAGATATTACAACATACCGATGTGGTTCTTTTCCTTCAGAAGTTGTAATGATATTTTGATGATTAGATAATGCTTGGTGAATAATTTTTCGTTCGAAAGAAGGCATTGGTTCTAGAACAACTCTTTTTTTAGTACTCACTACTTGTTTTGCTAATCGATAGGAAAGAGATTCTAACGTATTTTTTCTTTTACTACGATAGTTTTCAGCATCCAGTGTAATACCAATATATTGCTTTGTATTACGGTTCGCAACAAGTTTTGTTAAATACTGTAAAGAATTCAACGTATTCCCTCTTTTACCAATTAAAACACCGATATTTTCACCAGAAATTGTAAATTCAACTTCGCGTCCTTTTACAATTTTTCTAATCTCAACTTCCACACCCATATTTTGAATAACATTTTTTAAATATTCTTCACATTCTTGGATTGGATCTTTTTTCAATACAACTTCTACAACAGCGGGGCGATTCCCAAATAAACCTAGGAACCCCCTCTTACCCTCATCGATAATATTTATATCTACTCGATCTTTCGAAGCATTTAATTGTCTTAAAGCATCTTGTACTGCCAGCTCGACTGTTTGTCCTTTAGCAGTAATCATACTCACTTGCTTGATCCTCCTGCCTTACTAGCCTTAATGTCAGGCCCTTTGATCATATACATTTGAGCGATACCAAAGATATTACCAACTACCCAGTACAATGATAGTGCTGCTGGGAAGTTAATTGCAAAGACTAAAATCATAATTGGCATAAGCCAAATCATCATTGCCATTTGCGGATTTTGTCCAGCCGTTCCTGCCATTGCAAGCTTTTGCTGAATAAACGTCGTAATAGCTGCAACAATTGGAAGGATATAGAACGGATCCGCCTGTCCTAAATCGAACCATAAAAATGTATGTTCACTAATTGCTGTTGTTCTCATAATCGCATGATAAAACGCGAATAAAATAGGCATCTGAACAAATATTGGTAAACATCCTGCTAATGGGTTTACACCATTCTTTTGATATAACTGCATCATTTCTTGTTGTAGTTTTTGCTGTGTTGCTTGATCTTTAGAACTATATTTCTCTTTTAATTTCACCATTTCTGGTTGTAACGCCTGCATTGCTTTCGTACTCTTCGTTTGTTTAATCATTAATGGTAATAATGCAAAACGAATGATAAGAGTTGTAACAACGATTGCTAAACCGTAATTACTACCAAATAATTCTGCAAAATACGTGATTAACTGAGAAAGCGGGTATACGAAATATTCATTCCAAATCCCAGTGCTTTTCGGTGTAATCGGTTGATTTGTTTCACTACAGCCGGTAGCAATTGCCATTAGCATAATAACCATGGCTAATAAACCTATTTTCTTTTTCAAAGCCTGCTCCTCCTTGTTTCGGTATGTATATAGTGTAATTCATTTCCTTACGCTACTTTTTTATTCTTTTCATACCAGAGCGTTTAAAGACATGAATTAAGCTTTTCTTTAACTCTTCATATGTCATCTCTGCACAAGGCTTCCTTGCTATTATAACAAAATCTTTTCCAGAATCTATCTCATCTTTTAATTCTATAATCGATTGGCGAATCATACGCTTAATTCGATTACGCACTACTGCATTGCCTATTTTCTTACTAACAGAAAGACCAATGCGAAAATGCGGCTGTTTTTCTTTATCTAATTTGTATACAACAAACTGGCGATTGGCATTCGATTGTCCTTTTTGGAAAACAGCCTGGAATTCATCATTCTTTTTTATACGGTTTTTTTTCTTCATATCATTTGACACTCCTGTATTTCATCAGCGGAAACTCATTATTATTAGAAAAAAAGACCACTGAACGATCAGTGGTCTACGCAGATAATACTTTTCTTCCTTTACGACGACGAGCTGCTAGCACTTTACGTCCGTTTGCTGTGCTCATACGGCTGCGGAAACCATGTACTTTGCTGCGCTTACGTTTATTTGGTTGGTAAGTTCTTTTCATTATATGACACCTCCCTGAGGAATATCTGTTAAAGACAGTCTAATAAATTATAGTAAATCAAATAGGAAAATGTCAATGGTTCTCGAAATTTTCATCAAATATTCATTTTTAACCTATTCACAAACTTTTTCACAGTACCTATATTTCCTTGTGGATAAATATATTTTCTCTTTTTTGTATCCACAAACTCTTTTTTTACTTTTACACAGTATATCGTGTTGTGGACAAGTTTATTCCACAAGGTATTGATTTTGTGGATAACTTTCTTAAATTCATTGCTATAGCTGCTTTTTTTTGATATTATAGTTGTGTTTTCACTTTGAATAAGTTTTTCACACCTTTATTTTATCCACAATTTGTGTATAACATGTGGATAGTTTAAATCACATGTGAGTAAATAGTTGTCCACATGTGTTATTTTGTCGAAAACTCTATCTCGGATACTAACGACGTTTTTATATTTTAAAATACGTTTCGTATAAATATGCATTAGAAATATTTACAGGTTGTACAATTGTTGCGCAACCTTATTCTTTTACCATCTTTGTAAAGGAGGGACACCTTTGGAAAATATCTCTGATTTATGGAATAGTGCCTTAAAAGAATTAGAAAAAAAGGTAAGCAAGCCAAGTTATGAAACCTGGTTAAAATCAACAACTGCTCATAACTTAAAAAAAGATGTATTAACTATTACAGCTCCAAATGAATTCGCTCGTGACTGGCTAGAATCTCATTATTCGGAACTAATCTCCGAAACACTTTATGATTTAACAGGGGCAAAACTAGCTATTCGTTTTATCATTCCCCAAAGTCAGGCAGAAGAGGATATAGATCTCCCTTCTGTTAAGCAAAAACACGCACATGATGAGTCTAATCACTTACCACAGAGTATGTTAAACCCAAAATATACATTTGATACATTTGTTATTGGCTCTGGTAATCGTTTTGCACATGCTGCTTCTTTAGCTGTAGCTGAAGCACCAGCTAAAGCCTATAATCCGCTCTTTATTTACGGGGGCGTTGGACTTGGAAAAACACATTTAATGCACGCAATTGGGCATTATGTAATTGAACACAACCCAAATGCAAAAGTTGTATATTTATCATCTGAAAAATTTACAAATGAATTTATTAATTCAATTCGTGATAATAAAGCTGTCGATTTTCGTAATAAATATCGTAATGTAGATGTCTTATTGATAGATGATATTCAATTTCTTGCTGGAAAAGAACAAACACAGGAAGAGTTTTTCCATACATTTAATGCGTTACATGAAGAAAGTAAACAAATTGTGATTTCAAGCGATAGACCACCAAAAGAAATCCCAACTTTAGAAGATCGCCTTCGTTCTCGCTTTGAATGGGGGTTAATTACGGACATTACGCCACCAGATTTAGAAACTAGAATCGCAATTTTACGTAAAAAAGCAAAAGCAGAAGGTCTTGATATACCAAATGAAGTTATGCTTTATATCGCAAATCAAATCGATTCAAATATTCGTGAACTAGAGGGTGCACTTATTCGAGTTGTAGCTTATTCATCTTTAATTAATAAAGATATGAATGCTGATTTAGCGGCTGAAGCGCTTAAAAATATTATTCCAAACTCTATACCTAGAATTATTTCTATTTCTGATATTCAAAAGGCTGTTGGGGGCGTCTATCAAGTAAAATTAGAAGATTTCAAAGCAAAAAAACGGACAAAATCCGTTGCATTCCCTCGCCAAATTGCGATGTATTTATCACGTGAACTTACGGACTCATCTTTGCCAAAAATAGGTGAAGAATTTGGTGGCCGCGATCATACAACAGTAATCCATGCTCACGAAAAAATTTCGAAGCTATTAAAAACGGATACTCAATTACAAAAACACGTTGAAGAAGTTAAGGATATTTTAAAATAGTAGTAGCTGAATAGTGTGAATAACTTAGCTTATTTTACGCACAGTCTATCCACATGTAGATAGACTGTTTTTACATCTTTAAACAGGGTTATCCACATATCCACAAGCCCTAGTACTATTACTACTACTTTTTTATCTTTATTAAATAAATAAAATCTTATACTTACCGGAGGTTTTTCGTTATGCGTTTTACAATACAAAAAGACTATCTTGTAAGAAGTGTACAAGATGTAATGAAGGCAGTTTCTTCTCGTACAACAATTCCAATTCTTACAGGGATTAAAGTTGTAGCAACTGAAGAAGGAGTTACTTTAACAGGTAGTGATGCAGACATCTCTATCGAATCATTTATCCCAGTCGAAGATGCTGGAAAAGAAATTGTGGAAATTAAACAATCAGGAAGTATTATTTTACAAGCAAAATATTTTAGTGAGATCGTAAAAAAATTACCTAAAGAAACTGTCGAAATTTCTGTGGAAAATCATTTTATGACAAAAATAAAATCTGGAAAATCAGAGTTCAACTTAAATGGTTTAGATGCTGCTGAATATCCGTTATTACCACAAATCGAAGAACATCATGTATTTAAGATTCCAACAGATTTACTAAAGCACATGATTCGTCAAACAGTATTTGCAGTTTCAAGTTCTGAAACAAGACCGATCTTGACAGGTGTAAACTGGAAGGTATATAACAGCGAGCTAACTTGTATTGCAACAGATAGTCACAGACTAGCACTTCGTAAAGCAAAAATCGAAGGGTATAATATTGCCGATGAATTTCAAGCGAATGTCGTTATTCCTGGTAAGAGCTTAAGTGAATTAAGTAAAATTCTAGATGAATCTGAAGAAATGGTAGATATCGTTATTACGGAGTATCAAGTATTATTCCGTACAAAACATTTATTATTCTTCTCAAGATTATTAGAAGGAAATTATCCAGATACAACGCGTTTAATTCCAGCTGAAAGTAAAACTGATATATTTGTAAATACAAAGGAATTTTTACAAGCGATTGATCGTGCGTCGCTGTTAGCAAGAGATGGTCGTAACAACGTTGTTAAATTATCGACATTAGAACAACAGATGTTAGAGATTTCTTCGAATGCACCAGAAATCGGAAAAGTAGTAGAAGAGGTTCAATGTGAAAATGTAGATGGAGAAGAATTAAAAATATCTTTTAGTGCAAAATATATGATGGACGCATTAAAGGCTTTAGATAGTACAGAAATTAAAGTTAGTTTTACTGGAGCGATGAGACCGTTTTTAATTCGCACAGTAAATGATGATTCCATTATCCAATTAATTTTACCAGTCCGTACTTACTAAGTAAGGATTAAGGGTTGCTAGTGTAAAGGTACTAGTGACCCTTATTTGATTTGTGGGGTATTACTTTCCTAATGCTAGTTTATTTAGTACAATGAAAGAATGAACACTTTCAGAAAGTGAGCGATTTTATGAAACTTATTAAGATTTCAACAGAATACATTACACTAGGACAATTTTTAAAGTTAGCTGATGTAATTGATACAGGTGGCGCTGTGAAATGGTTCTTACAAGAATATGAAGTATACGTGAATCAAGAACTTGAAAATAGAAGAGGCCGAAAGTTATATGCAAATGATATTGTTGAAATTCCGGGAAGCGGAACTTTCCAAGTTCAGGCATAAAGGGGGATCCCTTTGTTTATTACAGAAATACAATTAAAAAACTATCGCAATTATGAGCATTTAGAGCTTTCCTTTGAGGATAAAGTCAATGTAATTATTGGTGAAAATGCGCAAGGGAAAACGAATTTGATGGAAGCTATTTATGTATTGGCGATGGCGAAATCTCATAGAACTTCGAACGATCGTGAACTCATTCGTTGGGATGAGGATTATGGTAATATAAAAGGTAGATTACAAAGGCGAAATAGTTCAGTATCCTTAGAATTAAATATTTCAAAAAAAGGTAAAAAGGCAAAGTTAAATCAGTTAGAACAACAAAAATTGAGCCAGTATATTGGTGAAATGAATGTTGTTATGTTTGCCCCAGAAGATTTAAATCTTGTAAAAGGAAGCCCTCAAGTACGAAGACGCTTTTTGGATATGGAACTTGGACAAATAGCTCCGGTCTATTTGTATGAATTAAGTCAATATCAAAAGGTACTCACGCAACGAAATCATTTACTTAAGAAGATGCAAGGGAATAGTAAAAATGAGGAAACGATGTTGGATGTATTTACACTTCAACTTATTGAGCATGGTGCAAAAATTTTGCGAAAACGTTTTGAGTTTTTGCATTTACTACAAGAATGGGCTGCTCCAATTCATCGCGGAATTAGCAGGGGATTAGAGGAGTTAGAAATCGTTTATAAACCAAGTGTAGATGTATCAGAATCAATGGATTTGTCGAAAATAAAAGAAGTATACTATGAAAGTTTTCAATCTGTGAAACAACGTGAAATTTTTC
This sequence comes from Bacillus sp. TH19, assembly GCF_016651075.1. Lineage (NCBI taxonomy): Bacteria > Bacillati > Bacillota > Bacilli > Caryophanales > Bacillaceae > Bacillus > Bacillus sp. TH19. Next base: position 147,071 of record NZ_JAEKEO010000007.1, on the reverse strand, counting down.
GGGGTACAACTTTACTTGGTCCTCATCGTGATGATTTACAATTCTTCGTTAATAGTAAAAATGTTCAAGTCTTTGGTTCACAAGGACAACAACGAACAACCGCACTATCCCTAAAATTGGCTGAAATTGAATTGATATACTCAGAGGTTAAGGAATATCCAATTCTTTTACTAGATGATGTGTTATCAGAATTAGATGATTATCGTCAATCGCATCTGCTAAATACAATTCAAGGAAAAGTACAAACCTTTGTGACAACGACGAGTGTCGAGGGAATTGAACACGAAACATTGAAAGAAGCGAAAACAATTCATGTAACGAACGGCACGGTAGATTGTGAAATAGACAGAAAATAATTTCTGTTTAAATGGAAAAGTAGGTGATCTTTGTGTCAATGGAACAAAAGCAAATGCAGGAAAATGCATATGATGAAAGTCAGATTCAGGTGTTAGAAGGACTGGAGGCAGTTCGAAAGCGTCCTGGTATGTATATTGGTTCTACAAGTGGAAAAGGTCTTCATCACCTCGTGTGGGAAATTGTTGATAACAGTATTGATGAAGCTTTAGCAGGATATTGTGATGAAATTAATGTCAGTATTGAAGAAGATAATAGTATTGTTGTAACAGATGATGGTCGCGGTATCCCTGTTGGTATACAAGAAAAAATGGGACGTCCTGCTGTAGAAGTTATTATGACGGTACTACATGCCGGTGGTAAATTTGGCGGTGGTGGTTATAAAGTTTCTGGTGGTTTGCATGGTGTAGGTGCATCTGTTGTAAATGCTTTATCAACAGAATTAGAGGTATTTGTACATCGAGATGGAAAAATACACTATCAAAAATATGAACGCGGGGTCCCGGCTGCGGATTTAAAAGTAATAGGTGAAACTGATCGTACAGGAACGATCACACGCTTTAAGCCAGATTCAGAAATTTTTACAGAGACGACAGAATACGAATTTGATACATTAGCGACTCGTATGCGTGAGTTGGCGTTTTTAAATCGTAATATTAAATTAACAATTGAAGATAAGCGTGAACATAAGCAAAAGAAAGAATTCCATTATGAAGGTGGAATTAAATCATATGTTGAACATTTAAATCGTTCAAAACAACCGATTCATGAAGAACCTGTATATGTTGACGGTTCAAAAGATGGGATTCAGGTTGAGGTTGCTCTTCAATATAACGAAGGCTATACAAATCATATTTATTCATTTACAAATAATATTCATACGTATGAAGGCGGTACACATGAGGTAGGTTTTAAGACTGCTCTAACGCGTGTAATTAACGATTATGGTCGTAAAAATAATATTTTAAAAGATGCGGATAGTAATTTAACTGGTGAAGATGTTCGTGAAGGCTTAACAGCAATCGTGTCAATTAAGCATCCAAATCCACAATTTGAAGGACAAACAAAGACGAAACTTGGAAATAGTGAAGCGAGAACGATTACAGAGTCTGTATTCTCAGAGGCGTTTGAAAAGTTCTTACTAGAAAACCCCAATGTTGCACGTAAAATTATAGATAAAGGGACTATGGCAGCGCGTGCACGTGTAGCGGCTAAAAAGGCTCGTGAACTAACGCGCCGAAAGAGTGCTCTAGAAGTTTCAAGTTTACCAGGGAAGCTAGCTGATTGTTCTTCTAAAGATCCAGCAATTAGCGAAATTTATATCGTGGAGGGTGACTCTGCGGGCGGATCTGCAAAACAAGGACGCGATCGTCATTTTCAAGCGATTTTACCACTGAAGGGTAAAATTATTAACGTTGAAAAGGCACGTTTAGATAAGATTTTATCAAATGATGAAGTTCGTACAATTATTACAGCAATTGGTACAAATATTGGTGGGGATTTTGCTATTGAAAAAGCTCGCTATCATAAAGTTATTATTATGACAGATGCCGATGTTGATGGTGCACATATTCGTACCCTATTATTAACGTTCTTCTATCGTTATATGCGTCAAATCATTGAGTGTGGATATATATATATCGCACAGCCACCGTTGTTTAAAGTACAACAAGGTAAAAAAATTCAATATGCTTATAACAATAAAGAACTTGAAAAAATACTAGCTGAATTACCAGCTCAACCTAAGCCTGGGATTCAGCGTTATAAAGGTCTAGGGGAAATGAATCCAACTCAGCTGTGGGAGACGACAATGGACCCAGAAGTACGTTCGTTACTTCAAGTTTCCCTTCAAGATGCAATTGAAGCGGATGAAACATTTGAAATTTTGATGGGTGATAAAGTAGAGCCGCGTCGTAACTTTATCCAAGAAAATGCAAAATACGTGAAAAACCTTGATATTTAAGTGAGTAATGACAGGAATCTAAGTATTCCTGTCTTCTACATATAAATCAATGTATGTGTAACGGAAATGTAAGAGGAGGTGCTCGTTGATGTCAGACAATCAACAACAAGCACGAATTCGAGAAATTAATATTAGTCATGAAATGCGTACCTCATTTTTAGATTACGCAATGAGTGTTATCGTGTCTCGTGCATTACCAGATGTTCGTGATGGATTAAAACCAGTTCATCGTAGGGTTTTATATGCGATGAATGATTTAGGAATTACAGCTGATAAAGCATATAAGAAGTCGGCGCGTATTGTCGGCGAAGTAATTGGTAAGTATCACCCGCACGGTGATTCAGCTGTTTATGAAACAATGGTACGTATGGCACAAGATTTTAGTCAACGTTACATGCTTGTTGATGGACATGGTAATTTCGGTTCTGTTGATGGAGATTCAGCGGCAGCAATGCGTTATACAGAAGCAAGAATGTCTAAGATTTCTATGGAATTAATACGCGATATTACAAAGAATACAATTGATTATCAAGATAACTACGATGGTTCTGAAAGAGAGCCAGTTGTATTACCAGCGCGTTTCCCTAACTTATTAGTCAATGGTACGACGGGTATTGCGGTTGGTATGGCAACAAACATTCCACCGCATCAACTTGGAGAAGTAATTGATGGTGTGTTGGCATTAAGTCATAACCCTGATATCACTATCGCGGAATTAATGGAATATATTCCTGGGCCAGACTTCCCAACTTCAGGTTTAATCTTAGGGCGAAGTGGAATTCGAAGAGCTTACGAAACAGGTCGCGGTTCTATTATACTTCGTGCTAAAGTTGAAATTGAAGAGAAAGCAAATGGTAAACAAACTATTATCGTAACAGAACTACCTTATCAAGTTAATAAGGCGCGATTAATTGAAAAGATCGCAGAACTAGTTCGTGATAAGAAAATTGAAGGTATTACAGATTTACGTGATGAATCAGATCGAAATGGTATGCGTATTGTTATGGAAGTACGTCGTGATGCCAATGCCAATGTACTATTAAATAATCTATATAAACATACAGCACTCCAAACTAGCTTCGGTATTAATATGTTGTCTCTTGTAAATGGAGAGCCACAAGTCTTAAATTTAAAACAAAATCTATATTATTATTTAGAGCATCAAAAGGTAGTGATTCGTAGACGTACTGCTTATGAATTAGAGAAAGCAGAAGCGCGTGCTCATATTTTAGAAGGCTTACGAATTGCCTTAGATCATCTTGATGAGGTTATTACTTTAATCCGTAGTTCAAAAACAGCTGATATTGCAAAACAAGGTTTAATGGAACGTTTCGGCTTAAGTGAGAAACAAGCGCAGGCGATTTTAGATATGCGTTTGCAACGTTTAACTGGATTAGAACGCGAAAAAATCGAACAAGAATATCAAGATTTAATGAAGATAATTGCAGAGTTAAAAGCAATTTTAGCAGACGAAGAAAAAGTTCTTGAAATTATTCGCGAGGAATTAGCTGAAGTAAAAGAGCGTTTTAATGATAAGAGAAGAACAGAAATTACAATTGGCGGTATGGAAGCTATAGAGGATGAAGATTTAATCCCAGAACAAAATATCGCAATTACACTTACTCATAATGGTTATATTAAGAGGTTACCGGCTTCTACGTACAAAACACAGAACCGTGGGGGACGTGGTGTACAAGGAATGGGTACGAATGATGATGACTTTGTCGAACATTTATTAACAACGTCTACTCATGATCATATTTTATTCTTCACAAACAAGGGTAAAGTATACCGTACAAAAGGATATGAAATTCCAGAGTATAGTCGTACAGCAAAAGGTATACCGATTATTAATCTATTAGGGGTAGATAAGGGTGAGTGGATCAACGCTATTATTCCAATTCGTGAATTTGGTGACGACCAGTTCTTATTCTTTACAACGAAACAAGGTATCTCTAAGAGAACACCACTTTCATCATTTGCCAATATACGTACAAATGGTTTAATTGCAATTTCTCTTCGTGAAGAGGATGAATTAATCTCTGTACGCTTAACATCTGGTGATAAGGATATTATCGTTGGGACAAGTAACGGTATGTTAATTCGTTTCAATGAGCAAGATGTGCGTTCAATGGGACGTAATGCGGCTGGTGTAAAAGCAATTACATTAGGTGATGAAGATCAAGTTGTAGGTATGGAAATTGTCGAAGAGGATGTAAATGTTCTAATTGTAACCAAAAATGGTTATGGAAAGCGTACACCGATTGATGAATACCGTCTGCAAAGTCGTGGTGGTAAAGGTCTGAAGACTTGTAATATTACAGATAAAAACGGTAAGTTAGTAGCGGTTAAGTCTGTAACAGGCGAAGAAGACATTATGTTAATTACAGCAGCAGGCGTTATTATTCGTATGCCGGTTGATCAAATCTCTCAAATGGGACGTAATACACAAGGTGTTCGTCTAATTCGATTAGAAGATGAGCAAGAGGTAGCGACAGTAGCAAAAGCGCAAAAAGATGAAGAAGAAGAATCTAATGAAGAGGATTCTTCTGAAGAGTAAGAGTGGGGATTTCTCCCCCTCTTATTTTTTTATAATAATACTTGCATAGCAATAGGAAAGTGTATATAATAGGAAAAGTCAGCAAATGAGAGATACAAGTTATCGAAAAAAACTTGTTGACGAAAATAATATACTATGATATATTATGAAAGTCGCTGAAACGCGATGTTGAACTTTGAAAACTAAACGAAACAAACAACGTGAAACGTCAATTTTTATTTTTAGATGCTAGACAAACTAACTTTATTGGAGAGTTTGATCCTGGCTCAGGATGAACGCTGGCGGCGTGCCTAATACATGCAAGTCGAGCGAATGGATTAAGAGCTTGCTCTTATGAAGTTAGCGGCGGACGGGTGAGTAACACGTGGGTAACCTACCCATAAGACTGGGATAACTCCGGGAAACCGGGGCTAATACCGGATAATATTTTGAACTGCATAGTTCGAAATTGAAAGGCGGCTTCGGCTGTCACTTATGGATGGACCCGCGTCGCATTAGCTAGTTGGTGAGGTAACGGCTCACCAAGGCGACGATGCGTAGCCGACCTGAGAGGGTGATCGGCCACACTGGGACTGAGACACGGCCCAGACTCCTACGGGAGGCAGCAGTAGGGAATCTTCCGCAATGGACGAAAGTCTGACGGAGCAACGCCGCGTGAGTGATGAAGGCTTTCGGGTCGTAAAACTCTGTTGTTAGGGAAGAACAAGTGCTAGTTGAATAAGCTGGCACCTTGACGGTACCTAACCAGAAAGCCACGGCTAACTACGTGCCAGCAGCCGCGGTAATACGTAGGTGGCAAGCGTTATCCGGAATTATTGGGCGTAAAGCGCGCGCAGGTGGTTTCTTAAGTCTGATGTGAAAGCCCACGGCTCAACCGTGGAGGGTCATTGGAAACTGGGAGACTTGAGTGCAGAAGAGGAAAGTGGAATTCCATGTGTAGCGGTGAAATGCGTAGAGATATGGAGGAACACCAGTGGCGAAGGCGACTTTCTGGTCTGTAACTGACACTGAGGCGCGAAAGCGTGGGGAGCAAACAGGATTAGATACCCTGGTAGTCCACGCCGTAAACGATGAGTGCTAAGTGTTAGAGGGTTTCCGCCCTTTAGTGCTGAAGTTAACGCATTAAGCACTCCGCCTGGGGAGTACGGCCGCAAGGCTGAAACTCAAAGGAATTGACGGGGGCCCGCACAAGCGGTGGAGCATGTGGTTTAATTCGAAGCAACGCGAAGAACCTTACCAGGTCTTGACATCCTCTGAAAACTCTAGAGATAGAGCTTCTCCTTCGGGAGCAGAGTGACAGGTGGTGCATGGTTGTCGTCAGCTCGTGTCGTGAGATGTTGGGTTAAGTCCCGCAACGAGCGCAACCCTTGATCTTAGTTGCCATCATTAAGTTGGGCACTCTAAGGTGACTGCCGGTGACAAACCGGAGGAAGGTGGGGATGACGTCAAATCATCATGCCCCTTATGACCTGGGCTACACACGTGCTACAATGGACGGTACAAAGAGCTGCAAGACCGCGAGGTGGAGCTAATCTCATAAAACCGTTCTCAGTTCGGATTGTAGGCTGCAACTCGCCTACATGAAGCTGGAATCGCTAGTAATCGCGGATCAGCATGCCGCGGTGAATACGTTCCCGGGCCTTGTACACACCGCCCGTCACACCACGAGAGTTTGTAACACCCGAAGTCGGTGGGGTAACCTTTATGGAGCCAGCCGCCTAAGGTGGGACAGATGATTGGGGTGAAGTCGTAACAAGGTAGCCGTATCGGAAGGTGCGGCTGGATCACCTCCTTTCTATGGAGAATTGATGAACGCAGTTCATCAATATAAGTTTCCGTGTTTCGTTTTCGTTTAGTTTTGAGAGTTCAATATAAGTATTGACTCTTAAATAGGAATATGATATAAATAAATTCCGCAATTTGTATGGGCCTATAGCTCAGCTGGTTAGAGCGCACGCCTGATAAGCGTGAGGTCGATGGTTCGAGTCCATTTAGGCCCACCATACATTTTACGGGGCCTTAGCTCAGCTGGGAGAGCGCCTGCCTTGCACGCAGGAGGTCAGCGGTTCGATCCCGCTAGGCTCCACCAAAAAGCTATTTTATATAGCAAATGGTATGTTCTTTGAAAACTAGATAACAGTGTAGCTCATATTTTTTAATTTTAGTTTGGTTAAGTTAGAAAGGGCGCACGGTGGATGCCTTGACACTAGGAGTCGATGAAGGACGGGACTAACGCCGATATGCTTCGGGGAGCTGTAAGTAAGCTTTGATCCGAAGATTTCCGAATGGGGAAACCCACTATACGTAATGGTATGGTATCCTTACCTGAATACATAGGGTATGGAAGACAGACCCAGGGAACTGAAACATCTAAGTACCTGGAGGAAGAGAAAGCAAATGCGATTTCCTGAGTAGCGGCGAGCGAAACGGAATCTAGCCCAAACCAAGAGGCTTGCCTCTTGGGGTTGTAGGACATTCTATACGGAGTTACAAAGGAACGAGGTAGACGAAGCGACCTGGAAAGGTCCGTCACAGAGGGTAATAACCCCGTAGTCGAAACTTCGTTCTCTCTTGAATGTATCCTGAGTACGGCGGAACACGTGAAATTCCGTCGGAATCTGGGAGGACCATCTCCCAAGGCTAAATACTCCCTAGTGATCGATAGTGAACCAGTACCGTGAGGGAAAGGTGAAAAGCACCCCGGAAGGGGAGTGAAAGAGATCCTGAAACCGTGTGCCTACAAATAGTCAGAGCCCGTTAATGGGTGATGGCGTGCCTTTTGTAGAATGAACCGGCGAGTTACGATCCCGTGCGAGGTTAAGCTGAAGAGGCGGAGCCGCAGCGAAAGCGAGTCTGAATAGGGCGTTTAGTACGTGGTCGTAGACCCGAAACCAGGTGATCTACCCATGTCCAGGGTGAAGTTCAGGTAACACTGAATGGAGGCCCGAACCCACGCACGTTGAAAAGTGCGGGGATGAGGTGTGGGTAGCGGAGAAATTCCAATCGAACCTGGAGATAGCTGGTTCTCCCCGAAATAGCTTTAGGGCTAGCCTTAAGTGTAAGAGTCTTGGAGGTAGAGCACTGATTGAACTAGGGGTCCTCATCGGATTACCGAATTCAGTCAAACTCCGAATGCCAATGACTTATCCTTAGGAGTCAGACTGCGAGTGATAAGATCCGTAGTCAAGAGGGAAACAGCCCAGATCGCCAGCTAAGGTCCCAAAGTGTGTATTAAGTGGAAAAGGATGTGGAGTTGCTTAGACAACTAGGATGTTGGCTCAGAAGCAGCCACCATTTAAAGAGTGCGTAATAGCTCACTAGTCGAGTGACTCTGCGCCGAAAATGTACCGGGGCTAAATACACCACCGAAGCTGCGAATTGATACCAATGGTATCAGTGGTAGGGGAGCGTTCTAAGTGCAGTGAAGTCAGACCGGAAGGACTGGTGGAGCGCTTAGAAGTGAGAATGCCGGTATGAGTAGCGAAAGACGGGTGAGAATCCCGTCCACCGAATGCCTAAGGTTTCCTGAGGAAGGCTCGTCCGCTCAGGGTTAGTCAGGACCTAAGCCGAGGCCGACAGGCGTAGGCGATGGACAACAGGTTGATATTCCTGTACCACCTCTTTATCGTTTGAGCAATGGAGGGACGCAGAAGGATAGAAGAAGCGTGCGATTGGTTGTGCACGTCCAAGCAGTTAGGCTGATAAGTAGGCAAATCCGCTTATCGTGAAGGCTGAGCTGTGATGGGGAAGCTCCTTATGGAGCGAAGTCTTTGATTCCCCGCTGCCAAGAAAAGCTTCTAGCGAGATAAAAGGTGCCTGTACCGCAAACCGACACAGGTAGGCGAGGAGAGAATCCTAAGGTGTGCGAGAGAACTCTGGTTAAGGAACTCGGCAAAATGACCCCGTAACTTCGGGAGAAGGGGTGCTTTCTTAACGGAAAGCCGCAGTGAATAGGCCCAAGCGACTGTTTAGCAAAAACACAGGTCTCTGCGAAGCCGTAAGGCGAAGTATAGGGGCTGACACCTGCCCGGTGCTGGAAGGTTAAGGAGAGGGGTTAGCGTAAGCGAAGCTCTGAACTGAAGCCCCAGTAAACGGCGGCCGTAACTATAACGGTCCTAAGGTAGCGAAATTCCTTGTCGGGTAAGTTCCGACCCGCACGAAAGGTGTAACGATTTGGGCACTGTCTCAACCAGAGACTCGGTGAAATTATAGTACCTGTGAAGATGCAGGTTACCCGCGACAGGACGGAAAGACCCCGTGGAGCTTTACTGTAGCCTGATATTGAATTTTGGTACAGTTTGTACAGGATAGGCGGGAGCCATTGAAACCGGAGCGCTAGCTTCGGTGGAGGCGCTGGTGGGATACCGCCCTGACTGTATTGAAATTCTAACCTACGGGTCTTATCGACCCGGGAGACAGTGTCAGGTGGGCAGTTTGACTGGGGCGGTCGCCTCCTAAAGTGTAACGGAGGCGCCCAAAGGTTCCCTCAGAATGGTTGGAAATCATTCGTAGAGTGCAAAGGCATAAGGGAGCTTGACTGCGAGACCTACAAGTCGAGCAGGGACGAAAGTCGGGCTTAGTGATCCGGTGGTTCCGCATGGAAGGGCCATCGCTCAACGGATAAAAGCTACCCCGGGGATAACAGGCTTATCTCCCCCAAGAGTCCACATCGACGGGGAGGTTTGGCACCTCGATGTCGGCTCATCGCATCCTGGGGCTGTAGTCGGTCCCAAGGGTTGGGCTGTTCGCCCATTAAAGCGGTACGCGAGCTGGGTTCAGAACGTCGTGAGACAGTTCGGTCCCTATCCGTCGTGGGCGCAGGAAATTTGAGAGGAGCTGTCCTTAGTACGAGAGGACCGGGATGGACGCACCGCTGGTGTACCAGTTGTTCTGCCAAGGGCATAGCTGGGTAGCTATGTGCGGAAGGGATAAGTGCTGAAAGCATCTAAGCATGAAGCCCCCCTCAAGATGAGATTTCCCATAGCGTAAGCTAGTAAGATCCCTGAAAGATGATCAGGTTGATAGGTTCGAGGTGGAAGCATGGTGACATGTGGAGCTGACGAATACTAATAGATCGAGGACTTAACCATATAATATGAAGCAAATGTTATCTAGTTTTGAAGGAATATACCTTCATAGTTTGGTGATGATGGCAGAGAGGTCACACCCGTTCCCATACCGAACACGGAAGTTAAGCTCTCTAGCGCCGATGGTAGTTGGGACCTTGTCCCTGTGAGAGTAGGACGTCGCCAAGCAAGATAAAAACACGAGTCATTTGACTCGTGTTTTTTTATTTCCCATGAAATAGGTTGGATTCCGTTAGTAAAAATGCTGAAATATAGTAAGGGATTTTTTGAGCAGAAATATTGAGAAATTGATAAATAAACGGATAATCTTCAGATCCATAACTTCCAAGTAAGTCATACCACCAATCCGTTTCATACCTAGAAATCATACTTAAATTATAGAGTAATAAATAATGAACAAGAAGCTCAGGCAACACTGGCTTAGAGTTTCTAGGGTCAGTCGTAAGTGGTAAATAATAAGTGTCAGTAAGATGCTCATAGTATAAAGGTGTACTATACATAGGATTCCATGATTGAATAGGTGCCGAAAAAAACAAATTTAATTCATTATTTTTCTCAGGTACGTGTTGTATTGATAAATGCTTACAAGTTGTTTCGATGTAACGAGAAAATCGCTCTTTAGTCATATGTAGTCGATCTAATATATTGACTGAAAAGGAGAGCTCATTTTTATTTGTTGAATCGATCTTATATAAAGTTGATACTTTTTGACTATAGCGCAACAAATTTTGTAATTCAGGAATATTCCCCATTAGCTCTAACATATTAAACTTCTCCGCTTCTAAGTGTTTCATGTGAAACAGTTGTTCTGCAACGTGAGTAAACAATCCGTTTTTCTGTATTTTCACCTCATCTTCTAAAAATTGATACCCCTGTTTTTTCCGTTTACGAGTCGTAACGCCATGAGCTAAAACAGTAGTTGATTCTGGGTAGTTAGGATCAATAGTTAACAAGCAAGCTTTAAATAGTTGGCTAATTCCATAAAATAACAACATCGGCTGAATCGAAAAGGGGGCCACCTTATATAATTCATAATAATTTCTCCCGTGTTCTAAGTAGTAAATAAAGGGATAACAGTTTTCAAAACTTTTTTTTTCAGCATCTTGTATGGAGGATTTTTCATAACAACGGGCAAGATAACGTTGTACATTTTGAGATGAAAAAAAGAAACTTAATTGCTGCCAAGTACAATGTGTTTGATGCATATATTACGCTCCTTTTATTGTCTAAAAATTCTAACATATATATACGTCCTTGACAGTATTTTAACCAATTGATAAGCTACTAATAATAATTTCTGGTATCATGGGGGGAACAATTATGTGGGAATCTAAATTTGTTAAAGAAGGTTTGACTTTTGATGATGTATTACTTGTACCAGCGAGGTCAGATATATTACCAAGAGAAGTAAGTGTTAAAACAGTTTTATCTGAAAGCTTACAGCTAAACATCCCGTTAATTAGTGCAGGAATGGATACAGTAACAGAAGCTGACATGGCTATTGCAATGGCTCGCCAAGGCGGTTTAGGAATTATTCATAAGAATATGTCTATTGAGCAACAAGCAGAGCAAGTTGATAAAGTAAAGCGCTCTGAAAGCGGCGTTATTTCAGATCCTTTCTTCTTAACTCCAGAACATCAAGTATATGATGCAGAACATCTTATGGGAAAATATCGTATCTCAGGTGTACCAGTTGTAAATAATTTAGATGAGCGAAAATTAGTTGGTATTATTACAAACCGTGATATGCGTTTCATCCAAGACTACTCAATCAAAATTTCTGACGTAATGACAAAAGAACAGTTAATTACAGCTCCAGTTGGTACTACACTGGAAGAAGCTGAAAAAATCCTACAAAAGTATAAAATTGAAAAGCTCCCTCTTGTTGATAATAACGGTGTATTACAAGGGCTTATTACAATAAAAGATATTGAAAAAGTAATTGAATTCCCAAACTCTGCCAAAGATAAGCAAGGACGCTTATTAGTTGGAGCAGCTGTTGGTGTAACGGCTGATGCTATGCTTCGTATCGATGCATTAGTAAAAGCTAGCGTAGATGCAATTGTACTTGATACAGCTCATGGGCATTCTAAAGGTGTTATGGAAAAAGTAAAAGAAGTTCGTGCGAAATATCCAGCACTAAATATTATCGCTGGAAATGTTGCTACAGCTGAAGCAACGAAAGCATTAATTGAGGCTGGTGCAAACGTAGTTAAAGTTGGTATTGGACCAGGTTCTATTTGTACAACGCGTGTTGTAGCTGGTGTTGGTGTACCACAATTAACAGCAGTTTATGATTGTGCAACAGAAGCTCGTAAACACGGTATTCCAGTTATTGCTGATGGCGGTGTTAAGTACTCTGGTGATATGGTTAAAGCTTTAGCAGCAGGAGCACACGTTGTTATGCTAGGTAGTATGTTTGCTGGTGTTGCTGAAAGCCCTGGAGAAACTGAAATTTACCAAGGTCGCCAATTTAAAGTATATCGTGGTATGGGTTCTGTTGGAGCGATGGAAAAAGGAAGTAAAGATCGTTACTTCCAAGAAGGAAACAAAAAACTTGTTCCTGAAGGTATTGAAGGACGCGTACCATATAAAGGACCTTTAGCAGATACAGTTCATCAATTAGTTGGTGGATTACGTGCAGGTATGGGATATTGCGGAGCGCAGAATTTAGAATTCTTACGTGAGAATGCACAGTTCATTCGTATGTCAGGTGCAGGTTTACGTGAAAGCCATCCTCATCACGTACAGATTACAAAAGAGGCCCCAAACTACTCATTGTAATGTCTTATATACAAATAGACAGAGATTTGATATCTCTGTCTATTTTTTTTTGATTATGTTAGAATAACGGTTATGTGAGTACATAGATATTGGGGGTAGCAAAAGTGAAAGGTATGTTTTGCAAAAGATTCATTGCGTTGGTAACAGTGCTTACACTAGCTTTTGGCGTGTTTGCACCATATAGCAATGCATCAGCAGAAACAGGAGCTGCTTTAAACATTGAAGCAGGTGCAGCGATTTTAGTTGAAGCGAATTCTGGAAAAATTGTATATCAAAAGAATGCAGATGAATTATTATCAATTGCTAGTATGACAAAGATGATGAGTGAATATTTAGTTCATGAAGCAGTGGATAAAGGAAAACTTAAGTGGGATCAAAAAATTAAGGTTTCCGAATATGCATATAAGATTTCACAAGATGCTTCATTATCAAATGTTGCATTAGAAAATGGTGGCCTGTATACAGTAAAAGAGTTATACGAGGCAATGGCAATCTTTTCTGCAAATGGTGCAACAATTGCATTAGCAGAAGCAATTGCAGGTAAAGAAGTAGATTTCGTAAAAATGATGAATGATAAAGCGAAAGAACTAGGATTGAAAAATTATAAATTTGTTAATTCTACGGGTTTAACGAACAAAGATTTAAAAGGGATGCATCCTGAAGGTACAACACCGGATGAAGAAAATAAAATGTCTGCGAAGGATGTTGCAACTTTAGCGCAACATTTAATTAAAGATTATCCAAAAGTGTTAGATACAGCAAAAATCCCGAAAAAAGTTTTCCGTCCAGAAAAAGAGAAATTTGGGATGTCGAACTGGAACTGGATGTTAAAGGGTTTAGTTAAAGAATATGACGGAGTAGATGGTCTAAAAACAGGATCAACTCCAGAAGCAGGGGACTGCTTCACTGGTACTGTTGAACGAAACGGTATGCGTTTTATTTCTGTAGTTATTAAAACAAGTTCTCATACAGCGCGTTTCGATGAGACGAAGAAATTATATGATTATGGCTTTGCTAACTTTGAAATGAAGAAAATGTATGAAAAAGGTTCTTCGGTCAAAGGAAAAGAAACAGTAAGAGTTGAAAATGCGAAAGATAAAGATGTAGCAGTTCAAACGAAGCAAGCTGTTTCACTTCCGGTACCAAAGGGAAGTAAAGACGTTTATAAAACAGAATTTAAAGAAGGAAATAAGGGACAAGAAGCACCTCTGAAAAAGGGAGTTGCACTTGGACAAATGGTTGTAACGTCTAAAGATAGTAATGATCCTGGATTTTTATCAGGAAAATCATTACAAGTAGACCTTGTAACAAAATCTGAAGTAGAAGAGGCAAGCTGGTTTACACGTTCTATGCGCGGAATTGGTTCTTTCTTTAGTGGTATGTGGAATGGTGCTATTGATACAGTAAAAGGTTGGTTTTAAAAGCTCCTCATCGTAGGAGCTTTTTCTTATTCCTATTTTTCATACCGACTTTATGAAAAAGTAGTAGACAAGCATCAGATAGTTAGTGGTAGAATGTAAGAGTATTCTTAATTTTCTTCTTTAACGGGGAAAGCAATTCACCTAGGGGGGTTTTTGTACATGACAAATGTAACAGGGACAGAACGTGTAAAACGTGGAATGGCAGAAATGCAAAAAGGCGGCGTTATTATGGACGTAGTTAACGCTGAGCAAGCAAGGATTGCAGAAGAGGCAGGCGCAGTTGCTGTTATGGCATTAGAGCGTGTACCTGCAGATATTCGTGCAGCAGGTGGCGTTTCTCGTATGGCAGATCCAACAATTGTTGAAGAAGTTATGGGTGCTGTATCAATTCCGGTTATGGCAAAATGTCGTATCGGTCACCTTGTAGAAGCACGTGTATTAGAATCATTAGGGGTAGACTATATCGATGAGAGTGAAGTATTGACTCCTGCTGATGAAGTATACCATTTAAATAAACGTGATTACACAGTTCCGTTTGTATGTGGTTGCCGCGATATCGGAGAAGCTGCACGTCGTATTGCAGAAGGTGCAGCTATGCTTCGTACAAAAGGTGAACCTGGAACAGGAAACATTGTAGAGGCAGTGCGTCATATGCGCCAAGTCAATGCAGAAATCCGTCAAGTTGCAAGTCTACGTGAAGATGAGTTAATGACATATGCAAAAAATACTGGTGCTCCTTATGAAGTACTACTTGAAATTAAACGCCTTGGTCGCCTGCCAGTTGTAAACTTTGCAGCAGGTGGTGTAGCAACACCAGCAGATGCAGCGTTAATGATGCAACTTGGTGCTGATGGTGTATTTGTTGGATCTGGTATCTTCAAATCAGAGAACCCAGAGAAATTTGCACGTGCAATCGTTGAAGCAACGACTCATTATGAAGATTACGAACTAATTGCAAGCCTTTCTAAAGGATTAGGTAATGCAATGAAAGGTATCGAAATTTCAACGTTATTACCAGAACAACGCATGCAAGAGCGTGGATGGTAATTAAAGGAGATCTTTAAAATGGTGAAAATCGGTGTACTAGGTCTTCAAGGTGCAGTTCGTGAGCATGTAAAATCAGTTGAGGCAAGTGGTGCAGAAGCTGTTGTTGTAAAGCGTATAGAGCAACTTGAAGAGATTAATGGTCTTATTTTACCAGGCGGTGAAAGTACAACAATGCGCCGTCTTATTGATAAGTATGCTTTCATGGAGCCTCTTCGTACATTTGCGAAGTCTGGTAAACCAATGTTTGGTACATGTGCAGGAATGATTCTTCTTGCGAAAACACTTATTGGCTATGAAGAAGCACATATTGGTGCTATGGATATTACGGTTGAGCGCAATGCGTTCGGACGCCAAAAAGATAGTTTTGAAGCTGCACTTTCAATTAAAGGTGTGGGAGAAGACTTTGTTGGTGTATTTATCCGTGCTCCGTATGTTGTAAATGTAGCTGATGATGTTGAAGTACTTTCTATGCATGGCGAGCGAATGGTAGCGGTAAGGCAAGGGCCGTTTTTAGCTGCTTCTTTCCATCCGGAATTAACGGATGATCATCGTGTAACAGCATACTTTGTAGAAATGGTAAAAGAAGCGAAAATGAAAAAAGTTGTATAAGTAACTTGCAACTTGTATAAGATTATAGTAAATTGATGATAACAATTTTATAAAATAAGCGTGTTGATAGGAAGTAGTAACAAATGTTGTTTCTTATAGAGAGTCGATGGTTGGTGGAAATCGATAGAAACAGTTTGTGAATCCATCCTGGAATGGAATGTGGAATATCTTTTGATTAGTAAACATTCCCGGTGAAGAGCCGTTATTTCTACTTGAGAGGAAAGCGGTAATGCTTTCAACTAGGGTGGCAACGCGGGTTAACTCCCGTCCCTTTGTATAGGGACGGGAGTTTTTTGTGTTTTATAAAATAAAAGGAGGAGTATATAATGCTTGATATTAAATTTTTACGTACGAATTTTGAAGAAGTAAAAGCAAAATTACAGCATAGAGGCGAAGATTTAACGGATTTTGGTCGCTTTGAAGAACTTGATACGAGAAGAAGAGAGCTACTTGTTCAAACAGAAGAACTAAAAAGTAAACGTAACGAAGTATCTCAACAAATTTCAGTATTAAAGCGTGAAAAGAAAGATGCGGAAGCTCTAATTCTAGAAATGCGTGAAGTTGGGGAAAAAGTAAAAGATCTTGATAATGAGCTTCGTACAGTTGAAGAAGATTTAGAAAGATTAATGCTATCTATCCCAAATATCCCTCATGAATCTGCCCCAATAGGCGAAACAGAGGATGATAACGTAGTAGCACGTACTTGGGGAGAAGTGAAAGAATTTACTTATGAGCCAAAACCACATTGGGACCTTGCTACTGATTTAGGGATTTTAGATTTTGAACGTGCTGGGAAAGTAACAGGAAGCCGATTTGTATTTTACAAAGGTGCTGGTGCAAGATTAGAACGTGCTTTGATTAGCTTTATGCTTGACCTTCATACTGATGAGCATGGATATGAGGAAGTATTGCCTCCTTATATGGTAAACCGTGCAAGTATGACAGGAACAGGACAACTTCCAAAGTTTGAAGAAGATGCATTCCGTATTGAAAGTGAAGATTATTTCCTAATCCCAACAGCTGAAGTACCTGTAACGAATATGCATCGTGATGAGATTGTGAGTAAAGAGCAATTGCCGATACGATATGCTGCGTTTAGCTCATGCTTCCGTTCTGAAGCAGGTTCAGCTGGTCGTGATACACGTGGTTTAATTCGTCAACACCAATTTAATAAAGTTGAACTTGTGAAGTTCGTGAAACCAGAAGATTCTTACGAAGAGTTAGAAAAATTAACAAATGATGCAGAGCGCGTGTTACAATTATTAGAGTTGCCATATCGCGTTATGAGCATGTGTACAGGAGATTTAGGATTTACAGCAGCGAAGAAATACGATATTGAAGTATGGATTCCAAGCTATGGTACATATCGTGAAATTTCTTCTTGTAGTAATTTTGAGGCGTTCCAAGCGAGACGCGCGAATATCCGTTTCCGTCGTGAGCCAAATGGTAAACCGGAACATGTTCATACACTAAATGGATCTGGTCTTGCAATTGGACGTACAGTGGCAGCTATTTTAGAGAACTACCAACAAGAAGATGGTACAATTATAATTCCAGAAGTTCTTCGCCCTTATATGGGAGGAAAAACAGTTATTAAATAAGTTAAAACATTCATCGGTATGAGTGATTGGTAATTATGGACGTTGTCAGCAGTGTCATAAAGGAGAGGGGAAGTAAAATTTCCCTTTCCTCATAATTTATTATAGTAGGGTTGACTAACTGTTTTTCTTTTGATATTATATTTGATGTCAATATGGAGGTATACCCAAGTCTGGCTGAAGGGATCGGTCTTGAAAACCGACAGGCGGCGAGAGTCGCGCGGGGGTTCGAATCCCTCTACCTCCTCCAGATATAATTGACAACAGCGCATATAAGTGGAGATTGGAGAACTCGTTACCAACACGTAACGAGTTTTTATTTTAAAACCAATCATAAAGTATGATGTAAGGATATAGTGTCCTTATTACACACTCATATTCCGATGATTATCTTCATAGATATGAAAGGAGTTAACATGGATCTTATTATACAAACGTTTCCTTTAGATGGAAAAACTTTATATTATGTACAATGTCCTGTCTGTAAGAACAATAGAATTTTAAACAGTGGTGCAAATGTGTCGCGCATTATAAGTGATGATACATTCCGTAAACTTTGTGGTTGCACTTGTGATGTAAAACAGGTTGCAAAAAAAGTAGAGGTACCAAAAGAAGCTGAAAAACCAGCTGTGCAAAAAGAAGTAACTTCAAAACGTACAGGGAAATTACTAACAGCAGTAATTAATGGGAAAGAATTGACTGTTAAAGAGATTGCTGAAACATATGATATTAGTACGAGTACTGTTCGTCAGCGTATTAATGCTGGAAAGCCAGAGAGTGAAATTATTGCTCCGACAAAAAAGAAAAAGTAATTTCATAGGAAAACCCGTGCATATGCACGGGTTTTTTATTTTACAAGTTTACGTGTTTGTTTTAAAAAATGTCCAATTTTTTTAATGATTGGTTCGATTGAATCGCCATCTTTTAAAATATCGTATTCATTAATGTTTAATCGTAAAACAGGGCATGAATTAAAGTTATTAATCCAGTTATCGTAACGTCCATGCATCTCTTTCCAATATTCAATTGGTGTTTGCTGCTCCATGGGACGTCCTCGTTCTTGAATACGATCGACAATATCATCAAAAGAACCTTCTAGGTAAATTAATAAGTCTGGATGAGGGAAGTAAGGAGTCATGACCATAGCATCAAATAACCCTTTGTATGTCTCATAATCAGTTTCAGTCATTGTACCCTTTTCGTAATGCATTTTTGCGAAAATACCAGTGTCCTCATATATAGAACGGTCTTGAACAAAACCGCCACCATATTCGAAAATTCTTTTTTGTTCTTTAAATCGTTCTGCTAAAAAGTACACTTGTAAGTGAAAGCTCCAGCGTGTGAAATCAGCATAGAACTTGTCCAAATATGGGTTGGAATCTACTTTTTCAAAAGATGTACGATAACCTAAAGCGTTAGCCAATGCAGTTGTCATAGTTGATTTACCGACACCTACTGTTCCAGCAATAGTGATAACTGCATCATTTGGTATATCATATTTTTGCCTTAAATTCATTGTTATTTCGACTCCTTCAAGAGAGTATTTTGAAGAGCTGATAAGATGACATTTAAATCATCAGGATTTCTTACAAAATCCATATCGTCTCCATTAAATTTCAATACTGGAATATCTGGATGGTCCTTTTTGAAAGCATCCATTGCTGTTTCGTAATCTTTTGTAAGCTGTAGCAAGTAATTTGGATCCATATTTTTTTCGAATTCTCTTCCGCGCATGGCAATTCGTTTTTGTAATGTTTCTAGGCTCGCTGTTAAATAAACGATGACATTTGGCACAGGCATATCTTGCGTAAGAATGCGATAAATTTGCATGTACTTGTCATATTGAGAATCTTTTAATGTACGGGATGCAAAAATTAAATTTTTAAATATATGATAATCTGCTACTACAGGCTTTCTTTGATTCAAATACTTTATGTTAATATCCTCTAGTTGTTTGTATCTATTACAAAGAAAGAACATCTCTGTTTGAAAACTCCATTCGTCGATGTCTTCGTAGAATTTTCCTAAAAAAGGATTTTCATCAACAATCTCTTTTAGTAAGTGGAGTTGCATGTGAGTTGAAAGTTCCTTCGCAAGTGAAGTTTTTCCAACACCAATTGGTCCTTCAACCGTGATAAATGGTACTCCGGTCACGCTGTTTCCTCCTTTCAATCAGTGATTTACCGTGACTACTAAAAACACAAAACAGAATTATTGTAGCACAAGAGGGGAGCGAGCGGACTAATTTGATATAAAAAGTTAGAAAATAGATATGTATTAATTAAATTTTATTTGGGATGACGGTACAATATTTGCCTTTAATGTGGCTTCCATTATTTTTAAAGCATGTTCATTATCTTGCTCGTTATTAGAAGCGATACAATCCCGTGGTACATAAAGTGTATAATTTCTCATATGGGCATCATTAGCTGTAAAAAGGATGCATATGTTCCCGGCAATTCCGGTTAAAATGAGATTTTCGATTTTTAAATAACCTAATAAAGAATTCAAAGGTGTTTCATAAAAAGCAGAGTAATGTGGTTTAATAAAAATGTAATCGTCAGTATGCGGAGCAATGGCCTCGATAATATTTTTACTATACTCATTTGTACAATGGGTGATAAGTTGATCAATATCAGATCTCCAAAGTTGATAGTGATCATTGATATAAATTATTGGATAGCCCAATGACTTCATGGTGTCCTTTAATTGTAAAATGGGGTTCTTTATAATTTCACATTTCTGTGCCAGGATGGGTCCGTGGGAGAATTGAAAATCATTAATCATATCGATAATGAGTAAGGCAGTATTTTTCATATGTAATTCCCTCTCTTTCTTCTTTAGGTTGGATTGAATTTGTAAAAGTTATCCCACCTGCAAGAAATGAAAAAGTGTATTTTATTTTTGGTGAAAGGACTATAATATGGAGCGAGATATATATTTTATGCAGTTAGCAATAGAGGAAGCGAAGAAGGCGGAGGCGATACAAGAGGTACCAATTGGTGCTGTAATTGTGCTAGATGGTGAAGTGATTAGTGTCGCACATAACTTAAGAGAAACTGAACAGAGATCAATAGCTCACGCCGAACTCTTGGCTATTGATGAAGCTTGCAAAAAATTAGGGACATGGCGTTTAGAAGATGCAACGTTATATGTAACATTAGAACCTTGCCCAATGTGTGCAGGGGGAATTGTTTTATCGCGTATAAAACGGGTTGTATATGGTGCGAGCGATCCGAAAGGTGGATGTGCAGGTACGTTGATGAATCTTTTAACTGATGAGCGTTTTAATCATCAGTGTGAAGTAGTGCCTGGTGTACTTGAAGAAGAATGTGGTACGTTGTTAACGATTTTTTTTAGGGAGCTTCGTAAGAAAAGAAAAGAAGTGAAAAAACTAGAGAAAAGTAATGGTAACTAACGTATTTGCATTTTGTAAAAAAACAAGTTATACTGATAATGCCTTATCCAAGGCAACCGAATATTGGTTTTAACTTTGCCGTGCTAAGCGGGGAGGTAGCGGTGCCCTATACTCGCAATCCGCTCTAGCGAGGCTGAATCCCTTCTCGAGGTTATGTTGCTGTAAGGTCTGCCTTAAGTAAGTGGTGTTGACGTTTGGGTCCTGCGCAACGGGACCCCGTGAACCTTGTCAGGTCCGGAAGGAAGCAGCAATAAGCGGGTTTTCTCGTGTGCCGCAGGAGTGCCTGAACCGAGCTAACTGCTTGAGTAACGCTTATGGTACGTAATCGACAGAAGGTGCACGGCAGTTATATATGTATACAAAACTCACCTTTATATAAAGGTGAGTTTTTTGTATGGAAAATAACTTTTGGAATCTATAAACAGAATGGGTTATAATAAATGAGATAATAACCTTTGAGGGAGGCCGTATTTTCGTGTCATACCAAGCGTTATACCGAACATGGAGACCGCAAAAATTCGAAGATGTAGTCGGTCAAAAGCACGTGACAAAAACGTTGCAAAATGCCCTTCTTCAAGAGAAAGCTTCACATGCTTATTTGTTTTCGGGTCCGAGGGGAACAGGGAAAACGACAATTGCAAAAGTATTTGCAAAGGCAATTAACTGTGAACACGCCCCGGTAGCTGAACCTTGTAATGAATGTCCTTCTTGTTTAGGAATTACACAAGGGTCTATTTCAGATGTATTAGAAATTGATGCGGCTTCAAATAACGGTGTAGATGAAATTCGAGATATAAGAGATAAAGTAAAATATGCTCCAAGTGCTGTAGGATATAAAGTATACATTATTGATGAAGTTCACATGCTTTCTATGGGTGCCTTTAATGCGCTTTTGAAAACTTTAGAAGAGCCGCCAGGACATGTTATTTTTATTCTGGCGACAACAGAACCGCATAAAATTCCAGCTACAATTATTTCACGTTGTCAGCGTTTTGAGTTTCGAAAGATATCAGTAAATGATATCGTTGAGAGATTATCGACGGTCGTGACAAATGAAGGTACGCAAGTAGAAGATGAAGCGTTACAAATCGTAGCGCGTGCCGCCGAAGGTGGTATGCGTGATGCGCTCAGTCTTATTGATCAAGCTATTTCTTATAGTGATGAGACGGTGACGAGTGAAGATGTTTTAGCTGTAACAGGATCTGTATCTCAGCGATATTTGGGTGACCTGGTAGAATGTATACGTGAAAATGATGTATCAAGAGCGTTACGTATTATAGATGAGATGATGAGTAAAGGGAAAGATCCAGTTCGCTTTATGGAGGATTTCATTTACTACTATCGTGATATGCTTTTATATCAAACTTCACCAAAATTAGAACATATGTTGGAACGGGTAATTGTAGATGATCAATTCCGTACGTTAAGTGAAGAAATGCAACCGGAAGTAATCTATGAAATTATTCATACCCTTAGTAAGGGACAACAGGAGATGAAGTGGACAAACCATCCAAGAATATTCTTGGAAGTTGTTATGGTGCAACTGTGTCAGCAGTTTATGATGCAAGCAAACGGCGCAGATCGTTTACAAGCGATTATGAACAGGATGCAGCAGTTGGAGAAAGAGTTAGAGCAAGTTAAAAAGAATGGCGTGCAAGCTGGTGTGCAGCAGGAAGTAAGAGAGACGCGGGCAACACCAAAACCAGTACGAACAGGAAGTATGAAAATTCCTGTTGGACGTGTGAATGAAGTGTTAAAGCAAGCGAAGCGTCAAGATTTAGAACAGTTAAAAGCTGTATGGGGCGAATTATTAGGAAGGCTCAAGTCACATAACAAAGTAGCATTTGCTGTTTTATTAGAAAATAGTGAACCAGTTGCGGCTTCGGATGATACCTATGTGTTAGCATTTCAATATGAGATTCATTGCAAAATGGCTAGTGAAAATCGAGAAGCGATGGATACATTGGAACAAACTCTTTTTGAATTGTTAAGTAAAAGGTTAAATATGATTGCTATCCCAAAAAGTGAATGGGGTAAAATTCGTGAAGACTTTTTACAACGCGAAGGCGGGGATTCTGAAGAAAGCCCTGAACAAAAAGAAGATCCTCTTATAGAAGAGGCTGTAAAATTAGTAGGGCAAGAACTTATTGAAATAAAAGAGTAATAATAATGAGGAGGAATTAATTATGATGCGTGGCGGAATGGGAAATATGAATAATATGATGAAACAAATGCAAAAGATGCAAAAGGACATGGCGAAGGCGCAAGAAGAGCTTGGCGAAAAAACAGTTGAAGGTACAGCTGGCGGCGGAATGGTTACTGTTATTGCAAATGGTCATAAGCAAGTTCTTGAAGTGAAAATTAAAGAAGAAGTTGTAGATCCAGAAGATATCGAAATGTTACAAGACTTAGTATTAGCTGCAACGAATGATGCACTTAAAAAGGTTGATGAACTTTCAAACTCTACAATGGGCAAATTTACAAAAGGCATGAACTTACCAGGTGGAATGTTCTAGGAGGATATTGATATATGCATTATCCAGAACCGATATCAAAATTAATCGATAGTTTTATGAAGTTGCCAGGAATTGGACCGAAAACAGCGGTTCGATTGGCATTCTTCGTGTTAGATATGAAAGAGGATGATGTACTAGGTTTTGCGAAAGCACTTGTGAATGCAAAGCGAGATTTAGCGTATTGTTCTGTGTGCGGACATATCACTGACCGCGATCCTTGTTATATTTGTGACGATTCGCATAGGGATCAATCGGTTGTTTGTGTAGTACAAGAGCCGAAAGATGTAATTGCGATGGAAAAAATGAAAGAATATCAAGGTGTATATCATGTTTTGCGAGGTGCCATTTCTCCAATGGAGGGAATTGGACCAGAGGATATTAATATCCCGCAGTTATTAAAGAGACTGCAAGATGAAACAGTACAAGAAGTGATATTAGCAACAAACCCTAATATTGAAGGGGAAGCCACAGCGATGTACATATCCCGCCTCTTAAAGCCAACAGGAATTAAAGTAACTCGTATTGCACATGGTCTGCCAGTTGGTGGAGATTTAGAATATGCAGATGAAGTAACACTATCGAAAGCTTTAGAAGGCCGTAGAGAGATATAAGAGGAGAAGGGAAAATGTTCTTTCAAAAAAAGGGTAAGTTGCGTAAAGAGTATGACGATAAGTTAATTGTATTATTAGAAAAGGTAAAGAATGAATGGCTACGTCAGAAGAGACTGGTTGAACAAAGTGTTGAGCCGTCTCAAGATGTACTTTGTTCTTTAAAAATAGCAGAGGCGAAATATTTTTTCTTGTTAAAAGAAGCAAAACGTCGTCCTGTGAAAATGGAACAATGGTAAAAGGTCCCGCTTTAAAGCGGGACCTTTTACTTTTTATCGATTTATTTGTGAGTAATAGGGCTACTTTATTTTTGGGATATAAAGAGGAGAAAGAAAAAATGGGAATGGAATTAGTTGTATCTAATTGCTAGTGCTTAGAAGAAAGATTACTGATTAAAGGTTATGAAGATGAAGTGGTAGGAGTTATGTTATAGATGTTCTTTTTTCTTGTCTTGTCCCATACAAATGGATATGTATAGGTCATTCATAAGGAGGAAAAAATGAATTCTACAATTATTATTGTTGGCATTCTTTCTTTAGTTTTTATTTTTCTTGTTTTTGGTGTTTCTGCTAAACCAATACGTTTTATAGGGAAAGCACTCTTTCA